>CBDBLV010000005.1:0-2076973 GCA_965207225.1 Dehalococcoidia bacterium
ATTTGTTCTCGGTTGAGCGCATCGTGCGCCATCTGCCCGGCCTTGAAATCCGGACCGCCCGAAGTCCGGGACCTGACCGACCTGTATCAGGAAGGCGATCCGCGAGCCAAACAGCTGGCCACGAACTCAGCCTACGCAGCAGTGGTACGCGCCGTGCGCGGCCAAGCCTGAAGGCTGGGCGGAACGCGTCAGACCAATGCCTGTTGGCAAGCCGGACAATAGTGGGTACTGCGTTGTCCAACCCGGATCCGCTCAATGGCCGTACAACAGCGCGGACAGGGTTCTCCGGTCCGGCGGAACACCTGGTGCCGCGCCTGAAAGCGGCCGGGCACACCGCTGGGTGGTGAATAGCTGGAGACGAAACTGCCCCGCCAGGCAATGGCCGGTTCTCAACACATGGCGGATGGTTCGGCACAGCGTCTGGCACTCCTTCAGGGTCAGGGACGCCGCGGGCCGTTCCGGGTGAATACGGGCCCGAAACAGGGCTTCATCGGCATAAATGTTGCCCACCCCAGCCCCGACGCTTTGGTCCAACAAGACGGCCTTGATGGCCGCTTGTCGGCGGGCCAGAGCCCCATGGAGCCAGCGGCCGGTGAAGTAACGGGACAGGGGCTCCGGCCCCAAGGGCGGCAGCACACGGTCCGCATCGCGCACCAACCAGAACCGTCCAAACTTGCGGAGGTCCAGATAGCGCAGTTCCTCCCCGCCCTCCAGTCCCAGCACCACCTGCGTGTGCCGGTCCATCTCCCGGTCGCGAGGGCACCACGCGCAAGGTGCCGGTCATGCGCAGGTGCACCACCAAAGTCCAGCCGGCATCCAGGCCCAGCAGCATGTACTTGGCCCGTCGTTGCAGTTCCCCAAACCGCCGGTTTCGGATCAGGTCGCAGAAACGGTCCGGATCGGGTTCCGCAATGGTGCGCGGCCAGAAGACCGATGCACCTTTGATTCGCCGGCCTTTGAGCAGGGGGCGCAGTTCCACAATGTGGGTCTCTACTTCCGGCAGTTCAGGCATCTTGGCAGAACCTCATTGGGGTTGGAATCGGGCGCCACCATCGGACATTCAAACAGCACCCCAGGTATACAGAACTGAGAAGGGTGCTGAAAAGAGTGACGCGGAGGCATCAGCCTCGTCTGTGGAAAGGATAAGTGGGACTGGGCGTCTACCAGTATCCGGGATGACGGACACATGATCGGGGATATCGCGATCAGAGCGCACACCGGTCCGCGGGGACACAGGATGTGCAACTCAGGCAGGATTGAGACAGACGGGGGGAAGAGGGCCCCAGGGATCCGCCAGTTTCGGCACATGGGGGGAGGGATGCCAACAAGACAGGGAGTTGCCCATCAGGCCCAGACGCGCCAACTGAACCAGGGGCACAAGAAGCTCCGGTGGCAAGGCTGTCAGCTGGTTGTGCTCCAGGTGCAGGGTGTGCAGCCGGGGATTGTGAGCGAAGAGATCGGGCGGCAGCACCGTCAGATGATTGCGGGCGAGGGTCCAGGATGCGCAGGTCGGAAGTGTGGGTAAAGAGGTCCGGCGGCAGGGCCGTCAGCCGGTTGTGGAGCAGATCCAGGATCTGCAACTGGGGAGTGTGGGTGAAAAGGTCCGGCGGCAGGGCCGTCAGCCGGTTGTGGAGCAGATCCAGGGATCTGCAACTGGGGAGTGTGGGTGAAAAGGTCCGGCGGCAGGGCCGTCAGCCGATTGTCGGCCAGTTGCAGGATCTGCAGCTGGGGAGTGTGGGCGAAGAGGTCCGGCGGCAGGTTGGTCAGGCGGTTGTGGGACAGATCCAGGACCTGTAGGCGGGGAGTGTGGGCCAGGAAGCCGGAGGACAACACGGTCAGGTTGTTGGCATCCAGGTAGAGGGCCTGTAGGTGGGGATTGTGAGCGAAGAGGTTCGACGGCAAGGCTGTTAAGGCATTGGCGCACCGCGGAAATGCCCCCAGCCAGCGTTGGTAGTGGTGGTACCACGGGGCATAGGGATCCAGACCCAGGTCCAGAACGCGCAGCTGCGGCAGGTCCGCGAACAGAGTGGGGGGCAAGGCCGTCAGGGGCGTTGCACCCCAGATCAAGTTCCTGCAGTCGGTTCAGGCCGGCAAAGTCACCGGGGCGCAAAGTGGTCAGGCTCTCCACCTGCAGCGCAGTGAGGGCGGTCAGGTCGGCGGCCGTCACCTGCCTACAGCGGGACACACCCGGCACTGCCGCGGTGATGGCGTCCACCACACCTTGCGTGCGGCCCTGTAGGGGCCCGGTCCCGCAGACTGCATCCTCCGTCCACCAGCCCAAGGTGAGGGTATAGGCCAGAAAGCCCACGCCATCCAGACGCGCATCGTCCACGTAGCGCACCGTTCCGTCCGTGGTCCACGTGCAAACCGAAAGCCCGCGGCAGGACTGTCAGGGGGTAGCCCTTGGTCATCCACCGGCCGGGCATTTGCCACGGTCGCCGTCACCGCCTGCTGGGGACGGAAGCCGGAGGGCATGGTGAAGAGCACGGCAGGAACTTGGCGGGCCTGTGTACTGTACCGGCGAACGGGTGCTGCCGAGGGTGGCTGTGGACCCGGTTCCCGGTGCGAGTCAGTTGCCAGGCACCTTCCCAGTGCAGGGTCAGGTTGGCATAGGGCCCCTGCTGCGGGTACGGCTCCGCGGCAAAGGCCGCGTCCGGACCCAGCAGCACCAGCAGCAGACCCAGCACCAGCCCGATCCCGTACCGGCCATGCATACCCGTGGCCCCTGTCAGCATCCTGTCCTCTCGTCGATGGGCAGGCCCCCTGATGGGTAACGCATGCGAGGGTTCGCCCCGCGGTGGAAAGCGTCGGGGATCGCGAAAGAGGTGGCGGGGCAGGCAGGGCAGTCTTGTGGCCCACTGGTCCAACTTCTGAAGCCGTATCAGATCCCGGAAGAGATCGGGGTCCAGCGATCTCAGCGGGTTGTCGGCCAAGTCCAGATACCGCAGGTGGGTAAGCCCGGCCAGGAGATCGGGATCCAGCACACTCAGGTCATTGAGGGCCAAGTCCAGCAGTTGCAGCCGAGGATTGTGGACGAAAAGGTCCGGCGGCAGCTTCTTCAGTTGGGTGCGGGAGAGGTCCAGGGTTAGCAGATGGGGATTATGGGCAAAAAGGTCGGGAGGCAGTTCGGTCAGCGGATTGCCTTCCAGATCCAGTTCCTGCAGCTGGGGCAATGTGGCAAAAAGGTCCGAGGGCAGGATAGTGAGGGTATTCCAGCAGGGCCAGTGCGAGTCCCGCCCGGGGCCCAGGTACAACTTGCGCAGCTGACCCATGTTGGCGAAGAGTGCCGGATCCAGCGTCGTCAGCCCGTTGCATCCCAGATCCAATACGTGCAGACTGGTGAGCCCTTTAAAGACCTCCGGGGCCAGGATCGTCAGCCGGTTGTAGGAAAGGTCCAAGTAACGCAGGTGGGGGGTGTGGACAAAGAGGTTAGGGGGCAATTCAGTCAGCCCGTTGCTTTTGGTGTCGCCGTGATCCCGCCAGGTGTGATCCCCCAGGTTCAACACCTCCAGAAGGGGAGTATGTGCGAACAGCCCGGGGGGTAGAGCTGTCAGCCGATTGTCGTCCAGTTCCAGCACCCGTAACTGCGGGTTGTGAAGAAAGAGGTCCGACGGCAGCGTGGTCAGGTTGTTGGAGGAGAGATTCAGCACCTCCAGGGCGGGAGTGTGGGTGAAGAGGTCCGATGACAGCATTTCCAGCTGGTAGCGGCTTAGGTGCAGAGTCTGCAGCCGGGGGTTGTGGGCGAACAAATCCGGCGGCAGCGGCGGAGCAGAACTACTGTAGCCGGTGGGCCACCGCGCCAGCTGCAGGTACCGCAGGCGGGGTAGAGCCGCTAGGAGATCCGGCGGCAAAGGGGGAACTGCGCTACTCGACCATACCAAGTTCAGGCCTTCCAAACGAGGGTTATGGGCGAACAGGTCCGAAGGCAGGGGGCTTGCTTCCTGCCAGTGCAGGTGTAGTGTCTGTAGTTGGGGCAGGCCAGCGAAGGGACTCCGGCGGTAGGGGACTTGCTTCCTGCCAGCGCAGGTGTAGTGTCTGTAGTTGGGGCAGGCCGGTGAAGAAATCCGGCGGTAGGGGGACTTGCTTCCTGCCAGTACAGGCGCAGTTCTTGCAGGTGGGGCAAGTTGGCCAGGAGATCCGGGGCCAGGATATCTGCACCATTCCACCCTGACCTGGCCCAAGAAACGAAGCCGAGATCCAGGGTCTGCAACTGGTCCAGGCCGACAAAGAGGCCGGAGGGCAGCTCTCCCAGCAGATTGTTGCCCCAAATCCAGAACTTGCAATTGGGGGGTGTGGGCAAAAAGATCCGCGGGCAGCGTGTCCAGGGCGAAATCATTCAGGTGCAGCTCCTGCAACTGGTCCAAGCCGGCAAAGAGGTCGGATGGCAGCGGAGCCAACCCCATGCTGATCCTGTTCCAGTTCTCAATACGTCTCTCTTGCCCAGAGGGATGGGCGAGGGCCCCAGCCTCCCAAGTGCAGGCTCCGCAACTGGTTCAGGTCGGCGAAGCGGTGAATTCCGCCACGCCGACGCCACCGTCCCTGCCCAGGTCGAAGCCCTCGTCGCCGACACCCTCGCCCGCCACGGCAGCGTTGACATCCTCGTCAACGGCGCCGCCTACCAGACCGAGACCGGCCCCGTCGCCGAGGTAACGGAACAGGAGTGGGACTCGGGGTTGAACCTGTTTCTGAAGGCGCCGTTTCTCGGGTGCAAGTACGCCATACCCGCCATGCTCAAGGGCGATGGAGGGGTCATAATCAACATATCCTCGGCGGTCGTGCTTCGGGGGAGCACCTTCTCTCTGCCCTACTCAGTGGCCAAGGCAGGCATCATCCAGCTGACCAAGACTACCAACAGCCAGTACTGCCGGCAGGGGGTCCGAGTCAACTGCATCCTGCCCGGCGTCATCGACACCCCCGGGTCCCGGCGCGTCTCCGCCTCGCCTTCCATCGCCGCCACATACGCCGATGGCATCCCCGTGGGCCGCATGGGACAGCCCGAGGACGTCGCCAGGCTCGCCCTCTATCTCGCCTCCGACGACGCCGAGTACGTCGCAGGCGCCAGCTTCCTCATCGACGGGGGTATCAACAACTTATGATGGAAGAACCGAAACACATTGAAATCACCGAGGAAGGACTGGCCGTCCAGTGGGACGACTCCCATCGCAGCGTCTACCCCTTCAAGCCCCTGCGCGAACAGTGCAAGTGCGCCAACTGCATCGACGAGTGGAGTGGCCGCCGGATCCTCGATCCCGACTCCGTCTCGCCGGACATCGAAATCCTAGACTTCATCGAGATCGGCCGCTACGCCGTCCAGTTCCTCTGGAGCGACGCCCACGAAACGGGAATCTACTCCTTCGCACTCCTAAGGTCCCTATGCGGCTGCGAGCTGTGTAAGCAGGTGGGCTGAGATAGACCCTTGCGGATTGGGGCTGGGTGGGACCGCTCATACTGAGCGTAGTCGAAGTGTGAGGGGAGGACTGGGATCCACTTTTATGTCTTCCTATCCCAGGAACCTCATTATGGCTGCTACTGCTCCAAGCCCCATGAACTGAAGCACCACAATCCATTTGATCAGGTCGAACTTCAGGTTGCCGAGGTCACCTTTGATCTCAGCCTTGAGGTTCGCGAGGTCTTCCTTGGTCGCGTAGTGCTTCAGTTCTTCGCGAAGTTCGGAGCGGGTTATAGGGTGTTCTGCGGTGGTCATTGTTCGGTTTCAGCCAAGTTTAATCTCTAGTAGTATATTAGTGTCATTCACACCTAGTCAACGGGGGCACTCTGATTAGTCAAGTAAAGACCTAACATCAGTCGGCGTAGAATTAAGCTGGCTAAATGCCCTATCTGAACAGCTGCAGGAACCGGTCCTCGTACTCGGAGAAGAGGCCCCAGCGCTCCAGCTCCCGGCGCAGGTCGTCCGGGTCTGCGGACTTATTGGCAACCCGCATGAACATCTCCTCGATGCGGCGTCGGGCGTCACCCGTCGCCCCCGACGAGTCCACCCCCAGCAGCCCCGACCCCTGCAACTCTCGCACGTTCCCCTCCAGCGACCTAGAGGTCAGGTCGTGGATGAACTTCAGCAGTGACACGTCCCACAGCTCGTCGATGCCCCGGATGATCCCGACCAGGGGGTCGTCCCCCACGTCCTTCTCGATCCTGTCCATCACCGAGTGGAACGTACCGCTGACGATGTTCAGGTTCTCTTGCTCGTTCCGGTAGTTGTAGAGGATGCCGGGCACGTTGGGCCCCTGTTCCATGATTAGCCGCTCGAAGTAATCTTTTGCTCCGTCCCCGAACCCTTCCAGGTTAAGCATGTACCCAGGCGTCACCACGCGCGGCTGCTGCGAAATCACCCGGCCCTCCCGTATCACCGTATCGTCCGACGCCTCCACCACGCCCGAGTAGGCCGGCTTGGTTAGCAGGAAGTACCGCACGTTGGTCGTCCCGAAGGTGGACAGGTTCCGCTTGGGGGCGCGCAACACGTGCGTGTTCTCGATTGCGTAGCCTATGCGGTCATCCTTGGGGTCGAACTCGTCATCCATGCTGTGTGTCGGGGCTAGGACAGGCTTGCAAGCTGCTCCCTGTACTCCTTCATGTACAGGTCGTACTGGGTTTCCAGTTGCGCCTTCGCCTTGCGCCACTCCATCTGGAACTGCGGGTGGTTTTCCATGTGCTGCATGTCTATCGGGGGCATGCCCTGCTGTCGGGCCACCTGGGAGAGGCGCATCTGCATGTCCCGCTTCAGGTTCTCGTACGCCTCTTTCCTCTGCATCTCCCCCTGCCCCGTGTAGTGGTTGAAGATCTGCCGCATCCTGCTGAACACGTTCTCCACGGCTCCCGGGTCCTTCTTCGTCAGCTTCAGCCCGTCCATCGCCAGCCTGTTGCGGTCCTTGGCGGCATCGGTAGTCGGGAGGGCGAGATTGCGGATCAACACTTCCTCGATCCCCTCCACCAGCCCCGACCGCTCAGGCCCTTCATCGTACTTCCCCAGCTCCGAACGAAGGTTGGCCTCTCTGTTCAGGAACTGCGCCGCCAGCTTCTGCCCCTCCTCCTTGAACCTCGACCGCTGAAGGTCCTCGGCAGAAGCCTTGCCGAGCTTTTCTACTCTTTCTAACGCCCTCTCCAGGGCGCTGGGAATCCTGTCCATGGGTCCGTCTCCGGGAAATTAGACCTTAGCTTCAACGATAACAACCGCCACACCACATGACATTGTACCAAACACCCCATCGCCCACCTATAGCCAACATCACTATGGGCGGAGAGGGGTGGGGGTGCAAGGGGGGGAGCATGGGAGGCATGTACAATGGTCACAGGAATTGGGGCAAAGAGGGGACAGGCGTGACCATGATGATGCAACCGAAAAGATGGCTGGGCAGACTGCTTTGTTGCCTGCTTGGGCTGATTGTCATGGCGGCGCTATCGGCATGTGGCTCCGACATGCCGCCAACAGCAGCGACGTCACCCGAACTCGATAGAGAAGCGTTAGTTGCACTGTACAACGCAACGGATGGCCCGAACTGGCGCAACAATGGAGGCTGGCTGAGCGATGCGCCTATAGGCGAATGGTACGGGGTAACTAGTAGGGAAGGCCGTGTTTCACAACTGGATCTCAATATGAATGGATTGCGTGGGGAGATACCGGCAGGGTTGGGTGACCTGATCAAACTGAAATCGCTGAGGCTCAATGGCAATGATTTGAGTGGAGAGATACCGGCGGAACTGGGCAACCTCAGCAGCTTGGAATGGCTGAATCTCGGTCACAATGGATTAACTGAAGAGATACCGGCGGAACTGGGCAACCTGGCCAGCCTGAAAAGTCTGCTCCTCGGTACCAATAATCTGACCGGAGAGATACCACCGGAGTTGGGTGACCTCGCCAACCTGGAATCGCTGCGCCTCAGCTTCAATAGAGTGAATGGCGAAATACCCCCGGAGTTGGGCGACCTTGCCAACCTGAAATGGTTATACCTCGATTTCAACGAGTTGAATGGAGAGATACCACCGGAGTTGGGTAACCTCGCCAACCTGGAAACTCTGTCTCTCGGTGACAATACATTGAGTGGAGAGATACCCCCAGAGTTGGGCAACCTTGCCAACCTTAAAGGGCTATTCCTCTCTAGCAACGAACTGAGTGGAGAGATACCGCCGGAGTTGGGCAAAATCCCCAAGCTTGGCGAGCTGTATCTCGGTGACAATGCATTGAGTGGAGAGATACCGCCGGAGTTGGGTAACCTTGTCAACCTGCTAGAGCTGGGCCTCAGCTACAATGCATTGAGTGGAGAGATACCACCGGAGTTGGGTGACCTTGTCAACCTGCTAATGCTGTTTCTCAACTACAATGACTTGAGTGGAGAGATACCGCCGGAGTTGGGTAACCTTGTCAACCTGCTAGTGCTGGACCTCAGCTATAACGACTTGAGTGGAGAAACACCGCCCGAGTTGGGTGACCTCGCTAACCTGAAAGCGCTGGACCTGAGCGACAATGACCTGAGTGGAGAAATACCGCACAAGGAAGACCCAATTTACCCTAAGTAGCGAGGTGCCGCTGGAGTTGGGCAAACTCAGCGACCTGGAAGGGCTAATGATTGACGGAACCCAGTTGAGCGGCTGTATACCAATCCCGCGAATGCAACTCAACGGCACCATTTCTAACGTATCTACCCTAGGCGGCCTGCCGTACTGCTAAGACCCCGTGCCCGCGCTCACCACCACCCACCCAGCACAGAACGCCACTGCTCCACCTCCCTCGTAGACCACCGCGAAAATCGCACCCAGCCCGGCTTTACTGATCTCCGTGGAAAGCGGTCCTCCTATCGCTGTCACCAGTGCCAGGTTGCGGAGAGACCTCTACGAAAGGGGCGACGTTGCCCCTCCCCCCACACCTACCTATAATTGCCCCCGACTCTCGATCCACTTTCCCCTGTGGATTTCACATGATTCAGCAAGTTGAAGAATTAGCTTCCAAGGCATTATCGGAGCTTGAGCCATTGGCCGAGCAGGAAGCGCTGGAGAAGTGGCGCGTCTTGTATCTCGGGAGGAAGGGGTCGCTGACACAGATGCTGCGGGGGGTAAGCTCGTTGCCGGTGGAGGAGCGTCGGGAGGCGGGGTCGGCGGCGAACCGGGCCAAGAAGAAGCTGGAGGGAGCGCTCTCCGAGAAAGAAGAGTCGCTGAAGCAGCAGGAGCTATCGAAGAGGCTGGGCGAGGCCATAGACGTCACGCTGCCCGGCCATCCCGTGGAGCTCGGGCGCCTGCACCCGACCACCCAGATGCTCCGGGAGATATGCGGGGCCTTCAACAGCATGGGCTTCCAGGTGGTCGAGGGGCCGGAGGTGGAGTGGGACTACTACAACTTCGAGGCGCTGAACATCCCCCAGGGCCACCCCGCCCGGGACATGTGGGACACCCTCTGGATAGACTACGAGAACGAAAAGGGCGAACGCCCGATGCTCCTCCGAACCCACACCTCGCCGATGCAGATAAGGGTGATGGAGAGCCGGGAACCGCCCATCAGGGTGGTGGTGCCGGGACGCGTGTACCGCTACGAGGCCACGGACGCCACCCACGAGAGCATCTTCTTCCAAGTGGAGGGCCTCGCCGTCGACAAAGGGATAACCTTCGCCGACCTGAAGGGCACACTGTTCGAGTTCGCACGAATGCTGTTCGGTGCCGAGCGCAAGGTTAGGTTCCGCTGCGACTACTTTCCCTTCGTGGAACCGGGCGTCGACATGTCCATCGACTGCTTCCTGTGCGAGGGACAAGGGTGCCGGGTGTGCAGCGGGACGGGGTGGATAGAGATCATGGGCGCCGGCATGGTGCATCCCAAGGTGCTGGAGCGGGTCGGGTACGACCCCAGCGTGTACACGGGGTTTGCGTTCGGGCTCGGGCCCGAGCGAATAGCCATGCTCAAGTACGGCATAGACGACATCAGGCTATTCTATTCCAACGACATACGGTTCCTGAGGCAGTTTTAAGGGGGGAGAGACATGGTTAGCACGATGCCGTCCCGGTCCCAGGAGATAAGGAGCAAGCTGCGCCACCCGATCATCGACTCAGATGGGCACAACCTGGAGCTGAACCCCGCCCTGCTGGACTACGTGCAGAATATCGGGGGCCGGGACACAAGGGACCGGTTCGAGGAGATGCTGAAGTTCAGCGAGAAGCACGAGTGGGTGGAGATGTCCGACGAGGACCGTCGCTACAACTGGCTCACCGCACCGGCGTGGTGGGGGATGCCGGCTAGCAACACGTACGACCGGGCCACGGCCTCTCTCCCGAAATTGCTCCATCGACGGATGGACGAGCTGGGCATCGACTACGCTGTAATCTACCCAACCTGGCGCCCGGGCCTCATGCGGTTCCAGGATGAGCGTGACGACGAGATCAGGCGGGTTTCGTGCCGGGCGTTGAACGCCTACCACGCCGACATCTACGGCGAGTACTCCGACAGGATGACCCCCGCGGCGATGATCCCCATGTACACCCCCGAGGAAGCCATCGACGAGCTTGAATACTCGATCAAGACGCTCAATCTCAAGGTGCCGGTGATAGCCAGCTTGGTGCGCCGCACCATACCAAAACTGGAAGAACAGGCCCCCGACCTTGCGTGGCACGTGCATCGACTCGATACCCTGGGGCTGGACAGCGACTACGACTACGACCCGTTCTGGGCCAAGTGCATGGAGCTTGGCACGGCCCCTGCCTGCCACGCCAGTGCATTCGAATGGGAGGCCCAGGGCTCGATATCAAGCTACGTCTACAACCACATCGGGGCGTTCGCCAAGGCCAGCGAGGCGTTTTGTAAGGCCCTGTTCATGGGCGGGGTGACGCGCCGGTTCCCGGACCTCAACGTGGCCTTCCTGGAGGGAGGGGTGGGGTGGGCCTGCTCGTTGTACGCCGGGATCATCTCCCACTGGGAAAAACGGAACGGCCGCGAGATCTGGAAGCTGGACCCCAACACCGTCGACAAAGAGATGATGCTCGGGCTCATAGACCAGCACGGGCACAGGTCAATGCAGGCCAGAAGGTCCGATATCGAGCGGATGATAGAGGCCGGGGACGCGACTCCCAGCCAGGTGGATGACTGGCACCGGGTCCAGATGGAGTCAGTGGAGGAGATGCAGGACCTGTTCATCAAGCCCTTCTACTTCGGCTGCGAAGCCGACGATCCCATGAACGCCTGGGCTTTCAACACCAAGGTAAACCCGATGGGTGCGAGGCTGAAGGCGGTGTTCAGCTCGGATATCGGACATTGGGATGTGCCTGACATGTGTGAAGTGGTAGAGGAGGCCTACGAAATGGTGGAGCACGAGATGATGTCGGACACCGACTTCGAGGACTTCGTTTTCACCAACGCCGTGCACCTGTATGCAGACATGAACCCGGACTTCTTTAAGGGGACGGCAGTGGAGTCGGATGCGGCTCGGGTGCTGAACGGCGCCTAGGCGTTGACCCAGTCCTGGATTCCCGACTTCTCGTAAATGGCAGGCATGTAGGACAGGAAGAACAGAGAATGGTCGCGACTAAGGGCTCTCGGAGCCAGCAGATACGCAGCAAGCTGCCCCATCCGATTGTGGATGCGGACGGGCACATACTGGAGCTCACGCCCGTGCTCTCGGACTACGTCTACCAAGTAGGTGGGGCTGACGCCCGGGACCTGTTCGACAGGACGATGGTCGGGGCAGCGGAGACGGGGAACGCGGCTACAATCGGCGGCAAAACGTGGTTCGAAATGGACCTGGAGGAGAAGAAGGAGGCGTGGTTCTCGGCGCCGCCCTGGTGGGCCATGCCGACACGCAGCGCCCTGGACCGGGCCACGGCCACCGTGCCTCGGGTCCTGAACGACCGCATGGATGAGCTGGGCATGGACTACGCCGTCCTGTACACCACCACCGGCCTGGCCTTCGACCTGATAGAGCCACAGGAGCAGAAACTCATCGTGGTCCGGGCCATCAACGCCTACGCGGCGGACATTTACAGGCCTTATTCCTACCGGATGACGCCCGCGGCCATAGTGCCCATGGACACGCCGGAGATCGCTATAAGGGAGATGGAGTACGCGGTAAATGAGCTAGGGCTGAAGGCGATCATGCTGCCGGGTCGGGTGAAGAGGCCAATCGGGAAGTACCGGGATGACCACCCGGGCTCCGAGAGGTACATCAGTAAAATGGACGTCATCGGCATTGATAGTGATTACGACTACGACCCGTTCTGGAAGCGGTGCCAGGAGATGAGGATAGTGCCCGCATCCCACGGCAGCGATGCCGGCTGGGGCGCTATCAGCGTCAGCAACTACGTATTCAACCACCTGAGTTCCTTCGCCTACGCCCACGATACGTTCTGCAAGGCCTTGTTCATGGGCGGGGTGACGAAACGGTTCCCGGGCCTGAACTTCATGTTCCTGGAGGGCGGGGTGGGCTGGGCGTGTAACCTTTATTCGGACATCATAGCCCGCTGGGGAAAGCGGAACGGAAATATGATCGGGAGGCTGGACCCGAGCAAGATTGACCTGGAACTGGCTATGGCGCTCGCCCATGAGTACGCGGAGGGCCGGATTGCGGAGCACTTGGACGAGGTACGGGTCAATTTTGCGGCCCCCCGCCCCACCCCGCCCGAGCTTGATGATTGGCGTCACGTCTCCATGGAAAGCATCGAGGAGATGAAGGACCTGTTCGTCGGACCCTTCTACTTCGGTTGCGAGGCTGATGACCCGATGAATGCCTGGGCCTTTGACTCCAAGGTCAACCCGATGGGGGCGAAGCTGAAGGCGGTATTCAGCTCGGATATCGGACACTGGGACGTGCCGGACATGCGAGAGGTAGTGGAAGAGGCCTACGAGATGCTGGAGCACGAGCTGATGACGGAGGACGACTTCCGGGCCTTCGTTTTCGAAAACGTGGTGAATATGTACGGGCAAGTGAACCCCGACTTCTTCAAGGGGACCGCCGTGGAAAAGCAGGCAGAGGAAGTGTTGAATGGTTAGTACGACACCTTCAAGGAGCCAGGACCTGCGGGCCCGGGTCGGGCACCCGATCATCGACTCGGACGGGCATTTCCTGGAGGTGATGCCGCTGGTCGAGGAGTTCGTGGGGGAGGTCGGCGGGGCGAAGATGAAGGAGCGTTACAGGCAGGGGATGGACGAGGCCGTCGGCGTCCCCTGGCACGAGATGTCCCAGGAGCAGCGCAACTACGAATTTGTAACGGCCCCAGGGTGGTGGTTCGAATCGTCAAGCACGCTGGACAGGGTGACAACTACCATCCCGAAGCTGTTGCACTCCAGAATGGACGAGATTGGGATTGACTACTCGGTGCTGTACCCGACCCAGGGACTCTTCTTCGATCGTATCCCGGGCCCCGAGGTGAGGCAGGTGGGGTGTCGGGGGTTGAATGCGTACATGGCCGAGGTATTCGGGCCGTGCGCCGACCGGATGACTCCCGCGGCGGCAATACCAATGCAGACCCCGGAAATGGCCATCGAAGAGCTGGAATTTGCCGTGAATGAGCTCGGGCTCAAGGTAGCGATGATCCAGGGTCGGGCGATTCGTACTCTTATCAAGGTCGAAAAAGAGTTCCCTGAGCTGGGGAACGTGGGGCGCAGGATGGATGTCCTGACCATCGACAGCGACTATGACTATGATCCCTTCTGGGCCAAATGCGTTGAACTGAAGGTGGCCCCGGCGTCCCATGCAGCTAACATGGGCTGGGGCACCCGCTCGACGTCGAACTACATGTACAACCACATGAGCACCTTCTCGGTGGCCCACGAGACCCTCGCCAAGGCCTTGTTCCTCGGGGGGGTGACGAAACGGTTCCCGGAGCTTAGGGTGGCGTTCCTGGAGGGAGGCGTCGGGTGGGCGTGCAGGCTCTTCTCGGACATCATCGGGCACTGGGAGAAGCGAGGCGGAAGGGGTATAAGAGAGCTCAATCCACGACACCTGGATGTGGACGAGGTGATGGGCTACATCGAGGAGAAGGGGGAGCCCTCCCAGAAGGCACGGCTGGAGGAGATACGGGGGTTATACCAGGCAGGAGAGCCTGCCCCCGAGGAGATTGACGACTTTTCCCGTGTCGGCATGGAACGGGTGGAAGAGATGCTGGACCTCTTCGTGCAACCCTTCTTCTTCGGGTGCGAGGCGGACGACCCGATGAACGCCCACGCATTCAACACCAGGGTGAACCCGCTCGGGGCCCGGCTACGGGCGATATTCAGCTCGGATTTCGCACATTGGGATGTACCAGACATCAGGGAGGTTGTTGAAGAGGCCTACGAGCTGGTGGAGCATGAATTGATGTCTGAGGAGGACTTCCGGGACTTCACGTTCACCAATGCGGTGCACTTCTACGGGGACATGAACCCCAACTTCTTCAAGGGGACAGTGGTGGAGGAAGAGGCGGGCAGGGTGCTGAAGGGATAGAATACACACTAACTAGGGCTAACGGACCGAAAGCGGGGGAACTCAATGGTAACTACAAGGCCGTCCAGAAGCCAGGAGATTAGGAGCAAGGTTGGGCACCCGATTATCGATGCGGACGGACACACGCTGGAGCTAACACCCGTGCTCTCGGACTATGTGTACGACCAGGGCGGTGCCGACGCCCGGGACAAGTTCGAGGAGATGATGCAGGGGGTCCCCGAGGCTGCTTCAGGGGGTGGTACTACAAACAGCAACTGGTTCTCCATGACGCCAGAGGAGCGCAAACGGAACTGGGAGCCCGCGACCCCCTGGTGGTTCGCACCCACTACCAACGTCCTCGACCGGGCCACTGCGACCCTGCCCAAGGTCCTGAACGAGCGGATGGACGAGTTGGGGATGGACTACGCCGTGTTGTACACGACGTTGGGCCTCGGGTTTGACCGAATCCAGGGGCAGGAACAGCGGTTCATCGTGTGCCGGGCCATGAACGCCTGTGTAGCGGACCTGTACCGGGAGTATTCGCACCGGATGACTCCCGCGGCAATCGTGCCGATGGACACGCCGGAGATCGCCATCCGAGAGATGGAATACGCCATCAATGATCTCGGGCTGAAGACGATAATGCTCCCGGGTCGGGTGAACAGGCCCATACCCAAGCACCTGGATGAGCACCCCGAGGCCGAAGGCATAGCCCGCTATATCGACCTGATAGGCATCGACAGCGCATACGACTACGACCCCTTCTGGGCCCGCTGCCAGGAGATGGGCATCACGCCCGCCTCCCACGGCAGCGACTTCTTCTGGGGCGCCGTATCGGTCTCCAAGTACATGTTCAACCACCTTAGCGCCTTCGCCCACGGCCACGACGCCTTTGCCAAGGCACTGTTCATGGGCGGTGTGACCAAGCGCTTCCCGGGCCTGAACTTCATATTCCTGGAGGGCGGAGTCGCCTGGGCATGCAACCTTTTCTCGGACATTATTGGTCACTGGGAGAAAAGGAACGGCAAGGCAATAGATAGGCTTAACCCTCAGCATATCGACCAGGAACTGATTCTGGACCTGTACCGGGAGTACGGCGAAGAGATCATGCAGTCCAAGATGGATGAGATTCGGGAGATGTACGCCAACCCCGACCCCCATCCCGCCGAGGTGGACGACTTTTCCAACGTCCCCATGGAGAACATCGAGGAGATGCTGGACCTGTTCATCGAGCCGTATTACTTCGGGTGCGAGGCTGACGACCCGATGAACGCCTGGGCCTTCAACACCAAGGTAAACCCGATGGGCGCCCGCCTGAAAGCGGTGTTCAGCTCGGATATCGGACACTGGGACGTCCCGGACATGCGAGAGGTAGTGGAGGAAGCCTACGAGCTGGTGGAGCACGAACTGATCAGCGAGGAAGACTTCCGGGACTTCATGTTCACCAACTCGGTCAACCTTTACGGCAAAGTCAACCCCACCTTCTTCGACGGAACGGCGGTGGAGTCGGAGGCCAGAGAGCTTCTGGGACGCTAGGGCCGCACCCCCATTTGGAGAAAACAATGGTAAGTACCACACCATCCAGGTCCCGGGAGACAAGGAGCAAGGTCGGGCACCCGATTATCGACTCCGACGGGCACACGTTGGAGATCGGGCCGATACTGCTGGACTTCGTCGAGAAGATAGGCGGCGGGGACATCAAGAAGCAGTACGAGGAGGCCATGCACAAGGCGTGGAACCTGCGTTGGTACGACTTGTCTGCTGAGGAGAGGCGGTATGAGTTCAGCACTGCGCCAGCGTGGTGGGTGATGCCCACGAAGAACAGCCTGGACCGGGCCACGGCCTCGATACCACGGCTGCTAAACGAGCGGATGGATGAGCTCGGCCTCGACTATGCCGTTCTATACCCGACACGGAGCCTGCTCCTTGACCGGATCCCCGACCCCGAGGTGCGGCAGGTCGGGAGCCGGGCAGTGAACGCCTACCACGCCGAGCTATACGGTGGCTACTCCAGCCGCATGACCACCGCCGCCGCCATCCCCATGCACACCCCCGAGGTCGCCACTGAAGAGCTGGACTACGCAGTGAACGAGCTGGGCATGAAGGTGGCGATGATCGAGGGTCGGTCCCTGCGACCCCTGTCCCAGGCCAAGGATGCTCCATCCCACCTGGCTTACCTGAATTCCCGCATGGACGTCATAGGCCTCGACAGTGACTACGACTACGATCCGTTCTGGGCAAAGTGCATGGAACTGAACATCGCCCCTGCTTCTCACGCGGCGAACCTGGGCTGGGGCACCCGCTCCACGTCGAATTACATGTTCAACCACATGGCCACCTTCGCCCTCGCTCATGAGCCCGTGGCCAAGGCCCTATTCATGGGTGGGGTGACGAAGCGGTTCCCGGGTCTCAACATCGCCTTCCTGGAGGGTGGGGTGGGGTGGGCGTGCCGGCTATATGCGGACATGGTCGGGCACTGGGTGAAACGCAACGGCGTGGACATCATGAAACTCGACCCAAAGAACCTGGACGTCGACGCCCTGATGAAGATGGTCGAAGAGAGCGGCGAGCCCTCCCAGAAGGCCCGACTCAAGGAGATCCGGGACTTCTACCTGGCCGATGAGCCCGCCCCCGAGGAGCTGGACGACTGGTCCCACGTTCCTATGGAGCGGGCCGAGGAGATGCTTGACCTGTTCGTGAAGCCCTTCTATTTCGGCTGCGAGGCCGACGACCCCATGAACGCCCACGCCTTCAACTCCAAGGTGAATCCCTATGGGGCCCGGCTGCAAGCGGTGTTCAGCTCGGACATCGGGCACTGGGACGTGCCGGACATGCGGGAAGTCGTGGAGGAGGCCTATGAGTTGGTGGAGGACGAGCTAATCACCGCAGATGACTTCCGGGACTTCACCTTTACTAACGCGGTCAACCTCTACGCGGGCATGAACCCGGACTTCTTCAAGGGCACGGTGGTGGAGGAAGCGGCTGATCGAGAGTTGGGGGGTTAGAGAAGGCTGTGACACTTGGACTAAACACGCTCGTTAGACAATCTTTCCTAGAGGAATTAAGAACGAGGGTTGGTCCGCTTAAGAGATTTGGGCATGGAAGGTCATTGTATAGAGAAGAACGAGGAGATCGACGTTTCTTTATTCGATATTCCAGAGTTTTCAAGGACTACAGCACGCTGTGGGGTTTGACCGATAGGGATCTTTCGGAACTGGAACGATATCATTCATTCATATGTCTTTTGTGGCCCAATCAGTGTGAACCCTTACTTTTGCCCATTAAGGAATTCGCTCCTCTTTTTCGAAGTTCCTCCCAAGACAAGAACGGGATGTATCTGGCAACCTTGCATTCCGCCAAGGAAAATGGTGTATTAGAGTTTAGAGTTAGTAATCCTCCGAGAAAGTTTGATGTGCGGCGTTGTTCGGGATGGAGACAACTAGGCACAGACAACTAAGTAATGAAAGTATCTCTCAAGTGGCTCCGGGACTATGTGCCCGTGTCCCTGGAGCCGAAGGAACTGGCCCACAGGCTGACGATGGCGGGTATCGAGGTGGGGGACGTGGAGGAGGTGGGTGAGGCGTGGGAGGGCGTGTGTGTCGGGAGGGTCCGGGAGGTGAACAAGCACCCCAACGCCGACCGACTGTCCCTCTGCACCGTAGACCTGCCCAACGAGACCTTCGAAGTCATCTGCGGCGCGCCCAACGTGGCTGCGGGCCAGAACATCGCCTTTGCCAGGGTCGGGGCAGAGCTTGTTGACGGCCATTCCGGCAAACCTGTAAAGCTGAAGGCGGCAAAGATCCGGGGCGTGGTCTCAAGCGGCATGATCTGCTCTGAGAAGGAGCTGGGCATGTCGGAGGAGCACGAGGGGATTCTCGTGCTGCCGGAGGATGCGCCGCCGGGCATGCCGCTCCTCGAATACCTCGGAGACACCATCCTCGAACTGGAGCTGACACCCAACCGCCCCGACTGCCTGTCTATGCTCGGGGTAGCTCAGGAGGTGGCGGCCCTTACTGGTGGGCGGGTTACGGCTCCTGAAGTGACCTATGACGAAGAGGAGATAACGGCAGGGGAGATGGCAAAGGTGGAGATCAGTCACTCGGACTTGTGCAGCCGGTATACGGCAAGTATTGTGTCGGGCCTGAAGATCGGCCCTTCTCCGGCGTGGATGCAGGAACGGCTTAAGGCCTGCGGGATGCGGCCCATCAACAACGTTGTGGATATAACCAACTACGTGATGATGGAGTACGGGCAACCCCTTCACGCCTTCGACTACGACAAGGTGAAGGACCACCGTATAATCGTGCGCCGGGCGAGGGCCGGAGAGCGCCTGACGACCCTCGACGGCGAGGACCGCCCTCTGGATCCCGAGATGCTCCTAATCACCGACCCCGACGGCCCCATCGGCCTGGCAGGGGTGATGGGTGGCGCCAATACCGAGGTCACGGAAGATACCAAGACCCTTCTGTTGGAATCAGCGAACTTCAACAACGTGAACATCAGGCGCACGTCGACAAGGTTGCGGCTGCGAAGCGAGGCGTCCTTGAGATTCGACAAGGGCCTGAGTTCCGAGCTTCCTCCCAGAGGCCTGCGCCGTGCAACCCAACTGCTGGCCGCATTGGCTGAAGGAAAAGTGGCGAAAGACATCATCGACGTTTATCCAGGGGCCCGGGAGCGGGCAACCCTGCACCTAACCGAGGATCGGATACAACAGGTGTTGGGCATATCCATACCGATGGACAAGGTGCGGGGTGTTCTGGAGTCGTTGGGGTTTGAATGTAAGGAGTCGGGAGCGGGTGAATTGAAGGTGTCGGCGCCCTACTGGCGCACCGACATAAGCATCGAGGACGACCTGGTGGAGGAGGTAGCCCGCATCTCCGGATACGACGACATCCCCACTACACCCCTATCAGGTCGGATCCCTCCCAACGAGCCGGATGAAGCCCGGGGCCTGAGGGAAAGGGTGAAGGACATCCTGGCCGGGTGCGGGATGCAAGAAGTTGTGAACTACTCGCTGTCGGACCTGAAGGGGTTGGAGCAGGCGGGACTTTCTCACTTGACAGGAGTCGACTCGTTGAAGGTGGCGAACCCGTTGAGAGTCGAGCAGGAGTACTTGAGGCTTAGCCTGAGGCCCGGCCTGCTTGCCAATGTGGAGCACAACCGGAAATACCATCACGGGCCCTTGCTCATGTTCGAGGCAGGCAAGGTGTACATGCCCAAGAACGGTGCTCTCCCCGAGGAGCAGGAGGTACTGGCGGGAGTCGTGACCGGCAACGTCGACGACCCGATGGACGGGTTCCTTCGGTCCAAGGGTGTGCTGGAGACGATGTTGGGCAGGCTGGGCGTCGAGGCCCGGTTCGAGCGAGGCGAAAGTGAAGGTCTACACCCGGGCCGGGTGGTTGAAGTGTCCGCGAGAGGTGATAGGTTAGCCGTGATGGGAGAAGTGCATCCGCAAGTGCTGGAAGCGTTTGATATAGATGGTGCCTCGGTGCACGTGTTTGAAGTCGATCTGGGTAAGCTTAGAGCGCACCTCCCGACAGCCAAGCGGTACAGGCCCGTGTCCCGGTATCCGGGAGCGCTTCGGGACCTGGCCCTGATCGTGAATGCGGAAACACCGTCTCGGGCAGTGCAGGAAGTGATCACATCCTTCCCGCTGGTGACATCGGTCGAGTTGTTCGACGTATACTCGGGCGACCAGGTTGCAATGGGCAAGAAGTCGCTGGCGTTCCGGGTCCTCTACCAGTCGCCGAGCAGGACATTGAGCGAGCACGAGGTCACGATGGTGCAGGCGCAGCTCCTGGACAAGCTGGGTCGGGAGACGGGTGCAGTGTTGAGGGGATAGAGGGAAAGAGGCTGATATGAAATTCGGGTATTTCAACCAGCTGCAGATGCCGAAGCCGTGGCCCGAGAACGCGGAGGCTAAGCTCTACAAAGAGGCAATGGCCGAGGCGGTCTTGGCGGAGGAGGTCGGGTTTGAATATTACTGGCAGACGGAGCACCACTTCTACCCGGAGATAGGACACAGCTCCGCGCCCGAACTTTTCCTGGCGGCCCTGGCCCAGCACACTTCCAAGATAAGGCTGGGGCTGGGTGTGGTCGTGCTACCCTGCAACCACCCCTTCCGCGTGGTGGAGTTCGTATCGACGCTCGACATTCTGTCGGGCGGACGGGTGGAGATGGGTACGGGGCGGGGGGCGTCGGTCTACCACTCCGAGGCCTTTGGCTATGATGCCGAGGGGGCGAAGGAACTGTGGGACGAGTCGATCCAGGTGATTGCCTCAATGTTCGTTGATGACCCGTTTCCCGGGTGGAAGGGGACACACTACGACCTTCCACAGCGGGACCTGGTGCCCAAGCCGATACAGAAGCCCCACCCGCCCATGTGGCTGGCGGCAACCCAGCCCGCTACGTTTGCCAAGGCGGCGCGGATGGGGCTCGGGATCCTGGGTTTCAGTGCCATTGAACCGGAGAAGATGGTACCCGCGATCAACGCATACAAAGACGCCATGTCCGAGTGCGAGCCCGTAGGCGGATACGCGAATCACCAGATAGCGGCCTTTGCCATCAGTAACGTGGACTCCAATTACGCGGTGGGTCGGGACAAGGCGTGCGCGGCGGCCAGGTGGTACTTCGGGGACAACGATGTGCCTCTGCAGAAGCTCCGCTTCGGGAGCCACGGGGGCAAGTACTACGAGGAGGCCGCAGGCGGGAAACGACAGGGCGTGCTAGAGTCGATACTGAACCGCACCAACGACGAGTTGATCGATGACGGGATAGTGATAGGCGGTGACCTGGACTCGACGTGCCGGGGAATCGAGAAGTGGATGGGCCTCGGCGTTGATCAGCTTCTGTTCATGGTCCAGGCCGGAGAGACGACCCACGAGGACACCATGCGGGCCCTGGACACCTTCGGCAACAAGGTGCTGCCGAAGTTTCGGGAGAAATAGGACCCTCTCTTGCTCCTATTATTGGATTCCAATTGCGACTAATGACTCCTATCATCCTATAGGAGAATGATAATGGCACGTTTCCGCACAGTTATGAAATGGGTAGCGAGATGGATAGTATTGATATCACTTTGGCTGGCGGATGCACTGATTTGGCTAATGTTAACGACTCGCCGAGATGAACGTCGAATCCGCGCAACGGAACGAATACCCTGGTCCAAGGGGCTAAAGCATAGGTTGATGAGGCGACAAAATAATATCTGTGTTTATTGTGGCAATCGAAGAACTGCTCCTAGTTTTGACATTGACCATATTGTTCCCGTTGTCAGAGGAGGTTCTAACGAAGAAAGTAATCTCCAAGTTATCTGTAAACCATGTAATCAGCGAAAAGGTCTCCAAACAGACGAAGAGTTCCGGGCTCGATACGCCAGATTGGTCCCTCGAAGACAAATGACGCCGCCAAGACGACGCATAACGCAGGGTGAGTTTAGAGAAGAGACGCGACGTACAACGCAGGCGGACGCCGTTCGAGCATTTAGGAAGACGCGCTTTATTTCCAAGCGCAGCAAAGTCGTTAGCGGTTGCCTCATTCTAGGAGGAATAATTGCCCTCAGCGTCTTTATAGCCCTGGCTCAAGCCGGTGCTGGAGGAGGCATAGTACTGTTGCTTGCGCTAATCTTTGGTGGAGCTGCAGCATTCGGTGTCTGGCTGCGAGCACACATGACTGGTGCCATGATAGAAGATGAGGCGTGACGGGAAGGGCAATTGTAGACAGAGAGCCAGCTACGCTACGAAGCTGCCTGAAGAAGCTTCTCCGCCGTTCTCTGCCCCTGCTGAAACACAACTTCCTCGTCGACCACGGTATGGCGACCGTTCTTTATGACTATCCGGCCGTCGACCAGGACGGTGTCTACGTTGCGGGTGAGACTGTAGAGCGCAATATCCCGCTCGACGTGGTATATGGGGTAGTTCCAGGGATCGTCGAGGGAACGGATAATAATGTCGGCCCTTTTGCCGGGCTCCAGGCTGCCGACGATGTGGTCGGCCTTCAGGGCCCGGGCCCCGTTGATGGTCTGGATTTTCAGCAGGTCGTCGGGGTAGAGTACCTGGCCCTCCTCCCGGGCCATGTTGTAGGCCAGCAGGGTGTTCTGGCCGAAGACCCAGGTCTTGTTCACGTCCAGCCCAAACCCGACGTTCAGGCCCCGGTGATAGAGCTCCGGGATGCGGTTGGGGAAGTTGCGGCGCTGCCCGTAATAGAAAGAGTTGCCCGGCACCCAGGCGATGGTCAAGCCGGAGTCCAGCACGGGCTGCATTTCGGGTTCTCTGATAACGTTGCTGTGTATGAACAGGCATCTGGAGTCCAGGACTCCCTTCTCCGCCCAGTGGATATAGGCGGGCCGACCGTCTCGCTGGGAGTCTCCATCGGACATAGACTGGTGAGAATTGAAGGTCACGTCGTTCTCGTCGGCGCAGGCCTTGGCGGCTTCCATCAACTCGTCGGTCTGGGTGCCGCTGCCATAGATGGCGACATGGCCGCGGACGAGGGTGTCGGGATCGGTGTTCCGCTTTAGCTCGCCGCCCAGGAGGGACAGGGAACGCTTGGTGTCAAAGGGGGCGCGGTTGATGTTCAAGTGGCCCTCGCCCCCGACATCCATGAGCCACGGGTCCCCGACCCAGGCCCGGATCCCAAGAGCGTTGCATGCATCGGCGACTGCGTCGGTGCTGTGTACGGTGCCGGGCTCGGTGAAGGAGGTGAACCCATTGCGCAGCATGTCCAGGCCGGCCAGCATGGCGCTAGCGTGCTCCTCCTCATCGCCGAGGGCGTTGAAGAAGCGCTCATAGCGGCTGGCGATCCACTTTCCCGCACCTGCGGAGGAGGCCACTCCGTCCTCCAGCAGCTTACTGGGCAAGCGGCCCGAGACGTGGTAGTGGAGGTCGATGTAGCCCGGATGGACAGCCCCGCCCCGAGCGTCGAGGGTGCGGAGAGGTTTGAACCGGGAAGTGAGCTCAGAGTCAGGGCCGACGGCAACGATATTGCGGCCCCGGACGGCGATGGCGCCGTTTGGGTGCTTGGAGTTATCAGCGTCCATAGTGATGACGTAGGCGTTGCAGATGAGGAGGTCACATCTCTCGGGGGCGGTTTCGTCAACGTTGGACATTGATCTCTCCAGCGAGAACTTATGTGGCTTTGCTGAACGCTAGCCCTTGCGCTCGACGGCAAGGAGCTTATTGAGCCGTCGTTGATGTCGCTCTTCGCCCGAGAACTCCGCCCCAAGAAATGCCGCCACCACTTCTCGGGCCAGCTCCCCCCCGATAATCCGCGCCCCGAGGCAAAGTACATTCATGTCGTCGTGCTCGACCCCCTGGTGGGCGGAGTAGGTGTCGTGGCACATGCAGGCGCGGACGCCGGTGACCTTGTTGGATGTTACGCAGGCCCCGACCCCGCTGCCGCAGACCATGATGCCCCGTTGGGCTTCGCCTGATGCTACTGCTCGGGCAACGGCCTCGGCGTAGTCGGGGTAGTCATCGTCTTTGTCGAATTCATGGGCTCCGAAGTCCACTAGCTCATGGCCCTGGGCCTGGAGCCAGGGGACGAGCTCCTGCTTGAGGGGCAGTCCTGCGTGGTCGGCGCCTATGGCAATGCGCACGGTTTCAATCTCTCCGTTAATAGGGACGCCGTGAAGTATATCGAGACGGGGAGATGCGGGTCTAGACCGCCGCCAGTTCGAAGCCGGCGGCGTGCATCTGGCACATGTTCCCGTGCTCCGACACGTACCTGTATGCGGAAGTCGCTGCTATCACCCCCTGGGCCGCCGAGGTGATGGTCTGCTTGAGCTCTCCCGTGGCGTCAGTCACGTCACCAGCGGCGAAGACGCCCGAGACCGTGGTCTCCCCCATCTTGGAGACCCTGATCTCGCCCTGTGAGTTGGTCATCACACCCAGGGGAAGCGCGAGCCGGCTCCTCGGGTCTGCACCGATCTCGATAAATATTCCATCGACATCCAGCTCTGTTGAGCCTTCGTGGGGTCGATCCAGAGCGATGCGGTCGAGTTTGTCCTCTCCGATGAGACCGATGACGTTAGTGCCAGCGATCTGGGCTACGTTCTCGGACTTGTTGACCATTTCGATGTTCACGGGCTCCGGCCGGGTGAGCTGGTCTTTGCGGTAGATGAGATAGACCTGCGAGGCGTACTTGCCGAGGAGGACTGCGCCCTTGGCCGCGGCATCTCCACCCCCGACCACGGCGACGGTCTGGTCTCGGTAGAGAGGGGCGTCGCAGGTGGAGCAGTAGGAGACCCCTTTGCCCAGGAGGTCGGACTCGTTGGGGAGGCCGAGCTTGCGGCGCTCCCGACCCACAGCGAGGATGATCGCCGTGCTCTGGTACCGGCCTTCGTGGGCGGTGGAGATAAAGCAGTTGCCGTCGTTCTGGATATTCGTGACCTCATCGGTGACGATTTCAATGTCCAGGTCCTCTACCTGCTTCTTCATCGCCAGCATCAGGTCAAAACCGTCGATATGGGAGATGCCGGGGTAGTTTTCGATGATGCTGCCGGTGGCGGTCTCACCCCCGAACTCGTCACCTATGACCAGGGTTTTCATCTGGTATCGCGCCGAGTAAAGGGCCGCCCCGAAGGCCGAGGCCCCCTGCCCGATTATCACTACGTCGTACGCGTTCTTGCTCCTGTTTCTTGCCATGATAGTTGCTCCGGGATATGGGTCTTCTTCGGTATAGGGTCGCGTGGTCCTCAATACAAATGATAACTCACACGCGTTTGAGCAACCGAGGGCAAGGCAAATATGGGGGTTTCAAGGGAAACTCAGGAGCAGCTATGAAGACGGGAAGATGTGTGCCAAGTCGAGGGCGAGGCCGGGGAGGGTCGGGGAAGAGAGGGTGTCAGGGACAGCGAATTGGCCGGCCTCCTGAAATTCTTTGCCGTGGAGGGCTAATACGGAGATGGTGTGGGTGTCAGGATCGACCAGCCAGTACTCCCGGACGCCGCTTTCAGCATAGATCTCCCGTTTTGATTCTCGGTCTTTGCTCGCCGTGGACGGTGATATGACTTCTACGACCAAGGCAGGCACCCCTTGTATGTTGACCTCAGTGATGATGGACTGCTGCTCGCTGGAGACAAAGACAATGTCTGGCTGTAGTACGTTGGTTTGGGAGAGAAGAACGTCATAGGGAGCAATGAACACTTCACCGAGTCCCCTTTGCTCAACGAAGTCTCCAAGAATACGGGCCAAGCGGAAAGTAATTCTCTGATGTGTAGTATTGGGGCCGGGTACCATAAACAATTCTCCGCGGAGGAGCTCCCACCGCTCATCGTCGGGGGTGTCGAGGTAGTCCTCGTAGGTCAGGGAAGCGGGTCGGGTTTCAACCATTGGGGAGGGGTCCTGTCGGGGCTAGGTGGTTTCTATTTGGAGGTCGTCTGGGGAGTAGCCGAATTGGATGAGGAGCTTATGGCACATTGACTTTAGTTGATCCTTGGTCCGGTTGGTATAAACATACCATCCAGAGTCACCGATGGGTTTGGGGCGATTTGCTGGGGTTGAATTTCCGTCCAAATGCCAACCCCCGAGCCTGCCCACTTTGCTAAATTCAGTTCTGTGTCGCTCGTATACCGCTTCGCCCAATCTTACCAGTACATTGCTCCAGTATCTGACTTCAAACCTCTCTCCACAAAACATGAAGCTCACAGGGTTTGGGCCTTTGCTTCTATGAGGATATCGGGAGTCTGGCCCCTGCATGCCAAATTGAGTAGGAGTTGGGAAAGGTATGGACATCAGCGGTGTGGGCGTCGACTTTGGTAAACCGGACAGGAAGCGCTTTATCTGATCCAGGCTGGCCCCAAAGCCACACAACTCCATCACCTTTTGATTGAGCAGAGCTAAGAACTGGTCATCAGGATCGGTAATGAGCTGATTCCACGCCTTGGGCAAGGCTTCTTCGATCTTCTTGTCCTGCCACAATCTATACAGGTTACCTTCGGCCAACCCTACGGCAACGCCGGAGCGGACACTCTCCTTGGACAGGAAGTCTATTAGGCTATCCGTCGTTTGCGAGACATCAGGATGTCGCAGCTCTATTACGCTAAACCGTCTTTCCTCCCAGCTTCCTTCCTGCAAGGGCAGATAAAACCACCAAGTTAGGCCGTTAGTGAGAACTGCCAGGGGCACTCCTTCTCTAAATGAATAGTCAAGCAGTTGCGGAGCGTGGTTACCAAGGTCTTCGCTGGGCCTTTTGGCTTCCAGAAATACTCTGTCTCTGCCATCGAGGCGTAGTGCATAGTCGACTTTTCGGCTTCCCACGGAGTGTTCGGGTTTCACTTCTTCGATATCAAAGGTGTCCCAGCCCAGGGCATTTAGGACACGCAATATGACGCCTTGCTTGACAGCAGCTTCGTCTAGGGCCGGGATTGATGAATTGGACCGGATACGTTCTATCTCGGCTGTTAGGCGGTCGTTCATAGTCGCATTTCTGGACGGGGTGGTGGTGGGTGGGGCCAAGTATACTCCATGTTATTGCAACGCAATTTCGAGACCATCTATAGACACCTTGTCGACGAATGGGTAATGTATGACAACTTGGGAACGCCGCCCGTACTCCTGGCAGAAGGAGGGCTAGCTAGTGATTGAACAGACGGATACAGTGGACGAAAAGCCAATGAACGCCGACAACGCAGCTGCGCTGGCCGCACTGCAGAGGGCTGCCATAAAGGCACGTCACCACACCTTGGCTCTCAATGGCTCGGTTCTGATTCGGAAGGACGGTGAGTATGTATATGAGTCGGACCCCACCGTCCTATTCCCGGAAGGGATGGGTGACGAGCCAACCCCCCAACCCTAACGGCTTCATCATAAGGAGCTTCCCATGAGCCTGGTACTGAAGAATGTCAACATCATCGATGCCACCACCCCCGAGGTCCGGACCGAACGCAATGTGCTTGTCGAGGACGGAGTCATCCGGCAGGTCACCTCGGGCCCGGCCCCCGACGCCGACCAGGTGGTAGACATGGACGGGGCGTACGTGCTGCCGGGGCTTTGGGATGTCCACACGCACCTGAACAAGGGCACCTACGGCCCGGAATCGGTTGAGGAGGAGGCCCTTGACCTCGTGCCGCGGGTGCTGGAATACGCCCGGAACAGCATGGATGCTCTCAGCATGGGCGTCACGTCCCTGCGTACGGTCGGGGTGCAGGAGTGGGCGGATGTTGCGCTACGGGACGCGTTCTCGGCGGGTAAGTTCAAAGGGCCAAGGCTATTCTGCGGGGGCCATGCCCTGAACACCACCGCGGGCCACATGGCCGACGTCGACAAGCCCATCGACGGCCCGGTCGCCATGGTGAAAGCCGTCCGCAACGAGATCATGCACTACGTCAACCACATCAAGCTGGTGACGACCGGCGGGATCATAGGCACGGGCCACGACGTGATGACGAACATCACCTGGCTGAGGGGCGAGGTGGAAGCCGCGTTAGCTATAGCCAAGCAGAGGGGCGTCCCCGCGGCCGTCCACGCCACTGTGCCCGAGGCCATAAAGTGGGCAGTGAGTGCGGGATGCCGGTCAATAGAGCACGGCTACGTGATGGATGAAGAGGCAGCCAAAATGATGGCTGAGACCGGCACCTATTACGTTCCCACCCTGGCCCTGAGCCACCTCACCCCCGAGCAGGCCGACTCCGAAGGCGCTATTGCATATTGCCAGCACCACCCCCTTCCCGACGAGTTCCGGGAGCGGGCCAACTTCTTCGCACCCATACATGATGAGTCTTTCCGAATTGCGCTGGATGCGGGCGTAAAGATAGCCAGCGGCTCCGACCAGGGGCCGCCGGGAGAAGCAGCGCTGATGGAGATCGAGAAGCTGTCTAAGGTGGGGCTCGGGCCTTACGGTGCGATTGTCGCAGCTACGCAGACGTCGGCGGAGGTATGCGGGGCGGCGGACAAGCTCGGGACCATAGAGCCAGGCAAGTTCGCCGACTTCATCGCCATCGATACCAACCCCCTGGAAAACATAGAGAACTTGCGCAGACTGCAGTTAGTCGTGGCCCGGGGCGAGGTGGCGGTGGACAAGCGGTAGGAGTCACCGCCGGGTACGGGCCAGCGACTTATCCCCCATCCCGACCTTGTGATGTGCCGACCCGTGCATCGCTGATAGAAGCATCGAGAATAGCAGGATGCTTCCGCCTATCAGGTAGGCTCTATTCAGGCCCGACACAAAGGCGTCGTAGGCTCCCTCGGAGATAACGTCCAGCCTCGGTTGGTGACCGAAGGACGTCATGATGATGGTGACTACAGTGGTGGCCACGGCTATGCCGGTGATGTTGGCGGAGGTGCGGATCACGTTGAGCAGCGCTGCCACTATCCCGAAATTGGACTGCGGCTGATCGCTCATAATCGTAGTGCCGTTGGCTGCATTGAACAGCCCCGACCCGATGCCCGCCAGCACCAGGCACATGAGCACGTAGCCGGTGGAGGAGTCGGCGGAGATCCGGGATAGGGAGAGGAGAGCTGCGGCTTCGAATGCCTGCCCCGCAGTCGCAATAGCCCGGCTTCCAAAACGGTCCGAAAGGTAGCCGCTTAACGGGCCGAGAAGTCCCATACATAGGGCGCCCGGCGCGAATATCAGACCGGCCCGGAATGGTGAATAGCCCATTACCTGGATGATGAAAAAGGGCATAAGGAATGCCACCGAAGAGCTTGCGAAGAAGTTTAAGAAGCGTGCCGAGGCCCCCATGGAGAAGCGCCAGCTCCTAAAGAGGCCCAGATTCAGCATCGGGTGGCTGTTCCTCATTTGCCACCAGATGAAAGCCGAAAACAGCAGCACGGAGGCTGTAAAACTAATGATGATAGGGGGAGAGCTCCAGCCGAACCTGTGGCCGTTGCTCATCCCCATCAATAGGCCAAGAAATGCCCCCGCGGACAGTCCGGCCCCTACCCAATCGAAATTGCGCCAACTCGCGGCGGCCCCCGAGCTCGGCACCATTGGCTTGAAGGCAAGGAGAGCAAGGAACAACGCAATCACACCTAGGGGTATGTTCGCCAGAAAGACCGCCCGCCACCCGACGAAATGCACCAGCAGGCCTCCGATTGTGGGCCCCGACGTAAGCCCCGACCCTATTATCGCCGTGTAAAGCCCTATGGACTTCCCGCGCTCGCTTTCCGGGAAGTTGGACGAAATTATGGCCATGCCGTTGCCCTGGATTCCGGCGACGCCGATTCCCTGGATTACCTTCCCAATCACGACTATGGGAAATACGGGAGCAAACCCACCCACCGCCGCCCCGATCATGTTGATGACCCAACCCAACAGGAAGACCTTCCTGCGCCCGATTATGTCCGCGAGTCGTCCGACCGGCATGAACATGCTCGCAGTGGTAAGAACATAGGCCAGGTATATCCACTGGACAGTGGGTATGTCCCGACTGAACTCCTCGGAGATCACGGGAAGGGCGATGCTGACCCCGGCCTGATCAACAACCGTAAGGTAGGTGCCGAAGGCTACCGCGGCGTACACCCACCACTTGTGGTTCGGGCTTTCGACCACGGCCCTGGCCGGGCCGGGGAGGGCTATCGAGAACATGCGGAGTGCGGGCTACCCATCGCCGGGCTGAGGCCCGTTTTCTTCGATGTCGGGTGGCTCGGGCGTGGGTTCCGGGGCGAGGGGCATCATGACGGCGAGGAAGAGGTAGAGGAGCACAGAGAAGCCTGCGAAGAAGAGGAAGACGATGAAGATGGTGCGGACTATAGCGGGGTCCGTGCCGAAGTGCTCCCCGAGCCCCCCGGCGACTCCCCATATCCTGCGATTTGTTCGGCTTCTGTAGAGCATGGCTGATGTCAGGAGCCTAGGAGTGAGGTATCTCTTCTCCCTCCCGACGTTCGAGACGGGACGCGCCGGCAGTCTGAATATCCCCAAGCTCCGGCTCGCCTTCGTAGAGGAGGATGGAAGCGCCGCTGAGGTCTGCCTGCTCTATGGCGCCCCGCACGTTAATCGTGGCCTGGCTTGCGCCATTGAGCACCACCGACGCCCGGTCAATGGAAAAGTGCTGCAGCGTCAGAACGCTGGCCCCCGAGGCTCTGACCGACAGTTTGTCCGCGGAACCGGCCAGGGTGATCTTGCTTGCGCCGTTGATGCGGAGGTCGGCCTCCCGGGCCTCGACGTAGCCCTCCAAAACACTGGAGCCGGAAAGACTGATACTCAGGTCGTTGGCGGAGGAAAAGCCCTCCAGCGTCGCCCGGCTGGCGCCCGTGAGCATGACTCCCAGGAGCTCTGGCATGGTGATGCGGGCTCGTAGGGAAACCTCGCTGTAGTCACCGGCCTCGAGGCCAATGCGAAGGGTGTCGCCCTCCTTTTCAGCTTCGACCAGGTCTACCACGTTGTCATCGGCGGAGATGGAGACGCTGAACTGGGCCGACTCCTTGATCTCGACATGGAAAGCGTTGCCAATGTTTATCCTTGAGAAACCCTCCAGGGGCTTGATCTGCGATACCACCTTCCCTGACCCCGGAACAGCCGGCCTTCCGGCCTGGCGCCTCGCTACGAGGACGATCATGATGAGCAGGATGATTATGACCGCTATGATTACGAGTCCCAAGTCGGTCTCTCTTTCCTTCGCTGTTTCGGTATGTGGGCGTTCATTCCGGCCAGCTTGTCACTGCCTTACCAGCTTGACCAGGCTGCGCATCTCCTGGGGCTCATCCTGGAGCCGTGCGTACATGGTCCAGGACACCTCGGCGACGTAGATATCGCCGCGGGAGTCAACTGTAATCCCGTGCGCGGCCAGGAACTGCCCGGGCCCGTCGCCCTGGGTTGGCATTCCGGCCCTTGCCAGCAGCTTGCCGTCTACGTTGTAGACGCTGACCCGATTCCCGACGTTGGGGGCGTCGTTGAAGTAGGAGTCTCCGCAAAGCTCGGCAATGTAGATGTTGCCGTCGGGGCCCAGGGCCATGCCCGCGGGCTTCCAGATGTTCTGCCAGATGTGCTGGAGCTTGCCGTTGGTGTCGAAAATCTGCACCCGGTTGCACTCCCGGTCCCCGACTATCACGTTGTCGTCGTTATCGACCAGGATCGTGTGGGGGATGACGAACTCGCCCGGGTCGATGCCCGGGGCGCCCCATGAGAACAGGTGTCGGCCGTCGGGGCTGTACTTGTGGACGCGTGAATTACCGTAGCCGTCGGAGACGAACAGGTCTCCGTTCCTGGGTGAAACGGCAACCTTGGTGGGCTCGTTGAAGGCCAGGCCGCTCCAGCGGGTGGGAGGGTGGTGGGGCTGTCCGATGGTGGAGACGACTCGGCCGTCCAGGGTGCAGCGTCGGACGGAATGGTCTTTCTGGTCGGCGAGGTACATGGTGTCGTTGGGTGCGTAGGTAATGCCGTGGGCGGTGGTGAAAACACCCTCCCCCCAGGACCCGACAAACGTCCCGTCCGCCTCGAACATGATGACCGGATGATCTCCGCGGTTGAAGACGTACACGCGGTCGTTGGCGTCGACGGCAACATCGGCGCATTCGTGGAAGGACCAGCCGTCGGGTAGCTGCGCCCAGTTTTCATGGGGAACATAGGTGAATTCACCGCTGCCAAGGGAAACCGACGTGGACATTAAGCACCCCCCGTGCCCCGGGAGCCGGGGCGAAATTCTCGGCTCATCCTAAGGAGGGGAGGGGGACAAGTCAATCGGGAGTACGCTTTCCCAGCGCGGGTAGAAGGAGTCCCGACACGGCAAGGGCAAGGCTGCCGAAGGAGATTACGAACAAGGCGAGCCGGAGGTCCTGCGTGGCGTCGTCGATAATTCCCACAACGAGGGGGCCGAGGAATCCACCCGCCCAAAGGATGGTGAACATGACGGAAACGGCAACGGTCAGCTCCCGGGGTCGGATGCCCGGGAGTTCGTATAGCTGGGTCATCATCAGTGGTATGAAGCAGAAAGAGAGCCCGTTTATGCAGCCAAGTAGGATAAGAGACGGGAGGGAGTCGGTGAACAGGAGCCCTGCAAAGGTGGCCCACATTGCTACACCGCAAACGGTGAGGACCAGAGAGGGTCGGTTCACGAGGGCAGGCACCACGGAAACGGCAATTTTGCCTGGAGTGCTGGCCAGGGAAATCATACTAATGACCAGCCCGCTCAGGAAGATGGTGAGTTGATATTCGTCGCGGGCGTAAATCGGCCAGAAGGAGTTGAATCCGAAACGGGCGGCAATGGCGCCGCTGATACCGAAACCGAGGACCCAGGGTTCTTTGTACTTAAGCAAGGCCCTGATGGGAGAGCCGACCTGGGACTGCATTCCGGCGCGGAACTCGGGTGTATAGCGGTCCTTGCCCAGCACCAGCCAGGTCAAGGTGGCTAAGAGGGTGATGGCGGACCATGCGAAGAGGGTGTGTCTCCAGTTGTCCAGAATGGCAAGAATTACGGGGATGACTAGAAATCCTACCCCTCCCATACTGTCGATGAAACTGAAGATCAGGCCGTTGGCGAGGGGGATGCGCCGCCTCGGGACCCACTGCAGTACGACCAGGGTCCTGGGAACCTTGCAGACTATGTAGGCAACGCCGAGAAGAAGCCGGGTGCTGAGAAGGATGATGAAGGTCGGAGCCCAGCCGTTGAGCGCAGTGAAGAGTGCGGAAGCGATAAAGGCGATACTCGCAACGCGCCAGGGCCTGTACCGGGAGAGCCATAGATTGGCGGGAATTTCGAAGGCGAGGTTGCCGAAAATGACTGCGGAGGAGATGAGTCCAAGCTGGGTGGCTGTAAGGCCCATCTCATCACGAATATCGGGGAGGAGGAGGCCGATGGTGAGGGCCGAGATGTCGATGAGGGAATAGTTCGTTATAAAGGTGCCGACGACGACCCATGCGTAGGTGGGAGAGTCGGTGGGCCGACGGATGAGGCGCATCATCGGCAAATTCCGATGTAGTTCATAGAGGGGTGAAGCCGTGATTGGGGGAGCATCGGACCATCAAGGTCAGGATATCCCTTGCTGTTGAGAGGAAGAAGGGTGTTGGCCAATCGGGGCCCGGGTCCTGAATGCCGACAGCAGGAGTGCTGCGACGCTGAGGCTGAAGCTGCAGAAGGAGATGACCAGCAGGGCGAACTGCAGGTCCTGGGTGGCATCGTCGATGACGCCGACGATAAGGGGGCCGAAGAAGCCGCCAACCCACAGCAGGGTGAACATCACCGACACGGTCACCGTGAGCTCCCGGGGCCGGATTTCGGGGAGTTCGTAGATCTGGGTCACCATCAGGGGGAAGTAGCAGAATCCTATCCCGTTCACAAAGCCGAGGAGCAGGAGCAAGACGGCGGAGTCGGTATACAGCATCCCCACGAAGGAGCCGAAGGTGAGCAGTCCGCTGGCAAATAGCACCATGGACGGGTGCTTGACCAGCGAGGGGATGATGGAGACGGCCAGCTTGCCCGGGGTGCTGGCGATGGAGACCATGCCTATTACGATGCCGCTGAAGGTCAGGGTGATGTCGAAGGCGTCCAGGGTGAAGCTGGGCCAGAAGGTCATGAAACCGATGCGGGCGGCTATGGCGCCCCCGGTGCCGAATCCCATTATCCAGGGCTCCCTGTACTTGAAGAGCGCCCTCAACGGAGTCCCGACCTGGGACTGTATACCGGCCCGGTACTCGGGTGTGTAGCGGTCCTTCCCCACGACCAGCCAGACCACGGCCGCACCGAATATCATCGCCCCCCAGGCGTAGAGGGTGAGCCGCCAGTCGTCCAGCAAACCGAGGACGACGGGGATAACCATGAAGCCTATCCCGCTCATGCTGTCGATGACACTGAATATGATCCCGTTGGCCAGGGGGATGCGGCGTCGGGACACCCACTGCAGCAGCACCAGTGTCCGGGGCACCTTGCAGACCACGTAGGCAAACCCCAGAAGCAAACGCATGACCAGAAAGATGACGAAGTTGGGCGACCAGCCGTTGAGAAGGGTGAGCAGGGCGGAGGCGATGAAGGCAATGCTGGCGATGCGCCAGGGCCGGTATCGGGAGAGCCAGGCGTTTGCGGGAATTTCGAATACCAGGTTGCCCACCACCACGGCGGAAGAGAGAAGCCCCTGCTGTGTCCCGCTCAGCCCCATCTCCCGGGAGACGGAGGGCAGGAGCAGCCCGATGGTCAGGGCGGCTATATCCACCAGGGAGTAGTTGACCATGAAGGTGGTGATGACCACCCAGCCGTAGGTCGGGGAGTCGGTGGGGCGTGTGAGCAGGCGCATCATGGGAGAGTGCTAAGGTTCCTTCCGGCCGATCAACGCCAGAACTACCCCAGCCGTGGTCAGGGTCAGGGGGGAGAAGGCGGCGACCGAGAGGCCCGTGCGCAGGTCTGTGACGTCTCCGATGTAACCGGTGACCATCGGGCCCAGGGCCGAGCCCGTCCACAGGCAGCTGAAGTATACGGCCACGGCTACTGCCACCTCCCTTTCCCTTATGCCGGGCAGCCTGTAGATCATCGTGAGCATGGCCGGGATGAAGCACATGCACATCCCGTTGACGATGCCGAACAGGAAAAGCAGCGGCGCCGACCCGCTGGATACCATCCCGAAGGATGTGACCGACATCAGGATCCCGCAGACCATCAAAAGGTAAGGCGTCCGGTTGGCGATGGCGGATATGAGGGTGACGCCGAGGATCATCGGGCCCTTGGTCATGCCCGCTATGCCAAGGATCAGGCCGACGGTAACCAGGGCCGTTCCGTAGGTGTCGTCCAGGTAGGTGGGCCAGAAGGTTGCGTAGGCCGACCGCGCCCCCGTGATGCCCGACACCCCGAACCCCAGAATCCAGGGAACCTTGTAGCGCCACAGGACGCGCATGGGTGTGCCGCCCGAGATCTCCGTGGATTGGGGCATCTCCTCTTTGGGCCTGTCCCGGCCCCAGAGCAACCAGACGAAGGCCCCCGCTGCGCTGACTATCGCCCAGATGTAGAGGGTCCTTCGCCAATCGCCGTCGGCCAGCCAGAGGATGGCCGGGATGAGCATGAACCCGAAACCTATCGTGGTCTCCAGGATGCTGAACATGATCCCGTTGGCCCTGCCGACCTGGCGGCTCGGGATCCAGTGGATCAGGAGGATGGTGCGGGAAGCCTGCGTGCTCAGGTAGATGAACCCCAGGCCGATGCGGGCGATGAACAGGACGAGCAACGTCGGGGCAAACCCTTTGAGGGCAACAAAGGCGGCAGCCGCGGCGAAGGACACCACCGAGGAGCGCCAGGGCCGGAATCGAGAGAAGAACCAGTTGGAGGGCACCTCGAAGATGAGGTTGGTGAACATGATCGAGGCGCTGAGCCAGCCCTGCTCGGTCAGGGAGAGGTCCAGGTCTTCGGCCATGCCCGGGAGCAGGAACCCGAGGGTCTCGAAGGCAATTACGACCATCGAGTAGTTGACGGCAAACATGCCTACCAACGTCCAGCCGTAGTTCTTGCCCCTGGCCGAAAACATGGCGCCAAGCTTATCACGGGGACAGCGCCCTACCCCCATTCCGCTCTTGAGACCCTTCGACTCAGCTCAGGGCGAGCGAAATGCCCATCCCCCTATCAGGCCGGAGTGGGGGATAAGAGCTGGAGGTACGATGTAGTAGAATGGCAGCTACTGCCGGAGGATGTGCATGGCCAAGAACGGTTACCGCATAATCGATTCCGATATGCACGTCATGGAGCCCACGGACCTGTGGGAGCGCTACCTGGACTCCCATTACGTAGACCGCGCTCCGAAGTCCGTGCCCCGACATCGCGGCGACCTGGTGATGATAGTGGAGGGCCAGGAGATGGCCGCCGAGGCCCAGTGGGAGATAGAGCTGGCGGACGACCCGGAGTGGCTCGCCAACTACGCCGACGCCCTCGCCAACGACTGGGACGGACCATCGCAACGTCGAGCCATGGACAGCGAGGGCCTGGACATGGCCATCCTCTACCCAAGCCGAGGTCTTTATGCCCTGGCCGTCGATGGCATGGAGCCGGGCCTTTCCTCGGCGATTGCAGTCGCTTATAACCGTTGGCTCCACGACTTCTGCGCAACGGACAAGGCGCGGATGCTGGGGGCGGGGATGGTCTCGCCATTCGATATATCCGGTGCGGTAAAGGAGGCCCGGAGGTCTGTGGAGGAATTTGGGTTCAAGGCCGTGTTCATGCGTCCTAACGTGGTCAATGGGCTCAACTGGTACGACTCAGCTTACGAACCTCTGTGGGCCGAAATCGAAGAACTGAACGTGGCTCTAGGATTTCACGAAGGGTCGGATGCCGGGGTGCCGCAGACGGGAGATCGGTTCGTCGGCGACAGCTGGCTGATGCACCACACCTGCACTCACCCGATGGAGATGATGCTGGCAATGGTGAGCATGGTGGGAGGAGGCGTCCTGGCCCGGCACCCGGGGCTGCGGGTCGGGTTCCTGGAGGGGAACTGCTCCTGGGTCCCGTGGATGCTGTGGCGTCTGGACGAGCACTACGAACTGGTCGGGAGGTACGAGTCGCCGGAGTTGACGCAGGAGCCGACAGAATATTTCAAGCGGCAGTGCTGGGTGTCGGTGGAGGCGGACGAGGAGCCGGCGCTGTCCATTGAGGGGTCGGCGCTGGAGGGGAACGTGGTATTCTCCACTGACTACCCGCACAAGGACTCGAAGTTTCCCAAGGCCGTGGAGTCCTTTCTGAAATCGGGTTTTTCGGATGATATGAAGCGCAGGATTCTGTGGGACAACTGTGTGCGGATGTACGAGTTTGGGGGAGGAGATCTTCAAGAAACAACGGAAGGAGCCAAAAGTGGGTGAGCTTGACGGCAAGGTTGCGATAGTCACGGGGGCGGGGAGACTGCGGGGTATAGGCAGGGCGGCTGCCGTGGCCCTGGCAGAATTGGGCGCCGACGTTGTTCCCACGGGTACGGGCCGGGACCCGTCCCGCTACCCCGAAGCCGAGAAGGCGGTCGGGTGGAAGGACATCGAGAGCACGGCGGAGCAGGTGAGGGCCCTCGGGCGGAGGGCCCTGCCCCTCGTCGTAGACGTGGCGGATGCCGACGACGTAGCGACGATGATCGAGAAGACCGTCAAGGAGCTGGGCCGGCTGGATATCCTGATAAACAACGCAGCCTTCGCCCGGGGCCCGGACCGCGTCCCCACCATCGAGCTGAACGATGATATCTTCCAGAAGGTGGTGGACATCAAGATCCGGGGAACCTACCTGTGTACGAAGGCCGTGGCCAAGGTGCTGATTGCCCAGGGGCAGGGCGGGAAAGTGGTCAACGTGGCGTCGGTGGCAGGGAAGTCGGGGTCGGAGGACACGCTGGCCTACTGCGCGGCCAACTTCGCCCAGGTGGGGATGACCCAGACGCTGGCCCGTGAGCTGGGCAAGTTCGACATCAACGTGAACTGCGTCTGCCCCGGGTGGGTGGACACGTCACGGCTGGACCATCTGAAAGTCGGGGACTGGTTCGACAGGATGGCCATGGAGACGCCCATCCGAAGAAACGGCACCGACGAGGAGGTCGGAGAGTTCGTCGCCTACCTTTGCACGAAGGCAGCTTCGTGGATCCACGGCCAGTCCATCAACATGGACGGCGGCGGGTTTATGACCCACTAGCGCCGGCCGGCTCCAGTTCCAGCAGGGAAGCGCCCTTCATAACCTGCATCCCGGCCTCGCAGGACACCCGGGTCACGACTCCGTCGTAAGGGGCGGCGATGTGGTGCTCCATCTTCATGGCTTCCAGCACCACCAGGGTCTGCCGCGCCGACACCTCGTCGCCCTCCTTGACCCGCACCTGCGCTACCACCCCCGGGAGGTGGGCAGTAATCTCTGTCTCTGCACCGGGGCCCGCGGCCTGACTCCCCGCCACGCCCGTATAGATCTGATCGGACGCGGCCAGCAGGTAGTCGGCGTTGTTGTAGTGGACGAGTAGGCCATCGTCGGTGGGAGCGGCCTCCACGGTCCAGGTCTCCTCGTCCACGGTGGCGATAGTACGGCCGTCGGAGGTGAGAGATAGGGTCAGGTCGAAGTCAGTGTTGGGGGTATGTACGTTCCAGGCAAGGGCGCCGGGCTTGTTGGAGACGTTGGCGGTCACGTTCCCGCCGGAGTGCGTGAAGGCGTACAGCATGTCCTGTCTGCCCATGCGCCAGGCTCCGGCTCTGCTCCAGATATCGCCGGCCACCTGATGGTTCTGGGTGGACTCGTATCCGGCCAGCCCCGAGGAGACTAGCCGGTGGGCTATCGCCGAGGCCAGGGCCTGCACGGGCAGCTCGCCCGCAGGGGCCAAGCCGGGTTCTATGCTGCGCCCGACGTATTCGGTGTCAATTGCTCCCGACTCGAAGTCCGTGTCCCGGGCGATTACTCGGAGCATCTGGAGGTTGGTCGGAACTCCGGAAACCACGTAGGCGTCCAGCGTGTCGCGGAGCCGTCGGACAGCCTGTTGGCGGTCCTCGCCGTAGACAGCGATCTTGGCAAGAAGGGAGTCGTAGAAGACCGGCACCTCGAACCCTTCGTAGACGCCTACGTCGTGGCGGACCCACGGGAGCGAGGGTGGTGAGAAGCGAACCAACGGGCCCGCGCCGGGCATGTAGCCCGCTCCCGGGTCTTCGGCATAGACCCGGGCTTCGATGGAGTGACCCCGGGCCTTCACGTCGGACTTCTTAATGGGCAGTTTCTCCCCGGAGGCAGCTAGAAGCTGGAGGCGGACCAGGTCCAGGCCCGTGACCCATTCGGTGACCGGGTGCTCGACCTGGAGTCGGGGGTTGACTTCGAGGAAATAGAAGTTGCCGTCGGCGTCCAGCAGGAACTCGACCGTGCCTGCGTTCGTGTAGTCAACAGCGGCGGCCAGGGCCAGGGCCGAGCTTTCCAGGCCCTTCCGGATCTTCGGCGTGACGGCCACGGACGGTGTCTCCTCGATAACCTTCTGGAAGCGTCGCTGCACGGAGCACTCCCGCTCCCCGAGGCTCAACAGGTTTCCATGGGTGTCGCCGATGATCTGCACCTCGATATGCCGTGGCCGCACAACGTGCTTTTCGAGGATGACGGTGTCGTTGCCGAAGGAGGAGAGGGCCTCGCGTCGGGCGCCGGCCATGGCTTCTTCCAGCTCCCCAGGCTCGGCGACAGTGCGCATACCGCGACCTCCGCCCCCGAAAGCGGCCTTGATGAGGACTGGATACCCTATCTCCTCGGCCTTCCGGGTGATTTCCTCGGGGCTGAGGCCCTCCACGTAGTAGCCGGGCACCACGGGTACGCCGGCCTCCTGGGCTCGCTTTTTTGCCTCCGACTTGTCTCCCAGGAGGCGGAGGATGTTGGGAGAGGGGCCAATGAAGACGATTCCGGCGGAGGCGCAGGCCTCGGCGAAGCTGGGGTTTTCAGAGAGGAAACCGTAGCCGGGGTGGACGGCCTGTGCCCCGACGCTCAAGGCGGCTGAGACCACGGCATCGATGTTGAGATAGCTGTCGGTGGCGGGCCCCGGGCCTACGTGGACTGCCTCGTCGGCGAAGCGGACGTGGAGGGCGTTGCGGTCAGCGTCGGAGTAGACGGCGACGGTGGAGATGCCCATATCTCGGCAGGTGCGCATCACCCGGACTGCGATCTCGCCCCGGTTGGCTATGAGGACTTTGTCAAACATAGAAGTCGCTTTCGAGTTCGGGTCACATCCGGAAAACGCCGAAGCGGGTGTCGGGTACCGGGGCGTTGAGGGCGGCGGAGATGCCCAGGGCCAGCACCATTCGGGTGTCGGCGGGATCAATGATGCCGTCGTCCCAGAGTCGGGCCGTGGAATAGTAGGGGCTTCCCTCCGTCTCGTAGCGTTCCAGGATCGGGTTCTTGAAGTCGTCCTGCTCCTGCTCGGACATGGACTCGCCCTTGACTTTCAGGTTGTCCATGCGGAGGGTGAGCAGGGTGTTGGCCGCCTCCCGACCACCCATGACCGAGATTCGGGCGTTGGGCCACATCCACAGCTGCCGTGAGTTATAGGCCCGGCCGCACATGCCGAAGTTTCCGGCCCCAAACGAGCCGCCGAAAATCAGGGTGAATTTGGGCACCTGGGCGTTGGACACGGCCATGACCAGCTTCGCTCCGTCCTTGGCCAGGCCCCGGTTTTCGTATTCCTTGCCGACCATGAAGCCGGTGATGTTCTGCATGAAGAGCAGGGGCACCTTGCGCTGGCAGCACAGCTCCACGAAGTGGGCGCCCTTCTGGGAGGATTCGGAGAAGAGGATGCCGTTGTTGGCCACGATGCCGATGGGATAGCCCATTACCCGACCAAATCCGCAGACCAGGGAATCACCGTAGAGGGCTTTGAACTCCTGGAATTCGGAGCCGTCCACCAGGCGGGCTATGACTTCACGGGTGTCGATGATGGTGCGGAGGTCCTTAGGGAGGAGACCGTAGATCTCTTCTGGGTCGTAGGCGGGGGGGCGGGGCGGGGTGAGCTCCCAGGGAAAGTCTTTCTTCACGGGAATGCCTGCGACGATTTCGCGGGTGATGGCGATGGCTTCCTCGTCGTTGGCTGCGTAGTGGTCGGAGACGCCGGAGATGCGGGTATGAACGTCGGCGCCGCCGAGCTCTTCGACGGTTACTTCCTCTCCGGTAGCGGCCTTCACGAGGGCCGGGCCCCCGATAAAGATCGATCCCGTACCCTTGACGATGATCGATTCATCAGCGATGGCGGGTACGTAGGCGCCACCGGCGGTGCAGAAGCCCATCACTACTGCGATCTGGGCAATCCCCTGCGCCGACATTACCGATTCGTTATAGAAGACCCGGCCGAAGTGCTCCTTGTCTGGGAAAACGTCGGCCTGGAGAGGTAGGAACGCGCCTGCGGAGTCGACCAGGTAGATGCACGGGAGCCGGTTCTGGAGGGCAATCTCCTGGGCACGGAGGTGCTTTTTGACGGTAAGTGGGTAGTAGGCGCCGGCCTTCACCGTGGCGTCGTTGGCCATGATCATGCACTCGCGGCCGCTGACTACGCCGATGCCCGTGACGATACCTGCGGAATGGGCCTGGCCGTCATACATCTCCCACGCAGCCAGTGCGCTGAGCTCCAGGAAGGGGCGGTCGTGGTCCAGGAGCTTGTCTATGCGCTCTCGGGCGGTCATCTTGCCCCGGGCCTTGTGCCTGGCTACCGACGCCTCGGGGCCACCCTGTTTTACGATATCCAGCCGCTCCCTCAGCTGCTCCAGAAGGCCAATCTGGTGGGCCCTGTTCTCCTGGAACTCAGGGGAATTGGTGTCGACATAGCTGCGAATGACGTTGAATTTACGTTCGTCGCTAACGGTGACCAATACAGTTCCTCCTTTGCCGACGCGGGACTCCGCTGCGTCTGCATCGAGTCCTCCAGCGGAAATGGTAAGGACGGGGTTGATAGGGTGTCAAGTTTGGAGGTTGCGTCGAAGCCATGTGCTATCCTTCCCTCACCTTGTCGGAACCGGGAGGTGGGATTCCATGACTTCATCGATAGTCCACGGCAGGTATGTCATAACCAGGGCCTCGGGAGCCGAGACCAATGTGCTGGAAAACGGGGCTGTCTATGAACGGGACGGGGTGGTGGAAGATGTGGGGCCGGTCGGGGAGATTAAGCGTCGCCACCCGGATACACAGGTGCTTGGCGGAGACGAATTCCTGGTTATGCCGGGGCTGGTGAACGCCCACCATCACGGCAAGGGAGTCAGCCCCCTGATGAAGGGCAGCTTGGACGACCACCTGGAGTATTGGATGGCCGACTCCTGGGGCCGCAAACCCGTCGACATGTACCTGGATACCCTTTATTCCTGCATGAAGATGCTGCGCTCTGGCGTAACCACGGTGATGTTTAACCTGAGCCCCGGGTCGGCGGCGGACCTCTCCGAAGACTGCAAGAAAGCGCTGACGGCTTTTGCGGATGCGGGAATGAGGGTTAATTTCTCCGTTTACGCGGAGACCCAGTACCGGATCGTCGCCGAAGACGAGTCGGTGTTCCTGAGCCGGCTGCCGACAGACCTCGCGGCCCGGGCCAAGGCAGTGCTGGATGACGAATACATCTCCGACGATGACTACATAGCCCTTTCCGAATCTTTACATGCGTCGGACCACGACGGCGAGTTCGTTAAAGTGATGCTCTCTCCCGCCAACGCTCACTGGTGCTCGGATGCGCTGCTGGAGAGGATGCGGGCGTCGGTAACTAGGTTGGGCACGGGGTTGCACATCCACCTGGTGGAGAGCGTATACGAGAAGCTAATCGGCCTGAAGCTGTACGGGAAATCGGCACTGGCCCACCTGGACGACCTGGGCTTCCTCGGGCCCGACGTGTCCCTGGCCCATGCAGTGTGGCTGACGGCAGCGGACATGGACCTGGTCAAGGAACGGGGCGTCCACGTCTGCACGAACCCGAGCTCCAACCTGAGGCTGCGGACGGGCATCGCTCCCGTAGCGGAGATGGCGGCCCGGGGGCTGAACCTAGCCTTGGGCACGGACAGCACCTCCATAAACGAGGACGAGGACTTTCTCCAGGAGATGAGGCTGGCTCACCGGCTGCACAGGAACCCGGGGGTCAATTCCGCAACACTGACAGCGGACAAGATCGCGAGCATGGCCACGCTGGGCGGGGCCCGGGCCACGATGTTCGAAGATGTCGGTGCCCTTGAGCCTGGCAAGAAGGCCGACCTGATCACAATTAAGCTGGACTCCGTCACCGAACCCTACCTGGACCCCGAAGCCCCGATAGTTGACGCCCTGATATACAAGGCAAGGGCCACGGACGTGGACACGGTAATGATCGGGGGCCGGGTGATGGTGGAGGGGGGTCGGGTGGTGAGTGTGGACGAGGAGAGAATGTTGGAGAATCTGAAGGCGGAGCTTGCGCAGCCGCTATCGGAGGACGACAAGTCGCGGCGTCGGACGGCAGAGGAGCTGAAGCCCTACATCCAACGCTTCTACGAGGCATGGGACCCGGGCCAAGACAGGCCGTTCTACGTATACAACAACGCGGAGTAACCCATGCCCGGCGTCCTCGAAGGCTTAAGGGTCCTGGACATCGCGTCCATGTGGGCGGCGCCCCTCATCGGGGCATACCTGGCAGACCAGGGAGCAGGGGTGATAAAGGTCGAGCCCCCATGGGGAGACCAGGCCCGACGCACCTTCAGCAGCCCTCCCCTTCCCAATGGGCTGAGCAGGTCTTGGCTGGTCGCTGCTCGAGGGAAGAAGGGGATAGCCGTCGACATCTCCAAGTCCGAGGGGAAGGACATAGTCTACGCCCTCGTCGAACGCTCCGACGTTCTGATAACAAACTTCCGCTCTCCCGTCGCCCGACGCCTGGGTTACGACTACGAGAGCCTGCGAGCAATCAACAAGGGGCTGGTCTACGCAAGGGTTGGAGCGTATGGGGAGAAGGGCCCCTATGCAGAAAAGCGGGGCTACGACCGCATATTCCAGGCCCTTTCAGGGATGATGAGGAAGTCGGGCCCGGAAGGAGTACCGCGTAACGCGGGCATTTGGGCGGCGGATATGTCAGCGCCGTGGGCCATGTGCTACGGGATTGCACTGGCGCTGATGGACAGAGAGAAGTCGGGAGAAGGGCAGGAGGTGAGCACCTCACTTCTTCAGATGTCGATGGCGATGCAGGCGGTGGACCTGGTGAAGGCGGACTCGGAAATGGGACCGGGTGGGGAGTCGGGGGAGGAGTACGCCAACCAACCGCTTTACCTGCCGTACCAGTGCTCCGACGGCGAATGGGTCAACATCGTCGTTATCACCGACAAGGAGTTCCAGGGTCTCTGTGAAGCCCTGGAGATAATGGATCTGTTGGAAGATGCCCGGTTCTCGACACCCCTCGGCCGGATCCAAAACGGTGAAGTGCTCTTCCAGGTGCTGGCAGGTGTATTCTCGACGCGGCCGCTGCCAGAGTGGCTAAGGATACTGGAGGACCATGATGTCCCATGCGCTCCGGTGTTGGGCACCGACGATGTGTTCGAAAGTCCGCAAATCGAGGCTAACGGATTCATTGCGGAGGTCGACTACCCCGGAGTCGGGAAAACGCGGATGATAAACGCTCCCGTCAGGTTAAGCGGGAGAACGGGACAGGTCGGGGCCCGAGCCCCAGGGCTGGGGGAACACACTGAGCAGGTCTTGAGAGAGCTGGGGTATTCGGAGGAACGGATAGGGAAATTGGAGAGGGATGGCGTGGTGGTACGGGGGGAAGCGTCCGGTTAGAATTTCACATATGAGACTGACTTACACTGCTTCCGAAGCCCGGACGCGGTTCTCGGAGGTCATGCGGAGAGTGCGAGACGGAGACACTATTGTTGTGACTTATCGCGGAGAACCCGTAGCCGAGATTCGACCGCTGGAGAAGCGTGCACAGACGCTAGAGAAACGGCCTAGAGAACTGGAGCGGCGGGGCGTGCTGTAGCCGGCGAGGAGCCAAAGGAAACCCTTCACATTTAGGGAGTTCGTACCTGGTGCTTTACAGTGGTTTCCGGGAATTATTTCCAACTGCAGGTACCCGAGATTCGTGGCGTTTCCGGGTCAAGAGTCAGGGAATCTCTATCCTGCTAAGGCGGCCGGTCCTCCCAATTCGGAAGATATAAGGCCTTGGAGTCTGTGCCATCACCCCGAGGATGCGTTCGTATGCCCGAAGGAAGCAGAGGGTCTTTTCCCATCTCTTGGCCTCGCTGCCCCACAAATAGAAGCATCCCATCTGGTATTGCTTTATAGCGGAAAGTTCAGACTGTTCCAAGTGATGTCGGCTATCGTGACCGATTAGCGTCCACCCCCTACCGCCGATTTCCGACATCCACTCGTCGTCTGGAGAATCTATAGTGAAGTGCGTTTGGTGGTACTCGATAGGGATCGGCAGTCTTAGAAGGCCCAGTGCCCTTGGTAGGGATGTGCCGACATCCCTGTCGAAGAAGAAAACCACGATTACGCCGGCACACCTTCGAATTGGAGCCCGCTGATAGCATCGTCAGATGAGATGCCGAAATCATCGACGATGTCGTCCAGGCTTTCGCCGGCGTTCCACCTACCCTTCAGCACCCAGGTAGGTATGCCGCTCACTGTGGGAGCGCCGAAGGAGAGTCGCGGATCGATCTTCACAGGTGAGTCCCTGCCGGCCAAGTGCCAGACGAGGGCCAGGTCATGCTCGTAATCAAACTCGGCTAGCCGGGCTGCCATCATTTTTTCCCACCCCAGTTGACCACCCACATCTGCCACGATTACTTCGTTTAGTATGGGTGCGTCTTCATACTCAGTCCACTGTAGCATCAACCTCATACCATCCGTTTTGAATCTATAGGCGGCGAAGGGGTATTCAGAGGAGAAAGTTGTCTGCATATATTGCCTTGTGCGGGCAATCGATTCCAGAGATACCCCTAGCTGACGAAACACAGCAACCACTGCGACTTCCACTAATTCCAGGTAGGAGAGGTGCTCTCGTGCAATGCGGCCGGATAAAGCTGCCGTACCGATAGGCAGTCGACGATGCGTCCAGTTTGTGACAGTTTGAGGAGTAACTCGGGAAAAACGCGCAGCATCAGCCACAGTGTAGGCGGGGAGGTACAGCCTCCTACGCCAAGGCTCTATTCCTCTTTCGGCTGTCATAATGGGCATTGTGGGTATCTTTCGTCTCGAGGACACTGTGGGATGTGCAGGTTCAATTGTAACAAACGTCGATATCCGGGCTACGCGCCCTTCACCGCCCGAGCTATGTACGCACACCCGAGCATGTAGTCCTGGCGCTCCAGGCTAGGCACGACCCTTTCCAGCTCGTCGTAGGGCTGGCCCTTGGCGAAGATCCTGTTCATAGATCCCCTGACCCCCACCCATCGCCACGTCCTGAACCGCACCTGGAAATAGAGGTTGAACAGCGGGCCGAGGAGGCCCTGGGCGTGCTTAACTCCCCCGTTGACCAGCCGACCCCCGGGCGCCATTGCGTCGATCACCCGGGTCACGGCGGGCGGCGAGATTAGGACTTCGGGCACAAAGTAAGCCAATACTGCGTCCAGGGGGCCGGGGATATCCACCTCCCGGGCGTCGCCCTGTATCAGGGTCACATTTTCCCAGCCGTTCCGTTCGACCTTCTCCCGGGCGATGTCCAGCATGTCCGGGCTGAGTTCCACGCCGATGATCCTACCCTCGGGCCCGACACCCTGCTGGAGCATATCGAAGCTGAGCCCTGTACCGCATCCCAGGTCCAGGACCGTTTCTCCGGGTTTCAGGTCCAGGCGTCGGATGGCGTAGGGCCGGATGCGGTCAGAGAAACGTTTGCCCTTGTCGTAGTCGGCGGCGTGGAGCCGGTAGCGGTCCCTCTGGACCTGGGGATCGTAGGTGTTCATGGGGAAGCTATTTGTCCCTGGTTGCCCGGGCCACGTAGACGCAGCCGTAAAAGTAGTTCCATAGCTCCAGGTTGGGGGAGGCAGCTTTCAGGGTGTCATAGGGCTGGCCCCTGCCGATCATCCTTTTGACGACCCGCTTCATTCCCACCCATCGCCAGGTCCTCCACCTCGCCTGGAAATAGATATTGAAGAGGGGGCCAAGGGGCCCGCGCGCATGCTTTACGCCGGATGCCACGAGTCTGCCGCCGGGGCCAAGCGAGTCGAGGGCGCGGCGAATGGCCGGAGGCAAATAGAGAATCTCCGGCACGAAAAAGGCCAGTACAGCATCGACGGGGCCGGGGATTTCTACGGCGCTGGCATCACCTTCGATGAGGGTAACGTTGGTCCAGCCGTTGAGCTCGACCCTTTGGCGGGCCAGCTCCATCATCTCGGGGCTCAGCTCCAGGCCGATAATCCGCCCCTCGGGCCCGACATCCCGATGAAGCCGTTCGAAGCTTATGCCCGTACCGCAACCGAGATCGAGAACTGTTTCTCCCGGTTTTAGATCGAGGTGTTGGAACGAAGCGTCCCGGACGCCGTCCAGCCAACTCATGGCGCTATCGTAGGTGGCGGCGAAGTCACGGTAGCGGTCTCTGGCGCCTCGGGAGTCGGGGGTGGTCATGGATTGCGCCCAGTTAGGGGATGGGGATTGATTGAGCTCGATTGAAGGTTGATTGAACGTGATTGTAGTTGATTGATCATCGATTGAACTTGATTGAAGGTTGATTGAACGTTGATTGAATGCGTAGCTAGTTTGATTGAATGACGCCTAAATGTTGGAGAAAAGTTTTTCACTGTGTTTGGGAGAGGATTGTGAGGGTATGGATATTGGGTGGGCATGGAAGATTTAGCGGAATGCAGGTGGTGAGTAGGGACTCGGCTGAATTATAGCACAGACGTTTTGTCAGAATCAAGGGGATGGACATGGGGGATTATACGCCTGCCAGCCCTACGAATATCGACAGTCAAAGGTGTTTGTGCTAGATTGCCCATTGCGAAAGACACCTGGCGTCACTTTGTGTGCCGACGCTGGGATAAAGGCATGGGTTTCTCCATGCCCCCTTGTGACCTTAGCGTTGGCACAGGTGTCTTTCGCAGGAACCCTGCCCGTTGCAAGGGGGCACCTTGTTGGGACTCTGCGTTTCTGGCAGGCCACTCCCTTTAACGGGACGAACAACTACCTATAACGTAAAGGCGAACTGCCATGCACCGTTTCAGAATCTTCCGGTATCTTCTTGTCAGGCTATTAGTCGGAGCCGCGTTAATCCTAGCCATTCTGATGGTGGCTGTTGGGTGCTCGTCTGAAGCACCCGGGGCAATGATACCCGTTGAACGTGCCGATTCTCCTACTCCTCAACCGGATGCTACTGCAGGGTCGACAAGAGACTCTACGGAAGCGCCGTCACTCACCGATACGCCACGCCCAACCCCGACACCGCGCCCTACGCCTACACCTGAGAGCCGAGTAGCAACAAGTGGGATATGTTCTCCAGTTGATTACTCTGAGATTTGGGTGGTCCTGACACCATATGTAAAGGGTGTTGCATGTATAGAGACGGATGAAAGGCATGGTTCCGGTTTTGTAATTGAGAACACTGATTCGGGAGAGGGTATCCTGTTAACTAATGCTCACGTGTTAGGATTTGATCCTGAATACATCACGGTTCATTTAGACAATGTTGTTTACAGTGCTGAAATAGTGAAAATTAGTGAAGAGCAAGACTTGGCGATGTTGCGAATCTGCTGTGGCAGTTTTAATGCATTGGATATGGCAGAGAGGTATGTGGAATTATATGAAGCTATAGTCGTTTTAGGATTTCCCGATGGGGAGTTTTATTACAGCTACGGATTCGTAAATGATTCGATAGATGGACATTACACAACCTCTGCTGCTGCATATCCAGGCAGTAGTGGCAGCCCAATGTTAATGACCACGTTGACAGGTATAGAAATTGGAGAAAAGGGAATACTGCAAAACCAATTCTCCAAGCGTTTTGAAAATGGCGGTAAGCTGATAGTGGCAGGAATTATAACGGCTAAAGAGAGGCATTCTTATGGAGCCGCGTATGCTATCTCTCATCACGACGTAAGTGAGTTTGTCGCTGGTGACTGGTAAAAGATGGATCGTTAGCTTGATAACTTGTTGTATATAATTTCCAAGTCAATGGAATCCATGCTGCAACCATACAACTACTACCTAAACCGGAATCCGCAGAAGGACGGCTTTCGAATAGTACACCGGGACGACTGCGAATGGATGTACCTTGTTAAGGACCCCGTTGCGCTCGGATTGTTCGTCTCACCTGACAACGCAGTTAAGAAGGCCCGGAGGCACTATGATCAGGCACGGATGTGTCTCTACTGCTCTCCGTCGGGAGACGGGTCTCGTATAGACGCCAAGCGAGTGTGGGAGGTGCTAAAACTTATAGACATGGGATCGGGGTACAGCAACTCAGTCACAAATTGTGAGCGTAAGTGGTGTGCAGAGAGGGGGCTTGTGAAGGGGAGTGAGGGAGAGAATGGGCCTATACTCACATTGACGGATTGTGGGATGTGGATGCTCTGTCACTGGAGCCGCATCTATGGCGACAAGCAGGATGAGGTGAGGGAATAGGCGACTTCTCACGTTATGGCAGTTAAGGAAGGCCCAGAATTTCAAAACCACACTTTCAGAGAGAACCGATGAGGGAGATTAGCGAGGAGACATCCTTCACCCTGGAGTCGACCTATGGCTCGGTAAGGCCTTCCACGAGGCCAGAAGACTTTGAGGAGTTAATCCGAATCGCCAAAGATGAAAAGGTCGAACGTTCGCCCCGAAAGTTAATGGAAGAATGAGATTCCCTGATACGAAGGCCATTCTTAGTTAAACGAAAGGCCCCCGAGAAAACTCGGGGGCCTTTTTCTGTCTTGGTAGCGGGGGTTGGATTCGAACCAACGACCTTCGGGTTATGAGCCCGACGAGCTGCCACTGCTCCACCCCGCGTCGGGTGCCGAATAGAGAATTTGAACGTTCTGTACGTGTCTTAATGCAGGTCAAGCCCTCGGTCGATTAGTACCGCTCAGCTAAACATGTTGCCATGCTTACACCTGCGGCCTATCAAGCAGCTAGTCTCGCTGCGACCTTACCTTCTTTTCGAAGTGGGAGACCTAATCTTGGGGTGGGCTTCGCGCTTAGATGCTTTCAGCGCTTATCCGCACCAGACTTGGCTACTCAGCGGTGCTCCTGGCGGAACAACTGACACACCAGAGGTCTGTCCCTCCCGGTCCTCTCGTACTAGGGAGAGCTCCCCTCAAGTCTCCTGCGCCCACGGCGGATAGAGCCCGACCTGTCTCACGACGGTCTGAACCCAGCTCGCGTACCGCTTTAATGGGCGAACAGCCCAACCCTCGGGACCTCCTTCAGCCCCAGGATGCGACAAGCCGACATCGAGGTGCCAAACCTTGCCGTCGATGTGAACTCTTGGGCAAGATCAGCCTGTTATCCCCGGGGTAGCTTTTATCCGATAAGCCACGGCCCTTCCACACGGAACCGTGGGATCACTTTGTCCGACTTTCGTCCCTGCTCGACTTGTAGGTCTTACAGTCAAGCCCCCTTATGCCAATGCACTCGACGCACGATTTCCATCCGTGCTGAGGGGACCTTTGAACGCCTCCGTTACCTTTTGGGAGGCGACCGCCCCAGTCAAACTGCCTACCAGGCATGGTCCCAGAGCTTGTTCTCTGGTTAGAACCAAGATCAGAAAAGGGTGGTATTTCACCAGCGGCTCCCCCCAGCCCGAAAGCCGGAGATCACAGCCTCCCACCTATCCTACGCATTCCTGGCCCCAATCCAATGCCAAGCTGCAGTAAAGCTCCACGGGGTCTTTTTGTCCTGCCGCGGGTAACCCGCATCTTCACGGGTACTTCAATTTCACCGAGTCCCTCGTTGAGACAGCGCCCAAGTCGTTACGCCATTCGTGCGGGTCGGAACTTACCCGACAAGGAATTTCGCTACCTTAGGACCGTTATAGTTACGGCCGCCGTTCACTGGGGCTTCGGTTCGAAGCTTCTCCCTTACGGAATAACCTCTCCCCTTAACCTTCCAGCACTGGGCAGGCGTCAGCCCCTATACTTCAGCTTTCGCTTTCGCAGAGACCTGTGTTTTTGTTAAACAGTCGCTTGGGCCGGTTATCTGCGGCCCCCGAAGGCTACTGTGACGTCAGGGCACGGTTTCCGTGCGCCGGGCGATCAAAGCCGGCCGAAGCCGGCCAATCTGCCTGGCGCTCTTCCGCCGCGACCAGTGCGACGCCTCTTCACCCTCAAGGGCACCCCTTATCCCAAAGTTACGGGGTTATTTTGCCGAGTTCCTTAACGAGGGTTCTCTCGATCACCTTCTCCGTTTTCGGAGCGCCCACCAGTGTCGGTTTGCGGTACGGGCGCTAATAGACCATAACGACGAGGTTTTTCTTGGCAGCGTGGGATCAACGGAATTGCCTTAACAGAAGTTAAAACTTCCCCCTTCTCTCAACTTGCATCCGGGACGGATTTGCCTATCCCGGCATAGTCCGGAGTTGGGGACGTGCCATGTCCAATGGGCACGCTCCGCCTACCCTCCTGCGTCCCCCCTTCGCTTTAAAACGATCTACCAGCGGTACAGGAATTTTGACCTGTTGTCCATCGCCTACGACTTTCGTCCTCGGCTTAGGCCCGACTAACCCTACGCGGATTAACCTTCCGTAGGAAACCTCAGGCTTTCGGTGGACGTGTTTCTCACACGCCTTACGCTACTCATGCCGGCATTCTCACTTCTCTCCGCTCCACCGCGGCTCACGCCAACGGCTTCAGTGCACCAGGGGCCCGATCCTCACCGGACCCAAGGATATGAAGAGAACGCTCCCCTACCCCCCCGCCCGGCTAACCGGACAGGAGCCACAGCTTCGGTGACAGACTTGAGCCCCGGTACATCGTCGGCGCAGAATCCCTCGAACAGTGAGCTATTACGCACTCTTTAAAGGATGGCTGCTTCTAAGCCAACCTCCTGGCTGTCTCTGCGACCCTACTTCCTTTGACACTTAGTCTGTACTTAGGGACCTTAGCTGGTGGTCTGGGCTGTTTCCCTCTCGACAATGAAGCTTATCCCCCACTGTCTCACTCTCGGGGTATGGAACCATGGCATTTGCAGTTTGATTGGGGTTGGTAAGCTTTTCGCCCCCTAGCCCATTCAGAGCTCTACCTCCACGGCTGAACCCCCGAGGCTGTACCTCAATACATTTCGGGGAGAACCAGCTATCTCCGGGTTCGGTTGGCATTTCACCTCTACCCACAGCTCATCCCATACTGTTGCACTAGTAACGGGTTCGGACCTTCACTCCGAGACTATCGGAGCTTCATCCTGGCCATGGGTAGCTCACCCGGTTTCGGGTCTAATCCACGCGACCTCGGCCTCCGAAGAGACCCGGGCGCCCTGTTCAGACTCGCTTTCGCTGCGGCTCCGCATCAGAGATGCTTAACCAAGCCACGTAGATTAACTCGCCGGCTCATTCTTCAATAGGCACGCCATCATTCGTCCTAAGACGAACTCTGACCGCTTGTAGGCACACGGTTTCAGTTCTATTTCACTCCCCTCCCGGGGTGCTTTTCACCTTTCCCTCACGGTACTTGTTCACTATCGGTTGCCAGGAGTATTTAGCCTTGGAGAGTGGTCTCCCCGGCTTCCCACGGGATTTCCCGTGTCCCGTGGTACTCAAGAACACGTCAGGAGCCTCACCCTTTCGATTACGGGACTATCACCCTCTGCGGCGGGGCTTTCCAGCCGCCTTCATCTAGGGATCGGTTTGTAACTCCTTGCTCCCTGCTGGGGTTGGAGCGGACGTGCCTTACAACACCCGTATAACATAGGGCCCCAGCCCACTCAGTCATACGGGTTTGGGCTTTTCCTCGTTCGTTCGCCACTACTGAAGGAATAATCTCTTTTCCTCGGGGTACTTAGATGTTTCAGTTCCCCCGGTTGCCTCTTTCCGGCCTATGTGTTCGGCCGGCAGTTCTCAGGTTTTACCTGAGAGGGTTGCCCCATTCGGGAATCCCCGGCTAGCTTGCTAGGCAGCATGCCGAGGCTTTTCGCAGCCTTGCCACGCCCTTCATCGGCTCCTGGCACCAAGGCATCCTCCGTGCGCCCTTAGTAGCTTGACCTACATTAAGACCCGGACAGAACGTTCTTCTCTATTCGGTTGTTAATGTGCTCCTTAGACAAACAAGCGGCCCGATGTTCCTCAAGCCGCTTTTGAGTACTCATCAGGTTGTTGTGGGTTGTCAGTACGTCAATTTGGTGTGTGGCCGACTTTCTCGGCGGTACCTGTCTGTCTGAGGTGTAACGGGAAGTATATGATGCCCCTGGAAGGGTGTCAAGGCTTTCCCTTCCGGGTCCCCTGTACCGTGCATCGTCACCTCAGTCCAATTTTACTTCCCAAACTCGCACTAAATGCTATTGTAAACACGGCTTTCCGGGACTATTGTTTCATGCGCTTAAATTCGGGGATTGGGCACATGGCGGAATAACCTGATTTCCGGGCGCCGAAAGGACGAGATGAACGGAATAAGGGCCAGGGGTGGGGTGGTGGGGACCCGCGGGCCGCTGAGAGGCTGACAGAGATGCCTGTCGGAGAGCTGGCAATGCTGCTAGCGGCGTTCATCTTCGCCGTGACGGCGGTCATCGATAAGCTGATGACTCGCCGGTTCAAGCCCCTGCCAATGTCGGCGCTGGCTGTCACGGGGGGTTCCCTGTTTGCGCTGTTGCTCATGTTCGTCACCGGGGAGGCATCAAAACTGCCCGACACCCCGGTGGCGTACCTGGCCCTGAGCGCTGCCGGTGCTTTCCTGGCCCTGTGCATCGGGATGCCCTTCTACTTCCGGTTCCTGGCATCTGTGGACGTGAGCAAGGCCTCCCCGATCATGAGCGGATTGCAGGCGCTTCTGGCCGTGCTGATCGGTCTCTTGCTGCTGCAGGAAGACTCCTCCCCATTGAGGCTGGCGGGGATTGGGACAATCGTGGTGGGGATGTACGTGCTGACCTTCTCGCAGAGGAGGCAGGTGGAGGCATCCCAGGCGAAGTGGCTCGGGGTGAAGGGGGTCCTGTTTCTCGTGTTCATCGTGGCCACCTGGACCGGAGGCACGACCCTCCAGAAGCTGGCCGTCGACGAAGCAGGGCCGATTCTGGTAAATGCAGTCAGGTTGGCCCCGGTGGTGCTGTTCCTTTCGATGATGGCGACAGCGAACATGGACTTCCTCCTGGGCAGCGACACCCGGGCCCGCAGCCGGTCCCCCAGGAGCCTGGCAGGTCGCAGGTCCAGGACGGAACAGCAGCTATCCAGCGCCATGAACCAGCTGTTTCGGATGCCGCGCCTGCTCCATGTGCCGTATTGGGCTAAGGCTCGGGCACCGATGCAGCCTGCGATGCGACACATACCGGCGCGAATCCGGCCGCCCGTATACTGGGACCGGCTGGATAGCCTGGGAGAGAGCATTCGGGCCCTCGGTGGAGACTTCGTGCAGGTGGAGAGGGGTCGGGCCAGGGGCGGCCTTCGGTTTCGGATAGATTTGCCCGGGGCCTACGCCCCGGAAGCCACCCTTACGGCCATGCCGGAGGTGGCGTCGGCGCGGTGGACGGGGCAGTGGGCGGGCAACCAGAGAGTCGAGATAGCGCTTCATCCGCCGGATGGAGGTATTCGCGTGGGCCTGGGCCCGACCCTCGGGGGGGCGGGACCCATGATTGGATCGGGTAGAGTCAGGGTTATCAAGTTCGGAAGCAGGAGCGTATTGCCAATCCTGTTTCCCGTGCTGAGCGGTTCCCTGTCAATGGGTGTGGCGAGCCTTCTGATGCTCGTGGCCCTGGATAGAGTGGGGCTCGCCGTAACCCAGGTGCTCATGAGCACTCAGCTGGTCTGGATAGCGCTGATGTCGGCATTCGTATTGAGAGAGAGGCTGAGCTGGAAGACGCTGGCAGGGATAGGCGCGACGGTTCTGGGAGTAGTACTGGTGGTCCTTTGAACAGGAGGATAGGGATTGCGGTTTGGGCATAGGTGAGCTGATGGCCCTGCTGGCTGCGGCGACAGTCGCCTGCAGCAGCGTCCTGAACAAGTACCTGACCCGAAGGATGGACGTGGTTCCTTTGAACGCCACGCGCACTACCGGCGCGGCTACCTTCCTCCTCATTCTCTACTTCGCTACCGGCTCCGCGAATGATCTTGCTTCCGTCGACTATGGAAGCCTTGCCGTGATAGTCGCGGGGGGACTGATAACGACGCTTGTCGGGGACACGATCTTTCTCCGGTTTCTCCGCACCGTGGACGTTGCTAAGACAAGCACCATGGCCCAGGCTCTCATCACGCTGCTCATGGTCGGGGCAGGGGCTTTGCTGCTGAATGAGGAAGTTACCTGGCTTACGCTGCTGGGAACCGCACTGGTCATCGGCGGGATTTACTTGCTGGGCAGAACGGGAGCTTCGTCTGCAGAGCCGGGGAAAGGTCTCCTGAGTCCTGCGAAGTTTCTGACCCTCTTGTTCATCGTGTCGATTTGGGTCACGGGGGTTGGAATGATGCGGGAAGGACTGAGGGAGGTGGACCCATTCACTGGAAACGCGGCGAGGATGGTCGTGATATCGGCATTTCTGATTACTGCACTGGGGATGCAGCAGGGGCAGAAGCTCACGGCCGAGATGTCGGGGCACCGACGCGAGCGTCGGATAGCTCAGCCGAACGTTGCCTACCAACCCTCTCCCGAGACCCAGTACCCTCGACCCGCAATTACCATGCGTCCGGGCGCGGAGACTCGTGCGTTGCACCCGCGGGGACCGCAGCTCCACAAGGTAAACGTGGGCCTGGGGGTGCTGTCGGGCAGCCTGAGCCTGGGACTCGGGACTACTTTCATGTTCGTGGCCCTGAAGGAGACCGGGGCCGCTACTACCATGGTGCTGTTCAACGCTCAGTTCCTGATACTCGCGCCTCTGTCGATGATCGTGCTGCGGGAGAGGCTGAACATTAGAGCAGGCGCAGGGATACTGGTCACCATGGGTGGTATCATAATCGTTGTGATTTAAGGGGGTTTCACCCTCATCCCGACTCCCTTTCCAGCTATGAAGACTGGCGTGTGCGTGATAAGGCTCCGACTGCCGGAGAACGGGTCCCTCAAGGGGAAGCGGCGGATAGTCAAGTCCCTGACGGCCCGGGCTCAGAACAAGTTCAACATCTCCATCGCCGAGGTGGACGACCTGGACCTTTGGCAAGCCGCTACCATCGGGTTCAGCTGCGTGGGCAACGACGCCACCTTCGTCAACGATGTCCTCTACCGTGTCTTGAGTTTCATAGAGGCCACCGCCCAGGACTCCGAGGTGCTGGACTACCAGACCGAGCTCCTGGAGGTCTTCTAGCGCCCCCGACCCGGTGACAGCAGTTGGACTCCAGGGACGTACTATCCACCATCAGGCGCCATCCCGACTACGACGGGCAGATAGTCCACGTCCAGTCGATCCCCAGGAAGCAGCCTTCTTTCAGGATTGAGCGCACGAAGCTCAAGCCCGCGTTGGAAAGAGCCCTTGAGGAGTTGGGGCTGGACAGGCTTTTCTCCCACCAGGCCCGAGCCCTTGAATTCCTGGCCGAAGGCTCCAACGTTATGGTCGCTACCCCCGCTGCCAGCGGCAAGAGCCTGGTCTATAACGCCGCCGTGTTGACCCGAATCCTGGAGGAGCGGGCATCGGCGGCGCTCTACATGTTCCCGACCAAGGCCCTCGCCCAGGACCAGTGGCGGGCATTGAAGGAACTGCTGGACGCCGACAAAGGCCTGGGAAAGATTAACGTCAGCACCTTCGATGGGGACACGCCGACCGAGGAACGGGGTCGGGTGCGGAGATCGGCACAGATAGTCCTCACCAACCCCGACATGCTCCACTTCGGCATCCTGCCCAACCACAAGAACTGGAGCCGCCTGCTCAGCAAGCTGAAGTACGTTGTCATCGACGAGGCTCACGTTTACAGGGGCGTCTTCGGGTCCCATGTGGCCAACATCCTCCGGCGACTCCAGAGGGTGTGCAAGCTGTACGGCTCCTCGCCACAGTTCATACTCTGCTCCGCTACCATTGCGAACCCTAAGCAACATGCCGAGACCCTGGTTGGGCGGCCTTTTGAGGTTGTGTCGGAGGACGGGTCGCCCAGCGGGCACAAGACCTTCACCTTCTGGAACCCCCCGATCATCGACGAGGCCCGCAGCATCCGCCGCAGCGCCACCACCGAGGCCACTTTCCTCTTCACCAAGCTCGTGGCCCGGGGGGTGAGAACGCTGGCTTTCGCCCGCACTCGACGCGTGGCCGAGCTTATCTACATGTACTCCCGGGAGAGCTTTGACCTGACCATCCCAGAGCTGAGCCGGCGCATCAGCCCCTACCGGGCGGGCTACCTAGCCGAGGACCGGCGCCGCATCGAACGCGGTCTTATAGACGGTGAGCTTCTCGGGGTCTGTGCCACCAACGCCCTGGAGTTGGGCGTCGACATCGGGGACCTGGACGCTACTATTCTGACGGGATACCCGGGCACCATCGCCAGCGCGTGGCAGCAGGCGGGACGGAGCGGGCGGCGGGGGGAGGGGTCTCTTACGGTGATGATTGGTCAGGCCAACCCGCTGGACCAGTATTTCATGCGCAACCCCTCGGACTTCTTCGACAAGGCCCATGAGCATGCTTTGGTGTCACCATCCAACCCCTACATCCTGGAACCGCACCTGCTTTGCGCCGCCTACGAATGGCCCCTGGCCAACCTTGACCTCAAGCTGTTCGGGGAGGGGATGAAGGAGATTGTAGAGCGGCTGGAAGCCGAGGGTGCGCTGAGGGAGATGAGGGGTCGGTGGCACGTATCCCCGGAGATCGACTACCCCGCCGAGGGAGTCAACATCCGCTCGGCGTCCAGGAGCAACTACCAGGTGGTGGTCGAGGGCACGGGCCGGGTCATCGAAACCGTGGACGAAGCCACCGCTTTCTCCCAGGTCCACCCGGGCGCCGTTTACCTTCACCAGGGGGAGTCGTTCCTGGTCACTGACCTCAACCTGGATACAGGTCTCGCCTTCGCCCGGCCCACGGACGTCGACTACTACACCCAGACCAACCACACCACGGACATCCGCATAGTCCAGGTGGAAGAGGAGAAGCGGGCGGCAGGGGTGGGGGTGTACCGGGGATGGGTGGAGGTCTCCAATACCATCTGGGGCTTCAAGAAAAAGAAGCGCATCACCGAGGAGTTTCTGGACGAGGAGATACTGGACCTGCCCTCGCAGGTCTACCACACGCAGGCTCTCTGGTTCGACATCCCTCAGTCTGCCCAGGACCGGATCATGAACGACCACGTCGACTTTCCCGGCGGACTCCATGCCGCCGAGCACGCAGCCATCGGCCTGCTCCCGATGTTCGCTATGTGCGACCGCGCCGACATCGGAGGACTCTCTACGCCCATGCACATGGACACGGGCCGACCCCAGATCTTCATCTACGATGGCCACCCCGGCGGCGTCGGGATCACGGAGAAGGGCTTCGAACTCATCCGGGAGCTCTGGCGGGCCACCCTGGACACCCTGGAAGGCTGCCCCTGCGAATACGGCTGCCCCAGCTGCATCCAGTCTCCGAAATGCGGCAACAACAACGAGCCCCTGGACAAGACCGCCGCCCGCTACATTCTCGAGGCCCTGCTGGCGGAATGAGACATGAAGGTTAGGATTCTTGGGGCGCACCAGCTCGAGACCCGGGACACGAGACTGACCTCGTTCCTGGTCGACGGCGTTCTGGCCATGGATGCCGGTAGCCTGACCTCGGGGCTGACACTGGCGGAACAGGAGTCTGTGAAGGCTATACTGATAACCCACCACCACTTTGACCACTGCCGGGACCTGCTCACCTTCGGCCTGAACACCCGGGGCAGCACCACTGATGTCTACGCCTGCCCCGAGGTGCTGGAAAGCCTTTCGGCAAACCTCGTGAACGGGGCCATCTACCCCGACCACACCCTCTCTCCCGCGGACTGCCCATCGTTGCGATTCAATCCACTCATGCCCGGAGAAGAGAACAGAATCGGAAGCTATTGCGTGTTGCCTATGCGCGTACCCCACGGCCCCCCGACTTACGGCTTCCAGGTAACGGGCCCCGAAGGTCGGCGCTTCTTCTACAGCGGGGACACGGGGCCCGGGTTTTCGCAAGGGTGGAGAGCTATTTCGCCGGACTTAGCCTTCATAGAGACCTCGTACCCCGACCGCATGGAAGACGACGCCCGCTCTCGGGGCCATCTGACCCCGTCCCTCCTCGCCGCCGACTTGGATACAATCAGGCGAGAGTGTGGTGGACTCCCCAGGATTTGGGCCGTGCATCTCAACCCCCGCTACCAAGAAGAGATCAAGGAAGACCTCGCGGCTGTGTCTCGGGAGTTGGGAATCGAGATAAAGGCCGCCTTCGAAGGGTTGGAGTTGGAGGTCTAGATGGCAAATAGAAAGGGTGCATTCGTCTACCGGGACGCAATGTCGAGGCACGTGCTCCGGGACGACCACGTCTTCAAACCCGTGCGTCTGCGCTACACCTACGAGCTGCTGGATGATTTCCGGGCTTTCGAGGTAGAGAACGGCCGGCTGGTCGACCCCCGGCACGCCACCGACGAAGAGGTCCAGACCTTCCACACCCCCGACTACGCCGCAGCAGTCAAGTCTTTCAGCGAAGGCCGATTGCTGGTCGACCCGGGCCGCTACAACTTCAGCCAGTACGGCGACAACCCGACATATCCCGGAATGTACGATGCAGCGACCCTGGTGGTCGGCGGGTCCCTGCTGGCGGCAGACATGATTGTCGATGGCGAGGTAGATGCCGCCTTCAATCCAGGCGGTGGCCTGCACCACGCCGCTGCCGGCTTCACGTCGGGCTTCTGCGTTTTCAACGACGCCGTGATAGCCATCAAGCGGATGGTCGAGCGGGGCATGAAGGTGGCCTACGTCGACATCGACGTCCATCACGGCGACGGCGTCCAAAACGCCTTCTACGACACAGACGCCGTGCTAACAATCTCAGTCCACGAATCCGGGCGGTTCATCTTTCCCGGCACCGGTTATCCCAACGAAACGGGTACGGGGTCGGGTACGGGTTACGCCGTCAACCTCCCCCTCGCCCCCTACACGGATGACGAAATCTACCACGAAGCCTTCGACCAGATTGTTCCGCCCCTGGTCCATGCCTTCGCCCCCGACGTCATTGTCACTCAGCTCGGCATCGACACCTACCACTCCGACATCCTCGGCCACCTGTACATAACCACGGAGGGCTTTACTACCGCCGTCCGGAAGCTGTCGGGGATGGCCGACCGGTGGCTGGCCCTCGGGGGAGGGGGATATGATGTGGAAGCCGTGGCCCGATGCTGGGCCCTGGCCTACGGGGTGATGCTGCAACATGAATGGCCCGACGAGACGCCCGCCTCCTACAGGGAGAGATCAGGGATCGAGACCCTGAGGGATGCCTCAGGGCCCAGGCTGGAAGAAGGAGACAGGGACAAGATAAGGGAGTTCGCCCAACGCAGTGTGGAGGAGGTGAAGAAGGAGGTGTTCGGGTATCATCGCGTGTAGCACAGATTTGGAAATGCAATGACAAACGTGAAATTTGGGCCCTTATACAGCCGGATACATGAGCTGGTTGGCATCAAGGAGTTCGCAGATACCACGGTGCAGATGGGCTTCGACGCCATCTGGGTCCCCGACACCCTGATCACCCGCGAGCACGCCCTGGACTGGACTCCCGTAGTCGGGGCTTTCGCCGAGCACACCAAGGACATCATGCTGGGCACCTGCGTTGTCGTAGTGCCCCTCAGGTACCCGGCTATCCTTGCCAAGCAGGTCGCAACTATCGACTACCTCTCCGGCGGAAGGTTAGTGCTCGGTGTCGGCGCAGGTCCGAGGACCAACCGCAATCTCGAGGCTACGGGTGTCGACCCCCGGGAGCGCGGCGCCCGCACCGACGAGGCCCTGGAGATATTGAAGGGCCTCTGGTCCGACGAGCCCTTCACCCACAAGGGCCGTTTCTACGATTTCGAGGATATGTACATGGAACCCAAGCCCGTGCAGAGGCCGGGCCCCCCCATTTGGGTCGGTGGGCATTCGGAAGGGGCACTGCGGAGGACCGGACGCTTCGGAGACGGGTTCATGCCGACATCTATTACGGCAGCGACCTATGCTCGTGCTGTAGTCAAAATCGAGCGTTACGCCGAAGAGTTCGGCCGGGACCCGAGTAGCATCGTCCGCTCCATGCACCTGTCATTCAGGGTCGGGGACAGCGAGGCAGAGGCTTCCGCCCAGGCCTCGGAGGACATGACCAACAGGATGGGCAGACCAGTCAAGATACTGCCTCAAGATAGCGCCGTCGGGACGGTTGACGACTGCCTCCGGTCTTTGGAGCGCTTTATGTCCTGCGGCATTGAGCACATCGTCGTAAACCCCATATGCAAGAGACCCGAGTTCATGGGCCAGATGGAGCTGTTCGCCACCCAAGTCATGCCCAGGTTCCAATAAGCACCCTCGAAAATGAATTTCAGGAGCGATTAAATGCCCGACCCCAAGTTCGGCGTCATATACAGCAGGCTGCACCCCGTGGTTCCCATCCCCGAGTTCGCCCGGACGATTGAAGACTCCGGTTACGACTCCCTGTGGGTCACCGAGGGCCTGGTCAACGAGATGCCCGCCCTGGACATCATCTTGGCCCTGGGTGCATTCGTGCAGCATACCCAAGGCATTACTGTCGGGACCTGCGTGGTCATTGCGCCCTTAAGGAACCCCGCCATCCTTGCCAAGGAGACCGCAACCCTCGACTTCCTCTCCGGGGGTCGAGTGGTGCTGGGGGTGGGAGTTGGAGGCTCCTCCAACTCCCGGTCCGATGCCTTCGACGTTTGCGGTGTCGATCCACGCCAGCGCGGCGCCATCACCGACGAAATGTTGGAGATCATGACCAAGCTCTGGACCGCCCGACCCGTCAGCCACGAGGGCAGGTTCCACTCCTTCGAAGACATAGAGATGGGCCCGGCGCCCGTCCAGAAGCCCCACCCTCCCCTCTGGGCCGGAGGTGAGGCCGAAGGTGTATTGCGCAGGGCGGCCAAATGGTGCCAGGGCTTCGTTCCTAGTAACCCGGGGGTGGAGGAGTACGCGCGGCTTTGGGGTCGGATAGAGGGTTACGCCGACAAGTACGGCACCGATGCCTCCAGGATAACCCGGGCGGTGCACCTTTACTTCGCCATGGGTGAGAGTCGAGAGGAAGCGCGGGAGACGGTGAGGGCCACACTGGCGGAACGGTACGGTTACGAGCCGTATCTCCCCGACCCCCGCGCCATACTAATAGGCACCCCCGACGACTGCGCCCAGACCATCGAGGACCACATGAAGATTGGCATAACCCACTTCGTCCTCAACTGCGCAAGACCCCTCCCGGAGGTAAAGGGAGACTACGAACGCTTCGCTGAGACGGTCTTGCCTCGGTTCAGGTAAACGCTACTTCTCAGTAGCCACCCAGATCCTTTGGCCATCCGTCTCCACATGGATAGCCCCGACCTCCGCCGTGATCAGGATGCGGCCCGGTGGCACCCGACTCGCCAGCGTGGCAAGGGTCTCGGGGTGGGGATGACCGTAGCGGTTGTCGGCCCCCGAGGATATGAGAACAAGGCCCGGGTCTACGGCTGCTATGAACTCGGGGGTGGAGGAGGAGTTGCTGCCGTGATGGGGCGTGGTCATGACGGTGCTGTCCAGGGGAGCGCCTTGTCTTAACAGGTAACTTTCGGAGAAGGCCTCAATGTCCCCTGTAAACAGGAAGCTCGTCTCCCCGTACTCCAGCCTGAATACCACCGAATTGTTGTTGGCGTGGGCGTCCGTCCCGACCAGGGGTCGGGGTGGTGGGTGGAGGATGTGTAGTCCGAGTTCTTCTCCGACCAGCACCCGGGTCCCGACCCGTGCTTCCAGCGGGGTAATGTCTTGTCGGCTTAGGAGAGCCTCCCACGCCCGGTAGTCGGCCTCGTTACCCGGTGTAGTGCAGTTAACACCGCACTGGATGACGCTCCCGACCTCGTACCTCTCCATCAGCCCGGCTAGCCCCGAAAGATGGTCGGTGTCAGGGTGAGTGAGAACGACGAGATCAATTTTGCGATGCCAGGGGGGCAGATGCTGGCCAAGCTCCAGGATGAGGGTGTCGGGGTCCGGACCACCATCCACCAGCATGGTCACAGGGCCCGGGGCCTGGATGAGGAACGAATCGCCTTGGCCCACGTCCAGGACAGTGACCTTCAGCCTTTTATCCGTGGAAACGCCGGAGAATATGAAGAAGGCGCCTAGAAGTATGGTCGCCGACAGCAATAGAGCCGATCTTGGGCCCAGCAAGACCGAGACCTTGGGCCTTGGCACGCTGCGAAGGCTCGGGAACTCCGGAAGGTCCGAGCGGTGGAGGGCCTTGGGCCAACGTCGTCGGGCCCACCACAGGAGCCCGAGCCAGAGGGCATAGTAGAGAAGAGAGAGGTAGGGGGCTATCGGTCCGGCGTCCACAGTCAGGCCCGGGACCCGGGCAAAGAGCCCGATCACCGCCGTCATCCACATCAGCCACGGCCATGCAATCCACGATAGCACCTGCCCCGCCGCCTCCGACACCATCCCCCCCACCCCGACCACAAAGGCGGAAACTAGGGCCGGAGGCATAACCGGTAGGACCAGCAAGGTCGCGGGCAGGCCCACGGGAGAAAGAAATTGGAAGTTAACGGCAACAACGGGCAGAGTGGCCAGAATTGCGGCCAGGGAAATAGCAGTGGCTTCTACGAAGAACTTGACGACGACTCCTGCTAGTCCCTCGGGCTCCCAGTGCCGGGCCACTAGCTTCAGGCCCCCGGCCCGGAACCAGGGCCCGAGAAGCAACAGGCCCGCCATGGCCAGGAAGCTGAGCTGAAAGGAAAGTTCTGCCAGGAGGTCGGGGTCGATGACGACCATGACGGCCGCGGCGGCGGAGAGCGCCGTCAGGCCGCTTCGCTGCCTTCCAAGGTAGATCGCCCACAGGTATAGGGTTGCCATGATCGCTGCCCGGGCCACGGGCGGCGAGAACCCCGTCAGCAGGGCGTAGGCCCACACAAAGACCAGGGGGGCAATGATATATAGCTGCCTCCTCCTGCCGAGGACCGTCGCGCTTCCCAGGCTCACCAGCCCCACCAGGATTCCCACGTGCAGCCCCGAGATTGCTACCAGGTGCGTCGTCCCGGTCTGAGCCAGGTCGTCCCTCAGTTCGGAGGGCAGCCCGCTCCGAATTCCCAGCAGAAGGGCCTGTGACAGGGAGGCATGGGGCTCGGGGAGCGACTCGCCGAGCGATCCGGCCATCTCGGCACGCAAGCGATAGAGCCATTGGAGCACCGGCGAGCCGTGCCCGCTCCCGGCCATCTCGACCTCCGGCCCAAACATCACGTAATGCACCCCTTCCCGTGCCAGGTGTTCCCGCCAGTCGAAATCTTCGAACGCAGGAGGCTCGGTGAGGGCACCTGTGAGGATCAGTGAGTCGCCGTAGCGGAAGAAGGGCGGGGCCCGACCCCCAATCATCGGGGCGGTAGGCTTGGCCATGACCAGGAGAAGGCCGCTGGACTCGCCCCACGTCTCACCGCTGCGGTAGCCGTGAATTGCAAAGCGGAACCGGGTGAGGCCGCCCTGGGTCTCGGGGTACTCTTCGATAACACCGATTATCTCTACTGTTTCAAGTCGGGAGAGGGCTTCCAGGTGTTTGGGAGGTCCTGAAACGGGAAAGGCAGCCCCCCGCCCTGCCCCTAACAGCAATGCGGCAAGTATGAACAGGTAGATTGCTTTGGGGTGCTTTCTTAGAAGAAGACCCCCGAGAACAGTGAGGCCCGCGGCAATGAAGAACGGCCACGGGAGCAGGTCCAGTTCAGACCCGGCAAATATACCGACAACCAGGGCCCCGCTGATGTAGACGAGGGTCATTTACGCCCTGGTTCTCCACTTGGTAACCTTCAACGCACCGTTACCAGGTCCTGGAGCGATTCGAAGGTCTTCTCGCCTATCCCAGAGACTTCAACCAGGTCTTCGATTCGCGTGAATGGACCGTTTGAAAGCCTGTACTCTATGATCGACTCTGCCTTCGCCGGCCCGATGCCCGGCAACGTCTGAAGCTCCTCGGAGGAAGCGGAGTTAAGGTTGATTAGCCCACTAGAGGTTGTTCCCGACTGCGAGCCAGCTGCAGGCAAGTCGGGAGTAGGGGGCAAAGGGAGGACGTGGATATGATCGCCGTCAGAGAGGGTGAGGGCTCCGTTCACGCTGGATCGGTCCGCATCCTCCGTAAAACCGCCTGCCGCTTTAACCGCTTCATGGAGCCGTCTCTGACCCGCCTCAAGGGTATACAGGTCCGGGCTGACAACTTCACCCGTAACGTAAACGACGATTTCAGAGGGTGCGGTAGGCGACGGCAGAACTATCTGCAGGGAGCCCGTGTCCCGGCACGCCATTGAGGCCGAGACAAGAACAAGGGAGGTGAGAATTAAGAAATGAAGCAGCCGGACTGCAGACAGTTGGATAAGCTCCAGTAGAAAGTGTACGGCATATAATATATGAATGTGCTCCCATAGCGTCAACTATAACCCTGTGGTAGCATAATCGCCCGGCAAATGGACCGGGCCTGCGGTAGATCTTCGCAGGCAATTCGTACACCCCCCACCCCGCCCTCCCCTTTCGTCATTCCTGCCTCCGCAGGCATCCATCCCTTTCCAATTCGTCATTCCCGACCCCGATCGGGAATCCATCCCCGGGCGTGGGGCCGCTCACCCTGAGACGACTCGAAGGGTCGAGCGGGGGGGGGGGAGACCTCCGACTATCCTTCCGTTCGCCCTGAGCGACGAGTCGAAGGGTCGACCGAACGGAACGGGCAGGGCTCCCAGTCCTCTCTCCTCGACGGGAGAGTGCTAGAGCCTGCCCCGAGTCCCTCGAGAGAGTAAGGGTGACTCCCTTCCCCCGGACGGGCCGCTCACCCTAAGCGGCCTGTAGGACCGGGTTGAGCATCCACTGACTACTCTATCGAGCCGTAATGACGGTCGAATATCCCTTGAATTTGCGGCCATTCGTCTTCCGAGACGTATGTCCGAAAGGCTTCCTCTAAAACACAGCCGTAATGTCCCATGGATATCTGTTCCCGGCATGCGGCATCATGTGAAACAACACCATGATTTGCCAGATAGAGGCGTCGGAACCCCTGACGGAAGGTAGTCTCATCCATGTTCAGATAAAGATCGTGCAGAAGGAGCATTCCTTGTGAGTACTGACAGCTCGCGTAGTTCCATTCCCAGGAGGATGGCTTAGGCAAATCTTCGAATTCGGAAATAGTGTCAACCAGAGTGCATGCAACCCAATCTTCCCTTATCCAGTTTTCCTGCAATTCGTCGACAGTAAGATGCAACTTATCCTCAACGAGATAACCTAGAAAGTTGGCTGAGCTTTCATCAAGCCAGGGGACACCACCGAACCAGTAATGGTGGGCCGTTTCATGGGCGACGAGAGAGGTAAATTCACCTGCTGAGCCCTGAAGGCCACATTCCTTGCTCTCTCCCATGCTCAACTGTATAAACGTGGGGTGCCGTGCCCCACCGCCCACCGTTGTGTCCCAGAACAGGTAGACGACAGGGTGGACTGGGAAGGGAACTGACATGAACTCCTCAATAATACGAACGGAACGCTCCATAATGTCCATTGTGAAGTCTCTTTTGCAAGAGTCCAGTGGTTGGGGCCGGATGATGCTTAGTTCTATTTCGCCCGCAAGAGGCGAGGTGATGGTCGTATCTTCCGTCGAGGTAACTCCTGGGTCTAGGAGGTCCCCTATGCTCGCATGGCGATATATCCGGCCCGTGCTGTCTGTGACTTCTGCAGCAGTGAGCGCAGCGGTGGAGAGAATCTTCGCTTCTCGCTCGCTTATTCCGTCTTCTATGGCCGGATGATATTTAATTCGGTTGAAGCCCTCTGGATGTTTCCAATCATAGGTTACTTTGGCCAGAGAGATTAGGGCCGGGTAATTCCTGCCTTCGTTAACCCATGGTTCCTCTTGTAGTCTTGCAGTGAACTCCGGTTCGATCTGAGTCAGACGTACGAGAGCTCGGCTGGCTTCTGCCTCCAAGGCTTGAAACGGATTAAAGTCGATTTTGGCAGGTGGCAAGGGAAACCTGGGCGTAGGGACTGGTGTGGCCGTTGGGACGGGTGTCGCTGTAGGAGTTGGTACGGGTGTCGCTGTTGGGACGGGCGTAGGCGCCGGTGTGGGAGTAGGCATTGGTGTGGGAACAGGCGTGGGCGCGGGGATAGGTGTTGGCACGGGTGTGGGTGCGGGGATCGGCGTAGGTGGGATAGCGGACACCGTTGCTTCCATCCCTCCTTCTATCGTGGCATCAATGTCCGGAGTTGCGCTCGGCGCGGCCGTCGGTAGTGCCTGTGCAACTGCGGTCTGGACGGCGGCGTCTATGTCCTGTGTAGGGGGTGGACTCTCTACACCGCGCGAGCACCCTACAAGCGCAACCACCAGAATCAATGCCGCTACGCTCATAAACCTCATCGGCCTACCCTATCCCCACCCCCCACCCCGGTCAACCTTCCACTCCCCTTCCATCCCAACGCCCCGCGACGAATCTACAGTGTCCCTGCTTCACTCACCTTGGCCTTGCCACTCCCACTCCTCCCCCGTACTGAACTAGAGGCCCACGTGGGTGCGACGCACCCACGTGGGCCTCTGTTCTTCTCTCCCCCTCTCCCTTATAGGCCCTAAGGGAGAGGGGGACCAAGGGGGTGAGGGTTCCCTGCGAGGGTTGGGGGCATCCCTTCCCCTGTAGGGGTGCCCCTCGTGGGTACTCTGCCCGCCAACCACGCCAAGACTTGCATCCCTCCCCCCAACAAATCAAACCAATCCATCAATCCCACGAATCACAGTTCAGATATTCCCTTCAAAAGCCGCACATTTGCTCTTGACACACCTGTCCGACCGTACTATCATGTCCTCCGTCCGATCGAACACTAACTCACATCAGCAAAGGAGGAACCAAAAACCCAGGGAAGCCCCCGTGACCCGACACCGAGGACTCAACGCCCTAGCCCATCCCAAGACCTCTCCCCTCCCGTAGGGAGGCGACCGGCCAATCGCCCCCCCTCGTGAGACAGGCAGGTTGCGGCACAAGCGAAAAGCGCCATCTCCTCACCCAACGGGTCCCGTGACCCTTCCCCATCCATCCAGGCGATGGAAGGTCCACAACATTAAGCGGCACGCTCTTCACTTACGAGCCCTGCCGAAAAACCTCGGGCTATTACGCCCTTGGAAAAATCTCCCCCGTCGTTCCCCTCGGAGATTCCCGTTAACCCAGCGACGGTAGCGAGAAAACACCCACCCACCCCTCCGAGTGGGTCGGGAAAACTGAAAAACTGGTGGCAGAGACGCCCTCTGGCGAGAACCCCTCGCTTGTCTGCCATGTGACACAGGAATACGGGGCTGAACCAGGCTGGCCTCCCGCCCCCTGAAACTGAGTCCCGGACCTTCCATCGCCGACCCCCTCCAAGACGGACAAACTGAAAACAGAAACCCCACAACTGAATAGAGACCGGGGTGTCACCGACCTGCCGGACCGGTGCGCCGGTTTGTACACCCCCGACCCTCGGGGTAGATTTGTACACCCCCGACCCTCGGGGTAGAATGGAAGTCGGGAGGGGTGGCCTGTCCATTTCCAGCGCATGAGCAACGACGCTTCCACAACACACCCCGACGCCATTCTCGACCTGTTCGGGAGACCGCTGAGGGACCTGCGTATATCCGTCACCGACAGGTGCAACTTCAGATGCACCTTCTGCATGCCCGCGGAGATATTCGGAGAGCGCTACCGCTTCCTGCCCAAGGATGACATCCTCACCTTCGAAGAGATAAGCCGCTTGGCCCAACTCTTCGTCAATCTCGGCGTCCGCAAGATACGCCTCACCGGCGGGGAGCCTCTCCTCCGCGACCAGCTTGAAATCCTTGTGGAACAGCTGGCCTCCATCGAAGGGCTGGAAGACCTGGCCCTCACGACCAATGCGTATCTTCTCTCCAAAAAGGCTCAGACACTAAAGGATGCCGGCCTGAAACGGGTCACAGTGAGCCTGCACACGCTGGATGACCAGGTATTCGGGTACATGAATGGTCGGGGCTTCGGGACGGGTCGGGTGCTGGAAGGGATCCGGGCTGCGGAGGAAGCGGGTCTGGCCCCTATCAAGATTAACGTGGTCGTACAGAAGGGGGTCAACGAGCACACAATCGTCGACCTCACCCGCCGGGTCAAAGACATGGGCCACATCCTCCGCTTCATCGAGTTCATGGACGTCGGCAACCTGAACCAGTGGGAGTCCGACCAGGTAGTCACCTCGCAGGAGATAGTCGGGCTCATCGAACGGGAGATGCCCCTTGAACCCGTCGACAAGAGCTACCGCGGCGAAGTCGCCGACCGCTACCGCTACGCCGACGGCAAAGGCGAGATCGGGGTCATATCCTCGGTGAGCAACCCGTTCTGCGGGGACTGCACCCGGGCCCGCATCTCCGCCGAGGGCAAGGTCTACACCTGCCTGTTCGCATCCAAAGGGAATGACCTGCGCGGACCGCTCCGAGCCGGTGCCAGCGACGCGGACTTGACCGATATTATCAAAGGAATCTGGGCCCGCAGAGCCGACCGTTACTCGGAGGAGCGGGCTTCGCTCTCCGGGAGCCGCGCCAAGAAGGTGGAGATGTATCACATCGGCGGGTAGCGGCGCCGGTGCAAATGGGAAAAGGAGAATTACCGGCCATGCCAAACTACTGGATGATCGTAAGCTCGGCGGAAAACTTCGAGATCTCCCGGGAGCTGGGGTTCGAACTGCAGGGGATCAAGAGCCGGCACCGGAAGAAGGCGGAGAGGATGGAGCCCGGGGATCGGGTGCTCTACTACCTGACCGGTGTTCAGCAGTTCGGGGGAACGGCGACCATAACCTCGCCCTATTACGAAGACCGCGCCCCGATCTGGAACAGCAAGAAGAAGGGCGAGGAGTACCCCTTCCGGTTCGGCATCAAGCCCGACCTGATCCTGGAGCCCGGTACATACGTGGACGCCAAGTCCATAGTCCCGCACCTGGAATACGTGAAGAGGTGGCCGCCCCAGCACTGGCACCTGGCCTTCCAGGGCAACGTACACCTGTTTTCGGAAGAGGACTTCTCCTTCATAGAGGGTGAGATAAGCAAGCGAATGCCGGAGCGCGAGGCGTCGGGGTCGGCGGCTGCCGGGTAGAAAATGCCTGACACCGGGCCCATAGACCTACCTCTTTTTCCCCTCAACGTTGTCCTATATCCGGGCATGGCCCTGCCTCTTCGCATATTCGAAGAGCGTTACAAGCTGATGATGCAGAAATGCATGGAGGGAGACAGGACATTCGGGGTGGTACTGATAAGGGAAGGGAAAGAGGTGGGCGGATCGGCGATTCCCTTCGAAGTGGGAACAGTGGCGAAGATTACGGATGTCGTGCCCCAGGGCCAGGGAAGGATGCACCTGAGCGCGATAGGACAAGACGTATTCCGCATAGTCGACGTCCAGCAGATAACCCCGTATATGGTGGGCCGCGTGGCGTTGCTGGAAAAGACCGAAGAACCTACTCCGAACGAATTGACAAACCGGGTCGTGCGCCACTTCCGGACCTACATGTCGCTATTGACGTCGTTGCGGGGTGGCGGGGACGGGGCGGTTGAGCTGGACCGGGACCCGGAAAGGCTTTCCTACACGGTGGCGGCAGAGCTGATGGCCGGGCCCCGGGAGAAGCAAGGCTTGCTGGAAGCGCCCTCGGCGAGGGCGCGTCTGGAAGAAGAGCTGAAGCTGCTCCAATCGACGAACCTGAGCCTGGAACTGTTCCTTGCAGAGAAGAGGAAGAAGGAGGCCCAGGGAGGCAAGAAGGACGACTCCTCTGACAGGCCTCGGTTTTCTCTCAACTGACACCATTTACAACGGGCTTTGAAGCCCTCCCCTTGATTCTTTTAGGTCAACAGGCAGCCTAGTCGGAGGCGAGGACGAGGGTGCCGGTGGAGGAGAGGGTGCCTCCCGTGCCGTTGACGAGGCAGGTCTTGGCATCCTTCACCTGCCGATCGCCGCACTCGCCCCTGAGCTGCCGGGCGGCCTCCAGTAGGAGGAACATCCCGTACATGCCGGTGTGACAGTAGGAGAGGCCGCCGCCGTTGGTGTTCATCGGGAAGTCCCCGCCGGGCGCAGTCCGCTGGTTGGCAACGAACTCGGGGCCTTCGCCACGGCCGCAGAAGCCGAGGGACTCCAGGGTGATGAGGACGGTGTAGGTGAAGGAGTCATAGATCATGGCCAGGTCTATGTCGTCGTGGGTGAGGCCTGCCATTTCGAGGGCCCGGGGTCCAGTCTCGCGGGCAATGGTGGAGCAGAGGTCGGCCTGCTGGCCGATGCCGTCACCATGATCGTGGCCTTCGGCGGAGCCGAGGATCCAGACGGGCTTCTTCTTGGTGTTACGGGCCACGGCGGCTGAGGTGACGACGGTGGCCCCGCCGCCGTCGGTCACGAGACAGCAGTCGAAGAGGTGGAAGGGCCAGGAGATCCATCGGGACTCGTGGTAATCCTGGATGGTCATGTCGTCCTGCATGAAGGCCTTGGGGTTCAGCTGCGCCCATTTGCGGGTGGCGACAGCTATTTCGGCCAGGGCGTCCCGGGTGCGCTCCTCGCCGAATTCGTGCATATATCGGCTACAGGCCAAGGCGTAACCGTGAGGGGCTATGACCAGGCCGTAGGGGTCCTCGTACTGGGCGCCGGGCATGTTGGGGTCGTCCCCTGCATAGGCCCGAGAGCTGCGCCCCGCCTCGCCGTGAACGATCAGGGCAACGTCGATGAGTCCGGCACTGATGGCGGCCAGGGCGTGCTCGACGTAGATGACGAAGGAAGAGCCACCGACGTTGGTGCCGTCGGTGTACTTGGGCGTAATGCCCATGTACTCGGCCATGTTATAGGGAGACGGACCTGCCACGAACAGCCCGTCAACGTCAGAGAGGGAGAGGCCGGCGTCATCAAGAGCGTTAAATGCGGCCTCCGAGCCTAGCTGGAGGCGGGATTTGTTGGGGACGCGGCCTATTTCGTCGGACTCGTCAACGCCGACAATTGCAGCCTTTCGCGAAAGGTCAGCCATGAGGGACCTCCTTGTTAGAGCTACCCGGGGCCCGGGAGTATGGGCTAGGCGGGTTTGAATTTGGGAAGGGAGATCTCGTCGGTTATGTCTTCGAAGACCACCTCAACGGGCATGCCGATGGAGAGGTTGTCGGGTGAGGGGTCGTCGATGACGATGTTGGTGGGCATCCTGGCGCCTTCCTCCAGTTCCACCACGGCCGCCACGTAGGGGCAGTGCTCACGGAAGGGAGGCGGGGAGCGGTGGACTATGGTGAAGGCGTAGATCGTGCCCTTGCCGCTGCTCTGGACCCAGGAAACATCCTTGCATTGGTAGCCGGGGCAGAAGTCCCTGGGATAGAAGAAGACCGTGTCGCATTCGTTGCACTTGCGCAGCCACAACTCGTGGGCCTTGGCTTTCTCCCAGTAGTAGTCTGACTCGGGCTGGGGGACGGGAACGGGTCGGTCGTAATCTGCCATATCAATCACCTCTTTCGAAATAGCGTGATTCGTTTCTCTCTCTAGTCGGCGGCCAGGACAATGGTGCCAGTGGAGGACAGGGTTCCTCCGGTGCCGTTGACAAGGGAGGTCTTGGCACCGGCGACCTGGCGGTCTCCGCATTCGCCCCTGAGCTGCCGGGCGGCTTCGAGGAGGAGGAACATGCCGTACATGCCGGTGTGGCAGTAGGAAAGGCCGCCGCCGTTGGTGTTCATGGGGAAGTCGCCGCCGGGCGCAGTCCGCTGGTTGGCAACGAAGTCAGGCCCCTCGCCCCGTCCGCAAAAGCCGAGGGACTCCAGGGTGATGAGCACGGTGTAGGTGAAGGAGTCATAGATCATGGCGAGGTCTATGTCGTCGTGGGTGAGGCCTGCCATTTCGAGGGCCCGGGGCCCGGTCTCACGGGCGATGGTGGAGCAGAGGTCGTGCTGCTGGAGGATTCCCTCGCCGTGGTCGTGGCCCTCTGCGGTGCCCAGTACCCAGACCGGCTTCTTCTTGGTGTTCTTGGCCACCGCCGCGGAGGTGATTACCGTGGCGCCGCCGCCATCGGTGACGAGGCAGCAGTCGAAGAGGTGGAAGGGCCAGGAGATCCAGCGGGACTCGTTGTAGTCCTCCATGGACATGTCGTCCTTGATGAAGGACTTGGGGTTGAGCTGCGCCCATTTCCGGGTGGAAACGGCAATCTCGCCGAGGGCGTTCTGGGTGCGCTCCTGTCCGAACTCGTGCATGTAGCGGGTGGCGGCAAGGGCGTAGGGATGAGGCTCGATGACGAGGCCATAGGGATGCTCGTACTGAGCTATGGGCATGTTGGGGTCGTCCCCTGCATAGGCCCGAGAGCTGCGTCCCGCTTCGCCGTGAACGATCAGGGCCACCTCAATGAGTCCGGCGCTGATGGCAGCGAGGGCGTGCTCCACGTAAATTACGAAGGAAGAGCCGCCGACGTTGGTGCCGTCGGTGTACTTGGGTACGATGCCCATATATTCGGCCATGTTATAGGGAGACGGGCCAGCGACGAAAAGCCCGTCGACGTCCGATAGTGAGAGGCCGGCGTCGTCGAGGGCGTTGAAAGCAGCCTCCGAGCCTAGCTGGAGGCGGGACTTGTTGGGCACCTTGCCAATCTCGTCGGACTCGTCAACGCCGACGATAGCGGCCATACGGGACAGATCTGACATTATCGACCTCCTGCGGTTATGGGGGCGTGCCTGACCAGGGGCGGGATGGCCCGCGCAGAGGCACAAGATTGATAGTGGTTCCCCCCAAAAGCGGCCCTTATTCTATATTCGGGCGTCGGGGGTGTCAATTTGGCACATTCATTCGGTGGTCCAGCGGCAAGCCGGGTCCTTATTCGGTTGTGGGGTTTTGATTGAACGTTGATTGAACTCGTAGCTGTTTTGATTGAATGACGCCTAAAGGGACGACGGGGGATTTCGCGTGGCGCAGGGGACGGGAAGGGAACCCTCACCCCCTTGATCCCCCTCTCCCTCAGGGCCATTGAGGGAGAGGGGGAGAGAAGAACAGAGGCAGAGGTCGGCGCTTCTGCGCCGACCTCTGCCTCTAGTTCAGTACTGGGGAGAGGGCCGGGGATGGGGTGAACTGCGGGGTTGTGGGTGATTTTTCCGGAGGGATGGATTCCTGCCTCCGCAGGAATGACGGAGAGGGGAGGCGGTGGGTTATTGGGTTGTGGGATTTGGGTTGGCATTTTGTTTGTTGGGTTTTGGGTTGGCGATGGAGGTCCGGGACTCGGATGCAGGACCTCGATGGCACCTACGCCGACGCTGGTGGCATCGGCGGTTGTCCTGCCTTTCCCTTCACGCATGCCTTGGGAGACTTGCCGGTGTCGAGGGCGTCTCTGCGTGGGGACATCCGCTCTCCGCATCAGCGCTCGACCGCTGTACGGGGCGGCATATCGGCTCGATTACCGCCGTGGGCGGAAGGAGCCGCATAAGGGCGCTAAGGCCCTGCATAACGAGTCAGAAGACTCGCGGAATTCCTCGACGAGGGTAAAGTCGGCGAGGCGTATACGCCCGGGTAAGGGGCGTCGTATCGGCAAGGGCGTCGTTATAGAGAGGCCTGCTGCCGCATAGAGTCGATGGACCATCCATCGCCTGGAAGCCAGGGAAGGGGGTACGGGACCCGTGGTGAGGAGATAACACCTTCAGCTTGAGCCTCGGGCCTGCGCGAGGGCCTTTGGGATGGGCGAGTGCGTTGAGTCCCTCAGGTCGGGTCTCGGGGGCTTCCCCGGGGTTTTGGTTCCTCCTTCTATTATCAGATGTTTGTTCGAACGCAGGATATGATAGTACGGTCGGACGGGTGTGTCAAGAGCAAATGTGCGGCTATTGGGGGAATATCTGAACTGTGATTTATGGGATAAAGGGATTACTTTGATTTCTTGAAGGGGGGCGTCTCAGCAGAGGGCACCTTTATCTGTATTGGGATCTATGGGGATTGCTGGGTTTCCCTGGTTCTCTTGCTTGAATTTGCTGTTGGCGAGTCTTTTGAATTGGAGGCTTTTGGCACCGAAATTGATTAGTAGTCCTACCTCTAGGTCATAGGCTTCCAGGTAGTTGATGGCCTGTGCAAGGTGAACATCTTCGAGTTTAATGACGGCCTTTAGCTCAACGGAGACCAGGCCATCGACCAGGAAGTCCACCCTTCTAGTGCCGATCTGCTGCTCTTTGTAGTAGATGGGCATTTCATGCTCCCGGCTGAAGGAAAGTCCCTGGTCGGCCATCTCGATCTCCAATGCCCGCTGGTAGATCACCTCCTGGAAGCCGTTACCCAAGGCTGAATGCACCGTCATCGCGCACCCGATAACCCTTCCGGTCAACTCCGAATACTTGTAGTTACCGCTGGTCATCACCTCTGCCTATCATATCGCACCTTCCTATCCCAAACTGACTTGAGGATCACCCTTCCAAAGTCAAAGCTCATCACTAAATCAAATGAATCAGAGTACATATAGTAGACTGGGAACGGGTCGGCGCGTAGAATGGCCTCAGAGAGCATGACTTAGAAACCAGGAGGAAATCATGGCTGCATCCGGGATAACTCTATACACGAAACGCTCCTGAACTTCGTGCAGAAGGGCGAAGGAGTTTCTTTCGCAGAACGAGATAGAGCACATCGAGCGGGACATCTTCAAGGAGCCCCTGTCCCGTGAAGAGATCGAGGGACTGTTGAAGATAATCCCTATGGACCAGCTATTCTCACGTAAGAGTCGGGCGGTGAAGAAGCTGGGGCTGGACGTCGACGCCCTGTCCGACGACGAGAAGCTGGACCTGATGCTCCAGGAACCGGCGCTGTTGAAGCGGCCGATTGTGGTGGGAGGGTCGGAGCCGGTGCTGGGGTATAACGTGGAGGCGCTGGAGAGCGCGGTCGGGGGTTAGGAGAAGAACAGGACAAGATATGGCTAACGAAAACAAGCACAACCGACCCGACCTCCTGGTCGAGACCGAATGGCTGGCCGAGCACCTGGAGGACCCGAACCTGAGAATCGTGGACATGGGGCCTATCGACGCCTACAAGCGGGCCCACATCCCCGGCTCGATGGGCCTGAATCGCAACTACTTCAAGGACCCCGATAACCGGGCGCTGGTCATGGGCCCCGACCAGTTCGCGGAGGAAATGGGGCAGGTCGGGATCGGCAACGAGCACGACGTGATCGCCTACGACGACTGGGGCGGTCTGTACGCGGGTCGGCTCTGGTGGCTCCTCCGAATGCACGGCCACGAGAAGGTGCGGGTGCTGAACGGAGGCTGGAACAAGTGGATTGCAGAGGGTCGGGCGGTCGAGCCTGCGCCGCTGTCCTTGTATCACAGCAACAAGCCGATGTCCCCTCACGCTCCCGCTACCTTCACCGCAACCCTGCACCACGAGTACAACTGCACCCTGGACCAGCTTAAGGAAAGGCTGAACGAGCCGGGTTGGGTCACGCTGGACGTTCGGACGGACGACGAGTACACGGGTGCGCTGACTCGGGGGAACAAGCGGGGCGGGCATATACCGGACACCGTTCACATCGAGTGGACGAAAGCCGTCACCGACGATGAGTTCAGGACATTCCTGCCTCCCGACGAGCTAAGGGAGCTCTATGCGTCGGCGGGGATCACGCCGGAGAAGAAGGTAGTCACGTACTGACAGGGCGGAATACGCGCGGCACACGTGATGTTTGCCCTCCGACTCCTGGGCTACGAGAATGTCAGCAACTACGACGGCTCCATGGGGGAATGGGCCAACCGGGACGACACCCCTATAGTAGCTTAGGCCCCAACACGTACTTCAGGTTGGCCGTGGTCTGAGCGGCCACTTCCTCGACGGTGATGCCTCGGAGTTCCGCGACCTTTTCGGCGACGCGTATCAGCTGGGCCGGTTCAAGGGGGTTCTTCTTTTTCCAGGGCTGGGGGAAGGAGTCGGTCTCGATGACCATGTATTCCATGGGAAGGGCCGCGGCTATGGGGTGGAGGTGGGGGAGGGCGAGGAGCGTCTTGGAGAAGGAGACGTAGATGCCCATGTCGATGCATTCTTCGGCGATGCGCTGGTCGGCGACGAAGTAGTGCATGATGGCCCCGACCTCGTAGACTCGCTCCTCCTTCAGGATACGAAGGCAGTCCCAGTAGGCCTCACGGCTGTGGAAAACGACTGGAAGCTGCAACTCCCGGGCGAGGCAGAGGTGCCGGCGGAATACGTCCTGTTGGAGCTGCTTCGGGGCCTTGCTCTTGAAATAGTCGAGGCCCGGTTCGCAGACCATGAGCACCTTCTCGCTGGACTGGGCCAGACTGGCAAGCTCCTCGAAGGTCTCCTCGGTGACATTGAGGTGGGCGGCGTGAGGGTGGATGCCGACGCCAGCGTAGATGTCGGGGTAATCCTCGGCGATGCGGACGGCGGCCCTGGAAGACTCCAGGGAGCTTCCAGCGGTGATGATTCGCCTGACGCCGACGTCTCGGGCGCGCTGGACGACATCCAGGAGTTGGTCTCCGTAGTCTTCGAGGTGGGTGTGGCTGTCTGATAGGTCTAGCATTTCAGTAACTCTCGCTAACTGGTCGGCAAAGTTTTCTAATCTATTCCCCAGATGGATTTCAGGCGTTCGACAGTGAAATTCCACTTAGGGTCTCGGGGCTGGGCAACCGTGTTCTGGTTGCCAAAGAAGCCACGTTCTCTCACCGCATCCTGCAAGTTGACCGTCTTGATCCATTCAACCCCCACAAAGTGTTCGGAGTTCTCCTCATTAAGCGCCTTTGGCGCCTGGATGTCGACTTCAGTGATGGGTACGGTTGAGCCGTTCTTATTGACTTTGAACTGATCAAAGCGCGTTGCCGGGGTGACAACTTTCCCAACGCCTACGTACCCTTTACCCGGGACGGATACCCATATTCGATTTCCGGGTTCAAGCATCCTCAACGTCCTCACGTACCACTCTCCGCCTCCTCCGCTCACGTAGCCGTATTTCTCAGCATCGCTCCAAGTTCGGCTTTCTCCTTCTCCAAAGGAAACGTAGTATTCGCCATTCCATTCCTCCTTTTGCCTCCTGGAGGAGGATGGTTGAGCAGGGATGTCATAGGGGTCATTCAGCCAAGTTCGAGTTATATATCGGCGGTCTCCATCCTCAAATGCACGAAACAACACGACACCGATATCGAGACCGTACTCTTCCCTCAGATACAGAACTATCCGCTCAGAAGACGGGTCAAGGTCCTCGGCAACTATTATGAGTCTATGAGACTCGTTGAGCTCATCGGGAACGGTGTTGAATCGTTCGCTGAGAACCTCATTAATCCCCCTTGGAGCGGCCTCTTTGAGAAACCGTTGCTGATAGTCAATGTAAATATCAGCAATCTCCTCTGATGTCATGCGGCGTATGCAGGAACCGTAATCAAGGATTTGTGCCACAACCTCTCTAGGCGTGCGTGCTCGCTTCAACTCAATTACTATCAAGTTTCCTTCTGCGTCAATAGCAAGGATGTCAATGCGGCCGCCAACCGGTATAGCTACCTCCCGGCCAATCACCATGACGCTGGGATCAATTATGGAGATATCGGAAGCGATGATCTCTTGCAACCGCTCTTCATAGTCCATTCCGCCTAACGGCAGGGGGCTCAAGTCTTCGCCGATTTTCCAAATCCCCACTTCTATTGACATCCTATCCTGCCTTCCAATTACGATTCAGACGTCTATCGACCAGCGTCTGCAATTGCCCTAAGTTCCCGGGCCGCGGCCCGGGGGTTAGCCGCACCTAGGATTGAACGGATTACCGCTATCCCGTCCGCGCCGGCGCGCATGACCTCTCCGGCTTTGGACGCATTGATACCTCCAATGGCATAGACGGGGATGTTGACCTGGGACTTCACTGTCCTTATCAGTTCAGGCCCGGAAACGGGCCCATCAGGGTGGGACGCCGTGGTGTAGATCGTACCTAGTATCAGGTAGTCGGCGCCTTCCTGCTCTGCGGCTACAGCTTCTTCGACGCTGTGCACCGACCTACCAGTCAGCATCTCCTCCCCGCAGAGACTTTGGGCAACGTCGATGGGCAGGGAGTGGGAGGGGAGGTGTACGCCGTCGGCGTCCACGGCGAGGGCGATGTCGACTCTGTCATTGATGATGAGAAGGGCTTTGCCCCGAGTGACATCCCGCAGTTTCTTCGCCAGCCGGTACAAATCTCCGGAGGGCATGCCTTTTTCCCGGACCTGCACCATTCCCACCCCACTCCCAACCGCCTCGGCTACGACTTCTTCTATGGGCGCGTGCATCTTGACGGAGGAGTCGGTGACCAGGCAGAGCTTGGGGAGTTGCGTGGGACTAGGCATCGGCCCGGGCGGGCTTCAGGAAGAACTCGTCGAAGGCTCCGAAGGCCAAGGGCGCTACCTGTTGGGCGATTTTCTCGATGGCGAGGGCGTAGGCACGGATCTCGGGCTGGGCGCCTTCGCCGAGCCTGAGCTCCAGGAAGTTCATCAGGGCCCGGAAGTTCAGGGTCCAGTAGAACTCGGTGTAGTAGGCCGTGCCCAGCACGCCCCGGAAGACCTCCCTTGTGCGCTTGCGGTGCTCCCGGTAGGGCTTGGCCTTCTCTATCATGCGCTCGTAGAAGTCGTGCTCCCGGTGCATCATCTCCTCGTATTCCTTGATGTCGCCCTCGTCGAAGATGCCGGGGATGTCGTCGAGAGAGGGCACGTAGAACTCCTCCTGGAAGACGCGGTAGCGGGCCGAGCGCTCGTTATAGCTGGCGATGCGGTGTCTAAGCCATTGTCGGGCCACGAAGATCGGGCACTTGATGACGAACTGGAACACGACGTGCTCGAAGGGGGTGTGGTGCTTGTTCTCCATCAGGAAAAAGATGAGCTTGCGGTCCCGCTCGGGGTCCGACTTGGCACCCGTCGAGACCCGGGCGGCGGACAGGATTCTATCGTCGCCGCCTATGTAGTCCAGGAGATGGACGTAACCCTTGTCTAGGACGGGGATCTTGCGTCCTCTGAGGTCGGGTTCCGGGCCGTTGACGTTTTGCAAATGGGCCCCCAGTTCAGATTAGCGATATCGTTTCAATAACGGGCTAGATACCCATGCCCAGCGATACCATCCGCAGGGCGCGCTCGGTAGCCTCGGTGAGGAGGGAGTCGGCATCGTGGATGGCGGCGTCCAGGGCGATGGGCCCCGGGGCAATGCTCATAACCGAGGTCACGCCCTGATCGTAGATGGAGCGGTACTCGGGGGCCAGGCTTCCCGCGAGGGCAATCACCGGGATATTCATCCCCTTGGCCCGGGACGCTACTCCCATAATCGTCTTTCCATATGACGACTGCCCGTCTATCTGTCCTTCTCCGGTGATGACAAGGTCCGCTCCGTCAAGCTGCTCGACCAAGTTCACTGCATCGGCCACCACCTCGACCCCCGGCTTCAGTTCGGTGGGGAAAAACACCTTCATTCCGTAGGCAAGCCCCCCCGCCGCCCCAGCCCCGGGGTCGTCCCTCTGGTCGATGCCGAGGTCTCTTTGTACCACGTCGGCGAACTTGCCCATAGCCGCATCAAGCTGGGCGATGATGGGCGGGGTTGCGCCCTTTTGGGGGCCGTAGATGGCGGCGGTGCCCTCGGGGCCGCATAGGGGGTTGGTTACGTCGGTGGCGACCTGGAAAGTTGACTCGGTGGCCCGGGGGTCGATGCCCGACAGGTCGATTCTTGCCAGCCGGGCCAAGGGGCCTCCGCCGAAGGGCAATTCGGCGCCGGTCTCGTCCAGGAATTTCACACCGAGGGCCTGGGCCACCCCTGTCCCGCCGTCACACGTTGCACTCCCCCCGACACCCAGGATGAACTTGCGGTGCCCCTGGTCAAGGGCGTGATGGATCAGTTCTCCGGTGCCATAGGTAGTGGTTATCAGGGGGTCTCGCCTGTCGCTCGGGACAAGGGCCAGCCCCGAGGCACTGGCCATCTCCACGACGGCAGTGTCGCTGTTCCCGAGCACCCCCCATCGGGCCTGGACCGGCTCTCCGAGGGGCCCGGTTACGGTGTCTTCGTGGGTTCGCCCTCCGGTACTCCGCATCAGGACTTCCAGGGTGCCGTCGCCGCCGTCGGCCATGGCGGAGATGAGGACCTGGGCGTCGGGGAAGACGCGTCGGATGCCGGAGACAATGGCGTCGGAGACCTGGAACACGCCCAGGCTCCCCTTGAACGCCTGGGGCGCGACGACGATTTTCATGGGTGGGATTATAGCCCGACCAGGGGGTCGGTGATAGACTTACCTAAGGGTATGACACAGAGTAATCAAGCAGGCGAAATAGATCCGAAGACGCTGGATGCAGGTTACGAATTGGCAATCAAGGCTCTGGGCTCGTCGAGTCGCGAGGCAACCTCGATTGACACCAAGCTGATCGGAACCTTCGCAGTGTCAATTATTGTCGTTGGGCTGCTGCCAATCGTTCCAGGGGAACCGAGCCTCACCATTTGGCATTACTGGCCAAACTGGTTCTTGTATCTTGGTGTAGCAGCCTTTGCATGGACGGGATTCTGGGTCTATCAAGGTTTCCGTTCGAGGGAGTTCAACTCAATGGCTAATCTAAGCCCTTCGTTGCTTCAAGAGCATTTCTGGCATTTGGATGAAAAGGCGTTCAAGACGAAGATTCATGAGTGGTTAGAGTGGGCATGGGAGGAGAACAGGCGTCATTTAAGTAGTAAGAGCACCGCGTTCATATTTACTCTCCCAGCTGCGGCACTTGAAATAGTTTTTCTGCTGGTCTGGATCTTCACCAGAGAAGCATTCCCTATTTCTTCTTCGGCGGGAATCCCTTCTGCATAGGAACGAAAGGACTAGGAGTGTTGGGGCGGGGGTTCGGTTTTCTAGTTCCTTCTGCCATACCCCAATGATACATCAGGTGGTAGGATGTTTAGAAGCGATGCCCGTTCTTAGCCGTGCTAACCGGCTAAACTTAGGTGTCGGGTGAAGGGTTAGATGATCCCTCAGAAGGTAATCGAAGAGCTTGTCGGCGTGGTGGGGGAGCGGTATGTCCTATACGCTCCCGAGGACCTGATTGTCTTCGAATATGACGGTTCCCAGGCGACCGGCTACCCGGAGGTCGTGGTGGTTCCCGGGTCCGCGGAGGAGGTGGCCGAGGTGGTGAAAATCGCCTACGGGGAGGGGCTGCCGGTCGTGCCCCGGGGCGCGGGCACCAGCATCAGCGGCGGGGCCCTGGCCTCGACGGGCGGCATTCTTCTCGCTCTCACTAGGCTAAAGAGGGTGCTGGAGGTCGATACGGATAACCTGATAGCGGTAGTGGAGCCGGGTCTGGTCAACCTGGACCTGAGCGCCGCCGTAAGCAAGTTCGGCCTCTATTACGCCCCCGACCCCTCCAGCCAGAAGGCCTGCACCATCGGCGGGAACGTAGCGGAAAATGCAGGCGGGCCTCATTGCCTCTCCTACGGGGTAACCACCAACCACGTTCTTGGGCTGGAGGTGGTCTTGCACAACGGTGATCTGATGTGGGTCGGGAGCAGGGTCAGGGACGTGCCGGGCTACGACCTTACGGGCGCAATCGTGGGCTCGGAGGGGACGTTTGTGGTGGTGACGAAGATCTTGGTGCGGCTCACGCCAAAGCCCGAGTCCGTGGAGACCCTCCTGGCGGTATACGACAGCCCCATCGACGCCACCAATACGGTTTCGTCGGTAATCGGGGCGGGGATAGTTCCCGCGGCCCTGGAGATGATTGACAACGTGGTAATACGGGCGGTGGAGAAGGTGATAAAGGCGGGGTTTCCGGAGGATGCGGGGGCCGTCCTGCTAATCGAGGTGGAAGGCCTGGAAGAGTCGACCCGGCAGGAGACTGCGGCCATCGAAGAGATTTGCAAGGCTCACAATGCCACCCTCGTCCGCTCCGCCAACGACCCCGCAGAAAGGGAGAGATTGTGGGCGGGCCGCAAGAGCGCCTTCGGAGCACTGGGAAGCGTGGCGCCCAACTACTACATAGTCGATGGCGTCGTGCCCCGTACTCGACTCCCCGAGATAATGGAGAAGGTGGAAGAGATTTGTGAACGATACGATGTCGTGGCGGGCAATGTCTTCCACGCCGGAGACGGCAACCTGCACCCGATAATCCTGTTCGACGACCGCATTGAGGGTGCAAAAGAGAACGTCCTTGGGGCCGGTGCCGAGATGCTGCGGGCCTGCATTGACGTTGGAGGGGCTTTGACCGGCGAACACGGCATAGGCGTCGAAAAGCAGATGTACATGCCTTGGGCCTTCACGCAGGAAGACATGACGGCCATGAAACGGCTGCGGGCAGCCTTCAACCCCAACGCAACCTTCAACCCGGGCAAGATCTTCCCGGATGAGGCCCCGCCACATCACGAATCTGAACTGCACAGGCCCGTGCCCCAAGCCTCGGGCATGTATGTTTAGCCAGGGCTTGAAGACCTAAATCAAGCAGGAGACGCCTATGAGCAATCTTGAAAAGATGCAGGCCCGAATCGCCGCCGGTGAGACCATACTGATGGATGGGGGAATGGGCTCGGAGTTCGAGAGGCGAGGGCTCATCAGCCCCACGACCTGGTCGGGCGGGCCTATGCTCACGCATCCGGAGCTAGTTGCGGAGATCCACGAAGATTACATCAGGGCGGGTGCAGAGATCATTATCACGAATACGTTCGGCACCGGACGGGACATGCTCGAAGAGGGTGGCCTCGAGCACAAGGTACCCGAGGCCAACAGGAACGGAATCGAAGCGGCGGTTAAGGCAAGGAAGAACACGGGAACGGAGGACTCGGTGGTGATCGCAGCATCCGCCTCCACTATGAAGCCCAAGGCCCATGCCGAAGTTCCCGTTGCCTACGAAAAAGCCCTCGCAACCTACCTGGAACAGTTCGGAGAGCTGGCCAAGGGCGGCCCCGACGTGGCGGTCGGAGAGATGTTGGTGCGGATTTCGGACACCCTCGCCATAGTCGACGCCGCCAAACAGCTGGGGCTCCCGGCGTGGGTGGGGCTGTCGGTCATCCCTGATGGAGACGATCTGTACCTCGGCATTGATGGCAGGCACGGCGGTGAGTCCCTGCAGGACGCCATGGACGCCATCAAGGACAAGGACATCGACGCTGTGTTCGTTATGCACACGCCGGTAGGGGACACGGCGCCCGCGCTGGAGATAGTCAAGAATAGCTGGTCGGGAACCTTTGGCGCCTATGCTCATTTCCCGGGCCACAACACCGACAGGCCACTCCGGAATGCCCTCGACCCTCAGCAGTACGTGGAATACGCAAAGGGTTGGCAGGAGCAAGGCTCCCGCATCATAGGCGGGTGCTGCGGCACGAAGCCCGACCACATCCAGGCCCTGAAGGGGTGGCTCTCCGGCTCCTAGTCGGGGTTCGCACAACCGAGCCGCATCGTCATGGCCACACCCCACTCCCTGCAATGGGAGATCGACCGGATTCCCCGCAACCGTAAGATTACTCACGGGCCGGGGCTCAAACAGTATGCTGTCGACGGCATTGAGCCGGGGGCCGCAGTCTTTCCGAACACAATCGAGGAAGTCAGCCACTTGCTCTCGGCGGCCGACCGGGATGGCAAGGCGGTCGTGCCTTGGGGCGGGGGCACCGTCATGCCCCTGGGAAACCTGCCCCGAGCCTGCGACCTGGTAATCGGCACCTCAAGGCTCAACCGGGTCCTCGAATACGAACCCTCGGACCTGACGGTGGTGGTGGAAGCGGGGATTACTCTCGGGGCGCTGCAGGAAGAGCTTGGCGAAAAGGGGCAGTTCCTGCCCCTGGACCCTCCCCTCCCCGAGAAGGCGACGATCGGGGGCATCCTCTCCGCCAACTCCAGCGGGCCTATCCGGGCCCATTTCGGGGCGATCAGGGACAGGCTCATAGGCATAAAGGTCGTTAACGCCAATGGTGACGTGACCAAGGGCGGCGGCAAGGTGGTTAAAAACGTCTCGGGCTACGACATGAATAAGGTCTATACCGGGGCCCTGGGCACGCTGGGGATAATCGTTGAAGCGGCCTTCAAGCTGGCCCCGCTTTTCAAAGAGACCCGAACATTCTTGATCGGAGCCAGGACAGCACCCGAGGTTGAGGCTCTGGCCAAGGGGCTGCGCGAGGCAGGGGTGACTCCCGTGGCTCTCCAGTTGATCGGGGGCATGGGCTTCGGGGTCCTTAACGGATACTGCGTGGCATTGCAGATAGGGGGAGTCAGGGAGGCCGTGGAGCGTCAGGGCCGGATGGTGGTGAGTCTATGCGAGTCCCATGGATGGAAGGCTACCGACGACGGCGACAAGTTCGGGTACATCCTGCGGGATAGTGAGTCAGGGTATACGATCGATGGCGGAGAGAGAGGTGAACTGCTTTGGAGGATGTTGCGCGATGCAGGTCGGGGCCCAAACTCCCCCGCAACCATGATCATCAAGGCAACTTGCCTCCCCTCCGCCAGTGTAGGGTTGGTGGAGCGTATTCGCTGCATTGGCGGGGAAGATCTGAGGATTTCCTGTAACATGGTGAACGGCGTAGTCTACGGATACTGGCTGGACGAGGGCGCCTCCACCGATGAACTAGAGGCGCACGTTTCGCAGGTTAGGAAAGCGGCTGCAGAACTCAACGGGCATTGCGTGGTGGAGGTCTGCCCGCGAGAATTGAAGGAACGTATCGACGTGTGGGGGCTGGAAGGGCCCCAGGTTGACCTGATGAAACGAATCAAAGAGCAGTTCGACCCCAACGGCACGCTGAACCCCGGCCGGTTTGTGAAGGGGATATAGGGCGTTGGTTAGAGCAGAAAAGTCGGCGATGGACCTGCTGGACCTTTCGGTTGGCGGCGTCACGGCGGAGGAACTCTACCGCTGCGTCCACTGCGGCCTGTGCCTGAACCAGTGCCCGACCTATCTGGAGCTGGGCCTGGAGACCGAGTCCCCCCGGGGTCGGCTTGCCCTGATGAAGGCCGTAGCCGAGGGGCGGTTCGGGTACACGGACCGGCTGGTCGAGCACATGGAGCTTTGCCTGTTGTGTCGGGCGTGCGAGGCGGCTTGTCCCTCGGGGGTGCCGTTTGGGAGCCTGATGACCGAGACTCGGGCCAGAATCGAGGCGCAGACCTCCCGTCCCTTCATCGAAAGGACGGCCAGGAACATTGCCTTCAAGCACCTGTTCCCTCACCAGGGCAGGTTAGGTCTGGCTTTCCGTATGCTTTCCCTTTACCAGGCATCAGGGCTGCAATGGCTTGTGAGGAATTCCCGGATGCTGAAGCTGCTGCCGACTCGCCTGGCCCACATGGAGTCGATGCTTCCCAAGCTGTCCTTCAGCCCCTACCCCCGGGGCAAGGCGAAGAGCGTACCGGCGAAGGGGGCTGAGAAGAAGACCGTGGCCCTTTTTTCCGGGTGCATCATGCCCCTGGTTTTTGGGCCCGTGAACCGGGCGACGGTGAACGTGCTGTCCAAGAACGGCTGCCGGGTGGACATCCCGGGCGGGCAGGGTTGCTGCGGGGCACTGAACGTACACAGCGGCGAGCGGGACTCAGCCCGCGAGATGGCCCGCAGGAATATAGAAGCTTTCGCGGATGCTGACACCGTTGTCGTAAACGCCGCAGGGTGCGGGGCCATGCTGAAGGAGTACGAAGAACTGCTCGCGGAGGACCCCGGCTACTCAGGCAAGGCAGAGACTTTCGTCGCCAAAGTCAAAGACGTTCACGAGTTTCTCGCCGACCTGCCCCTCACGCCGCCCAGGTCGGGGTTCAAGAAGCGGGTTACCTACCAGGACTCATGTCACCTGATACACGCCCAGAGAATCAGGGAGGCGCCACGCAAGGTTCTGAACTCGATTCCCGGGGTGGAGCTCTGCGAAATGCCGAACTCGGACAAGTGCTGCGGGGCGGCGGGGGTCTACAACATCGTCAACCCGGAGCTTTCCTCCCAGCTGCTGGACAGCAAGATGAGGGACGTCAACTCAGCCGACGCCGATGTCGTGACCACGGCCAACCCGGGGTGCATGTTGCAACTTGATATGGGTCTGCGCAATCAAGGACAAACGACGCGCTCCTACCACGTAGTGGAGCTGCTGGACGAGGCTTACCGGCAGGAAGAAAAGTCGGGCTAGGAGGCTCTCGCGTACACCCGGCTCGCCGCGGCTACACCCGCTGAGACTGCAACCTCGTAGTCCAGCCCATTCAAAACCCGGCCCAGCGCCGATAGTATGAGCAGTACGTTGGTCTCCTGCGACGAGTAGCCCATCAGCCCAACCCTTACCACCTTACCCGCGAATGGGCCGAGCCCTCCGCCCGTTTCGATGTTGTAGTCGTTGAGCAAGGCCATGCGGACGGCGTTGGCGTCGACGCCTTCGGGCATGCGGACTCCGTTCACGGTGTTGGACCGCACCTCTTTGTCGGCGACGATGGAGAGACCCATGGCATCAACACCCGCGCGGAGGGCGTCGGCGTTGAGCTGGTGCCGGGCGAAGCTGTTCTCCAGCCCCTCTTCCGTCAGGATCCGTAGCGACTCTCGCAGGGCGTAGATCATGGAAGCGGGGGCGGTGTGGTGGTACTTCCGGGCGCTGATCCAGTACTCGTCCAGCATGGACAAGTCCAGGTACCAGCTTCGGGATGGAGACTTCCGGGACTTCATGGCCTCCACAGCGCGGGGGTTCATGGTGATGGGCGCGAGGCCCGGCGGGCAGCTCAGGCTCTTCTGGCTCCCGCTGTAGCAGATGTCGATGCCCAGATCGTCGACGGGCAGCCTCTGACCCCCGAGAGATGCTACGCTGTCGACCAGGAACATGGCGCCGTGGGAACGCGCCAGTTGGCCGATTTCCTCCAGCGGCTGCAGGACGCCCGTGGAGGTCTCGCAGTGGACGAGGGCCACGACTTTCGTGTTTGGGTTGGCGGCCAGGGCCTCTTCGACCGCGGCGGGGGTCACGGCCTTGCCCCATTCAGCTTCCACCTTGACGACGTTGGCATCGCAGCGGGCGGCTATTTCGGCGATGCGGGAGGCGAAGAATCCAGCGACACCCACGACGATAGTGTCGCCCGGTTCCAGGGAGTTGTAGAGGGCGGCTTCCATACCAGCTGACCCAGAACCCGAGATTGGAAGAGTGAGTCCGTTGCCGGTCTGGAAGACCTCTCGCAACAGTTCAACCGTTTCGTCCATGATGGCCCAGAAATCGGGGTCCATATGGGAGAGCACGGGCCCCGCCATGGAGGCGTAGACTCGGGGGTGAACGTTGCTCGGGCCTGGGCCTAGAAGGGTCTTGGGGGTGGGTTCGGTCATGGCTATGTCCTCGCAGGGAAAGTGGGCGTAGTGTAGCCGTCGGGGTTGGGGAGCGTCAATTTTGCCCGAGAGAGCGACTAGCCCAGCATCGCCAGATCAAAGTCCGCCAGGGACTCGATGTGGTGGTCTGCATGAGACAGGTCTAGCCCCCGAGTCATCTCCGTCAGCACCGCCACCACGGTCATACCCGCCGCCTTCCCCGCCTGGATCCCGTGGGGCGAGTCCTCGAACACGAGACATCGCGTCGGGTCGACGCCCAGTTTGTTGGCTGCCGTCAGGTAGATCTCCGGGTGCGGCTTGCCGTCAGTGACCATGTCCCCCGACATCACCACCTTGAACCGACCTTTCACCTTCAGAATCGTCAGGATGACGTCGACCCAGTTGCCCTGCGATGACGACGCCAGTCCGAAGGGCAGGCCCCGATCGTCAAGGGTGTCGAGCAGGGAGTAGAGGCCCGGCGAAGGCTCGATGTTCTCCCTGAGGTTCTTGAGCAACACCTCGTCGTAGATGCCGATCCAGTCTTGCAGGTCTCCGTCGAGCCGGAAACGGTCCTTGAGGGTCTGCCAGGTGAACTCGACGGTCGTGCCCAGGATGATGCGGTTGTCCTCGTCGGACAGGGAATGTCCGTGGGCTTGCAGCACCTGGTTCAGGGAGAGGTGGTAGAGGGGTTCGCTGTCTGCCAGTACGCCGTCCATGTCGAAGATGACGGCCTCGATGGGTTGGATAGGCATTGCGGCGGATATTTTAGCACCGGTCGGGGCCCGTGCGCCTCGATTGACAGCCCAAACCCGACTCTCTAATGTTGTATGCAGCACTTCTTCTCGCACCTGCTTGACCCATGTTTCCCATCTCCGACCCCGAACACCCCCGATACGGCATACCTTACGTCAACGTGGGCATCATGGCCCTGTGCATCCTGGTCTTCCTCTACCAGGTGCTTCTGCTGGACGACTACCAGCTGTCTCGCTTCTACAACAACTACGGAGTACTCCCCTACGAGTTGACGGGGCAAGGGGACCTGGGAGAGCAGGTGAATGCGCTTCTGGAGGAGGGCGACAGGTCGGTGCTGGAGGTGGAGGGGGTGTCGAGCACTCTTGCGCGTCATGCTCTACAGGCCCAACCGGACGGCACCGTGCGCTTCGCCGACGTTCGCAACGTCTACGAAGGCGGCCCGGGCCCCTGGGTGACGCTCTTCACCTCCATGTTCATGCACGGAGGTTGGATGCACCTGATAGGGAACATGCTGTTCCTGTGGGTGTTCGGGGACAACCTGGAGGCGCGGATGGGTCGGGTGAAGTACCTGGTGTTTTACCTGGTGTCGGGGCTGTTCGCGTCGGCGGCGCAGGTGGGCATCGACATGGACTCCGCAATCCCGACCATCGGGGCCAGCGGCGCAATAGCCGGTGTCCTGGGCGGCTACCTTGTCCTCTTCCCCCACGCCCGGATACAGACCTTGATATTCATGATTCTCATCACGGTCATAGCCGTGCCGGCATGGCTGCTGATCGGGATATGGGTAATGCTCCAGTTCTTCAACGGGTTCATCTCGCTGGGGGGCGAGTTCGCCCAGGGTGTGGCGTACTGGGCGCACATCGGGGGGTTCGTGGCAGGGTTCCTGATGCTCGGGGCGATGGCGGGGTTCTCACGGACTCGGGGGTTGCTGGGTGGGGGGTGAGGGGACTGCCGTATGAGACGACATATCCTGATGTTGACCCTATTGGCGGCCATTCTGGTTGCCGCCTGCCGGCCTCCGACTCCCACCCCCCTTCCTACTCCTACGTCTACGCCCCAGGCGACGATCGAGGCTTCTCCCACCGCCACCCCCAGCCCGACCTCTGTCCCTGAACCCACGGCTACTCCGACACCTCTTCCCGAGCCGACCCCCACCCCATCCCCCACTCCGGCGCCCCTCTACCTGGAAGGGTGGCGATCCGTGCCGGGTTCCGGGGCCCTGGAGCGGGGCAAGCCGGAGTTGGCTGACAAGATAATAGCGCTGCCCTGGGTGTTGGATGGGATTGCCGGTACCGAGCGGGAGGTCGTGCGGCAGTTTGTCAGCGCCGCCATGCTGGATGAGCAGGTCTTTCTTGCGGTGGTGGACAGGCCGTGGGTTTTGGACGGCCTCAACAGGACGGAGCGAAACATCCTTCAGGCATTGACTCGATTCAGGAACCAGTCAGTGGCCGCACTCATTCCTGGTATGCCCTTCCTGGAAACCGTGGAGTCGGCGGACAGGGCCACCGTGGACATGCTTGCGGACCTAGATAACAGCGCGCCGGGACTACTCCAAGCGATGCTTGGCAAGTCATGGATTGCTGACGGCCTTGATAGCTCCGAGCGTGAGGTTGTTGACTTGCTCTGGGGCGTTGCCCATGTAGACGAATCCCTCGCCTCATACATGCTTGGTTTATCCTTCCTCGAGACCGTTCACCCTACTGATATCGCCATAGTGCAGGCCCTCGGCAGGTTGGTGCCATTTGGAGAGGAACTGTTGTCCGTAGTGGCGGAGAGACCCTGGGTAATGGACGGCCTCGACGAAGCCGAGGCAGCTGTCCTTGAGGGCTTCGAAGAGATTGCGAGTGAACATGAAGACATTGCGCTGCATATCCTCGGCATGTCTTTCTTGGATACCGTAGAAGTGACAGACGTCCCAACGATTGAAGTCCTGCAGGAGTTCGCGCCTTATGGGACAACCCTCCTAACCGGCCTGGCCCACACACCTTGGGTAACGGATGGGCTAGACGAGACCGAACAAGAAATGGTCAACCGCCTTAGTCGCATAGTTGGATCGGAGGATGAATTCGGCTTGCGCCTAGCCTCGCAGGTAGTCAATTCCGGATGGTTTACCGACGGTATAAATTGGGACGAAGCTTGGACGATGCATGTATTAGTCACCGTGGTCAACGAATACCGACAAGTGCTCCCAGCGATACTCGAATTCCACTGGGCCTTCGACGAGGACTTAACCATCTCTGAAAAGAACACGGTTACCCGTGTGAGAGACTTAGAGCTTTTCAATCCCGGTTCTGGGGTGCTGCTTGTCGAATTACCGTGGCTTTATGACGACATCAACAACATCGAGGACGATGCGCTCGGCTATATAAGGCATCTGGCGGAATTTAATACCGGGGTGGATGCGCAGCTCATCGGACTTCCCTGGATTTCTGAAGAAATCGGATATGCCGAGCTCAATGAGCTTCGCGGTTTGGGCAACGTGCTTAGCGTGGCGCGTACCCTCGACCGCGACGGTTCCGATCTTCTCCATCTTCTTGTAGAAGATGCCGAGTACCCATATCGCCCGATTGATAGCATGTTAATGCGCAGCCTGGGACGGGGCCCCATGGATCAGGAAACCAAGCGCAAGCTTCTTGAAGACTTGATGGTTGCAGACTGGTTTGCAGACGGACTTACGGATCTGGAGCGGATACATATCATCGGATTCAGCAGCGAGTATAGCCACTATCGAGACCTGCCAAATCTGGGAATGTCAGTGATACAGTCCAGGACGATTGAGACACCGCTGGCAGGCGAAGTCAACCTTTGGATGGTGGGACGCGGTGAATTGCCCTGGGAAGGGGCGCTGGATTGGCTCGAAGAGTCTGTTCTAGGAGCGGAGTGGCTGATAGGGGAGCCGTTCCCGGTTGGAGACCTAGTAGTCGCGGTGGTGGCTGCTGCTGGCTATGATGATAGGTCTCCTCCCTGGGCCGGTAGGTCCTTCGACGGGAACCAACGTATAGAGATAGTTGACATTGTGTCCGACGAAGGCATGCGGGATACACTGCACCACGAGGTAGCCCATACGTACTTTAATCACAGGTTGAGCGCCAGATGGTTCAGTGAGGCCGGGGCCGAGTACGTCCGGGAGTACATACGTGAATGGAAAGGCTATTCTCTTCAAGACAAACACTCTCGCGTGGAGAAGCTGGTACGAGATGATTGCACGACTGCAGGAGTCTTGCAGATAGTGGAAGCCTTGGTTGATGAGCCGGAAGTACCAACCTTCTGCAGATATCATATTGGTCTGCACCTGCTGCTCAACCTGGAGAACATAGTTGGCATTGAAGCCATGATGGCGTCTCTGGGAGAACTTCATCAGAGACGTATTACCCATGAAGTCCCCAACAACGACCAGGATATATATGAGGCTTTTCTGAGACACGCGCCGCAGGGAACGGAGCATGAGGTAGAGGAGCTATGGGGCAGGATATATGGCTCGTTCGCCGAGCGGTAGGGAGCCGAGGGAGAGTATTCTTGTGAACGACGCGCTAAGGAGGCTCTAAGCCCGACCCGCCTCCGGTTCAGGGGGTGGGGGGGTGTCCGGGGTGGGGGCGCGGTGTTCGGGGGTGGGGGTTTCCTGCTCCGGCTCTGGAGCGGGGGGCGGGGGCCTGTTCGCCGCTACCACGGCGGGCACAACCTCAGTTAGGTCGGAGGTTGGGTCTGCGTCGAAGGCTGCGTCCAGCTCGTCGCCGTCCAGGGTTTCGACCTGCATGACGTACTCGGCAAGCTGCACCAGCTTGGACTTGTTGGCGATGAGGATGTCCCGGGCGGTGTTTTCGGCGGTGCGGATCAGCTCCCGGATCTCCGAGTCTATGCTCACGGCGATCTCTTCGCTGTAATTCCGCTGCTCGGAGAGCTCCTTGCCGAGGAAGACCAGCTCCTCCTTGTTCCCGAAGGTCCGGGGCCCGAGGGCATCGCTCATGCCGTACTGGGTAACCATGCTGCGGGCCAGCTTGGTGGCGTGCTCCAGGTCGTTGGAGGCGCCGGTGGTTATCTCGTCGAAGGTGAGAGCCTCGGCGACGCGGCCTCCGAGGGCGGTGGCGAGCATAGCCTTGAACTGGGAGCGGGAGTAGAGGTATCGGTCCTCGGCGGGGAGGAGGCGGGTGTAGCCGCCCATGCCTCCGCGGGCCACGATGGAAACCTTGTGGACCGAGTCGGAGTGCTCCATCATCCGGGCTACCAGGGCGTGCCCGACCTCGTGGTAGGCGGTGATCGCCTTCTCTTTTGCACTGATCAGGCGACTCTTTCGGGCTGGGCCGGCTATGACACGGTCGATGGCCTCTTCCACCTGGCGGGTTGTGATTGTCTTCTGGCTGTGCCGGGCAGCGAGGATCGCGGCTTCGTTGACGAGGTTGGCGAGGTCTGCACCGCTGAATCCAGGAGTTTGCTTGGCCAGGACTTCCATGTCCACATCCTCGGCCATAGGCTTGCCCTTGGAGTGAACGGCGAGGATTTCGCGTCTGCCATTGATGTCAGGCAGGTCCAGGACTACGCGCCGGTCAAAGCGGCCGGGGCGGAGGAGGGCGGGGTCCAGGATGTCAGGGCGGTTGGTGGCGGCGAGGACGATGACGTTGGTCGAGGAGTCGAAGCCGTCCATTTCGACGAGGATCTGGTTCAGGGTCTGCTCCCGCTCGTCGTGCCCGCCCCCGAGACCCGCGCCGCGGTGACGGCCAACGGCGTCGATCTCATCGACGAAGACTATGCAGGGGGAGTTGCGCTTGGCCTGGTCGAACAGGTCTCGGACGCGGGAGGCGCCGACGCCGACGAACATTTCGACGAACTCGCTGCCGCTTATGGAGAAGAAGGGAACACCGGCCTCTCCGGCGACGGCCCGGCTGAGCAGGGTCTTGCCCGTCCCCGGGGACCCGACGAGGAGCACGCCCCTCGGCACCCGGGCCCCGAGGGCGGAGAACTTCTCCGGGAAGCGGAGGAACTCCACCACTTCCTGCAGGTCCTGCTTGGCCTCTTCAACCCCGGCCACATCCAGGAAAGTCACGGTGGACTTGTTGCCCACGAACATCCGGGCCCGGCTCCTGCCGAAGCCCAGGGCCTGGTTGCTGCTTCCCTGGGCCTGCCGCAGCAGGAACAGGAGGACCGCGCCGAAGAAGATCAGGGGCAGGAAGTTCAGGAAAAGCCCGAAGAGGCTGCTGAGCTGGCTGCGCTCCTTGATCCGGATGCTGAGGGCCGGTGTGATCTCGACTCCGTTCTCGGCCAGGATCTCGATGATGCTGGAGCCGGGCTCTTTCCGGGACTCGTAGCGCGTGCCGTCGGTGCCCGTGATGGTCAGCTTGTCCCCGTCAACCTCGATCTCCTGGATCTGGATGGGGGTGGCCTTCGCCATCGTAATGACCTCGGAGAGGTCGATGTCTTCGGTGCCGTAGGAGGGCTGGAACAGGGTGAAGACAATCGCCACAATGGCGACGATGATTATTAGGTAGATAAAACTGCTTCTCATGTTGCGGATTTCCTGATGTCCCCGAATGCCTCCAGTCAAATTATATTACGGAAGGTGGGCAGTGTCGAAACGGACGTGGTTTGTGCGTGATGATGGGCTGTACTATACTTGATTCTTCAGAGACGGCTGACGGCTGGCCAAGCCATAGCGGCGAAGCCGAGGCCAGAATTCTAAGAATTAGTGGAGGAGCCCCTTGGCCCGGGCCGTCTGCATCAATATGAGCAGGAACTGAGCATGGATAGCGATTTCGACTTGACGCTGAACGCCCTGGCGAATGAATTCCTGGAGACCCTGACAAATAGGAAACGCCAAAAAGTTGAGCCTGCAGTTACGAAGTTTGTGAGGTGGTTCGGCAGGGACTGGCCGGCAAGGAAAATCACAGGCCAACAGGTCGAACAGTATGCGCAGGAACTCAGCATAACCGCCGCCACAGAAAGCTCGCCGCACGTGCGAGCTTTCTTGAATTTTGCCCACAAACAGGGGACTTTCCAGCTAAGCCTGGCCCCGAGCTTCCGGGTCCGCAAGTCCACCATCACGGCCAAGGAGGGCCCAAAGCGGGCCCGCGTGGTGTCCCACCTTACCAAGGAGGGCATCGATAACATAAATGCCGAGGTAAAGGAGCTCAAAGCTCAGCGTCCCGCCTTGGCCGAAGCGATAAACAAGGCCGCCGCCGACAAGGACTTCCGGGAGAATGCCCCGCTGGAGGCGGCAAGGGAAGCCCAGGGCCGCGTCGAGTCCCGCATCATGGAGTTGGAACAGCTCCTGCGCACGGCGGAAGTCCTGAAGGAAGACCAGGCCCGCGCCGGCTCAAGGGTGGCCATAGGCCGCACCATAGCGCTGGAGAACCTGTCCAACGGCAACAAGGTGCAGTACAAGCTGGTCTCGCCCAGCGAGGCAAAGATCTCCGAGGGGAAGATATCCATAGCGTCGCCGGTTGGGAAGGCGGTGCTGGGGAAGTCGGGAGGGGATGAGGTGGTCGTGGCTGCGCCTGCGGGGGCAATGCGGTTCAGGATAGTGCAGATCGTGTCCTAACAGACTCCGGGAGTAGGTATGCAGCACCTGCTAACCGGGCTAGAAGAAATCAACAGCCGCCTAGACCGGCTGTTTCTTTTAATGGTGGCGCTGGGAGTAGTGCAAATTTCCCTGCTAATATTCTTGCTAGTTCGGAGCAGTTAGAGCGGGCATGAACACTATGGTAGAGGGCGCATTTAGATGCTGCTAGATGATTTAGTTAAAGCAATCGAAACCGTCCAGAAGCGGATAGACGACCACAGGGACAGTCTCAGCCAAAACGAATACCGGACGCGCATATCCCTTATTGACCCTATATTGAACGCTCTCGGGTGGGATGTTGCGAACCCAGCATTGGTGACAATTGAGGACCACCATTCAGGTAGCGGAACCCCCGACTATGGGTTACTGGGCAAGGAGAAGAGTCAACCCATAGCCTTTATTGAGGCCAAAAGACTAGGCGAGCACCTAGATGCTCACCAAGATCAGATTTTCAAATACACCTGGGATCGCAAAGTGTTTTACGCTGCTCTTACTGACGGCAGTCGATGGATTCTCAGGGACGTAACTGCGGAGTTTTCACGACCGCCTCGTGAGGGTCTTCTCCTAGACTTGACTCTAGCCGACGAAACGCCTCACCAGTGTGCGCTAAAGCTATTGTTGCTCTGGCGGCAAACATTCGTAGACGGGCAGCCCATTGAGGCGAATAGGCCGATATTCGTCACGCCTCCAGATCCTAAGCCTCCTCCTCCACCCCCCCGTCAAGATTGGATACAGCTCACCAACTATGAATATAGTCTTGGTCAGCCGTTAGTACTGCGGCTACCGGACGGTCAAGAGAAGGAGCTCGGCCACTGGTACGAGATTGCTGGTAGCGTGGCCGAGTGGCTGATAAAGGAGAGGAAACTGACCACAAGTATGTGTCCGATAAGAGATATAGTCAGTTCTGACCTTAAGAGTGAAGGGGGTGCACGTTTCCTTAGGTATCGTAGGTTAAGAAACGGCATCTTTATCAATACAAATAAAAGTGCTAAGGACCACTTGAGAGGAACGAAAATACTCTTACAACACTGTAATCAAGACCCCGCCTCTATCCTCCTAAAGCCCAACTAATGCTTCCCCACCCCACCCCCTCTAACCCATGAACCAGTGGCTCTGGATTCCGATTGCCATTGCGGCCGCTGTCCCGGGCCTTGCCCTATGGAGCGCCGGGGCCCACCCGCCCGCCGTGGTCGCTGCCTTCGTTTACGGGCTGGCCATTGTCGGGAGCGCGTTTTTGCTGTCCTGGTCTATGGAAGTGGCCGAGATGGATATCCCAAGAGCCCTGGCCATCTCAGTGCTGGCGGTGGTGGCCGTCCTGCCCGAGTACGCCATCGACGTATATCTCGCATGGACCGCCGCCTACATCCCCGAAAACGTAGGCCTTGCCACCGCCAATATGACCGGCGCCAACCGACTCCTCATCGGCATCGGCTGGAGCCTGGTAGTCTTTCTCTACTGGTTCAAGACCCGAAAGAGGGACCTCGCCATCGGCGGTGCGGTATCTCCTGCATTGGCCATTCTGCTCATCGCCACCCTGTACGCCTCCACCATAGTCCTTAGGGGCCAGCTTCACCTCGCCGACACCTTCGTCCTGGGCGCCCTCTTCCTGCTCTTCGTATGGACCAACTTCAAGTCGGAGAAGGTGAAGGCCGAGCTAGTCGGGCCCTCGGCCCTTATAGGGGCGCTGCCTACGGAGAGGCGTCGCACGGTGGTGATAGTGCTGTTCGTAATCGCCGCGGGCACCATTTTGTTGATGGCCGAGCCCTTCGTCGAAAGCCTGAAAGAGACCGGCCACTCCCTCGGCCTCAGCGAATTCCTGCTCATCCAGTGGGTCGCGCCCCTGGCCTCGGAGGCCCCCGAGATACTGCTGGCGGTGATATTCGTGCTGAAGGGTCGGGGGGAAGACGGAATCGGGATTTTGGTGTCGTCCAAGGTGAACCAGTGGACGCTGCTGGTTGCCACTCTGCCCGCCGCCTACAACATTTCAGCGGGGTCCCTGGACGGCCTGCACATGGACAACAGGCAGGTCATTGAGGTCTTCCTGACGGCGGGGCAATCGCTGTTCGCAGTAGTCCTGATACTGAGGCACCACATCTCGGGGAGGGGGGCCATCGCGCTGTTCGGCCTGTTTACGGTCCAGCTCATACAGCAGCTGGTTATGGAGGAGTTGGGCCTACCATACGATCTAGAAATCCGCCTGGGCTTCTCGATACTCTACGTGGTCCTGAGCGTCGGCATCCTGGTCATAGACCGACATCGGGTAGAGGAGCTGCCGGGCATATTCCGCTCCCTAATGGTTGGGGGCAGGGATGAGGGGACGGAATCCGGCTCCAGGTCTGAGTGACCCGGGCAGGGCGGGTTAACCGCCCTCGTAGGCCTCCCAGGGCTTGCGGGACATCACCCTCTTCACGATGGGTTCGAAGAACTCCAGGGGCTTGGTCGGGTAGTCCTGCGCGAAGGCGTTCTGGTCGTACTTGTAGCACCAGTCTATGCAGTCCTGGTAGTAGGGGCTGTCCTTGTACTTCTCCCTGGCATAGCGGTCCTTGCCCGTCATGTGCCAGAAGTAGTAGCCTTGGAACTCCCCGTGATGCTGGACTATCCAGTGGTTCTTCTTAGAGATGTAGGGCCTGAGGATGGCCGCCGCCACCTCCGAGTGGTTGTCCTGTGACACTATCTGCCCGACATCGTGGAACAGGGCGACGAATACGGTCTCTTCGTCGGCGCCGTCCTCGTAGGCCCGGGTCGCCGACTGTAGAGAATGTTCAAGGCCGTTGACCGGCCCGCCGTCGTCGGAGAACTCCATCTGCTTGAGCATGTTCATCAGGGAGTCGTAGACCCTCTCCCGACGCTGTCCGGCGTACTGCTTGATGATGTCCCAGTCCTCCTGGGTGCTGGTCTCCATGCTGGAATAGGTGGCGCGCTCTTGGATGGTCATGGCATTCGGCTCCGGTGGTTTGGTTGGGCCAGTGTATTACGTATCCGGTGAGGGCACAACACGGGTGTCAGGAACCCAGACCAAGCAACCTCGCCGCATTCCCGTGCATCATGGCGTCGACTTCCTCACGAGCGAAGGACGCCCTTTCCGTGGGGTTGTCAGGCAGGTCGCGGATGAGGTCGACCCACCACTTGCGGAAGTACCAGCGGGTCCAGACCGGGCCGTCGCAGCCGAACATCACTCGGTCCGCCCCTAGCCCGTCCATGACCCGACGCAGTACCAGGCAGAACCGGCCGTAGTTGGTCGCGGCCTCGTGCTGGAAGGCCGAGAAGTCGGTGACCAGGTTCGGCCTGTCTTGCGCCACCTCGATCAGTTCCCGCCATGAGGCTATGCCCATGTGCGCGGCAATGACCTTGAGGTCGGGGAAGTCCGTGAGGACCTGGACCAGCTCCTTGGGCTGGCTGAACTTCGGGTTCAGCGGCTGGAACATCTGCCCTGTGTGGAAGAGGACGGGGAGGCCGAGGGCCTGCAACCGCTCGTAGATCGGGTACGCCGCCTGGTGCCACGGGAACAGGCCGCTCATATTGGGGTGGAACTTGAACCCTTTGGCGTTCCACTCCTCCACCGACCTTTCCACGAACTCCAGCGCCCCCTCCGCCCGGGGGTCGATACATGAGAAGAAGATGTACCGGTCTGGGTGGGCGGCGCATATCTCGGCCAGCTCCCGGTTCTGGTCCTCGACGGATTTGGGCGCCACGCCCAGAGCGCATGACCCGTCGATGGCGGTGTTGATGGTCAGGTGGATGCCGGCTTCATCCATCTCGGCGATGCAGTCCGAGCCGTCGGGGTCGAAGCACTTGGCGAAGAGGTTGCGATCGATCTCCTCGGGGGTGCCGGAGAAGGGGGAGTCGGTGATGTAGGTGGAGAAGAAGTTGGCGTAGATATCCCACCAGTGGTCGGAGAGGTACTCCCGGGTCCAGATGTGGTTATGGATGTCTATGGTCATGGTGATGCTCCGTTAGGCATGAATCACCGTTAGATCCGCTGAGAAAGCGCGGTAAACATACCATATTAGCTGCGCCATGTGGCAAACGAGGCCGACCCTTGATACCATGCACATTAGGCCCGTCCCCCGACTACCGGCAGAGACAGCATGAGATTCGACAGCACGCCTTACTATCACCTCGGGACTCCCTACCCTTGGGACACGATGGTCGATGAGATGCGGCAGGAGGCCCAGCTCCTCGAGCAGGGCGGCTTCACGGGCGTCTGGATCGCCGAGCACCACTTTGCATGGGACGGCTGGCTCGCCACCTCCCCCAACCCCCTCATGCTCGGGCAAGACCTGGCGGCCCACACCGACAGCCTCCGCATCGGCCAGTGCGGGGTCATCCTCCCCGACTGGCATCCCCTCCGCGTCGCCGAGGATGTGGCTCTGCTGGACCATTTCACCAAGGGTCGGGTGGACTTCGGGGTGGCGCGGGGGCTGAACGGCCGGGCCTCGATCCAGTTCCACCCGGACGCCGACCGCCGGGACCCGGACCGAAGCTATGCCCTGTTCTCAGAATCGCTGGACATAGTGAGAAAGGCGTGGACTGAAGATGCGTTCACCTACTCGGGCGAGTTCTACCGGTTCCCGGAACCCGGCTGGATAGAGCAATCAGAGTTTATCCGTGACAGCCGCTTCCACGCCCCCGACGGCGAGCTTATAGCCCTGGGCGTACACCCAAAGCCCTACCAGAAGCCGCATCCACCCATGTGGCAGATGGGCGACTCACTCCAGTCGCATCGGTTCTCTGCCAGCCGGGGAATGGGGAACATCTGCCTGGCCCTCTCATACGAGAAGATCAGGGAGGCGTGGGGGATATACAACGAGGTTGCGCTGGACGCCGAGGGTCGAGAGCTGCAAGTTGGGGAGGGGGTGGCCGTCATGCGACCTACCTTCCTCGCCGACACATACGAGGAGGCCGTGAGCGCCGTTCGGGACAACTTCAATATGTTCGGGGAATGGGCCAAACACGACCCTCGAAAAATCCGCACCAAGATGGCCTTCGCGCACGAGATGGCCGACGAGGACTACAACCTGAGCTACTTCGACTTCAACCAGAAGCACGATTTGATACTGGTCGGGTCACCGGAGACGGTCAGGGAGCAGATCGAAGAGCTAGCAGCAGAGACCGGGTGCCGGCACCTGGCGCTGTTCCTGAACTTCCCGGGGCTCAGCTTCGAGCAGGTTATGCACAGCCTGGACCTGTTCGCCTCCGAGGTTATCCCGCACTTCAACTAGGGGCTCAGGACTCGTCGGGGGAGGCGAGTTCGGCCCACAGGCCCCGGGCGGTCTTTGAGGCTGTACCGTACCCGAACCCCCGACGCCCCAGGTGGTCTACGAGCTTCTTGAAGAAGGAGTCGAAGTCATCCGTTGGCAGGGTGCGGGCACGACGCTGGGCGGCCCGGTAGGCCTCGGCCTCATCGTCCATATCCAGGGTCACGTCCTCAATCGCCGAGCCGTTGATCCCCTTCTGACGGAGTTCCATCTCCAGCATCCTGCGGCTGCGTGGCCGGAAGGTTACCCGCTGGTCGACCCAGTACTGGGCGAAGGTGAAGTCGTCAAGCAGGCCGAGCGTCTTTAGCTGCTCGACAGTGCGGTCGATTACCGCCTCTCCGAGTTTTCGCTGGCGCAGGCGGGTACGGAGTTCGCGTTCGCTGCGGGGCCGGGCCGAAAGGTATCGGAGGGCCACGGAGAGGGCGGAGTCGAGGCCTGCCTTTTCGAGCAACTCGGAGAGCCGGTCTTCGGAGACTTCCTGGCCGATTTCGAGACGGGCATCGTGGGCGGAGAGCCGGTCCAGGGCGAAGGCGTAGCGGCCATCGATGAAGATATTGACCCGGTCCTGGCGCTTCTTCTGGGGGTGGATATCGGTGATTTGGGGCATGGGAGAAGATTCTAGATGTTAGCAGGTGGTTCTTCAAACCAACTGCACGCTTGACACCCGACTCCTCCCATTCCTACCCTTCCACAATCTTTCAGCGGGAGGGATGCGTTTTGGCTAGCGAATTGGATGCCGTAATCATCGGGGGCGGGCATAACGGGTTGGTGGCGGCGTGCTATCTGGCCAAGGCAGGGCTGAAGGTGACGGTGCTAGAGCGTCGGGGGGTGGTGGGCGGGGCCTCAGTGACCGAAGAGGACACGTTCCCCGGGTTCCGGGTATCGACGGCGGCGATGGTCGGGGGTCTGCTGAAGCCGAAGATTGCTGCGGAGCTCGAGCTGCACAAGTTCGGGTACGGTCCCCTGGTTTCGTACGATCCCGTCAGCCTCCAGCTGTTCCCCGACGGCCGGTATCTGCTGGCATGGAACGACCCCGTCAAGACCATGGACGAGTTCGCCAAGTTCTCCCGCAAGGATGGCGAGGCTTTCCTGGACCTGCGCATGCGGATGGACAGGCTGGTGTCGGTGCTGAAGCCGCTGGAGCTCAGGCCTCCCATGAGCATCGAGGAGGTCTGCAGGCAGTTCCCGGACCCCGAGGATGCCTATTTCTTCCAGGAAGTGTTGACCAGTCCCATGAAGGACTTCCTGGACGCCAGGTTTGAGACGGAAGAGGTGAAGGCGAACGTGGTATCCAACGGGGTGGTGGGGTTGGCAGGAGGGCCCTATTCGCCGGGGAGTGTCTACATGGTGCTCCACTATTGGCCCGAGCTCGGCGTTCCCATAGGCACGGTTCCAGGGGGCATGGGGGCGATAACACAGGCCCTTGCGGCCTGCGCCCGCAGCCACGGGGCCGAGGTCCGGACCGGGGCGGAGGTTGCCCGTGTCATTGTCAAAGAAGAAAGGGCCACGGGGGTGGAGTTGATGAACGGCGAGGTGCTGAACGCGCGGGTCGTGCTATCCAATGCCGACCCGAAGCGGAGCCTGCTGGGCCTCGTCGAAACGGAGCACCTGGACGAGAGTTTTCGTCGGAGGGTGGAGTCGGTGAGGAGCGAGGGGGTGGTGTTCAAGGCCAACCTGGCCCTGAGCGAGCTGCCGGACTTCACGGCGATTCCGGGCAAGGAGGTCGGGCCGCAGCACATTGCGCCCTTCAGGATATGCTCCTCGGTGGACTACCTGGAAAGAGCATGGGACGACGCCAAGTTCGGTGAGACGTCCCGGGAGCCGTACATGTACTGCGTCATTCACTCGGCGACGGACCCGACCGCCGCGCCGGAGGGCAAGCACCTGATGGGGGTGTTCGTGCAGTATGCGCCTTACCATCTCCGGGACACGGACTGGGACACCGAGCGGGACGTCTTCGGGAAGCGCTGCATCGACACCCTGGCCCAGTACGCTCCGAACATTCCCGACGCCATCATCGACTACCAGTTCCTCTCACCCAGGGACCTGGAGGAGAAGCTGTACCTGACCCACGGGCACATGTTCCACGCCGAGAACGCCTTCGCCCAGCTCTTCAACGCCCGGCCCGTCCGGGGGATGAGCGACTACCGAACGCCAATACCCGGCTACTACCTCTGCGGCGCGGGCACGCACCCCGGCGGCACGGTGAGAGGGGCCCCGGGCCATAACGCCGCCCATGAGGTGATCAAGGACCTGGGGGAGGGGGTGGTGGGATGAATGCACGGGGTGGAGATTACGGCTTGATGACCAAGCTGAAGAGGCCTTCGCTTTGGGCATTCATCGGCTTTCTGGTGGTCACGGCTATCGTGGCGATCGTGGCGGTGGTGAGCGGGGACTTCGGGGATTTCGAAGCCAAGGTGCTGATAACGAGCCTGATCATCTCCGGCGCGAGCGTGTGCGTGATGGCCTACGCCATCTTTGCCGAGAGGAGCGGCCGGGTGAGGGTAGGCCAGGTCGGGGTGGCGCTTACAGTCGTGGCGGCGGGGCTGCTGCTGGTGGGCATGTGGTCCGAGAGGGGCGAGGATGAGTTCTGGAAGGCGACCTTGACCTTGTTGATTCTCGCGGTTGGGCTGGCCTACGCCCTGCTCCTGCTGCTGCCCGATCTCAAGGGCAAGCAGAGATGGGTTCACACAACCTCCTCGGTCTCGATAGGGGCGCTGGCGGCCATGATGATACTTGCCATCTGGGTGGAGTTTTCCGAGGGCTGGTACATCCGCCTATTAGCGGTGGTTGCGATACTGGTCGCCCTGCAGACGCTGATAATCCCGGTGTTGATGTGGCTACGCAAGATGTCGGAGCGGGAGGGTGGAGGCTAGAAGAGCTCGCCGTCGCCGCCGTTGAGGGATGGGGGGATGGGGAGTTGGGGGAGCTCGGCTTTTTCGCGGATGCGGTTTTCGAGGGAGAAGGCCATTTCGGGATTGCTCCGGAGGTACTCCTTGGCGTTCTCGCGACCCTGGCCCAGGCGGGTCTCGTCCCAGGAGTAGAAGGCGCCGCTTTTCCTGAGGATGCCGTACTCGACGCCGAGGTCCACTAGGTCTCCTTCGCGGCTGATGCCCCGGTTGAACATGATGTCGAACTCTGCGATGCGGAAGGGGGCGGCGACCTTGTTCTTGACGACCTTGGCCCGCACCCGGTTCCCGACCACGACCGACTGCTGCTTTATGGCTTCGATCCTTCGCAAGTCGATGCGGACGGAGCTGTAGAACTTCAGGGCCCGACCGCCGGGGGTGACCTCCGGGTTGCCGAACATGATGCCGACCTTCTCCCGGAGCTGGTTGATGAAGACGACGGCGCAGTGGGAGCGGCTGGTGGCGGCGGTGAGCTTGCGGAGGGCCTGGGACATGAGGCGTGCCTGGAGGCCGACATGGGTGTCGCCCATCTCGCCTTCGATCTCGGCGCGGGGTACGAGGGCGGCTACGGAGTCGATGACGACGATATCGACGGCGTTGGAGCGGATGAGGGCCTCGGCGATTTCGAGGGCCTGCTCGCCGGTGTCGGGTTGGGAGATGAGGAGGTCTTCGATTTTGATGCCGCAGTTGCCGGCGTAGGAGGGGTCGAGGGCGTGCTCGGCGTCAATGTAGGCAGCCATGCCGCCGTTGGCTTGGGCCTGGGCGATGAGGTGCTGGGCGAGGGTGGACTTGCCTGCGGACTCAGCGCCGAAGACCTCGATGATGCGGCCCTTAGGGATGCCGCCGATGCCGAGGGCGATGTCGAGGCCGAGGGAGCCGGTAGGGATGGCTTCGACGGTGAGGGCTCGGGAAGCGTCGCCGAGGCGCATGATGGAGCCCTGGCCAAATTGCTTTTCTATGTGTCCAAGGGCCAGTTCGAGGGCTTTGGTTTTCTCGGTTGTCATGATTGGCATGATAGCACAAATGGGGCGGGTATTTAATTGAACTTTGATTGAAGATTGATTGATCGTTGATTGAACTCGTAGCTGTTTTGATTGAATGACGCCTGAACAGTCGGAGTGAGGAAAACCCATCCCCAGATTCCTCGCGGGGCATCGGAATGACAGAGAGAAAGAGGGTAGGGTGGGGGAGCCGTACGAGACGAGTTGGCAAGGCGTGGGCCACCCTCCGCTCATACTTCGAGAGCCTCAGCACGAGCGGCCCAGCACCCGGGGATGGATTCCGGCTCGGGGGCCGGAATGACGGCAAGTGGGGGGAAGGGTGAGTTGCGGGGTTGTGGGTGACTTTCTCGGAGGGATGGATTCCCCCCCGACTTCTCGGGGGCAGGCTTTCCTCGGGAATGACGATATAAAGAGCGGGGATGATGGTGGGGGAGGTCGGGTTGTTCGGTTGTGGGGTCTGGGTTTGCATTTTGGTCTGTCTGTTGGGTTTTGGGTGGGCGATGGAAGGTCCGGGACTCTCACGCAGGATCTCTTTGGCACCTACGCCGACGCTTGTGGCATCGGCGGCTGTCCTGCCATTCCCTACACGCATGCCTTGGGAGACTTGCCGGTGTCGAGGGCGTCTCTGCGCGGGGCCTTCTGTTCTCCGCATCAACGCTCGACCGCTATGCGGAGCAGCATTCGACTCGAAGCCGTCACGGGGGAACTGTGTCCTCCGATGGCGGCAATTATGGAGCCGCGTAGGGGCTCTAGGGCCCTAATCCCGGTAACGCCGGGCCGTACACTTTCGCGGGCAAGTCAATGCCAGCGACATAGGCGTCCCAAGATAGGGAGCACCGATTCGGCTGGGCCCCTGGAAGGGGGTGTGCCGCTTAGAGCTGATGGACCTTCCATCGCCTGGATGGATGGGGAAGGGGCACGGGACCCGTAGTGAGGGGATTACGTTCCTGGCTTGTGCCTCGGGCCTGCGCGAGGGCCGTTGGTATTGGCCAGGGCGTTTAGTTCCCCGATTGCTCGGGGACGATGCCTCTGGTCGGGTCTCGGGGGGTTTCCCCGGGTTTTTGGTTCCTCCTTCGATTATCAGATATTTGTTCGATCGCAGGGTATGATAGTACAGTCGGACAGGTGTGTCAAGAGCAAATGTCCCATTTTTGGGGGGAGATGACGGGGTTGGCGGGGAGGGCGGGGAGGTTGCAGGTTAGCAGGTTCCGTTGGTGCGATGCCTGCCGAGCGCGTTTATCAATTCCTCCGCGCCACTGAGACCCGCATCGACCATCTCCCTTGTCCAACCGCCTTCGTAGAAGTTCTGGTGCAATCCCTGCACCAAGCCCAGCAGCTCGACGTAGCGCGATGCAGGGGGAGGGTTGCCGAGGATCAGCGCGGCATTCCTAAGAACCTTGCCGTGATGGTTGTGTTCCCACCCGCGCTCCTCCGATATGGCCTTGATATAGTGCGCAACGGCACCCCATGCCTTTTCAGAGGACTGAGCCAGGTCACCGCGATTGAACTCTTCCCGCGCCTGGGACAGGAACCTGCGGCTGGTCTCTTCGTGGTATTCGGTGGTGGTGACCATATTCGGACTCTTCTGCATCTCTGGGTTATGGGATGTGATACACATTATAGCCTACGCTTGCTAGTCAAGCTCTGGCCGAGGGGTTTGCGAGCCGGGCGGGGTCCGATAGGATGTGGGACCATTTTTTGACCGGCCTCGGAGGACGGGGCTGGGGAGGGAGTAGTCAATGGGGCTGGATGTCTGGGTGGTGAAGATGGAGCATGTGGATTCGCCGACGGGGTTGCTGAAAGACTTCCTGTTTGACTTAACAGAAAATCTCGATTGGGGCTATGAGGGGTGGGGTGGGGGATGGGAGGGGAACGCCTTTATTGAAGTATTGAAAGAGGACTTGGGAGGTAGAGCGTGGGACTATGCGTCAGAGAAGCGGCTTTCGCAGGAAGACAGGACATATCTGCTGTCGTGGGTTGAAAACCTGCCCTGGAACCCGGGAGACGATCTTACGCTGACGTTGAATTGGTGAGGGTTGAATCGTTCATTACATTGAAGGTGTGCTGTACCACATGCCTTAGTGCCGGTGAGAAGTCAAAAAGCATAGGGAGGGAAACTCCGTGGAAATTAGCCCACATGATTATTTGGTGAATGAACTTGGGCGCAAATATCCATTGCCGCCTCGCACCTGCGTGTATTGTGAAATGACCATTGCGTTTCCTGAGGGGAATGCGGCAACTGAAAGATCGGTTGACTCTTTTCGACCCGATATCTCAATACGAAGCCAAGGTAATCTGATCGCGGTAATCGAAGTCATCGACAAGCATCCACCTGATGAAGCTAAACTGTCGGCCCAGGAGAAGCTTCCCGACGCCTATTATTTCCATGTAAATGGGCATTTCTGGTGCACTCCTTGGTGTTGGAAGAACCAAGACAATCCTCGCCTCTGCCCGATGCCGGTCTGTGAAGCCTGTGGCACATTAATCTACACTGTAGGATTTGGGACTCACGGTTTGGTGGATTGGGAGAGTCCAGGCGGAGAGTTGTGTCTCGAATGTGCCGCTCGAATATCCGACGGCCAGTGGAGAAGTCCCGGCGAATTAGCCTTAGGGGACCCAGAAGACAGGTTGCCAGATTCAGATGCAACACCGGTTGAACTTTTCTTGTCATTTTCTGATGCTGATTTCTGGGCAATGGTCTGGACTAAACGCACCGCGACCTTGACACAAGCACGGACGCCTGAAACTGAAACAGCCGCTAGATTGGATTTGGTGGAAGCGGCGTTCGAAAGTGGTGACTGGAACAGCGGGCAAAGGCTACTTCAGCCCATTGGTGCACCTGCCTGGGACAGGTCGGCTGAGGGCCCAATCTTGTTTGCCTGGGAACATGAAAATTGCGTGCGGACAGCGATGGCTTGGCGTAAGTTACGTGCATACAGATTGCAATGTCTCCCGATGTCCATTCAAGTTTGCATTCGGTCACGACCTGCACTAGACAATGTAGTGACAGAGGTTGGACAAATCGTTATCACACATAGGGGCTTCCCCGATGGGAGATACACAGCCTGTGGAATAGATCGGCAAAGAAACCGCGGTTTCTTAAGAACTTCCATGGATGGAGAGCCGACATGTCCCGAATGTAGACTCTTGAGTTGAGAATTGAGGGCTGCTAATTCCAAGAGCTACTGACGGTCATTGGCAACTAACTCACCCACCCCAACCATATAAGTTAACATGGAGGCCCTGCTATCCTCCGTACATGATCACGCAGTGATTCGTTGATGTCCGCTAGAAACCCCTTCCCCTTGCGAGCGTTGGCCTTGAATCAGGCTATGATGTCAGCATCCCGCTTCACTGTAATCCGCCGCTTCACAGGCAGGTAGAAGACACCTAGCCGGAAGTTGGGGATGGTGGGGAGAGGCGTTACAGTCCATCACGCGCCACCCCCAGGGATGGATTCCCGACCCCGTTCGGGAATGACGGATGGAGGTGGGTGGGGGCGATGGGAGGGGGAGGATGGATTCGGGGTCGGGGGGGTGATGGGAGGGAGAGGGGTGGGGGGCTAGACGAATAGTTTGACCAGGATTCCGACCATGCCGGCAATGAGCGCTGCACCGAAGCCGAACATGGTGAAGATTACTCGGTCAAGCCGATGTTCGAGGCTGCTGAATCTTTGCTCCAGGTTGCCGACCCGGGTGTCGAGACTCGCCACTCTGCCTTCAAGCTGGCCAAGGGTGCGGGATATGTCTTCAGCGCTGGCGGTGGTCATTGGTTCAAATTCTCGCGCCTAAGCCTGAACGTCCGGGGGTGTTTACGGTCCAGGAATGGGAGGCGTTGCGACCCAATCAATCGTCTATCGCTCGCAACATCTTTTCGTAGGCGGCTATGACGCGGGCATCCTCGCCGTTTCGTTGGGCTTCTTCGAGGGCGGATTCCAAATCGGTGCGCATCTCGGCACGGGCCTCGGCGCGGCCCTCGGCCAACCGCTTTTCTCGCAGGTGTCGTAAATATCTCTCAGCTAATACCATAATGCGACTCCATATAAAGCTCAGGCTAACGACCATTATATCCGCAACTATCATGGCTATGACCGCCGAGCCGATGGCTATTGACCCGGCGTGGTCGAAGGTGGCCGTTATCAGGTTAAGGGTGGATTTTCCGTTACCCCCTTCCACTACTTCGTAGGAAGCCACAAGCCCCATGCCGGTTAGGAACAGGGCGAAGAAGGCAAGGAAGTACCATTTCTTGGCTTCCTGAGTTACTGTCCAGATGGACTCTCGGTAATTATTTTGTGGAGACACTCAGCCATCCCCCCCGGATATGCCGATGGGGGCGCATGTCTTGGATATAGTAGACAGGGCATCCTGTGTCATGTAGTGCACTATACCCTATAATACAGGAGTGTGCCATCAAGAGAACAGGCCGAGTTTTCTTCTCCCTTAAAAGCCGCGGTAGTGGTTGACTATGGGCATGCGGCGGTCCCGTCCGAAGTTTCTCGGGGTGATCTTTACGCCGGGGGCGGCCTGGCGACGTTTGTATTCGTTGCGGTCGACGGTCTTGATGACACGCTTGACCATGTCCTCGTCGAAGCCCATGTTGACGATTTCGGCGAGGGACCTGTCCTGCTCGACGTAGGCCTCCAGGACGGGGTCGAGGATGTCGTAGGGGGGCAGGGAGTCGGTGTCCTTCTGGTCGGGGCGTAACTCGGCGCTGGGGGGTTTGTCGAGGACGCTCTGGGGGATGACGGGGGCCGGGCCCCGGGCGTTGCGGGTCTCGGCGAGCTGGTAGACCAGGACCTTGGGCACGTCCTTGATAACGGCGAAGCCGCCGGCCATGTCGCCGTAGAGGGTGCCGTAGCCCATGGCCATCTCGCTCTTGTTGCCGGTAGTGAGCACCAGCCAGCCGAACTTGTTGGAGATGGCCATGAGGAGGATGCCCCTCATGCGGGCCTGGAGGTTTTCCTCGGCGATGCCGGAGCCTGTGCCAGCGAAGTGGGGCGCGAGGGAGTCGAGGCTGGACTGGAACATGTCCTCGATGGTGATGTTCCAAAGCTCGATGCCGAGGTTTCTGGCGAGGATGTCGGAGTCGGCGACGGAGCCCTCCGAGGAGTAACGGGAGGGCATGGTCACGACGGTCACGTTCTCGGGGCCGAGGGCGTCGGCGGCGACGGTAGCGGTGAGGGTGGAGTCGATGCCGCCGGAGAGGCCGATGACGACCTTACTGAAGCCGTTCTTGCGCACGTAGTCCCGGGTGCCGATGGTGAGGGCCTGGTAGACCTCCTCTAGGTCGGGGAGGGGGTCAGGGAGGAGAGGGGCGGGAGGGTGGGAGAGGTCGGGGTCGATGTCGATAACCAGTAGGTCTTCGTCGAACTGCTTGCCTCGGGCGAGGACGGCCCCCGAGGGTGAGAAGACACAGCTGCCGCCGTCGAATACTAGCTCGTCCTGACCGCCTACCATGTTGGCGTAGCAGACGTAGACGCCGTTGTCTCGGGCGCGGTCGGCGAGCATTTCCTCCCGTTCACGGCCCTTGCCCCGGTGGTAGGGCGAGCCGTTGATGTTCATGATGACCCGGGCGCCGGCCGAGGCCTGGAGGTTGGTCGGGCCATGCTCGAACCAGATGTCCTCGCAGACGTTGACGCCCACGGGGGTGTCGTTTATTTGGAAGACGGGGGAGTCGGTGCCGGGGAGGAAATAGCGCTTTTCATCGAAGACGCCGTAGTTGGGGAGGTGGACCTTGTGGTAGATGCCGAGGAGGCGTCGATCCCGGATGACGGCGGCGGAGTTGAAGAGGCCGCCCTGGTCGTCCGAGTCGACGAACCCGACTACGACCGCTATGCCCTGGGAATGGTCGATGATCCGGTCTAGGCAGGCGCGGTTCTCGGCGATGAGGTGTGGCTTGTAGAGCAGGTCCTCGGGGGGGTAGCCGGTGATGGTGAGCTCGGGGAAGGCGACGAGGTGGGCGCCGCGGGCTCGGGCTTGGTCGATGTAGTCGAGGACCTTGGCCGTGTTGCCCCGCAAATCGCCGACGGTGGTGTTGATCTGGGCGAGGGCTGCTCGGAGTTTCGTCATGGCGCAACGGGGCGGGTCGGGCGTCCGTTGGCAGTAGAGTATAGCACGGGGGTGGGGGAGCTCAGGTGAGGAGGTTTGCCACCTCCCTCATCCCCACCTCTTCCTGGGTGCGGTCAGACATGTTGCGGAGGGTGACTGTTCCGGACTCAGCTTCTCTTTCGCCGATGATGGCGGTGTAGGGGACACCCAAGCTTCCGGCCTGGCGGAGCTGGGCCTTGAGGCTCTTGGAGGCGGGCCCGAGCATGTTCGTTACGCCCGACCTGACCAGCTCTGCGGAAAGGACGACGGCCCGCTGACGGGCTTTTTCGCCGACGTAGGCTACGAAGACAGTCGGGATGGGGGAGTCGGGGGGGTGGATGGACTGGCGTTCCAAGTTGAGGATGATGCGCTCGATGCCCATAGCAAAGCCGACGCCGGGGGTCGGGTTCCCGCCGATCTCCTGTATCAGGCCGTCGTAGCGGCCGCCTCCTCCGAGGGCGTTCTGGGCGCCTTCCTCGGTGGTCTGTACCTCAAAGACAGTGCGGGTGTAGTAGTCGAGGCCACGGACGAGTCGGTGGTCGAGGGCGAAGGGAACGCCCATGCCCTCCAGGAAGCCTACAAGGTCGGCGAAGTGGGACTCGCAGTCGGGGCAGAGGTGGTCTCGGCTGCGGGGTGCGTCCTCAATGAAGGGCTGGCACGGGGCATTCTTGCAGTCGAGGAGTCGGAGGGGGGCGCGATCGAGTCGGGCGGTGCAGTCGCGGCAGAGGCTTTCGACGTGGCCGCCGTAATAGGACTTCAGGGCCTGCACGTAGGCTGGTCGGCAGGCCGGGTCGCCGATGCTGTTCAGCTGAAGGGTGAGGTCTTGCAGGCCGAGCTCCACAAAGACCTGCCAGCAGAGGCCGAGGATCTCGGCGTCAACGGTGGCGTCGGGGTCACCTATGGCCTCGACATTGAGCTGGTGGAACTGGCGGAGCCGGCCGGACTGAGGCCTGGAGTAGCGGAACATGGGGGCCATGACGGTGTAGAGGCGGACGGGCTGGGGCCGGGCGTGGAGCCCATGCTGGAGGTAGGCCCGGCAGACCGCGGCAGTGGCCTCGGGGCGGAGGGCGAGGGTGTCGCCGCCCGACTTGTCGGGGATGAGGTACATCTCCTTCTCGACGATGTCGGTGACCTCACCGACACCCCTGACGAAGAGGTTGTAATCCTCGAAGATGGGGGTGTCGATCTGGCCGTAAGAGTAGCGCTCGCAGACGGAGACCATGGTGTCGCGGACGCTGCACCAGCGGGGCTGGGCGTCGGGAAGGATGTCTTCGGCGCCGCGGACGGAGCGATAGCGGGTCTGCCTGGGCAAGGTCGGTCTCCTATGGGTCGGGGTGAAGGATAGCGCGGAGGGGGGAGGGGGGCAAATGGGGGTGGGGGAGGGGGGTGGGGTTATTGCCGCTCGGGAAGCCGATCAGTGGGCAGTTGTTGGGGAAAGTATGACGTCGGGGCACATTGCAGTTGCATTTACCAGGGCTGGCGGCCCATATAGCCGAGCATTTTTTCCTGCAGGCCGGCAGTGTCAGGCACCGGGACTTCCGGGCCGATAAAACCGCCGTTTCGCCCCATTTCGGCAAAGCCGGACCTGAGCATCGGGTAGACCACAGCGACCAAGCCTGGGTCCAAGGTTGAATCCTGCCCCGTGGCTTTGGCCAAGTCCCAGGTGTGAATGAACTGGTCTGTCGCAATAGCCATCAGAAATTGTGCCATGGGCATGTCGCCAAACCTGGTGGGGACCACCCGTTCGAGTGCCCCGGGTCGCCCAGCAGCAGCAAGAACCGCATCGGACTCTGTCTGGTAGGCCTTAGAGAGTTTATCGGCGTCGATTTCAGCGATATAGGAGCTTTCAGTAGTTCCCGGGGCAAATTCAAAAGCATTGCCAAGCAACCCGGCAGTAGTAAGCTCGGCGCCGCCGATGAGATGGTTGATCACGGCGTGTACGTTCCATTCAGTGCAAGGAGTCGGAGCGTCTATCTGTTCCTGCTTTATGTGGGCCACCACCTCTTTTGCACGATCAATCGATAGTTGGTATAGGTCAACCGGGTCTGGCATCGCCGCTTCTTGAGTCATAACTCCTCTTATTCCTGTGATGTGAACTTGCCGAAATGCCGGGTCTGCCTGGACAAGGCGGTCTCCTATGGGTCGGGGGTGAAGGATAGCGCGGAGGGGGGAGGGGGGCAAATGGGGGGTGAAGGAAGGGAGGGGCGGATGGGATCATGATCCCAGAAACTCTTTCCAGTCCAGACCCAACTGTCTGATTGCCGAGCGCAGGGTCCCGATTTTCAAATCACGACTGCCCCAGTCCGGCAATGGAACGCTTTTTCGCGTTTGAGGGTTGAACCACCTTCTATGGGACCCTCCGCTTCGCGTCGGAATCTCGTAACAACCCAACTCTGTGAGCTTGCGTGCGGCTTCCCGGTACCTCACCTCACGGAGACGAAAGCCTCAACGGACACCGAGCCGGCGGCATCGTCCACGTAGATGCTCGGCGGCAATGGGCGCCCCTCGTCCTCATAGATCTCCATCACCACGGCAAAGGCGTCCTCGACATTGACCAGGCACTCCGAGATGGTGTCTCCCTCGGTTATCAACTCCGGCAGCAATGGAGAGGTAACGGTGTAGCCCCCTTCTGGCTGAGGCTCCAGAACCAAGGGTATCCTTGCTAACATGCGCTCTCGTCAACCACCTTTCACAAGGCACTATAAGACAGTAGCCATGCTACCACCAACGCGGATGAACCAGCAAAGAAAGCGGCCACAATCGGGCGTAAAATTGCCCCACCCCACCCCCCGTGCTAGAATCCTTCAGCTTAGCCGGGGGCTTGCCCATTGTCCGAACGCATTCTAGTCGCAGTCGCCTGGCCCTATGCCAACGGGCCTCTGCACCTGGGCCACCTGGCCGGGGCCTACCTCCCCGCCGACATCTTCGCCCGATACCATCGCGCCAAGGGGAACGAGGTGATCATGGTGTCGGGGTCCGACCAGCACGGCACGCCCATAACCCTCCGCGCCGAGAAGGAAGGCGTCTCGCCGCAGGTGGTGGTGGACCGGTTCCAGGCCCTGTTCCTGGAGTCCTGGGACCGGATGGGCATCTCCTTCGACCTGTTCACTACCACGGGCACCGACAACCATCGCGAGGTCGTCCAGGACATCTTCCTGAAGCTGCTTTCCATGGACTACATCTACAAGGGCGACATGATGCTGCCGCACTGCGAGAGCTGCGGCCGCTACCTGCCCGACCGCTATGTCGAAGGGACCTGCCCTCATTGCGGGAACGCCGGGGCCCGGGGCGACCAGTGCGACAACTGCGGCAAGCCCCTGAATCCGACAGACCTGCTGGACCTGAGGTGTCGGGTGTGCGGGTCTGCCCCGGAGATCAAGCGCTCCGAGCACTACTTCCTGAAGCTAAGCGCCTTCCAGGACCAGCTGATCGAGTGGGTGGAGAAGCAGGACCACTGGCGCCCCAACGTCCAGAACTTCACGCTGCAGATGCTGAAGGACGGGTTGCATGACAGGGCCATCACCCGGGACATCGATTGGGGGATACCGATTCCCCTGCCGGACGTCGAGGACAAGCGGATATACGTCTGGTTCGAGGCTGTGATTGGATACCTGTCGGCGAGTATTGAGTGGGCCAAGAACAACGGGACGCCGGAGAAGTGGCGGGACTTCTGGGGAGACGGGGCGAAGGGGTACTACTTCATCGGGAAGGACAACATCCCGTTCCACACCATCATCTGGCCGGCGATCCTGCTCGGGTACGGGGGCAGGGCCATTCCCTACGACGTGCCCGCCAACGAGTTCCTGAACATCGACGGGCAGCAGCTTTCCACCAGCCGGAACTGGGCGGTGTGGCTGCACGACTACCTGGATAACTTCCCTCCCGACCTGATCCGCTACTATTTGTCCGCCAACATGCCCGACACGTCGGACTCCGACTTCACTTGGGGCGAGTTCGTGCGGAGGAACAACGGCGAACTGGTCGGGACGTACGGGAACCTGGTGCATAGGGTGCTCACCATGAGTTACCGCAACTTCGAGGGTCGGGTGCCGACGCCCGGGCCTCTATCCGATGATGAAAACGAGATGCTGGAGAAGATCAGGCAGACTTTCGAAGAGGTGGACGGGCTGATGTACCGGTGCCGGTTTAAAGAGGCGGTCAGGCAGGCGATGGGGCTGGCCCAGGAGGGGAACCGCTACCTGGACAGGAAAGCGCCCTGGAAGCAGGTCAAGGAGGACAGGGACGCCGCGGCCACGACGCTGTGGTGCGCCCTTTCCATAGTGGAAGGCCTGAAGACCATGCTTTACCCGTTCCTGCCCTTCAGCTCGCGCAAGCTGCACGGGTATCTCGGGCTTGGGGAGCTGGACGAAGGGGCCGAGTGGAAGGTCGGGGCGCCGGTGGAAGGTCGGGAGCTGCAGAAGCCGTCGCCGCTGTTTGCGAAGCTGGAGGACGAGGTGGCCGAGGCCGAGACCGCCAGGCTCGGGCAGGCGTCGGGCTGAGGGAAGCGCCTCCGATGCCCGCATCCAAGGCCCTTTCCATCTACGAACCGATCAAGGAAGAGCTGGCACTGGTCCGCTCAGACCTGGCAGCGATTTCCGAAGAGGACTTCCCGGGCCTCTCCGCCATGCTGGCCCAGGCGCTGAAGAGCATCGGCAAGGGGACACGACCCGCGATAACCATCCTCTCCTCCAAGTTCCATGACCACGACCCCGCGGTTCCCAGGCTGATGGCCTGCGCCGTCGAGTTGCTGCACATCGCCACGCTGGTACACGATGACACGATAGACAAGGCGGCGCTGCGTCGGGGGCAGGCGACCATCAGCCACCTGTGGGGCGATCACGCTGCCGTCCTGGTCGGGGACTACCTGTTCGCCAAGTCGGCTACCTTCGTCTGCGCCACGGAGAACGTGCGGGTGATCCGGCTCTTCTCTGAAACGATCATGCACCTCTCCCGGGGGGAGCTGCAGGAGCGGATCGGGGCATACGACTGGACCACAGGGCTGGAGGACTATTACCAGAGGATCCAGCAGAAGACGGCCTCACTGTTCACCACGGCTGCGGAGTCGGGGGCGATATTGAGCGGAGCGCCGGAGGAGACGGTGCAGCGTTTCCACACATTCGGGCACTGCCTGGGGATGGCGTTCCAGATCGTCGACGACATCCTGGACTTCCAGGGCACGGAGTCGGAGGTGGGGAAGCCGGTCGGGGCGGACCTGGCGCAGGGAGTCCTGACGCTCCCGGCGCTGCTACTGCAGGAACGATACCCGGATGACGACCCGGTGAAGGCGATATTCGAAGGGCCGGAAGACGAGGGGCACCTGAAGCGGGCGCTGGAGATGATCAACAATTCGTCGGTCATAGAGGACTCGTTCGCCGTCGCCACGGACTTTTGCCGGAGGGCGGAAGAGGCCCTGGCCCCTCTCCCCGACACACAGTACAGTCGGGCGCTGATGGAGCTGCCTCCGTACGTGCTGGTGAGGAAGAGCTAGCTCGACACCCTGCGGATTCCGCTCATCAAGTCGGGAGAAAGGACTACTAAATGGAAACGGTAGTTCCGTTGATTATTGGCCTTGCAGCCGGGCTCCTGGTAGGAGGGGCGGCAATATGGCTGGTGCAGGGGTCTCGGGCGAGGGAGCGTCTGGCACGCATGGAAAATCAGTACAGCGCCCACGTCGCAGGCCTGGAGGGACAACTCAAGCAGACTGAAGCCGCTTCACATATCCTGGATACGGCCAAGGAGCAGTTGAGCGAGGCGTTTCGGGCCACGGCTAGCCGGGCATTACAGAGCAACAACGAGCTTTTTATGAACGTCGCCCAACAAAAGCTGGGCACGACGCTGGAGGCGGCAAAAGGGGAATTCAGGGAGCGCCACGAGCAATTCCAGGCCCTGGTCAAACCCCTGAGCCAGAGCTACGAGAGGCTGAACCCGAACATCGAGAGCCTGATCCAGCAGAATCGAGCCCTTGCCACGGAAACAGGCAAGCTTTCCAGCGCCTTGACTGACAGCCAGCAAGTCGGGAGTTGGGGGGAGGTGCAGCTGCGCCGGGTGGTGGAAATGGCCGGGATGATGGAGCATTGCGACTTCGTAGAGCAGACCAGCATAGAGGACTCGCAAGACAGACCCGATTTGATGGTCAGGCTGCCGGAAAAGCGCACCATCGTGGTGGACTCAAAGGCTTCCACAAAGGCATACATGGAAGCGCAGCAGACGAAAGACGAGACCGCGAAGGCAGAAATCCTAGAACATCATGCTGGCGCCCTGAGGACACAGGTCGATGACCTGGCCCGGAAGAATTATTCCCGCATGGAGGGGTCTCTGGACTTCGTGGTCATGTTCGTACCCGCGGACCAGTTCCTGGTAGCCGCACTGAGCGCCAACCCGGGGTTGATCGAATATGCTTTCGGGAAGCGAATAGCCATAGCCACGCCGGCCACCCTAATCTCTTTGCTCTGGGCGGTGGCAAACGGGTGGCAGCAACACCGCATGGCTGAAAACGCCGAAGCCATCCGTGCCGCTGCGGAAGAGATGCACAGCCGTATGTTGACCTTCATAAATCACTATCAGAGCGTCGGGAAGCAGCTGCAGGCGGCGGTGAATGCCTACAATCAGTCCGTCGGCTCCTTTGACAGCCGGATAGTGCCCCAGGGGCGAAGGTTCGCCGAACTTGCCGCCAAGGGCGAGGACAGCATCCCTTCACCCCCGCAATTGGAGCAAATGGTCCGCACATCGCGGCACGCCGGATTGCTGGGCTCTGCGTCTGATCTCGAAGATTAGGCTCCCGCCCCCGGCACGCGGTGAGGTTGGGAGTTGGGGGTCGGGGCAACACAGAGAGCAAAGGGATAGCAAGATGAGCAGATTTATAGTCCTTTACCGCTCACCGGTGGCCGCGCTGGAGATGCTGCAGAGCGTGAGCCCCGAGGAGATGCGGGAAGGAATGGAACAGTTTCAGGCGTGGATGACGAAACTCGGGGATGGGCTGGTGGAGATGGGGTCGCCGCTGGGGGCGGGGGTGACGTCGTCGAGGCTGGGGAATGCCCCGACGTCTACGGAGGGCGGGATAACGGGGTATTCGATTATCGAGGCAGGGAGCATGGAGGAGGCGCTGGCGATGCTGGAGGGGCACCCGCATCTCGGGTGGGATGAGTCTTGTGAGATCGAAGTGCACGAGTTTCTGGAGGGCTGAGGGGCATCCCTCCGAGGGGGAGAACCCTCACCCCCTTGATCCCCCTCTCCCTTAGGGCCTATAAGGGAGAGGGGGATATATGAACAGAGGCATGCGCATATGCGTTGCACATGCGCAAGCCTCTAGTTCGGTACTGGGGAAGGGGACAGGACACCACCCACCCACGGAATGGATTCCTGAGTAGGGGGTGGGTTAGAATGCCGCGGCGATACGCTACACAGTCCCCCGGAGGTGCTCCTTGTCCTACGACACCCTTCTCTACGAAAAGACTGGCCAGATAGTCAAGGTGACGCTGAACAGGCCCGAGGTGCTCAACGCCATCAGCGACGAGATGGTGAAGGAGATACGCCTGGCCGTTGACGAGGCAGACGCGGACCCCGACGTGCGGGTGGTGATTCTCACGGGTGCGGGGCGGTCATTCTCTGCGGGGTACGACATCAAGCCTCGGGAGGACGGCCGGCCGGCGGCGGACCCGGCGGGGCTGGAGATCGGGGACTACATCAAGCACTGGTGGGACCGGGACGCCTACGATACGGACCAGTTCACCCATTTCTGGAAGCTAGGCGTGCCCATAATCGCGGCAGTGCGGGGCTACTGCTTCGGGGGAGGGTTCTGGTACAGCATGGCCTGCGACATCACGATCGCAGCGGACAACTCGGTGTTTGGGCAGCCGGAGGTGCGGCACATCTCCAACACGTCGTTCATGCTGGCGGCCCTTTCGAACTGGAAGCAGGCGCATCGGTGGGCTTTGACAGGCGACCACATGGGGGCAGAGGAGGCGCTGCGCATAGGCGTAGTGACGAAGGTGGTGCCAGAGGCCGACCTGGACGCCGAGGTATGGGCCCTGGCAGAGCGAATAGCGCTGGTGCCGGAGGCCTCGGTGCGGGTGAACAAGGCGGTAACGTGGATGGGGCTGGAGGCGATGGGTCTCGGGGCGGCGATGCAGGTCAATGCGGCGCTGTCCAGCATAGCCCACAGCTCCCACGGCGGGCACCGGGAGGCGCTTTGGGTGGCCCAGGCCGAGGGCGGGCTGAAGGGCTTCCTCGAGGCCAGGGACGGGCCATTCCTGCCCGAGCCTTTCGGGCCGAAGTCGAGGAAGAAGGAATGATCGCGAACACTCACGACGTCATCGTTATCGGCGGGGGCCACAACGGGCTGACGTGCGCCGCCTACCTGGCGAGGGCGGGGCTGAAGGCGCTGGTGCTGGAGCGTCGGGAGATGGTCGGGGGTGCGTGCATTACTGAGGAGCTGATCCCCGGGCACCGGTTCCCGACCTGCGCCTACCACTGCCACATGCTCCAGGCGAAGGTAATCGATGACCTGGAGCTCAGGAGGCACGGGTTCGACGTGTTTCCACTGAACCCGGTGAGATTCCTGCCCTTCCCGGACGGCTCCTACATCAACCTGTGGCGGGACACGGACAGGATGATCAAGGAGATTGCGGCAATCTCGCCGAGGGACGCTGAGGCATATCCGGCTTGGGACAGGTTCTGGGAGAAGGCGGCACGGCTGGTGCAGGACTACGTGCTGGCCCCGGCGCCGACCCTGTCCGAGTTGTTCGACAGGGCCCGGGCCACGGGGGACGAGGACGTGCTTTCGACCATGCTGACGGTCAGCATGAAGGACCTGGTGGAAGAGTACTTCGAGTCGGAGCAGGTGCGGGGCGCATTTATCGGGGCGGCGGAGACGGGGGACCCGGGCGAGGTGGGTTCTGCGTTTGCCATTGCATACTTCCACATAGACCGGTTCACAGACCCGAAGAACATGGGCCTGGCCAAGGGGAGCATGGGGGCGATTACGCAGGCCATGGCGAGATCGGCGGAGGCGTTCGGGGCGGAGGTCAGGACGGATTCTCCGGTGTCCCGGATCGTCGTGGAGGGTGGTCGGGCGGTAGGGGTGGCATTAGACGATGGGTCGGAGTTCTACGCGCCGACAATCGTGTCCAACGCCGACCCCAAGCGCACCTTCCTGGACTTGCTGGACCCGAGCCACCTGGACTACGACTTCAGGCGTCGGGTGAGGCAGCTGAAGACTCGGTTCTCCAGCGTGAAGCTGCACTGCACGCTGACGGGGATCCCGGACTTCAGCCGGTACCTGGGCGAGGGTTTCGACCCGAAGATGCTGGCGATGATCAAGATCTGTCCCTCGGTGGAGTACTTCGAGGCGAACCTGCGGGATGCACTGGCCGGTCGGTTCACGACGAGTCCCCAGATGTACGTCCAGATACCGTCGGTCTATGACGACACGCTGGCGCCCGAGGGTCGGCACGTGATGTCCATGTGGATGCAGCTGCAGCCGGTGACGCTGTCCAATGGGGACTGGGACCATTCGCACCAGGAGGTCTTCGACGTGTTGATGGACACGATGTCGGTGTACGCGCCCAACATCCGGGAGGTGGTGGACCAGTGGGAGGTGCTGACACCGGCCGACATCGAGAGGCGGGTGGGGCTGACCGACGGGAATATACGGCAGCTGGACACCATCCCGTCGCAGCTGTTTTCGAGGCGACCTCTACCAGGGTGGTCGGACTACCGGACGCCGGTGGAGGGGCTGTACCTGTGCGGGGGCGGGACGCATCCGGGCGGGGAGGTGACGGGGGCGCCGGGACACAATGCGGCGCATGCGATTTTGACGGACTTGGACCGGGGTTAGTTGCCGAACGAGCCCCACAGCACCGATACACCACCTCCCCAATCCAGCCACTTTGTACCCTCAAAAGGCTCACGCCAACTGTGCGTGCCACCTTCATCTATTACGACTAGATGTCCTACCCGTGCTCTCCCCCATTCCACTCGACCCCGAACCTTTTCTTCATCTTTCTCTACGGCACTCCATGGAACAACGGGAAACTTTGTCCGCCAAATGTCGCCACCCCAATCAGATCTCCTGTCTTTAGAAGGCTCATATTTGAATTCGATAACCACGGCTACAGGTTCATCGCAGTTCAGGATCACCAAATCTGCCTGTATCCCGGGTTCCATTGTGTGCTCATGGAACACACGGTACTGCAGTTCTTTCTCCTGCATCTCCCTATGAAGCTGCAACTGCAATGTCCAAACGATGTCCCGCTCTGTGAAAAACCGGTACTCGGAGTAGTGTTCGCGTAACCATTCCATCGCACCCTCAAAAAGTTCAGTTGCCGTAGTCATTTCGTCTTAGGTCTCCTTATTCGCAAAATCTTATTACCCGAGAACGGCTCCCACAAAATCAGGGTGGCCGAGGAGGAAGGCGGTGATGTCCATGGGGCGTCGGCCCTCGGGTTGGACGGTTTTGAGGGCGAGGTGGCCTCTGCCAGTCTGGACCAGGATTTCACCCGGGCCACGGAATACGAGGCCCGGCTTGCCTGTCTCATCTCCAATCGGAGCAGCATCGATGATCTTCAGCCGGCGGCCCGACCAGGCAGTGAAGGACCCGGGCCACGGGTGGTAGGCGCGGATGCGGCGGTCGATCACTTCGGCGGGAAGAGTCCAATCAATCTTTCCGTCGGCTTTTGCGGCCTTGCGGCTAAAGGTGGCGAGGGAGTGGTCCTGGGGTTGGGGGTCAATCAAACCAGACGTCCAGTCCCGGAGGGTTTCGACCAGCAGTTGGCCGCCGATCTTCGACAGTCTTTCAGTCAACCGGCCGGTGGTCTCGGTTGGGCCTATCGGCACCTTGGCTGTGCGGAGGATGGGGCCGGAGTCGACCTCCGGCTCTACCAGCATTATGGTAACTCCGGTCTCCTCGTCGCTTTCCAGGATGGCGTTGGCAACGGGGGCAGGGCCGCGGTGGCGGGGTAGTAGGGAAGGGTGGACGTTGAGGGCGCCTTGGCTCGGGAGGGCGAGGGTCCAGCCGGGGAGGATGAGGCCGTAGGCGGCAATGACGATGGCGTCAGGGCGGAGGGATTCCAGCTCAGTCCGGGCTTCGGTGGTGGAAAGGGTGGCTGGTTGGAAGATGGGGAGGCCGAGGTATTCGGCGAGGATTTTGACGGGAGACCTGGTGGTCTTCTTGCCGCGGCCGGATGGGCGGTCGGGCTGGGTGTAGACGCCTGCGATATTCGCCCCGTAGTCGGCGAGGCATTGGAGGGTCGGGACTGCGAAGTCGGGGGTGCCCATGAAGACGCAGCGGAGATCATTGAGCTGTGAAGAAGCGTTGAAATGTCACCCCCGCGGGCTGGGATTTGGTGGCATTATAGGGGCGGGTTGCGGGGTGGGGCAAAGGGAGTTTCGGTCGGGTGAAGGGGTCACGCCTAGCACCTAAAATCTCGCGGAAATTTCCTCAAAAATCCGCCCTTCTATTCATTGACATGGCCTTGAGTAGGGCATGTTATCCTCTTTCCGTTGGTGGAGGACCAACTCTTTTTGCGGCCCCTGCAGCTGAGGTTTTTCCGGTGGCGGAACTGGGTTAACCAGACCCCTCAGAAGGCAGGGCGGCAAGCGGGCTTAGCCCGGCGCACAGGTCTAAGCCTGACGGTCCGACTCCCCAGCCCCGTTCGAACAAAGGTACGCCTAGACCTTATGGAAACGCGCCCGGATTTCGGGCCTTGACAGACTTGGAGGAGATGGAAGAAGCAAACGCAAAAGACGTCTGGCGTGCGGCGCTGGGTGAGTTGGAACTGCAAGTCACAAAGCCCTATTTCGAGACGTACCTGAAGGGCACGTCGGGGTTGTCGCTGGAGGAGAACACGTTTGCCGTGGCGGCGCCCAACTCCTTCGTCACCGAATGGCTTCGGCTGAAGATGAAGCCCCGGGTGGAGGAGACGCTGTCGGGACTGTTGGGAAGGTCGGTGGCTGTGGAGTTCATGGTGTCGAGCCCGCCCGGTACCCGGCAGGAAACCTTTACTCCCGTGAGGTCCGTGGAAGGCGACGGGGACGAGGGCTTCTACTCACGGTGGGAGGAGGGCTATTCCGACACCGGGTCGCCGGTATTGCTGAACCGGCGCTACACCTTCGACTCAATAGTTGTTGCGAGGTTCAACAGGGTGGCCTATGCGGCGGCGCAGGCGGTGTCGGAGAACAAGGAATGTCATTTCAACCCGCTGTTCATATATGGCGAGGCAGGCTTGGGCAAGACGCACCTGCTACACGCGATAGGCCACCTGGCGAAGTCCCGGCGGCGTTCGATGTTGTATGTCGGGGCTGAACAGTTCACGACGGACTATGCGGAGGCGGCCCGGGACCGCAACTTCGGTGCGTTCCGGCACAAGTACCGGGGAGTCGATCTGCTGATGGTGGACGACATCCAGTTCATCGGGGGGAAGAGGCAGACGCAGGAAGGATTCTTCCACGTCTTCAACCACCTGCACGAGACGAACCGCCACCTAGTGCTGGCGGGTGACCGACATCCGAGGGAGATCGAGGGCCTCGACCCGAGGCTGGTGTCGCGGTTCGAGGGCGGCCTGCTGGCGGATGTGAAGATGCCGGGTCTGGGGTCACGGGTGAAGATACTGAAGCTGAAATGCTCGATTATGGAGGTCGAGGTTCCAAACTCGGCGCTGGAGATGATAGCTCGGGTAGCGGATGGAAGTGTGAGGAGGCTGGAGGGGGCGTTGCACAGGGTGCTGGCACTGGCGAAAGCCGAAGAGAAGACCGTAACTCCCGCACTCGTGACGGAGGCGCTGGTCGGGGATGCGGAGCTATCCGAGGCTCACACAAGCCCAGAGGAGATCATCCAGTCAACGGCGGCGCACTTCGGTCTTTCAGTCCAGGACATCACAGGCAGCCGACGGCTAAAGAACTACGTCCACGCGCGAAGCATAGCCATGTACCTGATCCGGGAGGAGCTACGCCTGCCTCCGATGAGGATCGGAGCGTTGTTCGGAGACAGGACGCCGTCAGGGGTCAGCGCCTCCTGCAGGAAGATTGCCGAGCACGTGCCCACCAGCAAGTCACTAAAGCGGGACCTGGCGACAATAAGGGACATGCTTTTCGCCGGGCCCCGGGTCTAAGTCTTCATCTTCATCAACTAACTTTCATATCTCCCGTTGATCCCTTCAACTATTCGTCAATTCTCCATCCTTGCCACTCAGGCCTTCACCCATCCCGCTGTAGAACCCCATCAGGTCCCACCGACTTCCTTTAATCTATTTGTCATTTTCTGACAACATACTCAGCAGTTGACCTACATGTCTTGCCATTGGTCCTCACCAACATCCAAATCACAGATTAAAACTTCGGCGGAAGGAGTCCATTCAAACCTGAGTTACACATCATCAACTTACTATTCGGATATTCACCCGGACTCCTATTATTCCCGTTAGAATTCTCTATAACCTTCTGTTATAAGTTAGGAAATTAAAGAGTAGAAAGGACAGTTAGTCCTAATCCATGTTGATAGATGAGGTAAGTCTGGTTTGTGCAGGGGGTATGGGAGGCAGAGGCGCGGTTACCTTCAGGAAAGAAAAATTCGTGCCATTCGGGGGGCCGGATGGAGGGGATGGGGGAGTCGGGGGCAGTGTGTTGCTTCTGTCTACCCATGACGTGCTGTCACTGGGTCACCTGGCTATGACTCCTCGGTTACAGGCGGACTCCGGGGAGGATGGGAGAAGGGCGAAGAAGATAGGGAGGGCCGGCGCCGATCTCATAATTGAGGTGCCGGTTGGAACTGTGGCCCGAGTAGGAGGGGGTTCGAGCGATGTCGTGTTGGACCTGATAGAAGCCGTTCAGAGAGAGACGGTATGCCTAGGAGGAGTCGGGGGGAGAGGCAACAAGGCCTTTGCCACCTCGACTATGAAGGTTCCCAGGATGGCCGAGGTGGGAGAGCCCGGCGAGGAGCGGCATGTCACGCTGATGTACAAGATGATGGCCGACGCAGCGCTGGTGGGGATGCCGAATAGCGGAAAGTCGGTGCTGTTGAACAGGCTGACGGGCGCCGGGGCCCGGGTGGCAGATTACTGGATGACTACGACCGACCCGGTGATAGGGGTGCTGAACCACGAATGGAGGCAGTACAAGGTGGTGGAGATCCCTGCGATGTGGACAGGGTCCGGTGAGGGCAAGAGTGGGCCGCTGAAACATGCGCACAGGTCGGCGGTTGTGGCGGTGGTGCTGGATGGGACGGTTGATGATGTGCCAGGTGAGTATGGGCGGATAGTACAGGCGCTGGAGGAGGCGGATGAATTGGTGGCGGGCAAGCCGAGAGTTGTGGTGGTGAACAAGACTGACCTGGTGCATGGAGGTGTGGGCTGCCCTGATTTCAAGCCAGAAGACTTCCCTGGGGCCGAGGAGGTCCACTGGGTATCCGCGGTTACGGGAGAGGGGCTGGAGGATCTCAAGGACAGTCTAGTGGGGATGGTGAACTCAACGGACAGGGAGGAGGAGGCCGGGGAGCAGGGGGAGGTGACGGTGCTGAGGCCCAAGCCCATCGGGCACAGGATCTCGGTGAAGAAGGATGCGGAGGCATATATTGTCCACGCAGGGCCCCTGGAGAGGCTTGTACGGGGCACGGATATCAACGACTGGGAGGCGAGGATGCAGGTGATGTCTCTGCTGGAGAAGGCGGGGGTGCACCAGGAGCTGCAGAAGGCGGGGGTGAAGGAGGGGGATACGGTGAGGATAGGCAACGCGGAGCTGGAGTGGGCATGAGGGTCGGGGTCCTGGGGGGTACGTTCGACCCGGTACACAACGGCCACCTGATCATCGCGGAGGAGGCCCAGGCGAAGCTGGGGCTGGAGAAGGTCCTGTTCATACCCGCGGGTCGGCCGTGGTTCAAGGATGGGGAGAACGTGTCGGATATGGGGTGGCGGCTGGATATGCTGAAGCTGGCGGTGAATGGGAACCCGAGCTTCGAGATAGACACGATGGAGCTGGAACGGGAGGGGGCCACCTACACTATCGACACGATGGAGGAGTTGAGGCGGCGGATGGGGGGAGACGTGGAGCTGTTCTTCATCATCGGGATAGATGCGCTGTCGGAGTTGGGGAGGTGGAAGGAGCCCGAACGCCTAGCCTCGATTTGCCACTTTGCGACTATGCGGAGGCCCGGGTTCACGGAGCTGGACCTGGAGGCGATGGAGAGGGAGGTGCCAGGGGTCTCGGGGAGGGTGCACGTGCTGGACAACGTGCAGGTGGATATCAGTTCCTCGGACATACGGGAGAGGGTGGAGCAGGGGCTATCGATAAGGTACCTGGTGCCGCCGGCGGTGAGGGCTTATATAGAGGAGAAGGGGTTGTACCGGGTGTCGGAGGGTTAGATGTCCAGGTTGCGGACGCTCTTGGCGTGGTTCTGGATGAAGCGCTTGCGAGGCGGTACCTCGTCGCCCATGAGGGTGTTGAAGATGCTGTCGGCGTCCTGGGCGTTTTCGATGGCGACCTGGAGGATGGTGCGGGACTCTGGGTTCATGGTGCTCTCCCAGAGCTGGTCCGGGTTCATTTCTCCCAGGCCCTTGTAGCGCTGGATGGCGATGCCGCGGGTGTCGCTGTGGCGCTCTATCATGGAGGCCAGGGCGCTCCAGGAGACTTCCTCGTTGAGGTCCTTGTCCTTCTTGGTGATGCGGAAGCTGCCGTGGGTGACGACGTCCTTGACGGCGGGGTACATCTCCTTGCAGGTGTGCATGGGAGGGGCGTCGGCGATCTGGAGAGGGATGGATGTGCCGTTCTCATCGTCCCAGAAGACCTCGATGCGCTGGGCGACGTGGCCGTTGGAGGGGACCTTGACCTCGAAGCCGCGGGACTCGAACTGCTGGACGAGGCCGGTCAGCTCGTCGTGCTCTTCTTCCGATTCCTCGATGGCGGAGGCCCCGTTGGTAATGAGGCCTTCCATGAGGCCCGGGGCGACTTCGTCGGGGAGGCCGACGTCCCGCCAGGCGCTGGCGAAGCGCTTGAGGGGGTCGATGAGGCGGGCGATCTGGACGCCGGTAAAGGTCTTGTCGCCGTCCAGGCTGGCCACCTTGATGCCGCCGTAGGCCTTGCGGGCGAACCAGTCGTCCTTCTCGTTGTCGGAGAACTTCCACTCGGCCTTCTTGCCCTTGCTGACGCGGTAGAGGGGAGGCTGGGCGATGTAGAGGTAGCCACCGGTGATGAGCTCGGGCATGTTGCGGAAGAAGAAGGTGAGGAGGAGGGTGCGGATGTGGGAGCCGTCGACGTCGGCGTCTGTCATGATGATGACGCGGTGGTATCGGAGCTTGGAGGCGTCGAAGGTCTCCTTGATGCCGGTGCCGAGGGCGGTGATGAGGGCCCGGATCTCCTCGTGGGCGAGCATCTTGTCGGGGCGGGCCTTTTCGACGTTGAGGATCTTGCCCTTGAGGGGGAGGATGGCCTGGAACTGGCGGTCTCGGCCCATCTTGGCGGAGCCGCCGGCGGACTCACCCTCGACGATGTAGACCTCGCTGCGGCTGGGGTCGCGCTCTGCGCAGTCGGCGAGCTTGCCGGGGAGGCTGCCGCCGTCGAAGGCGCCCTTGCGGAGGACGAGTTCGCGGGCCTTGCGGGCGGCTTCCCGGGCCCGGGCGGCGGTGAGGCACTTTTCGATGATGCGCCTGGCGTCCTGGGGGTTCTCCTCGAGGTACTTGCCGAGGCCCTCGGACATGGCGGACTCGACGAGGCTCTTCATCTCGGCATTGCCGAGCTTGCCCTTGGTCTGGCCCTCGAACTGGGGGTCGGTGAGCTTGACGCTGACGACGGCGGTGAGGCCCTCGCGGACGTCCTCGCCGGAGAGGTTGCCCTGGTCGTTCTTGAAGAGGTTGCCCTTGCGGGCGTAGTCGTTGAGGCCGCGGGTGAGGCCGGCGCGGAAGCCGGAGATGTGGGTGCCGCCATCGACGGTGTGGATGCAGTTGGCGAAGGAGAGGGTGTTTTCCGAGAAGCCATTGTTGTACTGCATGGCAATCTCGATGCTGGAGCCGTCGGCGAACTTCTGGATGTAGATGGGGAGGGCGGTGACGGCGCCGCGGTTGCGGTTCATGTGCCGGACGAAGCTGGATATGCCGCCTTCGAAGAAGAAGGTGAGCTCGCTGTCTTCGATGGGTCGCCGTTCGTCGACGAACTTGATCTCGAGGCCCTTGTTGAGGTAGGCGGTCTCGCGGAAGTGGTCGGCGAGGGTGTCGAAGTCGTAGTCGAGCTCGGTGAAGATCTCGGGATCGGGCTTGAAGGTAATCCTAGTGCCGGTGCCCTCGGCGGGTTCGACTTTGCGGATGGGACCTTCGCGGAGGCCCTTACGGTACTCCTGCTCGTGGAGGTAGCCGTCCCTGCGGACCTGGGCCTTGAGGTGGGTGGAGAGGGCGTTGACGACGGAAGCGCCGACGCCGTGGAGGCCGCCGGAGACCTTGTATCCGCCGCCGCCGAACTTGCCGCCGGCGTGGAGGATGGTCATGACGGTCTCTAGGGCGGATACGCCGGTGGTGGGGTGCTTGCCGACGGGTATGCCGCGTCCGTTGTCGGAGCTGGTGACGGTGCCGTCCTTGTGGATGGTGACGACGACCTGGTCGCAGTATCCGGCCATGGCCTCGTCGACGGAGTTATCGACGATTTCGTAGATGAGGTGATGGAGGCCGCGCTGGTCGGTGCTGCCGATGTACATGCCGGGCCGTCGGCGGACGGCCTCGAGGCCTTCGAGGACCTGGATATCGGCGGCGGTGTAGCGCTCTGTCTCTTGCTTTAACGCCATGAGTTCAACCTGTTGGGGTCTCGGGCTAGACAGGGGACCCAGGAGTGTATAGCGGCCCGTGGGCGGTCGAGGGAAGGGCCCTGGGGCCGGGGCGGAGGACACGAATGAATTTAATGATGATTACAAAACCTCGACCAAAAACATTGTATCACAAACGGCGGTTATTTTGTAGCCAGGGGGTGTGCGTACCACAAGATGTTGCGGAGCTTTGATTGAACATTGATTGAACTCGTGGCTGTTTTGATTGAATGACGCCTGGAGGGATTGCATGGGAGGGAAACACCACCCCAGATTCCTCGCGGGGCATCGGAATGACAGTGTGAAGGGCATTGGTTGGTGGTTGCAGCCCCGCACGCCGGGGAGGGGACACCACCCCGTTCCGCTCTTGAGACCCTTCGACTCCGCTCAGGGCGAGCGGAACCCCACCCATGGATTCCGGCTCGGGCGTGGGGTTGTTTGGTTGTGGGGTCTGGGTTTTCATGTTGTTCTGGCTGTTGGGTTTTGGGTCGGCGATGGAAGGTCCGGGACTCTGGTGCAGGATGACTATGACACCTACGCCGACGCTGGCAGCATCGGCGGTGTCCTGCCGTATCCCCACTCATGCCATTGGGGACTTGCCGGTGTCGAGGGCGTCCCTGGGTGGGGCATTCCGTCCTGCATCAGCGCTCGACCGCTGCGCAGGACAGCATTCGGCTCGAACCGTCATGGGCGGAACGGAATCCGCCGATAGTGACGGCAGTGGAGCCGCGTAGGGGCTCTAGGGCCCTAATCCCGGAAGCGCCGGGCCGTAGAATTTCGCCGACGAGTCAATGCCAGCGACATAGGCGTCCCAATACAGGGAGCACCGATTCGGCAGAGGCCCCTGGAAAGGGGTGTACCGCGTAGAGCAGATGGACCTTCCATCGCCTGGGATCAGGGAAGGGGCACGGGACCCGTGGTGAGGGGGTGACGCTCTTGGCTTGGGCCTCGGGCCTGCGCGAGAGCCTTTGGGGTGGGCTGGGGCGTTGAGTCCCCCGACCCCCGACTGCTCGGGGGCAGGCTTTCTCGGGGGCGGTGCCTTGGGTCGGGTCTCGGGGGCTTCCCCGGGTTTTTGGTTCCTCCTTTGATGATGTGAGTTAGTGTTCGATCGGACGGAGGATATGATAGTACGGTCGGACAGGTGTGTCAAGAGCAAATGTGCGGCTTTGGGGGGGAATATCTGAACTGTGATTCGTGGGATTGATGGATTGGTCTGATTTGTTGGGGGGAGGGATGCAAGTCTTGGCGTGGTTGGCGGGCGGGGTACCCACGAGGGGCACCCCTACAGGGGAGGGAGAGAAGAACAGAGGCCGACGTGGGTATGTCGCACCCACGTCGGCCTCTGGTTTGGTACTGGGGGAGGAGGAGGGAATCCCACCCCAGATTCCTCGCGGGGCATCGGAATGACAGTTGCCTTTAGTTCGGTACTGGGTCGGTACTGGGGAGGAGGATGGTAGGGTTTTGGGGACATGCAAGTCTTAGCGTGGGTGGGGGGCAGGGCACCCACAAGGGGCACCCCGCCCCATTCCGCTCTTGAGACTCCCTCGAGGGACTCGGGACAGGCTCTTCGACTCCGCTCAGGGCGAGCGGAACCCCACACCGGGGATGGATTCCTCCGACCCCCGACTGCTCGAGGGCATGCTTTTATCGAGGGGCAGGCTTTAGTCGGGAATGAGGGGTTGAGGGTCGGCTTGGTTGACAGTGCAGGGGGGTGGAATTACCATTTGGGTTCGCCAAGGGTGAGCCTTTGGCGCTCGGGGCGGGGCGGTTAGCTCAGTTGGTGAGAGCGCCTGCTTCACACGCAGGAGGTCGCTGGTTCGAGTCCAGCATCGCCCACCATGAGAGCGGGAGGAGCCGGGCCCCGGGTGGGTGCATAGGCCGAAGTGGCGGAACGGCAGACGCGCTGCGTTCAGGGCGCAGTGTCCCTTGAGGACGTGTGGGTTCAAATCCCACCTTCGGCACCAATACTTGAGATTACGGCTATAATCTGTTCCTGGCGATGAAGCGCTTGTAGCTCAGATGGATAGAGCGCGGCCCTGCGGAGGCCGAGGTCGTGGGTTCGAGCCCCGCCAAGCGCGCCAGACTTTTCTAATTCTCGGGAGTGGGGCGGTTAGCTCAGTTGGTGAGAGCGCTTGCCTTACAAGCAAGAGGTCACTGGTTCGAGTCCAGTACCGCCCACCAGCGACTCCCATACTGCGAACTCCCCTGCCCAGGGCGACCTCCGCCAGGTCTGCCCCGCCTATGGGAGAGTCCTCCGGGGTAGGGATTGAGTAGTGGATCGTCGCCCTGCCGGGCCTGACCTCGATCTCGTTGACGAAGGACCGGATGAAGGCCCGCGACTCGGTAATCTCGCTCTCCCTTAGGAACCTGCTCATGTCCAGGGCGAAGGCCGCTATGGTTTCCACCTTGTCCAGGGTCACCCTGCGCTTCGACAGCATGGCCCTGGCATCCTCGGCGGCGGCCTCCAGCTTCTCCTTGCGCTCCCGGTGCTCCTTGATGCGGTCCGTGGCGTCGGACATCTCGATCTCGGTGGTCTCGATGACCTGCCAGATGCGCCCCAGCCGCCGCTTCACCTCCTCCAGCTCCTCCTCGATGACCTTCAGCCGCTGGCGCTGCTCCCTGGCCACCCCGTCCATCTCCTCGTCCACGATCTTGACCAGTTCGGTGATGTTGGACTCGGTGAGGATGTTGTCCCGGATGTTTTCAACTATCAGGCCCTCGAACCGCTTGGCGTTGAGCCTGGGGGTGGTGCAGGTCCCGCTGCCCTTCTTGAGCAGGGAGTGGCAGACGTAGTAGGTGTACTTGCCGCCCTTGGCCTCGGCGGCGGTGAGGGCCTTCCTGCACCTCTGGCACTTGACCAGCCCGCTGAGCAGGTAGGGGCTGGAGGCCCGGCGGGGGTGGACGGCCTTGGGCGCTCGTGAGCGCAGCAGCCGTCTCACCTGGCGGTACTTGCTCTTGGAGATCAGGGCGGGGAACGCCTTCTCCACCCGCACCGGCTCCGCGCCGTCCCTGGCCTTGGTTCCCCACACCAGAACCCCCGTATAGGCTTCGTTGGTGAGCATGGTGTGGACGGCGCTCTTGAGCCACTGCTTGCCCCTGGGAGAGGGAACGCCCTCGGCGTTGAGGGTCTTGGTGATGTCCAGGGAGCTATGGCCCTTCAGCGCCATGTCGAAGACGCGCTTGACCACGGCGTCGGCGGGCGGGTCGGGCTCCAGCTTGGGGCGCTTCTTGGCCCCGTCCTGGACGTAGACCTTGCGGTAGCCGTAGGGGGCGAAGGTGGCGACCCAGAAGCCTCTCGACGCCGCCTCCCGCATTCCACGGGAGACCTCCTCTGCAAGATTGGCGCTGTAGAACTCGTCCACCGACTCGATGATGGCCTCCATGAGCTTGCCGGTGGGGGAGTCGTCGGCGTGCTCGGTGATGGAGGTGACGCGGATGCCCCTGCGTCTGAGCATGGACTTGAAGGCGACGGCGTGCTCCCGCTTGCGGGTGAATCTCGAGAATTTCCAGACCAAGATTTCCTGGAACGGGGCCTCGGGCTTGCCCGCCTCGTCCAGCATCTTCTGGAACTGGGGACGGTCGGCGATGCGGCCACTCTCGGCTTCGTCCACGTACTCCCTTGCCACGACGTAGCCGTTCTTCTGGGCGTAGTCCCTGAGCGCCCGCATCTGGGCGGCCACGGACAGGTCCACGTCCTGGCGGTCGCTGGAGACCCTGGCGTAGAGGGCGACGGGTATCAACTCGGTTCGTTCACTCATTGGTTTCTCCTTGCTATCGATCATACTATTCGGCGTCTCGAAGAGCAGAGGCTCCTCACCCCGCTGGACTGGCCCCCCAGCACTCCGTCAGGCCCTGTTCGGCGTCGATGGACGGCACCCCGGCGACCGGCTCCGCACTCACCAACGCCACGCCCGTATCGTGGAAGTCGAGCCCGGTTGGGGCCTGCGGCTTCTGTCCGGTCCGGACGTACTCAACCACGGCCTCGACGCCAAGGGATGCCATGCGAACCGGATACTGCATCGCGGTGGCTCCGAGCTCACCGCTGGCGACCCTGCGCACGCCGGAACAGGCTCCGTCGATGGTGACGATCAGCACCTCGCGCTCCAGCCCCATGGAACGGAGCGCCGTGTATGCTCCCGCCGCCGCGGGTTCATTGATGGCGTACACCAGTCGGATCGACGGGTCCATGCGCATCAGGCGCTCCATCGCGCTGCGCCCGCCAGCTTCCGAGCCCATGGTCAATGCGCTGCCGGCGATGCGCGGGTCATCCTCGTCGTACTTTCTTCCCGGGTCCTTGATATCGATGCCGAAGCCATGGAGGAAGCCCTGGTTGCGCATCACATCAACGGTGACCGGCATCTCGTAGCCGTCCAGCGTCACGATCCGCGTCCGGGCTGCCAGCGGCCCCAGCCTTTGCCGCGCCCAGAGGCCGATCAGTTCACCGGCCCGGAAGTTGTCGGTGGCGAAGGTTGCGTCAACCGTGTCCGGCGGATCGAAGGGCGTGTCGAGGGCGATCACCAGCAGGCCCTCTGCACGCGCTTGCGCGACCGCCGGCTCTAGAGCCAGCGGGTCCGACGGGGTGATGAGGATGCCCTTCGCCCCCGCCGCGACCAGTTCTTCGATGGCCGCTATCTGCGCCTGTGCATCCCCGTCGTAGGCGCCGCTGTACGTGCGCAGCTCTACGTCAAGCTCCTCGGCGCGCTGAAGCGCCGCCTCGGCCATGGTGACGAAGAAGGGGTTGCCTTCGGTCTTGGTAATCAGTCCCACGAGCACAGGCTCGGACTCGTTGGAGCCGGATTCCTGGGCGCAACCGGCAAGAATCACGACGGCGAGGCAGAACAACACGGCGACGAGGGACGGCACCCTGGTGTACAGGGCCACTGGAGTGCAGCCATTCGTCTGACTCATCTTTATCCTTCCCTGTCCTGTCTCGTTTGGCGTGAACGCCGTCGCTGCATCCGCTCCGTGATGCGCCACTCCCGTTCCTCCATGTAGAGGCGGATGGCCTCCCGGAGAACCTCGCTCACGGTGCGCTGTTCATCCGTCGCCACGTCCCGAAGCACCTGCGCCGTCTCGGGCGGCAGGGAGAAGGTGATGGTGTCGGTGTTCCTGGGTTTGACGGGCATGGCTCTCTTCTTGATATGGCACTGCGTCTTACTCTCTATCATCTCGCAACCGCACTCCTTTCGTCAAGGGAGAAGTGGCGGGAATCGGTCCGGGCTACACCGCAGCGAGCAATCCGGCGGGGCCGGTTGAGGCGGTCGATACCCTTTCTGAAGCCTCCGGGAGCGCCTTCGGAGGCCGGTTTTGATGTCGTGGGGGTGTACAGGGATTTGCGTCAGTTGCAGAAATGCAAGTCGGGGGCACTTCCAAGCTGAAATCGAGCGAAAGGGAGGGGTGGTTGGCAAGTGAGCAAGCAATGTTTGGTCGGGGCGTGTTCCACGGATTCCGGCGGAGTTGCAGAAATGCAAGTCAGCAAGACAGCCACATGGGAGCCACGTCGCAGCAAGCGATGCCGATGCCCTCTGGGACTGCGACAATGTGATTGGTGACCGGTCACCCCGTCCAGAACATCGAAAAGGACGAGCATGAGGTTGTCGGCGATCCCGCCGGTTCTGCAACGAATTGTACTTTCGGGAGCTGTTGGAGGCTGACACGGTAAGTAGTGGGAATGGCCTTTTGTCCCCTATAGGAAGTCCTGGGAACGGCTCGGTGGGACAAGTCGCAGCATGTTGCGCAGTCTTCGGCGTCCGTGTGTGGGACGCAGTGGCCGGGCGGCTGTAGGCAGGAATCGTAGCTGAGGGATGACGGTGACGGGGGGTGTGATGCAGCGGGGAAGACGGCCTGACCGGTCGGTTCTGCAACGGATTGTACTTCTGAGGGCGGTAGCGGAGATGCGCGACCGGTCACGTGGGCAAGTTGTCCCAGCAAGGCTGCTGGGACAGCCCCTATTGGAAGGGTTCGGAACGGAAAAGGCGGTCATTGCGCAGGCTGATACGTCAGGGCCAGGGGCCTTCTGTGGAGGGAATACGGCGGGGGCAGTATCCATGCATCGCCCAGGACGCCATGCTCGGCAAGGTCCACAGTGTTCGATGTGACGATGGGCGCGTCGTCCTCTGTGTCGGCGATGTCGAGGAAGGCGGTCTCGCTGTCGGGGGACTCGAAGACGAAGAGCACGTGGGGCAGGTGTCCCTCGTGATCCCGCTTTGCCCAGCCGCTCCGGAAGTAGCGCCGGTAGGACCTCAGGCGTTTGGGGATGCGTTTCGGCGTGGTGGCCCTCCGCTCGAACTCCAGCAGGTAGGGACGCCAATCGCCCTTGTACTCCAGGGTGAAGGAGGCGTCGGAGTGGATGGCGTAGGTGGTCTGGTCGTGGCGGTATCCGATGCTGGAGCGGTGGGTGGGAAGCAGGTCGAACAGGTCGTGGTCCGGGGAGTTGGCGACCTCGGCGGAGAGGGCTGAAGCGAAGCCGACGACGCCGGCGTGGTGGCGCAGCTGGGCGGCCAGGGCGCGCAGGGCTGTCCCGACGTAGACGGAGGGCTTCCTGAGGGTGAGTTCTGGGCTCCAGCGGTCGAGGGTGAGGCCGACGGCGGCCCGGTCCCGTCGGGCCAGGTGTGTCAGCCCCTCGTCGGTGAGAACGAGCAGGGAGCCGTCCTCCCGCACGAGGCCGTGGTCACGGAGGGCGCGGAGCACCTGGTTGACCCGGCGCAGGGTGACGCCGCCCATGAGTCCCGCAAGCTGCTCACGGGTGCACAGGGGCCATGCCGACAGCAGGTCCAGGGCGTCCTTCCCGGCGCGGGTGAGTTGCGCCGAGAGAGATGACGTGAGTTGCTCGCCAGGCTCCGGCATGACGGCCTTCACACGGGAGGAGTAGAGGTCTTCGAGATCGGGCCTCGGGTTGTCGCGGAAGGACGAATGGGACGAGTCCAGCAGCCGATCCATCCACGCCAGGATGCTTCTCAGGGACGCGCCGGGGTCGATAGGCACGGGCGGGTCATTGTCCCGTCCGTCTCCGCACTGTTGCCAGACGGTGCCGGTGTGGGCAAGGGCCAGAAGCTCCCCCTCCGTCGCTGCGAAGGTCCTGCGGTGCTCCGACGGGTCTCCCAGTGAGCGTATCGCCCTGCGGGTGGCCTGGTCGGCATGGGTCAGGACCAGGGTGACGAAGGGCCTCTGACGACTGGGGAGGCGCTCCATGCTCCTCAGGCGGTAGCGGAGTTTGGAGGTGGGCAGGGTCTGACCCTGGCGGATGATGCCGATGGAGCGGCCACCTGATAGCGTCACCAGCATGTCGTAGGGGCCGCTGCGGTAGTGGTCTACCCGCACGAGCTTCTCATGCTGATCTGCGTCGGCGATCATGGCGGCGACGCGGTAAAGGACGGCCACGGCGTCCATGCGCTCGGCCAGCAGCCGGAACCACTGCTTGGACACCGGGTACTCGCTGAGGAAGTGATCCGTGCCGTGCTCGATCCGCCCTCCGGTGAGGATCCCCTGCTTCGTGGGGAAGTAGCGGCGCTGCGGGCGGGAGCCGAGAACGCTCAGGTGGTGCGGGACGGAACCCACCAGGCCCCGCTTGGCGAGGTTGCTCAGCCGGTCACGCAACGTGGAGGCGGGAACGCGCCCGAAGCGGGCCAACTCGTCCACGGTGGCCAGTGGCGCTGCGCACAGCAGCCGGAGGGCGTCCTCCAGGGCCTCGGACAGAGGACGCGTGCGCCGCTCGGCGACCGGACCGCCGTCGTCCTTCAGCCGCCTGGCCTGCGCCTGGAGTATCAGCCGCTCTTCGGCGTCCTCCAACGCCTCTGCGCTCTTGCCCACGCGCTCCAGCACCGCCCGGGGTATGGCCCGTCCCGTGTGGCCCCGGTCGAGGAAGCGCCACAGGGTGTGACGGGACACGCCGAGGGTCTCGGCCGCCTTGGGCCTGCCATGCAGCACGGCGTAGGTGCGCACGTAGTCCCGGACCGCCTCGTCGAGGTCCGCTCCGGCCTGCGCCGCGCCGTTCGATGCTTGTGTTCGTGTATCTGTGGCTACCAATCCGACGCCTCAACTTCCTCATGTCCCAACATCCCATCTTGAACGGGAAACTGCTCGCATGTAATGCCTTGCAAGCCGTTGTTATGGAGCGGGATTTGTGGTAGCGGTGGGGCCGTGATCACGATGCCCTGAGCCGCCGCCAGGGTGACGCGGCATTGAGGATGCGGGGCTTGCTTGATGGCGGTTCATCCGCGGGACCCCTTCTCTGACGGCGGCTTCGTGGACGTCGACGCTGCCTTGGGTATCTCACCCCGCAGATGGGCGCGGACGATCATCCGGGCCAGGATGCGCAGCCCGCGCTGGAGCTGAGCTCGCTGCTCGGCGGTGTAGGGCTTCATCGGCCTGTCGATGGAGGGATCGGGAGCGTCTCCTCCGCTCCTCTTCCTTTGCCCGTTCCTTGTATCTTCCCTATTGCTGTCTCTCATGGGTCACAGTCGCAGCGGCGGTTCGTCGGGCCGCTGGCCTCTCGTCTACAGGTGTCCTGGGTGGCCGCCGGGCACAGACGGACCGGCTGGCGGGCTACCGCCCGGTCTTTACGTCAGTGTGGGCGACCGGAATGGCGAGCGTTATCCCCTGGAAGGGACTACATCGGTGTAGTCCCCTGGAAGCCATTACGCCGATGTAGCCAGTGCTGGTGAGCCGCAATGAGCCTCGGGCTGAGGCTGGGGAGGCCGCGGCGTCACTGGGGTTGTCGCTCTCCCTGTCGAACTCAGCGCCAAGATGTTCACCTCCTGCGGTTTGCGTCGCCCTTGCCAGAGAGTGTGAACGACCGGGACGCCGAAGAAGACCTCACGCATGGTGGCGCCACGGAGGGTCTCCAATCGGGGAGCCGTTTCTTGCAGTGTTGGGGTGTACAGGAAATGGAGTTTGGTGACGAAGTGGTCGAAGTCGTGATGTCGTAGCTGAATCAGGGGTAAATCGGCCCCTATGGGCTGTAACCGGCAAGCAATCTGTTGAAAGGCCCCAGTTCGGTCTCCGATGACAAAGGAGGGCTTGAGGCGGGGGTGTCTACACCGGAGAAAATCGACGGTCCGATGACAAAAGCTGCCCAAAAATGAGCTTGAGGCGGGGGTGCATTACGCTGGGATGGACGCCGGACGGGACCGGGTGCGGTTCCCGGCGGGATGAGCCGCCCAGGCGGCTGGAGCTTCGATGTCAGCGCCAACTCGTTTACCTCCCTGCGATTTGCCGCGAACCGTTGGATCGCAGCGCCTGCAAGAGAGTGTGAACAATGGACATGCGATTCGGAACCTCCCACGGGCAGGTGCGGAAATGCACCTGTCCGTATGCAGGTGCGAACATGCACCGCCTCCCGAGGGCTTGCGAAGCCTAGGACACCTCCCGCCGCAGGAAGGGCGAATGGACATGCGGGTCAGGATGCGCAGCGTCTCTCGCCGCTTTACGGTGTGCGCCGCCGTCGATCCATTCGAGGACGTGGCGACCCTCTTTGATGGCTTCCTTCTATCGGCCCCTCTCATCCCGCTCCTCCGTGTCGGTCTCCGGCGGGATTGCAGACTGGCCTCGCCGCCGCTGACACCGGACTTCCGGCGTGCTTTAAGCCAGTCTGCGGGCCTGAAAGAGCGAGCGGTATCACTCGGAGGGGAGTACATCGGTGTAACGGGCGGCAGCCCGCTGATGCGTCAGCGCATGAGCGTGAGATTGGCAGAGGTGATGTCAGGGGGCAGTACAGGGAAACGAACCCGTGTACATGTTGTACATCTGGGCGGTTTTCAAAGCTGACGCGGAGCGAATCCAACAGGTTAAGGACGACAGCGGCGAACACTTTTTGTCAGGGGCCGGTTGCGACGGGGTGGTTCATGCACCCTAGCTGAAGCTGTACATGTTGTACACAGGGAAGGTAGGGACGCCGGTACATCAGCGGTACATCTTGGGCCAAGAGGTGAGACAGACGATGGATGAGAGGCCCTATCGTCGAAGATGGAGGCGATGCCGGAGCATTGAAGCCATTTCTGTGTATGTCATATAATGCCGATAGTGCAACTCTCTTGAAGGGGGAACATCATGGAAGTCAAGAAGAAGAGGCTCACGCTGGACTTGGAGGCAACGTTCCAGCGCAGACTGAAGGTGGTTGCCGCCCTGAAGGGAGTGACCATGCGCCAGTACTGCTTTACCGCTATAGACAGGGAACTGGCGCAGGACGAGGCGCTGGGCATCGCCGGTCCTGTGTCCGGTTGGTCTGACGCCGAGCGGTTCGAGGAACTCCAGAAGAAGTACTTCGGGGACAGGGTGCTCCCCGGCAACGGAGCCGACTTCATTCGGGAAGCGCGGGAGGCCAGGGATGCCCGGATGGAGGGACTAGGGTGAGCACATTCGTGGTCGTGGACGCCAGCCTTGCCTTCAAGTGGCTGGTACGAGAAGAGCACACCGACAAGGCTCTGGCGATGCTTCGGGCCTGGCAACACGAGGAGATTAGACCGGCCGCTCCCCACCTGCTGCCCTTCGAGGTGGCGAACGCCCTTCACAAGCGGGTGAACCGGGGCGAGTTGAGCGTCGAGGGGGCGGTTGACCTAATCGGAAACCTGCTCACCTCCCAGGTCGAGTTGCATCAGCCGTGGAATCTCCACGGAAGGGCGTTGGAGATGGCAAGCAGATATGGTCAGGCCGCCGCCTACGACGCTCACTACCTGGCGCTCGCGGAGAGTCTTGGCTGCGACTTGTGGACCGCCGACGAGAGGTTCCGTCAATCCGTCGAGGACGCCGACGGGCGCGTACATTGGATTGGAGAGTTCGTTGTCCCAGAGTAGCCGAATGGGAGTTGCCGTCCTTCTGCCTAGTCCTTCGGTAGGGCGCAGACACAAATGAGATTCGTCGACCTATTTGCGGGTCTTGGAGGATTCCGTATCGCGCTTGAGCGACTCGGACATGAGTGCGTCTTTGCCTCTGAGATAGACAGTCAGCTTCAGGAGGTATACAACCGCAACTTCTCCGTAGGCCCTGCCATCCAAGGAGACATTCGACGCTTCAAGAGCCATGTGCCAACTCATGACATCCTGTGCGCCGGGTTTCCTTGTCAACCGTTTTCCAAATCAGGTACTCAAGCCGGACTGAAGGACAAGACTTCTGGGACGCTATTCCATGAGATTCTAGAGATACTCCGAACCCAGAACCCTACGTATGTGATCCTAGAGAATGTTGGTAATTTTGAGCGCCATGACGACGGGCGAACATGGCGCATTGTCAAGACCAGCTTGGAGGGTCTTGGCTATGAGGTCAGGGGAACAGAGCACATGGCCAGTGGGGGTCAAGGACTACTTTCCCCACACCATCTTGGCTTTCCTCATCACCGAGAGCGCTTCTTTGCAGTCGCCTCCCTTGAGGGCCTTCCAAAGGAGGTCTTCCCTCCAAGAAACCGAGATGCGCTGACCTCAATATCCGATATCGTTCAACATAGAGACGAGATGTCCGAGTCCGAATATAACGAAACACTGATCGCAGACCAGCACCGCCGCTGCATAGATCACTGGAACACCTTCCTTGATGCATTATCAGAAGAGAAGGTTGACATGCCCTCGTTTCCTATATGGGGAGACGAGGTTGATGCGGTCTATCCCTATGAGGAGACTACACCCTGGGCTCAACTGAATGGGAAGGCTTCAGCTAGGAAAGCCTTCAATACTCTGCCGAGCTACGCACGGAGAGAGGTCACAGCGTTTCCAGATTGGAAAGTGCGGTTCATCAGGTCAAACCGTGATTGGTTCTCATTGATTCGCGATGACCTTTCGCAAGAGTGGCTCAATAGCCTTCGCGAGTTCCCTCCGTCTCTGCGAAAGCTCGAGTGGAACTGCCAAGGTGAAGACAGGGACCTCTGGCAGCACATCTTGCAGTTCAGGCCCTCCGGGCTACGTGTCAAGAGGTACGAAAACAGCCCGTCGCTAGTCGCCATGACAAGCACACAGATTCCCATCCTCGGCCCTGAGCGACGACACTTATCCAGAGTTGAGGGGCTCAGGCTACAGGGCTTTCAGGACGATTTCTGTGTTCCGGAGTCTAGGACGGAGATATTCAAGGCACTTGGGAACGCGGTGCACGTGGATGTTGTATACGAGATTGCCAAGAGACTCCTGCGCGTCGGAGAGGACAGCGTGCGAGGTGCTGTAGCTGTAGGTGCGATCTAGAGGAGGTCGGATAGTGGCTTCTGAGAGTCAGATAACGATAGATATTCGGCCAGCTGTTAGTGTCTACGCGACCTACAGGCGACTGAGCTACAAGCCGTGGTACGCCATCGCTGAGTTTGTAGACAACTCCACTCAGAGCTACTACGACCATAGAGCCGAACTGATTGGGACATACAAACTCGATGGAGGCCCCGGCAACTTGCGTGTCGAGGTGGCCTATGACAGCGAGAGAAACGCGCTCACCATCGTGGACAATGCGCATGGCATGGAGATGGAGGAACTCACCAGAGCTGTTGTACTTGACAGACCACCTCCAGACCCTACAGGGCGCTGTGAGTACGGAATGGGTCTAAAGACGGCGGCCTGCTGGTTCGGTACGACGTGGACGATCCGGACTACCAAACTTGGCTCCGAAAACGAGTACACGGCTCGTGTACATGTACCGGAGCTTGTAGACAGTAATCTGGAGAGTATTGCAGTCGAGGTGGGTGCCGCCAAGCCTAACGCTCACTACACGTCTATCACGATAGAGGGACTCTATAAGCCAATTCGGGGAAGAACGCAGGGCCGCGTGAAAGACCAGCTTGGCAGCATGTACCGAGAGGACCTCCGTTCGGGAGAGATCGAGATCCTGTGGAATGGCGAGCCCATCTCATACGATGAGCCTAGTTTCCTTGACGAGGACTTGGGCAACGGCGTCAACAACGTGTGGAGGAAGAACTTCACCATCAATGTGCCGTGGGACTCTGAAGGGAGTACACTCTACGCCACAGGGTGGGTCGGAGTGAGGACGCCGGGGAGCCAGCGAGATGCCGGGTTTGCCCTACTCAGGCGTGGTCGGGTCATCGTGGGCGGGCCGGGAGAAGGCTACAAACCGGCCGCGATATTCGGCCAAGGCAATACATTTCGCTCTCAGCGCCTCGTTGGTGAGATCACGATGGATGCTTGGCCAGTCACCCAAGCCAAGGACGCCTTTGACTGGTCCGGCGGCTTAGAGGATGACTTCATTGAGCAGCTAAAGCGGGTATGCCAAGACTACATGGACAAGGCTGAGGGCTATAGAGAGCGGGGCAAGCCTATCACGCAACCCGTCATGGAGGTCATATCCGAGCCGCTCAGAAGGGTCTTCTCTGACCAGAGGTTCGGCTACACTGTGCATGAAGAGATCAGGCTGCCTGACCCACCAAAGACCGAGGAGGCGGATCGGACCGACACCGATATGATACGGGCTGCTAGCAGCGGTCCCGTATCATATCGCCTTGAGGTCGGGGCAGAGGTCTGGCTCTTTAGACTCCACTGGCAAGACCAACTCAGTGACGCCCATTGGATGCAGGTGAGTGTTCCCCGCGAGAACGAGATAGACGTCTTTCTCAACACTGCCCATCCCTTTCTCGCACCCTATCTAGACAACAGAGATTCTCTTGCCTTACTTCAGAAGTTCGTGTTATCCCTGGCGCTGGCCGAGCGGATGGCCCTTCAAATCTCTTCTAATGGCCTCGTGAGTCCGAGTGACTTCCGCATGTATATGAACAAGGTGCTGAGGCGGGCTGGAGAGATCGAGGTCGAGTATGGTCGAGTCTAGTCAGCCTTTCGGTATTGATCCTCTGTCGTCTGCGTTGGAATTGTGGGGGCCGTCCATCGATGGTGAGGAGATACGACGCCTCAGGAGCCGATACCAAGAGCGTGTGAGTGACGATGAGTGGGATGACATTGTACAGACAGCCGCGTCGATTCTGGGGCGATGTCCGATTCCAACCGATAACGACCGGAGAGTCACTGGACTTGCCCTCGGCAAGGTCCAGAGCGGTAAGACCCTCTCCTACACTTCGCTTATCGCCCTAGGCATAGACAATGGCTACAGAGTGACAGTGGTGCTAGCCGGCACGAAGAACCCGCTGCTGGAGCAGAACTTCACACGGCTGTACAACGACCTGGAAGTTAACCGACCGAACCTAACCCCATTCAGGAATCCAGTTCCTCAAGATGCTGAGGTCATTAGAAGCGTGCTCCACAGCGGTGGTCATGCCCTAATTGTAGTGCTGAAGAACCGCAAGCGGCTCGAAGACGCCCGGCGTGTCCTGGCTACCCCAGAAGTCAGAGGTTTTCCAACACTCGTCATTGATGACGAAGGAGACGAAGCATCCCTCAACACCCAGTTCCGCCGCGGGAGACGGTCTGCGATTTATGAAAGCATCCTTCGGCTAAGGCATGCGCTCCGAGTCCATGCCTATGTGGCATACACCGCAACTCCCCAGGCGAACCTTCTCATATCGGGAATTGATGGTCTATCGCCTGACTTCGGCGTCCTAGTCGAGCCGGGACAGGGATACTGTGGCGGGGCGACCTTCTTCGGCTCAGATCGCGATCGATATGTGAGAGCCGTGCCTTTGGCGGAGTCCGAGGAGGAACGGGTCTGGGGAATACCAAGTGGCCTTAGGGAGGCCATCGCAACCTTCCTTGTCGGGGGTGCTATCCGACACTTGCGCCAGTCCAATGCATGGCACTCGATGCTTATCCACAACAGCAACCTCCGTGCCGACCATGAGAGACTTCAGATAGCAATCCGAAATCTGGTTGAGCTTTGGCGCGAAAGCCTTGGCCTGCTGGATGATGATCCTGCCACGCATGAGTTGATGGCACTAATGCGGGCGGCCTACGATGACTTGTGCTCCACAGTGCATCATCCCCCAACTTGGGAAGAGGTCCGTCAGCAATTGCGTGATGAGATCTGGCTCGTCGAGGTGTGGATGGTCAACAGCTTGCCGTTAGGCCGAGACCCAATCGGGACACCGTTCAGGCTAAAGAACAATATCCTCGTCGGTGGCAACATGCTTGGACGAGGAGTAACAATCGAGGGTCTGGCGGTGACCTACATAACTCGCCGTGCAAGGAACGAGACGAACGCCGACACCATGGAGCAGCGTGCGCGGTGGTTTGGTTACAAGAGAGACTATCTTGATGTATGCCGTATATTCGTAACGGCGCAGCTTCGAGACGACTACACCGAGCTCCTGAGACATGAGGACGACTTTTGGGAAGCTCTCCGCCGTAACCAACGACAGCGATTGTCTATCCGTGAGTGGCCTCGTATGCTTTCGCTGGATATGAACATGGGTCTCAAGCCGACCAGATCGAACGTAGCGAGCTATCGTCGGTTCAGAAGCGGCGGCTGGGATATACAGAACCGCCCAGTAGAAGATCAGACAGTTGCCGAGCGTAACCTTCGGAGTGTTAGGGCGTTCTTTGCCCAGCGCGAGGGGGCTACCGTCAAGCGGTTTGGAAACGTTGAGCACCTTGTCGTCAATGACTGTCCGACTGAGGAGGCCATATCACAACTGCTAGCCAACATCGAAGCAGACGGGACCGACTGGGACTCATCCTATACGAGTGAGTACTTGGCACGCCTGCTTCTAGCTGGGGTGCTTCCTTCTCTCGACGTTGTGTTCATGTCGAGCGGTCAGACCCGAATTCGGACAAAGCGACAGGGGAGAATCAATCCCATGCAGGGTCGTACGCCAGGTCGGGACCCATCTGATCCAGCCTACTACCCAGGGGACGAGAATATTCACGAGGGGCGGGTACAACTTCAGACACACATGATTAGAGTTCTTGGGGATGGATCAGATCACCCCGTCGAGACCACCGCTCTAGCCCTCTTTGTACTGAGTGACGATCCGCATTTTGACCTCCGATATGTTGTCCGGGATGACGGTCCATGAGCCTCACCGCGCTTTTTTCGGAGTTGAAGGACAGGCCGTCCGGCCATGCCTTTACTGTAGCTACAGTACCAGGACATCAGGATGCCCTCCTTGGGGTCGATACATCGGGGCACCCAGTTCTCTTTATGTCGGCTGAATCAGGTGATGTCGAGCCTCCGCTACGCACAGACAAAGTCTCGCTTCATATTGGGCAAAGCTACAGCTTGGCGGGTATTGATGACTCCCGCAGCATTGAGTTGCTGCACGCTCTGCGCTGTGAGACTTCTGCGGCGCCAGATGTGGAGACCTTTCTACTACTTGCAGAAGCCTTCCTAACGCGCCAGGAGGCTGGCGGGTCGCCCCGACAGTCTTTGACGTCGTTCTTTCGATCTATTGTCCGACTATTCGCAGTTACGCCAGCCAAAGACCTCCAGGCAGAGCGACGCGGCCTGTGGGGTGAGTTATTCATGATGAGCCATGTGCGAGGATTTCTGTTCTGGGCACCCTTCTGGCATAGCGAAGTCACGCGACGCTTCGACTTTTCTTGCGGGCGCAATCGCGTCGAAGTGAAGGTCACGACACGACCAGAGCGCACGCATCATTTCTCCCATAGGCAGATATATGCCACCGAAGGCGAAGAGATCGTTGTCGCATCCATACTCGCGACTGAGGACGACTCTGGCCTTAGCTTGAGGCAACTCATTGAAGCATGTAGGAGTGCTCTACTCGGAACGCCGAATTATCTGAAGCTGGAGAAAGCAGTACGTCGGGCCGGCATGGAGTCCGCAACAGAACTCGGTCCGGTAATGGCCGCCGCTGAAGCGGGGGGAAGTCTTGCGTGGTTCCGTTCGTGGGCCGTCCCCCATTTTCTGGTGCCGGAGCCCCCAGGCGTCACGGAGACCCGCTATAGGGTGAACCTATCTACAGCGCCACGGATTACGACGGTGGAGCTTGATGAGTGGCTGTGTCTGTGGTCGCCAGAGCTATTGCCCATGGCAGTGAGCAATTCATAGTCCCATCTACAACTCAAAGATAGTTCTGCCTATCGTCAACTGAGGCCGGGCAAAATGAGTGTCTAGACACACTCGTCACAGCCTGACCTCCCATCGGAAAGTTCGCAGTACGGTATGCCCCGGCCCACCAGACTTGATAAAATCAAGAACCTTTAGCTTGAGGCTCAGGTTGGCACTATAGCGTGCCCTAAGTGGCAAGTCTGCTGACCTGTACCCAATTGTAGTGCGAACGAGTTCCAATGAAATGACTCGGCAATCCAAAGGGTAGGCTAAGAGGCACTAGGCCATGTCACTGAGAGTGCTCACATGGAACGTCGAGTGGGCCACACCCAGCTCACGACGAACTCCGGAAATCTTGAGGCGTATTAGCCGACGTGGCCCGGAAGTCATCTGTCTCACTGAGACGCATGTCCGGCTGCTGCCTCAAGATGGGCACACCATCTGCTCTCAGCCAGACTACGGATACACGATCAAGGAGGACCGCCGAAAGGTTATACTCTGGTCGAGGGAGCCTTGGGATCGGGTTGATTACGTAGGAATCAATTCAATGCCTCCCGGACGCTTCGTGTCCGGCGTCACGAAGACATCTCTGGGTCCGGTCACAGTCATTGGAATCTGTATCCCATGGTTCGGGTCGCGGACGGAGGCCAGACGGAAGTTGGAACGGAAGATGCGATGGGAAGACCATGAGCAGTTTCTGGTTGACCTGACCAAGGTTCTCGCATGTGGTCCTGCGAATCGGCTGATAGTGATCGGGGACTTTAATCAGATTGTCGGGCCTGGCAGCCGCGCACGCCCTGAACTTCAATTGGAACTTCAGAGGGCCTTCCCATCAAACATGACAATCGTTACCTCGGCACTTGCCCTCAATGGACGCAAGAGCATAGACCACATCGCTCTGAGTGAGGACTTGGCAGTTGAATCGCTGGACGTAATCAGCAACCTCCACGACGGGCGGGAACTTTCAGACCACTTCGGAGTCATTGCCGACCTGTCTCTCAGAGCCAGTTGAAAAATCTAGTAGCTTAGTTTCATGGAACAAGTGCTCATCGACAGCATCGAATCATACGAGCGAACTCAGCGCGGGCTTAGTCACCTTCTGAGCAAGAGGGGCTCTGAGAGAACGGCAGTAGCTCTTGCCGAAGCTCTGGTACCGGGTCAAGGTCAAGAGCCAAATGTCAGACACTTGCGCGCATGCGTTTACACTGACGCGGGCATTACGCTCAAGGACCCTGCTTTAGTGCAAGAAGGAGTCCGAATATGGGGTGAAATGGAACCTCATAGCTCAGTGACGATCTCATATAACCTAGCCAGCGCTCATCTGCATCTCTGGCAACTTGCTGTCGAGCAATCAGGTCTGGGTGATGCTTGGCTAGACAAGCGCAGCCACCTCCGCAAGGCTCGCAGATTATTCAGTCTAGTGGCGCAATGCAAAGATGCGGACACCGAGTTGCGCCTTAAGGCCCTTACTGATTGCGGCAACTCCTTTGATAACATTGGACGGTATCTCGACGCTCTCGACTGCTACGACCAGGCGCTCAATCTGGATTCATCGTTTGGGATGGCATCGGGCAACCGGGGAATTACACTTCTCAATGTCGCACCACTCATGGGAGGCCATGAATCCCACGTGCTGCTACAAGCTGCCTCTGACCTGGATGTCGCCATCAGCGATCAAGATCGAGTATTGCGCTGCGGTGGGCAATCAGCGCTCGAGACTTTCAAGCGACGACGTGCTGGATTATCAGTCCAGGAGGACTTACATCACAACTCCACTGATGCTTCCCCTCAGCTTGGAGACTCGCATCTCGACTGGTGCCTACGCAATCAACTCTTCCTACACATTTCGCCGGATTGCATCAGGGCCGAGACTGAAACCCTCGATACCCTCACCTTCGGAAACTTCAGCTTGAGTCTTGCTGAAGATTCGGTGCTGAACCGCGCGAATGAAATCGTTGATGGCTTCAATGCCATAAAACAAGACTATGTCGCCGCTCGGTATCTTGTTTGGCTCGCCACAGCTGAGGACAGTTCGATTCGGGGACAAGCCGAACCGATCACGAGACGGACGTCGTTCTGGGATACATCTAGCTACGCTGACTGGGGCGTGAAACCAGGTATTGGCGTGCAAGCACTTAAGGTTGCCATCGACACTTTAGATACGGTTGCAGCGTTCGTACACCTCTACTTTCGTACTGGACGCAAGGCCCGCAATGTTGATTTTCGCACCCTTCCTTATACCAATAGATCGAAGAAGGAGCTCGCGGCATCACTCTCGGAGGCACTGAAGCAAACGGAGCACAACAGAGGATTGGCGTCACTGTTTGACATTAGCGATGAGGTGGAAGAAAACTCGCTCTTGGGATTACTCTTCGAGCATCGCCATGCTGCCACGCATCGCTTTTTCTCTGTTCATAACGAGAAGGCCCCTGAGTCGTCCGATTGGATCGAACGACTTAGTTGGCATGAACTAACCAAAGAGTCGCTTGACTCGCTCCGAATCGTACGAGGCGCGATCATGTATCTGGCCCAGATGATCCACATTCATGAGAAGACGACAGAAATGCGGGATTCACCGGGCTCAATGATCATGCCATTGCCTTTCGAGCGAACCGATGCTGACCTCATGGAGCCCGGGTAGCCGCTAGCTGCTGACACTTGCTCACGTAAACGGGACAAGAGCCCGCCGTGATTGACTTCAGCCCCGGTGTGACGGATAATGTCTTCCGTACGCATAACACCGCACAGAGGGTCAGTATGACGAATCGTTTGGACGTCCGGCTGGACGTTGAACATCGACGGCGGCTTGAGGAGTTGGCCGAAGAGAAGGGAGCGGCCATCTCCGACGTTGTGCGAAGTCTCATTGACGGGGCCTACGAAGATATTATGCGCATGCGCCGCAAGGGGGCCATTGAACGGCTGATTGCATTGAATGTAGAAGTCCCGCCGGACCCGGCAACTCTCTCACGCGAGTTGGAGGTCGCCCATGAGCCCGGCGGTCTTCCTTGACGCTAACGTCCCCATCTACGCAGCTGGCGGGGACCATCCCCTCAAGGAGCCATGCGCCCAGATTCTCCGCACGGTGGCCGAGGACCCGAGGCCCTTCGTAACCGACTCTGAGGTCCTCCAGGAACTGCTGCACCGCTACTTGGCCTTAAGTCGCTGGGAGTTGGGCCGGGAGGTTCTTAGGGCCTTCGCCGAGGCCATGCAGGGCCGGATCGAACCTGTCCATTCGGAAGACATACTTGATGCATCTAAGCTAGCGGATCGTCATCCTACTGTCAGTGCCCGCGACCTGGTGCACGCCGCGGTGATGCAACGGGTGGGAGCCGACCGCATCATTTCGGCTGACACCGACTTTGACCAATTGGAGGGTATTGACAGACTTGACCCTACAAGTGTTAGTCAAATGGAGACACCAAGTAAGGAGAAACAGCAATGACGGCCGAAGACAGAATGGCGCGGCTTGAAGGGATAGTCAACGAGTTGCAGAATCGAGTCACTGAGCTAGAGGAGCTTCTTGGGGTTGGTCCCTCAGGCTTCAACCCGAATCTCGATGAAATAGTCTACGAGGCGCTTCTACTCGGTAATAGACGTGGCATGGAACTCCCTCCGCATGAGCACAGACGGTAGGAAGAGGCTTTACGTCTTGTTCATCACTGTACGGAGAGGATGAGTCCGATAGAGCCGATGAGTGCACGAGGTTGTGTAGGGTGAGCCATGCCCAACAGCTCCCAACTGTTTGCTTCATCCGCTCTGCACATTCGTGATCGACGGTTCTCTAGCCAGCTCCCGGCGAACGGCGGCAACCCATTCCCGGTCAACACTCAGAGCCTCTCCTACCGCATTATCGATTCGTTGACGCACCGGGTCCTCGTGCACATGCGGGAATGGCAGAAGCACTTTCTCGCTCTCCTCGTCGAATCGGCTGTTTAGCAACTCTGCCTCAGCCTTCCCCAGGTCGGAGAAGTCAGGCACGGGCAAAGACCGCAAGGTGTCCAGGGAGAAGGACGGATACGACGGCACGCGATTGTCGCGTTCTCCGAGCAAGGCCAGGATGCCAAGCGTGGAGTTGAGCCACATGCACAGTGCCTTGGCGATGTCAGGATCTTTGGGTCTGCATGGCGTCCAGATAGACCCCACCGCCCGTTCCGGGAGCATCACCGCGGCCACCCGCGCGAGGTTCAGCCTAAGCCTATGTGCGAGCAGCAGGTCGCTCCGCTGTTCCCAGTAGCTATCGGCTAGATGGCGGCGTGGAGCTTTCGGCTCAATGTACACGTCGGTTTCTGTGCGCATGGACTGCGTTACGCCCGTCTTGTGATGCCAGAGCGCACGACGGCCTTGGGCAGTTGGCATGGACTGATAAGTGTAAGCGTCACGTATTCGTTGTCCGGCAGGGCCTACCTCCGCTAGCAGGGCAATCGCATCTTATTGAGCAAGGACCTTGAGTAGGTAGTCATTGTCCCAGGCGGCGTCTTTTCGCTTACCTGCGAGGCTGCGCTTTGTGGACTTTTCGGCCTTGAGCAGATTCAGAGCCATGCGGCGCAGCACGGAGAAGTTCTCGGCCCCGTTCCCGCTACGCACCCGGCTCCCGTCCTCATTGAACGTCACGTCCAGCGACCAGTGCAACTGGTTTTCTATACTCCAGTGACTGCGCACCGCGCTGAGTAAGGCACTCGCATCGTTGGGCAGGCTCGATATGTAGTAGCGCGACTCCATCGTCGTCTTGTCTCCTATGCGTCGCTCACCTTCCACCATCGCCAGCGTAGTCAGCCCCGGCCATCGCCTGTACTCATCGACGTATCTGACGTTGCCGAGGTCAGACACCGTCCAGCAGCGGCGCGTCTCGACTCGTCCATGACCAGCATCCACCGTCTCGTGGTAGTCGTGGTCTATGTCGTCGAAGCAGGAGTTGCGGATGAGGTCGAAGACATCGACCACTCCCTCGTGCAGGAGTACCTGGTTTCTCTTGACCGCCAGCACGTAGTCGGCTTCCTCCTCCAGTATCTTCGATGCAATCTCCCTCTGGCAGCCCATGGCATCTATCGTCACGATGCATCCCTCGACCGCGAGCATCTCAAGCAACCGGGGTATCGCCGTGATCTCGTTGGAGCGTCGGTCCACACTGGTCTGCCCGAGCGTCACGCCGCTCGCACAGGCCCAAGCACTGACCATGTGGATAGCGCCCTTCCCTACGTATCGATCGTGCGAGCGTCGCACCGCCTTGCCGTCTATGGCCACCACATCACCTTGCAGAACCTCACTGACTGCCAGCACCCACTCGGTGAAACAGCGCTCGAACTGCTCAGCGTCCAGCTTGGCGAACACCCTGCCGAAGGTGTCGTGCGAGGGAATGCCGTTGGGCAGTTCCAGCATACTGCGCAACCATCCTTCCTTGCGCCTGCCGAACGCTTCCACGTCTACCCAACTGTCCGCTCCCGCTATGGCGCCGCAGAGCGCAATAGTAAGAATGTCGATCAACTCGTGGCGTTTGGTTCGGTCTATACGCGGGTCATCGAGGCTGCTAAAATGCTCCGTAAGCGAAGCAGGGCTACTATTGTCCATCGGCCAATCTCCTCACTGAGACTGACCCCAATTTTATACTCTGCCTAAACTAATTTAGATGCAATTGCCCTGCCTCCGCTAGTTTGCTCAGTGGCACGATGGGGACCCCGCCGATGGACTCCCCTTCGCTGAGCGTTCGGTAGCCTTCCACCAAGAACGGCGAGAGGAAGTTGACAGCGAACCAGTCGCCTCGGCCGATGCGTTCGGAATCGACCCGCTGGACGGTGAAGTCGTAGGAGTCTTGGCTGCCAGCATCGTCTGTGCGTTCAATCCTCGCGGCGGTGTCTAGGGCCGCCAAGGGAGTCGCCGGATTCCGGGCCAGATTGACCACCCGCGTCCGTGGCTTAGGCGCGTCCTGCTTCCACCGGCGGCAGACCAGGAGAATCTCCCCGATGCTGGTGTTCTCGGAGAAGAAGATGCGGCTCGGGTCATGGGAGGAGACGATGGTGTCAATGTGGAAGCGCCGGGCGAGGTACTGGCGTGTCTGCCGCGCCGCCGGATTTGTTGCCATGACTGTGGGCAGAATAGTGGCAAACGTCGTCGCTTCTGAATCGCTGCGCAGCAGCTTGTCTCCTAGAACCATAAACGCATTAGCAGAACCTGAGAGACGGGCAGCTTCCCTGTAGGGTTGGCCTTCCATGATTTCCTTCTCCCGCCGTTTGATGGTCTGTTCGTCCTTACGGGTGAATTGGTCATGGCGCAGGCTGTCGCGGGTGAAGGGCGGGTTCATGATCACCAGGTCCATGGGCGGCGGAGGTTCCACCATGCCCACTTCACTCTCCACCTGCTGTGTGACGGACGGCCAGGCGGCGAGACGAGCCTGACTGTGAAGGAAATCCAGCGAGCCCAGATAGGGCTGACCGTCAAACACGCCCAACAGCGCCCGGTGGATGTTCATGCGGCTGAACTGGGTAGTGGGAGAAAGCATCCCAAGCGTGCTGGCGGCCATGTGGGTAGCCGTCAGGTTGACGTCGTAGCCCCAAAGGACATCTTCGACCAATAGCAGACCAAGAGCTTCCTCATCCTCAGCGTCGCCACGCCCTGAGGCAATTCGCAGGTCTCGAATCCGTTCTGAGACCGCCATGAGCAGGGTTCCGGTGCCGCAGGCGGGATCACAGATGCGCAGGGAAGCAACGTAGTTTGGGTCCGACCAGTCCCCGTCCGTGTCCCGTAGGGCAAGTGAGGAAAGGAGTGCTGCTGCTGCGGTGGATGTGTAGAAGGAGCCGTCGTACCGGGCGGTGTCCAGCACCCGGTGGAAGATGCGGCCCAGCAAGTCATGGCGCAGACCGGCGACCTGTTCAGAGATTCTCGCGACCGTCCTCGCCAGACCGCTTACCGCCTGGCCCATGTCAGGGTCCGACGATAGTGCCGAAAGTGCTGTCCTGCCCGTCTCGAACACGGGGCGGTAGTCCACGGCCAGGATGCCGCGCCAAGCTTCATGAAAAGCGCTCAGGGGCGATTCCTGGTCCGCGCAAGCCGCCGCGCTGTCCGGCGGCCATGCCCCATCGAAGCCCTCCGGTGGTTTGGCAGGAAGATGGTTCTGGACCCGGTGGTGAAACAGCATGGCAGTTGCGACAACGAGCATGCCGCGCTTTGCAGCTACGAAATAGCTCTCACCGTCGCCGCGACCCTGTGCCTTGGTGGGAGGAAGGTCAAGTGCATAGGCCAATGCCCGGCGCACAGGAGATCTCATCCTCTGGACGACCGAGTCCAGGCCCTCGGAGAGCAGTTGCGCAGCAGCGTCCGCTCCACTGAGGGACCGTGGAGCCTGCCGGACCGCCTGCGCAAGCTGCGTTACATCGCCGGTAGCCCACTCACCCGGAGGTGCGCCCGGCGTCAGCCGGAGAGTCCAGGTGAGCGTTGCACTCGGCAGGTTCGCCTCGGTCACATCGTCGGGATAACAGACGGCAAACACCACCGTCGTCAGCTTCTGACGCAGACGGGCATCGGCGTCCTTGATGGCCTGTGCTTTGCGGTGAAATCCGGTCTCCGCTTCGAGCACGACCCTTAGCCCATCCACATTCGCCACCACATCGATTCGCCTGCGCCCGGCGCGACGCTCGAAGTCCGACGGAACCCCCAAGCCGGTGAGGAGGTGGGCTAAGGCTCTGTTCTGGAAGTCCTCCTGCTTCTGCATAGCACTCAACTCTGAGTTACCTATCCACTTCGAAGGGGTTGAGCAAGCCCACACCGAACTCCGCGAAATCACTGACGTTGCGGGTGACCACCACGAGCCTGTGGACCGTTGCCGTTGCCGCAATCATGGCGTCCTCGCTCAAGGTTTCCGACCTGTGGTGCATGAGCCGCGCCCATTCACGAAAGGCGGCTGCGTCCATCGGCAATACGCCGTAGGAGCCCAGGACCTTGTCCAGCCACGCTTCCAACTCCACGGCCTTTGCGTCATCCTGTTCACGGGTGATTTCGATGCCTACCTGAATCTCTCCAATCGTGACGGCGGACAAGAAGAGATTCTCCGCCGGCACGTCTGCGAGCCAGTCCAAGACGCCGCCGTGTGGACGGGGACGGCGCAACTCGGAGACCACGTTGGTGTCGAGAAGGTACATGGCACTCACTCCATCGCCAAGGGTGCGCGGCGTCGGCGATGCTGACGAGGTGGAGTGAGGCTGTCGGTGCGTGCTTCGGATGCGAGAAGGAGTTCCTTCAGATCGGGCTTGCTCATGCGCTCCATCCTGCGCCACTGCGCGATGGGGAGGAGCACGGCTGTCTCGACACCACGTTTGGTGACGATCTGTGGCCCCTCGGCAAGGGCAGTATCCAGGAGTTCGCTGAACCGCATCTTGGCGTCATGGACAGGCCATTTCTTGCTCATGTCCGACCTCCTCCGTTATGCTAATGACTAGCTATAAGTCTAGGTATAGTGACTGGGAACGTCAACCCGTCCTCGGTGGTGATCATCTGTACTGCCATGTGCCGGTTACCCACCAGGGTGCTGAATCGTTACGCTCGTACTATGGCCCTTACCGACCAACAGCTACTCGAAGCCCTCAGCCGGATGCCCTTCGTCGACTCGACGGAGCTGGCGCTCATCCTGGGCGAGCCGCACGCGACCGTCCACCGCCGGCTATCCGAGTTGCTGGATGACGGCATCGTGGGGAGAGTCACCCACGGCACCGTGCACCTGCCGTCGAGCGGGAGACACTGCCTGACGGCCAGTGGCATCAGAGAGGCCGCCGACTTCCTGGACTTCGACACGCCCTCGGACTTCGTGCGGGCCTACCCCATGTCCAGGGAGTGGCTTGCGCTGCTCATTCGCCGGATGGACGCGGTGGCCACCGTCTACCGCCTGGCCGCCACCATGTCCCCCGGCATCGGCGGGCAACGCTCCCGCGTGGAGTTTCACCGCAGGGGGCGCTTCGACGCCACCATCACCCTTCACGACGGCCGAGACTTCGGCATCGTGCGCCAGGGTCTTGCGCTACGGCGCCGTTCTCTCTACGACCGGCTGAGGGCCATAGCGCAGTACGACTACGAGCGACGCCCCGGAACCGTCCTGATCCTAGTGCCCAGCGCATGGGAGCTGCGGAGGACGGGGAGGTTCTGCATCGTCAACGGTCTGCATGACTGCTACGTCGCCGTGGAGTCCCGGGACACGCTGGAGAGCCGTGACCTGCGCCTCTGGTGCGAACTATCGGGGCTGACCGGACTCACCTATCACACGCTGGAGGGCACCATCGCTCAGGCCAGCCCCGGCGGAGGGGCTGCCGCCCAGTCGCCGGACCGCAAACGGGCGTCCATACCCAACCCCGAGCGGATGGCGCAGGATGCCCCGGCCTTCGGCCTCAGCCCTGCCGAGAAGCGGACGCTGGACCTCGTCACCGACCACCCGATGATCCCCCGCGAGCACCTTGCCGTCTGGCTCAGCGTCTCCGAGGGAAGACTCAGCCAGATGATGCGCAGCCTGGTGAAGACCTGGGGCCTCGTGGAACAGCAAGGAAAGCGTAGCGACAGGCGTTACACCCTGTCCGCCGAGGGCATTCGCTACGTCACGCACAGGGACCGCGCCGAGCTTCCCACCACGCGAGGCATCTGGAGCACGGAGTTGACGACGGACAAAGAGGGACGCACCCGTCACGTGGGACACCGCATCGAGACGTGGGCGAGGCAGACGAGGCACGCCGACGGCATCACCTGGTTCCTCTCGAAGCTGGCAGCGGAGGCCCGCACCGACCCCGACAGCAAGCTTCTGTGGTCCGTACCTACGGCCCGTTCCGACCGCACCTACAACTGGGGGGCTTCGGCCATCGCCCCCGACGCAATCGGGCGGATGACCACAGACGGCATTCGGATACCCTTCTACTTCGAGTACGAGTTGCGCGCCCGCCACCCCAGGGGAGTCCGTGCCCGCCTGAGACCCTACACGATGTACTACCACTCTCAGGAGCCTGGTGACGACCTGCCGCCGTTCCCCTTCACGCTGTTCGTCGTTGACACCGAGGAGGTCGAGACAACCTACGCCCGCACCGCCGCCGGCATGACCCTGATGACCGTGCCGGTCCTGGTGTCCTGCATGTCCGTCCTGTCAACCAACGGAATACTCGGCCCGTCATGGCGTCCGTTGTGGGAGCCTGAGTCTCCCCGACTGCCTCTGTCAGCCCTGCGCAACTACCAGTGGGATTCCCTGCACCACACGATGCGCCCTGTCCGATAGGGGGACTATCCTGTAGGGGAATAGATTAGCGACGATACGTCGCTATCTGCCCTCCGTGCGGTCTGGGGGTACAAAACTGGCATATCCGGCCTGATTTCGAGGGGATTCGGGGGGATTTCAGGGGCCGACTCACCTCTGATTCAGCTACAAAATGGGGTTTGACGTGTCGCCTGACCGGTCAGGGACACAAATGAGACTATGCGCTAAAATAACGGGCAGCGGAATTGCACTCTTATCACCCCTTGTCCAGGGGTGACGTATCAGCCGATTAGAGGTGAAAACCGATGGACGAACCCGTTAGGTGGGTGACGAAGGCGGAGGCCGCGGAGGAACTGGAGATATCCCTCTCTACCCTTGACCGGATGATCCGGCGAGGAGAGGTCGAGGTTCGCAGGGAGGGTCGTCGGGTCTACGTGCGGATGCACGGTCCGGAGTACCTGAGCGACGAGGAGCTGCTGCATCGGTCCATCGCCAGGGAGAGAGAGCTTGAGCGGACCGTGCGGGAGTTGGATCAGAGCGTGTCGGAGTGGAAGCTCAGAGCCTCCGAGCTGGAGCGTGAGCGGGACGAGGCCAGGGAGTCGGCGGCCACCGCCAGAGGGCCGTACGTGAAGCTTCAAATAGAGCACCGGAAAGAGGTCTCCGCCCACAGGACGACGAAATGGATGCTCAACGTCTTCAGTTTGGTCGCCTTCGTGCTGCTGGCGCTGCTGATCGGCAGCAACCTCCTGTGGTGGTTCGTGCTGAGGTAGGGTCAGAGGCGCTCCCCGCAGTGTGGCCCAGTTTTGCATCTAGGGCCTGTTTCTCGCCGGAACACGGCCTTTCATCGAAGTGTTCACTGGAGTTGCCCGGCACGCCCCGAAATCGGCCACTTTGCATAGCTGAAGTGGCGTAGGATGTCCGCTTCTCCCCCAGGTCCCGTTTTCGCGTACTCCCCCGCCACTTCGGTCGGCGCCAAATGAATGGGCCAACCTGGGCCATCGTCCCCGGCGGTCAGGAGGCCACGGGAGACAGGCTTCAAGACCCCGAGCCACCGCCAGCGTACCCCGCCGCGCGGTTGACTTGTCACCGTACAGAGGTCCCGGCCAGCACCGCGTCAGCACCCCTTCCGAGGGACAGAGAGCGCCGTTCGCGCCGCGTCCTGCACCCCCCGTCCATCGCCTTATGCGCCCCGTCTTCCGTCGCTACCACCGATTTCCCGTCCTATCGTGCCCCCCACCGTTGAGCGGATTTTGAGCCGGATGACCTGAACGCACTCTTTCAACGAAGTGTTCACCGGTTACGTCCTATAGAGGGTCTTTTGCGCCTATTTCAGCTTTGCCGCGACCGGCTTGTCGTTACCCAAGATCTTTGAGCCAGGTTACCCACGAACATTGAGCCACCCTGAACGCCGATGATACGGATTATGACAGGATGCTATCGGCGGTTCAATCACCTCCCTTCTTGCCGAGGATTTTGGCCACTTTGCCCAGTAGGGCGCGGTGAGGAGAGAGCCTCTCCCGGTAGCTGGTGCCCTCGATGACGATCTGGTAGCTGGTGTTGGCCAGACGGTCCAGGGCGCTGTTGCCCAGGATGGGATCGTTGAAGAGGCCGAGCCACTCCTCGATGGCGCGGTTGGAGGTGATGACGAAGCTGGAGGCCCGATGCTTGCCGACGATGAGCTGGTAGAGGTCCGATGACTGTTGTGCGTTGAGACGGTGCAGGCCCAGGTCGTCGAGGATGAGCAGGTCGGGGGAGAGGAAGGAGCGGAAGGCTTTGTCCACCGAGTTGTCCACCCTGGCTTGGGACATGGCTTTGAAGAAGTCGTATGCGTGGATGAAGCGGACGGAGTATCCGGCTCTGACGGCGGCGTAGCCGAGGGCCTGGGCCAGGAAGCTCTTGCCGACGCCCGCCGGTCCCATGAGCAGGACGTGCTCGTGCCTGGGGATGAAGTCCAGGGAGAAGGCGGCGTCAAGGAGGCGGCGGTCCAGGGTGATTTCGGACGTCCAGTCGAAGTCCTCCAGGCGGCAGGTCTCCTCGAAGCCGGCCCGGTTCAGGCGGGTCTCGATGCGCCGGTTCTCCCTGCGGCTGACCTCGTCGGCTAGGATGATCTCCAGGAAGGCGGCATAGTCCAACTGGTCCCTTCGGGCCAGGGCGATGCGCTCGGGCAGGGTGTCCAGCATGCCGCTGAGCTTGAGGGTCTTGAGCAGCGGGGCCAGATCGACGTTGCGGTTGCGGGTCATAGCGTAACTCCTTCGGTTGGGTGATGGCCGTTGACCAGGGCGAAGACGGAGCCGGGCCTGGCGAAGCGCCCCGGCGGTATGAGGTCGGCAAGGGGCGGCGCATCCTGCTGCTCCAGGGCTTCAACCAGGATGCGCTCGACGCGGTGCACGTCGATGAGGTCCACGTCCAAGGCCTTGCGGCAGGCGTCGTTCAGCCGGTCGGGGGTGTAGCGCTGGGCGAGGCGGAGCAGCTTGTGTCCCTGCCGCACCTTGGCCCAAGGCGTGGGGCCTTCGAAGAGCCGGTCGGCGAAGGCGGCCACCGCCTCTCCCAGCTCCGCCGCGCTCTGCTTGATCTTGTCGGGCCCTCGCAGGGTGTAGGCGATGAACTCCTTTGGGTAGTCGTCGGTGTCGGTGGAGCGTTTGCCCCTGGGCTGACGGGGATGGACCTTGATCAGCTTGCCCCGGTGGTAGATGCGCACCAGCTTGCTGTCCAGCGCGATCTCCACCTGCTGCCCCGGAGGGCACAGGGCCGACGGCACCGAGTAGAGGGCGTGCTGGCAGGTCACGTGGTGGTCGCGCTGCACCTTGGCGTTGCGCCAGCGGGTAACCTCGTAGGGATCGCCGTCCCAGGGCAGCAACGTCTGGCGCTCCTCTGTGTCGAAGACCTCCACGGGCTTGCGCCTGGTGGTGCCGTGCACCCGCTGTCCGGCCACCTCACGGCACCAGTGGAGCGCTTCCTTCCGCATGTGAGGCAGGTCCCTGAAGGAGGCTCCCTTGAAGAAGCGCTCTCTCACGTACTGGACTCCCCGCTCCACCTTGGGCTTATCCCTGGGGTGGCGCACCCGGGCCGGGTCGGTGATGAAGCCCCGGCGCTGCGAGTACTCCAGGAAGCCCCTGGTCAGCCTGGGGTGCAGGGCGTCGGCCCCGGCCACCGCCGCCGGGAAGTTGTCGATGACCAGGTACTTGGGTATGCCGTCGAAGAAAGCCCAGGCCGCCTCCAGTCCGGCGACCACGTCCTCCAGCTTCTGCCCGTGGGTGGGCCAGACGAAGCTGTGCCGCGAGTAGGCCAGCACCACGATCAGCGCCCACACCGTCCGGCGGCGTCCCGTCTCCGGGTCCTCCAGCGGCCCCAGCCGACCGAAGTCCAGCTCCGCCACCTCGCCCGGAGGACTCTCCTCCATCCGCACCGTCCGAAGACTGCGGCCTCGCCAGTTGCGGCGGGCCACGAAGCGCTGTAACGACGAATAGGGCACATCGCAGCCCCGCTCCAAGAGCAACTCCCGGATGCGGGTCAGTTGCAGCCGGTCCCCGATGAGCCACTGCTGAATCTGGTCGGCCCAGGGGGACAGCCTCTCCTCTATGGGCATCTTGGTCTGCCGCGGTCCCGCACGGCCGATGGCCGCCAGCTTGCTCAGCTGCTCCTCGCTGGGACCCGGTCCGTCCCGGGACAGCCCCAACCTCTCCGCCGAGGAGATGTATTTGACCACCGTGTTCCGGGACAGGCCCGTCCCAGTCGCTATGTGGCGCTGGCTCTCTCCAGCCTGCCAGCGCCGGATGACTTCTTCTATCTCCACTCTGAGTACCTCCTTGTAGGCCATCGCGGCACCTCCTTATCAAGTGCTGCAATGGTCTAAGCTGGGGCGCTCAGGGTGGCTCAAAGACCCTGGTTATCTGGCTCAATGTTAGTGGGTATTGTGGCTCAATGTTCCTGGGTATTGACACGGCTGACACGCCACCCACGAAACTCAATCTCCTGTACAGCCCCATTACTTCCAAAGGCAGTCCGTTTTCAGACGACCTCGGAGGGTGCATCACGAGCGATGCACGCTATGGATAGTATCCAGCCATTTTTCGCTTGTTCACACTCCCCTGCGTGCACTGCTGTCCGGTGAACCGTGCTCCAGCGCTTATCTTTGCCCGGCTTCCACACCAGCTCTTTCCGGCGGGCCATGAGTCTCATGAGGTACATAATCCCCACGTCCCAGCTGTCCTCGATGCCGTGTTCGGTCGTCTTGATTGCCCTCGGTTCCTCACCGGAAACTCGTTCCAGACCCTGAGCCCGTCAAGTCCGTGTTTGTCGTGACCTCTCGCCCGGCGTAACGCACCCCCACCTCAAGCGCGCTCTTTGGCCGCCTATGTCATCGGACCGTCGATTTTCGCCCGTGCACACACCCCCACCTCAAGCCTCTTTCTGCCATTGCCGACCGAACTCCGCCCTTTCAACAAATTGGTCACCGTTCACCTCCTGTAGAGGGGGATTTACCCCTGTTTCAGCTACGAAACCCCGACTCAGACCGCTTCGTAACCAGACTCCATTTCCTGTACACCCCCAATACTGCACGAAACGGGCCTCCGATAAGTGGGTATGGAAGGCGCCACCATGCGTGGGGTCTTTTTCGGCGTCTGATTTGTTCACACTCTCTTCCAACTCTATTGAAGCGCTGAACCGAGAGGGGCCGGAACGATGAACCCACGGAAGGCCAACGAGCGTAGGGATCACCGAAAGCGCCCGGTGCGGGCGGTCGTCCGGCTCGACGCGGCGGCCCTCTGGAAGCGTTTGGCCCTGCTGAACCGCTCCCAGTCCTGGCTTGCCCGGGAGGTCGGGATAAGCCCTGGCTATCTCTCCATGCTGATCAACGCGGGGAGAGCCCCATCAGGTCGCATCCGGGAGCAGATGCAGAAGGCTCTCGGAGCGGACGACTTCAACGACCTTTTCGGAGTGGAGGAATAGCGATGACGCAACCTGACGTTACGTCCGCCCTCACCGAGTCGGCGGCCCCACTCCCACACTTGTAAACAAGAGGCCAGCGGCCCGATAGAGAAGCCGCTGTGACTGTGACCCATGAGAGACAGCAGCGAGAAAAGAACACGGAAGAGACCCGCAGGCCGGGAGCTTGAACGCGCCCTTGCCCACTCCATGCCGTCCTATTCTCCGGAGCACCGCAGGGCGATCCTCAAGGGGCTGCGCATCCTGGCCCGTGTCGCCATCCGCTCATACATGGAAGAGAAGGCGGAAGCATCATCCCGGTCCGAAGCTGTAGGAGGCGGCAGCGAGGAGGAGATCTGATGGGATGCGAGGGGAAGCGGCAGACGCCTCTGCCATGTCGGTCGGCGCCAAATGGATGAGCCAACCTGTGCCGCCGTCCCCAGCGGTCGGGAGGCCACGGGAGACCGGCATCGATGTCAATGCTAAGTTAGATTTGACCCTTTTCCGCTAAGTTAGAACTGACCCACCTTGTCGTTAAGTCGCCTCCTTTCTGGCAAGCAAGAGTGCCTCTGGGATTTAGACGTCGCCGGAGCTAGCGGCTTCAGGCGATGTCGATAGCAGTTGATGGGAGGCGAAGAGTCCGGCCTGCCTCTTGCCTTTAAGCCGGTAGCTCTCGCCTCGGATGTTGAGGACGTGGCTGTGGTGCAGCAGCCGGTCCAGGATGGCCGAGGCGATGACGGTATCGCCCAGAAGCTCACCCCACTCGGCGAAGCCCTTGTTGGAGGTGAGGATGATGCTGCCCCGCTCATAGCGAGCCGACACCAGGGTGAAGAAGGCGGTGGAGGCGTCCCGGTCGTAAGGCCAGATGCCGAACTCGTCCACGATGAGTAGCTTGGGCGACAGGTAGACCCGCATGCGCCGTTGGAGGTTGTTCTCCACCCTGGCCTTCCTCAGGTCCTCCATCAGGTCGTAGGCTCGGACGAAGTAGGCCCCCTGGCTCTTCTCGATGGCCTTGAGCGCTAGGGCCACCGCCAGATGGGTCTTGCCCACACCTGGCGGTCCCAGGAGCAGCAGGTTGGTGGCTTCGGCGACGAAGGACAGGCCGGCCAGTTCCCGCACCTGTCGCTCGTCGATGGAGGGCTGAAACGAGAAGTCGAACTGCTCCAAGGTCCGGTGGAAGGGGAGGTGAGCCAGCTTCGTCCTGGTGGACATGTACCGCTCCTTCCGGGCGGCCACTTCCACGCCGAGTAGCTCTGCCAGCATCTCGGGGTAGGTCAGTTTCTTGGTGGCCGCAGCGTCCAGGGAGTTGTCCAGGGCTTCGACGGCCTGCTTGAGGCCCAGCGTCTCCAGGTGCTGGCGAGCCTGTTCCAGCGCGATCATCGCCCACCTCCCACCGCTGCCAACTCGTACACCTCCAGGGAGCGGCGCTCCACCTGGCCCACAGGGATCTGCACCGCCACGGCTTCCTTACGAGGACGATCATCGCCGCCGGGCAGTCCGTCCCACTGGCCCGGCAGTGTGAGGCGCTGACCGGTCCGCTGGGCTTGGGGATGCACCGCCAGCCGCACGTCGCCCGACCAGACCTCCACCGTACCGGCCCGCACACCCACCTGGACCGTCGAACCCGCCCAGCTCCAGGGCACGCCGTAGCGAGACCTCTCCCAGTGGACGTAGCCGTCCCTGGCCACCTTCCGCTCCTCCCGCATGTAGGGCGCAAGGCCCGAACGCGGCGGCAGGCTGCCCAGGTGGGCGAGCTCCTCAGCCAGCATCTCTCGGGGGACCCGGTGCGTCGTCCCATGGACTCGCCGATTGGCCACCGCATCGCACCACTCCAGGGCCTGGCGGTTCATGTCTGCGTCGTCGGTGAAGCGGACACCGGGCCACAGGTTGCCCCGGACGTACTTCACGCCGCTCTCCACCTTGCCCTTCGTCTGCGCTCGGTAGGGTCGGCACAGACGGAGGTCGAAGCCCATTCGCAGTGAGAAGTCCAGCATCCGGCTGTTCCACTCCGGCCTGCCCTCCCTGTCACGCCCCAGGACCACCACCTTGGCGTTGTCGTACAGGCAGCGGCGGGGAACACCACCGAAGTACTCGAAGGCGTTCACGTGGCACCTGATGAAGGTCGCCACGTCGGCGCGCCGGACGAACTCCACGTAGATGGTCCGAGACCAGCTCAGCACCATCACGAAGGCCCAGACCCGGTGCTTGCGCCCGTCCTCTCCGACATAGGCGAAGCTGCCCCAGTCCACCTGTGCCTGCTCGCCTGGCGCCGTCTCGAACCGCACCGTCGCACGGGGCTGACGCGGCCGACGCCGAGGCCGCACGTAGTTGGTCAGCGTCGGATAGCTGCCGTCGTAGCCCAACTCCCGGATCTCCCGCAGCAGCACCACGCAGTTGTCCACTCCCGCCGACAGCCGACCATCTATGTGACCCTTGTATGGGTCCAGCTTCGACCCCTGCTTCTCTCGCCGCTTGGCCTTGGGCACCTCGTCGGAGCGCACGTACTTGCGCACGGTGTTCCGGGAAATCCCCAACTCCCTCGATATCCCTCGGATCGAGCTTCCATCGCCCTTCAACTCGTATAACTCTCTCACTAACCCACCTCCTATCATTTGACTTGCTGCACCTCCTAATCGGTTTCCCGACGAAGATGCGTCCGCTATCGGGGTGGGTCAATTCCAAATTAGCGCTACTGGGTCAGTTTAGAGTTAGCACTAACATCGAGACCCCGGAGCGCCGCCGGCAGACCCCGCCGGACGGTTGACATGTCACGGTGCCGCAGCCCCCTGCCAGCCCTGCGCCAGCACCCCTTCCGAGGGATTTAGAGTGCCGTTTCCGCCCCGTCCCGCACCCCCACCTCCATCGCCTTATGCGCCCCGTTTTCCCACCGAGCAGCCGATTTAGCACGGCGTCGTGCCCTCCGACATCCAACGAAATTCGCTGGATTCGACCGGAACCCGCCCTTTCAAGAAAGTGTTCACTCTTTCCGTCCGATAGAGGGACGATGTGGCACTGTGCCAGCTACGGAATCGCCTATTCCGCCGCTTCCCCGACAAACTCAAACTCGTGTACAGGCCCCCCACTTGGCGGGAGACCCCCGATCCGGCAGTCGGCTGGAAGGGATACCCTTGCAGGGGATGTTCCTCACCTCGCCGGGCGACTGGGGAGCAGGGACCGCCGGGGGGCTTGGACGAGCCCTGCTTGTTTCCGCCGCCAAAAACGACCCTTTCAGGTGGCGGCTGTTCACGTGAGAATTTGACCGACGAGTCTTGACTCGTTCATGTGTGAAGGATAGAATGACTCGTAGAGCCTCTATTTGTGACTCATCAGGGAGTGTGACATGAACCAATTGACGGTAAGAGGATTCGACGACGAACTGAGCGCGGCTATGCACGGCCTCGCCAGGCGGGAGGGAATCTCCCTGAACCAAGCTGCGCTGAGGCTTCTGAGGAGGGGAGCGGGGATAACGGATAGCAAGAGAAACCCCAACGCCATAGGGTCTGCATTGGACGACCTGTTCGGTGTGTGGAGTCAGGATGAGGCGGACAGCTTCAACCGCGCTATTGAGGTCTTCGGGACGGTGGACGAGGCAGCGTGGGCATGAGGATTCTGCTGGACTCGAACGCCTACTCCGCGTTCATGCGGGGCAACGAGGAAGTGAGAGCCCTCATACAGGACGCTGAGGAAGTGCTGTTCTCCGCTATTGTTGTAGGCGAGCAGCTTTTCGGATTCCGGCAAGGGGCGTACTACGAGCGGAACCTTGCGCAGCTTCGATCCTTCCTCGAACGTCCTTACGTGTCCTTCGTTCCCGTGGGTCCGGTGACCGCCGACCGTTACTCACGTGTGATGACCGCATTGAAGGCTAAGGGGCGGCCCATTCCCACAAACGACGTCTGGATTGCGGCCCACGCGATGGAAACGGGCGCCGACCTGGTATCGGCGGATCGCCACTTCGAGCACGTTGACGGGATAGTGTGGACACCGATAACAACCAACTGAAACCAAGGAGGACGACATGAAGAAGAAGCACCTACAGCCGCTAACGCCGGCGGCTTTATATGCCAGGGTGTCCAGCGACCGCCAGGACGTGGACCTGTCCGTGGCAGCCCAGCTCAGGGCGCTCAAGGAGTACGCAGAGGCCAACGGCTACTCCGTGGCCCGCGAGTACATCGACGAGGCGGAGAGCGGCCGCATCGCAGACCGCCCCCAGTTCAAGATGATGATCGAGGAGGGCAGCAAGCCCAAGGCCCCCTTCCAGGTCATTCTCGTATGGAAGTTTTCGAGGTTCACAAGGAAGCGGGAGCACGCCGTCGTCTTCAAGTCCCAGCTGCGGCGCAAGGGCATCCGCGTGGTGTCCATCACCGAGCAGGCCGAGGACAACGCCACCGGCAGGCTGCTTGAGGGCATCATCGAGACCGTGGATGAATTTTACAGCGAGAATCTGGCGACGGAAGTTGTCCGGGGCATGCGGGAGGCCGCGTCACGGGGCTTCTTCCTGGGTTCGAAGGCCCCCTTCGGCTACCGGAAGATCAAGGTGCAGGACGGGGTGAAGGAGCGCCCCTCGCTGGAGGTGGACCCGGCCACCGCTCCTGTAGTGAAGGAGATATTCGAGAAGTCCCTGGGCGGCCACGGCCTCAAGGAGCTGTGCAAGGAGCTGAACGAGCGGGGCGTCACCAACCGGGGCAAGCGCTGGTACAAGGGCGGACTCCACTACGTGCTGAGGAACGAGGTGTACACCGGCACGGCAGTGTGGGGACTCAAGGGCAAGAACGAGAAGTCCCAGGACCCTGTGCGGGTGGAGGGAGCGTGGCCCGCGCTGGTGTCGCGGGAGTTGTTCGACGAGGTGCAGCAGGCGATGAGCGAGCGTGCTCCGAAGGTGCAGAGGCCCGCGAGAGTGGGAAGCCAGTATCTGCTGAGCGGGCTGCTCAAGTGCGGGGTGTGCGGCAGGCCCTACTCGGCCCAGGGAGCCAAGAGCGGCCAGTTCGCCTACTACATCTGCGGCACCCTGTTCAGGGAGGGCGCGGGGACGTGCAGCGCCGGTTATCTGAACGCCCAGAAGCTGGAGACCTTCGTGGTTGAGAAGATACGGGAGCGTATCCTCAACGAGGAGACCATCGTGGCGCTGGTGCAGCTGGTGGCGGAGGAGATCGACGCCATGGCCGGAGAGCTTGCCGATAGGCTGGATGTCGTCGAGGCGGAGCTAGAGGACGTGAGGAAGCGCCTTGGGAAGCTCTACGAGGCCATCGAGACCAGTGAGTTGACCCTTGAGGTCCTGTCGCCCCGCATCATGTCCCTGAGGCACCGCGAGGAGCAGCTGGAGGCTGCGCGGGAGGACGCCGAGACCCGGCTGGAGCAGCGCAGGGTTGCCCTTCCCGACACCGAGGAGATCGTGGAGTACGTGGCGGACTTCCGAGACTTCCTGAAGGACGGGACGATACCGGAGAAGAAGGCGCTCATCCGCAACTTTGTGGAGGGCATCGAGGTGGTGGGAGACGAGGCGACGCTGACGTACACGGTCCCCATGCCGAGCGACGGCGTGACCAGCGAATCGGCCTCGGTTCTTGATTTCGTCAAGTCCAGCCCACCAGGGGGATAGGAGATGGATTGATGACCCCTCCCCATAATCCCATAAGTTCCTCTATTCTTAGGGTTAGATTAACTCCAAGGTCGAACAGCCTTGATCAAGGAAACAGACAATGCCTGAAACAGACAATCATGGCTTAATCGTTTCTCTAATTGATTCCTTGGCATGGCCCGCTGTTGCCTTTATTGCCCTGTTGGTATTGCGGCCCTATGTAAAACACTTGGCATCTCTTCTAGAAAAAGTCAAATATAAGGACCTTGAGTTGACATTTAGAAGATCCGTACAGGACACAGCTGACAAGGTGGCGTCATTACCCGTCGCTGATGAACGCCAAGATGTGGAACCAATGCAAGTTTCCCATGATACTGATCCAAGGATTACTATTCTAAAATCATGGGCCGCGGTCGAGAGTGCAATTGAAAGCCTAGCCCTTGCGCATAGTAGCGAAATAGGAAAAGTTCACCGTGTGCTGACGCATAGACGTGTAGAGGCACTGCGCCGGGCAAATGTGATTGATGACACGTTGGCAGCTGTTCTTCAAGATATGAGAGGGGTGCGCAACCTAATTGCACATGGTAGGGACTTTCCCCTTGATAAGGAAACCGTTGATGTATTCTCCACGGCTGCCGCACGACTTGAATCCGTTGTAGAACGGCAACTTCGCGACTGACAGCCAATACATTGCTAAGTGAGCCAGAGAGGGAAGTCTTATCTGGATTTCCCCTTGTCTGGAGAGCCTCTGTCTGGCAACCAACAACGCAATCAAGGTTCGGGCTTACAGCACGAGTATTTGTGTAATGGCCCATTCAGGTGAGGAGTGCGAGCTTTTCTGTTTGGTGTGAACGGGCATAGCGAATCGTTTGAACGACAGGGTCTAAATTTGTACAAACATGCTGTAGAGGTCCTTCGCAAGACGATTCTGCCCTACGTGTTCGGTGTGCAGGGGTTGGATATTCCTTATCCCGCCATACTGATCTCAAAAGATGAATTCGGTTCAGAATCGGGCTCGGTCATTTTTCGGTTGGATGAACGAGGTCTGTTGATCGCGGAATACTTTTCGTATGACGGGCAAGTCAGAGACATCTGGGCTGTGCCAGAGAGCCAAAGTGACGTAAGTAGATTCATTCGTCTTGTTGATACGGGCGTGGAGATTCCCATACGGTCCGTGAGGTCAAGTACGAAGACTAGTACGATTTACACCCAAGCTAAAATGCCGCTGATTAGGGCATTTGAATGTGGCATCTCAGGCTGGATCGGTGACTCGTCTGCGGAGATGAAATCGGCGATTGCGACGTTGGATGGATGTGCCATTCTGCCTTTACTGCGGAGCGGAGAAAAGACTGTACGAGGCATCGGCGAGGGAGAGAACAGGTTCCCGTCTACGGCCTATTACGATAGTCGCATTACCGAGGTTATAGAGTTAGTTGCAGGTGGATGGAAGGCCTCACTCTTGTCAATGGGGGAAGATGAGCGGGAAAACCTAGGAGATGAACCTCCGTATTTACTCTCGGCCGAACTATGCGGGGGGTCTACTTTTCAGCTGCCTGCACAATCAGAAGTCCTGCGTTTGGTAGCCTTGCTGCTCTCATTTTCCTCGGAACGGTGGGTTCAGTATTCAACAATATATGGGCAAATGCCTAAGGCCCGTCCTCATGTAGCGAGACAGGCATTCATTGGGAGGTTTGCCTCTCGTGGGTGGAGCGAGAAGCGCGATGTTCGTATAGAAGAATTGCAAGAATGGCCGGTATTGTTCCAAGGATTGTGGGACTCTAGGGATTCACCGCAGATGCTTTCTGCTTTGACGCATCTTATCTCGTGCGGAGACCGCTCCAAGGACGGCATCTTCAGTTATCAAGATCTGGTTGAGGCTGGAGGGGCATTGGAGGCCGCTGTTCGGCTGTGGAATGGACTTGATCCAAACCACTTTTTTCGAACAAAGGGGTCATCTTCACTCAGGTCACAATTGCGACAAGTTGTCTCGGAGTTCAGGATGGATGATCGTACTTTAAGCAGTCCTGAAGTCCTCAAGATAGTAAGGCGAGCTTATGAGTATAGAAACACACTTGCCCACGGTAGTGGGGGACAATTCCACCGTTCCGACAACGATGAAGCAAAGAAAGTTTTTGCCTATCAACAATACCTGTATTACCTGGCACGCCTTTTGGTTCTAGTAAAGCTTGGGGGAAGCTCAGGGCACCCTGGACTTCGGTATTATGCTCCAAAATTGGTGCCAGCGTGAAAATGCTGAAGGTTGGTTGGTGAAAGGGCGCTTGAGATTCCTCGCGGGGCCTCGGAATGACGGGTAGGGGGAGTAGGGTTTGTTGATTGTGTGGGTTGGGGTGGGGGGTGTGGTGGGGGCGGTTGCGCGGTACCTGGTGGTGATGGGGGTGAATGGGGTGGCCGGGGGGTCGGGGTTTCCGTATGGGACCCTGGCCGTGAACGCGGTCGGGTGTTTTCTTATCGGGTTGGTCGTGGGATACGCGGAGGCGCACAGGCCGCTGAGCGACGAGGTGCAGGCATTCCTGTTAATAGGGGTTCTCGGGGGGTTCACGACGTTCTCGGCGTTCGGGATGGATACTATCAGGCTGTTGAGGGACGGGGCGTACGTTGCGGGGTCGGCGAATGTGTTGGCGCAGGTGGGGGTGGGGCTGGGGGCGGCGGTGGTCGGGCTTCGGGTGGGGGGGTTGTTAGTGAGGTGAATAGAGGTGACGGTTAGGCTAAGGAGGGCCCCTCCCCCGCTCGATCCTTCGAGTGCCTCAGGATGAGCGGCCCCGCGCCGGGGAGGGCTACCAGCCGGTCGCCCCTACGGGGATCCGGCACAACCCCTTAGGAGGGGAACACCCCACCCATTCCGTTCTAGAGACTCCCTCGAGGGACTCGGGACAGGCTCTTCGACTCCGCTCAGGGCGAACGGAATACCCTACCCCAAAGGACGAGTGAGATAATGGTAGATAGCATGGCTGCAGAAGGAGAACTCCAATGGGCCAGGGGAAGATTTTCGACTGGGATGGGGTGGAACGGCTGCCTCCCGACGGTCGGTATCCGGGGATAAAGGCAAAGGTGGTGGATGGGAAGAATATGCAGCTGATCTGGGCGGAGTTCCAGCCGGGCAGCGTCTATCCCCTCCATTCCCACGAGCGGGAGCAGTTCAGCTTCATGCTGAGCGGCCGGATGCGGTTGACGGTCGGGGATGAGGTGTCGGAGGTCGGGGCTGGGGACATGTGGCATGCGCCGAGCAACGTGGAGCACGGGGGCGAGATCCTGGGTGACGAGCCAGTGGTGTTTGTGGATGCGTACTCGCCGCCTCGCCCGAAGGCTCAAAGGGGGTGGGAAGCAGATGTCGGGGCTGGTGGACGTGGTGGCCCGGGGTAGCTCCGCCCTCCGCTCATATTTCGACTATGCTCGGTGTGAGCGGGCCTGCACCGCGGGAGGGTATCACCCTCACCCTAGCCCTCTCCCCTCAAGGGAGAGGGAACAGGACCCCGCCCCGCATCCCGGGATGGATTCCCGATCGGGGTCGGGAATGAGGGAAGGTGAGATAATGTTGGGGAGCGCGGTTCGACAAGGAGAGTTTCCATGAGCAAGAAGAGAATTTTCAACTGGGATGATGTGACGGCCCTGCCTCCCAACGACCAGTATCCGGGGATAAGGGCGAAGATTGTGGACGGCAAGAACATGCAGCTGGTGTGGGCGGAGTTTCAGCCCGGCAGCGTCTACCCCCTCCACACCCATGAGCGGGAGCAGTTCAGCTTCATGTTGAGCGGCCGGATGAGGCTGACTGTCGGGGATGAGGTGTCGGAGATCGGGGTGGGGGATATGTGGTACGCCCCGGGGAACGTGGTCCACGGGGGCGAGATCCTGGGAGACGAGCCGGTGGTCTTCGTGGACGTGTACTCGCCGCCTGCGGAGGAGTTCAAGGAGGCGTAGGGGAACCCTCACCCCCTTTGTCCCCCTCTCCCCCGTATCGGGGTACGGGGCAGGCTCTTAGGGCCAATAAGGGAGAGGGAGAGATAAGAATAGAGGCATACGCATGAGCTTCGCCCATGCGTATGCCTCTAGTTCAATATTGGGGGAGGAGGTGGGGGTGTCAGTAGACGCCGGGTAGGATGCGGTATTTGACCCGGGACTTGTACTCGGCCCACTTCTCGGGGCCGTATTTTTCGGCGCAATGCCTGTCGTCGTCACGCTGACGGAATGTAAACAGGGTGACGATGAAGGCCATGTATATCCAGGACCACGCAACGCCGAAGTGGCCGAAGGACAGGGCGATGGACAGGGAAAGAAAGCCCTCGCCGAGGTAGTTGAAGTGCCGGGCGACGCCCCAGAAGCCACTGTGAAGGATCTTGCGGTCGCCTGCCTGGATGTATTTCGGCTCGATGAGGCCCAGGAACTTGCGGTCGGGCCAACGTTTGAAGGTGTATTTCTGCATATTGGCGCCGCGTGAGATGGTCCAGCCAAGGAGGAAGAGGGCGGCGGTCCCGATGAGCCAGACATAGGTCCATGTCGTGGAGAAACCGGGGTCGGGATAGGCGGCCATGCCCCAGAGCGGGAGGATGAAAAGCCATCCGTAGACGATCAGGCCGCCCCAGAAGAGCATGAAGCCGAGCCTTTCGTGGATAAGGTCGTAGGTGTAGAGCTGGACGCGCTCGAAGATGAAGTAGTCCAGGATGTAGAAGGTGAAGAAAGCGGCGTAGAGGTAGACGCCGGGATTGGTGTCGTCGCCGAAGCGCTCGTGGTGGTAGGCGGCGCCGGAGAGGGCGTTGAGCGCGAGCATAGTCCCGCCAACGACATAGAAGTACATCTTGACGTCGAGGCGGTTGTTGAAGAAGGAGAGCTCCCGGGCGCGGCCGGTCCAAAGGGCGGCGATGGGGTTCCTGTTCTTGCCCTGGGGCTGACTGAATACGGCGATGATGGCGAAAATGGTGGTGAAGACGGTGCCACCGGCCACGGCGTAGATGGATGAACGGTAGAACCAGTCCCGGGATATCCCGATGGGCTCGAAGGCGAAGGCCCACACGAGGATGGCGATGATGAATACGAGGAGGCCGTTGAGGCGGTACTGTCGGGGCTGACCGGTGTCGGGGTTGATGACGTAGCCCGGGACCCGTCTTGCGGGCAGGATGATCTGGGCGAGGAAAAAGGCGGCGAAGACGGCCAGCGGTGTGAAGAAGCCGGCGATGGCCTCCGTGCGGGAAAGCTCTACAAGGTGCTCAATACCGAGCCATTCGATCAAGGGGTGACCTCCGTGCCTCGGGTGTGGGGAAGATTATGGGGGTGGGGAGGGGGGAGGTCAACGATTGGATAGGCGGTAGTCTATGGGCGATACTGTGGGAAAGGAATGAGAAAGAAAATTGACATGGGAAACCTAGAATTGTTCATAAATGGAACCGATATCTCGCAATATTTGGATGCTTGGTTTCAATCTGAAGAAACAGGGTCGGAATGGACGGTACATGTTGGTTTGACTCACAACAGCTATACATCGGGGCTGTTGGGTCCATTGAATGGCCGGAAAGTCTGCGCCTGTTATCGGTTGAATACTGGCGAAGTTAGTGGGCCTTGGTCTTCAGGGAAGGCAGAACTTAACTGGCGCCATACGAGAATTGGTACAGAAGAGGTCATATTGCATGGCGTGGGACGATTGAAGAAAGACAAAGACGGATCCAAGATTCCTAATACACCTGTCACTGCGAGAGTCAGTAAATTGATGTTCTCGGAAGGTAAGGTAATCGAAAGAGAGGAAGAGGAAGGAACAATCACTGTTGTTGAAGAAAACCCACAGGAGAAGGCCAAGAGAAAGGCAGAAATAGAGGCTGCTCAAGAGGCTCAAATTCAAGCAATAACTAGTCCGGAATTTATTTTATTTCTAGCAAAAAGCGCGCAAATCTCCTATCAATTGCTCTACGACACAGGAAAATTGGATCATTACAGAGAACTTTCCTATTCCTCCTTTATTTTTCTTCCCCTCTCGATCGAATATTTCTTGAAGTATTTGATACGTAGGAGCAGTGGCTCGCTTAGGAGAGAGCACAAAATTCATAAACTACTTGCACTATTCGACTACCTTTCGTTCGATTTACAAGACTCCATAGACGAGGAATTCAAGAAGGAACTGAGGAAAATAGGAAGGGACAGAACATTTCAAGACCTTCGGGTTTTTCTGATGAAAACACAGGATAGCTTTACAGCAATCCGATATTTGTTCGAACTTCACAATGCAACGGAATCGAGGCATCTACTTAGGCCCGAAAACATTGCGGTTTTGACCTGCGTGCTCAATGCCGTTGAGAGCGTAAGTAGGACAATAGGAGCCGTCGACTCCTAGGAACCCTTCCGTGGTTGTCAGTTTCACACCTAGCCTATTTATCCAGCCTGAGCCGAACAACGGTTGAACCCACGAAGATTGAGAGAGTGATGGACACATAACTTGTCATGCCTCCTTAACAACACTCAATTCGAGGAGACTTTGTGAATCGGGGCGCAATGTTGACATAAGCTTTTTGGGGGGTTTATGCTGGCTTCACCCTAGGGACTACGGGTAAAGGGACCCGAGAAAGGAGAGGCGAATGAAACGGTTACATCTGCTGATTGTTCGTCTCGAAATCGACTGTAACGGCCCCGCCGGAGACCCGGGGATGGGCGGCAGTGATATGGGAGAGTCTCCGGCGGGGAGTCGGAAGGCTGTCTCCCAGCCCTAAGGCAACAGCTCCCTCAGTGTGAAAGCTCATCCGGTTTCGAGCACCGGGGTAACAAGGCCAGGGACAGCCAGCAGTATTTTTGTCTCACAGAAAGGCCCGGGGAATGGCACCCGGGCCTTTCGCTTTTGTGCGTGGGAGGGGGAGAGAAGAACAGAGGCAGACGCCCTGTGCTCCAGCACAGGGCGTCTGCCTCTAGTTCGGTACTGGGGAAGGGAACCCCGCCACCCCAGGGTTAAGTGGAGTCCCGCCCACCCGCCCTGGTTTATTGAATTATCAGAAATGCTGCCAAGCAGCATTTCTGATAATTCGTTGCCAAGGGGGAAGGGGGATCACCCTCACCCCAGCCCTCTCCCGTCGAGGGAGAGGGGGTTAGGACACCCCGCCCTAGATTCCTCGCGGGGCCTCGGGATGGGGGGATGGTCGATGGGGAGGGCGTACGAGACGGATTGGCAAGGCGAGGGCCTCCGGGTGAGCGGCCCCGCAACCCGGGGAGGGCGACCAGCCGGTCGCCCCTACGGGGAACGAGGACGATCCCCATCCCCAAGGGATGGATTCCCGATCGGGGGCGGGAATGACGGGGAGGGGTGGGGGTAGGTATGGAGGGGGCTGGCGACTAGGAGAATGTGGGCCGCCCCCCGCTCGACCCTTCGAGTGGGGGGCGGCCCCGCAACCCGGGGGGCGACCAGCCGGTCGCCCCTACGGAAAGCCGGTACGGGCACCCCCGGAATCTTAGCGGGGAATCGAGATGACGGGAGAGGGAGGGGGTTAGAGGTTTGAGAGGAGGGTGAAGATTGTGGGGGCGGTGTGTTGGGCCTGAGCTTTGAGTTCCTTGAGGTCTTCGAATGAGGCCATCATGAGGCCCCGGCCGAAGCGGGGCCCGTGGTAGTAGCAGAAGCGGAGGGACTCCTCGCCGTCTTCGTAGCGGAGGAGCTGGATGGTGGGCTCCCAGTGGGGTCGAAGGACGCTGACTTCCTCGACGACCTGGCCCTTGCCCCAGGGGAATTCGAAGGGTCTGGGTAGTTTGCGATCCATGGTGCGGGCCTCGCTCAGGTTGCGCCCATGCGCTGGAGCACGGCCATGACTTTTTCTTCGAGGGGAGCGGCGGGGTCGATGTTCACGCCTGCCAGGGCGGTGCGGGCCTCGGAAGGCTGGTAGCCAAGCGCCGAGAGGGCGGCGACGACTTCGTCGAGGTCGGGGCTTGGGGATACGGCGATCTCTCCCCACTCCCGCTCCATCTTGCCCTTGAGCTCCAGGACCAGTCGGCCGGCGGTCTTATTGCCCAGGCCATTGACCCGGGTGAGGGCGGGAATGTCGTCGGAGCTGATGGCGCGGGCGAGGTCACGGGGGGACATTGCGGATAGGACGGCGAGGGCGAGTCTCGGGCCGACCCCAGAGACGCCGATGAGCATGATAAAGAGTTCCCGCTCCTCCAGGGTTGCGAAGCCGTAGAGGGACAGCACCTCTTCCCTTATGTACAGGTAAGTGTGGAGGCGGACGGGTTGTCCGGTCGGGCCGAGGGCGCCGATGGTGGAGGTCGGGGCGAAGACCTCGAGGCTGAGGGGGCCGATGTCTATGGTGAGGGCGTCGTCGGAGACGGCTTCGAGTGTGCCCCTGAGTCCGGTAATCATGGCGTTATCCCTGGGCGCTCTCGGCGATGAGTCGGGCCTGGGCGCTTTCCTGGATGTGGCAGAGGGCGACGGCCACGGCATCGGAAGCGTCAAGGGAGTCCGGGAAGGAGTCGAGGTCGAGCTGGAGCCGGACCATCTCCCGGACCTGCTCCTTGTCGCTGCCCCCGTGACCCGTGACGGCGAGTTTCACCTGCCGGGGGCTGTAGTGGAAGACCCGGGCGCCGGCGCCCGAGGCGGCGAGGAGGGCCACGGCGTTGGCCTGCCCTACGAGGATGGCGGAGCGGACGCTCTTGTGGACGAAGGGCTCTTCGACGGCGACTTCGTCGGGGGAGTGAAGGGCTATAAGTTCGTTGAGGCCTTCAAAGAGGATGTGGAGGCGTTGGTCGACGGGTCGGGAGGAGGGGGCCTTGAGGACGCCGCATGAGAGGAGGGTCGGGCCCTGGGGGTGGTCTTCGAGGAGGGCGAAGCCCATGTTGAGGGTGCCGGGGTCTACGCCTAGGCATTTCATGGACTTGCCTCTGGCGCTCGGCGAGCGGTGACCTGTGAGGTTGGTGCCCTGTGAGTCAAGATGTTCACATTTTAGCATTGTGGGAGGGGGAACCCTCACCCCCTTGGTCCCTCTCTCCCTTAGGGCCTGTAAGGGAGAGGGGGAGATAAGAACAGAGGCAGACCCGCTGTGCTTTGGCACAGCGGGTCTGCCTCTAGTTCAGTACTGAGGGGAGGGGGAATGTCCCAACCCCAGATTCCTCGCAGAGCCTCGGAATGACAGGGAAAGCAGGGGTTAGTTTTCTTCGCCGTAGCTTTGGAGGGCCTCGGGGGGGAAGTCTGCGTTGGAAAAGATGCGCTGGATATCGTCCAGGGCCTCCAGCTTGTCCATGAGGCGGAGGGTCTGGAGGGCGCCCTTTTCGTCTAGCTCGATCATGGACTTAGGAATCATGGAGAGCTCTGCGGAGTCGATGGCGATTTCCTGACCTTCAAGCTCTTTACGCACGGACTCCAGGGTGTCAGGTCGGGTGTGGACTTCGAGGGTTGAGTCCTCGATCTTGACGTCCTCGGCGCCGGCGTCGATGGCGACGAGGGCGAGCTCCTCGGGGTCTTCGGAGGCGGGGGTGATCATGATTACGCCCTTGGAGTCGAAATTCCAGGCGACGGAGCCGGTCTCGCCGAGGTTGCCGCCGTTGCGGGTGAGGGTGCTGCGTACCTCGGCGACGGTGCGGTTCTTGTTGTCGGTGAGGGCCTGAACCATAAGGGCTGCGCCACCCGGGCCGTAGCCTTCGTAGGTGACCTCGAAAAGGTCGTCGGCGTTGGCGCCGTCGCCCGCGGCGCGCTTGATGGCCCGCTCGATGTTGTCCATGGGCATGTTGTTGTCGCGTGCCCTCTGGACGGCGAGGCGAAGGTTGAAGTTGGCGTCGGGGTCGGGGCCTCCGCGCTGGACGGCTACGGAGATCTCGCGGCCAAGCTTGGTGAAGAGCTGGCCTCGGCGGGCGTCGTTAGCCCCCTTCTGTCTCTTGATGGTGGACCATTTGGAGTGTCCCGACATGGGCATACCTCCTTCAACACTCCAGCAGGGAGTAGGGCTTATGGAGATTATTATAGCGGATGAGGGGTCGTGGGCGACTTAGACGGATGACCAGTGTCAAAATGACTGTAGACCGACGATGGAGAAACGAGAAATTACTGATTACCTCGCTGGGGGTGCCCCAGCGACCGAGGTGGATTTGATTGATAGAAGACTGCTAATTGGGGGGAGCGCAATGGCCCTGATTCTCACCACGGCCCTAGCCGGCCTTTTTCTCTTCATCCCCCTAATCAGCCCGGAGACTAGCGCCACCTGGGCCGAGTCGGGAACACTTTGCGGTATGGCATTGGTGGGAGTCGCCTCAGCGGGGGTCACCCTTCAGTCCGCCCGGCATGGTGGGAGGTGGGGATGGGTGGGCCTAGCCCTAGGACTGTTTTATCTGGTTGTGCCGTGGACAATCCCCTACTTCGTAGGAGTGGTCCATCTGACCGTTTTACCAGCCGGGTTCACCACTGCGATCGCCGTGGCGAACACGTTCTCTCGAAGACTGCGGGAATGATAATCACCAGACGCCTTTTGAAAGCCCAGAATAGTCAAATGACTTCCGTGTCTTCGACGACCATCCGGCCGGCCTGCAGGTCTATCTCTACTACGAAGTCGGGGAGGACGGGAACGAGTAGCTCGCCGTTGGGGGTCTGGATCAGGTAGACATCGTTGGCCGGGGTTTCGAGAACGTCCTTGACGGGACCCAGCTCCCGGCCATCCCTGGTGACCGCGAGGAGGCCGATGATCTGGAAGCGGTAGAACTGGCCCTCGGGGAGGGGGTGAAGCTGGGACTCAGGGACCTGGAGGAGGGCACCGCGGAGGGTCTCGGCGTCCTCAGGGGTGTCGACGCCCTTGAACTTCAGGACCCAACGGTGCTTCTGGGGTCGGCTGGCGGTTATTTCGAAGGGCTGGTCATCGAGGAGGAGGGTGCTGCCGGGAGCGAAGCGGTCTGGGAAGTCGGTGAGGGATTCGACGACAACGCGGCCCCGGAGGCCGAAGGGTTTGATTATCCGGGCGACGGTTATGGGGGAGTCGGGCATGGTGGGGGGATTTTACATGAATGGGGAAGATCGCCCTCACCCCAGCCCTCTCCCGTCAAGGGAGAGGGGGCCGGAGGCCTCTCTTCGCCACCCCAGATTCCTCGCGGGGCATCGGGATGGTGTGGAAACAGGCGCGGGCTGATGCGGGAGGGGCAAGGAAAGAGTAGGGGAGGGGGCTATACGATTTCGAGGACGGCGCGGACGCCACGCTTGGCGGCGCCGACTCGGAGGAGGGTCCTCATGGCCTGGGCGACGCGGCCCTCGCGGCCGATAACCTTGCCCTTGTCGTCTGCGGCGACTTCAAGGCGGATGACGATCCTGTCTTCCTCTTCTTCCTCAGTCACGACAACGGAGTCGGGATCGTCGGCTATGAATCTGGCAAGGTACTCGATAAGCTCTTTCACCCGCCCTTAACCTTTTGCAAGGCGCCCGTCCTGTTCAAGAGCTTGGCGACGCTATCGGTGGGCTGGGCGCCCTTTCTGAGCCAATCTATCGCCTTTTCTTCGTCGATTGTAAGGGCGGGAGGATCGGGGATGGGGTCATAGTGGCCGATATTGTCTACGAAACGGCCGTCCCTTGGGGAGCGGGAGTCGGCGACGACGACCCGGTACTTGGGGTTCTGCTTGGACCCGACTCTTCTGAGTCTTATCTTGAGCATTTGTAAGTTGTCCGATCGAATAGAGGAAAGCCGTGATGGAGGAGTCGGATAATTGCGGCCTTTCCCGGACAGCACCGTCTCGCTGACGGCCCTGACCCTCAGTTTGATAGAATTGACGAATTCTAGCCTTGAGAGGGCGTGATTGTCAAACTTGACGCCTGTCTGAATAGGCTGAGGAGCTGCGGATGCTTGAATACAAAGGTTATTTGGGAGAAGTCGTATTCGATGACGAGGCGGGGGTCCTGCACGCCAGGGTAATCAACAGCGGCTCTTATCCGATTGCCAATGCCGAGGCAACCGACGCGGAAGGGATCAGGAGGGAGTTTCGAATCTCGATTGACGAGTATCTGGCTTCCTGCAATGAGCTGGGTATTGAGCCGGTCAGGCCATTTTCAGGTGATCTTCGTCTCCGACTAGGGTCCGAGCTCCACAGGAGGGCTACGGTGGCAGCTATGGACGCCGGTGTGAGCCTTAACGCCTGGATAAAGCAGGCCGTGGAGACTGCCAGCAAGGGAGTGAGGTAGTACACGGGATAGGAAGTGAGGGCTGGAAGGCGAGGTGGGATTTTTATTGTCGGCCTTGTAAAAACCCATGTGGTTGGGTAGAGTAGCCGCGTTTAACGAAAAATCGGATAGAGGCTCCGGGTCGGGGCCCGGGAGGATATTCAGTTGTCTATAACACTGTCAGAAGCCGAGACCGTGCTGGCTGCAGCAAAGGCGGAGGCCCGCAGGATGGGCGTAGGCATAAGCGCGACGGTGGTCGATGCCAGGGGTGATTTCGTGGCGGCATTCCGTATGGACGGCGTGGGCTGGTTCACGGCGGACGTGTGCCGGGGGAAGGCGTTTGCCTCGGCGAACTTCGGGGTGCCAACGACGGACTTGATGGAGCTGGCGGGCAACCCCGTGTTCCAGAGCCTGGTGCAGATGCAAGGGGGCCGGATGGTGCTGGGCAAGGGAGCGGTGCCCATCAAGAAGGGGGACCAGGTGATCGGGGCGATTGGGGTGAGCGGGGCGACGGCGCAGGAGGACGAGGACATAGCGATGGTCGGGGCGCGGGCGATCTAGCAGCTGGCCCCAGACCTGGTAACACCGACTGAGAAACGGGGGACATAGGCCAATGGACTACGGCAAGATGGCTGTCGAGATGCACCGGAAGGCTCGCGGCAAGATAAGCATGAACTCCAAGGTGCCGCTGGAGTCGGTGCTGGACATGTCCCTCGCGTACACGCCGGGTGTAGCGCAAGTCAGCCTTGATGTGGCCGCGGACAAACGGGAGGCCTACGAGCTGACCAACAAGGGGAACATGGTTGCCGTCGTGAGCGATGGGTCGGCGGTGCTGGGGCTGGGGAACATCGGGGCGGAGGGGGCGATGCCGGTGATGGAGGGGAAGGCGGTGCTGTTCAGGGAGCTGGCGGGGGTGGATGCGTGGCCGATATGCGTCGCGACCCAGGACCCGGACGAGATAATCATGATCGTGCGGAACCTGGCCCCGACCTTCGGGGGGATCAACCTGGAGGACATTTCGGCGCCCAGGTGCTTCTATATCGAGGAGAACCTGATGGACATCGGGATTCCGGTGTTCCACGATGACCAGCACGGTACGGCGGTGGTAACGCTGGCGGCGGCGATCAACGCGCTGAAGGTTGTGGGCAAGGGCTTCGATGAGGTGAAGGTGGTGTTCAGCGGGGCGGGGGCCAGCGGGATAGCCTGTGCGCAGATCCTGCAGGAGATGGGGACGACGGACATAGTGCTGGTCGATTCCCGGGGGGCGATATACAAGGGTCGGGACAACCTGAACTCGATGAAGGAGAGGATCGCGGAGACCACGAACCACAGGATGGAGAGCGGGTCGGTCCACGACGTCATCAAGGGAGCGGATATGTTCATCGGGCTGTCGACGAAGGACCTGCTGGACGCCGACGACATCCGGAACATGAACAAGGACGCCATAGTTCTGGCGATGGCCAACCCGGACCCGGAGATCCTGCCCGACGAGGCGTTCAAGGGCGGGGCTAAGGTAGTGGGTACGGGACGCAGCGACATGCTGAACCAGGTGAACAACGTTCTCGGGTTCCCGGGTATCTTCCGTGGGGCGCTCGATGCCCGGGCGGAGCGGGTGACGATGGGTATGAAGATTGCTGCGGGCCACGCGATAGCAGGTGTCATAGAGGAGCCGACGCCGGAGGAGATTATCCCGTACGCTTTGAATACGGCGGTGGTTCCGGCGGTGGCGGAGGCTGTTGAGCAGGCGTGGAGGGTGGAGTCGAGGTAGCTGTTAAGCACATCTGAAGTGAGGTACGGACCCTTCTGCGGAAGCAGAGGGGTCTTTGCTTTTGTGGGGGAGGGCGACCCGTCGGTCGCCCCTATGGAGGATAGGCCCCCGCGGGATGGATTCCGGCTCTGGGCTGGGGTGACGGGGAAGTGGAAGGGCTGGAAATCCCGTGAAAATCCGTGGGGGGAACCTCTTGACGGGGCTTGTGAAAGTTATTACAGTATCATAAGTACGTATTAGCGATACATAAATATATAGTTATATACATACTACAATATGCCGGTCGTATTGCCGACGTACAACGGTCAGGTAAGTGGGGAGGTTTACGGCATGAGCCTGAGAACGTCTAACGGGGTGCAGGACCTGGAGCGAGACTCGCTTACCGGTCTGTATACGCGAGCCTCCGCGAACAGGATTGTGAAGATCGGGATCGAGGAGGCGCTGGGGGACGGCGGGATGATATCAGTGGCCCTGCTGGACGTGGACAGGTTCGAGCTGTTTGACGAAGAGCACGGACTTTCGGCAGGGGACGCACTGCTTAAGGCGGTATCGGAAATCCTGCGGAACGCGGAGACCGGGGCCGAAGCCATATCCCGCTATAGCAGGGACACGTTTCTGCTGATATTCCCGGGCCGGGGGCCCGAGGACGCCCTGCTGGCCGCGGAAAAGGTACGCTCCTTCTTTGATACCAACCCCCTGAGCCTCGGCCACCAGGACGAGCCGTTGGAGGTGAAGGTGTCGCTGAGCAGCGGAGTCGCATCCTACCCCAACCAGGCCCATGACGACCGGGACCTGCTGCGGAAGGCGCAGGGGGCACTGATCCGGGCGAAGGAGACGGGTCGGGGGCGGACGAACCTGTGGCAGCGGTCCAAGGAGACCCGGATGGCCCTGAAGACGAGCTACTACGCCCAGACGCAGCTGGACCAGCTATCGGAGCTGGCGGACGAGCTGTCCAGGAGTGAGGCATCGCTGCTGCGGGAGGCGATGGATGACCTGCTGTGGAAGTTCTACAGCCTGCGGGTCCGTCCCCCCGAGGAGCCCCGGGGCAAGAAGTAGCCGAATCCCAGTTTGAGCACCAGTAGTTTCAGGAGGTCCAGAATTGAGAACCATCAGGAAGATAGTGCCCTGGCAGCGCATGGGAGTTGCGCTGCTTGTGGGCATGTTAGCCGTCGGGGTTGCAGTGGCTTGCGGAGGCGGCACTTCGACTGAGGGGGGCGGATCCTCGGCAACTACGGGCAGTGCGGGGGAACAGCTGAGCGGCGACATTGAGATCGACGGCTCCAGCACGGTGTTTCCCGTGACTGCCGCCGTAGCGGAAGAGTTCCGCAAGGAACACGGAGACGTACAGATCAACGTCGGGTTTTCGGGCACGGGCGGTGGATTCAAGCGTTTCGCTGCCGGCGAGACGGTTATAAGCGACGCCTCCCGTCCGATCCTGGAGGAGGAGGCGGAAGCTGCGGAAGCCAACGGAATTGAGTACATAGAGCTCAGGGTCGGGACAGATGGACTCTCCGTGATGGTGAGTCCGAAGAACGACTTCGTGGACTGCCTGAGCGTCGACCAGCTGCACGAAATCTGGAAGCCGGAGAGCACGGTCAACAACTGGAACCAGATCAACCCGGACTGGCCCGACAACAAGATCAATCTGTACGGCCCGGGCACCGACTCCGGAACCTTCGATTACTTCACCGAAGAGGTTAACGGAGAGGCCAAGGTCAGCAGGGCGGACTACACCGCCAGCGAGGACGACAACGTGCTGGTCCGGGGCATCGCGGGCGACCGGAACGCTCTCGGTTACTTCGGGTATGCATACTACGCAGAGAATGCGGACAAACTGAAGGTCATCGGTGTGGACCACGGAGAAGGCTGCGTGCTCCCGTCACCGGAGACTATCGAGGACGGCAGCTACGGCAAGCTGTCCCGGCCGCTGTTCATCTACGTGGACGTGGATGCCCTGAAGAACAGGCCGGAGGTAGCTGCATTCGTAGACTTCTTCCTGGACAACGTCCCGGAGCTAGTCAGGGAAGTTGGATACATTGCGGAGCCGCCCGCGGTGTACGACGAGGGTCGGGCGAAGGTGGCGGCGGCAAAGGAATAATGAGTAAGAGATTTGCGAGTTGCTTTAGGTTGACTCCGAAACCCGCCCCGCCCATTCCGCTCTTGAGACCCTTCGACTCTGCTCAGGGCGAGCGTAATGCCCCACCCCAGTCAGGGCATCTGTAATCGCCTCGGGGGCCGGAATGACGAGAACAAACAAGACAACTACTTGATTCCCCCCATCTGTGAGGGCGGCGGCGCTCAATGCGCCGGGGTGGGACCGCCGCTCCCATCATGCCCTTTAAAGAATTGGGAAAGGGGCATAAAGCTTTTATAATGAAGCAATCCATGGCGGAGACCAGGGAGCCCACGATCCCTTCAAAGGCCGAGACCCGGGCCCCAACACGGGTAAAGGATGCACGACGCCGGCGGCGAGACCTCGAAGGCAACGCCGTCCGGTATCTTTTCTTCCTCTGCGCCCTCGTATCCATTGTCACGACGGTGGGCATAGTAGTCAGCCTGTTGAGCCAGGCCGTGGGATTCTTCCAGGAAGTCCCGTTCTGGGAATTCTTCTTCGGCACCCGCTGGACGCCTATCCTGAAGCCGAACTCCTACGGTGTTCTGCCGCTGGTCGGGGGCACGCTGCTGGTGGCAGGGCTGGCCCTGGCGGTGGCCATACCGGTCGGGCTTGCGATAGCGATCTTCCTGGCGGAGTACGCCCCCGACAAGATGAGACGGGTAATCAAGCCCGCCCTGGAGGTGCTGGCGGGGATCCCGACGGTGGTGTACGGCTACTTTGCCCTGACCTGGGTGTCACCGCAACTGCAGAACATATTCCCCAACATGCTCATCTTCAACGCCCTGAGCGCGGGCGTGGTGATGGGGATAATGGTCATCCCTATGGTCTCGTCGCTGAGCGAGGACGCCATGCTGGCCGTGCCGCGGTCACTGAGGGAAGGGGCCTATGCGCTGGGTGCGACCAAGCTGGAGGTGTCGCTGAAGGTGGTGGTGCCGGCGGCGTTGTCGGGGATCGTGGCTGCGTTCATCCTGGCGCTGTCCCGGGCCATCGGGGAGACGATGCTGGTGACCATCGCCGCGGGCGCTACGCCCAACCTGACCTGGAACCCGACCGAGAGCATCCAGGCGATGACCGCTTACATAGTCCAGCTGGCCCTAGGGGAAGCTCCGCACGGGTCGATTGAATACCAGACGATCTTCGCTGTAGCGATACTGCTGTTTGCCCTGACGCTGACGGCGAACATGGTGGGCCACTGGTTCGTGCGCAGGTGGCAAGAGAAGTACTGATGCAGCGGATTACCGGCGGTTCATTCGATCCACGGCTGGCGTTTCGCAAGAGCGTGGGGACGGGGTTTGTCGGGCTCTTCCTGCTGGCCCTGTGCATAGGCCTGGCCGGGCTGATCATCCTGATCATCCAAGTGCTGATCGAAGGGGTGCCGTGGCTTAGCTGGACACTGCTGTCCAGCTACCAGTCCCGTTTCCCGGAACAGGCGGGCCTACTGGCGCCGGTAATCGGGAGCCTGTGGCTGATGGCGCTGACGGCGGCATTTACGGTGCCCGTGGGTGTCGGGGCGGCGGTGTATCTCGAAGAATACGCGCCGAAGAACCGGTTGACGCAGATTATCGAAATAAATATCTCCAACCTGGCGGGGGTGCCGTCCATCGTATACGGCCTTCTTGGGTTGGCGGTGTTCGTACAGTGGATGGCGATGGGCAGGTCGCTGCTGGCGGGGGGGCTCACGCTGTCTTTGCTGGTGCTGCCGATAGTTATTCTGACGTCACGGGAGGCGATTCGGGCAGTTCCGCAGAGCTACCGGCAGGGGGCCTACGCCCTGGGCTCGACGCAGTGGGAAGTTACGAAGAAGATAGTGCTCCCGGCCGCGTTCCCCGGAATCCTGACGGGGGTTATACTGGCGATGTCCAGGGCGGTCGGGGAGGCGGCGCCGATACTGGCGATCACGGCCCTGGTGTACGTGACCTTCGTACCCAGCAATCCCCTGGACAGGTTCACCATCCTGCCGTTACAGATCTTCGACTGGGTCGGGAGGCCGCAGGAGGACTTCCAGGCACTGGCGGCTGCGGGCATCATCATCCTGCTGGGGCTGCTCCTATCGATGAACGCATTAGCCATTTTCTTACGCAACAAGTATCAGAAGAGGTCGGAGGAATAGAATGGGGGAGTCGGACGTAATCCTCGAGGCCCGGGACCTGTACAGCTGGTATGGGTCGTTCTGCGCTGTCAGGGACGTGAGCATGGGCATCGAGCAGAACAAGGTGACTGCGCTCATCGGGCCGTCGGGGTGCGGGAAGAGCACACTGCTGCGGTGCTTCAACCGGATGAACGAACTGGTGCCCGGGGCACATATCGACGGCGAGGTGCTCTACCACGACGAGGATATATACGGCGAAGAGATGGACGCCACCGAAATCCGGTCGAAGATAGGGATGGTGTTCCAGAAGCCGAACCCGTTTCCCAAGTCGATCTACCAGAACGTGGCTTTTGGCTTGCGGATTAACGGGTACAAGGGAGACGAAGGGGAGGCGGTGGAGCAGGCCCTCCGGAGGGCGGCGCTCTGGAACGAGGTGGAGGACCGGCTGAACGAGGGGGCGCTTACGCTGTCGGGGGGTCAGCAGCAGCGGCTGTGCATAGCCCGGGCGCTGGCGGTGGAGCCGGAGGTGCTGCTGATGGACGAGCCGTGCTCGGCACTGGACCCGATAGCGACGCTGGCCATAGAGGACTTGATCCGGGACCTGGTGTCGGATATCACGATTGTCATAGTGACACACAACATGCAGCAGGCGGCGCGAGTGTCGGACCATACGGCGTTCCTGATGATGGGAGACAACCGGGCGGGCTACCTAGTCGAGCACGGGCCCACGAACGATATCTTCACCAACCCGAAGGAAGAAAGCACTGAAGCCTACATCACGGGCCGGTTCAGCTAGAGTCAGGCGGTAATCCCATGCCTAGAGCCGATTTCGACAACGATCTGAAGCTGCTGGAGGAAGACCTTCTCCGGATGGGCGACATGGTCGAGGAAGCGATAGACCGGGCCCTCGATGCCCTATCCAAGCGCGATCTTGATGCATCCGCGCAGGTGGTTCGGGACGACGACAATCTGGACCGCTTGCAGATCGAGATTGAAGAGAAGTGCATCGAGCTCATCGCCACCCAGCAGCCGATGGCAGGCGACCTCAGGGCCCTGGTAACGGTATTGAGCGTCGTAAGCGACCTGGAACGGATGGGGGACTATGCGGAAGGGATCGGGAAGATCAGCCTACTAATGGGCGATGAGCCTCCGATAAAACCTTTGATCGACATTCCGCTTATGGCCGAAAAGGCCAAGAAAATGCTGGAAGGCAGCCTCGAGTCCCTGGTGAACCGGGACGTGGAGTTGGCGGCCCAGGTCAGCGTCGATGACGACGAAGTCGACTCCCTGTACGACCAGGTATACCGGGAGCTTCTCACTTACATGATCCAGGACCCGAAGAACGTGCAGCGGGCCACCTACCTGCTATGGGTAGCCCACGACCTTGAAAGGCTTGCGGACAGGGCGACGAACATCGCTGAGAGGGTGATATACCTGGTGACGGGTCGGCAGATCACGGTCGAAGTTTCACCATCGACGGTCAGGGTCAGGGAGCAGCAAGGAAAAATCAGGAGGCAGGTCATGGCCAGATCGCCGTCGATTCCCGGAGCCCACGAAAAGTTCTACGAGCTGCTGCAGAGCGAGGCGTCTAACCTGAAGATCACCGCCCAGGCCCTTGCGGAGATGATGGACGACTTCGGGTCGGTGGAAACGAGCGCCCAGAGGATTCGGGACCTGGAGCACACCGGCGACGAGATCATTCACAGCATAATGCGTCTGCTGCACGGCACGTTTGTGACTCCGCTGGACAGGCAGGACATCCAGAACCTGGCGGAGCGGCTGGACGACGTCGTGGACCACATTGAGGAGGCGGCGCGGGATATCCAGGAGTTCAACATCGAAGCGCCAACGCCCCAGGCGGCTGAGGTAGCCCACGTCCTTCAGCAAGCGGGGGTGGAGTTGGAGAAGGCGGTCGGGTGGCTTCCGACCATGCGTACAAAGAAGGACGACATCCTGGAGCTGTGCCGAAGCATCAGCACGCTGGAGGAGGAGGCGGACAGGGTCGGGAGGCAGGCGCTGATCGAGCTGTTCAACGACGGCCGGTCCTTCAATGAGGTGATGAAGTGGCGGGAGGTGTACCAGCACCTGGAGGAAGCGGCCGACAGCTGCCAAGGCGCAGCCATTGTGCTGGAAGGCATCGTCCTGGAATATGCCTAGCCGGTCCCGGGTCACAGGCTGACTTCTTGGAGAAATCTCTTCCCAAACGAGCACTCGCCGAGGGCATCGGCACATTTGGCCTGGTGTTCGCTACGGCGGGCGCGAATGTAGTCAACGAACTGTCCGACGGCCGGATTACCCACCTGGGGGTGGGCATAGTCTCGGGGCTGATCATCACGGCGATGATCTATGCCGTGGGGCACATCTCGGGGGCGCACTTCAACCCTGCGGTGACCGTGGGTTTTGCGGTGGGCCGGCACTTCCCCATGAAAGAGATTCCCGTCTACTGGGCTGCGCAACTGCTCGGGGGCAGTGTTGGGGCGTTAAGCCTGCTCGGCCTGTTCGGGAAGGTGGGGATCATGGGGGGGACGGTGCCAAGGGGCTCGACGCTAGAGTCGTTCGGCTTCGAGATACCGCTGACCTTCATCCTGATGTTCGTCATCATGGCCGTGGCGACAGATTCCCGGGCGCAGGGGGGACAGGCGGCGCTGGCGGTCGGAGTCACAGTGGGGCTGAACTCGATATTCGGGGGGCCGATATCGGGGGCGTCGATGAACCCGGCGAGGTCATTCGGGCCTGCGCTGGCGGCGTGGAATTGGGGAGACCACTGGATCTACTGGACGGCGCCGTTTGTCGGGGCGGGGTTGGGGGCGGTGGCTTATAATCTTCTCCGTTCCTCCAGAGAAGACACGCCCACCCCGTAGCTGCTCAGGCGGCTAGAACAAGGAGACACCGATGTCCGACGTCAAACCCATCCCTGACGGCTATTCCATCATCACCCCCTACCTTATCGTCAATGATGCTGCCGGGTTCCTGGACTTTCTCTCCAATGCGTTTGGAGCGGTGGAGAGGCTGCGCATACCAATGCCCGGAGGAACCATCGGACATTCCGAGGTGGAGATAAACGGTGCGGTGCTGATGGTGAGCGACGTGGAGGGGACGGACTTCCAGACGACAAGGTCGCTGATACATCATTTTGTCGAGGACGTTGACTCTGCCTACAAGCGGGCCATCGACGCCGGGGCGACGCCTATCGCCGAGCCGGAAACCCAGTTCTATGGAGACCGCATGGGCCACGTGCTCGATCCGTCCGGCAACCGGTGGGTACTGTCTACCCATGTGGAGGACGTGGACATGGACGAGGTGATGAAGGCTATCGAGGGGATGGGGGAGGGGTAGGGCACCTTGACGCCCGGGCTGGCATGGTACCCTCCCCACTCGACCCTTCGATGGAGCTCAGGGTGAGCGGCCCAGCCCCGGGGATGGATTCCCGATCGGGGTCGGGAATGACGTGATGGGGGGTTGGACACCGACTCCCGTGAAATCTAGAATAAGCAACAATTCAACAGGGCAGGGAGGGCGAGAACATGGCTAGCGGGCCGCAGGTACATGCAATCAGTGTTTCGAAGAGCCACTTCGGGGATATGGAGTCTCAGGCGAGCGCGCACGTAATCGAGGACCTGGGCATCGAGGGGGACAGGTACGCGGTGAAGCGGGGGATGAACCGGGCCAAGCGACAGGTGCTCCTGATGGACAAGGAGACGATCGACCTGCTGGGTCTGAACCCCGGGACGGTGCGGGAGAATATCACGACCGAGGGTTTCGATATCTATTCGCTGGAGCCGGGGCAGAAGGTGCGCATCGGCTCCCAGGTGGAATTGGAGATCACGGAGCTGTGCAACCCGTGCGAGCGGATGGATGCGGTGAGGCCGGGCCTGAGGGCGGAGCTGGAGGGGCGTCGGGGGATGCTGACCCGGGTGGCGAAGGGTGGGGATATTGTCATCGGGGATGGGATCTCGGTGGTGGGGTGATGCCCCACACACCGCGGGATTCATCGGAGTCCCGCCCACCCGCCCTGTTTTATTGACCTATCAAAAATGCGACGCATTTTTGATAGGTCTTTTCCAAGGGGGAATAAGAAGTAGGGACGTTAAGGGTGGGGATAGGTTGGATTTAGGGAATGGCGCTTGAGATTCCTCGCGGGGCCTCGGAATGACATGTAAGGGCGTGGGTTTGCGGAAGGCAGGCGTGATGGGTTGGAGGGGTGTGGGCCACCCCTCGCTCGACCCTTCGACGCTGCTGAGGGCGAACAGAATGGCCAACCCCTCGGGATGGATTCCCGATCGGGGTCGGGAATGACGGGAAAGAGGGGATGGATTCCGGCTCGGGGGCCGGAATGACGAAATGAAGAGGACGCACAAGGGAGGGGACGGTTAGGTGAGCTTTTCCAGGGGGGCGTAGCTGAGGAGGAGTTTCTTGATGCCGTGGGAGCCCTTGAAGGCCACGGTGACGAGATGGTCGTCGTTGGATTCGGTGCAGGAGACGACTATGCCCTCGCCGAAGGCGTTGTGCTGGACGCGGTCGCCGGCGGAGAAGAGAGCTTCCTGCTTTGCCTTCGGTTTGGGCGGTGACCACCAGAGGTCATCGGCGCGGGCCTGATAGCCCTTGGGGTTCTGGGAGAAGTTGGCGGTTAGTCCCTGGGGAATGGCCTCCAGGAAGCGGGAGGGCGGGTTGACGTTGCTGGAGCCCATCATGTTGCGGCGGAAGGCCCGCACCAGGTAGAGGCGCTCCTTGGCCCGAGTCATCCCCACGTAGCAGAGGCGACGCTCCTCTTCCATCTGGTCGGGATCGTCGATGGAGCGTCTATGGGGCAGCAGGCCCTCCTCCATGCCCACGAGGAATACGGCCGGGTACTCGAGGCCCTTGGCCTGGTGGAGGGTGATGAGGGTGACGGCGTTGGCCCGGGCGTCGATATCATCGGTGTCGGAGACGAGGGCGACGCCGTCGAGGAGGGCGGTGAGGGCTTCGTCGGGTTCCATGCCGAGGTACTCGGATGCGACGGAGCGGAGTTCCATGACGTTGTCCCAGCGGTCTTCGCCGCGGTCCTCGGACTCCAGGAGGGCCTCCCGGTACCCCGAGCGCTCGGCGACCATGCTTATGAGCTGGGTGACCTCCACGCCTTTGCCGTCCTCGATCAGGCCGTTGAGCATGTGGAGGAAGGCGGTCAGGGTGCGTCGCGGCCCCGGGCCGAAGGGGGGCTCGGGGCCCGAGATTCCTTCCTCGGGGGGATTGGCGAGGAGCTGGAGGGCGGTGTAGGGGGGCATGCCAAGCTGCGTGGCCCACATGAACAGGCCGTCGACTGTCTTCTGCCCTATGCCCCGCTTGGGGACGTTGATGATGCGTCGGAGGCTGACGGTGTCGTAGGGGTTGTGGACGAGTCGGAGGTAGGCGACGACGTCCTTGACCTCACGTCGCTCGTAGAAGCGGGTGCCCCCGACCAGCCTGTATGGGATGCCGTAGCGCATGAAAGACTCTTCCAGGACCCGAGACTGGGCGTTGGTGCGGTACATGACCGCGATGTCGCCGGGGGCGTAGTTGTCGTCGCGCTGGAGGCGTTCGACTTCGCGGGCGACGGTCTGGGCCTCGTCCTGTTCGTTATAAGCCTCGGACATGGTGATAGGGACACCGAGGCCGTTGTCGGTCCAGAGGCTCTTATCCTTGCGCTGTCGGTTGCCGGCGATGACGTAGTGGGCGGAGTCGAGGATGGTCTGGGTGGAGCGGTAGTTCTGCTCCAGGAAGATTGTCCTGGCCCTGGGGAAGTCCTTTTCGAAGCTGAGGATGTTCCGGATATCGGCATGGCGCCAGGAGTAGATGGACTGGTCGGGGTCGCCGACGACGCAGATGTTGCCGTGGGCACTGGCCAGCTGCCGGGCGAGGCGGTACTGGACGACGTTGGTGTCCTGGAACTCGTCGATGAGGAGGTAGCGGTAGCGGTTGGCGTACTTTTCGAGGGTGTCGGGTGAGCGGTCAAAGAGCTGGACGGCCTTGAGGAGGAGGTCGTCGAAGTCGACGCCGTTGTTGCCCTCAAGGATGGCCTGGTAGCGCTGGAAGACCCGACCCACGACTTCGTCGAAGTAGCTGTGGACGTGCAGTCGGTGGGACTCGGCGTCGATCATCTGGCTCTTGTTGGCGGAGATGGCGGAGGAGATGGAGCGTGGAGGGAAGTTGCGGGTGTCGACGTTGATGTCCTGCATGGCCTCCTTGATGATGGAGTTCTTGTCGTCTTCGTCGTAGATGACGAGGTTGCGGTCGAGGCCGATGGGTTCGCCGTCCATGCGGAGGATACGGACGCAGATGGCGTGGAAGGTGCCCATGGTGAGCCGCTCCGTCTCCTGGCCGACGAGGTCGAATACCCGCTCACGCATCTCCCTGGAAGCCTTGTTGGTGAAGGTGACGGCCATGATGCGGCTCGGGTATACGCCAACGACCTGCATGAGGTAGGCGATGCGGTGAGTGATGACACGGGTCTTGCCGCTGCCGGGCCCGGCGAGGATGAGAAGGGGGCCGTCCACAGTCTCGACGGCTTCGCGCTGGGGCGGGTTGAGGCCTTCGAGGAGGTTTTGCGCGGTGGTCATGGCAAGTTGATTATAGCAATGGGGGTGGGGGGGGGTGTGTGGTAGGGTGGGAGGATGAGAAGGTCATTCCTCTTTGCCCTAGCAGTCGTTTTGATGAGCTTGGTTGGCTGCGACACCCCGCCGCCAACCCCTCTCCCCACATCAACTTCTGCTCCCACCCCCACTCCACCCCCGACCATCACCGTAGTCCCGACGATTGTGCCAACCCAAACCCCTGAATCGTTACTACCTTCTGCACCTCAAATCCTGGATTCGGCTGTTGAGAATTTGCGGAGGCAGGCTTCTTTTCACGTTTCGGCGGTGATTGAGACGAGCACGGTTACTACGACTATCGAGGCGGATGTCGTGCCTCCAAACATGGGGTACGTTAGGGAACAGTGGACTTCGGGGCTGGCGAAGAACGTAGACGAGTTTCTGTTTATAGATGACTCTCGCTATTCTCGGCCGCCGGGCTTCCAGGTATGGTTCGACTACAGCGGAACGACCTGGTCCCGCAGGACTGTCGGGGACTTTCCTTACGACTTGGCCTTTCTTGCTGAAGAAGTGGGAGAGTTGGCATTGCGGGGGTCGGAGGAGGTGGAGGGAGCGCTGGCATATCGGATCATAGGCGTTGTGTCGAGGCGTCTGGAAGTTGCCCTGGGGTTTGATGTCGGGGCCCGTTTGGTGAATGACGCCTCGGTGGTTGAGATCTGGGTCAGCAGGGAAGACCTGTTGCCGCTGCGTATCGAGGCCCGGTTCGACGGAGCCGGAGAGTCGTTCAGCGCGGTTTATTCGGACTTCGGGTCGGGGATAGACGTTTCTGCGCCCGAGGAGGTATTGCACCTGGACTACCTGCAGGGATTGCTGGATGGGACGCTTGATGCCGAGGAGAAGGGCCTGATGGTGAGCGTGTTTCCGCCGGAAGGGCAGGTGTGCGTGGAGGAAGAGATAGGGGTCGGGCCTTACCGGGAACTGGTGTCGGGGGCGAGTGATCTCGATGATGTTCTCTTGTGGGTCCTGGACCACTGCGAGTGGGAGGTCTTCTCGTTCTCCGACAACTTTGCCAGGAGCGGCCTTGCCGAAGTCCTGTACAGCCTGGACCTGACTGTTCTCACTATCCCGCGCGGGGATATGGTCGGGGAGTTGGCAGAGTGTGTGAGAGGGGTGGTGGGGCTTGAGGCGCTGTTCGAGGTGGGGTGGGGGGAGCGGCCCCCGACGCCTGAAGAAGTGGAGGCTGCGGAGATGTGTGTTGTTGCGGCTGTGGAGGAAGAAATCTACTAGCGGGCGGGGCTGCGCGGTGTTACTGTGCCTCGGATGAGACGAGCATTGATATTGATCGCCTGTGTCCTGGTGGCGGGTGGGGTGGGGTGTGAGGGCCTGCTCCCGACAGCTACCGCCCGTTCTCAGAACAACTGGATTCCCGCGTCGGAAGCTGAGGCGGGTGATGCGCACTGGATAGTCCGCTCTGCTGAAGCGAACCTGAAGGATGCATCTTCCTTTCGGCTGACTGTGAGTGCGGAGGGGTCGGGGGGAGGGGCTGGGACCGAGGCGGATGTACTGCCATTCGGGGGAGGACGCTTCGTTATAGATGTCCTCCTTGACGCCTCCCATGACGCTGAGATTGAGGTTATCCGGGCCGCGGAGTCACTGTACGTGCTGTATCCCGGCTTCCAGGCGTGGTTTGATTTTGGCGAGTCGGGCTTGTACCACAATTCGAATCTGAAGAGCTTCCCCTATGACCTGGGAGGGATCCGGGAGACGGCCGAGAGCTTTGAACTACTGAGGGAGGGGGTTATTGGTGGTATTGACGCCTACCGGATCGTTGGTAGGGGGACGGGAGATTTCAGGGAGGCTGCGGGATTCGGGCCGGGGGTGGGGGAGGCGGAGTTGATGATGTGGATAAGCGAGTCGGGGGTGCTGCCGCTGCGCATCGAGGCCCGGGTGGAAGACCCTGATGTAACGTTCATCTCGGTATATTCCGATTACAGCATGGATTCTGGGGTCTCGGCACCGGAGAACGTGGTCCACGTGGGCTTGATGGATGGGCTGCTGGAAGGGGCCCTGAGCCCCGAGCAGTTGGGGCAGGTAGTGCGGGCCCTGCCGGTGCCCGGGCAGAAGTGCATCGAGGAAGAGATAGGTACGGAGGTGTACCGGGTGGTGATAGGCGGGGATAGTGAGGAGGACTTGCTGGTGTTGAACGCGTTCAATGAGTGTGAGGGGGAGATTTTTCCGTGAACGTGGGGACGAATGGCAGGCGTGTCCCTCCGCTCGACCCCTGCCTTCGCAGGGGCAGGCTCTTCGAGGGTCTCAGGGTGAGAGGCCCCTCCCCAAGAGGCTAGAATAGTGATCGCCAATCGAGACAACAGGAGGATGAACATGTCTGAAAGGTCACAGGTAGGAAGCGGAAGGCCGTTGGAGGCGAAATTCGGGTATTGCCGGGCGATCAGGGTCGATAACCCGACCAGCCACATATTCATAGCGGGAAACGCGTCGACATCCGCGGACGGGTCTGTGCATGCGCCGGGGGACTACTACGAACAGACAAAGCACATACTGGGCCTTATCAAGGGATACGTGGGGCAGGCCGGAGGTTCGTTGGAGAACATTGTGAGGACTAGAGTGTTCGTGGTGGACGTGCAGAACCATGCGGAAGAGGTCGGGATTGCGCACGGGGAGGTGTTCGGGGAGATCAAGCCGGTGTGCACGCTGCTGGGGACGGATGCGCTGGTGCATCCGGACATGGTGGTGGAGATAGATGCGGACGCGGTGATTTAGGACCCCCCCCACCCTCCGTTCATACTTCGACCTAGCTCAGCATGAGCGGCCCCGCCTCCGGGGAGGGCAGGCACGAGACCTGCCCCTACAGGGAATTGGGAGTCAGCCCCTCCCACCCCCTTCGAAAGGTCTAGGGGCGGCCGGCGAGGATGTCGAGGAGGCGGCGGCTCTGGAAGCGCATGACCCAGATGACGCTGGCGGCAGCGAGACCCACGCCCGTGAAGAGCAGCCCCAGACCCACGAACTTGACGGGCTCCAGCCATCGGTCCATGGACTCGAGCGTACCGCGGGTGGAGAGGAGGGAGTCGCCGGGGGCTGCCGGGTTCAGTTGGGTGGCGATGGAGTTGTCCCAGTAGCCGGAGGCGATTAGGCCCTGGACGACTGCAAGGACGAGGGCCACGAACAGGATGGCCAGGCCGGCAACGGTGAAAAGAGGGAAGAGTCGGGCGGTTACGGGGGGCCCGGGGAGGATGATGGTGACGCCGAGGGACTGCTGGACGGTGGCACCGGAGACCCGAAGGCTGCCCAGCACTATGTTGAACAGCTGGATGATGCTGGCGACGATCAGGCCCAGGCCGAGGAACATCAACTCGGGGAGCCAGGCACCGACGGATTCGATGAATACCTTCTTCTGGACGATGTCGGAGCCGGAGGAGGCGGCCTCCCGCTCGGCGTGGGAGAAGGCAAAGTAGTCGGAGGAGACCATGCCGTTGATGATGCCAAGGACGAAGGAGGAGGCGGCAATGATGAGGCCCATGAAGAGGAGGGGCGCCCAGAACCGGACGGCCAGGGTCTGGGCACGGGTGAAGCCAACGGCGGGTCGGGCGATGGCTTCGGCGGCGCTTTCGAGAGTGGTCATGTGGTCTCCTCTGTGACGGTGGACAAAGGGCTTAAGACTCGGCCTCCCGGTCTGGGTCCAGAGGGGCCTCGAATGTGGAGATTTCCTGGCCGGTCGGGTCAAGGGACTCCGTGCTCCGGAGTGAAGGGAGTATCAGTGCGGAAACGGTCATCCTGAGCCTGACGGCGGCGACCCAGCGCCACAGGAGCAGGGCAACGCCTACCAATATCAGGGCGAGACCCTGCCAGGGGAGGAGGCCGAGCCACTCATCATGGGTGGCGAGGCTGGCCTGTTGCTCGCCCAGTAAGGTGTTGGAGGGGGCAGCGAGCCGTTGTTCCAGGTATGCTAAATAGACCTCGGAGGCGGTGTCGGAGAGGTCGGCCCAGAAGTAGAAGGCAAGGCCGATGGTGGCGAGGCCGGCGATGATGAGCAGGAGGGCGGCGAGGGTGAGGAAAGGCCCTCTGAAGGCTTCCTTTTCGAGCTTCTCAACGGTGGTCTGGGAGATCATTACCGACGTTGGTCCTTGAGCATCCTTTACGACGGGTAATCACAGTGGTGAATTATACGGGTGGGGGGAAGGGGGTGGAGCGCCGGGGACGATAAACGCGACAGGAAGGCAGTACGAGGGCCATCCCCCGCTCGGCTCTTCGACTCCGCTCAGGGAAAGCGGCCCCGCACCCGGCGGGATGGATTCCGGCTCAGGGGGCGGGATGACGGGAGTTATTGGGGTTTGGAGCCCCAGTGGAGTGCCACGATTCCCATGTTCATGCGTCGGTAGCCGACGTTTTCCAAGCCGGCTGTGCGCAGGATGTCGGCGAGGCCGTCGGCATTGGGGAAGCGGTCTATGGACTCGGAGAGATAGGAGTAAGAGGAGCGGTCTCCGGCCATCAGGTGTCCGAGGAGGGGGATGAAGCGCCGGACGTAGATTTCGAGGAGGAAGTTGAGGGGCGACCATCCCTTCACGGGGCTGAGGTCGACCACTGCGATCCCACCCCCGGGCTTGAGCACGCGGACGATCTCCGAGACGCAGGTCTCAACGTTTTCCACATTTCGGAGGGCGAAGCCGGAAGTTACGGAGATGAAGGACTCGTCCGGGAAGGGGAGGGAGAGGGCGTCGGCCTGGAGAAAAGAGACGGCGCGGTCGGGGAATTTGTCTATGGCCTTGCGTCGGGCTATGTCGATCATGGGGCGGGAGAGATCGATGCCAAAGACTGAGGTGACGTCCGGCTGTTTCGAGAGGTTGAAGGCGATATCTCCGGTGCCGGTGGCGATGTCGAGGCCCGGGCCTGTGCCTTGCGCCTTGCCTGCGGCGAGGGCTGCGGCCCTCTTCCACCGCCGGTGCCTCCCCAGGGTGATGGTCGTGTTGAGGAAGTCGTACCGCCGTGCGATACGGGAGAACATCCTCTCGACGTACTGGGCTGGGGGTCCCGTCTTGGCTGGCATAGGTTTACCGGGCTGCAATAGGAAGGATAATTTGGATTTCGTCTGGGGGGCCGGCGGCGTCGAAGGCATTTTGCAGCCAGCACAGGCCAACGTAGGCGGCTGTTATCGCGTCAAGCTCATCGTGGACGCGTTTGCGGTCGGGGTCGGGGAATCGGATGCCGAGATCGTAGAGTCCTTTAAGTAGGGCGTCCTCGCCGCGCTGCTTTCTCGGGAGTCCGAGTCGGTCCTGGGCGGCGCCGGGATAGACTTCGATGACTTTGATGCCATCGGATTCTAGGGTCTCGCGAAGTCGGATGGAGCGGAGGGTCAGGTTGACCATGGAGGGGAGGAGGGTCCAGAAGGGTCGGTAGCCCATGCGGGAGACGGCCCTGTCGGCGGCGCGGACGATGCCGTGGACGGCGCAGGCACAGGATGGGTCGGCACAGCAACGGCCCTTAGGGAGGGCGAGGGGCGAGTCGATGGCTACGACGTCGGGTTTGGCTTCGTGGATGGCCTGGAGGATATCGGCGTCGGTCTTTACGACTTGTGACTCGGCGTTGAGGTTCTCGTTGATAACGGCCAGCCCCGACCTCTTGCGCTCGGAGCCTGAGGGGTCGAGGCCGAGGGCGATCAAGGGCGGCCTCGGGCAGCGGGGCCTTCCCAGGTCCGCGAATTTGACATTCGAGGGTTAGTCTTCAAGGGTGGAGGTATCGCCCTCGGGGAGGCCGAGTTCGCGGGCCTTGAGGAGACGGCGCATGATCTTGCCGCTGCGGGTCTTGGGCAGGGTGTCGATGAAGTCGATCTCCCGTGGTGCGACCGCAGGTGAGAGCTTCTGGCGGGCGAAGCGCATCAGCTCGCGGCGGAGGGAGTCGGACTGCTCGAAGCCGTCCTTGAGGGAGACAAAGGCCTTGACGACCTCCATGGCTATGGGGTCGGGCTTGCCGATGACACCGGCCTCGGCGACGGCAGGGTGCTCGATGAGTGCGCTTTCCACCTCGAAGGGCCCGACCAGGTGTCCGGCTGTGTTGATCACGTCGTCGGCGCGGCCGACGAACCAGAAGTAGCCGTCCTCGTCCATGCGGGCCTTGTCGCCGGTGATGTACCAGCCGTTCTGGAAGCGGGAGTTGTAGCGTTCCTCATTGCGCCAGTAGGTCTTGAACATGGAGGGCCAGCCGGGCCTGATGGCGAGGTGGCCTTCCTGCCCGGCGGGCAACTCGTTGTACTCGTCGTCGAGGATGCCGGCAGTGATGCCGGGGGTGGGGCGGCCCATGGAGCCGGGCTTGATGTCCTGGATTGGGTAGTTGGAGATGAGGATGGAACCGGTCTCGGTCTGCCACCAGGTGTCGTGGAAGGGGAGGCCGAAGACGCGTTCGCTCCAGATCACGGCCTCGGGGTTGAGGGGCTCGCCGACGCTGGTGATGTAGCGGAGGGACGAGAGGTCGTGGCGTTTGACGACCTCGTCTCCGGCCTTCATGAGCATACGGATGGCGGTCGGGGCGGTGTACCAGACGGTGACGCCGTACTTTTCGATGACCCGGTACCAGCCCGACGCCCCAAAACCACCCTCGTAAATGATCTGGGTTACGCCGTTGGTCCAGGGCGCAACCATGCCGTAGGAGGTGCCGGTGACCCATCCGGGGTCGGCGGTGCACCAGTAGATGTCGTCGGCGTGGAGGTCCAGGGCCCACTTGCCGGTGGCGTACTGCTGGTAGGCGGCACGGTGTGCGTGGGCCGCGCCCTTGGGCTTGCCCGTGGTCCCCGAGGTGTAGTGCATTATGTCGTAGTCTTCCTCGGTGGTGCGGACGATTTCGAAGTCCTCCGAGGCGGAGGACATGGCCTCTTCGTAGCTGATGTCGCCCGCGTCCAGGGGGCCCTCATCGCGGTTGTTCTTGTTGACGATGATGACGTGCTTGAGGTCGGGGAGGTCGCCGAGTATGCCGCCGATCTTCTTGCGGAGCTTGGGGCTGGTGATGAGCACCTTGGCCCCCGAGTCCTCCATGCGGTCTCTAACGGGGTCGGGGCCGAAGGCAGAGAAAAGGGGCCCGGCGATGGCGCCGGCTTTCAGGATGCCGAAGAAGGCGAAGTAGAGCTCGGGGACCCGGTCCATGAATATGAAGACGCGGTCTCCAAGCTCGACGCCCAGACCGGAGAGGACGTTGGCGAACTTGTTGGACTGGGCCTTGAAGTCTGCGAAGGTGTAGGTCTCCTCCTCTCCGTTGGCCCCTAGCCAGTGGAAGGCTACCTTGTCACCCTTGCCGTGGACCACGTGCCGATCGATGGCTTCGTAGGCGAGGTTGAGGCCGCCGCCGGGAAGACCGTCAAGCTCGGCCTTGATGGTGTCCCAGGAGAAGTCGTCGCGGGCGGCATCGTAGTCGGGGATGTTGGGCGTGACCTGGATTTCGCTGAGAGCGGGCTTGGCGATAAGGTTGTCGGCCATGGATCCACCTCCGTGAGCGGCGCGGGCGCGGGGCCCGGGCGGGTTCTACACGGCCCAAAATGTAATGCAAGGGGTCGGGGGTAGTCAACGCGGGGGAAGGGCTGGGTCAATTGAGGCAGAACATTTGCATAAGCTCGTTGAGAATCTCATGCATGACCGGGAACTGAGAGCGAGTCAGTGTATCCTTGATAATTTCCTCGCCCGTGCTTGGGTCAAATAAGTGACGGTGATAAATGTTTTCCTCATCAAGGTGCATGTTATCGTAGCGGAGCACATTATGCCTACCCGGAAACCACGCATTGTAGGAATAGATTGACATCCGCACCCGTCGATTACGCGATTTATCTAATGCTCCTGTCTTACGTATCTCGAGATTTAGGCCATTCTCGAAGACGATGAAGCCCCTCACAACTAGCATGTCGTGAGGGGCTTGCGGTTGCAATACTGGCGTGAAGTCTAGGCTGGATTCCTCCATTAGAACATAGGGATGATTCTCAAGATGCATCTCATGAAGGTATATGTAGTTGTCTAGGGGATTCCAGTTGTGGGGGTCTCCCCTCTGATCATCCTTAAGGTCTGCCATGTCCAAACCCAGTTAGAAACATCGCGTGTCTCGGGCATTTCACCGAGGTGGAGACTTCTGAGCATCGTTTCAGAAGACATGCTGTGTCTACGCTCATAATCTTCGAGTTGTTGACTTAGGAGTCTCTGCAACTCTCGAGCATCCGACTCAGAGCGGACTAGAGCCGTTTCGATGCGCTCTTTTATGTCCGCACGCCATTCGGATTCTGCTCTCTGTCCGTTACCATTCTTTCTCACAATGATGCCCATGTTAGTCTCCCGCAGACTTTGGGCCTGAAGTTGACAAAGCTCCACCAAGCCCATATACTCCCTTTGTCTCGAGAGAACTCATGGGACAGCAATCATAAAGGGTGTTGCCGCACCCTCTTGAGTGCCTACCCAATATACTACATATAGGGTTCAGCATCAACGACCCCACAATTTGTGGGGTTATTTCTTTTGTACAAACTCCTGGTAAATGGCCTATTTCCCGGAGAAGCTTTGGGGCGGTGAACGCCCAACTAATCACTTGGAGGCCAGCTTGCAGAGCTTGCAGTTTTTCTTGAGGCTCACTAAGTAGTGCCCCCACACTTCGGGGCGGACTTCGGCTTCTTGCTAGCTTTCTTGTCGCCGTTCCTAGCGCCTTCCAATGCCGCCGTCGTCTGACCTATGCACCCGACAGGAACTCGTTGTAGGTTACGAGCTTGCGGTAGGCGTTGGCGCTGCGGTGGAAGGTGGGGAAGGAGGGGATGCCACGGGCCAGGAGCCGGTCACGCATGTCTATGGCGGCGACTTCCTGGTCGACGGGGCAGACGGTGCAGAAGTAGGGCTTCTTGGTGCGCTCCCGGTGGTTGGCCAGGATATCAATCAGGCCGCTCACGTAGCCTTCGCCCATCGACTCCCGACGGTCCAGCAACGAGGTGGTCAGCTCGGTGGTGATGGCGTCGACGGTCGGGTCCCGTTCGAGGATGTCGAGGATGCGGACGAGGACGGTCTGGTCGGGGAGGTTGGAGCTGATGTCCAGGGGGTTGCGGTAGCTGGCACCGATGACGCTGAAGAATTGCGAGAGTTCTTCGTAGCTGGAGTCGCTGAGGGGGCCGATGGTGAAGCCCTGCTTGGCGAAGGCGTCGACGGCGGCGACGGCCTGTCCTCCGGTAAGGGCCATGACGCCCATGCGCTCGCCGGTGGACGGGGCGATGTAGAGGAGGCCCTTGAGCACATCGACGAGCTCTTCGAGGCTGTGGACGGGGAGGGCGCCGCACTGGCGGACGAGGGACTCCCAGACGGTGTACTCGGTGGCGAGGGAGGCGGTATGGGAGGAGACGGCCCGGGCCCCGTCCGAGGTCTGGCCGCCCTTCCAGATGACAACGGGTTTGCGCTTGCAGACGTCCTTGAGCACGTCGAAGAAGCGACGCCCGTTCTTGACGCCCTCCACGTACATGCCGATCATCTTCGTCTCGGGATCCTGGCCGAGGTATTCGAGGTAGTCGGGGACGTCAAGGACAATGGCGTTGCCGAGGCTGACCAGCTTGCTGACCTTCACCCCATGGGCTCCGCCCAGCAGGCTGAAGTACATGCTCTGGGTGCCACTCTGGCCGATGAAGCCCACGGGCCCGGCCTCTCCGGCGTACTGCTGGGGGGTGAAGCGGACGCCCCGGCCGGGGATGAAGAGGCCCATGCAGTTGGGCCCAACCAGCATGAAGTTAGCATCCCGGGCCATCTGCTGCATCTGGTTTTGGAGGGCTATCCCCTCCTCCTCGGCGGTCTCGGCGAAACCGGATGTGAAGAAAGTGGCTCCTCCGACTCTCTTTTCGATGCACTGCTGGAGGACCATGGGGGCGAACTTGCGGGGTACGGAGACGATGACGAAGTCTATGTCGTCGGGGACATCGAGGATGCTCTTGAAGTTCTGATACCCCATGGCCTCGATGTTGGGGATCTCCCGCTCGTCGATCTGGACGGAGTAGACGGGGCCCTTGAAGGTGCTCATGGAGTTGAGCCAAGAGTAGCCGAGGGCCTGCTTGTCGCCGATGACGGCGGCGGTTTTCGGGTTGAAGAGTCGGTCGAACTTGGATACGTCGATGGTCATCAGCGGGCCTGCTCTTCGAGGATGATGCGGGCGTCGACGGCGGTGAGGCCGTCCTTGTAGGCGAAAATAGGGTTGAGGTCGATCTCCTTGATCTCGTCGTGTTGCTGGACGAACTCGGAGAGCTTGAGGAGGGTGTCTTCGAGCTTTTCGATGTCGGCGGGCTCCTGGCCGCGGTAGCCCTCCAGGACGGGGAAGCCCTTGATTTCACGGATCATGCTGCGGGCGTCCCTCTTGGTGAGGGGGACGATGCGGAAGGCGACGTCCTTGAGGATTTCGACCATGATGCCGCCGAGGCCGAACATGAGGACGGGGCCGAACTGGGCGTCCTTGGACATGCCGATGATGACTTCCGTGCCGGGTCGAGCCATGCCCTGTACGGAGACGCCTTCGATGGTGGCACCGGGCTGGTTGGCGTTGATGGAGGCGACGATGTCGTCGTAGGCGGCGGCGGTCTCGGCTTCGTTCTTGAGCCCGAGCTTCACGCCGCCCATGTCGCTCTTGTGGACGACGTCGGGGGAGATGACCTTGAGGACAACGGGAAAGCCGATGGCCTTTGCCTGCTCGACAGCCTGGTCACGGGAGGTGGCGAGGGTGGCCTGGGTGGTGTCGATGCCGGCGTCGCGAAGGACCTGCTTGGACTCGACCTCGTTAAGGAAGGTGCGTCCCTCGCTCTGGGCGCTCTGCAGGGTCTGGCTCTGGGTCATGGGGTGTCCTCCTTGGGCGGCTGTGCCGTGGGGGAGGATAGCAACGGGGCTGGTCGGGTGTCAACGCGGGGGTTTATTCGGTTGTGGGGTGAGGTTTTGATTGTTCTTTTGGGTTTTTGGAGGGGGTTGGCGATGGAAGGCCCGGGACTCAATTTCAGGGGGCGGGAGGCCAGCCTGGTTCAGCCCCGTGTTCCTGTGTCACATGGCAGACAAGCGAAGGGTTCTCGCCTGAGGGCGTCTCTACCACCAGTTTTTCAGTCTTCCTGCCCCACTCGGAGGGGTGGGGAGGTGTTTTCTCGCTGCCGTCGCTGGGTTTATGGGTATCTCCGAAGGGAATGACGGGGGAGATTTTTCAAGGGCCGTAAAGCCCGAGGTTTTTCGGCAGGGCTCCTATATGAGGGGCGTGCCGCTTAATGTTGTGGACCTTCCATCGCCTGGATGGATAGGGAAGGGGTACGGGACCCGTGGTGAGGGGATAATATCCCTGGCTTGTGCCTCGGGCCTGCGCGGGGCCGTTAGGACAGGCTGGGACGTTGAGTCCTCGGGGTGGGGTCTTGGGGGCTTCCCTGGGTTTTTGGTTCCTCCTTGGATGATGTGAGTTAGTGTTCGATCGGACGCAGGACATGATAGTACCGTCGGACAGGTGTGTCAAGAGCAAATGTGCGGCTTTTTGGAGGGAATATCTGAACTGTGATTCATGGGCTTGATGGATTGGTTGGGGGGAGGGAATGCAAGTCCTAGCCTGGTTGGCGGGCAGGGTACCCACAAGGGGCACCCCTACAGGGGAGGGGATGCCCCCAACCCTCGCAGGGAACCCTCACCCCCTTGGTCCCCCTCTCCCTTAGGGCCTTTAAGGGAGAGGGGGAGAGAAAAACAGAGGCCCACGTGGGTGCGTCGCACCCACGTGGGCCTCTAGTTCAGTACGGGGGGAGGAGAGGGATGGGGGTGGGGTCGGGTTGGCCATCGGAGGCTCGCCCCAGCTCCTTAAGGGGCTCGGAGCAGACTAAGCTCGGGGTGAGCGGCCTCTCCCAAGGGGGAGGAGAAATCCATCGCTAGGCTAGAGAGAAGATACCGCTTTCCTCGGTGAGACGTAAGTCCCTGAGATTACAGATACGCTTAAGGGCGCTGATTGTGTTTTCGTCGCTTGCCTTGAAATTGACCAATCCAGTTTGGTCGAATTCCTTGAGTCTGAGGATGATGCTGTCAATGAAAGAAGGGGTGATGACCAAAGGGCCGTCCAAATCCAAGACGAGCTTCCTGTCCAAGAACGAGGACAACTCTCTATAAGCCTCGTTGCCGCGTTCGCGCGTGGAATAAACGGGTACTAAATTGGTGACAGAAACGGTGTCCACCTACATCGCTCCTTATAGAGGAATTGTAATCTGCACTTGCACCCCTGGCAAATCATAGGCTGCTGTGCTGCTCATCAGATTGTATCTGGTGCCCGGGTTAGCAATGACGTAGCCTTCGCCTGTCGACAGGAACAGGGAGCCGTTAAGGCGCTCAACATTTTCCTTAATTGTGGACAAACCTGTCCCGCCTTCGTCCTTGCTGGTAACGCCGTCTTCAAAAGCCCTGACTGCCGCAGCCCGGTCATTAGACACATGATATTTCGGAGACAGGTTTTGGCGGATACCCACACCACTGTCAGCGAGTGCTATCTCAACATAATGGCCGTCAGGGAACAGCTGGAAAATCATACATGCCGGCGTGTTGATTTGAGAACGGGAATGCCTCACTGCATTGTCGATAAGCTCTACTACGATGGTTGATATGGCTGAAGGACTGATATGAAGATCCCATTCCTGAAGGATCTCCTGCGTCCATTGTTCAAGGTCTTCGGCAATCCGGGGTTCGGCAAGAATGTCCAGGGGGACTATATCCTCAAATGAAGTGGGTTTGACCGTTTGCAGTTTGGGTTGCGCCCCATCCCCCTCGAATACGAAGTTAAATCGATCCCAGAAATTCTGTGAATCTAGATATCGTCTGAGTGCACTGGACCTGGATACTCTTATGGTGAATAGCTTTTCTCGCGAGTTCCAGTATCTAACAAAGGTGCCGAGATAGATGACCGCAAATGGCCCTATACTCTCCACTGAGCGGAGATCTATTGTCGGCTTGGCAGGGTTCATGTCGATGCTGGAACAAAACGAGGCAATATTGTCTCGGGTCAGCCGCATGGCGGGAGTTTATCATGCTATGTCGGGATTATTGCCTGACCTGGAGCTCCACTTAAAGTGGTATGGCCAAGTCGTTGCCTCACCGCTCCACAGCATGAAGGTGGGCAGATAGTGGCAGGTTGGTGACGATGAACGGCCACCCCGTTCCGTTCAGTTGACCCTTCGACTTCGCTCAGGGTGAACGGAATTCCCTCCCCTTGGGATGGATTCCCGATCGGAGTCGGGAATGACAAAAGAATAGGTAAGGAGTTTGGAAATGGGTGATGGATTTTTGGGGAAAGTGGCGCTGGTGACGGGTGGGGGGTCCGGGATTGGGAGGGCGAGTTGTTTTGCTTTTGCCCGGGAGGGGGCCCGGGTGGCGGTGGCGGATGTGGATATGGCAGGGGCGGAGGAGACGGTGCGGTTGATCGAGGAGGCCGGGGGGAGTGGGGTGGGGTTTCGGGTCGATGTGACGAAGGCCGGGGGGAGTGGGGTGGGGTTTCGGGTCGATGTGACGAAGGCCGGGGAGGTGGAGTCGCTGGTTGAAAGGGTCGTGGAGGAGTTTGGGAGGCTGGACTGCGCTTTCAATAACGCGGGTGTCGGGGGAAAGGTGATGAACACCCACGAGTACCCGGAGGACGACTGGGACCGGGTTATCGACGTGAACCTGAAGGGCGTGTGGCTGTGCATGAGGTACGAGATCCCGGTGATGCTGAGGCAGGGCGGTGGGGCTATTGTGAACACGGCGTCGATATACGGGCTGTCGGGGGCGGGGGGATACATTGCGTACAATGCGGCGAAGCACGGGGTGGTGGGTGTGACGAAGACGGCGGCGCTGGAGTATGCGGAGGTCGGGATACGGGTGAATGCGATGTGCCCGGGCTACATCTTGACGCCGATGACGATCCCGGGCATCGAGGCCAATCCTGAGCTGGAGCGGAGGATGGTTTCGCAGACGCCGATGGGTCGGATGGGGAAGCCGGAGGAGATTGCGGAGGCGGTTGTGTGGCTGTGCTCGGATGGGGCGTCGTTCGTGACGGGGCATACGATGACGCCGGATGGGGGGTACATGGCGCAGTAGGGAACTTAAGAACCCTCACCCCCTTTATCCCCCTCTCCCTTAGGGCCAATAAGGGAGAGGGGGAGAGAAGAATAGGGGTAGGCACGCCCGCCAAGCGGGCGTGCCTACCCCTAATTCGGTACCGGTGGGGGAGGACAAACCCTCACCCCCTTGGTCCCCCTCTCCCTTGGGGCCTATATGAGATAGGGGGATAGGAAAACAGAGCGCCGCACCTGTGCATTTTGCGCAGGTGCGGCGCTCTAGTTCAGTGCTGGGGTGGGAGGGGTACCACGGAATCTGCCTCTAATTCGGTAGTGGGGGGATGAGGAAGGGTTAGGTGGAGGTGCGGCCGCGGCGGAGGGAGCGGCCGGGGAGGGCGCCGGTGTGGTCGCCGTCGGTTACGACTGGTTGCCCGTTGACGAGGACGTGCTCGATGCCGGTGGGGTACTGGCGGGGGCGGTGTCGGGTGGCGGGGGAGTGGACGGTGGAAGGGTCGAAGACGACGATGTCGGCCTTCATGCCGTCGCGGAGGATGCCGCGGTCGGGGATGCCGAGTCGGAGGGCGGCGAAGGAGGTCATCTTTCGTATGGCCTCGGCCATAGTGATGAGCTTTTCGTTGCGGACGTAGTGGGAGAGGAGGGTCGGGAAGGTGCCGTAGGTGCGGGGGCTGGGGAAGTCGCCGAGGAGGAGGCCGTCGGTGCCGACCATGGTGAGGGGGTGGGTCATGAAGTCGGGGAGGGTGGTGAGGTTGGGGCCCGGGGTGACGTAGGAGGTCTGCAGGTCTTCGTCGAGGAGGAGGTCGCAGAGGGCGTCGACCTCGCTCTTGCCGAGGGTGTCGGCTACTTCGGCGACGGACTTGCCCTCAAAGCGCTTGTTGTGGGGGCGCTTGAAGTAGGTGAGCCAGATGTCGCTCCAGGACTGGCCTCGGGGTCGGACTTCTTGTCGGAGGCGCTCACGGCCCTCGTCGGAGCGGAGGACTTCTTTGAGGCGGGTCGGGCCTCCGTTGTGGGCCCACTGGGGGAACATGATGAGGACTCGGGTGCTGCTGTAGGTGTAGGGGAAGCAGTCCATGGTCACGTCCTGGCCGGAGTCGACGGAGCCGTCCACCAGTTCAAGGAGCTGTCGGGCGCTGCCGGGGTGGGTGATGCGCTGGTAAAAGTGGGTCAGGTGGCAGGGGAGGCCCGCCCGCCGGCCGATCTCCAGGGCCTCCTTGACGGGGTCGAGGAACCGGTCACCGAGGGTGTTGCGCAGGTGTGTGTGATAGATGCCGCCGAGCCGGGCGACCTCCCGGGAGAGGCTGACCAGTTCGTCGGTGGAGGCGTAGCTGCCGGGCGGGTAGTCGAGGCCGGTGGAGATGCCGAAGGCGCCCTCCTCCATACCTTCCCGGAGCATGGCGCGCATGTTGGCGACGTCGGCGTCAGTGGCGGGGGTGTCGTGCCAGCCCATGGCGCAGATGCGGATGGGGGAGTTTCCGATTACGTAGGCGATGTTGACTGCGACCTTGTTGTCGAACATGGAGAGGTACTGGGCGACGGTGGACCAGGTGCCGGGGAGGGGTGGGGCCCCGTCCAGGCCCGAGTTGAGCTCGATGAAGTCACGGAGGTCGTCGGGGGAGGTGAATGGCGCATAAGAGTTGCCGTCGACGCCGACGAGCTCGGTGGTGATGCCCTGGCGGACCTTTGGGTGGTGCTCGGGCTCGGCGAGGATGATGAGGCCCGTGTGGGCGTGCATGTCGATGAAGCCGGGGCAGACGACCTTGCCTGAGGCGTCGATGGTGCGGTGGGCGAGGGTGTCGGAGTAGTCACCGCGGAGGATGCAGACTTCTTCACCCCGGACGCCTACGCCGGCGTAGAAGCCCGGGTTGCCGGTGCCGTCGACGACGAGGCCGTTCCTGATGAGGGTGTGGAGCATGGGGGGAGGTTAGCATTTGGGGTGTTCTCCCCTCAACCCCGGAGAAGGGAACCCTCACCCCATCCCGCGGGATGGATTCCCGATCGGGGTCGGGAATGACGAACAGGAAAAGGCGTTATTGGCCCCAGACGCGGGTTTCGGGTTTGAAGGCGGCCCAGGCGAACCAGAAGTGGTTGGCGTGGACTATGGGGGTTAGGGTCTCGTCTTTTAGGGGGCCGTCGGTGGCGCGGCCGAGGACGTTCCAGGTTGAGCCGGTCTCCTCGTCGGTGAAGGCGCCGGAATCGGGGCGGAAGGTCAGGGTGCGGTCGCCGAGGCGGCGGTCGAAGACGCCGGTGGCGCCGACGTCCCGAGAGTTGGCTATCGTGCCCCTGTCCAGGGCCGAGGCCGTGCCAGGCGCGTGGAACACCACGATAGGAGTTCCTCCGACATCGTCGTTGACGACGGGGGTCTCCTCCAGCCTCAGGAAGGGGTAGGCCACGGTCTCGCCGTTGAGCTCGACGGTGGCGACGCGCTCGACGGGGCGGAGGCGTCCGTCCTCGGGTCCCTGGAAGAGGAAGGGAGACGAATTGATGTCGTCGTAGCCGGTGTAGGGGTTGCGGCCGTACTGGCGGGTGAAGCCCGTGTCCCGGGTGAGCACCTGGCCTTCGGGGTAGTTGTCGCGGAAGTCGGCCCAGGAAATGATGGAAGCGGGGACCTGGGGGAGCCGGGCGCCGGTAAGCTCGCCGACGATGGCCTCGCCGAGGATCTGCTGCCACCAGCTGTCGGTGGCGCGGTCGTACATGATGAGGTCGCTGTAACGGAGGAGGCCGCTGACGCCGAAGGAGTTTATGGTGTCTCCCATGCGGCGATCGAAGGCGATGGCGGTGTTGCAGAGGGGACAGAAGGTGACGATAACGGGCTCGCCGCCTACGACGTCGTTGACGATCTCGTGCCAGGTCATTATCTGAAGGGGGTAGGCGCGGGCGTCACCGCTGATTTCGACGGCGATGACGGGCTCCATATCGCCAAGCCAATCGATGTCGTCGGAGACGGGGGCGAACTTGGGGTTGTCGATGGAGGGTATCCCGTCACGGACCTGGCCGAGGAGGATTTCGGCGTAGTCGACGGAGTGCTTGGAGAAATCGGTGCGCCAGGGATTTCGTCCCGTCGGGTCAGAGCGGGCGAAATAGGTTGCCGGGTCGAAGTCCGGGGTGGCGACGGGGGTGGGAGTCGCCGCGGGCTGGGCGGGACTAGGGGTCAGCAAATCCGGTTGGGGCCAGGGCTGCTCTAAGATTTCGCGGGTGGGCTGTGGATCGGTCTGGCCTGTCGGGGGAGACCACTCGGATTCCCCGGGGCGGTGGGTGGGGGTGGGGTCACTCTCGCCCTGGGCCTCTCCTGGGGAGGGGGCAGGGGAGTCTCCGCCGCAGGCGGAGATGACGAGGGTGGCGACTAGGAGGATGGTTATGGGGAGGAGGATTTTGGGGGTTGGCATGGTGTTAGTTGGTTATGGCTGATGCGAGTGTATGAGTATCCGGGCCACCCCCCGTTCGACCCTTCGAGTGGCCTCAGGGTGAGCGGCCCCACCCCGGGGGATGGATTCTCGACAGGAGTCGAGAATGGCGAGCAGAGGCATTAGTTTTCGATGGCGAGGAGGGCTCGGTCGCGGATGCCTTCGTGGGTGTCGAAGCCGAGCTTTCGGTCGACGATTATGCCGTCTATGTCGATGTAGTAGGTGGTGGGCATGGCTAGGACCTGGTAGGCCTTGACGATCTGGTCGTCCCTGGGGAGGTATAGGAGGGGGTAGGTGACGCCGCGGGCAAGGGCAAACGGCTCCCCCTGGGCTACGGTCTCCTGGTTGTTGATGCCGAGGATGACTAGGTCGTCGCTGAACTCCTGTCCGACGGCCTCGAGGTCGGGCATCTCTTCGAGGCAGAAGTTGCACCAGCTGGCCCAGAAGTTGACGACGACGGCCTTTTCGCCGAGGAACTCGGAAAGGCTGACGACTTTGCCTGCGGAGTCGGTGAGCATGAAGTTGGGTGCGGCGTCTCCAACGTCGGTGCCGACCTCGCCCTGACCGGTATTGTCGGCGACGCCGAGCATGACCATTGAACCCTCTTCGGTCATTACCTCGGTGCCTCCGGCGAAGGGGTTGGTAAGCGCAATGACTATGGCGGCGACGCCGGCAAGGCCGATGGTGAAGATTATTCTCTTCTGGAGGAGTGAAAGGGCCTTGATGTCCCACATATCTCTACGTCAATGATAACGCACCACGGGGGGTGGGGTTAGGGGGAGCCATTTGAGGGTGTGATTTTTTGATGCTACGATGTTGCAATGCGAACTACGGGGACCATAGATGACGACGTATTGTCGGTGGCGAGGGCGCTGGCGCAGCAGCAGAAGATCAGTCTGGGGAGCGCGGTGTCGGAGCTGGTGCGTCGGGGGTTTAGGGGTGGTGGAAGGACAGTAGCTGAACGGGATGACATACCCTTTTTCCCAATAGATCCGGACGCCAAATCTTTCACCAGTGAGGATGTGTACTGAGCATTGAGTGACAGGCCTTGAATCTGTAAGTATGGCAAAGAAGCTCGACATCCAAGTCTCTTACTGTAAGGAATCCGGGGTGTGGGGAGGGGTGGTGTGAGCAGAACATCTTGAACAGGTATTTACTTTAGGAGACACTTCTTGCGATGCCCATAGTGCGAAACATGGTTCAGATGGACAACTTCAATAAAGATTTGGTGTTGCCATATGAACTTCGTATACAGGACTTCGAACTTGCTATGCAGGACGTGTACGACTTCTTCTACGATGTCAATGCCCATCTCACTGGTAAAGGACTGCAAAGACTGGACGATATGCTGCGACCCGCAATTATGTCCGGCGTTTTGTCGGATATGTTGACCGCCAGTATGGCCCAACACTCGCGAGTCCTTACCGAAAATCGTTACCACAACGGGCATCCCGATCTGGTCGTTCAAGGCGTACATCCCGGCAATGCCGTCAAAGCTGGTTCGCGCGGTGTGGAGGTTAAGACTACCCGCAAGGCTGGGGGCGCCGTGGATACTCACGGCGCCCGCGACCAATGGTTATGCGTCTTCGTATATCAGGTGGATACTAAGTCTGAACCCGCACTCGACCGTAACCCCATGACCTTTACCGAAGTCTATCTTGGACACGTGACCGTGGATGATTTTCGGAAAAATCCCAGGGGCGATCTTGGGACGCGCACCGCAACCCTTCACAAGGACGGGATTCGTCGTTTGCGCGAATGCTGGGTCTATAAGGCTGCAGCGGCTTGATCTGTTGAGATCCGGGCAAGTTTAGGAATGCCATTGCGCGCCATTTCGAAATACGTAGCGTCTTTTTCGACACCGATGCTTGCATAGCCCAGAGACTCGGCGGCGGCCAATGTAGATCCTGCACCTGCGAATGGATCCAGCACGACACCCTCCCCGATTGGCAATACCGAGCGCACCAGCTGCCTTAGAAAAGCCTGGGGCTTGAGACTCGGGTGGGAGGCCAATTCTCGCTCTGTCTTCCTTGTTGGCGAAGAACGGATAACATCCCCAAACGGGCGTTCGTTGCATGGACGACGGAATCCCCCGGTCTTCCACCTCCTTAGGTTGTCCTGCACTCTTCCTTCTATGGGTTTTCGAAACACAATCCACGGCTCCCACATTGAACGAGGCATCACACTAACGTCCGGGAATTCATCCTGAGCCGCCTTGGGCCGGTCTCCTCCCCTTAGAGTCATCGTTAGTCTCGCTATCTCTCCGCGTCGTTCGAAGCCTGCATCCGCCAATGCACCTGACACTAGATATGAGACCAACGGGTTGGACGCTACGACTACATTAGCCCCTGGGACCACCTTAGGTATGAGTAGCCGACCCCAGACGAAGAAAAATGCCTTGATTTCGTCCAGTTGATCGGGAGTGAGAGTCGTAAAGCGTGGAAGCGGAGACCTCCGATGCCCGTCAAAGGACGGCGGAATGCGCCAAACGCCGCCCTTTCCCTCTCGTAATTTGGTTTGTTGTTCTCTCGTGTATTCGTGAAGCCCATAAGGAGGGTCGGTAACTACCCCATGAAAGCTGTTATCGTCCTGTTGGCTTAGCCAGTCGAAACAATCTGAGTGGTAAAGTGTGGCCCGCCCGAATTTGAACGGAGACTTCCATTCCCTGTTCAGACGAAGCTCGCTTTGCATGCCCAGCGCAGCTGCCGACCGAAGGGTGTACACACCCCTTTCCTCTCGTATGAAAGTTGCCGGCGTATTTAGCCTCAGATAAGATCGGATGGACGAGCCTCGGATTGGCCCTACGACCTGCGATACCCGCTCCTCTATCTCCTTGACGGTAAGCTGTTTAGAAGTGAGGGACATCACCTGCATAATCCCGTCTCTCACTCTTCCCGGGGCGTACCTCTCGCGATTTTCTGCCATAGCGATTTCTATATTAGACGTCTGGACGTCGTGAGTCAATATAGGAGGAAATGACGTGGGGCGTCGGGTGAGATATAATGTCTTTCGCTTTTGGAGGACGGCGCTGGCCGTTACCGGCATGAACAGAAAGGGGGTGAAGTAAGGATGGCCAAGAAGCTGAACATCGAGGTCGAATACTGCACTCTTTGAAACTACCTCCCCGAAGCCGTCAGTCTGACGGAAGAGGTGATGAGGGAATACGACTACGACATCGCTACCTTCAACATCATCACTGCCTCTCAGGGCAAGTTCGAGGTGAGGATCGACGGTGAGACGGTCCACTCCAAGCTGGAGACGGGCCGGTTCCCGAGCAACGAAGAGATTAAAGAGGCGATAAAGGCCCGGCTGCCCGAGGAGGCGACTCCCTCGCTGTTCGGGTCCTAAGAGTTTAAGAACAAACACGATATAGGCGAAGACGGAGACGAGTAGGGGCACGAAAGCTGCGGTCAGCGAGCCTGGACCGGTGAGAGCAGGCCCGGAGCCCGGCCCCGAAAATCCCTCCCGAGCCGCCACCCGAAACCTGATACCGGGGAGGTAGGCGTGGCCGGAGTCGCTCCCCGTTACAGGGGCGAGGGCATCGGCCTTGTAATATGGGGTCCGTGCTTTAATGAGAAGGTCCGCTTCGGGCGGACAATTAGGGTGGTACCGCGGGTTGGAACCCGTCCCTGTGAAGGGGGCGGGTTTTTTGTTGGGGTGCGTGGGGATGAGGGGCGTGGGTGGGGCAACATGCCTTTCACCCTCACCCCAGCCCTCTCCCATCAAGGAAGAGGGGGTAGGACACCCCTTCGACCCCGCGGGAGGGCGACCAGCGGGTCACCCCTACGGGAGGGGGGACGACAACAGGGAATTGAGTAGAGAAATAAGGTTTAAGTAAGGCGATGAACGAGAAGATGTTTGAACCGGTATCGAGCAAGGTTAGTTTTCCGGAACTGGAGACGCGGGTGCTGGAGTTCTGGAAGGAGCGTGATATTGCGACCCGGTCGGTGGAGGAGCGTCGGGACAGGCCGCTGTACGTGATGTACGAAGGACCCCCAACGGCCAACGCGGGCCCCGGGATTCACCACGTCCTGTCACGGGTGTTCAAGGACATCATGCCCCGCTACAAGACTATGAAGGGTTTCTGCGCGCCCCGGAAGGCGGGCTGGGACACCCACGGGCTGCCGGTGGAGCTGGAGGTCGAGAAGAGTCTCGGGATCACGCAGAAGGCTCAAATTGAGGAGCACGGGATACGGGAGTTCAACGCCGCCTGCAAGCAGAACGTGATGCGCTACGTCAAGGAGTGGGAAGACCTGACCGACCGCATTGGGTTCTGGATCGACATGAACGACCCCTACGTCACCTTCGAGAACTCGTACATCGAGTCGATGTGGTGGATTCTGAAGCAGCTGTGGGATCGGGGCCTGATCCACGAGGCGTACAAGTCGATCTGGCACTGTCCCCGATGCGTGACCTCGCTGAGCGACCACGAGGTGGCCCAGGGCTACAACGACCAGACGAAGGACGTGGCTATCTTCGTGAAGTTCCGCGTCGATCTGGAGGAGGACGACTACAGCAATGATGCCCGCAAGCTGATAGGCGGGTCTCACCTCCCGACCTACATCCTCGCCTGGACCACGACCCCCTGGACCCTTCCCGGCAACACGGCCCTCGCCATAGACCCCGAAGCGGACTACGCAGTTGTAGAGGACAAGGCGGATGGGTCGATACCCGAGAGGCTGATCATGGCCGAGGCCCTGGTGAGCAAGCTGCTGCCGCCGGGCTACGATACGGTCGGGACGGTGAAGGGGAGCGACCTGGTCGGCATGGGGTACAAGTCGCTGTACAACCCGGTGGCGTACAAGGTGCCGGGAATCGGGAAGTTTGCGGAGGGTCGGGTGCAGAGGGGGGCGAGCTATCAGCCGGGACAGACGGCGACGTTCCACGTGGTCGGGGGGGACTTCGTGAGCTTGGATGAGGGGACGGGGGTAGTGCACATAGCACCGGCCTTCGGTGAAGACGACTTCAAGATAGGGGCGTCGGAGGAGCTGTACTTCGTGCAGCACATCGATTTGCAGGGCAACATGATCGGGAACTTCCCCTTCGCGGGCAAATTCGTGAAGGATGCAGATTCGGACATCATCGACGACCTGACGGCCCGAGAGCTGCTGTTCAGGCACACCCAGATCGTCCACACCTATCCGTTCTGCTGGCGGTGCAGTTCGCCGCTGGTGTACTACGCCAAGAGCTCCTGGTACATCAACACCACGGCGATCAAGGACACCCTGCTGGACAACAACGATAAGGTGAACTGGTATCCGGGCCACATCAAGTGGGGCCGGTTCGGGGAGTGGCTGCGGAACGTGCAGGACTGGGCCATCTCCCGGGAGCGGTACTGGGGCACACCGATACCCTTCTGGCAGTGCGACTCCTGTGAGAAGTACGAGTGCGTCGGATCCATAGAAGAACTGCGGGACAAGAAAAACGTGCGCGGGGTTCCGGAGCCCCTGGACCTACACCGGCCTTACGTCGACGAGATCTTTTATGAGTGCGGCGACTGCGGCGGAACCATGTCCAGAATCCTGGAGGTGATGGATGTCTGGTTCGACTCGGGGGCGATGCCCATAGCGCAGTGGCACTACCCGTTCGAGAACAACGGGATGAAGGAAGATGGTCGGTTCCCGGCGGACTACATCTGTGAGGCCGTCGACCAGACCCGGGGCTGGTTCTACAGCCTGCACGCTGTGTCATCGCTGGTGTTTGGGGAACCGTGCTACCGGAACGTCATCTGCCTGGGCCACATCCTGGACGAGGCCGGGGAGAAGATGAGCAAGTCCAAGGGGAACGTGGTGCAACCGTGGTCCGTCCTCGATGCCCAGGGCGCCGACGCCCTGCGCTGGTACCTGTATACGGCGTCGCCGCCGGGGAACCCGCGCCGGTTCTCGGGGGAGCTGGTACAGGAAGCGATCCGGAAGTTCATGCTGACACTCTGGAACACCTACTCCTTCTTCGTGACCTACGCCAACATCGATGGGTACCGGCCGAATGGCACGGGAAATGGGGCGAAGGCGTCGGGGCTGGACCGGTGGATAGAGTCGGAGCTGAACCGGCTCGTCAAGGACGTGACGGAGTCGTTGGACAACTACGACCCAACGAACGCGGGCCGCAGGATCGAGGCATTCGTGGACGTGCTGTCCAACTGGTACGTGCGTCGGAGCCGTCGGCGCTTCTGGAAGAGCGAGAATGACGATGAGAAGCAGTCTGCGTACGACACGCTGTACGGCTGCCTTGTGACGTTGTCCAAGCTCATTGCTCCCTTCACGCCGTTCCTGGCCGAAGAACTGTACCGGAACCTGGTGTCGACGGTTGATGACTCTGCGCCGGAAAGCGTTCACCTGACCGAGTTCCCGGAGGCCGATGAGTCGCTGATAGACCCGGCGCTAAACGACGAGGCCCGTCTGGCGATGAAGATAAGCAGCCTGGGTCGGGCGGCGAGGAGCAAGGCGGCGATCAAAGTGCGGCAGCCGTTGGCGTCGGTGAAGGTGGTGGTGCGGGGCGAGGGGGAGAGGGAGGCCCTGCGGCGCAGCTTTGGCGAGGTGAGCGAGGAGCTTAACGTGAAGACATTGGAATTCATGGAGTCGGCATCGGAGGTGTATGACTACAAGGTATCGGCGAACACGCCGTTGCTCGGGCCCAAGTACGGGAAGGATACGCCGAAGATCGTCAAAGGACTTACGGCAATGGACCCCGGCGAGGTGGCGAGGGTTGTGCAGTCGGGCGGAAGCATCGAGGTGTCGGGATTTACGCTGGCGCCCGAAGAGGTGAACCTGGAGGCGGTGGAGAAGGAAGGGGTGTCGGTGGCGGCGGAGGGAGACTACGTGGTCGGGATACCTACTATCATCTCTGAGGAGCTGGCTAAAGAAGGCATGGCCCGGGAGCTGGTGCACCGGCTGCAGACCATGCGGAGGTCGGCGGGGTTCGAGGTGGTGGACCAGATAGTGAGTTACATGGTCGGGGAAGGGGCCCCGACGGAGGCCCTTGCCGCCCACGAGACCTACGTGAAGCAGGAGACGCTGTCCCAAGAGGTCTTCACGACCACGCCACCGGTGGAGGCGTTCGTGGAGACGCACAAGCTGGACGGTCGGGAGGTGGTGCTGGGGGTGGTGAGGGTGGGGTAGGGGGTTGTCTTCCCTACGAAAACGATCGATTTCTCGTCATTTATTCATCTTGCCCTGCCACTCTACTGGGAGCTGCCAATAGGCGCCAACCTGCAACGCACAGGCAGCCATATAAGGTGCCCTCTGCCAGGCGTTGCATTAGGCCTCTCCATTGATCAAGGTCAGGGACCAAAGCCAGCGTGTAAATAGTTGCGAAAGTTGTCGCCAGCACCAACCAGCCCACTCTCCCGGCCAGCGAGAGTCTTTGGTTAAGAGATAGGAATACCAATCCTGACGTGGTCGCACAAAGGGTAGCTACACTCAACACATTATGGATATTTTGGGAAAGACTACCTGTACTGGGACACCCCAAGTCACAAGGAGCGAAGGCTGACCCAATATAGGCAATGGGCTCGGCGGCAAGAAGCCAATAACCCAGGTGACTGACTCCGGTCAATTTTGTGTGTGGGGCAACCGCGAGCAATAGCGCAAGGCCAATGATTCCCAGAGGAAGAAACCCGAAATAACCGATCTGCCAGCTCCAAGCTGAACCCCTGGCATTGAGTTCGCTAATGTACTGGCCGGTATGGCTAAAATCGGTTTTTAACCACGCGCCGCCAAACAATACTGCGAGATAGAATGAAACCAGTACCAGTATGAGCCAACGCCAATTCATCAGAATCTATTATTCGAGGGTACAACTCAATCAAAGGATACGCATACACCTAAAAGACTGCCCCTAGAAGAGGCAGTAGGGTGACCTTCGTGGCCGTTTCTACCGTGCGGCCGGTCAAGGTGCTACTGGCGGACGGCGAGGACTACGGAGAAGGTGAGTTCTTCGCCTTCGCGGACTATGGTGATGGGGAGGGCCTGGCCGATGGGGCTGGTGCGGATTAGGTGGATGAACTCGTTGCTGGAGGTGAGGACTTCGCCGTTGAAGTTGATGGCGACGTCCCGGGGCTCGATGCCAGCGTCGGAGGCGGGGGTGCCGTTTAGGACGTTAGTAATGAGGACGCCTTCTTCGACGTCCAGGTCGAACCGCATGGCTATTACGGGATTGACGGTAGCCAGAGTCACGCCCAGGTAGCCACGCACCACCTCACCGGTGGCGATCAGCTGCTCGACGACACGGTTGATGGTGGTTGTGCCCATGGCAAACCCGATTCCCGGCTGGGTCCTGTCGATGGCCGTGTTGATGCCCACAATCTCGCTGTCCATGTTGAGGAGGGGGCCGCCGCTGTTGCCCGGGTTGATGGCGGCGTCGGTCTGCACCAGGTCGCTTAGCTCGCCGTCGCTGACGGAGACGGACCTGCCGAGGGCGCTCACGACGCCCGCAGTGACGGTGGGCCCGCCCTCCAAGGCCAGGGCGTTGCCGATGGCGACGACGGGTTCGCCGATGCGGAGGGTCTCGCTGTCTCCGAAGCTGAGGGTGGGCAGGTCATCGGCGTCTATTCTCAGGACAGCGAGGTCGGAGGTCGGGTCTGCGCCGACTATTTCGGCGCTGAAATGACGGTCATCGGTTAGGGTAACCAGGACAAAGTTAGCCCCTTCTACTACGTGGCTATTGGTGAGAATCAGGCCGTCCTCGCTGATGATGACGCCGGAACCACTGTAATCGGACTGGGAGGCAGGGTCCAGGAACTGCCTGAGATCTACGGGGCCGGTAAGGATGGAGACGACGGCGGGGAGGGACTGCTCCGCCACGTCGGCGAAGAAGAGAAGGCCCGGGATGGAGGTAGGGGTGGTGCTTGGTGCCGGGGTCTCGGTAGGGGTAGGGGTGGGCTCGGGGTCCGGGATGCAGGCAAAGGCAGTTACAGACAACAGGAGAGCGACGGTGAGGGCAGTTAGCAACGAGGGTCTCATGGTCGGGGGGAGTGGGCTAGCCGCCGTCCTCGGTCTTGGTATAGACCAGCATATCCACGATTATCTGCCCCGAGCCATCGCCGTTGTCGTCCATCTGCTGCCTCTTGCGCCGAAGCTTGTTCAGCCGGGAAGCGACCACTGCGCCGAAGAGGAGGACGACGCCGGAGAAGTATGCCCAGGCCAACAATACCACCATGGTTGCTGCGGTGCCGTAGACCAGGTTGTAGATGGAGATGTTGGCTACATACCAGACGAAGCCGTGGCGCAGGGCTTCGAAGGATACGGCGGCGATGGCTGCGCCGGGCCATACGTCCCTCCAGTGAACCCGGGTGTTGGGGATGTACCGGTAGAGGGTGGCGAAAGAAACAAAGGTGAGCAGGAGTGGCAGGCCCCAGCCGAGGAGGAACCAGGTACCGCCCCAAGCGCTGCCGGCCTCCGTGCTGGCCGTACTGCGAGAGAATTCGATGATGGGGGTGATGGAGAGGGAAAGGGTGAATATGAGCCATGAGCCGAGCATGAGTGAGAAGTCGATCACACGCTCCCGCATGAAGGACCGGGGCCTGAAGATGGCCCACGCGGCATTGATTCCCTTGCGGGTAGCGGAGAATACGGCGAGAGAGGCCCAAACCAACCCAATCAAGGCGACGGTCCCAGTGTAGGGCCAGTCGTTGGAGATGTTTATCAGAGTATCGGTTATGAATTCCCGGGAGACGGGGATGGCGTTGCCGATCCGTTCAATAAAGGCGTCGTAGGACAGGAAGTCGCCGGTGATGATGATGACGGCGAGGACCATGGGGAACATGGAGAAAAGCCCCCAGAAGGCGATGGAAGCGGCCATGTGGGGGACGTTGAAGGTCAGGAAATCGTGGACAATAGACTTGAAGAGGGACTTGATAATGTCCCGTCGCCTCTGGCCAAGCCTGTCGCGCTTGTTCAGCCAGTCGGGGTTGAATATGGCTGGGACTTTCATCTTATGCTAAGTAGTGAATAATGACAGGGCACCACATGGGGTCCAGGGCGTCGGGGAGCGGGGCTAGAGAATGGCTCCGGCGGGCGCCTTGCCCCGACTTTCCACCGCTTCTCTCTGAGCTTCGAATAGCTGCTTGAGGCCTTGGGAGACGGAGTCCAGGATGGAGTCCATCTCGTCCCGGGAGAAGGGGCGGGCCTCGCCGGTGCCCTGAACCTCGATGATCTGACCCGAGTCGGTCATCACGACGTTGAAGTCGACGCTGGCGGATGAGTCTTCCTCATAGCACATGTCCAGTAGGACGTCGCTGCCCCGGATGCCGGCGCTCAGGCCGGCGACGGCGGAGACCATGGGCGACGCTCGGCCGGTGAGGCCCAGCTTGTCCATGGAGTCGAGCAGGGCCACGTAGGCGCCGGTGATGGAGGCCATTCGGGTGCCGCCGTCGGCCTGCAGGACGTCACAGTCGACGGTCAGGGTCCTTTCGCCAAGCTTTGTCATGTCGGTGACGGAGCGGAGGGAGCGGCCGATAAGGCGCTGAATCTCCATGCTCCTGCCGCTGGGCCGGCCCTTGGACTGTTCTCTGGGTGTGCGCTCGGGTGTGGCCCGGGGGAGCATGGCGTATTCTGCGGTGATCCACCCCTGCCCCCGGCCCCTCAGGAAGAAGGGCACGCGATCTTCAACAGACACGGTGCAGAGCACCTTGGTCCGGCCCTGGGAAATCATCGCAGATCCTTCGGCGAAGGCCTGGATGCCCCTGACAATCCGCACAGGCCGAAGCTGGCCCGCGGACCTGCCATCGGTCCTGATCAACTTCCCTCCCCTAGCTGGGCAACCGGCCCCTATAGCCGACATGCCTGCATTCGAGTATAGCATCGGGTGAAATGGCGGGCAATTTGGGGCGGGAGGCTGGTCAAAACGGCACCCGATAGATTTTGACCTCGGGGTTGGGGGAGGTGGGGGTGGGGTAGATGGGTTCGAGGAGGCCGTCCCGGGCCATCAACTCGAACTTGTCGAGGCCCGGCTGGGGGTAGTAGAGCCGCTCCAGCTGGCCGACGTAGATGTAGCGAACATTGTATTTTTCGATGAGGCGTCGGGTGTAATCCAGGTCGGTGGCGGTGTAAAGGGCCTGGACGTCGGCGCGGCGGGCGGAGACGTGGTCCCGGTCCTCCCAGCGCTGCTGCTGCTGATGCCAGTCCCAGCCGACGACGGTCGGGAGCCCGGTGTAAACCGAGACCCGGCTCCCCCAGGTGTACAGCCCCGAGTTCCCCTCCAGAATGACGGGAGATCCCTCCAGGTTGTCCTGCAGCCAGATGATGGCGTGGTAGTCCCAGCCCAGTTCCAGCACTTCATGGGGTTCGATGGAACCGCTGCGGTCTCGATCATCGTAGTAGACGGCGCCGGGCATATAGGCCATGCCGTCGATGGTGGTCGGGGAGTCGTTGAAGCGCTGCTTCGAGCGCTCGGGGGTGGCGGCGACGGGGTAGACCATGCCCGCGACGATCAAGACTACCAGTAACTGTGTCCAGGCAATTCTCCGGGCCGTGAATTTAGGCGGAATCGCCATTGCACCGAGCCGCCAGGCGAAGTAAGCAGAGGCCAACGCCATCAGGGTCCAGGCGTGGAAGTAGAACTTGAAGACGGTGTTCATGCGGCCTGGGTCGACGAGCTTGACCTTGAAGAACTCGACGCCTATGCCCAGGGCGAGGGCCACGGCGAGCATGAGGAGGGCGAAAAGCTCGGGGCCCGAGCCCTCCTCCCTCTTGATGAGCAACTTTATCCCTACCAGAGCTGTCAGAAGCAGGACCACGGTTGCGAAGGCGGCGGTGTGGTATCCGAAGCCCGCCATAGCCGCCAGCAGGATAACTATGCCGACCACGGGCCAGAGCCACTGGGCACGCAGGGCGGCGAGCCGGAGGAAGGCTGTCGGGGACCGGAGGCTGGACCTGATGGGAAATTCCTGCCAGAGGCGATAGAAAAGATAGCTGATGGCGATGAACAGGAAGATGCCGTGGATGGCCAGGTACTGGTAGAGGGGTGTGGCGAACTCGTTGGGTTCGATGAAGGGGAAGTCTACTGAGCCTTCGTAGCTGAGGTGGAAGGGTGCGAAGAACAGTATGCCGAGAAGCCAGACGCCCAACCCCCCCGCCCCGACCAGCACGACGGTCCTGCCCGAGACTCTCCCTTTCGTGAAGGCCAGCGTGGCCAGGAACACGACGCCCAGCGATAGCAGAAGGTAGGTCGGGTAGTCCCAGCTGTTGATGGTGAACAGGGCGCCGACGGCCAAGCCGAGGACGGCAATCCTCGCCGCCCAGGCCCGAGTCGAGCATCCATTTGCGGCACCCAGGACAAGGGCCAGCCCGAGACCCAGGGCTAGGATGGCGAAGGGTAGGGCGATGAGGTGGGCGTGGAGGTCGGCGTAGAGGAAGCTGAAGAAGGGGAATTCGGTGATTTCGCAGCCGCCACAGGAGTTGAGGCCGCCCTGCGCCGAGGTGTCGATTACCCGGCTGCTCCGCCAGTAGTCGAAGACACCGAGCTCACCATCGCCGAAGGTTACCCTCCACATGGCCTGGACGAGCTGGACCATGCCGTCCAGGTTTCCGATTATGGCAACGAACACGGCTCCGGCTATTCCGGCCAGGTAGGGGCCCGAGGGGCTGGGGGGTGGGGCGCGGTCGCCGCCCCCGTTTCTGCTTGCAGCGAGGTTGTAGATGAGGCTGAAGGCCCCGCCCACGGTCAGGGCGAAGACCAGCGCTATTGCCAGGTTGAATGCCGTGGAGGGCAGGATGCCCGTGAGCTTGGTCAGGGATGCGACCTGGAACTGGCCGAAGTAGTAGTAGTTCAGGTGGCCGCCTGAGAACCATGGGTCGTAGGGGGGCATCTCGGTGGAACGGGTGACGGCATTGAGGTAGGCGAAGTCCATGGGCTTCTCGCCGCCGCGCCACGGGTGCCAGAGGTCGGGGTTCCAGGCCCGGATCCCGAAAAAGGAGACCAGGGCCACGACGAAGATCGCTTCGCAGAACAGGATGAGCTTCCAGCGTCGCCGGAAGAAGTCGAGGACGTCGACCTCACCCCTCCAAACGAGGAGCCCCGAGACAAGGGCCACGGCCAGTATCATCAGCCACAGTCCAACCGCCGAAAATTCCAATATCCCCAGGCTGGCCAGCAGCCAGGCAAGGTAGGCAACAAGAAGCAGGCCGAGGGCCTTGGACAGCAGGTATCCGCCGTCGGGGAGGCGGCGGAAGAGGAACAGGCCGATGGGCAGGACGGCAAAGGCAATTATCTGGATGGCGATGTACCAGACCAGCCCCGGGGCCCGGTTGGCAAAGCTGGTACGTTCGAAGATGTCCGAGAAGGTGCCGCCCTCCTGCTGCCGGACGGCACTCTTCTCGGAAAGCATGCCTCGTTCGGGGATGCCGGGTGTCGGGGGGGCGCGTATGGTCTCGCCGGGGAGGGGTGTTTCCAGCAGGGTGCGAAGGGTCGCCTCGTTCAGTTGGCCGACGTTCTTGAGGATGATGGGCGTCGGGTGTTCGTAGTTGGTGAAGGAATCGTCGGCGTGGCCGAGGTCCAGCGCCAGCCCCGACACCCGGCCCGGCCCCAGCGCTGCCGGAGCCATTAGCCCAGGCCTTGAGAAAGTGTCGTGTACGAAACTTACGCCCAGGAAGTTTGGATGGGCCTCCGCAACGTAGTCCACCTCGAAACCCAATTCGCCGGAGAACAGGAGCTTGTAGTAGCGGGTGCTCAGCGGGTATCGGTCGGGGAGGGTGGGGATGCTGCCGTAGAGCCGGTTGCTGAAGAGGATTACGTAGTCCGAGTTGGCAAGGGCGTCGGCGAGGTGGTCGGCCTTGCTGCCGACCACGGTGAATCCATCGTGGTCCGTGTACTGGATGGGCACATCATCGGGGTCGTAGAGCTGGAGGGTGACTCGCCGGTAGGAGTGGAGGTTGGGCAGGCTCTCCTCCCAGTGCTCCATAGCCAGAACGGAATTGGAAGGAACGTTCTCACGCACGTATTCCGAGGCCCGGGAGGCGGGGTGATCGTCCGTATAAACATTGGCGTAGGCAAATGAGTAGAAAACCGTTGCGAAGGCGATAAGGGCCACGGCAGCAATGCCGCCCCCGTAAAGCACGTTGGATTTGAAGGAAAGGGAGCGTAGCCGGGTCAGGCCCTTGTCGCCCAGATTAGCGGCCATGATGGCGAGAAATGGCGTGACCGGCAGCAGGTAGCGCAGGAACTTCACTTCGGCGAGACCCGTGATCAGGAAGAAAGGTACGAACCAGGCCAGGATAAGGATGTCGGGCCGGGTGCGCTTCAGGGCCGCCCTGACTGCCGTAAACCCGAGACCCGCCCACATCAGAAGCGCCAGCGGCAGCCCCACCCCCCATACAGAGAACTGCCAGATGTGGTAGGCGAAGGGCAGGCTGTCGTCGTACTGGCGGGTGTAGGGGAAGTCAATGACGCGGCGGACCATCTGGCTCTGCTGGTAGGCGTCGGCAGCGTAGTAAGGGAGGTCGAGGATGGCGTAGGGCTGGGCTACGGCGAAGGCGATAAATCCGAATATGGCGGCGATGCCCAGCTTTCGGAGGGCCGACTTCAGGGCGTCGGGGGTGGGGGTAAGGGTTTCCAGCGTTGATCCGTTGCGCAGGGCCAGAAGCCCGAGACCCACGGCGAAACCCGCCAGCATGGGCAGCGCGCTGAACTTGGAGGCCATGGCCAGCCCGAAAAAGAGGCCTGCCAGGGCCGCATCTCGTCTATGACCCTCTTCGGAGAGGCGGATGACGAAGAAGAATGAGAGGCAGCTGAAGAAGGTGAGCATGGCCTCGGTGGTGTAGAAGTGGGCCAGCTGGATATGCAGAACGGCGAAGGCGGAGAAGAACGCGGCCAGAAGCCCGACGCGCTCGTTGAAGAGGCGTCGGCCGATAAGGAAGACGACAAAGACTGTGCCCGTGTCGAAGAGGGCGGAAAGGACCCGACCCACGATGGTCAGGTCGTACATATTGGAGTCTTCCACTCCCGGTATGACGTTGGCCACCCATCCCACCGCCCCGAGAAGATAGAAGGGCAGGCTCCCGTAGTCGTACACCCCGTGCCCCGAGGTGGCGCCGGGGGGTCTCGGGACGAGGGTGCTCTCCTGGACCCTGAACAGTTCCAACGGTGACTTGAGGGAGTCGAGAGACAGCTGTTGCGCGGTCCAGACCACGGAGCGTTCGTCGGGGTGGAGGGAGTGGGGGGAGCCGGCGTCCCAGTTGGCGCCATAGAGCCGGAGCCCGAGAGCGAAGACCAGGATCAGTATGAGGACAAGGGTGACTGGGGAGGGGCGGGGGAGGGTCAGTCCTGTACGCGCCTTTGTGCTAGCCTGACTCTCTTGCGCGGAGCGATCTTCGGAAGGGAGGTTGGCAAGCCACATCCGGGCCTCGGATCACCCTCACCCTAGCCCTCTCCCATCGAGGGAGAGGGGACAGGACCTCTCTTCCCCCAGGGGAGGGAGTTGCTCATTTGCACCTAGAGGCCCTTGGCGGCCATGAATGCGGCCAGGTCTCCCACCCGGCAGCTGTAGCCCCACTCGTTGTCGTACCAGCCGAGCACCTTGACCATGGAGTCGCCCATGACCATGGTGGACGGGGCGTCGAAGATGGAGCTGGCGGGATTGCCCTTGAAGTCGGTACTGACGAGCTCTTCCTCGCAGTACTCAAGGACTCCCGTAAGGGTCTCCTGGGCAGCCTGCTGGAAGGCCTGGTTCACGCCTTCCGCCGAGGTGGGCCGCTCCACGTTGGCGACGAGGTCGATTAGCGACACGGTGGGGACCGGGACCCGGAAGGCCATACCATGGATCTTGCCCTGGACCTCCGGCATGACCACGCCCACGGCCTTGGCGGCGCCGGTGGTTGTAGGGATGATGTTGGCGGCGGCAGCTCGGGCCCGACGGATGTCTCCGTGGACCTGGTCGAGGATCTTCTGGTCGTTGGTGTAGGCGTGGACAGTGCTCATCAGTGCGTGGCTGATGCCGAAGTTGTCGTTGAGCACCTTTACCAGGGGTGCAACGCAGTTGGTGGTGCAGGAGGCGTTGGAGACCACGGTGTGCTGGGTGGGATCGTACTTGTCTTCGTTGACGCCCATTACCACGGTGAGATCGTCGCCCTTGGCTGGGGCGGAGATGATGACCTTCTTGGCGCCGCCCTTGAGGTGTCCGCCGGCCTTTTCCGCGTTGGTGAAGAAGCCCGTGGACTCGATGACCAGTTCAACCCCGAGGTCGGCCCAGGGGATCTGGGCGGGGTCGCGCTCGGAGAGGACCTTGATGGCCTTGCCGTCTACCACGACGTGGCCATCGGCGGCTTCGACGGTGCCGGGATAACGGCCGTAGTTGGTGTCGTACTTGAAGAGGTGGGCGTTGGTCTCGGTGTCGGTCAGGTCATTGACAGCGACGATTTCGAGGGAGTCGGCATGTCTTTCGAGGATGGAGCGGGTGACCTGCCTGCCGATCCTGCCGAAGCCGTTAATTCCGATCCTGGTGGTCATTCAGTTCCTCCAAATGGTGGGCTATACGAGAATGTAACTCTTTGTCGAGCCTGGTTCTTCTAGTTCCGAAATCCTTAGTCCTTCATTGCCCTGGACGGTCGCCACTCCCATTTTCCTTCCCCGAACCGGCGCTTAATCTCATCCGCCAGGGTTGGGGTTTCACGCAAATGGTTGAACAAACCCATCACCTCCGGGCTGTCGAAACCGTAGTAGTCTCTCCGTATGTGGTAGTGACAAGAATCGCACAGCCACGCCGCCGGGTACTTCTCGTCTCCTTCGTACCAATGCAGTTCATTTCCCCAGTAATAGGCTTCATCATGCCAACCAGTGACATTGACGCATTCGTACAGATGCAAGGCCTCCGGGATTGGAGCGGATTCCCACGGCCTGCGTTTTATGTTCTCGGTCAAGGTACACCAGCCTGACCTACTGCCCTTCCAGCTTGGACAGGGCCCGACGGTTGTTCCACTCCTCGTTGTCGTAGGTTGAGAGACCCTCGGCCCGGTTGAGGGCGTCCTTGTAGCAGGACATGCAGTAGACGTTGTACTCCCGACGGAGCCACCTTTCGACCTTCTTGCTGCACACGCTGCAGTTCATGTTCACGCCTCCCGATACTGGAGCCGGCCGCCAGCACCATTATAGCGCTACCAGGTGCGAAAATGCCTCCCGGCCGGCGTACCTGGCGCTCTTGCCCAGCTCCGCTTCTATCCTCAACAGCCGGTTGTATTTCGCCACCCTTTCGGAGCGGGCCGGGGCCCCCGATTTGATCTGTCCCGCACCCGTGGCGACGGACAAGTCGGCGATGGTGGTGTCTTCGGTCTCGCCGGAGCGGTGGCTGATTATGGCGCCCCAGCCGGCGTCCCGGGCCATGTTCACCACCTGTAGGGTCTCGGTGAGGGTTCCGATCTGGTTGGGCTTGACCAGGATGGCGTTGCTGGCCTGGGTCTCGATTCCCCGGGACAGCCGATTCGGGTTGGTGGCGTAGAGGTCGTCACCGACAACCTGCACCTGCTCGCCGATCTTGAAGGTCAGCCGCTCCCAGCCGGGCCAGTCATCCTCCGCCAGGCCGTCTTCGATGCTTATGACGGGGTAGTCGATGGCCCAACGGGTGTAGTACTCGGACAGGGGGCCCGAGGCCAGGGAGACCTGGTCCTTTTCGAGGTTGTAATACTGGCCGTCGAAGATCTCCGTGGCGGCGGCGTCTAGGGCCAGGAAGCAGTCCTGGCCCGGGGTGTATCCCGCCCTCTTGATCGAGTTCAGGACGGCTTCAATGGCCTGTCGGTTGGAGGGGAGGGGCGGGGCGAAGCCGCCCTCGTCCCCGACGTTGGTGGGGAAGCCGAGGTCCTCCAGGGACTCGCCGAGGCAGTGATAGATCTCGCTGCCCATGCGCAGGGCCTCGGAAAAGGAATCCGCGCCGAGGGGCACGACCATGAACTCCTGGAAGTCGGCGGAGTTGGCGGCGTGCTGGCCGCCGTTGAGGATGTTGAACATGGGGACTGGGAGAAGGGGGTCGGCACCCGTATCCAGGGACCTGTATAGGGGAAGGCCCCGGTGGGCGGCGGCAGCGTGGGCGGCGGCGAGGGATACGCCCAGGATGGCGTTCGCCCCGAGCCGGGACTTGTCGGGGGTCCCGTCCAGGTCTATGAGGGCCGCGTCCAGGGTGGACTGGTCGAGGCCGGACATTCCCCGGAGCCGCTCGGCGATTTCCCCCTCGACGTGGCTAGCTGCCTGGAGGACGCCCTTGCCGCCGTAGCGGGCCGGTTCTTCATCGCGCAGTTCAAGGGCCTCGTGACTGCCGGTGCTCTTGCCGGAAGGAACCTTGGCTCGACCACTAGCCCCGCTGTCGAGGCTAATCTCCACTTCCAGGGTGGGGTTGCCGCGGGAGTCTAAGACTTCCCGGGCGGAGAGGGAGGAGATGGAAGACATCAGCGGGAGGTGCCCCGGGCGAGGCGGGCCTCTGCGGCGGCCATGACCTTGTCGACGGCGTCCACGGGATCTGAGGCGACGATGACGGAGGTGTCGGGTTTGCCGTGCTGGGAGAACTCCCAAGTCCGGAGCCCTACCACCGTCAGGGGGTCCGCCTGCCCCAGGGCATGGCCGATCTCGGAGAGCGTGCCGAAGGCACCATCGATGGCCAGGACGGCGAGACCCGTCTTGACGACTATGGCGTTCCGGGCGTGACCAATGCCGGTGGGTACCGGGATGTCGACCCAAGGGTTGGCGTCGTTGGGGTCTTCGCCGGGGAGGATGCCGATGGTCGTGCCTCCGGCCTCCTTGGCGCCCTTGCAGACGGCGGTCATGACGCCGGTGAGGCCGCCGCAGACGACTGTAGCGCCCCGTGCCGCCAGCTCGCGGCCCACGGCTTCGGCGAGGCGGTTGGTCTCCTCGTTGCACCTGCTGGCGCCTATGACGGAAATAGGAATGAATTTTTGCATGGTCGGAATCTAAGGGGGGTGTCGGGATTATATCACTGGCGGGACGGAGGCCGCCTTACTGCTCGACCCTTCGACTCCGCTCAGGAATGACGGGGCACGGGGGAGGGGATGCGCTCAGTACCAAGGATGTATTCCCGATCGGAGTCGGGTGTGGGGTGGGGATGAGAGTTCAGGAGTAATTCTACATTTGTTCTTGACTTCTAAAACAGAACGTATATACTGTTAGCAAATCTGTTCAGCTAAGGAGGAATTTATGTCCGAAGAACCTACAGCCCAGGGCCCCGATCCCGAGTCGTCACCGGACGACGTTGAAGCCCCGATACCCGAGGAATCACCCCCGGAGGAGTCGCCGGAGATAAAGCGCCTGAACCTTCTGATTGCCGAGAAGGACGCAGAGATCAAAGGGATCAAGCAGCAGGTCGAACTGGCCGTGGGTAGATACCGCAGCGTTCTGATAGCCGGATCCCCAGAGCTGCCGGAAGAACTGGTGCAAGGAAGCACCATCGAGGAGCTGGACCGCTCCGTGGAATCGGCGAAGAAGATCGTCGAGAAGGTGGTGTCCCGCATCGAGGCCTGGGCCCCGGAGGCCCGGGTGCCGTCGGGGGCGCCTGCCCGGCGACCCGCTGATGTCTTGGGTCTCAGCGCCCGGGAAAAGATCCTGTACGCAATCAACAAGAGCTAGCCATAGCACACGAATAGCAAGGAGGAAAAACATATGGCATTAACGCTTACTGAGTCCGCAAAGCTGTCCAACGACGTGCTCCTGTCGGGAGTGGTCGAGACCATAGTCAACGAGAGTCCGGTGCTCCAGCACCTGCCTTTCATCGAGATAGTCGGCAACTCCCTGACCTACAACCGGGAGAACGCCGCCCCCACCGTAGCCTTCTACGACGTGGGTGATGCCTGGGCCGAGTCCACGCCCACATTCACCCAGGTAACCGCCACTCTGAAGATCCTCGGGGGCGACGCCGACGTGGACAACTACGTGGCGGCGACCCGCAGCAACATCCAGGACCTGGGGGCCGCGGTAGTCGAGCTGAAGGCCAAGGCCGTCCAGCAGAAGTTCGACGACACGTTCATCAACGGAGACACCGACGACAACGCCAAGGCATTCGACGGGATAGACAAGCTGACGCCGGAAAGCCAGACGGTAAGCATGGGTGACAACGGAGCGACCCTGACGCTGGACAAGCTGGATGAGCTGATAGACAAAGTGAAGACCGGCAAGCCCGACATGCTGATCATGAGCCGGAGGACCCGGCGCAAGATGAACTCGCTGGTACGGGACTCCGGAAGCGGGTTCCTGCAGACGGACCGCAACATGCTCGGCCGGATGGTCCAGTACTACGACGGCGTGCCCATCGGGATCAGCGACTGGGTGTCCGACGAGCAGAGGGCCGGGACCAGCCGGGACAGCTCCACGGTTTACGCTGTGCAATTCGGCGAGGAAGGGGTGTCGGGGCTGACGGGGTCCTCGGGGCTGCAGGTCGAGCGGGTCGGGAGCCTGGAGACCAAGGACGCCACCCGGACCCGGGTCAAATGGTACGTGGCCGTAGCCCTCTTCAGCACGGTGAAGCTGGCAAAGCTCACGGGAGTGCGGAACTAGCCCGGGCCCCGGGAGCAAGAGGGAGGCAACCCATGACAACGCTAACCGACATCCGGGCCCGCGTCCGCACTGACCTGCACGATGAAGACGCCGGGGAGTACCGCTGGGCCAGCGCAGAGCTGGACCGGCACGTCTCCCACGCCCTCCGGGAACTCAGCCTGGCCGTACCCGTTGAGAGCAAGGCGAACCTGGAGGTCCCCGCCGGGTCACGGGACATCTCCCTTTCTTCCCTGGCCGGCCTGGTGCTCGTCGATTCCGTCGAGTACCCGGCCCGTCAGTTCCCGCCGGCTTACGTCGAGTTCCGGGTCTGGGGAGACACCCTGACCCTACTCACGGAACAGACCCCGAGCGAAGGAGAAGAGGCCGCTGTCTACTACGGCAAGCTCCACACGCTGAACTACACGTCTTCGACGGTTCCGGAAGCGCTGGAAGACGTGCTGGTGGCGGGGGCGTCGGGCTACGCGGCGCTCAGTATGTCCGGGTTCACGATAAACCGGATCAATGCCGGCGGCGACGCAGTGTGGAGGGACTACATGGCATGGGGTCGGGAGCGGATGAACGTCTTTCACCGGGCGTTGGCGAAGCACGGGCGCGGGGGCAGGCTCAGGGCCCGACAGCTTCGCCGCGCAATGCCTGCGGCAGGGAACCGATAGCATGAGAGCTTTGTCCGACGCTCTGTTAAAGGCGCAAAGATCGGCGTCGTCCCGTCCATGGGTCAGGGTGGAGGCGCTGGACCGGATGGCGGGTATAGCCCGCCTCCGGTTCCGGCGCCTCCATACCGGATCCGAGTCCGAGGGGCCTCACGCTCTGACGATCCCCGCCGACGGGAGCCTCGTCCGGGCCCGCATCGATCCATCAAATGGCCACATCCTCTACTACCAGCGGGTTGCCATCCCCTCTTCGGCCTCCGACTTCACGCGCTGGATCTCCTTAGGCGCCGTTTCCAGGGACGCAGAGGTGGCGCTGTGCTCCAGGGGGTCAGAAGTCTTGCTGTTCTCGGTATCCACCAACCGACGCACAATCTACGTCCGCACCAGCACCGACAGCGGAGCGACCTTTGGGCAACCCGTCTACGTCACCACCGCCTTTTCGACGGTTGCATCGCTGGCCGCTGCTTTCAAACCCGACGGCACGGCTCTGCTGCTTTACGTGATTGGGAACGGACTCTACGCAATTCGGCGCTCCGCCGGGAGCTGGGGATCGACCCGCATCTGGACAAACGCCCTGTCCCGCATTGACGGTGTGGCTGCCTACTTCAACAACGATTGGAACGTGGTGGTCACGGGTCGGGATGCCGGGAACAGCAAGAATGGGGTGTGGGGAACGATGCTCGGAGACGGAGCGGACCGGGCCGCAGGTACATGGTCGGGGTTAAAGGTCATCACGGAGTCGAGACCCGGTCAGGCCCTGGACTACAGCGCTCCTTCCCTTGACAGGCCGGATGTGGACAGGCTTTTCTTCACCGAGCAGGTCACGGGGCAAGGCGGGCATAACAGACCCTTTTTCACCTTTACGACGCCCTCGACATCCTTTTCGGACAGCCTCTGGCGGGAGCCCGCAGCCTTTGAATTCGACTCGGCCTATGGCATGGCCCTGGCGCACACATCCGACCAGGCCTGGCTCTCGACGGCCAACGGCGTTTGGTCTGCGCCCATTAATCCCCCACCCCTGGACCTGAGTGAAAACATTGTCTCGGTGAACGGCAAGGAATCAACTAGGTCTGCCAGATGGCAAATCGAGCTGCGCAACGACGACGGACGGTATTCGAAACCAGGAGAAGGCAATTTGGAGCTCTTGGCCAAGGGTTCGGAGGTGAGGGTCGGGCTGGGTTACGTGACTGGGCAAGGCAGGCAGTCTTCTCCATGCTCTCCTGTCTGGATAGAAAGCCTGGAGCATCGCCGCGTTGGAGGAAGCTCCACCCTAGTAGTCCATGCTACGGGTGCCTGGGGGCTGCTGGACTGGCAGCAGGCGCGCCGGGAGCGAACGTGGGCCGTAGGAGATGCGACCGTATTCCAGATACTTAGGTCAGTCCTCGCCCGGGCGGGCTACGAATGCACGAGCCTGTCCTCCAACTTCCTGCTGGACAACCACCGGCCCGAATTCCTGGTCGAGGAGTCGGAGCCGCTGGACATGGTGGTCGAGCGGCTCATGGCCTACATGCCGGACGTGCTGCTGACAGCATCGAGAGGCGGCTTCACTCTACGAACACCCTCGGCCGACGAGGAGACGACATATATGTACGGCTCTGGACATGGGATCCGGGAGGGGAACTACCTGGACCCGGTCCCGAGGCACAGCCGGGCAATAGTCTTTGGGTCGGGGCACACCAGTGATGTGCCGGACTGGTCGGACTTCCCCGACCTCTTTGACAGGCCCATCCACGTCCACGACGAAAGCCTCGACACCCGGGAGAAGACCGACGCGCGGGCCTTTGCCGAGACGCGGCGGATGGCAATCCACACCGCTAGGGGAAGCATCACCCTGCGCGTCAACGCCGGCCAGGAACTCTATGACGTGATAGAGGTGACGGACACGGCAGTCGGCCTCACTTTGGCCAACTACCGGGTGCTTGGGCTGGAGACGCGTTACGTAGCCGGGCCACGGGGGTCTCGGTACGACCAGGTGATCCGGTTGGGCGGGGTTTAGGCAGCCGGATCTGCGGCAGCCCAACCGAATACCTTCCATCGTATGCAGCCGATGTCCCTTTACTCAGACCCCAGAACGCCCCCCGTGATTATAAGAACGATTACGTACAGGACTACCCAGGGTATCGCCGAAACAATTACCACGAAGAAGGCCCGCAGAGTCGAGGTGTAGTCCAAGGCCTGTCGGACGCCCACTACCATGGCAGCGACACTCCAGACGAAGGCCACCAGGACTATTAGGCCTCCTACGGCCGGGATGAAAGACAATACGTTGAACAGCCCCGGGGTCTGAGCGAAGCCCGTGCACCGGGCAAGCTGGCCCCAGTTGGCTTCCGTATCGGCCGTCTTGCATATGGTTGCTCCGATAACATATGTAACAAGAGCCCACAGGGCCCAGCCGATTACTCCCAAGACCACACCGGCAACCACCGACCGCACCACGTCGATTTCTTCGCCGCTCAGCAGCTCGCCAACCAGGCTGGCGATGGTTACCATGACCACGATGGCGAGGGCCTGGAGGGTTGCGCCTCTATCCCTTTCTACATCCTCGTAGGTGTGGGAGTCCAATCGGGCGGCGCCTAACATTCTGGCTAACATTTCATCACCTCGATTCTGGGAGTGCGCACTTTTAACTTTCAGCCCAAGTTTGAACCTTGGAGGTTGGGCTGTGGGGCGACCAGCGGAAGGGCGCGAATGGGAATCATGTCTTAGACGGTAATGATAGCGGACTCGGGGGCCGGCGGGGAGGGGGTATGTTGACAGTGTAGGGAGTCGGGTGAAAAATAGCCTCCGCGCAGGACATCCCTTGAACCCTCTTTCACGCGGACTTGATTGCAAACCACCCCTGAAAGCCCCCAACTCCGACGCTGGACAGTAGTTGCCTCCCTCACTTCCTGTGTAGGCACGTCCCTCAGCATCGTCTTCATCATCGGGATACTGCTTCCTGAAATCTCGGAAGAGTTGGACCTTTCGCCGCTGGCCCAGGGTTGGCTGGGGTCATCCGTCCTCATAGCCAACCTGATATTCTGCATCCCCGTTAACCTGGTCACATCCAGGTTCAGGCCGTGGCGGACGGTGACGCTGCTGTTTCTCGGGGTAACGGGCTCGGCGCTGCTGCAGAGCTGGACACCGGTGCTCGGGGCGCTGTTTATCGGTCGGGTGGGCTCCGGGCTCTTTTTCACCTCAACCCAGTCCCCCCGAGCCCTGCTCATCCAGCAATGGATCCCCGGACACCGCATCTCCTTCACCAACGGCCTGGCCTTTGCAGGCATAGACCTGATCATGGGCATTGGTTTCCTGGTCACGCCCCAGTTCCAGGCACTGGCCGGGGGATGGCGGGAGACGTTCTTCATCTGGTCGATGATCCTGCTGGGCCTGACGGTGGTCTGGATGATAGTCGGGGGGGAGAGGGTCACGGAGGAGTACGCGACCCGGGCCCGGGCCGAAACCTCGAGCCCCCTGAACGCCCTGCGCAACTACCGGCAGCTGTGGATCATGGGGCTGGGGATGGGGGGCTCGATGGCGGCTCAGGCGGGGTTCCAGAACTTCTGGCCGACGCTGGCGGAGGATAAGCTGGGTTTCGGGGCGGGGTTCGTGGGGTTGGCCCTGGGAGCTACCACCTTCGCCGCCGCCCCGACCGATTTCCTGGCTAACGCCATTCCCGGCCTGATCAGGCGCCGCACCCTGGTCCTTTCGGTGTGCAGCATAGCATCGGTAATCTCCCTGACCGGCATGGTCTACGCCACCTCCGCACCCCTGGCCCTGGGTCTGGCCGTGTTGAAGGGGTTCTCCTTCGCCTTTTTCCCCGTGCTGATGATCATGGTGTTCCTGATCCCGGGCATCAGGCCGAGAGAGATAGGCATAGGAATGTCGTTCATGGAGACGTCGATCTGGGGAGGGTCGGCGATCGGGCCGCTGCTGGTCGGGGGTCTGCAGCAGGCGACGGGAGACCTTCAGACAGCCCTGTTCATCAACGGGCTTCTGCCGTCGATACTCCTAGTGTCGGCGGGGATGCTGTACGTGAGGGAGCGGAGGGCGGCTTTGCAGTCGGGATGAGGGTCGGATAACGGCTTGCGACGAGGAGAAGGCAACCCGGCAACAAAAGGAGCGAATGACCTGGCGCTAATTCAGCAGCACAGCCGTCGTCACCCCGCTGGCAACAGCCGCAAGGATCGACCCGATAATCCCAATGCTGACCCACAGCAGCTTGTCCAGTTTGGATTCAAGCTTGTCAATCCGACCTTCCAGCCGGGTGAAACCACTTTCCAGTTGACGATGGCCCTCAATTAAGGCGCCAATTGTTTGAGCAGTAGTAGTATCGACAGTAGTCATGTGTGTCAGTCTCTAGGTGGATTGCTCATAGAATAATCAAGTCAATACATTGTGTCAAATTGTTGTATTTATTGACCCATTCGAGACGAGGCATGATTTACTTGTAGGGGACTTTGGCATCCTCCCAGTCTTAAGGTCCTAAGCTCCCCATCCCCCATGCTACAATTACCCCCGTTCCCGACTCGGCATTTATCGCACATTTCGGAGGCACACTTGAGGCTTAAGGATAAGGTCGCGATTGTCACGGGGGCCACGGCGGGGATGGGTCGGGCGGCGGCGGAGCTTTTTGCCCGGGAAGGGGCCAGGGTGGTGATGTGCGGGCGCAGGAAGGAGTTGGGGCAGGAGATCATCGACCTGATAAAGGGGTGGGGTGGGGAGGCGACCTTTGTTACAGCGGATGTGGCCCGGGCCGAGGACGTGAAGCGCGTCGTCGACACCGCAGTCTCGACATACGGCAGGCTGGACGTGCTGTTCAACAACGCCGGCATCAACGAGCACACCGAGGGCGACCCCGACAAGGAGCCCGTCGAAATCTGGGACAGGATCATCGACGTCAACCTGAAAGGCACGTTCCTCGGCATGAAGTACGCCATCCCGGAGATGCGCAAGGCCGGGGGCGGTTCCATAATCAACAACTCCTCGGTCAACGACTCCCAAGCCGACATGGTGTCCATGTCCTCCTACCACGCCTCCAAGGGCGGGGTCACGGCCCTTACCAAGAAGGCCGCCGTGGAGTATGCCTCCGACAACATCCGGGTCAACGCGGTGAACCCGGGGCCCATCGCTACGGAAATGGTGGACATACCCTGGGACAAGCTTACCGACCCGGACATCGTCGCCGAGCGCAAGACCAAGCAGCCCCTGAACCGGATGGGCCACCCCATGGACGTAGCCTACGCAGCGCTCTATTTCGCCTGCGAGGAGTCGGCGTTTGTGACGGGGGCGACATTGCTGATAGACGGCGGGCAGTCGGCGGCATACCGGGACCCGGTGTAGCAGAGAAAAGTAACCGGAGAAGAACATGAGGCTGGATGGAAAAGTTGCCATAGTCACAGGGGCCACCGCCGGGATGGGCAGGGCTGCCGCAGAGCTGTTCGCAGAGGAAGGGGCCAAGGTGGTGATGTGCGGGCGCCGGGAGTCGCTGGGACAGGAGGTTGTGGACGTGATCAAGGGGAAGGGTGGGGAGGCCACCTTCGTCAAGGCCAATGTGGCCAGCGAAGAAGACGTGCAGAAGGTGGTGGACACGGCGGTCGGGAGCTACGGCAGGCTGGACGTGCTGTTCAACAACGCCGGCACGGACACCGGGTGGCTTGACGACCCCGCCCAGGAGGCCGAGGAGGACTGGGACCGGGTCATCGACGTAAACCTGAAGGGCACGTTCATGTGCATGAAGTATGCTGTGCCGGAGATGCGCAAGGTCGGGGGTGGGTCCATCATCAACAACTCGTCGGTGTGGGACGTACAGGCGCCCCTGTCCTCCAGCCCCTCTTACCACGCTTCCAAGGGCGGGGTTACGGCCCTAACCAAGAAGGCCGCCGTGGTCTACGCAGCCGACAACATCCGCGTGAACGCAGTTAACCCGGGCGCTGTCGCAACGGAGATGGTCGACATCCCGTGGAACAAGCTGGACGACCCCGAGGTGATCGAGTCCCGCAAGAAGCTGCAACCCCTGCCCCGCATGGGCCACCCCAGGGACGTGGCCTACGCCGCCCTCTACTTCGCCTGCGAGGAGTCGGCTTTCGTGACGGGGGCCACACTGCTCGTTGATGGTGGTCAGTCGTCGGCTTATCGAGATGTCGTCTGACGACAGCGATTCCTGATCAAATTCCACTACCGGGAGAAGCACATCATGAGGCTTGAAGGTAAGGTCGCGATCGTGACGGGAGCCACTGCGGGTATGGGCAGAGCGGCGGCAGAGCTCTTTGCCCTGGAGGGTGCCAAGGTGGTGATGTGCGGCAGGCGTGAATCGCTGGGTCAGGAAATCCTTGGTGTGATCAAGGGGCGGGGTGGGGAGGCGACTTTCGTCACGGCGGATGTGTCCAAGACAGAGGACGTGAAACGAGTAATCAAAGCCGCTGTGGACACCTACGGAAGACTTGATGTCCTGTTCAACAACGCCGGCATTGACAGCGGTCTCATGGACGACCCAACCCAGGAGTCAGAGGAGGACTGGGACCGAGTCATAGACGTCAACCTGAAGGGAACGTTCCTGGGTATCAAGTACGCAGTGCCGGAGATGCGCAAGGTCGGGGGTGGGTCCATCATCAACAACTCGTCCGTCAATGACACCCAGGCGGGGGTGGCCTCCACCATTTCCTATCACGCATCCAAGGGCGGCGTCACAGCCCTGACGAAGAAGGCCGCAGTGGTCCACGCCGCCGACAACATCCGGGTCAATGCCGTCAACCCCGGCCCGATCGCCACGGAAATGGTGGACATCCCCTGGGACAAGCTCACCGATCCCGATACCATAGAGACACGCCTGAGGCTGCAACCCCTTCGTCGGATGGGCCACCCCATGGACGTCGCCTACGCAGCCCTATACTTTGCATCCGACGAGTCGGCCTTCGTGACTGGGGCCACGCTGATAATCGACGGTGGTCAGGCGGCGGCGTACCGGGACGTCGTATAGCCGTCCGATCCTTCTATATTTACCTCATTCTTTAGGAGGAGCGCATGAGACTTGCAGATAAGGTTGCCATAGTTACCGGGTCCACAGCGGGGATTGGAAGGGGCGCCGCGGAACTCTTCGCCAAGGAAGGGGCCAAGGTGGTGGTCTCGGGCAGGACTGTCGAGGCGGGAGAACGAGTTGCAGAAGGGATTCGGGCGGGGGGCGGGGAGGCAATTTTCGTCAAAGCCGACGTTTCACTCGCAGCCGACGTCCAGCGGATTGTGGAAGAGACAGTCGCCGCATACGGCAAGCTGGACGTGCTCTTCAACAACGCGGGCACTGGGAGCAAGGGCCTGACTGCCGACGAGTCGGAGGAGAGTTGGGACCGCTGTATTACGATCAACCTGAAAAGCGTCTTCTTGGGCATAAAGTATGCCGTGCCGGAGATGATCAAAAACGGCGGCGGCTCCATAGTCAGCAACGCCTCCATGTGGGGTGTCACCGCCAGCCATCGGTGCGCCGGCTCCTACGTCGCTTCCAAGGCGGCGATCATAGGGCTCACCAAGAAGGCGGCGCTGGACTATGCGAAGCAGAGGATACGGGTGAACTGCATCTCCCCCGGCGACATCGGGTTTGTGGGCATGGAAAATGACGAGGACTACTGGACTCGACCCGACATTGTCGAAGACTTCGAGACCCGCCAGCCCTACCCCCACATGGGCACCCCCGAAGACTGCGCCTACGCCGTTCTCTATCTCGCCAGCGATGAGTCGGCATTCGTCACGGGGACCAACCTTGTGCTGGACGGCGGCATGACCATTGCGGAGATCCTGGCGGGGGGTCGGGGGTGAAGGGCCGAGGTCCTGCCAATAGTGTCTAAGCGGCAACTACCGACCCTCGTCCAACATCCCATCTAACAAAGCGAGTTGGAACAAACCTGACTCTCTTTACGTCTCCACTAGCGTGACCTGAGGCCATGGCGCGCTGTTTTGCCGGTGCGACGCAGGCAATCGTATACTGCCCGAATGTCGCCTCCCGGTAGGACAGCGGAGCCGGAAGAGGTCCTCGTGGCCCGCAGCCGGGACGGGGATGTCGACGCCTTCAACCGGATCGTGGATATGTACCAGAGGCCGATGTACAACCTGGCGCTCCGAATGCTGGGCGACGCCCCCGCTGCAGAGGATGCCACCCAGGACGCTTTCATCTCGGCCTTCCGCAACATTGGCCGGTTCAAGGACGGGAGCCTGAAGTCCTGGCTCTTCACCATTGCGGCAAACCGGTGCCGGGACATGCTCCGGGCCCGCAGCGTCCGCCCGGCCGAGTCCCTGGACTCGGAGGAGACCACCCTCGACCCCCCATCCCGCACAGAGTCCCCCGAAGACTACGCCGTCAGGCGAGAGATGGGCCGAAGCATTCAGCAGGCCCTTGCTACTCTCCCTCACGACCAGCGCCTGGCCGTAGTGTTGATCGACGTGCAGGGCCTGGCCTACGAGGAAGCTGCAGAGGTCATAGGAATTAACGTAGGCACTGTGAAGTCGCGGCTGAGCCGGGGTCGGGGGCGGATCAGAGATTTGCTGAGGGAGAAGCCGGGGATTCTGCCAGCCCGGTATGGGAGCCAGGACCGAGAGCGTGATTGAGTTGCTAAAAAGCTTTTTCGACAGGGGGCACGGGCGCTTCCTGGGGATGCTGTCGGACTTCATCGATGGCGAACTGGAACCCGGGGCCCGGGCGGCGCTGGAAGAGCACCTGGTCGCCTGTTCGGCCTGCAGCGAGGAGCTGGAGTCGCTGCGGGCGACGGTGCTGATGCTCCGCCGGATGCCGGAAGTCGAGGCGCCGCGCTCGTTCAGGCTGGCACCGGCATCCGTGAGCGAAATCTCACCTCCTCCCGAGAAGCCGGTCTTCCAGTGGGCGATGCGGGTGTCGACGGCCGTAGCTGTGGTGGCCTTCACGGTTATGGTGGCGGGCAACGTATCAGGGCTTTGGGATGGGGGAGGGTTGAGTGAGGAGGGTCCAGCCGCGTCGGCCTTCGATGCGGAGATGGCTTCTGATTCGCCGGACTTCATACCGACTTCCACACCCGCAGCTATGATGGATGAACCCGAAGAAATGATGGCCCCCGAGCCGGACATGCCGCCCCGCTCCACGCCCGTGATGGAGCGGGCAGCCCCCGAGCCCACCGCAATGCCAGAGGCTACGATGGACGAAATGGAAGAAGCAGCCGCGGACGAACCCGCGCTGGACGCGGCAGCAGCTATTGCTGAGGACGATAGCCTCGTTGCCGAGGCTGCACCCGAACCCACCGGCACTCCCATGCCCGCGCCTGCAACTGCTCCCATTCCGACTCCTCTACCCAGCCCAACCCCGACACCCGCGCCTACGGCCACTCCGACCCCAACGCCCGAACCGACACCGGCGCCTACTGCAACACCGGCACCCGAGCCTACACCCTTGCCCTGGACAAGCACCGATATAGAAGTGGACGATGAGGGAAGAGAGGTGATAACGGGGTTGACTATCGGGTTGGGGATATTGGCTGGTGCGCTGGGCATCGGGACGATTTACCTGACGCTGAGGAGGCGTCGGGGGGTGGGGTAGGGGGTGACACCAACGGAGAGAGACAAGGTGAGGCAGTAGGTTAGGATTCTCTCTAGTGATGGTTCGGGGTTGAACTCTCGGCAGTGTCAAGGTCACGAAGAACTTCTTCGTAAGCCTCAACACGGGAGGAGTCCCCGGCTTTGCGCGCCTTGTCCAATTTTCCTCGTATGACGGCTCTGAGCTCCGCCCGTTCCTGGGCCCGACCCTCAGCCCGGCCCTCGGCCCGACCCTCAGCCCGACGTTCTTCCCGTACCCTTTGCAGCCATCTTTCGGTCAACACCATGATGACACTCCTTGCTTCTGCCGCAATCATGCTAATTGTAGCAGAGCCTATTGCCAGGGAACCCGCGTGGCCCAAAACCGCTGTCAGAATTGCTAAGACAGAATTTCTTTGACTGACTCCCTCCAGGGACTCATTTGTCGCAGCTACCGACATTCCTGCGATGAACAGAAGGAAGAAGGCCGTGAAATAGAACCTCTTTGTGCGAGAGTCGACGGTCCATATGGACTCCCGCTCATTATTGGTGGTCACCTGTCCGTACACTAGTGCGGCCTCACGGTCCCAGGGTTAATGCAGTGTTCGACCCAGGCTTCACCGCAGCTTTGGGACTCCTCAGATTAAATGTCATGGGCTGGATAGTTAGACACCATCGTATTACTTTCAGGGGCTAGAAGAATTCTTAGACACGAATACGTGGAAGAAACAGACCCTCAAGAGAAGCAATAATAGCACTCTAATGTAACATGCTCAAGCACATGCCAGGATTGTCCGATGACAATTTCCACAGAAATGTGGGATGGGGAACAAGCAGCTATCCTAAATATCACCTTTCACTGAGAGGAAGTCGGGGAGGGGGCCTCTTCCTTGACGAGGGTGAGTTCGCGGTCCGGGTCCTGGATGCCGAGGTTGGACATGGCGCGGCGGCGGCTGTGGATGCCAGAGCGGACGAGGGTCTCCTCGTCCTGGACTAGGCGGCTGCGGTCCTGGGGAAGGATGGGGCCCCAGAGGACTTTCGGGCGGACGGGGCCGAAGTCGAGGCCCTGGTATCGCTCAAGGACCTGGAGGATCATGCGGGCCCGACGCTCGTAGGCGGAGGTGCGGATGAGGCGCTTGCGGCGGACCTTCTGGACGAGGGGGTTCAGCTCTATGTCCAGGGCCACACCGGAAAGGCCACGGGCATTGTCGCCGAAGCTGGGTCTCGGGGATTCGGAGAGGTCATGGAGGGCGCGATAGACGAGGTCGATGAACTCGGTGTGGAGGCGGACGCCGCCGCCCTGGAGCAGGTCCAGGAGGTAGGCGCGGGAGCTTTCGGGGACCTCCCACACGGCCCCGGGCTGCACGGTGATGTCGCTGGCGTCCTCTATGTTTTCGAGCACGGCTATGGGGTTGCCGGACAACTCGAGGATCATCGAAAGCTGGGAGAAGGCGCGGTTCAGCTCCCGGGCGGGCTCCATGATGGCAGGCACGTCGGATGCGCCCCAGAAGCGCTTGGGCTCCCGGATGTTGGGGAAGACGACGAAGGGGATGAAGCCGTAGGGGTTGGCCCGACTCTCCTGCATGGCGTTGTCTATCCAGATTTCGAAGGTGTCTGCGGTCCAGACTTCTACGATGGTGGAGTCGGGGCGGTTGCCGCCGGCGGAGGAGGCATGGGCCCCTGAACCGTAAAGAAGCTCGACCTCGTCGGCGGAGAGCTTGTAGCGGCTGGCGATGCGCCATACGCGGTTGACGTCGTCGCCGACCCACCAGGCGAAGATTCCCTGCACGTCGGGGGCGGAGACGCGGACACGCTCTTCTTCGGCATCCCAGGTGACCTTGTAGGCGGCGTCGCCGAGGACAGCGGCGTCGAGTTCGGTGTCGAAATCGAGCTGCTGCAGGTCGTTGTCGGCGTAGACGGCGGCGAGGGCCCGGCTCGCTTCCTCGGCCCTGCGGGCGGCTTCATCGGAAGAGTCGAAAGGCTCGACCGTGAAGCCGATGTCGGCCATGAGGTAGGAAGTTATCTTGTCGATGAAGGAGCGGGCGTAGTTGAAGGTGAGGCGTCGCTCCTTGCGGCGGGAGTGGTCGAGCCACTGTCCGCCGGAGTAGAAGTCGAGGTTTTCGGAGTAGGAGCGGAGGCGGTCGGGGTCCATGCGTTCGATTTGCTGGGGGATTGTCAGGTTTGTAATGGTTTTCTCTCTTTCTGTGTTTTTGTGAGCAAATGAGGTCTTTTGATTATTGTTTCACCCTCACCCCAGCCCTCTCCCTTAGGGCCTTTAAGGGAGAGGGGGAGAAATAAACAGAGGCATACGCCTGCGCCTCGGCGCAGGCGTATGCCTCTAGTTTGGTACTGGGGGGAACGGGGGAGGGCCACTCCACCCACTGAAACGATTGGTGTGTCGGAAGATGCGGTGCACTATTCGATATACCTTTCCCTGCGGGGAAGGGAACCCTCACCCCCTTGATCCCCCTCTCCCTTAGGGCCATTAAGGGAGAGGGGGAGAAAAGAACAGAGGCAGACGTTGGCGCTTCAGCGCCAACGTCTGCCTCTAGTTCAATACTGGGGGGAAGGGGGAGGGGGAGCCAGAGGCCACCCCTGGCTGCCCCAGATTCCTCGCGGGGCATCGGAATGACATGATGAGGGGTGGTTGTTTTATTCATAACCTTGGCGGAGGCGGCCGGTGGCGCGGCGGGGGATGTAGTGGGAGGCGTGGACGAGGAGGGCCAGGGAGGTGAGGAAGTCGTCGTGGCCCTGGGAGGGGTCTACGAAGAAGTTGATGGTCTGGTTGGGCCTGACTACGCTCCTTGCTTTCGAGATCTGGGACCAGAACTCGGTGGATTCGGGGGAGCCGTCGGGCTTGTAGGCGTGGAGCCTGCCGGAGTTGATGGCGGCGAGGAGGTCGAAGCCGAGGTCCGACTTGCTGCGGGCGGTGAAGTTGAAGGGTTTGACGATGGAGGTTCCCAGAGATTTACGCAGGAAGGCGGCGACGCCAGCGCCAACGCCTGTGGCGTCGACGACTACCCTGCGGCATTTCCACACGTTTTTGAGAAGGTGAACGAGGGTCGAGTAGATCTCCGTGTGGGGTTTCCCAGTCCACCAGTGGTGCTCGACCACACTGAGGGAGGGGTTTTTCGATCCGAGGCCGTCGTCGGCGAGGCGAAGCTCGGCGATGGTAAGGACGGTGGAATCGCTTAAGGTCCGGGTGGCCGAAGTCCCGGTATGGCCAGAGGATTCTACATCGCCGGCGAGGTCTATGCCGGCGACGTAGGTTTGCCCCTGTAGGGGGGCTTTTGTGCGGCTGTGGTTGCCCTGAAGGAGGGCGAGCCGCGTATTGTCCAGGAACCTTCCATCGTCGGAAACGGGGGTAAGGCAGTACTGGGAGAGGAACAGGGGATGATCGCTGCCGAGGCGCTGCTGTTCGGCCTCGACGAAGCGCTGGTATTGAGGGTTGTGTTTAGCTACGGCCTGCCAGTCGAACTCGAAGTGGCGTTGAATGCCATCGGAGCGTTGAAGCTCGAGGTTGGACTGCTTGACCTGCTCAAGCAGCGAGTTTTCTTGCCAGGCGGTGCCGTAGTGGACGGTGGTGACGTTGGTGGAAGCGCCCATAGGCATGAAGTCGCGGTTGAACTTGTCGGGAGAAACGTCCTGGGACTCGTCGATTTCGAGGAGGATATCGGCGGTGTTGCCGACGACGTTGCTGGTGGGATGGGCGCTGAGGAAGAGCTGGCGGGCATGGCCGACGCGCAGACAACGGCCATTTTCGATGAGGTAGCAGCGGGAGAGGCCGGCATGGTCGAAGGTCTGCCGGAGGCGGCGGAAGCTGATGTGGGCCTGGGGGTGGAAGGTGGGGGCGGCCTTCACGGCGGCGCCGCCGGTGGGGGCGTAGGCGAAGAGGGCGGCGGTCTCGACGTGGGCGGACAACTCGTTCTTGCCGCCCTGGCGGGCGATCATGACGGAGAAGGATAAGCCCTTACTATCGCGGACACTCTCGATGATGGCGCGCCCGATCTCGATCTGGTAGGGCCAGAGGTAGTTGAGGTCTACCAAGGGGTGACCTCGGCGATGCCGAAGACGAACTGGAGCATGGCGGCGATCATGACGAAGAAGAAGAGGGTGTTGATGCGACCCTTAATCTCGGCGACCTGCCGCTGGAGCTCTGCGAGGCGCATTTCGAGGACGGCGTCGAAGGTGGACTCGGGCTTGATAGCCGGAGGCGCGGGGGCGGGGGGCTTGCGGTTGAAGATGTTTATGGGGTTCTTAAGCATTGGTCTTTCCAGGAATCAGGTCCATGCCGAGCTCCAGGGAGATGTCTTTGATGACGGTGGCGATGCCTTCCGCGGCATCTTCAGGGGAGTCCTTGGAGACGCGGTTCTTGGCGGCGTAGGCGCGGACGATGAGCTCGATGGTCTTGAGTATGCGGGGTGTGTTGTCGCAGTTCTTATCCGTGAGTTCCTCATGCAGGAGGTCCTTGAGGCGCATCCTGAGGATGCCGATCTCCGGGTCGGGGTGTTGGATCTCCTGAGCGCTGACAAGCTTCTTCCTTGCAGCTGAGGTGAATACAGGGAAGTAGAAGGAGACACCCGGGGCGGCGGGCTTTTGGGCCTGGTCGCCCCGGGGCTCCTTAGACACGGGCGACGGGTCGGGTTGGGGGTTGCGCGGGCGGTTGGTCATTCGGCAGTCCTTTCAGCCAGTTCGGCAGTTCAATTTTTTCGGCGATGCAACGGGTCCGACGGGTCGGGGCCCGGGTCGGTAGGTATGATAGGACTAATGTACGCAGTGTGTCAAGGGTTATTTGGAGGGAATTTTGGGGGATTTGAGGGGTCGGGGCCGGGGTCGGGGGAGATTATAGAATGCGGGTGCTAGGAAGTCAAATGTTCTGGGAGGGGGATTGGGGGGGTGGGGAAGATGTCATATTTGGGGAATAGGGTATGTGCTAAGGTAGAAGAGTTAGCAAGGATACCGTGAGCGCCGAGGAGGTGATTTGTAATGCCAGGCGCGAGGTTCTCCACTCCCTCCAGAGATAGAGGTTCCAAAAGATCTTACCCCTGGACACTGTTGCGGTTGGCCCTGGTGTGCGGGCTGCTTGGTCTGGCGGCGGCATTGGTCGGGGCCTGCTCCAACGAGCCCGGGCCTGCGTCCACGGCAGTAGCAGAGCCGACGGCTAATCCGACGCCGGTGCCCACGGCAATGCCAACTCCCGTGCCGACGCCGGTGCCCACGGCAATGCCAACTCCCGTGCCGACACCGGTGCCCACGGCAATGCCAACTTCCGTGCCGACACCGGCGCCCACGGCAATGCCAACTTCCGTGCCGACACCGGCGCCCACGCCTCTGCCAGCCTCCACCCCGACTCCAGCTCCAACTGCCACCCCCACACCTACCTCGACGCCTATCCCCACTGCAACGCCAGTGCCCGAACCCACCCTTGATGAGCTACAGCAATACATGCTCAGCCTCATCAACGAAGCCAGAGTTGACAGGGGTCTGAGGCCGCTGGGCATGGGTTCCAATGGGGCGGCACAAGCCCATGCCGATGACATGATCAACAATTGCTACTCTAGTCATTGGAACCTGCAGGGGCTAACTCCGGGTACCCGTTACGCCTTCGCCGACGGTTTTCAGTGGAATCAGGAGATCGTCACTGGAACTGATTACTGCACTCAAGGTGGTGTGCGGAACGCCACTTTGCCCGAGCGGGTAAGGAGGGTATTGAAAAGCTGGGAAGGCAGCCCTGGCCATTGGAGTATTGCCATGAATCCAAAGTTCAGCTACACCAACATCGGGCTCGCTTGGGATACGGGCAACTTCTTTGCCGCCGTGCAATTTGAAGGCGACTTCATTCGATTCAACGGCATACCTACACTTGAAGGGGGTATGTTGAAGGTAGAGGGCTCTCTGGTTAACGGGGCGGAGATGTACGGGAAGAAAGACCTCCACGTTTACCTCGAATATCGACCCGCCCCCACGAACCTAACACGGGGGCAGTTGTCGAGAGTGTACGGAATGGCCCTGCCCCTTTCGCGCTGTGAAGGTACGCACCCCACCGGCTCCCGGCAACAGCTACGCCTCCGACACTTACGCCCGGACACGGACGTATCCTCTGACTCCGCACGAGGTTGACCCGGAGGCCCATGCGCCGCGCTCGCATGGCGAAAGCAGTGCCTTTTGGGAGGAAGCAAAGATCAGGCCCGAAGTGGAGATAACGAACACCGTCCACTATGCCACCGCCGATGTGTGGGATACGAACTTGGAGACGGGGAAGTTCTTGGTGATTGCCGATGTTTCAGCCGGTCTCAGGGCCTACGGACCGGGCATCTACGAGCTGGTCATCTTTGCGCTCGTTGATGGAGAGCAGCAAATAGTGTCCGAGTATGCCTTTATTGATGATGGGGTTTGGTAATGAGACTAAAGCATTTATAGGGTTCAGCCTGCATTCTCTATCTCCTGATCCTGGTGTCGGCCCTCCTCGGATACATAGGCTGGTGGCTGATAGGGGTGGCCATCCTAGCCCTTGCAACGTTAGGAATCTGGCGGACGGCGAGTCGAAAAAAAGAGGTTCCTAGAATGTGCCTGCTAGGCAACTTGTTGCGATTGATGGAATCTGAGGGGCATGAGGATGTGATTGAGTGTCCGGTGGCAGTCGCCAATCTTCCGGACCGGTGTAGCCCGGTGGGGCTGTGCGAGATTCACAGATGTACACGCGAGGACTGTTACTGTCGGACCCGCTAGCGCAGGATGGATTTCGGCTCGGGGCCGGAATGACGGAGGGGGTGGGGATGATAGAGGCGATGAGTTGTAGGAGCGTGGGCTACCCCCCCCGCTCATACCCCTCGAGGGACTCGGGGCATGCTTAAGAAGACCTCAGCATGAGCGGCCCATCCCCGAGGACGGGATCACCCTCACCCTAGCCCTCTCCTCTCAAGGGAGAGGGGGTGGGACCGGGGTCGTGCTAAGATTTGAGAAATACCCTCTCCAGGAGAAAATCATGGACCGAAATGAGAAGCTCCAGAGCCTGACACCCCAGCAGTACTATGTGACCCAGGAGAAGGGCACGGAGATGCCTTTCAGCGGAGAGCATTGGAACAATAAGGAGTCGGGGGTGTACAGGTGCGTGGTGTGCGATGCGGAGCTGTTCGACTCTGGGACGAAGTTTGAGTCGGGGACGGGGTGGCCGAGCTTCTACGATGCGATGGACAAGTCGAAGCTGGCGACGGAGACGGACTACAGCCACGGGATGGTGAGGACGGAGGTGATGTGCGGGGCGTGCGAGGCGCACCTGGGTCATATATTCCCGGACGGGCCTCGGCCCACGGGGTTGAGGTACTGTTTGAACTCGGCTTCGTTGAGGTTTGAGGGGAGGGGGGAGGGCGTGGGGTGACTACCACAGGGGAGTTGAGGGCGGAGATTGAGAGGACCCGCGTGGAATTAAGGGCAGATATTGCCGACTTGCAGGCCGAAATGGTAAGGCTTCACGTGAGGAATATCAGGCTGATGGCGGTTTGCACGGCAGTATGGGTGGGCAGCTTTGCGGTCATATACAAGTTTCTCGGGTGACTGGTGGCTTTATTGATTCATTGCTAGAAGGGACACCCTAGTGCTATAATGGCCGCATGGGTGTATGGCTGTGACCACAGTGGAAGAGCGGCTAAGTCGTCTGGAAGGTGTGTATGAGCACCTCGCATCCAAGGCTGACGTTGCCCGGGTGGAGACGCAGGTTGCCAATCTTCGGACGGAGTTAAAGGGAGATATAGCCGCGCTTCGTGGGGAGATGCTGCGGTTGAATGCGGGCTTAATAAAGTGGGGAGTCGGGCTTATGGCGGGGTTCCTGGTGATCGGACTAGGAGCAGTCACGGCTATTTTCAGGTTACTGGGTTAACCAGTTATTTCCATTGGTGAGAAGAGGAGGGCGGTTGGCTCAGCCAATCGCCCGACCTTTTTGCTTAGACAACCACATTGCAGAGCCTTATCCTTACTTTGACAAAAAGATTCTCTAGAAAGAACGATAGGGCATGGACTGCATCTTTTGTAAGATTGTGGCGGGGGAGATACCTGCGGAGGTGCTGCACCGGGACGAGCAGGTCATCGTGATACGGGACATCAATCCCCAGGCCCCGACGCATCTGCTTGTTCTTCCCACCACTCACATCGCCTCCGTTCGGGAAATCGGCAGTGAAAACGCTTCCTTGTTCGGTCACATGACGGTGGTGGCGAATGATATGGCGCGCAGAGAAAGGGTGTTTGAGAAGGGGTACCGGCTGGTCGTGAACTGCGGAGACGAGGGCGGGCAGACGGTCGGGCATCTTCACATGCACGTTCTCGGGGGGCGGCAGCTGTCGGGGCAGCTGGGGTAGGACGGTTCTGGTGATCGTTGTATAAACCGGATATGCGTCCTGGTGGTTTTCACCCTCACTCCCTCGAGGGACTCGGGACAGGCTCTAGCCCTCTCCCATCAAGGGAGAGGGGACTGGAAAATGTCTCCGACTCCACTATTGAGGAGATCAGGCGCGATGTCGGGCGGTTGTCCAGGGGACTTTGCGAGCACATTCTGAGGGTTGAGGAGATAGCGGTCGGGCTGGCGGAGAAGCATGGTGTCGATGTTGGGAAGGCGAGGGTCGGGGCGCTGCTTCACGATCTGGCCCGGGCCAAGCGCCCCGAGGAGCTGCTGGCATTGGCCAAGGGGTTCGGGATTGGGGTCGGGCCTCTGGAGGAGCGGATGCCGATATTTCTGCACGGGCCGGTGGCGGCGTGCCTGGCCCGCGAACGGTACGGGGTCGAGGACGCGGAGATACTGGAGGCGGTGAGGGTACACACCACGGGTCGGGCGGGGATGGGACTCGTGGCCCGGGTGGTGTTCCTGGCGGACAAGCTGGACCCGACGAAGGACCTTCGGTACCCGTTCAACTCGGGGATCAGGGAGGTTGCCAGGAGCGACCTTGATCAGGCGATACGGCTGTTCCTGGACGGGGATATATCGGGGCACGTGGGGAGGGGCGGGGTGGTGCACCCGGGGTCGGTGGGGTTGAGGAACGAGTTGGTGTAGCTCGTCTCTCGACGCTGGGGAGGGAGAGGAACCTTCTTTGCCTTCTGGGCGTACATGGTTCATCGCAAGTCGTGGTGAGACTTTGCCACCCCTAAATCGGGTTGACAGGGGTAACCATAAAGTGGGTATGGTCAAAGGGGAAGACTCGATAAAGTATGCAATGAGAATTGGACTGGGAATAGTCTGTATTGTCTTGGCGGCAACTCTCGCCTTTGCCTGCGAAGAGTCGTCACAGTGTCTTCCATCGGAGGAGCAGGCTTACGTCGATGATCTCATGAGACTACGGGACAAGATCGTCGCTTTGGATCAGGCCCAAACGGATCATGTCGGAATGGTCACAATTGGCTTTGTGATAACCCAAGAGTGGCTAGACGAGGGAAGGGAATTTGCAGAAGAACTTCGAGACACAGGAGGCAGGTTGCGGGACAGGGCGGATACTCCGATTCTGTCAACCCGAGAGAGACAAAGGTTCTTCGACCAGGCTCGCAAGCTACTGACTAGGGCTGGTGACCATATAGAGCACGGGATGGGTGAGGTCGCTAGGGCGCATGGCATGAAGGCAGATGAATTGGAGGGCGTGATGAGCGCGGGTTTTGACTCCTACTATGAAGGACTACGGCTCATGCGACTTCAGGACGATTTGTGGGAGGTTCTGCTCAAAGACTGTAATTAGCATGGGTGGAACCGTATATAATTCCCCTGGTTTGTTACCGAGGGGAAGGGACACCCCACCCATTCCGCTCTTGGACCCTTCGATTCGGCTCGGGGGCCGGAATGACGGAGGGGGTAGGGGATTATGCTACCGCTGTATACGGGTGAGATTGGGGGAATCAGGGGCAGATTGACGGGTGTCGGAAGTGGGGATAAGGTGGGCCGATGAAATTTGTGTCAGCGGCGGCGCTAGCCCTGATGGTTGCACTTGTGGGGTGTTCGGGCGGCGTAGAGGCCCCGACCCCTACGCAGGACTTAGAAGCCACCGTAGCTCAAGCCTTGCCGACTTCCGTTCCAACGGCGACGCCAGACGTCGATGCCACCATAGAAGCCGGGGTGACCGCGACTAGGACGGCTACTCCACCCACGCCTATCCCTGCGCCTACGCCTATTCCCGCGCCCGCGCCTACACCTACGCCCGTACCTCCCACCCCCACGCCTAGGCCGACTGAAACTCCCGTCCCTCCAACCCCCGACGCACCAGTCATAAGGTCGATATCGGAGTGGACGGCGGAGAGTCCCGCCACCTTCGAGGAGATCGAGGCGGAACTGGAGAAATATCGCGGTGAGACGCTCAATGTGACTTCCTGGGGCGGCGCATATCAGCCAGCTCAACGTGTGGCTTATTTCCGGCCGTTGCAGCAGAAGTTTGGGATCCAGATCATCGAAGACTACCCCGTGAATTTCTCCAGGCTGCGTTCCATGGTGGAATCCGGAAACGTGACCTGGGACGTGTTGGACTCGTCCACCCGGGACCTCTATCCGCTTGGTACAGAGGGCTTCCTTGAGGAGCTGACCCCGGCCATCCACAACCGCTATCTCCGCCACTTCCCGCAGGTGGCACAGACACCCTGGGGCGGCGGTGGCGGAGTGCTGTGGGCGACGGGGCTAGCCTACCGGCTTGACGGGGTAGAGACTTTGTGGGGGGGCAAGCGGCCGTCCGACTGGAAGGCATTCTGGGACACGGAGAACTATCCGGGCAGAAGGTGGTTGGGCGGAAGAGTGAGCGAGAACATCTTCTTTGCCCAGTTCGCCCTCAACCCCCAGGTTCTCGAAAGTGCCGAAGGCCGCGACAGTATAGCGAAGCTAACCCCTGAACAGGTGGACCAGTCCTTCGAGAAGCTGGCAGAGATCGAGCCTCATATAGACTACTGGTGGTGGGGATCGCGTGACTGCATGTTCGGGCTTATGACCGACGACGTGGATATGTGTACGTCCTGGAATGCAGACACCTGGTATCTTCGGACGGAGCCGGAGGCCGAGGGTGTCCACTACTGCTACGAATGTGGACACGTTATTCAGGACAACCTGTTCTACATCCCGAAGGGGTCTCCGAACAGGAAGCTGGCCGAGCTATTCATCTCCTGGACGGCAGAACCCCACATCAACGTGAAAATATCCAACTACGTGCCATACGGCCCGCTGAACCGGCAAGCGCTGCCATTGGCAACTCCCGACCGCGTAAACCCGGAAGTCATACCCTACCTCCCCACCTCCCCGGCGGCACTTGAAAGGGCCGTGACGGTCGATGGGAAGTGGCTGGGCCCCAACCTGGATGCTCTGGCGGAGAGGATGGCGGCATTCCTGGCAGGCCATTGATACAGTCGATGGGCAACCCCATGGCTTAAGAGCAGAGGGGAAGGGATAAGGTGAGCGGATGAAACTCGTGGCTGTGGCTGCGCTAGTCCTTATGGCTGCACTTGCAGGGTGCTCCAGCAGCGTAGAGGTCCAAACTCCTACGCGGGAAACAGAAGCTGCGGTCCAGACCCCCGTGGCGCAATTACCTCCCACCCCCAACCCCGTAGAGACACCAGGCATAAGCGCCACCGTAGAAGCAGGCATAGCAGCGACGATGCTCGCCATTCCGACTATACCTACACCCGAACCCGTGCCAACGCCCACACCTATTCTCTCGCCTACGCCTGTCCCAACTCTTAACCCTTCTCAGACACCAATGCCGACTCCCACTCCAGTCCCAACACCCACACCAGCGCCTACAGCCACCCCCAGACCGACCGCCACACCTATGCCGACCTCAACACCACAGCCGCCATTGCCGCCAGCCCCTGTTGATCGCGGCTGGAACACTCTTGGGTCAGCTGAGGCGCCGATAACACTGGTGAAGTTCGGGGATTTCCAATGTCCAGCCTGTCGGAGTTGGGCACGCGGACCGGGCCTGGAGCTCCGAGAGAGCTACATCGAGCGAGGTCAGGTCAGATTTATCTACCGCCACTACATAATCTATGGCGATTACTCCGATTTGCAGGCCATGGGGACCGAATGCGCGGGTGAGCAGGATGCGTTCTGGCGGTTTTACGATCGCCTCTACCGTCTAGGGCCGGTAAACCGACAAAGGATGGCAACTCTGGCCGACAACATGGGGCTGGACGTGCCCCGCTTCACCGCCTGTCTCGACGAGCAGAGGTACCGGCAGGCCATAGAAGAAGATATCGAGTACGCACGTGCCTTGGATGTGTCAGCAGTGCCGACCATATTGATTGTGGGCGCGGGCGAGTATATCCAGGTCGGCGGTGGCTTCAGCATCTCAGACCTCGGGAAGAACTTCGACCGACTCCTGGCGCGTCTCGAAGACCAATGAGCCTATAGCTCTGCCACGCAGTGGAGGCCAGGATGCCGGATACGATCAACGCCGTTCTGCTCATAGCGTGTGGGAGTTACGGTAAGGGATAGGGGTTTGTCGGAGTAAGAGACGGTGCCACCCGCACTGGGCATGGATTCCCGGGTAGTCGGGGGATGTTAGAAATAGCAATCGGGCGGGTGGTTTAGGCCACCCGCCCGATTTGGGTTCCTTAGAAAGGACTTTCACCCTCACCCCCCGACCTCTCGGGGGCAGGCTCTTCGACTCTGCTCAGGGCGAGCGGGATGCCCCGCCCCGGGGATGGATTCCCGACTACTCGGGAATGACGGAAGGTAGGGGTTAGAGGCCTATGGCGTCGGCGACTTTTTCCTTGTGGTAGTCGGCGTCTCCGAAGAAGAGCTCGGCCTGCTTGGCCCTCCGGAAGAAGAGCTGCATGTCGTGCTCCTTGGTGAAGCCGATGCCGCCGTGGACCTGGTGGCCGAGGGCGGCTACCCGACGGCACGCCTCGCTGACCCAAGCCTTCGCCATCGAGACCTCACGGTCGCATTCCAGACCCTCGCTGAGGCGCCAGGCGGCCTGGTAGGTGATGAAGCGGGAGCCGTCGACGTCGGTGGCCATGTTGGCGCAGTGGTGCTGGATGGCCTGGAAGCTGCCGATGGGCCGGCCGAACTGCACCCTGTTCTTGGCGTACTCGACGGCGATTTCGAGGACCTGCTGGGAGTTGCCGACCATCTCGGCGCACTTGCCTACCGCTCCTCGACGCAGGGCCTGCTCGACAATGGGCCAGCCTTCGTCGATGTTGCCGAGGGCGTTGGTCCTCGGGACCCGGACGTTGTCCAAGACGACCTCGCACTGCTTGTCGGAGGCGATGGTCTTGAGGACCTCGTAGCTGATGCCGGCGCTCTTGGCGTCGACGATGAAGGCCGTGATGCCGTCGTTGGGGTCGTCGGACTCCTTGGTGCGGGCGGTGACGATGAGGTAGTCGGAGACATGGGCGTCGGGCACGAATAGCTTGACGCCGTTGAGGATGAAGTCGTCGCCGTCGGCAACGCCGGTGACCGAAACGCCGCCTGCGTCCCAGCGGCCGCTGGGCTCGGTGTGGGCGAGGGTCATGATGGCCTCGCCGTTGGAGATCTTGGAGAGGTACTCCTGCTTCTGCTCGTCGGTGCCGGCGTCGTTAATGGCCATACCGGCCACGACCACGGTGTAGAAATAGGGGCCCGGGACCAGGGCCCGGCCGAACTCTTCGACGAGGACCATGAGGTCCAGGAACTCGAATCCTGCGCCGCCGTAGTTTTCCGGGAAGGGCAGGCCCATGAAGCCCTGCTCCACCAGCTTCTGCCAGAGCTCGGGCGAGTAGCCCTTTTCGTCTTCTTCCATGTCCCGCACCAGGGTCTTGGGACACTCGGCTTCGAGCATCTCCCGTGCGGTGCGTTTGAGCATTTCCTGTTCTTCGCTAAGGCCCAGGTCCATCTTGCTTCCTCCTTGCCAGTTATGGACGTTTCGGTTTATGCGGACTTGTATTTTATCTTTGGATTCCTGTCTTTGCAGGAGTGTTGTCGCGTTTTATTTTTGGGCGAGGGTTTCTGCGTCCCGGATGAAGTCGGCGGTCTCGTGGATTAGGCGCTCGGTGCCGGGCATTGGACAATACTCGTGGTAGAAACATTGGCCATGAAGGCTCTCTTGCCTGTTGAAGTACCTAAGGCGAAGAGCATACACGGCGGGGTCGGTATCGGAGATGCTGATGAGGCTCCTGCTGGCATCAGGCGACTTACGAGGCTCCTGTCCGGTGCGAGCGAGGACGAGGGCCTCAATAGCGCGGAGGGTGGCGCACCAGGCTTTTTCGGCGGCGTCCCGGATGTCGTCGTCGGCCATGCGAGCCAGCGCGGCGCCGTGCATGCGTCGGGCGTCGTCGAATATTGCAGAAGGGCTGGCTTCGGTGGTGGTCATGTCTTTTTTGTTTCTAGGCACCCCTGGGGAGGCCGAGGCCGCGGGTGGCGATTATGTTTCGCTGAACGTCGGCGGTGCCACCGGCTATATTAACACCAATGGTCTCAAGATACATGTGCCTCATGCCGCCTTCCAGGGCGACGTACTTAGAATCGGCCCGCAGCTGGCCGGTGAGGCCCATGACCTGCATGCCGGCTTCGCTGAAGCGCCTGAGCATGGCGGTGCTGTAGACCTTGGCGATGGAGCCTGCGGAGTCGGGGGCGTGGCCATTGGCGGCGAGCCACGCGACCCGGTAGCAGAGCATCCGTGAGACCTCGATGTCGATGGCGGCGTCGGCGAGCTTGCTGCGGACCCGTGGATCGTCGATTAGCCGGGCGCCGTTGACCTTGGTGTCGCGGGCGTAGTCGACGAGTTCCTCCAAGGCCCGACGTGCGGCTGCGGGCCATTCGACGGTGGAGCGTTCGAAGCCGAGAAGGGTCATGGCGACGTACCACCCCCGGTTCACCTCCCCGACGATGTCGCGCTTGTTGACCCGGACGTTGTCGAAAAAGACCTCGTTGAAGGAGTGGCGGCCGGTGGCGCTGACGATGGGCCGGACCTCGACGCCGGGGTCTTTCATGTCGCCCATGAAAAAGGTGATGCCGCGGTGCTTGGGGGCGTCGGGGTCGGTGCGGGCCAGCATGAAGAAGCGGTCGGCGTGGTGGGCGCCGCTGGTCCAGATCTTCTGGCCGGTGATCACGTAGTCGTCACCATCCTCGACGGCGCGGGTCTGGAGGGATGCGAGGTCGGAGCCGGAGCCGGGCTCGCTGAAGCCCTGGCACCAGTTGATGCGGCCCTCGGCGATGGCGGGGAGATACTTGCGCTTCTGCTCCTCGGTGCCGTGCATCATGAGCGCGGGCCCGAGCATACCTATGCCGAAGGCGTCCTTGCCGGGTGAGCGGTGGTAGGCCATCTCCTCGTTGAAGACGAGCTGGGTGATGGGCGAGGCGCCCTGGCCTCCATACTCTTTGGGCCAGCCGAGGGTGAGCCAGCCGCGGTCGGCGAGCTTGCGGCGCATCTTCCTTGCCAGGTCGGAGTCCTCGTCTGCGGTCTCGATGAGGCCGTAGCGCCACTTGCGCGGCAGTTCCTCTTTCAGGAATGTGCGAAGTTCTTCCCGGAAGGCGTCTTCTTCTCTGGTGAATTTGTATTGCATGGCTACCCTTGCCCTCTGTGTCCCCCTTTCCCTTCCTAAGGGAGAGGGGGAATATATAAGTTCTGGGGGGTGTCCCCCCAGTCCCCCCTACCAAAGGGGCAGAGCCCCTCTGGACTCCCCGTCAGTGAGATTCTATTCAGGGGATTACGTACCTCTCGGGAGCCCGAGGCCCCGGGTGGCAATTATATTACGTTGCACCTCGGAGGTGCCGCCTCTCCCCCCGCTCATAATTCGACGGGGCTTGGTGGGAGCGGCCCCACCCCACGGGAGATGGAATCCCGATCGAGGTCGGGAATGACTGGAAGGGGGTTAGGGTGGGGGTGGAGTGCGCTCCAGGGCCGACAGGAATCTAGGTGCGTTGAGGATACTGGCGCCGTGATGTTCCTCCAGGGGCATTAGATGTTTTCGGTCGCCGGTGACCAGGTATTGGGCATTTGCGGACGACACACATTCCAGGATTCGGTTGTCGGGGTGGCCGTCCTGGACCACATCTGGGCGCCGCTGAGGTTCAATGATGCGAGCGGCGTTCCGCAGTGCGCTGAGAGCCTGAGCCGAACGTTCTTCGGCCCAACCGAACTTGCGCTCGAGCACCCCCGAGACCTCGTCCAGGATGAAGGTGGATAGGCACAGTTCAAAACGTCCCCTGAGGGCCAGTTCGAGAACTAGGCGCTCGTTGCCCGGGAAGTTCAAGCCCGAGACTATGACGTTGGTGTCGAGGACGACTCTCACGTACGGGAGGAGGCGACTTCGGTCCGGTACTCTTCCACGAGGCGGGCCACGTCCTCGGGGCCCAGGCCTTTCTCCCTGGCCCGCTCTTCTCCGTACCGGAGCAGTTGCCTCCACTCGCATTCCTCGATGTAGCGGAGCACGGCCTCCCGGAGGAACTCGCTCCTGGAGCGTCTCTGTTGCTTCATGGCCTCGTCCACGCGTTTGGCCATGTCTGGGGGGAGGGAGAAGGTGATGGTCTTTGTACTTCGCGGCACGTTCTTCTCTACTTACCGAGTCTTACCAAGATAATGCAAGATGACAATCTATGTGTCAAGCAGGGTAGGTTCATCCCCACCCCCCCTGCTCATACTTCGACTACGCTCAGCATGAGCCGCCCCACCCCAGAGTTGCTGACCCTCCCTAAGTTCCCCTCGGGAGGCCGAGGCCGCGTGTGGCGATTATGTTGCGTTGCACCTCGGAGGTGCCGCCGCCTATTGCCTCGCTGATGCTCCAGAGGTAGAGCTTACGGAACCTGCCTCGGAGGGGGGCCCATTTAGAGTCCTCAACCAGCTGGCCCATGAGGCCGAGTACCTGCATCCCGGTGTTGGCGACCCGTAGCAGTAGCTCGGTGCTGAAGAGCTTGGATATGGAGGCCTCCTGCTGGGGCTCGAGGCCGTGGTCTGCCATCCAGGCGATTCGGTAGGCGAGAAGGCGGCTCACCTCAGTCTCCACAAGCCTGTCGGCGAGACGGTGGCGAAGGGTGGGGGAGAGTGCGTTGTCAGCACCGTCAGTTTTGAGAAGGTCGATTAGCAGGTCCAGGGGCTTTCGGGCCTTGGCGGTGTAGGTAGTGCCGTCCCGTTCGAAGTTGAGGGTGGTCATGGCGACGTACCAGCCCCGGTTGACTTCCCCGATGACGTTTTCGCTCGGGACACGGACGTTGTCAAAGTACTCCTCGTTGAAGTGGTGGTCGCCGACCATGTTGATGATGGGGCGGATGGTGATGCCCGGGGTCTTGAGGTCGACGAGGAAGAAAGTGATGCCGCGGTGCTTAGGGGCGTCGGGGTCCGTGCGGGCGAGGAGGAACATCCAGTCGGAGCGGTGGGCCTCGCTGGACCATATCTTCTGGCCGGTGATGAGGTAGTCGTCGCCGTCCTTGACTGCTCGGGTCTGAAGGGAGGCGAGGTCGGAGCCCGACTCGGGCTCGCTGAACCCCTGGCACCAGGTCGTCTCCCCTCGGGCGATGGGCGGGAGGTATTTGCGCTTCTGGTCGGGGGTGCCGTGCTGCATGATGGCCGGAGCAAGCATCCCAATGCCCCAGTTGTCATTGCCGGGGGCCTCGTGGTAGGCCATCTCCTCGGCAAAGATCGCCGATTTCACGTTGGAGGCGTCCTGACCGCCGTACTGTCGGGGCCAGGCCATGGTGAGCCAGTTCCTGTCGATGAGTCCCTGGCGGATATGCCGTTCAAGCTCGACGTCGTCGGTGCGGCCATCTTCGTCGGCGCCCTTCCAGTCGGGGGGGAGTTCGGCCTTGAGGAAGGAGCGGAGGTCTCCTTGGAAGGCGGATTCGTCGGGTGTGAAGGTGAAGTGCATGGGTAGTTCGGCCACTATTCTAATGCCCCCACGCTCATACTTCGACTACGCTCAGCATGAGCGGCCCCGCACCGCCGGGGATGGAATGATTGAGGGAGAGTTAGGATGGAGGTGGGGTACGTTCCAAGGCTGACAGGAATCGGGGGGCGTTTAGGATACTGGCGCCGTGGTGTTCCCCAAGGGGCATAAGGTGTCTTCGGTCGCCGGTGACCAGGTATTGGGCATTTGCGGACGACACACATTCCAGGATTCGGTTGTCGGGGTGGCCGGGCTGGACCACGTCCGGGCGCTTCTCGGGTTCGATGATGCTGGCCGCGTTCCGCAGTGTGCTGATAGCCTGAGACGAGCGTTCTTCAGTCCAACCGAACTTGCGATCAAGCACCCCCGCGACCTCGTCCAGGATGAAGGTGGAGAGGCATAGATCGAACCGTCCCCTGAGGGCCAGTTCAAGGACGAGGCGCTCGTTGCCGGGGAAGTTCAGGCCCGAGACGATGACGTTGGTGTCGAGGACGACTCTCACGTACGGGAGGAGGCGACTTCGGAGCGGTATTCTTCAACAAGACGGGCCACGTCCTCAGGACCCAGGCCCTTCTCCCTGGCCCGCTCTTCCCCGTATCGGAGCAGTTGTCTCCACTCACATTCTTCGATGTAGCGAAGAACCGCCTCCCGGAGGAACTCGCTCCTGGAGCGTCCCTGTTGCTTCATGGCCTGATCCACCCGTTTGGCCATGTCGGGGGGGAGGGAGAAGGTGATTGTCTTGGTGGTCCGCGGCACGTTCGTTTCCTGTTACCGAGTCTTACTGAGATATTGCTAGATAAGGTCGGGTGTGTCAAGGCGGTGGGTTCACCCCCGCTCCCGCTCATACTTCGACTACGCTCAGCATGAGCGGCCCCCCGCCAAGGATGGATTCACGCCATAGGCGCATCTTCGACCGGCTCGGGGGCCGGAATGACGGGGCTAAGTGCCCCTCGGAAGCCCCAGCCCCCTAGTCGCGATGATATTCCGCTGGATCTCGGAGGTGCCGCCGCCTATGGGCTCGCTGATGCTCCAGAGGTACATGCGGTGGAACTTGCCCTTGAGTCGGGCGTACTTGGAGTCCTTGGCGAGCTGGCCCATCATGCCGAGGACCTGCATTCCCGTGTTGGCGACCCGCATCAAGAGCTCACTGCTGATTAGCTTGGATATGGAGGCTTCGTGCTGGGGCTCGAGGCCCTGGTCGACCATCCAGGCGATACGGTAGGCGAGAATCCTGCTCACCTCCGTCTCCAGGACACGGTCGGCCAGCCGGTGGCGCAGGGCAGGGGTCAACTCCAGCCCGTTGCCGTTGGCCCGACTCTCCTTCAGCAGTGAAATCAGCATGTCCAGGGGTTTGCGCGCCCGAGCAGTATAGGTCGTACCTTCCCGCTCAAAGTTAAGGGTGGTCATGGCAACGTACCAGCCCCGGTTCACCTCCCCGATAATGTTCTCGGCCGGGACCCGGACGTTGTCAAAATACTCCTCGTTGAAATGGTGGTCGCCGACCATGTTGATGATGGGCCGGACGGTGATGCCGGGGGTCTTCATGTCGACTAGGAAATAGGTGATGCCGCGGTGTTTCGGGGCGTCGGGGTCGGTGCGGGCGAGGACGAACATCCAGTCGGCGAGGTGGGCGCCGCTGGACCAGATCTTCTGGCCGGTTATCAGGTAGTCGTCGCCGTCTCTCACGGCCCGGGTCTGGAGCGACGCCAGGTCGGAGCCCGACTCCGGTTCGCTGAATCCCTGGGCCCACGTAACTTCTCCACGGGAGATGGGTGGCAGGTACTTGGCCTTCTGTTCAGGGGTGCCGTGTCGCATGACCGCCGGGGCCAGGAGACCGACGCCCGAGCTGTCCTTGCCGGGGGCCTCGTGGTACATCATCTCCTCGGCGAAGATGGCCATCTTCACGTTGGAGGCATCCTGGCCGCCGTACTCTCGGGGCCAGGCCATGGTCAGCCAGCCCCGGTCGATGAGGCGCTGCCGCATGTACCTCTCGAACTCCACGTCATCGGAGCGGCCGTACTCGTCTGCGCCCTTGTAGCCGGGAGGGATTTCGGCCTTGAGGAAGTCTCGGAGGTCTTTCTGGAACGCGGCCTCTTCGGGTGTGAAGGTGAAGTGCATGGGCGTATTCCCGGGGCTTATGATTATGGGGCGTCGTCATTATAGCCGAGCCATTGAACAGTCGAGGTCTCCATGAAAGTAATCGTATTCGGGGCCACGGGGAAGACGGGGATACACGTTTGCTGGCAGGCGCTGGAGCAGGGCCACAAGGTAACCGCATTCGCCCGCTCGGTGGGAAAGGTTGAAGGAAAGGGTCTACGACTCCAGGTTGCCCAGGGGAATGTCACGGACGCCGACTCCGTGGCGGCGTCCGTGGCCGGCCATGATGCAGCGATTGTTGCCCTGGGCAGCAACGGGCTGCGAGACAGGACGACGCTGAGGGTCGGGACCCGGAACGTGGTGGAGGGGATGACAAAGCATGGGATCGGGCGGCTGGTGGTGTTGTCGGCGGCGGGGGTGGGCGAGAGCTGGGGGCAGGTGCCCTTGATTGCCAAGATCATGTTCCGCACGCTGCTGCGCAACATCTACGCCGACCACGTGGCGCAGGAGAAGGTGATCATGGAAAGCTCCCTGGACTGGACGATAGTCCGGGCGGCTATTCTGAAAGACGGGTCGGCCACCGGGGAATGCAGGGCGGGCAATGAGGGGAAGGTCGGGAAGATAAACCGGGCGGACGTGGCTCGGTTCCTGGTCCGGCAGGTGGATGATGCGGGCTATAGCAGGCAGGCGATTTCGGTTACGGGGTGAGGGGTGGGGTCGATGGGGGGAAGTGGGGTGGTGGTTAGTCAGGGGGGATCTTTAGTCTTAAGTCAGATCAGTCAGAAGTGTTGGATGACTCCAACTCGGCTAGTATTGCCTTTTGTACGGATTCAGGATTCGTTAAGACTTGATTGTTCCAGAACCTCAATACCCTGAATCCTCCCTCCATCAGTCCCCTAGTCCTCATTTCGTCATGGCCTGACTGTTCTTGATGATGTCCACCGTCTACTTCAATCACTAACTTTGCTTCGAAGCAGACGAAGTCGACGATGTAATTTCGGAGTGGGATCTGTCTGCGGAACTTGTAGCTGCTTAGCTGACGATTGCGGAGGATGCTCCACAGTTTTCTCTCGGCGTCCGTGGATGCTTTTCTTAGACGTTGGGCTGCGTTTTTTTGCTCAACCGGCTTGCGTAGTCGAGCGAGTTCTTGTGAGTTTCGTTTCACCCTCACCCTAGCCCTCTCCCATCGAGGGAGAGGGGACAGGACCCCCACTCCACTGCTCTGTGTCAAGTGTTGGGCTTTGGGCCTTTTGGTCAACCGGGTTGCGTAGTCGAGCGCGTTCTTGTGAGTCACGTTTCACCCTCACCCTAGCCCTCTCCCATCGAGGGAGAGGGGACTGGGCCCCCTACCCACTGCCCTGTGTCGGGTGTTGAGCTTTGGGCCTTCAGATCAACCGGGTTGCGTAGTCGAGCGGGTTCTTGTGAGTTTCGTTTCACCCTCACCCTAGCCCTCTCCCATCGAGGGAGAGGGGACTGGGGCCCCCTACCCCAGTTCCCCGGAATGGCGGGAGTTATGCCCCCCTCGGGAGGCCGAGGCCGCGGGTGGCGATGATGTTGCGCTGGACCTCGCTGGTGCCGCCGGCTATGGTGCGGCTGATGGCGTTCAGGTAGGTCCTTTCGACGTAGCCCTTGAAGGGTGCCCACTTGGAGTCTTCCGTCAGCTGCCCCGACATGCCCAGTATCTGCATGGCCAGGTTGACGCACTCCTGTACCATTTCAGCCCCGTAGGCCTTGGCCACGGACGCTTCGTAGTTGGGCACCTGGCCGACACTCTGCAGCCACATAACCCGGTAGGAGAGCATCCGCGAAATCTCGGCGTTGATGCGCATCTCGGCGAGCTTGCCCTTGGTGCCCGGTTCGTCGGCCATGACGCCGCCGTTCCAGGGCGTGTCTTTGACGTACTGGAGCAGGTCGTCGATCATTCGCCGGGTGTCGGCGGAGTTCTCGATGCCCGTGCGTTCGAAGTCGAGGGTCGACATGGCGGCGTACCAGCCCCGGTTCACCTCGCCAATCACGTTCTCCTTGGGCACCCGGACGTTGTCGAGGAAAATCTCGTTGAAGCGGTGGTGGCCCGTGAGGTCGGTGATGCCGCGCACCTCGACGCCGGGGGTCTTCATGTCGATGAGGAAGTAGGTGATGCCTCGGTGCTTGGGGGCGTCGGGGTCCGTGCGGGCGAGGAGATGGCACCAGTCCGACACGTGGGCGCCGCTGGACCATATCTTCTGGCCGGTAATAACGAAGTCGTCGCCGTCCTCCACTGCCCTCGTCGAAAGCGAGGCGAGGTCGGAGCCCGACTCCGGTTCGCTGAACCCCTGGCACCAGTTGACACTCCCATCGGATATGGGCCGCAGGTGCTCGAGCTTCTGCTGTTCCGTGCCGTGGATCATGAGGCAGGGGCCTATGAACCCGACACCCTGGATGTCCTTGCCCGGGGCCCGGTGATAGGCCATCTCCTCGCTGTAGATCATCGACTGTCCCGGCGAAGCGTCCGATCCCCCGTACTCCTTGGGCCAGGAGATCGCCAGCCAGCCCTTTTCTCCCAGCTTCTTCCTCATCTCCAGGGTGAAGGGCCACACGCTCTCATCGTAGGCCTCTTCGCCCCACCAGTTGTCGGGCAGCTGGTCCTGGAGGAAGGTGGTGAGGTCGCTCCTGAACTGCCTGTCTTCCTCGCTGAAAGTGAACTCCATCGGATGCTCCTATGCCATGCTCGATAGACCCGAGACCAGGGTCCGGTGTACTTCGGAAGTGCCGAGATAAATGGATGCGGCGGATGACTCCAAATAAAGGCGCTGCACGGGCCCCTGGAGACCTTGTCCCTGGAGGCCGATTGCGTTGAATGCCGTCTCCGCGACTCTCTGAAAGACCTCTGAACTGAAGAGTTTGGCCATTGATGCCCGACGCCTGGACTGCTCACTCCCTCGTTCGGGCCGAAGGCTGCGATAGGATAGCAGACGGGCAACTTCGATGTCCACAGAAGCCTCGGCGAGGCGGGCCCTTCGACCCGTGCTGACTGCCCCGTGATCTATGGTGAAATCCAGCATTCGTCGGGCCCAACCGATGTGCTCGAAGCCGGCGCGGGCCTCGGTGAGGAACTCTTCCACGATCTCCCACCCCCGACCCCTCTCCCCAAGGATGGCCGACTCCGGGACGACGACGTCATCGAGAAATATCTCCGAGAAGATTCGACCCGTTGTGTACTCGGTGGGGTTCAGGAAGATGCCGGGCGTCGACATGTCCAGGAGGAACCATGTCAGTCCCTCGCGCCCCGATGAACCCTCGTCTGTCCGGGCCAGCAGGTGACACCACCCCGAGTTTTGGGCCCACTCGCCGTAGTCCTTCTGCCCGTTCAGGATGAAGCCGCAGTCTTGCTTCCTGGCCCGGGTCCTGATGTTGGCGAGGTCGGTGCCGGCCAGGGGCTCGGTGAACCCGACACACCACCACTCCCGGCCATCCGCCAACGGTCCGAGGTGATCTTGCTGCTGTTCTCGGGTGCCGTGCCTCAGGAGGAGGGGCCCGGCGAGGTCGGTGCCGTGGTCGTTGGCCCGGGGCACGAGGTGATAGGCCAACTCCTCCCACAGCATCGCAGCTTTGACCGGGGAAGCCTCCCCGTAGGGCGGCACCCACCCGAGGGTCAGCCACCCCCTCTCCCCCAACCCCTCCCTGACCACCCGGGCGCGGGCCTGGTACTCCTCGTCGTCTCGGGGCATGTCCCAGCCGGCGGTGACATCGGCCAAATAGGCACGGGCGTCGGACTGGAAGGCGAGTTCCTCGGGGGAGGGGTGGAAGTTCATGGGGAGAGGCGCAAGACGCCCTTGTTCAGGCGCTGTAACGACTCAAAACCAGGCTTTACGGCCCTTGACGTAGGTGGCTTCGAATTCGGCGTCGGGCTTGGTGAGGTAGATGATGCCCTCGACCAGGGCGATTATGCCTATCACCAGCAATACGATGAGCCCGATGCCGAACACAAATAACAGCGCAATCCCGAGAATGAACAGAACCAGCATCAAGGCCCCCTGCCCCGAGTAGCCCAGGTAGAACTTGTGCGCCCCGAGGGTCCCGAACAGGATGGCGAGTATTCCCGCCACCACCTTGTTCTTTTCGCTAGGGGCGGTCGCCGGTGCTTCTTCGCGGACGAGATAGATGCTTACCGCCTGGTCGGTGTCGGCGGCGACCTGGAAGTCAACGTGGACGCCCTGGACGGGCAGGTCCTGCTCCCTCCATTGGGGGCCCTCAAAAGTGTAGCGCCGACCATCGTCGCCGGAGATGACGCCTGCGTTGTCCTGGACGGAGTAGCTGAGGACTCGGCCTTTCAAGGTTGGACCCTCCTACGTCCCCCGAGGCAGCCCCAGCCCCCGACGCGCGATGATCCCCCTCTGCACTTCCGAGGTGCCGGAGTAGATAGCCCCGGCCACGACGTTCAGGTAGAAGTTGGGAACGACACCCTCCAGGGCGGCGTACTTGGACCCTTCGTGGAGCTGACTCCCGAGACCCAGGATGTGGGTGAAGGTGTTCGCCACCTGGATCCACATCTCCGACCCGTACAGCTTGCCTATCGAGGCCTCGTGGTTGGGCACGAGACCTGCGCCCTGCATCCAGGCGATGCGGTAGCACAGCAGCCGGCTGACTTCGATGTCGATGGCGGCCTCGGATAGTTTGCCCTTTACGCTTGGATCATCGATGAGGGTTTTGCCGTTGACCCTGGTTTCCTCGGCGTAGCGCTTGACGTCTTCATAGACCCGTCGGGCGCGGGCCGGGTACTCGATGCCCGACCTCTCGAAGTCCAGCGCCGACATCGCCGCATACCAACCCCGGTTCTTTTCGCCGAGCATGTTCTTCTTGGGCACCCGGACGTTGTCGAAGGTGACCTCGTTGAAGTGGTGACTTCCCGCCATGGTTATCAGGGGCCGGATGGAGATGCCTGGGGTGGTCATGTCCAGAAGGAAGTAGGTGATGCCCCGGTGCTTGGGGGCATCGGGGTCCGTGCGGGTCAGAATGTGCATCCACGTGGCCAGGTGGGCGAAGCTGGTCCATATCTTGCGGCCGTTGATAACGTAGTCGTCTCCGTCCTCCACGGCCCGGGTCTGGAGGCCCGCCAGGTCGGAACCGGCCTCGGGTTCACTGAAACCCTGGCACCAGAAGGCCTCGCCCCTTGAGATACGGCTCAGGTGCTCCTTCTTCTGCTCCTCCGTACCGTGGATGATGATGGTCGGGCCTACGAAGTCGATACCTTGGTCCTCGATCTTGGTGGCGCCGCGGTAGCTGATCATCTCCTTGTAGATGAGTTGCATGACAGGCGATGCGCCGCCCCCGCCGTACTCCTTGGGCCAGGCCATGGTGCGCCAGCCCTTCTCGCCGAACTTGCGGCGCATCTCCATCTCCTGCCTGCCGACGGCGTAGATGTCGGGCTGAGGCTCGTCCCAGTCCTCGGGCATCTCGGTGTCCAGGAACTCGGTGAGCTCCTTCTGAAAGGCCTTTTCCTCGGTGGTAAGTGCGAAATCCATGACGGCTCCTTTACAGGGTGCGCGGGTATGGGGCTATTGTATTCGGGCGGGGGGTGGGGGGCAAACGGGGGGAGTTGACAGGCTAAACTGAGATTACGTAGTCTGATTGCTCAAAGGTGCACCCTGCCGTGGGCCTGGGAGGGCTAGAGAATGAAACTGAATGTCACCATCGATCGAGATGAAGACGGCGTCTGGATTGTCGAGTGCCCGTCGATTCCCGGTTGCGTTAGCCAAGGGGCCACGAAAGACGAAGCCCTGGTCAACATTCGGGAAGCCATTGCCCTTTGCATCGAAGTGCGCGCTGAACAGGGATTGCCGTTAGCCGTTGAGACGCAGCAGGTGGAAGTTACCCTTTAATGCCTCGGCTGCAGGTTGGGAGGGACCCCGGACGGAAGCGGTGGGGTGAGGAAGAAGCCTAAAGGCCTCGGAGGTGGGCGAAGTTTACGGCGGTATCCGGAGCCTGAGCCCAAGCGGCTAGGTACAGATCTAGGTCAACTGTCACTAGGGGTGTGGCGGACGATAGGGTCTGCAGGAGAGCTGCGTCAGTAAGCCCCAGTCTAGTGAACGCGTCGTTGGATGATGCCTCGGTGCTAGTGATGACGATTTCCCGACTGGTTTCGATAACGTGGCGGAGCATATCAAAAAAGCGGGACCGGTCGGGTTCCCTATGTTGAGCGAGCAGGTTCGAAGTTTCCGTGAGGGTGTTGGGAGTGACGAATACCTGATCAACTGTTGTCAGCAGATCATTCAACGCATCGTAGTCTTCGACCGTAAATGCCTGCAACCGTCTGTGTCTCTGGATGAGATGTCGGCCCACATTTCCGACTACCAGAAGCACCAACAGGTTGCTGTCGACGAAATATCCAGTCGGAGGCAAAGAGTCAGTCCCGCGTGACCAGGATGCGGTCTTTCAGGGACTCGACTTTGCCGCTCTGGTCGTCGACCTGGACTACCTTATAGGAGCGCTCAAACGGGCTGGCTAATTTTTCCGCGGCGGTCTGGGGGTTTCTTCGGTGCCAGGGTCTCGAAAAACCTATAGTGATCTTCCAAGTGCCCGACTCATCTTCGTAGACGACTTCCTCCAAGCCGACATTGGCAGTAGACTCGCTTTCGAATATCTCCGAAACATATTGCTTGGCAATTTGTACGGCTTGTTTCACGTCCATCTTGTCACCCCGATGTGGTGTTACAAGATTAGATTATAGCCCCCCTAAGCCCCCCTCGGCAGCCCCAGCCCCCGAGTCGCGACCACGTTGCGTTGGATCTCCTGGGAGCCCGACTCTATGGTGTAGGGCACCGCGAACAGGTACTGGTTCGAGATGAACCCCTGCAGTTCAGCATATTTGGAGCCCGCTTCCAGCTGACCCTTCAGCCCCATCACTTCCATCCCCACCCGGGCCAGCTTCTGCGACGTCTGGGTGCTCAGCAGCCTCAGCAGCGATGCTTCCATGTTCGGGACTATGCCCTCGGCCTGCATCCAGGCGATTCGGTAGGCCATCATGCGGGAGGTCTCCAGGTCGACGGCCACTTCGGCGAGCTTGTGGCGGACTATCGCGTCTTGGGCCAGGGTATGGCCGTTGACCGTGGTATCGTTGGCGTATCCGATTAGCAGGTCGAGGATGCGCTTGCCACCGGCGGGGTGGGTGATGCCCGTGCGCTCGAAGTCCAGCAGGGTCATGGCGACGTACCAGCCCCGGTTCACCTCGCCCAGCACGTTATTCTTCGGGACCCGGACGTTGTCGAAGAACTCCTCGTTGAAGGAGCTCTCGCCGCTCATCTCCTGGATGGGCCGGACGGTGATGCCCGGCGTGTCCATGTCCAGCAGGAAGAAGGTGATGCCCCGGTGCTTGACGGCCTCGGTGTCCGTGCGGGCCAGCAGGAACATGTGGTCGGCGAACTGGGCGTAGCTGGACCAGATCTTCTGCCCGTTGATCACGTAGTCGTCGCCGTCCAGCACCGCCCGAGTCTGCAACGAAGCAAGGTCGGAGCCCGACTCCGGCTCGCTGAACCCCTGGCACCACACTGCTTCACCTCTCGCTATCGCGCCGAGATACGCCCTCTTTTGCTCTTCCGTGCCATGGTGCATGAGGGTCGGGCCCAGGAGGTTGAGTCCGAAGGTGTCGATTCCCGGGGCCCCGCGGTACTCCCACTCCTCCTGGAAGATGAGCTGGGATATAGCGGATGCGCCCTGGCCGCCGTACTCCTCGGGCCAGCCCATGGTGTTCCAGCCCTTCTCGGCGAGCATCTTCCGCCACTTCATCTCCGTTTCCTTGTCGACGTGGGCGAAGGATATGGGGCCGCCAATCCAGTCGGAGGGTAGGTTTTCGTCTAGGAAGTCCCTCACCTCCTGGCGAAATGCGGTCTGCTCTTCGGTCAGGTGCAAGTCCATCTGTTCACTCCTTGTTGAGCGGGAATGGGGCAAAGCCCAGGGTCATGATGTCGGGCGGGGTGGGCCGGGTGTCGGGGCTAGGGGAGGGACACGGCGAGACAGGTCACGGTCTTCACCACGCTGCCCACGGCGTGGATCTTGTTGGTCACCAGCTCTCCGATGGTGTTCACGTCCTGGGCCTCCAGGACGGCTATCACGTCGTAGGGCCCGACCACGGCGTCCACGGAGGCCACCCCCTCCACTGCTCTCAGGTTGTTTACGACGGTGTTGGTGGTCCCAACTGCGGTCTCGATGAGAACGAAGGCCTTGTTTGCCATTTATTCCTCCCCGGTAGCCTGCTCCCCGACGCCTCTGTCGGTGACCGCATTCTAAGTCGGGCGGAAAAATGGTGTCAAACGTGGTTTATGCCTGCAGGGAAACGCGAAACCAATGCCCTAGCGTGTCCGAAGGCCATATTGTATGGTGGCGACCAACGAAAGCAGGGGAGAGGGTTTTGGCTTGAAGAACCAGGCATGTAGATATGGGAGGTGGCTCGGGGTCCTGGCTGCCCTGGCCGTTGTCGTATTGGTATTGGCATGCGGCGGGGCACAGTCGACCATGGAGACTCCAACCTCTGATCCTACCCCCACCGTCCCACCAGCTCCTCCTACTCCCACCCCAACCCCCATCCCCACGTCGATAGCCCCTTCAGTCCCGGTTTCAGCCACTCAGATAGACGACGATACCACCTGGCAGGAGCTTTTCGACGATTTCACGCCCCGCCGAGCAGGACTGCATTCGCACGGAGGTCGGGAGTGAGCTGGAGTCGGTTCTGGGCGAACCAGTCATGACGGACGACGACCTGACGGACTGGCAGGTATCCCTCTTCGAGTGCCTGTCCCCCGAGACGGCCCGTTCCATATACGCTTCCTTGCTGGTTGCGGGGATGGTGAGTGATGAAACTTATGACGTGTCCGAGCAGGAAATTCAATGTGTGAGCGCGTGGGTGGCGGGCGCCGATGTACACTGGATTATCAGGGGCACGGCCGAAGAGGACCTGACCGTCATGGGCGAGATGTTGTCGGGGGTAGTTCCCTGCCTGCTGGATTTCTTCATGCCGGAGTTCCTTGCGGAGGTGGGCATTGACGCCGACACCCTGACGGATGATGAGCTGACCTGCCTGAACGAGTGGATGGTGGGATATGACTGGTCTAACTTAATTACGGGCTTGTTGGAAGACGACCTGGGCGTGATGGGCGAATTCCTTCCCGGCTTGATAAGCTGCGCCCCGGGTCCCTTCCTGGCGTTGATGTTCGAAGACTTTGGGATCGACGTGGAAGCGCTGACTGATGAAGAGAAGAAATGCCTGGAAGATTGGCTGATAGACTTTGATTGGGACGCTGTCCTAGCCGCGATGACTGCTGTGGCTTTCGCGGATGAAGACGAGGCATACACCATCCTCGCCGAGGCCTTTGGCCTCCTGACCTGCGTTCCCGATCTATCCTTGTATGAAAACGTCGGCTCCGGCGGTCCTGATGACCACGGTGACAGCATTACAGACGCCTCTCATATCGGCGTCGGGGAATCCATCGAGGGCGCCATCGACTACGAGTACGACGTAGACCTGTTCGAGCTAACGGCGGATGCAGGTCAGGTCTACCAGATCGACGTTTCCCTGGGCACCCTGGAAGACTCCGTGCTTGCCATCTATGATGCCGACGGTTGGGAAGTCGCATACAACGACGATTACGGTGAAGGGTTGGCCTCACGCATTGTATGGGAGCCGGATGCCACCGGGGTCTACTACGTCGAGGTGTCAGGGCTTTTCTCCACGGGTTCATATGCGCTGACCATCATGGGCCAGTAGAGGGCGAGCCGGGTGTCGGGCGGAGACTAGCCGAGCTAGCGACTTAAACAGGACTACCCCCCGCTCATACTTCGACTAAGCTCAGCACGAGCGGCCCCGCGTGTTCTTCCTGGACACCGCCAAGGTCCACCTTGTGAAGCCCGACCCCCTGATATACGATGCACCCGACCAACCTGAACTGGAGGAAACCCGATATGGCACTGACCCTGGACGAGTCAATCAAGCTGTGTGAAGCCGCCATAGCTAAGGCAAACGAGCTGGGAATCAAGATAAGTGTAGCCGTCTGTGACCCGGGCGGAAAACTGAAAGCCTTCGCCAGGATGGATGGGGCTATCTGGGCCAGCGTCTACGGCTCCCAGGGCAAGGCCACGACGTCCGTCGGGTTCGGCAGGCCCAGCGTGATGCTCCAGGAGAGAGCAGACCACCCGACCATCAAGGGAATCATCGCCGCTTCGGGAAGCAACATGATCCCGGGCCAGGGTGCTATACCCGTCATCAGGAACGGTGTCGTGGAGGGGGCCTGCGGGGTGGGCGGGGGCACGGGTGAGGAAGACGAGATCTGCGCCCAGGCGGCCGTGGACTCTTTATAACTTTACCTCCCCCCCGCTCGCACTCCTTGGGGGACTCGGGGCTGGCTTAAGAGAGCCTCAGCACGAGCGGCCTAACCCCCCGACACCGCCGCAAGGCTTAGTCCGACCGGTAGTACTCCATGCCCAGGTGGGTGATCTGCTCTTCGCCCATCAGCCAGCGTAGGGTGTTCTTCAGCTTGGTCTGCTGGATGAAAAGGTCGTGCTCCGGGTATACAGATGGCGCGTGCTGGGGGCTCTTGAAGTAGAAGGATAGCCACTCCTGGATGCCCGCCAGCCCCGACCTCTGCGCCAGGTCCATGAACAGCACGAGGTCCAGCACCAGCGGCGCCGCCAGGATGGAGTCCGAGCACAGGAAATTGACCTTTAGCTGCATCCGCTTCCCCAGCCACCCAAAGAGGTCGATGTTGTCCCAGCCCTCCTTGTTGTCGCCTCTCGGGGGATAGTAGTTGATGCGCACCTTGTGGTAGGCGTCCGAGTAAAGCTCGGGGTACAGTTCGGGTTGCAGGATGTACTCCAGCACCCCCAGCTTAGACTCCTCTTTCGTCCTGAAGTTCTCGGGTTCGTCCAGCACCTCGCCGTCCCGGTTCCCGAGGATGTTCGTCGAGAACCAGCCGTCCATGCCCAGCATCCGGGCCTTGAGCATCGGGCCGATGACCGTCTTGACCAGGGTCTGGCCGGTCTTGAAATCCTTGCCGCATACGGGCACGCCATTGTCTCGGGCCAGCTTCTCCAGCGCGGGGATGTCGACGGTCAGGTTGGGAGCGCCGTTGGCAAAGGGCACGCCCTCCATCAGCGCGGCGTAGGCGTATATCATCGAGGGGGCGATCTTCTCATCGTTGTCATGCAGTGCCCCAACGAAATCTTCGATACCCTGGTGCACCTCGTTTTCCGTAACGAATTTTTCGGTCGAGGCGCACCAGACCATGACCAGGCGGTCGCAGCCGTTTTCCTCTTTGAAACGACGGATGTCGCTGCGGATGGCATCAACGGCGGCCAGCTTGGAGTCCATCGACTTGACGTTCACGCCATCGATGCGCTTCACGTAGTCCTGGTCGAATACGGCCGGCATGGGCTCGATGGACTTCAGGAAGTCGGCGATGGGTTCCACCTGGTCGTATCGGTCCAGGACCCCGGCCTTTGAGGCTGCCTGGTAGGCGTTGTCGGGTATCGGGTCCCAGGCCCCGAAGACCAACTGGTCCAGGTCGGCCAAGGGCACGAAGTCCTTTATGAGCGGGGTCCGGCCGTCGGGCCTTTTGCCCAGGCGGATCGTAGCCATCTGGGACACCGACCCCACCGGGCTCCCCGTGCCCCGACGTATGTGCTCCACGCCCGCGATGAAGGTGGATGACACCGCCCCCAGCCCCACCAGCAGCACCCCGAGCTTGCCGTCGGCGGGTTGGATGTCGGGGGCGCCGGGCGCCACGAAGTCCTTGGGTTCCAGGGCTATACCCTGCTGGTAAGCAAGTTCCAAGAGCTTTTCGTGCCACTGGGCCGGGATCCGGGCCGTCCTCACCCAGTGCTGCACCGTGCTCTGTCGCTTGCCCAGCAGTGCTGCCAGCGCTGACTGCCCACCGAATCGTTCGATTATCTGCTTTGCGTTATTCATAATTGGCAATTGTAACGATATTTTCGTTATCAGTCAATCTTGAACCAGCAGTACCAGACAAGGTGAGATACAATCTGCCCACGAGAGAAACCTTGTGACTACCAGTGAAACCAACCCCGACCTCATATTCGCCGACGCCCGCCGAATGTATTCTTCGGCCATGCACCGCATGGACGCCGACGACATCCGTGATGCCGCAGAAAAGGCTTGGTGCGCCACCCTCCGCGCCACCGAGGCCCTGGTCCTGGCCCGGACCGGCCAGTCTCCCGCCACATCTACCGCCGCCGGTAGAAGGCTGCGCTTGCTAGTAGAGACTAATCCTTCATTGGAAGCCCTCTCGCTCCGGTACTCCGATCGCCTAGTAGTCCTCCGCGACGAATGCCTCCGCCATGAATACTGCCAGCCCGTCGTGACCGAGCGGCTCATTCGCGAGACTCCTGACTACATCCGGGACGCCGAAGCCCTGTCCCACAACTAGCCCAACCCCATCCCCTGCAGGGGCAATCCCTCGTGGCTGTCCTAGGCCGCTACCTACCCTACCCCCGTCCCTTTGGCCCCACCCCCTGCCCTGCCCGTATAATGACCTCATCATGGTTAGTGGAATCAATCCCGAAAACGTCAGCGGGGTGGCCCTGGCCGGGGGAATGAGCAGGAGGCTCGGGAGGAACAAGGCCGTCGAGGAGATAGGTGGCGAGCGGCTTATCGAGCGGGTCATCAACAGGCTGTCCGAGGTTAGCTCCGAGACGGTCGTCGTGGTGGCGGAGGAGTCCCGGGCCCAGGCCCTCGACCTGCCCGACGGGGTACGCACCGCCGCCGACATCTATCCGGGCCACGGGTCCCTGGGCGGCATCTTCACCGGTCTCTCCGCCGCCCGCGGAGACTGCGGCATAGTCGTGGCTTGCGACATGCCCTTTCTCAATACCGGCCTGCTCCAGTTCATGGTCGACCTCGCACCCGATTTCGACGTGGTAGTCCCGAGGGTCGACGGCAGGCCCGAGCCCCTGCACGCCATATATTCGAAAAGCTGCCTCGAACCGATAGAGAGCAGGTTGAAGCGGCAGGACCTGAAGATCGCCCTCTTTTTCGAGGAGGTCAGAGTCGCTTATGTGGACGAGGATGACATAGACCTCTTCGACCCGGAGCGGCTGAGCTTCTTCAACGTCAACACCCAGGAAGACCTGGACAAGGCCCTGGCCCTTGAGGCACAGGGCTATTCCGACGAGTAGCAGTCCTCATGCACGCGTATTGCGGCCAGGTCCTGGTCATCGACCTTCCCAGCGGAGCGTCTACGTTCGAGCCCCTCACGCCCGAGGAGCAGGTCTCCTTCATCGGTGGGGCGGGGCTGGGGGCATGGTTGCTCTACAGGCACTGCCCTCCGGGGGTCGACCCCCTCTCTCCAGAGTCCCCGTTAATCTTCGCCTGGGGCCCGTTCTTCGGGGCGGGGGTGCCGGGCTCGGCGAAGATGGCCGTGGCGTGCAAGTCGCCGCTCACGGGATTCGTCGGCGACTCCCTGTCCTCTGGACCCGTGGCAGAAGAGCTGTCCCGGATGCCTTTCGATGCACTGGTCATCAAGGGCCGGGCGTCGGGACCCGCGGTGCTGCACATTGATGGTGAGTCGGTCAAAGTGCTGGATGCCGGAGAGTTGGCAGGTCTGTCGGCACAGGAAACCGCCACAAAGATGAACTCCATTGCCGGCTTTAGTGAGGCCCAGGTCGCGGTCATTGGCCCGGCCGGCGAGGCCCTGGTCAGCTTTGCCTGCATCAGCAACGGGGGTCGGCAGGCAGGAAGAACCGGCGCGGGCGCGGTGATGGGCTCGAAGAACCTGAAGGCCATAGCCATGCACGGCAATGCAACTCTCCCAACCCCCCACCCCGATCTCGCTAACTTGAATGTAAGGCTCGGACGGGCCATGGAATCCAAGTCCACTGCCAAGTACCGGGGCCCGGGCACCGTGGGCAACCTGGCCAAGTTGAACGCGGCGGGCGCCCTCCCCGCATATAACTTCCGCCAGTACACCTTTGACGGCGCAGATAGGCTGAGCGTCGAGAGCTTGGAAAAGAGACGAGGCCAAGGCTCGGGTGGGATGTCCCGGGAGTGGGAGCATGTCTACTCGGCCAGGGGGCGCAGGGGAAGGACCCGGCTGGAGTACGAGAGCCTCTTCGCCTTCGGCCCGATGTGCGGAATCAGCGACCCCGACATCGTAATCCGGGCGGCGGGTCTGTGCGATGACCTGGGCATCGACACCATAAGCACCGGCGGCACCATTGCCTGGGCCATGGAGTCCTTTGAACGCGGACTCCTCACAATTGCCGACACAGGTGGCCTGGACCTGCGCTTTGGCAACGGGGATGCGCTGCTTGCGGCCATCGAGTCGATAGGGCATAGGGAGGGTATCGGGGAGCTTTTGTCGCAGGGCAGCCGAGGGGCAGCGGCCCAACTCGGCGGCGTCTCCGAGGCATGGGCCATGCACGTCAAGGGGCTGGAGATGCCTGGCTACCATCCCGGCAACCTTCGGCACCTGGCCCTCGCCCTTGCAGTCAGCCCCCGGGGCGCGTGCCATAACCGGGCCTCGGCCTACGATTTCGACCTCAGCGACGAGGATGCGTACCATGCCGACGCCTCGCAGATTGGCTTGGCCGTCGCCGATGCCGAAGACTTCGCCGCCGTACTGGACTCTCTTGTCCTCTCCAAATTCGTGCGCCGTGCCCTGCGAGACTTCTTCCCTGAAGCTGCCCGGGTCTACCGCCTCGCCACGGGCCATGATATCGGCCCGGAAGATTTGCGGGCCTCGGGGGAGCGGATAAACCTGGTCCGCAAAGCTTTTAACGTCCGGGAGGGTTGGAGTCGAGAAGATGACACCCTCCCACCCCGCATCTTCGAGGGTGGTGTGGTGTCGGAGGCTGGCCTGGAAGAAATGATCGGGGCGTATTACGGCGCCCGGGGGTGGGGCAGGGAGGGGTTGCCAAGTCGGGACTCGCTCCGCGCTCTAGGCCTGAACATGCCGTCTGAAACACCTGTATAATCTGCGCCACTCCCTGCTTGGAGGAGCCTTGGACAGGGAACATATCAAAGAGGTGCTCGGCGGCTTTCCGCGTCACAGGACCCACCTGCTTCCCGCTTTGCGCGCCGTCCAGGAGGAGCTGCACTGGCTCCCGACCTGGGCCATGGAGGAGATCGGCGCCTACCTGCGGGTCCCGAAGAGCGAGGTTCACGGCGTCGCATCGTCCTTCCCTGAGCTCCGGCTGAAGGAGCCCGGCCGATTCGTTCTGAGGGTATGCACGGGCCTGGCCTGCTACCTGCAAGGCAGCGCCGAAATCCTGAAGGCCGTGAGTGGGGACCTGGGCATAGGGGTCGGGGAGACCACCGACGACGGCGCCATAACCCTGGAAGAGGCCCCCTGCCTGTTCGTGTGCGCCATGGCCCCGGCCATGGAACTGGGCGGTGGCCCCTTCGGCAGGCTCACCCCCGAGGACGCCGTGGCCCGACTCCAGGCCATCCCCCGGTTCCCCCCACCCCAGCCATGACCTATCCTGAGTTAAAATCGAAGGCCGACTGCGAGGCCCAGGCTCGCTTCCCCAGGGCCCTGGTGCAGCTTGGCGGCTGCACGCGCACCGTCGGGGCGGGGGCGGTACTGCAGCTGCTCCAGGCCGCTGTAGCCAAGAAAGGCCTGATGTCTCCCGTGCTGGTGGCCGGATGCGACGGCGCCTGCCACGACGCCCCGGTCGTCATCATCGAGATGGCCGAGGGCCTCACCTTCCGGCTGACCCACGTCGGCCCCGCGGACGTGAACGAGATACTGAGTTTCTGGCTCGCCGGTCAAGCGGAATCCTCGTCGACCTGGAAGGGCACGCCAGCGGCGTGGCCTTTGTCGGGTGATGAGTCGGGGTTCTGGGGTCGACAGGAGCGTCGGGTGATGAGGGATATTGGATACATCGACCCCCACAGCATCGACGACTACATCTCCAAGGGCGGCTACTCCACCCTGAATAGCGTTCTCAACTCCATGACTCCCGACCAGGTGGTCGACGAGGTGGTCAGGCTGGAACTGCGAGGGCGGGGCGGGGCCTATTTCCCAGCGGGGATCAAGTGGCGCGGGGCCCGGGCCACGGGGCGCTCGCCCCGATACCTGGTAGTCAACGCAGAGGAGGGGGAGCCGGGCATATACAAAGACCGACACATCATGGAGGGCAACCCCTTCATGCTTCTTGAGGGGCTAGCTATCGCCGCGTACGCTATCGGGGCGGACAAGACCTACCTGTACGTCAACGGGGAAGCCGACGAGGCCGCGGGTCGGGTGGAGGATGCCCTGGACCTCGCCCGGGACCTGGGCTTGGCCGGCGATAACGTCCTGGGCGCCGACTTCAACCTGGACATCGAGGTGAGGCGGGGCGGCGGGGGATACGTGCTTGGGGAAGAGAGCGCCCTGATGAACAGCATCGAAGGGCAGAGGAACGTGCCCCGCACCAAGCCGCCCTTCCCGGTGGAGTCGGGGCTTTGGGGCCAGCCGACGGTGATAAACAACGTCGAGACCCTGTGCAACCTCCCCCTGCTCCTCTCCACCCCCGGCGCAGACCCATCGCCCGGGACCAAGCTGATATCACTGAGCGGTCGGGTCCAGAGGCCCGGCCTGGTGGAAGTGCCCATGGGAACCACAGTGAGGGACATCGTCTACGAGGTCGGGGGTGGGCCGCCGGATGGCTACGAAGTGACGGGTGTGGTGGCGGGGGGGCCGTCGGGTGGGCTTTTGAACGAGTCGATGCTGGACGTCGCCATCGGCCCCGGTATGCTCGACCCCGAGGGCGCGGTCCTTGGGTCGGGGGGTATCACGGTATTCGACACCAGCGTCTCGCCGGTGGAGGTTGTGAGACGGCTGGCGGCGTACAACGCGGCGGAGTCGTGCTCCAAGTGCACCCCTTGCCGTGAGGGAACGAAGCGGATGCTGGACCTGCTGGGCGCAGTGCAGAGGGGTGAGGAGGGGAGGTCGGGGCTGGAGAAGCTGGCCTACCTCAACGACGTGGTCGGGTTCGGCTCCCTGTGCGGCCTGGGACAGATGGCCCCGGGCCCCGTGCGGTCGGGGCTGGCGCACTTCCGGGAAGCCTTTGAGGGGGCGGCGGATTCGAGTTAAAGGCCGCTCAAGGTGAGCGGGTTGGGTGAGGCATGGGTCTCACGGGTGTAGAATAGGCACTAACTCAGTCTCATGGCGGCACGGAGACAACGCAGTGACCATCAACCTCACAATTGACGGCATGCCTATCGAGGCGCGGGAGGGGAGTTCCATCCTGGAGGCGATTAACGCCTCCGGGACGTACATCCCCCAGCTGTGCAAGGACCCGGCCATGCCCGCCATCGGGGCATGCAGGACTTGCCTCGTGCAGGTCGAGGGCCGACGCGGCTTCCCCGCCTCTTGTCACACCCCCGTCTCCGATGGCATGGTCGTACAGACCAACAGCCCCGAGGTGCGGCGCATCCGCCAGGGCATCCTCGACCTCACCCTCGGCATGCTCCCCACCGAGACCCCCGGCCAGCCCCTCGCTGAGCACAAGGAACTGAAGACCGCCTCCCGGTTCCACGACCTTCTCACCACCGGCTACGAGACCCGGGCCCGGGACCACACCGACTCCAGCAATCCCTTCTTCTCCGTGGAAATGGATGACTGCATCCTCTGCGGACGCTGCGTCGAGGCCTGCCAGGACCTTCAGCAGATCGGGGCCATTGCGATTCTGGGGCGGGGGCAGGATGCGTTTATCGGGACGTATGGCGATGACCCCATCGCCGATTCTATATGCACGTCCTGCGGCTCCTGCGTAGCCGCCTGCCCGACCGGCGCCATCGAGCCGAAGATCAATCCAGCCAACGCCGTGAAGCAGACCTCCACAGTCTGCCCCTACTGCGGGGTGGGGTGCGGGATCGTGCTGAACACCGACAAGAACGGCAAGGTTCTGTGGGTGGACGACGACCCGGAGAACCAGTCGAGCCTCGGGAAGCTGTGCGTGAAGGGCCGGTTTGGCGTGACCTTCGTGAACCACGGCGACCGGCTGACCACCCCCCTCATCCGCAAGAACGGCGTTTTCACTGAGGCATCGTGGGACGAGGCCCTGGACTACACCGCCGGCAAGCTGGTAGAGCACCGGGGGGCAACTGCCGCTCTCGCCTCTGCCAAGGCCACAAACGAGGACGGCTACGTCCTCCAGAAGTTCATGCGCCTCGCCCTGGGCACCAACAGCATCGACCACTGCACCCGGCTGTGCCACTCGCCGTCGGTGGAGGCCATGCTCAGGTCCCTCGGGAGCGGGGCGACCAGCAACTCCTACCTCGACTACGAAAAGGCCGGGTGCCTGATAATCGCCGGCTGTGACCCGAGCGCCAACCACCCCGTGGCCGCGACCCGCTTTCGCAAGGCCGTCGACCTGTACGGCGCCCAGCTTATAGTCATCAACCCCAAGCGCATCGAGTTGTGCGACTACGCCTACCTCTGGCTTCGAGAAAAACCCGGAACCGACGTCGCCCTATTCAACGGCATGGCCAAGGTCATCCTCGACGAGGGCCTGGCCGACGAGCAGTTCGTCGCCGAACGCACCGAGGGTTTCGAGGAGTGGAAGGCGTCTCTTGCCCAGTACACCCCCGACTTCGTAGAGTCGATAACCGGCGTCCCAAAGGAGCAGATGATCGAGGCGGCCCGCATCTACGCCCGACCCCCCTTCAGCGGCTCGTGCTTCGTGTGGGGCATGGGCCTGACGCAGCACACCAACGGCACCGCCAACTGCCACGCCGTGCTTAACCTGGCGCTGGTGTCGGGGCAGATGGGGCGTCGGGGCAACGGCATATCGCCGCTGCGGGGACAAAACAACGTCCAGGGTTGCGGCGACGCCGGCTGCACGCCGAGCAACCTGCCCGGTTACCAGGACCTCGACCCCGAGTCCCTGGAGAAGTTCGCCCGGGCCTGGGGCGGCCGTCTGCCGGAGGAGTCGGGATTCGTGGTCACCGACATGATGAGGGAGGCTGAGGAAGGTCGGCTGGAGGCCATGTACGTGGTCGGGGAGAACCCGCTGCTCAGCGAGCCCGACCTCCGCCACGCCCGCGAGGCCATCGAAAACCTGAAATTCCTGGTAGTCCAGGACATCTTCCTCAGCGAGACCGCAGAGATCGCCGACGTGGTGCTCCCCGCAACCAGCTTCGCCGAGAAGGACGGGACGTTCACCAACAGCGAACGTCGGGTGCAGCGGGTTCGCAAGGCCATAGAGCCCGTCGGCCAGAGCAGGCCCGACTGGGATATCACCTCGGACCTGGCGCGTCGGGTGTGCCGGAGGCTCGGCATGGACGAGTCCCAGTTTGACTACGGCCACCCGAAGGAGATCTTCGACGAGATGGCCGCTCTCACGCCCATAATTGCAGGTATTACCTACGACCGGCTGGACGCGGAGGGCGGTATCCAGTGGCCCTGCCCCACCCCCGACCACCCAGGCACCCCCATACTCTACGAGGACAGCTTCCCGAGGGGTCTCGGCAAGTTCGTGCCCGTCGAGCAGACCGAGCCTGCTGCCGAGCTTCCCAACCGCCGCTTCCCGTTGATCCTGAACACGGGCCGGACGCTATACCACTGGCATGGCGGCACCATTACCCGTCGGGTGGAGGGCCTGGTTGCCCGGGCCCCGGAACTGATCGTGACGATCCACCCCAAGGACGCCAATAGGGCGGGGATTTCGGACAAGGAAGAGGTGAGGGTGGAATCGAGGAGGGGGGAGCTGGAGGGCCGGGCGTCGGTCACCGACGCCGTGAGGGAAGGCGAGATATTCGTGCCCTTCGTGAAGCTCAAGGAGTCGGCGGCAAACTTCCTGACCAACCGGGCCTTTGACCCCGCCTCCAAGATCCCGGAATTCAAGGTCTGCGCCGTCCGCGTCGAGCCCAAGTCCTCCCCGAGGAAGGTGAGGAAAGGGCCCCGCCCCATGACCGCCGTCATGCGGCCTTAGGCGGCTTAACCCGGAGCGTGCCTGGGCCATTACGGGCCTTGTGGGGGCCTCTGTGTGGTATGTTTAACCTGCCCATGAGCAAAGCAGGTTGGCCCATCGACGTTGAAAAGGAGCCACCATCGCTACGCTTCAAGCAGCCTCCTGGGACCCGACGCCCAGATACCGCCCGTATCGGCCTGCCGGCTTAACAAGGGAACCGGAACAGCGCGAGAAAAAGCATGGCAAGTGTCGATGCTGCTGCAACTGCGTCGTCAAACTCCTGTGTCTTGGGATATTGGTTGTCGCAGTAATCCTCGCCTACAACCTGGTGCAGCCGGAAGTGAAACCATGTTCGGCCAACTCCCCGGAGATCCCGCCACCGGGAATATTAACCTCGGCCCTCGATCTGTTCCTGGAGGAATGCGCAAGGGTTATTGGGGAGGTAAGTGGCAAGGATTCCGAAGGGTTGATAATCGGGGTTGACCGGGGAGAGTACCGGCAAACCGTGAAGGTAATCTACCCGGAGGACCTGAAATCGGGAATTCCGCTCCTCGAAGAGGTGCATATCACCGGAAGAATCCGGGAGCACGAGCACTGGGGATACGCCGTCTACTTTGGCGAGGACCTCGGGTGGTGGGACAACCTCCGGAAGAATCTGCCGGGAGATGTCCTCGACCCCTAGCCGCTCCTAAAGCCGTGGGGAGGGGCCGCTCGTGCTGAGGCCCTCGAAGTATGAGCGAGGGGTGGGGGAGGTGCGTTATAGCGGCCACCTCCACTTAGGCTTAGAATGACCCCATGCCCCGCAACCTCAAGCGCAGCAAGACTTCCTCCTTCGGCACCGTGTCCCGAGAGGGCCACGACTCCCGATCCTTCTACTCCAAGCGCCTCTACGAAGGTCGGCGGAACGGTGCCCGGGAATCGACGGAGTACGTCGAGAACACCCCCGACCACCTCGATGTCATCCACTGCGCCGACGCCCTGGACATGCACCACCTCCCCGACAACTCCGTCCACCTGATGATCACCTCGCCCCCGTACAACGTCGGCAAGGACTATGACGACGACCTCTCCCTCTCCGAGTACCGGGCCCTGCTTTCCGACGTGCTGGGCGAGACGTACCGGGTGCTGGTGGAGGGGGGTCGGGCGTGCGTGAACATCGCCAACGTCGGGCGGACACCCTACATACCCCTGCACGTCGACATCATGGACATCGCCCGTGAGTGCGGCTTCCATATGCGCGGCGAGATAATCTGGGACAAGGGCGCCAGTGCGGGCACGTCCTGCGCCTGGGGCAGCTGGAGGTCGGCGAGCAATCCGGTCTTAAGGGACGTCCACGAATACATCCTGGTCTTCTGCAAGGATGCCTACAAGCGTCGGGTCACGGGGGAGAACAGTGTGGGCCGGGACGAGTTCCTGGAGTACACCAAGAGCATCTGGCGCTTCCCCGCCGCCAGCGCCCGGAAGGCCAACCACCCCGCCCCCTTCCCCCTGGAGCTGCCGCTCCGTTTGATCAACCTTTACTCATTCAAGGGCGACGTGGTCCTGGACCCGTTCATGGGGTCGGGCACGACGGCTGAGGCGGCAGTCCAAGCCAACCGACACTACGTGGGCTACGAAATCAACCCCGTCTACGTAGACCATGCCCGAGCCAGGCTAGGCCAGATGTCGGGGCTGCCGATGAAGCTAGTGGACTGAAGCGTCCGCTCGACCCTTCGACTAAGCTGAGGGCGAGTGGTGTTCGTGGTCTGTTACCCCCATCACCTCCCCAAGCTCTGCGCTCAGCACTTCATCAACCCCCAGCCCCTCCCCCCGGGGCCTGAACCTCAGCTCCCGACCTTTCCACGAAAGCACGTAATCGTCGCCGGACCCGACATGCAGGAGCCCGTTCCCCGAGGTTGCGCCCGTTATGGCCTGCAGGGCGTCGTTGATACTGCCGTCGGGGCCCCAGGTGACCTTCAGGTCGGGGTCCTTCTTGGCGATGCCCCAGTGATGGATCGCATGGTCCACCATCCTAGCCCCGAGGGCCGCGCCCATGCACCGCTTCCCGTGGAAGTTCTCCGCCTCGAACACCATGTCCCGCAGGAACGACTCCCGGTTCCGACCCCCCGGGTGCTCCGTGTCCCGGGCCGTCCTCGCCGAGAATATCGAGTCCCAGCCCGGAGAGTAACGCTTGATGTCGACTACCGGCGTGCCGTCGATCATGTCCAGCCTGTCCAGCTTTACCACCCGGCCCTCGACCCCCAGCACACGCGCCGAGGTTAGCCCCACGGGGTTCGGCCTGTCCGGCGACCTCATCCCGAACACGCCCCTCTCCGGGCCCCCGTGCCTCGACGCCGTCAACCTCTCCCTGTCCGCCCTGTGGAACCACCCCAGGATGATCAGGTGCGTATTCGACTCGATACCAGCCAACCCGGCCTCGTACTCCGGGAACACCTCGATGGATGCGGACACCCCATCGATAGGCATCTCATCCCCCTCCCCGACACTTGAAACAACTCTCCCGATCGACTTGATCTCGTACGTTTCGCCGCTCATCCCCTATTGCCCCTTCCAGAAGATGCGATAGATCGCACCGCTCCCGTGATCGGCCACCAGCAATGACCCGTCCGACGCCTGCGCTATGTCCAACGGCCTGTCTATTCCAAAGGCAAAGTCCGACACCTCCGCCCGGTAGCCCTCCCCATCCCGTTCCAGCCGCACCCGCACCACCTTCCGTCCCGTGTCCCGGAGGTGCGACCCCCACTGCACGACGAACAGGTCGTTGCGATACTCCTCTGGTAACATGCCGCCTGTATAGAAGAGTAGCCCGTTCGCCGAGGAGCGTTCCTCCATCTCTGCGACGGGCGGGAGCGTGTCTTCGCAGTTGGAGCCCTGCCCGTCGCCCCAGCAGTCGGGCCAGCCGTAGCCGCCACCGTCGACCAGCAGGTTAAGCTCCTCCGGGACGTGCAGATCAAGCTCGTCCCTCCCGTTGTCGGCGCCAAACAGCGTTCCGTCCTCGGGGTGGAAGGCTATGTCGTACATGTTGCGCAGCCCCGAGGAGAAGACCCGCATATCCGAACCATCCGGGTTGAGCTGGAGCACCGACGCGCTTAGCTCGTTCCTCTCCCGGCACGCGTTGCACGTCGACCCCAAGGTCAGGTACATCTTCCCGTCGGGCCCGAGGGCCAGACCGTTGTTCTGGTGTATCCCTACCGGCAGGTCCGACACGATCGTCTCAATCTCATCCACCTGTCCGTCCCCGTACGAGTCGATCAGTGCCGTAACCGACCCGCGATGAGATACGTAAAGCCTATCCTCGTGGTGCAGCAGGCCAAGGGGCGCGACAAAGCCTCGGGCGTAAAGCTCCGCCGAGTCCGCCGTCCCGTCGGAGTCGTCATCCGACAGTACGGCAATGTCCCCGTCCTGCTCGCTGACGAACACCCTCCCGTCCCCCGACACCGCAATGCCGGTCGGGTTTGAAAGCCCAAGAAAGTACACATTGGCCCCAAACCCCGGCGGCACCACCAGCCCCGCACCCCCCGCCACCAGGCCCCCAACCTCGCTTTCAACTGACACGTCAATAGCCGATGCCACTTCGGTCGGCTCCGGGATAGGTGTCGGTGTTTCCGTGCCGCACCCTGCCACGCCCACCCCCACCATTAACAGAAGGGAGATAGCCGCATACCACCGACATTTTGTAGTGAGGATCTTTGCCGCCAATACACACCTCGGGTGCTACGCACCCAAGGCTATTCTACCAATCGGCGGGTTTCGTGAAGTTGCCCTGGGCGTCGGAGAGAGTGTCGGGGAAAAGGCTTGCACTCAAGGGGCCTCGGCGTAAGGGCCTGTACCAGGAGGCTGCTTTACGCAGCTCGAAGCTTGTCCTCCTGCTCGGATCAATGACCCCGACCTGCTTACCCAACCTCGTACGCGTCATTTCGATGGGCAGCTTAAGGTCGGAATCGTTGGAAATTACTACCGCCATTTCATAGTCATCCTCGAAACCATCTATCAACAGGTAGGTGGCGAGATTGACGTCCGAACCCTTCTCCTCAGTGTTGAGCACCTCAACGGTGCGCGGACCGATTTGTGGTTCCTGAACCAAGGGTCGAAGCCTGGGTTTGGTTAGAAAATGCCCATAGTGCATGGTCAGGTTTGGAATAGTCCGCAGGGCACGAAGATAGGTCTGCTGACGCTGCGGCTGGGTCGGGTTTCCAGGGCGACTGTCTACAAGAGCGGTGAAATACCGTATCTGAGCTATCTCATGCTTGGGAAGCAAAAGCGACGCAAGTCTACCGACATCCAGCCAGCGATGTGGAGTGCCTTTCAGGGCTCGATAGTAGAGATTAAAGCCGTCTATATAGACGTTGGTACGGATGAGAAGCTGCTTCCCAAGAAAAAGCTAAGGCTGCCGAAAGGCAGCCTTGCGCCCTGCCGCCGAAGCGAACAGGGGGGGTACATGAACTATATGACAGGCCCATCTGTCTGTCAACCCCATTTTCTAAAGAACTTGTGGAATCTGACGGCCGCTCGACCTTTCCCTACTCCCCAGCAACCGGCTCCGGTGCTCCGGCAACCTCTGGACTCGTCCTGTGAAACAGTCGGTTCAACAGCCTCGGGATGCTGTCGTTGAAGAGCATGTAGACGATCGGCAGCACTACCAGCGTCAGGGCCGTGGAGCTTATCAGCCCCCCGATTACTACCGTGGCCAACTCCGCGCTGATTATCCCGCCGCTCCCCTCCGACGCCACGGCCAGGGGTAGCAGCGCAAAGCTGGTGGTCAGCGCGGTCATCAGGATGGGCCGCAGCCTCACCCGGGCCCCGGATATCAGGGCGTCGTAGACCGCCAACCCTCGGGCCCTCTGCTGCTCCACGAACGCGATCAGCACTATGGCGTTGGTCACCACTATCCCGATTAGCAGCAGCACCCCCATCATGGCTGCCAGGCCAAGCGACCGGTCCGTCACCGTAAGCGCCAGCATCACCCCGACCAGGGCCAGTGGCAGGGTCAGGATGATAACGAAGGGGTTCCTCAGGCTCCCCAGGGCTGCAACCATAACCAGGTAGACCAGCACTATCCCGACCGCCATGGCCGTGAAGATGGCCTGGAATCCCTCCTCTATGTCGGCGAAGATTCCGCCGCTGTTCACCTCGACCCCCGGGGGCAGGTCCAGGGCGTCAATCTTCTCGTCCACGATTACGCCCACCGCTTGCGTGTCGTCGGCGATTATGTCCGCCTCGATGCTCGCCGACCTCCGGCCGTCAGTCCGGCTTATGGACACGGGCCCTTCCCGCAGTACGGGCTCGGCCAGCTCACCCAGGGGCGCCGACCCCAGGGGCCCGACTATCATCAAAGAACTAAGCTGGTCGACACCCCCTACGGCCCGGGGATCACCCGTAAGGACCACGTCCACCGCCTCCCCGTCCACGTTGATGGAGGTTACCCTCTGCCCAATGGTGTACTGGCTTAGCTGGATCCCCACCTGCCTCGTGGTCAGGCCGATTTGCCCCGCCTTCTCCGGGTCAACCTCCACCGCCACCTCTGCGCGGGCTTCGGCCACGTCGCTTTCCAGGTTCACCACGCCGTCGATGGTTGCGATGGAGGCGGCAAGCTCTTCGGTCACCTCGGCAATGTCATCGTAGTCGGGGCCCGTGACGAAGATCTCGATCCCGCCCGTCGGCGGCCCGTCCGATATCTCCGAAATTCGCAGCGTCTGGCCCGGCTTTTCGAACTCACCCCTAAGAGTCTCTGCGATCCCATCCGGTGCGTCGTCGGAGAGCCGCACGAAGAAGCTGGCCTGCTGCAGCCCTGCCGTGGGATCGTCCCCCGTCCCGGGTCCTGCAAAGTCGCTGCCGCCGATGCTCACGGTGTATACGTCAGACAGCTCGTCGACCCTCGACTCCACTTCGGCTACGGCTTCCACCGTGCGCTCCACCCCCGAGCCGGGCGGTACGCTTAACTCGATGCTCAGGAAACGGTCGCCGCTGCCTCCGAACAGGTTGACAGGGATGTTGGCCAGGAGTCCCAGGCTCCCGACGGTGATCAGTGCCGCTGCCCCCAGCGTCACGATCCGATGCCCCAGCGCCCACTTAAGGATGACCAGGTAGGTCCGCTGCAGCCAGGTCTCCTGCATCGGGATGTCTCCCTCGTCACCTGCGCCCTCGGGCAGGTCCCCGGGGCGCAGCAGGAAGGCCCCGAGCACCGGCACCGCGGTCAACGCCACCAGCAGCGATGCCACCAGCGCGAAGCTCACCGTCAGGGCAAAGGGCAGGAAGAATGCCCCGACCAGCCCTTCTATGAAGCCCAGGGGCACGAACACCACCACCGTGGTCATCGTCGATGCGAAGATGGCGGGCCCGACCTCCTTCGTCGCATCAAATGCCGCCCGCCACCGTTCTCGACCACCCTGGATGTGCCGGTATACGTTCTCCAGTACCACGATCGAGTCGTCCACCACCCGGCCCACCGATATGGCCAACCCACCCAGAGTCATGAAGTTCAGAGTCATGTCCTGCCAGTTCATCAGCAGGATGCCCGTGAACACGCTCAGGGGTATTGACAGTGCAATGACCACCGTTGGGCGCAGGGTGTTGAAGAACCCCTTCACGAAGGTTGGGCGGATGGTCAGCATGAAGGCGAACACCACCGTCACCGCAAACAGGAACCCGAACGTCGCCTCCCGCAGCAGGTTGTCTATCTGTTGCTGGATCTCGGGGCCCTGGTCCGTCACGACGATGATGTCAATGTCCCCGGGAATGCCTTGAACTCCATCGGTAAAGTCGGTCACACCGCCGGTGACGTCCACGGTGTTGGCCTCGGGCTCCTTGGTCACGCTCACAAAGAGCCCCGGCTTCCCATTGGTGCGCGATATGCTGGACGGCGCCCCCGTCCCGAACGACACCTCCGCCACGTCCGACAGCCGCACGGGCCCCGACCCGTTCGACCCTACCACCAGGCTCTCCAGCTCCTCCACCGATCCCAGGGTGTGGGTCGTTTTGGCAATCACCGCTTGGCCTCCGTCAAAGAGCAGGCCAGCGGGAAGGGTCACGTTGTTCTCCCGAAGGGCCGACGACACCTGGAACATCGAGACGCCCTGCGCCGACATCTTCTCCAGGTCCGCAGTCACGATGAAGTTGCGGTCCACGTCCCCCACCAGCTGGACGTCCGCCACCCCCTCGATCTTCTCGATCTCCGGGATGATGATGTCCTGCACTACTTCCTGCACTTCTATGAGCGGCCTGTCCGACACCACGCCGAACTGGATTACCGGGAACGCGTCGGGGTTGAAGCGGCCGACCTCCGGGTCTTCCGCTGCAGGCGGGAATGTCACGCCATTAAGGGCGTTCTCCACGTATGCCTCGGCCTCGGCCATGTCCGTGCCGTATTGGAATGTGCCGAGCACTATCACCCGACCCTCCGAAGAAGAAGACTGAACCGTCTCCAGACCATCCGCCCCCGAGATCGCTCGCTCGATGGGTTCGGTGACGTCCCGGACTACGGCCTCGGGGTCGGCGGACGGGTACGACGCTATGACTGTGACCAGGGGAAACTCGATCTGTGGGAACAGTTCCACCTGCATCGCCCGGTAGGAGAACACCCCGCCGGCCAAAACAAGAATGATGGTCAGAAGCGTAACTGTCGGGCGGCGCAGCGCGAAGGAAGTAAGAAAGGTCAACTGGGCTCTCCTGGGTTAAGGGGGACTGGGGAATGACTGACAGGCATTTGTGAAAACCTTATCAATAGTTTAGCACGTTGGTGTCGACATGGCGGGGCCTTCTCCAACGACCATCCCCAGCGTCGACAAAATCAGTGAGCAAGCGCTTATGTGACTGCACGCTCTTTGCCGGAACGCTCATCCACGGGGTCGGCGGATGGCAACTCGAAGATGAAGGCGCTGCCCCGGCCAAGCTCACTCTCCGTCCAGATCCGACCGCCTTGCGATTCTATAAGCTGCTTTGCAATGGTGAGCCCCAGCCCCGCTCCCCCCGTGACCCGAGACCTCGAAGGGTCGACCCGGTAGAATCGCTCGAACACCGACTCCAGGGCCTCCCCATCTATCCCCTCGCCCGTGTCCCTCACCGACACCCGGACATAACCGGGCCTGCCGCCGGCAACCGCAAGTGTCACCGAGCCGCCTTCAGGCGTGTGTTTCACCGCATTGTCCACCAGGTTGTACATGACTTGCTCCACCCGCCCCCGGTCCATCGACGCCAACGGAACGTCGGTGGCGGTTTCGCACCGAATGGACACCCCCTTCGCCGAGGCCCGCGGCCCGAAGGCCTCCGACACCCTTTCCATCAGTTCGTCCATCCTCCTCAGTTGCACGTCGAGCCTGAGTTCCCCTGTCTCGGCCAGCGTCAGCAGCCGCAGGTCCTCAACAAGACGGGTGAGCTGTGCGACCTGTTGCCGAACGATCTCGAGAGTGTCCGCGCTGGGCTCGGCCAGTCCGTCGCGCATCGCTTCAACGTAGCCCCCGATGTTGCTGAGGGGTGTCCGCAGCTCGTGGGCCACGTCGGCGAGGAGGGCCCGACGCTGCCGCTCCGCCGTCTCCAGGTCCTCCGCCATGCGGTTGAACGCATGACCCAGGCGTCCAATCTCATCCTGGGAGGAGGGTTTCACCCGTTGGGCCAGGTCGCCCCGGCCAAGCTTTTCCGCCGCCGCCGAAAGGGCCCGCACGGGAGACAGCGCCCGCCGGGACATGACCCCCACGGCGATTATGCCCACGCCCCCCGCCGCCAGCCCTGCCCAGAGCAGGGCCTCGCTCACATGGTCCGCCAGGTCCGAGTCCACCGGCTCGCGGAGTTCTTCCAAAATGAATCGATGGATAGGCATGAGGGCCACGCTGCCCAGTGCCTCCCCACCCTCCGTATAGAGCGTCGCGCCCCAGGCGGCTCCATCTTGGTCCACCGCCCCGGGACCCAACCACCAGTGGGAGTCGCCAATCAGCTTACCCCCGTCATCCCACAACACGACCCTCACGCCCAGCAGTCTCCCCAGCCTTTCAACGTTGGGCTGAATGTCCGCCCACCCCCGGCCCTCGGCCAAGTGTTCGTCCAGGGCCGCTCGGACCCGCTCCACACGGACTTCCATTCTCTGCTCTTCGCTGCGCTCCGCCTCCCGCTCCGACTCCCCGCTCACGTACCAGCCTACCGAAAGCAATGCCGCGGACAGCACCACCGCAAATCCCGCCACCAGGCGGACCTGGAGACTGGACAGCAGCCTACGCATATTCGAACCGGTAGCCCTGGCCGTAGACCGTGCGTATGTACCCCTTGCCGCTCGGCCCTTTCCCCAGCTTCCGCCGCAGGTTGTAGATCTGGGAGTCGACCGCCCTGTCAAAGCCATCGAAGTCGTAGCCGTACACCGCGTCGATTATTCGGTCCCGGGAGAGTATGCGCCCGGGCTCCCGCATAAACATCACCAGCAGGCGGAACTCCGTCCGGGTGAGATCTATGGCCCGTCCACCGACCCAGGCGGCGTATTCGCGTACGTCGACCCTTATGCCCCCGGCAGTGAGGTCGCCGGGGCCCCGGTCAAGGGCGTCGCGGGCCGTGCGCCGGAGGACGGCCCGGACCCGGGCGGCCAGCTCCCGGGGGCTGAAGGGCTTCGTTATGTAGTCGTCGGCCCCGGACTCCAGCCCCGACAGCCTGTCCTCCTCCTCCACACGGGCGGTGAGCATAACTATGGGGACCTGGGACTCCTCCCTCACCCTCCAGCACACGGTCATGCCGTCCAGCTTGGGGAGCATCAGGTCCAGGACGATTAGGTCGGGAGCTTCGTCCAGGGCGAGGCGAAGGCCCTGGGCCCCGTCCGGTGCGGTCAGGACTTCGTGGCCGTCATTGGCCAGGTACAGGCGTGCAAGCTCCGCAGTATTTGGGTCGTCTTCTATGACCAGAATTCTGCTAGGCATGGTAAAAGTGACAGGGGAGAGATGACAGTGGAGGTGCCGTCATCTCTCCCCCCAGAGTATACACTTGGCTTAGGGTGGCTCCGGCGCCAGGCCTGGCCTGGCAAAGCCGGCCTGTCAGTGGAGACCGCGCTCCGCCCGTTTCCAGCCCCAGCCGCCGTGCTTGCGCCATTCCTTGCCTTTTCTGCTCTCCAGGCGCTCGGCGATGGCGTCAGCCTGCTCCTGGGTTATTCTTCCGCTTTCCACGGCGGCATCCAGCCTCTGCTGCACCTTCTCTTCCCGAATCTCGCCCTTGACCTGGGCAAGAGCGTCTATGAGCGCCTGGTCTTCCACCCCGATGTTCTCGGCTATTGTGGACAGGAAGCCGGACCGGTCCCGCTGGAACTCACGCTTCTCGAACTTGATGTCGGTTAGCCAGTCGGGGCGTTCGCCGTACCAGCTCGTGAACTCATCGGCCTGCACCCGGGTTATTTCTCCACTTTCGACCAGCTTGTCGAGCCACGCCTGTATCGCTTCCTGTGCATGTTCCTCCCCGGCATCCCTAAACGCGTCGGTCACGGTTTGTTCGTCAATGTCGAGGACCTCCGCGAGCTTCGATTTCACCTCGCCCCGCTCCCCTGCGTCCGCCATTGCCACGCCTCCTACGGCCATCATGGACACCATGATCGCAGTCACCGACATGACCAGCCAAGCCTTCTTCAGTTTCAAGATTCTCAGCAACTTCTTCATTGCCTCTCCTTTCTCTTTCGCTTTCTATGCGATGCTCTTTGCGTTTTGCCCGGTGCGGCCGGCTATTTACCGTCCGCTTGCTGCCACTTTACTCCAGGAATGTCGAGACATTTTCGACGTTTCCGCCGGGTCTCCTACCGTCATGTATAATCCCTCGCGGAGCCCTCCCGACATGACTTCCACCTACAACGGCAACCCCATGAAGGTGCGCATCGGCATTGGCCTCGGGGCTTGGCCCTTCGGCCCGATCACCCCGACCTCAATCTTCGACTTCATAGACCGCTGCGAAGCCCTGGACATCGACTCCATCTGGCTCAGCGACCGCATCGCCGGACGCGACGATCTCCTGGAACCCGTCACTTTCATGGCCTTCATGGCCTCCCGCATGAGGAACATGCTGTTCGGCACTAGCGTCATCGTGTTGCCAGTAAGACACCCCGTCGTTCTCGCCAAGGAGCTTGCCACTCTGGACCTCCTTTCCGGGGGCCGGCTCCTCCCCGCCGTGGGCATCGGCCCGCCGACCTCCGAGGACTTCCGGGCCACGGGCATCGAGCAGAAGGGCCGGGGCCGCCGCACCGACGAAGCCATCGGCCTGATGAAACGCCTCTGGACCGAGGACAGCGTCACCTTCCACGGCGAGTACTACTCCATCGAGGACATATCCGTCACGCCCAAGCCCGCCCAACCCGAGGGCCCGCCCATCTGGATCGGGGGCCGGTCCCAGGCGGCGTACAAAAGGGCCGGGACCCTGGGCGACGGATGGCTCTCCTCCAGCATCACCGTCGAGGAGGCCGACGAGGGTGTCCGCTCCATCAAGGCCTATGCCTCCGAGGCTGGCCGGGAGGTTCCCGAGGACCATTTCGGTATCTACCTCCCCTTCCTCTTCACCGACAACCGGGAGCGTGATCTAGACATTGCCCGGCCCTACCTCCACGGCAGGCCCGACGTCCCCGACGACGCTATTTCGGCAGTCGGGAACCCTGAAGAAGTCAGGGCCCGGGTCCAGGAGTACATCGACAAGGGCGCCACCAAGTTCGTCATGCGGCCCGCCTGCTCCGGCGCCATGTGGTTCGACCAGCTCGAGACCCTCGCCCGGGAGGTCATCCAGCCCATCCAGACCCCCTTTAGCACCCGCGAACGTCAGAAACGGGCCGCAGCAGCCGGTTGACCCCCAACATGCCCCTTCCCGTAATTCCCGACTCCGATCGGGAATCCATCCTCGGATGTGGGGCCGCTCGTGCTGAGGCTCTCGAAGTATGAGCGGGGGCCTGGCCCACACCCTTCCAATCTGTCGCGTCCCTCCCAGCCTACACCCCCTTCCCCTTCCATCGGAATCCCGTAAACTAAGCTAGGATTTAGACAAACTCGGGCCCGAAGCCCGACACCCGGAGGTACACCTTGCCCTACGAAAACGTGCTCTACGAGACCGACGGCCGAGTCGCCACCATCACCATGAACCGCCCCGACAAGCTCAATGCCCTCAGCGAGGGCTTGATAGACGACATCGTCGCTGCTGCAGAGGAAGCGGAAGCCGACAACGAGGTCCGCTCCATCATCCTCAGGGCGGCGGGTCGGGCCTTTTCCGCCGGCTACGACATCTCGCCCGGCGCCCATGGCGACGGCTCCGACGACCTCTACACCGAGCTAATGCGCTTCCGCAAGACCAACACGCAGTGGGGCAAGCTCTGGAACCTCTCCAAGCCCATCATCGCCCAGGTCCACGGCTACTGCCTCGCCGGCGCCACCGACCTCGCCACCAACTGCGACATGATCATCGCCTCCGAGGACGCCGTCTTCGGCCTCCCCGACGTCCGGGGCATCGAGTCCGTCGAAAACCACATGTGGACCTACCTGGTCGGGCCCCAGTGGGCCAAGCGCATGATGATGACCGGCGACCCCATAGACGGCAAGACCGCCGAGCGCATCGGCCTTATCATGCAGGCCGTCCCCGCCGACCAGCTGGAATCCGAGGCCCGTCGCCTCGCAGAGCGCATGGCCAACATCCCGCTGGAGCTACTCGCTCCTCACAAGTCGCTGATCAACAAGGTCATGGGCCTCATGGGGCACGCCGTAGCTCAGCAGATGGCCTTCGACACCGTCTCCATCACCCACTACTCCCACGCCCGTCGCAACTTCAGCGAGACAGCCGAAAAAGAAGGCCTCCGCGCCGCCCTCCTCAAGCGTGACGGCCCCTTCGGAGACTACACCGCCCGCCCGAAGAAGTAGGAGTTTGGAGGGGCCGCTCGTGCTGAGGCCCTCGAAGTATGAGTGCGGCCATATCCCCTTTCCCTGAGTATTAACTAGAGGGCCGTCGGTTGCCACGCAACCGACGGCCCTCTGTTATTCTCTCCCCCTCTCCCTTACAGGCCCTAAGGGAGAGGGGGATCAAGGGGGTGAGGGTTTCTCTCCTTGGGTGGGACGACCGCTCATGCTGAGCGTAGTCAAGAATGGGGGGGGTGGGGCAAGAAAAGCTAGACGCGAGACAGGGTCTCCGCGTCCTGGATGAAATCCTCGGTCTCGTGAATGAGCAGCTCGATGGCGTCTACCGGCTCGCACCAGCCGGTGTAGAAACAATCGCCGTGAAGAGCGCTCTGTCGAGTGAAGTAGCGGTCACGCAGGCTAGAGATTTCGGGGTTGTTCCTGGCCAGTTTGAGCAGTGATCGGGTCGTATCCGGAGACTTGGGCGGCAGTTGTCCCGTACGGGCAAGCACCAAACCGTCAGCCGCGCGCTTGGCGGCGCACCAAGCTTTTTCCGCAGCATCCCGTATGTCTCCCGCTGCAAGGCTCTCCAGGGAGGCTTTGTGCATGCGACGGGCGCCGCCGAAGATAGGGGTGGCGTCAGCTGCAGTGGTGGTCATTGGCTTTTCCTCTGAAGCAATGATATCATGACGCAAGAGAGTTATACAGGGGCCCTCGCACAGTATCGCTCACCCACTCCGATCCCCCCGTGACCACACCCCCCGACTCGAGACGCAACCCTGAATAACCCCTAACCCTTTCGTCCCTTTTCGAAGAACCACCGGCAATGCGGTGTGTTGTCCGTGTTTTCGCTTTTCCTCGGGAGCAGGACCCATGACCAATTGGAAGGCGGCCCTCGGCCTAATCCTCGCCCTCGCCGGCGCCCTCGTCATCGTGGGGTGTGGGGAAGAAATAGACCCCGCCTATCCCTGCGGGCAGGACGCATTGCTACACGCACAACATGTCCGTGAGGTGCTCAGAGAGAATATACGTTTGTTTAAGCGTCAGCCGGGCTTCCGACGCGCGATGGAACATTTCTATAGGGACGAGGAAGGGTACTGGGGTGACGAATACGGAATCGTTCTCTGGGTAGAGGAGCACGTAGACCAGGGCACGCTGCCTTCAGAGGATCGAGTTCCCAACCAGATCGAGGGTGTGCGTATATATTTTGATGTAGGTGCTGAAAACTACGAGTTCAGCCTAATAGAGGGAGTTCAATACAGCAAAGCTGAATTTCAGTATGCTGATGCGGTACGCACCAAACATTCCGATCTTTTGTGGGGACAACCGAACCAATTCGGCGGTATCGGTATCGGCACTCTGCATCCCGGGGAGCCCCTTTCGGTGGACCTAGGTATTGGCGTTACCAAGAAAGTGAGACAGAGCTTACTCCCCCCCGCCGACCGAATACCGAGCTGCCTGGATGGTATACCAGTCAGCATTTATGAAACAGATTCCGACTCTCAATAACGCTACAATAGGTTCCTGACGTTTAGCATTAAGATAGGATGACCCCCCACCCCCAATTCCTGCTAAAATATCTCATGGGCATAGCACCCGACCCCTCGTTGACTTACCCCCTTCCGGTTGCTATATTTCCCCGAATTCCCTCTCAGGCCGTGGTCTAGGCTAACCAAAATCGGAGGCTGAATGTACCTTCCCAGGATCAAGGAATTGCGAAGGGCCTACGGATTTGAAGAAGTAGCAATCGTCCCGGGGGAGGTAACAATAAACCCCGAGCTCGCCAACACCACCTTCTCCCTCGGCCAGCACACCTTCCCCGTCCCCTTCATAGCCTCCGCCATGGACGGCGTCGTCGACCCCGCGATGGCCGTCAAGATGCACGAGCTCGGGGGCCTCGGCGTGCTCAACATCGAGGGTGTCCACGGCCGCTACGAAAACCCCGACGACATCCTTGAGCAGATCTCCAACGCCTCCAACGACGAGATCACCCCCCTCTTCCAGAAAATCTACTCGACGCCCATAAACGATCAGGCCATCGCCGCCTGCATCTCCCGCATCAAGGACGGAGGCGCCACCTGCGCCATCTCCGTCACCCCCCAGAACACCAAGCGGGTCGCCCCCATAGCCGTCGAGGCTGGCGCCGACATCCTGGTAGTCCAGTCAACCGTCACCACCGCCCGACACGTCTCCCGCAGCTACAAGGGCCTCATCTTCCAGGAGCTCTGCCAGCAGGTCCCGATACCCGTGGTCGTCGGCAACTCCGTCGGGTTCAACACTGCGTTGGAGCTTATGGAGACCGGCATTTCGGGCCTGCTGGTGGGTGTCGGGCCCGGGGCCGCCTGCACCAGCCGCGAAGTGCTGGGCATCGGCGTGCCGCAGATTACTGCCACCCTGGAATGCGCCGCCGCCCGGGAAGAGTACGTCCGACGCACGGGCCGGGACGTCGCCATCATCACCGACGGCGGTCTCCGCACCGGCGGTGACATCTGCAAGGCCATCGCCTCAGGCGCCGACGCCATTATGCTAGGCACCCCTCTCGCCCAAGCCTTCGAGGCCCCCGGCCGAGGCTACAACTGGGGCATGGCCAGCCCCCACCCCGACCTCCCCAGGGGCACGCGCATAAAGGTCGGGACCCGGGCCTCGCTCAAGGAGATCCTCCTCGGCCCCTCCTCCGTCGCAGACGGCACCATGAACCTGGTCGGGGCCCTGCGCACGGCCATGGGTATGTGCGGCGCCCTCACCATCAAGGACATGCACCAGGCCGAGATGATCATTGCCCCCTCCATCAAGACCGAGGGCAAGGTCTTCCAGATGGCGCAAAGGGCCAACTCCCACAACTAGCCCTTACCCCGGGAGGCGATTTCCTCCCCCCTTGACGAGGCCTTTGCATAACCCGGTGCTCGGTTGCTCCGAGATTATTCGAGGCCACTGCTCTAGGCCCGGGGCAGAACCCGCGATCTACGCTTTGTGCCCGGCATAATGCCTACACCCGCGTTGCGGCGGGAACGAGGGGCCCATTCGGTTGGCAGACTCGGCTTGAGTGTTCTTGGGGTACTATGGTAGCCATGAGCAGCAATTCACTGAAAATAGAGGGCGCCAAGTTTGTAATCACCCTGGACCCGGAGCGGCGCATCATTCAGGACGGTTCGATTGTCGTCGAAGGACAACGGATCACACACGTGGGCAAGGCCGCCGACCTGGCTTCGGTCTCGGCTCAGCGGGTGATAGACGGATCGGAGATGGTGGTCACCCCGGGGTTTTGCAACGGTCACATGCACATCAGCTACGCCCACGCCACCCGGGGCATCTTCCCCGACGACCTGGGAGCCGCTTACCTGCCCAATGTTTTCAAACTGCAGGGGGCCCTGACCGCCGAGGAGGAGTATTACGTCTCCTTGCTGGCTATCACCGAGCTGCTGAAGTACGGGACTACCTGCTTTCTCGACCCAGGGAGTACCAAGTTTCTGGACTCCTGCATTCGGGCCTACGAGGAGTCAGGCTGTAGGATCATCATTGGCTGGCACGTGGTCGACCGGCCCAACCCGGTAAACATTCCCCAGTCCACCACCGCCGACGCCATTGGGACGATGGAGTCGATAGTGCAGCAGTATGACCACAGCTTGGAGGGCCGCGTGCGGGCCTGGGCCATGCCCTTTTCTGCCGCCTTTTCCAGCCGGGAACTGCTTGTGGGGGCGAAGGACATCTCGGAACGGTACAATACGGGGCTGACGCTCCACTGCAGCAGCGACGACCAGGCGGTGGCCGCCAGCCTGCGGGATTACGGCAGGCGTCCCACCGAGTACCTGGAGGACATCGGCTTTCTGGGGCCGAATACCCTGCTGGCCCATGTTCTGGGCCTTGACGAAGCCGAAGTAGACTGCATGGCCCGGACGGCAACCAAGGCCGTAATGTGTCCCACGGCAGCGATCAAAAGCGGCTCGGGCATGACCCGGGAGGGGATGCTGCCGGAGATGCTGGAAAAGGGCGTTACGGTGGGCTTGGGGACCGATGCCGGAAACAACTCTAACCTGGTAGAAACGATGCGGTCGATGTACTTGGCGGCGGTCTTGTACAAGGACGGTCGACAGGACGTTGGCATGATTCCAGCCGAGACGGCCCTGGAGATGGCAACCCTTTCCGGGGCACGCGCGTTGGGGTTGGGCGACGACATCGGCTCCATCGAGGCGGGGAAAAAGGCCGACTTGGTGATGTTCGATACCAGGCGGCCGGAATGGCGGACCATTTTCAACCCGGTCAACAACCTGGTATACAACGCCGACGGCCGCAGCGTTCACACCGTGATCGTCGACGGCCGGGTGGTGGTGGAAGACCATCTGCCACTGTTCGTTGACCAGTGGGAACTAATTCAACGAGTGCAGGCCATTGGGCAGGACCTGATGGCCAGGACGGGAGTCAACTTCCCGTCCCGGTGGCCCATCGTTTGATGTTAAGGAGGGAACATGGCAGCAAAGGTTAAGTTCGGCCTTACTCTGTCCAACCGGGGCATCCTACTGGGTCTGACCCAAGCGGAGGACATCCTGGAAATGGCCGAAAGCGCCGACACCTCAGGCGCCTTCGCTCACGTATGGGTCGGCGACTCCATCATGGCCAAGCCGCGGTTGGAGTCCATCACCACCATGGCAGCCATCGCTGCCCGCACCAGGAGCGTGGATATAGGGGTGGCCTGTATGGCCAGCTTCCCTTCTCGCGACCCCATCATCCTTGCCTACCAGTGGGCCAGCCTGGATCTTATCTCCAACGGGCGGATGGTACTTGGGGCCTGTATGGGCGGCAGGATAGACGAGCAGGACCACCGCACCGAATACCGCAACATGGGAATCCAGGCATACAACCGGGCCCAGCGTATGGAGGAGAATATCGTCCTGTTGCGCAAGCTCTGGACCGAAGACCGGGTCAGCTACGAAGGCGCCTTTCACAAAGTGGAGAACGCCTTTATAGAGCCCAAGCCGGTGCAGGAGCCGCCCCCCATCTGGGTGATAAGCAACCCCAGGCTGTCGGTGGGGAAGCCTCACATCATCGAACGTTCGCTGAGGAGGGTGGCCAGGATGGGAGACGGGTGGATGACCACCGCCAATCCGGCCCCCGAATTCGCCGAGCTTAGGCGCCGGGTGCTGGAGTATGCCGGGGACTACGATCGCAGCTTCGACGACCTACCCTGCTGCCTGTACTACAACATCAACATAAACGAGGATAGGGAAGCGGCCTTCCAGGAGTCGAAGAGGTACCTGGACCAGTACTACTCGGTAAACTACACCCGGGAGGCAGTGGAAAACTGGGTGGCTTTAGGCACCCCGGAGCAGTGCATAGACCAGCTACAGACCTACGTCGACGCGGGAGCTACGGACATACTGCTGAGGTTTCCGTCGTGGGACCAGCAGGGCCAGTTCCGGCGGTGCGTGGAAGAGGTGCTGCCGGCCTTCGCCTGAACGCAACCCACGTGGTCAATACGAGGGCCCAGCGGTATCACGCCGCCGGGCCCTTTTTGTGTCTGATTCCCAGGGGTACCGTCCGGCTATTACTCGGGCAGCCACATGACGCTGGAAATCTCGCTGAACTTCCGCCAGACCCTGGTCCAAGAATCGCCATCGTCGTCGCTGCGGTACAGGTATCCCTAGCGGCTGCCGGCGAACACTATGCTGGGGTCGCTTACCCTGAGGTCGCTCGAAGAGCCTGCCCCTGCGAAGGCAAGGGGTCGAGCGGGGGGTGACGACCCCGCATGCAGCAGACGCACTCCACCCCCCCAATCCGCTAAACTACCCCCGACACCACACAGGGAGACACCCCATGCGACAAAGACTCCTCCAGGGCGACCGCTTCCCCAAGATCACCCTCAACCTCACTAACGGCGCCACCATCACCCTCCCCGACCAGGCCCCAGGCCGCTACTTCGCCCTCCTCTTCTACCGAGGAGAGTGGTGACCCTACTGCCGGGTGCAGTTGGCAGCCTACCAGGAAAAAATAGCCGAGTTGGATGAGCTTGGCGTCTACGTCATCGGTGGGACCATCGAGGACCGGGAGACCGCCGCCCGGATGGGCCGGGAGGAGGGCATCACCTTCCCCATAGCCTACGGCGTCACCCCCGAGAGCGTTGGGGCACTCTACCCGCTGTGGGGCGAGGAAAAAGGTTACGGCAAATGCGTCGAACCCATGGAGTTCCTCGTGCGCAAGGGTTTCGTAATCGGCTCAATGTACGCCTCGGGGCCCGTGGGCCGGATGGACGTCAACCAGCTAGTCCACTTCATCAAGCAACGGGAGAGGTCTCGGGCGAAGGTGTGACCCCTCCCCTTCCGCCATTTTAGCCTCTCGAACCGGAATTCATCATCGTAGCAAAGCCGGGTTCAGTTCCACGTAGGGGCGACCGGCGGGTCGCCCTGGGGGCGGGGCCGCTCGTGTGAGGCTCTCGAAGTATGAGCGGGGGGGCTCCCCGATAAGCCTAAAACGGCCTTCCCCGCAACCGGCGCGGCAATAGCTTCTGCCCGACTGGGTCCACTACTAACCCGAACTCTTCTAGGGCCAGGGCCCCCAGCAGGGGCTCTGTGTCATCGCCGAACACCACCTGGCACACCTCCTCCCGACCATCGTACCTGATCAGCGCCCGCCCCACGGGATATTCCCTCATCGAGCCGTCAGCCAACTCCAAACCCTCGGATTTGTATGGCTTGACTCCCGCCTTCTCCAGTATCCCTCTCGGAATCAACGAGTAGTGAGCGCCAGTATCAACGGTCGCCTTGACCCGTTGAAATTCCTCGCCCTCAATATTGGATACGCCTATCGTCACTGAGAACATTCCCATATCTGTCACCTTGCTTATACTATACCTGAAGGAATGCCATGGCACAATTGGACTAATTTCATCATTTTCCTTGGAGAACGCCTTCACCCTCTAAGCTCTTGTCATCATCTCCCCCCGTTTACACCCCACCACCCCCTTCCCCCACAGAAACACCAGTGCTATAATCTCCCCAAACTTGGGCCCGCCGCCCGCATCCCGCGAAACCCACCATGCCCCCCCAAATCCCAACCTACACCATCCCCACCAAAATGCCGTGAAAATTTTCTCTCCCCTGTTTAGCCGTCATTCAATCAAACCCGCTATGAGTTCAATCAACGTTCAATCACCCTTCAATCAAGTTCAATCATTCTTCAATCAAACTCAATCAACTTCAATCGAGTACAATCAACCTTCAATCATCACCCATCTCGCCCCCCCAGGAGGTTCGCCATGTCCCCTGCCCAGAAGATGAAAAAGCTCGTAGTCTGTGACGACGGCGTCGCTACCATCAAGGAAGACGGCCTGGAGCCTTACGCCCGTACCCTCGCCGATGAGTTCGTCATCTACCGAGACGCCACCGCCGACAACGAGGAGCTTATCCGGCGCTGCCAGGGCGCCGACGCCGTGATTAGCATTCTCTCAACTTCCATCTTCACCCGCGACCTCATGACCCGCTGCCCCGACCTCCGAATCGTTTCTATTTGGGCCGCCGGCGTCAACAACGTAGACCTGGATGCCGCCAGGGAGCTGGGCGTCACTATCTGCAACACCCCCGGCTACGGCAACATCGGGGTGGGCGAACACACTCTGGCTCTCATGCTGGCCGTCGCCCGAAACATCAACCAGGTCGACAGGCGGATGCGCGACGGCGAGTGGGTTAAGGAGCCCCTGGTCCAGCTTCACGGCAAGACCCTCGGGGTGCTGGGGGCGGGGCCCATCGCCCAGCGGGTCATGGAGCTGGGCCGTCTCATCGGCATGGACGTCATCGCCTGGACCCTGAACCCGACCCCGGAGCGCGCCGCCGAATACAACGTCGAGTTCGTCGACGTCGACACCCTCTGCCAGAAGGCCGACGTCGTAGCCGCCATCATCGCCCTTTCCGACAAGACCCATCACGTCATCGGGCGCAAGCAGCTTGAGATGATGAAGCCCAGCGCGATAGTCGTGAACACGGGCCGGGGTGCGCTCATCGACGAGGATGCCCTTTACGAGTTCCTCCGGGATGGCAAGATCAAGGCTGCGGGCCTCGACGTTTTCGGTACCGAGCCCCTCCCCGCCAACCACCCCTTCACCGAACTGGACAACGTGGTTATGACCTCCCACGTCGCTGCCCACACCCCCGAGACCACCCAGGCCGGCGTCAAAATGTCCCTCGACAACATCGCCACCTTCAGCGAAGGCAGCCCCCAAAACGTCTTCTCACCCGGATTCCGGTAGAAGACTGGCTCGCACCCGCTCACAATGCCGTCAGCGAATTATCTAACGCTTACAATTCCAGCCCCCGAGCGGGAATCCAGGGGTGGAGTGATGGGAGCGCTTGTCACCACTCTATTGCATGTGATAGTCTAAGCATGTCATGACCGACGCCATCGTCTTCGACAGCCATAGATTTGTCAGGAACCTCACCGCCAGCGGCTTCACCGAACGCCAGGCCGAAGCCCTCGCCAACGAGCAGGTCCAGCTCCTTAACGCCAATCTCGCCACCAAAGCCGACCTGGAAGCCGTCCGGTCCGACCTTGAGGCGAGGATTACGAGCGTCCAGGCCGACCTTCAGGTGAAGATTGCCAATGTCAAGTCCGACCTGTTGAAATGGATGTTTGCCGCCTTCGTCGCCCAGGGCGGCGTGATAGCCACCTTAATCACCCTGCTCTAAGACTATTCATCCCAACCCGCACGGCCGCTCATCTTGAGCAGGCTCAAAGGGTCGAGCGGCGGGAGACCTGGGCCCGACTATTCTTCACATTCACCAACCCTACCCGAACAACGCCCTCCCCACCTCCCGTACCCCCTCCAGATCAAACGGCGGATAGATGTCTAGCACCACCCTGTCGACACCCTCCTCCTCCTTCCGACCCACGTACCCCTTGGGATCTGCCTTCACTTCATCATCCAGCCTGTCGGATATCGATATCTCGAACTCGTCCCTCGACTTCCCAACCCTCGCAAGCTCCTCCAGCACGATGGGCTTTAGCCGGTAAAACTTCGGGTGCTCCTCCTCCCTCCACCCCCGCGGAGCCTCGCAGTTCCACCCGTCCCCCACCCTCACGGCATTCCTCGCCGACATAGGCCCCAGCCCCGCTACCATCACCGGCGGAACGGGCTCCGGTACGGGCGTCGATATAACACCCGCGGCGGTGTAGTACTTGCCCTTGTAGCTGATCCGCTCGCCGGTCCACATGAGCCGCATCAGCTCCACTGCCTCGCCGACCCGTTCCACCCGCTCCCTGCCCGATGGAAAGGGCCTGTTGAACCCGACCTGCTCCTTGGGCCGGGCCCCTGCGCCTATGCCCAGCTCTACCCTGCCTCCCGAGACCTGCTGCACGGTGGCGACCGTCTTCGCCAGCACGTCCGGCGCCCGATTCAGCACATTAGCAACGAAGCTCCCGAGCTTGACGGTCCGGGTTGCCTCAGCTAGGCCCGAGAGCAGCGTCCAGCAATCCAGGACCGGCTCATCGTCGTCGTTGAAAGACAGCAGGTGGTCCCACGTCCACAATGACTCAAACCCCGACTCCTCCACCGCAATCGCCGCCTCCCGACACTCAAGATACGTCGTCCCAAACGGCACTATGCAAATCCCAACCTTCATCGTTGTCTCACTTTCCCATTCTACTAAATGGCTGCCTCCCACCTGTCATTCCGATGCCCCGCGAGGAATCTGGGGCTGGGATGTCCCCTTCCCCCAGTATTGAACTAGAGGGAGACCCCATGCGCTCTAGCGCAAGGGGGAGAGGGTTCCTTCCCCCGGCCCCTACTTCGAGGGAAACAGCACCGCCAGCAGATCAATAATCAGCTTCGCCGTGAATCGGGTCGTCGTCTCCGCGTGATCATACGGCGGCGCCACCTCCACAAAGTCGCACCCGACAATGTTCACCCGATTCGCCAGCGCAATCAGCGCATCCCGCATCTCGAAGTAATACAGCCCACCCGGGGCCGGAGTCCCGGTCCCCGGCATCTGCACCGGGTCCATCGAGTCGATGTCCACCGTCAGGTACACGTCCCCGCCCGACGGCACCTGCTCTATCGCCGCTTCCGACCCCATGGCCCGCATCTCGTCCGTCGTGATTATCTTGACGCCCTTGGCTATGGCGTCCTCGTACACGTCGGGCCGAGCCATCCGTATGCCCAGCGACGTGATGTTCCGTACGTTCGGCAGGTCGAAACAGCGGCGGATGGGGCAGCCGTGGTGGTAGAAGGTGCCCTGCAGCTCGTGGCTGAAGTCTATGTGGGCGTCGAAGTGGACCACGTCCAGGTCCTTGTAGCTGTCGAAACCCCTGACCGCCGGAAACGTGATCGAGTGGTCTCCCCCGATGATGACCGGAAACGATCCGCGGTCGATGATCTTCCTCACCGCGTGGGTGATCTTCGCAAAGTTGTTCTCCAGGTCCGCCGGGATGATTGTCACGTTACCGCAGTCGGCCATCGTCACGCCCCGGAGCATCATCTCCTTGCGGTCGATGTCGAAGTAGCCCTGGGCCTCCTTGTCCTCGAAGGTGTCCATGTAGTCGTAGATGCGGTCGACGTAGCGGATGCCGTTGGGGCCGTACCGGGCCCCGGGCCGCGCGTAGGTCCCCTGGTCGTACGGCACCCCGAGAAACGCCACGTCCGCATCCAGCGTGTCCAGGTCGTTCACCAGCGGCGTGTGGAAGAACGACATCGGCACCGCCCGGGTCGCGGGCCACGGCCCATCCCAACCATCCTTCAGCTCCAACGACCTATTAGGCTCATGCTCAGTAGTCATAACACACCTCCACGGGGATTTCGGGGCTAGGGGTGGGGATTATACAACGTGGAGGAGGAGGGATGGGTCGGGTCGACAGAATATATCACTGAAGTCGAAATGCATAATCAACAGGATAGCGAGGCCCTCTCATCAAAGGTAGCGGAAGAACGCGGTTACATGAGAGTGCTAATGACATATGAATTAACGTACAATCTACCAGTTGACGAGTGTCTATTCTTGTTCTTAGAAAAATCGAATTAACCAGCCGTAGCAGTCTAATAACCGCACTGTACGAGGATAGGATTAAGCACTCGAATGAAGCGCAAGAGAGAAGAAACTGTGTTCAATTGCTAAAATGTGAGGACATTTAAGTGCAGGATAGACCCATCTAGGATAGAAGGTGATAGGCAATTGTTGGATTCTCTATTGTTTCCTGTAATCTCATGAGCGTGATACAAATGTCCCTCAACTTTCCCCTCGATTCTGACGGCTTCCTCCGGCGCGCCTGCCCCAACTGTGTTCGAGAGTTCAAATGGCTAATAGAGGGAGGTAGTCCAGCTGCTAATCCGCCTGAACAATACTACTGTCCTTACTGCGGATCATCAGCTGGGCCGCACGACTGGTTTACTTCGGAACAGATTGCCTTTATTGAATCAGAGGTGGTCGATGAAACCTTAAGACCATCATTGGAAGAAATATCAAAATCTCTTCGACGTTTAGAGCAGTCGTCTGGAGGTCTCATCAAATTCTCCACCAGTATCGAAGGACTGGAACGAAAGCAAGCGGCTCCAGTATTCGAGCCAAATGACATGAAGCAAGTAGATTTCACTTGCCATCCTTCTGAACCTCTAAAGATTGACGACGCGTGGATTGACAAAGTGCATTGTCGCCTCTGTGGACAACTTTCCGATGCCACGACATAACAAGGGCGAGTTAATCGGCGAATGGGAACTCATAGAATTTCTCGGCCAAGGTGGTAACGCGGAAGTTTGGCGGGCAACCAAGGGCGAAGAAATCATTGCTCTAAAGATCCTTAAACAGAAGAAGGCAGACTCAGAATCCTACCAGCGATTTCGTCAAGAGATTCAGGCGCTCAGAAGGATCGGTGCTCACCCTGGCATCATGCCGTTGCTTGACGCCGATCTTCCGAATCTCCCCACAAAAGCCCGTCCAGCCTGGTTGGGTATGCCTATTGCGACCCCTCTGGCTCAGGCGCTATCGAATTCTTCCCTTCGCGAGGTCGTAGTCGCGGTTGCTGAAATAGCGAATACCCTAACGTACCTGCATGAGCAATTTTACATACACCACAGGGATATCAAGCCTACAAACCTGTACCTGCATAATGGACGCCCAACAATTTCTGATTTCGGACTCGCTGACATTCCTGATTCAGAAGATTTTACGGTTGCTGGACAACCTCTCGGGCCTAAGTTCTTCATTGCATATGAGATGATTGCTGATCCATCTGAGGCAGAATCTGGACCTTCGGACGTCTTTTCGTTGGCAAAAACGCTATGGGTACTATGTGTAGATCAGCGTTGGCCCCCACAGGGTGAGCAGAAGGCTACAAATGAGGCGTATTCAATCGACAAATACCGACCTCATCCCCTTTCTCATCAACTCGATAAGCTAATTGAGCGGTGCACCCGGCACAAGCCCCAAGCGCGGCCTTCAATGAAGGAGGTTGCAGATGATTTGATTGGCTGGATAGCACTAGATGATGCCACCCCTCAGCAGGCAGTCGACTTATCGGAGAAATGGAGCAAACTCCGAGAAACTGCAGAACCGAAACTTCGTCAAGTCCGCAAGGAGACCGAACAACTGCAATGTTTCCGAGCTGCTGTTCGAAAGTTCCAAGAACTAATTGAGCCGCTGCACAGCGAGATTCGCCAACAATACCCTGCAGCAGAGTTTAACCAACGTCGAAAATTCATAGATTCGTTCTTTTACGAATTTCACAAGCACGAAGTAACTAACGAAGATATCAGAGCAACTATACTCTCGGGATCTGGCTGGAATCCTATCCTGCTCGCTATCGGGATCGCCATTCGGACTCGGTCGGACGGTGATTTGGAGTTCGGTGGGATGTTTTATTTGGGTCAGACGGAGACTATGGGGGGGAAAATTGACTTCTGGCAGTCAGAGCGTCAGAGGATTCCCTGCGGTTCCATTGCTCTTGAAGCCAAGCTCTCACAATTGGCTACCGAGATGCAAGCTTTGTTTCCTTCGTGGCTGGACAAGTTTATATTGGCTCTAGCAAGTGCATAGCCATGATTGTTCCTTACGTCCTCTGCTCTCTTCTCCTCTAACCCGTTGCCGACCCCCTCACCCAGGGAAGGCCGGCCCCCTTTTTACGCCCCTTTAGTTCCTATGCACTCAATCGGAACGGAGGGTACCTGTCCGTCGTCAGCAGGAACGCGTACGCCCCGACCCGGTAGCTCCACCTCATCACCCCGACAACGAAGTTGAACAGCGCCTCGGGATACCGGCCCAGGACCAGAATCGACAGCCAGGCCAGTATCGTAGCCACTATAGCCAGCGCACACAGGATGGCCAGAATGATGTAGTGCGGGATCGCCAGCAGCCACTTGAAGATCGGCAGGACCCGGTTCAGCTCGGTCTCGGCGTTCGGATACTCGATCTGCAGATGTACCGACTGCTCTTCATCCGTGGACGGGTACTCGTCACGGAGTACCAGGATGAACGACTCGATCCTCGTCGTGAACCGGCTCAGCTCCAGGTTCCAGTCGAACCACCACTTGGGGTACTTCTTGCGGAACACGATCATCAGCAGCGGCCCGATCCACAGGACGCCACCGGCATATAGAGGCGCAAACGACTCGGTCAATTCCGCGTCTCCCATGTCGATATGCCCACCTATTGCGGCGCCCACGATAACGATCGGTATCGCCAGGATCAATCTGAACAGGACCGACAGCCGGTTCCTTGACTCCGGATAGTCGACGGAAAACTGGACCGGGTAGTCGGAACTCGCTCCACTTTGAGCCATATAAAACCCCCTATTGGAATTTGGAAACCCAGCCTATATTTACCCGCCGCTCAGCATAACAGAAGGGGGCTTCATGCCAAACCATCCCCAAAAAGAAGGACCGACCCCCCATTCAGGCGGGCCGGCCCCTCTGCGCCGTGTATCTTAAATCAGGCGTCTATGCTTCCGCTTCGACCGCCTTCAAAGACTCGTCGATGATCGACACTATCTCGTCCGCCTCGTCCCGGGTCAGGGTGAGGGGTGGGGCCAGGTAGAGGTACGGCTCCGTCCGGGTCAGCATGCCCCGGGCCTCGAGCTCCTGCACCAGCTTCTTCAGCTTCGGCGCACCCTTCTCGAACGGCTTGCCCGTGGCCTTGTCCTCCACGAATTCGATCGAGAGCATTAGGCCCTTGCCGTGCACTTCGCTGACTATGGAGTGCTCTTTCAGCGTCTCCAGCTGGCCCTTGAGGTACGCGCCCGTCTCCGCCGAGTTCTGCACCAGGTTCTCCCGCTCCATGATCTCCAGGTTGGCGACCGCCGCCGCCGCCCCCGCCGGGTGCCCCGAGTACGTGTACCCGTGGGTGAACGTCTTGTCCGCATCGCCCTTGAATGCGTCGTAGACCTTCGGGGTAACCATCACACCCCCGACCGGCTGGTAGCCGCTGGTCACGCCCTTGGCGAAGGTCATCAGGTCGGCGGTCACCCCCCAGTGCTCCATCGCGAACATCTTGCCCGTCCGCCCGAAGCCCGTGATCACCTCGTCGGCGACCATCAGGACACCGTACCGGTCGCAGATCTCCCGCAGCTTGGGCCAGTAGTCGTCATCGGGGACCTTCATGCCCTTGGGCACGGAGATTGGCTCGGTGATGAAACCTGCTATCGTCTCGGGGCCCTCGAACTTGATCAGGTCCTCGACCTCTTCCGCCGTCTCCCCGACAAACTTGGTGTCGATAAGCATCGGGTCCCAGATGTCCCGGTGCACCACTGGTGAGCTGTTCATGCTCAGCGCGCCCATGCTCACCCCGTGGTAAGACCCGCGCCGTGCGATGAACTTGGTGCGTCGGGGCTCGCCGTTGTTCACGTGATACTGCCGGATGATCTTCAGCGCCGTGTCAACCGCCTCGGAGCCGCCGCTGGCCAGGAAGACCCTGTCCAGGTCCCCGGGCGCCAGCTCGGCCAGCTTCTCGGCCAGCTTGATGGTCGGGACTGCGGGGTACATGAACGTGTTGGCGTAATGGACCGCGCTCAGCTGGTCGGCCACCGCCTCCGCGATCTCCGTGCGCCCGTGGCCTACGTTCACCAGGAACAGCCCGCCTATCGCGTCGATATACGATTTGCCGTCGCTGTCGGTCATCCGGATCCCGTCACCCTCGACGATGACCTGCGGGCCACCTTTGCTCAGCAGGTCGTTGTACTGTGTGAAGGGCATCCACAGGTGGTCCATGGCGGCCTGTTTCAGGTCGCCGAAATCCACATCGGCATAAGTTTTGCCGTTTGACTTTGCCATTGGGTTCCTCCTTAAAAGGTCCGTCACCGGAACAATTGGGGGCATTATACACCCGACGCCTTGCCCCGCCACCCGAGATATAGCTGGCCGTTCAACCGTCGCTATCAGTCCCGAAACTTCGGGCCATAACCCTCTTCCCGGAACTTGTCGATGTCGAATGGGGGGTGGTCGGGAGGAATCTTGTCCCTCAATCCCCCAAGCATCGACAGGTCAATCTTCCGTTTTGGCGCTTTCTTGTCTTCCTTCTCTGTATCCATAGCTGAAGGTTAGTTTTGCTAGGCATGGGAGTCAAGACTGCATCGGTGAATAGCCATCGCTTCCCCACCCCCCCAATACGAAACTAAGAAATACTTGGTATCATGGCGCGCAGGCAAAAGGTTGAGTTCAGGAGGAGACCCGTGGCAGCGCTAAAGGTCCTGACCGCCCTATACCTGGTCCTGGTGGGAGCAGCCGTCGCCGTCCACTTCATCGTCGGCCTCTTCTATGACCCCGCCCTGGAAGGAACAGGCGCTACCGTCTGGCGAATCCTCGACCCCTTGATGGTCGCCGGTGTGTTCATCGTCATGCTCCTGGCCCTTGGTGCCAAGCGCCGCCGGGACGCCGACCCCGACAACGCCTCCATCGACCGACACTACCTGGAGGCCAACTTCACTTACTACTTCTCCGTTGTCCTGCTCCTGGTCCTCCTCTGGAACTGGATCTCCTCCGAGTGGGTCGAGCCCGCCCAGGACATGTCCCTGCTCTGGATATTCATCGACACCACCGTTCCCCCGCTCCTCGGCGCCGTCGGGTCCCGGCTCCTGCGTGGCGACTCCGCCTTCGATTGCTTCCCGAAACAATAACCCTTCCACATTTTGACTATGTTTAAGAACATTCCTCTAAGCAGACGCCTGAGCCTCGGAGTAGCTGCCCTGCTAGTCGCCATTGCCCTCTTCGTCATCTTCCGCCCCGAAGGGGACAGGACTCTGAACATCCTCTACTGGCAGGCTCCCTCCACCCTGAACCCTTACCTCTCCGGCGGATTCAAGGACCGCGACGCCGCAGCCATCACCCTCCAGCCTCTGGCCTACTACGACCCCGACGGCACCCTCGTCCCGGCCCTCGCCGCCGATATCCCGACCGTCCGCAACGGCGGTATCTCCCAGCACCTGACCTCCATCACCTGGAAGCTCCAGGATGGCCTGAAGTGGTCCGACGGCAGCGACCTCACCGCCCACGACTTCGTTTTCACCTGGCGCTACTGCATGGACGAGGCCACCGGCTGCACTGAGGCCAGCTCTTTCGTAGACATAACCTCCGTAGAAGCCCCCGACGACCTCACGGTCAGGATCAACTTCCACGCCCCCACCCCCTACCCCTACTCCGCTTTCGTCGGTGCTGGGTTGCCTGTGCTTAGCCGGGCCCAGTTCGCCGACTGCGTCGGGGCCGCTGCTTCCGGCTGCGACGACCAGAACTTCGCCCCCCTCGGCCCGGGCCCCTACCGCGTCGTCACCTTCTTCCCCGACGATCACGCCGTGTACGAGCGCAACCCCCACTATTACGGTGACAAGCCCTACTTCAAGAGCGTCATCCTCAAGGGCGGCGGCGATGCCCTCTCCGCCGCCAGGTCCGTCTTGGAGGAGGGAGAAGCCGACTATGCCTGGAACCTGCAGATAGATCCCGAGTCCCTCGCCGAGCTCGAATCCGTGGGCAAAGGTAAGGTCGTATCCGCCTTTGCAAGCCTCGTGGAGCGCATCGTCCTTAACCAGACTAACTCAGACCCTGCCCTCGGCCAAGACCGCTCAGAGTACCTGGAAGGCGCTAATCCTCATCCCTTGCTTACCTTCACCCCCATCGCCCAGGCCATGTCTATGGCCATAGACCGCACCACAATCTCCGAGCGGCTCTACGGCTTCGCCGGCAAGTCCGCCTGCAACCTCATCGTCGGCCCCCCGGCCTACGTCTCCACCGCTAACGACGCCTGCCTGACTCAGGACATCAGGGGCGCCAACAAGCTCCTGGACGACAACGGCGTCATAGATATTGATGGTGACGGCATCCGGGAATACGACGGCATTCCCCTGCGCTTCACCTATCAGACCTCCACCAATGAGGTCCGACAGGAGACCCAGGCCCTCGTACGTGGTTGGTGGAGGGAGATTGGCGTCGAGGCCGAGCTAATCGACCATGACGCCGCTGTCTTCTTCGGCGGCGACCCCGTGGAAGACAAAGAAGCCGTCTATTCCCGCTTCTTCGCCGACCTCCAGATGTACGCCACGGGCCCCGACATCGACCCCCAGCAGTACCTCGTCGGCCTCACCTGCGACCAAATCCCCGACCAGGACAACGGCTGGGGCGGCAGCAACGTCCCCAGGGCCTGCAACCCCGAGTTTGATCAGCTGGCCGAGGAGCTCGCACACACCCCCGTTGGCCCCGACCGCTCCACCCTCGTCCGGCGTATGAACGACATCCTCGTCCAGAGCTACTACGAGATTCCCCTGGTCAACCGGGGCATCGTCTCCGCCCACTTGAATGCCCTTCAGGGTGTCCGCTTTAACGGCTGGGACAGCGAACTCTGGAACATCGCCGAGTGGCGGCGTTGAACGTCTTCCGGCTCTCATCTATTTCCATGCCGTGTGGGTTGTCATTTGTGACGCGATTCGCTATATAATGGTAACCCGCAGAGCCACAGCGGCTCAGGAGGAAAGCTTTCTCACTGCCTCTGCGCAGGAGGACATCGATGAATGTAGACTTTGAGAGACAAGACGGCAATCTGATAGCTTCCGTTGTGGGTAGCGTGGACGGCACCAACGCAGCGGAATTCCAGGCAACCCTCCAGGGAGCGGTCCAGGACGAAGACAAAGGGATGCTTCTGGACTTCGAGAGTCTGGAGTACATCAGCAGTGCCGGCCTCCGAGTCCTCTTGCTGATTGCCAAGGAAATGCAGAGGAAGGCCTCCAATTTCGCCGTTTGCTCCCTCTCGGGCCAGGTCCGGGAGCTCTTCACCGTCAGCGGCTTCGACCAGATTATTTCCATCCACAACAACCAGAAGGACGCCCTCAAGTCCTTCAACTAGCCCCCGACCCGCATCTGAACAACAGCAACGGGCGCCCGACCTATGCCGGGCGCCCGTTCTCTTTGCCCTTCTTGTTACGCTGCCCTAGTACAGGTGCGGCTGCATCGAGGATATCACCGTCAACTCGATGTCCCTGATCGCTTGGGACATCGCCTGCCCGATTATGTCCAGCTTCCTCACCTGCTCTATACGCCCCGCCACCTGTCCTAACTGCCGCTTGGACAGCAACTCCCGGAAGATCCCGCACGCGTCCACCAGGCAGATGATCATTATGTCCCGGGGCCCGGGTATCATCTCGCTGAACAGCACCTCCATGATCCGGAGCTTCACTTCCCGTTCTGCCTGCCCGTCCACCATCGGGTAGCGCCGGGAGCGGAACATCCACATGAACCGGTCGTCCTGCCGCTCCAGTATCCCCTCGTTCACCAGCCTGTTCAGCGCCTCCTCCCGGACTTCGGGGCCCTTTTCGGCCAGGTGCTCCAGCCAGTAGCGCGTGTCCTTCTGCTCGGAAGCTGCTATCTCCGCCAGCGCCGGGTCCAAAAGGCTGTCCCCGACAGGCGAGGAGTCGACGAGGATCAGGTTCTCCAGGTCCGTGTCGATCCGGTTCTCCATGGCCAGGTCCATCAAGATGCCCCCCGCCAGGGCGTAGTTCAGCGACCACCTCGGGATCCGAACGAACCTGCCGTCCTCGTCATCCAGGAGAATCAGGATGATCTCTTCAGCAAATCTAAGCACTTTTACTGTCCTCTTCCCGCCAGGAACGGGGCAGTTTGACTAATTTTATACTACCCGCCCCCTACCCGCTACCTTTCGGCGAGCTCCTGTATCATCTCCATCGTGAGCTCCGCTGACTGTGCGATTGGCTCGTATTCCAGGTGCTCCACCGTGTCCCGAGGCGAGTTGATATAGGTCACGTCGTCGGCGAACAGGAACACCGCCTCCACCCCCGCCGACATGAATGCCACGTGGTCGGACCCGTACCCCGGGGGCAGCTCGAAGGTCAGCACCTCGATCCCGACTCCCGCCCCCGTCTCTGCCGCAAACTCCACCATCGCCTCCGACCCGATGGCCGTCAGGGCCCCCGCCCCGACCACGTCCAGGTTGATCATCCCCATTATCCGGTCCAACTCCTCCTCTTCCAGCCCCCCGACATACGCAAAGCTCCCGTTCAGCCCCGTCTCCTCCGCCCCGAACATCACGAACCTCAGGTCGAAGGGCAGTTCGTCGTCGGCCAGCTCCTCGGCGATGGTAAGGGCCACCGCGACCCCCGACCCATTATCATTCGCGCCCTGTGTGTCGGGCGTCGTGTCGTAGTGCGCCCCGACCACCAGCACCTCGTCATCCTCGATGTCGTTGTTAAGCTCCGCGATGATATTTCTGGAAGGTTGCGGGAACAACGGCGTCTTGTTGACCCGGGCCTCGACCTCGACACCACTCTCCACCATTCGCGCCAGCCCGTTCCCCTCCTGTACCCCGATGGTTATCGCCGGAATGCTCGTTTCGTCAAGTATCCTGTCCCAGATCGCCGTCCCCCCCGCCTCCCGGCTGAAGAGCACCACCGCCTCCGCCCCCGACTCCGCCGCCCCTTCCACTTTGTCCTGCAGCGTGTTATCACCCCCCATTTCGATGAGCACGATTCTGCCCGTCAGGTCCACCCCCGAGAAATCCTCTTTCGTACCCTGGCCCGCATATGCCAGGGTGCCGTCTATCCCGTAACCCTGCGCCCTTCGGGTAGAAGGGTCGACCGGGAAGGCAAACATCCACACCTCTTCTCCGGGCGCCCTTCCCAACAGGATGCGCCCGACATCCGACCGCTCCGGCACCCGTATCATCAGCCTTACAGCCTCCGAGATTTCGATAGCCTCGAACTCCTCCAGCCCCACCTCATACCCCCACCCCGAGAACCGACCCGCCAGCCATTCCGCCGCCCGCAACTCCTCCTCCGTCGCGCTCTCCCTGGGACTCAGCTCCTCCGCCAGCATCAGCGTCGTCTCCCACGCCCTTTCCCCCAGAGATGTCTCGGACTGCGTAGCCGGGGCCTGGGTAGGGGCGACCGCCGTGGGAGGCTCAGCAGTAGCAACAGGCATCGATGTAGGGGCCGCGGTAGGCATCGGCGTAGATGCCTCCCCCCCGCACCCCACCACCAGAGCCAAGACCAGCAGCCCGGCCAGGGCCAGTAAGGTAAGTCGTAAGAAACGGGCTTTCGTAGAAGACTCCATACATAGAGTCTAACGATGGGCCGGGGGTGGGGTTACGCCGCTGGCCGCCACCTCCTCGCCCCCCCCAGTACTGAACTAGAGTCAGACCCCATGTGCCTTAGCACATGGGGTCTGACTCTGTTCTTATCTCCCCCTCTCCCTTAGAGGCCCTAAGGGAGAGGGGGATACAGGGTGTGAGGGTTCCCCTGTGGGGCGGGGAGCCTCCCCCTCAGTACCAAACTAGAGGCATGCACCTGCGCCATGGCGCAGGTGCATGCCTCTGTTTTTTCTTCCCCCTCTCCCTTAAAGGCCCTAAGGGAGAGGGGGATACAGGGGGTGAGGGTTCCCTTCCCCCACCCCTAGAAATACTTATCAATCCCCCCGTACCCTATCTGCCTCCCCTTCTCGCTCGCCCTTATCAGGTTCTCCAGCCGACTCGCGAACACCTCCGGCCGGGCCCGTGCCCCGTCTATGTATGCCACCCGGATCCGCTGGTAAGCCTGCGAGCAGCCCTGGAAATACTCCCACGCCTCCTCATTCGACCGGATCGCCTCCAGGATATCCGGGGGAAACACGAACTCCTCCTTCAGTACCTCCTCCACCGACTCCCACACCGAGGGATGCAGCAGGCCCTCCTCCGCCAGCCAGCGAAGCCTCTCCTTGTTCTGCTGCGAGTAGCCACTCCTGGGTTTCCGAGGCGAGAAGCGCTACACCGCCCGCAGGGGGTCCAGCTTCTTGATGATGCTGTCTATCCACCCGAAGCACAGGGCCTCCTCCACCGCATCGTTGTACAGGATGCGAGGCTCCCCCGACCCCTTGTTCGGATAGACCAGCCAAATCTCCCCCGCCGACTCGAAATTAGCCTCCAGCCACCTCCGCCACTCCCCCCTCTCGACAACATACAGCCTCTCCCCTATCTCCATGGAAATATCCCTCCCTTAGCCTCCGTCTAATGACAGAAAAACCTACATAGCAGGCAAGTTCCTGGGCTCTGGGCCTTGCCTGCCTGATCGTTGACTTAGTTCGCAATCGTCCATATGGGTGAGGTCCACCGGCGAATCCGTGCGGCTGGCAAGATTCCCTATCTCCTTCAAATGTTACGTACACTTCTGAACCAGAAGGGTGGTAAATCTTTAACGTGTGCCGTATGTCTCTCTTAACTCAGCACTTAAGGATGATTGGAAGGCTACAAATGATGAATTCACAAGATGACTCGACGGTATAATCATACTAACGGTACTCCGATGAATTCACTACACGAATTATTCGAATCGACTTTAGAGGAAATGCTGTCAGCAAATGACGCATTCCTTGATCCAACTGATCTACAGGTTGCGGTTACCGAAATGATTCCCGAGTTAGCAGAAGAGACTGCTGATGCGATGTTGGGAAGGATCAAAAAGAGCTACAAGGCGACATTGAAGGCCAACCGACGGGAACAAGCGAGGTTCGAGAATAGGCATATCGCGCTTTGGAAAGAACCTCTTGACCTATTGGAGCTCTTCATTGCGGTCTCTAGAGAAGCCGGTGAAGATTGCAACCGCAGGCTCCGAAATAGCAACCCTATCAATAGCGGAGCTACGGTAGAAGCTCTCACCAGACTTCATGCAAAAGCTTGCCAGACATCCTCTGCAATACTCATTCTTCTGCGATTTGGATATGCGGACGATGCTAACGCCAGATGGCGTTCATTACATGAGATTGCCGTTGTCGGGCACTTCCTAAGGCAGGGTGGCGAGGAATTAGCTCAACGTTATCTGCTGCACGATGCAATTCAAAGATACAGAATCGCGTGCGCTCTGCGCGACTATGCAGACCGGACAAATGAAGTGCCGCTGCCCGAATCGGATTTCGAAGGGCTAAAGGCGGAACACGACGAACTGATAGCCCGTTTTGGTAAGCAATTTGGAAAGGATTACGGCTGGGCTGAATCCGTTTTGAAGAAAAAAGATCCTAAGTTGTCGGACATCGAATTATTCGTCAAGTCAGACCATTGGCGTCCCTACTACAGATTGGCGAGTGGCAATGTTCATCCTAATGCACACGGCATCTATTTTCGGCTTGGGCTTAGGAAAGAGTCTGACAACATTCTGCTAGTAGGGCCAAGCAATTTCGGTTTGGCGGATCCCGGGCACTCCACTGCGGTCTCACTCCTGAACATAACTATCGCCTTGCTCATGGTGGACCCAACCCTCGATGATTTTGTCCACTCATCAATTGTCGAACGTCTGGCCGATGAGGTCGGCGAATCGTTTCTTCAAGTCCATCGTAAGATTGAACTACATCCAGATCCCGCGAACGCTTAGTAGGCTATGCAGCTACTAGCATATTGCTCTTTCATGCCGCCCCCCTCCCCCCCCCGACCTCAATATCTCAACCCCACGACCAAACCAGAGCCACCCCCCTTGCCCCCGGGTATATGCTATCAGCGACCGGATCCAATGGTCCTTCTCAAGACACAACCTGAAGGAGGTCTGAACATGGGCACAATTGCCGTCAATCGGTTGGCGGGCCTGTCCCTCATATTTGGTCCGTTAATCGCTTTCGTATTCTTCCTGGTGGAACCGGGTGGACTGATCATCGACAGCGCCGACGTCTCGGACGCTGCCGGCACCATAGACGCCAAGAGTGGCAACGCCGTACTGACCAACATAACCAACATGGGGATAATCCTTGGCATCGCCCTGATCCTGTCGGGGCTCTATGCGCTGATGAGGAACGTCACCTTGAAGGGCAACGGCAAGGGGTTGGTCCAGATGGGCTTCTTCATCCTCCTAGTCGGGCTGACCGGGTGGATCCTGTCCGCCGGTGTGGACTTCATCCTCGCCGACGCCCAGACCGCTGCCCAGGTTACGGAAGGCATCCCCGTCTTGAACGTCGGCTTTGCCATCTTCTACGCCGGTGGAATCGCCGTGGGCTTTGGCGGTTTCATCTTCGCCTTGGGCCTCTCCACGAGAGACGATTTCAACCGGATAATCTCCCTCCTGGCTTCCCTCGTTAGCCTGGCGGTAATGGTCTTCTTCATGATTGCCATACTCAGCAACGACGCCCATGACACCTTCATCACCTTGGCTCGGAGCTTCTACGTGCTGCTCGTAATCTGGTATGGCTATCTTGGCCTCGGCCTCACCAAACGACCCGACCCCGACCTCTGGCAATAGTCATAGTAGAGAGGGCAGCCCCCTCCCCCCAGTGCTGAACTAGAGGCCCACGTGGGTGCAGCGCACCCACGTGGGCCTCTGCTCTTCTCTCCCCCTCTCCCTTAATGGGACCCTTATACAACCCTCTCCAAGGTGTCGGGGGGAGGTGTCCAATCCCCTCTCCCATCGAGGGAGAGGGGGAGGGTGATTCGAATGCCAAGAGACCAGTCATGCAAAGCCCTCTTAGTGGCCCTGAGAGCCTGCCCCGAGTCCCTCGAGGGGGAGAGGGGGATAAAGGGGGTGAGGGTTCCCCTGGGGGGTTGGGGGGTATTCCCCCCAAAACCCGTGCCAAAAGCCCTTGACTTCTATTACACCCGTGCTAAACTGTTTCGCAGTTCGAACTAATATTCAGTGATCTAAGGAGGAACCAAGAACCCAGGGAAGCCCCGAGACCCGCCCCCGAGGACTCAACGCCCTAGCCCATCCCAATACCTCTCCCCTCTCTTGTAGGGGCGACCGGCCAATCGCCCCCTCGCGAGACGGGCAGGTTGCGGCACAAGCGAAAAGCGCCATCTCCTCACCCCACCGGGTCCCGTGCCCCTTCCCTGGTTTCCAGGCGATGGAGGGTCCATCGACTCTATGCGGCATCAGGCCTCTCTATAACGACGCCCCTTACCCGGGCGTATACGCCTCGCCGACTTTACCCTCGTCGAGGAATTCCGCGAGTCTTCTGACTCGTTATGCAGGGCTTTAGCGCCCTTATGCGGCTCCATCCGCCCACGGCGGCTTCGAGTCGAATGCTGTCCCGCTCAGCGGTCGAGCGCTGATACGGAGAACAGAAGTCCCCGCGCAGAGACGCCCTCGACAACGGCAAGTCTCCCAAGGCATGCGTGAAGGGAAAGGCAGGACAGCCGCCGATGCCACAAGCGTCGGCGTAGGTGCCAAAGAGATCCTGCGTGAGAGTCCCGGACCTTCCATCGCCGACCCAAAACTCAACAGCCAGAATGCAAACCCAGACCCCACAACCGAACACCCCCATCTCCTCCCTTCCCCCCCAGTACCAAACTAGAGGCAAGCGCCTGCGCCATGGTGCAGGCGCTTGCCTCTGTTTTTTCTTCCCCCTCTTCCTTAAGGGCCCTAAGAGCCTGCCCCGAGTCCCTCGAGGGGGAGAGGGGGATCAAGGGGGTGAGGGTTCTTCTGTGGGGCGAGGGGTATCCCCTCCCCGGTTTGGAATGCGGGGTGATGGTTCCCTCCCCGTCCCTTAAACAATCAAAGTCGTGCCTGAAAACGCAAAACAATCAAACACCGGCTCCTCCCCCTCGCCCCCCGCGCCACGCGAAATCCCCGGAAATCCCTCTAGGCGTCGTTCAATCAAAACAGCTGCGAGTTCAATCAACCTTCAATCAATCCCCCACCCGACTATAATGTGTCGGCATCAAATCGCCCGACACCACCATGACTGACACCAAACCCTCCCTCGACTTCGTACGCTCCGCCGTAGAGGCCGACAACGCCTCCGGCCGCTTCGGCGGCCAGGTAATCACCCGTTTCCCCCCCGAGCCCAATGGCTACCTCCACATTGGCCACGCCAAATCAATGTGCCTCAACTTCGGCCTCGCCCAGGAATACGGAGGCCGCTGCCACATGCGCTTCGACGACACCAACCCCGCCAAGGAGGAAGAGGAGTTCGTCGACGGCATCCTCGAAGACGTCCGATGGCTCGGCTGGGAATGGGGCGAGCACCTCTACTTCGCGTCAGACCACTTCGACAAGCTCTACGATTTTGCCATTGACCTCATTCAAAAGGGCAAAGCCTACGTCGACGACCTCGACCAGGAGCAGATCCGCCAGTATCGCGGCACCCTAACCGAGCCCGGCGTCGAAAGCCCTTACCGCAACCGCTCCATCGAAGAAAACCTTGCCCTCTTCCAGGCCATGAAGAACGGTGAGGTCGACGAAGGCCAGCAGGTCCTCCGCGCCCGCATCGACATGTCCTCCGGCAACATCAACATGCGGGACCCGGTCCTCTACCGCGTCCTCAAGACCCCACACCACCGCACCGGAGACAAGTGGGTCGTCTACCCCATGTACGACTTCGCCCACGGCCAGTCCGACTCCATTGAGGGCGTCACCCACTCCATCTGTACCATGGAGTACGAAGACCACCGACCCCTCTACGACTGGATCCTCGACGCCCTGGACGTCTACCACCCCCAGCAGATAGAGTTCGCCCGGCTCAGCCTGAGCCACACTGTGATGAGCAAGCGCAAGCTCGCCCAGCTGGTTAACGAGGGCCACGTCCTCGGCTGGGACGACCCCCGCATGCCAACACTCGCCGGCCTCCGGCGCCGCGGCTACACCCCAGAGTCCATCCGAAAGTTCTGCGATCTGGTCGGCGTCGCCAAGCGGCAGAACGTCATCGAAATCTCCCTCCTGGAACACGCCATCCGTGACCACCTGAACGCCACCTCATATCGGGTGCTGGGTGTCCTTAAACCCCTCAAGGCAGTCATCGAAAACTACCCGGAGGACCAGGTCGAGCATCTCGACGCCGTCAACAACCCCGAAGACCCGGGCGCCGGGGTCCGGCAGCTACCCTTCTCCCGTGAACTCTACATCGAACGCGATGATTTCATGGAAGACCCGCCCCGTAAATTCTTCCGACTCGCCCCCGGTCGCGAGGTCCGCCTTCGCTACGGATATTTCATCACTTGCAAAAAGGTGATAAAGAACGACGCTGGCGAAATCATAGAGCTGCGTTGCACCTACGATCCCGCCACCCGGGGCGGCCAGTCCCCCGACGGGCGCAAGGTGAAGAGCACAATCCACTGGGTCTCGGCGGCCCACGCCGTCAACGCCGAAGTCCGACTCTACGAGCACCTCTTCACCTCCGAACGCCCCGAAGAAGAGCCCGACTTCCTCTCCACCCTCAACCCCGATTCTCTCCACGTCATCACCAACGCCAGGCTTGAACCTTCCCTCGCCGACGCCAAACCCGGCGACCGTTTCCAGTTCGAGCGCCTAGGCTACTTCGCCGCAGACCCCGACTCATTACCAGGCGCCCCGGTCTTTAACCGCACCGTCACCCTGCGCGACACCTGGGCCAAGATCAAGTCGGGGGGCAAACCTCGGAGGTCCTAGCGCATCCTTCCTGGGGGGCGCTCACCCTGAGCGGAAGAGTTTATCCTGAGCGAAGTCGAAGGGAAGGGTCGAGCGGGAGTGGTCCGCGTAACGCCTTTTCGCCAAGTGGGCTTGGCCCCTACCCGCCCTTCTCCTCTATCAACCGCAGCCTCCCCAGCAGCGACACCGCCCGGTCGTACACCGGCTTGTCTACCATCACTCCGCCCATGTTCACAGCCCCCAGCCCCTGCCTCGTCCCCTCCTCGTATGCCTCCACCACGTTGCGGGCGTTCTCGATCTCCGGCTCCGAGGGACGATATATCCGGTTCACCGCCGCCACCTGCGATGGGTGAATGCAGTATCGGCCCTTGAATCCTATCGACTTCCCGTGCAGCGTGTCTGCCTCGAAGCCCTCCGTGTCCCGGAAGTCGGCAAACACCGTGTCCAGGGGCATGACGCCCGCAGCAGTGCAGGCCGTCGCTACCAGGTTCCTAGCGTACTCAAGCTCCCGACCCTCCCGCGTCCTCTCCATCCCCATGTCGGATGTCAGGTCTTCCCCCCCGACCGAGGCCGCCATCACCCGCTCCGAGGCCGTGCACAATGCATGCGCATTGATCAGCCCCTGCGCCGTCTCGATCCACGGAAATATCTGCACCTGCCCGACGGGTATTCCCCGGATCTTTTCGAGGATTGTCAGGTAGTGGTCGACCCGCTTGATGATCTCCGGGTCGTCCGCCTTGGGTAGACCAATGGCTTGCAGGTCGGGGATGACAACCGCGTCCAGGTCTTCTTCGATGAACCCAGACTGCAGGGAGTTCACCCGCACGGCCATCAGGTAGCCCGTGCGCCTCATCCGGGGCATTGCGTCCCGGGCCATCTCCCGGCCCTTCGGCTTCTCAGCCAGCGCTACCGAGTCTTCCAGGTCCAGGCAGACCATGTCGGCGCCCGCGTCCGGGGCCTTTTCGATGAACCGCTCCCTGATTGCGGGCACGAACAGGGCGCTGCGGACCAGCAGGGTGTCGGACTTAGGCATTGTCGGGGATGAGGACCATCTTACCCATGACGTCGCCATCCTCGATGGTCTTTTGGGCGACGGCGGCGTCCTTCAGGGGCACGGCCTGGCTCGGCAGGGGCTTGATCTCGCCGCTCTCCACGAACTTCATCGCCTGCAGAAACTCGCCCTTGGACCCCATGTGGGATCCGTAGAAGTTCATCTGCTTCATCCACAGGTGGCGGATGTCGGTCGGGCCCATGAACCCGCTGGTTGCGCCACAGGTCACCAGGCTGCCTCCCCGCTTCAACGACAACACGCTGTCCTTCCAGGTCTCCTCCCCAGTGTGCTCGAAGACTATGTCTGCCATCCGCCTGTTGGTGATGGTCCGCACCTCGTCCCGGATCTTCTGGGTCTTCCGGTTGATGGTCGCATAAGCCCCGAGACCCTTCGCATACTCAGCCTTCTCGTCAGACCCGACCACCGCAATCCCCTTCGCACCATACAGGTTGCAGACCTGTATCGCCATGGACCCGAGACCTCCCGCCCCACCCCAGATCAGCACGAAGTCGCCGGTCTGGATCCGGCACCGGCTCACCAGCATGCGCCACACCGTCATCAGGATCAGGGGCAGGGTCGCCGCCTCCTGGTAGGAGATGTTGGCGGGTTTGGGAATCAGGTTCGTCTGGTCCAGCTTGGCGTACTCTGCATCTGCGCCGTCCAGGGGCCCGGTTTGAAATCCCCAGATCCTGTAATACCGGCAGAAGAACTCCTGCCCGCTGGTGCACATCTCGCAGGTGCGGCAGCTAATGCCCGGGTGCACCATCACGTCGTCACCGGGCTTCAGGCCCTTCACCTCGCTCCCGACCTCCTCCACCACCCCGGAGGCGTCGGAACCCGACACGTGCGGAAGGATGATCTCCATGCCAGGCAGGCCCCGTCGGGCCCAGATGTCGTTGTAGTTGCAGCCCGCCGCCTTGACCTTGAAGATCACGTCATTCGGCCCGACCTTCGGGTCCGGGATGTCCTTGTACTGGAGAACATCCACCTCGCCGTGCTCTTCGAACATTACTGCCTTCATGGTTTCCTCCGCGTTGAATTACGGTAGTTGTAAAGTGTCGTAAAGTGGGGGATAAGGGTCTCGATCACAGCAGTTGTAAAGGATAGCTTATTTGGGGTGGAGGGGCAATTTGGGCTTGAGCGAGCTACACGATTATGATTACGTCTGCTTGAAGGCACGGCAGTCAAAAGTTACTTATACTCAAACCTAACGTTTTGCACTAGGAGAGACGGCTCGAAACAACATACGGGCAATGCGAACCGACTGGAATGACAACCACGAATTTCTGCTTTGGCGAGGTGGCCTACATCCTTCACTCTGGAGCAAAAGACGCCCTACGGGTCCCTTTACCCTGGGACAAGATTGTGTCGCCGTCGAGACACCGCCCAATCTAACTCATTACATCGGCCTAGGGGCTATGTGCCTAATATGGCGATGGAAGATAGGTGGCGAAGGCTACGGACTTATCAGTCTGCCTAACAAACGAGTTAAAGTGCATCGCCTAACGTATGCGCTGTCGCGTGAAATCGACATTACCGACATTAGAGGCGACATCCTTCATATGTGCAATCGCCCCTATTGTGTCCAACCCGGTCATCTTTATGAAGGTGCGGCTGCACAAAACGGCCGTGACAGAGCCAATCACAAACGCATGTTTCCAAAGGGTGGCTGGCCCGAGTTAACAGAGCTGTGGGAACTAGCCAGTGAGCCAGCTCAGCACCTGTGGATGGCCCCGGATCCGCCTGCGTTACCCCCTGGTTTGCATGCCCCACCACCATCTTTGGCGCCTCATCATCGCCACGTTGGTGAGGCGCCCGGGGGTGATGTTGCAATTTGCAATACGTGCGGCATTGGCACACCTTCTGACTTTGAGCGTTGGAAGGTCATCCAGTTCGGCGACCGCGGACATACATTGCGTGTCCCGAGCTTTCAAGTGGCTCGAACAGGATGGGCCGCAGACAATCGTCGCGTTTGGTGGAAATACTGGCTCGGCGACGAACACCCACCGTAGGACCTTTACTCCCTACCCTCTAGTCCAGCAGAAACTTGACAACAAGACAATTATGCCCCTGTCTTGTGCTCCCCTCCCAATTGACTCTCCCCGCCCCCCAATGCTACGCTGGTAACAGGATCCGATGCACACTTCAGGGGAGGAATGGTTGTGGCTCGTGTAACCGCAGATGTTCGGGTCTCCCCGACCGATCTCGGACTCAGTTCCACTGATCTAATCGCCATCTACCGTGATATGTTCACCGCGCGCGCCGTCTCGGAGCGGTTGTGGCTACTGGGCCGGCAGGGCAAGGTCTACTTCCTCGTCTCCTGCGAAGGCCATGAGGCTGCGCAAGTGGGCAGCGTCTACGGCATGAGGCCCGGCTCCGACATCTTCGTTCCTTACTACCGAGACCTCGGCGTGGCCCTCGCCCTCGGCTCCGAGCCCATAGACATGGTCCTCCACGCCCTCGGCAAGTCCGCCGACCCCTACAGCGGCGGCAGGCAGCTCCCGGGTCACTACAGCAGCAGGGAGCGCAACATCGTCAGCGGCTCCAGCTGTGTTGCGACCCAGATCCTGCACGGAGTCGGGACTGCCTTCGCATCAAAATACCGAGGCGAGGATGTGGCCTCCATCACCTACTTCGGCGACGGGGCCACCAGCAAGGGCGATTTCCACGAAGCCATGAACTTCGCCGCCGTTCACAAGCTGCCTGTCGTCTTCTTCTGCGAAAACAACGGCTGGGCCATATCCGTGCCCCAGGACAAGCAGATGGTCGTCCAGGACATATCCAAGAAGGCCGAGGGTTACGGCATGCCCGGCGTCTCCGTCGACGGTATGAACGTCCTCGACGTCGTCCGGGCCACGAGGAAGGCTAGGGACCGCGCCCTCCGCGGCGAAGGCCCGACCCTAATAGAGGCCAAAGTCCACCGCTTCAGCTCCCACAGTAGCAACGACGACCACCGCCGTTACCGCACCCCCGAGGAACTCGCCGCCGAACGCGAGGCCGACCCCGTCGCCCGCTACAGGGACCTCCTCATCAACATCTCCGTTCTCGATGAAGCCCGTGCCTCGCAGATAGAACAAGACGTCATAAACGCCCTTGACGATGCCGTAGATGCAGCAGAGGCCAGCCCCGACCCCACCCCCGATAGTGCCTACACCCGCATCTATTCTACGGAGGAGGTGTAGGGTGGCCGAGAAGACTGTACTCGAAGCCATAAAAGACGGCCTCGCCGAGGAGCTTGAGCGCGACGACAGTGTCGTCATCATGGGTGAGGACGTGGGCAACATGGGAGGCGCCTTCCGCGCCACGGAGGGATTCCTGTCCCGGTTCGGCGAGCGCCAGATAATAGACACCCCCCTCGCAGAGACCTCCATCGTCGGCATCGCCATCGGCATGGCCGTCAACGGCATGCGCCCCATCGCCGAGATCCAGTTCGCCGACTTCATGTTCCCCGCCTACGACCAGATCGTCAACGAAGCCGCCAAGTTCCGCTACCGCTCCAACGGCGAGTTCAGCGTCCCCATGGTAATGCGCACCCCCTACGGCGCAGGAATACACGGTGGCCTCTACCACTCCCAGAGCATTGAAGTCCAGCTTGCCCACATTCCCGGCCTCAAGGTAGTCGCCCCGAGCACCCCCTACGATGCCAAGGGCCTGCTCAAGTCCAGTATCCGGGACCCCGACCCCGTCATGTTCCTCGAACATAAGCGCACTTACCGGCTCATCAAGGGCGAGGTTCCCGACGAAGACTACACCCTCCCCATCGGCCAGGCCGACATCAAGCGCGAGGGCTCTGACATCACCATCCTCACCTACGGCCTGATGCTCCACTTCTCCCTGGAGGCCGCGGAAGAACTAGATGGGGAAGGTGTCAGTGTCGAGGTCATCGACCTCAGGTCCCTTCTCCCACTGGACAAGGAGACCATCCTGGACTCGGTGAAAAAGACCAGCAAGGCCCTCATCGTCTACGAAGACAACCTCACCCTCGGCTACGGCGCCGAACTCTCAGCCATCCTCGCCTCCGAGGCGTTTGAATACTTGGACGGCCCCGTCATGCGAGTCGCCTCCCCCGACATCCCCTCCATGCCCTTCCACCCCGCTATGGAATTCGAGGCCCTCCCCAATCCCGCCAAGATCGCCGATGCACTACGCAAACTCGCAGCCTATTGAACGTCCCCCCCTTACCCCGGCCCTGATACCGGAAGGAACCCGACTTGCCCGTAACAGTCACCATGCCCGAGGTCGCCGAGACCATCGTCGAAGGCACTATCGCCAAGTGGCTCAAGCAGCCCGGCGATCCTGTTGAACGCTACGAGTCCATCGCCGAGATCGTCACCGACAAGGTCACCCTTGAACTCCCTTCCCCTGCCACCGGCATCATGGGCGAACTCCTCGTCGCCGAGGGCGACACCGTAACTATCGACGCCCCCATCGCCATCATCCATTCCGATGTACCGCTAGAGTCCCCCAATCCCATTGCAGCACCCGAGCCTGCCTCGACCGAAACCCCTGCCCCAAGTCCAAACGGCCGTACCGCCCGACACTCTCCCTTGGTGAAGAGGCTCGCCGAGGAACACGGCATAGACCTGTCTTTGATTAGAGGCACGGGCGCCGGGGGCCGCATCACCAAGGCAGATGTCCTGCAGGCCGCCGAGGCCCGTGTCACCAGACCGGCCACCGAATCTTCAGATGGCCGTGTTGATCCCGTGCGCCGTGCCATCGCCCAGAGAATGACCCAGAACGCCCACGACATACCTCACGTCTGGACGATGATGGAGGTAGATGTTTCAGGGCTCGTGGCCACTGTGAAGGCGCAAAAGGAAGCTTTCCAGCAACGGGAGGGTGTCAACCTCACCTACCTTCCCTTCGTCCTCCAGGCCGTAGCCCGTGCCCTCCGCTCTTCCCCCGAGATCAACTCCTCATGGCAGAACGACAGGATAGTCCTGAAGGACGAGATCAACCTGGGCATAGCCGTGGCCCGGGACAAGGGCCTCATCGTCCCCGTCCTCCGCAACGCCGACACCCTGTCCATCCCGGACCTCGCCCAACAAGCCAATACCCTCATCGAAAAGGCCCGGGATGACAAACTTAGCCCTCAGGACGTCCAGGGCGGAACCTTCACCGTCAACAACACCGGGGCCCTGGGCTCCATCCTGAGCATGCCCCTCATCAACCCTCCTCAGGCCGCCATCATGACCACCGAGGCCATAGTCAATCGCCCTGTGGTAGTCGCCGACAACGCCATCGCCATCCGCTCAATGATGAACCTCTGCCTCTCCTTCGACCACCGCCCCCTCGACGGCCACCAGGCCCTCACCTTCCTCGGCCAGGTCAAGACAGTCCTCGAAGAAATTACACCCGAAACCGGGATCTAAAGCCCTACTTCCCCACCACCCCATCCAGCCACTGACCCACCCCCCTCGCCAGCCCCGGAAGGACCCGTCGGTTCAGCACCAGGCCCCAGTGCGATGCTCCCTCCGCCTCTCTCAACTCCTCCCCCAGCCCCATCCCCTCGTACAGCGACTTCGGGAACACCCGGTCATCGCTTCCAGCTATTACCAGCAAGGGGCACGGCATCGACTCTATGACGACTCCCGCCTTCCGCTCATCCCTCGCAGTACGGGACTCCTGTGACAGCGACCCCAGCGCCACCCCCCGCTCCTCCTCGTCCAGGTCGGGCATCGCCGGTTGCTTGGCAGGGTCCATGGTCTTTATCCCGTACACCTCCGACCCGTAAACGCCTCCCCGGATTCGCACACTTTCGTTCCGCTCCCTGGTTGGTGGTGTCGGGGAAAGGGCCACGCACGCCCTCGCCCGACCTTCCGCCGCGAACTTCAGCGCTACCAGGCCACCCATGCTCCACCCCATCACCACCGGCTTGCTCGGCAGCTCATCCGCCACCCTCGCCACGTCCGACACGTAGTCGTCCATCGTCGCCCCGTCCACCGAGCCCCCGCTCTTCCCATGCCCCCGCAGGTCTATGGCATGATTGCTCCACCCCGTCCGCGCCAGGGCCTTTTGGAAGAATTTCCACGCCGCCCCTGAGTTCGCAGCCCCGTGAATTAACAGCACGTGCGGCCTAGCCGACACTATCGCCGCACGGACGAACGTCGCGGCTGGCATATCGGGTGGGTTTTTCTCGGAGTCTGTCATGTTAGTCCTGGTTCGGGTCTATGGTATTTTCACCCCGACGGCCCACACGTAACCGTCCGGGTCTGCGATCATGGTCTCCCGCCACCCGTGGGGCTTGTCCTTCGCCTCTTCAACTATCGTCGCCCGAGCCCCCCTCGCCCGTGCCTCGACCTCGTCCGGGTCCAGGCCCAGCGCCCTCAATTCCGCCCCCACCCCCCTCATCACCCCCGACGCCAGGGGGTCGACCCACGGGTGCTCTTCGTATGTGTGGTCGGCATGCAGCATGAAGTCCACCCCGCCGATCTTCAGCGCCGCAAAGTCTTCGTCCCAGTACACAACTTCCGCCTGAAGCACTTCCTCGTAGAACTCAACCGAGCGAGCCGGTCTGCGGACCAGTAAATTGAGTGAAAGCGGAGGAAGACTCCGACCATATTCGTCGGCGGGCATCCAGGGGGTTTTGGTCGACTTCTGCATGTGTTAGCTACTCTCCGGACGGTAATCTTGACAGAATCTCGACCTGCTGACTAGTATTCCCCCGTTATGCCCCTCTACGAATACCGCTGCTCCGATTGCGGCCACCAGTTCGACATGCTCCGACCCATGAGTGAGGCCGACGAGCCCGCCGTCTGCCGTGCCTGTAATAACGGCGCCCAGAGAGTGCTCTCCGTCTTTGCCTCCTTCACCTCCACCGAAGCTGGCGCTTCCCTCCCCATGGCCGGAGCAGGCGTTGGCTGCGGAGGCTGCGGCCCTGCCGGATGCGGCTGCGCCCACTAGCCGGCCCGACTCCCCCTCTCCACCCCCACCCGACGGCTCATCCTCCACCCGAGCCCCACGCTCACCAGCAGCAGCGCCTGCCCAATCGCCATCAGCGCCACGAATAGCGTCGCGTCCCGGAAGAAGGGCTCGGGGAACATCGCGATTAGGTTGTGAATCCTGGGATTCAGCCGCCAGAAGTCGTTTGCGAAACTCAACTGGTGAAATGCCAGAAACAGCGACTCAAACCCGACTACCGACCCTATCCCCAGCGCCCCTATAATCAGCAGTGTCGCCACCCCTCCCCAGAACCCCACCCTAACAACTCCTCCTACCGCCTCCTTGCGCCTCAGCCAGGCATAGGCCGCCACCGCCGCTAATAGGTACCCCAGCGTAATCCACTGGAACATGTAGACGCCCTGGATCAGCCCCTTCACGTCCTTCATGTGGATGATCTCCCGCTCGGTGAACAGAGGCACTAGCTCTCCGTAGATGACGGCGTCTATGTCGATTAGCTCGGCGTCGTCGTTGAAGTAGTCCCGTATCTCCCCCCCGAGCCTCGACAGCTCCTCCCGCACTATCCCCGTGCGCAGGCTGATGTCGTACCGGTCGAACCCGTACTCGTACAGCCCCCCGGCGTTGATGGCAAAGCGGAGGCTGCTGGTCACCAGCAGTATGGCAATGGCGACTATCGCGAGGGCGGTTGCTACACGCAGGGCGATGCGAAGGGCGGGGGTGTTGGGTGTCATTACGTGGATGGTAGGTATCGGCTGATTTTGTTGTCAAGGAGTCGGGCTGGCCGGTATAATCGCCCTCGGCCCCTCTAGGCGGGGGAGGAGCCCCATGCCCCTCAACCAAGACCATTCCAACTTCGACGCCCTCACTCAGATTGTCGCGACCCTGCGCGCCCCCGGCGGCTGTCCCTGGGACCGCAAGCAGACCCACCAGTCCCTCGGCAAGCACCTCGTCGAGGAGTGCTACGAGGCCCTCGAAGCCTTCGATGAGGACGACCCCGCCAAGATCAAGGAGGAGCTCGGCGACATCCTGCTCCAGGTTATGCTCCACTCGCGAATCGCCGAGGACAAGGGCCTCTTCAGCGTGGACGATGTGATATCTGTGCTCTCCGACAAGCTGGTCAGCCGGCACCCCCACGTCTTCGGCGACGATGACGCAGCCACCGCCGAGGACGTCGAGGCCCGCTGGGAGGTCCGCAAGCGCAAGGAGAAGGGCCGCAAGTCCGTCCTGGACGGCGTCCCGAGCGCCCTTCCCGCGCTCGCCCACAGCCAGTCCATCCACCGCCGCGCTGCCAACGCCGGCTTCGACTGGGATGACGTGGACGGTGCTATGGAGAAGCTGGACGAAGAGATCGCCGAACTCCGTCAAGCCTCCACCCCCGAGGAACTTGAAGAAGAGCTCGGCGATGTCCTGTCTACCCTCGTAAACATGGGTCGCAAGCTCGACCTCGACATGGAAGCGGCCCTCCGAAAGTCGAACCGGAAATTCATTAGACGCTTCACCCGCATGGAGGAACTCTCCCAGGAGCGCAGTCTCGACCTGGCGGAGATGGGATTCGCGGAGCTTGAAGCGCTCTGGCAGGAGGCCAAGGGCAAATTAGCCCTGGAGGAAAAAGCCTATGGGTAACAACGGCAGCAGCAGCCTGCCCCTCGCCGGGGTCAGGGTGCTGGACATGAGCCAGGCCCTGGCGGGCCCCTTCGGCTCGCGGATCCTGGGAGACCTCGGCGCCGAGGTCCTGAAAATCGAGCAGCCCGGAGTCGGGGATTCCAGCCGACGCTTCCCGCCCTACTACCTGGAGGGCGAAAGCGCCTACTTCCTCGGCATGAACCGCAACAAGAAGGGCCTGACCCTCAACCTGAAGAGCGAAAAGGGCAAGGAAATCTTCCAGGGCCTGGTAAAGGTCTCGGACGTGGTCTACGAGAACTTCAGGCCCGGCGTCCTGGACCGGCTCGGCTTCGGCTACGAGGCCCTGAAAGAGATAAACCCCCGAATCATCTACTGCTCGATCTCGGGTTTCGGCACCTCCGGGCCGTTGAGAGACGGCCCCGCCTTCGATGGCATGATCCAGGCCATGGGCGGCGCCATGAGCGTGACAGGATTCAAGGGCGGCCCCCCGGCCCTCATGGGCTACCCCATGGGTGATGTTGGCGGCGGCCTCTACGCTGTCCAGGGTATCCTCGCCGCCCTATACTCCCGAGAGCAGAAGGGCGTCGGCCAGGAGATAAGCATCAGCCTCTTGGACGTTCAGATCGCCCTGCAGGCCCACGTCGGACAGCTCTTCCTGGTCTCCGGCAACCTCCCGAATCCCGTGGGCAACAGCCACGAGACCAACGTCCCCATCGGCGCTTTCGGCACCAGTGATGGCGCCTACGTTCAGATTAGCTGCCCGACCCAGAAGTTCTACGAAAACCTCGCCGACATCATCTCCCGCATGGATGGCTTCGCCGACCTCCCCTCCGACCCCCGCTTCGCTTCCCCCAACCTCCGCCACGAGCACAAGGCCGAGCTGGAGGAGATAATTCAAAGAGCCTTCTCCATGAAATCCGTCGAGCAGTGGCTCAAGGAGCTCTCCGAGGGCCAGGTCCCGGCAGCCAAGGTAAACAACTTCGCCGAGGCCCTATCCAACCCTCAGATAATCCACCGCAAAATGGTCGTCGAGCAGCAGCACCCCGTAAGCGGCCGGTACAAGGCCGCTGGCAACCCCATCAAGATGTCCGAAACCGAGGCCGAGTCTTTTGCCCCCGCCCCCACCCTCGGCCAGCACAACCGCGAAATCCTGACTGACCTCCTCGACTACTCCGCCGACGAGGTCGACGCCCTGGAGAAAGAGGGAGCCATCTAGCCATGCCTGAAGACCCTGCCACCCACCCCATCCTCAGCGAGATCAACCGGAACGAGCTTGTGGAGCTGGGGAAAGACCTCATCCGCATACCCAGCAAAATAGGCGAAGAGACCCCCGCTGCCCGCTGGACCGCCGAGTACATGAAGTCCCGCGGCCTTGAGGTCGAGCTTCAGGAGGTAGAGCCCGGCTGGTACCAGGCCATCGGCGTGGTAAAGGGCTCGGGTGGCGGGCGCAGCATCATGCTCAACGGCCACCTGGACAGTAACCCCATCGCCTCAGGCTGGACCCGAAACCCCTACGACCCCTGGGTAGAGGGCAACCGGCTATACGGCGCGGGCATCAGGAACATGAAGAGTGGCGTCGCCTCCATGATCCACGCCGCCGACGCCATCTTAAAGTCGGGCGTGAAGCTCAAGGGCGACGTGGTCGTCGCGTGCGTCCTCGCCGAGCTCCAGGGGGGCCTCGGGACCCTGCATGCCATCGAGAACGGCTACAAGACCGACGTTGCCGTCGTCACCGAGCCATATGGCGCTCATCAGGTCTGCACCAAGCACGGCGGCATGAGCAAGTTCTCCCTGCACGTCAAGGGCCGACACCCCCACGGCGCCGATGTCCACGGCGTCGACGCCATTCCCAAGATGATGAAAGCCATCGAGGCAATTTATGCCACCAAGCTAACCCATGCCCCCTGGGTGATAGAGGGCCTCCCCTGGCTCAAGATCGGCTCTATAATCGGCGGCCGCGGCGAGTCATACGACATGCGCTCAGTCAGCCGAAACGCCGACCTCTGTACCGCCTTTATCGCCGTTAGCACCGTTCCCGGCATGACCGCCGACACCCTCCGCGCCGACTTCGAAGGCACATTGGACAGGCTGAAGGCCGAAGACCCCGACTTTGAATATGAACTGGTCCATCCCATCGAGCGTAAGTTCAACACCTGGATCCTGGACCACCCTCCCATGGACATGGATGAGGACGAGGAGATCGTCAAAGTCGTCTCCGATAGCTACCGTCGGGTCACGGGCAACGAGGTCAGGCAGGTCGGGCCGCCGGAGTCAGCCCTCTCTGCCCGCTACGGCGATGACGACGCCCACCTCTGGCTCGCCGGCATCCCCGCACCCATCTATGGCCCTTCCGGCGGCTCCTACGGTGTCGACTATTCCGACATCGATGAGATGGAGCTCTGCAGCCGGGTCCTCGCCCTCACCGCCGAGTCCATTTGTTCCTAGCACGGAAGCGCTTGATATGTTCCTCCCCCGACTCCTCATAGGCAAAGGCCTGCAAAGGCGCATCCTGGCCATGGCCTTCGTGCAGGTCGCTGAGATGGCCGTTTCCGAAAACGTCGGCGTCCTCTCCGGCCCCTCCGCCCGACGCTGGGCCGACTCCCTCGCCAAGTCCGCAGGCACATCGGGGTTGGGAGGGGGTCTGGCCTCACTCCTCGGCCCCCGGCTGGCTGCAAGCCTCTTGCGGCAAACACCCTTGGGAAACATCGTTCCCGGTCAGAACAAAGACGTAGACCCTGCCCTGTCAATGAGTGCGCTGACCACAGCTCTGGGCATTCTCGGCAAGGACGACTCGAAAGACCTCAGAAAGAGCCTGCTTCCCCAGTTGTTGGACGCTATACCCGGAGTAGGCACTGCAAAGGAAGTGGCCCTGCTCGACGGCAACCTCCTCTTCCACGAACCCTCCCTCTACCTGCGCCACTCCAGGAGGGCGCTTGACGACGCCCTGTCCATTCTTCCCGTCGAGTTTGGGGCCCTGGTTCTGGCCGCCCAGACCCTCTTCAAAGGTGAAAAAGTCAGGGTCTCGGAGCCGACGGATCAGCCGAGGGGTTGAACAGCGGGCACATCTCCGAAAAGTCACACGGGCAGGACGGGTTCAGCCGGGGGTCGAATTCTTCATTCGCTATCGATTGAGAGACCGATGTGACTGTCTCCTCCGCCTCCCTGAGCGTCGACTCGTCCCGAGCCTCGACCTCCACGTTAGTGTTGGAACGAAGGTGATACAGCGAAAGCTTCTCCACCGGCAGAAGCCAGGTCCCCTGCGCCCCGAGCTGGTACATGCTCAACTGGAGGCTCCCCTCCACCTCGCTCGTGGTGATGTCCCGCTTGCCACTCTTGTAGTCCAGGATGTTCAGGCCGCCGGTCGGCGATATGTCCACCCGGTCTATGTACCCCCTGAACGGCACCCCGCCTATGTCCACCGTGAACCACTTCTCCGTCGCCAGCGGCATCCGGTAGGCCCTGGAGTTCAGCTCCCAGAACCGGGTCAGTATCTCCCTGCCCGTCTGCTTGTCCGACGCCTCCCGCTTCTTGCTGAAATACCCCCACGAGCTCCACGTCCGATCGTAAAACTCCAGGAATTCCTCCAGCGTTGGTGGCCCCTGTCCCCTCTTGAAGAAATACTGCGCGCAACGGTGCAGCGTATTCCCGAAACTGAAATAGGACTTGGGTTTGGTCGGCAGCTTGTCGATGTACTGAAACCTGTAGAATAGGCCGCAGGTCTGATAAGCTGATATCTGGGAGTAGCTGAGGGGTCGCACCAGCCGAGTATAGGAACCGTCGGCGCCGCGGGTCAATACAAAGTCCCATTCCCCTCAAAGGAGATGACCAAATGGCCAAGACCTTCAAGACACCCCAGGACTACATCGAAAGCATCCGGGATGGCAGGGTCATCTACGCCGACGGCGAGAAGATCACCGACGTCATGGACCATCCCGTCACCCGACACGGCGCCCTTTCATATTCCCGACAATACGCCCGCTTCCACGACCCCGCAGTCAAAGATATCTTCACCGCCCCCGACCCCGAGACCGGCGAACCCGTCGACCTCTTCCTCACACCCCCCAGGTCCGCCGACGACCTGCTCAGGCGGGCCAAGGCGCTGGCTCTCTCTGAAGAGCTGGGATATGGGGGGGCTCCCGCATTGAGCGATGCCATGCTTTCCCTCTTCATGGTCTCCCAGGAAATCGCCGAAGCCAACCCGATGTACAAGGCCAACATCGATAACTTCTACCGTCGCTTTCGCGAAGAAGACCTCATCATGGCCATCGCCATGTCCGACACCAAGGGCGACCGTTCCCTTCACCCCGGCCAGCAGTCCGACCCCGACCTATACGTCCGAAAGGTGGAAGAACGAGACGACGGCATCGTCATTCGCGGCATGAAGGCCCACATCACGGGGGCCGCCTACATGCACGAACTGGTGGTGATGCCCACCAAGAAGATGAGACCCGACGAGTCGGATTACTCCGTGACCTGCATAGTTTCCCCGGGTACCGAGGGCGTGAAGCTGCTCATGAGGCCCCGACGCATGGTGGGCTCAGACTTTGAGTACCCGGTCAGCCACGACGAGCCGGGCGCCGAGTGTTTCGTCTGGTTCGACGACGTTTTCGTACCATGGGAGAGGGTGATCCAGAACGGGGAAGACTGGCTCTCTCAGCCCATTGCCCGGGGCCTGGGTCTCCTGCTGCGCTATTCAGCCCTCTGCAGCATGAAGCACACCGCAGAAGTGCTGGCGGGAGCAGCGTACCTGCTGGCCCAGTACAACGGCGTCGAAAAGGCCCCCCACATCCGCGATCACTTCTTCGAATTCGCCATGCTGGCCAGCGCCATGGACGCCTTCGTCACTTCCGCCGCCATGACCTGCACCATGTCCGACGGCATGGCGATACCCAACGGCGTTATAACCAACGTCGCCAAGTACATGTTTACCGACAAACTAAGCGACATGTACAAGCACCTCATCGATATCGGCGGGGCAATCATCGCCACCCAGCCCTGGGAAACCGACTACAACAACCCCGAACTTCACTCCGCCTTTAGAAAGTACCTCTCGGGCGGCGACAGGGCTACCGCCGACCAGCGCATGAGGCTCTACAATTTCGTGCGTGACATCGCTGCCGACGAATATGCCAGCCACTTCCTGATGACCGAATACCACGGCGCAGGCTCGCCCCAGGCCCAGAAGATGATGACTATCTTCGGCTACGACTTTGATGCCGCGGCGGAAAAGGTCAGGCGCCTGGCCCGGATAGAAGAGTAGCTGGCTTTACTCGGTGAATATCGGCGACCCGTGATGGTGGACCATCAGCCACCGGTCACCCTGTAGCGTGTACAGGTTGGTGGCCTGCACGAGCCCCATGTTCTCCTGCCCGCCCGACACGCTTCGTAGGTTCTCCATGCACGTTACCCGCGCCCACGGCCCCGACACCAGCACCTCCACCCTCGTCAGGTTGAACTCCATATAGCTCGTGTTCCTGAAAATCACCGCCCAGCTCTCCCTCACCTCCCCCCACCCCGACTTTAGCGTCCAGCCAGGGTGTATCACCTGCGCCGTATCGTCCTGCACCCACACCCCGGCCATCTGCTCAATGTCCAGGCTCTCAAACGCCCGGTAGAACCGCTCATTCGCCGCGGTGACTTCGGCTATGGCATCTCCCTCGGAAACCATGACACCCTAATTGGCAGTCCGGACCGGATAAGGCGCCTTCACCATCCCCCCGAACTTCGTCCCTTCATCCGAGAACAGTTCCGGGTGGAAAATCTGCGCCAGGATCTCTAGGCCGTCAACCACCCGGGGCCCGGGCCTGTTGAAGTACGACGACCCGTCCACCACGTACACCTCCCCCTTCCCCACCGCATCCAGCCCGTACCACTCATCGGGGAAGTTCGTCTTCTCCATCTCATCCAACGCCCTACCGGCGCTGAACCCACAGGGCATCACCACGATCAGGTCGGGGTTGTATTCGGCAATCCGGGGCCAGTCCACCTGGAAAGATGGTTTGCCTGCAACGCCCAGCCCATCCTCCCCTCCCGCCATAGCCACCATCTCCGGAACCCAGTGCCCGCCTATGAACACCGGGTCCAGCCACTCCATGCACAGCACCCAAGGCTTGCTTTGCGCCTCTGAAGCAATCCTCTCCACCCTCTCCACCCGAGCCCTCAGCCCGCCTATCACCTCCTCCGCCCGACCCTCGACCCCCGCCATCTCCCCCACTATCCTGATAGTGTCCAGTATCTCACCGACGGAGCTCGGCTCCAGTGATACCACCCGGGTATCGCACTGCAGCATTGATGCTGCTGCTTCCACCTGGTGATAGGACACGGCGCAAACATCGCACAGTTCCTGGGTCAGGATCAGATCAGGGCTTGCCTCGTCCAGCAGTTCCTGGTCCAGGTTGTAAATGCTGCTCCCGCCGTGGACCAACCCCGTGATAGCGTCGTGGATATCCTTACCGCTCATAGACTCCCCGTTCACCACGCTGGACGTCACCGAGGCAATGCCTGCCGTCTCCGCCGGATAGTCGCATTCGTGCGTTACCCCGACCAGCGAGTCCCCCAATCCCAACGCGAACACTATCTCTGTGCTGCTTGGGAGCAGGGAGCATATCTTCACGCCGCCGCCCTCGCCGCCGACACCTCCCTGCTGAGTCGTGCCAGTATTTCCGCAGTGTGCCCTGCCTCCATGTTGTCCACCGTGTACACCTTCTCCCCCGAGATTCCGTCCACCCCTCCCGCGTCTATCCACTTCTTCACCATCTTGAACTCTTCATCGACAGTGGGAAGCAGATCTTTACCCGTTAGAGCAGAAAGACATGCCACCAGACCATACCCTCCCCAGTTTGAAACACTGGCAATGATCAGCTGCTCGGCGGGCGTTACAGCCGGGTCCGGGACCAGCGTCGAGACCTTCGGAATGTGCTCATACACCGACCCCATTCCTATCTCGTTGCCGCCGTCTCCAATCGCCACGGTCCTGTCCACCGCCTGGAACAGGTAGTCAAGCTTCGCCGTATTCTCAGATATATCCACGCCCCTCATGTTCAGGTACAGCTTCGACTCCCTCGTCATTCCCGCCCGCTCTATCGAGATCGCTAGCCCCGGCTTCAACTCCGTCAGGAGGCTCCTTGACTCCAGCTTGCTGATTTCGTGGCCTGCAATTGCGAATTCCCGGACCTTCTTCCTGGCCCCTCCCACCAGCTTTCGCAGCATCGGCGCCGCTCCATCGGTGACGTAGGTCACCTTCCTGCCCAGCTTTTCCAGCGCCCGACCTATCGCCACCGCCCCCGGAGGTCCGTCCGTCTCCCACGATCCCTTCACGTAGAAGCCCGTGAGTATGATCACCGGCCCCTCCGACTCCAGCACGTACTCCGCCGCCCGATTGCAGAAATCGGGTGGCAATTTGCGTCTCAAGCGGGAAACGCCGCGTGTGTCTCGACTCAGGATGATGTCTTCTATAGTCATAGACTTACTTTCTACAAGGCTGCCGTCGTCTCGTTCGGTATGTCCGTCACGAACATGTAGCCCGGAGCATGGGTGATCATCAGCGACGGTCGAGACTTCTCGGCCACCGCCTGTGGAGTAACTCCGCACGCCCAGAACACCGGCGTTTCGTTCTCCTTGAACTCCACGGGGTCTCCGTAGTCGGGCTTCGAAATGTCCTTTATCCCGATAGACCCCGGCTCCCCCACATGCACCGGCGCCCCATGCACGTCCGGGTACCGGGAAGTCACCTGCACCGCCTTGACAACCTGCGAGTGGGCTACCGGCCTCATACTCACCACCATCGGCCCCGAGAACACCCCCGCGCTCTGGGTCTCCATGTTCGTCACGTACATCGATACGTTGGACCCCTGCTCGATGTGGCGCATCGGGATCTGGGCCCGCATCAACGCTTCCTCGAACGTGAAGCTGCACCCCAGCAGGAACGACACCATATCATCTCGCCAGTACTCTGCGATGTCCGGCACCTCGGCTTCCAGCACCCCATCCCGGTACACCCGGTAGGCTGGTAGGTCCGTGCGTATGTCCGCCCCCGGCGCCGACACCCGAGGCTCAACCTGTCCAGGCTCCAGCACCTCGATCAGGGGACACGGCTTCCGGTTCCGCTGGCAAAATAGCAGGAAGTCGAAAGCGTACTCCTTCGGAAGGATTGCCAGGTTCGCCTGCGTATAACCGGGCGCAACGCCCGCCGTGACCCCCGCAAACGCCCCCGACCGCGTCTCGGCCCTGAACTCCGCGGGGTTGTTGTGGTTGCTCATATCGAGTGCCCTCCTCTCCGCGTAATATACCACCCTCCCCCTCCTTCCCCAACATCCAACCCCTGCACCTCCACCATTCCGATGCCCCGCGAGGAATCTGGCGTGGTCTCCGGTCCCCTCTCCCTCGACGGGTCGAAGATGCGCCTCAGGCGTGAGAGGGTTAGGGTGAGGGTGAACTACTGCAAAGAATCAACCAAGGCAAAGTTCCTAACAGGCAACACTGCGGTGACCTTCCTGGCCGTGTTAGCATAACCCTATGAGTTTCAGTATGTCGCAATCGATTCCCGCCGACCTCTCCGCTCGCGGCGCATCCCTTTACGAACAAAGCATCCGCTCTCAGGTCGAACCCCAAGAAAACGGAAAATTCGTTGTCATTGACATCTTTAGCGGCGACTTTGAGGTCGGAATCCGTGATGCCGACGCCACCAAACGCCTTCTCGACCGTCACCCCGACGCCATGACATGGGCCGTCCGAGTCGGCCACCCGACTCCCTACGTCTGGCTTTCCAGGCGGTCTCCTTTCAATGATTAGAGGTCGGGTAACCGCCGACGGGGCCCCGAGGGTTCGTATCGAAATCCTGGATGAAATGGGTCAGGCTAGACCTATAGCAGCCGTGTTAGACACCGGATTTACAGGTGACCTATCGCTTCCTTCCTCTAGTCTGAGCAGTCTTGGATTGAGGCCGGTTGGGCAGCGCATGTTTAGACTCGCGGATGGAGGAACATCCGTGATGAATACTTATGCAGGATCCGTGAACTGGCATGATAAAGCTCGGGATATTCTGGTCGTGGAATCCGAGGGAACGGCAATGGTCGGTATGAACTTGATTTGGGGTAGCCGGGTTACTTTGGAGGCCCGAGAAGATGGGGACATTGTCATCGAACCCCTTCCTAGACCAGCCTAAATTAGCAACTAGAAAGAAATGACCACCAATCGCCTCGCCCACGAATCCAGCGCCTACCTCAAAAGCGCCGCTCACCAACCCATCGACTGGCACCCCTGGGGCGACGAACCCTTCCTCCTCGCCGCCCGACAGAATAAGCCCGTTCTCCTCGACATCGGCGCAGTTTGGTGCCACTGGTGCCACGTCATGGACCGCGAGAGCTACGAAGACCCCGAAGTCGCCGCCATCATCAACGACCGTTTTATCGCCGTTAAGGTCGACCGGGACGAAAGGCCCGAGGTCGACCGCCGCTATCAGGGGGCTGTCGGGGCCATCACCGGCCAGGGTGGCTGGCCCCTCACCGCCTTCCTCACCGACAAGGGCCAGGTCTTCTACGGCGGCACCTACTTCCCCAAAAACGACATGCACGGCAGGCCCGGCTACAAGACCCTCCTGGCCCGCATCAGCGACCTCTACAGGGACGACCGGAACTCCGCCCTGGAAAACGCCCGCAAGATTAAGGAGCACCTCGGCAAGCTCACCGTGCAGGCGGAGGACGGCCACGTGCTCCAAGACGCCGCCATCGACGCCGCCCTCGAGGCCATAGGCCAAGGCTTCGACATAGTCCACGGCGGATTTGGCCGCGCCCCGAAATTCCCTCACACCTCCGCTATCGAGCTAGCCCTTTCCCGACACTACGCCTCCGGCGAAGATTGGTTGAACATCATCATCAACAAGACCCTGGACAAGATGGCCCTAGGCGGCGTCTACGATCAGCTCGGCGGCGGCTTCCACCGCTACTCCGTAGACGAACGCTGGATAGTCCCCCACTTCGAGAAGATGTCCTACGACAACTCGGAGCTGCTCAGGAACTATGTCCACGCTTACCAGGCCACGGGCTCGGCCCTGTTCAGGGAGGTCGCCGAGGGCATTGTCGCTTGGGTCTCAGAGGTCGCCTCAGACCCCGACCGCGGCGGCTTCTATGCCAGCCAGGACGCCGACGTCGGGCTCGATGACGACGGCGACTATTTCACATGGACCCTTAAAGAGGTTGAACAGGCCCTCCCACCCGAGGACGCCCGCATCATCTCCCTCCACTACAACGTCGAGCCCCGCGGCGAAATGCACCACAACCCCGCTAAGAACGTCCTCTTCGTAGATGCCTCCCCCGACATCATCGCCCGCCGCATTGACCTCGAAGAGGATAACGTCACCGAACGCATCGCCGCCGCCAAAGAGACCCTGCTCCAGGCCCGTGCCCTTAGACCCGAGCCCTACGTCGACACCACCGTCTACTCCGGCTGGAACGGCATGATGGCCTCGGCCCACCTGGAGGCTTACAAGGGTCTCGGGTTTGAAAGTTGCCGAGAGTCTGCCCTGAAGGCCATTGACCGGCTCATAGACGAGGCTTACAAGCCCGGTCGGGGCTTCTTCCACAGCCTCGTAGACGGCGTGGCTAAGGTCGAAGGCCTCCTGGACGACCAGGTCCACATGGCCCGAGCCCTCCTCGACGCCCACGAAGCCACCACCGAAACCCGCTACCTCACCCTTGCTCAAGAGCTGATGGACTTCACCATAGAGCACTTCTGGGACGACATCGAAGGTGGTTTCTTCGATCTGGCCGACTTCAAACGGGGTTCGGTAGGGCTGGAAGAAGCCGACAAGCCCATACAGGACTCCCCCACCCCCGGCACCAACTCCTTAGCCGCCCTCACCCTCGACAGGCTCTTCTATCTCACCCATCGTGAGGAATATCGCGATAAAGCGGAACAAACCCTGAAGCTCTTCGGCCCGTTGGCCGGCCAGTACGGCCTCTTCGCCAGCACCTACTTCCTTGCCCTCGACCAGCACCTCAACCCGCCCGCCCACGCCGTAATCGTCGGCCCCGACTCAGACCCCCTCACCCAAACCCTCTGGAAGAAGGCCCTCGCAACCTACCGACCCCACAAGATCGTCTCTTTCTATGACCCGGAAAAGAGTGACCCCTCCCTCCTCCCGCCCGCGGTGCAGGGCATGATGTCCAGGGATGTCGGGCCCCAAGCCTACGTCTGCGCCGGAAACACCTGCGCCCTCCCCACCAACGACCCCGCCGTCCTGGAGGCCAACCTCAGGACCTTCGGCCTCCCGACCCGCTAGTCCCCCTCCCGTCTCCCGACCCTCTCCACAAACTCACACACCGTCGGGCCATCGGCAGTTTCAGCGATCAACTTCGCTTCCGGCTCCGCGTACTTCTTCCTCACGTACCCCAGCGCAGCCCTCCGCCCCGACACCGCCACCGGCGCCACCGACGTGATCTTCCCCGCTTCCTTCCCATCTACTGTCAACGTTGCACCGGGGTCCGGTATTTCACCATCTTCTAAACTCAACCTAGAAAGGTATCGCTTCACCTTCTCATAGGTGTTCAGCCGAGCCACTACTTCCTGCCCGACATAGCAACCCTTCGTGAAACTCACGGCCTCCCAAAGCCCGGCCTCCAGGGGGTTCACTTCCTCCCCCAACTCCGCCCCGAAAACCGGAGCCCCCACCCCCACCCGGAACACCTCGTATGACTCCGAATCCATCTCCTGGGCACCTGCCACCACCAGCTCCTTCCACACCTCTCCCACCGAGCCCGAAGGTGCAATGACGTTATACGCGCCCCCCATCCCCACACCACCCCTGTACACGATCGCCTCAACGCCCGCAATTGTTGCTTCAACACAGTGATAGGGTTCTAGCGCCGCTACCCCCACCGCCTCCGCTCCCCGTGGCCCGATTACCAAGAGAAGGCCCTTCTCTTCCGTCACGTCCTCCAGCTCTATCTCCTCCCCGAATGTGAACTCCTCAATCCAATCGACGACCTTCTGCTGGTTTCCCGGCGAGGTCAGCACGAGCCAGTGGTCGGACATATATAGAATCGTAAGCAGGTCCACCACCCGCCCCTTGTTCGTCGTCAACACCGTCGCCACCCCCGACCCTGCAGGCCTCTCAACGACCTCATTCGTCGAAAGCCGGTCCACCAGGTCCAGCGCATCCTCTCCCGTCATCCGCAGCACGCCGGGCATCGGTGGCCGGGCCACCGCCGCGGACTCCTCTGCGGCACTCATGGCTATATCGGTTGATGTAAGGTCTGCAGTCTGTGTCATCGCACTCGTCGTCCCAGGGATTTGTATATCAAATCCTAAAAGAAAGGGGCCTTCCTATCAACCGGAAGACCCCCGAGTCACCTCTTCTATGTGGCTTGCGTCTACACCGAGAAGGAGTTCCCGCACCCGCACGTCGTCTTGGCGTTCGGGTTCGTGAACTCGAAACCCTTGCCGTTCAGCCCTCCAGAGAAGTCCAGGACCGTGCCCCCGAGATAGAACATGCTCTTGAAGTCCACGTACAGCTTCACGCCGTGCTCCTCGATGACTTTATCGTCCTTCTTTGGCGTCTCGGCGAAGCCCAGCTTGTACGTCAGCCCCGAGCAACCGCCGCCCTTGACCGACATTCGAAGGCCAAAGTCGTCGTAGCCTTCCTTGGAAGCAAGTTTCTGCATCTGCTTGGCGGCCTGCTCCGTTACGTGGATTGTGGGCAAAGTTGTTGCTGTTGTCATGGCTGCCTTCCGGCTGTTGGTGGAATTCCTCTATCGAGATTTTAGGAAGCACAAGGCATCAATGTCAAGGATTGCGCCCCGATGCCAGGTTCCCCCGCCTGCTCGGCAGAAACCTCTCCGATCCCCCCGACGGCAGATGGTCCGCATATACGCTCGGCTCGGACGACAGGAACCGCAATGCCCACCTGTACGCCGAGTCGGGGTTCTCTGCCGGCTGTCTCCCGTACCGGTAGTCGTGCAGCGCAATGAAGTCGTCCAGCTCCCCGATAAGCGTGTTCAGTCTTTCCAGTTGGTCCTTAAGGAATGCTCCTCCCGCCTCCCCATCGAGCAACTCCAATGCCCGAGTCAGGTGCCTCAAACACAGCAGGTCCCGCGCCCCGTACTCTCTGATCTGCGAAATCGCTTCATCCAAGGCCCGATTCTCCAGTTCATCGGATTTCTCGCACATCGGGCAACCCTTTTCCTTCGTTTGCCCTTCGGATCCCTCCGTCGGATCAAGGTGAGCAAAGAGCCTGCTGCCCGCCGTCTTGGTTCCCCGGTAATGGGCCAGGCAAAGCCCTAACCTGCCCGACATTGGCGCAGCCCAATCCCCCTCCAGCCTCAACAGCCGCTCACACACCGGACACCGCTCCGATGCATTGACGTAAATACTCTCCGATCTCACCGGCACCGGAAACATACCCGGAATCGGCAAAACCGCCGCCTCCACCCGCCTTTCTCTGGCCTCCCTCGATAGACCCGCGTTCTGAAGCTCGTATAACCGGGACCGTGCCTCGGGTTTGCGCACCGCTGACACCATGCCCTCGAAATGCGCCCGACAAAACGGAAACCCCGATTCAAGCCAGTCCGGCGGCTTGTCAACCGTGGCCGCCAAGAGCAGTCGCGCCCGAGCCCTCCGCCCCGCACCCTTCGCAGTCTCACATGCCTGGCACTCCCGACCCAGCTCAAATCTCCATGGCGCCGTCCCAATCCACCTCTCCCCCGAACGCCCACTCTCCAGCGCCCGGGTCACGACCTTCACCAGGTGCTGGAACACCATCGCCACACCCAGCGAGTTCTTGATTACGTTCCGCGCCACCTCTACCGAGCGCCAGAGGTCGGCCGGACAGAGCCCGCCGGCAGCTATGAATTCATCACGGGTGTCGGGGTCGTTGACGTGCTCCCAGAGAAAGCTCCATATCCAGTTATATCGGGACTCCCCCTCGAAGGCACAGACGGGGCATATGTCCCCGGCACACGCTTTTTCTAGCTGGATAGTCAGGTAGTCGTTGGGCAGCGACCGCCGGAACATGAACGAAAGGAAAGAAGGCAGGCCGGGGCTCACGGATAAAAAAGCTTCCGCGCTTCCCGACGCAACTCGGCGCGGAAGTCCGGGTGCGCCACGCTGATCAATTCCTCGGCCCTCTGCCTGAACGTCTTGCCGAACAGGCTCGCCACCCCGTATTCCGTCACCACGTAGTCCGCATACCCCCGAGGCACCGTGATCGCTGTCCCCGCCTCGTGTTGCGGCACGATACGCGACACCACCCCCTTCATCGCTGTCGACCTCAGGCACGTGATCGCCCGACCTCCTCGCGAGCTTAGCGCTCCCATGTGAAGCTCCGGCTGCCCTCCGGTCCCCGCTATCAACCTCCCCCCGAACACCGTTTCCGCAGTGATCTGCCCCGTCAGGTCTATGGCTATCGCACTGTTCACCGATACCATGTTGTCGTTCGCCGCCACGCTGGCCATGTTTACCACGTAGGACGTATCCCTCAGCTCGAACATCGGGTTATTGTGTGCGAACTGGATCTCGTCCTGCGTGCAATTGGAAAGCGACGAGGCCACGTATTTCCCCGCGTGAAAGTTCTTGCGCTTGCCCGTAACTACTCCCTTACGCACGAGGTCGATCAGGCCCCTCGGTGACATCTCCGAATGGAACCCGAGGTCATGCTTTTCTTCCAGCACCCCCATGCTCGGTAGCAGTGTGGACGGCGTCCCACCCCCGACCTGAAGGCAAGACCCATCGGTAATAAGCTCCGCGACCTGCCGGCATATTGCCAGGGCTACAGGCTCCGGCTCACTTTGAAACCCCATCGATTCAGCCCATCGCCGCATCGCTTGGGCTTCCATATTCGTCAGCTTCGGAATTAGCTCGTAGCGCCTCAATGGCTCTATCCGGCTGGATATGGCCTTCAGCTCCTCCTTCGCCTCTTCGTCCTCCATGCCCCGGATAATCGACTCCATCTCTTCATCGGGCATCGCCCTCGACGAGTTATCTACGAACCGGTCAATCTCGGATACATGGATATAGTTGGTTCCATACGTCCGGATGTAGGTATCGTTGACCTCTGCCAGCACCACCTTGGCGTGTCTGGCCAGTTGCCTCTTGTACCACAGGTACGGCCCGAAACTGCAATATCCGTTCTTGTCCGGCGGCGACACCGTGCACATAAACACATCAACGGGCGGAGCGTCAGCGCGGCGGTCGTCCAACGGCTTGTGCCATAGGGAGAACAGTGAAGGCAGATAGTCGCCCCGCCTCTCGTCGATCATCATCCCACCCCCACTCATCCCCACATGGACGGTCAGCGTAGTGGATAACGACCCCTCCTGTCCCGGCTCATACCACGGCATGTCGTAGGCCGGCTCGGACATAACAGTCTCAACGCCCTTCAGTTCGGTCCAACGCTCCCCCAGCGCCGGCGGCAAAACCGAGGGCGTCGGCGACATGGCTATCTCCACCCTGTCCCCCGACTTCACCAGCTTCACCGCCTCGTCCGCGCTGACCAGCTTCCGCTTGTAGTGCTCTTGCCAGTCCATCAGCGGTTCACGGGTAGAATAGCTTTTGGGCTTCCTGTCGTAGTTCCGCCCGGAAGTCAGGGTGGGCGACGTTGATTAGCTCCTCCGCCCTTTGCCGGAAGGTCTTGCCCAGCAGGCTGGCCACCCCGTATTCCGTCACCACGTAGTCCGCAAACCCCCGGGTCACCGTGATTCCCGCTCCGGCGTCGTGTTGCGGCACGATCCTAGATACCACACCCCCCATCGCCGTAGACCTCAAACACGTGATCGCCCGACCTCCCCTGGAGTTTATGGCCCCCATGTGCAGCTCCGGCTGCCCTCCCGTCCCCGCAATCAACCTCCCCCCGAACACCGTCTCGGCGGTTATCTGGCCCGTCAGGTCTATCGCCAGCGCGCTGTTTATGGACACCATGTTGTCGTTGGCCGCCACGTTGGCGATGTTTACGACATAGTGAGAGTCGTAAAGCTCGAACATCGGATTGTTGTGTGCAAACCTGATTTCGTCTTGCGTACATGCCGTCAGCGCCGAGACTATGTACTTCCCCGGATGAAAATTCTTCCGCTTCCCCGTGACCACCCCTTTGCGCACCAGCTCCACCAGCCCCCGAGCAGACATCTCCGAATGCACCCCCAGGTGGTGCTTCTCGTCCAGCACCCCCATCCCCGGTATCAGCGTCGATGGTGTCCCTCCGCCTACCTGCAGGCACGACCCGTCTGGTATAAGCTCGGCTACGTACTGCCCGATTGTGAGGGCTATCGGTTCCGTTTCGCTCTGGTACCCGTAGACCTGGGCCCATGCCCGGATCGTGGCGCCGTCCATCAGCGCCAGCTTGGGTATGAAGTCGTACCGACGCTCGATTTCCACCCGCTCCGATACTGCCCTCAGTTCCCGGCTCCCCTCCTCGTCCGGCATACCCTGGATGATTTGCTCCAACTCCTCGTCAGGCATGATCTTCGGAGAGTTATCAACGAACCGGTCTACCTCCGACACATGGATGTAGTTCGTCCCGTGTGTCCTGATGAACGTATCGTCCACCTCTGCCAGCACTACCTTCGCATGTCTCGCCAGCACGCGCTTGTTCCATAAATGCCCCCCGAAGCTGCAGTACCCGTTCTTGTCCGGCGGAGACACGGTGCACATGAAAACGTCGATAGGCGGCGCAGTCTCGGGTCTGTCGATGTGTGGCTTGTGCCACAGCGAGAATAGAATCGGGTAGTAATCGGACCGTTTCTCATCGATTACCGGCCTTGCCCCCCCCATCCCCACGTGGACCTCCAGCGTCGATGAAAACGACTCCTCGAACCCCGGCTCGAACCAGGGCATCGGGTACGTCGGCTCCGGCATCACTGTCTCGACGCCACGCAACTCCCCCCTGCGTTTATGAAGGGCCGGTGGCAGCAGCGATGGCGTCGGAAAGATGGATATCTCCACCCTGTCCCCCGACTTCACCATCCCCACAGCATCCTCCGCCGAAACCAGCTTCCGCTTATATTCTTCTCGCCAGTTCATGTTTATATCTATTCAAATTTTATGTTACTTCATTATATGATTATGCCCGCGAAGTAACCCAGTCAATTTGCTGACAGCGGGCTGGGCAGCTCCCCCGAAGTGTGCAGGCCCCACCAGTCCCGCATTCTCATTCCCTAAATATCCGTAAAAGTGGAGGCAATAATAGGATGAAGAAGAGACGTATTGCACTTCCCGTCATGGCTATAATAGTCATGGTCACGCTGGCCGCCGTTGGCAGCGGGTTCACCTTGGACAACACGGCTCAGTCCGAGATGAGCCTCCCCCTCCCCGCCCCCACCAACGTGCAGGTGGTCAATGGCGACAATCCCGGCGAGGTGGTGGTGTCCTGGGACGAGGTTCCCGGCGCCTCCGGTTACCACATCCAATGGGTGGACCAGGACGCCGCTTGGGACACTCACTACGCAGGCCATGACTGGCAGCGCCTCATCCTGTCCTTTGAAGTTGCGGGGAGCGAAACCACTTCCCATACTCTGATGGTCAGCAACCCGACTACCGGTGCGGTGCAGTACCAGTTCAGAGCAGGCAGCAAGGGCGTCTCCAACGCAGAACCCGCAACTTGGTCGGTGTGGCAGGGACTGGAGGTGCAGGGAGACGCCGACAAGGACCTTCAGGCTCTCGCCGCCGCGATTCGTATTTCAAGGCTCGCCGGGCAGTTGGTTGCCTTGTCCGGCCCTACTACCACTTCTATGACCCAGGACGCCCTCGACCAATCTGGGGCAGCAATCGCTGGCCACAAGGCCGACCTCGCTGCTCAACTGAAAGTACTGGCCGGAACCGGCTATGACGCTCGGGCCGGCGAGATTGAAAGATTAGTCAACAATTTGGGATCTAACGCGGACCTTATCCAGGAAGGCAGAGGCCCATTGCTGGCTGAGCTCCTTTTGGGGATAAGAAACTGGCAGAGCGTGACTATAGACAGCACCATAAAAATAGTCCCTGCCGCCGAGACCATACTCGATGACGAGTTCTATGACCTCGTCACCGGTGCCGATGATGCGGGATCAGCCCATCTCTCCAACCTCGACCTTCTCCGCTACTCCCATCTGAAAAATTTGACGACAACCTTGGACCTCGCAACTCCCACTCTCCTGGGCGCCAGCACGCAGGATAATCCTGCCCTGGCAGGCCAACTCCACGAATTATTTGACGGGAGGGCTGCCGCTGCTGCCCGCGACATTGAATTTCTGAAGGAGCTTGAGGACCCTCGATTGGCGGACGTGCTCCGCCTCATTGAGGAAATGTTTGCCCGCGGGCAGGGGGATAAGAACCTCTGGGATGGCTTGTATCGTCGGCTTGGCTTGATAACGCGGGAAAGAGTCCTGGTTGCGAACGTCGCCAACATTCAGCAACAGTTGCTCGGTGAAATTAACGGCCTCGTGGCCGACGTTCAGGGCGACCCACAACCCTCGACAACTCCCCTGGTCGAAGCTGGCGAGCCCGGCATTACTGACAATGAGATTAAGTTCGGGCAATCGGCTGTTTTGACGGGGCCCACTGCCGCATTGGGTGAAGGGATGCGGCTCGGCGTCCAGGCTGCCTTCCACGAAGTGAACCAGGCAGGCGGGATCCATGGCCGACAGCTGACCCTCAAGACCCTCAACGACCATTACGAACCCTTCTTTGCCTTTTCCGCCACCAGTCAGCTGGTCAATAGGGACCGTGTATTCGGGATGATCGGCGCCGTGGGCACGCCCACTACTCGTGCTGCCCTGCCCTCGGTGGAAGCCGGCCATGTTCCTTTCGTAGGAGCGTTCACCGGAGCCCAGCTGATCCGGCGCGATGATCAGACTTACGTCCTCAACGTGCGGGCCTCCTACCACGACGAAGCCAGGGCAATGGTGGATTCCCTGGAAGAAATGGGCAAGACCAGGGTGGCGGTCCTCTATCAGAACGACTCCTTCGGCCTTGACGGCCTGATAGGCGTGGAAAAGGCGCTGCAAGGGCGCGATGACATGGAACTGGTGGCTTCCTGGTATTACGTCCGCAACACCTCCGCTGTGAAGTCGGCAGCCTATCGTATCGCCAATGCCAATCCCGACGCAGTCATCATCGTCGGGTCTTACACTCCGGCGGCCGAATTCATCAGGTACACCCGCCTCAGGCTTGCCGATGCCCCCATCTTTATGGCCGTCTCATTCGTTAGCAGCGACGCACTCAAGGACCGCCTTGAAGAACTCGACCAATCCCTGGCAGACGTTTACGTGACCGAGGTGACGCCTTCGCCCTACGATGAAAGCAACCCCTTGGTTGCCGGGTATCAAGCCGCCCTGTCCGCATTCGACCCAGAGGCGGAACCCGGTTTCACCTCCCTCGAAGGCTATATGGCCGGACGCCTGGCCATCGCACGGTTGCAGGAGTGCGGCCCCGATGTCACTCGGGAATGCTTCCTTGACGTCTTTGATGAGACCACAACTGTAGACATAGACGGCCTCCAACTCGAATTCGGGCCCATGGATAACCAGGGCTCTGACAACGTGTCCCTGATGGCCATTCAGCAGGAGGACTAGCGCCTACTGGCCCATGGGCATCGAACCTTGGACTCGCGCCATCGCGCTGCGGTCAAAGCGGTTTTATCCATAGGGGCGAATAACCATTCGCCCCTATGGATACATCATCCTCTCCGCCTCCCGACGCAGTTCTGCCCTGAAGTCCGGGTGCGCAATGCTGATTAGCTCCTCCGCCCTCTGCCGGTTCGACTTCCCCATCAGCTGCGCCACCCCGAACTCCGTTATCACGGTATGGCAGACGCAATCGCTACAGAATCATCCGTAGGGGATTCAGGTTCGGGAGCATCTGTCCCGAGGGGGTCGTCGTCGATGGGAATGGCCAGGGTAATGTCCACGTTGTTGTCCCTGTCGATGACCACCTGCTCCACCACCATCAGGAGAATCTCCCTGCGCTGCTCATCGGTTAGGGCGTTCAGGCCCTTGCCTACTTCTCTGGCCCAAACCAGGACACTCTCCAGCATACGCCGCTTCTCGACCTCGCTGGCTTCCTGAGCGCGGTAGTAGTCCAGCTTCGCCCTGGCGCTCTCCAGTCGCTCGGTGATGTACCTGCGCTGGTGGTCCAGTTGGGGCTCGGTTATCTTCCCCGACACGAACAGCCTGATGGCCCGGTCCTCCTCCATCTGGATGCTCCGCACGTCCCGCTCTGCCTGGGCTATCTCCTCGTCCAGCCCGCCGCCATCCTGGGAATCGAGGGTCTCGATGCCCGCAATGATCAAGTCCGGGCTTTGAAGCATCCGCTTGACCTCGCTCCAGACCGGCTCCTCCAGCCGCTCGGCCCTGATGTATTGACGGTCTCTGCACTTGATGCGGAGGCTGTGCATCCCGTGGCACTTGTAGTAGCGCTTGGGAGTCGTCAGGTCGTAGCGGTACTTCTTGCCGTTGTGAATGCTGGAGGTCCTCCACTGGGCCTTGGCGTGGAAGTTGTGGCCGCACTCGCCGCATTTGAGAAGGTGCTGCAACAGGTAGAGCACCTTGGTATTCCTCTTGGCCCTCCTGCTCCGCTGCTTCTTGAGGGCCTGCGCCCGCTCCCAGGTCTCGTCGTCGATGATCTGCGGCACGGGCACCTCTATCCAGGTGTCCTCCGGCTGTTCGTAGACCTTCATGCCGTCTTCGGTTGAGAGGTGGCGTTCCTTGCCGTACATCCAGGCGCCGGTGTAGGTCTCGTTCTTCAGAACGTTGTGGACGTATGCCTGGCTCCACCGCGTATTGCCGGTCTGGGTGGGAATGCCCTCGTCGGTGAGCCGCAGGGCAATGGAGGGAGAGCCCACGCCCTCTTCGAGGTACATCTGGAAGATGCGGCGCACGACCTCGGCCTGCTCTTCCACCACCTCCGGCCTGCCGTCGTCTCCGATGCGGTAGCCATAGGGAAGTCTGCCTGTGGGCACCCGCCCCTGCTTGGCGGTGCCGCGCTTGCCCAGGGTGGAGCGCTCGCGGAAGTTGTCCAGCTCTATCTTGCCGATGGCTGCCATGAGGCCGAAGGTCTTCATGTCGATGGCGTCCATGACAGCTTCAAGGCGTATCTGGTGGGCTTCGACGACCTCCATGAGGGCTGCTGCGGGGTACATGCCCCGGCTGAGCCGGTCGGACTTCCAGCATACGATGACATCGAATCGTCCACGTCTGGCGTCGGCCAGCATCCTCTGGAACTCCGGGCGCTTCTTTGACCATCCCCTGCCGACCTCGTGGTATCTGGCAACGATGGTCAGTCCCTTATCCTTGCAGTAGGCTTCCATCTCGCCCATCTGCTCGGAGATGGAGGTCTTGTCCTCGGTGTCCTGGCTCTTGTCGGAGACGCGTGCGTAAATAGCCGCCCGGTTCGGCTCCGTCCTTCTATTGGTAGTTCTGGCCATCACTCCTCCTCAAGTACGAATCCGACTGGAATCAGGCGACCTCGATGTCGGTCAATTCGAAGTCACTGCCCTTGAATAGCAGAGGCTCCCGCGTAGTTTCTGCAAGGGCGTAGGAGAAACAGTCGCCAAAGTTCAGCCCCGCTGGGTGGTTACGCTTGCCGAACCTCCGCCAGGCCCGTCTTGCCGCGTGCGCCTGTTCAGGGGTGACCGGCTCAAGCTCGATCCCCGCCTCTTGCAGGAAGGCGTCAAGCTCGTAACCGGCGGCTGGACCGCTGCGACTTTCGAGGACAATGCTCGTTTCCAAAAGGGTAGCCGCCGACATGCGACGGGTCGGCGCCGACGTGATGGCCCTGGCGAAGCGCGCAGCGTCCGGCTCGCGGAACAGGATGGCAAGCACTGCCGAAGTGTCTAGGATCACTTGGGCAGCCCCCACTCGTCATACAAGAAATCGCCGTGTTCAACGGCAGAGGGGCCGTCGCCCATCATGCTGGCGCAGCGCTCTCCTATAGCGAGAAGTCTTTCGACCTGTGCCTCGGCGCTGCGCTCACTCCTCTCGCGTTCCAGCCGCTCCCTGAGGGCCACCGTTATAGCGCCGGTCATGGTATCGCCGGTGAGTTGCGCCAACTCGCTGGCCAACCGACACGTCTCTTCGTTCTTGATGTTGATGCTCACCGGCCCCTCCTCATACGGGTAGACTCTACATATATAAGTCTACCATACACCCTATCGTCGCCCTCTGCAACTGGTCCAGGGGCGACTTTGACAGGTCTGGGGACGGCAAGCCTGCATCAGTCATTCGCTCCACATTCGTCCTGCACGTCCTGGGTGGCGTACCTGATTGCCTCGAACAGATCACGCCTCCAGCCAGTTCTCCACCGACAATTCAGGGATGCGCTGAAAGTGCCGGATGTTGCCAGTGACAACCGTCAGGCCGCGAGAGAGGGCTATGGCGCCAATTCTGAGGTCCGCCTCCCCCAGAGGCGTTCCCTGGCGTTCCAGTTCCGCTCTCACTTCACCGTAACGACGTGCTGCATCTCCATCGAACGGGAGCACTGGCAGATTGGGCAGTAGGGCCTTTTCCAGCCGGTCCAGAAGTAGGGTGGTGTGCGTTTGCAGCTTGTAAGCCCCGTAGATCATTTCACCCAGGGTGATGCTGGATGTGAACTGGGCCTCCTGGGGCACCGAAGCCAGCTTGGCGACAAGAGCGGTGGAGGGTGTGCGTTTGGCGATGTTGCTCAGAATGTCCGTGTCGAGGAGGTACATCAGATGCTCATCTCCACCGGGCGTCCCAGGTCGTTGTCCCGCTCGGTATAGATCTCCTCTAGCAGAGACTCCACGTCGGCATCGTCGATTTCCCGCCACGCCCCCGCCAGGGCGAGAGCTCCCTGGGGTCTTTCGGATGTCGTCTGAGCCTGCCCAAGGTATTCCAGGTCGGAGACCCTCACCAAGGCTACCCAGGGTTTGTTTCGCCGTTCGATGATGACGTGCGGCCCCCCGTAGGCCACCTCTGACGCTATGGCCGAAAGTTGAGCCTTGGCCTGCGCTGCGCTCACTCTTCTAACCATTGTTCGCACCTCCTGCTGTATGACTGATTAGCCGACATGACCAATTGTATCTCATATAGACTACAATGACCAGAAGGTCTGTGTGCTGGTATGCACTGGGCTGGGCGAATGTCGGCGCGTTGGTGGATGCGCTCGACGTCTCTTCGCCTACCATGAGGGACATGCTTCTCCGGCGGATTCTATGCGGGTTGGTAGCGCTGGACGCTGACCTCGCTCTCCCTGGCCCGCATCCGCGAGGCGTCGTGCCAAGCCTGCATACGCAGCAGCATGTCCATGTTCACGTCAAACGCCTTTTCGATGCGAAGGGCCATCTCCGGCGACAGTGAGGCGTTGGCGTTGAGAAGGTCGGATAGGGTCGCCCTGCGAACGCCGAGTATCTCGGCCGCCCTCTTCACGCTTAGTCCCAACTGCTCGATGACCTCCGTGCGGACGAAGTCGCCCGGATGGGAAGGCGTCATGCGTACTTTGATATTGCTATCGTCGTTGACCATCAGTGGTAGTCCTCCAAGTTCAGCCGATATATGTGTCCGTCGTCCTCTTCAAAGGTGATCCGCCAGTTGCCGGATACCGAGACGCTCCATTCTCGTCTTCGGTCTCCCGAGAGCCTGTGAACGCGCCAGCCGGGAGGCGCGTCGGCGATGAAGGCGTCCATGCGATCGGCCAGGATGACGACAGTCAGAATCCTGCGGACCCGGTCAACCAGCTCATGGGGCAGGAATCGGCAGTCATCGTCTTCCAGCAGCCTGCGCAATCCCCTGTGGCGGACGGATCGGACGATCATGCCACAAGTGTACGTCCATACCGTACATTTGTGCAAGTCCCTCCTATAGACAGGCTAGGAGAAGACTGGCGGCGGACATGGAAGAGGGGTTGGCCAGAGGGAATGAAGGTGACAGAAGAGTACAACAGGTGCGCGTCGGGCATTCGCGCCTGTTCGCGCAGTTGGCGCCACGGCCAAGGGGATTTGAGGCATCGCTGGGCCAACTTTCCGGCAGAATGAAACCCGATCGGAAAATTGGCGTCAAATTGCTGCGTGCCGTGGAGGGCGGCGTTCTGGCAACTCACTCACGATGCGGGTTGGAGTTCCTCAATCGTGACCTCTGCGTCACTGTAAGCGTCCATCGTAACCCGGCTACCCCAGATCAGTGCCATGCCCAGCAGCGGAGCGCTATCCGATTGCAACACCAGAACGTCGCTTATGCGGCTATGCCAAGAGACTGAGCCAAGGTAGACCTGGAAATCAAATAGCTCACCGTTGGCCAGCTCGAAAGTCCGCTGACCGACGGACGGCAACCCCAGATCGCTGACGGTTCGTGGGGACAGAGTAAGGTATCCGGTGAAACCGGTGTCGAGGACCACCTCGACTGGCTGGAGACGCCCATAGCCATCCATGATGTCTACGACAATCAGGGCCTGTTGGTCGCCACTTACGCTTCCCCTAATCACGGTGTACAGGCGTCCGAAAACCGCCGACGTGACTGTATGCCGCGCGATGGCCGACGCGCACCCCGTAGGTCACTGCGTTCGGTCTACGCTTCAGCAGCCGTCGCGTGGCGGCAGCGTCTCTTGCGTCGATTTCGTAGTCGCCGGACTCGACGTCGATGACTACGAACGTGCCCCTTTCCACAGAGCCAATTCGGTCTTGGATCTTCTCCTTGTAGATGGATGCTCCAAGGGCCGTTATCTCCCCGGGGCCGTAGTCTCGATGTGCCATAGCGCCCTCCTCCAATTGTTCTTTGGGAAGCGTCCTGACGACTCTAAAGATACGCTTCACAGCGTTCTTCAGTCAATCCAATGCGGTCAGTCTCCACGGCCCCCGTCGACTTCTTTTTCAATCCCGTCCGTTGCCGTGCCACCGGCGTGCGGAAGGTCCGAGGTGGTGTCCTCCCCCTGCGCGTCCTGACAATCCTGGGTGGCGTATCTGATCATCAGGGACATGAGACGGCGCAGCCGGTCCTCGGCGTCGGGTCCCGGCTTGGAGAATACCCTTACCCTGCCTATCTCCGAGGCTTCGCTGCGGGGCTTGGCCCGCCTTTTGTGTCCGTTGCTATCCTTCATATCCGTCTATTCACTCGGCCAATTTCAGGGCGCAGGTGTACCCCTGCGCTCACCCCATCGGCTTTTCGGAAGCAGCCGCTGTGCGGTATCTGCCTCTCTATCGGTCCTACTCCCTTCTCGCGTCGGTGCGAGCGTTCTTCAAAGGCTGGAGCCGTCCTGCGCGGGGTCTGCGGCCCCGCGCCTACTCAGCCCGGATTTGGTCCGTCGGCCCGTGAATGGGCGCGTCCGCGACTCTCATGGCGGGCAGCAGATGCCCCAGTCCCAGGTCTTGGGCGAGGTCGTGCAGGGCCAGGAGATAGCGGTAGCTGGGCCTGCTCAATCCCCTTCGCCATCTGTGCAGCGTGGTAGTGGTCGTTCCGAGCCGCCATGCGATCTCGTCCCAACTCATCCCCGACGCCTCTTTGAAGTTCTCCAGCACCTGGGGGAAGCCGTAATCCGGGAGAGCGTTTCGGCGGACGCTCCTCTGAGGTGTCCGCCCATGCGACATGGGACCGCTAGACCCACCGGATGGAGGCCATGTATCCGTTGCCCATGAGGATGTCGAGGCCGCCCGGAATGAGCGCCGCGATCCTCACGAGGGCGTAGAACCCGTCGCCGTCGGGCTTGATGGGCTTGCGGCCCTTCTTCTTGGGTCTGCGCCACCTGTGCACGCGCTTCTTGTCGATGCCGATGGCGTCGGCGAAGGCGTTCCAGGTGAGGTTGCTGGCCTCCTTGAGCATTTCCAGCCGCTCGGGGAAGTCCTCGGGCAGCACGCCGCTCTGGTAGGGCGCAATGAGTCCCGCGACGTTGATGCCGGTCTCGTCGGGGTTGCCGTTACGGTGTTCCATCTTGCTCCTCCTCTTCGTCGAGCCTGAACAGCTCGCTGAAGTCCTCGATGCCGAGGGCCTTGAGCATCCGCCTGCGGATGCGGCCGGAGGGAGCGCGGCCTGCGGTGACCAGCTTGGACATGTAGCCGGAGCTGATGCCTATCTCCTGGGCGAGCCAGTTCTGGGAGCGGTTCAGCAGCGCCAACCGCTTCCAGAGGGACCGGGCGTCGAGGCGCACGGTCGAGCCTGCGCCCCGCCTCCGGCGGCCTCTCGGTCGGTCTGTCCTGTTCGATGTCATGGTTCGAAGACCTCCTTTCTGGACGGGCCGGGAGCCGCCGCTCCACTCCCGCCCCGTTCCGGGGGATTCATCGGTTCCGCAGGACGTGGGCGGGTTCCCAGTCGTGGGGAGTCCTCCACGTCCTTCCCAGCGGCCCCAGGGACGCGATTGACTCCCTGTGGGATACCCACAGGGGCACGCCGACGGCGGTGCGGTTTATCTCGCGCCGGGCCACTCTCAGGAAGTTGGCTGCGGCCAGGTCGTCGTCGAAGACGATGAGGACGGCGGGCCGTACTCCGTGGTCGTCGATGGGACCGTGAGATGAGTAGTAGCGCAGATAGGGTGCAAGGCGGGTCGCCATGGTCGAGGGTCGCACGGCCCGTCGCTCCCACTCCAGGAAGAATGCCCACGCAGCCGGACCTCTTCCGAGGAGGCCAAAGGCGTCGGGGTTGACGGATCGCCTTCGGCCTTCGTGCCTGAAGTGGCGCGATGCCCTCTTGGGCGGGTCGATCTGGACGACCTGCCATCCCAGGGTGTTGGCCTGTCTCGCCAGGGATGCAATGAAGGCGTGAACGGCGTCGGTATGCTGGACGTTCCTGAGCAGTTGACGGGTTCTGCCGCCGGACACGTTGCGCCACTCGCACGGGGCGTCGCCGTCCTGGAGGGCGACGCTCCATCGCCTTCTCGCCACGGCGACGGAGGTTCGGTCTCTGCGGGCCAGCAGCGCGATCCCCCGGTCAGTGAGGGCCAGGCGTCCGCTGCTCTTGATGGGCCGGGTCACGAGGCCGAACCCTTCCAGGGGGTTCACGATCTGGGAGACTCGGCGGGTGGAGACGACCATGAGGCTGGCGAGTTCGGTGCGGGACATCCAGGGCCAGTCGAAGATGAGGTCGAGAGCCCGCTTCTCAGCGGGCCTGAGCAGTACGGGCAGCGCGGGGGCCGTGTTCGTGTCTGAGTCTTCCGGCATGAGCGCCGCCGACGGAGGAGCCTCAACGGGTATCTCTCCGCCGGGTTGGAGTTGGTCCAGGGCGTTCCGCAGATCCGTCGCTGGGCCGGAGGCCGAGGGAAGCCACACCGGGTCTTCGGGCGCGGCGAGAACGGCGTCCTGCTCCAAGGCCAACAGCCCGTTCACCCTGCGGGGCGTCATCCTGCGCGCGTGCCTCAACCGTACCTCGTCGGTGGCGAGGACGAACACCGTCCCGGGCGATTCTCCCTGTCCCAGCTTCCACAGCCGTCGTGAGAATCCCGTCCTGTCGGATGCGTGTCCCTGTCTTGCGATCCCCAGGGTCCTGCCGCCGGGGAGGGTCATGGCGGCGTCGAGGGGGCCGGAGCGGTAGAGCCGCAGGCCGATGGGGAAGGCGACGGCAGCCACGGTGGAGGCCAGGCGGTAGACGACGGCGAGGGCGTCGAGCCTGTCCGTCAGGATGCGCAGCCACTGCGCGGAGACAGGCCGTGAGCGCAGAAGGTCATCGAGGGAAGAGTCCTCGGCTTTTGCAACTGCCCGCAGCCCTGTGCCGGTGATGCGGTAACGACGGGTGGGCGGGGTCAGGTCGGCGGCGTGGGGAATGGAGGCGACAAGTCCCGCGGCCTCCAGCCTTCGGACTGTCTCGTACACCGCGCTCCTGGACATGCCCGACATGGCGGCCAACTCCAGCCGGTCGATGAAGGGCATGTCGACAAGCTCTTGAAGCAGTTCAAGGTCGGCGGGCCTCATTACTTCGCCTCCCCGTCCTTGCGTTTGCGCCCACGGCCGCTGGTGTGCTTCCATCGTTCAGCGCCGTGGGGAGTCTTTCCCTTGGCCTCAGTCGCGGGAGCTTCGTCTCCTTTCAGCTCTCCCAAGCCTCTGCGATACTCGCTCACCTTCCCATCGCCCTCCGATTCGCCGTGGGCGATCTGCTGGGCCGATAGGGTGTATTCGGATGTTGCGGCGCGAACGCGGGCGGCGACGGCGGAGTCTCCCTCCTCGGGCTTGCGCACCTCCATCGAGAAGGCGGGCATCCGCTCGGTGCCCACGGTGGCACGGACGTAGCAGTTATGGACGGGCAGGGACACGACGTCGTCCTCGGACACCCGGTCCTTGCCAAGCTCCCACACCAGGGTCCTGGCGTCGGAGCCCGCCACCTGGAAGACGGCCAGGCACCCTACGTTGGCGAGGATGGTGTCCCGCATGGTGCGGGAGAGGTCGTCCAGCTTGGCCAGGCTCTGGGTCGCCAGCACGAAGGACGCTCCGAACTTCCCAAGCTCGCTGAGCATCGACTCGTAGTCCACGCCGGGCATGGACTGCATCTCGTCCACGACGACCAGCGCGCCGCGACGTTCCCTGAGAGACAGGCTTCCCTGCTCCCGTATCACGGCGTCCACCAGGTTCAGGAGCGACGCGCCCACCAGGGCGGCCACGTCCCTGCCCACCGTTCCCTGGGAGGTGGAGACCAGCAGCACGCCGCCGTCGTGGATGGTCCTTCTCAGGTCGATGGTGGAGCGGCGCTGCCCGAGGATGGCCCTCGCCCGCTTGGAGGACGCGTAGTAGGAGAGACGGGTCTGGACGGGGGCCAGGGCCTCCGCCTTGTACTGGCGGCCCCACTTGCCGAAGTCCCTGGCCCACCACTCCAGCAGGTAGGGGTCGGAGACCCTCTTGCGCACCTGCTTGGCGAACTCATCGTCCGAGAGCAGCTTCAGGCCGTCGAGGATGGTGTACTGCTGTTCGGCCTCCATCTGCTCGTTGGCCTCGTGGAGGGTCTTGACGGTCTGCTCGAGGATGGACTGCATCCTCGGCCCCCACTGTTCCCAGAGGCCCCTGGCGACCCGGACCACAGAGTCAGCGGTGCGGTCCCGGTCGGTGAAGACGCGGGTGTCCAGCAGGTTGACGCCGGGGGAGCGGGAGGCGTCGGACAGGTCGAGAAGGCGCACCCGGTTGACGAGGGACTCTGGGACCTGTTCGAGGATGCCCGCCACCAGGTCGGTGTGGGGGTCGATGACGACGATGGCGTCGGAGTCCCTGCCTGCCGCCTTCTCCTTCATCTTGTGGGCGACGATGTGGTGCATGAGCGTTGACTTGCCCATGCGGGTGCGGGCCACGTAAAGGTGGTGCCGCCTGAGCAGGTCGTCGGGGAAGTGGACGGGCATTGGTTTGCCCGCCGTGGTGTCGCCCACCAGCGCCCCGGCTCTGATGCCTCTCGCCGATGGGATGAGACCCTTCGCTCCCGACCGCTCCACCAATGGCGTCTCGTCGCCCGCTCCGGGCGGGTGCCACAGGCAGGCTGCCTCTCGGACTCCCAGCACGCTGCGCCTCCCCAACAGGCCGGCGCCTGAGGGGTGAAGCACGTTGGAGTCAAGAACCACCCGCTTGACCTTCCCCACCTTGAGCCTGGCTCCGGCGGGGTTGTCGAAGTGGCGGTAGGCGGCGGCCACCGGCTCAAGCAGCTCGGCCGCGCGTTGATGTCCCGTGCCGGAGGGCATGATCGCCGTCACCTGTATCTCTGCGTCGAAGGCGATGCGGGAGACCTTCTCCTTGATGAGCAGGGGGTCTTCAACCCGGTTCCTCGCCTTCTTGAAGCGGTGCCATGCCCAGCCACCGATGCCAAGCCCCAGGGCCGTTCCGATGCCAAGCAGCACCGTCTTCCACGTCTCGCCGCCCTGCACCCACAGGTAGCCCTGGAGGGCGGCCAGTGCCCCGATGCCGAGGACGGCCATGGTCACCCCGTCCATCTGGAGCGGCTTGGTCTGGTAGGTGTAGGAGGGCTCCCGCTGCTCCTGGCCGGGCCGCTTGTGGGCCTTCTCCATGTGGTGCTGGGACCAGTCGGGGCCGAGGGAGTTCAGCTTGAGTTGAGCCACCACCCGCTCCCCCTCGTGGAGGGACGACAGCGCGCCCATGAGGGCGATGAGGGGGTCGGAGCCGGGGTCGAGGAGGTCGTCGTCGCGGAAGGTGCGCAGGGGGACATACTCGGGGCCGTCGGCCCTGAGCGTCATCGACCACGCCTGCTCGCCGTCTCCCAGGCGCAAGGGATCGTTGTTTGGGTCCACCTTCTGTATGCGGGCCTGGGGATAGTGGGCGGCGATCTGGCCGCGTACCACCCGGTCGTCGATGCAGCGGGCCATCAGCGTCACGCCGTCCATGTCCCCGGCAAGCTCCAGGGAGAAGGGTTCGGGCACGGCGATGGACTGGAGCAGGTTCTCCACGCCCAGCAGGGTGCGCTCCCCCGTCCTCGGCGGCGTCACCGCAAGCAGCGCCGGGGTCTTGTCGGGGCCTCCAAACAGTCTTCGTATCGGGTTCTGTTTCATTTCTGTTACTCCTCCCTATGTATGGGTCTCTTCTGCGTTTTCGCCGTCCTATCGCTGTCCGCCCGGCCTCCACTCGATCACTTCCGTCTCCTCCGGGGTGGCCTCGATGCGGACGGGGAAGCGGTGTCCCTTCGCCAGCAGGAGGCCATCTCCACGGGGGCATGAGAGCAGCCACCTCTGGAGGTCTTCGGGCAGGTCGAAGGCGTCACCCACGGTGCCTATGGCCGCCGCGTCCTGCTGCAAGAGCAGCTTGAAGGCGGCGTTCTGGAGAAGCGCCCTCCCCGAATGGCCGGTGATGGTTCTCGACGAGTCCTCGGACAAAAGGTCCTGGACGTCCTGGGTGATGAACTGAAGCCCCAGCCGGTGTTTCCTGGCGCGTTTCGCCATAGACACCATGAAGGCCGCGCCCTCGGGGTGCTGCATGATGCTCCATACCTCGTCCACCACCAGCAGCCTCGGCTTGGGGTTCTGGGCGGCCGCCGCCCACACCGTCTCGGTGCAGACCATCGCCGCTGCGGGACGGAGCTCCGGCTCCAGCAGCCGCAGGTCGAAGACGGTCACCAACGCCTCGTTGCCGAGCAGGTCGTCCCCCTCGTCGGAGAGGAGGTTGCGCAGGCTGCCGGTGGCGAAGGGCCGAAGTAGGTGCGCTATGTCAGGGGCTTCACCTTCCAGATACTTGTAGAAGTCTCGGAAGCCGGTGCGCTCCCGGCTGTGGGCGTAGTAGCCCGCCAGGGCGTGGTCGAGGGACGCCCTTCGCTCCGCGCCGAGGCTCTCTCCCACCATCACCTCGATGAGCCGCCTGAGGCTGCCGATGCGCTGTAACAGCTCCTCGTCGTCTCCCCGGTCGATGACGAAGGGGTTCATGCCCTGGCCCTCAACTCCGGGGGACAGCACACGGCCTCCGGCGGCGCGAGCCATGTCCGCGTACTCCCCTTCAGGGTCGATGACGTAGGCGGTGACGCCGCGCGTCAATCCCCTGAGCACGCCCAGCTTGGTTGCGAAAGACTTGCCGCTGCCCGACCGTGCGAGGACTGCCGTGTTGGCGTTGAGATGGGTGCCGTCCCAGGGGTCGTAGACCACGGGGGAGCAGGCCCGCATGTCGATGCCGTAGAGGGTGCCGCTTCTTGTGTCCAGGTCCGGCGGCGAGAAGGGGAAGAGCCTCGCAAGGCTGGACGTGTCCAGGGTCCTCCACTCGGCCACGGCGTTCAGGGCCAGGGGCAATGTCGATAGCAGCCCCTCCCGCTGCCTGAACGCCAGGTTGTCCAGCTTGCCGAGAGTGGCGGCAAAATGGGCCTTGGCCCTCTGGGTCATCTCCTTCAGCGACGCCTCGTCCTTCGCGTGGAGGGTCACGGATAAAGAGGAGTGAAATAGGCGCTCCCTGCCCCTCTGCACCTCGTTCCTGAGCCTGGTCACGTCCTCCAGGGCGATCTCGGCCTCGGGCGACATGGTTCGCCCCCGCTTGAAGGAGAGTGATTGCGCCGACTCGAATCTGACCTTCTGCCATTCGAGGGTGCGGGCCGCCTGCTCGGCGGGGATCGGCCCCAGATGAATGGACAGGTCCATGGGCGCTCCCGCCGCCATGAGTCCTTGCAGGAACCCCGGGGCCAGCGATCTCGGCCACTTGCCCAGGTGAAGGGAGCGGATGAGATGCGTGCCAATGCGCATGTCGCGCCGGTTGACCTGCACCTCGATCTCTTCGTTCTCGTCCACGTCAACAGGCGAGCCACCCAGGGCTGCGGCTACAAGGAACATTCGAAGCTGCCTGCCCCTGAGGGGGTGGACGGAGAGTCCGGCCCTCGCCAGCAGACCCCGCAGCTCGTCGATGCGGGCGTGCCCGCAGACGGCGTAGAAGCGCCGGTCCAGGATGCCGTCCCGGGCCTCCAGGTCGGTCAGCAGCCGGTTCAGCGAGTCGGCGGCGGCTCTCGTCTGCGGCGGCAGGTCGTCGGGTTGGGCCGCTTGCAGCTTCTCCCGCAGACCGCCAAGGCGCGGCGGGTGCTGGCGCATGAGCAGCTGCACCGGGAAGTCGAGGGCGTTGAGCGCCCCGGCGAAGGCCCCCAGCTTCGGCTCGTCGATCTCAAGCCCCATCACCTCGCACACTCCCACCTTCACCCCGTCCAGCCGCACGGGGCCGTCCTCCTCCAGGTGCGACAGCATGAAGAAGAAGGGCAGACCGGGCGGCGGCTTCGGAACCGGAGCGGTCCCTTCGGGCGGCGCGGCGTCCGCCGTCCGCTCCGTGTTTCGTCTCTTGATTCGTTCAAGCAGCTCTTTCAACTCGGTTGTCTCCTTCGTGCTAGGGGGTGGGGAACGGGCCGATGCCGCTGCGCAGCAGTGCGGCGACGGCCTTGGCCAGCAGCACCAGCACAAGGCCCACGGCTGCCATGACCACGGCGGTCCTGGCCCTGCCGCCGCCACGCTCCTCCGCGCCCTCGGCCATCAGGACGAAGCCCGCCCAGACGACGGCGAAGACGGCGAGTCCGGCGGCGGCGTAGGCCATTGCGGTCAGCACCGCGTCGAAGGCGGCCAGCATCGCTTCCTTCTCCGCCGGGGCCGCGCCGACGGTCGCCAGCGCAGCCCAGGCAAGGAGGATTGCCGTCCATGCCCGTCTCACCAGGGCCACTCCCATCCCAACCGGCGGAACCAGTCGGTCAGGTCGCCGCCGGGCGTCTGCTCGGCGGGCGGGTCTTCGGGCTCAGGCTGAGGCAGTGCCAGCAGGGCAAAGGCGTCGTCGGAACCGATTTCCGAGGCCAGCGATAGCGACTCTTCCCTTGTCCTGGTGAGGGGTTCTCGGTCGGTCGTCTCAGCCTTGACGTGCTCGGGATGGACGATGGTGAGGGTCACGTCCCTCTGCACCGTCTCGCCGGGCACCGACAGGGTGGCGGAGACGGTGTGCTCCGTGGTAGTTCCGTCATCGTTGGTGACGGTGACCGTTTCGCTGACGGTTTGGGTCGTCCCCGGCCTCCACAGACTCACCGTCTCGGTGCGCTTCTCCGTCCGCTCCGGGTGGTGGGTGAGCGTCGTCAGCGGAGGGATGGGGATGCGGAGGGTAGCCTCAAGACTCACGTCCAGGCTCACGGCGTGAATCGCCTCGCCGGTGGGCGCGGCGAGCCGGAAGCTCGTCTCCCCGTCGGGGACGAATGCGACGCTCGCGGTCGATGCTCCCGTCGTGGCAACGACCGTTCCCGTGATGGCAGTCACCCCGGCGTCCATGAGCGCCGTCTCGGTGACGCTCTCGTGTCCGGCCACCGTCTGAAGCTCGACCGGGTGCTCGACGGCGTCAACGCAGTCGGACTCGACGACGCCGGTGACGATCCCCGGCGTCCAGCCGAAGGAGATCACGTTCAGGTTGCACAGCTCGCCCTCGACTTCGGGGAGCGGGTACGGTATCCGGTCATGCTCCCAGGTGAGCGCTCCCGCCTGTCCCAGCGCGTCCTCCCAGGAAACGGCAAAGGAGGGCATTGGTCCGTTGAGGGGCAGCGAATAGTCGATGCTCTCTCCCTCTGTCAGCGTCGCCGAGCCCCAGAAGCGCAGGGTCGTGCCCTGGCCGCCGCCGAAGGCTCTCACCCGGATGTCCAGGTCGGTGGCCGCTCTCAGGGTCACTGCGGCCCGGTCGCCGGAGACGGTAAGCGCCTCGACGAATATCCGCCGTCCCTCCACCGGCTCCGTGACCTCGAAGTCGATCTCGTCCCGCCAGGGCTCGTGGCCGTCGGCAAGGACCGACTGGGGGACGGTCGCGGCCATCGCCACTGCGACGACCGCCATGACCGCTATCCAGCCCTTCGGTCCGTGGCCCTGGCTGTCGCGGCCCGCCTTGCGGGAACGGCGCTTGCCGAACCAGCAGTGGGGTCGGAATGGCTTTCTTTCACCGTTGCGCTTCTGCTTCCTGCGGCGGCGCAGCCTCTTGAGGGTCTTTCCGGCCCGCCTCGCCATCAGCCGCAGGGGGCCGGGGCCGCCCTTCACCGGCTGCAACGTGACCGGCGGCTCAGGACGCACCAGTTGGGACACAGGCCCGGCGTAGACCCTGGCTCCCAGCCGGTACTTGAGCAGGTCGGCGGCCACCAGCGGCAGCCGCCGACCTCCTATCTTTCCCACCACTACTGCGATGCCCATCAGCCCGAACAGGACGGCGAATCCCATCCGCACCTCGTTCGGCCCAACGGGGGCGTAGCGGTATGCGCCGTAGGACAGGGCGCACACCGCCACCACCGCCACGATCTGCGGGAAGGTGAACCACAGCAGCACCCTGTCCTCGGCCTGCACGTGGGTCGGTACCTCGTGTTCTCTCATTGCTTTCTCTCCCTTCACCTATTCCTCGGGGGTGGGTGTGGCTGGGTTGGGCACGTCGATCTCCACGGGGTTGCCCACCACCGCGTTCATCACCAGCTCGACGACCCCGTAGGCCACCATCGCCAGGACGATGCCCGCCAGGGCGGTCATCATGGCGCTCTTGCCCCGCTCCATCTGGTGGGGCGCTCCCGATGCCGTCAGGTACAGGTAGGCCCCGTAGATGAAGAAGCCCACGCCCACGACTCCCACGATCCCCAGCAAAATGCCCACCAGGTTCGATATGGTCTGTGTCAGGTCTTCCATCTGTTTTCGCTCCTCTCGTTCTTCGAGCCTTTCGCTCGTCTCTATCGGTCTCGTTCTCGTTGTCCTTCTAGCTGCACATCTCTCCCCCTCCGTCGTCGCGTTGGTCGGCGCACTCTTTGCCGCGCCTTGGTGATTTCGTTGTCCTTGTTGTTGAGGTCACTCGTTGGCGCTCCTAGGAGCCTCGCCGCCCGCGTCTCCACCGCCCGACGGGGTCGCCATCGAAGCCGCCGAGCTGAGGCCGCCAGCCGCAGCCGACAGCCCCGCGCTGGCCGCAACCGCTCCGACCGCAACGCCTCCAGGCCCGCCCGCCGCTCCCCCAGCCATCAGCCCGATGGTCCGGGCCGACCGCACCATCGACGCGGGCAGGTTCATGCCGAAATAGAGCATCGACAGCCAGCTATCGAAGGTGCCGGCGTTGCCAAGCAATGACGGCACCCTGGTCGCCATGTAGACGAAGGCCAGACTCATCAAGAGCTTCCAGACCAGGTCCTGCACCGGCTCGAAGGCCGCTATCTGCGCCACCTCGTTCAGGAACCCGAACCCCAACGCCAACGCGATGAGCTGGATCGCCTGCTGGAAGGTGGTCGTCATGAAGAGCCTGAGCCAGTGCCTTCCCCATCCCGCCGTGTGCGGCAGAATCCACAGACCCAGGGCTATAGGAGCCAGGGCGAGAAGAATGTCGATCAACGCAAGGCGTAGGATCATCTGCACGATGACGTAGAGGACGAAGAAGCCGTAGACCAGGTAGAGAAGGGCCAGCAGCAACGCCATGCCCACGCTCCCCGCCTGAACTGCGGTGAGCAGAGTCTTGAGGGTGGAGCGGAGCATGTCCCCGGCGGTGACGTTCAGAGATACCGCGACGAAGCCGGACACGGCGTCGGCAACGTCGATGACCAGCGCGCACCACCACAGGGAGGACGCGGCGGCCACAAGCCCCAGCACCAGACGGGGGACCATCTCCCGCCATCCGGCCTGACGGCTGCCAAGGTGCTCGCTGACGATGAACGTGAGGCCCATCCAGCCCAGGATCACAATGAGCGCGCCCGACGTGACGGCCCAGACGACCATCCACGCCTGCTGGACAAGGTCGTGGGCGTAGGTGAGGTCGGGAGGAGTCCCGGTGAGGATGTCGCTCATGAGCTAACTCCCCTCACAGTTGTCGGCGTCCTCCCCCGAGGCCCGCTCAACGACACCGCACAGCGTCCCGTGGACTCCCTCGATCACCCAGCCGGCTGCGGCCCTGGCCCAACGGGAGGGGTTGAGGGCGCTCAGAATCTTGTCCCAGATGCGTCCCGGCTCGTGGATGGGGACGACGGCATAGAAGTCGCCCCGGTTGCCGTCCTCCGCCACCGCCAGCATGACCAGCAGGTAGGCGCGGTCCGGGTCGAGGTCGGGCTGCTCGTCCAGCTTGGGATACTCCCAGGAGTACTCCCAGCCGTCGGAGTGCTTCTTCTCGCCGCCCCGGACCCGGTACATGGCGGATATCCAGTCGCCGGTGTCGGCGTCTCTGACGGCGTAGAAGAGGTCTTGGAGCTTGCGGTCGAAGAGGGGCCGTGCGACGAACTCGCCGCCCTTCTTGCGCTCGACGAATTCTCTGTCGGTGTTGACCAGGGTGATGTCGCCAGCGGGCGGCGATTGGGCCAGGGCGAGGTTGCTGGTGGGGACGGCCACAAGCGCCGCCAGCAGCAGCGCAATCGCCGTCGGAATGAGCCGCCCTGCCGGCCGGAGCTTCGATTTCTGCGCCAAGACGTTCACCTCTCTGCGGTTTCGTGCGGCCTATCGGTTTGGGCCGCCGCAGGAGAGTGTGAACAAATCAAACGCCGAAAAAGACCCCACGCATGGTGGCACCATCCATGCCCTCTTATCTGAGGCCCGTTTCGTGCAGTATTGGGGGTGTACAGGAAATGGACTTTTGTGACTGAGTGGTCAAAGTCGTGATTTCGTAGCTAAATCAGGGGCAAAACCCCCTCTACAGGAGGTGAACGGTGAGCAATCTGATGAAAGGGCGGAGTCCGGTCTCCAATGACAAAAAGAGGCTTGAGGTGGGGGTGCATGACGCGGCCAAAATCGACGGCCCGATGACAAAAACGGCCGAAAAGTCCGCTTGAGGTGGGGGTGCGTTACGCGGGGCGAGAGATCGGGCGAATCACGGACTTGGTGGAATTCATAGCTGGAACGAGTTTTCGGAGAAGGAGGAAATTGCCATGAAGACGACCGAACACGGCATCGAGGACAGCAGAGACGTGGAGAACATGTACCACATGAGGCTCATGACGTTGCTGCAAGAGCTGGTGCGGGAGCGGGGATACAAGGGCGCGGCGCGGGTGTTGGAGATCGACCAGCGCACGGTGGCCGAGAGCGCCAGGACGGGACGGCTGTCGCGGCGGATGCGGGAGGCCCTGGAGCGGGCCTTGCAGGAGGGCGTGGGTTCTGCGGCGGCCCGCCAGCGAGAGCGCAACGACGCCTTGGAGGAGCGCCTGGGGGAGTTGGAGAACGCGGTGGAGTCGCTGGGCAAGGAGGCGCGCAGGCGGCTGTCCAGGGTGGAAGGCGCGGTGGAGGCTCTGGCAAAGGAGGGCACAGTGAGTCCGAAGACGACCGGGGCCGGTCACGCCGGCGCCGGTCCCTCGGAGCAGAGCGCTGATAAAGGAGAGGATGCAGGGTCAGTGAGCGAAGGAAGTCCTGCGTCAAAGTCCTCGATGCGGCGCGAGTACCCCGAGCTGGTGACCCTTGAGCCCGCCGATGACGACGAGGAGGTCTTCGGAGACGCCTGGTCCCTGATCGTCCGGTGGCGGGCGTTGAAGGAGTCTCACCCCAACGAGGGAAGGGGTTTTGAGTGGCTCGTCGAGCGAGAAAGTCTGCTGGAGGTAGAACTGGCGCTCCTCGAAGAACACGGGATGACGCTCCCCCCGGAGAAGCAGCCCCTGCACGGCCTCGACCGCAGCGGCCAGGTCAGCTGGCGCAGGAAGGCCCTCTTCGACACGCGGAGAGCGCGGGCCAGGCGCGAGGTCGTGACCAAGGTGTGGCGGGCGCTCACTCTGAGGTGGCGGCGGCCCTCGCAGTAGCGCCCGGCGTTGCGGATGCGGGAGTGAACTTTGAAGCAATTTTCGGGGTGGGGGCATGCGTGGGGTCTTTTCGGCGTCGGAGACCTGCGATAATTGCCTCACTGTTTGGCTTTCTCCAAGGTTTCCGACCACAGAAACCTGGGTGCGTGATCCCTGTTGCACGGGCTTCGCCCAAGAGGGAATGCTGGCAATGCGGAGTTTGACGTTGGTCCTTCGCAACCAGCGCGGGCCGATTCGACGGAGTTGACGCAAGGGCCTCCGTCCCCGGCTCAGTCCGGCGGTTGAAGTTTGACGTTGGTCCCTCACCCGCAGGGCATAGGTCTGACGGCTGGGGTTGATCGCCGTATCCGTCGGGCAAAAGGGGACGGGTGCGCGTTCAGCGTATCGCCCCCCGCAAACTGGTCGAAAGCGCGTCTGTCGCTTCGACCGGTTCAGCACGTCTGCGGCACAACCGACATGCGGTTGGGTCGCAGCTTCGACACGCGCCGGTCTGCCGTCTCAAGCAGGCTGGCCGCTTCACGTCTCGCAGCTCTTCCCCACTGACCGACTTCACCTTGGGCGAGCTGCGTCTTCTTTCACCCCGGTCTCCCCTGCGTTCGCATCGCTGGCGGCCCGGGTGCGTCTTCGGAACGGAGTCAACGGCACACAACACAGAAGGAGGTAACGCACATGGACGAATCAAGGACACAGGACAACGGAGAAGGAGGTACGAGCATGGCGGAACGGTACACCGGACCCAGCGCGGCGCGGATCGCAGACCTGCTGGCGCATCGCGTCAGCTTCGACAGAGGCTGGTTCTGGACCAGCACGGCGGTGTGCCACGGCGGGAAGTCCGACGGGCTGGCGTTTCGGCAGCGACCCGACGGCAACGGCATCGACGTACGGTGCCACACACGGGGCTGCGGTCGCGGCGTGATAGTCACCGAGCTTGAGGCCCTCACCGGTCTGCCGATCTGGACGGCCTACGAGCCGGTCAGGGACGCGGCGGTTGGGGCTGAGGCCAAGAAACCCTGGTGGAAGCGGAAGAAGGTCGTGGTGGCCGGGGTCGTCGCCCTGGTCGTCGCCGCGCCGCTGCTCACCCTCGACCTGGAGCTGTTCTTCCTGAACCTGTTCGGTCTGGGCATCGGCTGGCTGCTGCTCAGGCGGTTCATGCCCCGTCGTTCGGCGCGGAGGTTCCGTCGCTGACGGCTTCGGGCTTCTCACAACCCATCACAACACGCAGGGGTCGCTCTCTCCGAGGGCGGCCCCTACTTCTTTGCCCGAAAGCGGGCGTAACGGATTCAAGGCAACACACAGGCACGAAGGAGGTGCGAAATGACGACGGCGACATTGGCGACTCGCGGACAGACGATGGACACGGAGACAGAGCGGCCCCGGCGCAGCTTGGAGGAACTGGTGGACCGGGTGTTCGCGGCGATGGGATTCACGGGGGAGACGGAGACTCAGCCGGTTGAGCGGAGCGCAACCCGCTCCATCCACGAGGCCCGACGGCTCAGGCAGGCCGGGGACATCGACAACGCGCTGGCGGCGCTGGGCAGTGCGAACGTGGCGCAGGCCACGCCGAGGGAGGCTCGCTGGGCCTTCTCCGAGTGGAAGCAGATGGTCAGGCGGCGGTTCGAAGACCGGGGCGCCGTGCTCTACAGCCAGGGCACGGGCAGGGCCTCGGCGCTGGTTCCCCACGGCGACGGGACGCTGGAGGTGGCTGCGGTCCTGGGGATGCGCTGGCGGCCCGGCAAGGTCGTTTCGGGGCGCAGCCTCCGGGGCCTCCAGCCTCTCGTATCGAGTACGAGGCAGGCTCTAGCGAAGGCTTGCCCTTGATCCGGCTCTCCGCACCCTCCTCGGTCGCATCGGCGGCGCGGTTGTTCTTGCAACCCCTGCGAGGACGCGCTGCCTTCTTACACCTGCTTGCTTGGGCCGAGTGCGCCGCTAGCTAGCGCTCCCCTCGTCCCGGCTCTCCACATCGTTTGCCACGCCGGAGCCTGACCGCTCCGCCCCCTTGCTTGCGGGACCCAGTCCCGCACCACCCATCCACTAACCCACCCAGGAGGAACTATGCCCAACGCACGGCGGGCATTGACATTGCCCGCGCACGGCTTCCCCACGTAGAGCCTGCCCAGTACAGCGATACGGAGGACGCCGCAGCCGGCCATCGGCCACAACGACAACACAAAACCCAAGGAGACAGTCCCGGCCATTCGGGACGCCAATTCAGAGCGGGACTGTCTCCACCCCACGGGGGTGGCGGCCGTCCCGCTTCTTCATTCAAAGGAGAAGCGACATGACGACGGCAACCGCCACGACGATCAACTCGACGAGGACAACGACGAATGCGGCAGCGTCCGAAGAGCGCAGGGGCAGGCCGGAGAGCGAGCTCAGGGCCGCCGCCAGGAAGCGCGGCCTCACCTTGAAGGAGCTTGCGGCCCTGATGGGCGTCAGCGCAAGCCACCTCTCCCAGGTCGGCACAGGCAAGAAGCCCTGGACCCCCAACCTGCGGGAGAAGGCGATGGCCGTGCTGGGCGAGGTCCCTGGGCAGGGGATCGTCTACCGACAGACCCGCGAGGTAGATGCAGAAAGTACCTTCATCCGGGAGCGCGCACGCGAGATAGGAATCACCATGCTGGAACTGTCCGACCGGTCGGGAGTGAGCTACGGCTACCTGACGCAGGTGGCAAGGGGACGCCGGAACATGGGACCCAAGGTGCAGGCCAGCATCGAGTCGGCGCTTGGGGTGGCGGCCAGGGTCGCCCCCGCACAGTGCGCCAACCGCCAGGGCGACGTGATCGAGAGTGAGGCCAGCAGCTTCATCAGGGAGACCGCCCGCGCCCTCGGACTAACCATGAGGGAGCTGGCCGAGAAGGTCGGTGTGTCCGCCGGGTACCTCAGCCAGGTGTCCAGAGGGCACCGTAGCATGGGGGTGAAGCTCCAGGCCAGGGTCGAGGCCATGCTTGGGGGACGGGCGAAGATCGAGTCCGCCCAGTGTCCCAACCTCGACCAACAGGCCGTCTGGGACCGGATGAAGGAGCTCGACGTCAGCCAGAACGAGGTGGCGCGTAGGGCGGGCATCAGCTCCGGTCACCTCTCCCAGATCATGAACGGCAGAAGCACCCCGTCAGCCGTGGTTCTGAGGAAGCTCCACGGGGCGCTGTTCCAGCGGACGAAGGCCGATGAGCGGGTGATGCCCGCGGCCTTGAAGGTGCTGGGCTGGAAGAAGGGGGAGCGCAGCGGCATGGTGGTGCACGGCGCTCGCGGTAGAGACGGCACGGCCAGGGGCGGTGCGGTGCGCGTCGGCGGGCGCGTGCCCTGGGGCGCGGAGGTGGAGTACGCCTTCCGCACCGGATACGACGGCACGGGGAAGGTGTCGGTGGACCACGTGGTGGCCCCGGGCTACTCCGCACTGCTGATGCGGCCGGGGGCGGCGACCGCTTAGGTACAAGAGAGGGAGGCTATCCGAATTGGATGGCCTCCCTCTCTACCGGCATGTATCCCGCTCTCTTTGCGTTTCACCAAGTCCGCATCGGCACCGGCGCGTTAGCGTCCAATGGTCGGCAGCCGAACTGCCGCCTTCAGCCCATGGCCCCGTGGGGACGCCGACCGGTTGCTTCTAGTCAATGATGGTGATGGTGAGCTCGGTGGGCTCCTCGACGGTGTAGCCCGGGCCGTTCAGCACCCGGAGAATAACCGTCTCGCCGCCTTCCCGCTCCTGGTCTCGTATCGGGTCGAACGTGAACCTGGCCCAACGGAAGCCCGCTTCCCTGTCGGAGTCGTGGGGGGACTCAAGGGACCGGACCGTGAAGGTGTCGCCCACCTTCTCGATCTGACCGTCTATGTTGAACAAGCGGAAGTCCTCGTCCAGGGTCGCCGTTCCGCCGACGTACTGGAAGATCACATCCTCCGCGAAGTTCCCGGTCACGTACCACGTCGGGATCCGCGTATGGCCTTCGTAGACTTCAAAATGTGTCGAGCCCTGCCCGTGGGCATGGGGATGGTCGCGACTGGCCACCGGGGTGTTCTCGTCCGCGTCGTTGTCCACGATGGTCAGCGTGTACTCCGTGGGCTTGTCCTGCGACAGGGAGTACCCCGTGCCGGGCTCCAGCGTCAGTACGACCACCTCGTCGGCCTCGTTGAGGTTGTCGTCGGTGATGGTTATTTCGATCTCGGTTTCGAGCATCCCCGCCGGAATCATAACGCTGCCGGGAATGGGGCTGTGGACATCGGTGTTGTCAGAGCCGATATTGGGCGGGAAGCTGACGTTGACGCCCACTGTCACCGGATTGTCCGTCTGCCCGTCCAGCCTGACCAGCACCACGTGCGTGCCGGAGCCCTCGCCCGGCTCGCCCGAGGCCGCCGTGAACGATACCTCCGGCGCGTCGTCGTCCAGGATGGTCAGTTCGTAGATGGTCGCCGATGTATCGAGGGCGTAGCCGTCGCCGCTGTCCAGCGTTAACGTCAGAGTCTCGTCGCCCTCGGCGTCGGCGTCGTTGACGATGGTTATCGGCACGAAGACCTGGTTCCGCCCGCGCGGGACCGTGACCGTCCCGGAGTTGCTGATGGTGAAGTCGTCGCCCGGGCCGTGCTGGCCGTGCACTCCCTCCGTGGCCGTGCCGCTGCTGTCAACGGTGTAGCCGATGGTGATGGCCTCGTGGGGCGCAGGCTCCAGGGTGATGACCGCCCGGTGCGTGCGGCCCGTCTCACTCACGCTGGCCTCCGCCGTCTCAAAGGCGACCATAGGCAGGTTGTTGTCCGTGATGGTCAGCGTATGCACGCTTTCTTCGCCCACGTTGTTTCCCGAGCCGACCCGCAGCGTCAGCTCCACCGTCTCGTCCGGCTCGCTTTCGCCGTTGTGGATGATCGAAACCGGAATGTCAACGCTCTCGGCGTCTTCCGAAACCTGCACCGTGCCGGAGGCGCGGTAGTCCCGGTTGCGCGTGGCCGTGCTTCTCACGCCATAGCTCAGGGTCAGGCCGCCCGCGGGCGCGGCAGGGCGGAGATTGACCGTCACGGGGTGCGTGGTGTCCGCCTCGACGACGGTGGATTCAGCGGAGGCAAACTCCGCCCGCGGCCGGTCGTCGTCCAGGATGGTCAGCGTGTGCGTCCGAGTCGTCCCGACGGTGTAGTCCGAGCTGTTCCCCAGCGTCAGCACCACCGTCTCGTCGGGCTCGGAGTCGCCGTCGGGGTTGATGGTTACCGGGATGCCGACGCTGTTGATCCCGGCGGAGACCGTCACCGACCCGGAAGAGCCGGTTAAGCCTTCGATGCTGTAGTCGCCGCTCTGAGCCGTGCCGCCGCCAAGGGTGTAGTTTATGGTCACGTCCTCGGTGGGCGCCGGGACCAGGTTGACGGTGACGCCCACGCTCCCGTCGGACTCGCCAACCTCGCTATCGGCCCGGGCGAACTGCGCCCCGGGGCCGTCGTTGTCGGTGATGGTCAGCGTGTAGCGGGACGGAGTTCCCACGTCGTAGTTCTCTCCCGCGCGCAGGTAGATGTCCACCCACTCATCATCCTCGCTCGTACCGTCGTCGCTCAGCCGCACCCGGATGGGAACGCTGCTTTGCCCGGGGCCGGCGGTGACCGTCCCGAAGCCGTTGCTCAGGCCGCCGATCGTGAAATCCTCGCCGGCCTCGGCGACGCCCCCGATCTGGTACCTGATGGTGGTGGCGGCGTGGGGCGCCGGAACCAGGTTGACCACCACGTCGTAAGTGCCATCTCCCTCGCTCACGGTGGCCGTGGCCGGGTCGTCGGCGAAGGACACCTCGGGATTGTCGTTGTCCCTCACCTCGACACTGGCCGACCGGTCCGAAGACGCCGTGTAGCCCTCGCCGTTGTTCAGGGTGACGAATATCTCCCCGTCGGCGTCGTCGGTATCGTTCCCCACGGTGGGCACGGTTATGGTGGCGCGGCCGCTGTTGCCTATGGTCGCCTCCTTCCGGCCCAACTCTCCGGCGGCTACGTAGCCGCCACGCTGGATCACCGTGTAGTGGAAGGTGAGGCTGTCGTCGGCGGCGGGCGCCGGGGAGGCCCTGACCGTGAATTGGGCGGCGTCGCCCTCGTTGACCGGATCGCCGCCCCGCACCCATAGTCGCGGCTGGCCCGGGATCTCGTCGGTCGCCATCACGGGCTCCGACCAGAAGCCGGGTGTGCCGTCGTTGTTCACCGCCCGCACGGCGTAGCAGGTGGGGGTGTCCGGGTCTATGGAGTAGTCCAGGTGGATGGTTATACTCCGTTCCACCACGGCGTCATCCTCCCCGGGGGTCTGGCACGGCGCCGGGGCCGACCACACCTCGTAGTGCGACACCACTAGGCCGTGCACCGACTCCAGCTCGTCCCACAGCACGATGGCTATGGGAGGGTCGGGGTAGAACTGCGCCCGCAGGCCGTGCGACTCTCTCTCGCCCGTTCCGGTGCGGGACTGGATGAAGGCTTCGTTGTTGTCGTCTACGTAGTCGAAGTAGTCGGTGGAGTGCCAGCTGTTGCCGCTGGTCGCCTCGCAGGCTGTCTGGCTCGCCGGTTTCGGCAACACATCACGGCCGTCGCCGTCGATGATGCACACGGTATACTTGGAGGCAGCGATGGCGGCCTGGATGCGGTTGACGACCTCCACGCCAAGCGGGGGGATGAGGGTCAGTGTCGGTAACAGCAACTGGTCTCTGGGGGCTTCGGCCGGGGTGACGGGCACGCGTCCGATGTCCCAGACCGCATCGCAGACTCCATTTGCGCAGGACACTTCCCGGTACGTTCCGTCAGTGGTAATGGCCTCCACGCCCTTGGGCACGCCGGTGAGGGTTACCACCGCCGGGGGCTCGTCCGGGCCGTTGTTCGCCGCCTTGATGGTGTAGGCTCGCTGGTCCGATACTACTAGCGGGCTGTGCCCTCCGTCCCGCACTTCCAACTCCGCTATCGGCCCCACGCGGAAGGTGTAATTGCCATCGTCTTCATATTCCGTTCCGTCGGTGCGGGTCGCCAGCGCGTGGAAGTTCACCACGTAGGTGCCCAGGCTGTCGAACTCCATGAAAAAATCAGTATGCCTTGTGACTGGCCTTGTCAGATTAAACGTTCTCGAGGCCGTGGGGTTGGGATCAAGTAACGTACCTGCGGTTAAACTGTCAAAGCGGGCTTTGACCCTTCCCGGGGCAGCCGCGCCGTTCAGTCCGCTCACCGTCATGGTCCAGACCGTATCGCGCCAGTCGGCTAAGTTGTCGTTGAAACCCATCCTGGAATACCAAATCCGGACGCCTGACTTAGCGAGGTGGGCGGGCGCCTCCTTCCGTGCGGTCTGCCACGAGACAGTGGTGCTGTCCGTTACACTATCGCTGTCGGCATCAATTTCGCGCCCAACGCGGTCCTGTACATGGAAGAGCATTGACCTCGGTTCATAGTAAGACCTCGGTTCAGAGTAAAAGGCACTAGGCAGCCGGTGTAAACTGGGCACATCGAAATCATCACCGTCCGTCCACGCGAACAGCTTAATGCCACCATCGTCTCCGCAGGGGTGGGCCGTAACGCCCACGCAGTCGTGGAGCCACCATAAGAGGATCTCGCCTTCGCTGATCGGCGGCAATCCGCTGCTCAAGCACAAAATGGCTACGTCGTTCGCCCGCTTGCGTGTGTCCAGATCGAAGGGGGGAAAGACCTCCTCCACCGACGCGGTCAGGCAGCGTTGCCCCAATGGCATATCTTCCAGCCCGAGACTCACCGGAATCTCTAGATATCCCCCACTCCGATCCAACGTGCCCACATCCCAGAGCCCTGTGATGGGGTCAAAGTGGGTTCCGTCCGACGCATCTACACTTCCGGCGAGCCGTAAGCCCTCCAACTCGACATGGACCACTACGCCATACGAAGTGAGATCAACATCGCTGCTAGTTATAAGGCCTATAGCGTGCCTGTCTCTCAAACGCTTGTTAAATACATTCACGCGGAAGGTCATCAGGCCATTCTCATCAGGAACTAGGCGATCAGTACGGATATCCACGCCCGTGTCGCCGAATGCGTAATCCCCTCCCCACGGGTTTGAGAGACTTTTAAAGATGAACCATTGCTCAATCGCATTGTTCGCAGTTAGCTCTGGAGGCTCCCTCGGCACGGAATCGATTATGGCGGCCTGCAAGTGTAGCGGAAACACACCTTCAGGGGATGTCTCTTCGTAGGGGGATCTTTGGAACAACTCCTGCCACCATCTGCTCCGAGCGCTTTCTCCTGATCGAATGAATGGGATCGTCCATATCCCCGTTAAAGGATCGAACGTCCCTGACGACAACTCTAACTCTACATCGCAAAAGTTTCTTGGACAGTTCGTTACTTGCAGCGGAGTGATCTTGACCTTGACGTTCCACACGTCAACCGCTTGGCCATCGATGGCATTGTTCCAGACGGTCAATTCCCAGCGTGGGCTGGACTGCCTCTCATAAGCTTGCGGATTCGATTCCAAGGAAAGGTCGAAGCGCAAAGGGGGCGGCGAGGCCGCCGCCGTGTCAGCGGTCGTGGTCGCCATCAGCGCGGCCAAGACGACTGACAGGCATAGAGCAACCAGTGTCCTGTGGGCGCGAATCTCTGAAAAGGAGTGTCTCATGCTTCGACCACCTTACGGTGAAATGCAGCACCAAGACGCACATCGAATCGGGCGGCGTGGTAAGCGCCGCCCGATTCCAGGCGTCAGTTGCCCCAGGTCACCCGGACTTCCTGGGTAGTAATGAACTCGAGATGGTCTCCGTCTTGGTAGTTGATTCTTACGTGGTAGGTGTTGGACACGCCTCCTGATTCGCTGGTGGACCACTGGGTTGTGGGCCGCGGATTCACTTCGGGAGGCAGATCATGCCATTGCGAGCTATCGCCCCGGCGGATTCGCCAATCGTAGTGAGGAATGGTACCCGAGGGCAGTTCGAATACGGACACCGAGAAATGCACCGTCTCCCTAGCCGCCGGGGATTCGTTGTCAACGCTGAGGGTCACGTACGGCCCCAGGTCTTCCAATTCGATCCTCACCGCCAGCGTATGGTCCACGCTGTGGTCGGGATTGCTCTCGTGATCTATCGTGTTGGTCACCCCCAGGGTGAGATCGTAGGTCGCCTTGGTCTCGTAGTCCAGGTTGGCGCCCTCGGCCACACTGATTTGGACGGAGTATGGATCGGCGTCCGTCGTGGATGCTACGGCGAAGTTCTCGTGGCCGTCGCCGGAGAGGCTGTACTCCAGATTACTCGATTCCGAGAAGACCAGGATCGGGTCGCCGACGTCGGTCCCTGCCGGGGAGTTCTCCGGCACGCTGCGGATGACGCCAAACGTAGGCGGCTCCACCTCGGCCAGCAAGTCGCCGACGTAGACGACGTACTTCTTCACCTCGCTGGTCACGGTGACATTATCGCTGATCGGAGTCCAGTGCTCGTCGTAATCCTCTTCCCCAGGTTCATGAGGGTTGTCTTCGCGCACGTATGCAACCAGTTGTACCCAAATCTCGTAGGTGCCGGACTCGGTGAAGATCCACTGTAGGTTCTCTATTTCTGTCCCAGGCTCCATCTGCATTTCGCTGATGCCGGGCGCTGTGCTGGACCACACGAATTCAGCGTGTGCCTGTGCGCCGTCGTTCGGCTTGGGGGCGCGGTAGGCCACGAAGCCCGGATGATTGCCCGGGTGTCCGGGATACCGCTCGACCACCAATCGGTAGCGCAGGGGCGGGGCGCCGTCGTCCGCGTCCCAGTACTGGTCGTCGTCCAGGTGTCGCGTCGAGAATCCCAGGGTCAGGTCCGAGGTCTCGTTCTTGTCGGCGGTGTCCGGGTCGTCCAGTTGCAGCCACCAGACCTGGGTTCCCTGGGGTACCGGGTCATTCTTCCCAAGACCCAATAGCTTGCGGACCTCAGGATACTCGTCCAGCACCAACTGTCCGGCGTTCGCCTCTGCGTTGGTGGCGACCACATCCACCTGGTAGTGTTCGTTCCTCACATGGAAGATGGCCTCTCCGATGTCGATATCGGAGTCGGACAGGGTGGTGACTGTAATCTCCGCGCCCTCGTCGTCATACTCGGTGGTCGTGACCAACTCTGGCGGACACTCATTGAGGTGCAGGTAGTTCGCGTCCTCGCGATCGTCTTCGGAATCGTCCTCCTCGGTCACCCATTCCCAGTAGGCGTCGAAGAGGTAAAAGTGGCCCTCGGTGATCTCGTGGGGCTCTTCCATGAAGGCGTCCCCGGCACCGGGGCCGCAGGGCTGGGGGTCGGTGTAGTCGTTGTCCGGGCTCTGGGCTTGGGTGGGGGTCACCACTAAGGCGGCCACCGCTACAAGAGCCAGCGCCAGGACGACGCCGAAGAGTTTCAGGGGGATTGATGCGTTGGTAAAGCTGTTCATCGATTCTCCTAGCTTCCTTGCTTTCGAAATCTAGATCGAGTTGGTTCGTTGTTCTTTGCCTCGCGCCCAAGACGGGTGCGTGTTTCTACACTGGTTTTGCTCCGTGCGGGACGACTGATATCACAATCGTCAGCTATCGTTTCCGCCATCGTGTTGAGTCTTAGTATCATTGTTCCCTGTCGTCGCCAACCGTGGAGTACGTTCGGATCATTGGTATTGAGCTTCGTACGCGTCCAATCGACGAGGTACGGTCTCGACACGGACAGTGGGCAAGGCCACCATTACGTTGATAATTGAGATATAGTATCATTACTATCCATCAGTCAGCATAAACCACCGAAGCGGATGTTGTCAATAGCGCCGACCAACCCAAATCCACCGCCTAAAGGTAGGAATCTGATTTTCTGACCTTTCGGTTGGGCCGGTGGGGGCGTCGATTGGCTACTGACAGGGTTAGCAGTGGTTTGGCGGGGCCGATGGTGGACGTATGAGGGTCTTGGGGTGCTGCTTTACGATGTTTTGCGTCGATTTTGAGCCGTTTGGCCTCGTAGGAGGACGCAGCGTCCCTACGACGGTTATCCACGTCGCTTGACCGATAGGCTGTGGCGCGGACCGTCTCAGATTCAGGGAGGGCCGTGAGCCAGCGCCGCTATTCTCCGGTGTGCCCCGACCAGCAGCGGGAACGATGGATGACCTCGCGCCAGTCGGATCAGCAGCTTCCTGGCATGGTAGACCACTCGACCGGCAAGGTCGATCAGAGCGAAGCGCACCGCCTTGAGCCGCTTGGTCACCCACTCATCACCCAGCGCCAACTGCTTGACCGCCGAGTTCAGGTTGAACGCCAGCACCGTTATCGCCCACCACGCTGCGTTGGCTCCGAACTGTCCCGACGGCAGTCTCCCGCCCGCCAGGTCCTCCTTCAGCACACTATGGACCTCCTCGCCTTTCCCGCATCTCTCACGGTACCACCGCACAACCTCGTCTCCCGGAAGCTCCCGGTTCGTCACTATCCCGCTGATCTTGTACCAGCCGTGGTTCGGCATCTGCATGACCGGAACCGACAGCTCAAACTCACTCTCCATGCCCGGTAGCGGCGGTCGCCTCAGAGGTTCTCTGACGGCTATGAAACGGTAGGCGGGACCCTCCTTGTAGCGACCTAATCGACTGGACATGAAGCCCACCTCGGCCCACTCCTGCCCCGTCTCCACCTCGAACTCCCCCATCATCCGGGGCAACTGACGCCACTCGCTCTCTTCCACCAGCGCCGCCTCATGCTTGAACTCGTCCGTGACGCGTACCCCAATCGCGAACTCGATCACTCCGAACCGTTCGTCTCTCCCCTCGGCGCAGTACTCCAGAAGATCGTTCTGGTAGCCTGCCGTGTCGGACCGCAGCATCACCCGCTCCACTCCCTCGGGTACGCACTCCAACGCGTCTCGCAACACTCGTAGCTGCTCAAATCCCGCAGGAACGTTGCCGTCTCTGAACTCCGAGTGGACGACCAGGTCCGCCTCGGCCCAGTATGTCGTTAGCGGCTGATAGGCTTTGAATCCCTTGTAGCAGTAGAGCGCCTCCTGCTTGTGAGTCTCGACCAGCGTCGCGTCCATATCCAGTGTCGCCTGCCTATGCCCGACGTGGCCCTGGACAAAGCCCACCATCTCGGCGTTGACCTTCCCAAGTCCGTCCAGCGCGTCGTTGGCCTGGGGTATGAACGCCGTATGAGGCTGCCTCGCCTCCTCCTGGGATGCGTCGTGGAACTGGCTCAGATACCGGAACACCGCCGATGGAGACGGCACATAGCGGTGTCGGTCACGCCGCCACCGGTTGCGCACCGCCCTGCGCTCCGAAGCTCGCTGCCGGTGGGTCTCCACCCTTCCCAACATCCGGCCAAGGCCCTCGTCCGCCTCCAGCACGCGAAGGTCGTCCACCCCTTCGCCGCCCGCCAGGTTCAACAGCGTCAGTGAGGTGACCATCTGACGGTCCGTCCAACCCTGGCCTCCCTCTCTGACCCTCACGTGGCGTCTGATCGACTCGCCAAGGCCGATTGCCTCGGCCATCTCCAGGTAGACTGCCAACCCCGATAGCGCCGTCATGCCCCCGATGCGGTTCTCTGCCCTGTACTGGAACGGTAGGACTCCATGTTGCATAATAACTGCACCTCGTTGGTGATGGTTTGGGATTGTCACTTACCATCTTAGTCAGCTTTGCAGCCGACTCCAACGAGGTATTCTCATTCAATTAGGCGGTGGATTTGGGCCAAGAAAAGGCAGCGTTTCCATTGATGATCAGCAGCCATCAGGAGTATGATGAGGGCAGAACGGTCTTGAGCACACATAGGACGCTGAGAGTTGCCCGAAGGCCGTAGCCATGTCAGAGGGGAGCGTCATGATTGCGAACGTGAAGGCCAAGTACTCCAACGGCGTTCTCACGCCCCTGGAGCCCTTGGACATTGCCGAGGGAGCGGAAGTGGCCCTGGTGATTGAGGAGATTCCCGTTCAAGCCGCGGCGAAGGGCGCGAATGCTATCGGAGACATGTCAATGTTGGCCAGGCACCTCATTGAGAAGTACCCGGATGACGGACGAGACCGACCCACCGATGGCTCTGTCAACTACAAACACTACATGTACGGTCATCCGAAGAAGGAACCGTAATGCGTGTGGTGTTCGCTGACAGTGGATATTGGATCGCACTACTCGACAACCGAGACGACCTTCACGCCCGCGCACTCGACTTGAGCTCAGAATCCATCGCGGACCAACTGGTCACGACCCATATGGTTGTGGTCGAGGTACTCAATTTCGCATCGACCCGTGGCGAGTACATGCGACAGCGTGCAACTGAATGGGCGAAGAGTCTTCGTGGCAGACCAAGCATTGAGGTTGTCTGGCTTACTGAGGACCAGTTTTGGACAGCGGTGGGACGATACGAGGCACGCCAGGATCAGACCTGGAGCCTAACGGACTGCGCGAGCTTCCTCATAATGGAAGAACGTGACCTGACTGAGGCGCTCGCCTACGACCGAGACTTTGAGCAGGCTGGATTCGTCGCCCTGCTGAGAGGCAGTCACGAGTGACGCAAAATGCTGGGATTGTGAATGCGTGCGCCCCATTGAATATGCTGGAAGCCACGATAGGCGCAACGCTGGTAGGCAGCCCAAGAGAGACCACGCAACATCGTTTCGGTGGGTTTACAGACTGCCCAGCCTCAATTCGAAGACGGTTCTGTCTACCGTCAAAATAGGCCCACCATCACGTTCTGTACTCATAACTCGTCCGGTCAGATCGACTTGCGCGGAATCCGCTCCCTTGATTGGACTATCCTCTGGCGTCGGAATCGAGTAGACAATGACGGCCTTGCCCGGCCTGACTTCTATTTCCTTGACGAAGGACTGGACGAAGGCTCTGGTTTCTGTCACCTCGCTGCTCTTGAGGAACTCGCTCATCTCTTCTGCGAAGGCGGCGATGGTGTCGGCGCTGTCCAAAAACTGGCGGCGCTCTACCAATATCTTCCTCGCCTCCTCAGCGGCTATCTCCAGCCGCTCCTTGTTTGCCCGGTGCTCCCTGATGCGGTCCGCAGCATCTGTCATCTCGATGTCGCTGGTCTCTATGACATGCCAGATGCGGCCCAGCTTGCGCTTGACACCCTCCAGCTCTTTCTCCAGGGCCTCAAGCCTCTTTCTTTGCTGTCTCGCCACCCCATCCATCTCCTCGTCCAATAACCTCACCAGGTCGCGGATATTCGACTCAGTGAGAACATTATTCCTGATCTGGTCGATTATGAGTTTCTCGAAGATCCTCGCGTTCAGCCTGGGCGTATCGCAGGCCTCCGGTCCCTGCTTGAGCAAGGTTTGGCAAACATAGTAGTTGTACCTGCCACTCTTGGCCTCGCCCGCGGTCAGGGCCTTGCCGCAAACATCGCACCTCACCATCCCGCTCAACAGGTAGGGGCTTGAGGCCTGCCTGGGGTGCACCCGCGAGGGAGCTCGGGACCCCAAGAGTTTCTTTACACGGCGGTACTCAGCCTTGGTCACGATTGCCGGGAAGGCGTTCTCCACCCTCACCGGGGGAGCGCCGTCCCTGGCCTCGGTACCCCACACCAGCGTCCCGGTGTAGACCTCATTGTCGAGTATGGACTGGATGGTTGTCTTGATCCACTTCCTGCCCTTGCGGGTGGGTATGCCCTCGGAGTTCAGGGTCCTGGTCACGTCCAGGAGGCTCCTGCCCTGGAGCGCCATCTCGAAGATGCGCCGCACCACGGCGTCGGCGGGCGGGTCAAGCTCCAGCTTGGGCCTCTTCTTTGCCCCGTCCTGGACGTATACCCTCCGGTAGCCATAAGGGGCCGTACCAGTAACCCAGAAACCACGGGACGACGCCTCTCGCATCCCCCTCGTAACCTCCTGGGCCAGATTCTCCGAGTAGAACTCGTCCACGCTCTCGATGATGGCCTCCATAAGCTTGCCTGTGGGGGTATCGTCGGCATGCTCGGTGATGGACACCACCCTGATGCCTCTCCGTCTTAGCATGGACTTGAAGGCAACCGCATGTTCCCGCTTGCGGGTGAACCGGGAGAACTTCCAGACCAGGATCTCCCGGAACGGGGCCTCCGGCCTGCCTGCCTCGTCCAGCATCCTCTGGAACTGGGGCCTGTGGGATATACGCCCGCTCTCGGCCTCATCAACGTATTCGCGTACGACGAGATAGCCGTTCCTCTTGGCATGGTCCCTCAGCGCCCTCAACTGGGCGGCCACCGACAGGTCCACGTCCTGCCGGTCGCTGGACACGCGGGCGTAGAGGGCCGCCGGTATCAATTCGCTGTCTATTCTCATTGATTCACTCCCCTCCCTGAATCAGGATCGAAGGTTTTGATCTTCCATTCCTCTCTGGTTCCGGTCATTCCAGCAGCTTCTTGTTGGTGAATCGCTCGTACATCTCTACTATGAAGCGCTTGGCACTGAGGGAGAGGGGACCGTATGGCCGGGTCCCCACCCGGAATACGGGGTCGTCTAGAACGTACCGGTAGGCCCGCTCCACCTCCAGGGCTTCCTCGCCGTAGGGGTCGGGTCTGCGGGTGTGTCCTGCTCGTTTCATCAGCTCCCCCCGGTCCACGTTGTACACGTCGGCCAGCTTGCCGATGATGTTAGAGCCCGGCCTGCGGTCTCCCCTCTCTATCTGGGAGAGGTAGGATGCGGAGATACCAGTGCGCTGCATAATGTCCCTCAGGCTCAGTTCTCCCCGCAGCCGCCGGAGCAGGGGCCCGATCTCCTCGTTGCCCTCTATCTCCCTGCTGACTTCAGGGTCCCGGTTGTCGCCAGGTTCGTCCATGGTGGTTCCCCCTGCGCCGCCTCATGAGCGGACGTTTATGGTATAAAGCCTCCTGCTGGAATGATGCAATATAATTGTTACACAGTTGGCACTAATTGGCAAGCATTTTGGAGCATAAGCTTCAATACAGCGGTTATCATCTTGTGAATCACACTGCTAATTATTACACTTACGCTAACATAGTAATTATTCTATATGGTTCATTCCAGTATACGGCAGGAAAGGATTTCCGGGCTGCCCTCGCGGCGGTCCGGACCATCGGGAGCACCGGATCCAATGAGCGGCAGGCGGAAGCAAAGACTCACGGCGAGGCAGGAGCGCCAGCGCATCGAAGGGCTGCGAGTCCTGGCCCGCATTATTGCCCGCCACTACCTCTCCAACCCTCGCCTTTACGACAACGGGGCGGTTCCGAAAGGGCTTGAGGCGGCCCGCAAGGAGGAACAACCATGAAGCGCAGGCAACCCTCATCAAAGGTCCGGCTCAACACGCGGAGGGTCTGGGAGCTGCTAAACCGGCTCAACATGTCCCAGAACGAGCTGGCTGCCAGGGCAGGCACTTCCTCGGGCTACCTCTCCCAGCTTATTTCCGGTACCCGTCGGCCCTCGCCGTCCCTTCGCAAGCGGCTCATGGAGGCATTGGGCGTCACCCGGTTCGACGACCTGTTTATCCTCGAGGTCGTGGAGTGAGAAGCGGCCTCCTGCCTCCCCACCTTATCATCGAGGACGGCCTCTTGCCGGAGGATTTTGCAGGGCGCATCGAGGCCTTTAAGGAGGCGACCGGCCTTTCCTGGAATGCACTGGCCGCCTGCCTGGGAGTGGATCCCCGCCAGCTTCAGCGCTGGCGCAGGGGCACCAAGCCCAGCGGGGACGGCCTGTGCGCCCTTATCCTTCTTGCCGCCCGCATACCGGGCGGGGTTCGCATCCTTATGGGGGTGGACGTGATGCAGCCCTTGGAGACGCATCAACCTTCCTACGTTCTGGGACTCGGCCGGTATGGGAACCATCGGGAGGGTTAGGGCCTTTGGGGGTGCAGCATCGGGTCCGCAGACCCATTCAGTTCGACTTCCCGGCCGACTTTCCCGAGCGTTTGGCACTCTTCAAGGAGGCCAGTGGGCTGAGCTGGAGGGAACTGGCCCGGCTCCTGGGGGTCAGGCCCTACCGGCTCTGGCAGTGGCGGAAAAGGAGGGTGGTGCCCAACGCCACCCACCTCTTCCTGCTGTTGACTGTGGCCGAGGCGATGGGGCTGCGGGACGGGGCCCTGATGTGTGCCGAGCGGGACCTGCCCGCGGGTGGGGACCTGGGGGACCCTCAGCGATGATGTGTCTGATGGAAATCGGCCCTGCCGGTCTGAGCAAAAGAGCCTATCCCTGTGGAATTGAGAATGAGGTTGAACTCGTCGTCTGTCTGATTTTTCTTGTCGGGCCTTTGCTGCACTCGAATGGTCAATCGTCCATCTCCCGCAACGGCCAGAGTGGGGTTTAGGATATCTCGGCTTTCCAAAAGGCTCTGTACCGAGAAGTCTAGTGTCGGGAGGGTGCGCAGCAGGTGGTGCCGCTCCAGGGAAATGCCTGAAATGATCAACTCGCGACCATGTCCACCTTCATCGAAGACACCGACAGCCCCATACCGGGCGTTGGTCAGCGAATGGGCCCCTTCCACGACCTCCTGAAGCACGGTGTCGAGGTCCCAACTCTCGGTGATGCGACGGTTGACCTCGCTTAGCTTGGCAAGCCGAGTGCGCAACTTGTCAATCTCCCGGACTTCCAAGTCATTCCACATAATTGACGGTTTCGCTTCTAATCTATTGCACGGAGCTGCGATGGTACGTGAAGAGCTTTCACAAAAGTACTCTAAGTTTTCACGGGCTCTTTCACGTAAAAGGGGTTGATTTTCACGCCTATTTCACAGCCCTCCTCTATGTTGAACGACATCAAGATTCCAGGAGGGGCGTCAGATGAATAGATTGTTAGTCAGAGACCAACGTATCCGGCCAAGGCCATGTACCTATCTAGGCTCCTGCAAGACGAAGATTGATTAATGATCGTGTTACTTTGCTTCTCGCTTTGCAGGAGCCGAACAACAAAAGATGAAGGACATAGGCAAATGAGGCTTCAAATACCTAGTCGAAAATGAGAAGTCCAATGAGTACAACGATCAAGCTCACCGCAATTCTGACACTAGCAATAGCTGTGATCTTGGGTTTCCATGTGGTAACCGCGCAGATGGTCGCAGCTGAAGGCCCTGATGAACCTCGGCTCCAAGGAGAGGGTGTAATTACCTATAATCCGCCTAATAGACCCGCCTTGATGGACCCTGTTCGCAGTGTCGTTCAGGGCACTCGCGTGGATGGTGAATGCGTCATCACTTACACTGTATCGATAAACTCCAATGAACCATCCAAAGTCACTCGTACGGTGGCCTTCAATCCGATCACATGTGAAGAACTTATTGAACAAGGAACATTGAGTCAGCAAGAGACCGAGGTGGATGGGTCCCCTACGAAGGAAACCACACCGAAGGACGAAGGAATTGGCACAGATTCTCAAGGCGGAGCAACTTATTCTGCGTCCTCTCTCCCAAGAAAGACCAAAACTTTCAAGGCAACTTGGGAGGATCCCGTTCACCTTGATGTGAATTGGCAAAAGACCAAAATGACATGGGAGTATGACAGCGAGAATAACATTGTTAATTACTTGAGCGGTCTGTGCACATGGTACTGGCTAACCACCACGGGGTGGACGGCAGACCCGGACGAGGAATGTAAACAATACTCGCAGGCTAACGGGTCTCGGCACGTAGTTGAGGCGAGTAGAGGATTCACAAACAAAAACTTTCCCTGCTTTATTCTGGGTAATCCCAAGGTAGGCGCGAAAACTCGGATGGACAATCAAAAGATTACAGCCAATGCCGATGGAACATACTCTGGCTCAGTTGACTTCTCAAAGAGCGGAGACTGCGCTTGGTTGCTACACAATGAAACAAGCTGGGAATAGCCTGGAATTCGTGATGAGTCACAGAATTCGAACGGCATCCGGGGCACAATGGTTAACGTTATTGTTGTCGGCCATAAAAATCTAAAGGTCTCGATAGGCATGCACAGCAGGGGTAGTCGTAAGAAATAATGTAAGTATCCTGCTACGACTACCCCTGCACCTTACTCCGTGACCAGTTGTCATGTGCATTAGGTTGAGGAGAACGACTGTCGGGATGGAGCTCAGTGAATTGTGGGCCTCGAACATTATCAAATATAGTGCACCTATCGTTACAACGGTCGTGCTCGTCTTGACCGTTTTGTTCGTCTCCTATTACCTAATGCTGTGGCCATTCCAACCTAGATTGGAAGTGGATGATCCCGTTATCTCCGAATGGCTGCAGCAAGACGGAGTTGTCATTTATCGCACTGGTGAAAAATTGGCCGACAGTCGCATGTACATCACTGACGGTGAGAGAATCGAAGGTGGTTGTAGCTGGCAAGTTAGTGTTTCCGGGTCTGATGACTATGTAATCATCAGCAGAGAACTGGCCACAAACCACATTACATGTGAAACCTTGGTAGAAGAGGGCAGGCGGCTTGATTAGCCTATAGGGCAGGAGTGGATTATGCGGTTATTGCTCATATTGCCAGTCCATATGTTGGCCTGCACCTCCGGCTCTGGGTCCTGGGAGGCGCGTGCAGAACTGTACCAATACCTTGACAGGGTGCGACTATGCACGCAGAGAACAGGGCGCAATTCGAGCATTTGACAACTGTTACCTTTGCCCCGACAGCCTCTCGAGTGAATACTGGCCCCACTGTGCCCACTCCTACGAATGAGGAGTTGAAACAATACAGCTTTTCTTAGTTTGCGCCCAGGCTGGCCGATCTCTCGCGGACTAGCCGTTTCCTCCAGGGACAACTTGACGAGCTAAATGCTATGGCGGTACCGGATGAACATAGAGACCTTCACGGTGACCTAATTGCCATGTGGGAAGCGGACATCGCTTGGGTGGAGGATTGGCTGGAGCCAACGCAGGACTACGTTGCGTATCTGTGGGCGTAAGATTGGGAGAGCATCGAGGAAGGGCCGCACGCCGTTGTCCTAGATGGGCCGGTGGGTGGAGTAGTAGTGCAGGTAGGGAGCGAGGCGGGCCGCCATGGTGACGGGCCGTCAGGCCCTGCGCTCCCACTCGAGGAAGAAGGCCCACCGTGCGCCGTCCCGCTCCAGGATGCCGAAGGCGTCGGGGTGTATCGAGCGCCTGGCCCCGAAGTAGCGGAAATACCGGGACGCCCTGTGTGGTGGGTCGAGCTGTGCGGTCTCCCAGCAGAGGCTGTGGGCCTGACGGGATAGTGCTCCAACGAACCCGTGGACGGCCACCCGTGTGGTTCAAGTTCCTGAGGAGCTGGCGGGTGCGCCTCCTGGACACGCTCCGCCAGTCTACAGCGTCGTTCGGAAGGGCGTTTCACCTCTTCCTGGCCTCTCCTACGGAGGTGCGGTCCCTGCGAGCCAGCGCCGCTAGTCCTCTGTCGGCCAGGGCAAGGCTTCATCCCGAGGACGGGGTGCGGATGACCAGCCCCAAACCCTCCAGTGGACGTACGACCTGGGAGGCCCGGGAGCGGGAGACGCCCATCAGGCCAGTCAGGTCCTCCAGGCCCAGCAAGGGCCACTCGGAGAGTAGGTCCAGGGCCCGCTTCTCGGCGGGCCGCAGCAGGACGGGCAGCAGGCAATCGGGGACGGCAGCACCTGGGTCGTGTGGGCCGATGGCCGGGGGCATGGATGTCCCCCGCAGTAGTGGTCTCTCGACGGGCAGGGCGCCCCTGGGCTGCAGTCGTACCAAGGCCTCTTAGAGGGTCACCGTGCGGTTGAAGGATCCCTGGCGCCACACCGAGGCGTCTGGGCCGGCCCGCGGCCGCGTGGGTCTCTAGGTAAAACAGGGCCAGGACGGTAGTCCTGGCCAACAGACTGCGGGCATGGCGCAGGCGCACCTCGTCGAGCATTATCATGAGAATGGCTCAGTTACGCGGCGAAACCGGTGACAACCCAAGCCCCATTGGGGGATAAGAGCAGGGCGATTCCACCAGTGAGCCTCTATGTCCAGGCGACGCTGGCAGGGTCTCGGCTCTGCAACAATTGTCCCGTTTCGACCTGTTGGGGGCTGACACCGTAGGTGTCGGGTGGCCCTTTAGTCCCCCTATAGGAAGCCGCAGGAATGGACTGTGACCATGGGTCGGATGTCCTCCGGCGGCCATGATGGGGTTATTCATAGAGGTGCCCGGTGATGAGGACGTAGCTACTATCCAAAGCTGACGGGCAATGAAGAAGTGGGGTTGCCGTAATGTCCCCTGACGTGTCAGTCCTGCACCAAATTGCAGTCGGGAGGGTGCAAGGTACATGAGGGGATGCAAGTTGCAGGAAAACGGGCCAGGTAGCCATGCCGGGAGCCCCCTACAGGAAGTGGCGGCAACGGACTGGTGGTCATGTTGCAATCTCGTCCAGGGCGGATAGCGGCCTTCTGTCCAGGGAGTAAGGAGGCGGAAGTATCCATGCCTCCCCGAGGATTCCATGTTTCGCAAGGGTCTCTGTGTTGGATGTGATGATGGGGACTCCGTCCACCGTGTCGGAAACGTCGAGAAAGGCGTTTTCGTTTTCGGGGGACTCGAAGATGAAGAGCACCCGGGGCAGTAGTCCCTCGTGGTCTTGCTCGGCCCATCCGGTGGCGAAGTAGCGTCGGTAGGACCGTAGTCTGGAGTGCGCACGCTTCGGGGTCGTGGCCCTCCTCTCGAACTCCAGCAGGTGGGGATGCCACCGTCCTTTGTATTCCAGGGTGAAGGAGACGTCGGGGTGGATGACGTAGGTGGTCCAGTCAAAGCGGTAGCCGATGCTGGATCGGGACGTGGGAAGCAGGTCCCACATATCATAGTCGTGGGAGCGGGCGACCTCGGCGGACAGGGCGGAGACGAAGTCGATGACGCCGGCATGGTGTTGCATCTGGGAGGCCAGGGCTCGCAATGCGGTTCCGCCGTAGGCGGTGGGGTTGGAGTACAAAGGCTGTGCACTCCATTGGTCGAGGGTCAGTCCCACGGCGGCACGGTCCCTGCGGGCCAGGTAAGTCAGTCCCTCGTCGGTGAGCATGTGCAGGGGCCCGTCAGTCCGCACGAGGCCGTGCTGGGCCAGGGAATGGAGCACCTGGTTGACACGGCGGAGGGTGACCCCTCCCATGAGTCCTGCCAGCTGCTCCCGGGTGGACAGGGTCCAGGCTGAGAGCAGGTCGAGGGCGTCCTTCTCGGCGCCGCTCAGCTGCACCGAGAGGGCCGGCGTGAGTTGCTGGGTGGGATCCGGCATGGTGGCCAGCACGTCGGAGGGATAGAGTTCGGCAGAATTCGGATACGAGCTTTTGCCGAGGAAGGAGTAGGACGTGTCCAGCAGTTGCTCCGCCCAGGCCAGTATGCCGGTAAGGGAGGCGTCGGCGCCGATGCGCACGGGAGGGTCATTGCCCAGGCCGCTCCCGCACTGCTGCCAAACGACTCCTTTGCGGCCTCCGGCCAGAAGCTTCCCCTCCGTAGTCACGAAGGTTCTGTGGTGCTCCCACGGGTCGCCCAATGAGCGGAAGGCCCTCCGGGTGGCCTGGTCAGCGTGGGTCACGACAAGGGTGACGAAGGGAGTCTCGCTGCTGTCCAGCCTCTCGATGCTCCTGAGGCGGTAGCGGAGCCTGGAGGTGGGCAGCGTTGGACCCTGCCGCACCACGCCGATGCTGCGGCCCCCGGAGAGGGTGAGGAGCATGTCGTAGGGGCCGTTGCGGTAGTGGTCCACCCTCACGGAGTCATCGTGCGGGTCGGCGTCGGCGACCATGGCGGCGACGCGGTGGAGCACGGAAACGGCGTCCAGACGCTCAGCAAGCAGCCGAAACCACTGCTTCGACACCGGGTACGACCGAAGCATGTGCTCCTCACCCTTGGTGGCCATGCCTCCGGCGGTCACACCCTTGGCCGTGGGAAAGTACCGGCGCTGCGGACGAGTCCCCAGGACGCTCAGGTGGTGCAGTACTGAATCCACGAGGCCCCGCTCGGTCAGCCTCTTCAGCCGGTCTCGGAGCGTCGAGGCAGGGATTCGCCCGAAGCTGGACAGCTCCTCCACGGTGGCCAGGGGCGTGGCGCAAAGCAGCAGGAGCGCCTGCTCAAGGCCCTGGCGCAAGTGACGGAGGGCAGGGTCCGGCCGCAGGCCCTCCAGGTCGATGATGAGCTTCATAGTGGCGGCTTCGACCGCCCGCACACTGCCGCTGAAGGAGCTCAGGACAGCGTTGGGTACGGCACGCCCTCCGTAACGCCGTTTGAGGAACCGCCACAGGCTGTGGCGGGACACACCGAGGGTTTCGGCTGTCTTACCTTGTCCATGTAGCCGGACGTGGGCGCGCACGTAGTCCCGGACCGCTCCCTCTAGGTGCGGTCCGGTCTGTGTGGAACCGTTTAACGGTCGTGCCCGTTGCTCTGCGAGGACCAATTGCCTTATCCAGTCGACTATCGTTCAACATCGTATTTTGAAGGGGAAATTGGTCAAAAATAAGGCCTTGCAAGACATTGTGTGGGAGGTGGTTTGGTGGTAAAGGCCGATGTCAGGAAAAGTGTACAGGCTTTCTCACAGAGGGCAGTGGAGAGTTGCATCTTGGAGCCTGGGACTTCCCTAGGCCCTGGAATCAGAAGAGAATAAGCGTGGAGAATGGGGTGCGGAAAATAGCCGGTTCGTCTGGCTTGGGTCTATCCCTTCATGGTTAGAATCCCTCTGCCGGAATTCTTGGTTCGGAATAGTGGAGTTTCCGCCTTTTCCAATACAAGAGCCCATCTCCACTTGTTTAACTGGCTGAGCAACCGCACATTCTCGTACACCATGCAAATGGAATTGCCACACGTAAAGAACAGCCTAATACCGTCCGCAATGCCTTCATCCTTTGCGACATAGGCGGAGAGATTCCTGCCTGCCTCGGCGGAGTCCAGCATTTCAATGTCGTGCCACTTATGCTCAAGGCGTGTTAGGTGCAATCCATTTCAGCGGGGCCCCCGACTTTCCCTTTAGTCAAATGTGAGCCGGGCCTATCTGGGCACTCAACGTATCTTGTTCATCGAGCGGTGTACAATGCAATCGCAGTCATCTCAGGGATTGACCTTAATTCATCCAGATATACACTAATCCTAGCAAGGATATAATGAATATATGGACTTCAACTGGAAGGGAATCCACTCGCTAGAAGGCTCTCAAGCAAAGGCATTCGAGGAATTATGTGCACAACTTGCTAGCGTCGAAACACCGGACGGAGCGAGTTTCATCCGAAAAGACTCCCCGGATGCCGGAGTCGAGTGCTTCTGTATTCTAACTGACGGTAGCGAATGGGGCTGGCAGGCAAAGTACTTCTGCGAACCACTCACTCAGTCCCAGTGGTCGCAACTTGACAAATCTGTCAAGACGGCTCTAGACAAGCACCCCGCCCTCGCACGTTATTACGTTTGCATTCCGACGAATCTGCCAGATGCACGTGTCCTTGGTAAGAAATCTGCGCTGGATCGATGGAACGATCATGTTACCAAGTGGGAAGAATGGGCTCAAGAGAGGGGAATGAGCGTTCGATTCATCAGGTGGGATTCATTCGAGCTGGTCAAACTACTCTCCAAACAGAGTGAAGCCGGACGTCGGTTGTTCTGGTTCGGAGATGTCGAGTTCAATCAATCTTGGTTCAAAGACCGGCTAGCAGAGGCGATTGACTCGGCCGGCCTAAGATACACACCGGAACTTCACATAGAACTGGATATTGCGCGCCAGTTGTATTTATTTGCTAGGACCAAGAGTGCTATCGAAGGGGTCAAATTTTTTGCCCGAGAAATAAGGCGTAAACTCCGTGGCATAGCTTCCTTGAGGGCAAGCAATAGTAGTCTTCCGGATGATGTAGATTTGAGCGAACTCCTACAAGTGGGAGGCGGCATCCTCAAGGGGTTCGAGAAGCTCCACTACGTACCTGTTGGTGAGATGCCTCTAGCCCACATTATCGATGACATTAACAGAGCCGATTCAATTGCGGAGGGTCTCATAAATCAATTGTGGCGGCTTGAAAGCGACCATGAGGCTCAGCAAGCGATAAGCAAACAGGAGAGGTTATATCAGTCCAATCCATTCGCGACCTGGACCTACCACTTTTCCCAACTTCAAAATACGTTGAGCGAAACAGGAACTCGTCTCTCCCAGGCATGTAAGTTCGTTAACAATCGCCTTATGATAATCAAAGGCGATGCGGGCAATGGGAAAACTCACTCGCTATGTGACTTCGCCAAAGAGTGTCTGGACTCGGGCATTCCCGCTGTCCTGCTATTGGGTCAATGGTTTTCCCGGCCAGGCGAGCCTTGGACGCAGCTGCTCCAACAGGTTGGGCTGAACGGGAAGTCACCAGACGAGCTTATTGGAGCATTGGAAGCTGCGGCGCAGGCTTCCAACTCCCGTGCCATTCTGATAGTGGATGCTCTGAATGAGGGGCGTGGCCCTGAGATTTGGCCAGGGCATCTAGATGCCTTCTTGTCTCGTATTGCGCAATCTCCGTGGATAGGTGTCGTAATTTCCATCCGTTCATCCTACGAAAATGATTTGCTATCTAGGGCGATCAGTGACCGGGCGGCAGTGGCGATTCACGATGGCTTTTCAGGGCAAGAATATGAAGCTGCGACAGGGTTCTTCTCTCATTATGGAATTGAGTTTCCATCCACCCCATTGTTGCAACCGGAATTCCAAAGGCCACTATTCCTCAAGATCCTCTGTGAGGGCTTGCATCTAAAGGGAATGCGAAGAATGCCGAAGGGGTTCCAAGGCATTACGGCGGTGTTTGGCCTCTACCTAGACGCCGTAAACGAGAGGCTCGCTAAGCGTTCCCGTCTCGACTACGACGCGGGAGAGAACTTGGTCCGAAAAGCCTTGAATGCACTTGCAGAAGAGCGAGTCCGGACAAAGAGCGCTTTTGTCGCGAAAACGCGCGCCCAAGAGCTCGTAGACGAGCAATTACCGGGAAGGACATTCAGTACATCCCTTTACCATGGCTTGATCACCGAGGGTGTCTTAATGGAAGACATCGTCTGGTGGGATAGTGAGACTTCGGACAACGTTGTCTCCATCACCTACCAGCTATTCGAGGATAATATAGTTGCAGATTTTCTGCTGCGAACATACATAGATAAAGCAAACCCCAAGGCTGCATTTGCCCCTGACGGAGGATTAGCTTATCTCTGTGACAAGAAGGAATACCCAAACTCCGGTCTTATCGGAGCTCTTTCCATTCAGGTGCCTGAGCATACTGGTTGCGAACTTCTCAGGATCGCTCCGAAGCTTTGGGATAACCCAAGAATTGGAAAGGCATTCCTAGGAAGCATAGTTTGGAGGAGCCTTGATGCCTTTTCTCAGGATACCCTAGACCTCCTCGACGAGCTAATCGACGGCCAAAAGATTTTGGATGACCCTCTTGACTCTATTCTCAGTATTTCGACTATTCCTGGGCACTACCTAAATGCCACATGGTTGGACGATAGGCTTAGACAGAAATCCATGGCTGAACGAGATTCGAGGTGGAGCATTTATCTGCACCATACCTGGGGAACCAAGGGCCCGGTGGACCGGATACTCGATTGGGCTTCTCGCCTACCGGCGAATGACCAAGTTGAAGATTCGGTGGTGGACCTCGCAGCCATTACTCTGACATGGATGCTCACGACTTCCAACCGTGCATTGCGGGACAAGGTTACTAAGGCCTTGGTCACGTTGTTGACCGGTAGGCTTGAGTCCACGGTACGCTTGGTTGCTCGGTTCTCAAATGTGGATGACCCCTACGTCACGGAACGGCTGTATGCCGCCGCATACGGGGTTTCCATGCGTAGTCATGAATCCAATGAGGTAAGTGAACTCGCTACATTGGTCTACAACAATGTATTTGGATCAGGAAGACCTACTGCTCATATTTTACTTCGCGACTATGCGCGTGGCGTTGTTGAAAGAGCCGTGTATCTCGGGGCGCGATTGGACATTGATGAACGGTTAATTCGACCCCCTCATCACAGCGATTGGCCGGACATCCCGAGTGAAGAGTCCCTTGAGTCACTAAGGCCCAATCACAGCGAGGGTACATTGTCTGCTAGCGGCTCAGAATGGGCCAAGCACCGTATCTGGTGGTCCGTTATGGAGGATGACTTTGCCCGCTACGTCATTGGAACGAATTTCGGTAACAGCAATTGGCTCTCACTTCGACTCGATGAGGCCCCATGGCATTCCCCTGACGAACGACTCGAGACATTGATTGGGGAGTTTGACAGGCCTGCAAAAGCGGCTTGGACAGACTGGAGCAATGCGAAATCAGGTCTATCCATGGCTCGCCTCCAGGTAATTCAAGGAGAGTTATCCGAAGATGAATGGGAAGAAGCGGCAAAGCGAGTGGAAGGGCTTCGTCGGAGAATGATGCGATTGCTCACCGTAGAGCAAGAATCTGCATTGCAGGCCATCGAGAATGCTAGAAAAGCAAGTTCGCCAAGCTTCGATCTGAGCCAAATACAGAGATATGTCGCCTGGAGAGTATTCGACCTTGGATGGACCACTGAACGATTTGGGAAGTTCGATACCCGTGGTATCAACTATACTGGCATGGTCGCTCCCAAGACCGAGCGGATAGGCAAGAAATACCAGTGGATCGCATTCTACGAGATACTTGCCTATATCGCTGACCATTTTCAGTACCGTGAGCAAACAGCTGATGATGTGCGACCTTATAGAGGGCCCTGGCAGGAGCACCTGAGAAACACTGACCCATCGTGCACGGTAGAGTCTACGCCTGGCGGCAAGTCTTGGTTGCCCCACGAGCAGTCATGGTGGAGCAAAGCCGCCTACACCGACTGGCAAGAAAACAGTACTCATGTGGAGTGGCTCAACCGGGATGAGGGACTTCCCAACATTGATGACTTATTGAGAGTTACCCGTCCTAGTGACGGTAGCAACTGGATCAGCGCATATGGCAACTTCATCTGGTGGCAACCCCTTACAATTGATATCGAGCCGGGGGAAGCTGACCAGAGAAAGCTGGAAGTGGGAGTCAAAGGCTACCTTGTGAAACGCCAAGATGCCGACTCATTCATGGAGTGGGCCGAGACAGTTAGTAATTGGGGATTGTGGATGCCGGGTGAACTCCACTCGAGCAGCCTGTTCCTTGGTGAATACGGCTGGTCGCCGGCCTATAGGCATTTGAACGCTCCTTACTATGGAGGGGGAGATTGGCCTCGACCGAGTGGTTGTCCGGTCGCCGTTCAACCACTCGCATGCAAATATTTTGTAGAAGCCAGCTCCGATTTTGCTGTGGACGAAGGCTTTACTTTGCATCTACCTCATCCCGAATTTGTTGACTGGGCCGAAGTCAAATGGCTTGGTAAGGGCGCTGACTACAGAGACTGGCAAGGCAAAGTCGGGGCTTTCGACCCGACTGCCCACGAGGCAGGCCCTGCGGCTTTGCTGCTGCGCGAAGATCTGCTAGATACATTTCTGTCCAAGAATGGGCTAGTGCTTTGCTGGACGATTTCTGGAGAAAAGTTGGTATCACTCAAAGGATGGAGACCCAACGATGTCGGCTATACAGTAATTGCAGGTGCATACCGATATAGTGCGGGAGAGCCGAAGGGTTTCCTCAATTTCGAACATGTGAGGCCGAGCATTGCAACTGGAACCTAGACCTAGATTAGCGAAGTCCTTTGGTGTAGCCCCCCAAGACTTCGAAACCCAGACTGGTGAATGCCCATAAAGATGAAGGGCAAGGTGGCAATTGTCACCAGAAGGGACAGGGGAATTGGCGATGCGATTGCGAGGCTCCTCGCCTCGTAGGGAGCCCGCGCCACCATCGGGGATATCCGAGCTAAAGAAGGCCGGAGAGTGGCTAGGGAAATAAACGACAGTGGGGGGACAGGTCCTGTTCGTCACTCTCGATGTCATCCGAGAGGAGGACCGGGAGGCTGCCATCGGGATTGTGGTAAATGAGCTCCGCAAGCTGAACGTCCCAATTAACAACGCCGTAATCCACAGCCCCGAAATCGTGTACGAGACGAGCCTTGATACGTGGGAGCACTCGATGGCGGGCCACGTCACGGTCCTCTTCATAGGGACCAAGCTCGCCATCCCGGAGATGAAGACGACCTGTGGGGGCTCGATAGTGAACATGTCCTCCGCTTTCGGTATTGTAGCGACCTACGAGGCCGCGGACTACACGGCATCCAAGGGAGCATTAAGAATCCTGACAAAAGCCACCGCGGCTCTATAAGGCAGGTATAACATACGGTCTATTTCCATCCATCCGGGTCCAATAGACACCTGTATGCCGGGTACCAGGACACTCCACGACCTGCCCGTAGGACGAATGGGACGTCCGGAGGGAATAGCAGAAGGAGCCCTGTACAGGCCTCCGACCAGTCCTCCTTCATGACTGGGATCGAACTGCCCATCGATGGCGGCAAGATCATCGTCTAGGGCCTGGGACGGCAGATGACGTAGGCAGAAATTACTGCCGGAAAACTCTTACTAAAAAACGTGACAATTCGACGGGGAGGTATGACTAACATAGAAGTTAACGGTAAGAAGACCTTTAGCATGTCCGCGAGACATAGCCAACGGAGAGATGCGAGGGAAGGCGGAGGTGCATGTCCACTGGGCTCGGGGTAATTACCTGATCTGGAAGCCTCAGCTTCAGGCCCTCGCCCGAGACCACCTCCCCATAGGCATCGACCTTCCGGGCCACGGCGATTCCGAGGGCCCAGGATCGGCCGAAATCTCGGAATACAGTGATTTCATCAAGGGTGTAGAAGATTCGCCTGGCCTAGAATCGTTTGTCAAAGTCGGACACTCTATGGGAGGTTCAATAGGCCTGGACTACGCTCTGCGCTACTCCGGTGTAGAAGCCCTGATATTGGTTGGGGCCGGGGCCGACTGGGACATAGACCTGGATTTCGTTGAGCTTTTCAGGACCGACTTCGAACGGGCGGTCAGGGAAGGCCTGAAGATGAACTTTGGCAAGAAGACGCCCTGGTCAATTCGGGAACTGCATGAATAGAATAACCGGACTACACCCGTGGATTCGCAAGTTGGGGACTTTGTGGCCTGCAACTAGATTGACGTGGAAGCGGAGCTTAGGAAGGTGGACATCCCCGCATGTGTGCTATGCGGCGAGGAAGACCCTTATGCCCGTGAATCCAGGGGGATGATTAACAAGATGGCGCAAGCTCAGGCCCACTGGCTGCCGGGCATCGGGCATTTCCCGTCCATCGAATACCCACTCGCGACCAACAAGATTATGCTCGACTATCTCAGATCTTTCTCATAGAAATATTCGGAATCAGCTACTTCGCTGCAAGACACAACCTCGATACGACGGTAGTGGTCGTAATTGGCTCGATAGTCAAGAGTGGCCCGTAGATTACGCGTTGCCACCGTTGGTATGAACTGCCCGGAAGTGCTGTCTCTCTTTGAAAACAACTCGTGTCAGTAGGAAGCACAGGCTTGAAGGCAGGCGATCGTTGACGTAGCATTGGCCCGAATCTTGGCGCCCGTCTCAGAAGCTGCTTAGAACACTCAAATATGACAGAGAGTTTCTTTGAATCACCCATCCTCAACTCGCCGTACGAGTACCCGACGCGCTATTGGGAACTCGATGATGACCGCCAGCCCACGAACCAGATTATTCAGCAACGCCGACCTGCCGCTTATATCACTCCAGTTCCCCAAGCGAGGAAGCAACGAGGGCGGCCTCAACAACGAGAAATGGTGCTCAATGAAGGGCGAGGGCTCTCAACGGAAGAGCAGCAGTACGACCCGACTTCGACCATCAATGTGCTAAGGCATCATGTAGACCGATGGCGTGCAATGCCTGAGTCGCATCAGGGAGTAACGCCCGAGACAGCACGACTTCTGAAGCATTGGAGATATCACAGATTCAGTAACATCCAGCCCTTTTTCTGCCAAGTGGAGGCAGTTGAGACGATAATCTGGCTAACCGAAGTAGCTCCGGTTCGACGCAGCAGAGAGATTCGCCAACTCCTCGATCAGCTGGACAGAGCTAACGAACAGGCAAATCCTGGCCTTGCACGCCTGGCGTTGAAGCTGGCTACTGGAGCGGGCAAGACGACTGTTATGGCTATGCTGATCGCTTGGCAAACGATCAACTCCGCGCGACGACCTAACAGCCGTAGCTTTACCCGAGGGTTCCTTGTAGTCACGCCTGGCCTCACAATCCGTGACCGCTTGCGGGTGCTATTGCCGAACGATCCAGACAGCTATTACAGGAGTCGGGAACTGGTGCCGCGGGATATGGTCTCCGACCTAGAGCGGGCAAAAATCGTTATAACCAACTACCACGCCTTCAAGTTACGGGAGACGGTCGAACTCTCAAGAAGTGGACGTGCGTTGCTCCAGGGGCGCGGGCCCGAAATCCGGTCAATCGAGACTGAAGGACAGATGTGCCAGAGAGTCATGCCAGAACTCCTGGGTTTGCGCAGCATAATGGTGTTCAATGATGAGGCTCACCACTGCTACCGGGAGAAGCCTGGTGAAGCTGATGAAGGTGCTCTTGCCGGTGACGACCGCAAGGAAGCCGAAAAGAACAGCGAGACAGCAAGGCTCTGGATCAATGGCCTTGAAGCCGTGAACCGAAAGATCGGTCTTCAGCGTATTGTGGATCTTTCAGCGACCCCGTTCTTCCTTCGCGGCTCCGGTTACGCTGAAGGTACGATGTTCCCGTGGACGATGAGCGACTTTTCTCTAATGGATGCCATCGAGTGCGGCATCGTGAAACTGCCGAGGGTACCTGTTGCCGACAACGTACCTGGAACCGAGATGCCGGTGTTACGGAACTTGTGGGAGCACGTGCGACCGAACATGCCGAAGAGGGGACGAAGCAAGTCGGGTGCGCTTGACCCCCTCAGAATCCCCGTAGAGTTACAGACGGCGCTCGAGGCCCTCTATGGTCACTATGCGGAAACTTTCAAGCTTTGGAAGGATGCCGGTGTCGAGGTTGATCCGTGTTTCATAGTTGTTTGTAATAACACCTCTACGTCCAAGCTTGTCTTTGACTATATTTCTGGCTTCTACCAGAAGAACGAAGATGGCTCGACGACCCTCCAGAACGGCCGTCTCGAGCTGTTCCGGAACTTCGACGCGCAAGGCAATCCTTTCCCCAGGCCGCACACGTTGCTGATCGATAGCGAGCAGCTCGAGTCCGGTGAGGGCCTTGACCGAAGCTTCCGCGAGGCCGCCACCGAGGAGATCGAGCGCTTCCGCCGCGAGCAAGTTCAGAGGACGGGAGATCGCGCCGCTGCAGAGAAGATCACTGAGCAGGACCTGCTCCGCGAAGTTATGAACACTGTCGGCAAGCCAGGTCAGCTCGGCGACTCGATTCGCTGCGTTGTCTCTGTGTCGATGTTGACTGAGGGATGGGACGCGAACACGGTAACGCATGTTCTCGGCGTGCGGGCATTCAGTACGCAGTTGCTCTGCGAGCAGGTGATCGGACGCGCACTGCGTCGCCAGTCCTATGAACTAAACGAGGATGGACTTCTTAGTGTTGAATATGCCGACGTGCTCGGAATTCCGTTTGACTTTACGGCAAAGCCGGTCGTAGGGCCTCCCCAGAAACCGCACCAGACGGTGGAGGTACGTGCCGTTACGCCTGACCGAGACGACCACGAGATTTTCTATCCACGGGTCGAAGGCTACCGCATAGAATTACCCAACGAGCGGCTCGACGCCGACTTCAACGACGAGTCGACTCTTGTGCTGACACCTGATCTCACCGGACCCACACGAACCCGGAACGAGGGAATCATTGGCGAGGGAGTGAACCTTGACATTGATCACCTAGGAGATCTGCGAACGTCGACACTTGTATATGAGCTTACGCGCCGACTGCTGGAGACGAAGTGGCGTGATCCTGCCGGGGAACCGAAGCTCCACCTCTTCGGTCAACTGAAGCGCGTCACCCGCCAGTGGCTTGACCGGCATCTCGTCTGCAAGGGAGGTACTTATCCAGCGCAACTCTTGTACCGAACCTTAGCCGACACCGCTTGTGAGCGAATCACAGCGGGCATAAACCGAGCATTCCTAGGGGAGCGACCCATCCGGGCAGTATTGGATCCCTACAACCCATCCGGGTCGACCCGCTATGTCCGCTTCACGACTTCAAAGCGAACTCGGTGGAAGACGGACCCGCGCCGGTGCCACGTCAACTGGGTGGTCTGCGATGGAGATTGGGAGGCCGAGTTTTGTCGTGTAGCTGAAGCCCATCCACGCGTGCGTTCCTACGTCAAGAATCAGGGACTCGGATTTGAGGTTCCCTACCTCTTTGGCGGAGAGTTGCGTCGCTATATCCCCGACTTCATTGTGCTGGTGGACGACGGAAACGGTGATGACGACCTTCTGAATCTCGTGGTAGAGATCAAGGGGTACCGTGGCGAGGACGCCAAGGAGAAGAAGGCGACCATGGACACCTACTGGGTGCCCGGGGTAAATCATCTCAGAAGTTATGGCCGTTGGGCCTTTGCTGAGTTCACCGACGTGTATGCCATACAGGACGACTTTGAGACGCAGGTCGAAATTCGCTTCGCCGAGGTTATCAATTCTATTGCAACTAGCAATCAGATCCCTGCGGCAGTCACTACCAATTTGAGGAACTGAACGCATGGCCCGAACGACGCAACGCAGTAACAGGAAAGAAGTTGAAACATTCGTACACGATGCGGCGAAGCGGATGAACATACCCACCGCCGAATACCGCTCAGTCTTGGATGAGAATGAACAGAGCCCTATCGAGGTTGCCTACGCGCGACGTAATCGGGACCTTGACCCCCAACTTGTCTGGCGTGGCAAGAACGCACAGGATATCTCCGATCTCATTGTGCAGGCACCGCCGCTGTACATTCAGGAGAAGGTTCATCCCAAGGTGCTCATCGACGATTTGATGAATCGCAGCGGACGAATCGAGGCTGAGCATGCGTCATCCTCTGAGGGCTTCCAGTACGATCTGTTTTCTGATTTCAATGGTTTGCCTGAGGGTGCAGAACGCACCGATTTCTACGCGCATGACGCCAACTGGTCGAACCGCATGATTCTCGGCGATAGCCTGCAGGTTATGGCGTCACTCACGGAACGCGAAGGTCTGCGGGGCAAGGTACAGTGCATCTACATCGACCCACCGTACGGAATCAAGTTCAACTCGAACTTCCAGTGGTCAACGACAAGCCGCGACGTTCGTGATGGAAGACAAGATCACATCACACGTGAGCCGGAGCAGGTGAAAGCCTTCCGGGACACATGGCGAGACGGCATTCACTCTTATCTGTCGTACTTACGCGACCGCCTTGAAGCTGCTCGTGACCTCCTCTCGGACTCGGGGTCAGTATTTGTCCAGATCGGAGACCAGAATGTACATCGTGTACGGGTAGTATTGGACGAGGTCTTTGGAGAAGAGGGATTCATTGCCCAGATTACTTTTCGTGTTAAGAGTCCTTTAGGGGTCTCGGATCTTGCGCGCACCACAGACTTCCTTCTGTGGTATGCCAAGGACCATGAAGCAGTAAAGTTCAGACGGCTACGAGTTCCTAAGGATATTGACACCCATCCTGAGTTCTCGCTAGCGCTCTTGCCGGATGGCAAGATCACCTCGCGTGCACATGCGAATGCAAGCACGAATGGGGAGGATTGTCGCTTTTTTACGGCACAGAACCTTGGCTCGTCCGGATACACGCCCTCCTGCATGTTCGACTTTTCCGTTCGGGGCAAGACTTATTCCTATCCCCGAGGGAAGAGTTGGAAGACGAATGAAACAGGTATGCGTCGGCTTCAGTTCGCTGATCGGCTCCATCCACTTAGGACCAGCCTTAGATGGCGGTACTTCTTCGATGATGCCCCCAGTGAGGTTATCACTGATGTTTGGCTCGACACATTCGCCGCATCCGACAAGAGCTACGTCGTTCAAACATCCGCTTCCGTTATACAACGTTGCTTGCTAATGACGACCGACCCCGGTGACCTTGTGCTCGACCCCACATGCGGGTCTGGAACGACCGCATATGTAGCCGAACAGTGGGGCAGACGTTGGATCACTATAGACACATCGAGGGTCGCGCTCGCGCTCGCACGGGCGCGGATAATGGGAGCACGCTACCCTTACTACCTACTGGCAGACAGTGTCGAAGGCAAGAAAAAGGAGGCAAAGATCGCATGCTCTGAGAACTCGACGGTGCCATCGTATGGAGACATTCGACTGGGCTTCGTTTACCAGAGGGTACCCCACGTTACGCTCCGCGATATCGCCAACAACACAGAGATCGACGTGATCTGGGAGCAGTTTCGGAAGACCCTGGATCCACTGCGAGAGCAGCTAAACGAGGCTCTCGGCGAGTTCTGGGAGGAATGGGAGATCCCGCGTGAGGCTGATGAGGAGTGGCCAAACACAGCGCAGATGCTGCACGAACGATTGTGGTCCGTCCGCAAAGCTCGCCAACGCGAGATTGACGCTAGTATCGCCGCGAATGCCGAATATGAGTACCTCTACGACCAGCCCTATACCGACGACCGCAAGGTGCGCATTGCCGGCCCATTTACGGTCGAGAGTATTTCACCTCATCGGGTCCTGGGTGTCGACGAGAACGACGAGCTCATCGACGCCGTCCCCGAGTCGCTGGGCTCCAATGGACAGATCCAGGACTTTGCCTCGATCATTATTGAGCACCTCAAAACTGCAGGGGTACACCAGGCGCACAGGGAAGACCGAATCACTTTCTCCTCAATTACTCCGTGGCCCGGCTTAATGGTCTGCGCTGAGGGGCGCTACACTGAGGCACACGGCGGTGCCCGTGAAGTAGCGACCGAGAAGCGCGCCGGCATCTTCATCGGGCCCGAGTTTGGCACTGTATCGCGGCCAGACCTGGTCGAAGCCGCCCGAGAGGCCGCCGACGCTGGCTTCGATGTGCTCATCGCCTGTGGCTTCAACTACGAAGCCCACGCCACCGAATTCAGTCGACTAGGGCGCATCCCGGTACTCAAGGCACGCATGAACGCCGACCTTCATATGGCCGGTGACCTAAAGAACACTGGCAAGGGTAATCTCTTCGTTATCTTCGGTGAACCCGACATCGATATCCTTGACGCATCCAGCGACGACGATGCGGTCACCGGACAGGTCAAAGTAAGGGTCAACGGTGTGGATGTCTTCCACCCGAACACTGGTGAGGTACGCAGCGACGGGCCTAACGGCATTGCCTGTTGGTTCATCGACACGGACTATAACGAGGAGAGCTTCTTCGTGCGCCACGCCTACTTCCTCGGGGCCGACGACCCGTACAAAACGCTCAAGACTACACTCAAGGCCGAAATCAATGAGGAGGCATGGGAGACCCTGCACAGTGCCGTTTCACGCCCTTTTGACAAGCCTGAGTCAGGTCGTATTGCTGTTAAAGTCATCAATCACCTCGGCGACGAAGTGTTGAAGGTCTACCGCCTGTAAAGGTTACCAGCGGCAAGGAGGGACCAACAGGTTGAGGTTCGACATAGTACCGATAAAGCCGAACGCTTCACACGATCTCTTCAAAGCACTCGTCAATGCACTCGATGAGCCTTCTAATCAAGGTGCAGAGGTAAGAGCAGCTTTCGCTTACGCAACAGTAGGTGGGATACATCAGCTCATAGACACTCTAAGTACCGCCAAGGGATGGAAGTCGGCCAAGAAGCAGATAATGGTCGGTGTGCACAATGGGATCACGGAGCCCGCGGGGCTAAACGAATTACGCGGCTTGGAGCGTACCCAGATTCGTGCATTTGTACCGGGGCGGAGACTTACATGGAGAGCATTCGCAATGACACCCGTGTTCCACCCCAAGGTGCTTGCGCTCGTGACAAATCACGGTTTGACGGCAATTCAAGCTGGATCGGCTAACCTCACTTCCGCCGCGATGGGAGTGAGCCCGACGAACTACGAACTAGTGCTTTCCACGTTCGCAGCCCCTGCCGCTTCACTTGACGCTCAAGGGAAGTTCGACAGTTGGTGGATGGATCTCTGGGATGCGTCCCGTGTTGTGAACTGGCGTTTTATCATGCAATACGCCCGTTTGCGCCAGCAGGTACTTGAGGCAAACCCGATCCTGCGGACTATGATAGAAACGCCCGAGACAATCAAGGACGCCCGCCACCTCTTCTTGGAAGTAGGAGCAGGATCTGGCCCTCCGCACCAACGCCATCAGGTCGAGTTTCCTAAGGCGTTAGCCGAATTTTTTGGGGAAGCAACCTATTCGCGCCGGGACCTGAGGATGCGGCAGCGGCAGCAAGTGTGGGACCGGAGGCCTCTCTCGTATAAGAAAACGAGCTACGGAGTTGACATCTGGCGCCTCGGCATGCCTACGCAGACGACCGGCGGTCCTAGCATTGCTGAAAGGGTGATCAGGTTCACCCGTACCGAAGAACCGAACACGTTTGATTATGAGGTAACCGACGTAGATAGCAAAGAGTTCCTGAATTGGGAATCGTCAGCGAATCTGTCGGGACACCTGGGAACTACGCAAGGTCAGCGTGCTCGAAAATATGGCTTCTATTGATCGGTCAAAGCCAGCAAGGTAAACGGCTGTATTGCGGCGCGGAAATGTCTTGGACCAATTGGAGACCATCAGCGCCTGTGCGCGGCACCTGAGAAGGTCCATGAAGAAGAGCAAGCTGACCGAGCGCAAAGTCTTCATAGACTCCCCCGTGAAGGAAGCCCTTGTCACTCCTCGCCGACGCCCTCATGCACCATACCGTCCCCACGCTGGAGGACAGCCCTCCGACCGGCAGGAACGCCGAGGAAATGGCGCGGAATTTCTCGCTTCTATCCACCGTGCTGATTGATGGACTACTGACATCGCCCGGTACCCGATGGTCTAGAGGGCAGTGGCGTCTACGTCCAGGAACACAACCGCAGCGATGACCTGTTCGTGCGCACATTCGACGAGCATGATCCGCTTCGGTATCGAAGCGGCAACGAGGCCCGTTGGAGCCGTTAGCATGAAGCACGCAGTCAAGCTTGAAGCGACATCGACGCACTGTCCTGCCGGAGAAGAATGTCATGTTCCCCAGTTTAGTCTTTCGTGTGAAATCGCTTGGGTTGTCTTCACGTTTACGCAGATATCTGCGTATAATTATTAGCATGAGGAGAAAGTCAGGCACCCTTATCCCTATAGAGCAATCAATCCTTGCGGCTGCCATGCAGCTAAGCATTGAAGGTATACGGGAATTTCACGGCTTTGGTATCGCCAAGGAGATCAAGAGTCAAAGAGATGCTCGTCTCCTTACCGGTCATGGCACCCTATATCGGGCTCTCGGGAGACTCGAAAAGCAAGGGTATCTCGATGGCCGCTGGGAAGACCCAGTCCTTGCTGCACGCGAAAACCGCCCACGACGGAAGCTGTATAAGCTCACTGCTACGGGCGTCTCCGCTGGCACGGCATCAATCTCAGATATGCCCCATCCTACAAGACTCCTAAGAGCAGTTTGGGCGGATTTATGCTAACCACTTCCCTGCTTATATCATTGCTTGTGCCTTTCATTCTGTTAGCTGTCTTCGCATTTGCCATGCCTATGGTCAAAGTACTCTTGAGAACATGGACCTGGTTGTACACCTCGGTTGCTCCGGAAGGTGAGCGCCTCAGCCGACGCGCTGAAATGCTGTCGGACCTGTATGAGCATATCCAAGGCTCGAAGGCAGAAGGCCACAGGCCAGCAGAGATAGCAGTTCAGGTGCTACTGCGCATGGTGTTTGGGGTTAAGGATGACCTGGCTTGGTCCGCCCCGTATCTTCCAAAGGCGATGGCTGACAGCTTGGAGAGAGGGGGCAATGGTCTCAGCCACTTCAAGACACCGACAGTGGTGATTACATCCCTTGCCTTGTTCGGTTTGCTAAATACCTCGCTCGTAGTGTCGGATGGAGACAAGCCCTGGACGTTGTTCTTGGGCATGAACGTCGTTGCGAGCGGTGTGATTCTCGTGATGCATAATCAGCAACGCTCCTGGGCCCGCAGAATCCTCCAGGGGTACCTTGGCATAACGACAGTATCGCTTGTTGGTATTTTCGTATGGGTGGTCCTCCACCACCGCCTGTACGAAATGCCTGGCTTCTACAGACTCATTCTCCAGGTCGCGGTAGCCATGCTGCCTCTGATTCTGGCCATGTTGGTCAGCACCGAACGATGTCGAGCACGTTTCTTCAAGGATCGCTGGTGGCCAGTCATTGTATGTTGGGGTCTCATCGCAGCGATTTCGCTTGCCGCCGCCGTGAATTTGGGACTTTCAACCTTGATCACCGTTTGGACTGGGATGGTTGTGGCGGCTCTGTCTGTCGTGATTGTGTGCGCAATTTTTCTCGGTTGCGCCGCCATAGTCTGTCATGGTGGTTTGAAAGGAGGCGCGGGTATATTGCGGCTAATGGCGGCAGGAGTTCGACTTCTGAAGTAGACTTCGACATGCCCCCTTGTGGATGGTCAACCTGGCTGTAGTCCACATCCAAGTTCCTCCTTGAATACCTCTGAAGATTCCAATCAGTCCCCAAGCGTGATCGGACTCTGTACCAGAAAAGGTAACACCCATTCCTTGCTAACCAGGAGCCTATACCTGACTCAAAGCGAAGGTCGGTGTTCACACAGCTTCGGTAGCCCCATCTAACCGGATTCGAACAAATCTTGTTCCTTATTTGAATGTCGTGGTGCTACTTAGATAGCAACCTCCCACCGAAAGGTTCGCAGTATAGTACGTGACGGCCATCAATTCGTATCTGAGACCGTCGGGGACTCGAACTTTTCTGAACGTTGAACAAGAGCGGAAGGTTAAGATGGTAGCCGCGGGATGCTATGGCACCAACACAACAAGGGGAGGAAACCGAGATCGAAATGTGCTTGAACTGCCGGACCATGTACGCAGTCCTCTTGCGTTGCTGGCCTAATGGGCTATTCCGTGTGGGCGTTTCTCTAATTCCGGCAATAATAACGAGCCTTAGCCCTCCCTCAACTGACCGAATCATCGTGGCGACAGTGGGGGCCAAACACCAGGCCGTCGTGTCCCACCAGTCTTGATAAAACAACTGTCAACCTGACCCTCACTTTAGCGCTATAGGTCTGCTTGGGAACTGAGCCAGCTTAATTTCAGGTGGTCCTCCTGCAAGTTTGTGTAATAGGTATACGCACTGAGCAAGACAGCCTTGAGCGGAATCGGGAAGATTGAATGCACTTAGGCCCATGGCGTCGGTGACGGTGAGCTTGAAGGTCAGGCCGTCCGGGGCCCTCTACGGGATGAGGTGCATTAAAAGCGGCACCCTGCGTCTTTTAACACCTGGCGATCGGGCTCTGGTAGAGCGCCAATTGCCGCGACAACTACCACCCGCTTCTCCTTAACGTCAGTGTCCGCCATAAACAATGCCTCATCAACCTTCAAGGCGCGGTCTTGTTCCTCAGCAAATGTCAGCAGGGTCTCGTAATAGTCCACTGCGGCATCACGAAACTCTCGCATGCCTTGCGGTGGATCATAGCGCAGCAGTTGAATTGCCCACGTTAGATCGCCGGCTAAGTTGGGCCAACCTAGAGCAGAGTATTCCGGCCTTTCAGGGCCGCAGACATCATCGGCAAACCACATCATCTCTTCCTCGCGACTCATGGGTTCTACCCAATCGGGGGTTGGCTCAGGGCTGCTGCACGCTGCAAGGGTAATTGGTAATGCCAAGACGCCCAGCGATAAGAATGTTAAACGAGTCACTTGCGTCATTTCCGCCGGCCCGGGGGCTGCTCCCATGTGGAGCAGCCCCCGGGCCACTATTCCTACCATGTTATCCAGTACACCGTGTAGGTGTCGCCGAATATCTGCCACAGGTCGGCCCCATCGCCGTTTCGGAAGCGATGGTCTCCCCAGACGCCGTATTTGTGTCCTGGTACGGCGCCACGAGCTCGGCTGATAACCCTAGCGGGGGTCACACCGCACGGCTCGATTTCGTCCGTTGCCGTCCAGAAGATTCTGTCTGAGTCAGGCCATACGCGCTTCGACCGGCCCTTGACCCAACAGTTGTCTATCTGGCCGCCGTATGTGACCCTTGTGCCTGTCACAGGCTGGATCCAATTGTAGCATTCTTCGGTTCTCCCGGCGTAAAAACCGGCATACCCCTCGGCGGTGCCACCGCCCTGTTCCGAGGGAATAGCCTTCGTCCAGTACGTTAGCGTTAGCTCCTGCTGCTCCAAGCAGTCGCCGCCACTGTCCGCAGCGGTGTCGCCGTCATCTGGAGTCGTGTGTTGCGGCGTCTTCCATCCGGCCTCGTATTCAGCCAGAGTAGGAATTGGCGGCAGAGGAGGCGGCACGAAATCGGATGGCAGTTCGATGAACCCGTCGGCATCGACAGGCGGGGCGGTTTCGGGCTCTTCTGCATGCGCGGGCATGGCAAATAGGACCGCCAAGAGCGTGACGACCGCTAATACAGTGACCAGTGCTGCAAATTTCTTGAGCTTCATAATGAACCTCCCAAAGTATCGGGTGTTAAGGGACGTTTAAGACTTGGGAGCATTTCCGCCTCCTTTCATAACGTTACCCGGCCAAGAGGACATCGACCATTGTCCGACTGCGCGGTTAGGCCAAGGTGGGGTACAAAGGGAAAGGGAAAAGGGGTGGTCGTGGTTGTCCGTTATGGACAGGTGCATGCGACGGGCGTTACCACAATGACCGGGCGGGGGAATGCCGTCTTGTTCATTTCGGACCTCCTTATCATGTCGGGTCGGAGTCCTATGATCCTTCGGGGCGTCGGTCAGGGGAGTGGTGGCCCTGTATCAACTTAAACACTTAGCACGTTGTCGGTTTCGCCGAGTGCCAACATCGTAGGAGAGGCTTGTGAAATAGCCGTGAAAAGCAACCCTATTTCCGTGAAAGAATCCGCAAAAAATTTGGGTAGGTTCCGTGAATGCTTTTCACGGAACTTCCCGGATAGGTGTCATCGAATCGTAACAAGGCGGATATCTATGACGAGGGAAACGGCAGCCCAAGAGGTCGAAAGGCAGCGGGACCGCCCCGCCACCTTCAGCGAGGTCGGCCGTCGCATCACCGAGAGTTGGGACTTCGATACCGGGCTTCAGGAAGTCGTGGAGGGGGTCCGTTCAGCCTAGTGTGACGTCGGTCCTAACGGAGAACCTCTGCGAAGGCTGCTTCGAGGCGGGCGCCGCGGGAGATAGGAGAATTGTGGGCGGCACAGTGGCCCAAGACGTGGTTTTGCAAGGCGCGGGCCGCTCGAACTTCGTGATGTGTAAGTTGCACGCAGGCGCGTGCGACAACCTCATTCAGCACCATACCCAAATTCCGGGTAATGTCTCAGTTTTAGGGTTAGGAGATTGAAAGGTGTGCCGCGTACCCATAAAGGTCACTAGAGGCGGTGCCTCTTGGATTCACGGGAGTTTGGGACGCTCGCTTCAGCAACGTTCCAAAGTTGCCGCTCCCTTTCTCTGACACCAATTTAGGCCCTGGGGGTTACGCGACCCCAGGGCCTCTTCAAATTTCTCTATAGTGACGTTCACGTTCTCGCGTTCCGACACTCTCCGAAGCCGCTAGTCAGTGTTGCCCGTCGGCCCCACTTCACCCGACTCGGGCTCGATAGCTCGCCTGATCTCGGACATTGCAAACGTCATCTCCCCAAACATGTCTTCTCTCGTGCCCCTTGGTTTGAGAATAACGGAGTCGTCTACCCTCCCTGTCGGCCCTACCTCACCGATGCCTCCCACAACATCGAACACCCCATTATCCATGCTGACTCTAACGTAGTAATCGTCCACCGCGGTTATGCCCGGTGCATCCGCATCGTTGAGAAACAATAGGACCTGGTGCCCATTCAGCAAGGTTGTACTGTCCTCATCTATATCTACCCTATCCACATCTAGAGCTCCCACTACTATGGTTTTCACATCTTGGCCAAGCTCACCGCGTAGCACCTCGGTCACCGTTATTTCATAGAACACCACCGGAATGCCCCAGACTGCTCCCTCCGGAGGGTTTTCTTCTCCGTAATCGACGTCTCGGGCCACGACCTCTCCCATTGTTCCGACAATAACCAGATCAGACACGCTTGACAGCCCTTCTAGAGAGGAGTAGACCGGCATGTCTGCCTCCATAGCGATTCTGGGGCTCTCGACATCTCCCCGTGAAACGAACCAGATGGAAATAACCAGCAACGATGCTAGCATCGCCGCCATCACCGGCAGCAAAGTTCGGTTCTTCTGGTTGCCAAGCGCATTCAACAGGACTATTTCTCCCTGGCTTGCTAGCCTAATGGTTGCGACGCTGCTTTAACCCAATCCCATTCAATAGGCCGACATCCATTCAACTACCCCGACGTGTTCATAAAATTGAGCTTATTCGTGCCCTTCATGATCTTCCCTCCCTGTCCCCTGCCCGAGAATGCGTATGCTCCTGAATACGGAGACAGCAGTTCGCTGCTGCTCCGGCGTCAGGTCTTCGGCCACAATGTGGAGGTGGGGACCACCCGACCTGTGGAAGAAGGCAGCGGTGTACCCGGCCCCGGGTTCCATGGAAATGAGCAAACTCGCTCTGACGTCACCTATGTCTTCATAGCCCATGACGTAGGTGTACTCTGGATCATCGGAAGGAGACCGGCTCCAAGAACGCCCGCCGAAATCAAAGGCCAGCCGGACTCCCTCGCCGGCAATTTCGCCTTTGTAGTACTTGATGTAATCGATCTCCTTGAGCACATTCAGTTCCCACCCGGGAGGTAGGCGCAGAGAGAATCCCGTCTGGCTCGGCCCTTCTGGAACCTCCACGACCCTCCAGTCCGGCGAGGGTTGTGCGTCTGCAACAGTATGCGGGATCAGTCCTATGATGCTCACTGATTTCCCAGTGAGCTTGTCAACGATGGCCCTGTCTCCCAGAGGATCTTGAAGATGGACCTCGACGCCTTCGATGCAGTCATCCTCGCTCTGCCGGAAATCCGAGTCAACTTTGACTTTAACCTGCACTTCGTCATCCGTCTCACGCAAAAGCGATACGACCGGGTTTCTGTGGCAGGAGTCGGCGACAGTGAGTTCGAGCCTCTGAGGAGAATATAACCCCGCTTCAACTACCCTTGCTTCCCTTTGAGCCACACTTGCTTCGTTGCGCGACGTACACCCGCCGAGCAAGAACAAAGATGCGAAGACCAACAGCCCAATTACTACGACTGCTCCAACAATGCGTTGTCTACGGCTGGACCGGTCAACCATAACGTCTCTTAAACTAGCTGGCTGTGCCTTGTTGTGGGCCAATGTTACGCGTGGCCCCGTGTGTGCCCCATTCAGTATGGCTTGCACAGGGCCACGCATCCCATGTTCAGTCGGACGCAACGTAAACGCCCTTTAAGGCACTGGGCATGCGATCTGCCCGTGAGAAAACATCTCGCTTAATCGACGAGGTCGGGGGGTCATACACAAAGCCTTGATGAAGACCATATGCCGAGTTGCCTAAGTACACAGGTCCGCCACTGTCACCATCCGCAGACAGACGCCCGGCCATTTGCACGAGATTGCACCTATGTCTGCTGCAGACGTTAAGCTTACGGACTCTTTGGCAGTCTCTGTGGCTCGTCAGACCGTTTCGGCAAAGCAACTGGCCCACTTCAGGAGATGCCACGAAAGATACATCTCTCAAGTTTACTTCGGTTGCGGAAGCACTGCCAGCATAGAAGTCGTCGGTGTGGGTCCCGGTTCCCGTATGCCACTGGAAGTCGCCGTATGTTCCCTCATACTCTAGCATCAAAGTCAGACTTATCCCGTCATCAGATAGATCGTCGGGACAATGTCCAGCAGTGGAAATGCCTCTCACACCTGTTGAGGTCTTCGTACCGAATCCCGATGTGCAATCAGGTCTACGACCTTCAATAAGGTCTTCACCACCACGATGTTCAGTTCTGCTATCGTTCCCTCCCAAATCTGAGCGTTCCGAGTGGGCCACGGAGGTTGTAATGTTGTTGACAATGTCCGCCCTCGTTGCATCAGTGAGGTTCTTCACTGCGATGGCCTGGAGACCATCCAAAGTGGAGTTGGCAGATGTGCGTTCCAACACCACAATTGTGCTTATCTGGCCACTCGCGAAGTCGAAAGAAGTGTTGGCGTCGAGGACTTCTGTAGTATTGAGCACTGCATAGTGGGCCGCTTCGATCGCTCGTTGGAGCTCCGCTTCAGTGAATCCCTTGCCGGTGCGCACTTCCACTGCGACGCCACTGTGACTGCTCTTGAACGTGTTGATTATGGCAAGCGCCGACCTCGGGGCGCTGCCTGCGAAAGCGACCCATGCGTTATCGGCGTCTACAATCTCCGCTCCCGTGAAAGATTCAGGATGCGCTTCTCGAATTTTCGAGACCGCCAAGGCGAAGTTGTCGTTCCATGCATAACGATCAATAACGGTCTGGAGAGACAAGCCAGATTGGTTGGCGAAGAACTGCAAGTCCTCTAACTCAGCGGCGCTAATAGTATCGTTGATTCCCGCTGGCGCCACATCCGGCAAATTAGAGGTCCTGTTTCCAGACACCTGAGCGTGCGCTACGCCCACGCTCGCAGTCACTAGGGCGATGATCATTAACAAAGCCACGAACATTACTTTTATGTCGGTTCTGTCCCTCATGATGCCTTCTCCTCTTTATCATTCCGTAGCCTTTACGCCACCCAATAGAGTCCTCCCTTCAACTGTGATGCTCGCTATGATGAACCTCCCGTGTGAAATATCAGTGAAAATCAACCCAATTGCCGTGAAAGCATGCGTGAAAATTTGAGATGTTTCCATGAAAACCCTTCACAGAACGGCCTCTTAACGTATGATAGAGTCGAAACGAGGCGGTCATCTATGAGAGACAATTCGGAAGCACGAGAGATCGAAAGGCAGCGGGCGCGCCTTGCCATCCTGAGCCGCGTCAGCCGCCGCATCACTGAGAGCTGGGACCTGGACACGGTACTTCAGGAGGTGGTTGACGGGGCCCGTTCGCTGACCGACGCCCGCTATGGTGCAGTCGGCGTCTTCGATGAGGACGGGCGTGTTCGCCAGTTCATCACTTCGGGCATTACCCAAGAACAGCGCCGCCTGCTGGGCAGTCTGCCCAAGGGCCTGGGAATCCTCGGCTACCTGAACGAGATACAGGAGCCATTGCGGCTTGCGGACCTCTCCGAACATTGCCGATCCGTTGGCTTCCCGGAGAACCACCCACCCATGAAGACTTTCCTGGGCGCCCCCATCCGGCGCCTGGGCAAGCCTGTCGGCAACATATACCTCACGGAGAAGGAGGGCGGGGAGTTCTCGGGAGAAGACGAAGAAACACTGGTTATGTTTGCGTCCCAGGCTGCCATCGCCATCAGCAACGCAATACGCCATGAGGATGAGCGGCAATCAAGGAACGCCTTGGAGACGGAGAGGCGTCGGCTGGTGGCCCTGGTGGAGTCCTCGCCGGTAGGCGTGATGGTGGTCGACGCGGCGACCAGGACTTTCGCCTCGGTCAACCAGGAGGCGGAGCGGATCCTCGGCATGTCGCCCGAGCCGGGATCAACGCTTGTAGACTATCATCAGGTGGCGATCTATCGGAGGACGGATGGGAAGAGGTATGAGGATCACGACCGACCTCTGGCGAGGGCGCTGGACCGCGGTGAGGCCGTGCGAGCTGAGGAGATACTCGTAGATCTCCCGGGCGGACGAAAGGTGACCACCTTGGTGAATGCAACCCCCATCTATTCTGACGACGGGGAAATCGTCTCAGCTATCGCCGTTGTCCAGGATATGACGCCATTGGAGGAGATGGAACGCCTGCGCAACGAGTTCCTAGCCATGGTAAGCCATGAACTGAGGACTCCCCTGACCACCATCAAGGGGTGCACGGGTGTAGTGTTGGGCAGCACTGAGCCGATGGACATCTCCGAATTGCTCCAGTACTTCCGGATGATTGATGAGCAGTCCGACCACCTGCGCGGACTAGTCAACAACTTGCTAGATATGACCCGAATAGAGGCTGGGGCCTTGTCGGTAACTCCCAAACCTGCTGAGGTGGCGTCCCTGGTTAGCGAGGCAAAGACCGCGTTTTTGCGTAGGGGAGCGCGTCACACGGTAGACGTGGACCTCGACTCCGACCTGCCCATGATCTCAGCGGATGGGCGTCGCATCACCCAAGTCTTGGACAACCTGCTGTCCAATGCATCGAAATATTCGCCGGAGTTCTCCAGGATCAGGATAACCGGATCAAGAGAGGGGTTTTTCGTAGTCATCTCCGTAACGGATGAGGGAAGAGGAATACCTCCTGAACAATTGGCCAGGCTGTTCAAAAAGTTCTCTCGTCTGGACGACAGGGAAACGAAGAAGAAGGTTGCAGGGGAGGGGCTGGGACTGGCGATCTGCAGAGGCATAGTCGAAGCGCATGGTGGTCGCATCTGGGCCGAAAGCGAAGGAGAGGGCAGCGGCACTCGGATATCCTTTGCGATTCCTGAAGCCGTCGAAACTTCCCTGGAGGCGGGCACTCCTGCGTTGGTATCGGCACAGGGCGAGCAAAAGAGAATCCTGGCCGTAGACGACGAACCTCAGGTGCTCTGGCTCCTACGGAACATTCTATCCAAACAAGGATATAAATTTCTTGGTGCAGCCAACGCCGACGAGATGAAGCACCTGCTGGACACTGAGCAACCCCATCTTGTCCTGCTCGACCTGATGTTGCCCGGTACCAGTGGGTTCGAGCTGATGGAACGAATTCGCGAGGTTTCGAAAGCTCCAATCATCTTCCTGTCCGCCAACGACCAGGAGGAGAACGTGGTGAAGGCCCTTGAGATGGGAGCCGATGACTACATGATCAAGCCGTTCTCCTCCACCGAACTGTTGGCCAGAATCGAATCATCCCTTCGGAAGCAAAGACCGGTCGATACGCCTGTTCCCATTCCGTTCTATCACGTGGATGACTTGCGCATAGACTACGCGCAACGGAGCGTCTCCCTATCCGGAAATCCCGTGCATCTGTCCGCGACGGAATACAAACTTCTTTCCGAACTCTCGACTAACGCTGGTCGCACCCTCACACAATACCAAATACTGCAGCGGGTCTGGGGAAAGACATACTCGACTGAAAGTGAGTTGCTTCGCGCAACAGTCAAAAACCTGCGCCGCAAGCTCGGGGACGATGCTAACAATCCAAAGTACATTTTCACCGAGCCCCGCGTTGGCTATCGGATGCCGAGTTCTGTGAAGCAAAAGGAGGGCCAAAAATGAGGACGTTGACGGCAATTTCAGACAAGGAACGGTCCACTTGACCGAGGTTAAATCAATCGGAATCATACACCGATCATCGCAGCGCTAGCTAGATAGGTATCTCCCACCTAAAAGTTCGCAGTACAGTACGCGATGGCCCACCAGTTTACGCCTGAGACCGTCGGGGACTCGAACTTTTCTGGCCATCGAACAGGTGCGGGAAATCAAGCTGGGCCGTAGCGGAGTCCTGTAGCGTCAACACAACACTGGGAGGTCGGGGTGTCCTCCCCCTGCCGGGCAACGTATACACTCTTCATATGATGCCGGCTTGGAGGGATACCGAGGGTCGGGGCTTCATTGCTCTGGCTACGCCACCGATCGTTAGCCTTCCCTTCACCCTCCCGGCTCTTCGCGCTGCGAGCCTTCCCGAAATGGGCTTAAGGCTATGCTAGGGCAGCCCTGACGCCAGGGAAACCTCTCCCACCACACGCAACCCCGTCCCGAATAACGATTCACAGCTCACCCTGACCGTCAGCCCCGATATCCCAATGCTGTCCCAGCGTAGGCTTGTTTCAACCGTTACCGTACGCGTCCCGGGGGCCGGGTGTCGGCCAAAGTCCCTCGACACGTTCCCCTGGTCGTCATACAGCCCCACCAGGTATTCGAAATCGCAACTCATGGTGTCTGTCCATCCCACCGTTACCGTCGTGACCGTACCAAAGCTCTCGGTGCGGGGAGCGAGGGTGACAGTTGCCGCATTTGCCAGGTCCGGCGTAGGGGTGGCAGGAGGAGAAGCCTCGGAGATGCGAAGAATCAGCAGGTCCCCATCATTCCACGGCTGACTAGCCACGCTCCACGTGTGAGTGCCCACTGCGGGGCCTTCCACGGCATTGGACCCTTCCAGCGACAGTCCGACAGTCCCGTCCAGCTCTATAAACTCAACCCTCTGCCCCGACAAAGACGCATGGGGCGACAAGGTCAGCACGAATGAATCCACCTCCCACTTCAGCCCCGTGATTGACATGGAAGTCCCGCCCACGGTGAAAGAAACAGGCTTGATGACGCCATTGGACCCGTCAGCCCCCACCTCCGGCCCCACCGTCTCCGGGTCAAAGAACGCCTTGTGCAGGGTCCCGGGGGATGAGGTGACAACTCGCCGCGAAGTACCTACCACTGGGACAGAACGTGGGGTTTCTTTGCACCTTCGGGGTGGAGCTGCACAAGGACCGGGCGGAGGAGGCCGGGGCCCGACTCGAGCATGCCCTGGCCTCCACGCAGTTGGTGCTCACTGCCGAGACCGTCTTTTCCTGTCCGAACCTGTCTGAGTAGATCTCCGTCGCCGCAGGTACATGTTTACATCGTCGGGACTGAGACTTCGCTTAGCCGATGTGGCGCCTACGATACCCACCTAGGTCGTATCGTCCTCGGAGCTGGCCTATTGCCAGCTCCTTCCTAGTTTAGTCTCCATGCTGAGCGTTGATGGATTGCTGCCGGTCGGGGCTCCAGTGGTGGGGGAGTGACTTAACTTCTCAGAGTCGACGTTCGAAGCAAATGCTGATTCCCTCATGCGACCTATTCTCGTGTCTTCTGCCAAGAGAAAGAATAGACGCGAGACCCGAACACCGTGACGTCGGAGGTCACAGTTATGGTCATAAACACCGTTGGCTGGTCAGCTGAATGGAGCATAAGGATAATTCAAAATGAAGACAATCCAGAAGAACCCAAGGACAACGCACCAGCCAAAAAGATACGCAAAAGGCTTGAGGTATTGATAGATGTGTTCGCTATAAAACTTATGGGTCCGTAAATGTTCCGCTGTCTCGGGCACCCCAATGGATATGCCATAAAGTTTCACGGATGACAGTTCATCCGGCGATCTGAATACACCAGTGGACATTCTGGCGTGATGTCTCCATAGTCGCACAGGGGTGATTACCAAGTGTACGGCGCTTACAATGCCTGCGAGGGAGCACCCAACAATGAGGAATAGGCCGGTATCTGGATTTCTGACGACGTACCATTCCCCCAACAAGGCCATCGTGCTGCCAATTGACAGGACTGAGAAAGACGTTACGGGTACAATCAGCCAAACTCCGAATAGAAACAGATAGCAGATACGCACGGTTGTTGATGAAGGAGTTCTGCCTGACATCCTCATTACCAGGTATATCCAGGGCAAGGCAAAAAGGACCGAGCATATGCAACCCAGCCTGCCGTATTCTACTTCTGATAGATCGTTATCATTGGCAGCTGAACGGCACAGGACTCCTGCAATGGGAGCCCATAGAATACCGACAACCAATAGGAGGTAGGTAATGATCGAAACTGCCACATATACACCTGACAATACATCTACTAACGTGGCCATCGTTGTGTGATGTTGGTTCCGACTTATATCACCCTATTGGAATAATAGGCTTTGGCTAACTGGTTGCGGTGCGGTCCATAGTCCTCCGAATTCTAAATCGTTGGGAATGAACTGTACACCCACTATACTAACCGAAAACAATGCTTCATATGGGTGATACTGCCCCGCGTCGTAACTGGCTGTTGCAGTGTCCATCCGTGCAGGGAAAATGTCATCTATGGAACGGTCCGTATATGCCCAGTGACCATATTCGAGCTGCCAGGTAACGTCCACGGAGTTGATGGTGACATCATCGACGCAACCCGGCCTAAAGACGAAGCTTGAATGAACCCTTCTAGACGCCGTATTTTCTCGTTCTAAGGGGCCGAACACAACTCTTGGCGGGTCACAGGAGATGAACTCAGGATTGGCTTTAGCATGTTCGATGTCGTGGGATGTGACCGGTAGACGTTCGCTAAAGTCCCAACCAAACCGCTGAACGAGGGCTACGGTTTGTGCCCATGCATCTGTAATGTTGACGAAGGAGTGTCCTGTGACTTCGTAAAAGATCCTCCTGACCTCATTGTATGTTCTTATGAGAGCCGAATTTTGTATGCATTGAGACGTATCTGTGATATTTCTGCATTGCATGTCTAAAACCCACAGGTTATCGGCAACGACTCTATTGCGGGCATTCCAGGCTCTGTCTAGTTCGCTGCTACCAACAGTACCCTCAAACTTAACTAGGCTGCTGTATGCCAGGTCATGTTTTAGACAAGCATAGTCGTTTGGTACTGCAAAGTCCGGATTAAGATTTATGAGAGGTACCTCTGGAGAGCAAACAGAATCTCCCCAGCCTAGCCAGGTGTAAGGTCCATCTACTACGCGTGATTCGAGTTCTTCAGTGCTTCGACTGTCATTCCAAAATGTATTGGACGTACGAATGAGCAAACAATTCAAGACGTCGATCTTGGTTCTCAAGTCAACGTTTGACTCCTGATAAGCCAACGGTATCGGGAGTGGGACGCAGTCAAGGCCCGTACCCAGTGGTTGGTAAGGATTCCTGCTCGGGGTGCCACTCGACAATTGCTCTGGTCTCGATGCGAGTAAACGGCCGAGCAATTCCAGTGTCTCCCGGTCGCCTACGCGCTCCGTGAACTCTCGTCCATAAGCCGTATCCAACAAGGCGGAATATTCACTATTGTTGGCCTTGAGATTCATCAATTGCTGTTGGTATTGTGTTTCGACTGCTGAGAACATCACGTAGGCTTGAGCGTGGCATAAGCCTCCCTCATCCATTTTAGAACTAATATCATCTGTATAATCATCCAAGATGTCATCGAAGGACGTATATTGGTCGGAAGCAGCAAGGTCCTTGTTCATGCATGCCAACAGGGCGCTTTGGGCTGTGATATAAGAGGGAGATGTCTCGACGGCGGACTGCAGGTCCGCGAACATTTCGGAGACGATTGGTATTTCGCCCCAAGTGACATGCGTCTCTGCCGACGACTCGCTATTGTTGTAGGTGATAGTTACCTTATACCGCTTAGTCCCTCGAACCTGTTCCGTTTGATCTTGTCTTTCCTCCTCATCAGCTGAGACAATTTGCTGATTGGTACTGGATGCCAGATTAGTCCAATCGCCGTCCAACCATTGTTGCCATCGATAAGTTAAGGTCGCATTATGGGATTCTGTAGTGACAGCAGTTAGAGTTACATTGTCTTCAGGGCTGGGAAACAAGTCCTCCCCAATATCAATGTACACTGCAATGGGCCGCCACCGTATGGTCAATGCTACTGACTCCTCCCAAGGTGTGGCGTCGATGCTAGCAATGATCTTGAAAGTTCTCGTAGTCTCAGTGCTGGAAGACTCGGAAAGAGTAGCGGATGTGGAAGAGTGGTTAGTCCATGTTCCACCGCTGTACTCTTGCCATTGATAGGACAAAACGGAACTGGAAGGCGCGTTGGCAGTAGCAGTCAAGGTAACTGTTTGTCCCAGCACCGGATCTGAGACATCAACATCGATGGTTACGCAGACGAGAAGGCCGAGAGAGTCGAGATCGTTGTCAGTCGTGTAAGGAATCGTTGCCGGAATGCAGCCGGTCAAGGAATTGCCGGCTAGATAAAGGGTGGTAAGGCTGGTCAGGTTAGAAAATGTCCCGGGTATTTGTCCCGATAGATTGTTGTAGCTGAGGTCCATGTACGTCAGGTTAGTTAGATTGCCCAACTCGGTGGGGATCAAGCCCGATATGAAGTTATAGTTTAGGTTAAGGTGCCGGAGGCTGGAGAGACTCCCCAACTCAGCCGGGATGGGATCCGACAGAGCGTTGTAACTGAGGTCGAGATATTCAAGGCTGGTTAGACTGCCCAACTCTGTTGGGATGATTCCTGACAGGGTGTTGTAGCTGAGGTCGAGATAATCAAGGCTGGTGAGATTGCCCAACTCGGTGGGGAGGGCACCTGACAGGAAATTGTAACTGAGGTCTAGAATGGCCAGGCTGGTTAGACTGCCCAACTCGGTGGGGATGGGACCCGACAGACTGTTGTAACTGAGATCCAGGAAGGACAGGCTGGAAAGACTCCCGAACTCGGTGGGTATGGAGCCCGACAACTGGTTGTGGCTAAGATCCAACGATGTGAGGCCGGTAAGACTGCCCAACTCGGTGGGTATGGAGCCCGATAATGTGTTGCCACCGAGGTCCAGCGATGTGAGGCTGGTTAGACTGCCTAATTCCGTGGGGATGGTGCTCCACAGGAAGTTGTCACTGAGGTCTAGCGATGTGAGGCCGGTAAGGCTGCCCAGTTCGGTGGGGATGGAGTCAGACAGGGTGTTGCCACCAAGGTCGAGGTAGGTGAGGCTAGTGAGACTGCCCAACTCAGTTGGTATGAAGCCCCACAGTTCATTGCCACCGAGGTCGAGGTAGGTGAGGCTGGTTAGACTACCCAACTCGGTGGGAATGGAGTCCGACAAGTCGTTGCCACTGAGGTCCAACGATGTGAGGCTCGTGAGACTGCCCAACTCGGTAGGTATAGAGCCCGACAGCTCATTACTACCGAGGTCCAGCGATGTGAGGCTCGTGACACTGCCCAACTCGGTAGGTATAGAGCCCGACAGCTCATTACCACCGAGGTCGAGGTAGGTGAGACCCGTGAGGCTGCCCAATTCGGTGGGTATGGAGCCTGACAACTGGTTGCCGCTAAGATCCAACGATGTGAGGCCGGTAAGACTGCCCAACTCGGTGGGTATGGAGCCCGATAATGTGTTGCCACCGAGGTCCAGCGATGTCAGGCTCGTTAGACTGCCTAATTCCGTGGGGATTGACCCCGATAGGTAGTAATCAGAAAGATCCAGCTCGGTGATACGATCGGTTGCTTGACCACTCTGGGGGTCTTGCACTGAACTGATTATGACTCCTTCCCATGTCGTAATGGCATTATGAGTTCCCCAATTGAGAAATATAGGAGTGTTCCCCCTCAACGCATCGATTATTTTCACGAGGCTTTCGCAGTCACCGACCAGTTCTTGGTTAGTGGCTGCATCGGGTATCACTACACCATTGGAGCATGCCGCCACGGATATCTCCGTCGGGGGCTCGATGGTCACGGGCACCTCTAAGGCCGGCGACCACTGGCTCCACGGTCCACAGTCGGTCCGGGAGGCGGTCTGGCAGTTCCTGCCCCGGGCCCTGTACCACAGGCCCTGGTCGACGTCGTCGAAGTGTGCGGGGGAGGCCGTGGAGTCGTCGTTGGTGGCGGCCAGGGAGTAGGTCCCCGTCTCCATGTCCGAGGACTCCAGCTCGAACTGGTAGTAGTGGGTGGACTCACTACTCTGGGTATAGCCGAGGTCGAGGTTGTTGTCGTCCCCCGCCTCTATGCTCAGGTTCAGGTTGCTCGGGGGCTCGATGGTCACGGGCACCTCTAAGGCCGGCGACCACTGGCTCCACGGTCCACAGTCGGTCCGGGAGGCGGTCTGGCAGTTCCTGCCCCGGGCCCTGTACCACAGGCCCTGGTCGACGTCGTCGAAGTGTGCGGGGGAGGCCGTGGAGTCGTCGTTGGTGGCGGCCAGGGAGTAGGTCCCCGTCTCGGCATCCGAGGACTCCAGCTCGAACTGGTAGTAGTGGGTGGACTCACTACTCTGGGTATAGCCGAGGTCGAGGTTGTTGTCGTCCCCCGCCTCTATGCTCAGGTTCAGGTTGCTCGGGGGCTCTAGTTCCTCGAGGTTGGTGGAGACGGTGAAGGTAGCGGCTTCGCCCCAGTCGGTCTCATAGGTTGTCCCGTCGCCGTAGGCCCTGACCCTGAGGGGGTACTCGGTGCCTGGGGAGAGCCCTGTGATGGTGCGGGTGCCGGCGGAGGTGTAGGTGTCTATCTCTATCCAGTCTGGTTGGGTGGGGTCCTTGAGAGCCTCGAACCCCAGGTACTCGAGGAGGTACTTCGTGGCCCCGGTGACCGGGTCCCAGCTCACGCTGATGGTTGTGGTCCCCGTGGCGGTGGCGGTGAAGTTCCCCGGTGCGGGAGGCAGGCAGAGGTCGGTGGAGTCGGTATGGGAAGAGGTGGGACTCCACGCCTGGGCATAGTCGATGCCGTCGCCGTAGGCGCTGATCCTGAACTGGTAGGAGACGTCGCACTCCAGGCCGGAGACCGCGTGGCTGGTACTGGAACCGGTGATGGTGTCGCTGGACAAGGTCCAGGCGGTGCCGTCGGTGCTGTACTCCACCCTGTAGCGGTCGATGCCGTCCTGGGTGTCCCACTCCAGGTCTATGCCGTACCTGGCCGTTGCGGCAGCGATGAAGCCTGTGGGCGCCGGGGGCGAATCGAGGTTGGTGGAGACGGTGAAGGTGGCGGCTTCGCCCCAGTCGGTCTCATAGGTTGTCCCGTCGCCGTAGGCCCTGACCCTGAGGGGGTACTCGGTGCCTGGGGAGAGCCCTGTGATGGTGCGGGTGCCGGCGGAGGTGTAGGTGTCTATCTCTATCCAGTCTGGTTGGGTGGGGTCCCTGAGAGCCTCGAACCCCAGGTACTCGAGGAGGTACTTCGTGGCCCCGGTGACCGGGTCCCAGCTCACGCTGATGGTTGTGGTCCCCGTGGCGGTGGCGGTGAAGTTCCCCGGTGCGGGAGGCAGGCAGAGGTCGGTGGAGTCGGTATGGGAAGAGGTGGGACTCCACGCCTGGGCATAGTCGATGCCGTCGCCGTAGGCGCTGATCCTGAACTGGTAGGAGACGTCGCACTCCAGGCCGGAGACCGCGTGGCTGGTACTGGAACCGGTGATGGTGTCGCTGGACAAGGTCCAGGCGGTGCCGTCGGTGCTGTACTCCACCCTGTAGCGGTCGATGCCGTCCTGGGTGTCCCACTCCAGGTCTATGCCGTACCTGGCCGTTGCGGCAGCGATGAAGCCTGTGGGCGCCGGGGGCGAATCGAGGTTGGTGGAGACGGTGAAGGTGGCGGCTTCGCCCCAGTCGGTCTCATAGGTTGTCCCGTCGCCGTAGGCCCTGACCCTGAGGGGGTACTCGGTGCCTGGGGAGAGCCCTGTGATGGTGCGGGTGCCGGCGGAGGTGTAGGTGTCTATCTCTATCCAGTCTGGTTGGGTGGGGTCCCTGAGAGCCTCGAACCCCAGGTACTCGAGGAGGTACTTCGTGGCCCCGGTGACCGGGTCCCAGCTCACGCTGATGGTTGTGGTCCCCGTGGCGGTGGCGGTGAAGTTCCCCGGTGCGGGAGGCAGGCAGAGGTCGGTGGAGTCGGTATGGGAAGAGGTGGGACTCCACGCCTGGGCATAGTCGATGCCGTCGCCGTAGGCGCTGATCCTGAACTGGTAGGAGACGTCGCACTCCAGGCCGGAGACCGCGTGGCTGGTACTGGAACCGGTGATGGTGTCGCTGGACAAGGTCCAGGCGGTGCCGTCGGTGCTGTACTCCACCCTGTAGCGGTCGATGCCGTCCTGGGTGTCCCACTCCAGGTCTATGCCGTACCTGGCCGTTGCGGCAGCGATGAAGCCTGTGGGCGCCGGGGGCGAATCGAGGTTGGTGGAGACGGTGAAGGTGGCGGCTTCGCCCCAGTCGGTCTCATAGGTTGTCCCGTCGCCGTAGGCCCTGACCCTGAGGGGGTACTCGGTGCCTGGGGAGAGCCCTGTGATGGTGCGGGTGCCGGCGGAGGTGTAGGTGTCTATCTCTATCCAGTCTGGTTGGGTGGGGTCCCTGAGAGCCTCGAACCCCAGGTACTCGAGGAGGTACTTCGTGGCCCCGGTGACCGGGTCCCAGCTCACGCTGATGGTTGTGGTCCCCGTGGCGGTGGCGGTGAAGTTCCCCGGTGCGGGTGCACCGGGACAGGTGGAGGTAGTCCTGGATACTGAGGAGGACACGTTCCCGAACGTGGTGGAGAGTGGACTACCGTCTCCACGGGCACTGACCCTGAAGTAGTAGGTTGTATTGCACTCCAGCCCTGACGCCACGGCGGTGGTGCCGCTGATGGTCGAGCTGACGGTCTGCCAGGAGCCGCTGGTGCCCAGCCTACGCTCCAGCTTGTAGCGGTAGGCGTCGGTGACTGCGTTCCAGCTGAGGCTCACGCTGCTGACGGTGTCCCCGGTAACGTGGAGTCCTCCCGGAGTGGGAGCATCGGGACAGGTGGAGGTAGTCCTGGATACTGAGGAGGAGACATCCCCGAACGTGGTGGAGAGTGGGTTACCGTCTCCACGGGCACTGACCCTGAAGTAGTAGGTTGTGTTGCACTCCAGCCCTGACGCCACGGCGGTGGTGCCGCTGATGGTCGAGCTGACGGTCTGCCAGGAGCCGCTGGTGCCCAGCCTACGCTCCAGCTTGTAGCGGTAGGCGTCGGTGACTGCGTTCCAGCTGAGGCTCACGCTGCTGACGGTGTCCCCGGTAACGTGGAGTCCTCCCGGAGTGGGAGCATCGGGACAGGTGGAGGTAGTCCTGGATACTGAGGAGGACACGTTCCCGAACGTGGTGGAGAGTGGACTACCGTCTCCACGGGCACTGACCCTGAAGTAGTAGGTTGTATTGCACTCCAGCCCTGACGCCACGGCGGTGGTGCCGCTGATGGTCGAGCTGACGGTCTGCCAGGAGCCGCTGGTGCCCAGCCTACGCTCCAGCTTGTAGCGGTAGGCGTCGGTGACTGCGTTCCAGCTGAGGCTCACGCTGCTGACGGTGTCCGCGGTAACGTGGAGTCCTCCCGGTGCGGGAGCATCGGGACAGGTGGAGGTAGTCCTGGATACTGAGGAGGAGACATCCCCGAACGTGGTGGAGAGTGGGTTACCGTCTCCACGGGCACTGACCCTGAAGTAGTAGGTTGTGTTGCACTCCAGCCCTGACGCCACGGCGGTGGTGCCGCTGATGGTCGAGCTGACGGTCTGCCAGGAGCCGCTGGTGCCCAGCCTACGCTCCAGCTTGTAGCGGTAGGCGTCGGTGACTGCGTTCCAGCTGAGGCTCACGCTGCTGACGGTGTCCGCGGTAACGTGGAGTCCTCCCGGTGCGGGAGCATCGGGACAGGTGGAGGTAGTTGCGTCGCTGGTAGACGACCATTCTCCCCAGGTTTCCGTGTAGTCGTCTCCATCTCCAAAGGCCTTTACCCGGAAGTTGTACGAGGTGTTGCACTGAAGGGCCGTGACGGTGTATGGAGACGTCGTGATGCTGAGGCTGGCAATGGTCCAGGTAGACGCCGTCGAAGGCTTGTAGTCCAGCCGGTACTTGGCGAATCCGATGCGCGTATTCCAACTCACACGAACACTGGTTTGCCCCGTAGATGTAGCATTGACTCCTGTCGGCGCCGGTGGTGCAGTGATACAGCTGGGACAGTTGGGATCTATATCGGAATTTTCCTGACCTTCCGAGGCCTGTTCACCGTCATGGGAGTCGGCGGTTACCGTGGCCACAAACAGTAGCGATACGCATAGGATGAGAACCAGCAGTACCCCCGACAGGAGGTGGGTGTAGCGGATGGGCATCACCCCGTCAGGTTCTCCAACCTGATACGGAACTCCGGGGTCGATAGCCCACCGGCGTCGCAGGCCTGCATCACACCCCTCTGACCGCGGTGTCTCGAAGGACACGGGGCATACCGGGGCGGCGCTTTACGCAGAGTAGGAAGGTCGGCGGAAGCACAACTCGAACTGTATCGCCAGAGGTCCTGTACAACATTTCCAGTGCCCGTCCCTGCAGCCCTCAAATGCCACACCTCATCGTTATCGAAAAGGGCATCTCCTCCCGCGTTGCGCTTCCTTGAAGGACCGGTCTCCATCTCCAACTAGTCAATTCACATGATTGACCGGCCCTAGAATGGACACCTTGCTTGTCGTGAACAAGTGACATTTGCCACTCTGGTGCATAGGCATTTGTACCTTCCAAAGTACAGCAAACGCACCGCCAAAGATGGTGATAATGCCTGTCTTACGCGCTACGCTTCCTAGTGTCGCCTCGACCCGGTGAGCCTGGTAATCCGGGCCCTACCCTCCCAATCACGCAACCTATACTCACTCTTCACCCAGGCGGACACCGGTACCAGCTCTATGTCTACCGGAGCACGTGCCACTTGCACTCATGCTCTACGAGGAAATCGAACTGATGGCGGACCCATTGGCTTGGAGCAGCAGGTCACCCAGTGTCACAATATCAAGAGCCTTCACTCTGACCTTCACTCTAGCCGGATAGGGCGGCCTATTTGGCAACAAGTCTGAAAACCGGCAACTGAGCCTCCTGCAGGTCGGTCAATGGGGCGCTCAATCCTTCATAGCTACTGTAGTTCCATTCGGGTTTGCGCAACCTTGAGCATCAGATCCTCGGTTTTCTGAAGAGTGCTCTGGTCTATCTTGGAACCTTCACATGGACTGTCACGATATCCAGGCCATGGTATTTCCTATGGCGCAATGTGGACGCGTAGTGGCGCAGCAACCTGTATGAAATCTCTCGACTGTCCAGCAGATCCGGTGTTTCTAACGTATACGCCAGATGGTCTTCCAGATTCTCCGCGCTAGCCCCGGAAACGAACTCCAGCTCTGCCAGCCCTTCCTTAATCTGGGCGCTGATCGTCAGCCGCCGTTGCTCTACCCTTTCCTTGCTGTCAAGGTCGTCCGACAGCAAGTTCGTGAGGACCTCCTCTCCTACAAGTACAAGCCTGCCGCTTGAGGTAGTGTCCCAATTCGCCCTCAAGGCGATTTCGTTCAAGAACTCAGTCAACTTGGGCAGTTCTTTCACGTCGAGGGCGATTGTCAGCCTTTTGCTTCGAAGGCCGGTTGACTCGAGGAACAAAACCATGATCACTGCCAAAAGAGCGCCTGAAGTCACTCCGTTTCCTAACAGTGCGCCTAAGAAACCCTCTCCGAGGAGATCCGGGAAGATCCATCCGTTTTGCAGGCCCACACCAATCCAGAAGGAAAGCCCTACAACCACCGCTTTCTTATGATCTATTCCGTCGTTCGCTACGATCCTTATACCCTGAACGAACAGCATTCCCAGGAGAAGGGTCATATAGGCGGCGGCTACCGGGGTAGGGATGGCTATCAGGAGTGCCGTTACTTTCGGCAGAAATGCAACAGTTGCAAATATTAATCCTATTGCGAGTCCCACACGCCGGGCACCGATTCCCGTTATCTCGGCAAGGGAAACACTCGTGGAGTAGGTTGTGGTCGGCAGAGTTCCGGCAAACCCCGAGAGCAGGTTGCCCACTCCGTCGGCGTTTATGGCTCCCTGTACGACCCGGTAGTCCGTTGCCCGGCTGCTTCTACGCGATACAGCCTGAATAGCCACTCCTGCGCCAATGGTGTCAATGGAGCCCACCATGGTCACGATCAAGAATGCTGGGAGGAGTGCCCAAAACTGGGTGCCCGGGGTGTAGTCCAGACCCGGCCAGGACCCAAATGGAACTCCCACCCATGGAGCATCGATTATCAGGTCTAGGTCATACGATCCGAACACCGCGAATACCACGCAACCAACTCCTATGCCAAACAGCAGCGACCAGATTCGACATGAAGGCGGGGCTCGCAGTTGGAGTGCGATTACAGACAAGAGCGTAGCCGAAACGGCTGCCGCGGCGCCTGCAGTGGGTACGTTGTCGGGCACCTCGGTGAATGCGTCGAACATCACAGGGAATATGGACGCTGAGATTAGCATCATTACAGAACCCGAGACGACAGGAGTGAATATTCGACGGAGCATCGGCAGCCGATATGCCATGGTGAAGTTCAACAAGGACGAGACCAGGACCAGGCTTGCCATTGTTGCCGGCCCGGCTTCCAGTAGAGCCGCAACGCAAACGGAGATGAAAGCTCCTGAGGAGCCCATGATCAGCACATGACCCGCGCCCACACGTCCAACGCGAATAGCTTGCAATACAGTCGCAATACCGCTGATTAGCAGGGCTGCGAAGACAACCCAGGAGATGTAGCCGTCGGGCTGATCGGCAACCCGTGCAGCTATCACGACAGTGAAGACTATCCGAGATACCATCACCGCCGCGCCCTGGACCCCTGCGCCCAGGGTGACTAAAGGGGGAGGGATCTCGTTAGGCTCGTGACGAATATTTTCGTTGGCTTGCGCCAAGCTCCTTTAGAAGGGCTTCGCTCTTGTCGGGTCCTCTAACCTGGTAACAACGGTATAGTTGCCTGACACGAGGAGAGCCTGTGGACGGTGAGTTTGCAGCATCGAAGTTAGGTCTTGTTGTGGCTTGCCAGGCCGGCTTCTTGAATCGTCTGCTTGCATTTGCATTTAGAAGTCTTGGAAATGCAGACTCGAGCTGTCTACTGCCAAACGTCCTAATTCATGGGGGCGTTTGCTATACCTATGTAGGGGTACAGATGCATTCAAATGGGGCGCATTGGCGCATCCGCTCCCATTTCTGGAATAAGCGCTACCAAGCCCCATATGCGGAAGCCATCACTACCAAAGAGTGGCAATTACTTCGCCTGTTTCTAGTCTGTAGGTCCACAGATGGGTACGATTGCTACATACGTGAGTGGCATTTGCTCCTTGCAGACATGCGCCCTTGTGGCTAGATTGCTTTTGACTGAGGCACATGTCCGCACAGGAATATCGAAAGCGCCATGCATTCGCGACCTTTTGGAGCCGAAATGCCTAACGAATCCCACTACACCTGGGTGGTGAGGTCAGCCAGAAAGACAGCAGAAGCCATCTGGATAATCGATCAGAGCTCCAGTCAGGAAGACACCGATGGCTTGAGATACGTGGCGACCGTCGCCGTCAGGGTGCACTGGTTCATACTCCCAGTATTGATCTTTGAACTGCTGTATCAGCCCTATTACCTGTATGTTGGGATCGCCAGGTTTTTACCCTTTCCCCTGCTCCTCCTGGCACTGGTCGGGTTCAATGGGTACCTTCACTACCGGTTGCTGACGGCAAGGCCCGTTGCATGGCATATGCTTGTCGCCCTCTGCGTCCTGGACCTGGTCCTGGTGTCTGCTACGCTGGCGTTGAGCGAAGGGTTCAACCACTCCTTTCTTCACCTGTTCTATTATCCTGCACTTGCCGGGCTCGCAGCGCTCTTCTCTTCCTTCAGGGTTACCATGGCATGGGTGACGATGGCGTCCGTCGTTTACCTGACGATCAGCTTAACCGTCGGAGATGGCATAGACACGGAGGCAAGGGACGAGAAGGCATTGCTTGCCAGGATAGCGATCATGTACTTGGTCGTAGCGGCGGTTAACCTGGCAACGGGGTTCGAGCGCTCGAGATGGATGAGGTCCGTGGAACGAGAACGGGCCCTACAGCGGGAACGGGTGGACCTGTCCCGAGCCATTCACGACACGGCGGCACAGTCCGCCTACATGATCGGGCTGGGGATCGACACTGCGAGTGCGCAGGTGGGACAGGTGAGTCCGGAGGCGTTAGCGACCCTGCGGGAGACGTCCCGTCTCTCACGTTCCCTCATCTGGGAGCTTAGACAACCCATCAACATGGGGGGTATTTTCGAGGGCGGGGAATTGAATAGAGCTCTCAGGTCGCATGCGGCCAGCTTTACCAATGTGACATCGGTACCCGCCGAGGTGACTCACAGAGGGGTCGAGCCTCCGCTGTCGATGGAGGTGAAGAGCCTGCTCTTCTCGATAGCACACAACGCACTGACCAACGCCTATCGGCATGCGGAAGCGAGTAATGTGGGCATCTTGTTGGATTTTACCGAGGGACAAAGCCGGCTGTCGGTCTCCGACGATGGGGTAGGGCTTCCGGATGATTACAAAGAACGAGGGAAGGGATTTGCAAACATGCAGATGGCAGCCGAGCAATTGGGCGGTCATCTTGTCATTGAGAAGAGGGGGCCCAGCGGCGGTGCGACGGTGACCTGTCTAATACAACATTCGAGGGTCTAGGAGGATAATCGGAATGTCGGAGGATGGGCGCATAAGGGTAATGATCGTCGACGACCATTCGGTGGTGCGCGTCGGCCTGAAGCAAGTGCTAGAGCAATCCGGGGAGTTCGAGGTGGTGGGACAGGCGGCTGATGGGGAGGAGGCGGTCAGGGTGGCGACCGAGGTGTCCCCGGACGTGGTTGTCATGGACGTGATCATGCCGGGTAAGGATGGAGTGGAGGCGTGCCGGGAGATAATGGAGTCGGCGCCCGAAATACGGGTGGTTATGTTGACGGCCTCGACCGAGGTAGACGCCATTGTAGAGGCCGTGGCCGCAGGCGCTACCGGATTCCTTCAGAAAGAAACGGACAGGGAGAGACTGCTGTCCGCCGTGCGAGACGCTGTCTTGGGAGAACTCAGTGTCCCAGTTGAAGTTGTCAGACGTGCGTTTGAAGGAATACGTTGTACCGGAGTGAGAGGAGATCCCGCTGTTGCCGCCGGTTTAACTCAGAGAGAGCGGCAGATACTCGTCTCCTTCGCCCAGGGCATGTCCTACGCCCGAATCGCTCAGACGAGGGGCGTCAAGCCGGTAACCGTCCGAAACGCCGTTTATGGCATCCAGCAGAAGCTGAAAATAGGGACAATGCAGGGCCTCGTGCTGTGGTCCGTCAGAAATGGGCTGCTGGACAACTATCAGGCATGCACTTCCCACATAAGTCAGTGATAACCTACGTATGCGCGAAGCAAGTAGCCAGATAGCCTTCTGCCTACAGTATACAGAAGTACCAGCGAGAGCCCAATGCCTCAGTTAGCATTGTTCGATCAGCAACCAAAGAGACACGTGGCACAGAAATGATGGGCGATTATTCTGTTTCCACCGCTTTGACAGTGAGATATTGGATCATGGACGTCTCTTTAGATTTAGCCATTTCATACCCAAAGGACAATTCGATAATGAAACAAAGAAGTCCAACAAACCAGACTGCAACGAATAAAGTATTGCCATAGCAGAATGATCGGGGTTCCTGGACCAACGATTTGATCTCGAACTGACCTAAATCCCTACCCACGAAAGGGTAACGGATTCGAAAAGCTTTCGTCAGATCACACCACTCTAGTCGTAAATTGTTGTCGCACCCTCACCCATCCCCCCCTTTGCTCCTCGAATGGTCTCCCCGGCAGGGTCTCCCTTCTTCATCCATTACGGACTTTCCACGACGTCCGTGACCCTGACGGTCACTCTTATCGTACTCGCCGCTCCGTGGCTGTCGGTGGCCGCTGCGGTCAGTGTATAGATTGTGGTCGTCTCAAAGTCCAGCACGCCCGCCACCGACAACTCCCCGCTTACGGAGTTCATCTGGAACTTCCCGCCTTCGTTCCCCGCCGTTATGGAATAGGTGAGTGCGCTCAGGTCTATGGCCTCCGCATATATGGTCCCAACCACATCACCCACCGACGCATCCTCAGCCACCCTGAATGTGTATGAGTTAACGTAGAATGTCGGGGCACAACTCACCATGTCCTGGAATTCGGCGGTGTGAAAGTCGTTGTTGGGGGTCCCTAGCAGCCCTACGGGAATACATCCACCAAAGGAGTTCCCTGACAGGGCCACGTGAGTCAGGTTAAGCCGGCTCAGGCTCCTGGGCATACTGCCAGTCAATCGATTGTCCCTGAGCAGCAGTTGCTCAAGGCTCCCCATGTTGCCCAGTTCCGAGGGAATGCTGCCACTGAGGTCATTGTCGTTAAGGGCAAGTACCCTCAACGCGTTCAGATTGCCCAACTCTTCCGGTATCTCCCCGCTCATCCGGTTGTCCTCAAGGTACAGCACCTGGAGCCTGCTGAGGTTACCCAACTCCTCAGGTATCCCTCCACTGAGCTGGTTCCCAAACAGGTACAGGTGGGTCAGTTGAGAGAGTCTACCCAACTCCGCAGGTATGCCGCCCGTGAGGTCGTTCTCGTCCAGGTCGATCCTGCTCAGCCCGCTCAACTCCCCAAGTTCGGTGGGTATGCTCCCGTTCAACCCCACGTCCGTCAGCCTCAGCATCCGCACCCGAGACGGGGTCCCATACACCCTGATGCCTTCCCAACTGCTTATGGCCGTTTCTCCATCCCAATCAATACTCCCGCTGCCGCTCAGCGTTCCCCTAGATCCGTACAGGTTTAAGCAGTCCTCCACCAGCCCCGGGTTGTCCGCGGGACTCGGCACAACCACCCCATTCCTGCATATCGACGTTACCGTTATTGTCACTGTTGCCTCGGCAGTCGCCCCACTGCTGTCCCGTACCTCTACCGTTAAGGTGTGAGCGGGCGTCGATGCGTAGCTCAACTCTCCAGCCACCGTTATCTGGCCCGTGCTCGACCCTACCGAGAACCCCCCTGATTCGTTGCCCGCAGTTATGGAATACGCCAAAGTGTCCCCTGCGTCCGGGTCTGTCGCCGATACGGTGCCCACTACCTCTCCTGTATCCTCGTCCTCTTCTACACTGAAGGCGTAGGACGAGGACACGAATGCCGGGGGCAGATTGCACGTGCCTGTCGTCAGCATCACAACCTCGGACCACAGCCCCGCCCTCTCGTTGTAGGTCGACCCGTCTCCATATGCCCCAATCCTGAACTCGTGGCCGCTCTCGCACAATAGGTCGGCCGCAGAGTATGTCGTTCCCGTGGCAGAATCGTCCAAGGTAGTCCAGTTCGTGTTTACGCTTATCCGGTTCTGCACGTGATATCCCGTGGCGTCGGTCACGGCGTCCCAAGACAGCTCGGCTCCAGTGTTGCCCGAGAGCGTCGCTGTCAGGCCGGCAGGCGCCGGCGCATACACCGCAGGCGGCTGGGAGGGCGTGAAGGTGTCCGTAGAGCCGTCATCTGGCGTGATGTCATCATATGCACCGATGTCCCGGTAGTACTGGTTCAACCCGCTCACATTCCCTATCCGGTCATCAGCGTAGGCATCGCTGGCCGCCGCCGTTGTGATCCGGCTCCTCAGGTTGGCCAGGGTCTGCGTATGCTCGGGGTCTCCCTCTGCCACACCGTACCTTACCGCCTGCACCACCCCCTGATCATCAAGTTGAAGATCCCACTGCTCTATTACCTGCCATGCCTCTATCGCTATAGTGTTGTGAGCTCCCATCGGCGCTAGGAACAATACGCTCTCTCGAGATTCGAATATGGTATCCAACACCATCTCTACGGTGGTTGCAATCTCTTCGAGATATGCCCCGTATTCCTCCTCGCTGAACAGAACCTCTTCTCCGAACTCTCCCTGTTCATGGGCAAGCTTGTAAAGATCGTAGGACCGGGCCTCTCCCCGTCGGTCATAGGCAACCGTCAAGCTCTCAGTGTTTGTGATTGTTGGACCCAACAGATATTCGGATACCGTATAGTCCACATAGCAACCCAGGAACATATAGTCTTCCGTCAACCCTCCCATCGCGAGAGACCGGAAGTTCGCTTTCACCGTCTCGGGATATATAGAATTGATTCGTTCGAGCTCTGCGTCGAACCGTCCTGCTATTACGGTCGGGGAGGGCAAAGGTGTAGGCTCTTCTATCTCCAGCCAAAATCGTATGGCTTCCTCTCGTTGGGCGAGACTCCTGGCAATCCCCCGCCACTGACATCGTACGCTGTCGCTGTCTGATGTTCCCCTGACCACGAGGTGTGCAGGTGATGCCCCAGCCAAAACCAACCCTGACTCCAGTACGTCCTCCACCGTGGCAGCAGGCTGAGGTTCAAAGGCAGCTCCCTGAGCAGCAGGCGGAGTAAACAGATCGATAGCAGTTACGTCTCTGGGTGTACAATCAGCATCAAGGCCCTCGCAAGGCGACCAAATAGGCTCTTCCACAGATGTCGTTTCGGCTGGCGAGGCAATTTCCACAGATCCCACACCTGAGTCACAGGCTAGAGAAATGGCAAGGGCAATTGCGAAGGGCGCAATCATCACGCTAGCCAGTACCCATGACCTCCGAGACTTGAAAATTCTCTTGATCATGGGCTCACTTCCTCACTTACCTCGCAACTCTTTAGACTAGTGGCCTTCAACCAATCATCTTCCGATTCGATGGGTGCTCGGACTCTCGTTTTGACGCCCAAAATGTTCATAAGCTTGCGTGTAATTGGTAGCGCGTTGATTGAGATGATGCCTACACTAGTTGGCCGTTTCAGCCAGGACCAGTTGGTTGTTACTGTCCCTATAAACTAGATTGCGCATGTCCGAACCGTCGGGCGCCACGGAATAAACTATGTAGCCGCCCGGACCGACGTCCCTAACTACCGCTATTCTAGAACTGTCTGGCGACCAGGTTGCAAAATTGCCCGTTCCGATCTCTCGATGGTTCGAGCCGTCCGTGCTCGCGACGAAAACCTTTCCGATTCGTCGTGATCCACCTGGCAGCAAGGAGAATAGCAATTTGGTCCCGTCCGGTGACCATGATAGGCTGACTCCCGGTTGAATTTCTCTCGAAAATTCAACAACTGGACGTTGTTCGGATCCGTCTGCATTGATAATGACTACCCTTGCCACTGGAGGCTCGCTCGTGTCCTCCTCCGGGTGCATGCTGAGAATGAACGCCATCTTCTGACCATCGGGCGACCAGGCCGGATGTCCCACTATTTCATTTACAAACTCATGCTTCTCACGAATCGGCGATTCATACACTCGACTCAGCCCCGAGGCATCCGCTTCTATGACATAAAGAACGTGGCGCAGCTGTGGAATAGGCCTTAGGGGCCCGGCAGCGTTCTCTTGGCCCGTGAAAGCAAGCCTCTTGCCGTCAGGCGACCATACCGGACCCGCTACATGCAGGGAAGAGCTGCGAAGGAGCCAACGCACGTCGGCTCCATCCGCAGCCATCGTGAATATTCCTGAGTCTTCAAAAAACTCCCCACTTTCACTGAATCTAGCAAAGGCAATTCGCGTCCCATCGGGTGACCATGCTGGGTACAGATAATTGGGCTCCCTGCCGGCTTCCGTGGGACGTTGCCGGTCCGAGCCATCAATCTTCCGTGTCTCGATTAAGAAAGGGAGATCTCTGTGTGCCTCGGGTGCGGTGTAGACAACGCGTTCACCGTCAGGGGAGATACTAGGATCGTATCCATCCTCAACAATGAGGTCCAGATCAGAGCCATCCGATGCTACCACATAGATGCGATTCTCTAGCTCAGCCTGCGAATATTGCACAAACACGACGTGGCTTCCATCGGCCGACCACTGGATATGTCGCAACGTTGGCCAGTAACGGCGTGCATCCTCGAAATTAAGAATATCTTGGTACCTAGCTTCGTCAGCGATATACCCTCCACCTCCGCAAAACGAGCCGGGACTTGACGCAAGAGTAAGCATAGATACCACAGCTAACCCAATAAGCGTCCTTAGATTAGGGGCGAGGACCTCAGCTATATTGCTCCTTAGAAGTTTCACTTAGCCACGGATCCGTATAGGGCAAAAATGGCCATTATGTCAAAGGGGTGTGGGGAACAGTCTGGTTCTCGAAACTCAGCAGGTGCAAGCGGATATCGGTTCCCTGCCTCGTGATCATAATTCATAGCTGCATCCGGGATTGTTGGATGGGCAACATCATAAGGTTGCCAAAATTCCAAGAGGCTTATGTCGGCCAATCCAAGGGCGTGCCCAGCCTCATGCACGGCAATGGTATATGCCTTGTACCCGCCGTCTGGATCTCCCTTATACGGGTAATCAGGAAGACACATGTTGACACTAACGTTCGAGGGCCGGTTGAGGTCACCAGATCCTGCTTTCGTACCCGGTCCCGTCTCCGAGGGAGTAGGGGGCAAGAACATCTCTACGCCATCTCTATTCTTGCGGTTGAACGTAACGTCGACACCAGGCAGCGTATTCGAAGCCTTTCGATCGAAGCCAGTGGTCAACAACAGCGCGAGGCCCCAAACCCGGTCTAGATTACCAAGGTCATCATCCTCAACAAAATCAAGGAATGCTTGTCTTACCGCGGAATCATGGCCTACACCTGTATAGCCGGTGAAGGATGTCGTACAAGCGGGTGTGTTGGGATTTGAAAGACACAAGCCCTTGAACACATCCGATTTGACTTCCGGCAAGCTCCATATACTTCGATTCTCTTGGGTGTCGAGCATTCGAACTTCGCTCTGGGAATCATCTAACTCCATTATCAAGTTCTCCATTGTGCCTCCAGAAGCACAGGAGCCGGAAGCCCTCCGCACTGTAATAAATCCGTCTGTGGCTGTTTCCCACTCTCCAAAAGCATCCATGATGATGGTTTGCCACACTTGCCAGTATTCAGTTGGAAAGTCACTTTGGCAAATGACGTAGTCAAATGCTCTCTGATCATGGTGTCCAAAGAAGGGATAAGTTCCTACGCGCTGTCTTTCACCTGGGAATTCGTTTGAGATCCATACGTAGGCATCTCTAACCGAGAACACCTTGGTGTCGTTGACTTTCTTCACGTAGTTGACTTGGAAAGCGTAGATTTGTTCCGACTCGAGGGTTTCAATAGTCCTAGACACTCTTGTCGATGACGGAGGCAAGAAAGGACCTTCAGTTTCACCTACTTCGTAATAGGGCCATGTGGCGAACTCGGGCCAAGACGTTTCCCAATGAAATGTTGGCGGACTTGGTGAATCTCCTAGGAGTCTATACCTAACTACATATTCCTTAACACTAGATATTGCATCCCATTCAATGAGTGCCCTGTCGTCACCTGTAGCCCTCGCCTGACCCTGGGTCAAAATTGGATTGTCGATGATGGTGATCGTATTGCTGTGAAGGCTATCATCCAACGGGCGAGAAGGAGCCACGGTAGACTTTATGCGAATCTCGTACGAATCCGCATGTGCTAGTCCGCGCGAATGTAGGATGTCGTCGAGATCTATATCAATCTCACAACACGCTGTACCTCCTCCTAATGCTGTCCAGGTATTCCAAGGGTCGGGAGGAGTATTGCTAACACTGGGATCCCTTGCTTCAACAACAAATCCGTCTGCGTTAGAGTCACCCGTCCAACTCAGCCTGGCCTTCCTGAGTGGAAGGGGCGTAACGGTAAGGTCTTGCGGTGGGCAGAGTTGAGCACTGGTATCCGTACTTACGGTCACTGGTGGGTCTGAGAAGTCACTCCATTCCACTGAGCCAACCATTTGGTCGCCCCTTCCACTCTGGATGCGGAAGTCGTAACTAACATCACACTCCAGACTCTGGAAGGTATGCTCCGTTTTGACGGGTTCGATGAGTTTCTGTTTCCACGCAGCTTCAGCAGTCTTTCTGTATTCCAACCGGTATCTCTCTGCACCGGCTACTGCGTCCCATTCCACGGTGACGGATGAGGATCCCGGAGGCGAAGTTGTGCTCACTCTCAGGTTGGGGATGCAGAGATCGTCGGTATTCGCTTCCCTAGAGACCGTACCTCCCCACTCCACAAGTTCTTGAAGGTCCATCCTACCGCTCTGGACTCTGAACTCGTACCATGTGTCGCAGTCCAATCCCTCAACGGTGTATTCCGGCCCATTGTGGGTGCCCATTATCTCGACTGGAGGACCGTCCGGCACTGACGGGTCAGAGGGGTTGGCCTTTGGCATCAGTTTTTGGTAACTGATGCGATAGAAGTCAGCCACGCCGGTGAGGCGAGTCCAACTCAGGTCGACAGAGGTAATTCCCGGCGTGGACGCGGGCTCGGATACTGTGAGGGCGGGGGGAGCACAGAGGTTGCTGGTACTCTCCCAATCGGTGGCGCCTGCGCCCGGCTTCCAGGGATCATCCAGGTATCCTCCCGTACCCCCGTGAACGCGGAATATGTACTCGGTGTTGCAGTCCAATTCCATCACTTCTAGCCTGTTGCTTTTGACGTCATCGCTGGCTACATCTTCCCAACCGGAGTGTATTGGGTCGTGGAAGGGATCGTTAGCACCCGTGCTGATGTGGCGCTGAACCCTGTAACCGTCGGCTCCGGTCACCTCGTCCCAGTTCACGATTAGGGTATCGTGGGTTGTGAGGTTAAGGGAGAGATCGGGAGTCTCCACTTCGACGTTGGTGGGAGCAGGGAGAGTGATGTCGATCACGATTACCGTAGCCTCTGAAGGTGTGCCCAACACATAGGTGGAGTTAGTATCGAGAGTTATGGTGACGGATCCGTCGGACTCAACGACGTCATCGGCTTCGGACCCAATGGTAAGGATAGTGCTGTCGCTGTTTGCGGGAATAATTGCGCTTGCCGGGATCATCCCCTCGATGAACTCACCTATCTGGGTCACATCCACATCGACTACCAGTGCCGATGCCGGGGCATGATCTCGGCTCACCTTGAACTCCACATCCTCACCCTCATTCACCTCGGAGTCGATATCCACAGCTTCAATAGTGACCGTGGGGAGGCAGGCGGCGTCGGTGCGTATGGGCTCGGTCATGGCCGAGCCGCCCAGGGCTTCGATGCCGAGGGAACTAACTTCAGCGCTGGTAACCCTGAACTCGTACTGCGTGTCGCACTCCAGGTCCTTGACGATGTGGGCAGTTGTTTCCTCCACAACGGTTCCCCCCGACCCCCAACTGCCCGTTCCGGCCAGCCGGTGCTGTACCTGGAAGGCATCTACATCCGTGACGGCGTCCCACTCCAAGGTGGCGGTATAAGAGGTTTGTGCGGTTGACCGAAGTCCAGTGGGAGCGCACAGCACGCCGGTCTCCGCTTCAACGGGTGTCGATGCGTCAGTTCCCCAAGCCGGGTTGGCTACGTCTCCCCGTCCGCTCCTCACCCTGAACTCGTACTTGGTGCTGCACTCGAGACCATCCTGAGTGTGTGTGACCTCCATTGGCTCGGGGTCGGGCTCCTCTACCACGTCACCAAGTTCCCACTCCCCGTTGGGCGTTTCTCGGTATTCCACCCTGTATACGCTCGCTGAGTCCACCGCGTTCCAGGTTAAGGTAACGCTTTCAAATGTACTGGAAGGCATCCCGTATACCGTAGGAGGGGGCAGCATAGAAGGATCCTCCACGGTGACCGTTTCCGTTGAAGGGGCCCCCAGCCTGTAACCCGTGCCGGGCTGGAGGGTCACGGTAACTGTTCCGCCCATAGACGGGGCGCCGGCATCTGTAACAATGCTAAAGCCCGCGGAGGAGGTGTTGGCCTTTATTACCACCTGTGTTAGGGGACTGCCCGAGATGACGGAGTCGGGATCGTTCACGTTGATGGAGACAATCAAGTCCGTCGCGGGCTCCGTTATGTTAGACGTGGGCGGGTATGTGGCCGTCAAGGTAAAGTCTATGACGTCGCCTTCGTACACCGTGCCGTCGGGATCATCGGCGGCTATGGTAATCTCGGGAGTGCATGGGTTGGTGGTGTCCCTCTTCTCTTCCGCAGGGCCCCAGTCGGCCCGGTATCTGACTCCGTCCCCGTGAAGCCGAACCGAGAAGACATAACGGGTGTTGCAATCCAGGCCCGTGAAAGTGTGGGAAGGCTTTAGCATATCCTCGAACTGCCTGACCGAGTGGGGCATCGTACCCGTGTCTTCCCTGTATGTAGCCTCGTAGTCGTCCGTTCCAACTGTGTGATCCCAACTCAGGGAGGCGCTGGTCTCTCCCAGGATGTTCACCGTCACCCCGGTAGGTGCAGGCGGCAGGCACAGTTCGATGTCCGCCTCCGCACTCGCATCGCCGTATACCAGGGAGTACGGATGGCCATCACCCCGAGACTTCACCCTGAACTTGAAAGTGTCTTCGCAGTCCAGTGCCGTCATCGTCATGTAGGAAGCGCTCATGTGTCCAACAATGAGATCATCCCAGCTATCGGTGCTCTTCGTGTACAGCTCAACCTCGTATGCTTCTGCATCGGTCACGGGGTCCCAACTAAGCGCCGCAGTACCATCCAGGTTCCTGGCGGACAGCAAGTTGTCAGGTGCTGGAGCCGTAGGACAGTCCTCTGTAGGTGCATCCCCGGGAGCGATAAGCCCCCAGTCGGATCGATATTTAATATCGTCGCCGAAGGCCCTCAAGGTGAAGTTGTAGTCTGTGCCGCACTTCAGCCCCGTCACCTCGTGCATCGTCGACCCTGCGGGCAGCTCTTTCATCATGGTAGAGCGCGGGGGTCCCCCGGTATCTTCCCAGTAGCTGATCTTGTACTTGGTCGCCTCTGGCAGGTCGTCCCAGGTGAGCTTGATGCTGTCCCTGCCCACTGTCATCGCCACGAAGTTGTCGGGTGCGGGGGGCAGGCACAACTGCACCCTTACCTCCCCGCTTGGCTCACCGTGGGTCAGTGAGTGGGGGTGGCCATCCCCACGGGCGCTCACCCTGAAGTAGTAGACAGTGTCGCAGTCCAGGTTGGAGACGGGTATGGTAGTGTTGGACTGGCCGTTGTTGGTTCCTATCACGTTCCACGTGGTGGAGTCCGACTCCCTCATCTCCACCTGGTACCCGTAGGCCTCCGTCCTGGCGTCCCAGGCTAACTCCACGTTCTCACCCGTCCTCGTAGACCTCAGGTTGGCAGGCGGCGGAGCCCTGGGGCAGTCGTTGGTCTTCTTGCCCCTGTCCTCAGCGGCGGGCCCCCAGTCCTGCCGGTACAGCACGTTGTCCCCGTAGGCCTCCACGGTGAAGTTATAGGTCGTGTTGCACTCCAAGCCCGAGACGGTCTCTCCCTCTCCGTGCACTCCCTGCTTCGTCGTCCTGGCATGCACCCCCGTGTCCTCCTGGTACCCCACCCTGTAGTCGGCCGCCCCGTCCAGGCTGTCCCAAACCAGCTCTGCGGTGTGCATCCCCATTATATTGGCCACGAAGTTCTCGGGTGCGGGGGGCAGGCACAACTGCACCCTTACCTCCCCGCTGGGCTGACCGTAGATCAGCGAGTACGGATAGCCGTCCCCCCGGGCGCTCACCCTGAAGTAGTACACCGTGTCACAGCGCAAGCTAGAGGTGTTGTAGGTCGTGCTCGAGTGATTGGTGGTGAGCTGTACCCAGGAGCCCGTGGTCCCGGTGCGTCGCTCTACCCTGTATGCCGCAGCATCCGTCACAGTGTCCCAGTTCAACTCGGCGACGCTGCTGGACGTCCTATAGGATGTCGGGGTGTCTGGTGGAGGCGCCCGGGGACACTCTTCCGTCTCCTCGAATGCACTGGCCTTGGGTCCCCAGTCGTCCAGGTAAGTCGACCCGTCTCCGTAGGCCCTCACCGTGAGGTTGTAGTCCGTCCCGCAGATCAGGCCCGTAATGTCGTACAGGTTGGAGTAGACCTCTATGTCCGTGGTCGAGCGGGGCGGCCCACCCGTATCCTCCCAGTAGCTTACCTCCCACTTGCTCACACCGGACTCCGGGTCCCAGCTCACCTCAATGCTGCTGTCGTCCAGGGCCGTGGCGTTGAACCCGGTGGGCGTCGGAGGCTTGCACAGCCTCAGGGACGATACCTCGGAGGACGGGTCCCCGTAGTCCGTCGAGTAGGGGTGCCCGTCACCGCGGGCGCTCACCCTGAACTCGTATTCGGTCCCGCACCGAAGCCCCATTGCAGTGTAGCTCGTGTTAGTGTCACCTACCCGGGTGCCTATCACGCTCCATCGCCCCGTCCCTATCCTACGCTCTATCTGGTAGGAGGCAACGTCGGTCACCGAGTCCCAGCTGAGCTCCGCCTCCGCATCCACGGTCCTCGACACCCACAGCCCCGTGGGCGCAGGCGCATCGGGACACTCATCCGTATCCCCGCTTCCGTTCGCCTTGTTTCCCCAGTCCGCCAGGTACGTCGTACCGTTCCCGTACGCCCTCACCGTGAAGTTGTAGTCCGTGTTGCACTCCAGCCCCGTCGCCGTGTAGCTCGTCGAGCTCGTCTCATGGGTCATGGTTGACCGCGGAGGCCCCCCCGTGTCCTCCCAGTAGGCTATCTCATAGCTGCTCACACCCGATATGCCGTTCCAGCTGAACCTGATACTCGTCCCGCTCAGAGCCGTGGCCGACAGCCCGGTCGGCGTCGGCGGCCTGCACAGCCTATCGCTGTCCACGCCGGACGAGGCGTCCCCATAGCTCGTCGAGTAGGGATGCCCGTCACCGCGGGCGCTAACCCTGAAGGAGTAGTCGGTCCCGCACCTCAGCCCCGTCACCCTGTAGCTCGTGTTGGTCTCCCCCACCCTGGTCCCTATGATGCTCCACCCCCCGGACCCTATCCTGCGCTCTATCTGGTAGGAGGCGGCATCGGTCACCGAGTCCCAGCCAAGCTCCGCCACCGAATCCGACGTCCTCGATACCTGCAGACCCGTGGGTGCAGGCGCATCGGGACACACCTGCGTCCTCCCGCTTCCGTTGGCCTTGTTCCCCCAGTCCGCCAGGTACGTAGTCCCGTTCCCGTAGGCCCTCACCGTGAAGTTGTAGTCCGTGTTGCACTCCAGCCCCGTCGCAGTGTAGCTCGTCGAGCTCGTCTCCTGGGTTATGGTTGACCGCGGAGGTCCCCCAGTGTCTTCCCAGTAGGCTATCTCGTAACTGCTCACGCCCGAGATGCTGCTCCAGCTGAACCTGATGCTAGATCCGCTCAGAGCCGTGGCCGACAGTCCCGTCGGCGTAGGCGGCTTGCACAGCCTCTCCGTCGATACGCTGGAGGAGGCGACTCCGTAGATGAGGGAGTAGGGGTATCCGTCACCTCGGGCGCTCACCCTGAAGGAGTAGTCAACCCCACAGCTCAGGCCCCTGACCGTGTAGCTCGTGTTAGAGTGGTTGGTCGTAACCTGGCTCCACGCACCGGAGTTATTGATCCTGTGCTCTATCCGGTAAGCTCCGGCATCGGTCACCGAGTCCCAGCTAAGCTCCGCCTCCGCATCCGACGTCCTGGACACCTGTAGCCCCGTCGGAGCAGGCGCAGTGGGACACGTCTGCGTGTCTTCACTGGCATTCGACTTGGGCCCCCACCCCACGTAGGTGCTGCCGTCTCCGAAGGCCCTCACCGTAAAGTTGTAGTCCGTGTTGCACTTAAGCCCAGTTGCCGTATGAAAGGTCGATGTCGTCTCTATGGTGGTCGTCGACCGATCCTGCGGGCCGGTGTCTTCCCAGTAGATCACCTCGTACTTGCTCGCCCCGGAGATCCCGGTCCAGCTGGCCCTGATGCTCGTCCTGCTCTGGGCCGTGGCAGAGAAACCCGAGGGCGCCGGCGGAGGCACGCAATGGGGGCACTTGGAGTCTTCCTCGGTCCCCTGTCCACCCGTCCCACCTTCCACATCATGGGAGTCCGCGGTTACCGTTGCCACAAACAGCAGTGATACGCAAAGGACAAGCACCAGCAGCAGGCCCGACAGGAGGTGGGAGTATCGGATGCGCATCACCACGTCAGGTCGTCCCCCATCCTTCCGAAGTCCGCTATCGACGCCCCACCGGCCCCTCGAACCCTCTTCACTCTCCTCTGACTACGCAGCCTCGGAGGTGGTTTGGAATGCCGGGTCCGTGTTATTCCCAGGACAGGCCGGTCGGCGGAGGCACAACCCGAACTGTGATGCCGGACATCCGGCCCCACGCTCCCAATGCTTCGCCCGACAACCCTCAACTGCTACCCCCTGTAGTGCCGGGGAGCGGCATCTCCTCCTGCCTTATGCTCCCCTGACGGCCAGTCTCCACTGCCAACCAGTTAGGTCACATGGTTGACCAGCCCTACATTGGGCGCCTCCCTTGCCGTAAACAAGTGGCAAAGACCACTTGGCGCATAGGCATTTGTACTCCTATCAATCTAGCGATCGCACCGCTTAGGGTGGTGAAAACGCTTGCCCTATGCGCTACTCAGCTTCGTGCGATCTCGACCCGGTGAGCTTAGTAACTACGGCTATTTCCACTCCCTCACAACCTTTGCTCACTCTTCACCCAGGCGGACATCGGTACGAGCTCTATGCCTACCGGAGCACGTGCCCCTCGCGCACCTGCTCCCTGAGGATATCGATCAGAAGGTGAACCTATTGGCCTGGAGCAGCAGTTCACCTAACCGGATTTCAAGCGATCAGGTGCCTTCGATGATTGTGATCGCGTTGCCTGGATAGAGACCTCCCACCGAAAAGTTCGCAGTACAGTACGCGACGGCCCACCACGCCCCCGCCCGAGATCTGTTTATGCGATTTTTCAAGCTTGTTCTATTGGCCACCGCCCTGATGGCTGTAATATCCCTGCTTGGTGTATCCCAAGCCCGCGATTCCGAAGTTGCGAATGCAGCAATACTCTTCTCCAGCCATACGTGTTCCAACGGCATCTCCGTCGACAACCCGCAAGACAACACCCTGCTTGTCCAGGACTGCACGATTCTCCTGAACATAAGGGACACCCTCGCAGGCAATGCACAACTGAATTGGAACGCGGGGACCCCTATCCAGCAATGGGAGGGAATAAGGCTCGGGGGTACGCCCCTGCGCGTTCATGGAATTGACTTTCCATTTCGACGCGTTTCCGGCCGCATTCCATCTGAGATTGGAAACCTTACCGGACTCCGGACGCTGAGCTTCCGAATAAATCGACTCGAAGGAACAATTCCACCTGAACTTGGCGCTCTCCCCGAATTGCAGGAACTGGACCTGCACGGCAACAGTTTGACGGGCCCAATTCCTGTTTCCCTTGCAAAACTCTTCAAGTTGAAGGTCCTGGATCTTCACGCCAATGAACTGGAGGGAACAATTCCCCCTGAAATGGGAGAAATGTTCAACCTGGAGCGACTTATCATAAGCAGCAATGAACTGACAGGGTCTATCCCTCCGGAACTGGGAAACTTGTCGAATCTCACGCATTTGCAGCTCTCCCAAAATCAATTTACGGGTACCATCCCATGGGAATTGGGCAATTTGATTCGACTAGAGGTCCTTTATCTCTGGGATAACCAATTGCGCGGCAACCTTCCTTCTAGGCTAGGACAGCTTCCAAAACTTCGTTCCCTAATCATCCGCGGCAATACATTTACAGGGGAAATTCCACGGGAGTTTGCGAATCTCACTCAACTCGATAGCCTGGATCTCGCCGAGAACCAAATGAGTGGTCAGATACCAAGTTGGCTTTCCAGTTTATCCAGGCTTGATAGGATTAACTTGACCGATAACCAGTTCTCAGGACCAATCCCGGCCGAACTAGGTGAACTCGCCGACCTCCAACAGTTATACCTAAGCACGAATAACTTAACCGGGACAATCCCCAGTTCCCTCGGCTCTTTGCGTGAATTGGAGGGTCTCCACCTTCGCTACAACAGTTTGACCGGGCCCATTCCCCCTGAATTGGGCAATCTCACAAAGCTGACGTCCCTGCAAATTGGACACAACAATCTCACCGGAGAGATTCCGCAGGAATTGGGCAACCTGTCCAGGCTGGATGCACTGTATCTGGGCTACGGAAGCTTGTCAGGAACCATTCCTGCCAGTCTCGGCAATCTCTCCAAGCTGAGGTTTCTGCAGCTTGAACACAACAATCTTACCGGAAGCATCCCCCCGGACATCGCGCAGCTCTCCAACCTCAGGTCCTTGTTGATCAACAACAATATGTTCAGCGGCGTAGTTCCCTCGGAACTGTCCAGTCTCTCTCGACTGGAAAAGCTGGATATTACGAGCTCCGGACTCACCGGATGTCTGCCATTTTTCCTGGCTCACGATCCCGACCTGGACATCACCCACGACGGCCTCCCCGCCTGCGCCCGCCCTGCTCCAACTGTCCGGGAAGACGGCACGATTACCATGCCCATCTCCGCCTTGCTCTTCGACACCCCCCTGGAAGGCAGTGCAATCAGCGGTACAACCTTCAGCAACGTACTCAATGGCTCGGTGTCGGCCAATCAACAGGAGTTGGTCTTTACCCACGATGGTTCCGAGACCACTACCGCCGGCTTCTCCTATGTCGTGACCGCCGGCAGCCGGTCGATTACCCGCGATTTAGTGATAAACGTCACCCCTGTAAACGACCCGCCCACCGCCGTGCCCGACACCCTTGCAATGAACGAAGGTCAAACAGGCTCCATTGCTTCGTCCACACTGCTGGCTAATGACGTGGACCCTGATAACCGGGATATCCATGTATCCGCTGTCTCCAGTGCGGTTAATGGCAGAGTCTCCCTTGAAGATGGGATCGTCACTTATGTACACGATGGGTCAGAGACAACGTCGGGCAGGTTTACCTACACGGTGAGTGATGGAATTGAGTCTGACTCAGCGGTTGTTGAAATCGAAGTGTTTCCGGTGAATGACCCACCGATAGCGGTCGCGGATTCGGACCGTGTCGTGGAAGGAGAGATGGTATCTCTGCCCGCGTCGACTCTCATCAGAAACGACGTGGACCCGGAGAACGACGACCTGAGAATTACTTCTGTTGGTGAGGCCGTTAACGGCACCGTTTGGCTAGAAAGAACAACCGTAATCTATAGGCATGACGGTTCTGAAACCACGATGGGTGGCTTCACGTACACGGTCAGCGACGGCATCGCAAGTGATAGAGCTCGCGTGGCCTTGTCCGTCATTCCATCCAACGACCCTCCCACGGGTGTCACGGACGCCCTGGCCATTGAGGAGGGAGGTTCGATCACCGTGCCCGCGGCCCGCCTCCTCAACAACGACACAGACCCCGAAGGTGACAGGCTCACTGTTACTTCTGCCGAAAGGGCAATTAATGGAACGGTTCGGGTCCAGGGAACATCCGTTACCTATGAACACGACGGCTCAGAGACGACCACGGGTGGTTTCACCTACACCCTGACCGATGGCGAGCTTACCGCAATGGCCGATGTTGCAGTGTCCGTTGCACCCGTCAACGATGCCCCTGTAGCAGGTAGGGACTCGCTGATGGTAGACGAAGGAGGCGTCCTCTCCGTTGACTCCCTGGCCCTTCTCGCCAACGATACCGACGCGGAGAACGATTCCCTCACCATCGTAGCCGTCGCTGACCCGGTCAATGGAATGGTCTTCCTGGACGGAACAACAATAATTTATGAGCATGATGACTCCGATACCCTCACCGGCAGCTTCTCCTACACCGTCTCCGATGGCATAGCTGCAGATTCCATTACCGTCGAAATCACCGTCACCCCGATAGACGATGCGCCTACCGTCACAGAAGAGGAAGCCACTGCTTCCCCCGCAACTCCTGCGGCAGGAGCGGCGGACACCCCCACCCCTGCCCCCGACACGGAAACAGCGGATACCGCTACCCTCTCCGATGCGGACACTCCGTCCACTGCCCAGGACACCACCCCCACCTCACCTGCTGACGATGGCGGTTCGAGCACGGTGTTGCTCGTGGTGATAATCGTTGTGGTAGCCGCAATCTCCACAATAGGCATCGCCATAGTAGTCCGTCGTCGCCGCAGTACTTAGCCCCATCCCCCCGCTCCACGGTCGTTCGGCTACAATGGCACCGGTCCCTCCGGCCTTTGACATTTGTCACCCGCCCGTAAGCCAGCACATTGCGCGCAATCGACCAAATACGTTACGAGCCCCATGACAAGTCTCCCGTTCCCGTAACCCTTGGCGTGGCCGTCCAGGGCAGCGTGCTTGCACTGTCGAACACCGTCACCCTGGTCACCATCTTCGCCGTGGCCTCCGATGGCAGTGCAACCTACCTTTCGTGGGCGGTCTTCGCGTCCCTCCTGATCGGTGGGCTGGCGACTGCTCACCAGGCCATCAAGTTCGGGCGCCTGGGCCCGGGCTATATCATGCTCATGGGCCCCGGGTCTCCCTTCCTGCCGGTCTGCGTGCTAGCCGTTGCCGAGGGTGGACTGCCCGTCATGTCCAGCCTGATAGTCGCCGCTTCCCTAGTCCAGTTCGCCCTGGCCTTCTGGCTTGCCAAGCTCCGCCGGGTCATTACGCCTGTCGTATCCGGTGTAGCCTTCATGATCATTGCCGTCGCCGCGATGCCTATAGCCCTCGCCCGACTCGAAGACGTGCCCGCCGACACCCCTTCGCTGGCTGGCCCCGTAGTGGGAGCGGCTACCTTGGCAGCTGCGACAATTCTCATGCTGCGCGGCTCGGGGGTCTGGCGACTCATGGCTATTCCCATAACCATCGTCGTGGGCTGCATCGTCGCCGTGCCCCTTGGCGTCTATGACTTCCAGCGTGCCCTTGACGCCCCCTGGTTCGGCCTCCCCGAGTTCTCGGCATGGCCCGGTTTCGGCCCCATCCTTGACCAGGACTTCCTCGCCCTTCTTCTCGTATTCCTTGTCGTGAGCGTGGTGGTCGGCATCAAGGCCGGGAACGAGGGCGCCGTGATCCAGCAGGCATCCTTTCATAGGCCGCGGGCCATAGACTTTCGCAGCGTCCAGGGCACATTGAACGCGGGCGGCGTGGGAATCCTGCTGTCGGGCATTGCGGGCACGCTCCCCACCATCATCTACCTCCCTTCGACGATATCCCTGATACGTTTCACCGGCGTCGCCTCCCGACGCGTGGGTTATGCCGCCGGGGCAATGTTGATCGGGCTGGCCCTCCTCCCGAAGATTGTCGCTGCCCTCCTTACAATCCCCCGACCCGTCACCGGCTCAATCCTGATGATCGTCATGGGGATGCTCTTCGTCGAGGGTGTTCGGACCGTCCTGCAGGACGGATTCAGCCAGCAAAAGGCCTTTATCGTCGGGATATCCCTGTCAATCGGGGTCGGGTTACAGGCGCAGAACATCCTCGCCGACCCCCTCGGCCCGACATGGGGCGTGGCCTTCGGGAACAGCGTCGTCGTCAGCATCCTCGCCGCCGTCCTGATGTCGGGCATAACCCAGTTGACCGGCTACCGCAGCATGCGCCTCCAGACCGAGCTGGACATCGCATCCCTCCCGGGTATTCAAGACTTCCTGCGCACTATCGGCGACAGGATAGGATGGAGCCAGGCTTCGATACAGCGCATGTGCTACGCTGGTGAGGAGACTCTGGCCAGCATGTTGCAGCTCCGCGACGACTACCAGGAAGACAAGCCCCCTCGCCTGGTCGTCATCGCCCGACCCGCGTCTGGTATGGTGGAGATGGAATTCCTGGCGGTATTCTCGGAGGAGAACATTGAGGACCGTATCTCGTTCATGACCGAGCAGGCCGAGGCCCCTGACGTCGGCGAAATCTCCTTCCGGCTCCTCCGCCATCACGCCTCCTCCGTCCGCCACAGGAAGTATCATGGCATCGACATCGTTACCGTGCGGGTGGACGCATAACCACATTTATAATGGTCCGACACGAAAGTCCCGAAAGGAGAAGTTCAAGTGAAGGCATATTTGGTCTCCGACAACGAAGTCACCGATCAGGCCCTGTTTGATGAGTTCGCCAGCGGCATCTTCGACCTCATCGCGAGCTACGGCGGCAAGTACCTCGTTCGTGGCGGCGACACCCCCCACATCGACGGCCCCCGCACCCCCCACCGCACCGTCATCGTCGAGTTCGAAAGCATGGATCGGGCCCAGTCCATGACCGACTCCCCCGAATACCACGCCCTCGCCGAAAAACGTTCCCGCAGCAGCAACTCAACCACCTTCCTCGTCCAGGGAATCTAACCCCACCCCCTTCCGTCATTCCCGAGCAATCGGGAATCCATCCCCGGTGGGGTTCCGCTCGCCCTGAGCGTAGTCGAAGGGTCTCCCGAGCGGAACGGAGGGGCGCCCCCACCCCCTGCTATAATTTCACACCTCGCCTCATATCCTCAAGCGCCAAATGCGCTTAGCAATAAGGCAGGTTGATGTTCAAACTCATAGCTCCTAGGGACCTGGGCCCGATCCCCGCCGCCGCTGCTACGGCCTTCCTGGCCCTGGCCGTCTTCGCTTGGACCGAGAGGACCGTCCTCGTCGACCCCGACCATATGTCCGTTCCCTACTGGCCCTGGAAGCTGTGGCAGATCGCTCCGCTGCTGATGGGGTTCGCCGGTGTCTGGTGGCTCTGGTTGAGCACCCGCCGAGTCCCCTGGGTGCGCAGCCTAGCACTGGGCGTATTGGCCCTGGTGGTGCTAGCCAACGGGTATGGCGACTGGTTTGGCGACCATTGGGGTAACGTGTGGCGCACGGTCAACCCACTCTTCATCGGCGCCTCCAGCGTGGCAGGGGTGGCCCTATGGCGCTCCGGACACCCTGTCGGACGCGTGGGAGCGGTGGTCTCTGTAGCGCTGGGCGGACTCGTATTCGCCAATGGCTACTTCGTAGACAACGGAGTCATCTGGCAAATCCTGAACCCCGTACGCATGCTCACCGCCCTCGCCTTGGCCGCCCTGGCAACCCAACCGCACCACCCCCGAACGCGTGGGACTATCGGATAACCGCTAACGCGCCACTCTCGGTCATTCCGGCCCACGGAGCCGGAATCCATCCCCGGCGGAAGGGCCGCTCACCCTGAGGCACTCGAAGGGTCGAGCTGGGGAGGTGTCCAGTCCTCTCTCTTTCGACGGGAGAGGGCTAGGTTTAGGGGGATTCTTTCCACCCCCTGCTATAATTTCAGAGACCTATGGTCATTGGCTCAGATGGCTAGAGCTCAGTCCTGATAGGGTTGGAAGTCCTCGCTCGGGGCTACGGTGGCTTACCAGACAATTCTAAGAGTCTTACTAGGCACGTCTCGCTCACATCCACAATTGGCGCCATGTTGATTTGGACTCAGAGTTCCGTATGCCCACCCTGATGTCTGGCATAGTTATCGAACTGAGCTAGAATATTCTTTGAATTCTGCCTTCTTAGTCCGTCTCGACATCCGCCCAACCTTACCTGCTTCTGGCTTCTGTACGATATCAAATCAGGTGAAACTTTAGGATACAACTAATGAAAATTGTCAATTTGATGGTGGAGAATTTCCGCGCAATTGAGCAGGTCGAATTGATCGACTTGAGCGATATGGTTGTTATAGCTGGCCCCAACGGATGTGGTAAGTCGTGTATTCTGGATGCAATCCGTTTATTCAAATCCGTATACGGCGGCTACCAACCAAACGAGTGGCACTAATGGATGAACGAATTTCAGATAAACATTCGCAATCTACAGCGACTAGTGTCGCTGTTAAGAGATCGTTCGAGACCATCCGTGATAGAAGCACAGGTGGAACTTGCTGATGGAGAAAGACAATTTATCAGGGACAATGCAAATGCAATGGTGGAAGAGTTAGCTTGGAAGACTGTGGCACCCGGGTCACAGGCGTGGGGCCGCTCTGCAAATGCATTGGCTACGGAACTTAGAGCATATCGGCCACAAGTTGCCAAACAAGTCGCAGACCTGCTACCCATAGTATTGGATCAATTGAATTATCGCTTATTGAGTGGTCGTTTGGAGATTGATCCTTCAGGTCAAGCGACAACTACCAAGAATATTCTTTTGGAGTTGGTGTTCTCTTCATTTCACCCGAAACACATAGGCGTCATCGATTTTCATGGGGCGCACCGGAACTATGCCCGTGAGGAACTTGGAGGAATCAACCTCAATCTGGATCAAGAAGAAGAACGGCTGCGTACTACTTCTTTGTACAATGCCGCAAGCAAATATTCCAACATAAAGAGTGAAATGGCGGCCGAATATGTCAAAAATAATCTAAGGGAAAAACGCTTTGGAAAGGACAAGCTCGGCGAGGCTTCACCACCGCTTACAGAGACACTACAGGAATTATTCACTAATTTCTTTCCAGGCAAGACCTTTTTGGGTCCAGAGCCTACTAGTGACGGTAATCTGGGATTTCCCGTAGAGATCAGCGGTGGATCGACACATGATATTAATGACCTGTCCTCTGGAGAGAAGGAAATCCTCTTCGGCTATTTGCGGCTGAGAAATTCTGCTCCAAGATACTCAGTAATTCTCTTGGATGAACCAGAGCTGCACTTGAATCCTGCCCTTGTTCGTGGGCTACCGCAGTTTTACTACAAACATATAGGCAGAGAATTAGAAAACCAGATTTGGCTAGTCACTCACTCGGATGCTTTCCTCAGAGAAGCTATCGGGCATAAAGGAGTGCAGGTTTTCCATATGCGCCATGCATCCGTCTCGCGGGAAACAAAGAACCAAATTCACGAACTTCATCCGGGGGAAGAAGTGGAATCAACCATATTAGATTTGGTTGGTAATTTGGCCACGTATAGCCCTGGTGGGAAGGTAGTGTTCTTCGAGGGTGAGGATTCGGAATTTGACTTACACATGGTTTCGCGTCTATTTCCATCCATCGAAAATGAAATCAACCTTGTTTCTGGGGGCAATCGGTTCAGGGTAGAAGCGCTGCACAAAATTCTGGAACGGAGTGTGGAGGTAGGTAAAATACCGGTAAGAATATACTCTGTAGTAGATAAAGACACTGGCAATGTTGTTGCACCGACTGATGACTTTCGCCGCCACTTTACTTGGGATGTATACCACATAGAAAACTATCTGTTGGAGCCGAAATTCATCGATGAGGCCTTAGGCAGCCTAGGTGTCTCCCATAATGATCTATCTTCATTAGGGAAAATAGATCAGACACTTAAGCAAATCGCCGAGAATCAAATCGGCAAACTTGTCAGTCACCGCATAAGGTCAGACATTAACGCAGAACTAATCAAGGAATTGAATCTGAATAACAATCCCTTTTCTGATGATATCGGCGCCGACTTACATAGGGCAATTGAAGATTCTGTAGAGCGCATAAATCAGAAACGCAATACAAGCCTCCCCCTCGCTGATATTCGTAGACGAGTAGAGATGCAACAGCAATCCCTCAGCAAGTCACTTAACACGGAGGATTGGAAGAAGCACTTTCGTGGACGGGACATCCTGCAGGAGTTTGCGGGCAAATACCTCCCTGGCCTGCGGTACATCTATTTTCGTGAGTTGATCATCAGCCATATGAGCACTGAAGGATATCAACCACAGGGAATGAAATCCGTTCTTGATCAGATAGTTGACGATTAAGGGGCTTCTGCTTGCACGGAGTGAAATTAGTGCGTTAAACACAGAGTTCCTACCCCCCACCCCCAAGAAAATGCCCACCCCCCTAACCCCGACGTTCGCCCTCGAATACACTGGACTCCAGATCTGGTCTCTCCTAGACGACCGGCAAGTCCGGGCCCTAGATGACGTCCTCGCCACCCACGGTGTCCTCGTCTTCCGACGCCAGGCCCTCACCGAGCACGAGCTCGTCGCCTTCAGCAACCGCTTCGGCACACCCGACGTCATCGTCCGCACCGACTGGGCCTCCGGCGCCAACCCCGAGATTATCCAGATATCCAACATGCGCAACGCCAGGGGTGAGACCATCGGGGGCCTTGGGTCGGGGGAACTGGCCTGGCACACCGACCAGGCCTACATGGCAAAACCCGCCACCGGCGCCATCCCCTACGGCGTCGAAGTCCCGGAGGACGGGCCCCGAACCTACTGGGCCAACCTCCGCCTCGCCTACGAAGCCCTCCCCCCCGACACCAGGGCCCGCATCGAAGGCCGACGCGCCATCTTCAGCTACGCCGAGCGCTACAAGGACTACAACGACGAGACCGTCCCCACCGAAGAAATCCTGGCTAAGACCCCGAAGGTGACCCATGCCCTGGTCCAGACCCATCCGGTGTCCGGCGCCAGGACCCTCTACCTGGACCCGAGCACCATGGTCGGCATCGAAGGGATGGAGGAGGCGGAAGGTCGGGCCCTGCTCGACGAGTTAATCCGGCACTCCACCCGTCCCGAGTTCGTCTACGCGCACACCTGGCAGCCCGGCGACCTGATCATGTGGGACAACGGCTTCATGCTCCACCGCCGCGACGCATTCCGCACCGACCAAAACCGCCTCCTAAAGCGCGCAACCATCCGCCTCTCCCCCGACCGCCACGTCGTCCCGGACTAAGCGCGTCGGGGCTACTCCCGCCGACCCGCGAGGGTCCCACGGCCCGCCGCATCTTTCACCTACTGATGTCGGCTACGTGGTATCGCGTTCCCCGCGTCAGACACCCGCTGCTAAGGCGTATCGGGATTCTCGGGCTGATCATCGTAATAGCGTGACAGGAAAAGCAGCCCGTCATGGTATATGGCCCAGGTGTGCGCGTACAGGGTCTCCGACGTCCGGACGTTGGGGTAGATGTTGGTAATCCAGCGTCCGTCCTCCGTGACCAATGCAAACTCTTCGCCAAGCCGCCCACTGCTGAACGCAGGAATGTCGTTCAAGTTCGACCCTGCGAGTTGAGGGGCAAGGGGTGTGACCCGCAGAATGTCGTTCTCATCGGCCAGGGTCAGGCCCCACTGGCCGTCAATGCTCTCCTCATCGCTGTACAGGGCGATCGTGGCGTCCAGTCCATTGGCTTAGTAGTAGTCGATGGCCATTTGCACATACGCAATGGTATAGGCCGCAGGGTCATCAATCCGCTCGTAGTAACCCGAGGCGAAGAGCAATCCGTCCCGACGCACGGCATAGGAAATCTTGGGGACCTCATTTAGCGTTACAGGGTGGGGCCACAGGTATTCCACCCAGACTCCTTCCTCGGTGGCCTTGGCAAGTTCCTCGCCCAGCCTGTAGCCGTTTGCCCCTACCACATCGTTGATGTCCGTTCCTACCAGTTGGGGCAGCAGAGGGTGTACGTGATAGATGTCGTTCTCGTCGGTGGCGAAGAGATACCACTCACCCTCGAAGCTGGCGACGCTGTTGTAGTAGTTGAGCATGGATTCCAGGCCGTCCCGCTCGTAGCGCTCTATGGCCCGGTTCACGTACTGGACCGTGTATTCCATCGGGTCGGCGTCCCGCCAGGCCGGGGGCCCGGTTTCGGGCTCACCGGCGTAGTAACCGGATGCGAATATCAACCCGTCGTGGCGAATGGCCCAGGTGACCTTTTGCTGTTCCTGCCGGGTCTCGGGATGAGGCCACAGGTATTCCACCCAGACGCCATCCTCGGTGGCCTGGGCTATCTCCCGGCCCAGCTCCTGCCCGTCGGACCCGACCACGTCCTTGATGTCGGTGCCGATGAGATGAGGGAAGATGGGATGGGCCACGTAGTTGTCATCCTCGCCGATGAGGAACAGGTAGAACTGTCCTTCAACGCTGTCTTGGCTGTTGTAGTGCGCAACGACAGAGTCGAGGCCCTCGCTATCGTATTTGGCTATGGCCCTGTTCACGTATTCCTTGACGGAGGCCGAAACGTCTGCCACTAGGATCGAGTGGCTGGTGGAGAACACCAGGCCATCGTGACTGACGATGAGGACTCTCCGAGGTTCTTCCTGCTTGGTTGCCGGGTTTACGCCCCGGGTATCGACCCAGCTGCCTTCCTCGGTCGCGGCTTCTATCAACCCACCGAGGCCGGAAAATCTCGAACCCGGGCCAACGTATTGGCCTTGTAGGGCGGGTATGTTGCGGTATACCAGCAGCGTGCTTTCGGCTTCGTCCAGGAGGATAAGCGTCCGCCCGTTTTCGATGCTCTCCTCAGACCTGTAGAGTTCAACCGTGGCGTCCAGGCCGTTCTCTTCGTAGTACGCAATGGCGTCATCGACAAAGGCCCGGCTTAGGTCGTCATCGCTGGGCGCATCGCTGGTGTCGGTGGGTGGCGGCGCGTCTGCGTCACCCTCGACGTAGTACGCAGAGGAGAAGACATATCCGTCGTGGCGGACAATCCAGAGGTACACCGTCAATTGCCCGGCTGCCCTGGGGTTGGGCCACAAGTACTTGAACCAGTGGCCTTGCTCGGTGGCGCTGAGCAGCGACTCGCCAATTGGCTCACCGGCCACAACTCCCCGGAACAGGCGAACATCCACTCCAACCAGCGCTTGCTCCGCCCCCGATACGACTATGACGTTCTGGGGATTAACCATCAGTAGCCAGTAAGAGCCGTCAATGCTCTCCGGGCTGTTGTAGTGGGCAACCGTTGCCTCTAGGCCCTGGCTGTCGTAATAGTCCATAGCCTTCTGGACGTAGGCCTGTGTGTAGGCCACCGGGTCCGCGACCCCCGGATAGTAGCCCGACGCGAAGATCATCCCGTCCCGGCGCACCGCATACCCAACCTTTGGCACTTCCTTAAGCGTTAACGGGTGCGGCCACAGGTATTCGACCCACACGCCTTCTCCCTCCCCGGCCTTCGCCAGCTCCCTGCCCAACTCGTAGCCGTCGGAGCCCACGATGTCTTTGATGTCCGTGCCTATCAACTGGGGCAGCAGAGGGTGTACGTGATAGATGTCGTTCTCGTCGGTGGCAAAGAGATACCACTCGCCTTCAAAGCTGGCGACGCTGTTGTAGTAGTTGAGCATGGATTCCAGGCCGTCCCGCTCGTAACGCGCTATCGCCCGTTCCACGTACTCCATGGTGTACTCGCGCGGGTCAGCGCCCCGCCAGGCGGGCGGCTCCGTCGTCTCGCCCACCGTGTAGTAGCCGGACGCAAAGATGAGGCCATTGTGGCGGATGGCCCAGGTGGTCTTGGGCTCCTCCAGCCGCGAAATCGGGTTGGGCCACAGGTACTCCACCCAGATGCCTTGTTCAGTGGCCTGGGCTATCTCCTTGCCCAGTTCCTGCCCGTCGGAACCTACTACGCCCTTGATGTCGGTCCCTATCAGGTGCGGGAAAATGGGATGGGCCAGGTAGTTGTCATCCGCGCCAATCAGGAACAGGTAGAAGATTCCCTCCAGGCTGCTGGGGTCGTTGTAGTGCGCAACCGTCGCTTCAAGCCCCTCACTCTCGTATAGGGCTATTGCGCGGCTCACGTAATCCTTGGCGGCCTCCGCCACGTTCTCCTGGAGGGTGGAGTGGCCGGATACGAAGATTAGGCCGTCTTTAAGGACAAGGTAGTTCCGCACCGGGCCCTGTCTGGCTGAGCTGCCGGTGTCCATCTCCACCACATAGATCCCCTGTCCCTCATACCAGGCCCCGTCCTCTGTAGCGGGTCCCACCAAGAAATCGGCAGATTCGAGCTTGCTTCCCAGGAAATGATGATAGAACGGCATTGCCAGCAGGATGCCTTCATCCTTGCTGATTATGAACAGATACCGGTCTCCTTCAATGCTCTCTTCGCTCTTGTAATATTCGATCGTCGCGTCCCGGCCGTTGGCGTCGTAGTAGGCGATAGCCTTCTCTACGTAGGCCCGAGTTAACTCGTCCGCATTCAACTCACCGGGTTCCGGTTCAGGCTCAGGCTCCGGCGTCGGCTCGGGTTCCGGCACGGGAGTTGCCGTAGGTTCAGGGACCGCCGTCGGCTCGGGCATTGCCGTAGGTTCAGGGACTGCCGTCGGCTGAGGAGCTGTGGTGGCCGTTGGGTCCGGCGCAGTCGTTGCAGTGGGTGCCTGGGTTGGGGCGGGGTCGTCGCCACAGGCAACTGCAATGGCTGCAATGGAAGCCACTATCAGAATCAAGAACAATACACTCGCGCCAATGGATATTGGCCTATGCTTCAATGCCGTCCGGTTGGCCCGTATTTTGTTCTCTCGCTCGGTTCGCAACGTTCAACCCTCTATAGAATGAATAACTGGCATATCGCATCATAAACTCGATTGCAACATATTGGTTGTTGTTTCTATATGTTTGCTGCCAAGTAGCGTGGAAATGTTACGGAAATCTCAGGGCCGACCCGAAATCCAGTACGAACCGGATGAAAAATGCCCGCCGTTGCTGGCGATAACTTCCGCTCTGCAAATCTTTGTACCCAACACAATCAGCCTTGTCATGCTCTCGGCGCTGGTTGTGCGTGCGTCCGGGGAATCGGAAGGTTACCTGTCATGGGTGACATTTACCGTGCTTGTAGTCACCGGGGCAAGCATGGTCCTGCAAACCCTCAGGCTGCGCTATTTGGGTTCGGGCCGTCTGATTGTTGCAAACTTCAACGTTCCGTTCTTGGCGGTCTGCGCTTTGGCGCTCCATGTCGGAGGGCCTGGATTGCTGGCCAGCTTAGTGGTGGTTTCCACGTTGCTTCAGGCAGTTCTAACCTTGCGCCTTGCCTCTCTTAGGCGAATTTTTACGCAAACGGTGAGCGGCATTGTGATCATGCTGGTGGCAGTCTCGGCAGTGCCTTTCATAGTCAGTAGAGGTGTCGTCCCGCCGGAAGGTGAATCGACCATGTTTTTCCTGGCTCCAGGAATGGCCGCTCTGGCCGCCGGGGTCCTTATGTCCCTGAGTGACGCGCCGGCCTCGCGTATGTGGGTTTTGCCGGCCAGCGTAGCCGTCGGTCTGATTGTAGCCGTGCCCCTGGGCCTTTTCGATACTGACATAGTAGCTGCTGCTCCTTGGGTGAACCCCCTGCCCGATTACGCGTGGCCGGGTCTGGGTCTGACCTTCAACGCAGACTTCTGGGCCCTTCTCCCGGTCTTCTTGTTGGTGAATCTCACCGCCTTTATGAAAGTTGTGGGCGATCTGTCCGTTATTCACCGCGCTTCCTACCGTAATCAGTCTGCTATTGACTTCCGAACTGTGCAGGGAGGCTTAAACGTCTATGGGGTGGGCACTCTCCTTTCAGGTCTCCTCGGGACCTTGACTGTTGCAGCGCCGTGGTCTGCCACCGTGGTCTATATCGGCTTCACCGGAGTCGCTGCCAGGACGGTCGGGATATACTTGGGGGTCCTGACCATACTGGTCGCCTTCTTCTCCAAGTTGCTCGCCGTATTGGCCTCCATCCCCAGCCCGGTTGTTAGCGCGGTGTACGTCATCATCTTCGGTATGCTTTTTGTCGAGGGAGCCAAGACTGTATTCGGGGCCCAGGTTGACCGGAAAAAAGCTGCCATCACCGGAGTTTCCATGGTGTTGGGCTTGTCCGCACCGAGCTTCGGCGCACTATTCGAAGGGACAATTGTTCATTTGGTAGGAAATCCCATTGTGGTCGGCGGTATGGCGGCCATAATCATGACTATATACACCGAAGCATCAAGTTTACGTGCCAAAAAGCTGCGTATTGACCTGTCCCAGTCTTCGTTGCCTGCCGTTGACGATTTTCTCTGCCAGTTCGCCGACAGACATTCCTGGACTGAGGAAGGGAAAAACCGGCTGCGTCTGGTAGGAGAAGAGCTCATGCTGAGTTTGATTAATGAAGAGAACGACTCCCCGGTCGACCAGACGCGCACTTTGGTCGCCACAATTCGTCCTGTCAGCGGATCTGCCGAGCTTGAAATCGTGGTCGCTTCGGACGATGCCATCCAGGGAAATATCGAGAATCAAATTGCATATCTGAGCCAGGACCAGGCGCTGGAAGACGAACAGCAATTGTCCGTACGAATCCTCCGCCACTACGCATCATCGGTACACCACCGCAAATACTACGGAATAGACATAGTTGATTGTCGTGTGGAGCAATAGCGGGCAGGACTTGTTAATCCTCCCTCCTATTTCGTAGCCAACGTACCTTAAATGGGCGCATGTGTTTCCCCCGGTAGTGCCAGGAGACCGGTGGTTGTAGCAACCACCTTCCGGCGCAAGTCACTCCCCATCCATACCGTCGCCTACAACCTCATATGCTAGCCCCCACCCGACTCCCCATCTACTTCTCGCGTGCCGCTTTTACCCTTCGGGCGGCGCTACCCGTACCTCTATCACCTCTATGTCGTGATACTGCCGGTGACTGACCGACGTCGCGTAATGCCGCAGCAATCGTAGTGGCGTGTCCCGACCTGTCCAACTCTCCAGGTCCACTGAGTCCAGTTCTGCCTCCCCGGGACCCGGAGTAGTCAGCAAGGCGATCCGGTCTTCAACGTTTTCCGAGTTGGCTGATGCACTCACGAACTCCATCTCCGCTCCTGCCCCTTGGCTTTTGGCGGTAATCCTCAGCCTCTTTCCTCTTTCCACTCCCTTACCCTGCCCTCCTTCTAACAGGATGAGAAGCGTTTCTTCCGCTGCTGCGTGAAGCTTCCTAGTCATCGTCGAATCCCAGCCCCTCAGGTCGGAGAACTCTTTAAGGAAGTCCCTAATCCGCGGCAGCGCCTCCATACTCAATTCCGTCCGTAACCGGCGCTGTACCGCTCCCGTGCCATACTCCGTGAATATCGTAAGCAATACCAGGATCACGCCCCCGGATATGAATGCCTTCTCGAACACCGCTTCCCAAAGGTTCCCTATCGGCAAACTTACCAGCCCCGTCTGGAAACCCAGCCCCACGACCAGCGCCGTCCCGATCACCAGACTCTTCCGAAAGTCCAGGGCGTTCTGGACTACCATCTTCATCCCCTCCACCAGCAGAGGGCTTATCAGGACCACCAGGAAAATCGCGGTTACAGGGGGCGGCACCCCGATCAGCAGGCTCCAGGTCTGTGGGAAGAAGGCCACCGCGACCAGGAGGACTCCCGTACCGACCCCAATGTAGCGGGATGCACAGCCGGTCTGTTGTGCAATCGCCACTCCCCTCGGCCCAGTTGTAACCGGCAGCACTGCCGCGAAGCACGCCACCAGGTTCCCCAGTCCCGAGCATGCAGTCGTGCCCTGCACCCTCCTGTAATCTATCGCCCGGGACTCCCGCCAGGAGACCCGCTGCGTTGCCATCGCAACCGAGTTTCCCTGCAGCACCGCTATCGCAGACAGGAACAGAAATGCCGGAAGCAGCGACCAGAAGGCCGACCCGAACCCGAACCCAAACCCGGGCCACCCGTCCAGCGGCAGCCCCGCGACCGAAGCCTCCCTCACGGGCCCAAAATCGAAAATCCCGAACCCTATCCCAACGATGGCCCCTGCAACTATGCCTATCAGGGATGCCCAGACCCGCCACACTGCAGACCCCTTCAGCAGAAGCCCCACTATCACCACGAAGGTGACCAGGATGCACACCGGTCCCGCTGCCGCGGGTGCATCTTCGGGCACGTCGTTCATGCTGCCGAACACCACCGGGATGACCGTTATCACCAGGAGGATCAGCACAGCCCCGCTGAAAGCCGGGCGCACCAGCTTCCTCAGCAGGGAAAGGCGCAGGGACATCGCAATCTGAAACACCCCCGACACCAGTATCAGCGATGCCAGCGTCGGGGCTCCGCCCTCCTCCAGTGCAAGGATGCAAAAGGGTATGGCTGTCGGGGAAGGATATGCGTTCACCAGCATCCCCGAGCCGAACGGCCCGATACGATAAGCCTGCAGCACGGTCACCGCGCCGGTGATAGTAAGCATGGAGAACACCCCCCATGCCACCTCCGCAGCCGAGCCATCTACCGCCTGGACCAGCACGATAGGAAAAACCGCCGCAGGTGCGATGACGAGCAACACTGTCTGGACGCTCAGCCCGACCGTAACCGGCAGCGGGGGCCTTTCGTGTGCCTCGTATTGGAGAGTGGAAGTAGCTGGCCTGCTAGCCATCAGAGTTATGTCGCAGGGAGCAATTGGCCCTTGACAGGACCGATTGGGTTGCGTCCGGGGCTGAGCGCGATTATACGCCCCACCCATCCCCTCCGCCATTAAGAGAATATTTGAATAGCTGTCGCTCCCATGCCCCGCTAAAAGATGGAGCGCCTCCCTTCCCCAACCCTGTTAAGATAGCGATAGCCCTCCGTCAACTCTGAAACAAACCCCGCCGACACCCTAAAAGACAAAAAGGGAGCCACCAAATGGACGTAGGTATGATGATGCTCTTTTCCAGCTACGGCTGGGAAAACGGCTCCGACGCGCGGATGTGGGAGGAGGACCTCCGCCTCGCCGAAATCGCCGCCGACCTCGGATTCGACTGCGTCTGGTCCACCGAGCACCACTTCAACGACTACTCCTTCGTGCCCGACAACCTCCAGCTTATGACCCACATCGCCGCTAGGCACCCCCACATTGACGTCGGCACCGCCGCCGTGATCCTCCCCTGGCACAACCCCCTCCGCGTCGCCGAGAACGCTAGCGTGCTGGACATGCTGAGCGGCGGCCGGCTACGCCTGGGATTTGGCCGGGGCCTGGCCCGACGGGAGTTCAACGCCTTCGGCATCAGCATGGACGAGTCCCGCGGCCGCTTCGACGAAGCCGCCTTCATGATCGTCGACGCCCTGAATACCGGATTCATAGAAGGCGACGGCCCCTACTACAAGCAGGCCCGCACCGAGCTAAGACCCCGCCCACAGCACTCCTTCGACGGCCGTATCTATGCCGTCGCCGCCAGCGACGACTCCATCGCCTCAGCCGCCAGGCTAGGCGCCCACATCATCATGTTTGCCGACCGGCCCTGGGAAATGCGCATGCCGGGAATCGAGCGCGGCCGGGAGCTCCACCGTGAGTTCCACGGCACCGAGCCCCCCACCCTCCTCCTGACCGAATTCACCGTCTGCGGCCCCGACCTCGAGGAGTGCGAGGAACACGCCCGCCAGTACCAGGGCAAGTTCGTCGAAAGCAACTTCTACCACTACGAGTTCCTTAGCGATCACTTCAAGTCCGTAAAGGGCTACAACGCCTACCAGCAGAAGGCCGAAATCGCCCGCTCCGCTGGCCTCGAAGGTGCCGTAAAAGGGTTCATGAAAGCCGCCAGTTGGGGCACACCCGACAAGATCCTCCGTGGCCTCGAGGAACGCAGGGCCTTGCTGGGCAACTTCGAAATGAACGTATCCTTCCGCTTCGGTGGTATCCCCTTCGAACTCGCCGAACGAAGCCTCAGGCTCTTTGCCAAGGAAGTCCTGCCCGTGGTCAAGTCCTGGTAACCCCCCCCACCCATGCCCACCCCCGACTCCCCACAGCCCCCCGCCCCCAATACCTACTGGGTAATCCCCGGCTCCTTCGCTGCGGGCGAATACCCCGGCGACTTCGACCCGACTCGCGCCAGAATCAGAGTCCGACGCCTCTTGCGAGCGGGTATCAATCACTTCATCAACCTCACCGGCCCGAACGAACTTCCTCCCTACGATGAAATCGCCCGCGAAGAAGCCCAAGCCCTCGACCTCACCGTCGAACACCAGCGCCACACCATAGGTGACTTCAGCGTCCCAGACAGCCCCAAATTCATGGCCGCCACCCTGGACGCCATAGACTCCGCCATCGCCGAAGGCAAGACCATCTACGTTCACTGCTGGGCGGGAGTCGGGCGCACGGGAACCGTCGTCGGGTGCTGGCTCGTCCGTCACGGCCGCACCGGCGAAGAAGCCCTCGCCCAGATCGCCGACTGGTGGCTCAACATGGACGAATTCAAGAGAGCCGCCAACCCCACCTCCCCCCAGACCCCCCAGCAAAGAAACTACGTCAGAAACTGGAACGAACCCCAGCGCTAAGGTGCCTCCCCCCTCCGTCATCCCGACTCCGATCGGGTCGAATATGCGCCGAGCCGTGAATCCTTCCCTAGGATTGGCCTTCCGTTCACCCTGAACGGATTTAAAGTGTCGAGTCGGAGGGGTAGCGATGGACAACAGGATCAAGTCTGACCTGATATACTCAGACTAGCTCTAATCCAAGGAGGCTAGTTGTGCAGAAGCAAATCGTAAAGGAGCATTCTCATCCTGCCTCCTACCGTGATCTCCCAATTACATATGGTCCCACCGAGATGGGGGTCTGGAGAGACTACGTCAAGGACTGGGAGAGGGATGCAGTATGGGTGAAGTTAGGCAGCGACGTCTTCATATTCCCTCCGGATGCAGCCCTCAGATTCGCTAAGGCACTAAGGGACCATGCTTCCTATCTTGCTGATACTGAAGTACTAGATGAGAGAGAAGCGTGAATCAGGGAGAGCCGCAGCGTTGGAGCGAAGAGTCGCCTCTGGGGATAATGCGTGAGCATTACTCTACAAAAGCTGAGCTCGAAAGCCTGAGGACCGAGCTTCACAAAATGGAAAATAGAATACTCAAATGGGTGTGGGGACAAGCCATCGTCGTAGCTGGGCTGATAGTTGGAGTGGCTTGGGCAATTGTAAGGCTCACTTCCACCTGACCGGTTGCCCCACCCCACTCACCCCCAAATCCACCGCCTAAAGGTAGGAATCTGATTTTCTGACCTTTCGGTTGGGCCGGTGGGGGCGTCGATTGGCTACTGACAGGGTTAGCAGTGGTTTGGCGGGGCCGATGGTGGACGTATGAGGGTCTTGGGGTGCTGCTTTACGATGTTTTGCGTCGATTTTGAGCCGTTTGGCCTCGTAGGAGGACGCAGCGTCCCTACGACGGTTATCCACGTCGCTTGACCGATAGGCTGTGGCGCGGACCGTCTCAGATTCAGGGAGGGCCGTGAGCCAGCGCCGCTATTCTCCGGTGTGCCCCGACCAGCAGCGGGAACGATGGATGACCTCGCGCCAGTCGGATCAGCAGCTTCCTGGCATGGTAGACCACTCGACCGGCAAGGTCGATCAGAGCGAAGCGCACCGCCTTGAGCCGCTTGGTCACCCACTCATCACCCAGCGCCAACTGCTTGACCGCCGAGTTCAGGTTGAACGCCAGCACCGTTATCGCCCACCACGCTGCGTTGGCTCCGAACTGTCCCGACGGCAGTCTCCCGCCCGCCAGGTCCTCCTTCAGCACACTATGGACCTCCTCGCCTTTCCCGCATCTCTCACGGTACCACCGCACAACCTCGTCTCCCGGAAGCTCCCGGTTCGTCACTATCCCGCTGATCTTGTACCAGCCGTGGTTCGGCATCTGCATGACCGGAACCGACAGCTCAAACTCACTCTCCATGCCCGGTAGCGGCGGTCGCCTCAGAGGTTCTCTGACGGCTATGAAACGGTAGGCGGGACCCTCCTTGTAGCGACCTAATCGACTGGACATGAAGCCCACCTCGGCCCACTCCTGCCCCGTCTCCACCTCGAACTCCCCCATCATCCGGGGCAACTGACGCCACTCGCTCTCTTCCACCAGCGCCGCCTCATGCTTGAACTCGTCCGTGACGCGTACCCCAATCGCGAACTCGATCACTCCGAACCGTTCGTCTCTCCCCTCGGCGCAGTACTCCAGAAGATCGTTCTGGTAGCCTGCCGTGTCGGACCGCAGCATCACCCGCTCCACTCCCTCGGGTACGCACTCCAACGCGTCTCGCAACACTCGTAGCTGCTCAAATCCCGCAGGAACGTTGCCGTCTCTGAACTCCGAGTGGACGACCAGGTCCGCCTCGGCCCAGTATGTCGTTAGCGGCTGATAGGCTTTGAATCCCTTGTAGCAGTAGAGCGCCTCCTGCTTGTGAGTCTCGACCAGCGTCGCGTCCATATCCAGTGTCGCCTGCCTATGCCCGACGTGGCCCTGGACAAAGCCCACCATCTCGGCGTTGACCTTCCCAAGTCCGTCCAGCGCGTCGTTGGCCTGGGGTATGAACGCCGTATGAGGCTGCCTCGCCTCCTCCTGGGATGCGTCGTGGAACTGGCTCAGATACCGGAACACCGCCGATGGAGACGGCACATAGCGGTGTCGGTCACGCCGCCACCGGTTGCGCACCGCCCTGCGCTCCGAAGCTCGCTGCCGGTGGGTCTCCACCCTTCCCAACATCCGGCCAAGGCCCTCGTCCGCCTCCAGCACGCGAAGGTCGTCCACCCCTTCGCCGCCCGCCAGGTTCAACAGCGTCAGTGAGGTGACCATCTGACGGTCCGTCCAACCCTGGCCTCCCTCTCTGACCCTCACGTGGCGTCTGATCGACTCGCCAAGGCCGATTGCCTCGGCCATCTCCAGGTAGACTGCCAACCCCGATAGCGCCGTCATGCCCCCGATGCGGTTCTCTGCCCTGTACTGGAACGGTAGGACTCCATGTTGCATAATAACTGCACCTCGTTGGTGATGGTTTGGGATTGTCACTTACCATCTTAGTCAGCTTTGCAGCCGACTCCAACGAGGTATTCTCATTCAATTAGGCGGTGGATTTGGGTCACCCCCAAATCCACCGCCTAAAGGTAGGAATCTGATTTTCTGACCTTTCGGTTGGGCCGGTGGGGGCGTCGATTGGCTACTGACAGGGTTAGCAGTGGTTTGGCGGGGCCGATGGTGGACGTATGAGGGTCTTGGGGTGCTGCTTTACGATGTTTTGCGTCGATTTTGAGCCGTTTGGCCTCGTAGGAGGACGCAGCGTCCCTACGACGGTTATCCACGTCGCTTGACCGATAGGCTGTGGCGCGGACCGTCTCAGATTCAGGGAGGGCCGTGAGCCAGCGCCGCTATTCTCCGGTGTGCCCCGACCAGCAGCGGGAACGATGGATGACCTCGCGCCAGTCGGATCAGCAGCTTCCTGGCATGGTAGACCACTCGACCGGCAAGGTCGATCAGAGCGAAGCGCACCGCCTTGAGCCGCTTGGTCACCCACTCATCACCCAGCGCCAACTGCTTGACCGCCGAGTTCAGGTTGAACGCCAGCACCGTTATCGCCCACCACGCTGCGTTGGCTCCGAACTGTCCCGACGGCAGTCTCCCGCCCGCCAGGTCCTCCTTCAGCACACTATGGACCTCCTCGCCTTTCCCGCATCTCTCACGGTACCACCGCACAACCTCGTCTCCCGGAAGCTCCCGGTTCGTCACTATCCCGCTGATCTTGTACCAGCCGTGGTTCGGCATCTGCATGACCGGAACCGACAGCTCAAACTCACTCTCCATGCCCGGTAGCGGCGGTCGCCTCAGAGGTTCTCTGACGGCTATGAAACGGTAGGCGGGACCCTCCTTGTAGCGACCTAATCGACTGGACATGAAGCCCACCTCGGCCCACTCCTGCCCCGTCTCCACCTCGAACTCCCCCATCATCCGGGGCAACTGACGCCACTCGCTCTCTTCCACCAGCGCCGCCTCATGCTTGAACTCGTCCGTGACGCGTACCCCAATCGCGAACTCGATCACTCCGAACCGTTCGTCTCTCCCCTCGGCGCAGTACTCCAGAAGATCGTTCTGGTAGCCTGCCGTGTCGGACCGCAGCATCACCCGCTCCACTCCCTCGGGTACGCACTCCAACGCGTCTCGCAACACTCGTAGCTGCTCAAATCCCGCAGGAACGTTGCCGTCTCTGAACTCCGAGTGGACGACCAGGTCCGCCTCGGCCCAGTATGTCGTTAGCGGCTGATAGGCTTTGAATCCCTTGTAGCAGTAGAGCGCCTCCTGCTTGTGAGTCTCGACCAGCGTCGCGTCCATATCCAGTGTCGCCTGCCTATGCCCGACGTGGCCCTGGACAAAGCCCACCATCTCGGCGTTGACCTTCCCAAGTCCGTCCAGCGCGTCGTTGGCCTGGGGTATGAACGCCGTATGAGGCTGCCTCGCCTCCTCCTGGGATGCGTCGTGGAACTGGCTCAGATACCGGAACACCGCCGATGGAGACGGCACATAGCGGTGTCGGTCACGCCGCCACCGGTTGCGCACCGCCCTGCGCTCCGAAGCTCGCTGCCGGTGGGTCTCCACCCTTCCCAACATCCGGCCAAGGCCCTCGTCCGCCTCCAGCACGCGAAGGTCGTCCACCCCTTCGCCGCCCGCCAGGTTCAACAGCGTCAGTGAGGTGACCATCTGACGGTCCGTCCAACCCTGGCCTCCCTCTCTGACCCTCACGTGGCGTCTGATCGACTCGCCAAGGCCGATTGCCTCGGCCATCTCCAGGTAGACTGCCAACCCCGATAGCGCCGTCATGCCCCCGATGCGGTTCTCTGCCCTGTACTGGAACGGTAGGACTCCATGTTGCATAATAACTGCACCTCGTTGGTGATGGTTTGGGATTGTCACTTACCATCTTAGTCAGCTTTGCAGCCGACTCCAACGAGGTATTCTCATTCAATTAGGCGGTGGATTTGGGTCACCCCCTCCCTGTTGACATCCCCTCCCCCCGTCCCTTAAACTGTTCTATACCCTTGTGCAACCGGCTAGTCCTGACTCCGTCCTCGCACAAACTTTTCCGGTATTCCCAGCCCAGCCCCCAGACGCCGGAGATTGGTAAAATCCCGTAGCCTTCATCACCCGGACTTGTTATTGACCGGACTCATAGGGCAAGACCTTCGGCCTTGGCGAACATGCTGAGCCAGGTTGGGTTCCCTACCCCCTCCACCCCCCGACCATCGTTCTTTATTGACCGGCCCATCACCCCTCCCGAGGCTTGGTGTTGACCACTAAATTCATATTCGTTACCGGTGGAGTCGTCAGCTCTGTTGGCAAGGGCATCGCCGTTGCCTCCATCGGCCGCATCCTCAAGAGCTACGGCATCAACGTATCCGTCCAGAAACTCGACCCCTACCTCAACGTAGACCCCGGCACCATGTCCCCCTACCAGCACGGCGAGGTCTTCGTCACCAAGGACGGCGGCGAGACCGACCTCGACCTCGGCCACTACGAACGCTTCATCGATATCGACCTCACCCGCACCTCCAATGTCACAGCCGGCTCCATCTATAGCTCCGTCATCTCAAAGGAGCGCCGAGGCGACTATTTGGGAGGCACCATCCAGACCGTCCCCCACGTCACCAACGAGATTAAGGACCGCATGAGGGCCCACGCCGAGGAGAGCGGTGCAGAGGTCGTCATAGTAGAGGTCGGAGGCACCGTCGGCGACATCGAAAGCCTCCCCTTCCTCGAATCAATCAGGCAGATGCGCAACGACATCGGCCGCGAAAACGCCCTCAACATCCACGTCACCCTGCTGCCCTACATCTCCGCCACCGCGGAGCTCAAGACCAAGCCGACCCAGCACAGCGTCAAGGAGCTGCGCAGCATCGGCCTCCAGCCCGACGTCATCCTCTGCCGCAGCGATCATCCCGTCCCCCAGGAGATCAAGGACAAGATCACCCTCTTCTGTGACGTCGAGCCCCGCGCCGTCATCGGCGCACCCACCGTCGACACCATCTACGAGGTCCCCCTCCTCCTCCAGGAAGAGGGCATAGGCCAGCTCCTCATCGACAAGCTGGACCTTCACGCCTCCGGCGCTCCGGACATGGATGGCTGGGCCGAAATGGTAGACCGCATCAAGCAGCCCAAGGAGTCGGTGCCTATCGCCATCGTAGGCAAGTACGTGGAGCTCCCCGACTCCTACTGCTCCGTCCGGGAGGCTCTGTACCACGCCGGCCTATTCCACGGCTGCGACGTGGAAGTTTCCTGGATTCACTCGGAGGACCTGGAGTCCAACGGGGTCCACGAAAGTCTCCAGTCCGTGAGAGGCATAGTCGTGCCCGGCGGCTTCGGCCCCCGAGGCGTCGAAGGCATGATCAAGACCGCCCGCTATGCCCGGGAGCGCGAGATCCCCTATCTCGGCCTCTGCCTCGGCATGCAGGTCATGGTCATCGAATACACCCGGCACGTCCTCAAATCCTCTGAACCCAACTCCACGGAGTTCGATCTCGAGACCGGAGAACCCGTCGTCTACCTCATGCCCGACCAGAAAAACGTCAAAGACATGGGTGGCACCATGCGCCTCGGTTCCTACCCCTGCAAGGCCGTCCCCGGCACTTGGGCCGAGCGGGCCTACGACGGCTACGTCGTTCAGGAACGCCACCGGCACCGCTTCGAAATCAACAACGACTACCGGGAAGTCCTCCAGGAGAGCGGCATGGTCTTCAGCGGCCTCTCCCCCGACGGAAACCTCGTCGAAATCGCCGAGCTCGGAGGGCACCCCTTCATGGTCGGAAGCCAGTTCCACCCCGAGTTCCGCTCCCGCCCCCAGCGTCCCCACCCCCTCTTCAGGGAATTCGTTTCCGCAGCCAGGGGAGTAGTAAGAGAAGGAGAGCAGAGACCCCTCCCGGCATTGCGCTAGTCAGGTAGCTTTACAGCCAGTTTACAATTATGGGGATGTAGCTATGCAGATTTGGCTCGACACCGCAGACATCGAAGAGATCCGGGAAGCCGCCCGGTACGGCGTTATCTCCGGGGTTACCACTAACCCTTCCCTCGCCGCTAAGGCCGGCCACCTTGACCTGCGCGCCGCCATATTGGAGATATGTGACCTCGTCGATGGCCCCGTCAACGCCGAGGTCCTCAGCCTCAACGCCCGGGAGATGATCGAAGAGGGTCGTGAGATCGCCACCTGGGCCCCGAACGTCGTCGTCAAGGTCCCCATCGGCGAAGAGGGCCTCCAGGCCATTTCAACCCTCTCCTCCGAAGGCATAGCCGTGAACCAGACCCTCACTTTCTCCGTCAATCAGGCCCTCCTCGGGGCCCTCGCCGGCGCAACCTACATCAGCCCCTTCGTCGGCAGGCTCGACGATGCAGGCAACGACGGCATGACCCTCGTCGCCGACATGGTGGAAGTATTCAAGGTGCAGAACCTTGACGCCAAGGTCCTCGCCGCCAGCCTCCGACACCCCCAGCACGTGGTCCAGGCCGCCATGGCCGGTGCCCACGTCTCTACCCTTCCCTACAAGGTCTTCAAGCAGATGTTCCTTCACCCCCTAACCGATATCGGCCTAAAGCGTTTTATAGATGACTGGCGAGGCCTGGTCCGGGTCTAGACCCCCGACCTCACCCTTGCCGCAACTCCCCACCCCGAGCACCCCATGAAAAGGAGATCCCCCCCCGCAGTGAGCCCCACCATCCTCGCAGAACCAACGCGCATTGATATCGCGGACCTTGAGGCCCTTCCACGCGAACGCCTCCTCGAACTCGCCCGAGAGGCCAATATCAACAACTACGCCTCCCTCAAGAAGGGCGAGCTCGTTTTCCGCCTCCTCCCTTCCCGCCTCGACGACCAGTACGTCATCATCTCCGGCGGCATCCTATCCCTCGCCGACGAGGGCTACGGCTTCCTCCGCCACGACGGCCTCAAGGCCGGAGTCAACGACGTATACGTCTCCCAGTCCCAGATTAGGCGCTTCGGCCTCCGCACCGGTGACCACGTCACCGGACAGATCAGGCCTCCCAAGGACAGCGAAAAGTTCTACGGCCTTCTTCGCGTCGAATCAATCAACGGCGCCGACCCGAACATCGCCAAGATTCGTCCCTCCTTCGATGACCTCACCCCCATATTCCCCGAGGAGCTGATCAACCTGGAAGCCCCCGGCAACGGCCTCTCCGGCAGGCTGATGACCCTCATGTCACCCATCGGCCGGGGCCAGCGCGGCCTTATCGTCTCGCCGCCCAAGGCCGGCAAGACCATCCTCCTCAAGCACATCGCCAACGGCATAACTACCAACTACGACAACATACGCCTCATGGTAGTCCTCATCGGTGAACGCCCCGAAGAAGTCACCGACATGAAGCGCTCCGTCAACGGCGAGGTCATCTCCTCCACCTTCGACGAACCCGTCGAGGACCACACCAAGGTGGCCGAGGTCGCCTTGGCCCGGGCCAAGCGCCTCGTAGAGGTCGGCGAAGACGTCGTTATCCTCCTCGACTCCATCACGCGGCTCACCAGGGCCTACAACCTCGCCATTCCCACCAGCGGGCGCACCCTTTCCGGCGGCATAGACCCCGTTGCCCTCTACCCGCCCAAGCAGTTCTTCGGCGCAGCCCGCAACTGCGAAGAAGGCGGCTCCCTCACCATCATCGGTACCTGCCTGGTCGACACCGGCTCCCGCATGGACGAGGTCATCTATGAAGAGTTCAAGGGCACCGGCAACATGGAGGTCCACCTCGACCGCAAGCTCTCCGAGCGCCGCATCTTCCCCGCCATCGACATCCAGAAGTCCGGCACCCGACGTGAGGAGAAGCTCCTCGACGAGCAGACCCTCAAACAGGTCTGGCTCCTCCGCCGCATGGTCTCCATGATCTCCAACGACCCCAACTCCTCCGCCGACGCCACCGAAAAAGTCCTCCAACGCATGGCCAAGACCACCTCCAACGCCGAATTCCTCACCAACCTCAAAACTGGCTAACCCCCCATCCCCCCTCCCTAGTATTGAACTAGAGGCAGGGATCCGCGTTCTAGCGCCGACCTCTTCCCTCCCCTCCGGCCCACCCAGGATGCACCACGCCCCTGGTTTTCTACTCTAGGCATCGTTTAATCAAAACAGCTACGAGTTCAATCAACATTCAATCAAACACCGGCAGCATCTCGCTGCCCCCATCCAACCTTGACTACCCAGCCTCCACAGGTATAGGGTGAACCTTGCCGATTTTGAATTCTCTCGGGGGATAAACATGGCCACCGTAACCGGAAGCTACCTCATCGCCAGGACACTCAAGGAGGAGGGCGTCGACACCCTCTTCTATCTCATGGGTGGCCCCAACTTCGACATCGTCATGTCCAGTGAAGACCTCGGCATCAACACCGTAGACTTCCGCCACGAGCAGGGCGCGGCCTTCGCCGCCCACGCCTACGCCCGGGTCTCCGGCAAGCCCGGCGTCTGCACCGCCGCCTCTGGCCCCGGCACCCTGAACCTCCTCACCGGCGTCTACACAGCTTCCATTGACAACTCCCCCATGGTCATCCTCGGCGGCGCAGGCCCCGTCCACGACATCGGCCGCGAGGCCTTCCAGGAAGTCGACCAGATGAACATCATGCGGCCCCTGTGCAAGTACCTCCACCAGCCCACCATGGCCGCCCGGTACCCGGAGGTCGTCAGTACCGCCTTCCGACAGGCCATGTCCGGCCGCCCGGGCCCCGTCTACATCGACTGCGGCGCCGACGTTCTCTACGAGGAGATCGAAGAGTCCGATGCCGTGGCCCCTTCCCGCTACGAAAAGCGCAGCAAGCCCAACGCCGACCCCGCCGCCGTCGCCGAAGCCGTAGACATGCTCGCAAAGGCGGAGCGTCCCATGATCATGGCCGGCGGAGGTGTCGTCTTCTCCGGCGCCAGCCCCGAGCTCGAACGCCTCGTCGACATCACAAACATCCCCTTCTATACCGCCCCCATGTCCCGGGGCGTCGTACCCGAAGACCACGTCGTCTCCTTCCCGGGTGCCCGCAGCACCGCCATGCGGGAGGCCGACATCGTACTCGTCGTCGGCACCCGGCTCAACTGGATGATGAACTACGGGCAGCGCCTCGGCCCTGACGCCAAGATCATCCAGATCGACATTGAAGCCAGCGAAATCGGCCACAACCGGGACGTTGCTCTCGGCATCGTAGCCGATGCTAAGCTCGCCCTCGCCCAGATCGTCGCCGAGGCCGAAGCCCAGGAAGCCAGCTTCGCCGGCGCCCTCGAATCGCCTTGGATAGTCAAACTCAACGAAGTCAACGACCAGCGCGCCGAAAAGATCGCCCCCCTCCTCAACTCCGATTCACAGCCCATCCATCCCCTGCGAATCTGCAAGGAAATCAGGGAGTTCCTGGACCGCGACGCGATCCTCTGCGTGGACGGCAACGAGATCCTTCACTACGCCCGGCAGTCCATCCCCACCTTCGAATCAGGCCACAGGCTCAACGCTGGTGTCACCGGTACCATGGGCGTGGGCCTTCCCTACGGCATAGGCGCCCAGCTCGCCAAGCCCGACAAGCAGGTCCTCGTCCTCCACGGCGACGGCTCCATGGGCATGAACGCTATGGAGGTCGACACGGCAGTCCGCCACAACCTCCCGGTAGTAACCGTCGTCAGCAACAACGCAGGCTGGACCGCCCGCTCCCTCGACACCCGAAAGCCGGGCCGGGAGCTCGGCTTCACCGCCTTCCACGAAATGGCCGAGTCCCTCGGCGGCTATGGCGAAAAAGTCGAAGACCCCGCCGAGATCAAACCCGCCCTGGAGCGGGCCTACGCCAGCGGCAAGGCCGCCGTCATTAACGTCATCGCAGACCCCTATGCCCGCGCCGTCTCCAACTGGGGTGGCTCCCGCATGGAATAGGAATCCCTCTGTCCCTACAGCACACCAGTGAATATCCCACAAGGGGTTGGGATGGGATGTCCGGCCCCCTCTCCCTCGATGGGAGAGGGTTGGGGTGAGGGTGAGTCGAATGTCCAAATGCTAGCTGTGCAATTGCCCTCACCCACCAGAAAAGACACCACCCCTTGAGCAACCAGACCCACCTAACCACCCCCGAGGCCCAACGCCTCGCCGATGGTGGCAGCCAGGGTCTGCTCTCCCGGGTCCACACCTTCGATTCCCTGAAGGAACCCAGCTACCGCTGGCTCTGGCTCGGGATGCTTGGCTCCTTCGCCGGTATGCAGATGCAGATGCTGGCCCGGGGCTGGCTGGTCGTCGACAAGCTGGATGGCTCCGCCCTCGACTTGGGCATCGTCACCTCCAGCAACGGCCTCCCCCTTCTCGTCCTTTCCCTCTTCGGCGGCGTAATCAGCGACAGGTTCCCCAAGCGCAACCTGCTGATAATCACCCAGTCCTGCAACGGCCTGATTGCCCTCCTGGTCGCCCTCCTCATCATCACCGACCGCGTCCAGATCTGGCACATGATCTTAGCCGCCATCCTGACCGGCACCGTCTTCGCCTTCAACATGCCCGGCCGCCAGAGCCTGATCCCAGAGCTTGTGAGCAAGGACAAGCTCTCCAATGCCGTGGCCCTCAACTCGGCAGGCATGAACCTGAACAGGATCATAGCTCCGGGCATCGCCGGCATCCTGGTGGCAGTAATTGGCCTCGGCGGCGTCTACTTCATGATAGTGGCCTGCTACGCCTTCGCCGCCTTCACCATGGTATTGGTCCGACCCACCAGGCCCCCCACCCCGCCCCGCACTACCTCCATCATCCAGGACCTCAAGGCTGGCCTCCGTTACGCTAAGAACGAACCCCGGATATCCAGCCTGCTCCTCCTGGCCCTCGTTCCCCTCCTCTTCGCCCATCCGTACCAGGCCCTCCTCCCCGTATTCGCCAAGAGCGTCCTGGGAATCGAATCGGATGGCCTGGGCTTTCTCATGGGCGCCGTGGGTGTCGGGGCCGTTTCTGGCACCCTCGTCCTCGCTTCCCTCTCCGGCACCCGGAACAAGGGGCTGAAGATGATAGCCCTGCTGGTAGTGTTCGGGCTGGCCCTCATCCTCTTTGCCCGGTCCGGTTCCTTCTACCTGTCTCTGCCGGCCCTCTTCTTGGTCGGAGTCGGGAGCATGGGCTACAACGCCCTCAACCACACCCTGCTCCTTACCACCTCTACACCCGAGATGCGAGGCCGGGTCACGAGCATCTACATGATGAGCTTCGGCATCATGCCTCTTGGAGTCTTTCCCATGACCGCCGCTGCCGACGCCATAGGCCCTCCCAACGCGCTGACCATCGGCGGTGCAGGGCTTGTGCTGATAACCTTGCTGATGGTCCTATGGAGGCCCCAGATCCGGTCGCTGAGGTAACGGGTTAGTCGTCCAGGTCGTCGTCGTGGACGTGCGGAGCTGCAGAATGCCCAACGTGCGCCCCGAGACTCTCCACCTGCCGGCGCTCGTCTTCCTCCCTGGGCGGAAGGGCATCTATCGCCTCCCGAAGCCTTGGCAGTTCCGAAGCCTCTTTCTTCGACTTTACGTCCACCACCACCCCCATCGCCCCCACGTGCCTCAGCGCCGAAAGGTCCCCGTCCGTCAGCCCCGGCCTGACCTGCACCAGGCACGGCTTGCTCACCACAGTCAGGATCGACCTCAGCGTCATCAGGTCGGAGATCATCAAATCCCCGTTGGCCTCGTGCTCTATTAGAAGGCAGTCGATTGGCACATCCTCCAGGATGCGCAGGTATGCCTCTTCGATAGAGGTCGAAACGGAAAGCACTTTGGTCACATTCTCTTCGTTCAGCAACGCCCCCTGGGAACTCTCGGCATCGAGCACCACGAAGTCGCTGCCCATCTCCCCTAGCCCCGAGACTTCGACCACCTTTATTCCGGGCGCCTGCACCCCCCACACCCCCGACTCGGGCAGACCTTGCGGAGCTTTAGCCTGCTCAGCCTCATCCGCCTTCACTATCACGCAGTCCGCCGGCCCCACCGCCCCCGCAACCGATTTCCCCGCCGATGCATCGAGCCGCACAATAAGGACCATCGGCGGTACGGGCGTATAAGTAGAAGAAGAGACAAAGCCCATCCGCCTCGGCGCTGGCTGACCGGCCTTGTCAAGTTTGTCCAGTAGTTTGCTCATTCAGAGTGGCCTTCCGATAGAAGTTAAGGTAGCTGGAACGGCCCGCTATGGTATAGGCGCACCGGAAGTAGTGTCAATCGAGATTTGGGTGAATAACAGCCCCCTTGCTCAAAGGAGTTAGGACTACCACTGTCAATCAATTCAGTTTGACTAGCAGGTAATAGGGATGACGAGTGAAAAGTGCTCTTGGTTAGCTCTTTGCCTAATCGTCGGCCCACTTGAGCCGGACTTTCAGATCATTAAGTTGGCTCCAAGGAATTTTCCCTTCATGTTGTAGCCGCCCTGCAACAATACCAGGTGCTATATGCTGCTCCCGCGCGAAATTGCGGACTCTGCTTGCAGTGAAGGGTTGGGACACGATGAAGTTATTCCAGTCATCGCGTGAAACTAGGAAATCGGACGCCCAATTGTCAGCTTCCACATCCTCGCTTGTTTTCTTGCCGTCGCGTTTATCTACGAAGACGTGTTTCTTGCCATGTAAGAGGATGTGAGCGGCTTCGTGGAAGAAACTATACCAGAGGTGATCGTGACTCATGTGTCGAGCACTGAGTTGGATGAGCGCCTTTTGGGGTGTCAGCCAACGAGCTGCCCCGCTAAGTGCAGTTTTAGTAAGTGGTTTAACTACTGTCAGAGCAACTCCAGATTGTGCGCAGAGTTTTTCCGCATCTGCGAGAACCTCAATGGATTCCACAGCAGTCAATTCACGGATTCTATGTAGAGCCCCCCTGAATCTTGATTCCTTGTAACTTGCACACTCAATCTGCTCTGCTTCCAACTCTCCTAGCCTGAGCCATGCTGCAAGGGCGTACTGGTTGCTCTTGAAACTGGGAGAATGCCGATAGGCGACTTGAGCGCTTGCGTACTTCTTTTCCCAGGAGGTCACAGAAGCTACGCCAAAGAAAGCCAACACTGAGGCCACTCTACCGGCTGGGGATGCAGGTTTCTCGATGGCCTTCCTTTTAGTGAGTTCGCCAATAGGGAACTGGCTAGACCAATCCAGCCACTCAGCTGCTCTTTGCCTTTCTGCCTCACGGGCTTGGTGAAGTTGATAGTCAGACTCTATCCCCAGCCAAATGCTGGCGTCCATTCCGAGAACCTTCTCGAACTGGAGCGCAGTCCTCGGCTCTACGGGAGCCTTACCAGCAATTATGTCACTGATTAGTTTGGGTGATCTGCCGCATCGTCTGGCAAACTCTGCGTGAGACATTTCCCGTGCGTCAAGGTGGCTCTCCAGAACATGACCTGGCGAGACCGCATAATCGGGTTGGTAGTAATATGTGGCAGTTGCCATTTCTCTCCCTTTGTCAATGATAGTCGTTGACTTCGATGATAGTGATCGCAGTCACTTGTCCCCTATCAATACCTCCCTCCTCCCTCTCTGGTACTGGGTCGTGATTCGGCACGAAAATGAGTCTTTGCGGATTTACTAGGTCCACCGCAAACTGGCCCTGTCGGTCTGCACTGAGTTGATGGAGCCGGTCAGGTTTCCTGGTTGGCACAAGAGACAGGTTACTAGCGTTACTGAGAACCGCGAGGCGGCTCTGGATCTCACGGGCCATTTGATTACCATATTTTTTCTTAATTTCTTTACTAGAATTGAAGATTTTTTGAAGCTTCTTTGATCTAAAGGTGATTTCCACAAGAGCACCTCGGCCTTACCGCAATATGCGACCTTACCCGTAATGTCCTCATGATTTTCCTCCTTAGCGTTACCTATTAGGTAATGATTATACTCTCGTTCGTTAACCTTTGCAAGGCAAGGCTCAGAAACGTATTAAGCTCCCCCCTCCCCCCGACAACAAATGCGTTAACATATCCCCACTCTTTGGTGCATAGACCATGAAGCAGATCACCATAATCGGCCTCGGACTGATCGGCGGCTCCCTCGGCCTCGCCCTCCGGGGCCCGACCCTCCACATCGTCGGCTGGGACACCTCCCGCGACTCCGTCTCCCGGGCCCTGAAAATGGGTGCTATCGACACAGGCGCCCAGTCCCTCCCCGCCTCTGTCGACTCCTCAGACCTCGTCATCCTCGCCACCCCCCTGCTCGCCATGCCCGAAGTGATGAAAGAAATCGCCCCAGCCCTCCCCCCCGACACCACCGTCACCGACACCGGCAGCACCAAGGGCGCGGTAATGGACTGGGCCCAGACCCACCTCCCCGGTATCAATTTCGTGGGAGGCCACCCCATGGCCGGCAAAGAAGTGCCGGGCGTTGAAAACGCCGATGCCGACCTCTTCAAAGGCGCAACCTACTGCGTTTGTCCCTCCCCCACCGCCTCCCGGGCTGCCATTGATGCCGTACTGAGCGTGGTGGAAAAGGTCGGCGCCATACCCTACTTCCCCGAGCCCCGTGAACACGACGCTATGGTCGCAGCCACCAGCCACCTTCCCCTCATCCTCTCATCTGCCCTGATGACCCTTGTCTCATCCTCCGAGTCCTGGAGAGAGATGCGCCGCGTCGCCTCCTCCGGCTTCTCGGGCGCTACCCGCCTAGCCTCCACCGTTCCATCCATGTCCACCGGCATCTGCGTCACCAACCGCGAAGCCATCGAGCACTGGATCGACCGCTACATCGAAGAGCTACTGGGCTACAAGGCCCTCCTTGCGGCCGGTGATGATGATATCCAAACAGGTCTGACCGCCGCCCGAGACGCCCGTGAAAACTGGCTCTCAGCCCACGACGCTTCTCCCGACTGGCGCCCTCCTCCCGTGCCCGGCGTTGCCCAGCAGCTAAGCAGCCTCCTCCTCGGCGAGGCCCTCGTCAACCGCGGCCGAAAGCTCATGGGTCTCTACGAAAGAGGTGCTGCGGGTGGCCGAGATAAGAGCAAAGGAGCCTCCTAGCGGTGCCTTACCAGGTCACTCCCGCCGGCTCGATTGAAGGGGAGTTGGAACCCCCCGGAGACAAGAGCATATCCCACCGGGCCGTAATCCTCGGCAGCCTCGCCCACGGCGTCACTAAAGTCAGCAATTTCCTCCACGGCGCCGACACCGCCGCTTCCATCTCTTGCCTCCAGGCCCTGGGCATCGACATCCGAGTCGAAGAACCCAATCCCGACTCGCGCGGCCTCAACGTCACCGTCCAGGGTCATGGCCGTGAGGGCTTCCGCGAACCCGAGCAGGTCCTCGACGTCCGCAACAGCGGCACTACCATGCGGGTGATGTCCGGTATCCTTGCTTCCCTCCCCTTCCTCTCCGTGCTCACCGGCGACGACTCCCTCGTCCGTCGCCCCATGCGCCGGGTCATCGACCCCCTGCGCCACATGGGCTCCGACATCTTTGGCCGCGCCGATGACAACTATCCCCCGCTCGTCATCAGGGGTGGGCAGCTCCGGGGCATCGAATACGCACCCCGGGTGATGAGCGCCCAAGTCAAGACCGCCGTCCTGCTGGCGGGCCTCGCCGCCGAGGGATCCACCATCGTAAATCAGGCTTCGGCGACCAGGGACCACACCACGAGAATGCTCCGCTCCATGGGAGCCCACATCACCGTCAACGGTGACAGTGTCGAACTCACGCCCGGCGAACTGAACGCCACCGACCTCCAGGTTCCCGGCGACATCAGCTCCGCAGCCCCGTGGCTCGTGCTCGCCGCCGCCCATCCCCACGCCCGGCTCCGCCTCACCAACGTCGGCGTGAACCCGGGCCGCATCGGCATCATCCGCGTCCTCAAATCCATGGGCGCCGCCATAGCCCTCGAAGACCTGCCCCCCGCCGGCGCCGAACCTATGGCAGATATCGCCGTACAAAGCAGCAACCTCAAAGCCGTCACCATCGAAGGCGAGATAATTCCCTACGTCATCGACGAAATTCCCATCCTCGCCCTTGCCGCGACTCAGGCAAACGGTGAGACCATCATCAGGGATGCCGCCGAGCTCCGGGTCAAGGAATCAGACAGGATCACGACGACTGTGGCCGAGCTCCGCAAGCTCGGTGCCGACATTGAAGAGCTCCCCGACGGCATGGTCATCAGGGGCCCCACCAACCTGAAGGGCGCACTATGCCGTAGCCACGGCGACCATCGCCTGGCCATGACCCTCGGCGTCGCTGGCCTCCTGGCCCAGGACGAGACCATTATCTATGACCCCGAGTGCGTCGAAGTCTCATACCCTGGCTTCTGGAAAGACCTGGAATCCCTGGGAGCCGGCTGACGTGGCCCCGCTCCTTGTGGTGTTCTCGGGCCCTAGCGGCGTCGGCAAGGACACCCTCATCGACAAACTCCTCGAGTCCGAGCCCCGTATGCGCAAAATAGCCACCGTTACCACCCGTCCCCCCAGGCCTGGAGAGGTCGAAGGCATCCACCACTATTTCGTCTCCCCCGAACGCTTCCAGGAGCTAATCGCCGAAGGCGCACTCCTCGAACACGCCCGCGTCTACGACAACTGGTACGGCGTCCCCAGGGCCGACGTGGATAAACTCATCGGTGACGGCTGGGACGTCATCCTCCGCACCGACATCCAGGGAGTAGCCTTTATAAAGGCCCTCGCCCCCCACGCCCTGACCATCTTCATAGCCCCTGTTGATATGGCCGACCTCGAAGCCCGGCTCCGGCGCAGGGGCGGCGCAGAGACCGAAGACCGGACCCTCAGGCTGGAAACGGCCAGACGAGAAATGGAAGCCGCCCGCACCTTCGACCACGTCGTCGTCAACCCCGAAAACGCCCTCGACTCAGCCGTGGAAAGCGTCAGGCGGATATTGGCAAAGGAGCGCTCCCGACCCTAGAGGTCGTGGTTGTAGTAGACGCTGACGTCGTAGTCCTCCAGGATCGGGGGCTCCGCCCATACGTCTCCCATCGTCCTCATCTGCTGGGCGTAGTACCCGTCCGTATTCCGCTCAATCACCTGCTCCTTGGTCTCCCAGATGGTGATGGAGAACCCTTTCCCCGTGTCGGGATTGGTCAGCAATATCCCCATCTTGTACCCTTCGGTCCTCTTTGAGTTATCGATGGATTCTTCGTAGCGTCTCACAGCCTCCGCAGCTGTTTCTGGCTTTACCTTCAGGGTGACTACTCTCGCGTGCATAGGTTGACCTCCGGGGCAAAAGTAATGGCGGGAGCGGGAGGGAGTCGAACCCACCGTGGACGCCGAAGGGAGCCCACCGGACGGATTTGAAGTCCGCGGAGCCCACCGGGACCCATCCGCTCCCGAGGCGGGCGGTTGATTCTAACACAGGCAAAAGAGGGCCGGGGCCCGACTCACGTCGATTGCCCCGGCCTGCTCTTTGCTTCTTCAGTTTTGAAATGTTGGCTAGGCCAGCACCGACTCCACCTTCTTCACCAGCTCTCGCTTCGGTACTGCTCCGACCACCGTCTCTGCCACCGCCCCGTCCTTGAAGAACATAACGGTCGGTATGCTGCGGATGCGGTATCCCGTGGTGACCTCCGGGGCATCATCCACGTTCAGCTTGGCGAACTGCATCTTGCCTTCGTATTCGGAGGCGAGTTCCTCAACTATCGGCGCAATCATCCGGCATGGCCCGCACCACGGGGCCCAGAAGTCCACCAGGACCGGCACGTCCGACTCCAGCACTTCCTTCTGCCAGCTCTCGTCTCCTACTTCTATCGGCTTGCCCATTTCTTTCCTCCGGGTATATGACATGGCGCCTTCCCATGTTCTCGGCGCCCTATTTACCTATTGTCGGCTAGAGAAATTATATCACAGGCTGTCCCCGACCCCCGACTGAAACCACGGAAACTCTCCAACCATCACCCCCACCGCCCCGCCCGACTCCGATACTATGAGCAGCACCTTGTCCTCCTCCAACGCCACATAAACGCTCCTTTCCTCCGAGTCCCACCGCCGCACCCCTTCCCCCGAGACAGTGACCTCCCCCGGTTCGCTCCTCGGCGCCTCGTAGTACGAGACTACAGCATCGAAAAAGTCCTGCGCATCCTCACCCGAGTCCCATACGGAAAGCGACACCAACGCCGACTCATCAAGCTCCTCGTTGCGTACCAGGGAGTAGGCGTCGCCACCCCAGAATTCCGCCGCGTTCGCAGCCCTGAATCTCGGCAGCCGGTTCTCCAGGTATAGGGAGATCACAAACTCGCCCAGCACTCCCTTCTCCACGACCTCCCACCCACCCCCGAGGGCCGAGGCCAGCGCCGGCATCCGCACCGTCACCGGCTCTTCCCTCTCGAAGTACTTGTCGGGGTGCAGGATTTGCTCAGTGGACAGCGGCGGGTCCGAGTAGGCCGCATCAACCGACTCCCAGCCTCCATCGCCATGCACCACCGCTGCAAACCTTGCCCCTTCCCTGTAGGGAAATACCAGCAACTCTCTCAGGGCCCGTGGAATTTCCGAGAGGCCGGTGCCACCCCCTCCCGACGAATACACCTGCCTGATCTCCGACCGTGTCAAATGGGCCCTTAGGTATTCCGCCGCAGCCAGCACTGCGTCCCCCTCCACCAGCGCAACCTTCGCCCGGGCCAGGTCCCCATTCTCTTCGTCCTCCGGGAGAAATGCGTCCAGGTCGAAGGTCTGGTCTTGGAGTGCATGTACAATTTCATGGGCCAGTGTGTGCTTTGCCGCTGGGTTGGGCCTGTCCCCGTCACTGAGTACAAACATCTCGCCCGTGTCCGTGTCGTAGTACCCCACCACCGACCCTGCGTACAGGTCTGCAAACACCTCCTTAAGGTCCGTATCCGGCTCTATGAAGTCCAGCAGCGCGAACAACTCCGCCTCAATATCTGCCTCCTCCTGTGTATAGTTCTCTTCGATGTTCTGCCTGATGTTCTCCGCCATCTGCTCGGATGAGATAAAGAACGTGGGTGTCTCTTCTACCATCGCCAGCCCCCTCAGCCCCGACACCTGCTCAGTGATCCGCCGCACCACCTCATCGGTTGCCTCTGGCACCGGCGTAGGCGTCGCCGAAGGGACCGGTGTTGGGGATGGCGTGGTAGTCGGTACAGCGGATGCCAGAGTCATGGCAGTCGCCGTTGCCGCAGGCTCGGGGCTTGGCGATGACGGAGTCTCCCGCTCACACGCCCATACCAGTGCACCAAGCGCGAATGCGGCCGCAATGAGTATGGTGACGCTCGGTTTGAACTTCATGACAGTGACAAGTCCCGCCGGGGTCTGGGCCTTCAGACATCTAAACGAAATTCCGACAGGTAGGTTAGACTAGCCCAAGCCCCCACATCGCAACCCCCGACACCGGAGGCACAGTCAAATTGTCGTCCACCGGGCTCGGCAGAAGCTCCACCAGCGCCCCCACCCCAGCCCCTCCCAGCGCCACCCAGTAGGGCATGTCCAGGCCGGCTGCAATTAAAGCACACCCCGCCCCCCCGGCCCCGACTGCAAACGCCAACGTCCCCTCCACCGACTTGCTTCCTATCTTCACCCGGCCGTATCGCTTTCCCACCACCCCCGCCAGCGGGTCCCCGACTGCAATGTACACAAGGGCCAGAATCGCTATCTCTTTGTCGAAAAACAGGAAGACCATGAGACTGGCCGCCGCCATGTAGGTGCTCCCCAGCACCCGACTCGACTCCGACTCTTTCAGTAGTACCGACGTCTGGGCCATAAACCACTCGTTCAGCCTTGGAAACCGCCGTCGGGACAGCTCCAGGACAATCGCAGTCCCGGTGAGCGATGCAGTGATCGCTATCATCACCTCGCGCTCCAGCCCCAATGCCATCAGTGCCACCGCGGCGGTTGTCACGACATGAAATATGCGGCGGTGAATCCTGGGCCCGGACTTGACGTCTGAAGCTGGCATTAATCGTCAGGGAATCAAGTGCCCCGGACCCGGGCCTCAACCCCGTCCAATGCAGACTTCAGCGCATCTATCGCCAGCACGGCCGAGTGCAGCTTGGCCGGCGGTATCCCGTCCAGCGCCTCGGCTATGTCGTGCCGTGTCAACGCCCGCGCCTCCCCCACCGACATCCCCGCCACCAGCTCCGTGGTCACACTGCTCGCCGCAATCGATGCACTGCACCCCAGCGTCTGAAAGCTCGCCTCCTCGATCCTCTCACCCACCATCTTAAGGTAAAGTGTCATCGTGTCCCCGCACACCTCGTTCTTCTCTGTCCCAACGCCCTCCGCATCCTCGATCACGCCCACGTTTCGCGGGTTGTTGAAGTGGTCTAGGAAAGTCTTGCTGTACCGGGGCACGTCACCCCACCCCCGACACCCTTCGAAGCCTCTCCACTATCCCTGGCAGAACCTCCAGCACCCTGTCGATGTCCCGGTCCTCGTTCCCCTTCCCCACCGTCAGGCGCAGGCTCCCGACCGCCCTCTCTGCCGGCACCCCCATCGCCGTCAGTACGTGCGACGGGTCCAGAGACCCCGACGTACAAGCGCTCCCGCTCGACGCCGATATCCCCTCCATGTCCAGCCCCACCAGGATCGACTCCCCAGCCACACCGTCGATGCAAAAGTTGGCGTTGTTCGGGAGACGCTCCGTCGGGTGTCCGTTCAGCGTCGAGTTCGGCACCTTGCTCAAAATGCCCTGGATCAACCTGTCCCTCATGGCCTTGCAGTGCTCGTTATTCTCCCCCTGCTCCTCCACCGCCAGCCTCAGCGCCTCCGCCGCCCCGACTATCAGCGGGATGTTCTCCGTCCCCGCCCGACGGTTCCCCTCCTGGCTCCCCCCGTACTGGAAAGGCCTGAACGGCGTCCCGTTGCGCACGTACAGGATCCCGACCCCCTTCGGCCCATAGAACTTGTGCGCCGCCAGCGTCAGCATGTCCACGCCTAGCCTGTCCACGTTCAGGTCTAGCACACCCCCCGCCTGCGCCGCATCAGTGTGAAGCACCACCCTTCGCCCGAGAACCGCTGCCCGCTCCTTCACCGCCTCCCCTATCTCCAAAATCGGCTCTATCGTACCCACCTCATTGTTCGCCAGCATGATCGACACCACGTTCGTTCGCTCGGACACCGCCTCCGCCACTTGTTCCGGCTCTACCGTCCCGTACTCGTCCACGCCCAGGTACGTCGTCTCGAACCCGAAGTCGTCTAGCGACTCACACGCATGCAAGACCGCATGGTGCTCTATCGCCGACGTAACTATGTGGTCCCCCGACTCCTTCTGCCCCAAGGCCGCCCCGGCTATCGCCGCGTTGTCCGCCTCCGTGGCCCCGCCCGTGAATATCACCTCCTCCGGCGAACATCCGAGAATCCCGGCCACCTTCTCCCGGGCCTCTTCCAGCGCCCCTTGGCTCGTCTGCGAGATCGCATACACCCCCGACGCATTCCCAAAATGCTCCGAAAAGTAAGGCAGCATCGCCTCCAGCACCCGGGGGTCGACCGGCGTCGTAGCTGCATGGTCCAGGTATATCTGACGCTTCATTTCTTACCTACGACCGTGATAGCCCCACTTCAATAACCCCAACAATCTGTGAGTCCCGCGTCACGAACGCCCTGTGCACACCGTTCTCCCGCATGAAGTCCAGTATCGCCAGGGCGTTTACCTCTGCCGGGACCTGCGGCGCGTCGGGAGGCGCAGGGGCCCCAGTGTACGGAGACATCACCTGGTACGCCGAGAATCGGCTGATCGCCTCCCTCGTCCTCGCTGCCTTGTAGTTCGCTACCGCCATCTGCAGCATCCAGAACCCTATGAACCCCAGCCACAGCCCGCTCAGCCATTCCCCCAGGAAGTAGATGAGGCTCACGCCCCCGGTACACACCATCAGCGCCACCCCGACCCCACCCAATGACGCAATGACAGTCCCCTTCTCCCGGCTATGCGTGACCGCCCACACCCCCGACCTCACAAGCTGGCCCCCGTCCAAAGGCAGACCCGGCATCAGGTTGAAGATGGCCAGTATCGCATTTGCCCCGAGCAGGTACGCCCCCAGCACTTCCACGTATTCGTTGCTTGGCCCTATCAGGTAGAGGTACACGAACAACCCCGCCCCGATCACCAGGTTTGTCCCAGGCCCGACTATCGATATCAGCGCCTCCGTCCGCGGCCTGTCCGCCGACTTTGTCAGATGCGCCACCCCCCCGAACAGCCACAATGTGATGCTCTGCACCGGAATCCCGTGCAGCTTAGCCATCAGGCTGTGCGCAAGCTCGTGCAGCAATATCGATGCGAAGAACAGAAGCGTGTACACCCCAGCCACCGTCCACACCTCCACCGCCGACCAGTGAGGGAATCTGTTCGGTAGGTGGTACACCCCGCCCGGGATAAGCAGAATAGCGAAGATTATCAGCCAGGTGATCTCAATCCTGACCGGAATCCCGAATACCCGCGCAATTGTCAGTGAGCCACTCATCTTATGTAGGGGGTGCTTCCAGTTTCATTATACAACTGGGTAATGGGGATTCAGGTTAATTGGCTCCCACCCCCGACCCTCCCACCCCGTATGCTATACTCACCCCTTGAATCCGACCCTTATTCCTTCCTGCTGACCAACCGCCATGCGAGCCGAAATCGTTTCCATCGGCACCGAGATCCTCCTCGGTGAAATCACCGACCTTAACGCCCCTTACCTCGCTTCCCAGCTTCCCCTCCTCGGCATCGACCTCTACCGCATCCATCAGCTCGGCGACAACCGCGACCGCCTCGTCGAGACCTTCCGCGCCATCTGGTCCCGAGCTGACCTGATCCTCACCACCGGAGGACTCGGCCCTACCCAGGACGACGTCACCCGCGAAGCCGTCGCCAAACTGGTCGGCGAGGAGATGAAGGTAGACGCCGACCTGGAGGTCCAGCTTCGCGCCTTCTTCCAGAACCGCAACTACCCCATGCCCCTCTCCAACCTCAAGCAGGCCACCCTCATACCCTCCGCCCGACCCATCTACAATCCTCGCGGCACGGCGCCCGGCTGGTGGGTCGAAAGCGGCGACAAACGGGTCGTCTGTATGCCCGGCCCTCCCGGCGAGATGCAGCGCATGTGGAACAAGGAGGTCTCCCCGGAGCTCAAGAAGCTGGTCGCGGGTGGCGTCCTCGTCTCCCGCACCGTCAAGACCTTCGGCCTCAGCGAAGGTGGCCTCGACGAAATGGTCGCGTCCCTCCTCTCTTCCCGGAACCCGACCATCGGCGTCTACGCTAAGGACGATGGTATCCACCTCCGCATAACCGCCAAGGCCGACGACGAACAGACCGCCTCGACACTCCTCAAGGACATGGAAGCCCGAGTCGACGATATCCTCGGCAAGTACATCTGGGGCAGAGATGAAGAGACCCTCGAAGGCAACGTCGGCAAGCTCCTCGAGTCCAAGGGCCTGACCCTCGCCGCCATGGAGTCCTGCAGCGGAGGCCTCCTCGCCCACATGGTAACCAATGTTCCCGGTAGCTCCGGGTACTTCAACGGCGGAGTCGTCTCCTACACCAACCCGGTTAAGATGGCCAACGGCGTCGACGCCGAAATCCTGGGGCGGCACGGCGCCATAAGCCGGGAAACCGCCAAAGCTATGGCCGACGCCTGCCGCACCCGCAACAACGCCGACCTCGGCGTCGGCATCACCGGCGCCGCCGGCCCCAACCCCAGCGAAGGCAAAGACCCGGGCACCGTCTTCCTCGGCATATCCACGAAGAATGGCACCCGTTCCGTAGATCTCAACCTCCCCGGCATCCGCGTCCTCGTCAAGCAAAGGGCCGCCATCGCAGCCCTTTACGAGCTTCAAAAAGAACTTCACTCCCTGTAACCAAAGTCCCATTAGCCCCGAGAGGAGCCCCTCATGAAAGCGGCAGTACTCTACGAACCCAACACCCCACTGGTTATCGAAGAGCTAGAACTTGACCCCCCAAGGGCCGGCGAAGTCAAGATCAAGGTCGGCGCGGCCGGCATCTGCCGCAGCGACCTCCACTTCATGCACGGCGACGCCAAGTGCCCGCTCCCCATCGTCCTCGGCCACGAGGCCGCTGGAACCGTTGAAGAGGTTGGCGAGGGCGTCACCTCCGTCGCCCCCGGCGACCGCGTGGTAATCGCCTTCGTGTCAACGTGTGGCAGGTGCGAAAACTGCGTCATAGGCAGGCCCAACCTCTGCCTCACCAGGGCCAAGTTCGTCATGTCTCAGTTCGATGGCACAAGCCGGCTCCGCAAGGGAGACACCAGCGTCGCCCAGTTTGACCAGATGTCCTGTTTCGCCTCCCATACCGTCGTCCCCGAGTCCGCCTGCATCCCCGCCCCCGACAACCTCCCCATGGAAATTGCCGCCTTCATCGGTTGCTGCACCACTACGGGAGTCGGGGCCGTTCTCTACAACGCAAAGGTAGAGGCCGATAGCACCGTCGCCGTCGTTGGATGTGGAGGCGTGGGCCTCAACGTCATCATGGGCGCCGTCCTCGCCAACGCCCGGCAGATCATCGCTGTCGACATAAACGAAGGCAAGCTGGAGTTCGCCATGAAGTTCGGCGCCACCCACTCTGTCAACCCGACCCAGCAGGACGCCGTGGAGCGGGTCAAGGAGCTCACTGGCGGCAGGGGCGTGGACTACGCCTTCGAAGTCTTCGGCTCCCCCGACACCGTTGAAATGTCCTACGAAATGACTAAGAAGGGCGGCACCGCCGTCGTGGTTGGTATCTCCCCCTGGGGCACCAAGGCCCCCATAGACCCCGTGGCCCTCGTCCGCGACGAAAAGGTCCTGAAGGGCTGCTACTACGGCTCCGCCCGCCTGAGCGCCGATATGCCCAAGCTCATCGACATGTACCTCGCCGGCAAGCTCCCCCTCGACGACCTCCTCGCCCGTCGCTACTCCCTCGACCAGATTAACGAAGCCTACGATGACCTGGAACGCGGCGAAATCGGCCGCGGCGTCATCACCCGGTTCTAGCCCTCCCCATCAAATCAGCACCCCCGGGAGCCCCCGACCCAACCGGGGCGGCGGCCTACGCCCTGCTAGTCGTCACGTCCGCCCACCCCCACCCCTTCCATCCCCTTCGATTCCCATTCTGCATCATCTCGCTCCCCAAGCCGGAATCTACCCCGCGGGGCGCGGCGGGGTCTTCAGTCCCCTCTCCTTCGATGGGAGAGGGCTAGGGTGAGGGTGATACGAGTGCCAAGAGATCAATTATTCAAAGCCCTCGAGAGGGCAGAGGGCTAGATCCTGTCCCAACGCCCCAATTTTCCCATCCCGATGCCCCGCGAGGGATCTGTCGCACCCCTCCCCCAACCCACTCCGTCTCTAGCCAACCACCTCCCTCCATCTCCTTCCCCCCAGTACCAAACTAGAGGCAGGCGCATGTGCTATGCACATGCGCCTGCCTCTGTTTTTTCTCCCCCTCTCCCTTACAGGCCCTAAGGGAGAGGGGGACCAAGGGGGTGAGGGTTCCCCCCCGGGCCCTGGGAGAAACTCCCCCAAAATGCTCCCAAAGCCTCTTGACTCCTGCCATATACGTTCTATACTAACGTTCAGACCCAATGTCTACATCCAAACTTCACAACAATCCATTGTCAATACATCATCGCCCCTCCAACGGGGCGTCCGCTCAAGAGGCGGCTGATCCCTCCCCGGGGCCCGACCTGTCCCCGGATGCCCGCGGCCCTGCACCGCGGAAGAACCCCCGAGGCCCGGCGTCCCCCGACGCACTCCTCCGGGCCCCGGATGCCTGCGGCAACCTACCGCAGAAGAAAACCCGCACCCCCGCCCCTGTACATCAGGAGCGCAGTCGACGCGGAAGACCGTACCCGCAAAACCGCGACGGGTCCGGTAAAGCCGGCCAAGCCGAAGGCTCGTTGCCGCGTCTGGCCCCCGAGGGCCGGGGCTTCGAGCAGGAGATAATTCTCCTACGTTCCATGATCAACCGCCTCTTGAGCAGGCGCCCCCTCAATCACACCTACATATCCCGTTACATGCGGCTCCTCATCCAGGCCCAGTCCGCACAAACCAAAGCCCCCAAGGAGCTCACCGACGAACAGGAAGTCGACTCCCTGATCAAGAAGCTCTTCTACAAGAGGGTGGAAGACGGCCAACTCTCCTTCTTCGACCTCCTGCCCATACGCACCGCCCGGCCGGGCGAGAAATGGTGGCCCTGGAGACAGCTGATGTCCGTGGAAGAACGACGCCGGGACGGCCTCATCGGCCCCGAAGACCGCTGGCCCCGAGAAGTGGACGAATACCTCGACCGTAAGGCAGCCCATGAAGCTGAAATGGCGGCCTTTGACGCAGAGACGTGGAGAGACATGGAAGCGGTCCTTGAAGGCATGTTCGCCCGTGACCCCGTCCTCAGCAACCTCCATGACCCGGACGAAGAATCCCCCGACCCCGATGACGACGATGATCCCAATGACGACCCCAACCCCGGAAGTGGGGCCGCTCATGCTGAGGCCCTCGAAGTACGAGCGGGGGGAGGCCCGCGTCCCACCCATACATCACCCTATAACGAAGACTCGCCGCTTGAAATATCCGTCATTCCCGACTCCGATCGGGAATCCATCCCCGCCCCCCCTTCCCATTCCGATGCCCCGCGAGGAATCTGACGCGCCCATACCTGGACCAACCCCGTACCTTCCCACCCACACCCTTCCATCCGTCGTTCCTGCGGAGGCAGGAACCCATCCCCCTACCCCAACCCAGACTGGCCTGAACCCTCCACCCTGTCCACCTCTTAACCTTCCCGACGTAGACCCACCCCCCAACCCCAAACCCCGCATCGCCCGCGGCCGCCCCCCGCCCTGACCCAAATAACCCGCGCCAGAAACTGAATAACCGGGGTTGCCCTATCCCCTAACCGTCATCCCGCCCCCAGCAGGCCCGACCCACTCCGTGCTATCGTTCACGGTCTAGGTGTACACCCTCATGCCCGACTTCCTCACCCCCGACACCATAGACCTGAACTGGTGGAAGGCCCTCCTCCTCCTGTTCACGGGCGCCGTCGCTGGCTTCATCAACACCTTCAGCGGCGGCGGCGCAATGCTCACCGTACCCACTCTCATCCTCATGGGCATGCCCGCCGACTTCGCCAACGCCACCAACAGGATCGGCACCCTCCAGCAGTCCCTCACCAGCACCGTCGGCTTCGAAAGGGCCGGCAAGCTGGAGAAAAGGGCTGCATTGCCAATGCTCTTCCCTACGGCTTCCGGTGCGGTAATTGGCGCATTCGCTGCTACCTGGATTCCCGGAGACGTTTTCAAGCCCGTCATCCTGGGCGTGATGATCGCCTTTGCCCTCATAATGATCCTCCTCCCCGAAGTCATCATCCCACCAGAAGGCACCCGACCCTACACCCTCCGGGAGCGCCCCCTCGCCCTTGCCATGCTCTTCGGCGCTGGCGTGTATGCCGGCCTCGTGCAAGCTGCCGTAGGCTTCATCCTCATAGCCGCTCTCGCCGCCGGCCTCCGCTACGACTTCGTCCGGACCAACGCCCTCAAGGTCGTCTGCACCGCCTTCTTCAGCGTAGCCGCAATCCCCGTGTTTATCGCCGCTGGTCTCGTGGAATGGCTCCCGGCCATACTCATCGCCCTCGGCATGACCGTTGGCGCAATTCTTAGCGTCAAATTCGCCCTCACGGTCAGTCAGAAGTCCATGAAATGGATCGTCTTTGCAATGGTCTGCCTAACCGCCGGCCCCGCCCTCATCTTTACCTGACATTGCACTACGAATCCTTGACCTCCCGGAATCTCCCACCCTTTGCCCCGATCTGGCGTTACCAAAAGTTAAAGCTGGAGCACATACATCAATTGAATAGTTTGAAAGGAATTTCAAACTGTTTTGACGCAAGCCCGTCCAAGTCATAGAATTGGTTTACGGAGTCCACTCACTGCATTAAGGCTCCCGTATCTGGAGGACAAATAAGATGTCTCGAATCTTCCGACCCAAGAAATCTGGGACGTGGCTGTGGCCCGTGCTTCTCGTTGCCCTCGTGGCCGGGGCCCTCGCCTTTGCCGCCTGCGGAGGTGAAGATCCCACCCCCACCCCCGAGCCCACCGCCACCCCGGAGCCAACTTCGACTCCCGTCCCCACCCCCACCCCGATGCCCAAGCCCACTGCTACCCCCGAACCAGAACCGGAGCCCGAACCCGACTCTTCCATGATGTCCATCACGGACATCGATGAAAACTCCACGGTGGGTGACCTTATAGGCGCCCTCTCCGAAGAGGAGACCGCCTGCATTACCGCAGCCTTCGGCGAAGTCATCCTCGAGTCTATGAAGGACCAACCCTTGGCCGCAGTCGCCGCCAGCTTCGAGTTGTTCCCCATCCAATGCCTCTCCGAGGAGAACGCCATCAGCGCCATCGTGACCATGCAGTCCCTCCAGGCCGGCGGCTTCTCCGATGAGAGTATCTCCTGCCTCGTCGAGACATACGGCGAACACGGCGTCCCCAGCCCGACAGCGGATCAAGTCCAGGCTATGCGCTCCCTCTTTTACGGCCACATGTGCCTCACCGATGAGGAGGCGTTGGCTCTAACGGGAGACGTTCCGGCAGGCGAAGCCCTCCCCCTCCCATCCCAGCTTCGTTGCGTAGCCGAGCAGACAGATTTGGAGAACCTCTTCAAGATCCTCGAGGCCTTCGCAATGATGGGCACGGCCACCGAACTCCCCACCCCCGACCCCGAGCTCATGATGGTCACCGCTGAGGTAATGGCCGCCCAGGAGGCCTGCGGAATCCCGACCTTGGGTCCGTAGCCCGCCGCTCCGCACCCGTAAACAGGACAAAATACTTGGGGCCCCGCAATTTGCGGGGCCCCATTCCTTTCCGAACGCTGCTTGCTTATACTGTCAGCCGTCGATACAGGTAAGGCAATCGCTTGGGCAGAGTCTCGATCTCCGGCACCACCTCGTATCCCATGTCCTGGCACATCGTCTTCAGATAGTCGTGGCCGCCCCGGTCCACGGTCAGGCAGAACGGCACTATCTGCTTCGCCCTGGCCTCCTGCAGCGCCTTCTTCGTGTCGTGGACTGCGTATTCCTTCTCCACCCCCTCCCGACTGTATCCCCGGTCCTGCGGTCGGCCGTCGCTGATAAGGAACAGCACCTTAGTCCTGGACTCCTGCACCTCCAGCTTGGAAACGCAGTGCCTGATTGCCGGGCCCATCCGTGTGGCGTGCAATGGGCTGATCTTGTCTATCCGGTTCTTCACCCGCTCGGAGAAGTTCTCTCCCATGTCCTTGATGATGTAGAACTCCACGTTCTCCCGCCCGTACCCCGAGAACCCGTATATCCCATACTGGTCCCCTATCGTCTCCAGCGCCCGTATCAGCAGGACCGAGCTCTCCTTCTCCACGTCGATGATCCGCTTGTAGGACTTCCGGCTCCCCTCCTCCCGACGCGCCCTTAGCCACGCCAGGTACTCCCGGGGATCGTCAGGCGGGCTCCAGTCATCCACCGCTTTTCTGGCGTCGTCTATCGCCTCCGCTGTGGATGCGCTCATGTCCAGCAGGAACGCCACCGACACGTCCCGCTGCACCTTGTTCCTGCGCCAGTAGATCTTGTCCGTCGGCGAGTTGCCCGTGGCCTTCTCAACCATCGCCTCCACCACCGCGTCGTACTCGATGTCATCGCCGTCCGGCAGCCGACGCACCTTGCGGAACATCTCCGGCGCCAGCATCTCGAACTGCCGCTTGATCTGTGCCTGCAGCAGGGCGTGCTCCTGTAGCGTCTTCTCGTAGAACTCTATGTTCCCCTCCTCCATCACCCGCTCTTTGACGCTGCACCAGTTCGGCTTGTAGTCGTTGGCCCGGAAGTCCCACTCGTCGTATAGGAACGTCTTGGCGTCGTCGGCCTGCAGGGGCCCGCCCGCCGGCGGTGAAGTGTCGACGTTGTGACCCTGACCCGGCTCCTGTTGGTCCTGGCCTATCTGTCCCATCAGGTTGTCCACGAACATGCTCGCCGAATTCGTGATCTCCCCCTCCGACACCTGGTCTATCTCGATCTCGACGCTCTTCTCCAGCAGTTCTTGCAGCATCTCCGGCGATATCTGCTCCCCGGATGCCTCCGACTGTTCGCCCTGCTGCCCCTGTCTCAGTTTCGCAAGCAGCTGCACCAACTCCGGTTTGAACTCACCCCTGTACCCGACGTCCTGTGTAGCATCGTAGGGCTGCTCTTCCTCCCCTTCTCCACCCTCGCCCATCGCCGATTCCTCTCCGTCCGCCCCACCCCCGGCCCCATAGGCCGCAGGCATGGACATGTCCACGTTCGAGTCCTCTTGCTCCATCTCGTCCGTGTTGAAGTCTTCCCACTCGTCCTCGGGCACTTCCCTGTTCATTAGCTGCCTGATGTAGTCGTACAGCCGGATCGTCGCCTCCGCCGCGTCTTCCACCGCTGCCTCCGGGTCTCGCACCTTCATCAGGATTCTCACAAGCTCTTCCACCTGCTCCCGGATCTTGATCGGGACCTTCAGCTCTTCCTTCTGGTCCAGGCTGATCCGCATCAGCAGTTCGACAATCGCCTCCTGCAACGGCAGGGACTGGATGTCGGGCCTCTGGGACAGAGCATCGGCCTGCGTCAGCCGGTACGACTTCCGGATGCCCTTGTATTCGTGCATCACCCGGGAGTCGAGCCTCGTGTCCTCCGACAACGTGAACAGGTCGTAGGCCAGCTGTCTCTCGGTGAACAGGTCGAAGTACCGTTGTAGGTCAACAGTCGCATGGGACGCTCCGTTGGCCTCGGTAACCCATTCCTTTCGCATGTTCGGGAAGAACACGGCTTCCTTGTCGAACTCGAACTTGAAGCTCCCGAACTCCAGGTGTGCAACCTGATGGGTCCCGACTACCTTGTACCACCCGAAGTTCTCATCCTTGGACGGGTACTTTCTCACGAACGGTGGCAGGTACACTGACCGGCCTTCCGTGGTCGGGTTGTCCCCCGACACCCACCCGATTCCCTTGTCCCGCAGGTCTTCTCCCGTCTGGATCTGCACGTCGATGCCCGTCAGGGCCACGGCGTACATCCAGAGGATTTCTCTCACCTTGTCCAGCTCCACCCCCGATGAAAGCTCCTCCAAGACCCCCCGCCCCTTCACCGACTCCAGCTTGAAGTATGCTATCCCACCCTCTTCGTTCTCCCGCAGTATCCCCATCCCCTCGTCGAACCAGCGTATCAGGTCCGTTCGAGGGATCTTTTGCAGCACCAGCGGGCTTGTCGTCAGGAAGTCCACCACCGCATACGGCGATTCAGCCAGCAGTGCGCCGGACAGCTTCAGGAGCTCGCCCTGGGTGTCCCCATCCACCTCCCCAAGGGCCTTTGAGGACTCCACAAGGAAGTTCTGAATGTGGCTGGCGTCTTTCTTTGCAAACCGGTCTGCCAGGTCCAGGAACCGACCCCTCTGCTCCCGGTCTATTCGACCCAGGATCGCCCCCCCCGACTCAAAGCTTGCCTTGGCATCCCGCCAGTTCAACTCGACCATGTTGGAGACCAGCGAAAGGAACCCGCGCCTGTCCTGCTTCTCCATGCTTCGGAATACCGGCTCCGCAGACGCCAGGCACTCGTTGGCTAGGTCATACGAACGGCGGGAAAGGGCGTCGAGAAACGTTACAAATCGACGAAATTCGCCGAGCGTCATATATCGCAACAGGGAGGGTGAGGTCTCGAAGAAACGTGATGACAACGTCCCCGACTTCCACGTCCCCTTGTACAACCCCTTGCCCAGCGACACCCAGTCCCCTATCTGGTGGGGTGTTAGGTGCGCCAGCGCCTCGGGGCTGGAGTGAAAATACGTGGTAGACAGCACCGCCGACTCTTTCGCCAGCACCTTCCCCCATCGTGCCCACTCCATGAAGTTCGGGAACGGCAGCTTGGCCAGCACCTGCGGCGTTACCCTGAAATACTCCGCCCCCGCCTCCCAGGACCTGAAAGAGTGCTTGGCAATCGATATGCCCTCGGTAGCCCAGGACCTGAAGTCTTCCTCCCGAAGTATCCCTGCCAGCAGCCTCGCCGAGGTCCTGTACTGGCTCACTACCGCCGGAGGAAAGCTCGTAAGCTCTGTCTCGTACCCGTCCTGGACCTTTTTACTTATCGCCATGTCGTTAGCTTATCAGAGTTAGGAACTGCGTGAGCATCCGGGCCGTGGCGCCCCATATCACGTGTCCCTCGAATTTATAGGCCCTGTCCTGGTAGACGCCCCCGTCGTGCTCTACCCTGACGGTCGTATGGTTCTCCGGCGATAGAAGGTGCTCGATGGGAGTCTCAAGCACCTCCGCCACTTCAATCTCGCTGGGATTGTACTCATACGGGTAGGGAAAAACCCCGACAAACGGCGAGACCACGAAACCGCTGTGAGTCCCGTAGTCGTCCAACTCCCCCAGCACCGTCACATCCTCCTGCCTGATGCCCATCTCCTCCCACGTCTCCCTCAAGGCCGTCGTCTCTAGGTCCGGGTCGTCCTCATCCATCATCCCGCCCGGAAACGAGATTTCTCCCTTGTGGTGCTCAACCTTGTGAGTCCTTACGTTGAAGATTGTATGGAACCGCCCGTCCTTCTCCATCAGCAGGATCATAACTGCCGCCGGCGCCCGACCCTCCGCTGCCACCCGCGTCTTCTCCCTGTTTGAAAGAAGCCGTGCGACCTCTTGGGGAAAAGTGGTGGTACGCGTGTCCAGCATCGTCAGAGGGGTGTCGCCAGTGCTCAATTACTCGAATATGCTGAACACCACTTCTTCCACGCTGCGCTGGACCTCAGTGTCGTCCGACAGGGCCCAGACCACCGCTACCTGGCAAGCCCGGCGAGCTGGAATCCCCTTCTTGATCAACCTTCCTGCGTAGATTAGAAGTCGGGTGCTGGCCCCCTCCTGGAGCCCGTGCTCCCGCAGGTTCCTCACCTTCTCCCCCAGCTTCGCCAGGTCCTTTGCCGCCTCAATCGAGCAGCCGCTTTCGTGCGCTATGACCTCCTGCTCCACGTCCTTCGGCGGGTAGTCGAACTCTATAGCAACGAACCGTTGACGGGTGCTGTGCTTAAGGTCCTTCAGCGCACTCTGGTACCCCGGGTTGTAGGAAATTACCAGCAGGAAGTTGTCTGCCGCCTCTAGCAGTTCGCCTCGCTTCTCTACGGGCAGGATTCGCCGGTGGTCGGTCAGCGGGTGAATCAGGACCGTCGTGTCCTTCCGGGCCTCGACCACCTCGTCCAGGTAGCAGATGCCCCCGGCCTTCACCGCCCGGCTCAGCGGCCCGTCCACCCACACCGTTCTGTCTCCCTCCAGCAGGTACCTGCCGACCAGGTCACTGGCCGTCAGGTCCTCGTGGCAGGCCACCGTGACCAGGGGGAGGCTGGTGGTCCCGTTGCTCTGGGCGCCCTGCGTGTCCTTGGACTTGACCACCGTCAACGGCTCCCCGAGCTTGTACGCCATGTACTCCACGAAACGGGTCTTCCCGCAGCCCGTCGGCCCTTTGAACAGCAGGGGAATCCTCTCCTCGTAGGCGGCGTGGAAGATTTCGACTTCATCCGCCACGGGCAGGTAGAACGGCTCCTCCCGGAGCACGTACTCCTCTATCAGGTATCCCCGGTATTCCTCTTTGGTCACGCTGGTGGAGGTCATTCCAACCCTACTTTCTGGTCCCTACTCTACTGTTCCAGATTTCTTCTATTTGCGCTTTAAGTTCATCCTGCCCCGAGTCATTGTGGATTACAACATCCGCCCGCTTTATCCGCTCCTCAGCAGACATCTGGGAGTTGATACGGTCCCTTGCCTGCTCTTCCGTCAACCCCCGGGACTCCGCCAATCTCTCAATCATGCTCGATTCAGGGGATACGGTCACCCACACCTCGTCAGTCAGGGAGTCCCATTTGGCCTCTAACAGCACCGCCGCCTCCACCACCATCACCCCCGTCCCCTGGGCCTTCTGCTCCTCGATCCTCTCCGCCACGATGTCTGCCATGCGGGGCCACATGATGTCGGTCAGCTTCTTCATGTTCGCCGGGTCGCTGAACACTATCGCACCCAGCTTTCCCCGGTTGATCTGCCTGTCCTCCCCTACAATCTCGCGACCGAACGTCGATACAACCTCGTTGTACGTGGGGGTGTCCGGGAGATAGGCCTCATGCCCGACCCGGTCTGCGTCCAGCACCTCCGCCCCCAGCTCCTTTAGCATCGCCGATACCGTGGTCTTGCCCGTAGCTATGCCGCCCGTCAGCCCTATCACTAGCACGTCAATTGTCCTGAGGGCCGGAGGGCGCGTTGCATTGGGATATGGCGCATTCGTTCAATCGCTCACAAAGGGTGGAGGTCATTCTAGCAACCGCCAATTTGGCGGTCAAGAAAACCGGCCTCTTCCCTCTTCGGGCCTTAACCCTCCTCTGACAGGTCGGTGCAGACCCGAACCAGCGACGGGCGACTCAGCAGCGGCGCTATGTTGTCCTCCAGCATCCGCCTCTCTTCGCTCGACTCCCACCTCTTCCAGTCCTCTATGTCTCTCCAAATGCTGATGACAACCAGTGCCGTGTTGTCTTCTATGTCGATCAGGCTCTCACCCGAGATATATCCCGGTTGCCGTATCGCCGCCGCCCGAAGCTCCGTGGCAATTGCCAGGACGTGGTGTGCCTGGTGTGGCGCCGTATGCCGCTCGATCAAGACTTTCGCTTGCATTTGCCGCTCCTCCCCTTTTCTTCGTATTTTCCGCCCTTCCACCGACTCCCCGCTACTCGAATGGTATCTCTACCAGGTCCACCGGCTCCAGGGTCAACTGCTCGGACCCGTCCGCCGTTATCACGTGGACATCCTCCCACAGTAAGTTTAGCCCGACTTCCGGCTCGGTGCTTATGATCATACCTTCTTCCAGCACCGTCTGGTCGTCGGGGCTCACCGAGGGCGGTTCCGTCAATTGGATCCCCTGCCCGTGTCCCATCCGCCCCACCGGTGCCACCTCGAACCCCGACTCCTCGATTACCTCCGCCCCGATTTCGTGCAGCTCGGCGCACGTCAACCCGGGACGCAGGGCCTCCGTCATCCGCCGGTTTGCTTCCAGCAATACACTGTGCCCTCTTATCTGCTCGGAGCTGGCTGGCCCCAACGTCGCGAATCGGGCATAGTCGATTGTGTAGTTCCTTACGTACGCGCCTGCGTCAATGTAAAGGAGCCCTCCTCGTTTCAGGGGTCTGTCCAGGTGAAACTGGGTCTGGCTCACCGGCAAGTCTGCCGTCAAATGAACGAAGGAGGTCCGGTCCCCGCCCTCTTCCAGTATCAGCGCCCTGAGTCTACGAACTACGTCCCGCTCCGTCATCCCCGGCACGACCTCACGGAACAACCTCTGCCTCGCCCGACCCGTGATCGCCGCCGCCTGCCTCATGTACTCCACTTCTTCCGGCGTCTTCACCATCCTCAGCTTCACGAAGATGTCTGCCGCATCCTCGAAGCTCACCTCCGGCACACTCCCGACCAGTTGCAGGTAGTCCCCCACCGGGACCCCCATCCTCTGCTCCATCCCCAGCTCCACCCCGACCCGCTTCACCCTCGGCCCCAGCCCCCTGATTGCGTCCTCCACCATGTTCACCGGGAAGGAAAGCACGTCTGTATAGCCTCGGCCATCGCTGATATATGTCGACATGTGGATCGTATCCACAATCATCGCCCCGACTATCGCTACCGGCTCCCCGACGAGCGGAAACACCAGCACCGCGGGCCTCGTGCTCGAATAGTGCAGCGCGAGCGATCCCGTGGCCCCCGTGAAATACTGGAAGTTCTCTTCGTTCGTCACCAGCAGGGCATCCAGCCCCTTGGCAGCCATCATCTCCCGCGCCCGGCTGTGCCGCCTCTCGATGTCCTCTTTCGAAAACGCCGCCCAAACCCCGAGGTCTGCTATTTGTTCGCTAGCCATTCTTGCTCCTGTTGCTGCGGATCTGCATTAGTTTAAGCCGTACAACCTCGCGCAGTTGTCCCACAGGATCGCCTTCCTTGCCTTATCCGAAAGCGGCATCGAAAGGAACCCCTCTATGGCATGGGGGAACTTCGAGTCGTTGTGAGGATAGTCCGTCGAGAACACCACGTTTTGCGTCAAGTCCCAGTCCTCGATGATCGTCGCCGGTGACTCGTCCGCCTCTATAGAGACATAGCACTGCCGCCTAAATGCCTCAGAGGGCTTCAGCTTCATCTCTGGGCTCTCGTACTTCCCCGAAAGCTCGTAGTGCTCGTCCAGCCGCCACAACAGCCACGGCGTCCACGCCGAGTTGCCCTCCAGAAAAGCCACCTGCATCTTCGGAAACCGCTCCAGCACCCCGCTCCCGCACATCGACACCACTCCCAGCATCATCTCCATAGGATGGCAGCAGGTGTGGTGCATCATGTACGTATCGAAGCCCTTGCCCACCTGGTTCATCGCCGCCGTTGCCCCTTCGTGAAACCCGACCGGCACCCCCAGCCCTTCCAGCGTCTCCCAAAGCGGGTAATAGTGAGGGTCATACCAGTTCCGACCCTCCACCACGTTCGGCCGCATGAACACCGACCTGAATCCCATCTCCTCCACAACCGACTCCGCCTCCCTGCTCGCCGACTCCACGTCAAAGGGACTTACCATCCCCGCTCCTATCATCCGCCCTGGATCCGCGCTGCAGAAGTCCGACAGCCACAGGTTGTACGCCCGGGCCACGGCCACGCTCAGCTCTGGGTTCATGCTGTCCAGGGCCAGCGCGAACAACCCTCGGCTCGGGAACAGGATCGCCACGTCGATTCCCTCGGCGTCCATAGCCCGCAGCTGCGACCCTGAGTCGAAGTTGTTGGCGTATCCGTCCGCGTAGACTCCCGCCTGTTCGTCCGCCCTGCTCTTCCCCCACCCCGAGGGCGGGTCCGGCATGACTCTGCCCTCCACCTCTATCTGCATGTCCCCCGGCCACCTCGATGCCCCCTGGGGCCTCCGCTCACTGAATGCCGGGTCGATATACCGGTCCCATAAGTCTGCAGGCTCTATCACATGCATATCCGAGTCCATGACCCGGAATCCGTTTTTCATGTTCTTGTCCCCCTGGTAACGGGAAGGGCAGCTTGGACAGCTAGGATAGGACGAAGCCTAGTTGTTGCTGAACCGCTCGTCTATATCCAGCAGGAATCGCTCGACCTGCGGAGATAAGGGCGGCGCATCCTCGTCCTCTTCCTCAGCTTTCTCCTCCTCGGCCCGAGCGTCGTACATCGACTCCAGCCGCTGCACCAGGTTCCGCAGTTCCGGGCTTCTCGCCACCGTCCGACCCAGCTCCACGTACTGCTGCTCCGCCTTCTCTCTGGCCTGAAGTTCTTGCGGAAGCCCGTAGAGCTCGCTCAGCACCCCCAGCACCGCCGCCGCCCCCGATAGGTCCTCTTCCATCTGCACGTATTGCGGCAGATGAACTGTCAGGTTCCCCGTCTCCAACCCCAGCTTCTGGGCTTTCCGGGAGATCATATAAAGGATGCTCGTCGGGCCTTCGTAGGTGCTCCTCTTGACCTTGAATCGCTCTGCCAGCGTCTCGTCTATCCCCTCCATCCTCAGCGACCCCGAGATCCGCAGAGGCCGCGTATGCGGCACGACGTCGTACATCCCCCCTACCAGTAGGTACCGAGTCACCCCCAGCTCTTTGAAAAGCTCCAGGACCGAGTCTATGTACTCTTCCCCCAGCGAGTGCGGCTCCAGCAGGTGTACGAACAGTAAGTCCGGCAACCCCTCCGCCCGAGAGTAGTTGATGAACGTGTTGGGAATGGTCACCTCTCGTTCACCATTCACGTACCTCAGCATCGGCCGGTAACGCGTGAAGTCGAAAAATCTGCCGGGCTCTGCCAGCTTGGCCAGTTCGGAGGCGTTTAGGTACTTCTCCAGCCTGCCCAATACGGTTGTCCCGACACTCCCCACGTCCACCCAGGGCCTCATCATCGCAATCGCGTGGGGCTCTCTTAGTTCGGGTAGGGGTTCCGTAGTTTCAAATGCCTTAACTCTCACTCCTCACCTGCCCCCGCTTGATAGGACTGCCCCGGCGTCCAGTTCGGGCGCCGGGGGACGTGTCCCAAATTCTTGTTCGGGCCCTTGGCCCCTGGCGGCGCACTAGAGGTGCATCACCACCAGCTTCAGCTCGGTCATCTCTTCCACCGCGTACCGGGGCCCTTCTTTGCCCATGCCGCTGTACTTCAGCCCGCCGTAGGGCATCAGGTCGGCCCTCCACTGCGGCCCGTAGTTGATGTGCAAACTCCCGGACTCAACTTCCTTGGCGAACTTCATCGCCCAGTCGATGTTCTGCGTAAAAATGCCTGCCGAGAGCCCGTATTCGCTGTCGTTCGCCAGCGCGATCGCATCGTCGATGTCGTTCACGGGCGTAACCGCCACAGCCGGCCCGAACAGCTCCTCGCAGGAGATCTTCATCTCGGGCTTCACGTCCGCAACGATCGTCGGCGCGTATATCGCCCCTTCCCGCTCCCCGCCCGTGACCACGGTAGCGCCCGTGGCCACCGCCGTGTCTATCCATTCCCCAACGCGCACGGCCTCTTCCTCTTTAACCATGGGGCCCATCTGTATGCCTTCTTCTATCGGGTTGCCGATCTTTATCGACTCCACGCCTTCCTTCAATCCTTCCAAGTAGTCGGCGTAGATCCTCTTGTCCGCCAGCACCCGCTGCGTGGATATGCACACCTGCCCCGCGTTGGAATAGCCGCTCGCCACCGTCGCTTTGATTACCTTGTCCAGGTCGGCGTCCGGCATCACGATCAGCGGGCTGTTCGACCCGAGCTCCATCGTCACCTTCTTCACCCCGGCCATCTTGCAGATGTGCTCGCCTACTTCCTTGCTTCCCGTGAACGTGATCTTCCTCACCCGTCCGTCGGTGCTGATAGAGTCCCCGATGAGCTTCCCGCTCCCCGTGACGCACTGAATCGCCTCGGGCGGCAGTCCCGCATCCAGCAACACCTCAACCAGCTTCAGCGCCGACAGCGGCGTGTCCGTGGCCGGCTTGATGAGCACCGAGTTCCCCGCCGCCAACGCAGGCCCGACCTTGTGCATCACCAGGTTCAACGGGAAATTGAATGGGCTGATCGCTGCTACAATCCCACATGGCACCCGCATCGTGAACCCGAACTGCCCCGACCAGCTCGGTGCTCCGTCCAGGGGCACCGTCTCGCCGTGGATCCTCTTGGCCTCCTCCGCGGAACCCGTCAAAGTCTGCACCGCCCGGTCCACCTCCACCCGACCCTCCGCTATTACCTTTCCCTCTTCCAGCGTGATTATCCGGGCGTGCTCCTCCCGGCGTTCTTCCAGCAGGTCCGCCGCCTTCTTCAGGATTCTGTACCGCTCGTGCGCCGGCATCTTCGCCATCACCTTGGCGCCCCGGGCTGCACTCGTTATCGCAGCATCGATGTCGGATTCTTCCGACCTCGGAATAGTGTCTATCTCATTGCCATCGTACGGGTTGACCACCGAAATCTTCTTGTCCTTGTCAACCCACTCTCCTGCTACGAACATCTTCATGGACTTTTCCTCCTGGTCGTCGCCGACGAGTTAAATGTTCAAATCCTTCTTGGGCCCCGAGGCCCTCACGCCTCGCTCCTCTCGGCCCGCCGCCGCCCATTATACCCCATGCTCTCCACGCCCTTTGCATACACCCCCTGCTCAACCGTCATGCCGGCCCCCGAGCCGGAATCCATCCCCTGGGGGCGGGGCAGAATCCGCTCATCCTGAGGTCACTCGAAGGGTCGAGCGGATTCCGGGAGGGGTTCCCTTAGAGGGCAGGTTATGTATAAGAAAAGAGTGACTTCGGTATTGAACAAGAGCCCGGACTAGGTGCCCCCTATAACCCAACCTCCGTCATCGACCTGTCCAGTATCTCCACCCCCCGGTCAAGCTCCTCGTAAGTCGCCGTCATCGGCGGCGCGATACGCCACACGTTCGCAATATTCGCATAGGACGCCTGCTGAAGGATCAGACCGTTCTCCAGACACTTCTTCGTCAGCAGCCGGGTCTCCTCCCCCGCCGGCTCCTTTGTCACCGGATCCTTCACCAGCTCCATCCCCAGCAGCAACCCCCGACCCCTCACATCCCCGATAATCGGATGGTCTTCCTTCATTCTTATATATGCGTCCTTCAGGTACTGCCCCTTGGCCCGGGCCTCGTCCGCCAATCCTTCCTTCACCAGCACCTCGATCACCGCCAGCCCCACCGCCGCCGCAAACGGATCGTTCTGGTGCGACGATATGAACGCCATCCCCTTGTCGTGGCACGTCTCCTCGATTTCTGCCGAAGTGATCATCGCCGCCAGCGGCAGCCCCGCCCCCAGCGTCTTGGACAGCGCCAGTATGTCCGGCACGAACCCGTCCTGCTCGAACGCGAACGTCGCACCCACCCTCCCCATCCCCGTTTGTGCCTCATCCAGGATGAACAGCATCCCCCTCTCCTCGCACATCCGCTTCACCAGCGGGAAATAGCCGGGCGGCGGCTCAAGGATTCCTGCCGCGCTCATGATTGGCTCTGCAATGAACGCTGCCAGCGACCCCGTGCTCTGAGCATCCACCATGTCAAACCCGACCCTCGCACACGCATAGTCGCAGGACGGGAAACTCATTTGAAGGGGGCACCGGTAGCAGTGTGGCGTGGGAATGGCGATGCCACCTGGCACCCACGGCCCAAACCCTCCCCGCCTGTTGGAGAACGTCACGCTCATCGCCCCGCCCGTGTGCCCGTGGTATCCCTGGATAAGCCCCACCACCTCGAAGCGGCCCGTGAACATCTTCGCCACCTTCAGCGCCACCTCCGTCGACTCCCCGCCCGTGCTCAGCAGCAACACTTTCTGCAACTGCTCCGGCAGCAGGTCCGCCAGCGATTTCCCAAGCTCTATGACCTCTTCACTCACCAGGTTCGTATTCAGGTGCAGCACCCGCTCGCAGCTGCGTTTCAGCGCTTCCGTGATCGCAGGATGGTTGTGACCGATGCTCGCCGCCATCTGCCCCGACCCGAAGTCCAGGTACTCCTTTCCATCCACGTCCACCAGCATCGCCCCCCGACCGTATGCCATGACCGGTTCCCCGTAGTCTTTTGAAGACCGGAACAGGTGGGCCTTCGCCTGGTCCAACAATTCGGCTTTCCGGGCATCTTTCTTCATTTCAAACTCCTTGCAGAGGCTCCGATACGTGACTCGACTCATTGTATATTGACCTGCAAGCACGGGGCCCGCAATACGCACGAGAAAGAGGGTTGACAAGCCAACCGCTGGCCCCTATACTGACCCAACTTTTAGGGCATTGGGAGCTTGAAGGTTCCCGTGGGGGTGCCCTTTCATTTCTTTGCTGAAAGAGACCGCAGAGTACACGTATACAGCTTGCGGACAGCCTCAGACCTGACCGGTAAGCGCAAACAAAGTTGAAGCTTCAGCTAGGAGAGTTACAGACAGGGGGACCTTAAGCTATGGCACAAGCGTTAGAGCAAATCACAGGCGCTAGCATCTCCATCCGGAACCTCACCAAGCTTTACGGCGAGGTGCGGGCCCTGGACAACGCCAACCTGGAAATCGGCGCTGGAGAGTTCATTACCCTGCTAGGTCCCTCCGGTTCCGGAAAAACAACCTGCCTCATGATGATCGCAGGTTTTGTTATTCCTACCGCCGGAGACATCTTGGTTGACGGCAATTCCATTGTGGACATCCCCACCTACAAGCGGAACCTGGGGATGGTTTTCCAGAACTACAGCCTGTTCCCCCACATGAACGTAGAGAAGAACATCGCCTTCCCGCTCCAGATGAGAAAGATGAAGAAGCGGGAGATCGAGCCCCGAGTCCAGGCTGCCCTGGAACTCGTCCGGCTCTCGGGCTTCGAAAAGAGACGGGCCAGCCAGCTCAGCGGTGGTCAGCAGCAGCGCATCGCCCTCGCCAGAGCCCTCGTCTACGAACCCTCCGTACTCCTCCTCGACGAGCCCCTCGGTGCCCTGGACCTCAAGTTGCGTCAGGAAATGCAGATCGAACTGAAGCACCTCCACAACAGGCTCGGAGTCACCATTATCTACGTGACGCACGACCAGGGTGAAGCCCTCACCATGTCCGACAGGATCGTCGTGCTCAACTTCGGCGCCATCCAGCAGGTCGACACCCCGGACGGTATGTACAAGAGGCCCGTCAACCGCTTCGTTGCTGACTTCATCGGCGAGACCAACTTCCTTGCCGGCAATGGAGAACTGGACGGCACCAGGTACGTACTGGAGACCGAAGACGGCCTGCGCCTCACCGGTGTAGCCCGTGACGCTGACATCGACATCGAAAATGCTACCGCCGTAGTGAGGCCGGAGAGCATCGTCGAAATCACGGAGTCCAATGGTATGCCCAATGTGTTCGAAGGCGAAATTGAGGAGATTATCTACCTCGGTGAGCACGTCAAGTACCACATCAGGCTCGGGAACAACACCCGCGTCATGGCCAAATGGCTCCTCAATGCCGACTCAAACCTCTATAAGCCGGGTGAGCGGGTCCGAATCGGCTGGGAAGCCAACGACATGCTCGCAGTCTAGGTTCGAGAATATCGAGATCAATTTCGTAGTCAACGGAGCACTCACACACACGACAGCTAGGCCAAATATCCCGGACATCTCGTGGCCAATGCTGCAGGAATAGGGATGAAGCCGAAGACTGGAGACAGGTATGGCTCAAGCAACAGGAGCAAGAGAATCAGGCGGTCTGGTTAGAAAGATCCCTTACGTCTCTGGCTCGATCGAAATGGTCGGGGCACTCAAAGATGTGGGAGATCAGATACAGGATCCTGCCAGGCGGCGGCTCCTCTGGCTCAAAATCAAGGAACAGGGCTTCTTCCTGTCTCTCGTCTTGCCCGCCGTGGCGCTTGTCACCATCTTCCTCATCTACCCCCTCTGGCGCATGTTCTCCCTCAGCTTCGGCAGCCTGGAGGACGGCGTAGCCTTCAACTACAACTTTGATACGATTGACCAGTACCAGAGGGCTATCGATGGCCCTGTCTATAGAGAGTTATTCAAGACAACTTTCCAGATCTCATTCCTGACCACCGTCTTTTCCATTTTGCTCGGGTATCCCGTGGCCTATCTACTGGCCAACGTCGCGGACAAGACCCGGGCCATTTTGCTTCCCCTGGTAGTCGTACCCTTCTGGACCAGCATCCTGGTTCGCACATTTGCCTGGCGCATAATCCTCGGCCGCAATGGCTTCATCAATGAAACTCTCGACTGGATCGGCCTCCGGGATGGCTTCGGAGAAGCCCTCCAATGGGTCGGCGAAGTTCTGGAAATGCGTCCCTTCAGATGGATGCTTGACTGGACCGGCCTTCCCGACGCCCTGAGCTTCAGTGGCTGGGAGCCCGCCGCGGGCGGGACTGGCGGCGAGTTGGAGCTCGTCTTCAATAGGATCGGCACCCTGGTGGGAATGATCCACATCCTTGTTCCATTCATGATTTTCCCCATCTTCGCAGTCATGCGTGGTATCCCCAACGAATACCTGCGGGCCGCCGAGAACCTTGGCGCCGGCCCCTTCACCGCCTTCCGTCGGGTCTATTTCCCCCTCACCCTACCCGGCCTCGGCGCAGGCATACTGCTGGTCTTCATCCTCTCCCTTGGCTTCTTCATCACCCCCGCCCTCCTTGGTGGCCCCGGTGACCGGATGATATCCAACATGATCGAAATTCAGATTAATGAAGTGAACAACTGGGAGTTTGCGGCTGCCCTTGCCTTCATGCTCCTCGGCGGTACCCTCGTTTTGTACTTCATCTACGCCCGATTCCTCAGTATGGACAGGCTGTACGGAGAGATGCGTTAGCGAGCAGACCTAGCCTACCCGCGCCCCGGCAATTGATACAAGGAGTTGAGAGAACATGAAAGGTGCAGGCACTAGAGGACTTGGTGTTTGGGAAGGCCGTAGGGCCCCTATCAGAAGGGTGCTCCTGTACCTTTTCGTCTCCCTGATCTTCGCTTTCCTCATACTCCCCAACTTCATCGTCATACCCCTTTCGGTGACCGACTCCATATTCCTGCAGTTCCCGCCCAGGGGGTTCACCTGGCGCTGGTATCAGGACTACTTCGGCGTCGAGGGCGCTAGTCACTTCGGCTCTACCGGCCGCTGGATCCCGGCGACCATCATCAGCGTCGAGCTCGCCATCGCCGTTATGATCGTCGCCGTGCCCATCGGCGCATTGGCCGCCTACGGGCTCACCCGGGGCCGCTTCTGGGGCAAGAACATCCTTAACGCTGTGATCATATCCCCCCTTATCGTGCCCATCCTGATTACCGCTATCGCCCTCTTCTTCTTCTTGTCCAAGGCGCTGCGTTCCTTCTTCAAGTCACCCCAGGGGCTCTCTGTCCCCATATGGGGAGAGTACCTGCTCATCTTCATGGCCATCGCCTTGGGAGTGTTCTCCATTGGCCTCCTCATGTTCAGGACCTTCTACAAAAAGCCCATTGAAGATTGGGACCCAAGGTTGACTGCTTGGTATGAACGCCTAAGGCCCTGGGCTCCAATCGGTCTCCTGCTTACCGCTCCTTATCTCGTCATCCCTTGGCTGTCCGGCTGGACCGACAAATTTGACGGCGGCCTCTTTTCCTCTGCCGACCCCTATCCCCAGGTGCCTGTGGTTGGTGCAGGCCTGTTGATAGCCCACGTGATGCTCGCCGTCCCTTACGTGACCATCATCCTCAGCGCAACCCTCAGAAACGTCGAACGCAACCAGGACCAGGCGGCTTCCATCCTCGGAGCAGGCCCCATCACTACGCTGGTTAGGGCCGTGCTGCCACAAATGGTCCCCGGCCTTGCCGCCGGAGCCTTCTTCTCCTTCCTCGTCTCCTTCGACGAACTGCTTATAGCTCTCTTCCTCTCAACCAGCCAGATAAGCACCCTGCCCAAGGAGATCTGGGACGGCATACGGACCGAGATCAGCCCCACTATCGCTGCAATCTCGACCATGCTCGTGTTGCTCACCGTTATCCTTCTCGGCTTGGCCTTCTTCGTACAGACCAAGATGCGCCAGCGGGACGCGGTATAGACTTAAGGAAAATCAGCTAGAAATCTCGGCGAGAAAAGGAAAACGTAGATGCGCACCATTAAGCGTAAATTCATATTACTAGCTCTGGCAGGGCTAATTGCATTGCTTGCCGTCTCCCTTGCCTGCGGTGGCGGCGCCACGGACGATGGAGATAGTGGTGGTGATACCACTACTACAGAGGAAACTGACACAGGTTCCGGCGAACAGCCCACCCCCCGCCCCACCAACACCCCGGCTGCACCCACCCGCATTGAAGGCGTCCCCGAACCCGAGGAGTGGGACGGCAGCGAAGGCATCGCAGCTACCGAGAGCAGTGCCGACATGACCGCAGTTGGCGCAGACGGTCTCGGTGGATCCCTCCACCTCATCCAGATCGAACGCAAGACCAAGGTCACCCTGACTCTGGACGACGCCGGGCCCGGCCCCTACGCCGCAGCAGTCCGCCGGGGCGGCTGCCCCGACGAAGGAGCTGAGGCAGGCGGCCAGTTCGACTACCTCCTCTTTGACGTGGAAGACGGCGAGTCTGTCAGCATGGTCAACACTCCCGCCCAGTTCTTCCAGTTCAGCCTTGCCTACGTTGTGGTAGTCGGTGGTACGGATCTCATAAACGACCCCGTGATCTCCTGCGGCAACATCCCCAGCCCCCTCAGGTAGACACGAGTCCCGACGAAAATAATGGCCGGGGCCCCGATTCAGGGCCCCGGCCATCGTTTATCCCCCACTGGGAGAGTTATTGACTAGGCTAAACGCTTATGACTGACTATACGACACTTTCATCCATCAAAGTTGCCGTCCAGGATTCCATAGCCCTCGTCACCCTGGACCGCCCCGACTCCCTCAACGCCGTCGACCACCGGATGCACCATGAGCTCGAAGAGCTCTTCGCCCTCCTCGCCGAGGACTCAGAGGTCAACGCAGTGGTAATCACTGGCGCCGGCAAGGCCTTCTCTGCCGGCGGAGACATTCAGGGCATGAAGGACCGGGCCAGCGACCCCGACACCCTCCGTGAATACGTCCATAGCTGGATTCTTCAGGGCCCCCGAAAGCTGGTCAGAAACCTCCTGGAAGTCCCTCAGCCCATAATCGCCGCGGTCAACGGCCACGCCATAGGCCTCGGCGCCACACTAGCCCTCCTTTGCGACATAATCATCGCATCGGAGGACGCCCGAATCGGCGACCCCCACGTCAGCGTCGGCATCGTCGCCGGAGATGGCGGCGCCGCCATCTGGCCCCTCCTGGTCAGCCTGTCCAAGGCCAAGGAGATGCTCCTCACCGGCGACCTGATCACCGCTAAGGAGGCCCGTGACCTGGGAGTCGTAAACCACGCCGTGCCCCGAGACCAGGTCCTCCCCGATGCCATGAAGCTCGCTCATAGGCTCGCCTCCGGCCCGACCCTCGCCATCCGCTGGACAAAGATGGCCCTCAACAAGCGCCTTCGCGATGAGGTTAACCTCGTCCTTGAAGCCTCCCTCGCCACCGAGGGCCTCTCCTTCCTCACCCGTGATCACGCCGAGGCCGTAGACGCCTTCCTCGAAAAACGCAAACCCAACTTCCAGGGCCGCTGACCTTGGGCATGATGTTCAGGGCACCGCACCCCTTCCCTGCCTGGTTTGTGGACATGGACAGGCTCTTTTGCAAGGAAAAAGCGTGAATGGTGTAGCCCAAAGAGGACTCGATCTCTTCAAAGGTCCTAGGACGCCCATGAGAAGGGCCCTCCTTTACCCGTTCGCGTCTCTGACCCTCGCCTTCCTTTTCCTGCCCAGCTTCATAGTCGTACCTTTATCAGTGACTAATTCCATATTCCTGCATTTCCCCCCGCGAGGATTTACCTGGGCTTGGTATGTGGAGTACTTACATCCGTTGAAGGAAAGGGGCTATAGTGCTTTCGGGGCGTCGCCGTCTCTGGGGATTTATAAGACCTTCATAAGCTTCGAGTTGGCTATAATGGTCGCAGCGTTGGCGGTGCCCGTAGGCGCCCTTGCGGCCTACGGCCTTTCTCGTGGCCGCTTCTGGGGACGGAACCTCCTCAGCGCCTTCATCCTCTCGCCCTTCATAGTACCGGCAATGATAGCTGCCGTTGCACTGTTCTTCTTCTTGTCGAACAGCCTGCCCTCCTTCCTTGAGTCCCCCGCGGGGGTTTCGGTCCCCGTGTGGGGAGAATTCTTGCTGATATTCTTGTCCATTGGGCTCGGCGTCGCATCCATAGGACTGCTGCTCTTCAGAACGTTCTACAGGAAGCCCATGGACGACTGGAACCCTAAGCTGCTCTTATGGTATGAGCGGCTAAGGCCCTGGGCCCCCGTTTTACTGCTGCTGACGGCGGCATACCTCCTGTTTCCGTGGTTGTCCGCGTCAGCCACTCCGTGGTGGGCGCACCGCGAAGATATATGGCTGTTCAACCCAAGAGACCCGTACCCCCCGGTCCCCGTGGTGAGCCCCGGGCTGCTACTCGCTCACGTCATGCTCGCCTTGCCCTACGTGACCATCGTATTGAGCGCAGCGCTGAGGAACGTGGAGCGTACCCAGGACCGGGCCGCAGCCATTTTGGGTGCAGGGCCCATAGCCACGTTGACCCGGGTGGTGTTGCCGCAGGTTAAGCCGGGCTTGGTGCTCGCGGTTGTCTTCGCCGCCCTTGTTTCGTTTAACGAGGTCCTTATAGCCCTCTTCCTCTCGCCCTCCGACAGCCTAATTCATACGCTCCCGTATCTGATGTGGGACCAAATCAGGACTGCGATCAGCCCGGAGGTAGCCGCAGCATCAACTATAGTGCTCTTCCTGACCATCGTATTGCTTGGTGTGGCCTTCTTCGTGTCCCGAAGATCGGACGCCGCCAAGCCGAGACCCGCGTAGCCGCTCTCGGGAATAGTCTGTTTTGGGCGCTCTCCTCAAACCCCTGCTCCTCCCCTTCAAGCTCCTGGCCTGGATTGTCACCTTCCCCATCAGGGCCGCTACGGGCCCACTCAAGCTCATGATCGTTATACTACTTCTCGCCCTCGTCATCGCCGGAATACAGATAGTACTGTTTCAGTATTTCTTTGGAGACTGACATCACCTTATGAGCGACACCCGACCCAACCCCATAATCGACGCCGATAGCCACATCCTCGAACCCCCCGACCTCTGGCAGCGCTACCTCGAGCCCCAATACCGGGATCGTGCCCTCCACTTGCAGAAGGACGGGCAGGGCTGGGACCAGTGGGTTATAGACGGCAAACCCTGGGCATACCGGCACGGCGTTTTCGGCGATATGGGCGCCATCGGCCGGGACCTCGAACCCCACTTTACACCCGGCGTCATCTCCTACGAAGAAGGCATCGCCTTCGCCCCCGGGGGCTGGGACCCGACCGAGCGCCTCTCCGTCCTCGACCAGGAGGGTATCGACCAGGTCCTCCTCTACCCCTCCCTCGGCATCACCTGGGAGGGCGGATGCACCGACCCCGAACTCGCCGACGCCTACTGCCGCGCCTACAACAACTGGCTCATCGACTGGTGCAGCCAGTCCCCCGACCGCCTCCTCCCCATCGCCCACGTCTGCCTCCTCGATCCCGCCCTCGCCGCCAAAGAGATGAAACGCGCCGTCGACGCCGGGGCCAGGGGCATCATGCTGCGCGCCTACCCCTCCGGCAACCGCCAGTACGGAGACCCGGCCAACGACCCATTCTGGGCAGGAGCTCAGGACATCGGGATCCCCTTGGCCCTCCACATCGGCGGCGCCCCGAGAATGATGGGCGAAGAGCTCTTCGACGTAAGGATGGGTCGCTCCACCTGGTGGATCTACGTGATGTTTATGAGCGAGGTGCAGCTGGGCTTCAGTACCGTCATGAACGGCGCCGTCCTTGACCGCTTCCCCGGTGTCACCATGGTCCTTCTGGAGTCGGGTTGTGGCTGGCTCCCCTACTGGCTCGACCGTATGGACGACACCTTTGAGCACACCGGCTTCTCCACCTCCCTCAAGCTCAAACCCTCCGAGTACTTCCGGCGCCAGTGCCTGATCACCATGGACGCTGATGAAGAGCTTGCTGTCGTCACCGTGGACCACGTAGGTGCCAACTCCGTCATGTGGGCCGCCGACTATCCTCACTCCGATGGCCACTGGAACGCCGCCAACAGCGTCCGTGAGACCCTCAAAGACATCCCCAAGGACGACCTGGCCCTCGTCCTCGGCGGTAACGCCCGGCGCGCCTACTCCTTATAACCTACACCCGGCCCCACACCACCACCCGACGCGGCCTTATAACGATCACCGCCCGCCCTTCGAAGTCCAGTTCCCGGTACTGTCGGTATCGCGCCCGTAGCAGCGGAATAGCCGCCTCATGCTCCTCCCCCGACGTCACAATCGACGCCGTCCCTCGCACCATCACGTACCCCAGTTCCGACCAGTCCTCCGAATACGTGTCCACCGTTAGGCACACCCACGGGTTCGTCCTGATGTTCCGTATCCTCTTCAGCTCCCTCCGCGAAACGTCCTTCGGCTTCTCGTCGATCACGCTGAAGATCCGGCCTGCACTTGCCGCATAGCATATCGGCACAACGTATGGGCGGCCCTCCTCATCCACAGTAGCCAACCGCCCGACAAAATGCGATCCCAGGAACTCCGCCACCCGACTTCCGAATGATGTGAACTCCTCTACCAACGCCCGACCAGGTTCCTTATCGTCGTCGCCGACCAAACCTTCGCCGTAATCGCCAGCTTCTCCTTGGAGCTCAGTGCCACCCGCTCCCCAAATACGTCGTAGTTCCGAGCCTCTATCCTGTCCAGCACCGCCGAGTAAAGCGCCCGAAGCACCGCCGGACACAGCCGGGACCGTGGCTTCAAGAGTGGAAGCAATGCCGCGCTTCTCTCGAAATACCCCCTCGCCCGGCCTACCTGCTCCGCCATCATCGCCCGAAACTCCGGCCCCGTTTCCCCGGCCCGCAACGACTCCTCTGTAACCCCGTGTCGGGCCAGTTCGTCCTGCGGCAGATACACCCTCCCCCGACCACAGTCCTCTTCGATGTCCCGCAGGATGTTCGTAAGCTGCATGGCTATCCCCATGTCCGTCGCGTACTCCCGTGCCCTTGGGTCCGTGTATTCGAATATCTCGATGCAAACCAGCCCCACCACCGACGCCACTCTGTAGCAGTACTGGTACAGGTCCTTGAAGTCCGCATATCTGCTTATCTCCAGGTCCATCTCCACACCCTTGATTATCTCGTGGAAATAGTCCTTGGGAATGCCGTACCGCTCGCTGGCATCCATCAGGGCAACGAACACCTCCGAGTCAGGCGCCCCACCGAAAGCCTTGTCCACAAGATCGTGCAGCCCCGACAACAACGCCGATTTCTCATCAACCGGGATCTCCTCATCGCTGTAGTCGTCTGACAACCGGCAGAATGCGTATGCCGCGTAGATCGCCTTCCTCTTCTCCTTGGGAAGCGTGATGAACGCGTAGTAGAAATTCCGCGCCCGACTCCGCGTCAGGTTAGTGCAATAGGCGTAGGACTCTTCCAGGCTCGGAGCCAACGCCCCTAGCCCCCGTTGACCGCCCGACGATACCGCCCCAGCGCCAGCAGCGGGAAATAGATCCTGTACATGTGGTACTTGATCATAAAGTCTCGGGGGAAACCCGTGCCCGTGAACTCGTCCTCCGGCCACGTCCCGTCCGCACCCTGTGTCCTCACCAGGTATTCTACCCCTTGCCGCGCCTCTATGCTGTGGCCCTCCCCAGCCGATATCAACCCCAGCAGCGCCCACGCCGTCTGCGATGCCGTGCTATTCCCCTGCCCCCTCAGTGAAGGGTCGTCGTATGATGCACACGTCTCACCCCACCCCCCGTCCCCGTTCTGGTGCAATTTGAGCCATTCCACGGCCTTCCTCACGTACGGGCTGTCCATGTCCTCTCCCAGTGCCTCCAGCGCCGGCAGCACCGCCCCGACTCCGTAGATGTAGTTCACACCCCACCGCCCGAACCACGACCCGTCTTCTTCCTGCTCTTCCTTGATGTACCTCAGCCCCGCCTCTATCCTCTCGTCCGATTCTGCCGTCAGCCCCCGAAGCCCCAGCAGCTCGAGGATGTGCGCCGTCACGTCCACGCTCGGCGGATCAATCACCTCCCCGAAATCGCAGAACGGGATCTGCGTCACCAGCGTCCGCGTGTTGTTCTTGTCGAACGCTCCCCACCCCCCGTTCCGGCTCTGCATCCCCATGATCCACTCTATCCCCCGGTTGATCGCCCTTTCGCCTGCAATCGGGTCCAGCGCCACCTTTGTGAGCGCTATCGCCACCTCCGCCGCATCGTCAATGTCCGGGTACCACTCGTTGTCGAACTCGAACGCCCAGCCCCCGGGCTTGAGCCCCGGGCTCTTCACCGCCCAGTCCCCTTCCTTCATTATCTGCTCTTCCAGCAGCCACTCGCCTGCTCTCACCAGCGCCGGGTGCTGTCGGCTCATCCCCGACTCCTCCAGCGCTATCACCACCCACGCCGTGTCCCATACCGGGCTGATGCAGGACTGCGTCCTGAAAGTGTCGCCCTCTTCTATCCCGAACGTTACGAACGCCTCCAGCCCCTTGGCCATGACGGGATGCTCTACCGAATAACCGAGACAGTCAAGGGCAATCAGCGAATACACCCAGGGCGGCTGGATCCCCGCCCAGGCGCCATTCGCGTCCTGGTGGTCCAATATCCACTCTTCGGCCTTCTTGATCGCCAGCCTCCGGGTTGGACGAAATGGCCACTTTTCTCCGATCTTGATTACCCTGTCCAGCCCGATGAACGCCCGCTTCCAGCTAAGCAGCCCCGGTTTGCCCCTCACCGTAAAGCCCGGCTTCCCTGCATCCTCGGGTATCAACTCCTGTATCCTGGCGTATCCCGGCACGGGACGCACCGGCCTCTTGTTCATGATGATAGTCATCGGCACTATCGTGCCCCGGGCCCACGACGAAAAGTCGTATATATTCATCGGTGCCCATGCCGGCAGAAGGAACATCTCCGGCGGCATCGCAGGTATCGCATTCCAGTTCCACTCCCCCAGCATTGCCAGCCAGATCTTCGTGAAGTTTCGTACCTTCGGAAGACCGCCCTCCGACAAAATGAACTCCCGAGCCCTCTCCATCCGCAGGTCATCAGCCGGGATGCCCGCCAGCTTCAGCGCAAAATACGCCTCCACCGTGACATTCAAATCACCCGGCCCGCCGTAATAGACGCTCCACGTTCCGTCCTCTCGCTGGGTGCTCAGCAGGTACCGCGCCACCTGGTCCCATCGACGCCTCTCCCCGATGCCCAGGAAATGCGTCAGCATCAGGTACTCTGCCGTTATCGTGGCGTTGGACTCCAGCTCACCCCACCAGTACCCCTCCCTGTACTGCGTCTCCAACAGGTGCTCCTGGCAGTTCCGGATCACTGCATCCAGAGCACCCCTGTCCGGTTCGCCCTTGCGTGTCGCCACTCCCACCCCGCCCCCACGGCCATTATCCTGCCCGTTTGTCCGCGGGTTCACCCAGAACCGCCGGATCTCGGAAGCCTTCTGCCTCATGCCGCCACCCCCATCGCCCCCCGACCCCTGAACCACGCCACCGCGTCCCGCAGCGCCTCCTCTATCGGCGTCTGAGGCATCCCCAGCTCTCGCATCGCCTTCGAACAGTCGAAGTACATTGGGTGCCGGGCCATTCTCACCCCCGACACCGGGATCCGGGGTGCCTTGCTCAGCAGCTTCACCGAAAATAGGTGCTCCACATGCGCCAGCGTCATCGCCAGTCCGTAGGGCAGCTTCACCCGCGGCGCCGACGTTCCTGTCACCCTCGCCAATACCCCGAACAGCTCCTTCAGCGTCACGTTCTGGTTGCCCAGGATGTACCGCTCTCCTGTCCTTCCCTTCTTGTAGGCCAATATGTGCCCCCGGGCCACGTCCCTCACGTCCACTACGTTGATTCCCGTGTCGATGTACGCCGGCATCCGACCCCTGATGAAGTCCAGCACTATCCGACCCGTCGGTGTTGGCTTCGGGTCCCAAGGCCCGACCGGCGCCGTTGGGTTCACGATCACCACGTCCAGACCCCGTTGGCAGTATTCCAGCGCCTTCTCCTCGGCGAGGAACTTGGTCCGGTGGTACCCGTCCACAATTTCGTCCGGCGTGCACCGCGAGTCCTCATTCGGGATCGGTCCTCCCTTCCAGTGCCCGAACACCGACGCCGTGCTCGTGTACACCACCCTTCCCACCCCCGCCCCCATCGCTGCCTCAAGGATGTTCACCGTCCCCTCGACGTTCGTCCTTGCGAAATCGCTGGGGTCCGGGCTCCACAGGCTGTACAGCGCCGCCGCGTGAAACAGCGCTTCCTGACCCTCCATCGCCCGGTCCAACGACGCCCGGTCCTGCAGGTCCCCAACCGCGACCTCCACTTCCAGCCCATCAACATTCGTCATATCCGCCCCGGGCCGGCAAAGAACGCGGACTTCGTGGCCGTCCGCTAGGAGCTCCCTCACCAGGTTCCCCCCTATGAAACCCGTGGCCCCAGTCACCAGCGCCTTCAAGACGCCATCTCCACCGCGGTCACTTTCCTGTCTCCTCTATTCGACAAACAGGTAGCTCCTGATAAATGCGTTCAACGCCTTGTCCGCCGCCCGGGCTTTAAGCCCCAGCCCCGACAGCCTCCACAACTCCCCGGGATGGTTCACCACGTACCCCAAACTCCGCGCCACCGACACCCGACCTTCGTCATACAGTGCATCCAGACCCCGCGGCATCTGCATCTCCGCCGTGTCCACTATCGCCCTCACCGCTAGGAAGGGAAGCCCATATCGTGAGACCGCCTCGGCCACGTGATAGGTTTCCATGTCCACCGCCCGAATCCCGAATCGCTCCGCCATCTCCCTTTTCACCCTTGGCTCGGTAACTACCCGCTTCACCGTCCCGATCTTCCCCGCCCGGTACGGAATTCCCCACCCGCTTAGCCCCGACTCCGCCCTCGCCAGCAATTTCGCATCCAGCGCCGCCACCGCATCCCTTTCGTGAATCTCCGACTCTCCCGATTCCTCCACCAGGCAAGTGTCCGTTCCCAGCACCAGGTCTCCCGTGTTCAGTGTCGGGTCCGCCGCTCCCGCGTACCCCATGGCCACTATCTCCGTTACCCCGTGCTCCCGCGTCAACTCTGCCACCACCTTCTCGATCTCCTTGGCCCCTATTCCCACCGCCGACACCAGCACCCCCGTCTCCCCCAGCACACCCCTCAACAGCCCCTCCCCACCATTAACCGGCGTGGCGTTTATCGCCTTTGCAAAGGAGGCCGCTTCCCTCGGCATGGCCGTAAGCACAGCTAGCACCCCCCACCCCCTTCTCCCTTCGCCCGACCCTCAGCCCGGGCCTTGGCTTCCGCCTTACGCCGCTGCCACGCCTCCCAGGACTTCCCTGCCGCCGTGTCCTTCCCGCTGAACTCCACGTTCGCTATCTGCGAATAGGCAATCGTGAATGGCCCCCCACCCGACTTGTCGAAATACTCCAGGAACGGCTCCCGGGCTTCCGCCGCCCTGTTGAAGATGTAACCCTCTACCGCAGACCCGTCCGTCTTCACGATAGTCGTGTTCCCGCGGTAGTCGTAGGCCATCTCTATGACTTGCTCTACAGTCAAACTGTCGTCGAGGGTCGGCACCCAACCCTCCAGGGATTTCTCTTCCGCCATCTGTTAGCGACCCTCTATCTCCGCTCTACAGCTTGCCGGAGATCGTGGCTGCCACCGTGTCCTTGAACCCCTTCCAGCTCGTGAACGTCTTGTCCACCGCCGTCGCCTCGAACCCCGAGTGCACCATGCAGTCCCGGCACTTCGGGTTCCCGCTCGCCTTTCCGTATTCAGCCCACTTCGTCTCCTCCATCAGCTCCTTGAAACTGTGGGCGTAACCCTCCTGCAGCAAATAACACGGCCTTTGCCACCCGAACACGTTGAATGTCGGGTTGCCCCAGGGTGTGCACTCGTAGTCCTGCTTACCCATCAGGAACTGCAGGAACAGCGGAGACTGGTTGAACCTCCACCCCTTCTTCTTCTCCTTGAAGATCTCCGAAAACAGCTGGTTGGTGCTCTGCTTCCTAAGGAAATGCTCCTGGTCCGGCGCCTTCGAATAGCTGTATCCCGGCGACAGCATCATCCCCTCCACCCCCAGCTCGGTCATATCGTCGAAGAATTGCCTGACCCTCAGGGGCTGAGCCCCATCAAACAGAGTCGTGTTCGTCGTCACCCGGAACCCGAGCCCCAGCGCCGTCCTGATCGCTTCCACCGCCCTGTCGTACACCCCGTCCTGGCACACCGACTCATCGTGGTCGGCCTGCATTCCGTCCAAATGTATGCTGAACGTCAGGTACTTCGATGGCGTGAACAGCCCCTCTTCCAGCTTCTTCTTTAACAGGATGGCGTTAGTGCACAGGTACACGTACTTCTTCCGCCTTACCAGCTCCTCAACCAGCTCCCCGATCTCCGGGTAAAGCAGGGGCTCGCCGCCCGGAATGCTCACTATCGGTGCCCCGCACTCTTCCACCGCCCCCAGGCACTGCTCTACCGTCAACCGCTTCTTCAAGATCTGGGCCGGGTACTGGATCTTCCCGCATCCCGCACACGCCAGGTTGCACTTGAACAGCACCTCAAGCATCAGCACCAGCGGGTAACGCTTCCGCCGAAGCAGTTTCTGCTTCAAAACGTGCCCCGACACCGTCATCATCTGCGTTAGTGGTACACCCATCCCTAGTGCTCCCTCTCTAGGAAAAATCTCGCCAGGCCCCTGAGCTGCGAGTCCATGTCTTCGTCCAGCTTCAGCCCGTCCAACCGACGCATCGCCGAATCATTGTGCTCGGCCGCCAGGCCCTGGCAGTACTCCCGGGCCCCGGTCCTTTTCAATATCCCCAGCACGACGTCCACCTCTTCCTCCCCCGCTGGGTCGTCGTTCCCGTATATCGCCTGCATGCTCCTGCGGTCATCACCCTGGGCCGACTGCAGAGCGTGCACCACCGGAAGGCACATCTTCTTCCGCCTGATGTCGGACGCTATCGGCTTCCCCAGCCTGTCCTCGTCTCCCCACACCCCCAGGTAGTCGTCCCTTATCTGGAATACGGCCCCCATGTCCAGCCCGAACTGCCTCCACGACTCGGACAATGCGGTGTCGCACCCCGCCGCCAGCGCCCCTAGATAGTACGAACACCCGAACAGCGCCCCCGTCTTCCGCCCGATCATTCCCAGGTACTGGTCCGTCGTGACCTCGGTGTTCCTCTCGTATGTGATGTCCAGGAACTGTCCCTCGATCATCTCCAGCGACGCCTTCTCCAACCCCTCCACCGCCAGCCGTATCTGTGTTGCCGGATGAGTGTCATCCACGCCCCTCACCAGCGTCAGCGCCGCCAGCCCCCTCATCGAGTCCCCCGCATTGATCCCCTGTGCCAGGCCCCACTTGTGCCACACCGTGTCCCGGTGCCGGCGCTGAGTGTCCCCGTCCTGTATGTCGTCGTGTATAAGGGAAAAGTTGTGGACCAGCTCCAGCGCCGCCGCAAAGGAAAGGGCCTTGTGCCAATCGCCGCCCGCCGCTTGGCAGGCCAGCAGGCACATCATTGGCCTCAGCCCCTTGCCCTGCCCGTTCGCCGGACGGCCCTCCCCGTCTATCCACCCCAGGTGGTAGCGCTGCATGTCGTAGATGCCCAACTCCCGACCCTCAAAGGCCGACCTCAGAGTGGCATCCAGCGACTCTTTGTACGTGTCGAAGGCTTTCGGAAGCGTCATCCTTGCTTCGATCACTCCTGTCCGGGGCCCTAGCGCGCCGCCCCGTCCTTCACAGCGGCCTTCTTGTCGGCTCCCTTCCGAAACATTTCAGGAAAGTCTTTTCTGATGGAGCCCGCGATTCCCTCCGGAGTAAGCCCCAGCATCTCCAGCAGCTCAGACCTCACCCCGTGCTCGACAAACGTGTCGGGCACACCCAGCGTCTTCACCTTCGCTCCCTTCGGCATGGCGCTTTCTATCAGCGCCAGCACCCGGGACCCGAATCCGCCGCTTATCATGTGCTCTTCCACCGTAACCACCCGACCCGTCTTCGCCGCGTTGTCGAGGATCAGCTTTTCATCCAGTGGGTTGATGAACCTGGCGTTAAGCACCGTGCACTCCACGCCGTCCGCCGCCAGGGCCTCCGCCGCCTCTATCGCCGGGTACACCATCGAACCTATCGCTATGATCGTCAGGTCCTTGCCTTCCCTGACTCTTTCGCCCTTCCCAATCTCCATCGAGTGAGGCTCTGACGCCATCGGCACCCCGTACCCCGACCCCCTCGGGTATCGCAGAGCTATCGGCCCGTTATGTTGCACCGCCGTGTACAGAAGGTGTTGCAGCTCGTCCTCGTCCTTTGGTGCCGCCATCACAATGTTCGGCAGCGATCCCGTAAATGCAATGTCGAAGATTCCCTGGTGCGTCCTTCCGTCCTCTCCGACCAGCCCCGCCCTGTCCACCCCGATGATCACCGGAAGGTTCTGAAGGCACACATCATGAAGGATCTGGTCGTATGACCTCTGCAGGAACGTCGAGTAGATTGCGACCACCGGCTTCAGACCGCCCCGTGCCATCCCCGCCGCCACCGTCACCGCGTGCTGCTCTGCCACCCCCACGTCGAACACCCGCTTCGGGAACCGTTTCTCGACCTGCTTCAGACCCGTCCCCTCCAGCATCGCCGCACTGATCCCGACCACCGCCGGGTTCGCTTCCATCAGCTTTTCCATCGTGTCGGCGAACACCTTCGAATACGTCGGCGCCCCCGACCCCGCCCCGATTGGCGAGCTCGGCTGGTGGAACTTGATCGGGTCCTGCTCCGCGGGCTCGTGCCCCCTGCCCTTGTGGGTCACAACGTGTACCAGGGGCGGCTTGTCGTAATACTGCATCGCGTCCCGCAGTACGTGCTCCAGCTCCTCGATGTTGTGCCCGTCAATCGGCCCGATGTACCGGAACCCCATCTCCTCCCAAAGCAGGTTCGGGATTATCATCCCCTCTATGCTCGTCTTGATCCGCCGGGCCAGCCGCCACACCAGTTCCCCCTGTGGTAGCACCTTCGCCAGCTCCCGACCCCCTTCCACCAGGTGCCGGAAGTCCGGGTGCAGCGTGATCCGGTTCCGCCAGTTCGTCAGCCACCCCACGTTCTCCGAAATCGACATCCCGTTGTCGTTCAGGATGACCATCAGGTTCTCGGGCTTCTCCTGGGCTATGTTGTTCAGCCCTTCGTAGCTCAACCCCGCCGTCAGCGCCCCGTCACCCACCACCCCGACCACGTAACCGCCCTGGTGCGTGAGCGTCAGCGCCGCCGCCATCCCCGCCGCCGCCGAGAGCCCTGTCCCCGCGTGCCCCGCCCCGAAGATGTCGTGCGGGCTTTCGTGTATCTCTGCAAATCCGGAATATCCGCCCTTTGTCCGGATATTTTCAAACCCATCCTTGCGACCCGTCACCAGCTTGTGCGTATAGCACTGGTTGCTCGTGTCCCAGACAATCTTGTCATTGGGGCTGTCCAGTATCCGGTGCAGGGCCAGGGTCAACTCCACGACACCCAGGTTGGACGCCATGTGACCCCCGTTCTTGCTTACCACCCGGATTATTACTTCCCGGATCTCCTCCGCTAGGGTGTCCAGCTCCGTATAGGAGAGCGACTTCAGGTCCTTGGGGCCGCTTACTTTGTCTAATATATTGTTCGCCACGAATATTCCTCGCTGTCTATGACTAATAAGGCCTGCCGAATTTGGTCTCGGCCAAATAAACACCAAATCGGCAGGCAGGACAACTATATCGACAGCCGAGGTACTAGGCTAACACACCCCCCAAACCCCGTCAAACCACCCCCCGCCCCCTTCCGTATTGCCTGTCATTCCGATTCCCCGCGATGAATCTGAGGTGAGGCACTTCCTCCCCCACTTCCTATAGCAGTAGGGTTAGATATCGTGCCCGCCCTTTCCCTGATTCCGTTGCCCCTCCCCCCAGTACCAAACTAGAGGCATGCACCTGCGCCAAGGCGCAGGTGCATGCCTCTGTTTATTCGTCCCCCTCTCCCTTAAAGGCCCTAAGGGAGAGGGGGATCAAGGGGGTGAGGGTTCCCCGTCCTACCTGTGGCAGGGTCGCTTAAACCCTCCGCCCCCCACCCCAAACCCGCCCCCGAAACACCACGGCAAACACCAACAATGATGCCCCCATCAGACATGCATTCCCCACATACACCCACGACAACGAAGTAAACCCCAGCACCAGGTACCCCACCAGCGGCCCGAACGCCGACCCCAGATCCTGCCACGTAGCGTACCTGCTCATCACCGTAGACCTTCGTTCTCTGGGCGCCAGATCGCCGGCCAGGGCGTCGGATGAAGCCCCCAACGCCGCCGCACTGATGAATCCGACCGGCAGCCAGAGGAGTGTCAGGGCCAGCGTCCCCGGGAATGCCAGGAGCAGCACCATGGCTATGCTCAATGGGGCCGCCAGCAGGACTACCCGTTCCCTTCCGATCCGGTCTCCCATGTGCCCCAATATCGGCCCCCCCAGTGCTGCGATCCAGTTTGTCGCCAACAGTATCCCATTCAGCGTCGCAGTCCCCAGCATCCATCCCCCCACTGACGCCCCATCCTCTCCCAGCACTTCACTGAGGAAGAAACCGAGAGTCGATACAACTATTCCACCCAGGGCGAAATAGAAAACGAACGAGTTGAGGAACAGCGCCAGCAACCGGCCAGTCCTGCCGTCTCCTTCCGACGAACTCCTGCCCAGCAGCATCCCCTGCAGGAAACTGCCATCCTCCTCTGGCTCTGGGGGATTGTTTATGGTCGGGGGAATAGGGCCTTGACGTTCGACACCACCGCCACTGCGACTCCTCCAGAAATTTATCATCAGCGGCACCCCTAGTACTCCCAACCCCGCAACTATCGCAAAGCTCGCTAGGCGACCCGTCACGTCAAAAAGGATCCCCCCAAGCAGTACCCCGACTATGCTCCCTGCCCGCTGCCCACCGCTGAACAGGCCCATCAGGCGCGCCCGGTCTCGTTCCTTGCCCTCCTCCAGTACCGTCACGTAGCCCCCAAGCCTGAGAATCGAATAGCACAGGCCCCACAACAGACGCGTGATCAGCAAAGCGGCAAAACCGGGGCCCAGGCCGTATGCCAGCGTTGTCCCAATTGACAGTACGACCGCTACTGCCAGTGGCTTTTCCACCCCAAATCGCCTGAAAAGCCGGTCAGCCAGCGGGTTGGACGCCAGCCTAACGAACCTGTTCGCGCTCAGCAGCACCCCCACCAGCCCCGCCGACACCCCAAACGCCGATACATTGGACGGCAGCACGGCATATATCATCGAGTCCCCCATGATCACCGCCCCCACAATCGCCGTGACCACAAACACCCGCCCCGGCGCAAACCCATAGTCCTTTCCCCTGATACCCATGGCCCACAACTCTACCACCCCGTCTCGCCTCCTGCCCCAACCCAAATCTAGTATTCTCCTCTCACAGCGAACCACTTGATGTATGACCGTTGGCCAACCTCCCGCCTTGACAACGCCCCCGCGCGGGTGTTCCATTACCTCGCCCCTCCACCACTACCAACAAACCACCACCCAGGACTTGAACAACATGCGACTGGACCTCGCCTCATTCAACGCCGACCGCATCACCCTCGCCAACGAGACCCGTCTCTCCGACGGCGAACTCCGCGTCGACGCCTCAGCCGTCAAAGCCCTTGTCTTGGAAGAAGACCTCTTTCAGGACGTAGATGTCCACGCCATCCACCCTGGAGACCACGTCCGTATCCTCCACGCCCTTGACGTCGTCGAACCCCGACACAAGGTATCGGGCCCCGGCCAGGTGTTTCCGGGAGTCCTCGGCCCGCCCCTTTCCGTCGGTGAAGGCCGCACCCACGTCCTGCGCGGCGCCACAGTGATAACGGCGGGTGAACCCGTCGAAGGCGAACCCGTCTACTGGCGCGAGGCCATCATCGATATGTTCGGCCCGGGCGCCGACTACACACCCTTCTCCAGCACCGCCAACCTCGTCCTCGATATCAAAGCCCGCCCCGTTGGCGACGCCGATACCAAATACGACAACACCATCATGGGCTCGGGCCACGCCGGAAAGTACAACAGGGCCGTTCGCAAGGCCGGCTTCAAGGTCGCCAGTTGGCTCGCCTCCATCACTGCGGACATGCCCCCCGACTCCGTCGAAACCTTCGAACTCACACCCGTGGACCCCGCCCTCCCTAAGCTCTTCTACGCCAGCCAGGAGTCCACCCAGTTCCTCTACGGCGAGACCATGGGCTGGCAGCCCACCCTCATCCACCCCAACGAATACGCAGACGGCGTCATATACCGCGCCTTCAACGGCCCCGCCAGCATCAGGGAGGCCTCCTACTTCTACCAGAACCACCGCGTCCTCGCCGACATGTATGCCCGGCACGGCAAGGACATCGACTTCGGAGGCGTCCTCCTATACCCCTTCGGCCCCGAGCGCCTCGAAGAGAAGGAACGCATAACGGGCTTCGCCGCCAAGCTCCTCGACCTTATGGATGCCGACGGCGTGGTCATCTCCTTCGTGGGTGGCGGACACCCGGGCATTGACCCCATGCTCCTCTGCCAGAAGTGCGAGCAGTTGGGCATCCGCACCACCCTGATGTACCCCGAGATGGCCGCCGGCTCCTCCGATCCCGGCTTCGTCCACTTCGTCCCCGAGGCCGACGCCGTTGTCAGCGTCGGCAACTACGAGGAAATCGTCACCCTCCCCCCCGCCCTCACCGTCATCGGCGGCACGAAGGTCCACATTTCCGATCTCGACGCCTACGGCGAGCTTCCCGTCACCATCCGACACCTCTACGGCGCCTCCAGCCCCATGGGCGACTGGAAACTGGCGGGCGTCCAGTATTAGGTTTTCTCGGCATCATGCGCCTGGAACTCGCCCGACACCCCATACGCGATATCCACCTCTCCGACTCCACTCGCCTCTCCGGCGATGTCCTTCACATCTGTACCGACGACATCCGTGACATCGTCACCTCCTCCGGCCCCTTTGTTGAAGTTGATGTCCACGTCGCCCGACCCGGCGATAAGACCCGCATAATCAACGTCCTTGACGCCGTGGAGCCCCGGCACAAGGCCTCTGGCCCGGGAACTGTCTTCCCCGGCATGGTTGGCCCCCCGGTCTCCGTAGGAAAGGGCCTCGATCACGTTCTGGATGGCATGGCCGTCGTCGCCGTCGGTGAACCCGCCCCCGGCGAGTCCGTCCATTGGCGGGACAGCGTCGTCGATATGTGGGGTGAAGGTGCTCAGTACACCCCCTTCTCCCGTACCCTAAACCTCGTCATCCACATCAAGGGCAAGTCCGACTTCAATCCCGAAGAGCTCCGCCAGCAGGCCCATCTCGACCAGATCGACGGCTCAGACTACGCTCGCGCCTACAACTTCGCCGCCCGACGCGCCATCTTCAAAGTCGCCGACTTCCTCGCCTCCTCCGCCCGGGACGCCACTCCAGACTCAACCGAGGTCCTGGAACTCCCGCCCGTCAACCCCGACCTGCCCCGCGTCTACTACGTCTGTCAGCTTCACCGAGACCGCTGGCTCTACGCCGAGAAGATGGGCTGGCAGCCAACCTTCGTCCACCCCAACGAATTGTTCGACGGAGCCGTATTTAGCAGCTTTATGGGCCCCGGCGGCTCCCGAGACTGTTCCTATTTCTATCAGAATAGCCCCGTCACCCGACAGCTTTACCGGCGCCACGGCGTCGACCTCAACTTCGCCGGCGTCCTCCTCTGGTTCTACGGCCCCATGAGCGTCGAAGAGAAAGACCGCATTGGCAGCTACGCAACCAAGCTCCTGCGCATGGTCAAGGCCGATGGCGCAGTCCTCACCTGGATAGGCGATGGCCAGTCCGGCGTCGACGTCATGATGATGTGCCAGAAATTCGAGCAGGCCGGCATCCACACCACCGTCCTCAGCCCCGAGATGGCCCCTGGCCCCAACGACCCCGGCTTCGTCCACTTCGTCTCCGAGGCCGATGCCCTCGTCAGCACCGGCAACTACGAGATGACCGTCCACATGCAACCCCCGGACCGCCTCCTGGGCGGCACTCACCTCGCCGTCCGCCCCATCGACGCCTCCGGCCCGTTATCCCTTCCCCTCCGCTTCATCTATGGCTCCGTCAACCCCGCCGGCTTCAACCGCCTGGCAGGAGTCGGATATTAACACTGCTATTGCTTCCTGATTGGATTAGACGTATTTCTGTATTTGCGTCATAATCTTTGCGTCAACGAAACAGTTGCAGGACGGCGAATGATGCAAGAAAAAAAGAAAAGACTAACCCTGGACCTTGATGCACCCCTACAGCGACGCCTCAAGGCCGTCGCCGCCCTTAAGGGCGTCAGCATGAGGCAATACTGCCAGTCAGCCATCGAACAACGACTGGCTCAGGAGAAGTCGGGCGAAAAGCAGAACTCTCCTTCCTCGGACGAAGCCTTTGAGCGTCTCGTGGCTTTCAGGGAAGAAATCTTTGGTGACAGAGTGCTCCCCGGCAGTTCGGTGGATCTGATTCGGGAGGCACGCGAAATCCGAGACAAGGAGTTGGAATTCTTACTGTGAACGGCCAGGTCGTAGTGGATGCGAGTTTGGTCTTCAAATGGCTGGTGAAGGAAGAATTAACTGAGGAAGCCACTTCTCTCAGGAGATCTTGGGTTGAGCAAGATGTAACCCTCATTGCTCCATACTTCATGCTCGCCGAAGTCACTAATATTCTCCACCGTCGGGTTGTCAAGGGAGAGATCACTTTGCAGACTGGGACTGACCTGATTGACAAGCTAATCGATATGGACATCCAGCTCGTAGAGACTCACCACCTCCACCACCGAGCCCTCGAGCTCGCCTCCCAGCTAAATCAGGGCGCCGCCTACGACTCCCACTACCTCGCCCTCGCCGAGACCCTCGGCTGCGATCTCTGGACCGCCGACCAGCGACTCCAACGCACCTCCTCCTCCCTTTCCCCGGCAGTCCACTGGCTCGGTGAGCTTATATCTTGAAACTCGAAATCCACACTTTCACTGTCGATAATGCACAATTCGCCCCCGAGACCCGCCTCTCCGAACACACCCTCCACATAGACCGCCAGTCCGTCATAGACCTGGTCTCCCAGGACGAACACTTCCGGAACGTCGAACTCCACCTCGTCCACCCCGGCGAACACATCCGCCTCATCAACGTCCTCGACGTCATCGAACCCCGACACAAACCCTCCGGCCCCGCCAGGATCTTCCCCGGCCTCCTCGGCCCCCCGACACCCGTGGGCTCCGGCCGCACCGACCGCCTCACTAACCCCCTGGTCGTCGTATGCAGCGAGCCCATGACCGACGAACCCGTCTACTGGCGAGATTCCATCATGGACATGACCGGCCCCCTGGCCCCGTACAACACATTCCGTAACAACCACCTCCTCGTCCTTGAACTGAACCCCCGGCTGCTCGAAGAATCCACCGATGAGCGTGCCTCCGCCCTCAACAGCCACGCCTACGGAGCGGGCCACGTCCAGGAATACAATCACGCCGCCCGTATGGCAGGATTCAGAGTAGCCGAATACCTCTCACGCTCGGCTAACGGACCGGCTACCGACATCGTGGACACCTACCAGCTCACCCAATCCAACTCCCGACTCCCCAGGGTCGTTTTTGCCTGTCAGCTGGTCCTCCACAAGGTATACGGTGAAATCTTCGGCTGGCAGCCGACTCTTCTCCACCCCAATGAGCTGTTCGACGGCGCAGTCTACAACCCCTTCAACCCGCCCGCCTGCGGACGGGAGACCACCTACTACCTGCAAAACCACCCGGTTGTCCGCTGCCTGTACGATCTGCACAACAGGCAGATTGACTTCGCAGGCGTCCTCCTCCAGCGGGCTCAGGTCCTCAGCCAGGACGACAAAGACCGCACCACCGACTACTCCCTGAAACTCCTCCAAATGCTGCGCACCGACGGCCTTGTCCTCACCTGGTCCGGCTCCGGTAACCCCGGCGTCGACACCATGATGCTCGCAGCCAAGGCCGAGAAGGCGGGCATCAAGACCACCGTCGTCAACTCGGAGATGTCAAAGTACCCCGGCGATACCGGCATCACCTTCTTCCCCCCCGAAGCCGACGCCGTTGTCTGCGCCGGGAACTACGAAGAGGAAATCGACCTGCCTCGCATCGACCACGTCATCGGCGGCTCGACCCTCGGCGCCCCTCCCCTCGACCCCCGGGGCCCCATGACCCTCTCCCTCCGCTATCTCCTCGGCGCCACCAACGTCACCGGCGCCAACACCCTCTCCAGCATCTCCTATTGACCAGAGTTATGTCTGCGATTTGTTAAGAAGTTCGGGGTCTCGCACAGTCCTGAATGTCAGTGACAAACGACGTTTCCGACCTCTCCGCCCACCAGGAGTAAGCTCGCTCTTACGAGGAGCGATCCCATGCTGCCAAACATGACGCGCATCTTTGGTCAAAAATGTGCACGACCCTTTTGGAAGCAGTGCTGGTGATTTGTCCTTCCAGTTCTCTGAAAAGTCCATCTCCCAGTCGTCCAATAGGGAAATCATGCATACAGTGCTGCCAAACCCTGGATGGTCAATATGTGTGGCTATCCCCTGCCCCGGCTCGTATTCATTCACAATGACTTGCTCCGGCACCCGATCAAATAGGCCAGTTTCGTCATACAGCCTTCTCGAGAGCGCGGCAAGCCACGTGGGTAACGGGCCTACACGCATGTCCGAGGTTATGGCTTTTGCCTTGTAGTCGTATAACCAACCGTAGTGTTGTACCCGACGCCGTAAATCCTCTCGCCACATATCTTCGGCAGCATCCACCTGCTTCACACATACGGCCTGTTCTTCAGGCGTCAGGAAACCCTCCCAAATTCTGAGTCCCGGGACGAGAGCTACATGCTGTAAACCCGTAAGACCGCTCACCTCACGATTGATGTGGCGCCCTGCTATAAGGATGTCAGGATCCATCTCTAGTAAGGGCAACTGGTTGCTCATGCCAAAGCCTCCTATTTTCATCCTAGGTGCATCAAAGCAATTTTAGCACGCTTAGAGTCGTTTATTGGGGTTGTCGCTACTTCTACGTCTTCCAGTTCTATCTTTGCAATCTGCAAACTCTCTCGCAAAAGATCCCACCCCCTCTGGAAATCCATTGACCAATTCTTGGCGTCAACTGCCACTACAGTGCAATTGGACTTGATGTCCATCATTTTGCTGGTATGTATGATGATTTGCGTGTAGGCACGAATGGCGTCGGAATAGTTGGACTGTGCTAGTACATGGCCAAATGTAACTATGTAATCCGACCCTTCCGGGCGATGTCGTCGAGTTGCACGCCACAGAGATTGGAGGTCGTAACAATAGTGCAAATCCGGGTAATCGAGTATGACCTTACTCAGGCGCCTCTTGATATCTGTGGCTAGGCGAATCACCTCGGGATTATGATCGAATCCGTACATTTCCAAATTGTTAACTCCCGTGCCAGCCTCTTTGGCCCAATCCACTAATGCCCAAGAGAATTCGCCGGCGCCACAGCCAACGTCAATGTGCACATTGTGTCTGCTGCGTATTTTCAGTTGACGTAAAACCTCAGAATAGCGGCGATAACGGTAGTGTGGATGGCCATCAATACCTTCTCCGACGAAGGAGTCTGTATACTGCACCACCTCCCTGAAGCAAGCGTCTTTCGGCAATACGTGTGAGCGCATTTGAGAGGAGCGAGATATGCAAAGCTCTTTCATAATCTCTCGTATCACGCCTTGATAGTGATCCTTAACTGACACGTTTTCAAAACCTCCGGGTCCCTGTGCCTGACATGAGTAACTGTAGCTCTATAGCTCACTGGCCAGCAGTCATTTTATCAAGGCTATTCTAGCTCGGATTAAGTGGATGCTCTCTTAATCCGAGGGTGGCCCACCCCCGATACCCGTCACCCAACTCCCCCAAAACCCGTGCCAAAAACCCCTTGACTTCTATTACACCCGTGCTACACTGTTTCGCAGTTCGAACTGATATTCAAAAATCCAAGGAGGAACCAAAAATCCAGGGAAGCCCTGAGACCCGACCCGAGAACTCAACCCCCCGGCCCACCCCAACGGCCCTCGCGCAGGCCCGAGGCACAAGCTGGGGACGTAATCCCCTCAACACGGGTCCCGTGTCCCCTTCCCTGACCATCCAGGCGATGGAAGGTCCACAACATTAACCGGCACGGCCCTCATATAGGAGCCCTGCCGAAAAACCTCGGGCTATTACGCCCTTGGAAAAATCTCCCCCGTCGTTCCCTTCGGAGATACCCGTTAACCCAGCGACGGCAGCGAGAAAACACCCACCCACCCCTCCGAGTGGGTCGGGAAAACTGAAAAACTGGTGGCAGAGACGCCCTCAGGCGAGAACCCCTCGCTTGTCTGCCACGTGACACAGGAACACGGGGCTGAACCAGGCTGGCCTCCCGCCCCCTGAAACTGAGTCCCGGACCTTCCATCGCCGACCCCCTCCAAAACCCAACAGAAAAGAATGCAAACCCAAACCCCAAAACCGCATAACTCCTCCCTCTTCCCTAGTATTGAACTAGAGGCAGAGGCTGGCGCTTCAGCGCCAGCCTCTGCCTCTGTTCTTCTCTCCCCCTCTCCCTTAAGGGCCCTAAGGGAGAGGGGGATCAAGGGGGAGAGGGTTCCCTTCCCGCCCCCGCACCACGCGAAATCTCCAGAAATCCCTTCAGGCGTCATTCAATCAAACCAGCTACGAGTTCAATCAATGTTCAATCAAATTTATCCCCCCCAAACCTCCCTTCCCGTTGGCATCGCCTCAACCCTTTGCCCGGCGCAGAGCGCCCCATTATTCCTTGACTTTTCCCCCTCCCTCTGGTACCTTTCCAACCGATGTGAATCCCCTGAAAGCGCACCCGTGCTTCAAGGGATTTTTTACTGTAGGCGGCAGTCCAACCACATGGCGGACAGGGCCTGCCGCCGACAAAAACCTGACGGTTCACCACTGACGGTGGGGAAGGCTGGCGTAACATGAAACTGACCCTTTCAGTCATAAAGGCGGACGTGGGCTCCATCGGCGGGCACACTAAGCCCTCGGAGCGCATGATGGAAGCAGTCCGCTCCGACGTCCGACAGGCCAAGAGCAAGGGCCTCATCATCGATGGATTCGTCTCCCACACGGGAGACGATATCGCGATACTCATGTCCCACACCCGTGGCCCTGACGACACCGATGTCCACCAGTTCGCCTGGGACAGCTTTATCGGTGCCACCGGCATCGCCCAGGACACCGGCCTATACGGCGCAGGCCAGGATCTCCTCGTCGACGCCCCATCCAGCAACGTCCGGGGTGCTGGCCCCGCCGTCGCCGAGCTTGAGTTTGAGCACGACCCCGTCAAGACCAACAAGGTCCGCCCCGCCGAGTCCTTCTGCGTCTTCGCCGCCGACAAGTGCGGCCCCGGTGCCTACAACCTCCCCATCTTCCTCGCCTTCGCCGACCCCATGTACTGCGCGGGCCTCATGCTCCCCAAGATGATCCAGGGCTTCAGGTTCCGCATCATCGACATGGATAACGTCGGCGGTGACAGCATCATCGAGCTCAACGCCCCCGAGGACTACTACAAGATCGCCATCCTCCTCCGTGACAACGAGCGCTTCGCCATTGAGTCCATATATTCCAGGACCTTCGACGAGCCCGCCGTCGCCATTTCCGCCCAGCGACTCCACAACATCGCCGGAACATACACCGGCAAGGACGACCCCGTGGCCATCGTCCGCAACCAGGGCGTATTCCCCGCCCCCGAGGAGATCCTCTCTCCCTTCGGCAAGGCTCACTTTGTCGGCGGCGACGCCCGCGGCTCCCACGTCATGCCCCTCATGCCCGTCGCCATAAACACCGCCGTCACCGGCATCTACTGTCTCCCCCTCGTCTCCTGCATGGGCTTCTCCATCGACTCCGACGGCCGCTTCTCCGAGTCCACCATCGACATGTTCGATAACGTTGCTTGGGACTCAGTCCGCTTCCGCGCCCAGGAGAAGGCCGCCGAGATGAGGTCCCAGGGCTGGTCCGGCGCTGCCATGCTCCCCTACACGGAGCTCGAATACAGCGGCTTCCGCACCGTCGTCGAAGATCTCGTCGGCCGATTCGCCATCCAGAACGGCCAGAAGTCCGCCGAAGAGGCCGCGGCAACCATGAAGTCGGTGGGCTAGGTACCCGGCCATCCCTCCCAAGCTCCTGCTGGCCACCTCGAATCCCGGCAAGGTCCGGGAGTTGTGCCGGTTGCTCGCCGATGCCGACGTCACCGTCGTGACCCCCGCCGACTTGGGCATCTCCCTCGACGTCGATGAGACCGGCGACACTTACGAAGAGAACGCTGCCCTGAAGGCCGTCGCCTTCGCCCAGGCCTCCGGCCTCCCCTCCCTCGCCGATGATTCCGGCCTTGAGGTCGACGCCCTCTCCGGCGCCCCCGGCGTCCGCTCCGCCCGTTACTCAAGCACCGGCTTAGACAAGGACAACGTTGACCTCCTCCTGCACAACCTTACCGGCGTTCCCCACCGGAAACGCACCGCCCGTTTCGTCTGCGTCGTGGCCCTTGCCATCCCCTCCGGCGTCATCGAATACGCCCAGGGCAAATGTGAAGGTAAAATAGGCGAGGAACGTCGAGGAGATGGGGGCTTCGGCTACGACCCCGTTTTCTTCCCCGAGGACCGACACCTCACCATGGCCCAGCTCCCACCCGAAGAAAAGAACTGCCTCAGTCACAGGGGAAGGGCTGTACGCAACGCTTTGTCCATCATTGAGCGTCTACTGAAGGATTAGGGAAGGGGCAAAAATGCAAGACCTCAGCCACATAGATGAGCAGGGCCGGGCCCGGATGGTCGATGTCGGTGCCAAGCCCGACACCCAACGCGAAGCCGTCGCCCGTGGCCTCGTCACCATGAAGCCCGAGACCCTCAAGCTCGTCGCCGAAGGAGGCATTTCTAAGGGCGAAGTCCTCTCCGTGGCTCGTATCGCCGGCATCATGGCCGCCAAGAACACCCCCCACCTCGTCCCCATGTGCCACCCCCTCCTCCTCACCCACGTCGAGGTAGATCTCCGACTGGACACCGAGATCAGTGCCATCGAAATTACCGCCACCGTCCGTACCACCGGCAAGACCGGTGTTGAAATGGAAGCCCTCACCGCCGTCTCCGGCAGTGCCCTCACCATCTACGACATGTGCAAGGCCGTCGACAAAGCCATGCGCATCGAAAAAGTCCGGCTTATTCGCAAGACCGGTGGCAAGTCCGGCGACATAGTCCTCGAATAGACTTCTCCTATCCTTTCCCAGCCCCGAACGATATACTTATTGACACACAATATGGTCGCGCCAGATCCATTCTCTCTCATGTCCTCCACCCAGGAGCAGAAATAGCTAATGAAACGTCACTTCTTGAAGACTTCATGGGCTCTTTTCATCGTCTTGGCAACTATTGGACTGGTCTTCGCCGTAGCCTGTGGCAGTGAAGAAGCTCCTACGACCGCCCCCGACCCCACCTCCCCACCCGATTCCGACAACCGTGACCCCGAGGCCGACTTCTCCTGGCACCCCGGCGTCGTCCCCGAGGGCGATAACTACCAGACCACCTTCCACTTCATGGCCATGGCCTCCGACCCCGACGGCGATGACCTTGCCTACGAATGGACCTTCGCAGGCGGCCGCCCTCCGACCGCTTCCGGCGAAAACGTCCAGACATATTTCCCCGGTATCGCAGACTACGATGTTACCCTGACCGTCACCGATGGCCGCGGCGGCGAGACCGTCGTCGCCCACGTCGTACCCTTGCAGAGGGGCGCTGCCCTCCCCACACCCGTCCCCGACGCCCCCACTACCGACCCCGACGCCCTGACCAAGTACACCTGGGAATACGTCGAGGTCGGAGAGGGTGCCAAGCCTGCCTTGGCCGTCGACAGTACGGGCCTTCCCGGCATCGCCTATATCGAAGAAGAGATCCACGGCAGGGTCCGCTACGGCGAATGGTACCCACCCGACGAATGGAACCCCGAATACTTTGGTTCCGCCGTCGTTGCGGAAGGCTACTTCTACGCCCCCCTGGACCTAGCCTACGGCCCCGACGACAGGGCCCACATCGTCTGGCACGACCACCAGGACCCTGACACCTTCGTCCCCGAGCTGGGTGACGCCGCCTATGCTATCGAAGGGGAATTGGATTGGGAGGTGGATTATGCCTACAGTTCCGGCCACGACGGCTGGGACGCCGCCATCGCCGTCGACTCCCAGGGCAACGTCCACATGATCGGCATCGACCCCCACAACTTCCTCCGTGAGGAAGGCGTAGAGCACTACTTCTACGATGGAGAGGAGTGGACCATCGAGTCCATAGGCTCCCCTCCCGTCCCCTATGAATGGGGTACCGGCCTTGTCCTCGACTCTCAGGACCGGCCCCACATCACCTTCCACGAGCCCTATTCCACAGACCTCTTCTACGCCACCAGGGGTGACGACGGCTGGGACATCTACACCGTGGAAAGCGAGGGTGATGTCGGCAAATACGCCTCCCTCGCCCTCGACCAAAACGACATGCCCGTTATCTCCTATCTGGAGCTCACCGGCCCCGAGAACGGCCTCAGCCACGGCAACATCAAGGTCGCCACGGCCACCGGCATGACCGATTCCGGCCCCGAGTGGGACATACAGCAGATCGGCCAGGTCGACGACCTCTTCATGGGCTTCCGGGGCGCGAGGCTCATAACCTCCATCGTCATCGACTCCGCCAACAAGCCCATCGTCGCCTACTCTGACCAGAGCACCATATACATCGCCTACATGGAAGGTACAACCTGGCAAAATGAGGTTATACGCCACCGCGGCGAACTCCCATTTGGACAGCTGGTCAGCCTCGGAATAGACGCAGACGACACCCTCCACCTCGCCTTTACTGAGGTCACCCGCAGGGAATTCCCCGGTGTCTCAGGCATGGTCATGTACGCCCGGGGCACGGCCCAGGAGTTCTGACCCGCTTCCGGACGGTAGGGCCTACGTCCTGCCGGATCTCGCCAGCAGTTTGCTGACTTCCGACAGGGCGCTGTGTGCGTAGGAGATATACGTCAGGGTTGGTAGGTCCAGCTTCGTTAGCTTCTCCTCCCGCTCCATGTTCGTCGAAAACCCGAACGGCGAGGGGTTGAACCCTACTTCCAGCTCGTACAGTTCCCCATCCGGACACACCACCACGCAGCCCAGGTCCGATGACTGCCCCTCCGGTGGCTCCGCCTCTATCGCCCGCACCGTTAGGCTCCCGTAGAAGGTCGGAAAGGGGTCCAGCCGTGAGGCCGCCTCCTGAAGCAGCTCCTTCAGCCGGGCCGCAGCCTCCCCAAGCGTGGCGTCTGCCCGCTCCATGTAGCCGTCTGTTCGGGAGTTGCTAGCCATGGTCTCGCCCCTCTTCCGAGGAATTATATGGAGGCCCTTCAGGCGACACAAGGCGCAGGTGGTTTACCGACCCGACTTCTCGCTATAGAATGGGGGTGGCAGAACTTACAGATAGGACTGAGCGCCTGCTATGGTAATTCGAAGACGAAACGGAGCCCGACCCACCGACTACATCAGCGATCTCCTCAGGGGAAGCACAGACTCCCTCCTCCTTGCCCTGGTCGGCGAGTCCCCCATGTACGGTTACAGCATCATCAAGGAGATCGAAAAACGCACAGAGGGGGAGCTTCGCTTCAAGGAGGGCACCCTCTACCCTGCCCTCCACCGCCTCGAAGAGGAAGGTCTTATTAAGGGTGAGTGGGTCTCCGTAAGGGGTATGGAGCGCCGCTACTACGCCCTTACCGAGCGCGGCGCCGAGGTCTTGGAAAACCGCCGTAAACAGTGGCAGCAGTTCTCCAGCGCCGTAGACAGGATAATCAGCCCCTCCCCCACCCCTGACCCCACAGCCTGACGGTCTGTTTCTTATGAGTCCCAATCCACAGCTGGATCAATATCTCGACGAGGTCAGGCGCCACCTCAACCTCGCCCCCGAACGCTCCAACCACATTATCAGGGAGCTCAGGTCCCACCTGTTGGAGCGCTCCGAGGAGGGAGAGACCTCCGGCCTGTCGCGCCAGGAGTCCATATCTCGCGCCATACACTCCTTCGGCAGGCCCAGGGCCCTCGCCCGGCTCCTCTACGAGTCCCATCGCAAGACCAGCCTCGCCGAAATGGGTGTAGCCGCCCTCCCCTATCTGTTGATCGCCATCCTCTTCGCCATGGGCGGCTGGTCCAGCTGGCTCTGGTCCCCTCTCCTTCTTCTGCCCATCGTAATGGTCACCCTCTACGGCTGGTGGCAGGGGAAGCCTAGCTGGCTCTATCCTTGGGCGGGCTGGTCCCTCGTGCCCCTGGCCCTGGGCGCCTACCTCGCTGCACCCATCTTCCACCAGATGTACCAGGCCCTTGCAGGCACAGGCCCCGCCCCCGATCCCTTGGCCCTGTCGGGTCTCCTTCTCTATTTAGCCTTCTCTTCCTGGATCCTTGGCTCCACCACATTCAAGGTCGCAAAGCGGAACTGGACCCTCGCTTCCTTGATGCTGTTGCCTATTCCCGTCATGATTACCTGGCTCGTCGTTCAGGAACGTGCCGGTGGCCTCTTCGGTGGCCGCACCGACTCCCTCCACCACCTCGACGGCACCATATCCCTCGTCAATGTCACCCTCGCCTTTGCTACCGTCGGCTTCCTCTATTTGAGAGAGAGCAAACTCAAGATATTCGGCCTCATGGCCGTGACCTTCTTTGCCGTGACCGTCATCCTCCGGGCTGCCCAGGCCGACATCGAGTTGACCTCCATGGCCGTCCTCGCCGCCGTCGTTTCGGCGTTGCTCCTTACCCCCGCCATCATTGAGTCCGCCGCTGACATGATCGAGACCCGCCGCCGCGCCCGCGCCGGTTGATTCCCCTCTTAACGTAACTCCACTTCCCCATGACTCTCGATTTCCACAGCGGCGACCCTGACAACCCTACCGGCCACGCCCTCCTCTTCTTCACCAACACTGAAGACGCCGGTTCCATCTATGCCACCTACCTCGTCGTGCCTCCCATCAAGATAGAGCTTGCCAAGTACATGCCCCCCATGTTCGCTTCCAACGTCTCCCTCTCCGATATGGATAGCGTATCCGCCATACCCCTCCCTCCCGTCCCCGAGCGCGTGGAGAGCCTTTCCTACCTGGAAGCCCTCGCCGCCTCCCGCGACGATGATCTGATCAACGGCGGCGCCGTCAACGCCTCTGAAGTCGAAAGAATGCTCCTCACCACCAGCGAGGCCGCCCAGGACTACCTGCGGCTCTATAACAGCCGTCCCCCCATCCCTGAATCCCTCGCCGAACTCGAGCCCCCCTCTTCCGAAGGCGACGTGGACGACCTGCTCATCCCTCTCATGTCCGACAAGGACAAGCTCGGAGAGCTTTCCAGGCTGACGGGTTCCATGCGCTACGCCATCGAAGGCAACGACCAGTCCTCCGCCGACCAGCTCCGTTCCCGCATGGAGGCCCTCGGCCGCCACCTCGACGAAAAGTTCCGCATACAGGAGCTCATAAAGGCGGCCCTTACGCCCGGCATCCTCGCCGGCCGACTCTCAGCCCTCTACACCGAGCGCTGCTACCGCCTCTGCGAAGAAGACTATTTGGAAGTCGCCCGCATCGAAGGTGAAATCGACCGCCTCCAACAACCCTGACCCCATCCCCTCCTTCCATCTCACCCTTCCTTCCCATTCCGATGCCCCACGAGGAATCTGGGGCGGGGCTCCTGAACGGATAGCTCATCCAACCTGGACCTCCGCCACAACTCAGGAAACCTCGCAAAGTCCTCTGAGGGCGCGCAGACATCCGGTACCAAATACTCGGGAAAAAGACCCGACCCCGCCTACTGCTCTAGCAGATACTCAATAACCGCTTCGAGCTCTTCCGCCGTCAGCGTCTCGCTGAAGTTCACCGGCATCAAGCTTTCCGGGAACCCATCGACAATGTACGCATTCGTGTCGATGATCGACTGCCGGATGTACTCTTCCGCACCTATCCCCGCAATCCGGGTTCCCGCAGTTTCAGCAATACCCCGCAAACTCGGGCCCAGGCCAACCGTCCCGTCCAGTGAATGGCAGGTCGTGCAAGTAATCGGAGACGCCGTATTGAACACCCGCTCCCCGTCACTCCCCTCAAACTCATCCTCCGCGACCTCGGCAGGCGCCGAATCATCCGGCTCCTCCGCCAGGGTGCCGCTCTCCATTGCTCGCAGGACGGGGGTTGCAGTTGCATAAACATCCGGGTCCCCTGCTCCCCTGTCCCGGTTCGCCAGAACGGAAATGGGGACCGCCACCGCCGCTATAACTCCAATTATTCCGCCTAGTAACAGTGCTTTCAGCGTCAAGTTAAACAAGGGCTGTTTCTGTCCTCCAAGTCCTGCGCAAGAACGGCTAAAAGCCTAATTCATGGCCTGGGATAAGTCAATGAGTGAAATATAGCACAAATGCCGAATTCCTCGCACCGCTCCCTCATACATTCTGGAACTTAGGCCCGGGACCGCCCCATCAAAATAGTCCGTTGATGTCTTCGATCACCTCGTCCCTGTCCAGGAATACCCCGAGATAGTAGCTCCGTATGTTCCCCTCGCCGTCCACCAGCACGAACACGTTTTGATGGTCGAAGTCTATTGAGTCGTCGATTTCCAGGAAGTCCCCCACCCCCTCCCCCCCGAGAAAGTCGGATAGCGAAGGGTCCCCCGGGTTCGACTCCAGGCTCGGCGCCAGATCATCTTCCAGGGCAGACATACCACCCCGCTCTGGCGTGAATGGCCTGTACGACACCCGGAACCCCCGCGTGATTATCCTGTCCAGTTGCTCCGCCGGCCCCGTCAAGAAGTCCCACTCCCCTCCCCTCGCCCCGAAGAGCCTCGCATACTCCCTCAACCTCTCAACCGTATCCCGTTCCGGGTCGAATGACATCGATACCAGCACAACCCTCTCCCCCAGCAATCCCTCTTCCTCCAGCCTGTCCCTCAGCAGCGCCATCTGCAGGGACAGCGTAGGGCACGTGTCCCGACAGTTCGTCCACGTGAAGTTCACCACGTACGCCTTGCCCCTCAGGTCCTCGCTGCTAAGCGACTCCCCGGTATGGCTCTCCAGTTCCCACGTCGGCGCGGGAATGGAAAGCTCGGGCGTAGCCGTCGGCTCAGGAGACGAACACGCAGTCAGGATAACTAGGAGAAACCCGGCCGCTAGGGCCGCGAATAGCTGGCCCTTGTACCTCCATAGGTTCTTGGACGACTCTCTCTCCACCCACCCCATCCCCGACTCAAATCGCAATCGTGCTGTCCAGCATGATCGCCGTGAAAAGCCCCGCAAGATACAGGAGGGAATACAAGTACGCCGTCTTCGCCCGGCTCGCCTGCTCGTCCCGCCACAGCTTCACCGCTAGGAAGATGAACATCGCCCCTAGGGGCGCAGCGATGTAGAGATACAGCCAGTCCACGGCCTGCGTTGTGAAGAACACCATCGTCAGGGCTACCGTCAGGAAGCTGTAGAGCAGGATGTTCCAGGTAGTCTCCTTCACGCCCCGGACTACGGGCAGCATCGGGATATCCGCCCGAGCGTAGTCGTTGCGTATAAGCAGTGCCAGGGCCCAGAAATGGGCCGGTGTCCAGAAGAATATGATTGCAAAGAGATAAAGCGCCTCCAGGTCCAGCCCACCTGTCACCGCCGCCCACCCGACCATCGGCGGCACCGCCCCCGCAGCCCCGCCGATAACAATGTTCTGTGGCGTCCGCCTCTTCAGGTACGCCGTGTACACCAGCACGTAGAACACCGTCGCACCCAGCGTCAGGGCTGCACTTAACAGGTTGGCCCACACGGCCAGCACCGCGAACGCCGCCGCATTGAGCACGACCCCGAACGCCATCGCCTGCCACGCCATGATCCGCTGAGACGCCACAGGCCTCTTCTGTGTCCTAGTCATCTTCTGGTCGGAGTGCCGTTCCAGGAAGTGGTTCAGTGCGTTCGCCCCTCCCGACGCCAGCGAGCCCCCCGCCAGCACCACCAGTATCAACCATCCGGCTGGTATCCCCTGCTCCGCAAGAAACATCCCCCCCAGGGCAGTCACCAGCAGCAGTGAGATGATCTTCGGCTTGGTCAGGCTTATGTAGTCATGTACCGTCGACACAACCCTGCCCCGCCCCCCGACTTCCTGCTCAACCAGCATCCCGCACCTCGCTTCCGCCGCTCTTGTTTAGGTAGGCCACCGCCACCATTAATACCAGGGCGGCCCACACGAAAGTAGCCACAGCAACGTGCATCACGTTAGTGGCCCGGTGGAACCCGACCATCACGTTGATCCCCCCCACAACTATCTGCGCCACGAAAAGCGCTATGAACAGCGTCGCTATCTGGCTCAACACCGGCGCCCGACCCCGAAGGTTGTACGCCTGGTGCGCCGCAGCCACCAGCACAGGTACGGCAACTATGGTTAACAGCCTGTGTCCCATGTGCACCCCTGTAAGGAACGTGTCCGGAAAGATCGACCCCGCACACAGAGGCCAAGAATCCCCGCAGGCACCCGTGGCCCCTGTCGCCTGCGTATAGGCCCCACTCAGCATAACGCCCAGCATCAACACCAGTGCTCCAATGAACGTGTTGCGCGCCGTCTTCGACATTTGAGTGGGGCTCTCTTCACGGTCCCCCTTGGACCCCGCCCACCCGACCACCGTTATCAACAGCATCATCGCCAGCAGGGACTCGGCCACCGTCAGGTGCGCCATAACCAGCCACTCGTTCAATTCCGTCCTCACCGTCACCCACCCCAGGATCACCTGGATCACCAGCAACATGAACGCCAGCACGAAGGCCGTCGTCAGCCGCCTGTCCTCTCGATGCGACCGCCAGATCGTCACCCCCGTACCAACCACTATCAACCCGGTTATCGCCGCAACAAAGCGATGGGAATACTCGACTATGGCCTTGAATTCCGCCGGAGGAAGGACCTTTCCATAGCAGAATGGCCAGTCCGGACACCCCAGCCCCGAGTCCGTGATCCGCACAACTCCACCCAGGATGATCAGCCCTAGCAGGAATATGACGGAGGTCAGCGACCAGGCCCTTAGGCCCCGTCCGGCTCGCTTCGGCATCGGTTTCGTGGTGACCGTCTGTGCGACCAACTGGCCTCAGTCTTGGCTGGCCAACCCTCGCCGGGTAGGTCCCGATTTCCGCCTTAAAGTCCGTTTGTGCAGGATTGCACAACTGGCAAATTATAGCATAGCCCCCGTGCCCCAGAGCATTAGACACTCTCCTCCCAATCCTTCCTCGGCTTGCCGCGGACCCCGCCTGGTGAGCTCCCCCACACCCCTCCACCCTCTGACCTGCAGCACGTAGAAAGCTCCCTGCCTCATGCCCCCTCCCACCCCAAAAAACTCTTGACGCCTTTTTCCATCTCTGCTACCCTCCCTAGTGAAAATTTTTACAGACAACGCGCCCACCCCCGACACCCGTCTCGCGAAAGGTCCCCATATTGGCTCCAGGCCTAATCAGGAAGACGCTCCTACCCGCCCTTCTTCTCGCTTTCCTTTTCCTCCTCGCCAGTTGTGGCGACCAGTCCACCTTTGAAGTCAAAGGCGAAGTCGCCCAGCGTCAGTTGGAGCTCTTCTGGATTATCTTCGCCCTCGCCGCCCTCGTCTTCGTAGTCGTCGAAGGTGCTCTCATATATAGCGCCTTCCGCTACCGCCGGCGCCCGGGCCAGGCGATTCCAAAACAGACCCACGGCCACACCAAGCTCGAAATCGCCTGGACCATCGCCCCCACAATCGTACTCATCGGTGTCGCAATCCCGACCCTGTTCGTCATCTTCAACACCTCCTCTTCCAGCGACTACGACATCACCCTCAACGTCGTCGATGAAGTCGTTGACCCCTCCAACGAGGTCACCGTCGAACAGGCCCGATTTGTCGTTCCTGCCGCATCCGTCGGTGACGAAATAACCGTGCCCCGGATGCACATTACCGCTCGTGCACACCAGTGGTGGTGGGAGTTCCGCTATTCCGGTGACGAAATAGAGACCGCCAACGAGCTTCACATCCCCGTCAACACCCGGGTAGACGTTGACCTCTTCTCCGACGACGTAATCCACAGCTTCTGGATTCCCAACCTCGCCGGCAAGCTCGACGTCGTGCCTACCGTTATAAACAAGACTTGGTTCATGGCCAGCGAACCGGGTATTTACGAAGGCCGCTGTGCCGAGTTCTGCGGCCTTGCCCACGCCGACATGAAGTTCGTCGTCATCGCCCACGAATGGGACGACTACGACCACTGGAAGTTGGCATACAACGCTCCTCCTCAGCAGCCCACCGGCGATGCCCTTCTCGGCCAGGCCGTCTTCTTGAGCAAGGGTTGCGTCCTCTGCCACAACAAGGACTCCGCCACCACCCTGGAGGTGCGGGAACAGCAGAGAAACCAGTTCATGGAGGGCAACAACGTTGTCCCGGGCCCGAACCTGAAGCACTTCGCCACCCGCACCACCATGGCCGCTGGAATCGCCCCTCTGACTCAATCAAACCTCGAGTCCTGGCTCAGCAACCCCGAGGAGTTCAAGCCCGGCAACCGTATGTCCGAGCTGGCCGCCGTCTACAACGACCCGACCCAGACCATGACCGACGAAGAGGTCAAGCAGCTCACCGCATACCTCCTTACCCTCCGGCCCTCCGTCGAGGCCATGCCAACCCCCACCCCCGACCCCGCCTCCGTTCCCCCAACTCCCACCCCGGACCCCTTCGCCCCAACCCCGACGCCCGCGCCCAGCCCCACACCCGTGGTGCTCCCACCGGGTGACGCTGCCCGCGGTGCCGAGGTCTTCCAGACCTCTACTCCCCTCACCTGCGTCACCTGCCACTCCCTCGACGGTTCCGTGGGACTGGGCCCCACTCAGCAGGGCATCGCAACTTTGGCCGGTACCCGCATCCCGGGTATGTCTGCCAGGGAGTACATAACCCAGTCCCTGCTCGACACCAACTCCTATATCGTCGAAGGCTTCCCGGCTGATCTCATGCCCCCCAACTTCATCGAGACCATCGGCCCGCAGGGAGTAGCGGACGTTATCGAGTACCTTCTGACACTCAACTAGTTTTCTTGAGAGGCCTGTCGAAAGTTAATATAATCTGAGTCCCGACCCACAAGAGGCTTCATTTTGGTAACCGTAGACAAGGTAATAGAGGGCGCAACCGCCAGGTCCAGGACACTTGACATTGCCTGGAGTTGGATCACCACCGTCGACCACAAGCGGATCGGCATCCTTTACCTCATCACCTCCATCATCTTCTTCTTCGGCGCCGGCATCGAAGCCCTCGTCATCCGCACCCAGCTCGCCCGCCCCGACAGCACCCTGGTTGATCCCAGCACCTTCAACCAGATGTTCACCATGCACGCTCTCTCCATGATCTTCTTGGGCGTCATGCCCATGAGTGTCGCCTTCTTCAACATTGTCGTACCCCTTGCCATCGGCGCCCGGGATGTTGCCTTCCCCAGGCTTAACGCCCTGAGCTACTGGGTCTTCCTCTTCGGCGGCCTGCTCCTCAACGGCGGCTTCATTTCCGGCCTCGGCTCCCCCGATACCGGGTGGTTCGCCTACGCCAACCTCACTGAGGAACCCTTCACCAAGGGCCAGGGCATGACCTTCTACGCCCTGGGACTCATCATTCTTGGAGTTTCCTCCCTGGCCGGTGCCTTTAACTTCGCCGTCACCATTATCAATATGCGCGCCCCCGGCATGTCCCTCATGCGGATGCCACCGTTCGTCTGGATGACCCTGGTAACATCGTTCCTCTTGATAACGGCCATGCCCGTAATAACGGTCGGCCTGATCCAGATCCTATTCGACAGGACCTTCGGCACCAACTTCTTCGATACCACCGCCGGTGGCAGCCCTGTTCTCTGGCAGCACGTCTTCTGGCTCTTCGGCCATCCGGAGGTGTACATCCTCATATTGCCTGCCATGGGCATAGTCTCGGAGATAATCCCTACCTTCTCCCGGAAGCCCCTGTTCGGCTACAAGTTCGTAATCTTCTCCGGTATCGTCATCGGCTTCATGGGCTGGGGCGTCTGGAGCCACCACATGTTCACCGTTGGTCTTGGCAACGTGGCCAACTCGGTCTTTGCCATTACCACCATGCTCATCGCAGTCCCGACCGGCGTGAAGATATTCAACTGGATGGGGACAATGTGGGGAGGCTCTATCCGCTTCTCCACGCCCATGCTGTTCGCCGTGGGCTTCGTCGCCATGTTCATACTTGGCGGGCTGAGCGGCGTCACCCACGCCTCACCCCCCGCCGACGCCCAGCAGCAGGACACCTACTACATCGTCGCCCATCTCCACTACGTCCTCTTCGGCGGCAGCATCATGGGCATCCTCGCAGGCATCTACTACTGGTTCCCCAAGATGACTGGCCGCATGCTCAACGACAATCTGGGCAAGCTCCACTTCTGGCTCCTCATGCTTGGCGCTAACCTGACCTTCTTCCCCATGCACATCCTCGGCCTAGTGGGAATGCCACGCAGGGTCTACACCTACTCCGCCGTATCCGGCTTCGAAGCCTACAACCTCCTCCAGACCGTTGGGGCATTCATCCTCGCCGCTTCCTTCCTCATCTTCCTCCACAACGTCTTCAGCTCCCTTAAGAAGGGTGAAAGGGCCGGCGCTGACCCGTGGGACGGACGTACCCTCGAATGGACCATCGCCTCCCCGCCCCCCCACTACAACTTCGTCGAAATTCCTACCGTCCACAGCCGCGAGCCGGCCTGGGATCTCAAGTACGGCCACGACTCCGAGGGCGCAGTCCCCATCGAAAGGTCCGACGCCCCAGGCGCCCAGCTCTACAACGAAGCTGAAGAGGAAGACCACCCCGAGATCCACATGCCCGACCCCTCGTACTGGCCCCTCGTGGTCGCCGTAGGATTCGGTATTGCAGGTGCTCTCTTCGTCGTTGGCCCGTGGTTTAGCGCCATCGGCGTGGTCATAGCCGTCGTGGGCCTCTACGCCTGGGCCGCCGAGCCCGTATCCAAGGACGACCACCACTAATCAGGAAACCTAACGGAGAACCCTTTTGGCCCAGGTAGCTGCAACCCATCATCCCGAAGAGCACCCCACAAACACCGGGCTTGACAACCGCAAGCTTGCAATGTGGGCCTTCCTCGGCTCCGAGTGCCTCTTCTTCGGCACCTTCATCTCCACCTACCTGGTCTACCGCAACCAGAGCCTCGTTGGCCCCTACCCCGCCGACGTAATAGACGTCCCGGTAACCACGGTCAGTACCTTCGTACTGCTCATGAGCAGCTTTATGATGGTGATGACCCTCTACTCCATCAGGAGAGGCGACAACAGAGGCTTCCGCGTTTGGGTTCTCGGTACTGCCTTGCTCGGCTCTGTCTTCTTGGGCTTCCAGGTCTTCGAGTTCCGGGAGTTCTACGTCCACTACGGCCTGTCCCCGACGACCAACCTGTTCGGCACTAGTTTCTTCATATTGACAGGCTTCCACGGTGCCCACGTCACCGGCGGCGTGATATGGCTCGTGTCCCTATTCGGCCAGAACCTCAACGGCTCCCTTACCCAGAAAGACTCCCTCAGAGTCGAGATTGCCGGTCTCTACTGGCACTTTGTAGACATCGTCTGGATCATCATCTTCACCCTCGTCTACCTCCTCGGCGCCAACGACGCCCCAGCCGGTACTGAAGCCTCTGATGGCCACGCCATGTTCTCCCAACTGGTCTCCCATGTCCCCTTCGTATAGGAACGCTGAGTACGCCATAACGTAGAGCCAAGCGAATGCAGGACGACGCCCTCAAAACCGCCGACGCCCCCGCCCACTCCCCCGAGGAGGAAGGCCATCACCCTACCATTCGGGGTTACATTACGATCGCCATCATCCTTGGCATCATCACCCTCATCGAGTTTGGCGTCTTTTACCTCGAATTCAACAGGCTCCTCTTCATACTCGTCTTCATTGTCCTTTCCGGCGTGAAGTTCGCCATCGTCATCATGTACTACATGCACTTGAAGTTTGATGACATCCTGTTCTCCCGCCTCTTTTTGGGAGGCTTGGCCCTTGCCGCCGCGGCTCTCTTCGCGCTCCTCGCCCTCTTCCAACTTCTGGGCACTTAGGCTACGCTTTGTAGTGTGCCCTTTGGCCTCCCGCTCTTGACTCCCGAGGTGATTCTTGCCGGTTGAAGTCGATTTCACCCCCGAGTTTTCATGGCTCGACTGGGGCGGCGATATCAGCGTCGTCGCCGCCGTTTTCTTCCTCGAAGTCGTCTACCTCCTCTCCGTCGGCCCCCTCCGACACCGCTTTCCCGGCTCCTCCGATGTCCCCACCCGACGAATAGTCCTCTTCACCGTCGGCCTCTGGTCCATCTTCTTCGCTCTCTACTCCCCCCTCGACCCCCTCTCCGATTACTACCTCTTCAGCGCCCACATGATTCAGCACCTCTTCTTGGTGCTGGTGGGGCCCCCATTGATGCTCCTCGGCACGCCCGGATGGATGCTGAGACCCATCCTTCAGCTTCCCGGAGTCTACCCGGTCGTGAAAGTCCTCACCTTCCCCGTCCTCGCCGCCCTCCTCTTCAACGTCGTCTTTGCCATCTGGCACGTCCCCGCCGTCTACGAAGCCGGCCTCAACAGCATCACCGTCCACATCATCCAGCACCTCACCTTCATCGCCACCGGAGTCATCATGTGGTGGCCCGTCCTCAGCCCCATGAAAGAGCTCCCCCGACTCCCCTACGGTGCCCAGGTCCTCTATATGTTCATCCTCTCCATACCCCCGGCTATCGTTGGCGCCCTCATCACCTTCGCCGATGGCACCCTCTACGAGACCTACGCCAACGCCCCCGAGATCTGGGGTATCTCCACTGCAGCAGACCAGCAGATCGGCGGAGTCATCATGAAGCTCCCGGGCTTCCTTATCTTCGTTACTGCCGCCGGCATCATCTTCTTCAACTGGGCTGCCAAGGAGGAGGAGAAAGACAGGATCGAAGCCGCCCGGCGCATGAAGGAAATGGGCTAGACTACCCCGCATGACTCAGGTCACGGACATAGTCTCCGCTTCGGGGACTAGGCCCGTGTTCATGTGCGACTTCTCCCCGCCCCGCAACCCCTCCCCCAACTGGCCCATCGAGACCTCCGCCCTCGCACCCGACATCTTCAGCGTCCCCTACCTCGCACCCCACCCCACCCGCCCCGACCCCGTTACCGCCTCCCACCTCATCCATGACCGCACCGGTACCGAGGTCGCCTTCAACCTCGCCACCAGGGACACCAGCAAATCGAAGCTCCTCGAAAAACTCGCCCGCTCGCGAGACCTCGGCCTCGAAAACCTGGTCGTCCTGCAAGGAGACGCCGACCGCGGGGTCGCTGACTCTGCCGACACCGAACGCTTTACACCCACCGAACTTATCCGAGAGTTGAAGAGGCCGTGCTGGGATTTCTGTGTAGGCGCCGTCGCCGACCTCTCCAAAGGCGTTGAAAAAGAAACTGAACTCGCCCGACTCAAGATTGACTCCGGTGCCGACTTCCTCCTCATTCAACCCACCTTCGATTTTGGGGCGGCTGAAGACATCCTATCTCACCTCGGCCCTTCCGTCCCCTTATTCTTTGGCATCCAGGTCCTCGTTAAGGGCGGCATCTCCTTCACCCCCACCCCCGACTCCCTGAGCCATCGCATTGACTACGAAGGCGCAGGCGTAGAGATAGCCGTCGAGACCATACGAAAATTCCTCGGACTGGGCATCCGCTGCGTCTACCTAATACCACCCATCTACCCCGGCGGTGCCCGTGACTACCGTATGGCCCGCCAGGTAATGGACTCCTTCACCCCCCGGCCCACCCCCGACTCCGCTGTATAATGCTTACACAGCCGAAACCGCTCAAGGAGGACCATCATGCCCATCGAGAGAGTTAACCCGGACAATGTCTACCACCTGAAGGGCCTCAGCGCCACGGTCAAGATTGGCAATACCGTCCACATCTCAGGCCAGATTGCCCTGGATAACGACATGAACACCGTCGGCGATGATGCTGCCACCCAGCTTAAGCAGATCTACAAGAACCTCGACGACCTTTGCCGTGCCCACGGCGGCAGCCTCGCCAACATGGTCAAGACAATCACCTACATCACTGACCTTGACCAGTACGCCGCCGTCAGCGCCGCCCGGGAAGAAACCTACGGTGACAACCCTCCCGCCAACTCCACCATCGTTGTCTCCGCCCTCGCCAGGCCCGAGTGGCTCGTCGAGATCGAAGGCATCGCCTACATCGAATAGGGATCCTCATGCTCTCCGACAACGTCAGGCAGTTCCTGGCCAATAACCATAACGCCGTCATCACCACCTACCGCATGAATGGCGCATCTCAAATGAGCATCGTCACCTGCGGCCTCTACGGTGACGGCGTGGCATTCACCGTTTCGGGGGTCCCGGCCAAACTCGCCAACCTCCGCCGGGACCCGAGGTGTTCAATCCTCGTCTCCCAGCCCGACTGGTGGGGCTACGTCGTTCTCCAGGGCACGGCCCGGCTCTACTCCCCCGGCCGCACCGCCCCCGAGGAGCTCAGGCAAGTCCTTCGCGACGTCTATGTCGCCGCCGCGGGCCAACAACACCCCGACTGGGATGACTACGACCGCGCCGTTGCCGCCGACTCCCGCAGTGCCATCGTCGTAGTCCCTGAGACCGAGTTCATGCAAATCCTCTAGCTTCCTCCAAAGTCCCCTGTAAATTCACCAGCCCCGAGAACTCTCTCGGGGCTGGTTGTATGGACATATTCAGTTGTGATTTTGGGACGACGGACTAGGCCTGCGCCATCTCCGCTTCCTGCTTCTGGTTCACCAGCGAAATGATGATGTGGATCGCTTCCCGAAGGCTGATCTTCCGGGTGTTGATCACCAGGTCATAGTGCTCCATGTCCTCGAAGTCGGCCTTAAAATACTTCTTGATGTAGGCCTTGTGGGCCTTGTCCATCTCCTCCACCTTCGCTTCTGCATCCTCACGGGAGATGTGGAAGTAGTCCATGACCCTCGGGATGCGCACCTCCAGCGGCGCGTGCAGGAAGATGTGCAGCGAACCCGGGTGGTCCTTCAGCACTAGCTGCGCCCCCCGACTCACCAGCACGACACTCTCGCCTTCCGCCAGGTCGTGTATCACCGACTCCAGCGCGTTTGCGTACTTTTCCTCCGTGAGCACGTCGCCCGTCGGCACGTAGTGAGGCCCGAGATCGAACGGCGCCACCGGCCCGGCAGAGATCTGCTCGAATGCCCTGCCCAGCTCCTTCGCTATCCGTCCTCTCAGTCCCCACGGCACGTGGTCTATGTCCGCCACCTCTTCCACGGAGGTGTCCAGGTGACGCGCCACTTCGCTTAGAATCTGTCGGTCCACGTAGCGCACGTTCATCACGCGCGCCACTTCAGGCGCGATTATGTACGCGCCGCTTCCAATTAGTCCTCGGATCGTTATAGCCGGCATCTTACCCTCCTACCCCTGATTTCCTCCAAAGAGTCCCTTTTCTTGGGCTGTGGGGCCCTCCGCCACCTACACAGGTAGTGTTTCGGCTGGGGGTTATAATTCTATCATACTTCGCGTGGGGAGGTATCCCTTCTGGGCTTCCTGGACTTCGTCCTAAATAGGTTCCGTCGCCCCCCTCCCCCCCCGCCCGAGACCCCCGTACTCAACCGCAACGTCGTAGTCCTTCTAATCTATCCCGACGACCTTGACCGTGAACCTGTAGGTAGTCCCATTCCCGTTGGGGCGGATACCTACTACATGACTTGGCCCATCAGGATTCCCGACGAACGGCTATTGACCTCAATTTACACCGCGAGGGCGTGGCTCAACGATGTTCTTGGTATCGAATTACCCTGGTACGCCTTGGAACGCCTCGATTCCCGTTTTTCAATCTCTGAATGGCGTGAGCAGGGTATCGAAGCACTGAAACGCGAACTCCTGGAGAGGCACAAGCCCCTAAACAGGGAATACGTCTATCTGGGCCTCGTGAGGGGAATGGGGGGCTACGCGGGCGGCCTTTCCTACACTGAGTCGACCCCCGGCTACGCCATGCTCGGCGACATCTGCATCGAGGCCCTCTGCTCCTACCCCGCCCCTAACGCCGCCTCCGCCCTCCTCGGCGACTCCTGGCCCGACAACGCCCGCTCCCGCACCGGCCAGACCGCTGCCCTCCTCCACGAAGTCCTCCACGCCCTCGGCCTCCCCCACCCCGACTCTTGGCCTCCCGCCCAGCGCCCCAACTGGTCCGACACCATCATGGGCTACTGGTGGAACATGCCCCGTTTCGCCCGCACCAAGGGCCTCACCGGCAGAGAAATCGAACGCGTCCTCAAGTGGCTCCACTGAGAAAATCTAGTGCCTAACCCCCCGACTCCCCTTTTCCCATTCCGAAGCCCCGCGAGGAATCGCAGGCACCCTTTCCCTCAACCCATACCGTCATTCCCGACTCCGATCGGGAATCCACCCCCGGGGCTGGGCCGAGGGAAGAAGTACTACCCCCTCTCCCGTCGAGGGAGAGGGTTGGGGTGAGGGTGAGGGTGAGGGTGATCCCCTCCTCCAGCGCTGGGCTGCAACCACCAGCCAACGCCCATTACACTGTCATTCCGATGCCCCGCGAGGAATCTGGGGTGGTGTCCTATGTCCTCTCCCTAGTACTGAACTAGAGGGCCACGTGGGTGCGTAGCACCCACGTGGCCCTCTGTTCTTCTCTCCCCCTCTCCCTTATTGGCCCTAAGGGAGAGGGGGATGAAGGGGGTGAGGGTTCCCCCTTCCCCCACCTTAAATGAACTAACGACTCTCCCGACTGCCAAGCCCGCGCATCGTATGGCGCGCCCCCCACCCCCGACCGTATAATGACCCCGACCCACCAATCCACCCTGGAGGCTTCACTTGATACTCTCTTTCATCGGCGGGACCGGCCCCGAGGGTCTCGGCCTCGCTTTCCGTTTCCTCCTCGCTGGCCACGATATCGTCATTGGCTCCCGCTCCGCCGAAAGAGCCTCGGGCGCCGCCGATAAACTCACCGAAATGCTGGCCGCCGTCCCCGCTGACAAGATTGGCCCCAACGTCGGCAAGGCCTCCGGCCTGGAAAACGAGCCCGCCGTCGCCGCTGGCGACGTGGTCATCATCACCGTTCCTTTTTCCGGCCAGGCCGACATCCTCGCCGCCCTCCGCGAAGCCATCGGCGGCAAGCTCGTAGTCGACACCGTCGTTCCCGTCCTTTTCGCCAAGGGCAAGATCACCGCAATCCCCGTCGACGAGGGTTCAGCAGCCGAGCAGGCCCAGGCCGTCCTGCCCGACGCCACCGTCGTCTCTGCCTTCCAGAACCTCAGCGCCGAGACCCTCATGGACCACAACGAGACCATCGACTGCTCCGTCGTAGTCTGCGGCGGCAACAAGGAAGCCCGGGCCTCCGTTATGCAGCTCGCTGAGGACATAGAGGGCATCCACGCCGTCAACGGCGGAGGTCTCGCCAACTCCCGATACGTCGAAGACTTCACCACCCTTATCCTCAACATCAACCGCATCTACAAGTCCCACGCATCCGTGAAGATAATCGGCCTCTAGGGCCCTCCCCGGTCGACGAGCATGGTTAGCATGGTTGAGGTCCTCGGCCTCCCAGGCATCCCCGAGGTCAAGGAAGGTGACGATGTTGCTCGCATTATCTTGAATGCTGCAAAGACCGCAGGCGTCTCCCTTGACCCTGGCGACGTGGTGGTCGTCAAGCAGAAGATCGTCTCCAAGGCCGAGGGCCGCGTCGTCCCCCTCAACACCATCACCCCCTCCCCCCTCGCCCTTGAAATAGCCCGACGCTTCGATAAAGACCCCCGCCACGTCGAGGCCGTACTCGGCGAAAGCAGCCGCATCGTCAAGATGGACCAGGGCCTCATTATCTCCGAGACCCGCCACGGCCTCATCTGTGCCAACGCCGGCGTCGACGCCTCCAACGTCGGTTTGGAAGAGGCCGTAGTCCTACTCCCCCAAGACCCCGACACCTCCGCCCACGCAATACGCACCACTCTGGAATCTGAGACCGGAAGCCAACTGGCCGTCATCATCTCCGACAGCATCGGCAGACCGTGGCGTAGAGGCATAATTGACCTTGCTATCGGCATCTCGGGCCTCGTTCCCCTCCGGGATTACGTCGGCCAAACGGATGACGACGGCCGTGAGCTAAAGGTCACCGTCGTCGCCGAGGCCGATGAGCTCGCCTCCGCTGCAGAGCTGGTCACAGGTAAGCTCGAAAGGTGCCCTGTGGCGATCATCAAGGGAAGCGGCGTTCCCCTGGGCGAGGGCCGCGCCGCCGACCTCGTCATGGACCCAATTAAAGACCTCTTCCGGTAACTGATACTTAGTCCGACGAAAGGCAAGTGCAATGGCCCTTCCAACAATGAGCGAACAGGCAATCCGGGAGTTCCTGGATGGAAAACACGTCGGCGTTCTCGGCGTCAACCGACGCCAGGGCGGCCCTCAGCTCTCACCCGTCTGGTACGCCTACGAAGACGGCTTCATCTGGATCCCGACAGAGCTAAAGGTTGCGAAGGTTGCCAACATCGCTCGGGACCCAGAGGTCTCCTTCTGCGTCGACGACAAACAACCGCCCCACAAGGGCCTCGTCATGTACTGCACCGCCGAAATCATCACCGAAGACATCTTCGATAGGCGTCAGGGAATCTTGTCCCGGTATCTCGGTGATGAGGACGGCGCAAAGATCGCCGCCGAACCCCGACCCTTGGGCATCGCCCTCCTCCGCCTCCAACCCCACCGCACCTACTCCTACGACTACTCCGCCACCGATCAGGGCTATTCGGACCTGGAGGACTACCGCTAGCCGGTTATCCTACTCCCCGATCCGGTCCTTCACGTCGAATCCCAGCTGCCCCAGCCCCGGCACCACGAAGCCCAGCGCTATCCTGTGCTGCCCCGGCTCCAGTTTGGCGCCCTTTACGTTGATGGTTATCGTCTTGTTCAGCGCTATCGTGAACCGCTTCTCGTCCGACACCTCCGAGAACGCCGTCTCATCACCCTCCAGGCTGAAGAACGTCTCTTCCATCGGGTACTCCACCCCGTCCAGCGTCACTGGTATCATCCCCTTCGCGTACCCCGACCCCAGGCTGTTCTTCAACTGGAAGCTCACCCCCGACTCCGTGTTCTGCAGGCTCCCTTTGATATAAAGCCTGCGCAAGAGGAAACCGGGTATCGTTACCATGCCTTGTCCTTTTCGGAACGGCTTGTAGTCACTCTACTCCGCCGTCCCCTGTCTCATCCTGAACATGCTCTTTTCCACCTCCACGATCTCATCCGGCAGCGTCTCCACCTCCCCAAACCCCCGGGCCAGTATGAATATCTGCGACGCCCTCTCCACCAGTTCACACGCCCTCAGTGCATCCACCATGTCCCGACCCGCCGCCACCACCCCGTGGTGGCGAATGAACGCCGCATTCCGCTCTCCCATTGCCTCCACCACCTTCTCGCCCAGGTCCTCCGTGCTCGGAAACCCGTACTCCGCTACCTCAACCGTTCCGCCCAGGTACGCCACTAGCTCGTCCAGGACCGGAGGCAGCGCCACCCCCGCCACCGCCAGCACGCTCGCGTAGATGGAATGCGTATGAATCACCGCCTGGATATCCTGTCGCGCCCTGTACACCGCCACGTGCGTCAACGACTCCGACGATGGCACCGTCTCACCCTCCACCACGTCCACGTCGTAGTCCACCACCACTATGTCCTCGGCGGTCATTTTCTCATAGTCCATGCTGGTCGGCGTGATGGCGATCAGCCCCTCCTCCCCTCCCCCCTCCAGCCTCATGCTCACGTTCCCGCTAGTCGCCGCGACCAGCCCCAGCCGCAGCAGGTGCTGCGCAGCCTCGACTACAGTCTTCCTCTCCGACTCCCATTTCATCACATGCTTCCCGATATCTCGTCTAGTTTTTCGTAAAGCTCCAGCCACCTCTCGTACTCCTCCCCAAGCCCCTCCCCCCGAGCCCCGTCCGGCTGGATCCGCTCCATCTCGCCCCCCATCCCCTCCGCCGCTTCCGGCAGACTATTGTACGCCCCGACGCCAACCGCCGCGCACATCGCCGCCCCCAGAAGCGTCGCATCCCTCTCCCTCGCGACCAAGATCTCCCGACCCAGCACGTCCGCCACCAGCTGCCCGAACCCCTTCACCCTCGTCACCCCTCCCCCCAGCCCCACCCGGGAAGCCTCCATTGCGGACACATCCTCCAATTGCTCGAAGTTCCCCTTGATTGCGAATGCCAGTCCCTTGAGAGTGCCGTTCACCAGCTCCTCCCGCGAAATCGCCGTATGCCCAACAGGCGTCGGGAACATCACCCCCCCCATCTGCATCCCCATCTTTTTGGCGTCCATGATTCTCGGCCCCAGGAACGCAAACGACTCGTAATTGCCTCCCACGTTGCTGCCCCCCGGTTCAAATGCCACCTGTTCCCTCTCCATCCCCAGCGTTTGCGCCATCCACTCCAACCCCCGACCCGCCTCGGTCGTCGTGCTCTCCACCACCCACCTCCCTTCCACCACGTGCCTCCCCACCCACGTTCGCCGCTCCGCATCGACGCACGGCCCCCGGGTCACCATCTGCAGCGGCCCGCTCCACCCGACAAGTATTCCCATCTCACCCGGCTCCGTTACCCCCATCCCTAACAGCCCCAACTGCGTATCTGGCCCCCCAACAATCACCGGAGTCCCTTCCACCAGCCCCGTGGCCCTCGCCGCCTCCGGTGTCACCTCGCCCCTCTCATCGCCCGCCCGGCACAACCCCGGCATCAAGCTCGAATCAACGTCTACAAGATTTAGCAACGACTCAGGCTCCTCGGCATCCGATAAAGGCAAAAGCCCCACTTCCGTCAACGCCGACCCCTCCCCCCTCACCTCCCCCGACAGCCGGTACCCGAGCCAGTCCCCCAAAGGCAGTACATGGGCAGCCCTTTCAGCAACTTCCGGGGTGTTGGTTCGCAACCACTCCAGCCTTGCCGGTGCAAACAGGAACGACGGAGTGTGCCCCGTCAGCCTGTACACCTCTTCCCCTACCCGACCGTCTATCTCCATCCCTTCGAAGAACGCCCGCACGTCCCTGTTCGGCCCCGAGTACACCTCCCCACCCTCCCTATCCAGCAGCACGAATCCTCCCCTCTGGCTGGTCGTGCACACCCCCACCACATCCCCACTCCCCAATCCAGCCTTCTCAAGGCACTCCCGCACCAGCTCGCAGGCCAGACCCCAGGTCTCCTCCGGGTCAAACTCCACCGCTATATCGGAGAGCTCCCGAGGCGTGAAATACCTCATCGGCCCCCGGGCCTCCGCCCTCAACTGCCCCTCCAGCGAATACACCCCGCACTTCAGGCTGCTTGTCCCCAGATCCAGCGCCAGGACCGACCCCTCACCCATCGCCCTTCCACACCTCTGGATTGACGATGTTGCGCGGTCGCCTACCTTGCTGAAAGCTCTCCAGTGCCTCCATCATCATCTCCGAATGCCGTGCAATCGTCCCATCCGTGGCCCCTCCCACGTGCGGGGTTAGAATCACGTTTTCGTGGGCCAGCAGCGGGTGGTCCGCCGGTATCGGTGGGCTCTCGTGGACATCCAGCGCTGCCCCCCCCACCCCCCCACCCCCGAGGGCCTCCAGTAGCGCGGCTTGGTCCACCGCCTGCGGCGTAGACGTATTTATCAAGTACGCAGTCGATTTCATCAACCCCAGCGCCCGACCATCTATAACCGTCGGCACCTCCGCGCCCGCTGGCAAGTGCAGGCTCACGAAATCCGACACCCTCAACAGATCGTCCAACTCGACCAGTCTGGCCCCCGACTCCCCAGCCTGCTCCGCCGTGATGTACGGGTCCGACGCCACCACCCCCATCCCCAGCGCACCCGCCATCCTCGCAACCTCTCCCCCGATCTTCCCCAACCCCACCAGCCCCAGCGTCTTGCCCGACAACTCCACCCCCCTCAGGTCCAGGTACGGTGATACCGGGTCTTCCCACCGACCCCCCGCCACGTACCCATGCGCCCCGACTATCCCCCTGCCCAGCGTGAACATCAACCCAATCACCATCTCCGCCACCGCCCTCGTGTTGCGGCCCGGAGCGCTCACTACCACCACCCCCGCCTCCGTTGCCGCGTCCACGTCAATCTGCGTCGTAGCGTTCCGGCATATCCCGACAAATTTCAGCCCCGGCGCCTCCTCGAACGTCTCCTCCAGCACGAAGTCCGCCTCCACCACCACCGCTTCTATCCTCGATTCATTGATAAGCTCCGCCAGGTCCTCCGGGTCGTACAGCGAGCGGGACTCGGTCCACGGTTTGTAGGTTACCTTCATGCTGGAGCGCAGCCGCTCCAGGCAATTCTCCTCGAATGGGGCAAGTATCAGTACGTGCATGTTTAGTCGTCGCTTTAGTCGAAGAAGTCGATGATCGCATCTACCGAGTAGGCGGAAGAGTAGGCCAAGAGCGATGTCCTTATCAACCTTCCGGCGAAAGTTGCCGCCAGGAATTTCGCCACCCCCATCCTCACCGCCCCCGCCGCTATCCCCGCTATGTCAAACAGCGGGTTCGGCAACGCGGCCAGTACGAATATCCCCAACACCCCCCACCGCCCCACCAGCCTCTTGCTCCAATTTGACCACCGGGACCACCGCGATTTCTCATCCTCTCCTTTGCCCCTTGATATCGTAGACCCCGCCCTCCCCACCAGGTAGCCGCTCAGCTCCCCTATCGTCATCCCCAGAGCCCCGACCAGCGCCACCAGCAACGGGTTCAGCACTGCCCCGGCCACGACAACAGCCACAAATCCGGGTGTTGGCAAAATGATCGACGCATTCGCCATCAACGTCACCAGGAAAAGCCCCGGATACCCGACCCGCTCGAAATACTCCCGGTCGAACGTCGGCTCCGGGATCAGCAGCAGCCCGACCACGCTGGCCGCAACCACCGCCACGACCGCTGCTTCCCACCGGAAAACCAGCCGTCGGGTGCGTTCCCCCACCCCGCCCCCGCCCTCCACTAAACTGTCGTTGTCATTCTCGGCCACGAGACCTTTCCATAGCCGTCATTCCCATACCCCGCGAGGAAGCTGGAACGGGGGCCTTTGTGCTTGACTGAAGCACTCCCGGATACCGAAATGTCTTGGAATCAAAAATAGCAAACAGGTACTATATTAAATTCTACCTATAGACTAGGATTAGGAACTTTCCAACGTGTTTTCGGCAAAGAAAGTAAGCCATTGTGGTAACAGGACTTGATAGTATAGCCGAGGAGGATTTACACTATGGGGGAACACGGCTAAGGAGCACCAATCATGGCCACCGTAGATATTCCCCTCGCCCAGACCATAGGCCAGCTTGTGGAAGGGCAGAGACAGCTTGAGGGGCGTATCGACAAATTGGAATCCAAGCTGGACAAGCTGCTCTGGGCCAACTTCGGCCTTATAGGGGCAGTATTGGCTGGGATTGCCTCTATCCTGATTACCACCTTGTCATGATGAGACCTTTGTAAAACTGTCATTCCGATGCCCCGCGAGGAATCTGGGGCGGGGCTTTTCGCCTTAAATGAAACGACCCCCAAGACCGGGGGCTCCCGGAATCGAGAGTTGTGAAAAGGTCTCCCCACCGTGTAGTCAAGGACTTCCGCCAGCCCTCGCCCGCGGCTCCTTGGGCCCCGCCAACCTCTCCCCAAGCCCCACCCACTCCGCATACCCCCTCGTCCTCCCCAGCCCCGGCCACCTCAGCACCTCCGCCAGGTCCTCCGGCGTATCCACGTCCACCCTGAACGATGCCAGATCGATGATTCTCGTTGCCACACCCTTGGCTTCCGCCTCCTGCAAGTGCAGCGAAAGGCTGTCAGGCCCGAACCTCGACGATATCACCGTCGGCGGCCTCCTCAGCATCCCGTTCGTCCCTCCGTCATGCGCCGGCGCCATCACCACCGACGGCGTCCCCGGATCTACAGCTAGAACCTTCTCCAGGTCTTCCCCCGAGACCTGCGGCATGTCCGAGGGAATAACCAGCAGCCGCTCAATCCCCCTCCCCTCCAAAATCCCCGCCCCATAGTCCACCGCTGGCCCCTCCCCCCTTATCCCTTCCGGCTCCCGGATCACCTCGATTCCATACTTCTCCGCAATCTTCCCCACCCGAGAATCCCTCGTCACTATAACCAGCGGCCCTATCTCCCTGACTCCCTTCACCACCTCTATCACGTCCTCCAACATCGCCAGAGATAATCCAATCTTCTCTTCTTGGGTCAGGATATCCCCCAGCCGGGACATCGACGTCGAAAGCTCCTTGACCGGGATTAGGCAGGCCGTCTTCACCTGTCCAGCCCCAGGGCCCGGAGCGCACTGCGCGCTAGCGCCATCTTCCGCTCCAGCGACGCCATTATCGTGTCCGTTACAACCGCCCTGGTCCCCAGCCCCTTCACCCGCTCCATGTCCTCCGCGTCCGCATAGTCCATGATGAAAGAGCTTGTGAACGGCCGGTATATCTCCGCCACCCCGTATGCGCTCACCTCGTGCCCCAGGGCGTCCATCATGTCCGCCGCCGGCCCCTTGATCGCCTTCCCCCCGACTATCGGGCTTATCGCCGTCACCCGCTCCCTTGCCGCCGTTAAAGCCTCCCTGACCCCCGACACCGCCAGTATCGGCCCGATGCTGATTATCGGGTTGCTCGGCGCTATCACCACCCCCTCCGCCCCCGAGATCGCTTCCAGCACCCCCTCCGACGCCCTCGCCCCCTCCACCCCCTCGAACCGTATCGCCTTAACCCTGTCCGCCGCCTGGTCCTTCACCAGGTACTCCTGGAACCCCGAGTCCCCCTTCTCCGTGACCACTATCGTTGCAACCCTCTCGTTGCTCATTGGCAGCAGCCTGCACCCCACCCCCAGCCTCCCCCGTACCTCTTCAGTGATCTCCGATAGCGACGCGCCTTCCCGCAAACGCTCAGTTCGGTGAATGTGCAAGGCCATGTCCTGGTCTCCCAGGTTGAACCACGTCTCCCTCCCCAGCCTCTTCAGCCCCGACAGGCACTCCCACGTCTCGTGCTTCAGCCCCCACCCCCGGGCCTCGTCCGCCAGCCCCGCCAGCGTGTACGTAACAGTGTCAATGTCCGGCGAAACGTGAAGCCCGTGCATTATCACGTCGTCGCCCGTGTTGATGATGACCGTGACTTCGCCCGGGTCTACGACCTTGACCAGACCCTGCAGGAACCTGGCTGCCCCCACCCCTCCCGCGAGGACTGTGATCATCCCCGCTATCCGAGCACGTCCACGGCCAGCGCTATCAGCATCTTCGTCCCCAGTATCAGGCTCCGCACGTCCACCGACTCATTGGTCCCGTGCACGTTCGCCAGGTTCCCCGGGTCCTCCGGGTGCGACACCTGGAACCCGTACGTCAGCGTTCCCAGCGGCCTCATGAACCGGGAGTCCGTGAATCCCGTGGTGAACGTCGGAATCCACACCGCCTCAGAGCCGTCCAGCGACCGCTCCGTCGCACTCCTCACCTTGGCCGCAAACTCGGTGTTGTAGGGCGCCATGCTCGGGATCGCCATGTAGTCGATGTCGTACTCGACGTCCGGGATCCCCGCCAGTATCTTGTCCAGCTCTCCCCTCAGGTACGCCTCGTCCTGGTGGTACAGCGTCCGCACGTCGCACGTGATCATGCACTTGGAAGGGATCGAGTTCGACTTTATCCCCCCTTCGATCATCGTCGCCGATATCGTCATCCGCGACAGCCCCTTGATCCTAGAGGCCATCTGCGGGTCCCTCTCCGCCAGCTCCGATGCCAGCCTGTCTATGTTCCCGGGCGTCGGCTCCTCCTCCAGGTCCAGGCTCCTCAAATGCCCGAACACCTCCGACGACGTGTCTATCTCCGGCTCGTACTCCGCCAGCCTGCTCAGCACCAGCGCCGACCTTGTCAGCGCGTTCTCTCCGTTCCACGGCGTCGACGCGTGGCACGGCACCCCGTTCACCGTGATGTGTACCTCCAGCCTCCCCTTCTCCCCTATCCCGAACAGGTACGCCGGCGCCCCGCTCTTCCTCAGCACCACGTCCCCGCCCCCCTCGTTTATACAGTAGTCCGCCCTCAACCTGTCCGGGTGGTTTTCCGCCAGCCACCCCACCCCGAACCTCCCCCCGGCCTCTTCATCGGCGCAGGCCGCCAGCGTCAGGTCGCCCCGCAGCTCCACCCCCGCCCGCTTCATTATGATCATCGCCATCGTCTGGCACGTCAGCAGCGCCTTGCAGTCCGAAGACCCCCGACCGTACAGCCTCGTCCCTATAATCTCGGCGCTGAACGGCGGGCATATCCACTCCGACTCCGTCTCCACCGGCACCACGTCAGTATGGGCCATGTAGATCATCGACTGCCCCCCGCCCGACCCCTTTACCGTCGCAAAATAGTTCCCCCGCCCTGGCGCCGACTCTATCGTCTCCCCCTCTATCCCCTCCTTCGCCAGCAGGTCGCTCAGGAACTCGCACGCCTTCGTCTCATCTCCCGTCGGCATGAAGCCCGTGTTCACCGTCGGGATCCGTACCAGGTCCTGCTGAAGCCCGACTATCTCGTCGTATGCCCTGTCAACCTGCTCGAACAGTTCGGAAAGACTCGGCATTTCGCCTCCTTATTGGGCGGGTAGGTCTATTGGGGCTGGGGGCTGCAGCTCCATCAGCGCCCTCTGCGCATGGAGACCCTTCAGCCTCGCGAACGTCTCCTTGTACTCCGCCGACAGAATAGACTCCGTCGTCATTATGTACGCGTCCTCGTTGTTGTCCAGGTAGTACCGCTTCCGCACCCCCGCCCTCTTGAATCCGTACTTGTCATAGAGCGACTGTGCCCCGCGGTTCGACACCCGCACCTCCAGTGTCACGTACCTTGATCCCCACCCCATCGCCGTCTCTATCGCCCGGATCAAAAGCGCCTCCCCCACCCCGTGTCGCCTGAACGGCGTCCTCACCCCTATCGATACCACGTGTGCATCGTCCACAACTTGCCACAGGCCGATGTATCCCAGCAGGTAGTCACCGTTGCTCGCCTCCGGCCCGACCGGCAAGAGTCTCCGCAAAACAGCCGAAAGGCGAGCGAGAAAGCCGGGTGCCGCAGGCTCTACGGGTTCGACTTCCTCCAGCTCCGAAACATCCTCCAGCGCCACCGCTGTCAGGTATATGGCAAGCTTGTTGTTCAGCTCCCGCTTGAAGGATGTCGGGGGCCAGAGCGTCGGAAATGCATCTCTTTCCACTTCCACCAGCTGACGGGAGTCCAGGCTGGCCATGGGTCTGATATGAAACCGGATCGGAATGGGCGACATTTCCTTGCCCGATGCTCAACGTGAAGGTAGTACATTCTATCACAAGGCTACGCACTCCTACCCTTTCACCCCTCTCTTCGTTATATTTGACGTAGGGTTCCTATTATCCGTTTCCCCGAAAAGCCCCACTCCCGAGGGAAACCCGATGCAGTCCGAGCAACAGCTTATCGAAAGTGCCCAGGCCGGCAGCGAGACGGCCTTCGAGCAGATCTACGAAGACTACTTCGACAGGATCTACGCTTACATCGCCGCCCGCATCGGAAACCGCGTTGACGCCGAGGACCTCACCGAGGACGTGTTCGTTCGCGCCCTCCAGTCCATCGGCTCCTTCAAGTGGCAGGGCATCTCCATCGGCGCCTGGCTTTTCCGCATAGCCCACAACGTGACCGTAGACCACCTCAGGAAGAACTCCAGGAGACAGACCGTCCCCATAGAGGACACCGTCCGCACAAAAGGCCCTTCCCCCGAGGAACGGGCCGCCACTAACATCGCCTTCGAGAAGGTCAGGGAGGTGTTCGACCGCCTCACCCAGGCCCAGCAGCAGGTTCTTACCCTCAGGCTGGCCTCTGGCATCTCGGTGGCGGAAACGGCAAAGATCATGGGCAAGTCGGAGGGTGCCGTTAAAGCCTCACAGCACAGCGCCTTGGCCGCGATCAGGAGGATGTTTGCCGCCGAGTATGGAGAATACTAGAGACTTCGAGTCCGCCCTCGACCGGTGCCTCGACGCACTGATTCGCGGGGATTCCATCGAGCTCTGCCTCGCGCGCTTTCCCGAGCACGCCTCCGAGCTCGAGCCCCTTCTCCTTGCCGCGCGCCGGATCATCGACCTCCCCCACCCCGTCCCCAGCCCCGAGCTAAAGGCCCAGACCCTCAGGGCCCTCGACCTGGCGCCCCTCTCCCTCGAAGAAGTCCGCTTCCGGGACGCCCTCAACCACTGCCTCGACCTCCTTGCAGAGGGCAAGAGCATCGACCACTGCATCGAGCTCTACCCCGAAATGTCCTCCCTCCTCACCCCGCTCCTCTCCACCGCTTCAACCCTCCGCGACTCCATCCTCGTAACCCCCACCCCCGAGTTCAAGGCCGCAGCCCGCCGCCGGGTCCTCTCCCGGGTGGAACAGCGCAAGGCAATCAGGTGGCTCCCCATCCCCTCCTGGCGCCGCTGGGCGTACAGGGGCGCTCTTGTTGCCGCTACTTTCCTCATCATGATTTCCGCAGGCCAGCTCACCCTGCGCGCCTCATCTGGCAGCTCTCCGGGCGACGCCCTCTATCCCGTCAAGGAGTTCTCCGAAACCGTCCGCATGAGACTCGCCACCTCTCAGGAGGACGAGGCCAAGCTCCACGTCGAGCTGGCCGGTCGACGCGCCCAGGAAATGGCCGACGTCGCCGCCGATGGAGACCGAGAGATGGTCCAGGAGCTTCTCGTGAAGCTGGAAGCCCACCTCGAAGAAGCCCCGAGACTCATGAACGAAAAACAATTCCACAAGGCCCTGGACATGGTCCTCGAAGGCGGGGGTCAGCTGGACCATTCCCATGTCCGCGACCTCCTCGCCGTCCTCAACCAGGACATAAGGACCAACGAGGCCCGCCTCAAGGACGCCATGTACGAAGTCCCGCCCGACATGCTCCCCGAGTTGGAGGACGCCATCGCCCGCGTCCGCAACCACTACTCCGTCTCCATCGCCACCCTCGAGGCCCGGCGCTCCACCGATGACCTCGACTCCCTCAACGGCGTCAGGCTCACCTTCCGTAAATAGGGTGGTGCGGCAGTTTGATCGCCTGCCAGCCGGTAGGCTTTAGTACGCGCTTCACTTTGATGATCTGATGGAAATGGTGGGGGCGCAACGTCGCGTCAATGTCGAGCTTCTAGCGGCAATTGACGCATTGAAGAAACAGCTGGGTAACTTATGGAAGACCGGATAAAGGCGCCGGTGGGGGTGTTAGAAGTCGGGCGGCAGAATATCAAATGAGCTCGGATACTGCTCTAATACTTCGTTTAGAGCCTCCATTACAGCTGCGCTGAACCATCCCGCCATACGACGAGTCAGTTTTGGGCTCCACACTGCAATATCCTCCAGAACATGGGACAGAAGAATTGTGTTCTGAAAGGGTCGGTGGCCGAGAATTAAATTGTGCTGTCTATTCCGAAAGCTCTTTGGATCTCCGGGGATCGGAGTCCATCCGTGAGCACGATACGCTGTCGTCAACTGATTTAGCGTAATGTACATTACTCAACTGTGACTAGCTGGGAGGAGACGATTTCTCTCATGAGATTACGCCAATCACTCTCTGGCCTTTCCCTCTCCTCATCCTCTATTGTCGGCTCTCGAAGTATGGTGAATCCCGTTGGTTCCTTGGAGTCAGCCCGCTCAATAGACCAGTCTACCTTGGAGTGATTAAGTTGAGCCTCCAGAGTTCCATACTTGATGGCATGTCTGAGGAAGGCGCTGAGTAGATCGTACAATTCGGTGCGTGCATCCCTGTCAGTCTTGCCATAGGCGGTCAGCCCTAGTTCCCGGAATCGAGCCACACAAAGCCCTGCCTCCTCGCTGTGACCTATAGACAGCATGGGGGATAAGGTGATTTTATTTCTGCCCATTCTCTTCCTCCCTGTCAGGTGTGCAATTGTTGACATTCTTATGTTAGAGAAATTCGTCTGTGTGGTCAACTTGGCCCAAAGGCCTTGTTTATGGCCTTTCCACTTCTGTCTTGAATCCTGGTACCCCGTCAAGATCTCAAGTTCGGTGTCGAGACACCAGTTTAGTCCGAATTGAAAGAGTACCCAAAACAACCCCCGACTTGATAGCCCATCCCCTTAGCTGGTACGCTTGAACCTTACCGGCTATGAGACCCCTCCTCCGCCTCTCGGCCTTCCTCGGGCCCTATAAGAAACACCTCACCCTGGCCTACTTCGCCCTCGTCGTCTCCACCCTCCTCTCCCTCGCCGTCCCCCGACTCCTCGGCGACTCCATAGACAAGGTCCTCGAAAAGGACACCTTCGGCTTCCTTCTGCTTCTCGGTGGTGGCGTCATGGCCTTCGCCGTCGCCCGCGGCATCTTTGCCTATCTCCAGACCTACGTCGCCGAGTTCATCTCCCAGAAGGTCGCCTACGACCTCCGAAGCGCCATCTATGATCATCTCCAGCGACTCAGCTTCGCCTACCATGACACCCAGCAGACCGGCCATCTCATGTCCCGCGCCACCGCCGACGTCGAAGGCGTCCGCTGGTTCATCAGCCTCGGCCTGGTCCGTTCCGTCCACCTCCTCGTCCTTTTCGGCGGCATTAGCGGCCTCCTTTTCGTCACCAACTGGAAGCTCGGGCTTATTTCCCTGGGCGTCTTGCCCCTCGTCGGCGCCCGGGCAACCTTCGTATCCCGCAGGCTCCGGGTCGTATGGCGCAACATCCAGGACATGCGCGGCCGCATGGGTGCCAACCTCCAGGAAAACCTCGCCGGCGCCCGGGTCGTCAAGGCCTTCTCCCGAGAGGACTTCGAAAGCCGCAAGTTCGATAAGGGCGCCGTCGAGCTCGCAGAAGAAAACGTCCTCGCCTCCCGGATCCAGGCCACCAACGCCCCGTTGATGAACTTCATCTTCGCAGTCATCACCATCGCCGTCCTCTGGGTCGGGGCCCGAGAAGTCGTTGCAGGCGCCATTACCCCCGGCGAGCTCACCCAGTTCATCTTCTACCTCATGCTCCTCGCCTTCCCCGTCAGGATCGTTGGCTGGGTCATAACCATGTTCTCCAGGGCCGCCTCCTGCGGCGAGCGGATCTTCGAAATCCTGGACGCCGACTCTCCCGTCCGGCAAGCCCCCGACGCCAGAGAACTAAGCAGCGTCCGCGGCAGAGTCGAGTTCCGAAACGTATCCTTCCGCTACGAAGGCGCAGCCCCCACCCTCCGCGGCATCGACCTCCAGGTGGAGCCCGGGCAGGTCGTCGCCCTTCTGGGCGCTGCGGGCAGCGGCAAGACCACCGTCGTCCACCTCCTCCCCCGCTTCTACGACGTTACTGAAGGCTCCATCCATATCGACGGCATCGACGTCCGGGACCTCACCCTCGACTCCCTCCGGCGTGAGGTCGGAATCGTCCAGCAGGAGGTCTTCCTGTTCGGCGACACCGTTAGGAACAACATCGCCTACGCCACCCCCGACGCTCCCCTCGAAGACGTAAAGCGCGCCGCCGAGGCCGCCCGCATCAGCGATTTCATCGAGTCCCTCCCCAAGGGCTACGACTCCTGGGTCGGCGAGCGGGGCATCACCCTCTCCGGCGGCCAGAAGCAGCGCATCTCCATCGCCCGGACCCTCCTCATGGATCCCAGGATCCTCGTCCTCGACGACTCCACCGCCAGCGTCGACACCGAGACCGAAATGCTCATCCAGGAAGCCCTTAAAGTCCTAATCAAGGGCCGCACCACCTTCGTCATTGCCCAACGACTCAGCACCGTCCGCAACGCAGACCTCATCCTCGTCCTCGACGAGGGCCGCATCGCCGAGCGCGGTACCCACTCCGAACTCCTCGCCGCAGGCGGCATCTACAAGGAAATCCACGACCTCCAACTCACCCCCCATCCCCCCGCCCCCAGGCCCGCAGCTTCAGCATCCATCGCCGGAGGAGCCTAGCTATCCCTTCCACGAGACCTTTGCCTACTGTCATTCCGATGCCCCGCGAGGAATCTGGGGTGGCCAGGGGTGGCCTCCGCCTCCCCCGTAGGGGCGACCGGCCGGTCGCCGTCCCCGGGGCGGGGCCGCTCACCCTGAGCGGAAAAGTTTACCCTGAGCGAAGTCGAAGGGAAGGGTCGAGCGGGGGGTGGCCCACGCACCGTCAACCAACCGCAACCTTACCGTCTACTCCCAGCCCTTTATTCTCGACTCCAGCCTGCCCCCTTCCATCATCCCCTCCCCTCAGTATTGAACTAGAGGCAGAGGTTGGCGCTTTTGCGCCAACCTCTGCTTCTGTTCTTCTCTCCCCTTCTCCCTTAAAGGCCCCAAGGGAGAGGGGGATCAAGGGGGTGAGGGTTCCCCGCCCCAGGGCAGAATCCGCTCATCCCGAGGCAACTCGAAGAGCCTGCCCCGAGTCCCTCGAGGGGGTCAAGCGAATTCTGGGAGGGGGCTCCTTCGCCCCCAGATCACGCATAAGCCCCGAGAAAGGCTAACCCCAGCCCACCATGCCCATGTACTACAGCGGCCGCTCCGGCAACATCGACGAGACCGACATCCGCGGCAGCCTCTACAACCACCAGGTCATGATGAGGCTCCTCCCCTACCTCGGCCCCTACAAGAAGACCGTCGCCGTCGCCACCGCGGCCATGCTCGTCTACACCGGCAGCCTCGTCGTCTTCCCCTGGCTCATCGCCCTCGCCTTCGCCGCCGTCGTCGACGGCGAGCTTGGACGCCTGACCTGGATTCTGTTGGCTATGGGCATCAACGCCCTCGCCGGATGGGCTTTCAACTACGTCCAGCTTGTGCTCATGGCCCGGGTCGGCCAGAACGTTCTGTACGACCTACGCATGGACCTCTTCCGACACCTCCAGAGGCTCTCCCTCAGCTTCTATGACCGCAACGAAGTAGGCCGCATCATGTCCCGGATGCAGAACGACATCATCCAGCTTCAGGAGTTCCTCACCACCGGCATCCTGATCTTCGGCGACATGCTGGTCCTCGGCGGAATAGTAGGCGCCATGCTTCTCATGGACGTGCAGCTTGCCCTCGTGACCCTTGCCGTCCTGCCCTTCCTCTTCCTCCTCCTCTACTACTGGCAGCAGTTCGCCCGACGCGCCTACCTCCGAGTCCGCAGGGCCATCGCCGCCGTCAACGCCTCCCTACAGGAGAACATCGCCGGCATCCGGGTAGTCCAGAGCATGGGCAGGGAGGACATCAACCTCAAGAAGTTCAACCGGCTCAACGGCCGAAACCTCGACACCAGCCTCGACGCCAGCCGTCTCTCCTCCGGCGTCCTCCCCGTCGTCGAGATTATCGACGCCCTTGCCCTCTCTCTCGTCATCGTCTACGGCGGCAGCCTCGCCCTCGGCGGCGACATCCCCACCGAGGTCCTCGTCGCCTTCGCCATGTACATCCAGCGCTTCTTCGAACCCGTCCGCAACCTCACCATGCAGTACACCGCGGTCCAGCGCGCCATGGCCTCCGGCGTCGGCGTTTTCGAGCTCATGGACGTTCCCCCCGCCGTCAAGGACGCCCCCCGCGCCGCCCCCCTCCCCACCATCAACGGCCGACTCCACTTTGACCACGTCAGCTTCTCCTACAATGAGGGCGTCGAGGTCCTAACCGACATCGACCTCCTCATCGAACCCGGCGAGACCATCGCCGTCGTAGGCCCGACCGGCGGCGGCAAGAGCACTCTGGTCTCCCTCGTCGCCCGCCTCTACGACGTTTCCGAAGGCCGCATCACCATCGATGGCGTCGACATCCGGGACGTCACCCGCGAGTCCCTCACCCGTCAGGTCACCACCGTCCTCCAGGACCCCTTCCTCTTCACCGGCACCGTCGCCGAGAACATCCGCTACGGACGCCTCGACGCCACCGACCGGGAAATTCGTGATGCCGCAACCCTCGTCGGCGCCGACCCCTTCATCTCCCGCCTCCCCGACGGCTACAACACCCAGCTTCACGAGATGGGAAGCAACCTCAGCTCCGGCCAGCGTCAGCTTGTAAGCTTCGCCCGGGCCGTCATCGCCGACCCCCGTATCCTCATCCTCGACGAAGCCACCGCCAATATCGACACCCAGACCGAGAACCTAATCCAGAGCGCCCTCGTCCGCCTCCTCGAAGGCCGCACCTCCCTAATCATCGCCCACCGACTCTCCACCGTGCGCAACGCCTCCCGCATCGTCGTCATAGACAACGGCCGCATCGCCGAAATCGGCAGCCACGAAGAGCTTGTGAACAATAACGGCGTCTACGCCCGACTCCACCACATGACCATGCAGGCCATGCAATCCTAGCCCCCTCCGCTCTCCGTCATTCCCGTGGAGACGGGAATCCATCCCTCCGAAACAATCACCTGCAACCCCGCAACTCACCCCGACCCCCTTCCCATCAGTACCAAAACTAGAGGCAGGCGCATGTGCTGTGCACATGCGCCTGCCTCTGTTTTCTTTTCCCCCTCTCCCTTAACGGCCCTAAGGGAGAGGGGGACCAAGGGGGAGAGGGTTCCCCCGTGGGGCCGGGGGGACATCCCACCGATAGCCAGGCCCCCTCACCGCGCGTCAAGAGCGATATTCTCCCAGGTAGCCGCCTCGTCTAAGGAGGCGCTACAACAAACTCCCCTGCTCCGCCGACACCCCCGCCGTGTAGGCGATCCCTAGGTGCTCGTAGGCCCCCTTCGTCGCCACCCGACCCCGGGGCGTCCGGTCCAGGAAGCCCAGCTGTAGCAGGTAAGGCTCGTAAACGTCCTGGATCGTGTCCGGCTCCTCGCTTATCGACGCCGCCACCGTGTCCAGCCCGACAGGCCCCCCGTTGTAGTTCTGGATAATCGTCCGAAGCACCCGGTGGTCTATCTCGTCCAGCCCCAGCGAGTCCACTTCGAGCCGCGCCAGCGCCTCCGACGCCGCCTCCTGAGATATCACCCCGTCACCCATCACCTCCGCGTAGTCCCTCACCCGCTTCAGCAGCCGGTTCGCCACCCGAGGCGTCCCCCTCGCCCGACGCGCTATCTCCTCCAGCCCCTCCTCCTCCGCCTTTACCCCCAGGATCCCCGCCGCCCGACCCACTATCTCCTTGATCGCCGCCGTGTCGTAGAAGTCCAGCCGGTATATCGCCCCGAACCTGTTCCTCAATGGCGCACTCACCATCGCATACCGAGTCGTCGCCCCGACAAACGTGAACCGAGGCAGCTTCAACCTCAGGCTCCTCGCCCCAGCCCCCTTCCCGATCATGATGTCCAGCGCGAAGTCCTCCATCGCCGGGTACAGCACCTCCTCCACCGCCCGGCTCAGCCTGTGTACCTCGTCGATGAATAGAATATCGTCCTTCTTCAGGTTGGTGATGATCGCCGCCAGGTCCCCCGCCCTCTCCACCGCCGGCCCCGACGTCGTCTTGATGTTCACCCCCATCTCTGCCGCCACAATGTTCGCCAGCGTCGTCTTTCCCAGCCCCGGGGGGCCGTACAGCAGGACGTGGTCCAGCGCCTCGCCCCGCTTCTTGGAAGCAGCTATCGCTATCGAAAGGTTCCCCTTCACCTTGTCCTGACCGATGTACTCGGAAAGATGCTTGGGCCTCAGGCTCAGGTCCAGCGACCCGTCCTGCGTGTGCGGCTTCGCCGACACTATCCGCTCAGCCATCCGTCCTCCCCTCCCTCATCCCGCCCCCCATGTCATTCCGAACGGCAGTGAGGAATCTGGGGTGGTGCGGTGCAGGTCTCCCAAACCACCTCAACACCCCCTCCCCTCTCCCCCAGTACTGAACTAGAGGCAGACGCATGTGCAGCGCACATGCGTCTGCCTCTGTTCTTCTCTCCCCCTCTCCCTTATAGGCCCTAAGGGAGAGGGGGACCAAGGGGGTGAGGGTTCCCCTGTGGGGACGGGGAGCATCCCCTCCCCTGTAGTGGCGTCCCTCGTGGGCGCCCTCCCCGGACGCGGGGTGGTGTTGGGTCTCCGTAGGGGCGACCGGCGGGTCGCCCTCCCCGACGAGACACCGCTCACCCTGAGCAAAGTCGAAGTGCGAGCGTGGGCCTGCCCACGCCCCTGCCATCCGTCCCACCCCCTACCGACCCCTGAACGTCGGCGCCCGCTTCTGCTGGAACGACTCGATCCCCTCGGCGTAGTCCTCCGTGTGCATCAGCATCCGGTTCGTGTGGAACTCCATCCCCAGCATCGTCTGCAGCGGCGACTCCTGCGCCGCGTATGTCACCCGGCGTATCGCCGAAACCGTCAACGGCGGGTTCGCCGCTATCTGTGCCGCCAGCGCATCCGCCGTAGACAAAAGCTCCTCCGCTGGCACCACCTCACTCACCAGCCCCATCCCCAGCGCCGTCTGTGCATCTATGATCTCCCCCGTGTACATCATCCTGAACGCATTAGAAAGCCCGACTATCCTCGGCAGCACGTAGCTCAGCCCACAGTCCACCCCCAGCGCCCGACGCACGAATATCGCCGTAAACCTCGCCTGCTCCGATGCTATCCGGATGTCGCAGGCCATAGCCAGCGAAAACCCCAGCCCCGCCGACACCCCGTTTATCGCCCCGATTATCGGACGACGCAGAGACCTCATTTGCAGGAAGATTCCGTCCCAGAGCCCCGTCCACGCATTCAGAGACTGCTTCTGTTCCGTTCCCGAAACGTCCGCCCCCGAGCAGAACCCCTTCCCCGCCCCCGTGATAATCAGCACCCTGCTATCGTGGTCCTCGTTGATCTGCTGCAGTATCTCCCGGAACTCCAGGCCCATATCGTGCGTCACCGCATTGAGCTTCTCCGGCCGGTTGAAAGTAAGCACTATCCGACCGTCCGTGTTGTTCATTTGGAAATACTTCAATCCCATGCCAATCTCCCGGGTAATCGGGCCCCTTATCGCAGGCCCTCATCCTCTCGGCATAATACCCACCCCCCCATTCCAGCGTCAACAAACCCCCTCCCTTTCCCATCCCGATGCCCCGCGAAGGATCTCTCACGCCAGCCCCCCCTCCGTCATCCCCGCCCTCCCCCACCGTCACCCCGACCCCCCAACTATCCGTCATTCCCGACCCCGATCGGGAATCCATCCCGCGGGGGTGGGGCCGGGCGTCCTTCCCCCTTCCGATTCCGATGCCCCGCGAGGAATCTCAAGCGCCAGCCCACCCATCAACCCCGGCCCTGGAAAACCACATCCCTCAGCAGGGGGATGAGAGTTCCCCCTTTCCCATCCCTTAAACAATCAAAACCATGCCTGAAACCGCAAAACGATCAAACAACACCACCCCTCCCACCACCCCCTTCCTTGACACCTCTACCCCGAAAAAATATACTTGTTCTTCGATTTATCTAGGCTGCTAGGCATGCATTTCAACGTAGCGCAGCTCCTTTCGGGGCCCGTGGGCGCCGTCAGGCAGCGTACAATATCCGGTGGCCTGGTTGCGGCGGACGGTCTCCCAGGGACCGTGATCTCCGGGTCAGTCGAAATCATGCGCACCGACCGCGGCGTACTGGTCCGGGGCACGCTCTCCGCAGCCCTCGCCCTGGAATGCGTCCGGTGCCTGGAACAGTTCGAGGAGACCGTGCCCGTCTCCTTGGAGGAGGAATACATATCGGCTCATCAGGTCTCCGGGAGAGCGGAGCGGCTCGCCCTGCAGGCCGACAACCTGCTCGTCGACTCCAATAACCTCCTCGACCTCGAGCCTGCCCTTAAGGAATACGCTTCACTTAACAGCCCGCTGAAGCCCGTCTGCAGCCCCGACTGCCCGGGTCTCTGCCCTAGTTGCGGGGCCGACCTCTCCCGTGCCGCCTGCCTCTGCACTGCCACTGAAGCATCAAGCGACACTGGCCTCTCGGCCCTTCTGGAAAAATACCGCACGGCCTGACCACAGGCCCGGAGTTTCGAGTTTACCCATGGGTGCATTACCTAAGAGAAAGACAAGCAAGTCCAGGAGAAACAAGCGACGAGGCCATGACAAGGTCATTGGCCCCACCTTGGTTGAATGTTCCCGGTGCCGCAGCCCCAGGGTCCCCCACCGCGTCTGTCCCGCTTGCGGCACCTATAATGGCCGGGAGGTGTTCGCCGAATAGCCCCTTGGAGGGTCGATTTATGGTTGCACAGCTGGAAGAAAAAAAGACCGCTTTCATATTTCCGGGACAGGGGTCCCAGGTCGTCGGTATGGGTAAGGAGCTCTACGACTCCTCTCCCACCGCCAAGTCCATCTTCGATGAGGCCGACGAAATCCTCGGCTTCTCCCTCACCAAACTCTGCTTCGAAGGACCCCAGGAGGAGCTGACCCAGACCAACAACGCTCAGCCCGCCATCTTCACCACCAGCCTCGCCGCCCTCTCCGATATGAAGGAAAAGACTGGCCTGCAGGACGTTAAGCCCGCCTTCGTCGCTGGCCACAGCCTCGGCGAATACGTCGCCCTCGTCGCCGCCGACACCCTCTCCTTCTCCGAAGCCCTCCCCCTGGTCCGGGAGCGCGGCGAACTCATGCAGAGTGCCAACACCATCCAGCCCGGCGGCATGGCCGCCATCATCGGCCTGGACGAGTCCGCCACCGAGGAGATCTGTCAGCAGACCGGCATGCAGATATCCAACATCAACTCCCGTGAGCAGATCGTCATCAGCGGCCCGAAGGCCAACGTCGCCAACGCCCTCGACCTCGCCCGCGCCCGAGGCGCCAAGAAGGTCGTCCCCCTCCCCGTCGGCTCGGCCTTCCACTCCAACCTCATGGAGCCCACCGTCGACCGCATGACCATCGCCATCGACCAGGTCAGCCTCAGCGATGCCCTCGTCCCCATCATAGCCAACAGCAGCGCCCAGCCCGTGGTCGCCGCCGGAGACATACGGGAAGAGCTTGTCTATCAGCTCTGTCACTGCGTCCACTGGCTCAGGAGCGTCGAGTACATGATCGGCGCCGGCGTCGACACCTTCGTCGAAATCGGCCCTGGCAAGATTCTCAGCAGCCTCGTCCGCCGCATCGACCCCTCCGTCACAGCCCTTCCCATCAACGACTTCCTGGCCGGCAAATAGGAACCCAGCCCCCGAGCTATCACGTGGATCAGAGCCTTGCGGGAAAGGTGGCCGTCGTAACCGGCGGCTCCCGGGGAATCGGACAGGCTATAGTCGTCAGGCTCGCCTCGGCAGGCGCCCGGGTTTCCGTCGGCGGCCTCAGTGACATCCCCGACACCCGCTCCCTCCTCGAATCCGCCAACGTCTCTCCCGACAACCTCCTCTTCACCCGCGCCGACGTCACCTCCCCGGAAGACATCGACCGCCTCATCAAGACCACCGTCGACGCCTTCGGCAAGATCGACGTCCTGGTCAACAACGCTGGCATCAACCGTGACGGCCTCCTTCTCCGCATGAAGGTCGAAGACTGGGACGCCGTCCTGACTACCAACCTGCGCGGCGCTTTCCTCTGCACGCAGAAGGTTCTCAGCGGCATGATGAAGAACCGCTCTGGACGCATCATCAACATTTCCAGCGTTGTCGGCGTGGCCGGAAACCCGGGCCAGGCCAACTATGCCGCCGCGAAGGCAGGCATCATCGGCCTGACCAAGACCACCGCCCGGGAAGTCGCCTCCCGCGGCATCACCGTGAACGCCGTCGCCCCAGGCTTCATAGAGACCGACATGACCGCCAAGCTCAACGACCAGGTCCGTGAGAGGCTTCGTGCCCAGATCCCCCAGGCCCGCTTCGGTACACCCGACCAGGTCGCCGACCTCGTTGAGTTCCTCGCCTCCGACCGTTCGTCTTACATCACCGGCCAGGTGATTAACGTCGACGGCGGGATGTTCATGACGTAGCCCCCTTCTGGTTATGCCCGGCCCCCGGCGAAAAGGCAGGATTCTAGCCCTGCAGACTCTTTACGAGGTTGACACCGCCCGCCACGATGTCAACGCCATCCTCAAACGCTCCGGCAAAAGCAAGGACATCCCTCAGGATTCCTGGTCTTTCGGCGCCGAGCTTGCCAGGGGCGTAGTGGCCCGGGTCGCAAGCATCGACCGCATCATCGAGTCCTTCGCCCCCAACTGGCCCGTCGCCCAACTCTCCTCCATCGATCGCAACATCCTTCGCATAGCCGTCTACGAGATTACCCTCCCCACCGATACCCCTCCCAAGGCCGTCGCCAACGAGGCCGTGGAGCTCGCCAAGGCCTTCGGCAGCGACAGTTCGCACCGTTTCGTGAACGGTGTACTGGGCAGCCTGCTCGCCGAACGCCACGCTTGACACGGCGCCCTTCGACCCTTTACATATACGCAATTTGCAGTTGCCCATAGGAGAATCTACATGTCCGAAATCAACGACAGAGTTACGAAAATCATCGTCGAGCAACTCGGCGTTGAAGAGTCCGAAGTTACACCCTCCGCTTCCTTCATCGATGACCTCAACGCCGACTCCCTTGACCTCGTGGAGCTCATCATGGCCCTTGAGGACGAGTTCAGCGAAGGCGACCAGAAGCTTGAGATCGCCGACGAAGACGCCGAGAAGATCCTGACGGTCCAGGACGCCATCGACTTCATCTCCGAAAACGTGGACACGGGCTCGTAAGCCCCGGCTCAAAGTACCCCCTCTCTTCAGTCACCCCCTTTCCCCAACGCGTCGGGGTGGTGTTGCGGCCCGTTTCCCCCCGATGCTATACTCCTGGAGCAATATTCGGTTTTGTAATGTTTTATAAGCTCGATGAAAGCGAGCATGCTGGTTCCCCGCCCCGATACGGCCCTTAGCTTCCGGAAGTTCTATCCTCCCTCGGCCTTGACCAGCCGGGCGAAAGGGAAAGCCACCCTTGCAGTTTGAACTTCTGCATGAGCAGATTAAGCAGTGCACAGCCTGTGGCCTTTGCCAAGGTCGTACTAACGTCGTCCCTGGCGAGGGCCCCGAACGCCCGAGAATCATGTTCATAGGTGAAGGCCCCGGCTTCCACGAAGATAAGCAGGGCAGACCCTTTGTCGGCCCTGCCGGCAAATTCCTCGAAGAGCTGCTCGCCACCATCGACCTGACTAGAGAAGAGGTCTACATAACCAACATAATCAAGTGCCGTCCCCCTGGGAACCGGGACCCCCTCCCCGACGAGGTGAACGCCTGCAATTCCTGGCTTGAACAGCAGATAGATCTCCTCGCGCCGGAGCTAATTGTCACTTTGGGAAGGCATTCGATGGCCCGCTTCTTCCCTGGCCAAACTATAGGGAAAATGCATGGGAAGCTCGGTAGTGTGGATGGACAGAAAGTGTTCGCCATGTACCACCCCGCCGCCGCCCTCCACCAACAGCGACTTAGAGACACCTTGATCGAGGATATGAAGAAGATTCCGGAGGCACTGGCTCAGGAGGACCAGCAGCAGCCCCCGGAAGAGGAACAGCCCGAGCAATTATCCATGTTTTAGATTTTCCCCCATGCACAAGTCTCCACTAAAAGTAACTCCACTAGGTGGTCTAGGTGAAATAGGAAAGAACATGCTGGCATTGGAATATGACGACGATATCGTCGTCATAGATGCCGGCGTGATGTTTCCCGGCGAAGACCTCCCGGGAATCGACCTCGTAATCCCGGACATCTCCTACCTCCTGCTGAATCCTTCCAGCGTTCGGGGTATCGTTATCACCCACGGCCATGAGGACCATACCGGCGCGCTTCCCTTCATCCTTGACCAGTTGAACGTTCCGGTCTATGCCCCGCGCCTTGCCGAGGGACTGATCTCCGCCAAGCTCAAGAGTCGCAGCCGGATAAAGGACGCCGATCTCAATGTCGCTACTCCCGGTGTGCCCTTCACCCTAGGCCCGTTCACAATCGAGAGCTTCCGAGTCTGCCACAGCATCCCCGACTCCACCGGCTTGATCGTCAGATATCCTGGCGGCACGGTCGTCCACACCGGAGACTTCAAGTTTGACCACACCCCCGTCGATGGCCGACCTGCTGATCTCGCCCGACTCGCCCAGCTCGGCAACGAGGGCGTCCAGCTCCTCCTCTCCGATTCCACCTATGCCGAGGTCCCCGGCTACACCCCCTCCGAGCAAACCGTGAGCGGTGCCCTGCGCCAGATTATGGGCGAGGCCCAGGGGCGGGTCATCATTGCCACCTTTGCCTCCCTCGTCTCCCGCGTTCAGCAGGTCATAGATTCCGCCGTTGCCAATGGACGGAAGGTCTGCATTGAGGGCCGCAGCATGGTTGAGAACGTCCAGCTCTCCAATAATCTCGGCTATCTCGATGTCCCCGAGGGCGTTCTGGTCAGCCTCCCCGAGGCCCAAAAGCTCCCTCCCCAACAGGTCGCCATCGTGCTCACCGGTACCCAGGGAGAGCCCTCCTCCGCCCTCACCAGGATCGCCAATGGTGAGCACAAACACATCGAAATCGAGACCGGTGACACCGTAGTCATGTCGGCTACACCTATCCCCGGCAACCAGGCCCTTATTGGCAAGACCATCGATAAGCTGTTCCGGCTAGGTGCAGACGTTCTCTACGGCCGCATCAAGGAAGTCCACGTGCGCGGCCATGCCAGCCAGGAAGAGCTAAAGCTCATGCTTGGCCTCACCCGACCCCAATTCTTCGTCCCGGTCCACGGCGAACGGCGGCACCTCGTTGCCCACTCCAGGCTGGCCCAGTCCATGGGCGTTGCCGAGGAGAACACCTTCGTGCTGGACAACGGCGACGTCCTGGAGATCTCAGGAGAGTCCGCCCATGTCTCGGATCGGGTACAGGCAGGTCCCGTATACCTTGATGGCAGTGGCCGCTGGTCCCTCGAAAGCGAGGTCCTCAAGGACCGCAGGAAGTTGGCCAGGTACGGCTTTGTTATAATTTCATTGAGTTTTGATAGCGAGACCGGCACAGTTTACGGAGACCCGGAAATCGTGACCCAGGGCTTTGCTGACACCTCCGAGACACCTGCCCTCATCGAAGGCACCCGCAGAGTAGTTATAGAAACCCTTGACCGGCTCAACGGCACCCTCACGGAAGCTAATTTGAAGTCCAGCGTTAAGTCCGCTTTGAAGAAATACTATCAACAAGAGACCAAGCGTCGCCCCATAATCCTTCCGATTGTTGTGGAGGGATAGGATTTTCACTATGAGCATTAAGTTACAAGGAAAGGAGGACCGGCTATGGCTAGGTCAAAAGCCCTTCATGGTTCGCAAGACGGCTTACATTCTAGGGGTCCCACAGGATGGGACCTGAAGATGGGATTATCAGGAGGAGTCGACTCGAAGTCGCACTGGCTGTTTGTAGCAATAGTTCTCTTAATTCTTCTAACACCGCCAGCCGTAATCTTCCGGGAGACCCTCATCAGGATGTTCGGCGTTGCTTCGGGCCCGGTCGTTCTCATGATCGCCGTGTCTGCCGTGGTCGCCGTTAGACACCCGAGAAGTCTGCTGTTCAAGTTCAACTGGTGGCTGGCTGTCTTGACGGCTGGCGCCATTGTCTTCGGGATTATGGCGTTCTTCGAATTCGAATATGCCAATCTCAGGGACCTGACAATGGGTGGCGCCGTCGGAGATGCGATTATTGGTGAAGCAGACAGGTGGGGCATAGCCCGACTTAGCGCTTTGGCGCTCTTGGCCTTCGTTTTGGTTGCACCCATGGTTTCCTATCAGGCCGCCCTAATGGCTGCCTTCTCCGTCATGTGGGTCTTAGTGTTCCTGTTCCGTCTTGCAGGCGTACTCGTTGAAAAGTTCCGGGACTGGCGCGATTCCCGACAGGTCCGCGGCATGGTCTCCTCCCTTAACAGGATTAGCCCGCCCCGCATGTCCCCTTCGGAAATGTGGCCCAGGCTCGCTACGGTTCCTCCCCGTCCCCAAATCCGCGAGGAACTGGACGACCCCATCCATCCCCAGGGCTCTGAGGAGACGGAAGAGTTTAACTATGAGGCCGCAATAGTAGGTTCTCTCGTCGACTCGCCTCCGGGCTCCAGCCCCGCTGGTACGGCTGTAGCAGACCTCGAACTCCCCGAAGAAGTCGATGATGACGAGGAAGATCTCTTCGAAGAAGATGAGCAGAAAGATCCCGAGCCCCCTGTCGTGGTGCAAGCGCCCAAGCCTACACAAAGCTCCTTGTTCGCTGAGTCCGACCTCGAGACGCCCGCAGCGACCAACGGAGTCTCTGCAGACCACACTGAAGACATCGGTCCCGGTGTGCCTCCCCTGGATTTGCTGGACGCCACGGAAGAGGAAGACGAGGCACCTACGGATCACGAGGAACGGGCAGAGCAGATCGAAAGCGCCCTTGCCAGTCATGGAATCGACGCCAAGGTAACCCAGATTAACTCCGGCCCGACCGTCACCCAGTTTGGCGTAGAACCCGGCTGGTTCCGCAAGTACAAGGAGACCAGGGAGCGGGACGCCGAGGGCAAGCTAATGGTCGACGAGCAAGGCAGGCCTGTCACCCGCCGAGACGAGGTCTCCAGGAAGCGCGTACGGGTTGACCAGATCGCCGCCCTTGACAAGGACCTCGCTCTCGCCATGGCGGCCCCGACCATCCGGATCGAGGCCCCTATCCCGGGCAAGGCCCTCGTTGGGATAGAAGTCCCCAACGTCATCATGGGCAAGGTGGGCCTGAGGGAGGCCCTAGCCAGCTCCGAGTTCCAGAAGACCCTCGGCAAGTCCAAGCTCGCCGTTGCCCTCGGAAAGGGCAGCTCAGGCCAGATGGTCATGGGCGATCTCGCCTCCATGCCCCACCTGCTCATAGCCGGTTCTACGGGCAGCGGCAAGAGTGTCTGCATAACCTCCCTGATCGCCAGCCTGCTCATGAACAACGGGCCCCGAGATGTCAAGTTCGTCATGGTGGACCCCAAGCGCGTCGAGCTCGTACCGTTCAGCACCCTGCCCCACCTTGCGACACCCGTGATCATGGACATGGAAAAGGTAGTCGGTGCCCTCAAGTGGGTCACTGAGGAGATGGACCGCCGGTACAAGGTAATGGCCGGTGCCGGCGCCCGTAACATCAGCGGCTACAACTCCAAGGTATCCGCTGAGGAGCGCATGTCCTTTCTCGTCGTTGTGGTGGACGAATTGGCCGACCTCATGGTTGTCGCCCCCTTTGACGTTGAGCAGTCCCTCACCCGACTCGCACAGATGGGCCGGGCCACGGGCATTCACCTCATCGTCGCTACCCAGCGCCCCTCTGTCGACGTCATTACCGGGCTCATCAAGGCTAATTTCCCCACCAGGATAAGCTTCGCCGTAACCTCCATGACCGACTCCCGAGTAATCCTCGACTCCCCCGGCGCCGAGAAGCTCCTGGGACGCGGCGACATGCTCTACCTCCCCTCCGATGCCTCCAAGCCCAAGCGTCTCCAGGGCGTCTACCTTTCCGACATAGAAGTCGAAAGAATCGTCCTCTTCTGGTCGGACAAGTCCGGCGGGGTTCCCGAGCCTCCTTCAATAGAGGAACTCCTTGGGGATGCCTCGTCAGAGGGTATGACTGAGCCCGAGGACCTGGCCTCCGTCTCTCCACTCTGGTCCGGCCCCTCGGATGTCCTGGAGGAAATCCGGGAAAATGAAGATCCCCTGTTTGCCAAGGCCCGCAATTTGGCTGGTCGGCACAAGAGCGTTTCCGCCTCCTTGTTGCAGAGACGCCTCGGAATCGGCTACCCAAAGGCCGCCAGCCTTCTTGACCAATTGGAGGAAAATGGGATAGTGTCCGCAGGAGAACCAGGTAAGTCCCGCACCGTGTTGACCCTCGGGGAGGAAGACGACGACTACTAGGAAGAGGACACGGAAGCTCGTCACCTTGTTGAGTTCCCTCATCAAGGGTGAACATCAGCAGGAAACCCCCGAGGATGCCGACCCCGGCATCTGCCTCTCCTGTGACGCCTTCCTGACAGGCTCCCGCGCCTACGAAAAGTTCAGGACATGCAGCTACTGCGGTTTCCACTTCAACATCTCGGCGCGGGAGCGCATCAAGCTCCTCGCCGACCCCGGGTCTTTCAAAGAGCTGAACAGGTCTCTCATCTCCATGGACCCTCTCTCTTTCTCGGGAGGTGTGTCCTACCGCAAGAAGATCCGGGAGGCCCAGAAGACCACCGGCCTCACCGAGGCCGCAGTCACCGGCACCTGCGAAATCCGCGGATGCCCCACCGTAATCGTCGCCCTTGACTTCGGCTTTCTGGGCGGAAGCATGGGATGTGTCGTCGGCGAAAAGGTCGCCCTTGCCTTCGAGACCGCAGTCAAGAAGAAACTGCCCATAGTTGCCGTGGTCACCAGCGGCGGGGCACGGATTCAGGAAGGCGTCCTTTCGCTCATGCAAATGGCCAAGACCGTATCTGCGGCAAAGCGCCTCCGCAGACCCGGCCTCCCTTTCATAACCGTCCTGGCCAACCCTACAACGGGGCAGGTCTACTCCAGCTTCGCCAACATGGCCGACATCATCCTCGCGGAGCCCGACGCCCTCGTTGGCTTCGCTCCTCTCAGGACCGTCAAGGAAAGCAGCGGCGATCCCCTCCCCACCGATGCCCACACTGCCGAGTCCCACCTCAAGCACGGCATGATCGATCAAGTCGTGGCCCGGGAACGCCTCCCCGACACCCTCTCGGTCCTTCTTGACATGCTCTATTCCCGCTACAAAGTCTCGGTGAAAGGCAAGAAACCCAAGCTTGCCTACTCCACCGGCTACTACACTACCGCCTGGGAGCAGGTTCGCCTTGCCCGTCACCAAGACCGACCCACCGCCCTCGACTACATTGGCCGCATGACTTCCAGTTTCATCGAGCTCAAGGGCGACCGTGTCAGTGGCAACGACGAAGCGGTTATCGCTGGTCTCGGGTACCTGGCCGGCCAGGCTGTCGTTATCCTTGGCCAGGAGAAGGGCCACGGCCCCGACTCCCAGCGTCACAACAACGGCCGTACCGGCCCCGAGGGCTTCCGCAAGGCCCAGCGGATGATGCGGATGGCATCCCGCTTCCACCTTCCTCTGGTCACCTTCATTGATACGCCCGGTCCCATGCCCAGCCTCACCGCCGAGGAGCATGGCCTCGGAAACGCCATAGCCACAACCATGGCCCTCCTCTCCGACCTTCCCACACCCGTGGTTTCCGTCATTATCGGGGAGGGGGGCAGCGAAGGCGCCCTTGCCTTTGGTGTCGCCGACTCCCTCCTCATGTTGGAAAATGCCATATACACTCCCATCTCCCCGGAGGGTGCCGCCACTCTCCTCTATCGAGACGCTGCCAAGGCCGAGACCATAGCCCCTGCCCTCAAGCTCACCGCCCGGGACTGCAAGCGCCTCAACATCGTCGACGTCATTGTCCCGGAACCCGAGGCCGGCGCCCACCAGTACCCCAACGAGGCCGCCCAGCAGCTTCAAAGGCTTCTCGTCCGGGAACTGCTACGCGTTCAGGCCATTCCCATAAGGAAACTGGTCAAGACCCGCTACAAGAAATACCGCGATATGGGCGAATACAGTTCCCACTACCGCGAAGCCCTGGTTGAAGAGATCGAATATCTTCAGAGCAAGGTGGTCAACCGGGTCCGGCAGTGGAGAAGCAGGCTCCGCGGCTCTCAATCCTCCCAACCCTCCCCCGAGGCCGGAGAAAACAGCCTGCGCACCTCCCCCTGACTGCCTACAGACCCCTTGCCAACGGGCACATTCAGACACCGCATCATGCCCTTACCTGAATTCGACCTGACCGGAAAGGTGGCAATCGTCACCGGCGGAGGCCGCGGAATCGGCAAGGGGATTGCACTTGCCCTTGCAGAAGCCGGCGCCCGGGTAGCCATAGCCGGACGCACCGATTCCAAGCTTCTGGAGACCGAGTCGGCAATCCAGTCTGCTGGAGGCAATGCCCTTTCGGTAGTCACCAATGTCACCCGTGACGATGACATAGCCTTCCTGGTCGACCGCACCGTTGAGACCTTCGGCAGCATCGACATCCTCGTGAATAATGCCGGGGTAGCCGTCGTGAAGCCCCTTGTACCTATTCCCGGCTTCGCCCCCAGGGCCGAGGGCCTCCCCCCCGAGTTCTTCCGGCCTACCAGCAACGAAGAGTGGAGCTACGTCCTCGACTCCAACCTCACCAGTGCCTTCCGGTGTATCAGGGCTACGGCCCCCCACATGCTGGACAAGAGGTGGGGTCGCATCATCAACATCTCATCAGTTGAGGGGATGAGGGGGGTGCAGATGCACAGCCTCTACTCCGCGTCCAAGGCTGCCATGTCGGGGCTGACCAGGAGCCTGGCCCTAGAGTGGGCCCGCAGCGGCATCACCGTGAACACCATCGCGCCCGGAGCTTTCCATACCGAGATGATGGCTCCCGAGTTCGAAAATGAGGAGCTGCGCAAGAGACTCCTGCGCAGCATTCCCATGAGAAGAGGCGGGGTACTTAGAGAGGTGGGCCTGCTAGCCGTCTACCTGGCTTCCGAGGCCGCAGCCTACGTGACCGGCCAGACCATCGCCATAGATGGCGGCCTGACTAGCTCGATGGGACGCTAGCCCCGCTTTCCGCCGGGCTGAGCTCCGAAAGCGCTCCGTCCAGCACCTCGCCGAACTGCTTTCTGATACCCTCATCGCGCAGCACTACCGGTGCCGACATATCGCTGAACGCCCGGTGAAGCTCAAACCTGCCCAGGAACTTGATACCGAGCCTGTCGGAGATCGCCTCCCCGGCCCCTTGCCCGAAAATCTCACCCGACATGTTCTCCACGACGCCCAGGATGTTCACGTTCATCTTGCGGATCATGTTGATTGACCGCACCGCATCCACAAAGGATAGGTCCTGCGGGGTCGTCACCACCACGAAACCGTCCAGCTTCAGCACCTGCATGATGGTCAGAGGAGCGTCGGAGGTGCCGGGAGGAAGATCCACTACGAGGAAGTCCAGGTCTCCCCAGGATGTGAGCTCGAGGAACTGGTTGATGGCGTTGTGGATCATCGGACCCCGCCAGATGATCGCTTCCAGCTCGTTCTTCTGGAAGAACCCCATGGACATGACCTTAACCCCGTGCTTCTCCGCAGGAATTATCTTCCCGTCATCGTCGGAAGAAGGCCCCGAGTGCATGTGCAGCATACGGATTACATTCGGGCAATCGATATCCGCGTCTAGCAGACCTACCGAGTGTCCTCTCTGGGCAAGAAGCACTGCCAGGTTGACGGCTATAGTGGTCTTCCCCACCCCACCCTTGCCGCTGTAGACGGCGATCTTGTTCTTGATCTTGCCGAGGTTCTCGCCGACCTTGCGCCTCTGCTCCCAGTTGCGCTTCATAGCGGCAATCCGAGCCTTGTCCTGCTCGGTCATGTTCTTCTTGCCGACGATCGGCTTGATCGGCTCAGCCATCAGACCCTGCTTTCGACTATTCCCAGCCCAGGGCCCGCTTGCCCTCTTCTGTGATCAGATCGGGCGTCCAGGGCGGGTCCCACACGATGTCGACGTAGGCGTTCTCCACGCCCGGGATAGCCTCAACCGCCTCCGTGCACACACCACCGATGCTTCCCGCCATGGGGCAGCCCTGGGCCGTGAGGGACATCGTGACCATGACCTCACTGTCCTTGATGTCTACGTCATAGATCAGGCCCAGGTCCACGATGTTTATCATCGGGATTTCAGGGTCGTAGATGTCGCTGAGAGCTTCCAGTACGTCATGCTCGGTTACAGTAGCCATATCTCCTCCATTTGGGGGACGTTGAGTTCATTATATCTGAATGGACTATCCGTTCAAAGGTGGCCCGACCTTCCACGCCACGAACCGCAGTCGCCGGTAGTCCACAGTCCACCTGACTCCATCATACATCCGAGGCCTCAGTTTCTCCTCCACCAGCGTGAGCACTCTGTCTTCAACCTCGGCGTCCAGCCCCGACAAGAAGTCCGAGCAGAACATCCGGACCCAGTCCCTGAGTCCTGCCTCACCCTCCCGCTGCGGTGTGGGGCGGCTGAAGTGACTCGCAAAGGACACCTCAAATCCTCTATCTTCCAACAGCCGCGAGTATTCACCTATTGTCGGGAAATACCACGGGTCCACCTCATCCCTCGGATGCCCGAGGGTGCTGCTCAAGGCCCGTCGCAACGCCGACACAACGCTCTCTATATTCCCCTTGCCCCCCATTTCCGCCACTATTCTTCCCCCGGGCCTCAGGCACTTTGTGATCGAGTCAAGGACTTCGTCGGCCTCTTTGATCCAGTGGAGGACGGCATTGGAGAAAACGGCGTCGAACGGCTCATCAAATGACAGGGAACGGGCGTCGGCTTGAATAAAGGTGATGTCTGGGAAATTAGCGCTGGCAGTGCGTACCATGTCCCCCGAGCTGTCGACCCCTACCACCCCCGCCCCCGACTTGGCAATTTCCGCCGTCAGGTGTCCCGTGCCACATCCGAGGTCGAGAATCCTCTCTCCCGGCTGAGCGTCCAGCAGCCCTAGGAGATCAGTGCCATACTGCCAGATGTAGGAATGGCTCTGCTGGTATTCAGGTGCGTCCCAGACTTTGGCCTCGGGGCTAATTTCGCCGGATGAAGTCATCGGTTGGAACCCGGCCGTCGGGCCCTACCTGACATCCTCGAAGACCATCTCGTCGTAGGGCGAGCCATCTTCCATCAGAACGGTCTGAGTAGCCCGAATCCGCCGACTCATCATCCGGCTGAGCATGTGCGTGAACCCGAACATCGCTTGCACCACTTCACGTGAGGATGACTGCCCTTCGAACAGCCGTCGCCGTGTGATGCGAAGTACATGCCTGCCCGGCTCCGGGGACGTAAGCTCCGACTCATCCCCTGCCATGTCCGAAAGGTGCTTGGTGAATAGCGCGAGGCTGCCCGCGTCCCGACCATCGATCCCCAGGTCCGCCAGCAACTCTTTTCCGTATTGTAACGCGATGCCCTCGTAGGCCCGCTTGACCAGGTGCGCCGTTACAGGGGTTCCCACCACCTGCTGCAGACCCAGCACAGCCTCCTCGATGTACCCTCTCCCGAAGTTACGCAGCGCCTTGGAGCGACGGTCATCCGGCCAGACCTCCGCATCCAGCTTGGGTGCTCGCTCAGCGTCGTACTCAGGCATCGTTGCGTTGGGGTCGTACTGGAACCTCTCCTCGTCGGCGAGGTCGTGGTCGTATTCGTAGAAATAGCCTTCCGCGTAGGGCTCGCCGTCGTTGAATGCCTTGGACAGCACGAACCCGAGCCTCGGGTTGTTCAGCCTGACGCCGTTGTAAGGGTGCCAGCCCATAAAGATCGAACGACCCATCCTCGGGGGGATGGCCAGCCATGCCGTCCCAGTCGGCCCGAAAGGCGGGTTGTATCGGATCCAGGCCTTCTTGGGCGACTCCTCATACATCTCCATGTCAATGCCGCCCAACGCATTGGAGAAGTAGTGGTATTTTGCGGCTACCACGGCATGGGGCTCTTTCTCGGGGTCTACGCCCAGCTTCTCCAGCCCCTGCAGGAAGTACTCCTTCTGGTGGTTGTGAAGTACGGCTTCCCGCCATTGAACGATGGTGTCTTCGCCCTGCTGGGCGTAGGTGATGGTTGTGATGGCGCCTCCCCAAAGCCCGTAGACCTTGGCGATGAACTCACATTGCTCCTGCAGGGACCATGTGGAAGGGTCGGTGGTGGGACTCATGCAGGCTTCCTCCTTAAGGACACCTAATCGTCATTTCCAGGGCCGTTTGGCCCGCCTGGCCTTCGTGGACCGGGTACGTATGCCCTCTTCCGCCTTAGCATCCTCGTCCAGCACCAGGGCTTTCCTCAGGTCGAGGACCTGGTCCCGGAGGGCCGCCGCCTTTTCGAACTCCAGGTTCCGCGCCGCTTCCTTCATCTGGGTCTCCAGGTCTTTCACCAGCCGCAGCAGTTCACCCCTGGGGACTTCCTTGTTGATGGTGTAGGTCGCCCGCTCCTCGGCAATGGCCTTCACGCGGTCCGTGATGTCCTTGACTTCTTTCTTTATCCCCTGGGGTTCGATGTTGTTGTCGTGATTGAATTCCGTCTGAAGCTCCCTGCGCCTGTAAGTCTCGTCGATGGCCCTTTGCATGGAGTCCGTTACGGAGTCGGCATACATGATGGCGTGGCCCTCTATGTGCCTCGCCGCCCGACCCATCGTCTGTATCAATGCCCCCGAGGACCGCAAGTAGCCTTCCTTGTCCGCGTCCAGGATTGCCACCAGGCTTACCTCCGGTAGGTCCAGGCCCTCCCTCAGCAGGTTTATACCGACCACCACGTCGTACACACCCAATCGTAAGTCTCGCAGGATCTCGCTCCTCTGCAGCGTATCCACCTCCGAGTGAAGATAGTGGGTCTTCACACCCATCTCCCGCAGGTAGTCGGCCAGCTCCTCTGCCATCCGCTTGGTCAACGTAGTGACCAGCACCCTCTCTTCCTTCTCCACGCGGGTCTTAATCTGGTGAAGAAGGTCGTCTATCTGGCCTTCAGTAGGCTTCACCTCTATCGTTGGGTCCACGAGGCCTGTGGGCCTGATAACCTGCTCCACTATCTGGGTGCTGTGTTCATATTCGTAGGGCCCGGGAGTTGCCGATACGCAGACCATCTGGTTGATGTGCCTCTCGAACTCCGCAAAGTTGAGCGGCCTGTTGTCCAGGGCCGAGGGCAGCCGGAATCCGTAGTCGACCAGGGTCTGCTTCCGTGCGATGTCTCCGTGGTACATGCCCCGGACCTGCGGCAGAGTCATGTGCGACTCATCTATGAGCATAAGAAAATCGTCGGGGAAGTAGTCCAGCAGCGTCCACGGGGTGCTTCCCGGAGACCGACGGGCCAGGGGCCGGGAGTAGTTTTCGATCCCCGAGCAATAACCGGCCTCCCTGAGCATTTCCAGGTCGTAGTGGGTACGCTGCTCTAGTCGGGCTGCCTCCAGGGGTCGGTCCTGGGAGCGGAACCACTCCACCTGGGCTTGAAGCTCCTCCTCGATGTCGACTAACGCGGCGTTCAGCTTTTCTGTTGACGTAACAAAGTGCTTCGCGGGGTAGATGTCCACCCACTCCCTCGCTCCCAGGATCTCACCCGTCAGCGGATCAACTTCCACTATCCGCTCGATTTCATCACCCCAGAACTCCACACGGATGGCAATTTCCTCATAGGCAGGCTGGATTTCCAGGGTGTCGCCGCGAATGCGGAACCTGCCCCGGGTGAAGTCCATGTCGTTCCGTTCGTACTGCATGTCCACCAGGTGGCGCACCAGCTTGTTCCGGTTCCGCCGCTCCCCCTTCTGGATATTGACCACGAAGGAGTGGTACTCCGCCGGGTCACCGAGACCGTAGATGCACGACACGGAAGCCACTATCAGTACGTCCCGCCTGCTTAGTAGGGCGCGGGTTGCGGAGTGCCGCAGCTTGTCGATCTCCTCATTGATGTCGGCATCCTTCTCGATGTACAGGTCCGTGCGGGGGATATAGGCCTCGGGCTGGTAGTAGTCGTAGTAGCTGACGAAGTACTCGACAGGGTTGTCGGCGAAGTACTCCTTGAACTCAGTGGCAAGCTGTGCCGCAAGGGTCTTGTTGGGAGCGATGACCAGCGTGGGTCTCTGCACACGCTCCACAATGTTCGCCATCGTGAACGTCTTTCCGCTCCCCGTGACCCCGAGAAGCGTCTGCGTCTTCATCCCCGACTCCAGCCCGGCCACAAGCTGGTCCACCGCCCGGGGCTGGTCTCCCATCATGCGGAAGTCGGAGGTGATTCTGAATTTGTTTTCTATGGCTGTGGTGGTAGTCAAGGCGCGTTCATTCTAGGATGTTGCATGGGCGATTGCAAAGCCGAAAATTCGGCTGCTAGGCGAAGAGGCCCGGTAAGCCCTCCGGGGGTCGGGTCCCGATAGCGCCCTCGGCCTCCAACTGGTCGGCATAGCTTGTTTCCACACCCGCCAGCTCTTCAAGCACATACCTGTTGTGCTCACCCATCAAGGGCGCGGCCATCATCAATGTGCCTGGAGTCTTGGAAAGCAAAGCCGGCGTCCCCGAAAAGGGCATCGTCCCCGCAGCCGTATGTGGAGTGTCCCAGAAATACCCTCGCTCCTTCAGGTGCCCGTCCTCTACCACGTCCTGGTTGGTGTAAACCGCCGCTGCGGTAACTCCCGCTGCCTGGAGCCGGTGCATCAAGTCCTTGTAGTCCTCCCCTGCTGTCCACTCGGAAATTTGCTCGTCGATTTCATCCTGGTATTGCCACCGGCTCAGCTGGTCCTGGTATTTGGGGTCGGAGGCCCAGTCGGGGTTCCCGGCCACTTCACATAGAGCTTCCCATTCCTGGTCGTTCGTGACGGCTATGGTGACCCAGTTGTCCTCTCCCTTGCACCTGTAGGCGTTATGCGGGGCGTAGTAAGCGTGGTGATTGCCCATCCGCGCCGGATGCTCACCGGTCAACTGGTACCCGAGCACTGACTCCCCAATCAAACCGGCCGCAGCCTCGTTTTGCGACAGGTCTATGAACTGCCCTTTGCCTGACCGGCGTCGGTAGTACAGCGCCGCCAGGATGGCGCCCACCGCGTTCACACCGGCGTTGGGGTCGGGATACGCTTCCCCCGACTTGTAGGGTTTCGGGCCCGGGTAGCCGATCAGGTTCGATAGCCCCGCGGAAGGTTCGATATTCGTCCCGTAGCTGACGTGGTTACGATGAGGCCCAGTCATCCCGTATCCCGGCATTGAAATGAAGACGATGGCCGGGTTCAAGGGTTTCACCGAAGGGTAGTCCAGCCCGAAGTTACGCATCACCCTGGCGCTGTAGTTCTCCATTATCACGTCGGATATTGGCACTAGCCTCCTTGCCAGCTCCCGACAATCGTCTCGGGAGAGGTCCAGCGTCAGGCTCAGCTTATTCCGGTGGTATTCGTTGAAAATGCCGTATCGATTGTAGGGCTGGTCTCCCGGGTCATTGTCCGGGTAAACGGAGTGGGCAACCTTTGCATAATGCTTGGGGTCTTCCGGCGTCGGAACCTCCCGCGCCCCCCGACCATACAGTGACTCGATCTTGATGACCTCTGCTCCGAGGTCGGCCAGAAACCGCGCCCCAATCGGCCCCGACCAGCCCGTTGTGAAGTCCAGCACCCGGACCCCTTCCAACGCACGACTCTTGTCCGCAGGATAGTTCATAAGCCCTCAGATGATGTTGCGCTCACGGAGTCTCACCAACTCCTCTTTGCTCAGTCCCATGTCTCCGCAGTAGACATCCTCGTTGTGTTCTCCCAGCAACGGCGCCCGGGTCACATGCCACGGAGTCTCGCCCATCTTGAAGGGTGCGCCGGCGTAGAGCTGTCGTCCCGCCAACGGGTGCTCCAGTGCCACCCAGTAGTCCCGTGAACTCAACTGGGTGTCCTTGAAGAGCCTGTCGAACGTGGGGACGTACGTGACGGGGATGCGAAGACTCTGCCCTACCTCAATTACTTCATCCATCGTCCGCTGTATAAGCCACTCTTTCAGAGGTTCGTCGTATTCCTCTTTGTGGTCCCAACGCCCCTCCGCCGTGGCGAAGCGAGGATCGTCGATGAGGTCGGGCCTGTCCATCATCAGGAACAGGTTTTCGCTGTGATGGGGCATCACGCTGCTTATGGACACCCATCCGTCCTTGCATTCGTACATGGTCAGCGGGTGCCCCCCGACCGGATAGTCGTTCCCGGTGCGAATGTTCTTCGCCTGCAGGTGGGTCCAGGTCGTGATCGCGAACTCGTGGTAGTAAGCCATCGCCTCTATCACTGACACATCGACGTGCTGGCCCTTCCCGCTGGAGTCCCGCCAATAGAGCGCCGCCATGGCCGCATCGAATGCGTGAATGCCCGCCGTGTACTCTGGCTGAAACCCCGCCCCGACCAAGGGCGCCTTGTCCGCCTCCCCGGTCATGTGCATCTGCCCGGTCAGTGCAAACCCGACCATCGAGTTGCCCTTGTAGCCCCTGTGCGGCCCCGTCTGCCCGAAATACGTGATGGAAGCCAGCACTACCCCCGGATTGATCTCATCCAGCACCTCGTACCCCATTCCCCGCTCCTCCATCGTCCCCGGCATATATGTCTCCACCACCACATCCGCCGACGGAATCAGCGTCTTTAAAGTCTCCACCCCAGAGGTAGTCGAGAGATTCAGCGTGATGCTCTTCTTGTTCGTGTTCAGGTAAAGATAGGTGGCGCTGGTTTCGGGGTCGGGCAGGTAGTCAAGGAAGGGTCCCATTCTTCGGGAGATATCGCCTCCTGCCGGGTCCTCGACCTTGATTACCTCCGCACCCAGACACCCGAACAGCTTTGTGCAATATCCCCCCGCTACACCCTCGCTCAGGTCCAGCACCCGAAGACCTTCCAGGGCTCTATCCATCAGTCGACGTCCCCCGACTCCGCGGCGATACTCGCCTTCCCCACGATCACCTTCTCGCCGAGCTGGTTCTCCATCCAGGTGTCAAAATAGATCCGGCCCCCCGACTCCCCCTCTTTAGGCTCCCTGACCACCGCCCGGGTCACGAGAGTATCGTTACCGCAGACCATATTCGTGAAAGTTACCGACAGCAACCCGCCCCTGTCCCAGCTTTCGCCCAGGTTTTCGTGGAAGAGGTCCCAGATGTACGGCATCGTCTGAATCCCCCCCGCCACCACCCCCCGGATCCCATACGACTTTGCCGTTTCCTCATCGTTGTGGATATTTTTCTTGCCCGCAGACCTCCCCCCGAATTCCGCTCCCCGGTTTGTATACGCCAGCACTTCCTCTTTCGTGAGTACGCGGGTCACGGATGGCAATTCCTTGCCCGGCGTGAGTTCTTTCAAGCTATGCTCCTGTTTGACGCCAGCCATTTCCCACCTACAGATCTATGAGCAAAACGTTCTTGCTCTCTACCAGCTTCACGCCGTCTTCGTCCGTCGTTTCAGATTCCAGCACCAGGAAGTCCCGACCCCTGCGGTTGTACTTGTCCAGGACGCGACCGGTCACGTCCAGCCGCTTCCCAACTATCGGAGGGTTCAGGTAGTGATGTTCTGCCTTGGCGTGGACCGCCTCCTTGGTAGTGAAGTCCGACATCCACAGGTCCACGTAATCGTTATCGGTAACGCAGGCGGGGGCTATTTCTCTCCCGGACTCGTCCTTTTCAAGATAGTCTTTGCCCAGATTGCGCGCTGCGAACAGGGCAATTTCTCGGGTGAGGATGTAGGAATGGGGCCTAAGTGCTTCGCTGGGCTGGGCTTCTTCAAGGGGTCTCATATAGGAAAGGCAACGCTCTCTGACGGGATGTGTGGAGGCCGGGCCAAATGCTAGCACCGCCTCCCGTGAGCGTCAATCAATGCTTCCGCTCCCGACCCCACCCCCGTAAGGTTATAATTTCCTTCGGTCGGGCCCCCAGCCCGACTCCTCGTTGCCGAGTGGTGTAGTGGTAGCACACGGGACTTTGGATCCCTTGGCCCAGGTTCGAGTCCTGGCTCGGCAGCCAACATGTACTGTAGACAGAACTGTACCCCCAAGGCTGAAGTATTCGGAATCGCTGGACCCGATGGGGCTGTCTTGGGGCATGGGAATCGTGTAGCGAATCGTCGCCTCACTGCTGCCCACCACAATCTCCTTTATGAATGACCGGACAAAGGCTTTGGTTTCCGTAAGCTCGCTTTCCTGGAGAAACACACCCATTTCTCGTGCATAGCGTGTAATCGTCTCGACACCATCCAATATGGATGGGTGTTTTGACAGAGCAGCCTGGGCTTCTTCCGCAGCGATTTCCAGTTGCTCCTGACGTTCCTGGTGTTCTCGGATGCGCGGGACGATGTCGTTGATTTCCATGTCGGTGGTTTCGACAACATGCCAGAGTCGATCCGTGCGTCGGCGCAATTCGACCAACTCTTCATCAACAGCCTCTATCCTTTCTCTTTGAGCCTTAACTGCTCCGTCAAGTTCCTCGTTAACTAACTTCACCAAGCTCCTAATGTTGCTCTCAGTCAATATGTTCGATCTCAGTTGGTCAACAATTATTCGTTCAAAACGCTTTGCACTGAGCCTGGGGGTCTGGCACGATTCTCGGCCTTGTTTAACCAGAGAATTGCAAACGTAGTAGGCATATTGTCCACTTTTGGCCTCTTGTCCAGTTAATGCCTTTTCGCATTGGGCGCATTTCACAAGTCCGCTGAGAAGATATCGACTGGCAGCTCTTTGAGGGTGGACTTTAGAAGGTGCGTTGGCTCGCATAAGCTTACCAACCCTCCGATAAATGTCGGTAGAGACTATGGCCGGGAAAGCGTTCTCTACACGCACCGGGGGAACTTGGTCCTTAGCATTAACTCCCCACAGATTCGTACCGGTGTAAACCTCATTGGTAAGAATTCGGTGAATGCTCGTTTTTGCCCATCTCTTGCCCCAAGGGCTGGCTATTCCTTCCTTGTTGAGAACCTTCGCGATATCCAGAGTACTCTTCCCGCGATCAGCCAACTCGAAAATCCTACGAACTATAGAATCAGCTGGTGAGTTCAAATCCAGTTTCGGACGCTTCTTAGGGCCGTCGGGAACGAAAACCCGCTTGTAACCATAGGGTGCGCAAGGGGCAACCCAGAAACCCCGAGAAGCCGCCTCCCGCGTTCCGCGCATCACTTCTTGGGCTAGGTTTTCGCTGTAGAACTCATCTACGCTCTCGATGATGGCCTCCATGAGCTTACCTGTGGGTGAGTCGTCGGCATACTCGGTGATGGAAACCACCCTTATGCCCCGCCTTCTCAGCATGGACTTGAAGGCGACGGCATGCTCTCGCTTACGGGTGAACCGGGAGAACTTCCAGACCAGAATTTCCTTGAAAGCAGCATTGGTACTTCTAGCCTCGTCCAGCATTCGTCTGAACTGGGGTCTGTCGGCTATGCGGCCGCTCTCCGCCTCGTCCACGAACTCGCGAACTACGATGTAGCCGTTCTTTTCAGCGTAGTCGCGGAGCGCCCGAAGCTGGGCGGCCACTGAAAGGTCCACATCCTGCCGGTCACTGGAAACGCGGGCGTAGAGAGCCGCTGGTATCATTTCATCCTGTATATTCATTGGTTCACTCCTTCATTCCTTCATCACCGTTCATCACTATATCCGTGTTCACTTATCCTTCCTTCCGACACCCATATTCAACTATCAGGGTACCGGTGCCAACTCCCGCCTGCGGCACCCCGTATCGAAAGCAAGCAACTGGGGGCTGATAGCGGCGCGGTCCTGGCAGTGCACGGCAACGACCAACACCTTGGCCACCCTCCCCTTCCAGGAGTGGGGCCGGGCTATGATGGCCAGGCCGCCGCAATCGGTGTACTGGGATCTTTCGTGCCGTACGATCCTATCGACCAGGGAGCCGGGTGCAGGCAACATGCCCTTGCGCTTAAACAGACCCTGTTCCACCCAGCAGGGGAAGGAGTCCGGCATCCCAAAACCCCGGGTGCGCCGCACCACCGTCGCCTGGAGCAGAGGTGGCTTCGTCCGGTTCGGAGGGTCACCGTATTCCTTGCGCTCGTACTGCACTGCCATCAACGGCGGGTCCTGCAGAACCTCGGCCAGCCTGGGGATCACCGATGCGCAGGAGCATCGGAACGCCTTCTGCAGGGCAAGCACATCCAGCCCCATAATGGAGGTCATGGGGCCGAAGACCCCCGGCTGCATCAGGATTGCCGCAGCAAGGCGGTCCGCCTCCCTGCACACCGTATGCTCCGGCGCAGAGTCGGTCAGCATGTCCCACAGGGTCTCGTAGATGATCTCGCATGCCTCGTGGAGCACCGTGTAGTTAGTGCTCCCCTCCCAGAGGCCGTGACGGTAGTAGGTGTCGTAGTGACCCCTGGGCCGCCCGATGTGGGTTACCTTCAGCCCGTCCATCTGCCTCTCGTACGCCTCCCTGAACCAGGCACGCCTGAGCGCGGCGCGAAGCTCCTCCAGCTTGGGATTGCCCGAGATCCCAAAGCAGCCCATGAACCGGGCGGCCAGGTATTCCGGCTCCAGGATATTGTGAGGGGCCTCGGCGCCCAGCAGTTTTCGGCAGAAGTCCTCTCTAGTAACGGTCATTCCAGCAACCTTTTGTTGGTGAATCGCTCGTACATCTCAACTATGAACCGCTTGGCGCTCAGGGAAAGGGGTCCGTTGGGCCGTGTCCCCACCCGGAATACCGGGTCGTCCAGCACGTAGCGGTAAGCCCGCTCTACCTCCAGCGTCTCCTTGCCGTAGGGGTCGGGCCTACCGGTGCGTCCCGCCCTCTTCATCAGTTCCCTCCGGTCCACGTTGTAGATCTCGGCCAGCTTGCCGATGATGTTGGAACCGGGCCTCCGGCCCCCCCTTTCGATCTGGGACAGGTAGGAAGCCGAGATACCAGTGCGTTGCATCACATCTCTCAGGCTCAGCTCCCCCCTCAGCCGCCGGAGCAGGGGCCCGATCTCCTCGTTGCCCCCTATCTCTCCGACGACTTCAGGTTCCCGCTTTTCTCCAGGTTCGTCCATGCTGATTCTCCTCTGAGCCGCCCCATGAGCGGACGGTAATAGGTAAGGTACTCCTACTACCTTTCTGCGATATAATTGTTACATAGTTGTAACACTAATGTCAACACTTTTGAAACCGCAACCCTTTATAGCTTTTATTCCCTTGCTTGCATGCATTTGTTATTGTTACACTTGTGCTTATAGTGCATGTATTCTAATCCCTTCTACACAGCATGCGACAGGCATGGGCCCTTGAGCCTCCGAAGCGGCGGCCCTTGACCATCGAGAAAGACGAATTCAATGAGCGGCAAGCGGAAGCAAGAACTCACAGCTCAGCAGGAGCGTAAACGTATCGATGGCCTGCGAGTCCTGGCTCGCATAATCGCACGCCACTATATCTCCAACCCTCACAACTACCATAACGGGACAGACGCGGATGGGCTGGAGACGCCCCCCCAGGAGGACAAAGTATGAAGCGCAGGCGACCCTCATCTCGTGTAAGGCTCAATACACGCAGGGTCTGGGAGCTGCTCAACCGGCAGAACATGTCCCAGAGCGAGTTGGCGACCCAGGCCGGCACGTCGTCGAGTTACCTGTCCCAGCTCATCTCAGGTACCCGACGGCCCTCCCCGTCTCTTCGCAGGCGGCTCATGGAGGCTCTCGACGTCTCCCGGTTCGACGATCTGTTCATCCTTGAGGTCACCGAGTGAGAAGTGGCTTTCTCCCTACCCACCTGATCATCGATGACGGCCTCATACCAGAGGACTTCACCGGGCGCACTGACATACTCAAGGAGGCCACCGTTCTCTCTTGGGAAGTACTGGTTGCCTGCCTGGGCGTCGAGCCACGCCATCTCCAGCGCTGGCGCAAGAGCACCAAGTCCTGTGGGGAAGGCCTTAGCGCTCTGATCCTGCTCGCCGTACGCATTCCGGGAGAGTCTATATCCTCATGGGCGTGGACGTATTGCCACCCACGGCGACGTACCGGCATCAGGACCATTAAGAGAGTTAGTGCAATGTGCGCTTCTTGATCTGCCGTGCGCCATCCCGTAAGGACCGACTCCCCCTTCTTTGTCGTCCCTTACTTCCAAGCCACCTCGGTGCCGAATTCTAACACCCCCTGTTATTCCCATTCTGAGGCCGAGGGATGTGCATAACCCCCACTCTGCCAACTTCCAAAGGGTAAGCCCCTCGCCTCGCAAAATCCTGAATTCGGCTTCACTAATGGCTGTCAGAAATAAGTTCTGCTCTGGTTGCTCGGCAACTCATTGGAAAACCCTCAACTGGTGTGGAGTTCATGATTTCTGATACTTCGTTAGTATCTAAAATGATCATCGTCTTGGCATCAGTCGAATATCGGGGGTTCTGGCATGGGGTCCCTGGGAGGTATTCTCAATTCCACCCCTTCAAGCGGTGCAAAACGATTCCTAATGGCCTCGGCCAAGTTCCCTACCTTTGGTCTGTCTGAATAGAGGTTTATACGAAGAATGTCCCTTGCTGCTTGCTCCATTGAAGTGCCCTTTTCCGCCGCCCTGATTCTGAGTCTCTGCTTTAGGTCTTCATCTAAATTGCGTATCGTTATGCTTGCCATGCCCAAGCCTCCTTGTGTCTAGTGTGCACAAATGTCGGCGTGATTGCATTGCAATCACGCCGACATTAAGCGGACCTTACTTCGAGGCTACGGTCACTAAAGGCTAGTTAAACCTGTACACCCTACCCGCGTTTTCACACACAATCTTCTTCCTTACATCTTCTGGCAGGTGTCCCAGCCCCTCTTCAATCGCCTTCCGACTGTCCGGGAAGACCCCATCCTGATGAGGATAGTCGGAACCCCACATGATGTTGTCCACCCCTATTCGCTCCACCTGGTCCAACGATACGTACTCCTGTTGGAACGTCGAATATCCCTGCCGTTGCCAGTACTCCGAGGGAGCATGTGGAAGGCCGATGTGGAATAGACGGTCCTTGTATTCGTTGTCAGTGCGTTCCAGCACGTATGGCAGCCACCCGATACCACACTCCCCAAGAACGAAATTGAACCTCGGATTCTTCTCGCACGCACCCGAAAGCAGGATGCTCACCAGGAACTCTGCTCCGGAGAGCTGGAACAGGATGTATACGAGCCCCGTATCCACCCACTCGTAACGCTCGGCTTCTTCCGGGTCGACCTTTGCATGCTTTAACCCCAGGGTGTGAAAGGAGATCGGCATTTCACATTCTGCTGCGGTGCCCCAGAGCACGTCCCAGTCTTCGTGATAGATGGGCTTTCTCATCTGCGAAACGTTGAGTTCGGCCCCCCTGAGCCCTAGCTCTGCCGCTGTCCTCAGCTGTCTCGCCGAGACCTCGGGTTCGTGGCACGTAATGCATGCCAGGGCCGCCATCCTTTCCTCGTACCCCCTTGTTAGCCCCGCTACGTACTCGTTGTAGATATCGTAGGTTGCGGTGAGGGTGTCGGCCTCCGTGCCCGGCGTTACGTGCATTCCTCCCGCAATGCCGAGAATCCCGTAAATCACCTCCGCGTCAATGCCGTCTATATCCTGGTCCTTTATGCGCAGATCGGGGTCGACGGGATGGTATATGCCCTCAGATACACCATCGAAGAACCCGACCTCTGCCATGCGGTCCAGGTGAAGGGATTCACCTGGCGCGTATCCCTGTCCCGTTTTGACGCCTGCACTGTCGGAACCGACTGCACAGAATTCTTCCCCCTGCACAAACCAGTACTTGCCTCGATCAAGCGCCTCCACCTTTGGCATGCGGGACTTCAGGGCATCGGGCGCATTGGAGGTGAAAAGGTCGTGGGGAAGCCAGCGCAGGTCCAGATGAGTGTCCGCCGAGATGATTTCGTAGCCCATTGTCTCTCCCTCCGTGCAACTTCTGACCTGAGGTTGTCATTTCACGCGAAATTCCGGATGGCGAAATATGTCAGGGCCTTAATGGAACTTGGGGTCTCTTTTTTCTCGAAACGCTGCTATAGCTTCGCTGTGCTCCGCCGTTCCCATGGCGCTCCTGAAAACCCCCGACTCTTGTAGATCTATTGCCTCGAAGTCCTCAGCTACGGAGTTGTCCCGCAGCATCCGCTTGGTCTCGGCTAGTTGCCAGATCGGCGCCTCAGCAATGCTTTGTGCCAGTTCGACCGCCCGCTCCACAACTTCCTCCTTGGGGTAGACCTCTAGGACCATCCCCATATCCTTGGCCTCTTGTCCCGTGAAGAAGCGCCCGGTGAACATCACCTCGTTAGCCCGCTCTAGTCCTATGAGCCTGGGAAGGGTGTGGGTACTCCCGAGCTCTGGTGTGAGCCCGAGCCTTACAAACCTGAACGAAAGCTTGGCATCTACCGCAGCAAGCCTGATATCGCAAAGCAGCGTGCATGTTATTCCCAGCCCGACCGCCACCCCATTTACAGCGGCTATGGTCGGCTTGGGCATCGAGCGAAGCGTCAGATACCATTGGTCTCGCTCATCACGAGAGTTGCTGTCAGGCGAGGAGAGCTGGTTCTCAAAGTTCGAGATGTCCGCACCCGAGCAGAACGCTCTGCCCGCCCCGGTGAGCACAACGGATCCCACGGAATCATCATCCTTCCACGCCTCCAACTGCTGCCGGACTTCCGCGCCCATCTCGGGGATCATGGCATTCAGCCGGTCAGGCCGGTTGAAGGTTATTATCCCCACCCGGCCTCGCTGCTCGGCGATGATGTACTCGTAGCTCATTCAGTCGTCTCCCGGCATAAATTCTCCCGGATACCGGTGATCCAGGCTAGGACATTGATAGTTCTCGGTAGTATAAGGCAGGCGCGTACATTACGGGATATGATCTCTCTCGGTGCTCTCGGAATTCCCGACTATCCTTCCGCACGGGCTAAACGCAACCGATGCAGAGGACTGTCATTGATCGGCAGATGCACAACCGCAGCAAAAACTCCGAACCCGATTCCCGCCCACCACATAGCGTCATAAGAACCCGTTCGGTCATAGAGCACCCCGCCCATCCATACCCCAATAAAGCTCCCGACCTGGTGGCTCAGGAAGACGATCCCGAACAGAGTCGCCATGAACTTGAGCCCGAATATCTGCGCCACAATCCCCGTAGTCAGTGGCACGGTAGACAACCAGAGCAATCCCATCGATGCGGCGAATAGATAAATGGTTAGTTCACTGGCTGGGGCCATAAGAAGGCCAAGAATGATTAGTGCCCGAGTAAAGTAGATGGCGGATAGGCCTATCTTCTTCGAATATCGTTGCCCAAAAGCCCCCGACATGAGAGAACCCAGGATGTTAAACAGCCCGACTATCGAAAGAGCGTATGCTCCCGCCCGAGCCGGAAGCCCGAGGTCCGTCACATACGTCGGAAAATGTACCGTGATGAACGCAACGTGAAACCCGCAGACGAAGAAGCCCGCCGTAAGCAGCAGGTAACTCCGGTGGCTCGTCGCCTCACCCAGGGCATTGCCGAGACCCTGGTTGGATGCCGGCTCCCCCCTCGAGCCCGAACCTCCTCTGAGGCTGAACGCCAGCGGAATCAACACCAACGAGACAAACGACATTATTATCAGGGAGTCGTACCAACCGTAGCTGTCAATGAGGGCCTGGTTGATGGGAGAAAACACGACTTGCCCCAGCGACCCCGCCGCCGTCCCGAGCCCCAACGCCAGTGACCTCCGCTCAGGCCCGATTATGCGGGCCATCGCTGCCAGGACCAGCGAGAATGAGCAGAAAGCTACCCCCACCCCCACCAGGACCCCTCCGGTCAGGTGCAAAGCCACCCCGCTCCCCGACATCGCCATCCCCGCCACCCCGACTGCGTAAATCACAGCCCCCAGCGCTATCACCTTCGCTGTCCCGAACCGGTCCGCAATTGCCCCCGCCACCGGGACCCCGACACCCCACAAAAGGTTCTGGATCGCCATCGCCAGCGAAAACGTCTCCCGGCTCCACCCATTCGCCACCGTCATGGGCTCCAGGTACAACCCGAAGCTCGCCCGGATCCCGAATCCTATCAGCGAAATCAGACACGCCGACGCTATGACCGCCGTTAAGGTAATCCGTCCGGGATGAATATCTACTCGCGGTTGGTCCATTGTGGTTGTATAATCTACCCGATCCCCGATAGCTCAATGGTAGAGCGGGCGGCTGTTAACCGCTAGGCTGCAGGTTCGAGTCCTGCTCGGGGAGCCATCCACCCGACACAGAATCGCCCGCCGGGCCAAGGGGCCCGGCGGGCGATTCCTTACTTCCTATCTTCCGCTTTCCTAGCTGTCGAAGAACTCCTGGATGATCGTCACCACGTCCGTCAGGCTTAACTCGTCTGCGAAGTAGTCCTTCACGGCCTCCAGGGCCTCAGACCTCTCTATCGATCCGTTGCCATTCGCGTCGTACCTGCCGATCAGCGCCTGCGCCGCCACTGTGGAGGTGGTCACTCCCTCGGCGCTCTTCCCGGACCCGACCGCATCCGTGTAGGACGCCGTCGCCCGGAGGTAGCTGCCCAGGTCGCCCTGTCGGGGCACGTACGTCGCCGAAGTGGCGTTGGCTATCGCCGTCCACCCCGACGTCCGGCTCGTGGACTTCTCCCACTGCCAGGTCACGTTTCTCACGCCGCCGTCCGGATCGCTCAGGCTTGCCGTCACGCTGCTCCCGACCCTCGGCGCCGACGTTGACAGGCTCACAACTCCGTCATCGTCCTGCGCCACGGCCGCGGCCGTGATTCCCTCGGCGCTCTTGCCCGACCCACCGGCGTCCGTGTAGCTCGCCGTCGCCCGGATGAAGCTCCCCTGGTTCGCCGCCGTAGCCGTGTAGCTGTTCGACGTGGCACCCAGGATGATCACCCAGTTCGACGTACCGTTCGTCGACGTGGCCCACTGCCACGTCACGCCCGTCACGCCGCCGTCGGGGTCGGTCACCGTTGCCGTTACCGTCTCCCCGACCTCCGGCCTTGTATTCGACAGGCTCACCGTGCCCGCACTGTCCGTCGCCGTGATCGTTACCGAGATCGTCGCCCTGTCCCCGGGCGTGTCCGTTGCCACGACCGTGACGCTGTACGACCCCTCTTGCAGGGTCACACCCGCCAGCGTTAGCAGCTGCCCGGTGGAGCTGTTGATCCCGAACGATGCGGCGTCCGTGCCTTCCAGGGTGTACGTCAGTGTGTCACTGGTATCCGCGTCTGTAGCGCCGAGGGGTTGGCCGATTGTCGTGCCCGCCCCGGCGTTTCTGGCCACGCTTCGGACCGCGCTCGTGCCCTCGGTGAACACGGGCAGGTTGTTGGGCGGTGCTGCTGTGGCCTCAATCGAGACCTGAATCCTGGCGATGTCCGTACCGTCGTCGGCTGCCACCGTCACCGTGTACGTTTCATCGACGGTTAGCGTGATCCCTGACTTCGTGACCAGTTGACCCGTGGTTGGGCGAATCTCGAAGAACGGAGCGTCTCGCCCTTCTAGGCGGTAGGTTATCGTATCGCCCGAATCGGCGTCCCTCGCGGTGATTGGAGCCCCTACGGGCGTACCCGGCTGCGCACTCGCCCTCACGCTCCGCGTGGCGCTTGCACCCTCGCTGAACACCGGCAGGTTGTTCGCACCGGGCGCATTCGTCGACCCGTTGCCCGGATTCGACCAGTTGCTGGTGCCCTCGGCGTTCGTCGCCCTCACCTCCACGTCGTAGAACGTGTTCGGCGTCAGGCCAGTAATCGTCACTGTCCTTCCCGAAATGGTAGTGTTGGTGACCTCGGTCCAGGATGCCGAACCAGTCCGGTGCCGGTAGTCGTAGTCGGTGATGGGCGGGCCCGTGTTCCCCGGCTCTTCCCACGTCACCTGGACGCTTGTGCTCGATACCGCCGTCACCCTTGGCGCCGATGGCGTGTCCGGTGGTTCGGCGATGTCCGTCACGTTGATCGTAACGCTGACAGTGGCAGTCCCGCCCCTGGTGTCCGTCGCCTTGACAGTCACCGAGTGTCTCGACTTGTCCTCGTGGTTCAGGTCTGCGCTGGCCCGTATCTGCCCGCTGCCGGGATCGATGTCGAATGAAGCAGCGTCTGCGCCTTCAAGTGTATGCGTCACCGGGTCCAGGTCGGGGTCTACGGCAGTGACCGGGCTGCCAATCGGGTCTCCGGCTCGCTCGTTCTCGGCTATATCGAACGAGCGTGTACCACCGGAAAATATCGGTTTCTGGTTGGCCACGTCGGGGTTCGGTGATCCTGTCCCCGACCGCGACCAGTCGCCGGTGAGTTCGCCGTTGTTTGCCCGTACCTCAACTGCGTAGCGCGTACCCGGCGTCAGACCGGTGATGATCGCGCTCCTGTCCGCGCCATCGTGGGATACATTACCGGGGCAGTCCAGGCACCGCACGTCATAGTCTGTGATGGGAGGCCCACCGTTTGCAGGTTCGTCCCATGTAACTCGCACGCTGTCAGTGGAGCCGGCTATTCCCGTCACCCGAGGTGGAGCCGGCGCAGATGGACGTTCGTCCACGTCATCGACAATGATGGTCACCGACTTGGCGGCGACGCTGTTGTCTCTCCTCTGCCCGTCGTTAACCTTCACCGTCAACGAATAGCTGCTTCTCTCCTCGTAGTTGAGGGGGGCTCGCGTCCGTATCTGGCCCGAGGAGGAGACGATGGTGAACGAGGCGGCTCCTGGCCCCTCCAGACTGTAGGTCAGCCTGTTGCGGTCCGGGTCCGTTGCCTCCACCGCCCCACCTATGTTCTGCCCCGACCGCGTGTTTTCGTCCACCCTCAGCGTCACCAGGGACTCCGTGTTAGCGAAGACAGGCCGCTTATTGCTCTGACCGGTCGTGCCCCGGCCCACGGGCGACCAATTCCCGGCGTCGGCGGGGGAGGGGTCTGTTCCGTCGCCCTCTCCGTTCTTCGCCCGCACCTCAACTTCGTACTGGGTGCCTGGATCAAGGTTTGCAGCGGTAGCGGCATCACCCGGGTCAGACCGTATAGTAGTTATCTTGGCGCTTCTGTCCGTGTTGTTGGCTGCGGGGTTGGTGGTGGTGCCGTGGGGCCAATCTTGCCATACGATGTCTCCGACTTTGCGATACCGGATGTCGTAATCTGTGATGTCCGGCCCGGTGTTGCGCGGCTCACTCCAGGTCACTTCAAGACTCCAGCCAGAGTCCTTCGTGGCCGTGACCGTTGGCCGAGCCGGGGCGGATGGAGGTTCCAGAACATCCAGGATAGTGATCGGCACGTCTGGGGATAAGACACTGCCTCCGTCGTTGTCTCTGACCTTAACCCTCACGGTATAGCTGCTTTTCTCCTCAAAGTTTAGGGGCGATTTCGTTTTGATCTGCCCGGCCGAGTCAATGGTGAATAGGCCCGCGTCGGAACCTTCGAGACTATAAATGACTCTTCCGTCCCCATCCGAATTAGTTGCCGCCACATGGGAACTGTTCGGGGTGCCAGCAGAGAGTATTGCTCTTCCCGCCGGAGTATTCTCATCAACCTGCAGATCGCTTGGCGACGAATCTATCGTAGGAATCGCATTGTCGGCCTTGCTGGTCGACTGCCTGATTGATGCCGACCACGTCCCCGGGCCCTCAGGATTCACCGCGCGCACCCGGACTTGGTAGGAACTGCCCGGGGTGAGGTCCGCTATTGTATAAGACTGCGCAGTGGCAGTGAGATCCGTAATGTCAGTCTCAGTGGGCTGGGGGCATGGGTTAGCAGTTGTAATTCCGGCGCCGCTGCATTCCACTTCGTAACTGCTGAGGGGAGGTGCCGTGCTCAAGTTATCGGGCGCACTCCAAGTCACCGTTAACGTCGCATTGGTTGCCCCCTCCGCAACGAAAGGCGACGTCACCGTCACCGTCGGCGCTGACGGTGGTTCAGGACGGTCGTTGACTGTGATGAGGACCTTGATGATGTCGTCGACTGCGGGAGTGTCCTCCATGTTTCCGTGATTGTCTAGGCCGTCCCAGACCTCCACCTGCACCTTATAGGTACACACGGTTGGAGTAACGAGGGGATCGTATTCACACGCTGTGGTGTCTTCGTGATTCAGGGATTCCTTAGTCAGTATCTGCCCGGTAGACTCATTAATGTCGAACTTATTCACGTCATCTGTATCAACCGTGTCCGCGATTAATCTGTAAGTCAGTTTATCACGGTCGTTGGCCGAGACCGGGGCCCCGACATGCTGTCCGATCCGGGTATTCTCATTCACGGACCGATTCACAGTCCGGTCATCGGTGGTCGGATCGTCCAACTCAGGCCTCCGTTCTTCTTGGTCCGGTCTGTCATTGAACTTGGGCTGGCGATTTCCCGCACTCGTCCGCCCAGTGGCTCGCGCCGAGAAAGCGCTGTTGAGCTCGGCAGTCTTGGCGCTTACGTATACCTCGTAGGATGCGCCGGGCGTTAGGCGTTCATCAACGTCTGCCGTGTCGGCATCATCCGAGGGATCGATTGTGACTTTGGTTTCCGTGGCTTCGATGGTTCTGAAGGTGCCGCTGTTGCCCTGCCGGTACCGTACGTCATAGCCGGTGATTGGAGGCCCCATGTTCTGCGGTTCCGTCCAACTCACGTCCAGGCTCCTGCTGTCCCCCTCCGTCGCCCGGACCGTAACCCGAGTCGGCACTCCCGGTGCCTCCGGCACGTCGTCGATTTCGATCTTCACCGCTTGCGCATCGCTTCCCCCCTTTCCGTCGAAAGCCGTCACTGTCACGTAGTAGGCGCATTCGGTTGTAGTTGCCGTATCTACATAGCCACATGCCGGGTCCTCGTGGTTGTAGGTCACGCCCCTCTTCGTCCGTATCTGGGACAACGATGGGTTGAAGTCGAACAGGCCGGCGTCGGGACCTTCGAGCCGGTAGGTCAGCGGGAGCACACCGTCGTCCGTCGCTGTAATCGGTCGACCTACGTCCTCTCCCGCCTCTTCGTTTTCATCTACGTCCCTGGTAACTACACGGTCGGTGCCTCTATCGATGAATGTCGGCGGCTTGTTATTCAATTTGTTAGTTGATCCGGTCCCCACGAGGGACCAGTTTTCAGTGGCGTCTGCTTCTCCGTTCGTCGCCCGTACGCGTACCCGGTAAGAGGTGTCGGTTTCCAGACCTGTAATTTCGGCGTATGCAATCGTGCCGGAGTGTGTTGAATCGGAAAAGCTCGCTTCAGTGGTCTTCTTGTACTGCACTTCATACCCAGTGATTGCGGGCCCTGTGTTGTCGGGTGCGTGCCAGACCACCTTCAGACTAGTGGACGATTCGTCCGTGTTTGCGGTATTCGGATTGTCATAAGATGCCACCGTCGGCGCGACGGGCGCTGCGGGAGGTTCATCCACACCCGTGACCGTGATTGTCACGTCTCGCGTAATTGGGTTAACGCGAACTTCACCATCATCCACCTTAACTGTCACCGTGTAGGAAGTCTTGTCGCCGTCAGCGTCCAGCGGAGCCTTGGTGATCAACTGCCCCGTTGAAGAGTCGATGTGAAACGCGGCTGCGTCGGCGCGGGCCACGTCGGTTTCAGCATTGGGTTGGAGACTGTAAGTCAGCGTGTTGCCAAACTCCAGAGCAGCGTCACCTGTCTCGTCGAGGTCAGTGGCTGTGACGGGGTCTCCGATATTGACGCCTGGTGGCGTGTTCTCAACCACCGATCTGCCGGCACTGTCGTCGAATGTAGGATCCGCCGCAAACACCACATTGTTCAATCCCCCCACCCCCCCCAACCCCAACAAAACCACCCCCAACACCACCCCAACAAGGATCACACCCCACACCACCCGACCCTTGATTATTGATAAGTCCATCATTTCGACACCCTGCTTACTAAAAATGGCTGCCGGGCCCTTCCCGTTCCAACGCCTCATCCACTAGTCCCCCACCTCAAGAATCACAGCCCCCCACACCGCCCCACCCCTGAAAATTGACAATTCCATTATATCGACACCCTGCTTACTAAAAACGATTGCTGGCCCCGACTCGTTCCAGCCGCCTCATCCTCGATCTCCATCCCTCCGCCCGACCCATATATAGATAGGAATACACCCCGCCCCCCGACACCCCTCTCTCCTTACTCATATTCCACCTGCCTTCCCTCTTCCCCAGGGGCCCGACACCCGCAGGGGAGCACTATACAAGAAAAATTCCATTCCTTACTATACAGTCTTAGTCCAATTCTTGAAAGAGTCTGATTTTACCACCCCCTCACCCCTTGCCCCCACCCCTTTCCTCTGCTATCCTCTTCCCCGATACACACGACCCTGCTCTATCGGTTCGGCCCCGACCCCAGGTCCATAACCTTGCCGGAAGGAGCTATCGACCCCTGACTACACTTCCTCCTTTCCCTCACTCCCCCCTCCGCCCCTCCGCCATCCACCCGGAGCCGGCGACCCATCCCTCCCAGGCAAACCCCCGCGACCCTGCAATTCCCCCATTTCTCCCTTCAGGTGTCATTCAATCAAACCAGCTACCAGTTCAATCAACCTTCAATCAAAGTTCAATCAACCTTCAATCAAACCCCCACCCCCCGCCGAGAAACTTCCCCCCACAGCCCCCTCCCATTCCCCACCATTATCCTTTACAATTACTCGGAATCTCTATTGACACCCTTCACAAACCGGTGCTAACATCCCTCGCAACTGTGCGACACACATTGGAAACGGAATGGTTGTCCCTATCCCAAAACCCCGCAAAGTGAGGCATCTCATGCTTAAGAGACCCTTCAAATCGGTGATTGCCCGAATAGCCATCGTCGCTCTCGCGCTCTCGCTGGTGTTTCCCTTTATCCCAGCGGCACTCGCCGATAGTCACTCGACGTCGGTGAGCTACGCTGAGAACGGCGTAGGTCCGGTTGCGACGTTCAGTGCGACGGACCAGGACGGAGACGCTATCGAGTGGTCTCTGAGCGGACAGGACGCTGAAGACTTCACCATCACGGGTGGGGTATTGGCGTTCAAGAAGTCTCCGAACTACGAGGCGCCGCACTCTGATTCGACGGGGACACAGGCTGAGAAGAACGTCTACAAGGTAACGGTAGAAGCCACGGGCGGTTCACACGACGTGGTGGTGACTGTAACGAACGTAGACGAGGACGGGGTAGCGAGTCTGGACCAGTACCAGCCGCAGGTGGGCAGGAGCCTGGTTGCGAGCGTAATGGACCCGGACAGTGATGAGACTAACCAGGAGTGGCAGTGGGCCCGGGGCGAGAGCGCCGAAGGTCCCTTCACTGACATAGAAGATGCGACTGACCCGTCCCGTGCGCCTACGGCGGATGACTCCGGGATGTACCTGAGAGCGAGCGTGACGTACACGGACAGCTTTGGTGCTGGCAAGACGGCATCGGTGGTGTCCGACCGGGCGGTTGAGAGTACTACTGTGGCCAACGCTGCGCCATCGTTCGAGGGACAGGACCAGACGGGTTCCACGGAGGACGACGATGATGGCACCACTGGGATCCAGGACCACATCATAATCTCCCGGTCGGTAGACGAGGGGACGGATGTGGGGACAGCCATAGGCGACCCCATAAGGGCGACTGACTCTGACGAGGACGTACTGATTTACACGCTGGACTGGAGCCCCGACCTGAGGACGGGGAGCGGCACTGCCGCCAGCCCCAGTGGCGATGCGCGATTCAGCATAGACAGGGCCACGGGCCAACTCAAAGTTGCGAAGAAGCTTAATTACGAAGCGGCCGATGGTGACGTCGACAGGGCCGAAACCGGCGCCTTGACAGCTGACGAAGTTGGCGGGGCAATTGCTGTGACTGATGTTACCGAGGACGATGCGGAGTACGTATTGCGGGTGAGGGCAACCGACCCGTCGGGTGCCTACTCGAACGTGAACGTGACCGTAACGCTCAATGACGCCAACGAAGCGCCGACCTTTGCGGAGGCGACTGCTACCCCGAGGACAGCCGTTACGGTTGTTGAGGGCACGGTTGCTCTGCTTGAACCCGGTGCGACTGCGGATGCCGATCCGGTGGCTTTGGAAGCGAACACCTTCTTGGCTACGGATCAAGATACCAGGGTAGAGAGGCCTACTGACGATACCGATACCACAGCGGATGCCATTGTCAGCTACGCAGTTGAGGGTGCTGACGCCAAGTACTTCAACATCGGCACCGATGCGACGGACACCACAACCTTTGGTGTGCTGACCATCGACCCGACCGTGGATGGCACGACCACTGGATACATGCCGAACTACGAAGAGCAGAGTTCCTACTCGATAACCATCGTGGCCACCAGCGGGGTAGACGCCCGCAGGCTGGCTGGAAGGCTGGACGTGACGATCAAGGTCACGAACGCCGAGGACCGCGGCAGCGTGGAGTTGTCGCAGATAGAGCCTCGAGAGGGCCGGATAGTGACGGCCACGCTCACGGATGAAGACGGCAACGTCAACATCAGCACGTGGCAGTGGCAGTACGTTGAGCTCCAGTCGGGTGAGGTCTGCAACCCCGGCGAGGGTGACACCGCTCCTACCGGTACGTGGGCTGATATACCGAAGGCAACGTCGGCCTCCTACACGCCGAAGGACTTCGTGGTTGCGGGCGCAACGACCGATATAGCTAACAAGTGTCTGCGGGCGACGGCGACCTACACGGACGGCATCGACCATGCGGATGACACTGTCACACCTGCTCACACCGAGCCCGACACCGCCACGCAGGCGACGGATGCGGTCGTGCAGGTAGCTGGTGCCACCAACAGCGCACCGAGCTTCCCCGACCAGGATCTGACAATGGTAGGCGACCAGTCGGACGAGACGAGCCGGTCGGTAGCTGAGAACACGCCTGCGAAGATGGGCATAGGGTCAGCGGTGGATGCTGACGATGACGACGGTGACCTGCGTCTGTACTCGCTGAGTGGGCCTGACGCCGACTCCTTCGGGATAAACCGGAAGACCGGCCAGATCATGACGAAGGCGAAGCTGGACTTCGAGACGAAGGACACCTACATAGTGATAGTGACGGCGACCGACCCGTCGGGTGCCAATGACTCCATCACGGTGACCATCAACGTCACCGATGAGAATGATGACGCTGAGATTACCGGAAGTAGTTCCATAGACTACGCTGAGAACGGCGTAGGTCCGGTTGCGACGTTCAGTGCGACGGACCAGGACGGAGACGCTATCGAGTGGTCTCTGAGCGGACAGGACGCTGAAGACTTCACCATCACGGGTGGGGTATTGGCGTTCAAGAAGTCTCCGAACTACGAGGCGCCGCACTCTGATTCGACGGGGACACAGGCTGAGAAGAACGTCTACAAGGTAACGGTAGAAGCCACGGGCGGTTCACACGACGTGGTGGTGACTGTAACGAACGTAGACGAGGACGGGGTAGCGAGTCTGGACCAGTACCAGCCGCAGGTGGGCAGGAGCCTGGTTGCGAGCGTAATGGACCCGGACAGTGATGAGACTAACCAGGAGTGGCAGTGGGCCCGGGGCGAGAGCGCCGAAGGTCCCTTCACTGACATAGAAGATGCGACTGACCCGTCCCGTGCGCCTACGGCGGATGACTCCGGGATGTACCTGAGAGCGAGCGTGACGTACACGGACAGCTTTGGTGCTGGCAAGACGGCATCGGTGGTGTCCGACCGGGCGGTTGAGAGTACTACTGTGGCCAACGCTGCGCCATCGTTCGAGGGACAGGACCAGACGGGTTCCACGGAGGACGACGATGATGGCACCACTGGGATCCAGGACCACATCATAATCTCCCGGTCGGTAGACGAGGGGACGGATGTGGGGACAGCCATAGGCGACCCCATAAGGGCGACTGACTCTGACGGGGACGTACTGATTTACACGCTGGACTGGAGCCCCGACCTGAGGACGGGGAGCGGCACTGCCGCCAGCCCCAGTGGCGATGCGCGATTCAGCATAGACAGGGCCACGGGCCAACTCAAAGTTGCGAAGAAGCTTAATTACGAAGCGGCCGATGGTGACGTCGACAGGGCCGAAACCGGCGCCTTGACAGCTGACGAAGTTGGCGGGGCAATTGCTGTGACTGATGTTACCGAGGACGATGCGGAGTACGTATTGCGGGTGAGGGCAACCGACCCGTCGGGTGCCTACTCGAACGTGAACGTGACCGTAACGCTCAATGACGCCAACGAAGCGCCGACCTTTGCGGAGGCGACTGCTACCCCGAGGACAGCCGTTACGGTTGTTGAGGGCACGGTTGCTCTGCTTGAACCCGGTGCGACTGCGGATGCCGATCCGGTGGCTTTGGAAGCGAACACCTTCTTGGCTACGGATCAAGATACCAGGGTAGAGAGGCCTACTGACGATACCGATACCACAGCGGATGCCATTGTCAGCTACGCAGTTGAGGGTGCTGACGCCAAGTACTTCAACATCGGCACCGATGCGACGGACACCACAACCTTTGGTGTGCTGACCATCGACCCGACCGTGGATGGCACGACCACTGGATACATGCCGAACTACGAAGAGCAGAGTTCCTACTCGATAACCATCGTGGCCACCAGCGGGGTAGACGCCCGCAGGCTGGCTGGAAGGCTGGACGTGACGATCAAGGTCACGAACGCCGAGGACCGCGGCAGCGTGGAGTTGTCGCAGATAGAGCCTCGAGAGGGCCGGATAGTGACGGCCACGCTCACGGATGAAGACGGCAACGTCAACATCAGCACGTGGCAGTGGCAGTACGTTGAGCTCCAGTCGGGTGAGGTCTGCAACCCCGGCGAGGGTGACACCGCTCCTACCGGTACGTGGGCTGATATACCGAAGGCAACGTCGGCCTCCTACACGCCGAAGGACTTCGTGGTTGCGGGCGCAACGACCGATATAGCTAACAAGTGTCTGCGGGCGACGGCGACCTACACGGACGGCATCGACCATGCGGATGACACTGTCACACCTGCTCACACCGAGCCCGACACCGCCACGCAGGCGACGGATGCGGTCGTGCAGGTAGCTGGTGCCACCAACAGCGCACCGAGCTTCCCCGACCAGGATCTGACAATGGTAGGCGACCAGTCGGACGAGACGAGCCGGTCGGTAGCTGAGAACACGCCTGCGAAGATGGGCATAGGGTCAGCGGTGGATGCTGACGATGACGACGGTGACCTGCGTCTGTACTCGCTGAGTGGGCCTGACGCCGACTCCTTCGGGATAAACCGGAAGACCGGCCAGATCATGACGAAGGCGAAGCTGGACTTCGAGACGAAGGACACCTACATAGTGATAGTGACGGCGACCGACCCGTCGGGTGCCAATGACTCCATCACGGTGACCATCAACGTCACAGATGAGAACGACGACGCAACCATCGTCCAGGTCACCGAGCCCGAGGAGCCCGAGTCCACGAACAACGCCCCCGCCTTCCCGGCGGACAGCGTGACCCGCACCGTTGCCGAGAACTCCGAAGGCGGCGCCAACGTCGGTGACCCCGTCGTTGCCACCGACGAGGACGAAGGCGACGAGGTCTCCTACAGCCTGGTTGACGAGTCCGGCAGCTTCGAAATTTGGCCCTCCGGCCAGATCACCGTTGCCGAAGGCGCCAACCTGGACTTCGAGACCCAGTCCAGCTACACCGTCACCGTTACCGCCACGGACGGCACCGACAGCTCCTCCGTCGAGGTCACCATCAACATCGGCAACGTCGGGCTAGCCAGCCCATACGACGCCGACGACAACGGTGAAATCAGCAAGGCGGAAGCCGTCAACGCGGTACAGGACTACTTCGATGACGAGATATCCAGGGAAGCCGTGCTCGAGGTCATAAGGATCTACTTCGGATAGAGAAAAAATTGCCGAGGGGCTTAAACAATCAAAGCCCCTCGGCAAAACCGAAAACAATCAAACGAAGTCCTAAAGAAAGACACACAGGGAGTAGAGAAATTGGCCAGAAGAGCGCTGACACTGCTGGGTGTCCTCGCAATCGTCGGGGTGGCGGGCCTGTCGCTGTTGATTCCGAACGCCGTCAACGCGGACGAACACAGCGCCACTAGGTCCTTCGTCTCCAGTTCGGTTGCCACAGGTGCCGAGTTAGAGATAGAAATCACCGCCGAAAATTACGGGTCCTTCGCCCAGGTCGAAGAAACACTTCCGGAGGGGTTCATATTCCTCCGCTCGGACCTGGACGACAGCAGCATCGAAACTGATGGCCAGAACGTCAAGTTCACCCTGTTCGGTGAGGACCACTTCCACTACACGGTCTCCGCATCCCAGGCCTCCGGAGACTACACCTTCTCCGGCACAGTTAAGGACGACAACAGGAACGTGCGTGACGTAAGCGGAGACACCACGGTCACCGTCAGCGGCGCCGCTCCCCCAGTCGCCGAGCGGACCCTCTCTTCCGACACCGTCCTCCCCGGTCGCCAGCTAGTCGTCTCCGTTTCGGTAGCCGACTACGGCATCGGCGGGCGCCTCGTGGAGACCATCCCAGCCGGCTTCGACGTCGTCCCCACCGCCGACAGCTCAGTCAGCGTGTCCGGTGGCAACATATCCTTCATCCTCCTGGGTGAAGAGTCCGTCACCTACACCCTCATCGCCCCTGACGACCCCGGAGTCCACAACTTTGTTGGTACTATCACCAACTTCGACAAGATCTCCGAAGCAGTCGGTGGCGCCGCCCAGGTGACCGTTGCCCCCAGGCCCGCCGCAACCGCCACCCGCTCCTTCGACGCCCCTCGCATTGAGGTCGGCGGCGAGATCGACGTAAAAGTCGCCCTCACCGACTACGGCGTCGGCGGCAAGCTCGTCGAAACCCTCCCCGAAGGCTTCACCTTCGTAGCCAGCGACCTCGGCGTAGGCGCCACCAGCGTCGCCGGCCAGAACGTCACCTTCTACCTCCTCGGCGAAGACTCCGTGAGCTACGTAGCCACCGCCCCCGGAGCAGAAGGTTCAGACGCCGTCTACAGCTTCAGCGGTGTCCTCAGTGACATCGACAAGAACGATGTGGACGTAACGGGTGACGCAGATCTCCTCGTCGGTACCGTCAACCCAACCTTCTCCGCGGATGAGACCGCCGTCCGTGAGATCAACGAAAATACCCCGGCCGGCGTCCGCATCGGCGACCCGATCATGGCGTCCGCAGCAATCGGTGGCCTCACCTTCGAGATTACCAGCGCCGCCGCAGACACCTTCGACATCGAGAACGATGGCCAGCTCCGCACCAAGGGCGACCTGGACTACGAGACCCGGTCCAGCTACTCGCTCAAGGTGACCATCACCGACGAGTTCGGTGGATCAGCATCCCTCGTGGTCACCGTCCAGGTCCTCGACCGTGACGAATATGTCCCACCGACGGCCACGCCTGAGCCCACGGCTACCCCGGCACCCACGGCCACCCCAGTCCCGACGGCAACGTCGGTACCGCAGCGACCCACGGCCACCCCAGAGCCTACGGCCACCCCGGTCCCGACTGTAGAGCCCACGGCCACCCCGACCGTTGTGGAGCCAGACGAGGAAGCTGGGTTCCCGGTATGGGCCATTGTGATAATCGTAATCGCAGCGGTCGTAGTGGTAGGCGGCGGAGGGTATGTCGTGTACCGCAGGCAGCAAGGCTAATCGGTCCCAATAGCGGCTGCACCAGCTCTGCAGCATAAACTAGAGTGAATACCGTCCCCGGGGAGTAATCCCCGGGGGCGGATCCTCTTTAGTGAGTTCTCCTCCTATTTCAGCTACAATGCCCCTGCACCACCTCACGCCTCGGGAGTACTTCAATGCGCCTGACCGCCAAGGAGATGGACCGCCTGACCATCTTCACCGCCGCCCAGCTTGCCCGCAGGCGTCGGGACAAGGGCCTGAAGCTAAACTATCCCGAAGCTGTTGCCCTCATCTCCGATGAGCTCCTCGAAGACGGCCGCGAAGGCAAGTCCTACGAAGAAGTGATTGAGCGCGCAGGCCGAATCCTCACCCGAGACGATGTCCTGGACGGCGTCCCCGACCTGGTAACCCCCCTCCGCCTGGAAGTAACCTTCGACGACGGCAACAAGCTCATATACTTGGAGGATCCCATCAAGTAAGGTGAGTCACTCTATGAAGCCCGGCGAAGTTATCAGCAGTGAAGTCGCACTCCCAATAAATCAGGACAGGACAGCAGTCACCATTTCGGTGACCAATACCTCTGACCATGCGGTTCAGGTCACTTCCCACTACCATTTCTTCGAAGCGAACAAGCGCCTCCGCTTCAACAGGACTGCAGCCTACGGGAAGAGACTCGACGTACCCTCGGGCTCCGCTGTGCGATGGCAACCTGTCGAGACCCGAGACGTTACCCTCATCGACATCGCCGGCAAACGTCGAGTCTATGGCTTTCAGGGACTGGTCAACGGCCAATTGACCGACGAACAGCGCGGCGAGGCCCTCCGTTTGGCCCAGGCCCGAGGTTTCCTTAATCAGGAAGCTTGAACATGACCCACGAGATGGACAGGGCCCATTACAACGCCCTTTACGGCCCCACCGTCGGGGACCGCATCCGATTAGGTGACACTGACCTCTTCCTCCTGGTAGAAGCCGACCACACCTCCTACGGAAACGAGATCACCCACGGCTGGGGGAAGAACACCCGCACCGGGATGATGCACGCTTACCGTACGCCCAGTGACAGCGAGCTTGATGATGTCATCGTGGGCGCTGTAGTTGCCGATCCGGTTCTAGGCATATTCAAGGGTGATATCGGGATCAAGGACGGTGTGATAGCTGGCATTGGTCGAGCTGGCAACCCTGACATAATGGACGGCGTCGACTTGGTCTTGGGCCCCAACACCAACGTCTTCCCTGCTGCCGGGCTGATCGCTACCCCCGGAGGCGTCGATAGCCACGTCCACATTTATCACAACCCAAAACTGCTCGAAACGGCCATCGGGGCGGGCGTCACTACCTTTATCGGTGCTGGACTCAACCACAACGGTGAATTCACCATCCACAAGTACTTCGAGGCCTTCGAAGGCGTCCCCATAAACCTTGGCGTCCAGGGCCGAGGCGCCGCCAGCCACCCCGCCCCCATCGAGCGCAATATCGAAGCCGGCGCCTGCGGCATGAAGATCCACGAAGACGAGGGTGCTTATCCCTACATCATCGACCTCTGCCTTCAGGTCGCCGAGCAATACGACGTTTCAGTCGCCCTTCATACCGACGGTCTTCAGGAGTCCATGCAGGTAAACGACACTATAGAAGCAATCGGTGGCAGGGCCCTCCACGCATATCACGTCGAAGGCGTTGGAGGTGGCCATGCCCCTGACCTTCTCAAACTGGCCGGTGTCGAAAACATAATGACCTCATCCACCACCCCCACCGTTCCCTATACCGCCGGCACCTACCAAGAACACTTCCCCATGACCGCCCTTGTTCATGGCCTAACCCCTCATCTTCCCACGGATGTCGCCGCCCTTGAAGCCCGTGTCCGTCGCGAGACCATGGCCGCAGAGGACGTTCTCCACGACATTGGCGCAGTTCCAATCATCAACTCCGACTCCCAGGGAATGGGCCGTATCGGGGAAGTCGTTACTCGCACTTGGCAGCTTGCCCACAAGATGAAGAGGGAACGAGGGAGCGTTAATCCGGATCACGACAACGACCGAATCCTCCAGTATCTGGCCAAGATTACGATCAACCCTGCCATTACCCACGGCATTTCCGAATATGTGGGGTCACTCCGTAATGGCAGGATGGCAGACATTGTCCTTTGGGACCCTCGCTTCTTTGGAGTGAAGCCCGACACCGTCTTCAAGGGCGGCTTCGTCGCCTGGGGCCCCAGTGGGGAAGGCAACGCTTCTGTAACCGGTTCCCAACCTACAGTCTATGGTCCGGCTTTTGGCGCCATGGGTCACGCTGCCGGGAAACTAAGCGCTTTCTTCGTCTCTCAGGCATCGCTTGATAAGGACTTACCTAAGCGCCTGCGTTCGCGCAGAAAGTTCCTCCCCGTCAGAAACGTACGTAGCGTCTCCAAGAGGAAAATGATCCTTAACACCCGAAACCCCATGATAGACATTGACCCCTGTACATCCCGGGTTCTCGTTAATGGCGTCGAAGCCATTTCAGAAGCCGTCAGAGAATTTCCACTAAATCGCCAGTATGTCATTACTTGACTTTGTGGCGGTTTTGGAGCAAACCTTTATTGGGTAATATGAGCCCTAACCTGACAAATTGACCGCTTTTCCTCTGTGAATTTCATAGAAAACCCTACCAATTCTCGCCGCGAAACAGTACAATCTGTAGGCTATAAGGTTCAAAGCATGTGGTATCATTCACCGAAGATTGGTCTCCTCTGTTCTGAAGCGAATGGCATAGGCCGTTCACAGGCGAACAAGAGGCTGACCCCAGCGGAGATTGACTAAATGACAAGTGCGATAAAGTCCCGGAGCTCGAAAACCCCGTCGCGCGTATTAGTGGTGGCGGCTGCATTCCTGGCAGCTGTCATGTTCATGACGCTTTTCCTGCCTTCTCTTTTGCTCGAATTCGGACACGCGCAAGGGCAGGTCGAGCCCGTGCAGGTCTCCAAGCTATTCCTTGAGAATAGCGAGGATCCGGTCACAGAGTTCGGCGCCGTAGACCCTGAAGGCCAACCCATCAGATGGCAGCTCTCCGGCAATGACTCCGCTGACTTCTCAGTCAATGAAGGTGTCCTAACCTTTACCGTCCCACCCGATTTCGAAAACCCGGCAGACCAGAACCGGGACAACGTCTATGAAGTCACCGTGGAAGCCCGTGACCCTGGCTTTAACATCGCACCTGCCGAACTCACCATTCAAGTCCTGAACATTGACGAGGACGGCATCGTAACCCTTTCCACCGATAGGCCCCAGCAGGGCGTGCGTGTCACAGCCAGCGTCACCGACCCCGACCGCATAACCTCGCAAATTGAATGGCAATGGTCCAAGTCCCTCAACGGAGTTACGGGCTGGGCCGATATTTCCGGCGCAACCGCCGGCCACTACGTACCTACGGAATTTGATGTCGGCCATTACATCCGGGCCACTGCAACTTACAACGATGTCCAGGGCGGTGATACCTCCAAGTCTGCCCATGGCATTTCGGCCAACGCTGTTGTGGCAGAGCCCCACATCAACCGCGCACCTGAATTCCTTGACCGCTCCCCGACCAGATCTGTCAACGAAAACGTCGCCGCTGGCACCCCGGTCGGAGACCCCGTCGCCGCAGAGGACCAGGACAATGACGACCTGACTTACGTACTCGGTGGCGCCGACGCTTCAACTTTCTCCATTGATAGCTCCACCGGCCAGATCTCGGTCGGTGCGGGCGCCAGTATTGACTTTGAGACCAAGAGTAGCTACAGCGTAACTGTCACGGCTTCGGACCCTTCGGCCACCAGTGACGCTGTGACCGTTACCATCTCTGTCAATGATGTAAATGAACCCCCCACCGCCCCCTCGGGGGACACGGCAATCGACTATCCCGAAAACGGAACCTCGGCAGTCCAGCGCTTCACCTCCTCCGACCCCGAGGGTGATTCCTTGAGATGGTCCCTCTCCGGTGATGACGCCTACGATTTCTCCATCGCCGAAGGAGTCCTCAGCTTCGTCTCTTCGCCTGATTTTGAAAGTCCTGCCGACAGAGACCTTGACAATGTCTACGATGTGACCATCAGCGCTGGCGATACCGCCGGCAAGACCACTTCCATTGATGTGACCGTAACCGTAACCAACGTGGATGAAGCAGGCACGGTTACCCTGTCTTCAGATCAGCCCGGAGAAGGCGTTAGCTTTTCGGCCCGCTTAGCCGACCCTGACCGCATTACCTCTACGATCTCCTGGCAGTGGTCCCGCTCCACGGATTCCGCAGCTGGTTGGGTTGATATCCCCAACTCCAACTCTGGAATCTACGTACCTTCTGTAGTTGATGTCGGTCACTACCTCCAGGCTACGGCCACCTACAGAGATGCCGAAAGTGCAACCGACAACAAGACCGCGAGCCGGGTTTCCGCTAATGCGGTCCTTGCCCGACCTGAAATCAACATCGCCCCCGAATTCCTTGAGGATGACCCAGCGTCAAGGAGCGTTAACGAGAACGCGGCTGCTGGCGCCGCTGTCGGTGATCCGGTCGCCGCAGAGGATGCCAACGGTGATGAGTTGACCTACACCTTGGGTGGCGATGACTTAGCCTCCTTCTCCATAGATGCTGCTACCGGTCAGATCTCCGTTGGCAACGGCACTGTACTTGACTTCGAGTCCCAGTCATCCTACTCCGTGTCCGTCACAGCTACTGACCCTGAGGGCCTGTATGACAGCATTGGCGTCTCAATATCGGTCAACGATGTTGACGAGGCCCCGTCCATCTCCGCAGATTCAACCGAGATGGAGTACGCCGAGAACGATACTGACCCAGTCGCTACCTTCAGCGCTTCCGACCCAGAAGGTGTAACCCCCATCGGTTGGGAGCTCTCCGGTGACGACTCCGACAACTTCACAATCGCGGACGGTGTGCTCTCCTTCAGCGCCTCCCCAGACTATGAAAACCCGACTGACCAGGGTCTAGACAATGTCCATAACCTCTCCATCGGCGCCAGGGATACCACAGCCAATATCACTTGGCTCGCAGTCACCGTGACTGTTACCAACGTTGAAGAGGCAGGCGCGGTAAGCTTGTCCACCGGTCAGCCCACCGAGGGCGTCCGGATAACCGCTACACTGAGCGATCCTGATCACATCGCCTCCAGGGTCTCTTGGCAGTGGGCCCGGTCCGCAGATGGGTCTAGTTGGACTGACATCGAGGATGCTAACTCCGCCATCTACACACCTGGCCGGGACGACGGCAATCACTACCTCCGGGCTACCGCTAGTTACAATGACCGTGAAGATGCTGTAACCACTAAGACTGCCAGCGCCCAAACCGATGAAGCGGTTATCCCTGTAGAGCGTCCCAACCAGCCGCCGACTTTCACAGACTCTGACCCAACGGGTAGGTCAGTCAACGAAAACGCCGCAACGGCCGCCCCTGTTGGAGCCCCGGTCGATGCCGAGGACCCGGATGACGAGACCCTCGTCTACACCCTAAGTGGTGATGATGCAGACGCCTTCGACATCAACTCGGCTACCGGTCAGATCTCTGTCGCCGAAGGCACTGAGCTCGACTTCGAGACCGACAACAGCTACAGCGTCATCGTCACAGTGGTTGACCCCGCTGGCGCCAGTGACACCATCGGTGTCCTGATCTCCGTTACCGACGTTGATGAGACCCCCACAATCTTCGAAAAAGAGCTCATCATCCTCGAAAGCAGGCCTTCCGACTACACGGAGAACAGCATCCACAAGGTCGCTACTTACGCAGTCGATGGGACAAAGACCGAGGGTGTCGTTTGGACCCTTACGGGTGTGGACGCCGGCCTCTTCAGCATCACCCAGCTTAATGGGTTGGTAGAGCTCACCTTCAATTCCTCGCCGGACTACGAAAACCCGATGGACCAGGGTAGGGACAACGAATACAACATCACCATCGTTGCTACCAACAACGAGGGTACCGAGTCTACTCTATCCGTAATCGTCACAGTCTCTGATGACCCAGACGACAATGCAGGCTCCGCAGCAGTCTTCGACCTCAACGGTGACGGAGTAATCGACCGGGCCGAAGCGCTCGCAGCCGTGAGAGACTACTTCAACGACGACATCACCCTAGACCAGGTCCTGGCGGTTATCGTCCGGTACTTCGCCAGCTAAATGGTAGACTGGGCAAGCAGCTAGAATAGCCCACCGCCTCCAGGGTGCATCCCTGGGGGCGGTGATGCTTTTGGAGCCTTGGACTGGATTAAACCCCCCAGCCCGAGAGAGGCCCTTGGCTGACCAATCCCAGCACTACAAAAGGGGCGCGCTCCAACCCCTTAAAGAAAGAAGGAACTTGGTCAAGAAAGCGCTGATGCTGCTGGGAGTCCTCGCAATTGTCGGGGTCGCTGGCCTATCGCTGTTGCTGCCGGATGCCGTGAATGCAAGCGAGCACAGCGCGACCAGGTCCTTCTCCACCAATCCCGTAATCACCGGCGCCGAGCTGGAGGTCGAGATATCGGTCTCCGGCCTCGGCTCCTTCGGCCAGGTCCGGGAAACCCTACCGGAAGGCTTCTCCTTCGGCCGCTCCGATGAAGCCTCCACCACCGACGGACAGAACGTCACCTTCACTCTCCTCGGCGGCGACAAGTCCTTCAGCTACTCCGTCACCGCCCCCTCGACGGCCGGGTCATACCAGTTCTCCGGCACCGTCAGCGACTCCAACAGGGACGCCCGGGACACCGGCGGCGACTCCTCCATAGAAGTGATAGACCCGCCCCTCGGGGCCCAGAGGTCCATAAGCCGTTCGTCCGTAACCACCGGAGAGCAGATAACAGTAAGCATAGACGCCTCGGGCTTCGGGATCGCGGCATCCGTGGAAGAGAGCCTTCCCGCTGGATTCTCCTACATGGCCAGCAGCCTCTCCGCCGCCGCCGTTAACGTGAGCGACGACAGTATCAAGTTCACCCTCCTCGACGAGGACAGCTTCAGCTACACCCTTGTCGCCGGAGACCCCGGTGACTACACCATCTCCGGCACAATCACCGGCTTCGACAGGGCCTCCGAAGCCATCACCGGCGACGACAGCTTGATGGTAGTCGCATCCGTAGACGCCGCCGCTGCCCGGTCCTTCGGCCCCGCCTTCGCAGACCCCGAGGGTGAAATCGCAGTGAGCATCGCGGCCTCGGGCTACGGGGCCGCCGCCCAGATCGTGGAAATCATCCCTGATGGCTTCACCTACGTTGGCACGGACCTTCCCGGTGGCGCAATAGACACCTCCGGACAGTCCGTCACCTTCGTCCTGCTCGGCGAGTCGAGCTTCAGCTACACCGTATCGGCCCCCGCCGAAATGGGCGTCTACGCCTTCAGCGGTACCCTGACTGACATCGACCAGGCCGAGTCGGCAGTCGGTGGCGCAGCGGACCTCCACGTCAGCAACCCCGGCATCGTAATCGACGACAGCGGCGTCCGTGAAATCAACGAAAACACCCCGGCCGGCGTCCGCATCGGCGACCCGATCATGGCGTCCGCAGCAATCGGTGGCCTCACCTTCGAGATTACCAGCGCCGCCGCAGACACCTTCGACATCGAGAACGATGGCCAGCTCCGCACCAAGGGCGACCTGGACTACGAGACCCGGTCCAGCTACTCGCTCAAGGTGACCATCACCGACGAGTTCGGTGGATCAGCATCCCTCGTGGTCACCGTCCAGGTCCTCGACCGTGACGAATACGTTCCACCGACGGCCACGCCTGAGCCCACGGCTACCCCGGCACCCACGGCCACCCCAGTCCCGACGGCAACGTCGGTACCGCAGCGACCCACGGCCACCCCAGAGCCTACGGCCACCCCGGTCCCGACTGTAGAGCCCACGGCCACCCCGACCGTTGTGGAGCCAGACGAGGAAGCTGGGTTCCCGGTATGGGCCATTGTGATAATCGTAATTGCAGCGGTCGTAGTGGTAGGCGGCGGAGGGTACTTCGTCTACCGCAGACAGCAAGGCTAATCGGTTAGACCAGCGGTTGCCCTGGCCAGATAGCATAAAATAGAGTGAAATCCGCCCCCGGGGAGCAATCCCTGGGGGCGGATTCTTTCGTGGTGCGTGAGTTCTCCTCCTATTTCAGCTACAATGCCCCTGCACCACCTCACGCCTCGGGAGTACTTCAATGCGCCTGACCGCCAAGGAGATGGACCGCCTGACCATCTTCACCGCCGCCCAGCTTGCCCGCAGGCGTCGGGACAAGGGCCTGAAGCTAAACTATCCCGAGGCTGTTGCCCTCATCTCCGATGAGCTCCTCGAAGACGGCCGCGAAGGCAAGTCCTACGAAGAAGTGATTGAGCGCGCAGGCCGAATCCTCACCCGAGACGATGTCCTGGACGGCGTCCCCGACCTGGTAACCCCCCTCCGCCTGGAAGTAACCTTCGACGACGGCAACAAGCTCATATACTTGGAGGATCCCATCAAGTAAGGTGAGTCACTCTATGAAGCCCGGCGAAGTTATCAGCAGTGAAGCCGCACTCCCAATAAATCAGGACAGGACAGCAGTCACCATTTCGGTGACCAATACCTCTGACCATGCGGTTCAGGTCACTTCCCACTACCATTTCTTCGAAGCGAATAAGCGCCTCCGCTTCAACAGGACTGCAGCCTACGGGAAGAGACTCGACGTACCCTCGGGCTCCGCTGTGCGATGGCAACCTGGCGAGACCCGAGACGTTACCCTCATCGACATCGCTGGCAAACGTCGAGTCTATGGCTTTCAGGGACTGGTCAACGGCCAATTGACCGACGAACAGCGCGGCGAGGCCTTCCGTTTGGCCCAGGTCCGAGGTTTCCTTAATCAGGAAGCTTGAACATGACCCACGAGATGGACAGGGCCCATTACAACGCCCTTTACGGCCCCACCGTCGGGGACCGCATCCGATTAGGTGACACTGACCTCTTCCTCCTGGTAGAAGCCGACCACACCTCCTACGGAAACGAGATCACCCACGGCTGGGGGAAGAACACCCGCACCGGGATGATGCACGCTTACCGTACGCCCAGTGACAGCGAGCTTGATGATGTCATCGTGGGCGCTGTAGTTGCCGATCCGGTTCTAGGCATATTCAAGGGTGATATCGGGATCAAGGACGGTGTGATAGCTGGCATTGGTCGAGCTGGCAACCCTGACATAATGGACGGCGTCGACTTGGTCTTGGGCCCCAACACCAACGTCTTCCCTGCTGCCGGGCTGATCGCTACCCCCGGAGGCGTCGATAGCCACGTCCACATTTATCACAACCCAAAACTGCTCGAAACGGCCATCGGGGCGGGCGTCACTACCTTTATCGGTGCTGGACTCAACCACAACGGTGAATTCACCATCCACAAGTACTTCGAGGCCTTCGAAGGCGTCCCCATAAACCTTGGCGTCCAGGGCCGAGGCGCCGCCAGCCACCCCGCCCCCATCGAGCGCAATATCGAAGCCGGCGCCTGCGGCATGAAGATCCACGAAGACGAGGGTGCTTATCCCTACATCATCGACCTCTGCCTTCAGGTCGCCGAGCAATACGACGTTTCAGTCGCCCTTCATACCGACGGCCTTCAGGAGTCCATGCAGGTGAACGACACCATAGAGGCAATCGGTGGCAGGGCCCTCCACGCATATCACGTCGAAGGCGTTGGAGGTGGCCATGCCCCTGACCTTCTCAAACTGGCCGGTGTCGAAAACATAATGACCTCATCCACCACCCCCACCGTTCCCTATACCGCCGGCACCTACCAAGAACACTTCCCCATGACCGCCCTTGTTCATGGCCTAACTCCTCATCTTCCCACGGATGTCGCTGCCCTTGAAGCCCGTGTCCGTCGCGAGACCATGGCCGCAGAGGACGTTCTCCACGACATTGGCGCAGTTCCAATCATCAACTCCGACTCCCAGGGAATGGGCCGTATCGGGGAAGTCGTTACTCGCACTTGGCAGCTTGCCCACAAGATGAAGAGGGAACGAGGGAGCGTTAATCCGGATCACGACAACGACCGAATCCTCCAGTATCTGGCCAAGATTACGATCAACCCTGCCATTACCCACGGCATTTCCGAATATGTGGGGTCACTCCGTAATGGCAGGATGGCAGACATTGTCCTTTGGGACCCTCGCTTCTTTGGAGTGAAGCCCGACACCGTCTTCAAGGGCGGCTTCGTTGCCTGGGGTGCGAATGGAGAAGGCAATGCCTCCATATCCAGGTGTGAGCCAACTATCTACGGACCTGCCTTCGGGGCTATGGGGCGCGCCGCGGGTAGACTCAGCGCCTTTTTCGTATCCCAGGCATCTCTTGACAAAGGTCTGGCTGAGAACCTGCGCTCCCACCGAAAGCTCCTGCCCGTCAGAAACATACGCAGCGCATCCAAGAGGAAAATGGTCCTCAACACCCTTAATCCGACCATCGACGTTGATCCCCGGACCTCTCGCGTTCTCGTGGACGGTCGGGAGGCTGTCTCAGAGGCAGTAAAGCAGGTACCGCTCAACCGACTCTATGTGATTACATGATGAGGCTCTATGCCCAGGTGCTCCTAACTGAGTGTCAACCCTGGGTCGTTTGAAGTGGTCGGGCAATATATCTTCCCGCTCTGCTGCCAGGAATGCAAAGGCCTCGCCAAAGCTGCTAATGTGGATCACAAAGGAATGGAGCCAGCGAAGGGAATCGAACCCTTGGCCTGCGGTTTACGAAACCGCTGCTCTACCGCTGAGCTACGCTGGCCTCAATGCCGGGCCCTCACGCCCGACATACCATATTATCAATAGGAATCCGCCCTTTGTAAATCTACCCCTTCGCCCCGACTCTGGACATTCCCAGCACCCCGGCTATAATTGGAGCAGCGGCTTGGAGCCGCCACCAAACCACTGGAGACAGCATGGACCGCATACCTTCAAGTATTCTTCTCCCTCTCATGGCTGGCATCTTCGTCCTCGTTGTTGGTGGAGGGCTGGGGGTCATATTCACCCTCGCCGGAATCATGGGCACCATCATCATCGGATTGGCCATAGTTATCCTCTCACCTATCATTGCCTTCTGGTTGGCTAAGGGCCAGCGCACTAGCTCCTGACCTCACTCCAACAGAGCCAGCCCATCAAGAAAGAGAGCGTATTGCGCTCTCTTTTCTCTTTCCTTCAGCCGGTGCCTCCTGTTGCGCAACAGCCGACCGGAAATGTAGTATGCCCCCGACCCCCAACCTTCCAGGAGGTGACCATGTCCCGGCTTGTCATCACCAACTGCCACCTTATCGACGCCGTTTCAGATCACGCGCAGCCCGATGCCAGCATCGCCATAGAAGACGGCCTCATCACCCACATCGAGACAAACGGCAACAGCATAGATGCCGACGGCACCCGAGTTATTGATGCCGGGGGCGGCTGGCTCCTCCCGGGACTCTGGGACGTCCATGTTCACCTCATGTTCCCCTATCCCCCGCCTAAGACCATCCCCGAGCGCGTCGTCAGCTACGGTAAAAATGCCATGGAAGGCCTCACGGGGAGTGGAGTCACCGGCATCCGCAGCGGCGGTATTGAGCACTGGATAGACGTCGCCTGGCGGGACGCCTTCACCTCAGGCCAGTACCTGGGCCCCCGAGTCTTCGCTTCCGGCTACTTTCTCACCACCACTGGCGGACACGGCACCCGATGGCCCTTCTCTCAGCAGTGTGACGGCCCTGAAGACTTCGTTCTCGCCGTCCGAAAGCAGATCGAGAATAACGTTGACCACATCAAGCTGAACCTATCCGGCGGCATCATGGGCCCCGACTGGGACCGCCACTGGCACAGCTTCTTCCTCCCAGACGAGATGGAAGCCACCTACCAGGTCTGCCACCAGCGAGACATGAAGGTTATGTCCCACGCCGCCAACCCCGACGCCGTCAAGGGCGCCGTTCGCAACGACACCTGGACCGTAGAGCACGGCTACATAATGGACGATGAGTGCCTCGATATGATGAAGGAAAAGGGCACCATCTACGTCCCCACCCTCGGCATCAGCCACCTCACCCCCAGGCAGGTTACCAATGAATGGGAGCAAGAGTACCTGGAGGTAAAGCAGATCTCCGCCGAAATGCTCGCCCGAGCAGACGCCGCCGTCGAAGAGCACGCCATGTGGTTCAAGAAGGCCCTCGACTCCGGTGTCAAGATGGCCCTCGGCTCAGACCTCGGCCCCGTCAAGGATGCCGTTCACCTGGAGATGGGCCTCTGGGTCCGGGACGGAGCCACGCCCATGCAGGCCATCAAGGCAGCTACCGCCATGTCCGCCCTGACTTGCGGCGTCGATGACAAGCTCGGCACCGTAGAGGTAGGAAAGATTGCTGACCTCATAGTCGTCGGCGCCGACCCCCTTGAGAACATCGATAACATGCGCCAACTCCGGATGGTCTTCAAGGACGGTCGCCTCGTCGTCGATAAGACCACTGATTGACCTCCCCACTGCAAGGAGCTTCCCCCATGTCTGAAATATACACGCCCTCCGTATACTCCAACCTGGGCGTCAAACGAGTCATCTGTGCCCGCAGCAGCTCCACTGTCCTCGGCGGCTCCATCCTCAGCCCCACCGTCCAGAACGCTATGGAGAAGGCCAACCGTATCTACGTGGAAATGCCCGAACTTATCGAAAAGGCGGGCGAGGCCATCGCAGACCTCATTGGCGCCGAGGCCGCCCACCCCACCCCCGGTTGCTTTGCTGCCGTCTCTCTCGGTGTGTCCGGCGTTATGACTGGCGGCGACCCCGACCTCGTCTCCCGCCTCCCGGACACTTCTGGCCTAAAGAACGAGTTCCTCATCCAGAAATGCGCCCGATACTCCTACGACCGTAGCGTCACTGTTTCCGGCGCCCGCATGATCGAGGTAGGCGATGATGACCAAACAACGCCCAACCAGCTAGTCCAGGCCATAGGCCCGAGCGCCGGCGGCATCGTCTACGCAGCCCACCAGGAATGCGAGCCCGGGATCCTCCCCCTCTCCGAGGTAGTATCCATAGCTAAGGAAGCCGGTATCGCCGTAATCGTCGATGCCGCCTACCAGGTCTATCCCCTCGAGCGCATCACAGAGCTTGTCAGCAGCGGCGCCGACATCGTCTGCTTCAGTGCCAAGTACATGGGCGGCCCCAACTCCACGGGTTTCCTATGTGGCAATAAGGAAGCTGTGCGTGCCGCAGCCCTCAACGGCTTCATGGCCTTCGAGACGGAGAAGAACCGAAACCTGGGCCGGGGCTACAAGATTGACCGACAGGAAGTTGTCGCAGTCGTCGCCGTTCTGCGGGAGTGGCTGAAAATGGACCACGAGGCCCGGCTCGCCGACCAGGACCGTCGATTCCAGGTCGTCGCGGAGTCCCTCGCCGGCCTTCCCCACCTCGACGTTACCCAGGGTTGGTACGACCGCTACTGCTCCATGGAAATGAAAATCGCCATCGACGAACAGGCCCTCGGCCGCACCGCCGCCTCCGTCGAACAGGCCCTCAGGGAAGGCGACCCCTGCATCTGGCTCTGGCTCGAAGGATCATCCCTCAAACTCGGCGTCGACACCCTCCTGGAAGGTGAAGAACACATCCTCGCCCGCCGCCTCCGCGAAGAGCTAACTACCTGAAGTACTCGAAAAACTCTTTCAAAGAACTAATTTCATGCCTAGCCCCGTCTAGGATCGCCGAGAACGCCCCTCTCCCTTCCAACCCGACTCCGAAGTCATCCCAACCCCAAAATCGCACCCTTTTGTGGCCCGATTTTCCCCCTACCCCCCGTTCAACGAAAACCCATAAATCCGCGCCGCATTCTCCCCCACTATCTTCCGCTTGTCGCTCTCCGACAGGTCACCGAACGTCCTCTCGATTACTTCCTGCGAATTCGGGAACGTCCCCTCGTCGTGTGGATAATCGCTTCCCCACAGCAGAACGTCGGCCCCTGTCAAAGAGATGTTTAGCAATGCAGGAAGATCATCTCCAAAGGTTAGCCCGCCCTGCCTCTTGAAATACTCGCTGGGTTGCATCTGGAGCTTGGGACGGATCCACATGTGTTTTTTCTCGGCCTGCTCGTCCAGTGCGTAAAGGAGCCACGCTAGCCACCCTGCCCCACACTCCGCCACCACGAACCGGATCCCGGGGTGCCTCTCCAGCACCCCCGAGCAGATCAGGTCCGTTATCGGCTCCTGCACCTGCGACATCCCGCACACCAGCCACTTGATGAATCCGCCCTGCTCCTCCTCCCCTATCTCATCCGGGAACGGATCATAGTCCACCGCCCGGGCATGTAGGCTCAGCGCCATTCCCGAATCCTCGATAGCCTGCCACAGCGGCTCGTACTCCGGCTGGTTGTAGGGCAGCCTGCTCACCAGGGCGGGTATGGACGCCACCTTGAACCCCAGGGCGGCCAGCCTCTTGATCTCCTTAATCCCCCTGTCGATGTCGATCACCGGGACCACCCCGACCGGTGCAAACCTGTCTCCCTGGGGCCGGAAATGCTCGATCACCCAGTTGTTGTATGGCTGTGCCACCGCCATCTGGTAGTCGGGGTCCGGCGAGCTGTAGATCCAAAGGGTGTAGTCGGGATAGATCACCTCGGCGCTCACCCCGTCCCGCTCGATCTCTGAGATCCGCCGCTCCAAGTTCCGACCACCCCATTCCTCGTGCCGGAACTCCTTCTCACGGTCCTCTTCCGTCAGACGGGCCTCCGCCAGGTCCAGCCTCCGTCGTTTTCGCCCCTCCACCACCCGGTACGTGGCCCCGTTTTCCTGGATGATCTTTGGAGTCCTGTGCCGGAACTCCGGCGCCACCAGCTCCGTGTACAGCTCGGGAGGCTCCGCTACGTGCGAGTCCGCCGATATGATCGTGTAGCCTGCCATGTTTCGCCTCCCTGCCCCTTATTTGACCTGCGGCCCCGATGCCCGGGCCCCGTCAGCCGTTGCCGTTCACCGGGAATCCATACAGCTTCGCGGCGTTGTCGCAGACTATCTTCGCCTTGTCCTCCTCCTGCACTCCCTCAAACATCCGCTCGATTACTTCCTGCGAGTGAGGGAATGTACCCTCGTCGTGCGGGTAGTCGCTTCCCCACATCAACGACTCCACACCCGCAATCTCCCGCGTGATTATCCCCACAATATCGTCCGAGAATGTCGAGTATCCCTGCCGTTTGAAGTACTCGCTTGGCAGCATCTCCAGTTGCGGCACTTCCCACATGTGACGCCGGTGATGGTTGTCGTCCATCTGCACAAGCAGCCAAGGTATCCACCCGATACCCGCCTCCGCCAGCACGAATTTCAGATTGGGGTGCCGGGCGCAGGCTCCCCCCGCTATCAGCTGCACCATCGGGTACATCGCCTCCGTCATCCCCAGCACCTGTCCCAGTTGGTCCGATCCCGGAGAAGTCATCCTGGGCTCCCTTGAAGGAGGCTTCCCGCTTGGGCCCCCGCTGAACACGTGGAACGCTACAGGCACGCCCAGCTCCGCTGCATTCGCCCAGAACTGCTCGTATTCGGGCATATTGTATGGGACTAGGGGCATCGACACCGGCAGCGAGAATGACCGGTACCCCAGTCCCGCCGCCCGTTTCGCCTCGTCTATCCCGTCCTGGATGTCTATCACCGGTATCTGTGCCGATACCACGAACTTGTCCGGGTGCCCCCCGAAGATCTCGTGGTGCCAGTCGTTGTACAGCTGAGCCAGCGCCAGTTGGTATCCCGGGTCCGGCGACGCAAATATCTTGAACACCGCCTGCGGATACACCACCTCTGCCACGACTCCATCCTCTTTCTGGTCCGCAAGCCTCGTCGGGATGTGTGTCCCGCCTTCCCGGTGCTGCACCCGACCCAGCGCTTCCCCGTCCCGCCAGTACCGACGCATGTCATCCTCGTTGAGAGGGTGGGGAGCCTCCATTGCCGAGGGACTCTGCCCGTCGTACATCAGGTATCTCTTCCCGTTGATCACCTCTTCGTGAGGCGCCCGGGCCCTGTATTCCGCCGGAAGCCGGTCATATATCTCCTCCGGCTCGTTTGAATGTGAGTCCGCCGAGATTATTGCCAACTCAGACATCTTCGTCTTTACCCCCTAGTTTGCTGGGAACCGGTACAGTTCCGCAGCATTCTCGTATACGACCTTCCGCTTGATATCCTCTGAATACCCTTCGAAGATCCGGTCTACGACCTCCTTGGAATGGGGGAACGTGCCCTCGTCGTGCGGGTAGTCGCTGCCCCAAAGCAAAGCCCTCTCCCCGATGTAGCCCAGTGTCGTGAGGGCAACCGGGTCATCCCCGAAGGTTGCATGGCCCTGGCGCTTGAAGTAGTCGCTCAGATTTAGTTCCAGCTTCTCTTCCAGCCACATGTGCTTTCTCTGGTACTGCTCGTCTAGAGCGTAGAGTACCCATGCCAGCCACCCCGCCCCGCACTCCACCACCACGAAGTCCATCCCTGGATGCCGCATCGGCACGCCCGACGCCAGCAGGTGGGAGACGGGCTCGATGCCCTCAGCCATGCTGATAATCATGTAAGGAAGGAAGTCATTGTCCGTCTCCTCCTCTCCCACGTTCTCTGGGAGGTGGTCTTCGGTGCCGGTGTTGAAGTGAAGGCTGAATACGATGCCCGTGTCTTCGAGGGCGCTCCAGAGGGGCTCGTAGACTTTTCTGCTGTAGGGCTGGTTCTTGATGCCGATGGGGCTGCTGACGAGCTTGAAGCCCATCTTGGAGAGCCTGTAGACCTCTTCCACCGCAGCGGGCACATCCAGGGTGGGCAGTATCGCTGCCGGGGCCAGTCTGTCGGGCCTGCTCCCGAAAAGCTCGTGTATCCAATCGTTATAGGTGCGGGCCACGGTCATCTGGAATTCAATGTCTGGAGACCCAAGGTACGTCAGCAAGTCGTTGCAGTAGATGATCTCCCCCACCACCCCGTCCTTGTCCTGGTCCTCCAGCCTTCGTTTGATGTCCCGACCCTGCGTTGGGTCCTCCCGCCACTCCCGGCTCAGGTCGTCCTCTTCCACCCTGCCCTCTGCGATGTCGTACCTTCTTGGCTTCCGTCCCTCCACTATCTGGTATTCGCCGCCGTTGATAATCTCCGTGTGGGGAAGCCGCAAGCGGAAATGCTCCGGCACCCTCATCTTGAATTCGTCGCTCTCCTGCACGTGGGAGTCGGAGGATATGAAACGCAGTTCAGCCATCGTAGTATCCTCTCTTCAGCTCGCTGAGAACCCGTATAGGTCGGCGGCATTCTCGTATACGACCTTCCGCTTGATATCCTCTGAATATCCCTCAAAGATGCGGTCTATGACCTGCTTCGAATGGGGGAACGTGCCCTCGTCGTGCGGGTAGTCGCTGCCCCAAAGCAAAGCCCTCTCCCCGATGTAGCCCAGTGTCGTGAGGGCAACCGGGTCATCCCCGAAGGTTGCATGGCCCTGGCGCTTGAAGTAGTCGCTCAGATTTAGTTCCAGCTTCTCTTCCAGCCACATGTGCTTTCTCTGGTACTGCTCGTCTAGAGCGTAGAGTACCCATGCCAGCCACCCCGCCCCGCACTCCACCACCACGAAGTCCATCCCTGGATGCCGCATCGGCACGCCCGACGCCAGCAGGTGGGAGACGGGCTCGATGCCCTCAGCCATGCTGATAATCATGTAAGGAAGGAAGTCATTGTCCGTCTCCTCCTCTCCCACGTTCTCTGGGAGGTGGTCTTCGGTGCCGGTGTTGAAGTGAAGGCTGAATACGATGCCCGTGTCTTCGAGGGCGCTCCAGAGGGGCTCGTAGACTTTTCTGCTGTAGGGCTGGTTCTTGATGCCGATGGGGCTGCTGACGAGCTTGAAGCCCATCTTGGAGAGCCTGTAGACCTCTTCGACTGCTGCTGGGACATCCAGTGTCGGCAGGATGGCGGCTGGTGCGAATCTGTCGGGGTGTTCGCCGAACAGCTCATGGACCCAGTCGTTGTAAATCTGGGCCACGGTCATCTGGAACTCTGTGTCTGGAGACCCGAGATACGTCAACAGCGCATTGCAATAGATGACCTCGCCCACCACGCTGTCCCGGCCCTGGTCTGACAACCGGCGCTCGATGTTCCGTCCCCCGTCCGGGTCCTCCCGGAAATTGCGGTTGAGATCGTCCTCGGAGATGCGGGCCTCCGCAACGTCAAACCGCCGAGGCTTTCGCCCCTCCACTATCTCGTACTCGCCGCCGTTGATAGTCTCCATGTGGGGAAGCCGCAAACGGAAGTTCTCCGGCACCCTCATCTTGAATTCGTCGCTCTCCTGCACGTGGGAGTCGGCGGAGATGAAACGTAAATCAGCCATTCTTACCTCCTGGCCTGGTGAGGCGCACACGCCTCAAAGACAACTCCCAATAAGACTGGGATTCCCGAGTGATTGAGGTGATTGTACTACCGGCGTAGGCAGTGTCAATTAGGCTATCGTGGAAAACAACCCGACACCCGCTCCCGACACTGTATCGGAGTTCGGAGTCCTATCACACCAGCCTCGGCCGCACCGCTTGCGACGCCTCGTACCCCTCGTCCCTCGGCAGCCCCTGACCCTTTGCCGCCTGCACAGCCAGTTGGTCGCACCGCTCATTCTCACGATTGCCCGCATGCCCCCGCACCCACCGGAACTCCACCTCATGCTCTTCTAGAAGCTTAAGGAGCTGTGCCCACAAGTCCGGGTTTACTGCCTGCTCTTTCTTATTGCGCATCCAGTCGTTTGCCCGCCACTTCTTCGCCCAGCCTTTCGAGACCGCATCGACAACGTATCGCGAATCGGTGTGCAGGACTACACGGCTCGGTTGGTTGAGAGCCCGCAGGGCCTTGATCGGCCCCATCAGTTCCATCCGATTGTTTGTCGTCAGCCGGTACCCGCCGCTGAGTTCCCCACGTTGGTTCCCCGACTGAAGAACTATCCCATATCCCCCCGGCCCCGGGTTCCCGAGGCACGCCCCATCAGTGTGGATAGTAATTCGCGGCTTTGAAGTCATTCCTAGGCCCTAGGGCCACGTCTTCCCGAAGTCATTCCTCAGCAGCACCTTGCCCGTGAACGACACATCCTGCTGCGCCAACCACACCGTAGCCGGGACTACAACCTCTGCAGGCTCTATCACCAACCCCCGAGGGTTCGCTCCCGCATCCCAGTTCCTCGTCATGTACGAAGTTACCAGCCCCGGGCTCATCGCATTCACTGCAATGCTATACGGTCTCAGGTCCTCGGCCATATTCAGCGTGAACCGGTCTAGAGCGGCCTTCGACGCCCCGTAAGCGATGTGGTTTTCGTCGGTCCAGTTCGCCTGCCTTGATGTCACGTTGATAACGTTCCCCCGACGCCTCTTCATCATCCCGGGCACGATGTATTTGCACGTCAGGAACGGCCCTCGCATGTTCACCGCCATCACCCGGTCGAATTCCTCCACCGACATATCCGTTATCGACCCCCGTATGGACAGTCCCGCATTGTTGATTAGCACGTCCACTGGCCCCGCCTCCGATTCCACCCGCTCCACCATTGCCCTCACCTCTCCTTCATCCGTCACATCACACCCAATCGCTATCGCCCTCCCCCCCGACTCCCTTATCCTCTCCACCGTCTCCTCCAGCGACCCCGCTCCCTCACCGGTCCCCGGCATCAGTGTGCGTGCGACCGCAGCAACAAAAGCTCCTTCCTCTGCAAACCCGTACGCTATCGCCTCCCCCACCCCGCGGCTCGCGCCCGTAATCAGTACAACCTTGTCTTGGAGAGTCATCTGGTGGGTTCCGGATGTCGGGCAATGCGACCGGACAAATCCAGGTCACCTGTCTTGGTTCTACGCAAGCAGCTGGCTCGAGGCCCCTTCGCTTTCCAACCGCATCTCACCGGCGTCTGCGCATATGTGGACGGTGGGCGGCGAGACCATCATGGGACTCAACATGTCTTCGAATAGTATCCGATCGCTATGCCCTTCCCACTGCTTCCAGTCCTGGATGCTGCGCCATGTGCTCACAACTATCATCGTCGAGTTGTCGCCTACGTCAACCAGAGTCTCCCCCGAGATGTACCCCGTCTGCCTCGTCGCCATCGCCCTCATCTCAACGAGGATGTTCAGCGCCTGGGCTTCTCTCCCCGGAAGCACGTGCCGCTCTATGACAATCTTGGCTTGCATTGCAAATCTCGGCCGACTACCGCCATCCACCGGCGCTCTTGCAGTTCTTGCAATCCCCTGTCTCCGTAGAACTTACTCGCCATAGTGTCCCCTGTCAATTCCGGCAAGCTCTGCTGTGATTGCATCGGCCCCCCAACGTGCTACCCTTTCTTGGTCCTTTATCTGCCCAAGGGGTTAACAGACATGAAAATTACTGCTCCCGTAGACACAAAGCAGCTCTCCGAAGTTCCCCAAAAGGCCGCACGCGCCGACGCCCTAGGCTTCGACACCATCGCCCTCCCTGAGCTCACCCTCGACCCCTTTCTAGCGTCCACCCTTGCCGCCGAGCACTCCACGCGGCCGGGCATCCAGACCTCTATCGCGGTGGCCTTTCCCCGTAGCCCCATGATCACCGCCTATATGTCCTGGAACCTGCAGGCTCTGTCCGGCGGCAGGTTCGAACTCGGTCTCGGCACCCAGGTCAAAGGCCACAACGAACGCCGTTTCAGCACCCCCTGGGTCTCCCCCGGCCCCCGACTCAGAGAATACATCCAGTCACTCAGGGCAATCTGGGACACCTGGCAGAACGACGCCCCTCTGGACTTCCGCGGCAAGTTCTACAACTTCACCCTGATGATCCCCGTCTTCGACCCCGGCCCTATCTCCCACCCCTCAATCCCCATCTCCATCTCCGCAGTCAACACCTACATGCTGCGTCTCGGCGGGGAACTGACCGACGGCGTCCAGCTCCACAGCTTCTGCACCGACAAGTACGTCTCTGACGTAGTCCTCCCAACCATCGAGGATGGGGCCAAACGCGCAGGCAGGTCTCTAGAGGATGTCGAAATATCGGGCGGAGGCTTCATCATTTCCCACTCCCCCGGAGAAAATATCGATTCCCGCATCGAGTCCCTCCGCCAGCGCATCGCCTTCTACGCCTCTACCCGGACCTACAAACCCGTTATGGACGTCCACGGCTGGGGAGACGTAACCCTTGAGCTTCACTCTCTGTCCCTCCAGGGTCGCTGGAAAGACATGCCCAACCTCATCACCGACAACATGATCGACGCCTTCGCCGTCATCGGCCCCCACGACATCCTGCCCGGCCTCATTCAGAAACGCTTCGGCGGCTGGGCCTCCAGTATCTCCCTCGGCCTCCCTGATGCCCCTGAACACGAGCTGAAGAGTCTAATAGAGGCGATAAAACTCATCCCTTAACCCCAGGCTTCACGAGAATATCTCCAGCAGCCGCTTCCTCCGGTACCCGAATATCTTCCTCAACTCCCTCGCCACGAACAGCTTCTGTACTGGCCACCCGTACGGTACCCGGTAGTCGACGTGGTCCGTAATCAGCGTCCCCTCATCCGTCTCCCTGAAAGTGTGCCGGTGCAGCCAGTACCTGTACGGTCCACTCACCTGGAAATCGCAGAACTCGAATGGCGGGTCCCAAACCGATATCTCGCTCTTCCAGTTGAAAGGCACCCTGTAGAGACTGATCCGGTAATCTATAATGGTCCCTAGCCCAATCTCTATCGGCGTCGGTGTCACTATCGAAAACCTCACCCACGGTGGCGTCATCAGGTTCAGGTTTTCCGCGGAAGCAAAGAACTCGAACACCGGCTCCCGAGGATGGTTTAGCAACAGCTCTTCGTGCAATTGGTAGATCATTGGGTTTGCACACTGGAGACGGCCGTAAAACTCTACGCCAACTGCTATATTACATGGGCAGTCTATCGAACGAATAGGCCCCGAATCCCCTCCCCGTCCCCTTCGGGCCTCCAGCAGCGTATTGAGGTGAATAAATGAAAATCCTCGACAGCGACATGCACGTACATGAACCCTGGGACATCTGGCTCAACTACATCTCCCCCGAGTTCCGGGACCGCGCCCCCGTCGGCGCTTCCAAAGACCCCATGGACATGAACACCCTCATCGATGGCAAACCCATCGGCTTTGCCCAGGATACCGGCGTCAGGGACAACCGTGAAGAGGAAATCCACCGCGAGGTCGAAAAACGCCAGGCCGAGCGCCTCCCCGAGGGTATCGCCGCCCGCTTCGACGCCAAGTCTCAGGTGCACGCCATGGACGTCGAGGGCCTAACCGCCGCCGTCCTCCTCCCGACTCGCGGCCTCGCCGTCGGCGCCGTCGATTTCAACGACCGCGCCTATGCCTCCGCCGTCTCCCGAGGCTACAACGACTGGCTCTATGATTTCTGCTCCCAGGGTCCCGGCAGACTCTACGGCGCAGCCATGATTACCCTCGAAGACGTGGATGATGCCATAGCGGAGATCAAGCGTGCCCGCACCGACCTCGACTTCAAGGGTGTCTTCGCCCGACCCAACCCTATTCGCGACCGTAACTGGCACGACGCTGTTTACGATCCCCTCTGGGAAGTCTGCCAGGACCTCGACCTTCCCATGATCTTCCACGAAGGTTTTCGCAGTAACCTGCCCCAGGCCATGGCCGAACGCTTCCTGCGCGAACAGGACAAGGTATGGACCATGGCCCACGTCGCCTGCCACCCCATTGAGCAGATGTACGCTTGCCTGTGCCTATGCGTCGGTGGCGTCTTCGAACGATTTCCCAGGCTCAGGGTCGGCTTCCTGGAAGGCAACTCCAGTTGGATACCTTTCTGGCTCTGGCGCATGGACGAACACTACGAACTCCGTCGGGACTGGACCACCAACTACATATCCATGGCCCCCAGCCAGTACTTCAAACGGCAGGGCTACGTCTCCATAGACGCCGACGAAGAGCCCGCCAAGTACGCCGTTGACTGGGCCGGCGACGAAAACTTCGTCTTCTCCACCGACTACCCCCACACAGACTCCAAGTACCCCCACGCCGTCGAGGAGTTCCTCAAGCTCCCCATCCCCGACGACTCCAAGCGCAAAATCCTCTGGGACAACTGCGCCAAACTCTATGCCATGTCCAACGGCGCCTAGTCCGCCTGTTTGGGTGGTGGGGCCGCTCACCCTGAGCCACGTAGAAGCATGTTCTGCACCCCGTCCAAGGGGATCGAGCTGGGAGTAGCCCACCCGTCTCCCGATTGCCTGTCATCCCGAGTCCCGAGAACAATCCAGGGAAGGCCGTTCCCTCCCCCAGTATTGAACTAGAGGCTGACGTTGACGCTTCAGCGTCAACGTCAGCCTCTGTTCTTCTCTCCCCCTCTCCCTTACAGGCCCTAAGGAAGAGGGGGGCAAGGGGGTGAGGGTTCCCTAACCTCCTACAGCACCTGCCACACCCGCTTCCCCTCCAGCCTCACAATCCGCCCGAATCCCGGCGCCGGGAAATGTCCCGCCGCCATCTTCAGGCCCTTATCCTCCACCATCTTCATCACCGACTCCCGCGTCTCCCGCGCCACCTCGTGATCGCAGTCCGCCATCACCTTCCACCCCGTCTCATGCACCTGTCTCGGATGGTGCGCCACGTCCCCCAGGATCAGCCCCTGCTCCCCCTGCGACGTTATCAACAGGCTCATGTGTCCCGGCGTATGCCCCGGCGTGAGTATCGCCGTGATCTCATCGGTTATCACCCACTCCTCCCCCGACACCACGTCCAGCTTCCCCATGTCGTGTAGTGGCTCGACTGTTTCCGGTTCATAGTAGTACTTCTCCTTCGCGTCGGGCTCATTGCGGAAGAAGTCCCAGTCCAACTCATGGGTCACGTATCGGGCACTGGGAAACAGCACCTCCGGCCCATTGCCGTTCCGAGACACGTTCCAGCCCGTGTGATCGAAGTGAAGATGAGTCATGAACACCATGTCCACTTCGTCCGCCGGCACCTTGTTCGTCCTCATCTCACTGAATAGCGAACCCCACTCCCCATCGATTCCCTCCCCCGGCACATCCCCCATCCCCGTGTCCACCATCAACGTCTTCCCACCGGACCTGATTAAGAAAGATCCCAAGTTCGTAGAAAACCCCGGCTCAACCTCCGCCGACACGCACCCGCATCCCCAATTTCTTGCCACTTCATCCCCATACATCTCCCGCACTGGCCCGTCCATGTTCCCGTCCGATAAGGACAGTACCGTAACGTTCCCTATGGTCATCAAATTGCCAGCCATGCCTTTTCCTCCACGTTCAAAGCTCCTCCATTCCCCAACCCACAAAGCCATTTAACTCCGCCCCCACCCCTTTGTCGAGGGGGCTGTGACATTTTCCCCTTGCCTCTTCACCACTCCATGCAATAACGTAGTCCCCATGACAATGCATCCTCCTCATCCCCGATTGTCCTGCACTGTCATACCGCACCTCGAAGAGATTTTCTTGCCGAATCAAACATACAGGCATGGGGACAATCGGAAACAATCAACAAAGGAGACTAAATGCGCACCAAGCAGCTCGGCAATACCGGCGTCCAAATTCCCGAAATAGGCCTCGGCACCTCCCAGTACAACGCAGGCCCCGAGCCTCTCGTACGTGGCATAGAGGCCGGCGCAAACCTCATTGACACGGCGTCGCGGTATGGGACGGAAGACGTCGTAGGTGAGGCCGTAAAAGACCGACGAGAGTCAGTAATCGTGGCAACCAAAGTCTCGGGTGCCACCGTGAAATATGACCAGGTTATCGAATCCGCCAATGAGAGCCTCGTCAGGCTCGGCATCGAACAGATTGACCTGTTCCAGGTTCACTGGCAGGACCCCAATGTCCCAATCAGGGAGACCATGAGCGCCTTGGAGACCCTCGTTGACGAAGGCAAAATCCGCTACATCGGCGTAAGCAACTATACCGCCGACCAGATGAAGGAAGCCCAGGACTGCCTGAAGAACAACCCCCTCGTCTCCAACCAGGTCCTTTACAACCTCGCCGACCGCGAGATAGAAGACGAAGTCCTGCCCTACTGTCAGGAAAACGGCATCACCGTCCTTGCCTTCAGCCCCCTCGCTCAGGGTAGGCTGGCCTCCCTCTCCTTCTTCTGGCGCACCAACGCCATGAACACCCTCCGCCGCATAGCGGCCGAGCTGGGAAAGACCAGCGCCCAGGTCGCCCTCAACTGGTGCGTCTCCCGACCGAACGTAGTGCCCATACCCAAGTCCAGCCAGGAGGCCCGGGTCCTTGAGTTCTGTGCCTCCTCCGGCTGGGACCTCACCCCCGACCACGTCGCAGAGCTAGACCGCGTCTTCGTCCGCTACTAGCCCGGCTCATTCCCAAGTGTCATCCCGATGCTCCGCGAGGGACATGGGGTGGGATCCCCTCCGCACTGCACAAGGAGCCTCAAGTACACATCAGGGACTCGGAGAACTGCCCCGAACCTTCCTCCAACCTCGCATTCGGCTCCCATACCGCCTGAACACTACCAACACCCCAACTCCCATCAATATAACCGGACTGAATATTCCCAACCAGATCAGCACCCACAACGCCACCTTTGCCACCGTCGTCAGCCCCCTCACTGCCGTTTTTGCCGTCTCTCCGACATCCCAGCCACCCACCGCAAATCCCTCCACCTCCGTAACGAAGACTTCGAATGAACTGGTTGAGCTCACCCGACCCACCTCGCTCATCGCACTCACCGTCACAGTAACCTCATACGGTCTCGGCCTGAAGTCGGAGTATTCGTGCGCCGCTGCAATCCTGCTCTCCCCATCCTCCACGCTGCCCGACTCCGTGGGAGACCCGTCCCCGAAGTCCCACTGGTACTCGAAGTCCCACAGGTCAGCAGGCCTCGTGAAGCTCGCCGAGTATTCCGCTTCATCCCCTTCCTCTACCGTCTGGTTATCCCCGGCAAACACCTCGATTGTCGGCACCTCCTTCACCTCGACTTCCATCGACGCCGACCCCTCCACAATCCCCTCCTCCCCGACACCCGTCAGGTCCACCCTTACGATGTACGGCGAGTCCCGGTCATCCTCGTATACATGCGTCACGGTAGCGGTCAGACGGGTCCCGTCGGGTCTCAAAGTGCTCCCCTTCCCGGCAGTTGATGTCCCATCCCCGAAGTCCCACACGAACGCGAACTCATCTATCCCCTCCGGCGCCGTGAAAGATGCCCGGAACCGCCCCACCTCCCCCACCCTCAGCGACACATCCTCGGCCGGGTCCACTTCTATCTCCACAGGCGAGACCCGCATGCTCACCTCGATCAACGAAAACGCCGAGGTCTGCCTCAGGTAGTTGATCCTCCCCTGCATCCCCTCGATCCGCTCCTCCAGCCTCGAAAGCTCCTGCTGCACCAGCAGCGCATCTTCCACTTCCTCCGCCTGCTCCAGGAACGTTAGCAGCCGGTTCCGGGTCGCCCTGAGGCTGACCAACCTGGACTCAACATCGACGTACTCATCCGTAACGTCCTGGCTCGTAACACTCTGCGACTCCACCTCCAGCCCAAGCCCCTCAATTCTGCCCAGCGCCTCATCCAACGATGCCGCCGGCACCCGTATTGCCACCGACCCCGTGTGCCGCGACGTCCGGTCGGAGCTTACCGTCCAACCGCCCAACTCTGATGCGATACCGGTGACCCGGTCTACCGACTCCCCGACCTCCTCCACCACCAATGACATCCGGGCCGTATGCACGATGATCCGGTTCTGGGCATAGGAGGCCAACTCTACTGCCAACTCAGCCCCGTCTTCCCCGCTATCCAGGCTGTCGTCCACAAAGCCCTCGGATGCCGCTGCTTCCTCCTCCATCTCCATGGCATCATCAGCGTCCATCATAATCGCCGGCTCCGGGACGGACTCCTCCATCGCGCCCGAGTCCGCCCTGTCTGACAACATCGCCAATTCTTCCGTCTCTTCTGACGTAGAAGCCCACTCCCATTCCCCGGATTCCGACGTCCCGCACGCTGATGCCAAGGCCACCACTGCCACCGCCGCCAACGCTAATATCACCCGGACCAGTCTATTCATATGCAAGACTCACCTCCGACGATACTGTCCCTCATGCCAATCATAACGTCTCACCCTCCCGAAATGTTCCTGACCTCGCTGCCCTGCCTAAATGTCATTCCTATGTGACCCGCGGGGCATCTGGGGAGGGGCCCGGCGCCGAATCACACTTTTGTTCCTCGCACCTCGGTTCGTACCCAAATCCACCGCCTAAAGGTAGGAATCTGATTTTCTGACCTTTCGGTTGGGCCGGTGGGGGCGTCGATTGGCTACTGACAGGGTTAGCAGTGGTTTGGCGGGGCCGATGGTGGACGTATGAGGGTCTTGGGGTGCTGCTTTACGATGTTTTGCGTCGATTTTGAGCCGTTTGGCCTCGTAGGAGGACGCAGCGTCCCTACGACGGTTATCCACGTCGCTTGACCGATAGGCTGTGGCGCGGACCGTCTCAGATTCAGGGAGGGCCGTGAGCCAGCGCCGCTATTCTCCGGTGTGCCCCGACCAGCAGCGGGAACGATGGATGACCTCGCGCCAGTCGGATCAGCAGCTTCCTGGCATGGTAGACCACTCGACCGGCAAGGTCGATCAGAGCGAAGCGCACCGCCTTGAGCCGCTTGGTCACCCACTCATCACCCAGCGCCAACTGCTTGACCGCCGAGTTCAGGTTGAACGCCAGCACCGTTATCGCCCACCACGCTGCGTTGGCTCCGAACTGTCCCGACGGCAGTCTCCCGCCCGCCAGGTCCTCCTTCAGCACACTATGGACCTCCTCGCCTTTCCCGCATCTCTCACGGTACCACCGCACAACCTCGTCTCCCGGAAGCTCCCGGTTCGTCACTATCCCGCTGATCTTGTACCAGCCGTGGTTCGGCATCTGCATGACCGGAACCGACAGCTCAAACTCACTCTCCATGCCCGGTAGCGGCGGTCGCCTCAGAGGTTCTCTGACGGCTATGAAACGGTAGGCGGGACCCTCCTTGTAGCGACCTAATCGACTGGACATGAAGCCCACCTCGGCCCACTCCTGCCCCGTCTCCACCTCGAACTCCCCCATCATCCGGGGCAACTGACGCCACTCGCTCTCTTCCACCAGCGCCGCCTCATGCTTGAACTCGTCCGTGACGCGTACCCCAATCGCGAACTCGATCACTCCGAACCGTTCGTCTCTCCCCTCGGCGCAGTACTCCAGAAGATCGTTCTGGTAGCCTGCCGTGTCGGACCGCAGCATCACCCGCTCCACTCCCTCGGGTACGCACTCCAACGCGTCTCGCAACACTCGTAGCTGCTCAAATCCCGCAGGAACGTTGCCGTCTCTGAACTCCGAGTGGACGACCAGGTCCGCCTCGGCCCAGTATGTCGTTAGCGGCTGATAGGCTTTGAATCCCTTGTAGCAGTAGAGCGCCTCCTGCTTGTGAGTCTCGACCAGCGTCGCGTCCATATCCAGTGTCGCCTGCCTATGCCCGACGTGGCCCTGGACAAAGCCCACCATCTCGGCGTTGACCTTCCCAAGTCCGTCCAGCGCGTCGTTGGCCTGGGGTATGAACGCCGTATGAGGCTGCCTCGCCTCCTCCTGGGATGCGTCGTGGAACTGGCTCAGATACCGGAACACCGCCGATGGAGACGGCACATAGCGGTGTCGGTCACGCCGCCACCGGTTGCGCACCGCCCTGCGCTCCGAAGCTCGCTGCCGGTGGGTCTCCACCCTTCCCAACATCCGGCCAAGGCCCTCGTCCGCCTCCAGCACGCGAAGGTCGTCCACCCCTTCGCCGCCCGCCAGGTTCAACAGCGTCAGTGAGGTGACCATCTGACGGTCCGTCCAACCCTGGCCTCCCTCTCTGACCCTCACGTGGCGTCTGATCGACTCGCCAAGGCCGATTGCCTCGGCCATCTCCAGGTAGACTGCCAACCCCGATAGCGCCGTCATGCCCCCGATGCGGTTCTCTGCCCTGTACTGGAACGGTAGGACTCCATGTTGCATAATAACTGCACCTCGTTGGTGATGGTTTGGGATTGTCACTTACCATCTTAGTCAGCTTTGCAGCCGACTCCAACGAGGTATTCTCATTCAATTAGGCGGTGGATTTGGGTCGTACCAGGGCAATTGCATCTAAATTAGTTTAGGCAGAGTATAAAATTGGGGTCAGTCTCAGTGAGGAGATTGGCCGATGGACAATAGTAGCCCTGCTTCGCTTACGGAGCATTTTAGCAGCCTCGATGACCCGCGTATAGACCGAACCAAACGCCACGAGTTGATCGACATTCTTACTATTGCGCTCTGCGGCGCCATAGCGGGAGCGGACAGTTGGGTAGACGTGGAAGCGTTCGGCAGGCGCAAGGAAGGATGGTTGCGCAGTATGCTGGAACTGCCCAACGGCATTCCCTCGCACGACACCTTCGGCAGGGTGTTCGCCAAGCTGGACGCTGAGCAGTTCGAGCGCTGTTTCACCGAGTGGGTGCTGGCAGTCAGTGAGGTTCTGCAAGGTGATGTGGTGGCCATAGACGGCAAGGCGGTGCGACGCTCGCACGATCGATACGTAGGGAAGGGCGCTATCCACATGGTCAGTGCTTGGGCCTGTGCGAGCGGCGTGACGCTCGGGCAGACCAGTGTGGACCGACGCTCCAACGAGATCACGGCGATACCCCGGTTGCTTGAGATGCTCGCGGTCGAGGGATGCATCGTGACGATAGATGCCATGGGCTGCCAGAGGGAGATTGCATCGAAGATACTGGAGGAGGAAGCCGACTACGTGCTGGCGGTCAAGAGAAACCAGGTACTCCTGCACGAGGGAGTGGTCGATGTCTTCGACCTCATCCGCAACTCCTGCTTCGACGACATAGACCACGACTACCACGAGACGGTGGATGCTGGTCATGGACGAGTCGAGACGCGCCGCTGCTGGACGGTGTCTGACCTCGGCAACGTCAGATACGTCGATGAGTACAGGCGATGGCCGGGGCTGACTACGCTGGCGATGGTGGAAGGTGAGCGACGCATAGGAGACAAGACGACGATGGAGTCGCGCTACTACATATCGAGCCTGCCCAACGATGCGAGTGCCTTACTCAGCGCGGTGCGCAGTCACTGGAGTATAGAAAACCAGTTGCACTGGTCGCTGGACGTGACGTTCAATGAGGACGGGAGCCGGGTGCGTAGCGGGAACGGGGCCGAGAACTTCTCCGTGCTGCGCCGCATGGCTCTGAATCTGCTCAAGGCCGAAAAGTCCACAAAGCGCAGCCTCGCAGGTAAGCGAAAAGACGCCGCCTGGGACAATGACTACCTACTCAAGGTCCTTGCTCAATAAGATGCGATTGCCCTGCGGTTCGTACTCCTGCCTTAAGCAACGCTCTCCATTTGTGATACACTAATCTTTCCTTGACATTGCACTCGTAAAGTGATAGATTTCACTGACTTGTCAATAGTGCAAAAGCTGTGAAGAGGAGTAGTAGGAGTTCCTGGAAGTCTGCAGAGAGCCGGGGTTAGGTGAAAGCCCGGCGGCTATAGGACCCCGAACTCGCCTCAGAGCTGCCTGATTGAAAGCCCCGACCGGGCAACTAGATCCGACCGGATGACTACCGTTAAAAGTCCTGAGGCCTCTCCGTATCGTGGGAGGCGAAGAAGGGTGGTACCGCGGACTCTCCGCCCCTTTTGGGGTGGGGATTTTTTTTACCCGAATCATAATCTTGGAAATAAGCGAGTTCACCGGGGCCCCTCACCCGGCCCCCGAGTTGGTGGTCTGCAATGAAACTTAACGGTTCACAAATAGTCTTGGAATGCCTGAAGGCCGAGGGGGTGGATGTCATGTTCGGCCTTCCGGGAGGGGCCGTCCTGCCCTTCTATCAAACCCTCCCCGAATACCCCGAAATCCGGCACATCCTCGTCCGCCATGAGCAGGGCGCCGCCATGGCCGCCGACGGCTACGCCCGCTCTACCGGCAGGGTCGGCGTCTGCGTTGCCACCTCGGGGCCCGGGGCAACTAATCTGGTCACCGGCATCATGACCGCGCAGATGGACTCCGCTCCCGTGGTCGCTATCACCGGCCAGGTACCGAGGGCCATGATAGGCAAGGATGCCTTCCAGGAGTCCGACGTTACCGGCATCACCCTCCCCATTACCAAGCACAACTACCTGGTCATGGACACCAACGACCTGCCCATGGTTATCAAGAAGGCCTTCCATCTCGCCCGCACCGGCCGCCCGGGGCCCGTGCTTGTGGACATCCCCAAGGACGTCCAGACCGAAGAGATTGAGTTCCACGGCTACCCCGAAGTCGCCGAGATGCCAACCTACAACCCGACTCCGGACGTCAATGCCGCAGACGTCAAGCGCGCCGCCCAAATGATTAACGCCGCCGAAAGGCCCATAATCATCTCCGGTCGTGGCGTGAACATCTCCGGCGCTCACGCCCAGCTCCTGGAACTCGCCGAAAAAGCCCAGATCCCCGTCATTACCACCCTGCTTGGCCTCGGCTCCATCCCCGGCAGCCACATCCTCAACGTTGGAATGCCCGGCATGCATGGCGTCGCCTGGGCCAGCATGGCTATCGACGAAGCAGACCTCCTTATCGGTATTGGCATGAGGTTCGACGACCGCGTAACTGGTAACGTCAACCTCTTTGCCCCCAGGGCAAAGAAGATTCATATCGACATAGATGAGTCCGAGGTCGCCAAAAACGTTATAGTTGACCTAGCACTTGTCTCCGACGTTAAGAACGTTCTCGATGAATTGAACCCGCTCGTGGAACGCAAGGTCCACGCCGATTGGGTCGGCCAGATCGATGAATGGCGTTGTACTCACCCCTCCCTCTCTATACGGGAGACCGATCAGCTCCTCCCCCAGTACATTCTGTCTCAGCTCAACAAGGAGTCCAACGGTGAGTCCATCATCGTCACCGGTGTTGGCCAGCACCAGATGTGGGCCGCTCAGCATTTCATCTCCGACAAGCCCGGCCGATTCATAACCTCTGGAGGCGCTGGCACCATGGGCTACGAGGTCCCGGCCGCCATGGGCGCCCAGGTCGGCAACCCGGGAAAGGTGGTCTGGTCCATCTGCGGCGACGGCGGCTTCCAGATGACAATGTCGGAAGTCCTCACCATGGTCCAGAACAACATACCCGTCAAGCTGGCCGTCATGAACAACGGCTTCCACGGCATGGTGCGCCAGTGGCAGGAGCTCTTCTACAACAAGAGCTACGTTGCCACCGAGTTCCACACCCCCGACTTCGTTAAACTCGCAGACGCCTTCGGCTGTATGGGCATCAGGGTCACCGAAAAGGAACAGGTCGTCCCCGCCATCCACAAAGCAAACTCCCACGACGGCCCCGTCATAGTCGATTTCGTCGTTCCCGTAGAGGAAAACGTATACCCATTTATCCCGCCAGGCGGCTCCGTCGGCTCTATGGTCGAAGACCCCAACTTCAGTACGGCCATGGGATAGAGATCGCTTGCTATGGCACTGCCCAGACACATATTAGTCGCCCTCGTGGAGGACAAGCCCGGAGTTCTCAACCGGGTCTCGGGTTTGTTCCGACGCCGCGGTTTCAACATCGCCAGCCTCGCCGTGGGGCACAGCGAAACGCCCAAACTCTCCCGCATGACCCTCGTCGTCGAAGGTGGAGAAGGCGTCCGAGTCCAGGCCGCCCGACAGCTCCGCAAGCTCGTCGGCGTCATGGAGGTCAAAGACATCACCGGCTCCCACACCGTGGCCCGGGAACTGGCCCTCATCAAGCTCCGCGCCCTCGCCAAAGACCGTAACGATATCATCAACGTCATCGGTATTTTCCGCGCCGACATCATAGACGTGGATGTCGATACTATGATTATTCAAGCTACGGGTGACGCCGAGAAAATAGAGGCGCTGCACTCCATGCTCCTTCCCTTTGGCGTGCTGGAAATGATGCGCACCGGTGAGGTCGCCATGGTACGCGGGGCCGCAGGCCGACGGGGGGACGGCGTCGTTCAGCCCATCGTCTACGAAGATATAGGAGGAGTTTAACGTCATGGCCATTAACGCTAAGGTCTACTACGACAATGACGCCGATATCTCAATGCTCGATGGCAAGACCATCGGTGTGATCGGCTACGGCAGCCAGGGTCATGCCCACTCCTTAAACCTGAAGGACAGCGGCTGCGAAGTAATGGTCGGCCTCTACCAAGGCAGCAAGAGCTGGGAGAAGGCCGAACAGGCTGGCCTCCGGGTCGCCGAGGTCGCCGATGTTGCCAAAGAAGCCGACATAATGATGATGACTATCCCCGACGAACGTCAGGGTGGCGTCTTCGCCGACCACATCGCCCCGAACCTGAAATCTGGCCAGACCCTCATGTTCGCCCACGGCTTCAACATCCACTACAAGGAGGTCGTTCCGCCGACCTACGTGGACGTAAGCATGATCGCCCCTAAGGCCCCAGGCCACCGACTCAGAGAGCTCTTCACCGAGGGCGTCGGAGTACCCGCCCTGGTGGCCATCCATCAGGACGCCAGTGGAAGTGCCAGGGATGTGGCTCTGGCTTACGGCAAGGGCCTCGGGTCCACCAGGGCCGGCGTCCTGGAGACCACCTTCAAGGAAGAGACCGAGACAGATCTTTTCGGCGAGCAGAGCGTCCTCTGCGGCGGCGTCACCTCCCTCATCAAGGCAGGTTTCGAGACCCTCGTAGAAGCCGGCTACCAGCCCGAGGTCGCCTACTTCGAATGTCTCCACGAAGTCAAGCTCATCGTAGACCTAATCTACCAGGGCGGACTGGAGTACATGCGCTACTCCGTAAGTGACACCGCCGAATATGGTGACTACTCACGTGGCAGCCGTATTATCGACGATAACGTACGCTCATCTATGAAGAAGGTCTTGGCCGAAATCCAGGACGGTACCTTCGCCCGGGAGTGGATCGCCGAAAACCGCGAAGGCCGCACAAACTTCGACGCCATGAGGAAGAGAGACAAGTCCCACACAGTGGAAGTGGTCGGCAGGGACCTGCGGGAGATGATGTCCTTCCTTAACAGGCCGACCTAAGGTCGGCGCTGAGGGGTCCGTCATCCTGCAGTACGGTTATCTGGGAGGTTCACAATGGAAAAAGTAATGATATTCGATACGACCCTCAGGGACGGGGAACAGGCCCCCGGCGCAACCCTGAACGTCGACGAAAAGATAGAGATCGCCCACCAGCTCAACAAGCTGGGCGTCGATGTTATTGAGGCTGGATTCCCCTTCAGCTCCCCCGGCGACTTCGAGTCTGTGTCCCGGGTAGCCAGGGAGGTCAAGGGCCCCATCGTTGCGGGCCTGGCCCACGCCCACGCCAAGGCCATCGACGCCTGCTACGACGCCGTCCGCAACGCCGAGAGGCCCCGGGTCCACGTCTTCCTCTCCAGCTCCGATGTGCACCTCATGTACCAGCTCAAGAAGAATCACGAGGAGATCCTCGAGTTGGCCACAGAGATGGTCGGCCGCGCCGCCGGATACCTCAGCGACGTCGAGTTCTCCCCTATGGACGCCACCCGCACCGACCGGGACTACCTCTACCGGATCCTGGAGTCGGTTATCAACGCCGGCGCCCGCACCGTTAACATACCCGACACCGTCGGATACACCACCCCGGAGGAGTTCTACGACCTTATCTCCGGCATATTCAACAACGTCCCCAACATTGACAAGGCTATGGTCAGCGTCCATTGCCACAATGATCTGGGCCTCGGTGTCGCCAACACCATCGCCGCCATCCGCGCCGGCGCCCGACAGGTCGAGTGTACCATCAACGGCATCGGCGAAAGGGCCGGCAACGCCTCCCTCGAAGAGATCGTTATGGCTATGCGCACCCGCAATGACCTCTACGACATCACCACCAACATCGATTCCACCCAGATCTACCGCACCAGCCGCCTGGTCAGCGACCTCACCGGCCTCCCAGTCCAGCCCAACAAGGCCGTTGTCGGGGCCAACGCCTTCAGGCATGAGTCGGGTATCCACCAGGACGGCATCCTCAAGAACCCCATCACCTACGAAATTATGACCCCCACCTCCGTGGGCGTTCCCCAGACCACGCTCTACCTCGGCAAGCTCAGCGGCAGGCACGCCCTGAAGAGCCGGCTGGAGCAACTCGGCTACACCCTGACCGACGAAGAGCTCCGCAGCACCTTCGAGGCCTTTAAGGCTGTCGCCGACAGGAAGAAGGAGGTCACAGACCGCGACCTCGAAGTCCTCATGGGCGAGGAGCGGCGCACCATCCACGAGACCTACCACCTCGAGCACGTCCAGGTCGCCTGCGGTGACCACGAGGTCCCCACCGCCACCGTTACCATAAAGGGCCCCGAGGGTCAGTCCACTACCGACGCCGCAGTCGGCACCGGCCCCGTGGACGCGGTCTACAAGGCCATCAACCGCATTATCGAAGTCCCCAACGAGCTCACCGAGTTCAGCATCAAGTCCGTCACCGAGGGCATCGACGCCCTCGGAGAGGTCACCATCAGGATCGAAAGCGAAGACCAGTCCTTCATAGGCAGGGGCGCTCACACAGACATCATCGTCGCCAGCGCCAAGGCCTACATGAACGCCCTCAACCGCCTCATCGCCTCCCGGGAAGAGTCACGGGAGGCCGTGGCCGTAGGCTAGACTGGCTGGCTCCGGGATCGGCAATGGCAGACGGGGTCTGGATGCACAGAGTGCGTACAGGCCCCCGCGCTGCTGACTTCTGGACGACTCCAGGCAATAGATATGACTAAATCAAACATAGCAGTCCTTCCAGGTGACGGCATCGGCCCCGAGGTCATGGAGCAGGGCTTACGCGTCCTCCGTGCCGCCGAGTCCCGCTTCGGCCACGACTTCAATCTGCAGGACGGCATTGTCGGCGGCTGTGCCATAGACGAATTCGGCACCGCCCTCCCCGACGACACTCTCAAAACCTGTAAGAAGAGCGATGCCGTTCTCTTCGGCGCCGTCGGCGGCCCCAAGTGGGACGACCCCAAGGCTTCCGTCCGACCCGAACAGGGGCTCCTTGCCCTGCGTAAGAAGCTCAACCTCTTTGCGAACATCCGGCCCGTGAAGGTCTATCCCCAGCTCCGGGACGCCACGCCCCTTAAACCCGAGAACCTGGACGGCGTCGATATGATCGTCATCCGTGAGCTCACTGGTGGCCTCTACTTCGGCAAGCCCAAGCGCCAGTGGACCACCTCCCGTGGCCGCAGGGCCGTCGACTCCATGGCTTACTCCGAAGACGAGATCCGCCGCATAGTCCGCGTTGGCTTCGAAGTCGCACGCGGCCGGTCCCGTAAGAAGCTCACCTCTGTCGACAAGGCCAACGTCCTGGAGTCTTCCCGCCTCTGGCGTCAAATAGTCCTCGAAATGGCCCCCTCCTACCCCGACGTTGAACTCGACCACCTCCTCGTCGACACCTGCGCCATGCACCTCGTCCGCCAGCCAGCCCGCTTCGATGTCATAGTCACCGAAAACACCTTCGGAGACATCCTCACCGACGAGACCGCCGTCCTTTCCGGCTCCATGGGCATGTTGCCTTCTGCCAGCCTGAATATGGAAGATGGTGAGAGAGGCGCTGTCGGAGTCTACGAGCCCTGCCATGGCTCCGCCCCCGACATCGTCGGTCAGAACAAGGCCAACCCGTGTGGCATGATTCTCAGCGTGGCCATGATGCTCCGGCATTCCCTCGGCCTCGAAGAGGAGGCCCTTACCATTGAGTCCGCTGTGGAGCAGGTCCTCGCCGAGGGCTACCGCACCCCCGACATCGCCGAGGATGGCACGGAAAGCACCGGCACCGTAGAGATGGGCGCCCTTATCGCCAGCAAAGTGGCGGCATAGAAACGACACCCCGATGACTACTACCACAAAACGGCTGACTCTCTACGACACTACTCTTCGTGACGGCACCCAGATGGAGGGAATCTCCCTCTCCGTCGAGGACAAGCTCAAGATTACGCGCATGTTGGACAAGCTCGGCGTCGACTTCGTAGAGGGCGGCTGGCCCGGCTCCAACCCCAAGGATGCCGAGTTCTTCGAACGCGCCCGTGACCTTGAACTTGAAAACTCCACCGTCGTAGCCTTCGGCGCCACCCGACGCGCCAATGTAAGCGTCGACCAAGACCCCCAGATTGAGGCTCTGCTGCAGGCCGAGACCAAGGTGATAACCCTTGTCGGCAAGAGTTCGGCCCTCCACGTCCGTTCCATCCTCGAGACCACCCCCGAGGAAAATCTCGACATGATCGCCGACTCCGTCCGCTACCTTAGAGACAAGGGCCGGCGCGTCATATTCGATGCCGAACACTTCTTCGACGGCTACCGGGAAGACCCCGACTACGCCATCAAGACCGTCCAGGCCGCCCACGATGCCGGCGCCGAGTACGTCGTCCTTTGTGATACCAATGGTGGCCGCCTCCCCTCGGAAATTTCCGAAATCATCAGCCAGGTTCAGAAGGCAACTGACGCTAGTCTGGGCATCCACGCCCACAATGACGCCGACATGGCCGTTGCCAACAGCATCGCCGCCGTCAACGAGGGCGTCGCGCAGGTCCAGGGGACCATCAACGGCTACGGAGAACGCTGCGGCAACGCTAACCTCGTCTCCATCATCGGCAACCTCAAGATCAAGATGGGTATCGACTGCATTTCAGACAACCAGCTGTCTCATCTCACTGAGGTCTCTAGATACGCGAGCGAACTCGTGAACCTCCCTCCCGACGAACACCAGCCCTACGTCGGCATGAGCGCTTTCAGCCACAAGGGGGGTATGCATGTAGCAGCCGTGAACAAGCTTGAAGAAAGCTACCAGCACGTCCCGCCCGAGCTCGTGGGCAACACCAAGCGAGTCGTTGTGTCGGAGCTATCCGGCCGGGGCAACATCGCTTACAAGGTCAGGGAGCTGGGTATCGACGTTGACCTGGGCCCCGACGGCACAAAAGAAGTCCTGGGCCGTATCAAGGACCTCGAGAGCAAGGGCTTCCAGTACGAAGGCGCCGAGGCCTCATTTGAGCTCCTGGTCAGACGGGCTCACAGCGGCTATAAGCCCCCCTTCGAGCTGGTCGACTTCATGGTCCTCGTGGAAAACAGCCGCCGGTCCCCCAGCATGACCAGCGATGCCGAGCCCTACCTTCTCGCCGAGGCAATGGTCAAAGTCAAAGTCGGTGAGGAAACAATCCACACCGCCGCCGAGGGCAACGGCCCCGTCAACGCTCTTGACCTCGCCCTCAGGAAGGCCCTCCAGCAGTTCTACCCCCGGCTCTCCGTCGTCCAACTCTCGGACTACAAGGTTCGCATCGTAGATGAAAGCTCGGGAAGTTCAAGCTACATCCGCGTGCTGATCGAGTCCACAGACGGCGCCCGGGTCTGGAGGACGGTCGGAAGCTCCACTAACGTGATAGAAGCTAGCTGGCTCGCCATGGCAGATAGCCTGGAATTCTGGCTAATCAAAAACCAGGACTAGCCATTCCCGGGTGCAGGCCGCTCGCCCTGAGCGGAGTCGAGGGGTTGAGCGGGGGCGGCACAGTATTGCCGGGTCCTCAAGTGGCCCAACCCCACCTCACCCCCCTATACCCACATCCTCCTCCCTGATCTCCCCATCCTCAATGTGAAATCCCCTCACCTCTGGCGATTCCGGGTTCCTCAAGGACACCAGGAAATAAAGCACCCCCGGCCACAGGCTCTGCTTCTCCCCCGACGCCTCATCCACATAAGTTGCTAGCCTCACATCCGTCGGCGAAGGATACGCTTCGCTGAAAGTGTGCGAATGGTAGAAACCCAATATCTCCCACCCCTCCCCATCCACCTCTTCGAAAATCCTGAACTGCTCCTGCGGGTCCATCACGTACTTCACCGGGCTCGGCTCCGCATTCCGCACCCTGTACACCCGCTTCACCTCCCCACCCGACCCCGCCAGCATCCCGCAGCATTCATTGGGTGCATCAGCCTTCGCGTGGGCGATCATCTCGTCCGCGTGTTCTTTGCTTAGCCTGAACATCTACTCAACCCGACTCCTGAGATTTATCCGACAACGTGAATTGTCTCGGGGTGCTCCGCGACCACCTCCCCAATCACCCTAGCCCCGACCACCCCATGCTCAACAAGCGCCCCCATCAATTTATCAGCCCTCTCTTCTGCCACCGAGATCAGCAGCCCCCCCGAGGTCTGGGCATCGGCCATCAGCACTTTCATCGCCTCGGGGATATCCCTTTCCCAGACCACCCTATCCTTTAATGAAGCCAGGTTTCGCTGCGTCCCGCCGGGTGCTATGCCCGCCTCTGCCAGCTCCCGTGCCCCGGGAATTAAGGGCACCTGTCTAAGACTAATTCGGGCCCCCACCCCGCTCCCCTCCACCATCTCCCGCAAATGCCCCAGCAGCCCGAAGCCCGTAATGTCCGTGCAGGCATTCACCCCAACCCCGACCATTGCCTCCGACGCACTTTTGTTCAGTTCCGCCATCAGCTTAACCACCCGACCTTCCGTCTCCGCATCCGACTTCCCAGCCTTCAAAGCCGTCGTGATTATCCCCGTGCCAATCGCCTTGGTCAGCACCAGTCTGTCTCCGACCCTCGCCCTGGAGTTCGTTATCTGTTCCCCTGGCCTCACCAGCCCCGTCACAGACACCCCGTACTTGGGCTCCTCATCGTCTATCGTGTGCCCCCCGCCGATGATCGCCCCGGCCTCGGTCATCTTGTCTGCCCCGCCCTTCAGGATTCTGGCCAGGATCTCCTTCGGCAGACCTATCGGAAAGCAAACGATGTTTAGCCCGATGAGCGGAGTGGCACCCATCGCGTAGATGTCGCTCAGCGCATTCGCCGCCGCTATCGCCCCGAACCAGTACGGGTCGTCCACTATGGGAGGGAAGAAGTCGACGCTCTGCACCAGCGCGACCGAATCGCTCAGCTTGTAGACCGCGCTGTCATCCGCCGTCCCCGATCCCACTAAAAGGTTCGGGTCATCGACTTTCGGAAGGCTCTTCAGGACCTGCACCAGGTCCTCGGGGCTGAACTTGGAAGCTCAGCCCGCGCAGTGGGCCAATTCAGTTAGGCGCAACTCTTTAGCCTTAGCCATTTTCTTACTGGGAACCTATACCTCGGACCGCGTTGAGATTATAGTCGACAAACCCCATACACGCGAGTTGAGCACTAAAGTGGGGATGCTCTGCAGACGGAGGAACGGAGGGGCTAATACAGAATAGCGTGGGTCGGGACCAGCTTTTGTGCGACCGGGTCCACCGCCAAAAGAAGTATTTCCAGCGTCACAGCCCCAAGCAAAGGCGCCGTATCCTCCGCCCCGAAAATCACAGGGCTTATAGCGCTGGAACCATTTATGGTCACGCGCACTTCCCCGACATCCATCTCTTCTCGATGACCATCGGCCATTTCAAACGTGGCTTTTCGACTTGGCGAAACACCTAGCTCTTTGAGCAGGTTAATGGGCAACATCGAATAGGTAGCCGCAGTATCTACCGTGGCCTCAATATCTCGCGACAGGTTGTCGTCCAACGAGGAAATACGCAAAGGACAATTGAATACATCCATGCTAAGAGTTTAGCACATTCAGTTCACGAAATGTAGGCAGGATTTAGCTCCCTACTGGCCCGCCGCCCTCGCCCGTGAACTTCCACGCATTCTCCCCCACCCCCGTCACCCGCCAACGCGGCATCACGTACTCCGAATCCTCCGACTTCTCGAACACCACCTCCACCGGGTTCCCGATCGCCACCGCTTCCTCATCGTCCGTCAGCACCCCCACAATCCTCGTTATCGAACCATCCTCGTTGGTGCAGTCCGGCAGGTCTATGACTGCCGTGATGTACGGCACTGCGGGAACGAATGGCGCCAGGATCGGCTGCACGACCACGTTATAGCTGTAAATCACGCCCTTGCCCTCAGTCTCATACCACCCGAGACTCATGGATGTGCAACCCGGGCACGCGGGAAACGGTGGAAAGAACTTCCGGCTGCAGTCGCTGCACTGACGTACCAGCAGCCGGTCTTCCTTCGTCGCGTCCCACCACTCCTTCGTGTCCGGGTCGGGCTTGACGTTGATCAGGGAATAGTCGATTGGTCCGGGCATTGAAGCCTACCTCCTGATGATCATGGCGCTGCTCTCGGTCTCCGTGCCCCACGCGAGGCAGGCGGCAATCTCCGCCTTCTTCAGCTGGCGGCAGCCCTTGTCTCGGTCGTACGTGTGCTTACCCTCCGCCCACTCGGGGCACGAGTCATCCGTCCGATGCCTCAGTTGCCGCACGTTTTCTATCACCATCGCTATCCCATGCGTGTACCCCTCGGATAGGTGGCCCCCCGACAGATTGGACGGCAGCTTCCCGTCTATCTGCAGCGTACCTCCCTCCACGAACCCCCCGATCTCTCCCACGGGCGCGAACCCGTACCCTTCCAGCAATATGAGCGACGTGAACGTGAACGCGTCATACGCCGAAACGAAGTCTATGTCGTCGTGCGTCACCCCCGACATCCCGAACAGCCGGTGCCGGCCGTAGTTCGCCCCAACATAGTGGATCTTCTCCCGGTTCCACCTGTAGGACGCGTCCGGCGTCTGTGTCCGGGCCGTGCCTCCCATGATGAACACAGGGGGCTGCTTCAAGTTGTATGCCCACTCCCGGGGCGCGACTATGATCGCTGCTGCCACGTCCGTCTCCAGGCAGCAGTCAAACAGCCGGAACGGCTTCGATACCCACCGACCCTTCAGGTAATCGTCCATCGAAAGGGGCCGGTCGTAGAAGATAGACTTCGGATTCAGGTTTGCATGTCTCCTGTGCGCCACCGCCACCTCCCCCAGGTGCCTGGAGGTCAATCCGTAATCACGCATGTATCTCATGCAGGTAAGCCCATGGTGCTGGGCCGGAGTCGTGAATCCCCACGCATCCCACATGTCAGATATGCTCGATACATTCGTCACCGGCGCCGGCCCGTCCGGGTCCTGGCCCCCGAACCTCAGCCCCGACCTCCCGTTCATCGAACGGAATATCACCATGTTCCGGCAGTACCCCGCCTCGATCAGCCCGATGGCGTGCGCCACCAGCGTCTCCGTGCTGTTGCCGCCCCCGATGATGTCCACCGCGTAGTCCAGCCGGATCCCGAGGGACGACGCCACCGCCGCTGAATCGCACGAGTCCCCGTACTGGTACGAGGTCATCCCGCTGATCTCCGACGGGTCCAGCCCAGAGTCCGCCATCGCATTCCGCACCGCCTCGCAGGCCATCGACAGCGTCGTACGGCCCGAAGGCCGCATGTGCGGGGTCTCGCCCACGCCCACTATGCAGTATTTGTCCGTTAGTGCTCCCACGCTGCCTCTACCTCCTGAGAATCATTGCGCTGCTCTGCCCCTCGAACGACCACGCCAGGCAAGCCGCAATTTCTGCTTTCTTTAGCTGGCGGCACCCCTTGCTCCGGTCATAGGTGTGTTTTCCCTCCCCACATCCCGGACACGCATCGTCTGCCCGGTGCCTCAGCTGCCGGACGTTCTCTATTACCATCGCTATCCCGTGCGTATACCCCTCCGACAGGTGCCCACCCGACAGATTGGACGGCAGCTTGTTGTCTATCTGCAGCGTCCCGCCCTCCACGAAGTCCCCAATCTCCCCCTCGGGCGCAAACCCGAACGCCTCCAGTAGAATCAGCGATGTAAACGTGAAGGCGTCGTACGCCGACACGAAATCTATGTCGTCATGCCCCACCCCCGACATCCCGAACAATCTATTCCTCCCATAGTTCCCGCCCACCTTGTGGATCTTCGGCATACCCCACGGGAACGCCGCACCCGGCGCCTGCACTCGTGCCGTGCCCCCCATGATGAACACTGGGGGCTGCTTCAGGTTGTACGCCCACTCCCGGGGCGCCACTATGATCGCCGCCGCCACATCCGTCTCCAGGCAACAGTCGAACAGCCGGAATGGCTTGGAAATCCACCGCCCTTTCAGGTAGTCCTCCATCGAAAGTGGCCTGTCGTAAAAGACTGCCTTGGGGTTCAGGTTCGCGTGCCGCCGGTGCGCCACCGCTACCTCGCCCAAGTGCCGGGAGGTGAGGCCGTAGTCGTGCATGTACCTCAGGCAGGTGAGGGAATGGTGCTGGGCGGGCGTCGTGAATCCCCAGGTTTTGTCGAAGTCCCCGACTCCCCTGATGACAGGTATGGATGCCGACCCTCCCGGGTCCTGGCCCCCCGGCCTCCGCCCCGACCGGCCGTTCATGGACCGGAAAATCACCATGTTCCGGCAGTATCCCGCTTCAATTAGCCCGATGGCGTGGGCCACCAGCGCCTCCGTGCTCGACCCTCCCCCGATGATGTCCATCGAGTAGTCCAACCTCATCCCCAGTGCTGACCCCACATCCTTCGAAGCACACGAGTCGAAGCCCTGGTAGGACGTCATACCGCCTATGTCCGAGGCTTCCAGCCCTGCATCGTCCAGCGCTTTGCGCACGGCCTCACAGGCCATGGACAACGTCGTCCGGTTGGAAGGGCGCATGTGAGGAGTCTCCCCCACGCCCACTATGCAGTACTTGTCGGTCAGGGCTCCCAAAGCGCTACAACCTTAAACCATTTCCCCCTAGCTTTCCACAGGTCTAGGGTGAAGCTAATAGCTGTTCTTACCCTTGTTCGGGACCTCTGGATAACCTGTGAACATAGGGTCTGGGCCGCTCATGCTGAGGCCCTCGAAGTATGAGTGGGGGGGTCGTACGGGCCTGGATAATGCGCCCAATTGGCCTATATCTACAGTTACGCAAATGCGCCGTGACTCGGTCACGGAATATGCGGAGCTGGCTCTGTCCCTATATGCCCCTCCTCTTCCAGCTGCCTAACCCGCTCATCGTCGTATCCCAGTAGCTCCCTGTACACGTACTCGTTCCCGTACCCCAGGTGCGCCGGAGGCTTCCGGATAGCATTAGGAGTCTTTGCCATCTTCCACATGAACCCGACATGGTCGTGCACCCCGAGGTCCGGGTCATTCACCCTCTCAAAGAACCCCCGGGCCTCGATGTGCGGATCGGAATGTGCCCCCCTCTCGTCCAGCACCGGCGCAGCCCCCACCCCGACCTCCTGCAGCCTCTCCATCACTTCGTAATTCGTCAGAGCTTTTGTCCATTCCTCCAACTTGCCGTCTATCTCTTCCTGGTTCTGCCACCTACCCAACACTGTCCTGTATTTCCTCTCCTTCACCCATTCCGGCTCCCCCATCGCCCGACACATTGCCTCCCACCCCGCATCGCTTCCCACCGATATCGCCACCCAGGAGTCCTCTCCCTTGCACCGGTACACCCCGTGCGGCGCCATAGACGTATGCCCGTTCCCAAGCGACGACCTCACCCTCCCGTTCATCGTGTAGTCCATGATCGGCGCCGCTAGGTACGGAATGAAGTTCTCGCACAGCGGTATTTCGATTAGCTGTCCCTCTCCCGTGCGCCTCCGATGCCTCATGGCCATCAATACTGCCATCACTGCGCTATATGCCGCTCCCGCATCGCTCTGGTTCGACTCGGGCCTCTGCGATATGTCCGTGTCCCGGTATCCCTTCAGCCAGCTGTGACCCGCCACCCCCTCCACGTGCTGGCCCCACGACCGGTACCTGTGGTACTTACCCTCCAGCCCGAACGCCGGCATCCTCACCATGATGATTCCGGGGTTGTGCTTCTTCAGTTCAGCATACGTCAGCCCAAGCTTCTTCATCGTGTCCGGCATGTTGTTCTCTAGGAACACGTCCGCCTTGGACACCAGGTCCATCAGCACTTCCAGCCCCTTCTCCCGGGTCACGTCCACTGTCATGCTGCTCTTGTTGCGGGCATGAGTGTTGAACAGCGCCCCCCTGTCCCATGCCCGGGCCTCCGGGTACCGACCCGCATACCCGTATCCCATCTCTATCATCATCTGAAAATACTCTTTGCTCGGCTTCATCAGCCCCGTCCGAGTCGTCGTGCCCAGGAACTGCGTCGACTCCACGCGAATCACGTCCGCGCCCCAGTCGGCCAGTATCTGCCCGGCATGAGGCCCAGCCCACACCACCGTGACTTCCAGCACCCTTATCCCTTCGAGAGGTAACTTACCCAATCGCCTTCTCCAACACTTAAACGACTCCCGCCTGCCTCAGTTTTGAAAGCTCTTCCCGGCTATAGCCCAGCATCCCGCAATACACTTCCTCATTGTGCTGCCCCAAAGTCGGTGCCGCCGACTTCACCTGCCACGGTGTCCGGTACATCTTCAACGACTTCCCGGGCATCGTCATCTCTCCCGCGATCGGGTGTTTGACCTGCGCCCACATCCCCCGTTCCCAGAAATGACCGTCGCTAAGCAGATCTTCGGTTGTGTTTACGACCCCGGACAACACCCTCTTCTGCTGCGCGATCTCCCAAGCCTCCAGTTTCTGCTTGCCGTATAGCCAGGAGATGATTATCCCGGAGATCTCTTCGATGTTCGCCGGGTCCCGTCTCCCTTCCGGCGTATTGAACCGCGGGTCCTCCATTAGGTCCTCCCGCTCAATCAGCCTGCACACCCGGTCGAACCCGAACTCTCCTCCCAGCAGGTTGATATACCCGTCCGAACACGGAAAGGGCCCCGACCCTATGCCCATGTGGTCCAGGTTCCTGTCCCCCACCGTACCCGTGTACGAATACGCCAGCAGCTTCGCCGCCCGACGGTCGATATTCCCCAACTGTACCTCCGCCGCCGCTATGTCGATATAGTCCCCTTCCCCCGTGGCCTCCGCCCTGTGGAACGCCACCATCCCCGCCGTTGCCGCTGCCAGCCCGGTGTGCAGGTCCGACACGTTGTTGGCCGCGTTCACCGGCTCTCGCTCCGGGTTGCCTGTGAAGTACATCGGGCCGCCGAAAGCGTAGGGTTGTATCTCGTAGCTCTTGTAGTCCTTGTAAGGCCCACTCTGCCCGAAGGGCGTTATCGACACCGCGACCAGCGCCGGGTTGACCCTCTCCATCTCCTCGTAGGTCAGGCCCAGGCCATCCATCACCCCAGCCCCCCTCCCCTCCACCACCATGTCCGCCCAGCAGAGCAGGTCCTTCAGTACCCTCCGCCCCCGCCCCGACTCCAGGTTCAGCGTGATGCCCTTCTTGTTGACGTTCAGGTACTGAAAAAGCCCGCTGGTCTCGGGATTGGGAATGTCCCCCAGGAAAGGCCCCGACATCCGCAGCGGGTCCCCATGCAAGGGCTCCACCTTGATAACCTCGGCCCCAAAGCAACCCAGTAACCTCGTGGCATTCGCAGGCGGAATCCCAATGCCCAGGTCCAGCGCCTTCACCCCTTCCATAGCGCGCGGGGGCAGGAAGGCATCGAGCTTATGGGTGTCCAGGTATGGCAACGGTTGCGCTGGGAAGGTGGTCGGGTTCCGGGGATTATAGCATCGGCATTGTGCCAAATCGGGCTTTAGGTACACCCTCCCGTCTGTTAGAATCACCCCATCCACCCGAGGTAATTTCATGGGCTTCGTAACTGTAGAAGGCAGAAACGTCCACTACCAGTTCCCGTCCCAGGCCGAGGCCCGCGTCCGCCAGGGCCATAACGTCCTCATGGTTCACGGCGCCGTCGACAACCATCTCGTCTGGCGTCACCAGCACGCCTACCTTGAGCGTGAACACACCCCCCTCTCCATCGACCTCCCGGGTCACGGAGACTCCCAGGGGCCCCCCATCGACACCCCCGCCGACTTCCGGCACTTCATCAAATCCTTCGTCGATGTCATGGACCTCGCCCCCTTCGTATTCGCCGGCCACTCTATGGGCGGCTCCATGGCTCTGGACTACGCTATCCACCACCCCGACGACGTGACAGGCCTCATTCTGGTAGGGGCCGGTGCTCATTGGGAGCTGTCCGCCGAGCACCTTGAACTCTGGACCACCGACCCCGAGCGTGCCCAGCGTGAAAACGTCGCCCTCCTCTTTTCGAAGAAGACCTCTCAGCGCCTCGTCGACGAATACGCCAAACAGCTTGCTGCCCAGGGACCCGGGACCTGCACCGCCGACTTCCTCAATTGCGACCGCTACGACCTCCTCGGCCAAATCAATCAAATCCAGGTCCCGACCCTCGTTGCCGCCGGAGACGAAGAGGAATGGCTCGAAAATTCCCGAGAAATCCACGACAGTGCCATGAACACCACCTTCGAGATAATTCCCGCCGCCGGTCACGCTGTCATGATCGAGCAGCCGGCCCTCCTGAACGAAAAATTCGGGGCCTACCTGGAATCCCTGCCCTGAAGCCCTTGTCCGTAGTCACATGAGTTGGGGGAACAGATGCCAAACGTACAGGTAAACGGCAAGAACGCCTTCTACGCCAGCCCGAGAGACCTCGCCGCAGGCCAGCAAAAGGGCAAGATAGTGTTGCTGGTGCATGGCGCACGAAGCAATCACAAGATTTGGGCCCCTCAGCTCCAGGCCCTAGCCCCGTGGCACACCCCCATCGCCATGGACCTCCCCGGACACGGCGACTCCGAAGGACCCGGCGCCACCAACGTCTCCGACTATCGGGACTTCGTCAAAGCCTTTGCCGACACCCTCGGCCTCGAATCTTTCGTCATGGCCGGCCACTCCATGGGCGGCTCCATCGCCCTCGACTACCTCCTCGCCTATCCCGGCGTCGAGGCCTACATCCCCGTCGGCTCCGCCCCCCAGTGGAACATCGACGACGCATACATAGACGTCTACCGCAAAGACCCCGAGAAGGCCATCCAGGAGAGCGCAGGCCGAAACTTCTCCAAGAGCACTCCCAGGGCCATAGTCGAGCTAAACGAGTGGAACAACAGCACAACCCCTATAGAGGTCGGCATCGGAGACCTGGAGGCCTGCAACGCCTTCAACCAGGCCCCGAGGCTCGGCGACGTCAATGTCCCCACCTGCGTCATCTGCGGCGAGGAAGACCTCTACGTCGACGGCTCCCAGGCCCTCCGCGATGGCATTTCCGGCTCCCAGGTCCACTGGATCAAAAACGCCGGCCACGACCCCTCCATCGAACAACCCCTCGCCACCAACCAAATCCTCCTCGATTTCCTCAACTCCCTAGCCTAGCCGTGAGACAAGCTGCGCATCTGGAGTCGGTCAATAACCCTCAACTTACCCTGTGTTAACATTCCCACCGGACCCCACCCCCCCACCCAAAGGAGAACCGACCCGTGACCGGCTGCCTTGACGGAGTAAAAGTTCTGGAGCTCGCCCGCTATCAGGCCGGGCCCCGGGCCGGCATGGTCATGTCCGACATGGGCGCCGAGGTTATCAAGGTCGAAAAGCCCGGCGGCGAGGAGACCCGTGCCCACGCTCCCCTAGTCAACGGCACCAGCGTCTACTTCACCGTCTACAACCGCGGCAAGAAGAGCATCACCCTCAACATGCGCACCGAGGAGGGCAAGGAGATCTTTCGGGAGCTCGTCAAGACCGCCGACGTCGTCCTCGAAAACTTCCGTCCCGGCGTCATCGCCAAAATGGGCTTCTCCTACGAAGAGCTCAAGAAGATCAAACCCGACATCATCCTCACCTCCGTCTCCGGCTTCGGTCAGTACGGCCCCTACAAAAACCGACCCGCCTTCGACCCCATCGGTCAGGCTATGTCTGGCCTCATGGAGGTCACCGGCATCCATGAAGGCCACCCCGTCCTCACTGGCTCCCCCATAATCGACCGCATTACCTCTCTCCACGCCTGCATCGGCACCCTAGGCGCGATCATCCACCGCAACACCACTGGCGAAGGCCAGATCATCGACGTAAGCCTCCTGGACACCGGCGTCACCCTCATGGAGATCCCCATATCTCACCACATGGGCACGGGTGCCGGACTTGAAGACTACTACGCCTCCGTCTACAAGGCTAAGGACGGATACGTCACCATCCCAGCTACTTCCCGCACCCTCTGGACCCGGGTCTTCCTCGCCATGGGCCAACACGAGCTAGCCGAAGACCCGACCATCCTCGGATTCGAGGCCGATGCAGGCTCCAAGGCCAAGCGTCTCAAACTCCTCACCGACTGGGTCGCCTGCAATACCGTCGCTGACATCACCGAAAAGCTCGTCGCCAACGAGGTCCCGGTCGGCCCCGTCCAGACACCCGCCCAGATGTCCCGGGACCCACATATGAGCGAACGCGAGATGATGGTTCCCGTCCCCACCGAGAACGGCCAGCATGAGATCATGGCCCCGGGCCTGAGTATAAAATTCTCAAAGACCAGGGGTGCCGTTGGCAAGGTCCCCGCCGCTGGCGAACACACCTGCGAAATCCTCGGCCAACTCCCCGGCATGACCCCCGACAAAATCGAAGACCTCCGGGCCCGCGGCGTTCTCTAGTATCCCTATTTCAATTCGCCCATAACAAATCCCAATGGAATCAATCAAAGACAAGTGCGCCATCATCGGCATCGGTGAGACCGAGTACTCCAAGGACTCGGGTCGCAGTGAGCTTTCCCTCGTTCTAGAAGCCTCCATGAAGGCCATCGACGATGCCGGCCTCCAACCCGAGGACATAGACGGCATGGTCCGTTTCGTAGTGGACCCTACCCCCGAGGAAGAGGTCATTGCCTCCCTCGGCATCCCAGAGCTCACATTCTTTGACGAGCTTGCCTACACCGGCACCGCCGCCGGTGGCCTTGTAGCCCACGCTTGCATGGCTGTCGCCACTGGCTTGGCCAACAACGTCCTCCTCTATCGGGCCATGAATGGGCGGTCCGGCAAGCGATACGGCTCTGGCGCCATAACCGGCCGCCGAGGGCAGGGTCAGTCGGCATTCATGGAACCCTTTGGCCTCCTCGTCCCGGGCCAGCAACTCGCCATGTACGCCCGACGCCATATGTACGAATACGGCACCACCAGCGCCCACTTCGGCGCCATATCCGTCGCCTGCCGAAAGCACGCCAACATGAACCCCCGAGCCATCATGTATGGCCGACCCATGACCATCGAAGACCACCAGAACTCCCGCATGATCTATGACCCCTTCCACCTCTTCGACTGCTGCCTGGAGACCGACGGCGGTGCCGCCATCGTCATCTCCTCCTCCGAACGTGCAAAGGACATGCGCCAACGACCCGTCTACGTTTCCGCCGTCGCCCAGAGCCTCGTTCCCCCGATCATCGAAAACGGACCTATTTCCCAGACCGTAGCCGCAAAAGCCGGCCCCCGACTCTTCAACATGGCTGGTATCACCCCCCAGGACATAGACGTCGCACAAATCTACGATCACTTCAGCGCCCTGGTGCTTTTTGCCATCGAAGACTACGGCTTCTGTCCCAAGGGAGAGGGCGGCCCCTTCGTTGAAGGTGGCCGCATAGAGATTGGCGGCGAGTTGCCCATAAACACCGCCGGAGGCCACCTCTCCGAGGCCTATGTCCACACCGTCAACCACATCATCGAAGGCGTCCGGCAGTTGCGTGGCACCTCCACCGCCCAGGTCCCCGATGCCGAGCACGTCCTCGTAGACACCGGCGAAGGCGTCGGCGCCATGGTCCTCCGCAGGTAACCGACCATGCCTGAAAACACCCCCCTCCCCCTTCCCGTCCCCACCATCGACAATCAGGCCTTCTGGGAAGCCTGCAACCGACAAGAGCTAATCATCCAGCACTGCCCCCGCTGTGACACCCTCCGACACCCCCCCAGACCCCTTTGCCCCCGCTGCCGACAGGGAAATCTGGGCTGGAAGCAAGTATCAGGCCTCGGGACCATCTACAGCTACACCATCACCCACCAGGCCATCCATCCCGCTCTGAAAGACCGGGTCCCATGGAACGTCATTATGGTCGACCTCGACGAAGGTGTCCGCATGATCAGCCACCTAGTCGACTGCCCCACCGAGAACATCCGGATCGGCATGCGCGTCCAAGCCGTCTTCAAAGAAGTCGAAGTTGGCGTAACCCTCCCCTACTTCCGCCCTGCCGCTACGTAGCGAATGCGGATATTATCCCCGCTCGCCCTTAGCCTGTTGAGGAGCCACTCGGGGGAGTATAGCCCGGCCCTCACTCGGCACTCGTAATTGACCCCCCCACCCCGCCCCTGCTATATTCCACCCCGGATCGGGGATGTAGCTCAGTTGGGAGAGCGCCGCGTTCGCAATGCGGAGGCCGGGGGTTCGAATCCCCCCATCTCCACCACCCCACCCGATTCCGCCCCCTCCTAAACTCTAGCTGTGGTGCTGGCGCTGCGGTCGCACTGCAACCGACTTGAATCTGTCGGCCTCAAAGTCCGAATACATGAATTGAAGATCGAGCCGTCTACCCTGCCCCATCAACGCGATTTCAGGATATCCCGACTCACCTGGCCCCACTAGCGTATCTACCCCTACGCCGATAGCGCCGCGGCCACTTCCTTGATCTTCCCCTGCCCCGATTCGGTCAGCTCACCGACTGCCTTGACAATATTCGGGTGCTCCAGCCCGGACACCAGGAAGGTCCACCGCCACGCCCGCTGCGTCTCTGTGGTGATCTCCTCCTTCTCGGCATCCGTAAACGTCCGCCCCGTCGCCTTCTCCAGGGCCTCTATGTTCAGCCCAATCTGCTGGGCCAGCAGCCCGTCGATCGCACCGCCAAGCTCCAGGACTTCATCGATTGCCGCTTCCCGCTCTTCCAGGCTAAGGTTCTCAGCCACTTCGCCGATTAGCAGCGTGTCCAGCTTAGCGTGCTGAGACTCTTCCAGCCAGTGAAACCTCAGGAGGTCCCGGAACAGCCCATCGAAGTCTGCTTCATCCCGCACATGCTCCACGTAGTGGAGCTGCGTGAACCATTCGATAATCGCCGTCAATACCATCACCGCCAGCTTCGACTTGCCCCGGACTACCTTTGCCACCTCCTCCCGACCTGGTATTAGGCCGCACTCAATACCGAAACCCTGGCCAAAAAGATCAACCGATCTCCGAAACAGCTCCTGGTGCTTCAGCTCTTCCTCCGCGAATCGCAGCAGCGAGCGTGCCCTGATTTCGTCGCCATAGACATCCTTCATGGCCTCTTCCGTGACGGTGGGGATGATGAACTCCTCCACGAACGCGAAAAGGTGGCAGTAGCCGTTGCCCATGATCTGGTTCAACTGACGCTTCTCATCGTCATTCAAGCACCCGATCCCGTCTACGCCTGTCAGCCTGTTGGGCAGAAAGCGTTTCGAAAAGTCGAAATTCTTGTCGGCCAGGACATCGTCTTCCAGCCAGGAGACCCTCTTCGAGATGTCCAGGCAATCTTGGTACGTGTAGTTGTGGGATAGCATGAGTTTCTCCTCCTTGCAGCCGTCCCTTTGCAGGGACCTTGATGCTTAGCTGATCGGGTCCTCCACCGACCCATTATATAGCTAACGGCCAAAAGCCTTTCACTTGCTATTGCGGGTCGACCTCCAGCGGCAACGACGGATCGGCTGCGTACTCCGACAGTGAGGCGTCGTACACCGCAATGTCTTCGTACCCCAGCAGCGAGAGTACGAAGGCGTCATCGGATGCGGCTATGCCGCCCCCGCAGTAGGTAACCACCCGCCGAGTCCTGTCTGCGCCCGCCTCTTCGAACATTGAAGCCAGTTCCTCCGCCGGGCGGTACAGCCCCGTCTTTGTATCGATCAGCTCCATCGCCGGCACGTTGGATGAGCCGGGAATGTGCCCGGGACGCCCGTAGACCCGACCCCCGTCTGCACCCGAGTGCTGCTCTCGCCCCAACGCGTTTATCAGGCATCCGCCGTCCCCGCCGTCGGACTCGACGAAGGCCATGACCTCTCCCAGATCGGCGAACCTGGCAGTGTCGACAGTCGGCGTGAAGATGGTGGCTTCGTACTTCGCCCCATCAGTCGACACTGCCCTCCCCTCAGCGACCCACCGACGCCATCCCCCGTCCAGCACCGCCGCACCATTGCAGCCCATCGACCGGAACATCCACCAAAACCTCGCCGCCCACATCGAACCCGACCGGTCATATAAGATCAGCTTCGACGACTCCGAGATTCCATGTCTCCCGGCCGCCTCGGCAAACGCTTCCGCCGGGGGTATCATGAAGCGGAAGCGCTGTTCGTTATCGGAAAAGTCGCCCTGCAGGTCCAGGAATCCCGACCCGGGAATATGTCCTCCCTCGTACTCTCTTCGCCCCGACTCCACCCCGTAGCCCCCGCCATCGCGCGGATGCAGGAAAACGGTCGTCTCGAAGACCCGCACGTCGTCATCCGACAGGTGTTCCGCCAACCAATCCGTCGAGACCAGGAACTCAGGATGTGTGAAGGCCATGATCATCTCCCTTCAGTCGGCCTTGAACGGTGGCCTCCCGGTCTCGCTCCAGTATCCGCCCCACGCCCTTGGCCTGCAACGTGCTCAGCCCTCACCCGACCGAAATCGCCAACCCCTCAATGAACTCCAGGCCCGGCAGCTTCTCCATCTCCCGGGGCCCCATTTTCACCTTGGCAGACCGGCTCCCCGCTCCCAGGATGATGTAGTCCATCTCCAGCAACCGCACGTCCGCGTAGATTGGCAGACCCTCCGGCAACGCCAGCGCCGTGACCCCGCCGATCATCATCCCCGTCACCTCGCGGGTCACCTCCGCCGAGGCAAACGACGCTCGAGACACCCCCATAAGCCCCCGCACCCGCTTGTTCACGTCCAGCCGGTCGCACGCCCTCACGATCCCCGCGCAGTACGCCGCCGGGCCCCGCTTGCTGGCCACGATGATCGTATTGGCGCAATGAGGAGCGTCAAAACCATACTGTTGACAGAAGTCCGCGGTGTCGCCGTACTGCGGGTCTATCTCGATCCACTCCCAGCCCGCAATGCCCAATTCGTCCAGCGCCGCCCGCACTCGTCCTTCAATCTCTTCAGGTGTACTCAATATCCTGTCCTTCGTGGGGAAATTTGGGTGGCTCATAAGTCGGCTTCGTGCTGCCGCCGAAGATTCGAGAGGGTGGGTTGGTAATGGCATTGCCGGGTTCGTCCTCAAACAGCAACTGCCGTACCCTCTTTACGAACTTCTCAGGAAACTCCCTTGTGATACAGAATAACCTCCCCCTTCCCCCGACCTATTCTACACACCCAAGAAAGCTCGCTTTGGACAAATCGGCAAAGGGGCCCCTGCTAATTTGCGCGCCGGATAGCAATTGGCGAACTTCGATAGCCTGGGAGTAGAATCAGCTCCGAGACCCGCGTCGCAGCGTTACTACAGGGTGGCTCCATGCCGGTTGCGGATTTCGGGTAGTTGGAGGGACTGTGGGCGGAGTAGGCCGGATAGTATTGGTCTCTAACAGAACGCCTTCCCTGACCGCGCCTTCCAGCGCCGAGGAAAGACGTAGCCTTTCCGTCGGTGGTCTCGTCAGCAGCCTCAGGCCCTTCCTGGAGGACGTTGGCGGCATCTGGCTGGGCTGGGACGGAAATCTGGACAGCCGGCAGGACGCCATCCCTGTTGCAGTCTCCGAGGCCAAAGGCATCCATCTCGCCTCCGTGTCTCTTACTGCCGCCGAGGTAGAGAGCTTCTACAACATCTTCTGCAACCGGATGCTCTGGCCTGTCCTCCACGGTTTTCCCGACAAGGCGACCATTTACCACGACAGTTACCGCATATACCGCAACGTAAACCGCAAATACGCCGCCTCCCTCATGCACCTGCTGACTCCCGGTGACCTGGTGTGGGTCCACGACTTTCACCTCTTCCCCCTTGGCCGAGAGCTTCGCAAGCTCGGATGGATGGGCAAGATGGGGTTCTTCCTTCACGTCCCCTTCCCCCCACCCGAGACCTTCGGCATCCTGCCCTGGGCCCGAAAGCTCCTGACCTGCCTTTTTGACTATAACCTCGTAGGCCTTCAGACCCAACATTATGCCAATAACCTTCGTCAGACCTTGGACTACGGGCTGGGAGTGAGATTCGACGGTGGGACCGCGCATCACGAAGGCAGGTCCTCGGAGGTGCGCTCATTCCCCGTTGGCGCCGATGCCCAGGCTTTCAGCGAAATGGCCAGGAGCCAGGTCTCGACCCCAGTCAGGCGTTTGCTGGGGGAACTCCCCAGGGGCGGGCAGCTTCTCCTCGGGGTGGACAGACTTGACTATACAAAGGGGATATTTCAGCGGTTGCTGGCCATTGAGCGGCTGCTCGAAGATCAACCGGAGCTTCTCGGTCGGATCACTCTCATCCAGGTTTCTGCGCCCAGCCGGGTCAACATCCCCGAATATGCCCTGGAACGCGAGCGAGTCGACTCCCTCGTTGGCAGGGTCAACCGTAGGTTCGGGTCGACTCATTGGAGACCCATACTCCCTCTTCGCAGCTCCTATTCCCAGCAGGACTTGGCCCACCTGTACCGGGAGGCCGACGCCTGCCTCGTCACCCCCCTCCGGGACGGCATGAACCTGGTCGCTAAGGAGTTCATAGCCTCCCAGACCTCAGACCCCGGAGTCCTGGTCCTCTCCCGCTTCTGCGGTGCCGCAGAGACCATGCAGGACGCCGTTATGGTCAACCCTTACGATTTTCAGCAGACGGCTTCCGCCATCTATACTGCCCTGACCATGCCTGGGACCGAGCGGCAGCGTCGTTGGAAGGCGCTCGTTGAGGACGTACGCAAGCACACCGCGCGCCACTGGTGCGACAGCTTCCTCGCCGCTCTGGGTGACGCTTAGGCCGTGTAGTGCAAAGCACCTGCTTCACCCGGCTCCTGACGCCGGAGGATCACCCGACCCGGCATTAAACTTCACGCCCATGCGGTGCTAGAATGGTGTAGCTCCCATACCTGTGACGTCGAGGAGGCGCTATGTACGACTATGGACTGATAGGCGACATGTCCTCGGCCGCGCTGGTCGGCGCTGATGGGTCCATTGATTGGTGCTGCCTTCCCCGGTTCGATTCACCCAGCGTCTTCGCATCCATCCTCGACGATAGTATCGGTGGCCGGTTCCGTATCCGGCCCAACGGCGACCACACAAAGACCGGTCAGGCATACCTGCAGGATACCAACATCCTGGAGACCACCTTCACCACCCCGACGGGCGTCGTAAAGGTTGTCGATTTCATGCCGATTCACGATAACGACAGGGATGGCAAGCCTGATAAGAATCCCGCCGAGCCCCCGGAGCTCCACCGCATCGTGACATGCACGGATGGAAGCGTAGAGATGCGCTGCGAATATGAGCCTCGACACGATTACGCCCGCACCGTGCCCGCGTTTCGCCTGCTCCGAGGCAACGGCAACGGCCTCGCCGTCGAGACCAGGGGCGGCCAACAGGACATGACCATGCTCAGCAGCGTCCCCCTGTCGGTGGAGACCGATGCCGTAAAGGGAGAGTTCGCACTGGCCCAAGGGGAGTCGGCCATCTTCGTTTTGGCCTACGGCAATGGGAGGTCGGCAAATCTCGAACGGTACCGTACCCGGGAGAAGCTACAGCTTACCCGGAGATACTGGCAGGGCCTCGTTGCAGGCATGAATTACGCTGGCCTGTGGCGCGAGCAGGTGGTACGGTCATTCCTCGTATTGCACCTGATGATGTACCGCGGCACCGGGGCCATTGTAGCCGCCCCGACGACCAGCCTTCCGGAAACCCTTGGCGGGTCCCGGAACTGGGACTATCGCTACTCGTGGCTGCGCGACACCAGCTTTACCGTCGACGTCCTCTACCGGCTTGGAGATATGTACGGAGCCGACCTCTACATACATTGGCTGCTGGAGCAGTGCCAGCTGGACCACCGCCCCCCACAGATCCTGTACGGAATTGCGCCGTCCTCGTCACACGAGGAACAAATCCTTCACCACCTGCGTGGCTACGAGGATTCCCGGCCGGTACGTATAGGCAACGCCGCAGCCGACCACCTTCAGTTGGATGTATTCGGTGAGGTCATTGCGTCGATCCACTCGCTGCTGGTGTTGCACGGGGAAATACCGGAGGAGGCGTGGAACCTCGTATGCTCCCTGGCCGAAATGGCCATCGAAAACTGGCGCCGCCGCGACAGCGGCGTTTGGGAGGTGCGCGGAGAAGAGCAGCATTTCGTATATTCGAAGGTGCTCTGCTGGGCCGCCCTCGACACCGCTGCCTACATTGCAGCAGCCGTAGAGCAGCGGCGGCAATACCGGCGCTGGTCGCAAGAGGCGTACATCATCAAGACGGAGGCGCTCGACCTCGGATGGAGCGAGTCAAAGCAGGCCTTCCGTCAGCGCTATGGCAGCGACGCCCTGGACGCCTCCAACCTCGCCATACCCTTCTTCGGCTTCATTCCAGCCGAAGACCCCCGGGTGAGGCAGAACCTCGACGCGATACAGCGGGAGCTGGCCCAGGGCCCCCTGGTCTGGCGCTACATCCCGGAAGAGACGGACGACGGCTTGGACGCACAGCCGGAAGGTGCATTTACCCTGCTGAGCTTCTGGCTTTTGGGCAACTTGATTTATACGGGTCAGGCCGACCAGGCCCTGGACCTGTTCCATGAGACCATCACCCGCTGCTCCAACCATCTTGGCCTCTTTGCAGAGATGATCGATCCCTCAACCGGCCGTCAGTTGGGCAATTTCCCCCAGGCGTACTCCCACATCGGCCTTATTCACACGGCCTTGAACCTCTCGGGCTTTATCGCCGACACCCCAACCCGGCTCATCCGTCGGCGCGAACCAAGGTAGGGTTTGGCTGGGCCTTTTCATGACAACCGCTAAAGGAAAGCAATAGTGGGCCGGGGCAAGATATTCAACTGGACCGACGTAGACCCTTGGCCCTTCAAGCACTCCTGGCTGGTCGAAAAAGTCGTTAACGGCAGGAACATGCAGCTTATTCGCGCCGAGTTCCAGCCCGGCGCCACCTACCGACTCCACTCCCATGAGCGCGAACAGTTCAGCTTCATGCTCAGCGGCCGGATGCGCCTCACCGTCGGGGATGAAGTCAGGGAAATCGGCCCCGGAGACGTATGGTATGCCCCGAGCAACGTGCCCCACGGCGGCGAAATCCTCGGAGACGAGCCCGTGGTATTCGTTGACGTCTATTCTCCCCCCGCCGAAGAGTTCCTGGACAACGGTTAGCCTTCTTATGGCTATATACTGATTAGTCCCGTCCATCGACCACGCAGGCAATACTGGTCAAAGCCGCCTGGTTGTGTTATCAACGAAGAAGAATACAGTCCCGTCTGACAAGAATATGGACAGATCTAATAACAGCCGAACAGATACTGTGAATGTGGCCCCGGAGCGGTCCGGCATGGTGCCGGTAGCTGCCCGGGAGCGACTCAAGAGCTTGCTGGAGAAATTCCAGGTGTCGGGGCAGCAGATGTTGGGCTATCCCACGAACCGGGACTTCGACTACCGGGAATTGCTGTCCTTTCTGCAATTCAGCGGTAACAACATCGGAGACCCGTTCCACGATAGCAACTACGCCAGCAACACCCACGATATAGAGCGCGAGGTTATCGGCATCTTTTCAGACCTGATGCGCATTCCCCGCGACCAGGCCTGGGGATATGTCACCTCCGGCGGTACGGAAGGCAACATGTATGGGCTGTACATAGGGCGAGAAATGTTCCCCGACGGCGTTGTCTACTTCTCCCAGGATACCCACTACAGTGCCGTGAAAATCCTCCGGCTCCTCAAGGCCAGGAACATAATGATTAAGAGCCAGCCCAGTGGTGAGATAGACTACGAAGACCTGTATGAGACGATACGGATTAACCGGGACGTTCCCGTGATCTTCCTGGCTAACATCGGTACAACCATGAAGGGTGCGGTCGACGATGTCGACAAGGTGCGCGGCATACTGAACGACCTTGCAGTTACAGACTTCTATATCCACGCCGACGCCGCGCTTAGTGGAATGGTCCTCCCCTTCGTCGATGACCCGCAGCCCTACGGCTTCGATAGAGGCTTCGACAGCGTTGCCGTGAGCGGTCACAAGATGATCGGGGCCCCTCTCCCGTGCGGCGTCGCATTGACCCGACGGGAGTACGTCTCGCGCATCGCCCGGTCCGTCGAATACGTGGGAGTCCTGGACACCACCCTGACCGGCTCCCGGAGCGCATTTGCACCACTTATGATTTGGTACGCGTTCCAGCGCTACGGGCTTGAAGGCTTTAAGAGCATGGTTGCCGAGAGCCTCGCCAGTGCAGAGTACGCCGTGGAACGCTTCAATGAGGTTGGTATCCCCGCCTGGCGAAACAGGAACTCCTTGACCGTGGTTTTCCCCAGGCCCTCCGAGGACGTCGTCCGCAAGTGGCAGATAGCGCCTTTCCAGGACATAGCGCACCTCATCACCATGCCGAACGTCACCCGAGAGGCCATAGACGCCCTCGTCGATGATGTCCTGAAAGACTGATTGCCGGAGGACCCTCGATTGGACAGAATCATAGTTATGGTAAAGGACGATGTCGGGGTGATAGCTGGCATTACCGGAGTTCTTGCAGCCGCCGGTATCAACCTTCGGTCCCTCAACACCGAGAACACCGGCGAGACCGGCCTGGTGATCATAACCGCTGATAACACCGATGAAGCGCTGCGGGTGCTGACGGAAGCCGGCTTTCGAGCGGTCCTCGATGATGTGCTCGTAGTTCGACTCCCAGACGAACCCGGGGCCCTTGCCAAGATCGCAGAGAGATTCAGGCGCGCAGGCGTCAACATTCAAAGCCTGCATATCCTCGACCGGCACGAAGGCTACGCCACGGTCGCTCTGGCAGCCGATGATCGGACCCAGGCAGAGGAACTGATCGGGCAGGATGCAATCATCTAGATATCGCAGACCTGTATGCACTGTCGACTGGAAGATAAGGCAGTTCCCTGAACATCCATGTAGGAGGACACCCGATGGGCACCACCGACGCCCTTGACGACAGGTACGAAGAAGCCGAAAGAGGCCTTGACTGGCTCGAAAAACTCGAGGCCCTCCAGGCCCGCTCCGCCTCCGACAAGGCCGCCTACGAAGTCGCCGAGTACGTCATGAAACTCCGCAACGCCGTAACCAGGCTCGCCGGCGACCGACCCACCTCCCAGCTGACCAGGGACGTGGGCCAAGAGACCACGCGTCTCGTCGAGGAACTCCGCTACTGGGGCGACCACGACTACTGGAACACCAGGATCCGCCCCGCCCTCCTCAAATCCGACCCCTAACCCACCTATCCTCAGAATTAAGGAGCCCCGACACCCATGACCCCACCCCGCTTCCCCCCCACCTCCCGCCCCTGGCCCGACATCCAGGCCGAGATGGCCTCCGCTCACGCTGAGGACAAACCCTGGTACGCACCCCGGCAGTTCAAGGGCGGCAGCTACTTCGGCGGAGAGGATGTCGTCCAGGTCGCCAACGACGCCTATCAGATGTACATCAACCACAATGCCCTCTTCGCCCCCGACCTCTTCCCCAGCCTCGTCAAGTACGAACGCGAGCTCCTCGATGCCCTACTCGAAATGCTCTCCGCACCCGACGGCGCAGGCGGCAGCCTCACCTCCGGCGGCACCGAGAGCATCGTCGTCGCCGTAAAGGCCGCCAGGGCCTGGGCCCGAGACCACAAACCCGACGCCACCGCCCCAGAAATCGTCGTCCCCCGCGCCGCCCATCCCTCCTTCGACAAGGCCACCCACATCCTCGGCATCAAGACCGTCCGGGTCCCGACCAGCACGGACTTCCACGCCGACCTCCGGGCCATTTCAGACGCCATCAACGAAAACACCATCCTCATCGCCGGTTCCGCTCCCTCTTATCCCTACGGCGTCACCGACCCCATCTCCGAAATCGGCGCCCTCGCCCAAAAGCATAACCTCTGGTGCCACGTCGACGCCTGTCACGGCGGCTATGTACTCCCCTTCGCCCGAAGGCTAGGCTACCCTATCCCCGACTACGACTTCGCCGTCGATGGCGTCACCTCCATTTCCGTCGACGTTCACAAGCTCGGCTACGCCAACAAGGGCGTCTCCGGCCTCCTGCTCCGTGATGAAGCCCTCGTCGAATACCAGCGCTTCACCTTCGAAGACTGGCCCTCGGGCCTCTACTCCACCCGCAGCAACACCGGCTCCCGCTCCGGTGGCGGCGTCGCATCCGCCTGGGCCGTCCTCAACTACCTCGGCGAGGAGGGCTACCTCCGCATTGTTGAAAGAATCCTCGACACCCGGGACCGCTTCATCGACGGTATCAACTCCATCGATGGCCTCCGAGTCTACGGTACGCCCCACGCCTACCTCGTAGCCTTCGGCCCCGACCTCCAACACGAGCCCTCAAGAGACCTCGACATCTTCGCCGTCCACGACGGTATGCTCGACAAAGGCTGGAACAGCAACCGCATCGTCGACCCCGAAGGCATCCACCTCTTCTTCGACTACTCCCACCACGACATCGCCGAACAATACCTCACCGACCTCGCCCTCGTAACCGCCCAAACCCGGTCCGGCAACATCACCCGCCGCCCCACCCAAACCACCTACACCCGCAGCTAGCCCCATCCGGTTCCCTTCCCCCCTCGTCATCCCGAGATCCTCTCCTTCCCGGTGCGGGGCCGCTCACCCTGAGTTCCGTCGAAGAGCCTGCCCCTGCGTAGGCAGGGGGTCGAGCGTGGGGAGGCCCACGCATCTTCAACCCCTCACATAACTCCACTGACAACTCACGCCCCTCACTGTCATTCCGAACGGCAGTGAGGAATCTGGGGAGGTGCAGTGCAGGTCTCCCAACTCGCCTGGATATGCACCCTTCCGCGTAGGGGCGACCGGCGGGTCGCCCTGGGGGCAGTGGGGGGCGGCCCGCGCATTGCTCAACCATCGCGTTGCCCCACCACGAACCCGCGCCTCTCCTCTCCCATCCCGATGCCCCGCGAGGAATCTCAAACGCCCCTCCCCCAACCCACCATGATTCTTGCAACTCTCACCTCTTACTGACGTCCCCCCTTGGTAAAGAATTATCAGCAATGCCGCTTGGCGGCATTGCTGATAATTCAAATAAAACAGGGCGGGCGGGTGGGACTCCATTTACTCCCGGGACGGCGGGGGGCACCCCTCCCCCAGTACCAAACTAGAGGCCCACACCTGCGCCTTAGCGCAGGTGTGGGCCTCTGTTTTTTCTCCCCCTCTCCCTTACAGGCCCTAAGGGAGAGGGGGACCAAGGGGGAGAGGGTTACCCGTGAAAGTGCAGCGCCGATTTGCTCCCGGGGCAACCGGGAGGGGGTGAGAGTTCCCCCAGGGGGCCGGGGGAAAATCCCCCCAAAACTGCCCCCTTTGCCCTATTGACAAATATGCTATAAGTTCTATACTAACGTTCAGACCTAATGTCTACACCCAAACTTCACAACAAACCATTATCAATAGACCATCACCCCTCCAACGGGGTGCCCGCTCAAGAGGCGGCTGATCCCTCCCCGGGACCCGACCTGGCCCCGGATGCCCGCGGCCCTGCGCCGCGGAAGAACCCCCGAGGCCCGGCTCCTCAAGGAGCAATCCTCACGACCTCGGATGCCTGCGGCAACCTACCGCAGAAGAAGACCCGCACCCCCGCCCCTGCACGTCAGGAGCGCAGTCGACGCGGAAGACCGTACCCGCAAAACCGCGATGGGTCCGGTAATGCCGGCCAAGCCGAAGGCTCGTTGCCGCGTCTGGCCCCCGAGGGCCGGGGCTTCGAGCAGGAGATTTCTCTCCTTCGTTCCATGATCAACCGCCTCTTGAGCAGGCGCCCCCTGAATCACACCTACATCTCCCGCTACATGAGACTTCTCATTCAGGCCCAGACCGCCCAGGCCAAAGCCCCCAAAGAACTCACCGACGAACAGGAAGTCGACTCCCTGATCAAGAAGCACTTCCACAAGGAAGTGGATGATGGCAATACCTCCTACTATGACCTCCTGCCCGTCCGCACCGCCCAACCCGGGGACAAATGGTGGCCGTGGAGGCAGCTGGTGTCTATTGATGAACGACGCCGGGACGGCCTCATCGATGAAGAGGACTCCACCATGATGGATGCCATGAAAGAGGCCGAGTCCAGCTACTACGGACTGTCCGACGATGATCCCCCCGACGACACTGACACTTTCGATGATGACCCCGACGACGATGACTATGACCCGGATGACCCGGATTCTTCTTCCAATCCCGACAACCAAGACCCCGATGATGAAGACCCCCACCCCGACTACCCGCCCTGCAACCATAACCTGGACGATGACGCCCCGCCCCCCGAAGAAATGGGTCCATCCCTCTCCCCTGTAGGGGTGCCCCTTGTGGGTACCCTGGACGCCGCCCACGCCGATACCCTCCCCTCCCCCGTAGGGGCGACCGGCCGGTCGCCCGGTTGGGCCTACCCTTTTCCCAGCCCCTCACCCAAACCCCGCATCGCCAGAGGCCGCCCCCCGCCCTGACCCAAATAACCCGCGCCCTAAAACTGAATACCACAACCCCCCAGTCTGCCTTGGAGTAAGCATTGAGAAGACCGAGAAGACTGAGAAAATCTAAGGGATACAGAAGACGCCTTGAAGGCCTCGTAGGCAAGCGCACGCGCTTCACCGCCGTGTTGAGAAGGCGCTACAGTGGCCCCCGCCGCGTCTTGCTGGTAGACGTCCGCAACCCCGAGACCGGCGCCCAGGTCACCGACCACCTCTGGTTTAACGAAGGAAAGTGGAGCTCTCGCATACGCCCCCGCAACACCATCGCCTTCGACGCCCGCGTCGTCCCCTACCTCAAGGGACGCGGCCCCGCCAAATTCCTCGACTACAGGCTCGAACGCCCCACCCAGGTCCAGGTCCTCAGCCGCCACCCCTGCTCTCCCCGAAACTCATCCCGCCCAAACCGCAACGCCCGCAGGCTGCTGATATCCCAACCCTCTCCCCAGTCTGAACCAGAGGCTTTCACCCTCTCCCATTGTCATTCCGAACGGCAGTGAGGAATCTGGGGAGGTGAGGTGCAGGTCTCGCAATTCACCTGGACATTCGGGACAGCAACTCTCCCCTCTCCCCACCAGCACTGAACTAGAGGCCCACGTGCGTGCCTGCATCCACGTGGGCCGTTATTATTCCCTCCCCTCCCCCAGTACCAAACTAGAGGCAAGCGCCTGCGCCTTGGCGCAGGCGCTTGCCTCTGTTTAACTCTCCCCCTCTCCCTTACAAGCCCTAAGAGCCTGCCCCGAGTCCCTCGAGGAGGAGAGGGCGACCAAGGGAGTGAGGGTTCCCCGTTGGTTGGCTGTATCCTCGCCAGGAATCCATTTCACCCAACAGCCAAGATTCCATCTCGTTCTGTTCCTCTCCCCCCCAGTACCGAACTGGAGGCCCACGTGCGTGCTCTGCACGCACGTGGGCCTCTGTTCTTCTCTCCCCCTCTCCCTTAAAGGCCCTAAGGGAGAGGGGGACCAAGGGGGAGAGGGTTCCCTTCGTAGTCAAGGCGTATTCTGGGAAGCACCCCCTTGGCGGACAAGCCATCCCCCACCCCCTATGCTACAATCCCCCAAAACCCTCCCCCGACGGCTCACACCATGCTTTACATACTCCTCGCCACCCTCACGACCGACGGTCAGCGCAAGCTCATCGACAACCCTGACCTCATCAATCAGGTCGCCAAAGAGATCAACGTTCCCCACGCCAGCCTCCTCTCCCGCTACATGGTTCTCGGCCGGTACGACTTCGTTCTAATCGCCCAGGCCGACGACCCCGAGTCCGCCGCCCGTCTCTCCCTCGAGTTCGGCCTCCGCGCCGGCGTCCACACCGAGACCCTCCAGGCCATCAACGTTGACCTCCTCGCCGGCGCCTCCGAAGACGACCTCCTCTCCGCCATCACCGAGACCTTCGCCCCCGCCGACGGCGCTCCCCCCACCCCCGACACCTAACAGAAAGGGCCAACCCATGACCACCCTGGACTTCGAAATATCCGAGTTCGAAGACCGCCAGACCAGGACACGCGCCGCCATGGAAGCGGCCGGCATTGACCTCCTCATCGTCACCCACCCCGTCCACATCCACTGGCTCATCGGCAGCCGTATCAAGGGCTACCAGGAATTCCAGGCCCTCCTCTTCACCCTCGAACCCTCCGACAACCTCCTCCTGACCCGCTTCGCAGATGTGGTCGAAGCAGCCGACCTCTCCCTCTCCAACGACGTACGCGGCTGGGGCCGGGACCCCGGCGACGACGCCATCCCCATCCTCAAGTCCATCCTTGAAGAGAAAAGCTACCTCAACCGCAAGATCGGCCTCGAAGTCCCCGACACCTATCTCAACGTCCACGACTACCTCCAGCTCCGCGACATCCTCGGTGACTCCCTCGTCTCCGAACTCACTGGCCTCGTCGAGAAGCTCAAGCTCGTCAAGTCTCCCGCCGAACTCGTCTACATCCGCAAAGCCTCCGACATCAACGACGCCGTCCATCAGACCTGCATCGACACCCTCGCCGCCGGCAAGACCGAGTTCGAAGTCGTCGCCGATATGCACCGCACCATGATCGCCAACTTCGGCGACTTCACCTCCAGCCCCATGAACTTCGTCAGCGGCGAGCGCACCGTCTACTCCCACGGCTTCCCCTCCGAGCGAGTCATGCAACATGGCGACCTCGTCCATCACGAATACGGTGCCGCTTACCGGCGCTACACTTGTACCATCGGCCGGGTCCTCTGCATCGGCGAACCAACGGCCCGTATGAAAGAGGTCTACCAGGTCGTCCGTGACGCCTGCGACGCCCAGATAGCTGCCATCAAGGACGGCGTAGCCGCCTCCGTCCCCCACGAAGCCGCTAAGAAAGTCATCGGCGATGCTGGCATGGAGGAAGGCCGGTGGCACACCAGCGGCTACGGCATCGCCCCCAGCTTCCCCCCGAGATGGTCCGAGGACATCCAGATGGACGGCACCACCGACGAACCCCTCCGCAGCGGCATGGTCCTCTCCATCGAACCCCCCGTCTTCCTCCCCGAGGAAAAGCTCGGTGCCCGCATCATCGACAACGTCCTCGTAACAGACACCGGCGCCGAAATCCTCTCCAAAACCTCCCGAGACCTCACCATCGTCTGACCCCCTCCTCAGTACTGAACTAGAGGCCCGCATTGGCGCTCTACGCCAATGCGGGCCTCTGTTCTTATCTCCCCCTCTCCCTTATCGGCCCTAAGGGAGAGGGGGACCAAGGGGGTGAGGGTTTCCCCTGTGGAGTCGTGGGAGCAGCATTCCGAGAGTGTAGGACGGTCCGAACTCCACTTAATCCTGAGGTGCTGGGGGGCGTCGCAGCTTTCCTTGGACGTAGACCCCCTACCCCACCCCCACATCTACCGGGAACTCCCTCACCTCCCCACCCATCCCCGCCACCACCGCTCGACCCGCCGCCACCGACGCTGTCCTCGCCATCTCCACGTCAACCTCGAACGCCTCTCCCTCCACCGTGATAGTGTACCGACGCCGGGCAACCGCCGTACCCAGGTACTCCTTCACCCTCTCAACCCCGGCTTCCTGCTCCCTCAACGCCTCGTGCGCCTCCTCCAGTGTGACCTTCTGGAAGCGCATCTCGTCACCCGGCATCCTCTGGGCTACCTTGCCTATGTCTGCGCTTATCACAGTCGCCGGCTTCGTGTAGCCCCCCGACGTCCCCCGGTCCGCCATCAGCACTATCGGCTGCCCGTCCCCCGACACCTGCACACCCCCAAACGGTATCCCGTCCGATATGATGTCCGGCCCCGATACGTGCTCTATCTTCGGCCCCTGCAACCGGTACCCCATCCTGTCGGACTGTGCCGACACCGTGAATGCCTCCCCCAGGAGAGTGTCTAGACCTGACTCCGTGAACCTGTCGTCCTGCGGCCCCAGGATCACCCGGATGGGCAGACTGGCGTCATACCTCGGCACGAGGCTGCGCGGTATCCGTCTCCCCGACATCCCACCCGACGAGTCCGGCAGGCGCGTAACCAGCATGTCCCCGGCCTTCAGTGCCCGACCGTCGAACCCCCCAATCCCCGCCTTCATAAACGTCGACTTGCTCCCCATCACCACCGGCACGTCCAGCCCCCCGGCCACCGCCACGTAGGCCCGTGTCCCCGACTCCTGCCCCCCGAAGGAAAGCAAGTTCCCCTGCTGCACCGTCGCCGAACCCCACGTCGGAATCGGCGAACCATTGATGCTGGGCGACAGGTCGGCCCCCGTAACCGCAATCACCGCCGCCGACCTGAACCTCAACCTCGGCCCCGACAGCGTCACTTCCAGGCAAGCCTCTTCTTCCGGATTGCCCACCAGCAGGTTCGCCAGCCGCAGCGCCACCGGGTCCATCGCCCCCGATACCGGCACCCCGTGCCTCAGATATCCGAACCTTCCCACGTCCTGTACCGTGGTCAGCAGCCCTGGCTCGATGACCTCGATTACGCCCATCCTCTAATCACCCTGCTTCCCGAATCGTGACCTTGAACGTCCCTGCTTCCACCTCGCCCTCGATCTCCCTGTACCTGATCTCGTCGATGGACGTGAACCTCACCAGGTCACCCGCCATCACCAGCGAAGGCGGCTCCCTCCCCGGGTCGAACATCCTTATCGGAGACCTGCCTATCACCCTCCACCCTCCCGGACTCGCCAGCGGGTATATCCCCGTCTGCCGCTCCGCTATCCCCACCGATCCCGGCACCATCCGCACCCGGGGCGTAGGCAGCCGAGGCGTAGCTATCCTCTCCGACATTCCGCCCAGGTACGGGAACCCTGGATTGAAGCCGACCATGTACACCAGGTAGTCTGACCCCGTGTGGACTTCCACCACTTCCGCCTCGCTGATCCCGTTGTGCGAAGCCACAAAGTCGATGTCCGGGCCATACTCTCCCCCGTACAGCGTGGGAATCTCCACGATCTTCGCCCCACCCAGCTCCGCATCCTCCAGGTTCCCGTACAACACCGAGATCTGCTCCTTGAGCACCTCGGGTTCCACCGTCAACGGATCGTAGTAGACGAGGATGGAGCGGTAAGTCGGGGCAAGGGCCTGAACGCCCGCAAGGTCGGCCTTATCAATCGCGCTGAGCAGGTTGCGAATGCCCCGGTTTACTTCGGGCGTGATCTCATCACCCACCTCAACGAATAGCGAGCGGTCACCGCCGTTCCGAAAGCTGAGTTCGCTGAAGAGTGGCATTCCTTGGATTCTGCGAATAGGAGAGGACCTAGCAGAAGGTACCCATCGGCGTCACCTCTACCCCCGACTCCTCGAACCGCCTCCGGATCGCCGACGCCAGTTCCACCGCCCCCGGGTTGTCCCCATGTAGGCAGATCGTATCCGCCTCCACCGGGATCTCCTCGCCCGTGATCGCCGTGATCTTGCCCTCGGTCACCATCTTCAGGCTCCGCTCCACCACCATGTCCGGATCGTGCAGCACCGAACCTTCCACCGACCTCGCCACCAACGTCCCATCCGCGTTGAAAGCTCTATCCGCAAACGTCTCCTGGGCAATCCTGTTGCCCATCTCCTTCCCGATCTTCACCCAGTTAGTGCCAGCCAGCACCACCAGTATGATCTCCGGGTCGATGTCCAGGATAGCCTGGCAGATTCCCTTGGCAAGGTCGTCGTTCTTCACCGCCGCGTTATAGAGCGCCCCGTGCGCCTTCACGTGCTGCAGCTTTGCCCCCCCGAGGAACCCCTGCAGAGCCCCGACTTGATACTTCACGTAAGCCCGTGCCTCCTCCGGTGTCGCCGTCATGTTCCTCCGCCCAAATCCCAGCAGGTCCGGGAAGCTCGGGTGCGCCCCTATGGCCACCCCGTTCTCCTTCGCCAGGTTCACCGTGTGCTGCATCCACACCGGGTCCCCTGCATGGTAGCCGCACGCCACATTGGAAGAAGTAACGTGCTTGATTACCTCTTCGTCCAAGCCCATCTTCCACGCCCCGAAGCTCTCTCCCATGTCGCAATTGAAGTCTATTTTTGCCGCCATCTCCTGTTGCCCCCCGACTCGAAATACTGGGTGTCCGAATATGAGCTATCCTACAAGTCGCCCGCTTTGAGTGTCAATGAACACCCACCCCCGAGACATTCCGCTATGCCCGAAAATCCGCTTGAGTTCCTAATCATCGAAGAGGCCCGCCGCAAGGGCCCCATCACCTTCGCCCGTTTCATGGAGTTGGCCCTCTATCACCCGACCCTCGGCTATTACCCCACGGGTCCCGACCCCATAGGCGCCGACGGCGACTTCTATACCAGCCCCGGGGCCCATCCCGCCTTTGGCGCCCTCCTCGCCATCCAGCTCGCCGACATGTGGGACAAGCTCGGCAACCCCTTCCCCTTTCACGCTATCGAACTCGGCGCTGGCTCCGGTATCCTCGCCACCGACATCCTCGAATTTGCCCCTCACATCTCCCCAGCTTTCTCCGAAGCCCTCCAATACGTCACCATAGATAGACGCCCAGCCCACAACGCGGCAGGAGCCCACCCCATCATCTCCGATGCTCTCCCCCTCCGAAACATAACTGGCTGCATCCTCTCCAACGAATACTTCGACGCCCTCCCCGTCCACCGGGTCACGATGCAGAACGGCAGGCTCCTGGAAGTCTACGTCGGCCTGGAAGATGACACCCTAGTTGAAGTCATCGGCAAACCCTCCACCCCCCTACTCCAGCAAAGATTGACCGACCTCAACGTCACCTTCGCAGAGGGTCAAAAGGCTGAGATTGACCTCGCTCTTGATACCATCACCCGCTCCCTCTCGCATTCCCTCCGCTGCGGCTATGTCCTCACCTTCGACTACGGCCACCCCGCCCGAGACCTCTACTCCCCCTCCCGACTCTCGGGCACGCTTGCTTGCCACTACCAGCACACCCTGAACACTCAGCCACTCCGGCGTATCGGCCATCAGGACATCACCGCCCACGTGGATTTCACAACCCTTGCCAAAACCGGGGGATGCTACGGACTTGAATCCGGCGAATTGGTTACCCAGAGAGACTTCCTGGGCAACCTCGGCATCGTGACACTAAAGGATCGCCTGAGAGACCTAGGCCTGACCACCACCCAGTACAACGCCAACCTCATGGCCCTCGGCAACCTCATAGACCCCGACGCCCTCGGCGGCTTCAAAGTCCTAGTCCAGTCCAAGGGCGTTGGATTGGAAAATCTGTCCGGCCTCGGCGGCCAGGGCCGCATCTTCACCCACGACCTCCCCGTCCCCCTCCCCACCCGACGCCACCTCAACCTCCTACGGGGCAAATACCCTCACCTCGCCTGGGAAGTCACCTAGCTGTAACCAGCCCTCTTCCCGCGCCACCCGAATTGCCTAGAACCCCGCTATATCCTCCCCGCCGTCCACCCCGATAACGTCGCCGTTGATCCAGTTCGTCGGACCTGTTGCCAGCATCGCGATAGCCGCCGCTACGTCCTGCGGTGTCGTCATTCTCCCGCTCGGATTGTTCGCTGTGGCACCGGCTATCAGGTCCTCGTGGCCCGGGATCTTCCTTAGTGCCGGCGTGTCTGTTATCCCGGCTCTTACCGCGTTCACCGTGATCCCTCGACCCCCAAGCTCCATCGCCAGCTGCCTCACGTGCGACTCCAGCGCTGCCTTCGCCGCCGACACCGCTCCGTATGTCGGCACAACCCGGTGAGACCCGGCGCTCGTCAACGCATACACCCGACCCCCCTCCCCCATCAGCCCCCTGTGCACCAGGTCCTGCATCCAGTACACCAGCGTGTTCGCCATCACGTGCAGCGTCATATCCATCTGCGCCTGCGTCAACGAGTCCTTCGGGTCATCCGTGATATACGCCTTCAGAGTCCCGAACGCCAGCGAGTGGACCAGAACCTTCACCGACTCCCCTTCCCCCAGGTTCTCTTTCACGCTGTCCAGTACGCTTGCCCTCTTGGCGTCATCCGCGGCATTTGTGTTAAAGAACAGCGCCTTCACCCCCGACTCCTCGATCTTAGCTGCTATAGCCTCGGCGTTTGCCAGCGTTGCCCTCCTGTCCAGGTGGACTCCCGCAATGTTTAGTCCCTTTTCTGCCAGGGCCAGCGCACACGCCCCCCCGAACCCGCTGGACGCACCCAGCACTACCGCCCAGTCCCGACCGTCGTTCGCTCCGTTCAATCTTTGTTACCTCCGTGGCCTGGGTCTCGGCGCCTGGTTATCTCCACCGCCGCGCCCTTGAGTTTCGCACCCTTTAGCGGCACATCCGGCTTGCCAACCTTCACCCTTATCTGCTCAACGGGGAAGTCTCTTAGCACCCGACCTGCAATTTCACCCGCCACCGCCTCGATGAGATCGCGGGAAGGCCCTTCTACAATTTCCTTGATTGAGCGGAAGACGTGGCTGTAATTAACGGTGTCTTCCAGGTCGTCCGTCTCCGAGGCCCTGCTCAGATCGGCAGTCATCTCAACATCGACTATGAAGCGCTGTCCCTGGGTCTTCTCGCTCTCATTGACCCCGTGATAGGCATAGAACTCCATGCCTTCCAGCAGGATCTTGTCGCCCTGCAACGGAGCCCCTACGCCTTGGCCAGCCTTCCGTCCAGCCCAAGCTCCGAGGCCACGCCGTGCATCGCCTCGATGATCGTCGCTATATGATCGTCAAGCTCGACGCCTAGTTGCGCCGTCCCGTTCGTGATGTCTTCACGAATAACGCCGCGGGCGAAAGACTTGTCCTTCAGCTTCTTCTTCACCGACCTGACTTTCACATCACCTATGTTCTTGGTCGGCTGCACCAGCGCAACGGCGTTCACCAGGCCGACCAGCTCGTCGCACGCGAATATAGCCTTGTCCATGTTCGTCCTGCGCTCAAGACCCAGGTAGTCGGCGTGACACTGGATAGCGTAGATGACCTCTTCCGGGAATCCCCGCTCTCTCAGGATCCTGGAGCCTTCCATCGGGTGCTTGTCGACTGTCGGGTGTACCTCGTAGTCGAAGTCATGCAGAAGCCCGACAAGCCCATACACATCTTCATCCTCCCCATATTTGCGGGCGTAGGCCCGCATCGCCGCCTCCACTCCGAGCCCGTGCTTCCGCAGCTTCTCGCTCTTCGTGTACTCGTATAGGAGGTCTAGCGCCTCCTGTCTCGTTTTCATAGGCTCACGCTTGAGAGCGACTGTTGGACTGCAGGCTGCCTAGAGCGCAGCAGCCTTCGCGGCAAGCGCTTTGACGTCGGGCAGACCGCCCTCATAAACCTCCGCCGCCTGCACCACTCCCTGCTTGTCTATCAGGAAGCACGCCCGCTTGCTAATCCCGTTCTCAGTCATGATCCCGTACAGATCGGCAACCGCGCCCTTGGGATGGAAGTCAGCCAGCAGCGGGAACCACAAGCCTCCTAGCGTCAGGTCGTACACCTTGTGCGCAAAGATGCTGTCTATGCTCAGCCCTAGCACCTGAGTGTTGGCGTCTTCAAAGGACTTCTTGGCCGCCCGAAGGGTAGCCAGTTCCGTGCTTCAGCCACCTGTGAAATCAAGTATGTAGAATGCCAGCAGTACGTTCTTTTCCCCTTTGTATTGGCTCAGGGTGACCTTACCTCCCTGAGTTGCCTGAAGGGTGAAGTCCGGGGCTTCCTGCCCGATCTGGACCTGCTCTGCCATGAGTTTTCCTCCTAGAATTTTCGTCTGAGGCTGCTTCCCGCAGCCGTGCAATCATATCACAAAGCACTTAATTCAGCTTCAGACCCGACTGTACGTTTGAGGGCCGGGCTACCGGATGCTATCTTATGACAGACTATCCCGCTAACCCGTTTACTAGCGTAAGAACTAAGACCGCTGTCATGAATGCCCAGGTTGCAATCCAAAAGAAGAGACTCGCATCCCTTTGTCGTGCCAAAGGCATTAAGCGGTTGGCCGTATTCGGTTCTGCCCTCCGCCCCGACTTCTCACCTGAGAGCGACATCGACGTCTTGGTCGAATTCGAACGGGGCCGCACTCCCGGACTGCTGGGTATAAGTCGCCTGGAACGAGAGCTTTCACCCTTGTTTGGTCAACGAAAGATCGACCTGCGCACCCTCGAAGACCTGAGCATCTACTTCCGCCAAGAGGTAATGGAAGAGGCTGAAGTGCAGTATGGACAGGCTTGATGCGGTTCGCCTCCGTCACATGCTGGACGCGGCGCGTGAGGCTCTGTCGTTCATAGAAGGGAAAAACCGATCTGAGCTCGACGCAAATCGGATACTGGTTCTGTCGCTGGTTAAAGAGGTTGAGATTATCGGTGAGGCGGCCTACAGAGTATCAGAATCCACCCGAAATGAGCTTCCTGCAATCCCTTGGGCCGATGTAATAGGCATGCGTCATCGACTCGTCCACGCCTACTTTGATATCAATCTTGATGTATTGTGGCGTACGCTGGTGCAGGACATTCCCCTACTGATCCCAGCGATAGAGGGCACGCTGACTGGGAGCTCACATTGAGTGAGGAGGTTGGGGCTACGTGGAAGCGTCTGCTCAGCTATCCCCGCTCATCCAGCGGCACGTACTCCAGGTCCATAGGGCCCGTGTACTCCGCCAGCGGCCGGATCAATATGTTCTTCTCGTGCTGCTCCACCACCTGCAGCGTCCACCCCGGGATCCGACCCATCGCGAACAGCGGAATGAACAGGTCGTCCGGGATCCCGAGAAGGTGGTAGATCGAACCCGCGTAGAAGTCCACGTTCACGAACACGCCCCGCTTCCGATATGGCGCCATCGCCTCTTCCACCCTGGTCAGGATCTGATACCACTCCGGCTGTCCCATCTTCTGCCCCAGCGCCCGAGACCTCTCCCTCAGGTGACCCGCCCGTGGGTCCTCGGCCTTGTAAACCCGGTGCCCGAATCCCATGATCCGACCGCCGTTTTTGATCGTGTCTCGCACGTATGTCTCTGCGTTGTCCGGAGACCCGATCGCCAGCGTCATAGTCTGCGCCGCCTCCGCCGCACCCCCATGCGCTGGCCCCTTCAGCACAGCAATTCCCGTCACTACTGCCGAGTGCAGGTCCGAAATCGTGCTGGCACACACCCGAGCTGCAAACGCCGACGCATTCGTCCCATGTTCAGCGTGCAGGATAAAGTCCACGTCCAGTAGCTTGGCATCCTCTTCCGTTGGCTTCTCCCCGTGCAGCATGTGCAGGAAGCTCGCCGCATGACCTAGGGTCGGGTCTGGAGTCACCGGCACCAACCCCTGCCTTATCCGGTGGTGCGCCGCAACTATTGTCGCTGCCTGAGACGTCAGCCGGATCCCCTTTCGGATGTTCGATTCCGACGAGTTGTCATCTACGTCAGGGTCAAAAGCCGACAGAGCTGACACCCCAGTCCGCATCACGTCCATCGGGTGGGCGTCCTTCGCCAGGTCGATTACCTGGTAGACCGCATCGGGTATCTGGCGGCTGCTCTTTAACGACTCGTCTATTTCGCTTAGCTGGCTGCGGGTGGGCAGGGACCCGTGTAGGAGCAGGTAGGTCGTCTCTTCAAATGTCGACTTTTCGGCCAGGTCGTGAATGTTATATCCACGATACAGGAGCTTGCCGACCTCACCATCTATGAAAGATGCCGCGGACCGTTCGAAATATATCCCCTTCAGGCCCCGATGTAGCTGGATCTCTTCTTTGGCCTCGGCCATTACTGCTCCCTGAATGCCCTGCCTATTTTTCAGGCAGCCCCGATGCCCTGGGCCTTTACCCCATCGCGCTGCCCGATTTGTCTGATGATTCTCTGGTTATGCGCCCCTAATTCTGCCCTTAAATCGTGTCCCGCGTCTCGTCGCTTTTTGGGAGTCTGGGGTGCGGGCGTAAAGCACAGGCGCCGAGTTGCGACTTTATCATCGCGCCTGCCTGAGTGTCAACAGCGTATCACGTTTTCCTGCCCTTGCTTCTCTTTTTCCGGCCCGCATTCCCTCCCCCCAAATGCTCTTGCGAATACCTCTTGGCTGCCCATGCCCTTGCTAGCCTCCAAGTTGACAAACTACCCCCCCTGATGTTAGGATGCCCCGGCCCTTGGCTACTGGTCAGTGGGCAAACTTGTGTGTTGGCGGGCCCTTGTCCTACCGACAATAAGCGCGCAATAAATGTGAAGAAGTGGATTACCTGCAAATGGCCCGATACCCGACTCCCCTATTGTTCGGGCCTCCTAGACAGGAGAGTGGCAATTGGAGACTAGAGACTTTGTAGTCCGTTTCGCCGGTGAGGGTGGTCAGGGCGTGGTCACCGCGGCCGCAGCCCTCGCCCAGGCCGCAGCGCAGGTGGGCTACCACGTCCTTACATTTTCGACCTTCCCTTCCCAGATTCGCGGTGGCCCGACCTGGACCCAGGTTCGTGTTGCCACTTCCCCCATCCTCAGCTCCGGCGACGCCCTCAACGTCCTGGTTGCCTTCAACCAGGAAGCCTACGACACCCACCGCGAAGAAGTCCGTGACGACGGCGTTGTCATATATAACACCGGCGACTTCTCCCTCGAAGAAGATGACCAGAGTGTAGGCCTTCCGTTTGAAGAATTGGCCCGCTCTACCGGCAACCTCCGGGCCGCCAACTTCGTCGTCGTCGGAGCCCTCGCCCACCTCGTCGACATGCCCCACGAATATCTCGCCGAGTTCAACCGCAAGCGCTACACCCGCGGCCGCCCCAACGACGAGGAGATCATCGAATCCAACAACAAGGCCCTCCTCCTCGGCAGGGAAGGCGCCGCCAAGAGCGGCTTCAGCCTCGGCACCCTTGCCCCGGCCACCAGGACCGAGGGTGAGCAAGTCCTCATCAACGGCAACCAGGCCCTCTCCATGGGCGCCATCGCTGCCGGGCTGGACTGCTTCATCGGCTACCCCATCTCCCCCGCCACTTCCATCCTCGTTTTCATGGAAAACAACCTAATCGGAGAGGGCAAGTTCGCCTACCAGGCCAGCTCGGAGATCGAATCAATCAACGCCATAGTCGGCGCAGGATATTCGGGTAAGAAGGCCATGACCTCCACCGCAGGCCCGGGCTTCAGCCTCATGAGCGAGGGTCTCGGCTTCGCCTGGATGGCTGAAATCCCTTGCGTGGTCGTCGATGTCCAGCGCGGTGGCCCCGCCACCGGACTTCCGACCAAGACCGAACAGTCAGACCTCCTCACCGCCATCCACCCCGCCCACGGTGACATGGAGCTCCCAGTCATTGCCCCAGGCGATGTGTCGGAATGCTTCGACGCTGCAGTAAAGGCCCTCAACTGGGCCGAGCGCTACCAGGGCCCCGTGGCCATCCTCAGCGAGCACAACCTTTCTGAGAGGGCCCAGAACATCCCCAGACCCGACATCGACTCCGTCAACGCCGAGACCCGCCAGGTCTACACCGGCGCCAACGGCTACCTCCGCTACGAGGCCGCCCACGTCTCCCCCATGCCCCTCCCCGGCGGCCCCGGCCCCTACGTCGCCAATGCCAGCGAGCACGACCCCTATGGTGACACCACCCACCGCCCCGACCGCCACATCCACATGACCAACCGGAGGTTCAGCAAGCTGGACCTGCTCAAGGAAAACGAGTTCGAGGTGGAAAACGGTGACTGCCCCGTAGCCCTATTGCCCTGGGGCGGCTCCAAGGGCCCGGCGCTCGAGGCGTACCGACAGCTCGTTGCCAGTGGCGTCGACCTGGGCTGGTACTACACCATGAACATCAACCCCCTGCCCCCGGCCCTCCTGGAAGAGCTCAAGAAGAAAGAGTTGGTCATTGTCCCCGAACTCAACTACTTGGGCCAGTTCTCCATGATTCTCAGGTCAAAGGGCGTCAACGCCGAGTCCATTTCCCAGATCACTGGCCTCCCCTTTAAGGTGCGAGACCTCGTGCAGTGGATCGGCGACAGAGTCCGAGTACAGTCTGAAAGGACAGTCAAGGTATGACCACCCTGAAGCAAGCCCCAAGGAAAGCCCCGAAGGTCAAGAACCCCGAGTACGACTTCAAGTGGTGCCCCGGCTGCGGTGACTTCGGAGTCCGGCGCGCTGTCGAAATGGCCATCCGCGAAAGGGCCCTCAGGGACGAAGCCCCCCTAACCGAGACCGTAATCGTTGCCGGCATTGGCTGCTCCGGCAACCTCGTCCACCTCGTCGAGGGCGAGCAGCCCTTCGGAATTCACGGTGTCCACGGCCGTACCCTCCCCCAGGCCTTCGGCATTAAGATGGGCCGCCCCGAGCTTAGCGTCCTCGTCGTTGCCGGAGACGGCGACTTCCTCAGCATCGGTGGCGAACACATCGTTCCTCAGGCCCAGCGCAACCTCGATGTCTGCGCGGTGATCATGGACAACGGCGTCTACGGCCTCACCAAGGGCCAGAGCTCCCCGACCACCGAATTCGGCGTAAAGACTTCCAGCACCCCCTACGGCAAGATCGAAGGCTCCGTCGACCCCTTGGACCTCTACCTCACCGCCGGCGTCTCCTTTATCGCTTCCGGATTCTCAGGCAAGCCCAAGGACTTGGCCAGCCTCATAGTGCAGGGCATGGATCACAAGGGTTTCTCCATCGTCCACATCCAGTCCCCTTGCACCGAGTACAACGACACCTACGAGCTTCTCAAGGGCAACGCCAAGCAAGGCATCAAGCCCGCCCTCTGGCCCCTCCCCGACGACTATGACTCCTCCGACAAGCGGTCCGCCTACGAGGCCATTCACGAACCCGGCATCCCCGTTGGCATTCTCTACAAAGACCCCGATTCCGTACCCATGCAGGACCGCCAGGACGAGATCCGGGGCAAGGCCCGTCAGAGGCCCCTCTCAAAACTCCTCGACGGTTTCAGGGTCTAGTAAGTCCCCCCAATATAGTTGAGCCTCTTTGGGCCGCTGATAAGCGGCCCAAAGTCTTTTCGTTATGCTTGCCGAACATAGAGAAACCCGCACAACCGCGGACCTGCTCCAGGTCTACGACCTTGGCCTCGTCGACTATCAGACCGCTCTCGCCCTCCAGACCGACCTCCGTGACCGCCGTATAGCAGGCCAAATCCCCGATACCCTCCTCCTCCTCGAACACCCCCCCGTCATCACCCTCGGCCGCTCCGGCAACCTCGCTAACGTCCTTGTTTCAGAATCTGAGCTCTCTGCCCGGGGCATCCAGTTCATCCACTCCAACCGTGGCGGAGACGTCACCTACCACGGCCCGGGCCAGGTAGTCGGCTACGCCATCATGGACCTCGCCCGACACGGCACAGACCTGCGGAAGCACCTCTGGAAACTGGAAGAAGCCCTGATTTCTGCCCTTGCAAGCCTTGGCGTCACCGGGACCCGGCGAGACGGAGAAACCGGCGTCTGGGTCGCCCGGAACAAGATCGCCTCCATAGGCATTCACGTGAAACGCTGGGTAACCATGCACGGCTTCGCCCTCAACCTCGCCCCCGACTTTGACCGCCTCTCCCTCATAAACCATTGCGGCATCACTGACGCCCCCATGACCTCCATACAAAATGTCCTCGCACGTCCTGTCCACCCACCCCGCGTCCGCCGCGCCCTCATAAACTCCTTTTCCCAAGTCTTTGACCTTACTCCAACTAACTCCCCAAATCCCTTGCCTCTTTCCCCGTAGGGGTGGCCGACTGGTCCCCACACCCTCACTGTGACATCCACCCCTCCTCCCGCTCCCCTATCCGCATTCGTCCATTTTCCTCTTGCGCACTAAATCCTATGTAGTTAAAATCTCCGTCGGTTAGCACTCTAAACAGCAGAGTGCTAAAATTATGTGCAAACGGAGGATCCGAAAGGAGGACCCATATTGGCAAGAACGTTTGAACCGCTGGGCGATGGAGTTCTGCTCAAGCCCATGGAAAAAGAAGAGGTCACGGCAAGCGGCCTCGTTCTCCCCGACACCGCTAAGGAGAAGCCCCAGGAGGGAGAGGTTATCGCCGTTGGCCCAGGCCGTCTCGGTGAAGACGGCAACCGGGTTGCCATGGAGGTGGCAAAAGGCGACGTAGTCCTCTACCGCAAGTACTCCGGCACCGAGATAAAGGAAGGTGACGACGAGTACCTGATCGTTAGGGAGTCCGACATCGTCGCCAAGATATCCTAGGCCCTTCTAACCAGAAGGCCAGGAACAGTTACGAAAGGAGCATAAATGCCAGCCAAACAGTTGGAATACGCCGAGGACGCAAGGGCTTCCCTTCGCAAGGGAATCGACGCCCTCGCCGACGCGGTTAAGATCACCCTCGGCCCCAAGGGCCGCAACGTCATCCTCGACAAGAAATTCGGTCCCCCTACCATCACCAATGACGGCGTGACCATCGCCAAGGAGATCGAGGTCGAGGACCCCTTCGAGAACATGGGCGCTCAGCTCATCAAGGAAGTCGCCACCAAGACCAACGACGTCGCCGGTGACGGGACCACCACCGCTACCGTTCTCGCCCAGGCCATGATTCACGAAGGCATGAAGAACGTCGCAGCGGGAGCCAACCCCATGGCCCTCAAGCGCGGCATGGAGTCCGCTTCCGGCGCCGCAGTTGACGAGCTCAAGAAGCTCTCCATCGCCGTTGCCGGTAAGGATCAGATCGCCCAGGTCGCTTCCATCTCCGCCGCCGACACCGAAATCGGTGGCCTCATCGCCGAGGTAATGGAGAAGGTCGGCAAGGACGGTGTGATCACCGTCGAGGAGTCCAAGGGCATCCGCTACGAGATCGAGTACGTAGAGGGCATGGAGATCGACCGGGGCTACATCAGCCCATACTTCGTCACCAACTCCGAGCGCATGGAAGCCGCCCTCGATGACCCCTACATCCTCATCACCGACAAGAAGATCTCTGCCGTCGCCGACGTTCTTCCCGTCCTGGAGAAAGTCCTCCAGGTCAGCAAGAACATGGTCGTTATCGCGGAGGACGTGGACGGCGAAGCCCTCGCCACCCTCGTGGTCAACAAGCTGCGCGGCACCATAAACTGCCTCGCCGTTAAGGCCCCGGGCTTCGGCGACCGCCGCAAGGCCATGCTGCAGGACATCGCTATCCTGACCAACGGCACCGTCATCAGTGAAGAGGTTGGCCGTAAGCTCGACTCCGCCACCCTCGAAGACCTCGGCCGGGCCCGACGCGTGGTCTCCGGTAAGGACGACACCACCATCATCGAAGGTCGCGGCGGAGAGGACGCCATCCAGGGTCGCATCAAGCAGATCAAGGCCCAGATCGAAGAGACTACCTCTGACTTCGACCGTGAGAAGCTCCAGGAGCGGCTGGCCAAGCTGGCCGGTGGCGTTGGCGTCATCAAGGTCGGAGCCGCCACCGAGGTTGAGCTCAAGGAAAAGAAGCACCGCGTAGAGGACGCCCTCTCCGCCACCCGGGCCGCGGTCGAGGAAGGCATCGTCGCCGGTGGCGGCGTATCCCTCCTCAACGCCCAGAAAGCCCTCGCCTCCGTGGTCGAGGGCCTCGAAGGTGACGAACGCACCGGCGCCTCCATCGTTGCCAAGGCCCTCGAGCAGCCCATGCGCCGCATCGCCGAGAACGCAGGCCAGGAAGGCTCCGTCGTTGTCGACATGGTCAAGAAACTTGACCCGTCCAACGGCTACGACGCCGCTGGCGACGACTACGGCAACATGGTCGACAAGGGCATCATCGACCCCCTCAAGGTCACCCGGGCCGGCCTCGAAAACGCCGTTAGTGTGGCGGCCATGGTCTTGACCACCGAGTCTCTCGTAACCGAGATCCCGGACAAGACCCCGCCCATGCCGCCCGCCCCGCCCATGGACTACTAGTCCACAGGCACAGGGTCCCAAACCCGAATAGCAATAATGGGCCGACGCCCAGGCGTCGGTCCATTATCTTTCTATTCTTAGTGGCCCGCCTGGCCTGTCGTATCTAGGAAAGGCATCGTTTTCCTGGCCTTCCACATTCCTTAATGTCATTCCGATGCCCTGCGAGGAATCTGGGGTGGAGGCCTTCCCTCTCCTGTAGCGGCGTCCCTCGTGGGCGCCTTCCCTGGGAAGTGGGGCCGCTCATCCTGAGCGAAGTCAAAGGGTCGAACGTGGTCGCCTACGCCTCGCTAACTCACCCCTACTTCAACCACGGCTTGATCAACAGCTTACCGAACTGCCGCCTCTCTTCCATCATCTGGTGCGCTTCCTTCGCACCCTCCAGCGGGTACACGCTGTCGATCGCCGGCCTTATCCTCCCCTGTGCAACCACCTTCAACAGCTGCGCCAGCTCATGCCGGGACCCGAGATACGATCCGATTAACGTCAGCTGCTTTATGAACAGCTCCTGGATGTTGATCCGCCCATAAACACCCGTGTGCGCCCCGGACGTCACCAGCCGGCCGTTGAACGCCAAACACCCGATGCTCCCCTCCCACGTATCCGTCCCTATGTGCTCCACAACAATGTCCACCCCCCGCCCCTCCGTCAGCCCTATCACCATATCCTTGAAATCATCTTTGGAGTAGTTGATCGTCTCGTCGGCACCTATCTGCCGGGCTCTCTCCAGCTTAATGTCCGACGATGCCGTCGCTATCACCCGTGCCCCGGCCATCTTCGCTATCTGGATCGCCCCACTCCCTACCCCGCTGCCCGCTGCCTGGACCAGCACGTCCTCACCGCTCCGCACCTTCGCCCGCGTTATAAGCATGTGCCAGGCCGTGAGGTAAGCAAGCGCTACCGACGCTGCCTGGTCGTAGGACACTTCGGGTGGCAGCGTAATCAGGCTGGAAGCCGGTGCCGTCGTGAACTCCGCGTATCCGCCCGGGATGCTCGCTGCTTGGAGGCACATCCCCTCCTCACCTATCCGGCACGGCTCGCAGTTGCCGCATGGGAATCGTGGAATCACGGTCACCCGGTCCCCGGGCTCGAAGTCCCTGACCAGTTCCCCAACCTCCACGATCTCACCCGCCACCTCACGGCCCGGTATCGCCGGCAACGGGATGTTCGCCCCAATGATGCCCTGTCGCAGGTACAGGTCCACGTGGTTCACACCACACGCCCAGACCTTTATAAGCACATCCAGCGGGCCGATTTCCGGATTGGGCGCCTTGCGGACTTCCAGGACTTCAGGGCCGCCGTGTTCCTCTATCAGTACAGCTCTCAATCCGGCTTGCCCCTCTTTTTCCTATGTCTGGCTCCCCATAGGGAACACGCTCGGACGGGTGGCCTCGAACTTGGGCTAGGCTACACCAAGCTCTGCTTTTACCAGGTCCACACCCCGTTTCACCGCTATCAGCTTGTCCTTCGCTTCCCCCACCGTCCTTGTCTTCAGGCCGCAATCGGGATCGACCAGGACCTTGTCGGGCGAGAACTGGGTCAGGATGCGGCGCAGCCCGTCTGCGACCTCTTCCGGCCCCTCTATCCTGTGGCTGTGTACATCCACCACTCCGGCGGACAGCATCTTTCTGAACGGGTGCGTGGCGAACACGTCCAGGAGCTGGTATCCAGCGTTCGCCATCTCAAGATCGAAGATGTCTACCGGCATGTCCAGCATCCGCGGGTAAATCTTCGCAAAGTCTCCGTAGCAAATATGCGTAATCGTCGTCGCCGAAAGCCCCTCTGTCACCACACCCATCGCCCGGATCGCCACGTCTATCTCCTCTGGCCTCGTGGATAGCGCCGGCTCGTCTATCTGGATGTACTTAGCCCCCGCGGCCTCCAGGTCCCGGGCCTCATCCCTCACGAACTCCGCCACGTTCATGATGAACGCTTCCCGGTTCGGGAAATACTCGTCGAATGACCAGTCGCAGATCGTATACGGCCCCGTCAACATCCCCTTCACCGGCTTGTCCGTCAGGCTCTGCGCGTATTTCCAAGTGTCCAGCGTTACTGGTCGTTTCCTCCGTATCGGACCCGTTGCAATCGGCTTGCGGTAGTACCGGTTTCCGTAGGACCGTACCAGCCCGCTGATTCCCATCCCCTCCAGGTTCTCCGCGAAGAACGTGACCATATCCCCGCGGTCCATCTCCCCGTCCACCAGTATGTCAATCCCGATCTCCTCCTGCGCCTCAATCCACTCCCGGGTCGCCTGCAGCTCCAAGTCTCGCAGCTCCTGCCGGTCCATCTCCCCCCGCGACACCCGACCCCTCGCCTTCCTCAAATATGGCGGCTTGGGGAAGCTCCCCACCGAAGTAGTCAACAAAGGCCCCATCTAGCTCACCGTCTCCTTCAATGCCGCGGCGCCCTCGGCCATGCGCCTCAGCTTGGCTATCGCCGTCTCCCGGGGCAGGTAATCGAGCCCGCAGCTTGGTGTTAGATGAATCCTGCCCAAAGACACCCGGGTAGAAACATCCATGACGGTCTTCGCAATCTGTTCCACCGACTCCATACGCACGTTGCGCGCATCCAGGATTCCCAACCCCAGCGTCTTGTCAGTCGGGAACCCGTCCAGCAGATCGAAGTTAGCGGAGCCCATCACGAAGTCCAGCCCAAACCCATCAAAGTCCAAATCAAAGAACCCCTCCAGCCCCGACACATCCCCGAACCACGTATACAGCATCCGCTCGACTTTAAGTTCCCGCGTGAACCTCTCCATAACCTGTTGGAACAGTCCCCAGTCCTCCTTGTTCCTCACGATCGCCGGCTCATCCACCTGCAGTATGGGCACCCCCTCACCCTCCAGCGCCATGGCCTCCTGCCTCATCGCATCGGCCAGTTCCATCGCCAGGTGCGCAAGGTCTCGGTGGTGCTCGGAGCGGGACAGCTTGGCCAGTGTGTAGGGGCCCGTGATAATGGCCTTAACAGGCAACGATGTGCAACTCGTAGCAAACCGGTAATCGTCCACCGTTATCGGCCCTGACCACCCCACCGGCCCCTTCGCCACCGGCTGCCGGTAGTACGTGTTCGTATCGAAATAGCGAAGCAGTCCCGTCGCCTCGAACCCGTCTAACTGCCGCGCAATATAGGTCTGCCCGTCGTCCCACCTGATCATCCCGTCAGTCACCATGTCCAGCCCCGCGCTTTCCTGCTCTTTGATCACTTCCCGGGTGACTTCGTCCTCCACCCGCGCCAGATCCTCGGGGGTAATCTCTCCCCTGTCGGAGCGGGCTATGGCCCTGCGGAGCTTCTGGCCATCGGGCCCTCTGCCAATCTTTGGGTAATTTCCTACGGCTGTGAGTTTCATTTCCCTGTAGCGGCTGGCAATCCTATCACAGGCATGTCCCGGTCACAATAAGATCGGTCTGGTTCCCTGCATCTAGTAGACTGCTCTTTAGGTTTAGCATGACTCGATGACGTTTAGCTGCGCAGGTCCCTCAAAGACTCTTCCGCCACCGCCAGCGTCCGGTCTATATCCTCCTCTGAATGCACCAACGATACATACATCTTCGGCCCGCCGGGCACCGTCCACACCCCCCGACGTATCATCCCCGTCTTGAACCGGTACGCCATATCCCCATCCGCCGACCATGTGTCCCGATACCCTTCCACAGCCCTGTCCGTGAACATCACGTCCACTATCGACTCCTCCTGGCACACGAACATCGGCACTTCCAGCATCTGGCTCAGCTCCTTCAACCCGTCGCCCAGCCTCTTCCCCATCACCGACAACCGCTCATACTGTCCGGGTCTGCGCAATACGTTCAACGCCGCCCGACCCGCCGCCATCGACACCGGGTTCCCGCTGAACGTCCCTCCGTACATCGCCACCTCCCCCCGACTCGCGGCCTCCGGCGTGAACGGGTAGAACAACTCCTCCCGACCCACTATCGCCCCGATGGGATATCCACCACCCATTATCTTTCCTAGCGTTGCCAGGTCCGGCGTGACGCCGTAATACTCCTGGCCCCCTCCCCACGCCAGCCGAAACCCGGTCACGACCTCGTCAAAGATCAGGATTACCCCGCACTGGCTTGTCACCTCCCTCAGCCCCTCCAGGAACTCCACCTTCGGCGGAATGTTCCGCTGAACAGGCTCGACGATCACGGCTGCCAACTCATCCTTGTTCTCCTCAATCAGCCTCGCGGTCGTCTCCAGGTCATTGAAGGGCGCGGCCAAAACCAGCCCCGACAGCGCATCCGGTATCCCCCGCGAGTCCCGAGGCGGATTGGGATACTCGAAAGGTTCCTTGTGAGTTCCTCCCCACGCTGTATAGTCGTGAGTCCCGTGGTAGGCCCCCTCCATCTTCATGATCTTCTGCTTGCCCGTGATCGCCCTGGCCAGCTTCAGGGCCGTCATCGTCGCCTCGTTCCCCGACCCCGTGAACTTGACCCTCTCCGCACACGGCACGGCATTCACCAACGTCTCCGCTAGGTCGATCATAGGCTCGCTCAGGTTGTAGTACTGCGAACCGGCCCCCGCCTGCGTCTCCACAGCTTCCACCACCTCCGGATGCGCGTGCCCCAGGATCAGCGGCCCCGACCCCATTACATAATCGATGTATTCCTTCCCATCCACGTCCCAGAACTTGCTCCCCTCCCCCCGTGCCACGATCGGCTGGAGTTCGCGCGGCAGAGACCCGTGCGTCGTGTGGTGCATCGTGCCTCCCGCCAGGAACTGCGAGGCCCGGCCCATTAGCTCCGCGCTGGACTGTCCTTCAGACATGATTTCTCCTTCTGGACATGGGGTGTGGGACGGCAGAGAGTATAGCACGGCTCGTGCCTGCTCCCTGTAGATTTGACCCTCTCTGGTCCCGTGTCCCGACCCCTAACCTTTCCGTTCAGGCAGCGCTGCCAACCTGTCCAGAAACCCCGCCGACCTCACTTCCCTCTCCAGCTGATAACGGATGTACCGGCTCAGCGCCAACTCCATCTCCCCCGCCAGCCCCTCCGGCGTTTCCTTCTCCGCAATCGCCGATGCATCTGAGTTCCTCAAATACCTGAACGACACCACCGCATCCCGAGACATCGGAAACGCAGACCCTTCCCCATCAGCACACTCCGAGCACAGCACCCCACCAGACCTCGGGCTGAACCAGGCCCCTCCCCTGAACTCCGTCTCCCGACACGACACGCAAGAGTCCAGCTCCGGCGCAAATCCGAGGATGGACAGCAGCCTCAACTCGAATCTGCGCAGCACGAGCCCCCCGTCCCGGTTCACGGTAAGCGCATTCAGCGTCTCGAGGAAAGCCTCGTAAAGCTCCGGGCTGGCGTCCTCCTCCCCCGTAAACAGGTCTAGCAGCTCCGCAACATAGAATCCCTGCGCCGTCCGCTCCAAATCGTCCCGCAACCCCACAAAACTGTCGATTGGACTAACCTGGCTGATTACGTCCAGGTTAGTCCCCCTAGCTATTAGCAACGACACCCGTGACAGCGGCTCAACATGCCCACCCACCCGACTCTTCGGCTTCAACACCCCCTTCCCCACCACCCTCAGCTTCCCCACGTACGGGCAGTACACCGTAATAATCTTGTCCGCGTCCCCCAAATCCTGGTGCCTCAGCACCACCCCCTCAGTCTTATATACCCGCGCCCTGACCATACCGGCATTATACGTCCGCTGGCCCCCCCACGCCGTCTATGTCATCCCGAGGCCCCGCGAGGGATCTAAGGCGTCTGCTTAAAGGAAACCGTCGCTTAGCCTGACCAGCCTCTGTATATTGGGGGGTAGCAAGTGCCTAAGCAGGATGCTCAGAAGTCTCGACTAAGAACCTAAGTGGAAAGGGAATGAACAATAGATTCGAGACCCGGCCCACCCCTACAACTCCTGCCGACCCTCCAGCGCCCGAGCCAACGTCAGGTCATCCACGTACTCCAGGTCCCCGCCCGCGGGGAGCCCCCTCGCCAGCCTCGTAACCCGGATCCCCAGCGGCGATATCAACCCGTTCAGGTACATGCAAGTCGCATCCCCTTCGATGTTCGGGTTGATCCCGAGGATGATCTCCTTCACCTGCCCGTCCCGAAGCCTCTCCAGCAGCTCCTTCACCTTCAGGTCCTCGGGCGTGATCCCGTTCATCGGCGATATCACCCCGTGCAGAACGTGAAACAGCCCCTGGAACTTCCCCGACCTCTCGATTGGCAGGATGTCCAGCGGCTCCTCCACCACGCAGATCTGGCTCCTGTCCCGACGAAAGTCGCTACACAGTGGACAGACTTCAGTCTCAGCAATGTTCTGGCACGAGGCGCACAGCGTTGTCAGCTCCTTCACCGCCATGATCGCCTCGGACAGCGCCCGGGCCTCCTCATCCGGCAGCCGCACCAGGTGATAGGTCAGCCTCTGTGCAGTCTTCGGCCCGATCCCCGGCAGCCGGTGGAACGCCTCTATCAGCCGGGTCACCGCCGGCGACGTCGGAGAGCTGGCCATCGACTGCCCCGCCCCCTACATCCCCGGGATATTGAGGCCCGCCGTCAGACCTCCCAGGTGGCTCGACGCCAGGCCCTGCGACTTCTCGATCGCCTCGCTCACCGCCGCCTGTACCAGGTCCTGCAGCATCTCCACGTCCTCCGGGTCCACCACGTCCGGCGATATCGTTATCGACTTCATCTCCTGCTTGCCGTTCATCACCACCTTCACCATGCCCCCTCCCACGCTAGCTTCCACCTCCTTCTCCGCCAGCTCATCCTGTGCCTTGGCAAGCATCGCCTGCACGTCCTGCATCTGCTTCATCTGTCTTCGGAATTGCCTGTTCATTCTCTGCTCCTGGTAAATGCCGGTTGCCGGTTCCTAGCCCTTCTCGATGATCCGCGCTCCCATCTCCAGCGCCGCCTTCACCAGCGGCCCAGGGCCCTGCTCCGACACCGAAGCCACCGATACGTCATTGGCGCCCGACGGCGCCTGCTGTTGGCCGTACCCGCCGTTAGCAGGAGCAGGCTCCCGGATCTCGGGACCCGCGTCTCGGTAGGTCGGGGCTGGGGTGGGGTTGTTCTTGCCCACCAGGTCGCACCGGATCCGGTATGGCCCCCCGAATACGTCGTTGACCTTCTTCTCAACCAGGTGCCGGTACTTCGGGTCGTCGATCTTGTTCTTGTGAAACTCGTGGTAGAAGCCGATTACCAGCGTATCGCCTTCCAGGGCCACCGGCTCGCACGCGCTTCTCAGCAAGGCATCCAGGCTCCCCTTTGACCCGACCCCCCTCAATGCATCTACCAGTGCCGGCCACTTCTCCTTGAAGTCGGATATGTCCCCGCTCTCCTGCGAGACTGGTGCCGGCTGCAAATCTGCAACTTTCATCGGCCTTACTGGCTCTTCCAACTCGGCTGGAGCCTCGGATGTCCCATTGTCGGTTGCCGCCACAGCCGGCTTGGCTTCCGCCGCCCGGGGCCTTGGCTTCACTGGCTCAATGGGAGCCGGAATGCCCCCTCTCGGCGTTCCAACCGTTGCTGGTTTTCTCGTTGGCTCTCTTGCTGCCACCCTTGTTTCCACTGATGTCGATTCCGCCGCACCTAGCGCCACCTCGATGACGGCCATCTCCAGGTACATCCCCCCCGACGAATCAGTCTTCACATTCGCCCTGCTCCAGGATGCCAATGCCCTCTGCAAAGTCTCGATGTCAGACCTCGAAGCCTGCTCCCTCGTCCCTTCCAGCTCCTCCTCCGGCATCTCGATTACGTCTCCGGCCCCGGCCTTTATCAACAGCAGACGACGTAAATGCTCCTGCATCTCACGGTGGAAGTGCCTCAGGTTCAGACCCTGCTCCGCCACCCCGTGCAACGCCCGTAGAGCCCCCGGCAGGTCTCCCGCCAGCATCCCCTCGGCAATCTCAACGATCGGCAGCCCCGACGACACCCCCAACAGCTCCTTCAAATGCTCCGCCTCGATATTCGTCCCGTATGAGACGATAAGCTGCTCCAGCAGGTTCTCCGCATCCCGCAGACTCCCCTCCGACGCCCTCACTATCGACTTCATCGCCCAGTCTCCGATCGTCACCCCCTCGTCCTCGCAAAGCTCCCTCAACCGACCCTCTACCGCCCCCTGGCTTAACCGCCGGAAGTCGAACCGCTGGCACCGGGACACGATTGTCACAGGCAGCCTGTGCGCCTCCGTTGTGGCCAGGATGAAGATCACATGTCCCGGCGGCTCTTCCAGCACCTTCAACAGGGCGTTGAATGCCGGTGTGGTCATCATGTGTACTTCGTCTATGATGTAGACCTTGAAAGGCGCCTCCGCCGGCGAGTAGTTCACCCTCTCCCTCAGCTCCCGCACCTCGTCAATTCCGCGGTTGGACGCCGCATCAATTTCGATAAGGTCCAATGCACTTCCCTGGCTCACCCCGACGCACTGGACACACTCATTGCACGGCTCCCCCTTCCCGTTCCGTGAGCAGTTCACCGCCTTTGCCAGGATCCGCGCCGTGCTCGTCTTCCCCGTCCCCCGGGGCCCGCAAAACAGGTACGCGTGCGCCACCCGGCCTTGGGCTAGCGCGTTCAAAAGCGTCCGCGTGACGTGCTCCTGCCCCACCACCCCCGCCAGCGTCTGCGGCCGCCACTTCCTGTACAGCACTTCCGAGACCATCAGCTTCGCTCCGGAGATAGCGAACTTCTCTCAATTCCCATCTTGCCCAGCGCCCTGGTCTCCATCTCTTTCATTAGCTCCGCCTCGGAGACTATTTCGTGGTCGTAACCCAGAAGGTGAAACACGCCGTGGATCGTCAGGAACGCAATCTCGTCTTTGGTCTCGTGCCCTAGACCCTCGGCCTGTCGTTGGGCCTGCGGATAAGAGATTATCACTTCTCCCAGGTCCTGCTTGCCGCTCGGTGGGCTCACGAATCCCCCCTCCCCAACCTCCCCGCCCGTCATCGCGAACGACAGTACGTCCGTCGTCCCCTCCTTGCCCCTGAACCGTGCATTAAGCTCCGCCACCTCCTCGTCCCCCGTCACCGCCACCGCCACTTCAGTGGCGTATCTGGCACCCTCTGTGTCCAGGGCGCAGGACACGGCTTTCTCTATCAATGCTTCGTCCAACTTGTCGCGATAAGGGGGCTCGATGAGAAGGCTTAGATCAAGGGGAGACATGCCACCAATGGCCGGAATCTGTGCTCCGATAATAGCACAGGCCCCCCGCGCCGAAAACCCCAACTCCACCTCCAAAGTGACTCTCTCTTCCCTCCCATTCCAATGCCTCCTTAACTGCAGGGATGTCCCTAGTGGGCATCCTCCCCGGCGGACGGGCCACCCACCCCGAGTTGCGTCGGACCCGTCACCCTTGCCTCCCCTCTCACCCCGACATCCCCCTTCCCATCCCGATGCCCCGCGGGGATCTGCAGCACCCCTCCGTCACCCACCTCGTCCCCTGCAATCAGCCACTCGCTTACACGTCATTCCTGCGGAGGCAGAGCCTGCCCCTGCGAAGGCAGGGGAATCCATCCCTCCTAAATGATCGCCTGCATCCCGGCAATCCACATCTAACCCCCTCCCCAAACCCACCCTACTCATTGCCACCCTCACACCTACCTGTCTCCTCCCTTGGCAAAGACATATCAAAAATGCACTGCATTTTTGATATGTCAATAAAACAGGACGGGCGGGTGGGACCCATAATCATCCCGGGGTGGCGAGGAATTGTGTCCTTTCTTTATCCCCAGTACTGAACTAGAGGCCCACGTGGGTGCAGCGCACCCACGTGGGCCTCTGTTCTTCTTTCCCCCTCTCCCTTATAGGCCCTAAGGGAGAGGAGGACCAAGGGGCCGGGGGGATATTCCTCCCAAAAGCCGCACATTTGCTCTTGACACACCTGTCCGACAGCACTATCATATCCTGCGGTCGAACAAATATCTGAAAATAAAAGGAGGAACCAAAAACTTAGGGAAGCCCCCGAGACCCCACCCGAGGACTCAACGCCCTAGCCCATCCCAATACCTCTCGCCTCCCATAGGGAGGCGACCGGCCAATCGCCCCCCTTGCGAGGCAGGAAGGTTGCGGCACAAGCGAACAGCGCCATCTCCTCATCCCTTCGGGTCCCGTGCCCCTTCCCCACCCATCCAGGCGATGGAAGGTCCACAACATTAACCGGCACGCCCCTCATATAGGAGCCCTGCCGAAAAACCTCGGGCCTTATGGCCCTTGGAAAAATCTCCCCCGTCGTTCCCCTCGGAGATTCCCATTAACCCAGCGACGGCAGCGAGAAAACGTGTTCCCCACCCCTCCGAGTGGGTCGAGCCAAACTGAAAAACTGGTGGTAGAGATGCCCTCTGGCGAGAAGTCCTCGCTTGTCTGCCACGTAACAACAGGAACACGGGGCTGAACCAGGCTGGCCTCCCGCCCCCTGAAACTGAGTCCCGGACCTTCCATCGCCGACCCTCTCCAAAACAGACAAAACGAAAACCGAGACCCCAAAACCGAATAACCGACCTCAACCGCCATTCCCGACCCTGATCGGGAATCCATCCCACGGGTGCGGCCGCTCATGCTGAGCGTAGTCGAAGTACGAGCGGGGAGGCGAGGCTAGAGTGAAGAGCCAAGTGTTGATTTCCCTTAAACAATCAAAGCCGTGCTTGAAAACGCAAAACAATCAAAACCCAGCAACTGAAGAAAGCCCTGGCGCATCACTAATCTGTCGGGCCGGTTCGCCCTGTTGACAACCTTGACAAAGGGTGCTATCATGGCAGGTCGAATGCAGTACTGCGTGGGCCCCTGCCCCATTCCTAGCTCAGCCCCCCCAGCTGACCAATTGTACTCACCCCTCACCTAGTTTAGGCATAGGTATTTTAATATCCGTTTGCCTTGGAGGTTCTAGCCGCGATGGTCTCCACTCTCCCCGCGCCCGAAGCCCTCGACCGCTCCCGTGTCTCCTTCGCCAAGCTCCCCGAAGTCCTCGAAATTCCCAGCCTGATCCTCGTCCAGCTGGACTCCTACGAATGGTTCCGTAAAGAAGGCCTCAAGGAACTCTTCGAAAAGGTCTCGCCTATCTCCGACTACGCCGGCGGCAGGTTCGACCTCCACTTCCTCGACTACGAGTTCCGGGATCCCACCAAGGACATCGACGCGGACGGCGAACCCCTCCCCTGCCCCTTGGGCAACCCCGACTGCCATAAGAAGCACTTCCCCAAGTACGACGAGAGTGAATGCCGTCTCCGGGACGCCACTTACGCAGCCCCCCTCTACGTCAAGGTCCAGCTTGTAATCAAGCAGACCGGCGAGGTCAAGGAGCAGGAATTGTTCATGGGGGACATCCCCCTTATGACCTCCCAGGGTACCTTCATCATCAACGGCGCCGAGCGTGTGGTAGTCAGCCAGCTCGTCCGGTCCCCCGGCGTCTACTTCACCACGGACACCGACCCCTCAACCGGCCGTGGCCTCTGCTCCGCCAAGCTCATACCCAACCGGGGCGCTTGGCTCGAACTGGAGACCAGCAACAAGAACCTCATCTCTGCCAAGGTCGATAGGAAGAGAAAGATCCCTGTCACTACCCTGCTCCGTTGCATCGGCTACGGGGAAAATAAGTCCATCAGGGAGCTCTTCAAAGACATCGACCTTGATGACGAACATTCCTACATTGAAAGGACTCTCGAAAAAGACGGCGGCATCGAGTCCCGTGAAGAAGCCCTTATCGAACTCTACCGCCGCATCCGCCCCGGCGAGCCCCCCACCGTCGAAAACGCCGAAAACCTCCTCAAGGCCCTCTTCTTCAACCCCCGCCGCTACGACTTCGGGAAGGTTGGCCGTTACAAGGTCAACAAGAGGCTCGGCACGGAACTCCTCAAGGCCGCAGGCTTGGATGACGATGAAGCTCGAAAAGTCTACCCTGTCGTGGCCCCCGGCATCGTCGATGAAGACGCCGTCCGCTCCCTCCTTCCCGAAGACAAAGCCGACAAGGTCATCGAAGTCCTCAGCAACCGCGCCCTCAACAATGAAGATCTCCTTGCAATCGTTCGCAAGGTCATCCTGGTCAACCAGGGCAAGGACACCGTCGACGACATCGACCACCTGGGCAACCGGCGGGTGAAGGGTGTCGGCGAGCTTATCCAGAACCAGTTCCGCATCGGCCTCATGCGTATGGAGCGGGTAGTCCGTGAGCGCATGACCCTTACAGAGGCCGAGACCGCCATGGCCCAGGCCCTGGTCAACGTCCGACCTATCGTAGCTGCCATAAAGGAATTCTTCGGCGGCTCCCAGCTTTCCCAGTTCATGGACCAGACCAACCCCCTCGCCGAGCTCACCCACAAGCGCCGCCTCTCAACCCTCGGCCCCGGCGGACTATCCAGGGAACGCGCCGGCTTCGACGTCCGGGACGTCCATCACTCCCACTATGGCCGCATCTGCCCCATCGAAACCCCGGAAGGCCCCAACATCGGCCTCCTTGGCTCCCTCGCCACCTATTCCATTATCAATGAATACGGTTTCATAGAGACTCCTTACCGCAGAGTGCTAACGGAGGTCCCCTGCGATTCCGAGGAACTGCTGGGCAAGACCCTCACCGAAAAGGTCATGGGCACCGACGGCAAGGCAATCGCCAAGGCTGGCAGGGTGATTTCCAAGGCCTTGGCCACCAGAATAAAGAAACTCGAGGGCGTCACCGTCAAGGTCCAGCCCTTCGTTTCTTCAAAGATCGACTACCTGGCTGCCGATGAAGAAGAGCAGTTTGTCATTGCCCAGGCCAACTCGCCCCTTGACGACCAGAACCAGTTCACCACCGACAGAATCGAAGCCCGTTTCGGTGAGTCCACCAGGATAGAGACCCCCGAACGCGTCGACTTCATGGACGTGTCCCCCAAGCAGATCGTAAGCGTGTCCACCTCCCTGATTCCCTTCCTGGAACACGACGATGCCAACCGTGCTCTCATGGGCTCCAACATGCAAAGGCAGGCCGTCCCCCTCCTCCGCCCCGAGTCCCCCCTTATCGGTACAGGCATGGAGGCCTACGTCGCCAAGGACAGCGGCCAGGTCTGCGTCGCCGCTGCTGATGGCATCGTCGTGTCCGTCTCCGGGGACGCCATCATGGTCAAGGAAGACGAAGGTGGCCTGCGGGAGTACTCACTTCTCAAGTTCATGCGTAGCAACCAGGGCACCTGCATAAACCAGAGGCCCATTGTCCGCAAGGGCGACAAGGTGCGTCGCGGCCAGGTCCTCGCCGATAGCTCGTCCACCGAGAGGGGAGAGCTCGCTCTCGGCCAGAATGTTCTCTGCGCCTTCATGAGTTGGGAGGGCTACAACTACGAAGACGCCATTGTCATCAGCGAACGAGTCGTCAGGGAGGACAAGTTCACCTCCATCCATATTGAAAAGCACGAAGTAGAGGCCCGGGACACCAAGCTCGGCCCCGAGGAGATTACCCAGGACATACCCAACGTGGGTGAAGAAAGCCTCGCCGACCTCGACGAGGAAGGCATCATTAGGATCGGTGCCGTGGTCGGCCCCGGCGACATCCTGGTCGGCAAAATCACCCCCAAGGGTGAGACCGAGCTCACCGCCGAAGAAAAACTCCTCCGTGCAATCTTCGGCGAAAAGGCACGGGAGGTGAAGGACACCTGCCTCCGTGTCCCCCACGGCGAACAGGGCAAAGTCATCGACGTTAAGAAATTTACCCGCGACGATAAAGACGAGCTGGCGCCCGGCGTTAACCAGATGGTTCGAGTCTGGGTAGCCCACACCCGGAAGATCGCAGAGGGCGACAAAATGGCCGGACGCCACGGCAATAAGGGCGTCATAGCCGTCATCCTCCCCGAAGAAGAAATGCCCTTCCTCCCCGATGGCACCCCCATCGATATCGTCCTCAACCCCATCGGTGTCCCCTCCCGGATGAACCTCGGCCAGATCTTGGAGACCCACCTCGGTCTCGCCGCCCAGGCCCTCGGCTTCAAGGTCACCACACCTGTCTTCGACGGCGCCAGCGACACCTCAATCGAAGATGCCCTCTCCAAGATGTGGATCATCGACCGCGCTGAATCCTCCCTCTCCCATCCCGGAAACGGTGCCGGCCCCCAGAACGGACAGGTAGCTATCGATTGGCTGAATCAGAAAGGTTTCGACGGAGCTCAGGTCATGGGCGATGACAGCCCTGGCTTGCCCAGAGAGGTCTGCTTGAAGCTCTGGTTCGAGGAACTGGGTGTCGATGTTTCGAACGCCGGCCCCGACGAGCTCAATTCCAGGCTCACCCAGGCCATCTCCGACCAGGACCTCATACCCCCCTTCTTCGGCAAGACCCTCCTCCGGGACGGCCGCACCGGCGAACCCTTCGACCAGCCAATAACCGTTGGGCCCATCTACATGATGAAGCTTATACACCTGGTCGAGGACAAGATCCATGCCCGGTCCACGGGGCCCTACTCCCTCATCACCCAGCAGCCCCTAGGTGGTAAGGCCCAGTTCGGTGGACAGCGCTTCGGAGAGATGGAGGTGTGGGCCCTGGAGGCCTACAGCGCCGCCCATCTTCTCCAGGAAATGCTGACCGTCAAGTCCGACGACGTTGCAGGTCGCGTCAAAACTTACGAATCCATAGTCAAGGGCGAGGACGTATTCCAGCCCGGCGTCCCCGAGTCCTTCAGGGTCCTCCAGAAAGAACTCCAGAGCCTTGGCCTCTCCGTCGAGCTCCTCAGCGAAGAAACCGAGGACTCCCTCCTCGATGACGGCCTGGACGAGTCCGAGGATGGCCTGTCCGGAGAGTTGGACATCATGGCCCAGCTCGGTCCCGATCCCGACGAATCAGACGCCGAACAGTCCGAACAAGAAGAGGTGTTATAGCCCATGGTCACTGACATCAAGGGAGTCGAGACTGAGAACTTCAATGCTATCCGCATCTCTCTGGCTTCTCCGGAGCAGATCATGCAATGGTCTTACGGTGAGGTCACCAAGCCCGAGACCATCAACTACCGGACCCTGAAGCCCGAGAAAGACGGTCTCTTCTGCGAACGCACCTTCGGCCCCACCAAGGACTTCGAATGCTACTGTGGCAAGTACAAGAGAGTCCGTTACAAGGGCATAATCTGCGACCGCTGTGGTGTGGAGGTCGCCCGGTCCAAGGTCCGGCGGGAGCGCATGGGCCACATCCGCCTGGCCGCACCCGTCAGCCACATCTGGTATGTAAAGGGTACCCCCAGCAGGCTTGGTCTTCTGCTGGACGTATCGCCTCGCACCCTGGAACGCATCCTCTACTTCGCCCAGTACACCGTCACCAGCGTCGACACTGACGCCCGTGACCGTGCCCTCAAAGACGTCGCCGAGACCGCAGAGCTCGAAAAGGAAAAGCTCGCCCAGCAGACCTCCGAGGCCATCGAAGGCGTACAGGCCATAGCCGCCAGCGCAAAGGCCGACCTGGAACGCCGCCGGGACGCCGAGCTTGAGTCCCTAGCCGAAAAGGCCCGGGAAGAAGCACACCGCATCCGTGAGACAGCCGAGGAACTCGAAGCCCAGCTCTCCGAGATGATGGGCAAGACTTCGGATAGTGCCCTTACCCTCAATAGCCACACCATCGTAGAAGAAGGCCAGGAAGTTTCGGAGGCCAGTCTGGACGCCCTGGGCCAGGCCCTAGACGTCAGGCTCGAAGAAGTTCACACCGCCGCAGAGACCGACAGAAACGCCGCATCCTCCAGCTACGAAAAGCAGATTGGCGAACAGTCAGACCGCGCCGTAGAGCAGATCAACGATGTTAAACGGAGGATGGCGGAGGAGCGCGACACCCTAAAAGCTGACTCCAAGAAAAAACTGGACGAGCTCCAGGAACTCAAGCCCCTCATGATGCTCACCGAGGCCCACTACCGGGAACTCAAGGAACGGCATGGCTCCATCTTCACCGCCGGAATGGGCGCCGAGGCCATACTGGAAATCCTCCAGAACCTCGATATGACTGAACTCCGGGAGAACCTAAAGACCGAGATCAACTCCACTTCCGGCCAGAGGTACAAGAAGGCCACCAAGCGCCTTCGCGTCGTCGATGCCCTCTACAAGAGCGGCAACCGCCCCGAGTGGATGATCATGACCGTCCTTCCCGTCCTCCCCCCCGACCTCCGACCCATGGTCCAGCTGGATGGTGGTCGCTTCGCCACCAGCGACCTTAACGACCTCTACCGCCGGGTAATCAACCGAAACAACCGGCTCAAGAGACTCCTCGAACTAGGCGCACCGGAGATCATTATCCGTAACGAAAAGCGGATGCTCCAGGAAGCTGTTGACGCCCTCATAGACAACGGCCGCCGTGGCCGCGCCATTGCTGGCAGTCACAATCACAAGCTGAAGTCCCTCTCTGACATGCTCAGGGGCAAGCAGGGCCGATTCCGCCAGAACCTCCTCGGCAAGCGGGTCGACTATAGTGGCCGCTCCGTAATTGTTGTCGGCCCCAACCTTCGCCTCGACCAGTGCGGCCTACCCAAGCGCATGGCCCTTGAGCTTTTCAAGCCCTTCGTCATGCAGCGCCTCGTCATGAAGGGCCTTGCTCACAACATCAAGAGCGCTAAGCGCATGGTTGAACGCACAAGGCCCGAGGTCTGGGACGTCCTTGAAGAGGTTACCCAGGAAAGACCCGTCCTACTTAACCGTGCCCCGACCCTCCATCGCCTCGGTATCCAGGCCTTCTGGCCTGTCCTCATCGACGGCAGCGCCATTCAGCTTCACCCCTTGGTTTGTACAGCCTTTAACGCCGACTTCGACGGCGACCAGATGGCTGTTCACCTTCCCCTCTCCCGGGCCGCCGTCATTGAAGCAGAGCACGCCATGCTCAGCACCAAGAACATGCTCTCCCCCAGCTCCCGGGAGCCCATCACCGCCCCCACCCTCGATATCGTTCTGGGCTGCTACTACATGACCCTCCTCAAACCCATCCCCGAGGGCGAACGTCGGATCTTCCGCAGCCACGAAGACTCGCGCCTTGCCTATGATCTCGACCAGATCAGCCTCCATCAAGAAATAGAGGTCTCCCAGGGCTGCGGTGAGAGGCTTGTCACCACTGTGGGCCGTATCCTATTCAACGATATCCTCCCCGACGAGATCGGCTTCCGTAACGAGGTCGTCGACAGGAAAGTCCTCAAGGAGATCGCCGCCGAGTGCTACCAGCTAATCGGTTCAGAAGCCACCGCCATAGTCCTCGATGACATCAAACGCCTCGGCTTCAGCTATGCAACCACCTCCGGCATGAGCATCGCCGCCACCGACCTCAAGGTACCCGAGGCCAAGGCCGAAGTACTCAGTGAAGCCGATGAACGCATCGCCGAGGAAAAGGCCCAGTACGATATGGGCCTCATAACCGACGATGAGCTCTACAAGAACTCCGTCGAAATCTGGAGCCAGGCCGACTCCAAGGTGCAGGAAATCATCCAGGAAGTACTCCCTTCCTACGGCTCCATCTACATGATGGCCGACTCCGGGGCCAAGGGTAATATCTCCCAGGTCAAGCAGATGGCTGGAATGAGGGGTCTAATGACCGACCCCCGAGGCCGCATCATGGACCTCCCCATTCGCTCCAGCTTTAAGGAGGGCCTCACCGTCCTGGAGTACTTCATCTCCACCCACGGCGCCCGCAAGGGTCTCGCCGACACCGCTCTCCGCACCGCCGACAGCGGCTACCTGACGCGACGCCTAATCGACGTTGCCCAGGAGGTCATAATCACTGAGGACGACTGTGGCACCGCCTCCGGCATCTGGATCAACTACGACCCGGAGACCGCCATTCTTGGCTCCCTCTCCGAGTGGATCGTCTCTCGCTACACCGCTGGACCCGTGCCCAACCCGGAGACCGGAGAAGTTATAGTGGACAGTGGCGTCGAGATAGACGAGCGCGTCGCCCAGGAAATTGAGGAAGCGGGCGTCACCCGGGTCTTCGTTCGCTCGCCCCTTGGTTGTGAGGCCAAGCGAGGCCTCTGCAAGATATGCTACGGATGGAGCCCCGCCAGGGGCGACCTCGTCGAAATTGGCGAAGCTGTGGGCGTCATTGCTGCCCAAAGCATCGGAGAGCCCGGCACCCAGCTCACCATGCGTACCTTCCACACTGGTGGCGTAGCAGGCGGCATGGACATCACCAGCGGTCTGCCAAGGGTGGAGGAACTCTTCGAGGTCCGTGCCCCCAAGGGCCAGTCCATCCTTGCCGAAATGGACAGTATCGTTCAGGTCGAACAGGACGAGGACACCCGCAAGATCGTCACAGTGAGCACGGAACAGTACACCGAAGAATACCCCCTCCCCGAGGGGTACAAGCCCCTGGTCCAGTCCGGCCAGCACGTCGAATCGGATACTGCATTGGCGGGCCAGCACTCAGAGGAAGACCCGGAGACCGTCCTCCCCGACAAGGTGATCCTCGCACGCACCCCCGGAACTGTGGAGTTCGAAGATGACCGCATAGTCGTCACCTACGAAGAGCAGGACCGTCGGGAGTACCCCGTTCCTGCCACCACCAGGTTGCTCGTAGAAGAAGGTGAAGCGGTTTCAGCAGGACAGCAGCTCACAGAGGGGCCCATTAACCCTCAGGACATCCTCAGGATCATGGGAACCGACGCCGTGCAGCAGTACCTCGTCCGGGAGGTCCAGAAGGTCTACAAGTCCCAGGGTGTGAACATAAACGACAAGCACATCGAAGTTATTGTCCGGCAGATGCTCCGCAAAGTCCGCATCGACTCCCAGGGTGACACCCACCTCCTTCCCGGCGAACTCGTAGACCGGCAGGTTTACTTGGAGGACAACGCCAATGTCCTCGCCGAAGGCGGCGAGCCCGCCATAGCCCAGCCCATCCTCCTCGGCGTCACCAAGGCCTCCCTCAACACGGAGAGCTTCCTCGCGGCCGCTTCCTTCCAGGAGACTACCAAGATCCTCACAGAGGCAGCCCTGCGCGGTAGCAAGGACCATCTGCTCGGCCTGAAGGAGAACGTGATAATCGGGCGGCTCATCCCCGCCCGACTCAACATCCCCGAGCTCCTTGAACTCGAAAAAGAACCCTTGCCTGAGCTCGGTGAAGGCCTGCCTGTTCCCTCCGGCATGGATGACGGCCAGGACTTCTTCGATTCCTGGAGTTTCGCTGGCAATTTCTCCGATAACTAGATGACAACAGCCGTAAAGAGGGACCTTTCGGTCAACCTCGCTCCTCTGCATCCCGGCGGGCTGGTGATAACCAACCCCGTTATCGGTGCGTCGGGGACCGTTGCCTACGGCAAGGAGTTAGGACAGGTCTCGGACCTTTCTCGGATTGGTGCCATAGTCTGCAAGGGCATCACCCGACGCCCCCGCCTCGGCAACCCCCAACCCCGCCTCGCCGAGACCGCATCGGGCCTCCTTAATACCATCGGCCTTCAGAATGTCGGAGCAGAGGCCGCCGCAGAGGATCTCGCTCCTATCTGGGCAACCTGGCCCATAAAAGTCATCGCCAACATCTCTGGCGAGACCGCCGCCGAGTTCGGTGAAATCGCCCGCATCCTGGACGGCCGACCCGGCATCAGCGCCCTGGAAGTGAACATAGGCTGCCCCAACGTGGAACGCGGAGGTCTGGAATTCGGCGTCGACGCCCTTGCCGCCGCCCGAGTCACCCAAACCGTCAAAAAGTCCTCCTCCCTTCCCGTAATGGTCAAGCTGACCCCCAACGTCACCGATATCACTCAAATCTGCAGGGCCGTCGTAGACAGTGGCGCCGACTGCATCTCGCTTGTGAACACCTTTGTGGGCCTCTCCATAGACGTCCCCAGGCGCAGACCCGCCTTGAGCACGGTGACCGGCGGCCTATCGGGGCCCGCCATCAAGCCCTTGGCCCTTGCCATGGTCTACAAGGCTGCGGGCGCAGTGGACGTTCCCGTTATTGGAATGGGCGGCATCGCCAATGCCCAGGACGCCCTGGAGTTCATCATGGCAGGAGCAATGGCCGTGCAGGTCGGCACCGCCAATTTCACGAACCCCACGGCCTGCATCGAAGTCGCCGACGGCATCCGCAAGTTCATGGAGCGGGAAGGATTGGACATCCTCTCCACCATCGTTGGAGCCGCGAGGGTCTAGACTTCTCAGTCCCGAAACGGCCTTTATCTCCCATGGCTTTGTGATAGAATTATTGACACTTTCATGTTGAATACCCGGCTCTCGACTCATTCCGACTGAAAGGCTTCAAGGAGGGGCAAAGATGGACAAGGGGACTTGGAAAGTTAAGGCAGGGCTCGCCCAGATGCTCAAGGGTGGCGTTATCATGGATGTCGTCACTCCCGAGCAGGCGAAAATCGCCGAGGACGCCGGCGCATGTGCCGTTATGGCTCTCGAACGGGTCCCCGCCGACATCCGGAAGGACGGCGGCGTCGCTAGGATGTCGGACCCCAGGATAATCAAGGACATCAAGGATGCTGTAACTATCCCAGTCATGGCCAAGTGCCGTATCGGCCACTTCGCCGAAGCCCAGGTCCTTGAAGCCATCGCCATCGACTATATCGACGAGTCTGAAGTCCTCACCCCCGCCGATGAGAAGCACCACGTCTGGAAGCACAACTTCCGCGTCCCCTTCGTCTGCGGCTGCCGTAACCTCGGCGAGGCCCTTCGCCGCATCGACGAAGGCGCCGCCATGATCAGGACCAAGGGTGAGGCCGGCACCGGTGACATCGTAGAGGCGGTCAAACACCTCCGTTCCGTCCTAGGCGGCATTGACCAACTACGTGAACTGGACGATGACCAGCTCACCGTTGCCGCCGAGGAGATGCGTGCCTCCCGAGAACTTGTCGCCGAGGTCCGGGAAACCGGCAAGCTCCCCGTCGTCAACTTCTGCGCCGGTGGTGTCGCCACCCCCGCCGATGCCGCCCTCGTAATGCAGCTCGGTGCAGAAGGCGTCTTCGTCGGCTCCGGTATCTTCAAGTCGGAAGACCCCGCCCCTCGCGCCAGGGCCATTGTCGAAGCCACCACTCACTACCAGGACCCCGATATCGTAGCCCGCGTCTCCGAAGGCCTCGGCGAACCCATGAGGGGAATGTCCGCCAAAGACCTCCCCCCCGAGGCTCTCCTGGCTTCCAGGGGCTGGTAGCCACACGGAGGTGTTCCTTCTCGTATGGAGAAGGTAGGAGTCCTGGCTATCCAGGGAGACTTCGCCGAGCACTGTAAGATTTTCAGGGACTTGGGTGTCCAGGCCCCCGAAATCCGGTTGCCCGACCAGCTTGACGATGTCGATGCCCTCGTCATCCCCGGCGGTGAAAGCACCACCATCACCAAGCTCATGGATATCTATGGCTTGGTGGACCCAATCAAGCGGTTCGTACGGTCGGGCAGACCGCTGTGGGGCACCTGCGCTGGTATGATCGTCTCCTCCCGCCACGTCGTCGGAGATGTCTTGGTACCTATGGACCTCATAGACCTGGACGTCAGGAGAAACGCCTTTGGCTCCCAGATCGACAGCTTCGAAGCAGACTTGCCCGTACCTGCCATCGGAGACCCTCCCTTCCACGCCGTTTTCATCCGCGCCCCGTGGATCGAAAGAATGGGCCCTGATGTCGAGCTTATCTCCAGTCTGAATGATGGCACTCCCGTCGCAGCTCGCCAGGACAACGTCATGGTTACCTCCTTCCACCCTGAACTCACTGAAGACACCCGGTTCCACAACATGTTCCTGCAAATGGGCCAAGGTTGAAGGGAGCTTCTCAGCGCGAGAGCACTCAGAATACCGTCGATTCCGGGGAAGATGATAAGGACTTTCAACCCGTTCGATCTCATCAGGCTGGCTATCTCCGGCATTGGTAACCTGCAGAATCTGGCCAAGCCTCACAGGGAGTTGGATCCTGTCCGGTTTCGGGTTATGGACCTTGTTTCCATCAAGCCGCTGCTGGGATTGGCGCCTCGCAGATATGCCTATGTGCAGACTAGAGGATTGAAGATAAGGGGAGTCGCCCTCGCTCAACACCTGAGGGGCTCTACGATCTGGGAGGTCATCATCCTCGCCGCCCCCCCCGACTCCCGAAACTCCATAATGGATCTGCTCAACGGCCTGACACTGGGCGCAGGGCAGAAAGGCGTAGACCGCCTTTTCTTGAGAATTGTGGGCGCCAGCCCTTGCCGTGACGGCGTTAGCGCCGCTGGATTCTCATTCTACCTCCAGGAATACCTATACCGGCGTAACATCCGGAACACCTCCTCCACCGAGCCTGGCGTTCCCGGCCTTGCATTGCAGCCCGTGACCAGGGGCAATGAATTCAGCGTCTACCAGATCTACAACGCCGTCTTTCCCTATCATGTTCGCGAGGTCGAGGGACAGACCCTGGAGTACTGGAAACAGACCCGAGACCGCAATTGGCAAGGTCGCAATGCTGGCCAGTTCCTGGTCCTCCACCATGGTCAGGTCGTCGGCTGGGTCGGCACCCGGGAGCAGGGACGGTTTGGCTATTTCAATGTCATGATAAGGCCCGGGTCTCCGGTCTCCTTCGAAGATGTGCTGCCCATGGTCGAAAGCCGCCTGTCCCACTTGGACACCTTGTTATGCCTCGCCTCGGAATTCGCAAACTCCTTGATGGTCGCTATGGAGGCTCGCGGCTATACTTTAGTTGAGGAGTACTCTAGGGCCGTGCGACGAGTCACCGCCCGGATTAAGAGGCCGTCCCTGGTCCCTATAGGTGCCGAATAGCAAACACTAAGGGATGACTGTGCTAGACAAGCAAATCACCGATGACCTGGAAGCGCTGCTTGAAGCCCTTCCCCCCCACCTCCAGCGACCCCTCCGGCTAAGGCCCGACTCCAAAGACCTCTTGGAAGTGGTTATGGACCTGGGTCGCAAACCGGAGGCTCGTTTCCCCACCGGTGAGGTCTGCCTCTGCGACTCTGAGGTCTCGGATGACGACCTTGACTACGTCGTCCAGCGCATCGGCAGCTTCGGTGATGACAACCGCGCCGGCATCGAAAGGACCCTCCACCGCATCTCCGCCCTCAGAAACCGCAAGGGCAAGATAGTGGGCCTTACCTGCCGGGTCGGCAGAGCCGTATACGGCACGATTACCATCATCGAAGACCTGGTCAAATCTGGGAAGAGCATTCTTCTCCTTGGAAGGCCCGGCGTCGGCAAGACTACCATGCTTCGCGAAGTCGCCCGGGTCCTCGCCGACGGCATGCGTAAACGCGTCGTCATCGTCGACACCTCCAACGAGATCGCCGGAGACGGTGACATTCCCCATCCTGCCATCGGCCGCGCCCGACGCCTCCAGGTTCCCACCCCCACCCTCCAGCACGCCGTCATGATCGAAGCGGTGGAAAACCACATGCCCCAGGTCATCATCATTGACGAAATCGGCACCGAGCTTGAGGCCACAGCCGCCCGAACTATAGGAGAACGGGGAGTCCAGCTTGTGGCCACCGCCCATGGCAACAACCTCGACAACCTCATCCTGAACCCGACCCTCTCTGACCTCATCGGTGGCATCCAGTCCGTGACCCTCGGCGATGACGAAGCCCGCCGCAGAGGGACTCAGAAGTCCATCTTGGAACGCAAAGCCCCCCCGACCTTCGACATTATCGTCGAAATCCAAAGTTGGGAAAAAGTCGCCGTCCACCCTGATGTTGCCGCCACCGTAGACTCCACCCTCCGCCAACGGCCCGCCGCCCCCGAAGAACGTTGGCTTGAAGAAGACGGGGCCGTCGGCAAGAAAGCCGCCGTCCGCGCCGAAGCCCCTGCCCCCTCCCAGTCCCCCGAACGAAAGCCTAGGGCCCTCGCCGGAATCTCTCGCATTTATTCCTTTGGCGTCAATCGCGGACGTCTGGAAAGCGTCATTAAGAAGCTCAAGCTACCCGTAAGCTTGGTGGAGGGCTTCCGTGACGCTGATGTTGTGATAACCACTAAGACCTACTACCGCAAGAGGCCCCAGGCCCTCAGAGCCGCCGAGGCTGAGGGTGTCCCCATCTTCGTATTGCGCCGCAGCAGCGTCACCCAGATTGAACAATACCTGATGTCCGTATTCGGCCTCGAAAAGCAGGGAGACGGAATCAATGCCGCTATCAGGGAGGCAGAGGACGCGGTCCGAATGATCGAGACCGGAGAGGAGACCGTGGCCCTCAGCCCCCAGAGTAGCTTCATCCGCCGCCTACAGCATCAGACCGCCGAGCGCTCCAATCTCTCATCCTACAGCGTTGGCACTGACCCTTGGCGCCACGTCAACATCTCTCGATCCGGCAGCGTGCCGTCCAGGAGAAACCCGGCCCCCTATTAGGCAGGCTGTCACATCTAATGAGACTGTTCATCTCTTTCGAAGGGGGGGAAGCCACGGGCAAGTCGCTTCAAGCGCGACTGCTTCTTGGCCGCCTCCAGCGCATGGGATACAAGTGCTTCGCTGCCAGCGAGCCCGGAGGGACGCGGCTCGGCGAGTTTTTGAGGCCATTTATCAAGGGCGAGACAAGCCTTACTCCCGTCTCGGAACTGTTCTTGTTCTCCGCCTCTAGGGCTCAATTGGTTCACACTCACATCGAACCGAAGTTGCAGGAAGGGACCATCGTTATAGTTGACCGCTACATTGATTCCACCTTGGCCTATCAGGGTTACGGATATGAGGACACCAGGGGTCGTCCCACACTCGAACAGATCCAGGCAATGAACGCTATCGCTGCCAAGCACATCATGCCTGACCTTACCATCCTGCTTGACATGGACCCTGGTGAAGCCCTGTCCCGGAGGATGCTTCAACTCTCCTTTGGTAGTGGCGAAGAACCGGCCATGACCAAACCGCGGATATATGACGAAGGGCAGAGCAAATTCGAAAACAAGGCAATGGCGTTTCACAAAAGAGTCCGCGATGGCTACCTGAGGCTGGCAAGGAGAGAGCCTGAAAGATGGTTCGTCATTGATGCCCGTCAATCGATAGACGCCATTGAGATGACTATTTGGAACAAGGTAAAGCTTCTGATAGATGACAAAACCACAGACGAGCGCGAAAGCCAGAAAAATCTGGAGAATAGAAGGCTAATCTGAGCCCTGGCAATAGACCAAGAAAAAAAGCGGCCAGGATCGATTCACCTCGGATTCGTTCCTTGGGCCCCTTCCTTCACCCCAATTTTGAACTCGCCATCTGGGCCCTCGCCGGCCTTGTGATAGGTGTCGCCCTCGGCGTTACAACTGTCGTTGCTATCATCATTACAGTTCTCGTACTCGCAGCCATCGCCCGACTCTACTTCGAAAGGACCGAGAGAAGCATCCGACCAAGCATTGGCATGGTCCCCGTCTTCATCGGCTGCTACGGCATCGGCCTGTTCATCAAGGCCCTGATTAGCTGACTATTCCCGGAGCGCCCGGCCTCATCAATGCTCCTCTTTCCTTGACGTTCAACCCTCCTCATTGGTATATTTCAGACCGATTCCGCTTCTCGTACGGACGGTTTATCTGCCCCGGGCTGACACCTCTGGAAACGGCTCTGAGCGCGAGGAAATGACACCGACTCCCGCTCCCGGGCCCTCGATACCGAAATAAGGCAAGTGCCGGAACAATACTCCCTCGAATACACCGCAGTCCTCATCGCCGTTATAGCAGGGACTTTGATGGTGCTATTCGGTTTCCTCGCCTCCATGCTTCTCTCCCCGAAGAGCAAGTCCGAGGCCAAGGACACCCCCTACGAATGCGGCATTCCCCCCGTTGGCCGCTTCTGGTCCCAGATCCACATCCGCTACTACATCTTCGCCATCCTCTTCCTAATCTTCGATGTCGAGGCCGCCTTCCTCTTTCCTTGGGCGGTCATCTTCAAGACTAACGGCCCCATCATCTTCTACGAAATGATGCTCTTCATCGCCATCTTGCTCTTTGGCCTGCTATATAGCTGGCGCAAGGGGATGCTCCGATGGAAGTAACCCCCGGCGCCCGACGCAACTGGCCCGGGAAGAGCCTTTTCAAGTCCGCCGCGCCCGGCGTGATCACCGCCAAGGCCGACCAGATCTTCGCTATGGCCCGTAAATCCTCCCTCTGGCCCCTGCAGTTCGGCCTCGCCTGCTGCGCCATCGAAATGATAAGCACCTTCATGTCCCACCATGACCTGGACAGGTTCGGCATAGTCCCGTGGCCCTCCCCTAGGCAATCGGACCTCATGATCGTTGCCGGCACCGTAGTCAAGAAGATGGAAGACCCCATCAAGCTCCTCTACGAACAGATGCCCTCCCCGAAATGGGTCATTGCCATGGGTAGCTGCGCCAGTGCTGGGGGCCCTTACCAGAAGTCCTACTCCGTCGTAATGGGCGTAGACAAGATCATCCCTGTGGATGTCTATGTCCCCGGCTGTCCCCCTCGCCCCGAGGCCCTTATGGACGGCATCATCAAACTCCAGGAAAAGATCATGCGTGAACGTGGGGAGGCCGGGACTTAGCAATGCCGCCGAAAGGCAAAAAGGGTCCCCCACCTCCTCCCCCAGACCCTAGGGCGCTCGCAATCTTGGAGCTTCTGAAAGAAGTCTTTCCCGAGTCGGAGCCCGTCCTCAACCTCAACCAGGTCGAAATGCCCATTGCCCCCAACGATGCCGGACGCATCTGCCTTGCCGCTAAGCAAGACCCGAGGCTTAGCTTCGACCTTCTCGGTTGCCAGTCCCTCGTCGAATACGACGAGACCTTTCAGACTGTGTACCACCTGTATTCCACGGCCCTGAAGCACAGCGCTGTATTCAAAGCCGACGCCCGCAAAGACAACCCCATATTCGACTCAGTATCCTCGGTATGGCGTGCTGCCGAATGGTTCGAACGCGAAAACGCTGAGCTTTTCGGCGTTGTCTATACCGGCCACCCCGACCCCCGACCCCTCCTCCTCTGGGAAGGCTTCGAAGGATTTCCCGGCCGCAAGGAATACCCCTTCTCCGAAATCCAGATCCCCGACGACATCAAGGTGCCACAGTGACCATCGACCAATCCCTCGACACCGTCGACATGATGCTCAACATGGGGCCCCAGCACCCCAGCACCCATGGTGTCTTCCGCATGGTCCTCACCGTCGACGGAGAGAACATCGTCGACGTCCAACCCCATATAGGCTATCTCCACCGGGGCTCGGAAAAGCTCTGCGAGGCTGAGGACTACCGCCAGATAGTCGACCTCTTCGACAGACTCGACTACGTATCCTCCTTCAACAACGAGCTCCCTTACGTCATGGCCGTCGAAAAACTGATGGGACTTGAAGTCCCCGAACGTGCCCAGTACATCCGCCTCGTAATGTGCGAACTGAATCGCATAGCCAGCCACCTCCTCTTCTACGGCGCCTTCGGCGCTGACTGCGGAGCCGTCACCCCCTTCCTCTATGGCTTCCGCGAGCGCGAGCAGATGCAGTCCCTCTTCGAGTCCGTCAGCGGCGCCCGGATGATGCACGGCTACTTCCGTGTCGGCGGCGTTTTCCGAGATCTCCCAGATGACTTTAACCAGCGCCTTGACTCCCTCCTCCCCATGCTCGAAAAAGGCATCACCGAGTGCGAAGCCCTCCTCTCCAAGAACGAGCTTTTCCTTGAACGCACCCTCGGCGTAGGCGTCATTGACGCAGAGACCGCCATCGACTTTGGCGTCACAGGCCCCAACCTCCGTGCCTCCGGCTCGACCTACGATCTGCGCAAAGACGACCCCTACCTCATGTACCCCGACTTCGACTTCAACGTCCCTATAGGCGCCTCCGGAGACTGCTTCGACCGCTACATGGTCCGCATGGAGGAAATGTGGGAGTCCCTCAAGATAGTTAAGCAGGCCGTGGCCCGGATACCCCGGGGGCCCATCATGGCCAAGACCCCCCGCACCCTCCGTCCCCCCAAGGGAGACGTCTACGTCCGCACGGAAAACCCCCGAGGTGAGATGGGCGTCTACCTTGTCAGCGACGGCAAGGACAAGCCCCACCGCATAAAGATGAGGACCCCTTCCTTCTGCAACCTTGTAGCCCTTCGGCACATGCTCATCGGCTCCTACGTCGCCGACGCTGTGGTCATCCTCGGCTCCATAGACATTGTCTTGGGAGACGTTGACCGTTGAGTTGGCAGGACGTGCTCTTCACCATACTCAAGGTACTGGCCGTCATCGGCCTGATAACAGTCGTAGTCCTCGCTTTGACCTACCTTGAACGCAAGGCCTTGGGCCGCATCCAGATGCGCATGGGCCCCATGCGCACCGGCTTCCACGGCATATTCCAACCTATCGCCGACGCCCTCAAGCTCCTCCTCAAGGAAGACGTCACCCCCTCCGTCCGAGACAAGTCAGCCTTCTGGATCGCTCCCCTCATCGTCTTCGTCCCCGCCTTCATCCTCTGGATTACCATCCCCTTCACCGAAGACCTCGTTGTCCGTAACCTTGAATATGGCATCTTCTACATCATCGCCGTAAGCGTCGTTGCCATAGTCGGCATCCTCATGGCCAGCTGGGGCTCCAACAACAAGTACGCCCTCCTCGGCGGCGCCCGAGCCGCCGCCCAGCTCATCAGCTACGAACTACCCATTATTCTCGTCATCCTCGCCGTCGTCATGCTCGCCGGTACCCTGGACATGAGGGAGATTGTCCACGCCCAGGGCAGCTACCCCTACATCTACCTACAGCCCCTTGGCCTTGTCATCTTCCTGGTAGCCGGCCTCGCAGAGCTGGGACGCACCCCCTTCGACATCCCCACCGCCGAGTCTGAAATCGTCGGTGGCCCCTACGTCGAGTACAGCGGCATGCACTGGTCCATGTTCTTCCTCGCCGAGTACGCCAACACCTTCGCCATCGGGGCCTTGGGAACCGTCCTCTTCCTCGGCGGCTGGAGCGGTCCCCTTCTCCCGGGCGTCATCTGGTTCGCCATCAAGACTACAGCGATAATCATGGCCATCTTCTGGCTCCGCGCCACCCTCCCCAGGTTCAGGATCGACCAGCTGATGACCATCTGCTGGCAGTTTCTCATCCCCCTCACCTTCGTCAATATCCTGCTCACCGGCATTTACGCCTTCTACGGTTGGCCGTCCTGGACCATGTTCCTGATGTCCATAGCCCTGCTGGTCGTTAGCGGCGGCGTAGTCAGGCTGCGGCAGAGGGCCCGTACCGCCAAGTTCGAAGAGGCCCTCAGAGCCCGCAGGGAGAAGCTCGCGACATGATAGGTGTATTCAAGGGCCTCGCCACCACCATCAAGACCATGATCAGACGACCCGTCACCGCTCAATATCCTGATGAGCATCTCCCCGTCTCCGACCGCTTCATGGGCTTCCCGGGCCTCCTCTGGGACGAGGAAATTGGCGAGTCCAAGTGCGTCGGCTGCCAGGTCTGCGCCCGATACTGCCCCACCGACTGTATGTACGTAACCATGAAGCCCAACGAGAACTTCGCCGCGGGCACAAGCAAGCGTAAGAAGATGGTCGATGACTTCATGCTCGACATGTCCCGCTGCATCATCTGCGGGATATGCGTTGAGGTCTGCAACTTCGACGCCATAGTCATGACCCAGGAGCACGAGATCGGTCAGTACGGCCGCCGGGGCCTCTGGGCCGACCTCGACGCCCTCCACGCCCTCGGCAATGCCTATGAAAAAGAACACGGCCCCGCCTACCCAGACTCCGAAGTAGACCCGGAGGCCGACGAGGAATAGTGACTACCGTACTCGTCTTCTTCTTCATCCTCGCCGCCATGACCATGATCGGTGCCATCGGTACCGTCACCGCCCGCAACGTCGTCCACGCCGCCCTTTTCCTCATCCTTTCCCTTCTAGCGGTCGCCGGTCTGTTCGTCCTTCTCCTCGCCGAGTTCCTCGCCATCGTGCAGGTCCTTATCTACGGCGGCGCAATCACCATCCTCCTCCTCTTCGCCCTCATGCTCACCCGCGCCCGGGAGTCCGCCCTAAGGCTCGACAACAACCAGCGAGTCCTCGCCTTCCTCGCTACCGGAGCCCTATTCGCCGCGCTCACCGTCATCTTCCTCCTGTCCGACTGGCCCGACCCCATCCAGGACCCCCAGCGCCCCGGCTTCACCGGCATTGCTGAGGTCCTCTTTCAGCAGTGGGCCATCCCCTTCGAGGTCGCCTCCCTCGTCCTCCTGATCGCCCTAATAGGAGCCATAGTCATCTCCCGCCCCGGCCCCGAGGAGTAGGAACCCGAACCCTTGATTGCCATCGAGTATTACCTTGTCCTGGGCGCTGCCCTCTTTGCCGTCGGCGTCTATGGAGTCCTCGTGCGCCGGAATGCCGTCCTCATCCTCATGTCCATAGAGCTCATGCTCCAGGCCGTCAACATCAACCTCCTCGCCTTTTCCACCTACCTAATCCCCCGAGGAGATACCGAACGACACCTCGGTTTCATATTCGCAATCTTCGTCATCACCATCGCCGCCGCCGAGGTCGGGCTGGCCCTTGGTATCGTCCTCCGAATCTACAGGAACCGATCCTCCGTCAACGTCGACGAGCTAAACCGAATGAAATGGTGACCTCAACTTTATGAGCGACGCAGGAATGATCGGACTGCAGTGGGCCTGGCTGGCCCCCGCAGCCTGTATCGGAGCCTTTGGCATCCTCGCCCTGTCGGCTCTATTGCGACGTTCCCTACCGAGTAGCGGAGTCCTCCTTGCCGTCTGTGCCATCGGCTTCTCCTTCGTCCTCTTCTGGTTCCTCCTCAACTCCCTAATCAACGGCGCCGAACGCGACTTCACCGTCTCGTGGTTCGACGCCGGAGGCGGCGCCTTCAACCTCGGCCTCACCCTTGACCCCGTTGCAATGGTGATGATGGGCGTCATCACCTTCGTATCCCTGCTGGTCCAGATTTACTCCCTCGGCTACATGCGCGGCCAGCCCCGACTCGCCTGGTACTTCGCCGTTCACTCCCTCTTCGCCGCATCCATGCTGGGCCTTGTCCTTACCAACAGCCTCCTTGTCCTCTACATAGGCTGGGAGTTGGTCGGAATCTGTTCGTACCTGCTCATCGGCTTCTGGTACGAACGCCGCTCCGCCGCCGAGGCCGCCAAGAAAGCCTTCATCACCACCCGTATCGGTGATGTAGGCCTGCTAGTCGGCATCCTGCTCCTGTACTACAAGTTGGACACTTTCCATATCCCCGATATCCTCAGCGCGGTCGAAGCTGGAGCGCTGAGCGATGGTGTGATGACCCTCAGCGCAATCCTCATCTTCCTCGGTGCTATGGGTAAGTCGGCCCAGTTCCCCCTCCACGTCTGGCTCCCCGACGCCATGGAAGGCCCCACCCCCGTCAGCGCCCTCATCCACGCCGCCACAATGGTCGTCGCCGGTGTCTATCTCGTCGCCCGCATGCTCCCCCTCTTTGAAGCGACTCCCGCCGCCAGCGAGCTCGTCATCGCCATAGGCTTGGTCACCGCCGTCATGGGCGCCACCATGGCCCTGACCTCCAACGACCTAAAACGCGTCCTGGCCTACTCTACCGTCAGTCAGATTGGCTTCATGATATTGGCCTTGGGCCACGGGGCTCTCGCCGCCGCCATGTTCCACCTGGCCACCCACGCCCTCTTCAAGGCCCTCCTCTTCCTCGGAGCCGGCAACGTCCTCCACGCCGTCGGTGAACACTCAGACGTAGACATCCGACGCCTCGGCGGCCTCCGCTCCCGCATGCCCGTAACCACCGTTGTGTTCATTATCGCCGCCCTCGCCCTCTCTGGTATCCCGCCCCTCAGCGGCTTCTGGAGCAAGGACGAGATACTCCAGGCCATCTGGAACTACGGCAATCCTGCCACCCTTGTCATCACCATTGCGGCCTTCTTCCTCAGCGCCCTCTACATGACCCGGCTCGTCTGGCTCGTATTCTTCGGTAACCTCAAACCCGAGAACCAGTCCGCCCATGAGGCTCCGGCCGTAATGACCAGCCCCATTGCCCTTCTCGGTATTCTAACCCTCGTCTTTGGGTTCACTGCCCCCGACTGGCTGGACAACGTCTTCGGCCTCCCAGGCGAGGCCACAGGCTTCGCCAGCTTCGTCCTGGACAAGGCCGACAGCTTCCACGAGCACGTCGTACTCGCTGCCATATCCTCGGTAGTCGCTCTCCTTGGCATTGCAACAGGTCTCGCCCTGTACAGGCAAGGCATGAAACTACCTGACACCGCAGACCGAGTCCTCGCCCCCGTCCGGACCCTCGCCACCAACAAGTACTACCTTGACGACGCCTACCAGTGCGCAATTGACCGCGTAGTCTTGGCCACAGGTGCCGCCACGGCCTGGTTCGACCGCTACGTCGTCAACGATACCGGCGTTGATGGCTCAGGCAAGATCACCGCCCTCGCAAGCCGGGTTCTGCGCCGACACCAGACGGGCCAGGTCTCCAACTACGTTCTCGTGATTTCTGCAGGCACCCTGATATTTGTGGTGGCCATCACATTGGCCGCATAGGGAGACTCAACTGGACGGCAACATCCTCATAGTCCTCCTCTTCCTCCCCGCTGCAGGCGGCGTTCTCGCCGTCCTCATCCCCGAGAACAAGCGCGAGTGGATGAAATACTCCATGGCCGCCATCGCCGCCGTGACTCTCGCCCTTTCCATCTACCTATTCGTCGCCTACGACAACAACCTCGGCGGCTACCAGTTCGAGACCGAGAAGTACAACTGGCTCCCGGGCCTCGGCGTTACCTTTCACTTGGCAATGGACGGCATTGCCGCCCCCATGGTTCTCCTCACCGGCATCGTCATGGTTACTGCCGTATTCATGGCCTGGAACACCGCCCCCCGGGCCAAGGACTTCTTTGCCCTCTTCATGGCCCTGGTCTGTGGTGTATACGGCGTATTCCTCTCCCTGGACCTCTTCTTCCTGTTCTTCTTCTACGAACTTGCAGTGGTTCCCATGTATCTTCTCATCGGCGTGTGGGGCAGCACCCGGAAGGAATACGGCGCTCTCAAACTCGTCGTCTACCTGGTAGCCAGTAGTGTCCTGGTATGGGTGGGGCTAATTGCAATTTACGTCCATGCAGACCTTGGGACGTTCAACTTGTTGGAACTCGAACAGGCCGGTTACAGCGCCACCTTCCAGCGTGTCGTGTTCCCACTATTGATGTTTGGCTTCGGCGTCCTCGCAGGCCTGTGGCCCTTCCACACCTGGTCCCCCGATGGCCACGTCGCTGCCCCGACCTCCGTCAGCATGCTCCACGCTGGCGTCCTTATGAAGCTCGGGGCCTTCGGCATCATCCGCGTCGGCCTGGACCTCCTCCCCGAAGGCGCGCAGGACTGGCAACTGGTGTTGGTCATTCTGGCCACGGTTAACGTCGTATATGGGGCAATGTCGGCCCTCGCCCAGCGAGACCTGAAGTTCGTCATCGGCTATTCCAGCGTTAGCCACATGGGATACGTCCTTCTGGGCATCGCGACCCTGCATCCCCAGGGCCTTACCGGAGCCGTCTACCAGATGTTCTCCCACGGCATAATGACGGCCCTCTTCTTCGCCCTGGTTGGCGTCGTCTACGACCGCGCCCACACCCGAGACATCTCCGTCTTCCAGGGTCTCTCCAAGCGCATGGGCGTTACCGCATCCTTCTTCGCCGTAGCCGGACTTGCTTCCCTTGGTCTCCCAGGCCTCAGCGGATTCATCGCCGAGTTCCTCGTATTCGTGGGCCTCTTCAAGACCTATCCCGTAGTGGCCGTCTTCGGCATCATCGGCGCCGCAATCACCGCCGTCTACATCCTGCGCCTCATCGCCAAGGTTTTCTTCGGCCCCCTCGACCCCCGCTGGGAATCCCTCCCCGACGCCTCCCCTCTGGAAAAAGCCTCCATGCTCTCCCTCGTCGCCGTCCTCATATTCGGCGGCGTCTATCCCCAGCCCTTCACCCGGATCATCGACCAGGGCATCGGCCCCATCCTCGATAGAGTAGCCGCAGTAGCATGAACGTCGACTTCGCACTTCTCGTCCCCGAGTTCCTTCTGGTCGGGCTTGCCTTCGTCCTCTTCACCGTCGACCTCTTCATCCCCAACGACAAGAAGGGCATCCTTCCCTATCTCGCCGTTGCCGGACTCCTTGCCACGGCCGGGTCTGCCTTCACCCTCCTCGGCAACGAAGGCTCGCTATACGCCAATATCTACGTCGTAGATAAGTACGCTATCTTCTTCAAAGTATTCCTGCCCATAGTCGGTGTGGTCATGGTCATCGCCTCCCGAGAGTTCGTCAAAAAGCACTTGGAGAATCCGGGAGAGTTCTACAGCCTCATCATGGTCTCCGTGCTGGGCATGATGCTGATGGTCTCCGCCAACGAGCTTCTCACCGCCTACATTTCCCTGGAGCTCCTCAGCTTCTGCCTCTACATCATGGCTGCCTACGCCAAGCGGGAGGCCCGCTCCAACGAGGCCGGAGTCAAATACATCCTCATCGGGGCCTTCTCCTCGGGCGTCTTGCTATACGGTATGAGCCTCATCTACGGCGCCCTGGGCACGACCACCTTCGAAGGCATGGCCGACGCCCTCCGCGCAGGCGAGCACCTGGAGTTCGCCTTCCTAACCGGCCTGGTCCTGCTCATAGCCGGCTTCGGTTTCAAGGTCGTCGCCGTACCCTTCCACATGTGGGCCCCCGACGTCTACGAAGGCGCCCCCCTCCCCGTGACGGCCTACCTGTCCGTCGCTTCCAAGGCCGCCAGCTTCGCACTCCTGCTGCGCCTCTTCGCCGTCGCCTTCGAACCCGTCATCGACGATTGGAAGCCCATTGTTGCCGCCATAGCCGCTGTGACCATGACCGTCGGTAACGTAGTGGCGATCTCCCAGAAGAACATAAAGCGACTGCTGGCCTACTCCAGCATCGGCCACGCCGGGTTCCTGCTAGTCGGCATAGCTGCACTCTCCGAAATGGCCTCCACCGCCCTCGTTCTCTACCTCGTCGGCTACGCCGCTACTACCTTTGTCGCCTTCATCTGCGTCATCATCTATTTCAACCTCACCGGCCACGAGAAAATCGAGGAATACGCTGGCCTCGCGAAGCGTTCACCCGTCCTGGCCCTCGCCCTGACAATAAGCCTCTTCTCCCTGGCTGGCCTGCCCTTCTTCGCCGGATTCACCATAAAGTTCTACATCTTTGCTGCCGCCGCCAAAGAAGACCTTATCTGGCTCGTCGCCATCGCCGTGGTCAACAGCCTCATCTCCGTCTACTACTACCTCATGGTCATACGCCAGATGTACATCAAACCCGCCCCCGAGGGCTCAAAATCCCTCACCATGCCGAAGATAACCGGTTCAGCCCTCCTCATCCTTGTCGGCGTCGTCTTCCTCATCGGAATCTTCCCCCAGTCCATCACCGGCCTCATAGAGAAAGCAACACCCGCCCTGTTTGGGTAAGAAACTGATCTCAGAAGCCAGTAGTTCATACCCATACCCGCTTGACCCCCTCCCCACCCCCCAGTAACATTCCCACCGACCCTTATTTCTTTTCGCATCTCTTTGGAGGATACACGTAATGGCCCAGTCTCAATCTGCCCTGCTCGAAGTCAAGCAGTACTACGGCAGGGTGCAGAACTATATCGACGGTTCATGGACCGACTCTTCCACCGCAAACTGGCTGGACGTCCAGGAACCGGCCAGCGGCAGAGTAATCGCCGAAGTCCCCTTATCCACCACCTCAGAGGTGAACGCCGCAGTCGCTGCTGCACAATCCGCCTTCTGGTCCTGGCGCGAGACCCCTCCCCCCGACCGCGTGCAGCGACTCTGGGCCTACAAGAACCTCATGGAGGAGAACCGGGAGGAGCTTGCCCGCATAGTCAGCCAGGAGAACGGCAAGTCTATCGGCGACGCCCGCGGCGAGGTCCGTCGGGCCATCCAGAATGTTGAGGTTCCCGCTGGTATTAACTCCCTCATGATGGGCTACAACCTCGAAGATATAGCCCGTAGCATCGACGAAGACTGCGTCCGGCAGCCCCTCGGCGTATGTGCCGGCATTGTTCCCTTCAACTTCCCCGCCATGGTTTCCCACTGGTTCCTTCCCTATGCCGTCGCCTGCGGCAACACCTATGTCCTCAAGCCCTCGGAGCAGGTGCCTCTGAGCATGTCCTTCTGCTTCGACCTGATGGACAAAGCGGGCTTTCCCAATGGCGTGGTGAACTTGGTGCATGGCGCCAAGGAAGCCGTCGACGCCCTCCTAGATAACCCCGACGTCCGCGCTATCTCCTTCGTCGGCTCAACCGCTATCGCCAGGTACGTCTACCAGCGGGCCACTGCCAATGGCAAGCGGGCCCAGTGCCAGGGTGGCGCCAAGAACTTCATGGTCGCCATGCCAGACGCCGACGTAGACAAGACCATAGACAACATGATCGGCTCCCTCTACGGCGGCGCCGGCCAGCGATGCCTTGCCGGTTCGGTCGTCCTTGCAGTCGGTGACGCCTACCAGCCCATCAAGGACAAGCTCATGGAAGCCGCTACAGCGATTAAGGTTGGCAACCCCTTGGACGAATCAACGGACATGGGTCCGGTGATTAGCGAGAAACATCGCGAGAAAGTGGTGGGGTACATAGACCAGGGTGTCAAGGAGGGTGCGAAACTGATTCTTGATGGGCGTGATGTGTCCGTGGAGGGCTTCCCGGAAGGCGCTTTCGTAGGCCCGACTATCTTCGACGAGGTCGACCCCGAAATGACCATCGCCCAGGAGGAGATCTTCGGCCCCGTCGCTTCCATCGTCCAGGTCGACGACCTCGAACAGGCCATGGACATAATTGAGTCAAACCGCTACGGCAATGCCGCCAGCATCTTCACCTCCAGCGGCCGCTCCGCCCGGGACTTCAAGCACCGGGTACGCGCAGGTAACATCGGCATCAACGTGGGTGTCGCCGCCCCCATGGCCTTCTTCCCATTCAGTGGCATGAAGGAGTCCTTCTTCGGTGACCTCCACGGCCAGGGCCGTGATGCCATAGACTTCTTCACCGAAAAGAAGGTCGTAATCACCCGCTGGTTCTAAGCAGCCGTCGTCTTGCTCTAGCTTTGAAAGAGAACGGTCTCAGCGCCTGACGCCGATCCCGTCTCTCATCATCTGAATGTGGCCTCTATCCGACCACTGGGCTCAGAGCAGGCTTCACGACCGGTACATCCTCGACCACCAATGACCGCCCCACAACCTTGAGAGCCTTTTCCAATTGGGAAAGGTGTGTACGATACAGCGGGTCTAACAGTTTTCGCGTAGCTTCCTCCGTGAACCCCAGCCTTTCCGCAAGTGCTTTCCTGCTGATTCCATGCTCCTTCATGGCCGCATTGATGGCGAGTTTAGCAGCTGCCAATGGCGGTACCGAGATCATTATCTGGCTGTCGGTAGGGGGGCTGGGGGTGGGGATGTAACCCTGTTCGGTGCAGTAGTCGGAAATACACAGCCACAGCACATCCTCAGCCATCTCCACCGCCTCTTCCCAGGACCAGCCGCATGTTATAGCTTCGGGTAAATCGGGGAATGTCACGTTGTAGGCTTCTCTTCCCGTTTCCTGTCGTTCCTCTTCGTCAAGGACTATATTGCAGGGATACACGAATCTCATCAGTCAAAACTCCCTACGGTTGATGCCAAGTTGCCTGAACATATCCACCAGCGTACCTGGAGCGATCTCCCCATATGGTAATGCGTAAATCTACTGCCAACTATGAGTTTAATGTGACTACCCTTGCCGCTTTTGGTATCAAGAACGAAGTCTAAACGATTCTTCCGTGCGTATCTCCTGGCCCATCTCAAAAATTCTCTATGAGTCACTCTAGAATGTTATCATGTAGTTGCTATAAGTGCTACAAAATAATCATTACATAAGAGATCATTGCGTCCTGCCCCGGGTCAATTGGCAACATTATGACGTTCCATCAAGTGTGATACCCCCACCCCCATCCTAACACACCCCTCCCCCCACCAATTTCCATTGTTGGTACAATGGCCCTGGCCCGAGGTTCTAGTGTGGGGTTCAGTTTCCACGATTAGACTTGCAGAGGGAATCACATGGCTAGCTTGAACAACACCCCCGATTTCGACGCGGTAGTAATCGGGGCCGGGTTCTCGGGGATGGGGATGCTCCGACGCCTCAGGGATGACATGGGAATGTCTGTCCAGGTCTATGAGACAGCCACCGGAGTCGGAGGAACGTGGTACTGGAACCGGTATCCCGGGGCCCGTTGTGACTCAGAAAGCTACACCTACTGCTTCACCTTCTCTAAAGAGCTGCTCCAGGAATGGAGTTGGAGTGGCAGATACCCCGAACAGCCCGAGATCCTGACCTACCTCAATTACGTCGCAGACCGCTTTGACCTCCGCCGAAATATCAAGTTCAACACTAAGGTTACCTCCGCAACATTCCTTGAAGACAGGAATTTATGGGAGATTGAGACTGACCAGGGCGACAAAGTCACCGCCCGGTACTTCATAACGGGCATAGGGTGCATATCTACCGGCAACATCCCCAAGATAAAGGGTCTCGACTCCTTCGAAGGAGACTGGTATCACACTGGCAACTGGCCTCACCATCCGGTCGATTTCTCCGACAAGCGAGTTGCCGTGATAGGCACCGGCTCCAGTGGTGTGCAGTCAATACCCGTGATAGCCGAACAGGCGGGCCACCTCACCGTATTCCAACGCACACCCCAATTCACTGTTCCCGCCCGGCACGGTGCCATAGACCGTAAGTTTATCGAGGAAGAGGTTAAGCCCAACTACGACGCCATCATCGAACGAGGAAAATGGACCAACGGCGGATCACCCATGACACCCGACTCCGGCTCCGCCTTGTCCCTTACCGAAGAGGAGCGCAACAGAGTATTCGAGAAATTCTGGGCCATAGGTGGCAACCACTTCATCTATGGCTCATTCGACGACATCCATAGCGACAGAGATGCTAACGACATCGTCGCCGACTTCATCCGCTCCAAGATTCGTGAGACGGTTAAGGACCCCGAGACCGCTCAGAAACTCCTCCCCCTTGACCACCCTTACGGATCGAAGCGGGCTCTCATGGACACCAACTACTTCGAAACTTACAACCGGGACAACGTCGACCTCGTGGACCTGCGCCAGACCCCTATCGAGGAGATAACCCCAACAGGCATACGGACGTCGGAACAGGAATTCGACTTCGATATCATCGTCTTCGCCACCGGCTTCGACGCCATGACTGGCACCTTCATGAAAATCGACATCCGGGGACGCAACGGCCTGACCCTTCGCGAAAAATGGGCCGAGGGCCCGAAAACATACCTTGGTTTACAGGTGGCAGGCTTCCCCAATATGTTCATGCTCACGGGCCCCGGCAGCCCCTCCGTACTCTGCAATATGCCGGTATGCATTGAGCAGCACATAGACTGGACCGGAGACTTCATAGGCTGGATGCGGGAACATAATCTGGATACCGCGGAAGCCACCCCCCTGGCCGAGGAAGAATGGGGCGCTCACGTCAATGAGGAGGCCGAAAAGACTCTCTTTGTCTATGCCAACTCCTGGTACCTGGGGGCCAACATACCCGGAAAGCCCCGCGTGTTCATGCCCTACGCAGGTGGGCAAGGCAAATACCGCAAGAAATGCAACGAGGTGGCGCAAAACGGTTATGACGGATTCGTGCTCGGGCCAGCTGCGGGACAAGATCGACCCCTTCACGAAAAAGAGACGGTGATAACGGGATGAATCGGGTTTCCTAAACCGTCCTCACCCCGAATCTCCGTCGAGCAACTACGGGAGAGTCCAACTCTCCCATATTTGTTGTCATCGAAGCCAAGCGTATACACCCGACCAAATCCTTTGCTGGTACAATGGCCCGTGTCCCGGAGATGTGTAGCCGGGAGCGGATCGAAGATGCTGAGTCGCAGGGGGAGTCGTATGACGAGCTTTGACAATGGTGGCGATTTTGACGTAGTTGTGATCGGTGCTGGGTTCTCGGGATTGGGGATGCTGCGACGGCTCAGGGACGAGTCAGGCATGTCCGTCCAGATTTACGAAGCGGGTACCGGCGTCGGCGGCACCTGGTACTGGAACCGTTATCCAGGCGCCCGCTGCGACTCCGAAAGTTACACATATTGCTTCACCTTCTCCAAAGAGCTCCTCCACGATTGGCAATGGAGCGGAAAGTACCCGGAGCAGCCCGAAATCCTCACTTACCTCAACCACGTCGCCGACCGCTTTGACCTCCGGCGTAACATCCAGTTCGAGACCCGCGTCACCTCCGCAACTTTTTTGGAGGACAGAAACCTCTGGCAGATAGAGACCGACCGGGGAGATAAAGTCACCGCCCGATACTTCATCACCGGTATCGGCTGCATTTCCACGGGCAACATCCCCAAGATCAAGGGCCTCGACTCCTTCGAAGGCAACTGGTATCACACTGGCGGCTGGCCCCACCATCCCGTCGACTTCACCGGCAAGCGTGTAGCAGTCATTGGCACCGGGTCCAGCGGTGTCCAGTCAATCCCCGTCATTGCCGCTCAGGCTAAGCACCTCACCGTGTTCCAGCGCACCCCCCAGTTCACCGTCCCCGCCCGACACGCTTCCATCGACACCCGCTTCATCGAAGAGGAGGTCAAACCCCACTACGATGAGATCATCGAGAGAATGAAGTGGGCCCACGGTGGCACTCCCCAGATACCCATGGGTCGTTCCGCGTTGAATTTCTCGGAAGAAGATCGACGGGCTATCTACGAAAAGGCTTGGGCCGCCGGCGGTAACGACTTCGTCTACGGCTCCTTCGGCGATGTCATGACCAACAAGGACGCCAACGACACGGCATCCGATTTTATCCGCTCCAAGATCAGGGAAACGGTGAACGACCCCGAGACCGTTGAAAAGCTCCTGCCCCTGGACCACCCCTACGGCTCCAAGCGCGCCCTCATGGACACCAACTACTTCGAGACCTACAACCGCGACAACGTCTACCTCGTCGACCTCCGCCGGACCCCCATTCAGGAAATCACCCCCAGGGGCATACGCACCTCCGAGAAGGAGTTTGAGTTCGACGCCATAGTCTTTGCCACCGGCTTCGACGCCATGACCGGCACCTTCATGAAGATCGACATCCAGGGCCGAGACGGCATCACCCTCAAAGACAAATGGGCCGAGGGCCCGAAGACTTACCTCGGTCTCCAGGTCGCCGGGTTCCCCAACATGTTCATGCTCACCGGCCCCGGCAGCCCCTCCGTGCTCACCAACATGCCCGTCGCCATCGAGCAGCACATTGAATGGGTCGCCGACTTCATAGACTGGATGCGAGACAGAGACCTCGAGACCGCAGAACCCGATCCCCAGGCAGAAAAGGACTGGGATGTCCACGTCCAGGAGGAAGCCAACAAGACCCTCTATATGCAAGCCAACTCCTGGTACCTCGGCGCCAACATTCCCGGCAAGCCCCGTGTCTTCATGCCTTATACCGGTGGCATGGGAACCTACCGCAAACGCTGCAACGAGATCGCCGAGAACGGCTACGAGGGGTTCATCCTCGATGCAGTGCCGACCAAAAGTGCAGCTGTTGGATAGCGCTCAGTGAAAGAGCGCGAGTTCAGAAATCAGGAGCTCGGGGGCCGACACCCCGCCGCCTGCACCTGCGCTAGCTGCACCCGACGCCGACTCCAAAAAATCGAAAGTGGCGGCAACCCACTGAAGAAAGTCCTGGACTTCCTGCTCCGCAGGCGCGGATAATGCCCGGCCCATGAACGACACTGTCATCCAGACCAGAGACCTCACCAAGGCCTACGGCTCCATAGTCGCCGTCAACAAGCTCTCCATGGAAGTGCCCCGAGGCCGTATCTTTGGCCTCCTGGGCCCCAACGGCTCCGGCAAGACCACAACCCTCAGCATCCTCCTCGGCCTCACCAGCCAGACCTCCGGCAGTTTCAACCTCTTCAATGATAGTGCCACCCATACTGATGCCCTCCACCGCATCGGCGCAATCGTCGAGACCCCCGCCTTCTACCCCTACCTGTCCGGCCGCAACAACCTGGCCTACTTCCAGGCCATCTCTGCTAAGGGCGACCGCCAAGAGCTAGACCGGCTCCTCGACACCGTCGGCCTTGGCACCCGCGCCAACGATAAATTCCACACCTACTCCCTCGGCATGAAGCAGCGCCTCGGCCTAGCCTACGCCCTCCTCGGTGACCCCGAGGTCCTCATCCTGGACGAACCCACCAACGGCATGGACCCCGCAGGCATGGCGGAAATCCGTGACCTCATCCGCCGGCTCGGCACTGGTGGCCGCACCGTCCTCCTCTCCAGCCACCTCCTCCACGAAGTCGAGGCCGTCTGCGACAGCGTTGCAATCCTCTCCAAGGGCAAGCTCATCGCCCAGGGAGACGTTTCCGAGCTGCTCAGCGCAGGCGCTCAGGTCCAGTTCCGCACCACCGATGACGCTAAGGCCAAAGAAGTGCTTTCAGCAGTGGACTGGATCAAGGGGCTTGAAGAAGAAGAGGGCTACCTGGTAGCCAACGCCCCTAGCGAACGATCGGGAGAGCTGACCGCAGCCCTCAGCGGTACGGGCGTATACGTCACCGAGATGCGACCCCGCTCCAAGACCCTCGAACAATACTTCCTCGAAGTCACCGGCGAGACGGACGGAGAGCTGTCTTGATACTCCACCTTCTCTCCCTGATGCGATGGGAGTGGTTCAAACTGCGGCGCAGGTGGATCCCCTGGGTATTGCTCGGGATTTTCGCTGTCTTCACCCAAATGCTCGTTTGGATAGGCTACCTCGTCTTTCGCTCCGAAGGCGAAGTGGGGGCTCAGGAACTCTTCCTTCTCCCCGGTAGCGTGACCCTCGGCATCGGCTCCATGTTTGGCATCGCAATAGTTTTGATGGTGACGCTGTCCTCGTCCGTGGTGGGGACCGAGTACGGATGGGGCACTCTGCGCACCGTCATCGCCCGTGGCCCGGGCCGCTGGCCCTTCCTTCTTGCCAAATTCTGCGTCGTCGCTTTGGCAGGCCTGGCAGCTCTGGTAGTTGTCGCGGTCTTTATCGGAATCGGTAGCATAGTCACCACGGGCCTCTCGGAGAATAGCAGCGAGTTGACCTCATCCGGAGAGTGGTCTGAGGCTGTCCTTACCATCCTTAAAGCAGCCTACGTGTTGATTCCCTATGCCTTGCTTGCCGCTGCCCTCACCGTCCTCACCTCTTCGGCGACGGTCGGTCTCGCCATCACCGTGGGATACCACATCGCAGAGCAAATCGTTGTGCCAATCCTCATAATCTTTGTGGACGGCTTCGACACCATAGCCGGCTTTACGCTGGGAATAAGCGCCAACACCCTCGTTAGCCAGGGTGGGGCTCAGGACTTCATATTCCTCGTCACGACCATCGCCGGAGGCGAACTGCCCGGCACCACCCAAGCATTCCTGGTCCTCCTGGCCTACAGCGTAATTTTCGCTGGCTTGGCTCTCTGGCTATTCCAAAGACGGGACATCACCGGCGCCAAGGGCACCTAGCCCCGCCCTATCCCCAATGGAGTTGGGAGGGGCCGCTCATGCTGAGATCCGTCGAAGTATGAGCGGAAGCTAGCCGGCCATTGCGCTCGTAGCCGCCCCCCGCCCCGCTATCCTCCCGAACACCGACCCCGCCATCAGCCCCGACCCACCGGCATAGTTGTGGTAAAACAGCCCGCCCACCAGCTCGCCCGCCGCGTACAGGCCGGGGATCGGCGCGTCCTCCGTGTCCAATACCTGCGCCTCCGGCGAGATCTTCAACCCCCCGAACGTGAACGTAATCCCACAAGTCACTGCATAGCCAACGTAGGGCGGAGAGTCCAGCCTTTGCGCCCAGTTCGACTTCGGCGGCTCGACTCCAACCGTCCCCTTTCCATCCAGCACCGCCGGATTGAACTCTCCCTCCATCACACAGGAATTGAACTTGCCCACAGTCTCTACAAGGTTTCCGCCGTTAATCCCCAGGGCCTCGGCCAGCCCCGCAATCGAGTTTGACTCAGCCTTCGTCACCCGGGAGAAATAGTATTCGTCCCTCAGCTTCTCCGACACCTTCGCATCAAAAATCTGGAACGCCGCCCGGTGGGGCTGCTTCAGTATCTCCCGGCCGTACTTGGCATACGTGAAGTTCCGGATGTCCGCGCCCTCGTCTAGGAAGCGTTTCCCTTCTGTATTCACCACTATCCCCAGCGGGTATGAGTGCTTCTGGAACAGGTCCGCCACGTTCCGGTCCCCGAAAGTCGGGGCATTCAGGTCCCACGCCACCGCATGACACGAGCTCCAGTGCCCGTAAGGCTGCGCCCCGATATCCAGCGCCATCCGGATCCCGTCCCCCGTGTTAAACCGTGTGCCCCGTACCTTCGCCAGTTCCCACCCGGGCCCCAGGTACCGGGTCCGCATCTCCGGGTTCGACTCGAAGCCCCCGCACGCCAGCACTACCGCCCCCGCCTCCATGTCACGCAACCCATCCTCCGTCCGCACCGACACCCCCGTCACCCGACCCGACTCATCCGTCAGCAACCCCCTGACCTTGGCCCCGTACAATACCTCTACCCCCCTCGCCTCCGCCATATTGAACAGCTCGTCCACCAGCCCCTTTCCTCCCCCCACAGCCTCCGTGATCAGGCCTCCGTAGAATTGCTGCTTCCCCCCGACCTCGAAAGACTGCCGACCGTACATCAACACGTAACGCAGCCCTTGCTCCCTTATCCAGTGCACCGTCGGGTGGGCCTCCGAGACCAGCGTCTGCAGTAGGTCCGCATCCGATAGCCCCTCCGTCACCCGCATGATGTCTTCGTACATCCTGGACTGCGGGTAGGACCCTATCTCGATCGACGCAGCTTCCTCGTCATTCATCTCGGGAATTAACGCCCTGATGTCCTCCAATCCCTGGTAGGGGAACCGGAACCCGCCGCCCGTGAAATAGGAGTTTCCTCCGCGCAGGTGTTCCGGGGCCTTTTCCAGCACCAGCACCCGGACTCCCTGCTCCCTCGCCGAAAGCGCGGCGCACAGTGCCGCATTACCCGCTCCAACTACTATTACGTCTGCATCTCTCAAGCCTTCATCTCCTGCTAACTACTACGCCGCCCCGTGCCCCGGAGCGGCGTAGATTGCGAAACCTCTTGATTGCGGGATTACTGCCTCGGCAGCCCCAGCCCCCGGGTCGCTATGATGTTCCGCTGGATCTCCGACGTCCCGCTCTGGATAGTGTCGGAGATGCTCTTCAGGTAGTTGTTCTCTATCCAGCCGTGGGAAGGAGCATTGGCCGACGCCGGCGTAAGCTGGCCGTGCAACCCCAGGATCTGCATGCTCGCCTGCATGATCCGTTGCTCTATCTCCGTCCCGAACGCCTTGCCCATAGAGGCTTCCTTGTTCGGCACCTCTCCCTTGGACTGTATGTAGGCTATCTGGTAGGAAAGCATGTAGGACAGCTCGACGTTGATCGCCATCTCCGCTAGCTTGTTGCGCACCACGGGCAGGTCGATGAGGTTCTTGCCGTTGGCCTTCGTCTCACTGGCGAACCTGCGGGTCTCGTCCAGCGCCCGACGCGCCACCGCCGCATACTCAACTCCCGACCTTTCGAAGTCCAGCAGCGTCATCCCGGCATACCAGCCCCGGTTCACCTCCGCCACCACGTTCCCCTTCGGCACCCTGACGTTGTCGAAGAACGTCTCGTTGAAGTGGTGTCCGCCCGTCATGTCCACAATCGGCCTCACCGAGACCCCCGGCGTCTTCATGTCCGCCAGGAACATGGTGATGCCCCTATGCTTGGGAGCTTCCGGGTCCGTGCGGGCCAGCAGGAGGATCCAGTCGGCCACGTGCGCCTGGGATGTCCATATCTTCTGCCCGTTTATCACCCACTCGTCGCCTTCCAGCACTGCCCGAGTCTGCAGTGACGCCAGGTCAGATCCCGACTCCGGCTCCGAGTAGCCCTGTGCCCACACCACTTCACCCCGTGCGATTCCGCCGATGTGCTCCTTCTTCTGTTCCTCCGTTCCGTGCACCATGATGGCCGGCCCGATGTACCCGATGCCCTCACCGTCCCGGCCGGGGGCGTGAGCGTAGGACCACTCGTCGGTGAAGATCACCTGCTGCATCACCGAGGCGTCGGAGCCGCCATATTCTTTAGGCCAGGAGAGCGCCAGCCAACCCTTATCGGCCAGCTTCTTACGCATGCCCATTTCCACGGCATGGGCCTCTTCGCTGCCGGGGACCAGGTCCGGGTCTTCCTTCCATTCCGCCGCAAGGAAGTCCTTGACCTCCTGCCTGAATGCCTGCTCTTCCGCGGTGAATTGAAATCGCATCTATATCCTCCTGGCTTTGGGGAACAAGCCCAATCATAGCGGCATGGGACATACTCGACAAGCCTGGATGTAAGTAGCTTCTAATGCCCACCCCCCGACTCCCCTGTCATTCCGATACCCCGCGAGGAATCTGGGGTGGGGTCCATCCCCCCAGTACCAAACTAGAGGCAGAGGTTGGCGCTTATGCGCCAACCTCTGCCTCTGTTTTTTCTCCCCCTCTCCCTTAATGGCCCTAAGGGAGAGGGGGACCAAGGGGGTGAGGGTTCCCTTGGAGGGGCCAGGGGGATATCCCCCCAAATGTCACACTACCCCTTGACATACAAACATTTGAGCTTTATATTTGTTCTAAGTCTAGACCCGACACCAACCTTAAGGAGGAATCGAAAACTCAGGGGAACAACCCCGGCGCCCGGAGGACTCAACGCCCTAGCCCATCCCAATGCCTCCCCTCTCCCCGTAGGGGGCGACCGGCCAATCGCCCCCCTTACTAGGAGAGCAGGCTGCGGCACAAGCGACAGTCGCCATCTCCTCCACCCCAATCCCGATCCATCACATTCCCCTGTCCCCCAGGCGATGGAAAGACGCCCTGGATAGAAGCCACAGCGGACCGGCCATTCCCCCGCCGAGAGATCCTCTCGGTGGCTGGTTAGCAGCGAGCTTACGCTATATCAAGCTAGGGGTGGGACGGACTGGCTATCCCCGCCCGGGACTGGCTCCCGGAGGTTGGCCCGTAGGCGAGCTTACGCCATATCAAGCAAGGGGAAAGGCGGGCCGGCTCTACCCCGCCGGGACCGGTTCCCGGGGGTCGGCCTGCCGGCGAGCTTGAGCCATATCAAGCGAGGGGTTTGCTGGACCACCCAGACCCGAGGGTGCGCGCCATGTAAAGTAACTCCCGGGGGCTACCCGCCGATCACTGGCCCCCACTGCGCCCTTAGGCGCCTGGGAGCGGGTCAAGGCTCGGATGTCTGCCCGGACAGCCCGTGCTCCCCATCAAGCATAAGGGTGCGGCCGGCTGCAAGTTCCTCCGCCTGCGTGGTGGAGCGGACCCTCCATGGCCCCCGACAGCCGGAACACCGCAGAAGAGTGGAGGCCAACGGCTCGCCAGGTGCGTCTTCCATCGCCGCCCCAAAACCCCACCAGACAGAACCCAAACCCGAAACCTCACAACCGAATAAAGCCTCGATGCGTCACAACCTACCAAAAGAGTTTAGCCACTCGCACGAATCGCCGACGGGGAGTATCATTCGCGTTGTACGGGACTCGCTTCTCGTGCATGTGGCCCGCTCTAGCGTGGGAAGGCGTGTGAAACAGATATGAGCGCCGTCATTATCGATGGCCGCCGGATCGCCGATAATGTCCGGCTGGGCGTTAAATATGGCGTTCAGGAGCTGAAATCCAAGACGGGGGTCGTGCCGGGCCTCGCTGTGGTCCTTGTTTCCGACGACCCCGCCTCCAGCAGGTACGTTGCTGCCAAGGAGAGGGCCGCCGAGGAGTCCGGCATCTACTCCCAGACTTTCAAACTCCCCGCCAGCACCTCCGAACCCGACCTCCTGGACTTCATCGAACGCCTCAACCACGACGACCGGTTCCACGGCATCCTCATCCAGTTCCCCGTCCCGCACGGCATCGACATGCTCAACGTCATCAACGCCGTTGACCCCATGAAAGACATCGAGGGCCTTCACCCCCTGGATGTGGGCTGGCTCCTGGCCGGAGAGCCCAGATTCGTGCCCTGCACCCCCGCAGGCATCCATCGAATGCTGGTCTCCATTGGCCACCACCCGGACGGAAAGCACGTAGTGGTGGTCGGCGGTAGCCTCATCGTCGGCCGACCCCTCGCCGCCCTTCTTCTCCAGGAAAAGCCCTGGGCCAACGCTACCGTTACCATCTGCCATCTCGGCACCACGGACGTCCCCAGCATCACCCGCATGGCCGACATCCTCGTGGTCGCTACTGGCAACCCCCAGGGCATAACCGGGGACATGGTCAAGAAGGGCGCAGTTGTAGTGGACGTCGGGATACACGCCATCCCGGACCCGACCAGAAAGAAAGGCTACCGCATCGTCGGCGACGTGGACTACGACTCCGTGAAGGAGAAGGCCCTTGCCATAACTCCCGTGCCGGGAGGTGTGGGAGTAATGACCGTCGCTATGCTGATGGTCAACACCCTGAAGGCGGCCAGGCTTTCAGCCGAGCCCGTGCTGCCTCCCTTCAGGATCGAGGACTACATGCACATCCGCCCCAGGTACGACACCGCCCACACCTACCTGACCTACCGGGACCCTACCAGCCGATAGCGTACCCGTCCCGACGAGGGTCCGCCGCCCCGAACAGCGCCCCTGTCGCCGGGTCCCGACGTATCATCACCTCGCTCCCCGACGCACCCCAGTCCCCCAGGATCTCCAGTTCGTGGCCCTTATTCTCCAGCGCCCTTCTAGCTTTCTCCGGGAACCGGCCCTCCAACTGCAGCCTGTCCCCAAACTCCCTCGGCTCCGTCGACTCCGTATTGTTCTGAAGGTGCCTCCATCTCGGGGCCTCCACCGCCTCGGACACATTCATTCCGAAGTCCAGGACGTGGGTGATAACCTGCATGTTGGTCTGGACCTGGGTGTCGGCGCCCGGGGTACCGCAGACCAGGACCAGCTCGCCGTTCGTCATCGCATTCTCCTCCCCCTCGAAAACCATCACCGGATTCATCGTATGCCTCACCCGACGCCCCGGAGTCAGGCAGTTGATGTGGTTGGGGTCAAGGTGCCAGTAGGTCATCCGGTCGTTGAGCAATATCCCCGTCCCGTCCACCACCACCCCGGACCCGAATGACGTCTGCTGGCTCTGTAGCTGGCTCACCGCATTACCCCACCTGTCCACTACCACAAAGCACGTAGTGTCCCCTCCCCTGTCCCTCACCGTGCCTCGTTTTGCCACCTGTCTCTCCTTCGCCGGTCCGTCCTGATACTTGTACGGGTCCCCAGGAGCGACCTCCCTGTTCACCCTCCTCCGGTCTATGAGTGATGCCCGCTCCCACGCGTACATCTTGGAGAGCAGCCCTTGAATGGGTATGTCCAGGTAGTCAGGATCGGCAACGTATGCCTCCCTGTCGGCGAAGGCCAGCTTCTTTGCCTCCACCATTACGTGCACGGCCTCGGGCGTATTGCACCCGAGATCCCGGATGTCCATATGCTCGATGATGTTCAGCTCCTGCAACAGCACGTGTCCGCTGGAGTTCGGCGGCACCTCGAAGACTGTGTGCCCGTGGTAAGTGGTCGAAATAGGGTCCTGCCACTCCCCGTGAAACCGCCCCAGGTCCTCCAGTGAGAGAAGGCCACCGTTCAACCGGTTGTAGCGGACTATGGCCTCGGCTATTTCGCCCCGGTAAAACACGTCCGCCCCGCCGGAGGCTATCAATTCGAAGGTATCAGCCAGGTCTCCCTGGTACAGGACTTCCCCAGCCTCCAGGGGTCGACCTCCCGGCGCAAATATCTCCTTCGATACCGGGTGGTTACACAGGAACGTATCATCTGCTATATCTTTTGCGAGCTTTCTGCTAACCGGAAAGCCGTCCCTTGCCAGCCCGACCGCCGGTGCAAATATCTCGGAGATCGGTAGTGACCCGTATCTCTCATGGGCCGCGAGCCAGGCGTCCAGCAACCCCGGCACCGACACCGATAGAAGCCCCTTCTCAGGGATGCCCGTGTCCGCATACCTCTCCCGAGTCGCCGCTAGGGGCGCGGGCCCCGTGCCGTTCGCGACCTCTATCTTCCCCAAGTCCCGACGGTAGACCATGATGAAGCCATCTCCCCCTATCCCCGACATCTGTGGCTCTACAACGTTCACCGCGGCGGCCACCGCTATCGCCGCGTCAACCGCATTCCCACCCTGTTGCAGTATCGAAATACCCGCTTGTGATGCCAGCGGATGTCCCGAGGCCACCATTCCGTTCCGCCCCATGATGTCGGGCCTGTGCGATTCAAACTGTACGCCGTGTGGAGAACTTGGCATATCCTGGCCTCCGGGAAGCTAGAGTTGGACTGGATTATAGCGGACGCTCCCTATTGCGATGCTTTGCCATTCCCTTCCTCAGCCAAGGCCTGACCGATGGATGCAACTATTCCAGTTGACTTGACTGTATCTGACAAAGGGCGCTATTGCCCTTTTTTGATAGCCTGTTTTGCCCTCTCCATAGCGGAGTTGTATACTGAAATTATTGAGACCTATCTAAGGTCGCCTGGAGTGCCTAGTCGATGCTCGGAGGAACAGATCGATGACCCTGACGAAGGGCACTGAATCCACTGCCCTAAGCTTGCCCGAGGAGCTAATCATCATGCTCCTCAATGAGGAAACCGGCTATTTCCACCAGGTGCCGGGCTGGGACTTGAATTGTGCTATCGCCGGCGCCGTAATCGCCGAGCTTTCCCTGCGTTCCCGTATAGACACCGATATGGAGTCCCTGTACCTCCTGGACGACACCCCTACAGGGGATTCAACCCTCGACCCCATCCTCAAGGAAATTGCTGACGAGCCTGTTCGTCATAACGCCCAGTACTGGGTCGAGCGCCTGGCTCCTCGCGCCGAATCCATCATAGATCTCACCTTGGACCGCTTGACAGGGCTCAAAATCCTCGAGCACCACGATGGCGAGTTCTGGACACTATCTCGTTCTGCCTGGAGCGGCGGGTCACTCAGTGACTCGAGGAACGGCTCCGCCACGGAGTTCGTCAGGACGCGTATTGACAGGATCATCTTCGAAAACGAACTCCCCGACCCACGCGACATCATCATTATCTGCCTCATCAACACCTGCGACGTTTTCCGCTTCATGTTCCAGCTGGACGAGGAGTCAGAAAAGCGCATCGGGTTCATATGCAATATGGACTTGATCGCCCAATCAATTGCAACCGCTGTATCCCAAAACTTCGCCGGCCCTTTGTTGAGACGGTCGGCGCTTACCAAGGATATCCCGAGAGTATCCCTGCGCAAAATGCTCTTCAATCCGCATCTTCGCAATGGGAACATACCGGCTCTCTTTGCCGACCTCGCCAAGGAGTATGGCCCTGTTTTTGAGGTCCGTCCCCCGTTTTCCAAGTCTATGATCTTCCTCGCCGGCCCCGAGACGAATCACTGGGTGCATCGCCGCGGCCGAATGTACCTGAGGGCAAGGGACTATTTTGAGGGTCTCGAGAAGGTCTATGGCGCGGCCGGGGTGTTGCCTTCTCTGGACGGCGCCGACCACTTCAGGCTCCGCAAGTCCTTGTCGTCTGCCTATTCCCGAAAAAGACTGGCAGATCAGATGGACGACCTGTTCGGCCATGCTCGTATGCACATGGCCCAGTGGAAGGTTGGTGAGTCCTATCCTGCAACCGGCATGAGCCGCTCCATGATAAACGCTCAAATATCACCCCTCCTGATCGGCGTGGAATCCCAAGACCTCATCGACGACTTGCTGAAGTTCAAAGAACGGGCCCTTGCCGTTCACATCCTGAAAGTTATGCCCAAGTTCATGCTGAAAACTCCCGGCATGAGGCGTCGTGCGAAAAAAATCGAAACCTTGCTTGAACGCATCCAGCGTGTGCATACCCCGGCTCAGCGAGCCGGGCAACATCGAAACCTTGTGGACGACTATCTGAGCCTCCACGCCAGCGACCCCCAGTTCGTGCCAGAGTCCAACCTGCGGTTCAATTTCACCGTGGCGCTGGTGGCCAGTGCATACCTTGGCGACGCATTCAGCTTTGCCTTATACGCTATGGCTTCGCAGCCTGAAATGTACGCGAAAATCCAAGCCGAAGCCGACGCCCTGTTCGACAATGGAGACCCGGGTCCCGATAACTTTGATCCCTCTTCAATCGACGTCACCCACAGGTTCCTAATGGAATGCCTGCGCATGTATCCCATCGTTCCGATGTCCCTGCGGCACGTGATGAATGCGTGTGTTGTTGAAGATTACGAATTGCCCGTGGGCTCAAGGGTCGCCATTGCCCAGACGGCCTCCCATTACATGAGCGATATCTTTCCCGACCCCTTCAAGTTCGATATAGACCGCTACCTCCCGCCGAGAAATGAGCACCGCAGTCCCGGGTACGCACCCTATGGACTCGGAACTCACACCTGCCTCGGATCCCGGTGGATGGAACTGCAGCTTGCCGTTAACGTCCTCATGGTGGCGCATTACTTTACGCTAAAGGTGTCGCCTCCCAATTTCAAGTTAAGAATCAATCCCTTACCCTCGTTGAAACCCAGCAAGAAGCTGAGATTTCTCATTGCAGAGCAGCGGCGAGATTTGAACGTTTAGGTCACTCTTGCCCGACGTGAGCGAAGGAGGGGCCTAAAGGGGTTTGCGGGCCAGGAAGCAGTACAGCGGTGTGAATACCCCGGCCCTTCCACCTGCGACATAAGCATTCGCGGTCCGATCAAGCAACCTCACCACTTCCGATGACCCTTTTGGGAACATCCCCAGCGTCTCGGCCACCCTGGACATGGCTATGAATAGCTTACGTCCCAGCGGAATCCTGCGCAGGGCGTTGCCCAGCGTTCCATGCCGATTGTCCATCGGTTGATACCACGACGTGATTGGACCGTTCCCTTCCACAGCCCGGTCCTTCCCCTCGATAACTTCAAATCCCACCGATTCCAGGTCCCGATTCACCTCTCCCATAGTCGCTATATCCTTGAGCGCGATGCCACGCATAAGTTCCCTTTTGATGGCCTGGTGCCGGCTGTCTTCGGGGTCGAACCTGTTCGTCATGCACATCTCCTGGCCCCAGAAGAAGGCCCCGGGCTTCAGCACGCGGTAGATTTCCGCGAATGCCCCTGCCTTGTCCGGCGCATGGCACGTAGATTCAATCGCGTAGCCCCGGTCGAACGTGTTGTCCGCAATGGCGCCCATGTCCATGAAACTGCATGCAAGGTAGTCAACCATGTGGTCGAGTCCCGCCTCTTGATTCAATGACCTGGCCTTCTCTAACTGGACTTCGCTTCTATTGATCCCCGTGATCTTCACCCCTGCCTCCCGGGCCACCCGGCGCATAGGACCCCCAATCCCACACCCGACATCAATCACGGTCATGCCTTCACGCAGTTCAAGCTTGGCGATCATCAGCCTCTGGTGCCGAATCTTGGATTCCTCCAGGGTTTCGCCGGGAGTTAGGGGGGCAAAGTGGAGGGACTCGCCCCAACCGAACACCATGAACTCATTGCACAGGTCGTAGTATTCCCTCACGGTTTCGGTGTGGTCGTAGTCTGTCGAGTTGGCATTCCTCCCGTCGGCTCTTTTCATCCATCCGTCGAAGTGGTCAACGCGTCGGTGCACGTCCGACCCACGGTACGCGGCCTTCAGCCCACTGGATAGTTTCCGGAGTTGCACTAGCCTGGTTTCCTATGGTGATTCCTGTTCCTGCTCATGCCGCCTGTGGATATCATCTATAGCCACGTCCAGGTCGGTCCACATCCGTTCCACCATGGAGCGCAGCCGCATGTTCTGGTATGCGCCCCAGACTGTCATGGCCGTCGGCACAACCAGGATCGATACTATCAACGAGTAGACGATGGTTATCGCCGCCGTTATCCCGAAGTCCCGAGATGCGTCTAGCGGTGAGAATACCAGCACCCCCAACCCCAGTCCCGTGGTCAGCGCGGATCCCAGCAGCGCCGACCCCGTTGTTGCCAGAGTCTTGATAGCCGCCTTCTCCGGGCTCCTCAGCCGTGCGAACTCTTCCCGGTACCGGTGGATTATGTGGATCGTGTAGTCCACCCCGATCCCGATGGACAGCGCCGTGATGATCGATGTAACCAGTGAGTACGGGATGTCCAGCAGTGCCATGGTGCCCAACACCCAGATCAGGACCAGCACTATCGGGCCCACGGCGAATACCGCCAGTATCGGCTGGCGGAGCGTCACCCAGAAGAAGATTCCCAGGACAGCCAGGGCTACCCCGACCGTGGTTGTAATAGCCTCAGTCTGCCGATTCGTGATCGCATCCGTGACCGTCACGGAGACCAAGCTCAAGGAAGTCGCCGTGATGGCTTCGTCGTCACCCGACCAAAGCTCCTCGATCTCATCCTGGAGGATCTTGTTGGCCGCCGGATCGTCGTTGAATGCCGGGAACTGGAATAGCATCGTATCTATGCCATCGGGATTGTCCACCAGCACGTGTGCCGTAGCAGGGTCCAGCTCCTCCATCCTGTCAATCAACTCTTGCATCTTTACCGGATTCAACTCGAGCCCGGCATCTGCATCCCGATAGAGAGATGCCAATGTTTCATCGAACTTGTCGCCTGGGGCCCCACTGTCGTGCGTCCAGTCCCTTACCAGCAATTCGTATGAGGAAACTATCGGCCCCGCGGCCGCCTGGGGTCGACGCCTCTCATCCTCGAAAGCGCGCTCGAGGTCTCGCATGTTCAATAGCGTGCGCGTCTCCGTCGCCTCTGCCTTGACGATCACGCTCACCATCTCTGTAGATCCCCCCACCGACGCGTCCAGCGTATCCATGTCGGTCCTCAGCTCTCCACCCCTCGGCAGGATGTCCCGAATGCTGAACTCCGACTCGATGTCCGTGGCCGCAAACCCGAGCCCCACTGTAATCGCCAGCACTACCAGCAGGAATGGAGCGGGCCGCCTAGTTACGTTCCTCCCCAACACCTCAGCCAGTCTCTCGACCCCCGGAAGCGCCTGGGCAATGGGCCGAGGTGGTTTCAGCGTTCCTCGGGCCTCTCGCCTCCTGTCTATGATCGTCCTGCCTGCCGGGACAAAGGTAAGCATTACAATCAGGCTTAGCCCCACCCCCAGCCCCCCGATGATCCCGAAGTCTCCTACTATCTCCACCGTCGAGAACAGGCTCACCAGAAGGCTCGCGATCGTCGTCACCGCAGCCAGCACCAGCGGCAGAATCACGTTTCGCAGTCCCGTCCGTATCGCAGGCGTCACTGTCAGGCCCGCAGTGCGTTGCTCCCTGTAGTGCGAAATCATCTGGATCGCGTAGTCAACCGTAAGGCTGATCACGATGATTGGCACCATCGTTGTCAGTGAGTTCGGAGGCCCCGTTGCCCCTAGGGCATTTGGCCCGAGCCACCCCTCCGCCCCGACTATCCAGATCAACGCTACCAGGAGGCCTACCAGCGTAAGCAGCAGGTCGGTGATGGTGCGCATGAACAGCAGGAGCAGCCCCGCAATCAGCAAAAATGCAATCCCAATAAGCGGGAGCATTCCCGTTTCCGTGGCTTCCTTGTATTCGTCTTCGATTATCACTGGGGAGAGGCTGCTTACCTCCAGGCGCCCTTCGCTCTCTACCGCCAGCTCGTGTATTCTTCGCTCCGCTTCCTCGACCCGCTCGTCCCCCGTGTCCCGAAGCCGGATGTTGGCTATCGAGATCTGAGTGCCATCCGTGTCAGTTCCTGTCAATGCCTCCAACGCCCTCTTGATCTCCGGAGGCCCGGTCGCCGCCTCTATTCTGGCTTCGGTAACTGACTCAAAGTCCTCCACCTGCAGAAGGACCCGTACCAGGTCCGTCGGCGCAATTACTGGGTCGGTCGGCGCTAGCAGCCCCGACACCGCCGGATCCCCGACCACCTCGTTGATCAGGTCGTCCATCTGGGACAACCCGTCTGGAGTCAGGGTGTCGCCCCGGAAGATCAGCGTCACCACGCTAGTCTCTCCCGACTCTCCGAACAGTTCGTCAATCTCATTCATCGCCGCGGTTATGGGACTTCCCTTGGGCAGGGTTGCTTCGGTTTCGGGAGGAGGCGCGCGGCGATCCGCGCCCATCGCCAGCAACACTGTAATGATCAGCAGGATCAATATCGTTATGTATGGACGGGCAGTAATCACCCAGCTAAGCCAACCGAGGATTTTGTTCATCGTTTACCCTTCCGTATCAGGCGTCCATGGGTTTCGAAACAGCCGTCTTCCGGACCAGTTCATTTGGCCTATCCCTAACGACATCCTTCCACTGCATCTTCTCTCGAGGTCCGGTCCCAGTCCAACTACGATACTCCCGAATGTACCCTCGCCACGCCTTCGGGCTCGCCTGCCATCGACCCGTTCGATTCGAAGGAGTCGGCGTAAAACTGCTTGCAGTATTGCCTGAAGGGTATGATCTCCCCATCGGAAAGACATAGGCGCGGCTGGGCCCGGTAGCGCTTACGGCTCCAGATGACCACGTCTTGCATCACATCCCCGCGCTGAAATCCCGCAACGAATCTGTTGAATACCGGGGCCCGATATCTCACCGGCAAGAACCCCAGGCCCGCAAACCACCGTTTCGGCTTCCTTATCTCCCTTGCCTGGGAGACCAGTGACAGGTCGATCAGCTTGCCGTCCACGGGCGTCGCCAGTATCCACAGGCGCGTATCCACCCCTATCGACTTCTCTCGGATCTCAACGTACGAATACCCGAGCCCGTATATCTGCGTATTTGCAGATACGTCCAGGGTGACCTCCCCGATCTTCGCCACCCTGCGCTTACTCCTGAAGTCAAACCGGCTCTCAAGGTAGTGTCTATCCACCAGGAGCTTTCCCACTCTCTTCACATTGCCGTATCCATGTATATAGCGGAGGTGCGCCAGGTCCACGGAGTTTTCCGTCGTATCCTGCGGATGGCCGGGAAACCGGATTGTCTGGATCTTGGTTCTGGTCCAGCCTGTCTGGTCGGGTTCCTCTTGTGGAAGGTCCCATTGCGGCCCCCGCCCCCCGATTCCCCACCACCCCAAAATCAGCCCCGCAATCTCTCGCGTCTCGAAAACCCTTAGTTTTGCTGTTTTCGGCGGCTCGGCGAAGGGGGTAGCAACGCACTGCCCGGCAGCATCAAATTCGAATCCGTGAAACGGGCATACCAGCCGACCCCCGCGCACGCACCCTCCGGCATCGCTGCCCAGGTACGATCCCAGGTGCGGGCAATACGCCTCGGCCACGCAAACCCGACCCTTATCGCCGCACCAGGCTACAATCTCCTCCCCCATCCATGTCCCTTGGAGGAGCTTGGCCTTTTCTATAGCCTTTCGGCTCGCGATGAAATACCAACCCTCCGGGAAGGGAGAGGGGGGTTCGTCCAGCATTGGTGGCCTGTGTCGGGTCGTTGTCAACCTGCGCACCTTGCTTTTACGGTCGAGTTGGCCGTAGCTTTATCCGTCAAGGTTATGTCTTACCTTAGTTGTACTGTTTGGACAGCGCGAACTCTATCACGCCCAGTTTCAGGCGGGCAATCTCAGGCGCTTATTGGCGTATTCACCAGTGCAGGATCGCATCATGCGAAACCGTAGGCTTCCTCCGTATCCTCAACGCGCATCAGCAGCGCCGGCAAAATGGAGAACAGCGCAAGGAAACCCGCTATCATGAACAGGTTCTGGAAGACTGTCACACCGGCCTCTATCAGGGGTGCTTCCGTCTCCTCGAAGGTTTCACCCAGGGTCACATCCGCAGTGAGCGTGTAGAAACGCTCTATGCCCCACGCCGAAAGGGCTGCCAGCCCCAACGCCATACCGACCATCCGAGACGCTGTCACCAGCGACGCCGCCGCTCCCCAGTAGTCTCCCGGCGCCGCGCTAAGGGCGCTCACAGTGATCGGTGGGATTACCAGCCCGAACCCCAGGCCCGTGATTACCAGAGGCGCCGTAAGCCTGAGTTGCTCAACCTGTGTCTCCCAGCCACTCATGAACAGCAGGCCCGTGCCTATGAATGCCAGGCCGGTAATGCACACCGCGCGCACACCCGTCCACCGCAGGATGTAGCCTCCCACTATTGCTCCCACGGGTATTGCCGCCGTGAGCCGGAACAGGTGCAGGGCGCTCACCCAGGCCGGTTTCTCCATCACGGTAGCTGCCATCAACGGCACCGCTACCAGGGAGATTATCAGCGCCACCCCCACCAGGAACTGGGTCGCATTGGAGGACAGGAAGGCCCGCGAGTTGTACAGAAATGAGGCCAGCAGAGGCTGGGCGGTACGCCTCTCCATCACGATCAGTATCCCCACCAAAACGACTCCCAGGGCGATCATGAAATACGGGACTATCGACTCCCCGGAAAAGATCGTCCTCTGGGAGAGCGCCAGGCTCAATGTGGTAAGAGCTCCTCCCAGGATCAGCGCCCCGAGGTAGTCCATTTTCGCCGATGGGTTGGCCCGGTTCTTCAGGATGGCCAATAATGCGATTAGAAAGAAGCTCTGCGGGATGTCCAGCCAGAATATCCACCTCCACCCGATCCACTCGATAATCCCACCACCATACAAAGGCCCCAGCACCGACCCCGCCTCCGCCGACGCCGCAACCAGCCCAAGGGCCACCCCTCTCTTCTGCGGCTCGACGGTCCCCACTGCCATCGCGAGCCCTATAGGAACCGTGGCCCCACCCCCCGCCGCCTGCAGCACCCTCGCCGTTACCACCCACGGAAAGTTCGGCGCCACCGCCACAAGCGCCGACCCTATGGAGAACAATACAAGTGCCGCCTGGAACATCCTCACCCGACCATGAACGTCGGAAAGCCGCCCCGCTAGCGGCATTGCTACCGTATAGCTCACCAGGTATGCCGTTACAATCCAGGAGGCCGTGTCCAGGTCCGTAAGCGGGATCTCCAGGTCCACCATCACACTGGGCAGTGCGGCAACCACTACGGTCTGGTCAAGGGCGGTGGAGAATACCCCCAGGCAGAGGATCCCCAGGATGACCGACTGCGAAGAACCAAGGGCCATCAGGCCCGACCTGGCTGACTTCACGGCTGCGAAGCTGTCTCCGGGACCTGGATTTCCACCGGCAGGTTGATATCGCGTATCTTGATCAGGCGGCTTGTTTCGGGGGCGTCGTCCGCGAAGATTTTTCCCAGGATTTGGAATTGTGTGATCGCGTGGTCGGCCTCGCTGAACCAGAAGCCCAGCCTGAGCTCGTGTCCCGGGTCAACGGAGGTAATCAGTTCCCCCAGGTCCTCTGATAAGGCGTCTCCTTGTACCCGGATGCTCTCTACCCCGCCAATCGACTCCCTTCCAGTGATCTGCGTGTTCTCCATCGCGGGCAATACTCGGGCCAGGATGGCGCCTATCCCCCCAAAATTGAAGGGCACTTGTTCCAGCGGAAGAGGTAGCCACGGCGCATCGGCCGAGAATTTGATGAATGAGTCCTCGCCTACCGCCGTCATCTCGATCACAACGAATCCGAAACTGGGATTCTCCACGTTCACGTACATCTTGAAGCCGTCCGGCGACTTCACCTCCCCCTCCACGCTCTTCAGGGTCATCCCGAAGAACTCCTGCCCCGACTCCTTCTCATCCACCATCTCAAACTTCACCGTTGAAATCGCTGTCAGTTTCTCCTCAGCGCTGGAGACCAGTTCATCAAGGGTGATCTCGGGCATCGGTGTTGCTGTTGGCTCAACAGTGGCGGGGGCCTCCGCTTCGGGCTCGGCCCCCGACCCGCACGCCGCCCCCAAAACCAGCAGACCTATCAAGAGAATAGTGACGGCAACCCTTGAACGTACAGCCTCGGACAACTTCATCTGCTGGTCTCCATATAGATTAGCCTTGTAACCACACTAAGGTGCCGTTTCGTAGGTAAAAGGAGGGCGATATCTTTCAGCGGGATTCGCTGTACCTCCACCCCACCCCCGGGGACATGCCAACCCCACGGCTTTATTGCAGCTTCCACAGCCGCTAAGCGCGTTGGAGATGCCGTTGTTTGCCGCTTGTCGGTATGCAAAACAGCGTGATTCGTATTCAACGAGAAGCGCAAGCAGACCGGACCACCGCCGAAACAGTATCCAGAACCTGCTTTCTTGTCAAACTGCCCCGTCGCCTGCCTATCCTTCAGGCATCGTTTCCTGATCTTATCCTGCTATTGGGTTTCCTTCGTAATAGCCAAGTCTTCGTTGGATCCGAAGATGAAACCACCCAGAAAAGGCTCGAAAATACTACGGTATTCCTGGATCTGAGATTCGATGTCCAGCCCTTCTTTATCTTGCACTTCTACTTCAAGAACCTGTCCCACGCCATCTACATCATCGAGATTGAAGATGACATTATCTTTGTGCCACAGTTCTCTACGCTTACGCACAATAGCTCGGATTCCCAACGCCGCTTTCAGAACATCAGACAGTCGAGAGTCGTTGACATTCCACATCTGAAAAGTGCTCGTTCTGGCCCCTTCTTCTTGTCGGTCACAATAGTGGATCAGATGTCGGCTCCCTTTTTCAGCGCGTAGCTTGAGACGTCGAACCCCTGCCCCATCTTCATGAACTGGTAGGTGATAGAAGTAGTCCACCTGCTCTTTAGTCTCTATAAACAGCGCTCCGGACTCCTGGAGAATCCTTCGCACCGGTGCAAAGTCGGGACAATACGCCTTTATTTCTCGATTTGTTCTTGGGGCCATGACGCCTTTTAGTGGATGGTAGATTCTGTGCCATTCTACTCCACTACTTATTGCATACACCGTGTCATCCCAATGCCCCACTAAAGATCTGGGGCGAGGCCTTATCCCCTTCCCCAATTGCATATCCCCACCATCGGGACTAGACTCATTTCACCATCCAATCCTCCCACGGAAGGCGGATAATCAGCCATGCAGATTCCCTTCGGAGTCATCGACGCGGACGGCCACATTATTGAAGACCAGGCCAGAATCCGGGACTATATGCCCGAGCCCTACAACGGCTTCCTCATGGACAACCTCCCCGACACCCAGGGCCGAGTGGGCCATGGCAGCGCCATCACCAACCGCGCTTTCTCCGACTCCACCCTCGGGGGCAGGATGGGCGGTCTGGGCCCAGCCGGCTACCCCTTCCCCAATGACTGGCTCGACGCCCTGGGCTGGGGCGGCATGGAAATGACCTTCCTTTTCCCCACCGTACTCCTCACTTACGGCACCATCTGGGACCCCGACTACCTCAAGGCTCTGACCTACGCCTACAACTGCTGGGTGGCCGACGAATGGCTCAGCGTTAGCCCCAGGCTCAAGGCCGTCTCCCTCGTTCCTCTAACCGATGTCCAGGCTGGAATCAAGGAGATGCGACGCACTGTCACCGAGTCGGGCTTCTCCGGTGTTATGCTTCCGGCCGTTGGGTTCGGCGGATACGGAGAAAGCCGCCTCGATCCGTTCTACGAAGAAGCCCAGGCCCTCGGTTGCCTCCTAGCCGTCCACGGCGGCACCTCCGAGTACATGAAGTACACCAAGTTCATCCAGCGCCACACCACCGCCTTCCCCATCTCCAACATGCTCCAGACCGTCCACATGGTCTACGGTGGCGTCTTCGAAAGGTTCCCGACCCTCAAGGTCGGCTATCTCGAAACCGGCTGCACTTGGGTCCCCTTCTTCCTCGACAGGATGGATGAGGAATGGGAAAAACGCGGCTGGCTCGAAACCCCTGACTGCAAGCGCAAACCCAGTGAATACCTCAAGAGCGACAGGGTCTGGTACCACGCCGAGCCCAGCGAGTCCCTAGTTCCCCAGGTCGTCGACATCCTCGGCGAAGACACCCTCTTCTACGCCTCAGACTGGCCCCACTGGGACAACGAATACCCCGAAAGCGTCGAACACTTCTGGACCCGGGAAGACCTCTCAAAAGACGTCAAGCGCAAGATCCTCCGTGACAACTCCCTAGCCATGTACGGCGTAAACGGCGCCTAGTCCATCTCAAGGGGGAGGGGCATTCCGCTCGCCTGCCTCTGGCGGGAGCGGGAGTCGAAGCCTGTCCTGAGGCTCTCGAAGGGGGTCTCAAGAGCGGAATGGGAGGGGTGCTGAGACACCAGGCTGGGTTAGGCAAAAGCCCCTTGCCGAGAGAAGGCTAGCCCCTACATCTGGTCTTCCAAGAGGCTGGGAGTTCCAACTACCCTAACTTCTCCAGTACCCACTGGTTGAACTTGTAAGGCAGGTGTTCCTGCTCGGAGTACACCCCCTGCCTATGTGCCCGAGACCTGATCGCCGACTGCACCTGTTCGCAGATGTCGTAGTCCTGCTTCAGCACTCGGTCCAGGAACCCCACTGTATCGCTCGGATCAAACCCCGACGCCTCCACTACTGACTCCTCGAAAAGCCAGTCCACAGTTAGCCGGCTGGTGGTCGCGGTCACGGGCCACTTGTAGAACACGAATACCTGGTCCGGCAGTAATCCAAAGAATACGTTGGGGTAAATCGTCAGGCTCCGAAACTTGGCCCTATCCTCTTCGGAGAGAGTGCTGAGCATCGGCCGGGCCCCGAATCCCGTGTCTGAGTATGTCGTCGCCCCTTCGATGAGTGGCGCTCCGTCCCGAGCCTCTTGCCCTATGACGCCGCTCCTGAATGTGGGGTGTATCTCGCACAGCTCCGGGTGCACGCCCGGGCAGTGGTAGCACTCAACGTTGTTCTCCAGCACCAGCTTCCAGTTTGCCTGGATCTCGTAGACGTTCCTATGCCCGATTCTCAAATTTGCCAGGTTGTACTTGGGCAATTTGTCCTCCAGCACTCCCAGATCCGGTTCGAAGGGCTCGGGGTTCTCAGACATATTCAGGAATATGAATCCCTCCCACAGCGCGATTGAAACCGGGTAAAGGGATAACGGGTCCCCGTTGAGTGATGGTGGAGCAGCCAGGTTCGGCGTGGCTGCCAGTTTGCCGTCCAGGTTGTAAGTCCAACCGTGATAGCCACACGAGAAGGCGCTCCCCCTCGCCCGACCCCCCTCATCCGAACACAACCGGTTCCCACGGTGTCGGCACACGTTATAGAACGCCTTGACCTCCCCCGACTTTGTCCTCACCACTATCACGCCCTGATCCCCGATCTCCCGGACTATGTAGTCGCTGGCATTGGAGACCTCCTCCACCCGTCCCACACCCACCCACGAGTCGTAGAATATGCGCTCCTTTTCCTGCTCGAAGATCTCCGGGTCGTAGTAGTAGGCACTCGGGAGAGTACGGTTCAAACCCGACGTTCCAGTGAGTTCTGCCACCATGGCGCTGCTCCTGTCTCCAATAGAGCCGGTGCTGCTCGGAAACCGTCCGATTTACTCGTCTATACAGAAGCACCCAAGCATTTCAACCTGAACCTGTTCAAGGTTCTGAAAGGGGCTTGGGTGCCTCAATGCGCCTTGTTTAGCTTGCCTGCTAGTTGTACAGCTAAGATCCCTGTATTCGGGTGGTTACTCCATTGTGCAATACGAACCGACCCCAGGTTTCGGGCAGGTCTCGGGAGCCTCCCCTACTCACCCCAAGGGTTGGGCAAGCCTCTCAGGAGAAACGTACCGACCAGTCCAATCGCCCCGACTAGGACGAGGAAGAAAGCTAGCTCGTTACCGATGCCCGGGTTGCCAGCCAACAGATTGCCGTTGTCCGGATCGGAATCTACCAGGTATCCGCCGAATGATATAACTGCTCCGGCTATTATCATAATGGCGAACAGCCCCAAAAGCGCCTGTGAAATTGACATCCCGGTTACTCCCCCTGTCTGTTGTGGGAGTTATGGTAAGGCCGACAGACACGGGTGTCAATTCCTCTACGAAAGTGCTCTTGCTATTTGGCAACCGCCGGCCAACGCCTGTCCATCTGGCACCCTTCCAGTGCCTTTGCAATCCTGAGCAGCATGTGCTCCTCGAAGTGTCGCGCCACAAGCTGTACACCTATCGGCATACCCTCGTTGCTCCAGCCGAATGGCACATTCATCGCCGGAGACCCCGTCAGGTCCCAGGGCACCGTCGCTCGAAGGCTGTGCCTTGCCCCCATCGTCCTCCCCCCGATCACAAACTCCTCCCGACCTGCCTCGTACGCCGGCATTGGCGCCGTCGGGCACAGGAACAGGTCATACCGCGAGAAGTATTCCCCTACCTCCCACTTGAGCGACTCCCAGTTAAAGATGGCCTCCAGGTATTCGTCCATCGTCTTGTCGGGTGAGTCGATGTAACGCTTGCGCAGCAGCGGCGTGAGTTCGCCCTCCCGCCCCCCGACTATGGACATCAAAAGTGGCTTAGCCTCAACCGGGTAGACCACCGACGAGATAACCTGCGCATCATTATCCCCCAGCCCCGGGATCTCCACCTGCTCCACATCCAGCCCCAGCCCTGACAGCGCATCCGCCGCATCAGCTACCACCTTCTGAACTTGCTCCTCCACCGCCGTACCGCCCGTCGAGCTCCAGCCGATCCGCAGCTTGGGCAAAGGGCGATCCAGGTCTGTATAGTCGGGCACCGGTACTGGCGGTGCGTATATGTCCTCGCCGTCCGGTCCTGCCATAATGCCAAGCTCAAGGGCCACGTCTTGCACGTTTCGCGCCATAGGCCCGACGTGTATCGCTCGGAACAGCGTCTGAGGCACGACCCGCGTATACGGCACCCGACCCAGCGTCGGCTTCAGCCCGGCTAGCCCGCAGAAGCTCGAAGGCTGCCGGATCGACCCCCCCAGGTCCGTCCCCACACCCAGCGGCGACATACCCGTCGCCAGCGCAGCCCCCTCCCCGCCGCTCGAGCCCCCCGGCGTATACCCGATCTTCCACGGGTTATGCGTCGCCCCGAACAGCAGGTTGTTCGTCTCCCACCAGAGCGCAAATTCCGGCAGATTGGTCTTTCCAAGCAGGATGCCCCCCGCCCCCTTCAGCCTCCTGTACACCGTCGAATCCTCTGTCGATATGTTGTCCGCCAGGATCTTGGAACCTTGAGTTGTCCTCAGCCCGGCCACCTCCACGCAGTCCTTCAGCGTGAATGGCACCCCGTGAATGGCTCCCAACTCTTCTCTCCGCGCTATCGCAGCGTCGGCTTCCCTGGCCTTCTCCAGGGGGTCGGGCGCAAAGGTGACGATAGCGTTGAGTGTCGGGTTCAGCCTCTCAATACGGTCGAGGTGTGCCTGCACCACCTCCTGCGACGAGAACTTCTTGCTCCGTATTCCTTCCGCCAGCTCCGTTCCCGAAAGCCAGCAAATCTCCTGTTCCATCTCCAAAACTCCTCTGCTAATGCAACGCCGCCGAAGAAGCCGCCCCCTTCTCATTCACCAGCCGACCATCCCGGAACCTGTCTAACGAGAACGGCTTGATCAAGTCAGGCGCCTCCCCCGTATCGATTAGCTCCGCCATCATCTTCCCCGATATCGGCGCTGCCTTGAACCCGTACGTCCCCCACCCACAGTTAAGCAGGAACCCCTCCAGCCCCGACACCTTCCCCATGATCGGAGCATAGTCCGGTGTCATGTCGCATATCCCCGTCCACTGCCTCAGGATGTTTATGTTCTTCAGGAACGGGAACAGCCTCAACGCTCCTGCTGATAGCTCCTCGATCATCGGGAACGTCGATTTGTACGAGTAGCTCGTGTAGTGGTCCACCGCCCCGCCGATCACCAGCTCCCCCCTGTCTGTCTGGTAGACATAAACATGGAAATTCGTCGATGACACCCCGATGTCCAGCAACGGCTTCAGAGGCTCCGTCACCATCGCCTGCAGAGGGTGCGTCACCATCGGCAGGTCAAGCCCGACCATCGCCGCCACACTCGAGGCCCATGCCGCCGTGCAGTTCACCACCATATCCGTCTGAATCGTTCCCCGGTTTGTCCGTACACCCGTCACCCGACCATTGCTCCGGTTAATAGCGGTGATCTCGGTAAACGGGTGAATCTCCGCACCCTTGCGGTCGGCGCCCCGGGCGTAGGCCCAGATAACGGCGTCGTGCCGGATCACCCCGCCGGGCGGATGGAATAGACCAGCCAGTACCGGAAGGTCCTTCCCCTCCCGCATGTCTAACAGGGGAGCTAGTTCTCGAATCCCGTCCAGCCCGACAATCCTGCTGTCCACCCCTAATGCCGCATTAGCATCCGCCCGAAGCCTCAGCGCATACACCGACGACTCCGTGTGCGCCAGCTCCAGCCGACCCATCTGGCTGAACAGCAGGTTGTACCCCAGCTCCTGCGACAGGTCTTCATACATCTTCACGCTTTCGTTGAAGAACGGAATGCCCTCGGGGGTTACGTAGTTGGCCCGGATAATCGCCGTGGACCGAGCGCTCGCCCCTCCCCCCAGGTACCCCTTATCCAGCACTGCAACGTTGGTGATCCCCTTCTGCCCCAGGTAGTAGGCAATGGCCAGCCCGTGCACCCCCGCCCCGGCTATTACGATGTCATAGCTCTTCTTGAGGGGCTCGTCCCTCCACATCCGCTCTTTCTTGAACAGCTGGAACATTACAGTGGAACCACCCTCAGGCTCCGCTCCTGCGCCGTAAGCGACTCCCAACCCGTCTCCGTGACCAGTACCGTCTCGCTGAACCCCACCCCCCGCTGCCCCGGAACATGAATAGTCAAAGGAGTGTGAAACACCATGCCCGGCTGCAGCGGCTCGTCAACGCCCTCGGCTATGAAAATCAGGTCTTCGCCCCAGATCGACGGCACCCCAATCCCGACCGAATACCCGAAGTTCTCGATGAAGAACGCCTCCTCCGTAACCGGCCCGACCGCCTTCTTGGCCTCCATCGCCACGTCGTGGGCCGTGCGTTCAGGCTTGATGTTGGATGTCAGCACATCGAAGGTCCGAAGCATGGCGTCGGCCATCCTCTTCGTCAGGTCATCGGGCTCTCCGAAGGTCGCCGTTCGCATCATCAGGGCGTCGTAGCGCTTGTAGGAAGCCCCGAGTTCCATGTAGATGACATCACCTGGCGCAATCGGGTGCCGGGCGTGGAAAGAGTGGTGAAACCCCGACCTGTAGCCGGTCATGATGTTTTGCCACTTCGTGAAATACTCGCTGCCGGCTCGGATCATCACCTCGTGGCACGCCGCCGAAAGATCGTTGTCCGTCTTGCCCGGCCCTATCTCCGCCATCGCAGCCTCCACCCCGAGCACCGTCAGCCGACCAGCCTCCCGAATGTATTCTATCTCCGCCGCCGACTTGCTCTTCCGGACCTCGTACACCAAACGGGAAGCATCTACAAGCGAGGCATTAGGCAGCATCTCCGTCAGCCTGCGGTGCTGGTTTACGTGCAGCCCCGACACCCCGGTCTCCACGCCAATGGCCTTACTCCCCAGCCCTCTACTCTTCACGATCTCCGATAGCAGATCCATCGCCCGCGCCGCATCGTAGTAGTGGTAAAGCTCGACGTCCCTCACCCACCCAGTGGCGAACACCGCGCCCAGTTCCACGTCCGCTATGTGGATTGCCGGGTCTCCATCCATTGGAAGCACCAGGCAGGCATACCGGTTCGGAATTATTGTGTTGTATCCCGTCAGGTAGTACAGGTTAGGAAGATGCGTGACCAGAAGGACATCGATTCCCCCATCACCCATCAGCTTGCGTACCTTGGCTATGCGCCCCTGGAACTCCTCCTCGGGAAAGGGAAGCTCAGAGGGTGTCGGGTTTTCTTGTAGGAATTTTAGTGGGTCCATCAATTGGCCTCGCTACCAGGGTATCCCCGGGCTGTCTCCCGAGATCCGTTCAAATGCCTCGACCCCGACCGGCCCCACCCCCACGCCCTTCCCACCATGCACCATCGCCTCCCACATGTACTCTCCGTAGTCCCGGGTCACGTACAACTGGTAACCGTACTCCCCCGACACATCACCGCGAACTATCAGCGAATGCACCTCGGCCGTCTTGACCTGAGCGCAGGCTCCATCAAGAAATCGATCGGGGTCCAGGTCCAACTCAACTATCCTGGCGAGGGCGTCTCCCACCTTTGGCCCGACCACCCCAATCCCCGCCCACGCCGATGTCAGATCAATCATGTACGCACAACTGGCCAGTTGCTCTTCCAAAGCCTCCGCCACCGACTCCCGTGCCCCAGGAGAAGTGAACACCATTGCCTCGTCGTACGTCAGTCCCGCTACAGTCACGGACTCCCGACTGTCCTCACTGGCCGTCGGGCTTGGACACCTTACCGCCTTGCCCACGACGAGGGGTTCCGGCAATGACAGTGCTTGGGCCACTCCGGCCAGCACGTCGGCGCCCTGGAATGACAGTTTGCCTACCGGGCTGATATCGAAAATGCCCCCGCCTCCTTTCACCCTCGCAACTTCTTCATCAACAGCAGTGTACCGACCCGGGAGTTTCCATCCGTCCCTGTAGATAAACTCGGCCCCCAGGTCTCGGTGAGCGCCGTGCATGGCCGTCAGCTTTGCAATCGCCGTTGTCATCGATTTCATCTACCCCTGCCTACTCCCTCAGGTGAACGCCTTCCGGATCATAGACAGGCGCATGCCGGACGCGAGCCCAGGCCACCCCGCCCGGCGCCCGGATCTCGATAAGCTGCCCATCAGCGGCCAATCGGTCGGGCACCCATGCCAACCCGAAGCCCTTGCCAATCGAAGGGCTGAACCGGGAGCTCGTGACTTTACCCACCGGCCACCCGTGCTCCAGCACCGGAGTCCCGTCCTCCGGCACAGCCCCGTTCTCCATCACGAATCCCACCATCCGGTTCCGGTACCCCCGCTCCGACACTTGCCTTAGCGCCTCCCGCCCTATGAAGTCCCCCTTCTCAAACTTGACCGCCCACTCAAGGTCGGACTCCAGCGGGTTCGACATCACGTCGGTATCCTGGCCCGGAATCAGGTGCTTCTTCTCCAGCCTGAGCACCCGCTGCGCCTCCACACCGAACGGCGCTATCCCGAACTCCGCCCCGGCCTCCATGATCGACTCCCAAACGTGTTCACCATATTCTGCGGGGAAGTGCAGCTCCCACCCCGCCTCCCCCACAAACCCGACTCGCAGGAACAGCGCCGGCACCCCCGCCACCTCCCCCCGGGCGCTGCGCATATACCTGAACTTGTCCTTGGAGAGGTCAACCTCAGTAAGCTTTTGCAGTGTCTCCCGCGCCTTTGGCCCCGCCACGTTCACCGCACCGAATCCAGGCGTCACGTTCGCTACGTAAGCGCACATGTCGGTGCCGACTGTCCACCACCGGAACCACTCCTCAACAAGGTCAATGTTCCCCGTACCCGTGGTGACGTAGTAATGGTCGTCCGCCAGCCGGGTCACAGTGCCGTCGTCCATGATGATCCCGCTGTCGGAGCAGATTACCCCATACCTGATCCTGCCCACCCCGAGATTCGAGAAGTAGTGCGTGTACACCCTGTCCAGCAGCGCCGGTGCATCCTTCCCCACCACGTCCAGCTTTCCCAATGTGCTCACGTCAATGATACCGACCCGGGTGCGTACCGCTTCTATCTCATCAATCGGGTCTCCGTAGGAGTGTGGCCTCTTCCACTGCCCGACCTCCGCCATCTTCCCCCCGGCCCTCACGTGAGCGTGATGTATAGGGGTCATCCTGAACGGCATGTGGCCCGGCCCTGCAATCGCTCCCAGTGGCGTCGGGTGGAAGGGCGGTCGGGGCGTAGTCCCCCCCACCGCATCCAACCCCAGACCCGTCGATTCTGAAATCAGGTACGTGTAGCTCTTATGGCACATCTTCCCTTGGCACGGCCCCATCGAGACTGTGCTGTACCGCTTCAGCGACTGTACGTCGGCGAATCCTTCGTCGATCGCCTGGCGTACGTCCTTCTCGGTCACGTCTTCGCACAGGCACACGAATCTCTTGGCCCGCCCGAACCTCTTGCCCACCGTGCTGCGGAACGGAGAAGAAGACATCTCTCCTCTGTGCACCGACTCAGCCAGGGTAAGTTGAGATGCCAGGTCCTCCAGGTTGTCCTCGCCACCACCCGCCCCCGACGCCGCAGCCGCCTTCAGCCCCGCTATCCTGCCCTGTAGGAGGTGCACCTCCACGTCTTGGAAGCCCGTCACGTCGCCCGCCGCATATACGGAGTCCGACAGCTGCGAAGGGACCATGGCGCCTAGCACTTCGTCATAAGTCAACTTGGCGTCAGCTTGTGAGAGAAGCGCAGTAACCGGCTCGGGGTTGGGCGCCAGGCACAGGAAGTCACAGTCAACGCTCCTCTGGGCCCCCTCCCGCGTGCTTTCCAGCAGCACCGACTTCAACCTCTTGCCGCCTTCCGCCTTGACTACCTTCCACCCCTGGAGCAGCGTCACGTTCCGTTCCCTGAAGTCCTCTGCAAAGGGACAATTGTGACGCATCCGGGAGTCGACCACTATATGAGCACCTACTCCCGCATTCAGCAGCTGCGCCGCTGCCCTCAAACCGTCATCGCAGTTGGTGAATATCACCCCTCGGTTGCCGGGACTCACACCATACAGATTCACCAGCCTCAGGGCTCCACTGCTGAGCATGACCCCCGGCAAATCATTATTCGGGAACACTGGCGGCGACTCCTGGGCCCCCGTCGCCACCACTACCTGGTCGGCCCTCAGCTTCACAATCCTCTCACCCTGGTGAACGGTGATCATGTTTCCCTGGTACAGGGCCATCGCCGACGCCCCCGTATACACCCGGATCCACCCCGAAGCTTCCACCAACTCGGCAAGATACCTAGCCATCTGGTACCCGAGAGCTGCATAGTCCTCTTCTCCCCCATCCCCCTGCCCCTCCCCAAACCTCATCAATGCATCCGGCACCGTGTGCGGCAAAGTTTCATATCTCAGGTGCCCCCCAAGCGCCTCCCCTTCATCGATTAGCGTCACCCGGGCCCCGGCGCCCGCCGCCGCAAGCGCAGTGCTCATCCCCGCAGGCCCTCCCCCGACCACCGCCACGTCAGTGTACGCATTCACGTGCTCGTACTCGGTGTCCGGCACCCGGCTCGCGTCCACAGTCCCCAGCCCCGCCACCCGACGAATTACCGGCTCGGCCAGGTGCCACGCTGCCTTGGGCCTGACAAGCGTCTTGTAGTAGAACCCGACCGGCATCAGCCGATCGAAATGCTGCAGGGCTGATAGGGCGTCGTTCTCTACCGAGGGCCACGCGTTCTGCCCCGTGACCCTTTCGGCATCCGCCGCAGCGCACACGCACGCCCTCACATTGGGCGTGCCGTCCACGTTCATCATGCAGTTCGGGCACCGACCCGATACGCACAACAGACCCCTCGGCCTGTGGTACTTGAAGCTCCGCCCGAAGATGTCTATGCCCGACGCGTACATCGCCGAGGCAACCGTGTCCCCCTTGAAACCCGGGATCCGCCTGCCCTCATACTCGAAACTTATCGGCTTAGACCGGTCTATGATCTGGGATGGATGGGGCGGAAGCCTTCGCTCTGCCATTTCAGCCCCTCTCCCCTGAGGATTGCACGGGCCCCTCACCCGGCCAGAACGTCGCCGACACGCTGTTGTTCAGGGTGTTCCGCTCTGCCTGGAACCACCGTCGGCACCCGTACTTGTGGTACCACCACTCCCGCTGCAACCCAGCCACGTTCTTACGCACGTAGAAATACGCCGACCAAGTCTCCTCGGAGTCCCCCGGCGAGGGGCGAGCCGTAACCTCGCCCCCGTATCGGAAGTCGTTGACGGAACGGGAGCCGCAGTTTGGGCAGTTCAGCAGGAAGGACATATCAGCACCCGCGACTGACCACTGCCCGTGAACAGGTTGGAGGATTCGATGGGATGAAGGCGTTAAGGCTCAACAGACCGGATCGACCGGGCCCCTAGAACATCGTGAGGTACCGGTCCACCTCCCATTGGCTCACCTGCCGGTGGTAGTCGGCCCACTCCGCCTCTTTCACCTTTACAAACTCGTCGTAGATAGGCCCGAGCGCCGCCTGCACGACCTCGTCGTTCTTGAGCTCGTTGAGGGCCTCGGGAAGGCTCTGGGGTAATACCCGGATCCCGCGTCTCTGAATTTCTTCCATCCCAAGGGCGTAGGTGTTCTCAAAGTTGGCCTTGCCAGGGTCTATCTCGTTCTTCACCCCGTCCATCCCCGCCGACACATATGCCGTGAAAGCCAAATACGGGTTGCACCCCGAGGACATCGTCCGGTCCTCCAGGTGCCCGGGGCCCGCTGTCCGTATCATCTGCGTCCGGTTGTTATCTCCGTACGAAATGAACGCCGGCGTCCACGTGAACCCCGACCTCGATCCCGTCAGCGCCGACCCCATCTGTAGCCGCTTGTAGCAGTTCACAGTAGGTGAGTTGATCGCACACAGCGCCGGCGCATGCTTCAGAATCCCCCCGATGAAGTGGTAGGCCATCTTGGAGAGCCCTAGACCCTGCTCATCATCGTGGTCTATCAACACATTCTCCCCAGACTTCGCATCAGCAACGTGGAAGTGGATGTGTCCCCCGCTCCCCGTCCTGTCCGCAAACGGCTTGGGCATGTGTGTTGCAATCGCCCCGTGCTTCCGGGCCACCTGGCTCGTCATCATCTTGAAGAACGTGTAACGGTCTGCGGTGGTGAGGGCGTCGGCGTAGTCGAAGTTGATTTCGTATTGCCCGCTCCCGTCCTCGTGGTCCGACTGATAAACACCGTATCCCAGTCCGTTTAGCCCCGCGGTCATCTCCTTCAGGTATCCGAGTACCCCCGAAATCCCCTTGTAGTCGTAGCAAGGCTTCTCTAGGTTGTCCACGTTCGCCGGGTCGAAGATGCGTATCGAGCCGTCCTCATTTTTCAGTACTAGGAAGTGCTCGGGCTCAATCCCGACATTAAACACATACCCCTGGTTCCGCAGTTCACCCAGCACCTTCTTCATGTGCTGCCGGGGGCAATACGGGTGGGGCTCTCCATCCACAAATAGATCGGAGGCAAACCGAGCAGTTTCCCCATCCCAGGGCAGTCGCGTGTAGCTGTCTAGGTCAATGCGGGCCAGCATGTCGTGATCGTTTGGCCCCTGCCCCATCCCGTGCAGCGACCCCCCCGCAAACCCCGCCCCCTCATCAATCACGTCGTCAAAACTGGACGCGGGCACCAGCTTCACCTTCGCCGCCCCGTGAATGTCGACGAACTGCGTCAGGATGTACTTGATCCCATCCCGGGTCATCTGCTCGCGTATCTGCTCTCTGTTGGCCATCCTTAGCTCCGGTTTGGGTTCTGGAAATATGCTCGTGGTGAGAAAGATTAGTCGAAGCCGAACACCTTGTCCGTCCCGACCAGCGGGATCCGCGCCATCGCCGACGCCTCGATGGTCAGCGCCGCCATGTCTTCGGGCTCCAGGCTGTGTACGTCGCTCTTGCCCAGCGACCGCGTGATCAGCGCCAGCTCCATCGTCATCGCGTTCAGGAAATTCGCCACCCGTGCCCCGGCCTCATCAGGGTCCAGCCGTTTCATCAGCTCCGTGTCCTGGGTTGCTATGCCCACCGGGCACTTGCCCGTCTGGCAGTGGTGGCACATCCCCGCCGGCACCCCGACTTCCTCTTCGAAGTTCGCCTCTGGAATGTCCCGGTTGCAGTTCAACGCTATCAGTGCCGCAATTCCGATCGCTACCGCATCCGCCCCTAAGGCCAGCGCCTTCGCCACGTCCACCCCGCTCCTGATCCCACCCGACGCTATCAACGCCACCTTCCCGTACATCCCGATCTCTCGCAAAGCCTCCCTGGCCAGCACAATCGCCGGCACCGTCGGAATTCCCGAGTGGTCCAGCAATATCTCCGACGACGCCCCCGTCCCTGCCAGCATGCTGTCGATGACTATCGCATCAGCCCCGGCCTTGGCCGCCAGCTTGACGTCATCCTTCACCCGACAGGCCCCCAGCTTCACGGTGACCGGGACCCGCCAGTCGGTTGCTTCCCGCAGCTGCTCGATCTTGATCGGCAGGTCATCGGGCCCGAGCCAGTCCGGGTGCCGGGTCGGCGACCGCTGGTCGATCCCCGTGGGGAGGTCCCGCATCTCCGCGATATGGTCCAGCACCTTGACGCCCATCAGCATCCCGCCCGTGCCGGGCTTTGCACCCTGGCCCACGCATATCTCTATGCAGTCGGCCATCATGATGTGATGAGGGTTCACGCCGTACCGGCTGGGCAGTATCTGGTATATCAGCTTCTCGGAAGCTTCCCGCTCGGCCATCAGCATTCCACCGTCGCCCGTGCACGTTGCCGTCCCCACCTCCGACGCACCCTTCCCCAGCGCAATCTTGGCGTTGCGGGAAAGGGCGCCATAGCTCATGCCCGTGATGTATATGGGAGTCTCCAGCACCAGGGGATTCTTGGCGTTGCCCTCACCGATGACTACCTGTGTGCTGCACTTCTCCTTATATCCTTCCAGCGGGATCCTGGTCAGACCCGTGGAGAGAAACGTCAAATCATCGAAATGAGTGACTTTTTGGAAGGAAGAAAAGCCCCGTATCCGGTAGCGGCCAAGGTCAGCCTTGGCGTGGATGTCTTCCATCACCCAGGGGGAATAAATCTGGCTGCTGTTCATCACCATGGCTGTATCCTTAGACCACCCTCTTTTCGAAGCGCTCTAGGGCGTCGAAATGGTACAACTTCTTCGCCGAGACCACTTTCTTGAACTGGAACCGCTCCGTGATCCCGAAGCTTTCCAGAGTTTCCCACACCCGCAGAAGCTCGTCCTCGGAAGGCGTTTCTTCCTTCGCGTCGCTCCCTAATGACCCGATATTACCTGCCACGTAGATCTCTCCCTCGTACATCGAGTCCCCCACAGCATCCCCGACGTCGCCGCAGATGATTATCCGACCCTTCTGCATCATGTAGCCGGTCAGGAATCCCGAGTTGCCCCGGATTATCAGGTCCCCGCCCTTCATCGATATCCCCGCCCTCGCACCTGCATCCCCACCCACGAACAGCTCACCACCCCGCAAAGTCGCCCCCACCGATGCCCCGGCGTTCCTGGTCAGGGTGATTCGCCCGCTCATCATGTTTTCGCCCAGGGCCCAGCCCGCGTTTCCGTTGATGGTCACGTCGGGACCGTCCAGCAGGCTGGCGCACAGGTACCCCACGCTCCCGTCGACGGTTATCTTGCAGTCCTGCAGCACCCCGATTACCAGGTTGTGCCGGGCCTGCGGGTCTAGGATTCGCACTTCCTGCCCTTCCTTGACCAGCTCCTTCACCCGGGTGTTGATCTCCCGGATCGTCATGTCTCTTGCGTTTATATCAGCCAAGTCATTACCTCGTTCTGCTGAGGCTCGACCCGCTCTATCTCCTCATCGAACACCGACCTCAACGCCACTTCCTCAGACGCCAGCGCAACCACATCGTCCGTTTCCATCAGCACCAGAGGCTTCAGCGCCAACGGGTCCTTCGCCGACCCCATCCCCTGGTCAGTCGAAACCAGGTAGGTGAAGGAGCCGTCCAGGTCGTCCAGCGAGTCGAAGAGGGCGTCTTCCAGGCCCGCGCCCTGGGCCAGCTTCTCCGCAAGGTACACTGCGATTAGCTCCGAGTCGTTCTCAGTCTGAAAGCGGTGTCCCCGGTCCTCGTACTGCCGCTTCATCTTGTGGTAGTTGGTCAGCTGTCCGTTGTGTACCACGGTCACGTCGGGAAACGGATATGCCCAGAAGGGGTGGGAGTGGGTGATGTCCACCCGACTCTCCGTCGCCAGCCTCACATGCCCGATCCCGTGGGTCCCCTTCATCGTCCCAATGCCGTGCTTGTCGTCCAGCTCCAGACCCGTACCCACGTCCTTCACAACTTCAGAGTTCTGGCCGATACTGTGAATTGTCACCCCGGGAAGTTCGTAAAGCGCGGCCGCTAGGACGTTGACGTCACCTTCGTAGTTGACGTTCAGGCGCAGGAATTCTTCCGTAGACTGCCGGTTCTTCACCACCCCGCCCTTTGCAATCACCGACTCCTCCACCGCCCTGAATCGCGCCCGGTAGTCGTCCTCGGGGTCCGACCAGATCCTGACTATCAGGTCCGACTTTGAGTCTTCCCCCGCAACCGTAATACCCGTCGAGTCAATGCCCCGGTGCTTCATCGCGTCCAGCATCCTCACCAGCTCTTCGCCTATCGGCGCCAGCCCCGAGGCTCCCGCATGCTTGTGCATTATTCCACTTATACCGCACATCTCTTATCTTCTCCCGGGCGCGGTGTCGTGGGAGTTCACACCGGCGTTACATTGAAATTCGTGCCACCCCGACAACGCGTCATTATATATGTGGGAAAATTGGCGGGCAAGGAAAAAGCGGCCCGTGCTTGGCCCTACACCCTCTTGGAAGGCCTCTCAAACACCCTGAACTCCACGTCAATCGAAGTAGGGTGCAGCGTCAGCATCGCCACCGACCCCGGCATCATGAAGTCCGGGTACCCGGGCCCCGGATTCACGATAAGCGTGTTATCGACATAATGCTCGACCCGCTCGTGTGTGTGTCCGTACAGGATGATGTCCTGCCGCCCCAGCTCTTCCAGTATCCGCTCCTCGATCCCGTCCGGCTCCATCCCCCACCACGGGTGAATAACCCCTAGCGTCCACTGCCCGATCGCAAAAAACTGCTTGTCTGGCAATATCCTCCGCGTCTCGTCCTTGTCCGTATTCCCGAACACCCCTACAAACTTCGGGTGGTCGTCAATCAACTGGTGGACCAGGGTCGGACCCGTAAAATCCCCACTGTGCACAATCCAGTCGGCTTCCTTCAGAGCCTCCTGGACAACCGGATGAAGCTCGCCCTTCTCCCGAACATGAGTGTCCGAGAAATGAAGCAACTTTATTGGACTGTGCGGCATAAAACTAGTATAGCCTGTCGCTTCAAGAACCAGCGGTTCCAGGCGCCAGCGCCGACGCCAAAACCCGCTCCAGAAAAGCCATCTGCGCCGGCGTAAACGGCACCAGCCTCGGTGACGGACACGCGTCCAGCGCTTCCTTCATCGCCGTACTCACCCGAGCCTTTATCTCTTCGCTTGCGGATTCTGCACTCAACACCCGACTCCTTGCTTAACCTACCTGCAATCTTCGATTGGCACTTCAATCTGTCGATCCCGGTACATCGGGATCGCCGACACGTAGTCCTCGTCTTCTCCCGCTCTCTGCATCCCAGGCGGCAGGTCCCCGACCACCGCACCGGGCACCCCCATCACCACCTTCCTGTCTTCCACCTCCGCCTTCGGCGCTACCACCGACCCCGCTGCCACCACCACCCCCGACCCCAGCCTCACCCCATCCAGCACAACCGCATTCATTGCCACCAGCACTCCCTCCCCCAGCACCGCCCCGTGCACCACCGCTCCATGCCCCATCCGGCAGCGAGGCCCCAGTACAGTCTCGCCATGAATAACGCAATTGTCCTGCACGTCCGACCCTTCCTCTATCCGTATGCAGTGATCGTCCCCCCGGATCGTCGCGTTTGGCCCGATCCAGCAGTTCCCCCCAATGGTCACGTCCCCGATTATCACCGCTGTGGGATGTATATAAGAGGAGGACGCTATCTTCGGCCGTTTTCCTTCGAGTTCATAAATAGGCATTCGAATATCCTGTGTTCTCGAGTTGCGCTCGGGGCATTGTATAACAGGGCCCCGACCTTCGTGAGATGTATAATGAAAACTGGAACTCTACTGGAGGGCGGGGCATAACCATGAAGTGGGCATCAGCAATTTCCGAAAACGAATCCCTCAAAAACGCCATCCGGGAGGCGACCCAGAAGGTTAAGGAAGACCTTGGAGACCAGGCCCCCGACCTCCTCCTCGCCTTCGTCTCCAACGTACACCAGAGCCAGTATGGCAGAGTCCCCTCCTACATCGCCGACACCCTACCCATCGACAACCTCCTCGGCTGCTCCGGCGGAGGCGTCATCGGAGATGGCAAGGAGGTTGAGAACCGACCCGCCGTGTCAATAACCGCCGCCATCCTCCCAGACGTTCACCTGAACCTGTTTCACCTTGAAGACGGAGACCTCCCCACCCCCGACGATGGCCCCTCAGCTTGGGAGGAAATCGTCGGCGTCAAGGCCGAAGACACACCCCACTTCGTCATCCTCCCAGACCCCTTCACCATCCACGCCGACAGCCTCGTAGAAGGCCTGGACTTCGCCTTTAACCAAGGAGTGAAGATTGGCGGACTCGCCAGTGGCGGCATGCGCGCCGGCGCCAACGCTCTCTTCCTCGGCCCCGAAGTGCATCGGTCTGGCGCCGTGGGCATGGCCATGCACGGCAACCTAAAAGTCGACACCATAGTCGCTCAAGGGTGCAGGCCCATCGGAGAGTCCGGAGTGATAACCAGGTGCAATGGCAACCTGCTCATGGAGCTGGATGGCCAGAGCCCCCTGGAATTCCTGCGCGGTGTCTTCGACCAATCGGATGACCACGACCGCCGGCTTATCAACTCGGCCCTTCACCTGGGTGTCGTCATGGACCCCCTCAAGGACCAGTTCAGGCCCGGCGATTTCCTCATCCGAAACGTCATGGGCCTCCACCAGGAGACCGGGGCCCTCGTCGTCGGCGAAATGCTCAGCGAGGGACAGGTCGTCCAGTTCCACGTCCGGGACGCCGAGACCGCCCGCCACGACCTCGAAGCCGTCATGGACCGCTATGTCGAGGACAATGAGTCCCCATCAACATCCGGCGCCCTTCTATTCTCGTGCCTGGGCCGGGGCGAACACCTCTTCGGCCGCCCCAACCACGACAGCGACATCTTCCTCGACCGCATCTCCCGGGCCCCCCTCTCCGGCTTCTTCTGCAACGGCGAGATAGGCCAGGTCGGCGGCTCCACCTTCCTCCATGGATTCACCAGCACCTTCGCCATGTTCAGCCCCACCGCCCCCACCCCCGTAAGCGAAACCACCTCTGACACCGGCATATCGGAAAGGTCCTGCTAAAGGAGGCGCCGTCATGTCTCAAAGCCAGCCATCAGCCCCGATAGTCCTGAACGTCCAACGCCCCGAAAACCTCTCCCGCCTTCATCTCCTGCTCAAGACCTTCTTCGGCTTCATATACGTTGGCATACCCCACGGCATCATCCTCTACCTCCTGGGTATCGCGGCGTGGGCCCTCTCCCTCGTTGCCTTCGTCGCAATCCTGATTACCGGCCGGTACCCGAGAGTCCTCTTCGACCTCGTCGTTGCCGACAGCCGTTGGACCTTGAGGGTCGCCGCCTACGCCGGCCCCCTGCTTGGCAACTTCATGGTCGACAAGTATCCCGCCTTCTCCCTTGAAGAGACCCCCGAGGACCAGGCCTTCCTCCGAGTCGAATACCCCGAAAGACTCTCCAGGCTCCACGCCGTGCTCAAGCTCCTTCTCGGCTGGCTCTACGTCGCCATACCCCACGGTATCATCCTTACCATCTACGGCATCATCCTGCTGATCGTCCAGTTCTTCACCTGGTTCATCATCCTGTTCACAGGCCGGTACCCGGCGCCCGTGTTCACCCTCGCCGAGGGCTATCTGCGCTGGGCCGCCCGCGTCAACTTCTACCTCTCCTTCGTCCGGGACGAATACCCCAAGTTCAGCCCCTCCCCCTAACCCCCCCGACCTGAACAAACAAGAAAGCGTCGGCTCACCGAGCCGACGCTTTTTCCATACTCAAGCGGAGCGCTAGATCACAACCCCCGCCTCCTTCAATCCGACAATCTCCTCCCACGAGTACCCGAGACCCAGCAGCACATCTTCCGTTGACCCTCCAAACTCCGGCGCCCCCGCTCTAGATGCGAAGCTCTCGTTCTCCACCTTGTAGGGCGACGCTAGCTCCCTCATCAGTCCGTGTTCAGGATGCTCCACTTCAACTATCGACCCCGTGGCCTCCAGTTGAGGATTGACCGCAACTTCATCCACACTCGATACCGGCTCCCAGGGCAAGGTCGCTTCATCTAGGCGCTTGGCCCAGTAGTCCCGGGCTTGTGTTCGGAAATGCGCTTCCAAAATGGCTGTCAGTTGGTCAGTATGCACCGCCCTTTCTTCAAGCGAACCGTACTTCGATTCCTTTGCCAGGTCGGGCCTGTTGATGGCAGCGCAGAAAGGAAGCCAGGCGCGGTCGCTCTGGAGCAAACAAAGTTGCATCCATTTGCCGTCCCCGCACTGGTAGTACTTCACCAGCGGATTGATGTTTATGTATTCGGCAAGCGATTTCAGAGGCCTGCCCGAAATAAGCATCGACCAGATCGACTCCGCACTCCCCCAGATGCCCGCGTTGTATAGGGAGGTGTCAACAACGCTCCCCTTTCCCGTACGCTCTCTCGCATAAAGCGCCATCATTATCCCGCCGAAGAGGAAGGTGCCCGTACTGACGTCGCCCAGCGAACAGGCCAGGTCAACCGGCGGCCCGTCCGCTGGACTGAATATCGACATAAGTCCTGAACGCGCCCAATAGCTCAGCATATCGTAGCCGGGCCGGTCTCTGTCTGGCCCCTCCACCCCATAGCCGGTAAGCCTTCCGTATACAAGCCTTGGGTTGATCGCACTCACGCTCTCGAAATCGATTCCCAGCGAAAGGGCGGTACCGGAACGCAGGTTGGTCACCAGTATGTCCGACTCCTTCACCAGCCTTCTGAAAATCTCCTTCCCACGATCGGCCCCTAGGTCCACCGCAAGGCTGCGCTTGCCCCGATTTATGTGCTCGAACACGTAGTTGATCGAGTCGGGCGGCGGGTCGGCCTCCGGAATCCATCCCCTCGTAGGGTCCCCGCCCGTCTGTAGATGCTCCACCTTGATTACCTCTGCCCCGTAGTCACCCAGCATCACCCCGCACGTCGGCCCCGACACCCAGTTCGCGACTTCTATAACCTTCAACCCCTCAAGAGGCTTCCGACTCAAGTCTCAACACTCCTAACCAACATCGGATATGTAATATTCCTGGGACGGGAAGGGTGGAGGGTGTCCGGTACCCTCTCCCTCGATGGGAGAGGGCTAGGGTGAGGGTGAAACGCATGCAAGCTTCGCACTCCCCTACAATCCTACCCACCCAATCTGCCGCCCTCTTTCATCTCACCCCCCAGGGTGGCTGTCCCCAACCCTACAACATCCCCTTCTTCCGAACATCTTTGAACGACTCCTTCATCGCATCCACTATCTGGTCTACATCCTCGTCCGTGTGTGCCGTGGATATGAAGCCCAGGTGGATCCCCGGTACTATCACCCCCCTGTCCAGCAGGTGCAGGTAGAACTCGATCTCAGCGTCATGCAGAGAAGAGTCCACGTCCCGAGAGCTGTTAATCACCCCTCTCTGGAAGCGCAGATAGAACAAGGACTGCGCGCTCATCATCTGCGCCGGAAGTTCCTCCGCAACGCAGAACGCATTGATCTCATCCGACAACCGAGTGCCCCGCTCCATGAGTTCGGAATACAACTCCGGGTGCTCCTTCAGATGGCTTACCGCCGCGTGCCCTGCAATCATGCTGATCGGGTTTCCGCTGAACGTCCCTCCCGAGAATATCCGCCGGGGCCCCGTTGGCCCCCCCTCGCTCGACTCCCGAGACGGTGTGAACACCTGCATGATCTCGTCCGAACCCGCCAGCGCCCCTATCGGCGTCCCGCCCCCGATGATCTTCCCGTAGGCCGCTAGGTCCGGCGTCACGTCGAAGTATTCCTGCGCCCCTCCGTACCCCAGCCTGAACCCCGTGATCACCTCGTCGATCAGGAACAGAACGTCGCATTCCTTGCAGACCTGCTTCAGCTTCCTCAGGAAGTCTCCGTGGTTTAGCCTTGGGTTGGAGCTCTGCACCCCCTCAATCATCACCACCGCCAGCTCGTCCTTGCGCTCCCGGATAATCTCGAATGCTTCTTCCTCACGATATGGGAGCAAGATCACGTTCTCCGTGATCTCAAGAGGGATCCCCCCACCCAGCCCCCGGGCCACCGGCCGAGTCCGTGAGCTTCCCCTCCGCGCCCCGGCCAGCACCTGGTCGTGCGCCCCGTGATACCCCCCGTCGAACATCCCGATCTTGGTCTTCCCCGTGTACGACCTTGCCACCCTCACCCCGTACATCGTGGCCTCGGTCCCGGAGTTCATGAACACCACCTTGTCGGCGCACGGCGCTGCCTCCACCATCAGCGAGGCCAACGGTTCCTGGTACGGATTGTGCAGCCCGAAATGTAGTCCCCGACCCACCGCTTCCGAAACCGCATCCACTACAACCTCCGGCGCATGGCCCAGGATGTGCGGTCCGAACCCCATCGTCATGTCAAGGTACTCGTTCCCATCCACGTCCCACATCCTCGACCCCTTCGCCTTCTCGATGTACAGCGGGTACGGCATGTCCACCGTCCCCACCACCTCCTGCGCCACCACCTCCCGCGTCCGCTGGAACACCTCCTGTGACTTCCCTGTCCTGCTCTCCAACCTCTCAAGCACGCTCGCCATTGAATTCCTCCAGACTAACTGCCCTGCCTAACCTTGCCCCGACATCGATTGCCCAATGGTATGGCGAGGCTCCAGCATCGTCAACGAGCAAAGCCCAAAGTAAGCCCTTAAGTCGAATAATCTTCATACGAAAACCGCTGCCAAAAATCCTCATCGCTAGCATCGTCTGGGTCAACCTGGATCGGCCTTTTGTAGCTGCATGAAGGATCAGCCCTATATTCAGTGCATCCCAGGAAAGGTCCATAGCGCCCCGGTATCTCAACCAAGACTCCCACACCACATCTGGGACATTTTTCAGCAAATTCCCCGATCCTCTTGATTTTGGAGTATGTCTGAAGCTCCTTAACAAAATCCGATGGATGTGTTGCGTCTGCCACTAAGTATGCGCCTATCCGTGCACGTGTCATCGCTACATAGAACAAGCGCCGCTCCTCAGCAAATGGGTATGACTTCCCGGAAGCCGGAGGTAGCACGATATCTAACAGTGGGTCATCCTCGATCTTACAAGGGAAACCCCACCGGTCATCATCCTTTAGGTCAAGTACAACTACATAGTCGGCTTCACGGCCTTTGGCGCTGTGCACGGTTCTGGACTCTATCCGCAATGACTTGAAGGCCCTGCGGTCTTTAAGAAGCAAATTCCCGGTGCTCTTGTAGCGACCCAATACTAGGACGGATTGCTCCTTGCCTTTTGCTTTTGCTTCTATGTCTTGTAATGCCCCCCTAAAGCCTTCATCTGGAGTGTTGGTGGCAACAATGGTGATTCCCTTGTCTTCTGCATTGCTCTCGGATCGCAGGTCCCTCTGTGTCTGGTCAGTGTTCCGATGTATAAACTTAGTCGATGGGTCAAGAATCCCATCTTTGAATCTGAAGGTTCTGGTCAGCGTTTGTTCTTGAACGTAACCCAGGTAGTCGCCACATTTGCCAATCAATCCAACATCACTCCCCGCGAAGCGATAAATCGACTGCCAATCATCTCCTACGAGAAGGAAAGCGACATTTCGGCGGTTAAGGCTTTGAAGTAGCCTCATGCGCCCCTTGGATATGTCCTGAAACTCATCCACCAGCACGTATCGGTATGGCGGCTCCCATCCACCTTGTTGCACATGATTGGCAGCTAGGTTGATCTGATCATGAAAGTCTATCTCTTTAGCGTTTCTAAGCAGTTGTTCATAACGAATCTGTACTTGACAGAAGACGTCCAGGAAAGCCATAGCTCGTCTGCTGTCTTTCAGATAGTTGGCACGTGATCTCAACTCGCCTATGTTTAGGCTACTGGTCTTTACGTGGTTCAGGAAATTAGCCAAAAGCCCTGACAGCCATGAAATGCGTTCTTCACCCAGTTTCCCAATGATCGCTTCGACAGGTATGGGATTGAATTCAACGCCCAATTCTTCAAGCTTCTCGTGTAGCGTTCCAAGTAAAACGTCCTGCTGGTGTTGCCAACTGTAAGTCTCCAAAAGCATAGTCCCATATTTTTTATGGACTGTTCTTTTCCATTCCACCCCCTGCTTATAATCGTGCCAGTCAGTCGGAGGATTGCCTTTTTCGTCCAGAGCGAAATGCTCAATATAGATGTCATAGTTCGGAAGGAAGAAGTCGGGTTGATATTGGCGGCGCAACATGGTTGTCGTTGGAACCTTATGGGGACAATCGTGGCAGAACCTAACGCGACTCCTACCCGAACGCTTACTGTGGGAGCACGCCGGCCCTTCAAAGGTGCTCTCATAACGGAACTCAATGCCATTCAACGTTAGGAAATTCGCTATCACAAGTTCTTCCAAGCTCTTGACCAAGTCGCCGCTCAGAGTCCGTAGCTCCATACCACCCACATATCCTTCATATTCGGCGATCGTCTTAAAGTCGAAGGGCGAGCGCCATCGGTTCTGACGGGAAAGAATAAAATTGATGCAGGTCTGTGATTGTCGCGGGTCTCGCAGGAGCTCTCTGATAATGCCATCAATGGCTGATTTGAGCTTATATTCGTCTGCCGCAAGCTTGGAAACAGGACGTTTCTTACCTTCACATTTCCCAATTATGTCGTAGCCGAAAGCGTGAAAGTTAAATACATTAGCTTTTGAGAGATCAGTCGGAAGCCGTTCTCGTATCTCTTCGGCTGCCTTGACGTTGAATGCCAAGACCAGTATCTCTGACGGATCTACAGTTTGGTTGCGGACCAGATGTGCAATCTTGCCAACTATCACCTTAGTCTTTCCCGTACCCGCTCCCGCAAGGACTAATGTCACGTCTTCATCGGTGGCTATGGCCTTAGCTTGCTCATTCGTTAGATTTTTGCCCGCCGCATCTTTAACTGCTACAACGTTGCGTCTGATGTAATGTTCGTTAAGGTCTTTCCGATATTTTTCGAACACTTCAATAGGGAAGAGTTGTGCAAGCTTACCTATGCGCTCATGTGTCCTGTCATCTACGAGTTTTCTGACGAGTTGTCCGCAATGCTGAAACGCAGTCACAAAATCCACAATTTGAGCGTGGACATCCAAAGAGTTGGAATGTCTCATGTAGCGTTTGGCGGAGAGCTGGTTGACGAGATATTGCAGACGCTTTCCCCAAGATTCCGCGATCTTGGCGGATCCCTCGAGTATGGCGTCACGGACATCTGCAGCTTCCCGTTCCGCAAGCCCTCCAATCGAGCGTTCACCCCTGTCAACCAAGCTAACCGTCAACTCTCTCCAAAAACATGAGCGTTGGAGAGTGACTTCATTTATAGAGGTAACGGGTATTTCTCGTGCAGTGACCCCAAATTGCCCCTCAATGCGAACCGTGTCACCTGTCAACGAAATACGCCGAGGCCCTAGCCGCAAAAGACGGTATAACCATGCACTTTCTGCGAAGATGTAATTGTGGAATTGCATGGACGTTCGGGTTTGGCCCACCTCTTTGGCAAGATTTAACCAAGAGGATATGCGGACTGTGAATGCGCCTTTGGGGTGACCTAATTGAACGTATTGGGGATGCATCTGGCCCGACCTCCCTACCCCACCACCCTTGTATCCTAGCCAGATTGCATAGAGATGTTACCCTGAAACCGCTAGATTGGTGGTTTCAGAGCCTTCTTAGGGAGGTCGACTAGCCATGTTCACCATAGTCTTGTCCTGGCCCGTCAACGATCAGGAACTCGAAAAGCTTTACTGCTACGTCTCCGACACCTGCCGGATCATTGCGCCCAGGTCCTACGACCTGGAAGACCTCCTCGCCGTCGCCCCCGACGCCGATGCCATCGTCGGCGGCTTCATCCCCGAGAAGATGATCGACAATGCTCCCAATGTCAGGCTGGTCCAGACCCTCCACTCCGGTGTAACCCACCGCTCCCTTGTCGGTGCCGACCTCGGATTCTCCTTCAACATCCTCCGCGCTAGGAACATCCAGCTGTCCAACGTGGCAGGGGCCAACGCCGTCGCCGTGGCTGAGCTGGCCTTTGCCCTGACCATAACCCTTGCCAAGCGCATCCTTCCAGCCCACCGGGCCATCGCCCAGGGCGACTGGTACCCCTACACCCGGGACACTATGGGCTGCGAACTGGCCGGCAAGACCATGGGAATCGTCGGCCTGGGCGCCATAGGCGTTGAGCTCGCCCGACGCGCCAAAGCCTTCGGCATGAAAGTCCTCGCCACCAAGCGCACCCCCTCCCCCGACCTCGCCCAAGACCTGGCTCTCGATTTCCTCGGCGGATCCCAAGACCTCCCCCAACTCCTCCGGGGGTCCGACTTCGTAGAAATCTGCGTACCCTGGATGCCCACCACCGATAAGCTCATCGACGAGCCCGCCCTGAAGCTAATGAAGCCGACCGGCTACCTCGTAAACATTGCCCGCGCCCGCATCATCGACGAAGTGGCCCTGCACAAAGCCTTGACCGAGAACTGGATCGCAGGCTTCGGAACCGACGTCTGGTGGGACTACGACATGATGCCCGAGCCTGGCGACGCCGTACCCTTCATCCACTGGGGTGTGGCCAACCCCATCGTTTCCCGCATGGGCATCCACAAGCTGGACAACGTCGTCATGACCGGCGACCGCGCAGCCTTCAACCCCGAGACCCTGGAAAACTTTCTGAAAGTCGGCCTCCAAAACGTCGATGCCTTTGCCCGAGGCCTCACCCCTCCCAACCTCGTAGATCTCTCCACCCAGGCCTGACCCCGAATCGGCATTCATCTCCAAGAGGGGAATTCCGTTCGCCCTGAGCGGAGTCGAAGGGTCTCAAGAACGGAATTGGGGCGGGGGGTTCTATCCCCTCGGACAGGTCATCAGAACGGAGTTGAAACACCAGCCGACTCCTGGCGTAGGCTGCTCGCTAATAGACACTAACCATCGTCGTCGTTATTGTATGGCCGCCTCTTTCGACAGCGTGTCCTTTATCCAGGTATTGATGCTCACGCCACTTTGAGCGGCGGAAACGGCCACGCGTCGGTGAAGGTCCGCACCTAACCGCAGGTTCAGCTTGCCGGAAAATGGCCGATTGGGCTCGACCCCGTCTTCCTTGCACCAGGCCAGGTAATCATCTATGGATATTCGAAATTCGCGCTGAAGCTCTTCAACGCTGGACGCCTCGAAGGTAACTATAGGGTAAGGAGCAGCATTGATAACCTCTCCATGAAGCAGCCCCACCGAATCGTCATATTCGACCGTAGCCAGGTACCCTTTGTACTCCATCATGGCGTGACTCCTATATCCTCGAGGAATCGTGCGATAGTTCTAACGGTAGCCCTGCCGGTTTCCGGGCCCGGGTGCGGCCTGTGAATAACAATCCGTTTCTCGTCTTTCCTCAACCCCACCCGTGAACCCGTCCTCTCCAGGACTTCCACTTCCACCGCCCGTAGCAAGCTCTCTATATCTGCCCATCTAATATCCGATGGCACGGGCTTCGCGAAGATGCGTTGCAGGGTTCGGCGATGCCTCGTCCTCACAGGACGATGGTACTATTCTTCGGTACTTCTATCAAGCCTACACCCCTCCCCCGACGAAAACCGCCTCAACACATTCCCTGTCACCCGAGACACCGTGTTGTCGTATTCGTTGTATGAAAGGTTCCCGCACCAGCTTATAGACCCCACCGAGAACACCCCACCCCCCTTGGGATAAGGCACGTATACCATGTCCGCCCTCACCAGTGGGTTAGTACTCCCCCCCTGCTTGGAGTCCGACTGGTCCACCTCTTCCACAACGTGCTGGTATGAATCGCTGAACTCCGACGCCGTCGCTAGGTGAATAGTGTGTGGCGGAGTCCCGAACAACGGCTCCATCCTGTCCAGCTCGAACCCCGCCGCCCCGTACTCCATCACCAGCGACGGAAAGTCCCCGATCAATTCATCATCCCCAATACCTTCAAAGACGAACGCCGCCCTCGGGTCCCGACTCCCGGCTTCCCGCTTGTAGGGCGCGTTCACATCGTTCCCCTGCGACGTAAATCCTATCCCCAGCATTCTCTGCGGCGCCCGACCCCTCTCCCTCCAGATTCCCCCCGGCTCTCCTGTAAAGCTGATGTGCGCCTCCCCTGCCTTGGCCCGCCAAGTCTGAGTCCCGCCCGTGCGCCGTATCTCTATCGCATCCCCGTTCTCCGGGTCCAATTGCGTCACCCAGTAGAAGCCATTCCCTCCCAGGTACATCAGCCTCCCGCCCTCTCGCAGATACGACTCCATCGCATCCAGCATCTCCGTCGACCAGTACTCCGGGTGCGATCCCGTCATGATCACTTTATACGACTCGAGAAGCTCGACCCCCTCCCTGTGCAAATCATGGTCCGTGATGACGTCATACGCATGCCCCTCCGACTCCAGCCAGTCCACCAAATGTAAGTCCGCGCTCAGCTGGTGCGGGCTCCCCTGCCCCCGGGCCAGCCCCACCGAGTAGTACCCCGGCCTCATGTTCACTATCGGCCTCAGCCACGACGAATAGCACACCCCCGACCCATCCGTGTGCGAGTTGTACAGGCTCGTCAGACCGTTATCGACTATGTAGTGGTCCTCAGGCTTCACCGGATACTCGAAACCCGGCAGGAAGTAATCTCCGAAGTTGCCTGTCGTCTCGTCCGTGTTCCGGCCGTCTCCGTAGGCCATGTAGCTGAACGTCGGGGCTAGGAACGCCGCAGGAGCGGTCGGGTTTCCAGTTTCCGGCCTCACGAAGAACGGCACGTAGTCCGTGGCGTCGCCTGCCTGCAGCCGAGCCGCGTACACCCCGCTCCTCATCCCCTCCGGCACAGTGAACTCGAAGTCCACCTCCCAGCCGGCGTCTCCCAGGTCGTCATCGTGGAAATGGATCGCCCCGTACTCCTCCGGCCGCAGCACGAAGGCATTCTCCCGACTGCTCCAGTTGTACCCCGTCATCGCCCGAGCCGGCCTGTTGACTATCCGCCCGTCCAACCCCCGCCCCGACCCATCCCTGGCCTCCATCGACACCATGTCCCGCCAGAAGTCCCATTCCCCGATCAGGCTGTCCCCCACCCCCGGGGCCCCCGCCCCCCTCTCCACCGACCCTATTTCCTCAACCCCCAATGCCGCTTTGAACAACCGGGGCCTGTCGATCTTTCCGTTGAAATGACCATCTGTCAGCAGCTTGCCCTTCTCCGTACCGTTGTAGGAGGCCGCCATGATCAAAGGAGCATCCGTAACCCCCACCCCCGACCCCACCCTACCCGACCGCGTAACCACCTCCAGCCCATCCCCCGGCCACTCCGACACCGGCGCCTGGTAAAGCACGACCTCCCCGCTCTCTGCATCAAAGCTCACCGCCACGAAATACCACACCCATCGATGCAGCGGCACACCTGAACTCACCTCGCTGACTTCACCACCCCCACCCCCGACCCTGAAACTCAGACACCCCGACCCATCGATGAACAACCCGAATCCCTTGCCCTCCTCCCCCGACCACTTGGTCACGATCCCCTGCAATCCCTTGTCCGGTGTCGTCGGCCAGATCCATGCTGTTATCGTTACCGACTTCAAATCGTGGACCACCGGCTCATCCGGCACGACAATACACGACCCCTTCCGGATAACCTGCTCCCGACCCGCATATTCCCCGTTCACATCCGCATGAAACTCCTCCACCCTCACCCCCGGTCCCGAGGGATTCGGGTCCCCATGAATCAACCTCACCACATCCGCCCGGTACCTCGGCGCCCGGCAGCTCACCATAAACTTAACCGTCTCCCCCACCCTCACACCCGGCTTATCCGTATACCCAACTACGTCCATTTCAACCTCCCGAATAGTACAGAACTGCGCCGCCATGAGGATTATATCGATATGAGACTTAGGAAGTGAGGAGGCAGCGGTGCCAAAGTTCGAATTCGGAACGTAGGGGTAGAAGAGGGTCGATTTTCCTGAGTTTCGTGCCTAGAGATCCTTTTCTAGAAAATTAGGCGCGGATCCAAAAGCCATTTTGGTCGTCAATGCTCTATATGAACCCGTCAACCCACAACTGCCGCCATACCAACGCCGCATCCAATGCCTTCCGGGGTATACGGACTTCTCCTCCGAACTGCACGTGATGAAGAACGCCTAATCTGGTAAGGGTTTCAACTTCTCGCTTCTCTATCCCCAGCACACGTGCTACTTCTACGAGTCTATAGGCCATGCGCTTGTCGGATAGCAGAGCCTCAACGGATGGTGTTAGGACGAGTTCCATCTCGTGTTTATCGGCTATCGATGTAGCCTTACCTTTCCGCTTGAACGGGAAGAAGTCGGAATCCGCTAGGGTGGCTAGCTCGTCGGAGTATCTGAACCATTCGCCATGGAGGGCCTGCGATTGAAATAAGGCATGGACTTTCTGTTCCCATTCCAAAGCCTTGCTCGGGGATATCGGGCCGCAAGTCCAAAGGAGCTTTAGTTCGACGGGATTGGCGATTTGCAGGTCGGCCATTCGCCTCTCGGGATCGTCTGAGATGCCTACCTTGATCGCATCCCCTGCTTGAATTGCATAGACTTGTTGCCAGCGTCCCTTAGGCATTTCAACCTCAAAGAGTTGGCCCAGGATTCCCGAAGATGCATCTCGGGAATGGGGCCGTTGCGACTGTACCGTACAGCGCAATGATGAATCCACCACATGCTCCTGACACCCGCGAGACTAGTGTGCGTTGATGTCCGTTGTTACCGACACGTTCACACAATCTAGCCCTCTGTAGTCTTGGCGATGGCTTTGGCAAAACGCTGGGCACGCACAAAATCTTCCATAGTCCATTCACGAGCGTCGGGGTCCCTAGCGATACCCGCGTTAATAGCGGTTTCTTCGCCATATTCGGCCGCGATCTGGGCAAAGGTCATGTCGCTAGCGGCAATTTCCTGGAAGGTGAGTTTGGGTTTGTTCGGGTCTCCGAATTCGGCGGCCCCCCTTTCCGCCATGACCTGCGCGTACTCTTCAAAGGGAAGGTTGTCTACGTCAGTCTCATCGTGAGCGTTCATACCTTTTCCTTTCTCTGGCGTTTGCCCTGCGCAGGCTGATAATCCGCCGCACGTCGCCCCGGTCCGTGTATACAACAGCGTGGAGTAGTCCATACATGGATCCATAAGCCCTCCATCGCTCTTCACCGGAACGATAACTCTCTTCGAGTACGGCCCCCTCCCAATCGAAGTTCTCGATCTCCTCAAAATCTATCTGGTGTTTATCTAGATTTGTAATCCGTTTAGCGTCGTCCCAGTCGTATTGCACTAGCCTATTGTACTACTTTAGGCTGATGTCCAAATCCAGAATTAACCAGAGCCCAGATCAAGTGTCACGCAACGAGCTGCTCCCTGGAACATTCAAGAAACCAACCTTGGTGCCGAAGCCCGGACTCGAACCGGGACAGGGTTTCCCCCAGCGGTTTTTGAGACCGCCGCGTCTGCCTATTCCGCCACTTCGGCCTAACCCGCCTGCGGGCTTAAATGGATGGTGCCGAGGGCCAGACTTGAACTGGCGACACACGGATTTTCAGTCCGTTGCTCTACCAACTGAGCTACCTCGGCATCGGCCCAATATCTTAGCACACACCCCTCCCCCATCCAATCGAATCCACCCACTCCTGTGCTATAATCCCCCCGCCTGAAACACCGCCCTCCCTACCCCAAGGAGCACAGCTTGACCAAGTCCCTCAACGTTGCCTCCCTATCCCCCGGCGACGGCAAGTCCACCATAATCGCCGCCCTCGCCCGACACTTCCAGTCCCTCGGCAAGACCGTCGATTGCTCCGCCCCCGACCCCATGAAATCCCTCCTCGGCCTCTCCGACTCCCCTCCCAACCCCGACATCCTCATCACCGATTCCTCCGACTCCCAATCCGACGCCTCCCTCCTTGTTGTCTCCTTCTCCCGTGACCTCGACCTCGACGCCGTAAAACCCGCAGCCAATGCTCTTGGCGACGGTTTTCTCGGCGTCATCATCAACCGTGTCCCCACCTACGGCGCCCGACTCGCCGAAAACACCCTCAAGCCCTCCCTTGAAGCCGCCGGCCTCACTGTCCTCGGCCTGGTCCCTGAATCCCGGGCCCTGTACGGCATCACCGTCGACGACCTCATCAACCGCCTCGACGCCCGCTACGCCCTCCAGCTCGAAAGCGGCGACGCCCTCGTGGAGCACGTCATGGTCGGCGCCAACGTCCTCGATGCCGAGGACTTCCCCGCCGGCCCCGAGTACTACGCCCAGCGCTCCAACAAGGCCGTCATCGGCCGAGGTGACCGCCCCGACTTCCACTGGAGCGCCATCGACACCCCCACCCGCTGCGTCATCCTCACCGGCAACTTCGAACCCATCCCCTACCTCCTCGCCAAGGCCGAGGAGCGCCAGGTCCCCGTCGCCGTCGTAGATAAAGACACCCTGGACGTCATGGACACCCTCGAAGACATCTTCAACGGCCCCTCCCTGGACTCCGGTGCCAAGCTCACCGCCTTCACCTCCCTCATCGAAAGCTCCGTCGACACCTCTGCCCTCGACTCAGCCCTGGGCGTAAACTAGCTCCCACAACAGTCTCGCTCCCATAGACCCGCCCCCCATCCCTTCTCCAACATCCAACCCCCAACCCCCTCCCCATCCATCATTCCCGACCCCGATCGGAAATCCATCCCCCTCCCCCCCAAATGTGACATACCCCTTGACATGCAAACATTTGAGCCTTATATTTGTTCTAAGTCTAGACCCAACACTAATTTTAAGGAGGAACCAAAAACCCGGGGAAGCCCCCGAGACCCGACCCGAGGACTCAACGCCCTAGCCCATCCCAAGACCTCGCCCCTCTCTTGTAGGGGCGACCGGCCAATCGCCCCCCCTTGCGAGGAAGGAAGGTTGCGGCACAAGCGAACGTCGCCATCTCCTCATCCCACCGGGTCCCGTGCTCCTTCCCTGGTAGTCAGGCGATGGAAAGACGCCCTGGATAGAAGCCACAGCGGACCGGCCATTCCCCCGCCGAGAGACCCTCTCGGTGGCTGGTTAGCAGCGAGCTTACGCTATATCAAGCTAGGGGTGGGACGGACCGGCCATCCCCGCCCGGGACTGGCTTCCGGAGGTTGGCCCGTAGGCGAGCTTACGCCATATCAAGCAAGGGGAAATGCGGGCCGGCTCTACCCCGCCGGGACCGGTTCCCGGGGGTTGGCCCGCCGGCGAGCTTGCGCCATATCAAGCGAGGGGTTTGCTGGACCGCCCAGACCCGAGGGTGCGCGCCACGTAAAGTAACTCCCGGGGGCTACCCGCCGATCACTGGCCCCCACTGCGCCCTTAGGCGCCTGGGAGCGGGTCAAGGCCCGGCTGTCCGCCCGAACACCCGGGCACACATCGGGCAGAAGGGTGCGGCCGGCTGCAATCCGCCCCCCGGCGGACCTCCATGGCCCCCGACAGCCGAGCACCGCAAGAGAGTGGAGGCCACCGGCTCACCAGGTGCGTCTTCCATCGCCGCCCCAAAACCCACCAGACAGAACGGAAACCAAAACCCACAACTGAATAGCAATCCGGTGTCTCCCCTGCTTCCCCAGCAGACACGCACAGTTGCCAGCCTCCGCCTTGATTTATATAATGCGTCCTCTACGCGTGTGTAAATCCACTACGGGGGGCGGGTGATTGAATGTCCTCGGAAACCACTTACTGCTGGAACTGAAGAACTGCGACAGCGTCCTCTTGGACGACCTGCCCTACGTTAGAGATGCCCTCATCTCCGCCGCCGAGCAGATGGGCGCCCGGGTCCTCGGCGAGTCCTTCCACAAGTTCCACCCCCAGGGCGTGACCGGCGTAGTCCCCATCTCCGAGTCTCACCTCTGCATCCACACATGGCCCGAGCACCGCTACGCCGCCGTAGACGTCTTCACCTGCAGCCAGACCTTCGACCCCCACCGCGTCGCCGAATTCCTCATCGACAAATTCGACTGTAAGGACCCGTCCTTGATTGTCGTCAATCGGGGTATCCTCACCCCGGTCCCGGTCTCCCTCGGCTCCTAGCTAACTGGATTTCAAGTAGCGAAAGTTCGAGCCATGACCCGGGACCCCAGCACCTGGTTCAGAGAGTCGGTATCCGAGGATCTTTACCAGGAAGCCAGGATCTCCGACATCGTCTACTCCGGCCGGAGTCCCTACCAGACAATCGAGATCATAGACACCCTCCCCTTCGGCCGCACCCTCGTCCTCGATGGCAAGACCCAGTCCTCAGAGACCGACGAGTTCATCTACCACGAGATGCTCGTCCACCCCGCCATGATCACCCACCCCAACCCCGAGACCGTATTCATCGCAGGCGGCGGGGAGGGTGCCACCCTCCGGGACGTTCTTTGTCACAAGAGCGTCAAGCATGCCGTCATGGTAGACATCGATGAGCAGGTGGTGGAAGCTTCCCGCCGGCACCTTCCCGCCTGGCACGCTGGGGCCTTCGACGACCCCCGCACCACACTCCTCTACCAGGACGCCAGGGATTACCTCGAAAACACAGACTCTACCTTCGACGTTATCTTTATCGACCTCTCCGATCCCGTCGAAGGAAACCCCTCCGCCCTCCTCTTCACCGAGCGCTTCTTCAAAGTGGTCCGTGACCGGCTGGCCCCCGGTGGCATCATGGCCCTCCAGGCCGAGACCGTTGACTACCTCCGCACCGCCGCCTTCACCGCCATCTGCCACACCCTCGCCCAGGTCTTCGAAAAAGTCCTCCCGTACCACATCGTTGTCCCCAGCTTCAGCGGAGACTGGGGTTTCGCCACCGCCAGCCGGACCCTTGACCCGACAACCCTCTCCGAATCCGACATAGATTCCGCCCTCGCTTCCCGCCTCACCAGACCCTGTCGCGCCTATGACGGCAACACCCACAAGGGCCTCTTCCTCCTCCCCCGCCTCCTCCGCCAGGCCCTCGCCGCCGAGACCCACGTCCTCACCGAATCCAACCCTCTCATTGTCCCCTAACCTCTCCCCCACTGACAAACGAATTGGTGGAAGCGCCGCACCGCAGCGCTTCCACCAATTCAATAAACTAGGGAGGGAGGGTGGGACTCCAATTATTCCTGGGATGGTTGAGGATCTCCCATCTACACATTCTCTGCGGGAGTTGGCCGGCATCAGGCTGACTCCCCCTACTCCTCCATCCCGAACAACCGGAGCTTTGCGCCCGGATATACCTCTCACTCAAATGGTTCAACGCCCGACGCGCCAGTGTAAAATTCTCCGACAGCGTCGCCATCACCCCCCCAAGCTCTGGTATATCCAGCTCCCTCGCCGCCAGCCCGTAGAACGCGCTCCCCTCCCGCTCGTAGTCCGCCATCGTCCGACGGTGTGCGAAACGCCTCCGCCTGGGGCTGCGAATGGCCTGGTGTGGGAACACCCCCGTCATGAACAGCGCAATGTCCGCCACCCGACGGTAGTAGTCGGGCCGCTCCTCCGGGTCCGCGTGTCGTGCCGCATAGATCATGTCGTCCATGTCCATGCTGCTGAACCGTCGCTTCCTCAGCCGACCCCTCTCCAGCGAATACACAACCGTCGAATACGTCCTGGCAAACGACGACATCATGTCCGCCAGGTACTCCCGGGAAGGCTCCTCGTCCAGCAGGTCCGCCACCCGCGACGACTCGAACACTGGGATCACCTCCCCACGCTCCCCGATATCGTTGATGTACGGCTGGTTGTCCAGGTCCCGACGAGTCTGCTTCAGCAGTATCGTGAACAACAGCCGCGGCGAGATGTGCACTACAGCCTCCTCGTCATCCAGCACCCGCTCCACCAGCCGCGGGTCGCCGACCATCGCGTCCAGGATATCCGGCTTGTCCCGGACCGCCTCCGCCACCCTGTCCCGCTCCCGAGGGTCCGGGGTTACCGTCTCGACAACGAATTTCAGGTCGGTGTCCGAGAGTATGAACATAGGGTTGGGGGTGGAGCGGGCGAAGGGATTCGAACCCTCGACCTCCTGCTTGGGAAGCAGTCAAGTCATTTCTGCCGCTGGTGCCGGTCTCTCAGCTACGAATTACCGACGAGGCCGCCTCCGACTCTAGACTAGGCAGGGTGTCGGATTACAGCCTCCTGTGATGCTTGCTTGTCCAACTCTACATGCTTGTCCGTCAGACATCAAGGCCATTGTCCAGGGCACAGGGGTTGATAAGGCAAAGCTACGTGGCGTGTTGATTCGTGCCACATCATCCAGTGTAGCTCCTATCCTCGGTCGTGAGCTCCGCTCCTCCCCCATTCGATCCTCTGGAGAGGATGTATCAACGGCGGCAGAAGAAGGTGTAGCCATGAAGTCCTCCGGGGTCGTGTCTGCGCAACTCGCATCACCCGGCGAGCATCAGCGTCAAATTCATCACTCCCGGCGCGGCCATTGGTTTTGTATTTCGGCATTCTCGTCTTCCGTCCTAAGGTTGGCGTTCTATCCACTGGCAGAGCAGTCGCCTTATCGATGTGCGCCCTGAGTCCGGCGTTTCCGTTTCGGGACGGAGTGACCCTCTCCTATGCCACTTAGGGCTAGCGGTACCAGCGGTCGCCGAAGGAGTCCTGATAGCGCGCCAGTTCCTCCTCGATCAAGCATTCCACACTACCACTGACAACCCCGTCAGTCGTAATACCCTTATGCTCATTGGCTCAGCATCCTCCTCCATGGGATGCGTTGCCATGCTCGACTGGGAGATAGGGGATACTCTCAAGGAGACTGCCGACCAAGCGCGCCAGAGCCCACACAGCGCCCAACTACCGAGCCCGCTCTGAGCAGGGGGGCCGCATGGTCGGCAGACAGTAAGGACAACCCGTTGACTGCTTGAAGTAGCGGTGCCTCGCTATAGATACGGCTGGCTCAGCCGCGATGAACATCCCTAGATAGATGGGGCTCTCGATTAGCGGGAACCATTGGCAGTCTTGCCGGTGTACCCTTCGGTGCCCATCGGCCTGCGGGTTCGGGTTGAGGTAGTAGTTCTGCATAGTCTCAGTCCAGCGGATTACCTCGCCGGCAGTAATAGGGCTTGAGTGACCGATCTCTGCTCCAGTTGACTACCCAGTTGAGGGCAGAGGTCTTGGTTTCACAAGGATGCCGTTCACCTTCACTTAACGCATTGGATGATGGTTACCGTCAGGGCAGCCGTCTCTGTGGACCGCTACGAAACCCCCGAGAATATCGATAACGAATGTGTATTGGTGCCTCCGATGCTCAGTTGTCAGAGCCCCACCAGATGAATTCATTTACCAAGTCGATGTAGCCCTGCTTCACGCCGACCATCACCGTCCACTGGTCATCGACCTCCCATAGGAAGGTGGTAACAGCCTTCGCCTCCAGGGCTTTGGCATATGCGATATTAGTCTCTACAATATTCGCGTGGGTTGCCCTTCGACACATTCGGTGATCCTGTCGACATCAAGATCCATCCGTTAGGCAGTGTTGTAGATGCCTTTGTCTTTGAGCGAACTGTGCGGGTAGACCAGCTTTATCCTACCCTTGCTGAAATCGGTGTCTCGCATGTCCATCCCGAGAGTTGTCGCCCACTGCTTGCACGCTGGGCATTGGAAACCCCCGAACTTCACTAGGGTGGCTGGCGCATCCGGATTGCCTAGAATGTTCCAGCCGCGGTGAACAGGTACGAGTGGTAACAGCGGCGAGGGAGTTGGAGAAGGCCTCCGGGACTTTGGAACCGTGCGAAAGAGTTCCACCCGGCAACGGCGGAAGCGCCTGGGGATGTCCCGAAGGCCCTCATGTGTCTGATGTGTCCTCTAAACTCTTGTTGTACAGCGAGCCCTTCGACTTGAAGTCATTTGACCGAGTGAGCTGCTGGAAGGCTCTCTTCGACTCCCGTCTTCACGCGAATGTCATGGAAGCAAGTTAACCAAAATCTACCGAAATGAAATTCAATGTATCCTCCTGCTAGCTCATAATGTTCATACCATCCTTGATTGTGGGATTGTCTTCAGAGGACTGTTACTCCGAAGGCAGTCACTTAGCATAGGACCCGTGACATCCCTCGTCTTATCCTCCGTGTGGGCCGGTTCGTGCCCGGTCCACTCGCCAGAAGACCATACACATCCCTCATTTGAACAGACTCGTAAGTAATGGTACCAGCACGAGCATTTCTGTAGCATTACTATTCTCAGGATTTTATGTAACTTGTTGTAACTCAGACCCAATTACCACATAATTGCCTCGACCGAGTTTCACAACGGCAGGCTATTAGGAGTGACGAGTTGAACCAACCGGACGAGCGAGCCCGACGGATACGTGAGCTGGAGGAACGCCTTTCCCGCTTGAGCGAGGCCAGCCTCCGCATCAACGAGAGCCTGGACTTCGACACGGTGTTGCAGGAGGTGGTGGACAGCGCCCGGGCGCTGACGTCCTCGCGCTACGGAGCGATCACTATCCCGGGCGAAGTGTTTCGGCGCCCCACATTCATCGCCTCTGGACTCACTAGGGAGGAACACCAGGGGTTTTGGGACATGCCCGAGGGATTGGGATTCTTCGAGTATCTCAGCGGCCTTGAGGAACCCCTGCGGGTCTCAGACATAGCGAGCCATCTTAAGGCACTAAACATGCCGGATTTCCTGCCCTCGGTACAAGTGGATTCCGTGCTGGTGGCCCCAATTCGTCACCTGGGGGTCGGAGTCGGCACCATCTACCTCGCCCATGAGCCGGGTGGCGGGAGGTTCACCCAGGAGGATGAGGAGACGCTGGTGATGTTCGCATCCCAGGCGGCATTGGTCATCGTCAATGCCCGGAGGCACCGCGAGGAACGGCGGGCCAGGGCCGACCTTGAGACGCTCATGGACACCTCTCCCGTCGGCGTCGCAGTCTTCGACGCCGCGACAGGAGAGCCAAAGTCATTCAACCGTGAGGCCGGCAGGATCGTCGACACCCTGCGCAATCCCGATCAGACGCCGGAGGACCTGTTGGAGCTGATGACCTTCAAGCGTGCAGACGGGAGGGAGATATCCCTGCGTGAGTTTCCGATGACCGAGCTCCTTAGCATCGGCGAGACGTTGCGGGCCGAGGAGATCGTCATGCGGGTCCCTGACGGGCGGAGCGTCACGGTGCTGCTCAACGCGACGCCCATTCTCTCCGAGGAGGGTGTAGTGGAGTCGATGATCGTCACCCTCCAGGACATGGCTGCAGTGCAGGAGATGGAGCGAATGCGGGCGGAGTTCCTGGGCATGGTAAGCCACGAACTGCGGACTCCCCTGACCTCTATCAAGGGCTCTGCCTCTGCCATCATGGATGCCGGTCCGGATCTCGACCCCGCCGTGGTCCGCCAGTTTGTACGCATAATCGGAGACCAGGCGGAGCACATGCATGCCCTGGTCACCGATCTTCTGGACGTGGCCCGCATTGAGACAGGCACGCTGCCGGTAAGTCCCGAACCTGCCGACATGGCCGTACTGCTGGACCGTGCGAGAAATAGCTTCACCAATGCGGGAGGAAAAACCAAGCTGGCCATCGAGGTGGAGCCGGGTCTGCCACTGGTAATGGCTGACAGGCGACGCATCGTCCAGGTACTCGCCAACCTATTGTCCAACGCGGCCCGCAACTCCCCGCAATCGTCCGTCATCAGGGTGGGCGCGGTGCGGGATGGCGTTCATGTCGCGGTCTCGGTGGCAGACGAAGGGCGCGGGATTCCTGCTGAGAGGCTACCCGAGCTGTTTCGGAAGTTCTCTAGGGCGCAGTCTGAGGAGCAGGCAGGGGACACGGGGTTGGGCCTCTCCATCTGCAAGGGCATAGTGGAAGCACACGGTGGCCGCATCTGGGCCGAGAGCGACGGCCCTGGCACGGGGGCTTGTTTCACCTTCACGCTTCCATCGATCGAGGACTCCAAGGGCGGTGCGGTAAGCCGATTTCCTTCGATATCGACGCCCGAGGTGGGAGAGATGGAGAGTCGGGTGCGGGTTCTCGCGGTGGATGACGACCCCAATGATCTTCGCTACGTTCGGGACACTCTCGCCAGGTCGGGCTTCGACCCGGTCGTGACCGGGGAGCCGGAGGAGGTGGTTCGCCTCGTGGAAGACGAGAGGCCGGAACTCGTGCTGCTGGACCTGATGCTCCCCGGGGCGGACGGAATCGAGCTGATGAAGGACATCCTCGACGTGGCCGACGTGCCGGTTATCTTCCTGTCCGCCTACGGGCGGGAGGAGCAGATCGCCAGGGCCTTCGACGCAGGGGCCGACGACTACGTAGTAAAACCATTTTCGGCGACGGAGCTTTCGGCCAGGATCAGGGCGGCCCTGCGCCGTAGGGCGGTCTCAGAGCCGTCGGAGCCCTACGTTTTGGGCGCCCTGACCGTCGACTACGCCAGGCGCAGAGTGGTCCTGGCTGGCCGTCCTCTACATCTCACCCCGATCGAGTACCGAGTGCTGGCCGAGCTTTCAGCCAACGCTGGGAGGGTGCTGACCTACGAGCGTCTTTTGGGCCGGGTGTGGGATGGGAAGGGCGATGACGATGTGCGGCCCATGCGCACCATCGTCAGCAAGCTCCGCCGCAAACTCGGTGATGCCGCAGACAACCCCACTTACATATTCACCGAACCCCGTGTCGGCTTCCGGATGCTGGAGGGGGAGGCGTAGGCCTTGTTGGAATTACTTAGAGGTAGAAATAGTTGATGTCCATGCCGGGTCCCGGGGAATGACGAGTCTGCAAAAAGACGCGACGGCAAAAGCAGGGAGAAATCTGTTACATGACCGCGCGGTAGAGCCAGTCTCGGATTATACGCGGGTCCCACACACTGCAAAGGTCGGCGTACGGATGAGGAGGCAGGGGAAAAGGAGCGATCGTCAAGACGGTCTCTTTCGCTTAGTAGCTACGAAAAAGGCACGTTTGGAGCGGGCGAAGGGATTCGAACCCTCGACCTCCTGCTTGGGAAGCAGACACTCTACCGCTGAGTTACGCCCGCACTTGCCGCTACTTTACGACCCTCGGGTCTAGGGCGTCAAATCCTCAGTTACCTCAACCTCCCCACCGCATAGAAAACCCCCACCGCCAGGAACAGCAGCAGATATATGTCCACCGACAACACATACGCCCCAAACCCCTGCCCCGACAAATCATAGAAAAACGCCGCTTGGATAGCCTTTCCCGCAAATGCGCTGGCAATGACGCTCACCGCTGCAATCACCTGCAGCCCCACCCCCCGCTTCCGGTTCGCCACCCTCGATATTCCCTCCCCAATCGCCACCCCCACTATGATCGACGTGATGATCGAAGCGAACGGTATCCCCCGCAGCAGCGCCCACACCACCCCTCCACCCAGCGCCAACCCGAGCCCTGCGCCCGCAGCCTTCAGGTAGTAGACCTTGCCTACATCATAGATAGGCGAACGCCGTACATTCGCACACTGCTTGCACCTCGCCCCGACGGGCGTATGAATAAGACACTTCGGGCAGATCGCCTTGTCGCATTTGCTGCAGCTGAGGTAAGTCTCGACGTTTGGATGCGTTGCACACTGCATAGGATCGAGGTTTAAGATCGAGTAGTAGGCGAACTAGGCCAGATCGCCCAGGGCGAACGTAAGCTCCCCCGACGCCACCGTCTTCCCGCCCACCTTCGCTTCTGCTTTCGCCTTCCCTACCGTTCCCCTCATCCTCTCCAGCGACACCTCCATCACCAGCGCGTCCCCCGGCCTCACCGGCCTGCGGAACCGGAACGAATCTATCCCCGCAAAATACCCCACCTTCCCCCGGTTCTGCTCCAGGCTCAGCAGCGCCACCGACCCCACCTGCGCCAAAGCCTCCACGATAAGCACCCCCGGCATGATCGGATAGCCGGGAAAGTGCCCCTGGAAGAAGGGCTCGTTGATGCTCACGTTCTTCAGCCCCACCGCCCGTGCCCCGGGCTCCAGCTCCGTTATCCGGTCCACCATAAGGAACGGATACCTGTGAGGCAGCAGGTCCTGGATCTCCTGCGCCGAAAGTTCCGTCCCGCTCACCCTATCCGCCTTTCGAGTTCCCGATTTCCAACAACCTGTGCACCGACGACTCCGGCACGTCCACGTCTCCCAGGTCGATGTCGGGCCCCAGCCCCGGGCCGTGATAGTCGCTCCCTCCGCAGGGGATCAGTTCGTATTTGTCTGCCAGCCGTTTCATCCGTGAAATCATCTCCGGAGTGTACCTTGCGTAGTACACTTCCATGCCCGCAAGCCCTTCCGCCTTCATGCTAGGAACAAGCGACTCGACGTTCCGCGTAAAGCTCGGGTGCGCCAGCACCGCCTTCCCCCCGACCGACTGTATCAGCCGTATCGCATCCCCTGGCTTCAGCTTCTCCCGACCCACGTATGCAGGTCTTCCGTTACCTAGGTACAGGTCAAACGCCTCCTGCACCGACCCCACGTGACCCCTCTCCTCAAGAGCCTGCGCTACGTGCGGCCTCCCCACCGCCCCGTCCCCCGCTATCTCCTTCACCCTCTCCCAGTCCACTTCCACCCCCAGCTTCGCCAGCTTCTCCACCATCTCCCGCGCCCGACCCACCCGGCCATCCCTGAACTTCTTCATCTCCTCCTGGAAACCCGAGTCTTCATAAGTGTCCAGGTATCCGAGAATGTGTACCTCGCTGCCCTTCACGTCGGCGCTAAGCTCGACGCCCGGAATGACGGTCAAGGAAGGATACCGCCCTGAGCGGCCCACGGCCCGCTCCAGACCGTCCGTAGAGTCGTGGTCCGTGATTGCAAGGAAATGGAGCCCCTTGCGGGCCGCATGATCGACCAGCTCTTCCGGGGTCAGCACCCCGTCCGAAACTGTCGTGTGGCTGTGCAGGTCGACGTGCAAGGCTCAGGCTATCCTTCGGTCGATTCGTTCAATGGCCGTGGCCTTCCCCGTAGTCCCGTCGATGTCTATCAACACCGAACTGAAACGCACCGGGCCCTTGGCCACGCTCATCCGCTGGTTCATCTGCGTAAGAAACCGCTCAATGATCGGCGGTGGGTCATCCCCTATGATCGACTCCGAAGGCCCGACCATCCCCAGGTCCGTCACGTACGCCGTCCCCTCCGGCAGGATCATCGTATCCACAGTCCCCACGTGCGTATGAGTCCCCACCACCGCGCTCACCCGACCGTTCAGGTACCACCCCATCGCTCCCTTCTCGGACGTCGCCTCCCCGTGAAAGTCCACCAGCGTCACCTTAGGCAGCTCCCGAGACCCGTTCAGCAGCCCGTCCATCGCCCTGAACGGGCAGTCGTAGTCCCTCATAAACACCCGGCCAATCAGGTTTACCACCAGCACGTCCTGCACAATCAGGCACCCGCGCCCCGGCAAGTCCGGCGGGAAATTCAGCGGCCTGAGTATCGGCGCATCAGTGTCCAGGTATTCGATGATCTCCTGCTGGTCCCAGATGTGGTTCCCGGTCGTAATCACGTCCACCCCGGCCGAGAGAAGCTGCTCTGCGGTCTGGGGCGTGATCCCGAACCCCCCCGCCGCATTCTCCCCGTTCGCCACCACGAAGTCGACACCGTACTCGTTCTTGATTCCCGGCAACAGTGTACTGACGGCGCGCCTTCCCGGCTTCCCGACTATGTCTCCGATCATCAGGACGCGCATCTATATCTCTCTGTTTCCAAGCTGTATGCGCGCCTCACCGTTGCGCTCATAGTCCTGCTGTGAAGTGGACGGGGACGCCGCCGAATTATCAGCGTGCGGTCCCCAGCGCCCGAGTCTCCCGCACTACCGTTACCTTGATCTCGCCCGGGTAGACCAGTTCGTCCTCGATCTTCTTGACCACTTCCCTGGCCAGCCGTGACGCCCCGATGTCGTCCACCTTGTCCGGTTGGACCATGATCCGGATCTCGCGGCCCGCCTGGATGGCGAAGGACTTCTGCACACCGTCGAAACTGTCGGCGACATCCTCCAGGGCGCGTAGCCGCTTGATGTAGTTCTCCACGCTGTCCCGCCGGGCCCCGGGCCTCGCTCCGCTTATCGCATCAGCCGCAGCCACGATGAACGCTTCCACGTTCACCCGGTCTTCTTCGTGGTGCTCCTCTACAGCCTTAACTACCTCCGCGCGGATGTGGTACTTCCGGGCAATGTCCGCCCCGATCTCGGCGTGACCGCCCTGCACCTCGTGCGTCAGCGCCTTCCCGATGTCGTGCAGCAGACCCGCCTTCTTGGCAATGTCCACGTTAGCGCCGATCTCGGCCGCTATCATCCCGGCCAAGTGCGCCACTTCCACCGAGTGTTTGAGGATGTTGTGCCCGTAGCTGTACCGGAATTTGAGTTGGCCTACCAGCCTCACCAGGTCTGGGTGAAAGCCCGTGATGCCGAGCTCGTACAGCGCCTCCTGCCCCGACGTCTTCATCCCCTCCTCCACCTCCACCTGCGTCTTCTGTACCACGTCCTCGATGCGCGCCGGGTGTATCCTCCCGTCGCTCACCAGCTTGGCAACGGCGACCTTCGCTACTTCACGGCGTACGGGGTCGAAAGTCGAAAGGGTAACGGCCTCCGGGGTGTCGTCTATGATCAGGTCCACCCCCGTGGCCCGCTCTAGGGCCCGGATGTTCCGCCCCTCCCGACCTATCAGCCTCCCCTTCATGTCGTCGCTCGGGAGCGGAACGACCGCCGAGGTAGTCTCGGACACCACGTCCGAGGTCAACCGCTGAATCGCAAGGGCGATCGCCTTGCGGGCCTTCATGTCGGCCTCTTCTTTCATCCGGAGCTCTAGCTCGTAGGCCCGGCGGTCGATCTCGCCCTGCGCTATCTCTTCAGCTTCCCGGATAACCCTCTCCGTCGCCTCATCTACGGTGAGGCTGGAGATGGTTTCCAGCTTTTGTAGCTGCAGTTCTTTCAGTTCGTCTGCTTCCGCTGCTTTGCGGTCTAACGACTCCTCTTTCTCGCTAAGGGTCTGAAGCTTCCTGTCTGCGGAATCCACCTTGCGGTCCAGGGCTTCTTCTTTTTGGGTTATGCGTTTTTCCTGCCGTCTCAGCTCATTTCTTCGTTCGCGGTATTCGTTCTCTGCCGATTTCCGCATCTGGTGCGCCTCTTCCCTGGCTTCCAGGAGTAGCGCCTTCTGTTTGCCTTCCGCTTCCGTTAAGAGGGCCGACGCCTGCGCCTCGGCCTTCCTCCTTTTGCTGGCTTGCACCAAATAGCGTGCGAAGAAACCTATTAACCCACCTAGAAGAATGCCCCCAACGGCGCACAAGATGGCTACTAATATAGCCATCCTTTCCTCTCTTTCTATGTGCTTATGTGTTGTATGCCATCAGGGTACAGTGGGGCCATTTAACTCAGTATCTTAGGGGTAAGCCCCAATAGTGTCAAGCAAAACCGCTAGCGGACGAGGGCGCCCAGCCTTGGTGACAGCCCATTCTTGGGACCTCTCGGCTCCCCCACCCCACCCGAGCCCCTCCCCTACCCGCACACCTCCAGCGCCGTCGCCGCCAGCACCTTGACACACGTCTCCATCTCGCTAATCGACGTCCAGAAGTTGTCCTCCCCCTCCACCGACGACACGAACCCACCCCCCGGCCCGTATTCCAGACACGGTATCCCTGCCTTCCACAACCACGTCACGTCCCCAGCCGAGTACGAGAACGGGTAGATAGCCCCCACCGCCCGGGGCTTGGTCCCCGTCACTGCCTCGTGGCTCCGCTTCACTATCTCCACTATCTCCTGCCCCTCCGGCAGGTCGAACGGCTCCATCACCAGCCGACGTCTCCCCTCAAACGATGCCGGAGGCGGCACCTCTATCTCATACTTCAACTCCGGGTCCTCTATGGTCAATGGGTCCAGCGCGCTGCGTATGTCGGCGATTATCGTGTCCAGCGTCTGCCCCGGCACGAAGTGCACGTCAATCAGAATCGTGCAGTAGTCGGGAATGTATGGCGGCTCGATCAGCACATAGCTCTCCCCCCTCCCCCCGATAATGCTCCCCACGTTCACCCGAGGCATCGCCGGCAGCTTGTGGCTTGGCGTGTGGGTCAGCTTCATCGACTCTAGCGCATTGATGACTTTAGTCATCTTGCTCACCGCGTTTATCGTATGCTCCTGCACGCTGATGTGCCCCGTGACCCCGTATGTGTGAATAGCCAGGTGCGCTATTCCCGCGTGTACCGTCGCTATGTTCCCCACACCCGTCGGCTCCGGCGACACCGCCATATCCGTCCTCAGCCCGCTCTCAGTCAAGAAATAAGTGCCCTCTCCGCCCTGCGTCTCCCCCACAACGCACGCCAGCACCAGGTCGCCCTTCAACCCCACCCTCGAGAGCCTTATCGCCTCCGCCGCCGTGATCATGCTCGCCACCCCGCCCTTCATGTTCTCCACCCCCTGCCCGTACAGCCTGTCCCCTTCGATAGTCGGCACCGTCGGGTCCCGCTGCGCCCCCCGACGCAGCGAGTTGATGTCCGTATGCCCGTTCAGCATCAGGCTCCTCCCACCGCCCGTGCCCCTCAACGTTGCTATCGCCTGCAGCCTCCCCGGCTCCACCTCCTGCTGCTCGACCTCGTACCCCCTCTCCCGGAAATACCCGTCCAGGAAGTGCGCCACCGGCGTCTCGTTGGGCTTGAAGCTGGGGATGCTGATAAGCTGCTTCGCCAGGTCCAGCATCGCCTCACGGTCTACGTGCGCAAGGACTTGTTCTTGCTGAGCGTCGTCCACTGAAGGTCTCCCGTTGCAGTCTACGGCCCGGTTAGATGGGGCGCGGCGACATCCGGCCTTATAGCCCTGTCCATGAAGTCGTTCATCTGGGGTTCATATATGTCCCACAGCCGCCTCAGCTCCGAGATCGGTGCATCGTGCCAGTCCACCCTCAGATCGATGATCGGGAACGGATACCGGTCATGCACCACCAGCGCCGCCGAGTGCTCGTTCTTCCCCACCTCCCCGCCCGCCGCCTTTCCGGCCTCCAGCCCCCTCACCAGCCGCTCCGCCAGGTGCAGGTCCGGGTCAGCCTCGAACCCCTGCCCAATCGCCACCGCCACCTGCTCCGAAAATAGCAGGTTCCCCACCGCAACCACGTCATCCCCCAGGTACTCGTTGTTCTCCTTGTAGACCAGGCTCCCAGTATGCGCCGCCGTCCCCCCGACCCTGTCTACCACACCAATCTGTCGGTACTCGGGGTAGGCGCCGGCCTTCACCAGTTCGTCTACCACCGCCTTCGCCGAATATCCCCGGCGCAGCAGGTCCAGCCCCAGCTTCCCCAGCCGCGGGTCGGTCAGGTTCTGCGATGCCACCGCCCCGACACCCGTCTCCACCCACACGCACCTCGCCCCGACGCAAATGCTGCTCGTCGATACTGCCATCCCCACCATCCCCGTCCGGCTGCAGTGTCCTACCAATGAGAATGTCATAGTCTTCTCCCTCTAATGTGGATAGGCGCGAGTCCTACCGTTCCTTCATCACCTCTACGGAGAGGTCCGCGGCCTTCCTGACCAGCCGCTTCATCGGGGTGGGATCGAAGTTGAAGTACAGGGCCAGCATGTTGGCGTAGGGCGGGCTCTGCGCAAACAGCTGGAAAGCCAGCTTGTGTCCCGCCATCGACGAGTCCACCAGGTCCCGGGTGAAATGGAGTAGCTTGATCCTGTCCTCCATCCCCCAGTCCCGGACCGCGTAGTACTTCTCCAGGTACTTCCGCACCTCCGGGTTCTTCCATGCCGCAGTGTCTGGGGTGAGCTCCAGCTGACCCCCCGCCAGCTCCCTCACAATCCCGACCATCGCCGGCAGATTGCTGGAACCATAGATGCGACCCGCGTAGATGATCGCCTGGTTCGGCATCATCAAGCCCCCGGGGCTCGGCTCCGCACAGTGCACCGCTGCGTGCAGGTGCGCGTTGATCGTCTCTCGGTAGCACATCAGCTGCGTCAGCTTCTCCCGTACCTGCGGCACGTTCTGCAACCCCGTCTGCTCGATATTCAAAAACGCCGTCCCAAGCAGGTAGTCGGCCCTGAACAGCGTCCTCAGCACGAAGGGAAACACCACGTACCTGTGCAGCGTTCCCCTGATGTACCCCGCCGCCTTCGGCTCCCGACAGAACAGCACGTTCTCCCACGGCACCAGCACGTTGTCGAAAATCAGTAGAGTGTCAATCTCGTCGAACTTCGTAGCTATCGGGTAGTCCTTCGGGTCCTTCCCCACCCCCAGCCCCGTGCGGCATATCAGCTTCAACCCCGGGGCATTCATGTCCGTAATGAACCCGATGGCATAGTCCCTCAGCGCATCGTCCCACTGGGCAATCGTCGGCTTCACGAAACCCTGGTTCGCATAGCAGGCCGCCGTCTCGTACTTCGCCCCCCGCACTATGATGCCCTTGTCGTTCTCATCCACAACGTGCAGCAGCATGTCGGGGTCCTGCTCCTGAGGTGGCCGGCTCCTGTCTCCCTTGGGGTCCGTGTTCCCGCTCACGTGGAACAGGTCCTGCTCCTGCAGCCGGTTCACGTGCCGTTCAACGTTCTCCGCGAACATCGGGTTGAACGTCCGCAACGTCTCCCGGGCGTCGTACATCGACCACAGCTCGCCCGCCGTGTCATCCCCCACCCTCTCCACAATCCCCCCGACCTCCGTCAGCACCGTCTCCACGTACCGCCTTTGGGCCATCAGGTCTTCTGCAGAAACGGGAGGCTTTAGTGATCGGGCCGCCGGTTCACCGTTGAAATCGAAGGTCGTAATGTCCTGGAACTCCGCCTCGTTCTGCATGTCGTACATGCGAGACCGGACCTTGATGATAGGTTTGAACGCCGGGTGCTCGGTGATGTCTTTCACCAGCTCCCCGTCGTAGTACACCTCCCGACCGTCCCTCAAAGATTCCCGATATTCCTCGCCTGTTCGTAGTCCCATTCTTTACCTCGAAAATGTAGGCGCCTATACGTGCCTGGGAATGCGCTTCGGAGTCAGACTGCATGAACGATGGCTGCCCCTCCCCCCAAAGGCGACGATTATCGTAACGTAGCCCTTTCCCCTTTGGCAACACGTCGAAGCGACCCCCTTAGCACCCGTACCTCCCCTCAATCGACCCCCCAAACACCACCCCGTCCCCCACCCCCAACCCCATCTCCTCCGCCTCGCCCGCGTTAATCTCCACTACGAACTGCATCTCCCCCGAGGGCCTCACCCTTGCGATCTCCGAGTCTTCAGCATCGGTAGGTGGTGCCGGAATGTCCCGCGATATCTCCCCCACCGTGCAGTCTTCCCCTATCCACACAAAGTCCAGCGGAAACTGCATCCGCACCATCCAGAACTGCAGCGGCCTCGCCGACTCATAAACGAACAGCATCCCCGCCCCCGACTCCAAAGACTCCCTGTCCGACAACCCCTGCCTGCGTTGCTCCGGCGTCACCGCCACCTCTACCGGAAACACCACCTCCCCAATGATCACCGTAGGCCCCGTGTAGACCGGTGTCGCAGTCGGAGCCACTGTGGGCGTTGGCTCAGGCGGGGCGGTTGGGCTCGCGGCCGGCAATGGTGTTTCTGTTCTGACTGAAGTAGCCGTCGGATTGGGAGTGACTGCCGGGGCAGGGGTTACGATGGATGTGGCAGTCGGGACGACGGTAGCCGTAGCCGGAACGCTAGGGACCATCGGCGTAGAGGTCGGAAAAGCCGATTGCGAAGGGTTATGCATACAGCCAAAAGCCAGCGCCAGCGAAAGTGCCGCTATCGCAAACAACCCTAACCCTTTTACGTGTCTCCTCAACTTACAACGATGGCTTCCCCGACTACCCCCTCACGTGCTCCCGCCACCCCGACCCCTCTGTCCTCTCCATGAACTCCCCGTGGATCGCAGCATTGGTGGCTATCACACTCGGAGTCCTGAAATCCGCAGGCGCACCCGACCCCGTCGTCACCACCCCTCCCGCCTCCCGGACCAGCAGCAGACCGCACATCACGTCCCACGGCGCCAGCGCATGGTGAAAGTACATGTCCACCCGACCGCACGCCGCCCACGCCATTCCCAGCGCCGCCGACCCCATGATCCGTATCGTCTGCATCCCTGGCCACATTTCTGCCAGCATCAGCACCGCCCGACGCGCCATCTCCTCGTCATACCCCATGTCCGTCGAAAGCACCGAGGCAGCGATCGTCTCCTGCTGGGACACGCTGATAGGTCTGTCGTTCAGGAACGCCCCACCGCCCTTGCTCGCGTGGAACATCTCCTTCCGCAATGGATCGTAAGTAAAGGCCAGCTCCATCTCGCCTTCGTAGGCAAGCCCCAGGTTCACTGCAAAATGCGGGTTCTCCGACGCGAAGTTCCGGCTCCCGTCCAGCGGGTCCACTATCCACGTCCACCCCGAACTCCCCTCCACCGCCCCCCTCTCCTCCGACAGAATCGAAAACTCCGGAAACTCCTGCTGTAGAAGTTCGAGGATGCGAGATTCGGCCCGGTAGTCCGTGTCCGTCACCACGTTCCCCCGACCCTTGAAATACACCTCTTTCTGCTCCCGAAACCCGCGCACCAGCGTCCGGCTTGCTCTGGCAATGGCCTCCCGGGCGACCTGCTCTGCGGTCTTGCCCGACGCAGAAAGTGGCAATTCTCTCACTAAGCCTTGGCCTTAAGGCCCATCCTCTCCCGCACTTCTTCCAGGGTAGCCCGAGCAATCACGCTCGCCCTCCGCGCCCCGTCCTCCACGACTTCCCGCAGGTACTCGGGCCTCTCCGCCAGTTCCCGCCTCCGCTCCCGGAACCCCTCCAGCGAGCCGTTTATCCCCTCGGCCAGCATCTTCTTGCAGTCCACGCACCCCCGAGTCGCCCCCCGACACTGCTCCGCTATGTCCTCGATCTTGTCCGGATTGAACTGCTTGTGCAGCGAAAATACGTTGCACACTTCCGGACGCCCGGGGTCCGACTTCCGCTGCCGCTGCGGGTCAGTCACCGCACCCATCACCCTCTTCCTAGTCTCCTCGGGAGTCGCCGCAAGCTCGACGTGGTTGTCGAGACTCTTGCTCATCTTGTTGCTCCCGTCCAGCCCGACAATCAAGGCCGTCTCCGTCAACTTCGCCTGCGGCTCCGGAAACGTCGGCCCGAAAATGTGGTTGAACCGGCGCACAATCTCCCGGGCCAGCTCCAGGTGCGCCACCTGGTCCTCGCCCACCGGCACCGTGTCCGCCTTGTAAATCACTATGTCCGCAGTCATCAGCACCGGATACCCGACCAGCCCGTAGTTGATGTTGTCAGGCTGATTTCGGGCCATGTCTTTGAACGTCGGCACCCGGGTCAGCCACCCGTGCGGCGTCACCATGCTCAGCAGCGTGTGTAGGGTCAGCACCTCCGGCACGTGAGACTGCACGAACAGTATCGACTTCTCCGGGTCCAGCCCCGCCGCCAGCCAGTCCAGCATCATCTCCTTGATGTTGTCCTGTAGCTGCCCCGTGTTCTCCAGCGTCGTCAACGCGTGGATATCCACGGCGCAGTAGATGCAGTCGTAGTCGTCCTGCAGCGCTACGTAGTTCTGTATTGCCCCGAGATAGTTCCCTAGGTGCTGCCGACCCGTGGGCCGGGCCCCGGAAAACACCCTTCCTTTTTTCCCGTTAACCATGCATTTTGTCCATAAAGTAAAAAGTACGATGTCGAAAGCAGTTGCAGTTTAGCACACCTGTGGTAAATTTCACACACCCTTTCCCATTCCCGTTTCTTCTGGAGGCCAACACAATGTCCATCCGCTCCTTCGAAGGCAAGTCACCCCGCATCCACCCCTCATCCTACGTCGACGAATTCGCCGTCCTCATCGGAGACATCGAGATTGGCGAGGAGTGCATCGTCCTGCCCGGTGCTGTCATCCGCGCCGACCACGGGACCACCCGGATCGGCAACCGCTCCAACGTCCAGGACAACGCCGTCATCCACACCGGCGGCGTCGACATCGGGGAGGACGTCACCATCGGCCACGGCGCAATGATCGAAGCCCGCAAGATCGGCCACCACTCCCTCATCGGCATCAACGCCACCCTCCTCGCCGACTCCGAAATCGGCGAGTTCTGTCTCGTCGCTGCCGGCGCGGTAGTCAAGGAAGGCGCCCGTGTCCCTCCCTATTCCTTCGTAGCCGGCGTTCCCGCCCAGGTCAAGCCCCTGAAGAAAGAGCTCGCCGATCATCTCAAGATGGCCAGCAGCCTCTACACCACCATGGTCCCCAGGTACAAGTCGGGGCTGGGGTAAGAGAAATGGGCATAGAAGCATTAACCCATCGAGACGATGGCTCCGAAGTCCCCGTTCCCGTCACCCGAGACGACTGGGACCTCTGGGTCAGCGCAGGCCGCACCCGCAACTGGGTCCTCAACGATCCCCTCGTCGATTGGCTCCAACGCTACGGCAAGACCCGAGACTATCTTCCTAAAAGTGAGCTCCCTGGCTACCGCAAGGACTTGGACTTCATCCAGTTCATCTTCGAAAAGGGCAGGCAGTTCAAAGCCGGCATTCTTCGCCTCCTTGAAAAGCAATACGAGGTAGCAACCGTGGCCCGTGGTCACGAAGATATCCGCAGCCTAGACAAAGCCCGCGACACCTTTGAGGCAATGCGGCAGGGCGTCCCCATCATCTACCAGCCCGTCCTCTGGGATGCCCAGGACCTGACCTACGGCTCCCCCGACTTCCTCCTCAGAAGCGACGTCCTTCACCGCCTCTTTCCCACCAACCTCTCCGAAGAGGATGCACAGACAATCGCCCCCGACTTGGGAGACAACCCCTGGCACTACCGGGTTGTCGATGTGAAGTTCACCACCCTGTCTCTTAACGCCGCAGGCGATGAACTCGCCAACGGGGGCAGTGCAACGGCATATAAGGCCCAGCTATACGTCTACAACCGCATGCTGGGCCGACTTCAGGGATATGAGCCCCCCGCATCCTACCTGCTGGGTCGCGGCTGGCATTTCAAGAGCAAGGGCGTCGACTACCGGGGCGACAGCGCCTTGGACCGGCTCGCGCCCATCCCCCAGGGCGGGACCATCACCAACAAGGTCCCCATCGCCCATGCCGTCGAGCAGGCTTTGGCTTGGGTGCGCCGCGTCCGCACCGAGGGCCGGGACTGGCAGCTCCTCCCCACACCCTCCGTCCCCGAGCTCTACCCCAATGTCGGCGGCGTAGATGACGACATGATGCTGGACTCCGGCCCCGTAGATCTGGAAGGCGATGATGAGGATGCGCTGTCCGGCCGCTGGGAAAACGTGAAGAAGTGGCTGGCACATGAGTTGAAGGAGTTGACCTTGCTATGGCAGGTCGGGGTCGCCAAGCGCATTGATGCCCACTCCCGGGGAATCTATCGCTGGGACGACCCCCGCCTGACCCCATTCGACGTGAACATTAGGGGCGAAAAACAGGCGCCGGTCTTGCAGATGCTGTTGGATGTCAACAGGAACGACGGACCACCTGTCCTCCCTCGGCGTATCGACGAGACCCGTGATGCCTGGTTCTCCGACCGCGGCCTGGAGTTCTACGTCGACTTCGAGTTTTGCAGCGACCTCAATGACGACTTCTCGAACCTTCCCAGGAAAGGCGGGCAGCCACTGATTTTCATGATCGGTTGCGGTCACCTTGAAAATGGCCGGTGGCACTTCAAGTCACTGGTCGCCGACACCCTCTCCCAGACCGAAGAATCCCGCATTATCCGGGAGTGGTTTGACCACATGGCCCAGGTCCGCAACCGGCTGGACCCGGGCAATGCAGCCCCTCGCATATTTCACTGGTTCGCCGCCGAGATTACCGCTCTCAAAACCGCCTACAACTCTGCATGGAATAGGCACAGCCAGCCGTCCGATTGGCCCGATCTCGGTTGGTACGACTTCCTCCAGAACGTGATGCGCCGGGAGCCCGTGGTCGTGCGCGGCGCATTGGGCTTCGGCCTCAAGGCAATTGCTAACGCCATGCACGCCCGGTGCCTGATCGAAACCGACTGGTCCGACAGCCCCCTCGACGGCTTGGGGGCCATGGTCGGCGCCTGGCGCTGCGACGAAAAAGCCCGCAGGAACGGCGTCTCCATGACCGCCGACCCCTTTATGGACGAAATCGCCCGCTACAACGAGGTCGACTGCAAAGTCATGATGGAGATAGTCCGCTACCTCAGGTCCAACCACTAACCCCTCGCCGCCTCCTCACCGCTATCTCGCCCCCCTAACCAACCGACGTCTCTCTCCCTGTCATTCCGAACGGCAGTGAGGAATCTGGGGAGGTGCAGTGCAGGTCTCCCAACTCGCCTGGATATGCACCCTTCCGCGTAGGGGCGACCGGCGGGTCGCCCTGGGGGCGGCGGGGCCACTCATGCTGAGGCTCTCGAAGCACGAGCGGGGGGCGGGCCAAGCCCCTCCAAACCGTCACCTCTCTCCAACCCCACCCCACCCTCCCTCCCTCCCATCCCGATGCCCTGCGAGGAATCTCCAACACCCCTCCCCCAACCCACCCCAATCTTTCCCACTCTCACGCTTCCATAGCATCCCCCCTTGGTAAAGAATTATCAGGAATGCTGCCTTGCAGCATTCCTGATAATTCAAATAAAACAGGGCGGGCGGGTGGGACTCATATTACTCCCTGGGCGGCCGGGAGGCGGTGAGGCTTCCCCTGGGGGCCCGGGGGAAATTCCCCCAAAACGCTCCCCCTCTGCCTATTGACTTCTGTTATGTACGTTCTATACTAATGTTCAGACCTAATGTCTACACCCAAACTTCACAACAAACCATTGTCAATAGACCATCGCCCCTCCAACGGGGCGTCCGCTCAAGAGGCGGTTGATCCCTCCCCGGGGCCCGACCCGGCCCCGGATGCCCGCGGCCCTGCGCCGCGGAAGAACCCCCGGGGCCCGGCTCCTCAAGGAGCACTCCTCCAGGCCCCGGATGCCTGCGGCAACCTACCGCAGAAGAAGACCCGCACCCCCGCCCCTGCACGCCAGGAGCGCAGTCGACGCGGAAGACCGTACCCGCAAAACCGCGACGGGTCCGGTAAAGCCGGCTTAGCCGAAGGCTCGTTGCCGCGTCTGGCCCCCGAGGGCCAGGACATCGAGCAGGAGATCGCTCTCCTACGTTCCCTTGCCAACCGCCTCTTGAGCAGGCGCCGCATCAACTACCCCTATCTCTTCCGATGCCTCAACCTCATCGCCAGGTGTACCACCGTCAAGGCCCGCTACTTCAACAACGAATCGGACGAGGAAGTCGACAAGATTGCCGCAGGCATGAGAAGGTTCTGGGAGTCCACCATGGCCGACCGCATCATCGGCTACCGGGAACTCCTCCCCATGATCATGGCCTCACCCGGCAAGGACTTGACCCGCTACGACAACCTCCTTCCCATCCACCCTGAACTGCTGGACTCCCTGCTGGAAGTCAAGGATGCCTGGGAGCGGGAACACGGCTCCCCCTTTGTAGACAATCCGACCGACGAAGAAGAACCACCGCCCTTCGGAATGCGCCCCCTCCCCCCTCACCTCTACCAACCTCCCGACGACGACCCACCCCTCTCTCCCTCCGTCATTCCCGACTCCGATCGGGAATCCATCCCCGCCCCCCTTCCCATTCCGATGCCCCGCGAGGAATCTGACGCGCCCACACCTGAGCCGACCCCGTCCCTTCCCACCCACACCCTTCCATCCGTCGTTCCTGTAGAGGACAGAGCCTGCCCCTGCGAAGGCGGGGGAACCCATCCCCATACCCCAACCCAGGCTGCGCTCGACCCTCCTCCTTCCTTCACTCCCATCGGGGCAGGCGCCCCGAACTACTGGGAAACGGACTCGTTCTCCTCCCCCATAGACGCGACCGGCGGGTCCCCCGAATGGCCCGACCCCAGCCCACCCCCCAACCCCAAACCCCGCATCGCCCGGGGCCGCCCTCCTCCCTGACCCCATTCACCCGCACCCAACAACTGAATAACTGGGATTGCACCCTCCCAACCTTCCCGTCTCACCGGAAAGTCCCGCTCATCCTATCCCGTCATCCCCTCCCATTTACCGAGTACCGAACTAGAGGCCCACGTGGGTGCAACGCACCCACGTGGGCCTCTGTTCTTTCCTCCCCCTCTCCCTTGAAGGCCCCAAGGGAGAGGGGGATAAAGGGGGTGAGGGTTCCCCCTCCCCACCCCTCACATCTCCTCCGGCGCCGACATCCCCATCAACCCCAGGCACCTCGCCAGCGCTATCCGGGCAGCGTACACCAGCTTCAACCGGGCCTTGGAAAGCTCCTCATCCTCCCCCAGCACCCGACACTTCTCGTAGAAGCTGTGGAATATCGCCGCCAGGTCCTGCGAGTAGTGCGGCAGGTGTTGCGGCTCCAGCGTGTTCGCAATCAGCTCCAGCGTCTCCGGCAGCTTCAGCATCTGCCTTATTAGCTGCATCTCCGACTCCTCCCCCAGCAGCGACACGTCCCCCCCCGAGAAGTCGATTCCCTTCTCCTCCGCATTCCGCAGTATGCTGCACATCCGCGCATGGGCGTACTGCAGGTAGTATGCCGGGTTCTCCACCGACTGGCTCTTCGCCAGTTCCAGGTCGAACTCCATCTGGCTGTCCGCCGACCTCGCCAGGAAGAAGAACCGGCACGGGTCCGCCCCGACCTCATCCACCACTTCCTTCAGCGTCACGATCTTCCCGCCCCTCTTCGAAAACTTGTCCACCTGACCGCCCCTCTTCAACGTCACCATCTGCGACACCAGTATGTCCAGCCGCGACGGATCGACACCCAGGGCCCCCACCGCTGCCTTCATCCTCGAAATATGCCCCTGATGATCGGCCCCCCATACGTTTATAACCCGGTTGAACCCCCTGGTCACAAACTTGTCATAGTGGTATGCGATGTCCGACGCAAAGTACGTCGGGACGCCGCTGCCCCTCACCAGCACGTTGTCCTTGTCCTCCCCCAGCGCCGTCGACACGAACCACGTCGCACCGTCCCTCTCCCGTGTATGCCCCTCCGACTCCAGCCTCCCCATCGTCTCCTCGTACCTCCCCGACTCGAAGAGGCTCTGCTCGCTGAACCACACGTCGTGGTGGACGCCCATCTCCTCCAGGTCCCCCCTGATCAGGTCCAGCATCTTCCGAAGCCCGATCGCCCCGATCTCCCGTACCGCGTCCTCCTCCTCCTCCTCCTCCATATCCCGGAACCTCTCACCCTCCTCTTCTATGATCTCCTTCGCCACGTCCACCAGGTACGCCCCAACGTACCCCCCCGATGGCATTTCGGCCTCAATCCCCAACCCCTCCAGATAACGCGCATACAGCGACTGGTAGAAAAGCGACATCTGGTTCCCGGCATCGTTGATGTAGTATTCCTGCTCAACAGACCACCCCGCCGCCTCCAGCATCCGCGCAAGCCCGCTCCCGAGCACCGCCCCCCGCCCGTGCCCCACGTGCAAGGGCCCCGTCGGGTTGACGCTCACGTACTCCACCTGCACCCGCTTCCCTCCCCCCGTGTCCACGTTCCCGTAAGACCCCCCGGCCTCGATGATTGTATCCACCTGCGCCTTCACCCACTCTGCCTTCAACCTGAAATTGATGAACCCCGGCTTGGCCAGTGTAACGCTCTCTATCTCCTCCGAGGTCTGCAGGTGGTCCAGCAGCCTCTGCGCTATGGCCATCGGACTCATGCTGGCGCTTCGGGCCAGCTTCAACGGTGCCGTAACCGCGTAGTCGCCGTGCTCTGCCTTTTGAGGTCTCTCCACTACCACGTCCGGCAGTTCTATCTGCGGAAGTTCACCCTGCTCCTGGGCCTCTCGGAAGGACTTCCTGATCAGCGTATCAATATCGTCTCTGATAGCCATAGATATCGCCTCTGCTTTTGGAAAACGCAGATTATAACCTAAGCCTCGTTACCGCCAATGCTCCACCCCACCCCGAGCCCCTCCAGCTCCCTTGCCAGCCCGCGGTTCTCCGGCTTCTCGAGGAACGGGTCCGACTCCATTGCCTGCTCAGCCTCCTCCCTGGCCATCGCCAGCAGCTTCGTATCAGTTAACCTCGCCATCCGCAGGTCAGGCAGCCCGCTCTGCCGCGTCCCGAAGAACTCCCCCGGCCCCCGCAGCCTTAGGTCCTCTTCCGCCAGCACAAACCCGTCCCGGATCTCCGTCATCAGCCTCAGCCGTTCCTGGGCCTCCTCGGATGGGCGGTCTGCCAGGAGCAGGCAGTAGCTCTTCTCGCGCCCCCTCCCCACCCGACCCCTGAACTGGTGTAGCTGCGACAGCCCGAACCGCTCCGCACCCTCGATCATCATTACCGTCGCATTCGGAACATCGATCCCCACCTCCACCACCGCCGTCGACACCAGTATGTCCAGCTCTCCCCTGCGGAACGCATCCATCACCTCGTCCTTCTCCACCGAGTTCAACCGACCATGCAGAAGCCCCAGTCTCAAATCCGGGAACACCTCCTCGGAAAGTCGCTCGTACTCCTTCGTCGCCGCCCGCGTCTGCAGCGCCTCCGACTCTTCCACCAGCGGGCAGATAACGAACGCCTGCCGACCCTTCTGCACCTGCTGCCTCACGAAGTCGTAGGCCAGTTCTCGCTGGTACGGCTTCACCCATTTCGTCTCTATCGGGATCCTCCCCGGCGGCATCTCGTCCAGCACGGAGACATCCAGGTCCCCATAGAGGGTCAGTGCTAGTGTCCTCGGTATCGGGGTAGCAGTCATAACTAGAAGGTGAGGACTCGCCCCCTTCTGCCTTAGTGCCGCCCGCTGCATCACCCCGAACCTGTGCTGCTCGTCCACCACGATCAGCCCCAGGTCCCGAAACTCGACCTCCTTCTGGATCAACGCCTGCGTCCCGACCACTATGTCTATAGCCCCGTCCGCTATCTCCCTGTGCACCTCCCGCTTTGCCCCTTGTCTGATATCCCCGATCAGAAGCCCGACCCTCATCTCCCTCCCCACCCTCGACCCCACCCTCTGCACCACATCACTCCCCGAAAGAGCGCCCGATTCATCCTCCAACAGCCCGCAAATGGTGCTGAAGTGCTGCTCAGCCAGTATCTCCGTCGGCGCCATGATCGCCCCTTGCGCACCGTTTGCCACCGCCTGCAGCAGAGCCCCCGCCGCCACCACCGTTTTCCCGCTTCCCACATCCCCCTGCAGCAGCCGAGCCATCGGCCTCGATCCACCCATGTCCTCCAGCACCTCCCCCAACCCCCGACTTTGTGCCCCCGTCAACGGAAACGGCAGCGATTCAACGAAACGCCTCCCTAGGGCTTCATCCGCCGCGATGGGCCGAGCCTCCTGTCCCAGCTGCCACTCCCGCTTCCTCGCCAGTACGCGCAGTTGCATCAGGAGGAGCTCGTTAAAGGCCAGCCGCACCCGGGCCCTCTCCTTCACATCTTCATCTTCCGGATAGTGTGCCCGCGCTATCGCCTGCTTGATTGGCATTAGCTTCCTGCGTCGGATCAGACCCTCATCCAGGAATTCCGAGACCTTACCTATGCACAACTCCAACGTCCGACGCACCAGGTTTCGCACCGTCCTCTGGTACAACCCCTCCGTCAAGGGATAGACCGGCACCAGCCGGCCCGTGTGCGTCGACGACTTGTCGGAGATCACCTCGTATTCCGGGTTTTCAAACACCTTCCTACCCCGGAATATCCTCACCCGACCCCCAACCGCAATCCTCTGATTGGCCTTTAGCGAGTGACCTAACCAGGTATTGTTGAACCAGACGATTTCGATGTTCCCTGTATCATCTCCGATGATGACCTTCGACCCCTGCCTCCGTGGCCCGAGCCTCACGACCGACGCCTCCCAGATGAATCCTGTTGCTGTTTGGTCTTCGCCCGGCGTGAGGTCGGCTATCGGGTTCGTCTTTCGGAAGTCCAGGTGCCGGTTGGGGAAGAGATATATCAGGTCCCTCACCGTCGCAACTCCCAGCTTCGCTAACCTCTTCGCCGTAGCGTCCTGCACACCCTTGAGCGCCGTTACCGGATCAGCTGGATCGGGAGCTTCGCCTCGTGTCTCGGGCTTGGGTTTGGCTGGAGGCTTCCTCGCTGGCTTGGGCTTCGCCGCCGGTTCTCCCACAACTTTCCCCTCCCCCGACCTCTTCCCCAACGTTGCCAACGCCCCTTCTACCCACATCCTCCGCTCACGTACCTCAAGGTCCTTGTAGCTATCAGGTATGGTCACCCCGCCCACCTTCATACCGCGCCACCGTTCCAGGAAGGAGTCGAGCCCCCCGATCATTGCCTTATCCTGGAACCCGAGGGCGCGCTCCTGTGATAAGACTTTCTTGAGGGTGTCCAGTCCAGGCTCCATGGCCCGGCTATGCTGCTGCCAAGGGCCGCACCTAGCCCGTGCTGAAGCCCAGCCCCAGTGCCCCCGGCCCGAGATGCGTCCCCAGTACCGGCCCGAATCGCGACAGTATCAGGTTCTCCGGGCTCACCAGTGGCCGCAGACTTTCCAGGACCGACTCCGCTTCCTCACGGTTTGTGCTGTAGGCAACCCCTGCCATCTTTATCTCCCCTTCTCCCCGCGCCTCTCCAATCAGACGGTCCAGCCCCTTGCGCCGTGTCCTTACCCGCTCAAATGGATGGGCTTCGCCGTTTCTGACCTCCACTATCGGTATCACCTTTAGGATCGACAGCGGACGCAGCGAGTTCCCCAGGAACGCCTGCACCTTCCCTATCCTGCCCCCCTTAGCCAGGTACTCCAGCGTCTCTAGCAGCGCCAGCGTCCTGGTCCCGGGCATCATGTTCGTGACAAGCTGTTTCAGGTCCTCCATTGCCGCCCCTGCCTTCGCCGCCCGGGCCGCAGCGATTACTATCATGCCCAGCCCCATTGACACCTGCAGCGAGTCCATCACCTCCACCTTGTTTCCGCCTTCCATCTCCGACGCCGCCAACCGCGCAGAATTGTACGTCTGGCTCAGCTTCCCCGAGATGTGGATCGAGAGTATCTCGTCCGTCTCCTTCGCCACCTCCTTATATGCCTCAGCAAATACCCCCGCCGAGGGCTGGGACGTCGTCGGAAGCTTGTCCGAAGTGATCAGCTTCCTGTAAAACTCGTCCGCACTCAGGTCCACACCGTCCCGATATCCCTGGTCTCCGAACATGACCGTCAGAGGTACTACCGTAATGTCCAACTCCCGGCAAATCTCCGCCGGCAGGTCTGATGTGCTGTCCGTTACTATTCTCACTCCCATCTTCCGCTCTTACCTTTCTTTGCCACTGTCTCCTTAACTCTCATTCTGATGCCCCACGAGGAATCTGGGTCAGGGCTTTAGGCATGGATGGCAATACCCGCTTCTCCAATAGCCCAAGAACAAAGAGTCATTCAAGGTACGCTATTCCAGCGAAACTATAAACTCGTAATGCGGCTGACCCCCGACCAACACTTCCACCTCCAGCGAAGGCACCACCTTCTCCAGAGCCCCGACCAATCGACCCTTCTCCTCTTCCCCCACCCCCTCCCCGCAGTACACCGTCGCCAGCGATACCCCCAGCCCCTCCAGCCTCCCCCCGAGCTCTCTGACCACTTCCTCAGGCTCGGAGCATGCTGCTGCCAACTCCCCATCCAGTATCCCAATCGAGTCTCCCTCATTCACCTTCAGCCCCTCCACCGACGTCTCCCGCACCGCCCGTGTGATTTCCAGGCAGTAAACTTCCTCCAGCGCCAAGCGCATCGACTCCACGTTCTCGTCCAGTTCAGCCGTCGAGTTAAAGGCCAGGGCTCCGGCCACACCCTGCGGCACATTCACAGCCGCCACCACTTCAACCCGCTTGGAGACGACCTCCGCCGCCCTCTGAGCCGTAAGCACTACGTTCTTGTTGTTCGGCATCACTATCACCGACTCAGCATCCAGAGACTCCACCGCTTCCACAATCTGTGCCACACTAGGGTTCATCGACTGCCCCCCCGACACAAAGGCCCCGACTCCCAGGCTTGCAAACACTTCCTGTATCCCGGGCCCCGGCACCACCGCAACCATCCCTACCGATGCGTTTTGCCCATCCGAGCCCGCCCCCAGCCACGCCCCGTGCTGTTCGTCCATGTCCTGCACGCTGACCTGGGATATCTCCCCGAAGCTCCTGCACAGCTCAACCACCTCATCAGGCGTAAAACTGTGGGTGTGCACCCTCACAACCTCATGGTCCCCGACAACCACCGTCGACTCCCCAATCCCGCTCACTGCCGCTCTGATCTCCCCCGAGTCCAGCCCTTTCCCCCGGATTATGAACTGCGTGCAGTTCCCATATACCTGTTCACTGCCCTCCCCTCCCCCCATCGCCGAGACCCTTGCAATGGCATCCCGGTTTATCGCCGGTGGCGCCTCTCCGAGAGGTTCGTTCCTCAAGCCCTTCAGGGCACCTTGCAGGATTAGAAAAACGCCGTGTCCGCCCGCATCCACCACCCCCGCCTCCTTCAGTATCGGCAGCAGTTCCGGCGTCCTCTCCACCGAGGCCTCGGCCTCACTCACCGCATTTTCAAGCACCCCTTCCAGGTCACCCCCCGTGCCCGCCACCTCCTCCGCAGCCCGCGCCGCATCCTTGATCACCGTCAGCATCGTCCCCTCCACCGGCCTCTCCACACCCTTGTACGCCGATTCCGTCGCCAGCGATAGGCTTCTCGCCAGCGTCCGACCATCTAGCGCTCCTGCTCCGTCTATCCCGTCCGCAAACCCTTTCAGGATCTGCGACAGGATAACCCCACTGTTTCCCCGGGCCTCCATCAGCGCGCCCCACGCCAGCGCCTTGGCCTGTGGCCCGACTCCCGGCTCCGAGCACTCCATCGCCGCCTTCGACGCCGCGCGCAGGGTGAAAAGCATGTTCGTGCCCGTGTCGCCGTCGGGCACCGGAAAAACATTTAGGGAATCAACGTGGGCGGCGTTTACCTCCAGCCATCGCGTCGCCGCTTCGAACATGTTTAGCAGCGGCCCATGGTCGGCGCTCCGGCCATGGTAACGTGAAGTCTCGGCTTGTTCAGTGGATGTCATTGGCTATGGAGCAACCCTTCCTCAGGTTGTAAATCGGGGTCGATTATGCTAATTTGATATGCAGGATTCTACACTAAAGGCGACTAAATTGGCCAAGTGCGAAATATGTAACAAAGTTCCCAGGTTCGGCCGGAATGTGAGCCACTCCAAGCGCCATACCCCCCGTATGTATAAGCCGAACGTTCATCCGGTCCGACTGATGGTCAACGGAAAGCGTCAGAGGATGAACGTCTGCACCCGATGCCTCCGCACCCAATACAAGCAGGTGTCGTGAAGATACCGCGTTTTGTCTCCATACGCACATCCTTCCTCCCCACCATAGTTCTGTGCAGCCTGTTTACCCTTGCTATTGCCTGCGGAGGCTCTGCCGACTCGACTGCTACAGAGCCACCTCCCGCCCCCGACCCCACCGCAACCCAACCCCCCGCCGCAACTGATGTCCCCGATGAGGAGCCCGAGCCCACTGCACCTCCTGTAACCATAGATGTCTCGGATCGCGGCTGGAACGTCCTCGGCTCTCCCGACGCCCTGGTCACCGTCCTCGACTATAGCGACTTCCAATGAAGCAGCTGTAGGCGCTGGGCCCTTGGTACGGCCCAGGAGATTAAGTCCGCCTACGTGGACGACGGCCAGGTCAAAATGGTCTACCGTCACTACGCTGTCTTGGGCTCCGAGTCTCGTACAATCGCCGAAGGTTCGGAGTGTGCCGGCGAACAGGGCGCTTTCTGGGATTACCATGACCACGCTTTCCAGGACCGCAGCGGCGGTCGCGGCGTCGAAGGTCAGATCGCACGGGCTGAGACCCTCGGCCTCGACGTCCCCAAGTTCACCACCTGCATGGAAAATGCATCCCACGAAAGCACCGTTGCCGCCGACCTCGCGCAGGCCAGAGAAGACGGCGTCACTACCCAGCCGACCATTTTCGTCATCAGCGGCGACAAAATGACCAAGTTCGTCGGCGCCCGTTCCTTCGATGACGTTTCCGCCGTCATTGACGAATATCTGGGCGTCCAGTACTAGTGACTCTCCTGCCAACCCGGAAACAACACCCTCTCTAGTATGGTCACTTTTCCTCGCACCCCTTCTTCCTCGAAGTTCTTTCTCCTCATCGTCTGCATATCTGCTGTTGCTCTTGTTGCTTGGGCCTGTTCCTCCACCCCTGACGCTGTAGTCCCCACCGCCACCTCAGCCCCAATCCCCACCAACACCCTCGTCCCCGGTGCAACTGCATCTCCTTCCGACACCCCCTCCCCCGACCCCACAGCCACCGCCCCTCCCACCACTCGGGAATGGAATATCCTCGGACCCCTGGACGCCTCCGTCACCATCGCCGATTTCGGCGACTTTCAATGACCCGGCTGTAAGCACTGGGCCCGTGGAGCGGCCCTCGAAGTCAAGAAGACCTACGTCGATACTGGAATGGTCAACCTCGCCTACTTCCATTTCCCTCACATCAACGACGATTCCTATCTTGCCGCCCTCGCCACCGAGTGCGCCGGCGAACAGGGTGCCTTCTGGCAGTACCACGACCACCTGTATATTAACCAGGGTGAAGGCGGCCGAGGCGCAGAAAGACTCGAAGGCTTTGCCGAAGACCTCGGCCTGGACACGGGTCAGTTCTCATCCTGCCTGGATTCTCGTAAATACGACGGCGTCATCCAGAGGGACATTAACCTTGCCCTGCAAAACGATGTTTCCGTCACACCCACCATCTTCGTCCTCTCCAGCGACCCTACCGTGACCGGGGTAAAGTACGACGGCTCCCCATCTTTCGAAGACATCTCTAGGGTCATCGACGAACTTCTGGCCACCCCCGACCCAAGCCCATCCCCCATCCCTGCCCCGACCCCAACCTCCACTACTGCCCACACGCCAACAACCGTGCCCATCTCACCCGAGCCAACCGCAACTTCTGTGCCCTCCTCCACCTCTGCCCCAACGCCTACTCCAACCCCGGCCCCTACGGCAACCCCAAGACCTACCCCAACCCCTTTCCCAATCTCCGTCCCTGAATCTGGACGCACTTGGAATGTCCTCGGTTCGCCTGATGCACCCGTCACCTTGGAAGACTTCAGCGACTTTCAATGACCGACTTGTAGGAACTGGGCCCTTGGACCGGCCCAGGAGCTAAAGCGAAAATACGTGGACAGTGGTCAACTCAAACTTGTTTATAGACACACGGTAAATCTTGGCCGCAGTTCTGAGATTATGGCCCTGGGCGCGGAATGTGCGGGAGAGCAAGGGGCCTTCTGGGAATTCCACGACGCCCGCTATCAGAGCCGCGCCGGAGATATCGCAGGTCAGGTTAGCTTGGCAAGTTCTCTCGGCCTGGATGCCGACCAGTTCTCTGGCTGCATGAACTCTCAGAAATACTGGTCATCACTGGCCGAAGACAGAGCCCTGGCTAGAGGATATGGACTGGCGTACCAGCCCAACTTTGTAATATCAAGCGGCGGAGAATTCGAAATACGGATCGGATACAGAACCGCAGCGCAGCTCTCTGAAGTAATCGACAAATACCTGGACGTTGCTAACTAAGCCTGACCAACGCTGGTCCTGAGCCGTGCAACAGCTTTCTCCACCGACTCCCGCTCATTAAACACCGCCGACCCCGCCACCAGCACCCTCGCCCCGGCCTCCACCACAATCGGCGCCGTCTCCGCATTTATCCCCCCATCCACCTCCAGCTCCGCCCCCGAACCCGCCTCGTCCAGCATAGCCCGCACCTTTGCAATCTTGCTCGTCACGCTGTGAATGTACCTCTGCCCCCCGAAACCCGGGTTCACCGTCATTACCAGCACCAGGTCCACGTCCTCAATCACCGGCTCCAAGATAGACGCTGGCGTCCCCGGATTCAACGACACCCCCGCCCTCGCCCCCAGCTCCTTGATCTGGTAGATAACCCGGTGCAGGTGACGGCACGCCTCCGGGTGTACCGTCAGGATGTTCGCCCCCGCCTTGGCAAAGTCTGGGATCAGCTTGTCCGGCTCTTCGATCATCAGGTGTACGTCCAGTGGCAGCACCGTCCATGGCCTCACCCCCGACACTATGATCGGCCCAGCCGTCAGGTTCGGCACGAAATGCCCGTCCATGATGTCGACGTGAATGTAGTCCGCCCCCGCCCCCGACGCCTCCGCCACCTGTTCACCCAGACGACCAAAGTCCGCCGAAAGAATCGACGGCGAGATCTTGATCTCAGTGCCTTCAGCCATCTGCACCCTCCAGCATCTTCCGCGCCTCCACCAGGGCCTTCCTCACCCTTTCAGGGGCCGTACCCCCTTGGCTCGCCCTCGCCCCTAGGGACGACTCCACCGTAATCTCAAAAACGTCCTCATCAAACAACCCCGAATACCGCCGGTACTCCTCTAACGTCAACTTGTCTAGCCCCACCCCCTTCTCCCCTGCATATACAACCAGGGCCTTTGTAGCCCCGTGCGCCTCCCTGAAAGGCACACCCTTCTCCACAAGGTAGTCGGCCAGGTCCGTCGCCAGTATCCCCGAATAGACCCCTTCCTCCGCCGCCTTCCGCGTCCGATCCCGATTGATGGTCACGGTATGGACCATCCCGGCAAAGGAATCCAACGTCATGTTCAGCGTGTCCACAGTGTCGAACAACCCCTCTTTGTCCTCCTGCATGTCTTTGTTGTAGGCTAGAGGCAAGCCTTTCAGGATCGTTAGCATTCCCATCAGGTTCCCATACACCCGACCCACCTTCCCCCGGGCCAGCTCTGCCACGTCGGGGTTCCTTTTCTGCGGCATGATGCTGCTGCCCGTCGTGTACTCCGCAGCCAGCTTAGCAAACCCAAACTCCCCCGACGTCCAGATTATCATCTCCTCCGCCAGCCGCGATATATGCATCATCGTGACGGACGCCGCGGCATGGAACTCCACTAGGAAGTCCCTGTCCGACACCGCGTCCATGCTGTTTCTTGCTACCCCCTCAAACCCCAGTTCCCGTGCCACGAACTCCCGGTCTATGTTATACGTCACACCCGCCAGCGCCCCCGCCCCGAGCGGCAGCACGTTCACCCTCTGCCGACAGTCCCGGAACCGCTCGATGTCCCTCTGTGCCATTTCGAAGTACGCCAACAGGTGGTGGGCAACCAGCACCGGCTGAGCTCTCTGTAGATGCGTGTAACCGGGCATGATCGCATCCACGTTCGCTTCCGCTTGTGAAAGGAGCGCCTGCTGTAACCTCCTCAGCCCCGAAATCGCTTCATCAATCGTATCCCTCACGAACAAGCGCACGTCCAGCGCCACCTGGTCGTTGCGGGACCGGGCCGTGTGCAGCCTCCCCGCCGCCTCCCCGATTAGTTCCGATAGCCGGGTCTCGACATTCATGTGAATGTCTTCAAGCTCCTCCCGGAACGGAAACTCCCCCGACTCAATCTCGCGCTCAATCGCATCCAGCCCCCCGCATATTGCCTCCACTTCTTCCCCCGATACAATCCCCTGCTTCCCCAACATCCGCGCATGCGCCTTCGAACCGGCAATATCCTGCTTGTACAACCGCCGGTCAAACGCTATCGACGTGGTATAGGGATGGGGAGTGGTCACTTTACCAAATGGGCGGTCAGGTGACCCTGGCTACCCCGCCCCATTCCCCCTCTTCGGTATCATCACCCGACGCCTCAGCGTCAGAATAGTCTCGTCCCTCTGGTTCCAAGCCCGCGTCTCGACATAGAGTATCCCGCGGTCGTTCTTGCTCTTCGACTCCCGCTTCTCCAGGATCTCCGTCTCCGCATAGACCGTGTCTCCGTGGAACGTCGGCCCCAGGTGCTTGACACTCTCGTATTCCAGGTTCGCTATCGCCTTCCCGCTTATCTCCCTTACCGTCATCCCGACCACCAGGCTGATAACGAAAAGCCCGTTCACCAGCCTCTGCCCGAACTGGCTCCCCGACATGTAGTGCTCGTCGATGTGTAACGGAGCGTGGTTCATAGTGATCATGCTGAACAGTGTGTCGTCGTACTCGTTCACCGTCCGGCCCGGCCAGTGCTTATAGATATCCCCGACCTGGTAGTCCTCGTACCAGCTCCCGAATGCCTCTCTTCCGTCGTGGTCCATAATGCTCTCCTGCCTGTGGTGTCTTGTCGGGTTAGATCTGGTGCTTCTTCAGCAAGTTCCTCGCGATAACCAGCTTCTGTATCTCATTCGTCCCCTCGCCGATCATCATCAGGGGAGCGTCCCGGAAATACCGTTCCACGGGAAACTCCTCCGTGTACCCGTATCCGCCGTGTATACGCATCGCCTCCATCGTCACCTCGTGGGCCGTCTCACTGGCGAATAGCTTCGCCATCCCAGCCTCCAGGTCCGACCTCTCCCCCCTGTCCTTCTTCGCCGCCGCCGATAATGTGAGCAACCTCGCCGCCTCTATCTTCGTACCCATGTCGGCCAGCTTCAACTGGATCGCCTGGTGCTGTGCTATCGGCTTCCCGAACGTCACCCGCTGCTGTGCGTAGGCAATCGCCGCATCGAAAGCCGCCTGCGCAACCCCGACCGACCTCGCCGCTATGTTCACCCGACCCCCCTCCAGCCCCGACATGATGTGCTTGAACCCTTGCCCTTCAACCCCGCCCAGAAGGTTCGTTATCGGCACCCGGAAGTTGTCGAAAGCGAACTCCGTCGTGTCTATCCCCCGGTATCCCAGCTTCTTGATCTTCCTCCCGACCGTGAACCCCTCCCCACCCTTCTCGATAATGAACAGGCTGATGCCCCTGTAGCTCGGACTTGCATCAGGGTCTGTTTTGGTCAGCAGGGCAAAGGTGTTCCCCTGTATTCCGTTCGTCACGAACATCTTGGCCCCGTTTATCACATAGTCGTCTCCGTCCTTAACGGCCATAGTCTGGATCGACTGAAGGTCGCTCCCGCCCCCCGGCTCCGTCAGCCCGATTCCGCCGCGCTTCTCACCCGTGACTATCTTGGGCAGGAACCGCTGTTTCTGCTCCTCCGTGCCATAGTTGACGATGGCGTATGTCATGATCGAATGGCTGCCGATAGTCCCGCTTAAGCTCATCCACCCCTTGCAAAGCTCTTCGATGATCAGCGCGAAGGTGACGTTGTCCAGCCCGAGACCCCCGTACTCCTTCGGCACCACTGCCCCGAACAGGCCCATCTCCTTCATCTTCTCCACCATCTCGTGCGGGTATTCATCGGCGTGCTCAAGCTCCGCGACGTATGGCTTAACATCCCGGTTTACGAAGTCCCGGATGGTCGAGACCATCTGCTTTTGCTCTTCGGTTAGGACAATGCTCATTCCTTCCTCCCTGGGTATCCCGATGTCGAAACTTGGACTATTCCTTGTCGTTTGCCGGTCCCGTGATCCCGAGCGCCCCGCCCGGCTGGTCTAGCAGCTGGATCCTCGCCTGCGTTCTCACCGGCAGCCCGAATATGTCTATGAACCCCTTTGATGCGCCCTGGTCGAAAGTGTCACCCTGGTCGTAAGTAGCCAACTCGAACTGATACAGCGCCTGCGGGGCCTTCCGCCCGACCACCGTGCACTGCCCCTTGTGCAACCTCACCCGAATTGTCCCCGACACATGCCGTTGCGTGCTCTGCACGTATGCAGCCAGGTCCTGGTGCAGCGCCGTGAACCACAGTCCGTTGTAGATAAGGTCGGCGTACTCCTGTGCCACCCTTTCCTTGAACCGGGCTTGCTCTTTGCTCAGCGTCATGTCCTCCAGCGCCCGGTGCGCTGTGGTCAGCACTATGCCCGCCGGCGCCTCGTATATCTCCCGGGACTTGATTCCCACCAGCCGGTTCTCAACGTGGTCTATCCGACCCACCCCGTGCGCCCCGGCCGCCTTGTTCAGTACGTCGATTAGCTCTACCCCGCCCATCTCCCGACCGTCGAGCCGCGTAGGTATCCCGTTCTCAAACTCGATCTCGTGGTATGCCGGTTCGTCTGGTGCATTGGAAGACGACACCGTCCACTGGTACACGTCCTCCGGAGGCTCGACCCACGGGTTCTCCAGTACCCCCGTCTCTATGCTCCGGCCCCACAGGTTCTCGTCTATCGAGTACGGGTTCGCCTTGGTCAGCGGCACCGGGATGCTGTGCTCCTTCGCATAGTCGATCTCCTGCTCCCGAGTCATCCCCCACTCCCGGGCTGGTGCGATAATCTCGAGGTTTGGGGCCAGAGCCCCGACACTCACGTCGAACCGCACCTGGTCGTTACCCTTGCCCGTGCACCCGTGCGCCACTGCGTAGGCCCCCGTCTCCATCGCCACGTCCACCAGTAACTTCGCCATCAGGGGCCGCGCCAGCGCCGTCGCCAGGGGGTACTTCCCTTCGTACATCGCGCCCGCTTGCAGGGCGGGCCACACGAAGTAGTCGACGAAGTCCTCCCGGGCATTGAGCACTTCAGCCTGAATGGCCCCCGTCCCCATCGCCCGACGCCTCACCTCCTCTAGGTCTATCTCCCCTCCCACGTCCACAGTCAATGTCACTATCTCCGCGTTGTATCGGTCCGAAAGCCATTTGATGGCCACGGAGGTGTCGAGACCTCCGCTGTATGCGAGAACTATCTTCTGGGTCACCTTATTCCTCTTTTTGTCTAGCCTTGTGCCACGACCCCCAGGGCCGCGTCTATGATCTCGATCGCCTTGTCTGCCTCTTCCTCCGACACGATCAAGGGCGGGATCAGCCGCAGGGCGTCGGGCCTTACCGGGTTCACCAATAGCCCCCTCTCCCGACACTCGTTTACCAGGTCACCGGACACGTTATCAGCCAACGCCAGCGCCAGTAGCAGCCCCACCCCCCTCACCCCGACCGCCAGGTCATGCTTCCCGGTCAACCCTTCCAGCTCAGACCGCAACCGCTCCCCTACTCTCTTTGCGTTCCCCACTACGTCATTGTCCAGTATGTATCTCATGTTCGCCGCGCCGACCGCAGTACCCAGCGGGTTGCCGCTGAATGTCGACCCGTGATCGCCGGGCTCAAATACGGATGCTTCCTTCTTCGCCATCACCGCCCCGATCGGGAACCCTCCCCCGAGCGCCTTGGCTAGCGTGATAACGTCCGGCTCCACCCCAAAATGCTCGTATGCGAACAGATTCCCGCTCCTCCCGATACCTGTCTGTACCTCGTCAAAGATAAGTAGCAGGTTCCGTTGGTCGCACCAGTCCCGCACCTGCTGAAGGTATTCTCGGGATGGCACGTTTACCCCGCCCTCGCCCTGTATCGGCTCCAGCATCACAGCGCAAGTGCTCTCGTTCGTTGCCGATATGATCGCCTCTATATCGTCGAAGGGCACGTTCGTGAAACCCTGCGGCAACGGTGTAAACGTAGCTTGGTGTCCGGGCTGGCCCGTGGCCGCGACCATCGCAAAGGTCCTGCCGTGAAACGAGTCCATCGCCGAGATTACCTCGTACGCCCCGTTCAGGTTCACCTTCCCGTGCTTCCGGGCAATCTTGATTGCTGCCTCATTCGCTTCGGCCCCGCTGTTCTGGAAAAACACTTCGTCGAAGCACGAGTTCTCCACCAGTATCTGCGCCAGCTCCACCTGCGGGATCGTGTAAAACAGGTTCGACACATGCCATAGGGCCTGGCTCTGCTTCTGTATCGCCTCCACCAGTACCGGATGGCAGTGCCCGAGCCCCGTGACCGCGATCCCTCCTACGAAGTCCAGGTACTCCTTCCCGTCCTCGTCCCACACCCTGACACCCTCGCCCCGCACCAGCGTCAACGGCTGCCGCCGGCCCGTCTTCATAAAGTACTTGGCTTCCAGCTCCTGCCAGTTCACCATCCTTCTATCCTTTCACTGTCTCCATTTGATTGTGATGCGGCGACATCAGCCAAACCACGTCCCCGCCCCCCGACCCTCCACCGCCTCCAGCAAAGCACCCGCTCGACGCCCATCCGTTATAACCGCCCTCACCCCCGACTCCGCCGCCTTCAAGCACGCCTCCACCTTCGGAATCATTCCACGGGTGATTACGCCCGACTCAATCATTTTCTTTGCCGCGTGCCTCGAAATCGACGCTACACAGTTCCCATCCCCATCCAGTATCCCTTCCACGTCCGTAAGAAATATCAGGCTCGACGTGCCGATAGCCGACGCCAGCTCCCCTGCTACCGTGTCCGCGTTCACGTTCAGGAACCCCTTCCAATCCGAGCTCCCGTTCCGTTGCTGTGCCGCTATTGGCGATAACACCGGTAGACACCCGCTTCGCGCCAGCGCTTCCAGGGGCCCCGCATCCACCCCCGTCACCCGACCCACGTACCCCAACTCCGAGTCCTGCACCTCCGCCTTGATAATGCCTCCGTCCACCCCGCTCACCCCTACCGCCCGACCTCCGCACCCCGCTATTGACGCCACCAGTTCTTTGTTTACAAGCCCCGCCAGCACTGCCGTAGCTACTTCCAGCGATGGCCCGTCCGTCACCCGTAGCCCCCGCACAAACCGCGCCTCCACCCCGTGACGCTTCTGCCACTCCGATACCACGTTACCGCCCCCGTGCACCACGATGATCTCGGCACCCTTCTTCTGGAGTTCAGCCAGGTCCGAGAAAAGCGTGTCTGCTGCCCCCAGCGCCCCGCCCCCTATTTTCACGACTGCCTGGTTCATCCCCATCGCCTCGCCCTCATCCTACGTCGTGTACTCGCTGTTGAACGTCACGTACTCCTCCGAAAGGTCGCACGTCCACGCCGTCGCCGACGCCTCGCCCACGTTCAACACCAGCTTGATCGACACCTCCTCCTGGTCCAGCGACCGGGACACGGCATCTTCGTAATACGGCACCGGCGTACCGTTGTTCAGCATGAATATATCGTTGATGAACAGGTCAGTCTTCGACTCCTCGATGTAAGCCCCCGTCCGACCCAACGCCGCCATCAGCCGGCCCCAGTTCGGGTCGTTCCCGTGTATGGCGCTCTTCACCAGCATGGACGTCGATATGATCCGCGCCGCATTCCTCGCCTCCTCCTTTGTACGCGCCTTCTCGATAACGAATTCGATAAGCTTGGTCGCTCCCTCCCCGTCCCGTGCAATCTGCTTGGCCAGGAACGTGCAGACCTCGGTCAATGCCTCGCAGAAGCCCTCTGCACCAGCGTGATCTGCCGTTATGGGTGCATTGCCAGCCAGCCCGTTTGCCAGTATCGCAACCGTGTCGCTCGTGCTGGTGTCTCCGTCAATGCTGATCATGTTGAAAGAATCGCCCACTGCATTCTCAAGGGCAGTCTGTAGAAAGGCCGGATCAACCGACGCGTCTGTCGCAATAAACGAAAGCATGGTCGCCATGTCCGGGTGCACCATCCCCGCCCCCTTGGCTACACCCCCCACCACCCCCCGCGTCCCGTCACCCGCGTCAAACGACACGGCTATCTCCTTCGGGTGCGTGTCAGTGGTCATAATCGCCCGTGCCATCAACCGGCCCCCGTCTTTCGTCACCTCAATTTCCTCAACCCCGGTCCGGATCCGAGCCATCGGAAGCTCTACCCCTATCACCCCCGTGCTCGCCACTAGCACGTCCTCCGTCGCCACCCCCAGCTTCTTCCCCGCCAGCTCAGACATCTCCACCGCGTCCACCCGACCCTGCTCCCCCACCGACACGTTCGCTATGCCGCTGTTCACCACCACCGCCTGCGCATGGGGGTCTTTCAAGTAGTCCCGGTCGACCAGGATTGCTGGGGCCGTGACCCTGTTCTTCGTGAACACCGCCGCCGCCGAGGCCCGCACCTCCGAGTACAGCAACCCCAGGTCCAGCTTGTCAGCCCCGTAGGGCTTCACGCCGCAGTAAACGCCTCCCGCACGGAACCCCTTGGGAGTGGTAACCGTGCCCCCTTCTATCCGTTCCATGGAGTCTTTCATCGCTCCCTTTCCAGCCTGCGCTCCCCCGACACAAGCGTCGTGAAGTATATCACTTTTGCCTTGATTTCCTGGCATGGGAAAAGCCGACGGGTTACCCGTCGGCTTTTCCACCGAGCTCTTTCTCTATTTCAAACTTCTAGCTCGGCAGTGGCTTATGGCCTCCTGCCGTTGGTCAGGATGTCGACCACCTGCGGCAGTGCATCCTTCGCCCGACCCTTCAGGTCGTCATCCGCCAGGCTCCCGATCGGGTGCTTCACCACCACGAACGGGTAGTCCGGCAGACCGCGCGTCCGGGCTATCGCCTCAACTCCGGGGATGAACTGGTCGCTGATTATCACCGCAGTCGGTACGCCCCGGTCTTCCAGGGAGATCGCGTCGTGCATACAGCACGTACTGCAGGAGCCTCAGTCACCTATCGCAATTAAGGCGGCGTCGGCCTTCTCCGCCAGCTCGTCCAGCATCTCCGGCGGAGAGACGTCGGAGACATTCGGCCTCGCCACGAACGTTACGTCGGAGATCTCGTAGTTCTCCTTGATCAGGTCCGTCACCATCCAGAGGAGCTTGTCTCCGTTCAGCCGGCGGTCATGCAGCAGGCCGATCCGCTTCCCGTTGAGAGAGTCCACCTTCGGAGCCATATCAATGTGCTCCTCGATCATCTCCTCCCCCCTAGGGTCGAGGGCCATCATCGTTTTCAGCATCTCATTGGCCATAAACGCCTCCCCTTCCTGGCTAACTCCCGACAGTATACCACCCCACCACCTCTCCGTCATTCTGGTCCGGAGCCGGAAGGCGGAATGGATTCCGGAACCGAGGCCGTATTCCGTAGGGGCGACCGCCCGGTCGTCCTCCCCAGGGCTGGCCCACTGCCCTTCTTCGACAAAAGATGTTCCCATAGGTAGGATGGCGCTTGGTGTATCGCGCTTTGAGTTCCAATGCCCCGCCGAGTAGTGCACAAAGAGAGTAAATCATGCCCCTGAAAGTCGTTACGTGGAACGTCGAATGGGCTGGCCCAAGGTCTGGGAAAGCCCCCGAAATCCGGGACCGCATCAACTCCCATGCCCCCGAAATCATCTGCCTCACCGAGGCCAACATCCACCTCCTTGCAGGACCCGGCCACACAATCTACTCCCAGCCCGACGCCGGCTACAAAGTCAACCTCAAGCGGCGCAAGGTCATCCTCTGGTCCAGAGAACCTTGGGACGAAATAGACGACCTGGGCATCGATTCGATGCCTCCCGGACGATTCATCACAGGAGCCACCCAGACATCATTAGGCAGGGTAACGATAGTTGGAGTCTGCATCCCTTGGTTCGGCTCTAGGACGGAGGCCAAACGCGGAGCGGAAAAAAAGAATCAATGGGAAGACCACGAACAATATCTGGTAGGTCTAACCGACGTTCTTCGACGCTCTCCCTCGGAACGTCTCATAGTGATGGGTGACTTCAACCAGAAGATAGGCCCCGACAGCCGAGCGCCTCACCCTCTCCAATCAGCCCTTCAAAACGCCTTCTCTCCGAACTTGACAATTGCCACCGCGAACATTGACTTCCAAGGCCACAAAAGCATCGACCACATCGCAGTAACCCATGACTGGTCCGTCGAGTCCCCGCAAGTAATCAGCAACTTCCATGAAGGCAAAACACTCTCCGACCACTTTGGACTCGCCGCCAACCTGTCTCTCTGCAAACCCCGGTAGCGCAATACTTGTCCCGACCCTCCCCAGACGTGAGGCCGCTCAAGCTGAGGCCACTCGAAGCATGTCCTGAGCCTAGTCGAAGGATATGAGCGGGGGGTGGCCCACCCCTGCCTATCCGTCGAGGCACATACCGCGGCATGAACCCCCGTCCCCCATGTCATCCCGAGGCCCCGCGAGGGATCTAGGATTTGCCCGCACAGGCCTTTCGGAGCTTCGTTTCCCTCCCCCCAGTACCAAACTAGAGGGCCACACCTGCGCCTTGGCGCAGGTGTGGCCCTCTGTTTTTCTTTCCCACTCTCCCTTATCGGCCCTAAGGGTCAACGATGCGCCTGTGGCGTGAGAGGGGGATACAGGGGGTGAGGGTTCCTCTCCCTACCCCCACCTCTGCTGCAAAAGCGGCTGATCTGTAATCCCCGTCGTCACGCTCAACCCCGCATCCACCGGCAGCGTCACACCCGTAACCCACCGAGACTCGTTGCTCGCCAGATACACCGCCGCCCACCCGACATCCCACCCCGTCCCCTCCGTCCCCAGAGGTGCAGCCTCCGCACGCCTTTCCCGCATCCCCTCCACCATCCGCGGCGCCACCATCGGCGTGTACACCAGCCCCGGCGCTATCGCATTCACCCGGATTCCATCCCGACCGTGGTCCGCCGCCATCGAAAACGTCAGCCCGATTACCGCTGCCTTGGAAGTCGAGTAAGGCGTGCTGTGGTGCGCCCTCAACCCCGCCGTCGACGCAATGTTGATTATCGAACCCCCACCCGATTCCCTCATCCTCGGGATGACATGCTGGCTGCACAGCATCATGCTCTTCACGTTCACTGCCATCACCCGGTCCCACTCCTCCGCCGTCACGTCCAGCACCGACCCCCGCTTCGATATCCCCACGTTGTTCACCAGAATATCGATCCGCCCGTACCGCTCGACCGCCGTCTCAGCCAGCCGACAAGTATCCTCCTCCACCGTCACGTCCACCCCCACCGTCGAGGCCCCCCCACCCTCCCCATCTATTGCGGCCAGCGTCTCCTTTGCCCGCTCCTCGTGAAGGTCCGCCAGCAGCACCTTCGCCCCCTCCCGGGCAAACAAAATCGCCGTGGCCTTCCCGTTCCCAATCCCCGGCCCGCTCGACCCCGCCCCCGTCACAATCGCCACCTTCCCCGCCAATCTTCCATTCGCCTTATCCATGAATTCGTTTGCTCCCCAAGATGATATTATTTTGCCCAGCTTACATTACACACGCGTGAGGAAGGGCATATGAGCGTTCCCACCCAGTCACTATCGGAAAGAGCCGCCACAAGGCAAACATATATCCACGAGTATGTTGAAGCTTGCACGCTTACACAAGTATTGGATTATGGTCGAAGTTTGTCGGACACTGAAGGTGATAAGGCTATAGAGTACCCTGCTCAAAAGCTGGAAGAGCATATCAATATGCGGGCCTCAATGGGCTGGACGTTGGTTTTCATGGAGCCGCATTGGCATCACGAAAGCAAATACGGCTTTGATGTGGGATTTGCCAGGCCCCTTGCTGTCGTTGGCTGGTACCTGACCTTCAAGAGGAAAAAGCGAAGGGCAAGGCGCTAAGCAAAACGCCTACTCTATCTCCACCGTCTCGAAAATCTTAGGCCCGAGTATCCCCAGCAGCCCGCTTGCCGCCAGGTGTACCGTCCTACCCGTCGGGTCCAGCGGCGGTGCCACCTCGCAGATGTCGACGGCCTTGATTATGTCGTAGCTTGCCAGGCAGTCCATCATCTCCAGGAACTCCACTGCCGTGATCCCCGTGAACACCGGGGCCCCTGTCCCGGGCGACTCCGACCCATCCACCACGTCGATGTCTATCGTCACGTACACCGCATCCACGCTGTGCCCGACAACCTCCATCGCGCTCTTCACAATCTCTGCAGGCCCCTGCTCTCGCACCATCTTCGCCGTCGTCACCCTCATCCCCCCCGACCTGAATATCCGATGCTGTGCCGGGTCGATCACCGACCCGTTCAGCCCCACCCACGCCATGTTGTTATAGGAAATGTGAGAGTCCTCGCTAAGCCTCCTCGCCTGCGTCCCGTGCGTGTACTTCCCTCCAACCCCGTGCACGTCCCTGAAGTCCGGGTGGCTGTCGATGTGCAGGTACCCCAGCCTCGGCGACCCGCCCCGCTCAGACATCCCCTTCGAAAAACCGGCGAACCCCGGGTATGCAACGTAATGGTCACCGCCCAGCAGCACCGGAATCCCGCCCCTCTTCACTATATCCGCGACCCCGTCGATTACTATCTCAGTGGTCTCCTGCGTGTTCGTCGGGTTGATGTCGAAGTCCCCGATATCCCCCAGCGGCGGAGACGACACCGGCTTCCTCCAGATCCCCGACTCCACGTCCAGCAAGGTATTCTCCGCCGACACCTCGTAAGCCCCCCGGTGCAGCATCGACGCCTCTCGTATCCCCCTGGGCCCATAACGCGCCCCCGGCCTCGCCGTCACTATCCCCTGGTCTATCGGCACCCCCGCCACCACCAGCATCCCATCCTCGATCTCCTCCGGCCCCATGATCTTCCCGCTGAAGAAAGACGGGAACCCTTTGTAAGACGTATACAGCTTTCCTGCCATCCGTTGACCTCCGGTTAGTCCTCTCGAAAACGATTAGGGCTCAATGATAGGTTCAATAACCCACCCACTAGAGCGCCCATGCGAAAACAGCGGCACCATCGCCGATACCGCCCCACCCGGACCCCCTGCCACGTACACGTGTAGCTGCTCGGGTTCCGTAGGCAGCGAGCGCTCATGACTCACCGGGTCCTCGAAAGGCGTAACGCCGCCCAGTTCATAAGCCCGTTCCGCATCGAACACCAGGCTCGGCGCGAATTCGTTCACCCGCCCGGCTATGTACTCCTTTAGCTCGCCTTTCGTCATCCCGGACGTCTCTATATTGGAAAGGTGCTCCCCGCTGATGATTAGCACCAGCTCCCCGTGACAGTTGACGTTCGCCGCTATCGCATGGCTGATCGTATCCAGGATCGCTTGTGGTGAGTTATCAGCGTAGTTAAAAATTGGTATCGGAGGCAGTGCCCCGAACAGGCTCACCGTGCTCGTAGACGGATCGAAACCCTTCTCGACGTGGTACGGCTCCCAGATGCTCAATTCCTCGTCTTCTGCGATGCAGTACGTGTATCGCGCAGGACTCCCGAACGCCGACTTGTCAGTAAGGCCCGGTATCTCCCCCAGCACGTTCATCAATATCAGCCTCAACGACCTCCCGATAGTCGAGTTCGCCCTCCACCCGGGCCCGAACAGGTTCCACCCCGAGTTGATGTCCAGCTTCTTCCTGATCGGCCCGTTTACCACCACCATTGGCGTTGACATCCCCGACGTTGTCTCGCTGATCCCCGAAAGATTGAACTTCGGCTTCATCATCGCCCGAACCGACGCTGCCACCACCGGGGCGTACTCCGCCTTGCACCCTGCCATCACCGCATTCACCGCCACCTTCTGCGCCGTCACCACCCAGTTCCGGCTGGACCGTGTCCCGAGCACCTCGTCCGCCTTCAACCCACCCGCCTCTAGAAAAGACTCCACCGCCCCCTGAGTCGGCGGCACGACCGGCAACCCATCCGTCATCCCCTGCTCAAAGAAATACTCGATTGCTTGAATTGTGTCCGGTAGTTCGGTGCCTCTGGTAGTCATAGCGCCCTTCTAAAGATTGTTTACGGGTTCCATTGTAGTTTGGCTCAAGACCCCCTGCCCCCACAACGGAATGATAGTCGAATGCCCCCCGCCCTCGCCCCCCGCCACGATCAAAGTAATGCCATCGGCAGTGGTCGGAATCGACGAGTCGTCCGGGTTGGTCGTGGTCGGATACCATGTGCCGCCCAAAGCCCCGATCCGCTCCCGCTCGTATGCGAAGTGCGGCTGGAACTCGTTGGCCCGCCTGGCCAGGTACTCCTTCACGTCCTGCTTGCTCCACCCCGCCGGCCCGATATTCTGCGCATGCTCGGGGCTCATTATCAACATAACCGGCCCGTGACACACCGAGTTCGCCGCAATCGCGTGGCTCAGTGTGTCCAGGATCTGCTCCGGCACCGGGTCCGACTGGTTGAATACTTCCATCGGGTGGCACGCAGGAATAAGCGCCACCGCACTCGACTCCAAAGCCATCCCATGCTCGACGTGATAAGGCTCCCACGGGCTCGCTTCCTCGTTCTCCGCAATGCAGAACGTGTACCGACCCGGGTGCCCGAACGTCGACTTGTCCGTCACCCCCGGTATCTCCCGACACACGTTCATCAGCACCAGCCTCAGCGTCCTCCCGATAGTCGCATTCGCCCGCCACCCGGGCCCGAACAAATTCCACCCCCCGTTCACGTCCAGTTCCTTCCGAACAGGCCCGTTGATCAGGATTAGCGGCGCCGACGTCCCCGCCGTCTCCGCTATCGCCGACGCGTTGAACTCTGGCTTCATCAATGCCCGTACCGCGGCATTAACCACTGAGGCGTACTCCGTCTTGCAGCCCGCCATCACCGCATTAACCGCCACCTTCTGCGCCGTCACCACCCAGTTACGGCTCGCCCGGGTCCCCAGCACCTCCCCGCCCTCCACCCCTCCCGACTCCAGGAACGCTCCCACCGACTCCTGGGTAGGCGGCACCACGGGCAGACCGTCGGTCATGCCCTGATCGAAGAAATACTCTATCGCCTCTACCGTGTCTGGCAGCTGAACGCCTGAAGATTCTGCCACGATGCCCTCCTGGATTAGTTCCGGAAATGCGGCATGATCTGTTCGCTGAACTTCCGCATCATCCCAATCTTGTCGAATATCGTGAACAGCACAGTGGAAAACGTCGTCACCCCCATGTTGCCCAATTCCTCGATGCGCTGCCTGATCTCCTCCGGCGGCCCCGTCAGGTGGAACGCATCAACCATCTTCTGTGTCACCAGCTTGGAGTGTGGTGCATCGACGTGTTCGTGGAAATACTCGTCATAGGCCTTAGCAGCATTCGCCGAGTCACTCATCAGCTCCTCTACAATCCCCGGCTCCCGAGCTTCCATCCTCTTCCTCAAGTCGTGGATCTCCGGCACGTCCCGGCTGAAGAACTGGTGTATCTTGATATACATCGTCGGGTACGACGACACCTCTTTCCGTGCCTCCTCCTTCGTATCGGAAATGTAGGTCATGTTGCGGCACCAAATGTCTATCTCCCCCGGGTCCCGACCTGCCTCCTCAGCCCCCTGGTGGATTAGCTCTACTCTCCACTTCGCCATCTCGGGATGCACACCTATGAAAATCGCTCCGTCCGCGACTTTCCCTGCCAGCTTGCACAGCTTCGGCCCGTCCACCGCCAGGTAGATCGGCATCTTCGTCCTGCACCACTCCGAGTGCATCTTTGCACCCCGCCACTCTACCTCCTCCCCTGCCATGTACCCCCGCAGGAATTGAATGGCCTTCTCTATCTCCTTCGTGGTTCGAGGCCGCATCGACTTCCCGAATCTCCCCCCTGCCCCCAACCCCAGTACCGCCCGTCCCCCCGAAACCTCGTTCAGCGTAGCATGCGCTGTCGCCGTCACCGATGGATGGTACGTAATCGGGTCCGTAACCGCCGACATCAGCCTGATTCTGCTCGTGTTCAGTGCCGCCACCGTCAGGCTCGAATACATGTCACGAGACAGGTTTGGCTGGTCCACCCACCCCATCATGTCGAACCCGCATTCCTCCGCTGCCTTGGCATGGGCTGGAACGTCGTAGATGGGTATGTTCCTCCCCATCCCGACCGTAAAATTCATCTTCATACTGGGTTTCCCCGTTTTGTTACAGGTCTGCTCTCTAATGTACTAATGCGGCATCTTCCTTGCCGCCGCCCGGTACCGGCAAAACTCACACCTCCGCCCCGACGCCGGAGGCTCAGGCTCCTCCAGCAGTCCCACCACCTCTCCCAGGAACGCATCGAACGCCGCGTCGTCCCGGGCCATCTCCTTCCATTCGACATTGCCCGCATAGGATATCCGCCCTCTCGTATCCCTCACAAGCTCGTCCGGCTCAACACATACCAGTCCCAGGCGTGTAATTGGAGAAAGTGCCAGGTTCCCTGGCGCCGCATTCTCCAGAGCGTAGGCGTAAGCGTGTAGTTGCCGCGTATAGAGGCCAAGGTGATGACTCTGCGTGGAGGTGGTCTTGAAGTCGATGATCCCGTAGCTCCCGTCCTCGAACTCCAGCACCGAGTCGAACCGACCCCGTATAAAGCACGTCGACTCCCGGCCCGGCACCGCCAGCGCCCGGGACTCGACCCAGCTCTCCCCGTACTTCACCACCCCCGGGGGAAGAGTTCCCGAAATCTCCGAATTCGGCCTGCCGTTGAAATATTCGTTCATTAGCTGGTCGATAACGCTGAAGATGCCGGGGAAGGGGGTGCGCGGCCGAAAAAACCCTCGGGCCACCTTGAGGTAGAAGCACCGCTTGCACTCCTCCCAAAGAAACGCAAAGTCCGAAGGGCTCAGCTTCCAGTTTTTGGTGGAAACGGTCACGGCTGGGAAGTCGAAAAGAGAGGCCTGGCGCCCCAGTGCTCCGTTATCTTCCCCTCCGCCACCCGCATCCTGTGCTCTGTCGAGCAATTGGCCTCCGATCTTTGACCGCGCTCTTCCAAGGTCAGAGCTACTAGGCCATCCTCTTCGGTTAGTGCTGAGATCCTGTATTCTGAGCCGACTTCGAAAAGCCGGCGGGACGCTATAGCCTGCTTCAAGACCTCCCGGTCTGAAGGCAACCCCGGCGGCCCCGCGTGCTCCCGAAAGTCCCCCGCCACCAACTCATCAATCAGCATCATCCGACCCCCGTTCACCACCTCCTCCACCAACCGACGCACAACCTCAGACTTTTCAGAGTCCATTCAATGGACCCCGGCGGGACTACTCCACTTCCAGTATCTTCAAGATCTGCGGTATAGCCGTCTCCGCCCGACCCTTCAGCGCTTCCGGCGTCAGCCTTCCAATCGGGTGATTGATTATGGCGAAAGGATAGTCCGGTATACCCTGTATCTCGGCAATCGCCTTCGCCTGATTCACGAATTCGCTCGTAATTATCACTGCTGAGGGTACGCCCAGCTTTTCCAGTTCGATTCCGTCGTGCAAACTGCACTGAGAGCAGGAGCCTCAGTCCCCGACCGCTACTACGGCGAAATCGCTCTCCTTTGCCAGTTCCGCCACCGTGTCTTCCGGTGCGGGTCGCGATGAATCCGGCTTGCTCGTAGCCTTCACGTACTTAAGCTCAAACTGTTCGCCCAGCAGGTCCCCCACCATTTGCAAAAGCTCGGCTGCATTCAGCTTCCCGTTAGAAAGCAGCCCCAACACCTTCCCGTCTAGTCTTCCAGGTCTCGGCGCCATCTCCGCAGTCGCGTCCAGGGCCCCCGCCCGAGGGTCCATCACCGTGATGCCCCCGTTTCTCGTCTCCGTTGTCATATCGTGCTCCTTTGCCGGCTCTTGGCCCTCTACATTCCGGGTATCTGTTTCGTTACCGACTTCGTTGCCGTTCCCCCACCCCACGGCAGGATCGTGCAGAAGAATCCCCCCGCCGTGCCCCCGGCCACCAATACCATCAGGTCGTCTGGACTCTCTACAACCGATACAACATCCGTTTCTTCGTGAGGCTCGCTTCTTGCGCTCCATCCACGGTCCAGCGTATCCCAGAATGAATACTCACGCTTGGTAGCTTCAAAGAGATGGTTCTTGACCTCTTGCTTGGACCATCCCTCTTCCCGCACGTGGAGGAGCATCTCGGGGCTTATTACCACCATCATCTCCCCGCCCTCGGGCATTCCATTCGCGACCATTAACCCCGCTATCGAGTTAAGGATCCCTTCTCCCGTGTGACTCCCGTGGTCGCTCCCCTGTATCGGGGCGTTTCCGGCGTACACCGTCACTGCACTCGACTCCAGGGGCAGTCCCCGCTCGACGTGCAGCGGTTGCCACGGGCTCAGCTCCTCGTTCTCTGCGAAGCAGTAGCTGTACTTGCCCGGATGCCCGAACGTCGACTTGTCCAGTATCCCAGGCACCGACCCGCACACGTTCATGATTATCAGCCGGATCGCCCGACCAATCGTCGCATTCGACCTCTTCGTCGGCCCAAAGAGATTGTTGGCGTAGTTGATGTCCAGCTCTTTCACAATCGGCCCGTGCACCAGCACCATGTGCCCCGTCCCGGCCGTACTCGCCGACGTACCGTGCAGATTGAACTCCTCTTCGCACATCGCCGACATCGCAGTGGTCACCACAGGCATGTACTCGGGCTTGCAACCCGCCATGATAGCGTTGATCGCCACCTTCTCAGCCGTGATTTCCCGCTTCCGGGTGGGAATCGTCCCAACAACATCCTTCGCCCCCAGCCCCGCCGCATCCAGAAACCGCGCCACCATGTCTGGCGTCGGCGGCACCACCGGCAGCCCGTCCGTTAACCCCTGCTCGAAATAAAACTCTATAGCCTCGACCGTATCCGGCACCTGGAAAGTCTGAGAAGCGAGTTGGCCCTCTGCCATATACGACAACCCCCAAAAGAGTCAAATGAAAAGCCCCAGCATCTTATCACAGCCCTTTAATGCCCCACCATCCCCACCACCTTTTCCCATCCCAATGCCCCACGAGTGTACAAGCAAAACTCCCTGAATCTACACTGGCTGTCATCACTTCTATCACTCCCCCAGTACCAAACTAGAGGGATGCACCTGCGCCCTGGCGCAGGTGCATCCCTCTAGTTTTTCCTCCCTTCTCCCTTAAAGGCCCTAAGGGAAAGGGGGATAAAGAGGGTGATGGTTCCTCTCCCCTTGTGCGGCGCCACTCACCCTGAACAGGGTCGAAGGGTGGGTAAGGGATGGCCCACCCCCGTCCCCACCCCATGTTAAACTTCACCCCCTGAGAACCATGCAAGACCCCCAGCCCCATACCACCTTCGCCCGACTCATGGCCCCGCCCCACCGGGACATCAACCTCTCACGCGCCGTCCTCCTAATAGCCCAGTCCGAGTACCCAGACCTCGACATCCCCCACTACCTTCAGGCAATCGAAGACCTCGGCCATCGCGTCCGCGCCAACACCCTCGATGACTCCATCATGGCCCCCATCCAGACCCTGAACCACGTCCTCTTCGATGAAGAGAGCTTCCGTGGCAATGAGGAAGAGTACTACGACCCCCTAAACAGTTACCTGAACGATGTCATAGACAGAAAAGTCGGCATACCCATCACCCTCTCAGTCCTCTACATGGAGGTCGCCCGGCACGCCGGCCTCAACGTCAGGGGTGTCAGCTTCCCCGGCCACTTTATCGTCAAGCACGAGACCCCTGAAGGCCCTCTCTTCGTCGACCCCTTCTACGGCGGCATGGTCCTCGAGAAAGAGCACCTCGCCCAGAGGCTCCGACTCGCTGGCGGCGGCTTCATGCCCTTCCGTGACCACCACCTCGCCGCTAGCACCGACGCCCAGATCGTCACCCGCATGCTCAACAACCTCAAGGGTATCTACGCCTCCCGCCGGGACTACGAAAAGGTCCTCGCGTTCACCCAAATGCTTCTCGACGTATCCCCCTGGGACCTCGACGAGGTCCGCGACCGTGGCAAAGTCCACCTCCAGCTTAAGAATTACCAGCCCGCCCTCGCCGATCTGGAGACCTACCTCCAGTTCAGCCCCGACGCCGAAGACGCCGAGGTCATAGGCCGCAGCGTCCAGTACCTCAAGGGACTAGTTCCTAGGGGTCCTGTACAGGAGTCCTGACCTTGACACTCATCATCCAAGAAGACGAAGTCGCCCGACTCCTCACCATGCAGCACACCCTCGACGCTGTCGAAGGGTCATTCCGTAGCCAGGGTGAAGGCACTTCCATCAACCGCTCCCGGCGTCGCTTCCACATCCCCGGTAAAGGCAGCATGCAACTCATGTCCGGCATCTGCTACTACAGGGAAGCCATGGGCCTCAAGGTCTATACCTCCTACCGCACTGGCACCCGGTTCATGGTCCTCCTATTCAGCGCCGAGACTGGAGATCTACTCTCCATCATCCAGGCTGACCATCTCGGCCGTATGCGCACCGGCGCAGCCTCCGGCATAGCTACCAAATTCCTCTCCAAAGAAAGCTCAAAGACGGTCGGCATGATTGGCTCCGGTGGCCAGGCCGCCACCCAGCTTGAGGCCGTATGCGCAGTCCGCAACATCAATTCCGCCCGAGTCTTCAGCCGCCGCCCCGAGCCCCTCGCCGCCTTCTGCACAACCATGTCCCGGAAGCTCGCCATCGATGTTTCCCCCGCCCCCTCGCCCGAGGAAGCCGTCACCGATGCAGACGTTGTCATCACCATAACCAACTCCCGCGACCCTGTCGTCAAAGGCGAATGGATCGCCGAAGGCGCCCACATCAACGCCGCCGGCAGCAACTCCCTCGTCCGCAAGGAGCTAGACAACGACGCCATCCGGAGGTCTGACCTCATCACCGTCGACTCCCGTGAACAGGCCCGACTCGAATGCGGGGACCTCCTCATCGCCACCGAGCGCGGTGCCGTAAGCTGGGAGACCGTAACAGACCTCGGCGACGTAGTTTCCGGCAAGACCCCTGGCCGCACTTCCAACACCCAGATTACCCTATTCGAGTCCCAGGGCCTCGCCATCCAGGACATCGCCACCGCCATCAAACTCTACGAGCTCGCCCTTGAACAGGGTCTGGGCCAACACATAGACATCTTCTAGGGAAGGGAGCACCCCATGGAATACCAGGTCTGGTTAAACGGTGAATTCATGCCCCGCAGCGAGGCAAAAATCGGCCTCACCGACAGAGGCTTCAGGCTCGGCGATGTCGTCTTCGACACCTCCCGCACCTTCAACGGTAAGGTCTTCCGACTCGAGGACCACATCGACCGCCTCTACCGCTCCCTCACCTACGTCCGCATCGACCCCGGCATGTCCAAAGAGGAAATGACCGACGTCACCCTCGACGTCGTCCAGCGCAATGAGTCCGTCAGGGAGTCGGGTGACGACTACATGATCAGCCAGTTCGTCACCCGAGGCGAAGGTGGCCGTTCCGCCAAGCCCATGACCCCCAACATTGTCATTTGGGTCGACCCCCTCGACCACGCCCGCATCGCCCCCCTCTACAGCGACGGCGCCCACGTCGTTATCCCCAAGATCAGGAGCTATCCTTCCGACGCCCTTGACCCCAAGATCAAGCACTACAGCCGACTCAACTTCGTACTCGCCGAACTTGAGGCAACCGACATCGACCCCGAGGCCTTCCCTGTCCTCACAGACGCCAACGGCAACCTCACCGAGAGCATCGGTTCCAACTTCTTCATCGTCACCGACGGCAAAATACGCACCGCCGGAGATTCGGCCATCCTCCAGGGCGTCACCCGCAAAGTTATCAGGGAACTGGCCGATCAGCTGGGAATCCCCTTCATCGAGGAGAATATCCAGCCCTACGACGCCTACACCGCCGATGAGGCCTTCCTTGCTACCACCCCTTATTGCGTTGTCCCAGTCGGCAGAGTCGACACCCGCACCGTGGGAATGGAGACCCCCGGCCCCATCACCCAGCAGCTAATGGCCGCCTTCTCCGAACTAGCCGGCTTCGACATCGTCGAACAGTCCATCACCCGCGCCAAAGCCCTCGCCGCCGCCACATCCTAACTCCCCACCTCTCCTGTGTTATTCCGATGCCCCGCAGGATGGATTCCGGCTCGGGGGTTGGAATGGCGGGAAGGGGGTGGGGGGTATGGTATATTGGCGGGGGTGGAGACCATTTGTAGCTGCGCACATACGGCTCGGGATCGCTTGCCCGGGGAGGGTGAGTGATGGCGCTTCCGGCGTCGCTTTCAGTGCTGCTTTCGACGCCGCGACGGCGCCGGGTGCTGGTTGCGATGGCGGCGGGGCATATCCTGACGCAGATGTCGAGCCTGCCGGTGGCGTTGTCGGTGGCGACGCTGGCGGAGCATTTCGAGGTGGGGATCGATGAGGCGGCGTGGATTGTCATTATCTATCTTCTAGCGCTGGGGAGCGGCGCGCTGCTGGGGGCGCGGCTGGGGGACCGGTACGGGCACAGCCGGGTCTACGTGCTGGGGGTGATGGCCTCGACGCTGGGGGCGGGGTTGATCGTGGTGGCGCAGTCGCTGTGGGAGGTGATGGCGTTCAGGGCGCTTTCGGGGGTGGGGGCGGCGCTGATGATCGGGAATGCCAATGCGATCCTGGCATCCACGTTCCCGGTGAATGAGCGGGGTCGGGCATTTGCGGTGCCGATCATGGGGTCGAGGCTGGGGACGCTGTTCGGGCTGGCCAGCTTCGGGTTGTCGCTGGAGTTTGCGACCTGGCGGATAGCGTTTGCGACGTTCCTGCCGATTGGGGTCCTGGCCGTCGTATCGTCTTTCGGGTTGCTCAGGGGGCCTCAGGCGGAGTCGGAGGTGGAGGAGAGGCGGGACACGGGGCCGATAGACTTCATCGGGGCGGGGTTGATCGTGGCGTGTGCGTCGGTGCTGATCCTGTCTACGAACCACTTACACCCGGGCGAGGAGTCGTTCACGTCGCCCGATGCATTGACGTACCACCTGCCGATGCACGCGCTGTTCTTCGTGCTGCTGGGGGTGTTTGCGCTGGTGGAGCGCAAGGTGAGCAACCCGATGGTCGACTTCCGGCACTTCCAGCACAAATACTTCACGATGTCGCTGGTGTCGAACGTGGCTTTTCACTTTTCGATGCTGGCGGCGATGACGCTGGTGCCGATACTGATGGAGGAGGGGTTCGGGCTGTCGCCGATATTCGTGACGTTCGTGCTGATACCGAACCAGAGCGTCGGGCTGGTGATGCCGATGATAGCGGGGTGGTTGTACGACAAGCACGGGTCCCGGCTGTTCCGGCCATTGGCGATGGTGACGATAGCGTCGGGGTTCCTGGCGCTGGGGCTACTGGCGCCGAACATAAGCTGGTGGATTGTGCCGTTCCTGATGCTGCCGATCACGATGGGGACGGCGATATTCAACCCGATAAATAACGCGACGGTGATGAGCGCGCTGCCGCTGGAGCACCGAGGTGTGGCGTCGGGGCTTTTGGAGACGACTCGGGAGCTGGGGCACGCGATCGGGGCGACGGCCTCGGCGACGGCGCTTTCGATGTTCATACCGGCGTTCGTGAACGACCTGACACAGGCCGAGGCGCAGGCACACTACTTTGAGGGGTTCCGGGTTTCGACGATGATGGTGATGGGGGTGCTGCTGGCGGGAGCGGTGATTGCGTACTTCCACAAGTCGAGGCCCCGGGCGGGGGTGGTGTCGGGGGCACGGGTGGGGGCGGCTGCGGGGTAGGTTGGTTCTTAGGACTATTGAAGAAGCGGGCTCGGGTCTCCGCCCGTAGGGCAGTGCGGAAGCCGCGGGGGCAGCTGCGTAGCAGCGGTAACTGACAGGTGTTACAATTCCCTTGAAGGGGATGTATCCATGACTACCGTAGAACATCCAATTACCCGTTCCGAACTCCGGGAAGAACTGAATGAGCTACGCCGCGAGTTCAGGGAACACTATGCGACTAAAGCGGACCTATCCGAGTTGAAAGCTGCCTTGCGAGGCGACCTGAACAAGGTCATCATCGGTCTAGCAAGTTTGCAACTGATTGGTCTCGGCGCCGTTGCCGCAATAATGGGATTCCTGGCATAAGGCTACGACTCGGGATAGCCACCGGGAGTCGGTGGGGAGCAGAACTATGCGAGAGATATTTGAGGAAGTCGGGGGGTTGATTGAGAGGGAGAGGCCGTTTGCACTGGCGACGGTGGTGAGGACCAAGGGGTCGACGCCGCAGAAGCCGGGGTCGAAGATGCTGGTGCGGGAAGACGGTTCTTTTGCGGGGACTCTCGGGGGCGGGTGCATAGAGGCGGACGCGTACACTGCTTCCAAGCTGGCCATGGCGGAGGGCACTCCGGCAGACGTGCAAGGGTTCACCCTAAATGACGACCTGGCGGCGCAGGACGGGCTGGTGTGCGGCGGGACGATGTATATCATGATAGACCAGCCGCAGAAGGACCCGATGTTCGACCAGTACACGCAGGAGATAAACGCGGCATACTGGGGCGAGGGCGGGGTAGCGCTGGCGATGGTTACTCAGAAGGGCGCGATGTCGGGGGAGGTGGGGACCAAGCTGCTTATAAGGGAGGACGGCTCAAGGGTTGGGTCCTTGGGGGACGATTCGCTTGACGATGCGGCGGCGGAGTTGGCGTTCAAGGCGATGGACTTCGGTCGGCAGGACTTTATATCGACTAAAGACGGGACCGAGATATATGTCGAGGCGTTCACGAGCCCGGCTACGGTGGTTTTGGTTGGGGGTGGGCATGTCTCATATGCGATCTACAAGCTGGCGACGTTCCTCGGATACCGGACGCGGGTCGTGGACGACCGGGAGCAGTTCGGTAACGCGGAGAGGTTCCCGGAGGCAGACAAGATAGTGGTTGACGAGTACGACTCGGGGATAAGGGATGTCGGGATCACGGCGAATTCGTTCGTGGTGGTGGCGACCCGGGGACACAAATACGACGACATGGCGCTGCTGGAAGCGGCGAAGTCGCCGGCGAAGTTCATAGGGCTTCTCGGGAGCAGACGGAAGGCGCTGCTGATATTCCCGACGCTGCTGTCGTCCGGGGTGTCGTTGGAGCGGGTGAGCGAGATCAGGACGCCGGTGGGATTGAACCTCGGGGGGCGGACGCCGGAGTCGATAGCGTTGAGCGTGATGGCGGAGATCGAGATGGTGAGGTACGGGGGTGACGGGGTGTCAATGAAGATGGATGAGAAGCTGGTGCTGAAGGCTCGAGAGAAGGCGGGGGTGTTGGCGTAAGGGTTCGTTTTGCAGGGCGTCCTTGCGCTGCGCGGGTCTGCTTACCTGAGTTTGGGCAACAGGCTTCACCCTCACCCTAGCCCTCTCCCATCAAGGGAGAGGGGACTGAACTCCCCACCCCAAGTTCCTCGCGGGGCTTCTGAATGACGTTGTTTTCAGGCGGGATTTGGGGGGTGTTGCTGGCGGCGGGGCTTTCTACGCGAATGGGTGAACCCAAGGCATTGCTGCCGTGGATGGGGTCGACGATGGTGGAGTATCAGTTGGAGCAGTTGGGGGCGTCTCGGGTGGAGGGGGTGGTGGTTGTGCTGGGGCATGAGGCGGAGTCGGTGATGGGTCGGGTGACGGGATGGAGGGGGGTGAAGGTTGTGGTGAACCGGGAGTATGAGAGGGGTAGGGCGTCTTCTGTGGTGGCGGGGGTGAGCGCAGTACCAACTGAAGCCACGGGCATTCTGATATTGAACGTGGACCAGCCTCGGCCCTCGTGGCTGATTAATGAGGTGGTGGAAGGTCATTTCGAGGAAGAAGCTCGGATTACGATACCGGTGCACGGGGGTCGGAGGGGGCATCCGACGGTGTTCGACGGGAGCCTGAGGGAGGAGATGCTGGGGATCACGGAGGAGGGGCTGGGGTTGAAGGAGGTGGGGAGAAGGGACAGGGGTAGGGTGGGATATGTAGAGGTTTCGTCGTCGCTGGTCTACCTGGACATGAATACGCCGGAGGAGTACCGGGAGGGGCTGGGCCGGGTGGGGGAGTTTGCGGGGCGGGAGTGTGGTCTATGAACAGTGCTTAACGAATGCTTCTTCAAATCCAGCTAGGCCAAAAGTAGCCTGGTTACCTCCATGGGCGATTTCAAGTTGTTCGTTCTTTGGAAATTCCCGTATGAAATCTTGAGTATTTAGTCGATCTTCAGTAGAGACTGTCCTGAATAGAGGTTCTTGTCGAACAACCCTTTTCCGAGAAATGATGCTTCCATACCATTCGAATGAGTAAGTCTTGACCTCGTTGTCCTTACCAAATCTTTCGGTTGTGTTGACGGTTTCTAGGCTACCGAGTAATAGTGCGTTGGGCCAATCAATCGCTGCAAAGTCTAGATCACAGCTTGCAAATAGGACTGCATCGTCATCTTTGGCCTTTACTGCAACACCAGGAAAATCGATCGTCGAATCGATATCTAATTGTGCAGGCCTACTATCAGAAAACCATCGCTGTTTGGATTGAGTGGGCTTAATAGGCTCAGGGTCAGCGTTAGATTCTGGGGAATCCCCATCAGTAGGAACCTGCACACCGAACTCGCAGGCAATCAATGTTGTGGTTATCAAAGCGATGCTTAGCAGGGCTATTTTGACGTTCATGTTTAGTATGCCCGCGGTTAAATGCTGAGCTAGTCTCTTTGGGTTACCGTCGCACGATTTACACCATCCTGTAAAGTGTTGTCCTGGTTGAGAGGCTGGTGAATATATTGAGAACAATCATCTCGGAGTTTACGACTGGATTTCTACAAGCATCGGCACCGCGGTCCTTAATATCGGAATGGGGATTAAGATGGTAACTTGGCTAGCAACACCTTGGATAACAGTGGGGATACCTGCGATCATAACAGTGATAATCACGTTTTTTGTGTTCTATCCTCGCCGATATGGCGACGACCGGAGAGCTTACGTAATTGTATGGCTTCAAATAGTGATATTGCTTGCTGCGCTAGCGGTTGTCGTACAAGAGTGGGACAAGGGGAAATTAGCTCCGGAAGAGATAGTAGGAGTGGCTGCTGCATTATGCTTTATGATCCGCGGAAGGTACGCCGCCGCTTGTTTTATGGGCATTGCCGTAGGCCTTGGGGTGCTGCACAGAATCGGGCTTGCTGATGTCGAGCGCAGTCCAATGATGATCGCAGTTATTGTCATAGTTATCATGATAACAGAGGAGGCGGAAAAGCTATCTAGCAGAAAACGTAAGATACAAGCCCACGATGGCAACAACGCGTGGGAGCAGTGCAACGTCAAAGTTGATAGATAGCCCGCCATTCTCGCCTCGCACTTCTTCTGCTCGACAAGGTATGGGATCGGGCCTGTGCCACGCGCGTTTCGCCGACGGGAAAACTGCACTAAGGACTAGTGGAAAGGGTGCAGGAGAATCGAGGTAAAGGCCCCAATCCCACGTTCGGCGTCGCGGACTCCCTGATAAGTCAGGGGAGGGTTTAGGGAAGGGAAGTCGGGTCTAACCGCCCGACTTGAAAATGTCGCCGAGCTTAGACAGGAGAATCAGGACTCCCACGGAGACGAGCAGGGCACCTATACCTACGGCCAAGCCGGAGAATGAGGAGATCAGTTCCGCGGTTTCCGACATTACACACCTCCCAGGGCAAAGCCCTGATAACTAACACACCCGGACTCGGAAAGGGCAGTGCGAACGTATCACACTCTGGCGCTAAAATCAATAGGTGGGCCAGTCCGGGAAAGCGGTTAGTCGGAGTCGTCTCCGCCGGGCATCGATTCCAAGACTTTCTTAACCTTTAGCACGAGGTAGAGGACCCCTAAGGATACGAGCAGCGCCGCCACCGCAACTGTCAGACCAGAGAATGCCGTAACCAAAAATGCAATATCTTCCATTCCATAACTCCCGAGGTTGCATCCTCTTATGGCCGCTTCCGCCACTAACAATGCCCTAAGGACGGGTTTCACTATAACATGTCCGGCAGTCCACGTAACGAGACGCGACCTTGCTTGACAAGGTATGGGGTCGGGCCTATGTTACGCGCATTCTCAGAGTGCAGATTTCACAGGAGGTAGTCGGCCAATGATGGCGTTGGAAGGCCTTCGAATAATCGACATGACGATATGGCAGCACGGGCCGGTCTCGACGGCGATGCTGGCGGATATGGGCGCCGAAGTCATAAAGGTGGAGGAGCGGCGGTCGGGGGATCCGGGAAGGTACCTTGCGACGTGGAACTTCGGCAATAACGGAGGCAATGACCTTAACTACTACTTTGAGAACAACAACCGCAACAAAAAGAGCCTGGCGCTAGACCTGAAGACTGCCGAGGGAAAAGAGATCCTGAAGCGGCTAATCAAGAAGTCGGATGCGTTCGTGTCGAACTTCCGGGAGGCTTCATTAAAGAGGTTGGGGTTCGACTATGAGTCGGTGCACGAGATGAACCCGAAGCTGGTGTACTCGGCGGGATACGGGTTTGGGCCGAAAGGGCCGGACTCGGCGAGACCTTCGGCGGACCTGGCGGCGCAGGCCCGGGGTGGGATCATGAGCCAGATCCAGAAATCGGCGCCGATGCAAGTATGGGGCGGGATGGCTGACCAGACGGGGGCGTTCATGCTGTGCCTCGGCACGACGATGGGCTTGTTGACAAGGGAGAGGACAGGGATAGGGCAGAAGGTAGAGGAGTCGTTGTTCGGGACGCAGCTGGCGGTAGGTGCGCTAATGGCGCAGGGGACGCTGTTCTCCGGGCAGGTGCCGGGGGAATACACGCGCCGGGCGCTGAGCCCGTTCTGGAACGTGTACAAGACGAAAGACGAGAAGTGGTTGTGCTTGTCGGTGCTGGACATGGAGCGGGACTGGGAGGCGACGTGCCGGGCGCTGGACTTGGAGTGGATGATGGAAGACCCGAGGTTTGTGTCGGGGCAGGACAGGGTGTTCAAGCACAGCGATACCCTGATAGGCATCCTGGAAGAGAGGTTTGCAGAGAAGACGAGGGAGGAGTGGACGAAGATCCTCGACGCTACAGACGTGCTGTGGGCGCCCGTGCAGAACTACATGGAGGCGCTATCGGACGAGCAGACGATTGCGAACGAGTACGTGGTGGAGATCGACCACCCAAATGCGGGGAAGGTGAAAATGCTGGGGCTGCCGATCCAGTTCAGCGAGACACCAGGGAAGGTGAGGAGCGGTGCGCCGGAGCTGGGACAGCATACGGAAGAGGTGTTGACGGAGGTGCTGGGATATTCGTGGGACGAGGTGGTTGGGTTGAAGGACAAGCAGGTTATCTAGGGTCGGGAGAGCCGGCATGACCATCCTACCCACCCAGGGCAGCCACAAGGGTTTGCCTCTACGCGGGAGGGAGGACGTCCCACTCCTAAGAATCACCCTCACCCTAACCCTCTCCACTCAAGGGAGAGGGGACCGGACACCTCGCGAGGCCTCGGAATTGCAGGAATGAGAAGGTTGTTTAATGGTTGACGGTAGCTACAAGTACATTGTGATTGGGAAGGGGATGATTGGGTCGGGGGTGGCGCGGCATTTGGCGGAGCGGACGGACGGAGTGGCGCTAATAGGGCCGGACGAGCCGCGGGACAAGGCGAGCCACGACGGGGTGTTTGCGGACCACTACGATGAGGGTCGGATAACGCGGATCCTGGACCCCCACATTGTCTGGGCTAAGCTGGCGCGGGAGTCGATCAGGCGGTACCGGGAGATGGAGGAACGGTCGGGGATTTCGTTTTATCACGAGGTGGGACAGCTATCGGTGGGGCCGATGGACAGGGCAGTGTCGGAATACGTGCCCGACTCCCTCCAGGTGATGGTCGACCTGAAGGAGCACTTTCAAAAGCTGGAGGCGAAGGAGCTAGCGGCACGGTTTCCAAAGCTGAACTTCGAGCCGCAGTGCACGGGGCTGTACCAGTCCATCGATGCGGGGCATATCAGCGCGCGGGGGATAGTGGAGGCGGAGGTGGCCCTGGCAAAGATAGATGGGGCGGAAGTCATAAGCGAGGAAGCGGTATCGGTGGAGAGCGGGTCGGGCGGGGTGGAGGTGAGGACGTCGGGGGGAGGGGTGTACAGGGCCGAGAAGGTGATGGTGGCGACGGGGGCGTTCACGCGGGACTCGGGGCTTGTGCCGAGGGCGCTGGAGGTGGACGTGCTGGCTGCGAACGTGATTTACATAGAGCTAACGAAATCGGAGGCGGCGGACCTCATAGATTTGCCGAGCATGATCTACATGACGGGCCGGGAGAACGACAGCTGCTACATAGTGCCGCCGGTGCAGTACAGGGACGGGAAGTACCGGATGAAGATAGGGGGGTCGGAGGACCACGAGAGTCTCGGGAGCATGGAGGAGATAAAGGGGTGGTTCCGGGGGTCGGGGGACCCGGCGGAGCGGGACAGGCTCTGGGCGAAGATCAGGGATGCGATTCCGTACCTGCAGTCGCTGCCGGACGATAGGGTGACGCTGGATACGTGTGCGGTAAGCAAGACGCCCAGCGGAATGCCGTACATAGACATGGTTGACGACCGGGTCGGGGTGGCGACGGGGGGGAACGGGCTGGCGGCGAAGTCGGGGGACGAGATTGGCCGGTTGGGGGCGTTGACTTTGCTGGGTGGGGAGTGGGAGTCGGACTTGGATGCGGGGTTGTTTCGGGTTGGGGTACGGGTGTAAGCGCGTTCCCGCCGATTAACCATACGCGTACCTCCTCCGCTCGACCCTTCGACTCCGCTCATGGTGAGCAGCCCCGCGCCTCGGGTGAGGGTGATCCCAGGGTGAGGGCTGGGCATCCTGTCCTGTTCCCTCCCTGGGAAAGGCATATCCAAAATGCAGTGTATTTTTGATATGTCACTTTTTTCTTGGGGGTGAGGACCGCTCACCCACCAGGAGAAAAGCTCCCACTAATCAATCAAATCCATGCCTGAAAATGCAAAACAATCAAAAGTCGCCCCCCCTGTGCTATAGTCGCCCTGCCCATCAACCGGACGCAAAGCGAATGACTCCATGACCACACCCCTCTCCGTAACCATCTACTCCGACTACATATGACCCTGGTGCTACATCACGTCGGTGCGGCTGGACAAGGTCAAATCTGAACTCGGGCCCCGGGTCGACTTCCAATGGAGGAGCTACGCCCTCCTCATGGGCCGCGCCGACTCCCGCCTCGTCACCCCCCACAGCCGAACCTCCCGCGCCGCCGCCGCAGAAGCCGAACCCCAAGCCCGCTTCGAGCCCTGGGCCCCGGACAAGGCCTACATCTCCTCCAGCCTGCCCGCCCTCGAAGCCGCCAAGTGTGCCGCCCTCCAGGGCCCCGACGCCTTCCAGGCCTACCACACCGCCCTCTTCCGAGCCATGTTCGTAGACAGCATCGACATCAGCGACTACAACGAGCTAACTTCCCTCGCCGCCCGGGAAGGCCTGGACCCCGACCGCTTTCGCCGTGACCTCGAAGGTGGACAGCAAAAGGTGACCGTCATTGGAGAGCACCTGGAAATGGTCATGGAGCACGGCGAAGCTCCCTCTGGCCTGCCCCTCGTCCTCATCCAGGGCCGCGACCCCATTGTCGGCGCCGCCCCCGCCGACCTCTACGTCAGGATACTCGAACGAGCCCTAGCCAGGCAGAAAGCAGGCTGACCCCCCATGGCAGTGATGAGGCTCACAGCCTTCACCCCCAAACCCGGCAACGAGGAGCGTGTCACAAACCTCCTCGAAGCTCTCGACACCGCCTTCTCACTCCAGCAGGGCTACGTCCTCGGCCTCCGCTTTACCGGTCAGGCCGGATCACCGGAGATCGGCCGCATCTTCGTATGGGAGTCCCCCGAACTCGCCGACGCCGCAGAGACCTCCCCCGAGGCCTCTCCCCTCTCCCGTCGCATCGAAGCCCTCTCCGAAGACTCGCGACTGGACCGCAGCTTCGACCTCCAGGGATACGCCTTGCGCCCCGGCTAGTCAGGCAGAACAGCGATCACGTCGACTTCCAGCAGCAAATCGGGCCTGGCCAGCCCTGCCACCACAATCGAGGTTACCGCCCGGGGCCTGACCTCGCCCAGCGCCGCCTTCCGGGCCCGGCTCATCCCTGCAAAGTTATCCTGTCCAACCACGAACTGGAAAACCTTCACTATGTCGTCCATGCTCGCCCCGACGTAGGACAGAATGGTCTCGATGTGTCTCCAGATTGCCAAGCCCTGGGCTTCCACGTCGCTTCCGCCCTCGGCTTCACCGTCAATGCCCCGCGCTGTCTGCCCCGAGATGTGGATCGTGTTCCCGACCCTTATCGCATGGCTGATCTTCTGGTGCTCCGGGAATGACCAGATTCCCGGCACCTTGTAGCTGGCCCAATGCTTCTTGCCGGTCTGAGTCATAGTCATTCCGCAATCTCCGCGACAACGTCCACTTCCAGCAGCAGCTCCGGCTTCACCAGCCCCGACACCACTATTGCGGTCATGCACCTCAGGGGGTCCTCACCCAGCACCTTCCTCCGCGCCCGGGACATCCCCGCAAAGTTGTCAGCTCCCACCACGAACTGGAACCCCTTCACAACGTCGTCCATCGAAGCCCCGGCAGCCTCAAGCACCTTCTTGATGTTGCCCCAGATGTAGTCACCCTGAGCCTCAACGTCACCCTCACCCACCACGTTCCCATCCGGGTCCAGGGCCACCTGCCCCGAGATGTACACCGTATTCCCAGCCCTTATCGCGTGCGCTATCTTCAGGTTGTCCTTGTACGAAAATATGCCGTCAACGTTTATCTCTTCCCAGTGATGCATCGTTATTCCTCTCTGTTTCTCTGTTCCGGGGCCCGCGCCCCGATTTGCCGCATGGGATGATATTCCCGTCTTCCGTGGGTGTCAAAGCGGCGCATTTTGCCTGCTCCGCTCACCTTTCCAGGCCGCCGCCCAGACAAAACAGACCCTTTCGGCTCATCCTGTCCTCCCAGCCCCCATTACCCGACAGGGTCGCTAACCGACTGCTCCTTTGCACTGCAACTACTGCATATGCCGAATATCGCGAAATGGTCCAGGTCAGCCTCGAATTCGTACTCCTGCTTGAGGGCCACCCGCACCGGCTCCAGGAACCGGTGATGGTCGATGTCCAGGGTTGTCCCGCACTCCCGGCACACTATGTGGTGGTGCCGCTGGTCCTGTGTCAGCTCGTACTGGTAGGCCCCGCTCCCGAGGTCTATCTCGACCAGCAGCCGCTGGCGCTTTAGCAGTTGGATCGTCCGGTACACCGTCGCTATGTCTATGAAAGGATAGCTCTTCTTGACCCTTTCGTGGATATTCTCCGCAGTCATGTGCCCCGAGCTCGACGCAATCGCCGAAAGGATCATCACCCGTTGAGGCGTCAGCCTGAAACCTGCAGTTCTCAGGGTTTCTAGGAGCTCGTCTGCCTTCGACAATTGTCACACTCCGAGACCTGATCTACAGACACCCCGCCAATACTGGAGCGCCTTGGGCCCCTCACCCGACGGAAACTGAAACGGGCGTCGGCGTACCCTGCAGAGACCACGGCCCCGACTTTTCTATCTTCACGTTGACCATGCAGCCCGTCAGGTCCTTTTCCTCTACGGGGAAGAAGACCAGCTTGTTCGTGCGTGTGCGCCCCTGCCACTTCCCGCGGTTGCGTCTCTCTACCAGCACTTCCTGCTCACTACCAACCAGCGTTTCGTTTATATCCGTAGCTATTCTCTTCTGCACTTCCTCAATCACGTGCAGCCGCCGTATCTTCTCATCCTGATCGAGGTCGTCGTCGATCTTGCGGAAGGCAATAGTACCGGGCCTCACCGAGTACGGAGCTACGTGCACCTTGTCGAATCGCACTTCCTCCAGAATGTCCACTGTTCGCTGGAACTGGGCCTGGGTCTCGTTGGCGAATCCCACGATGATGTCTGTGCTCATTGATACGCCCGGGATAGTCTCTCGGATTCGCTCCGTCAACTCCAGGTACTCCCCCGACGTGTACCCCCGACGCATCACCTCCAGTACATCGTCGTCTCCAGCCTGGATAGGCAGGTTGATGTGCTCACAGACCTTGGGCAGGGATGCCACCGACTCGATGAGCTTTTGGCTCATGTCGTTGGGATGAGAGGTTAGGAAACGGATCCGCTCTATGCCGTCTATGGGGTCAAGCTCTGTCAGGAGGTCGGCCAGGTCTGTAGAGTCGGAGAGATCTTGTCCATAGGAGTCGACGTTCTGTCCTAGAAGCGTGACCTCTTTCACACCCTTCTCCGCTAAAGCCGCAACTTCTTCGAACAGTTCAGGAATGGGCCTGCTGCGCTCCCGCCCCCGGCGATAGGGGATGATGCAGAAAGTGCAGAACTTGTCGCACCCGTGAATGATCGGTACGTTCACGCTGATCTTCGGGTGTGTGGGTGTCAGTGTTCCCAGGTTGTCAAGGCACGTACCGTCGTCATCCGTCAGGCGGCGAATCAGTGGGTCGAAACCCTGGGGTCTCATAAAGACATCAACATGAGGAAAGCGCTTTTTGAGCGATTCGTCCCGGGGCCCGACCATGCACCCCATCAGCGCGATGGTCATGTCCGGGTCCCGACGCTTGAGGGGTTTCAGGGAGTTCAGCCGTCCCGCCACCTTGTCTTCCACGCCCTGCCTGACCACACAGCTGTTCAGCACTATTACGTCGGCTTCCTCTATGTCTGGCGAGTGCTTATGCCCCATCTTCTCCAGGGCGCTGGCCAAGCGCTCAGAGTCCGCCTCATTCATCTGGCAGCCTACGGTCCAAATGTGGTAGCCGGCCACCCGTCAGTCCTCCAGCAGGTCTAGGAAAGCATCGAGGCGCAAGGGATTGGAGTAGAACTTGTACAGCCGCATCATGTCGTTGTAGTTCTCATCCAGGAGTAGCCCGACCTTGCTCGATACACAGTCCTGGATCGTCACCGTATGGAAGTCGTGCTGGTAGGCGTCTATCACAGTTGTTAGCACGCACGCGTTGGCCGTCACCCCAGACACCACTATCAGCTCCGTCCGCAGCCCGTTTAGCAGGCCGGCCAAATCCGTCTGAAAGAAACAGCTGAACCGACGCTTGTCTATAACATAGTCCCCCGCCCCGGGAGTTAGCTCAGGCACTATCTCGACTCCCATAGTCCCCTCCACGCAGTGTACCGGTTCTGAGTCCCCCTCCCGACCCCTGTCTACTCCGTTCGCCCGGTGCACTTCTCTTGTGAATATCACGGGCGCTCCCCGGGAGCGCATAACGTCGCATAAGCGACGAGTGTTGTCGATTAGAGAATCGGCGTCGGCGCAGGCGTAAGGAGACCCGGGATCCAGGAAGTCGTGCTGCATATCTATGACGATAAGCGCCGACCTGTCCATCAGACCCGGTATTTGTGACGTTTCAAGCATGGCAAAACAGCAATTCAGATTCTTGAAAAGTGGCGGAGGGAGTGGGATCAGTCTTTAGCTATGAATTTGGGTGATTTACCTGTTGATTCCCACATCCTTTACCACGATTGGCGGGACTCAGAAATTGAACTTATTCTAGTGCTTCTATTGTATCCACGTGCCCCGTAATTCGTCCACTTGCGCTGCCCGCAGGCCTGATACCTTCATTGGCGATGAGTACTTGCCAGCAGGTAGGTCTTCGGGTCGGACTGCTTCGGCAAGACACTCAGGTGGGCTGGATACGCGCGTCCGAATTCTTGAACCTTCAAGCGTAATTCGAGTTCTGGATTGTGGACCCTCGCATGCTTTACTGCGAGATATTTACTAGGGGATCCCAGCACAAATGAACCTAAGTTGGCGCAACAGGAGTTAACCTGAACCTTTGTCTGTCGAGCTAGAGGTTCACTTGTTCGTACAGAAGCCCTCAAAACATAGACAGACAGCGACTTTCAGTCACTTATCCACGATTTGCAGAAGTTGATTGGGTATAGTCTGACTATCCGCGGCCAGGTCAACTGTAGCGAATGAGACACTATGGCCTTGGATGATAGCTGACTTGTTGTAGTTAACTCCTAAAGACGGATACAGCAGGACGCCCGTCGACGAGTGCGCGATCGAGTCGTGAAGTGATTCTTGGGAGCACGAGTAGGTCTAAAGCTGGTACGAATGCCCACTCTTCAGAGTTTGTATTCCAAACTTGCTGTTATCGATGATCGAAGTGAATTTAGTTTCAATGTTGATCGTATTTTTCAATACGGTTCTGTGATCCAAGTGAGTTTCCGATTGTCTGAACTCGAATCCAAAAGGTCCCTGAAGTCGCTCTCCCAGAATATCAGGGAGGCCTGAAGCAGCCCTACGTAGAGTTCATCGAAGCCTGCTTTAAGTAGCTCTTCAACAAACCTATCAAAGTCCCAGAAATCCAAGTCAGGTCGGCTGGCGTAATCGGCTAGCTCAACGTCCTTCGCCATTGATATGAATAGGCCGGACACGCTCTGGATGGGATCCGCGGTGCCCAATGCCTCCTCAACAACTGACCGGTGGGTGTCCACGAGACGCAACGTCTCATAAAATTTGCCGATGTGCTGATCAAGGTCGCGCGCAGAGTCAGATTGTCCCTTAACCTCGATGACCTTGCACTCACTTCCGGCGGCGGTGAACCGTATCCCGATCGAATCGATTTCTCTCTTGATATCTGGTGGAAATGTCACATTAAGCGATATTCTTACTTGGGGGTAGCCGGATTGGGAGAGTAACTGGGCGGAGAGCAACTCAGGGATTGCCCTTCTAATACCCTGCATGATCCTCTCCTGCTTTTTGAATTGATCGAGAAGGCGTAGGAACGGTCGAGAGTCGCAGAGAGACAACAGACTCTCCACGGGCACGTCGTCCAGGTGAGTCCATTCAATGTCCCTGCCCAACCTCTTCGCAAGGTCGTTGATTAGGGCAACCCGTTGATCGTCGCTCGGGTTCAGCCCCTCGGCTATATATGGGCGGTCGAACACCCACCATTCCGAGGAGGTACCCGAGGACATGCGCAGCGCCAACGAGACCTCGTTTGGTTCATTCACCTCCGAACCGTGAACTATCCTCAAGATTTCGATGGGGTGCTTATCTGGAAGCTCAAGTGCAAGACCGGAGACTATGATTTCGATGTGCCTTCTGCTTGCGGAATCACGCGAAGCGATGAGCTTCGGTCGCTTGCCCAGGAGCGCTGCCAGTCTGTCCACGGGGTCGGCCAACGTCACTTTAGCGGACAGAGACGGCAGGATTCTGGGTGGCAGCGCCGTGGGCTGTTTCAAGCCGTAGTCCAGCCCCTCAAGGTCTAGGCTGGGAGTGACCCGAAATATACGCCTTCCGGCTTTCCAACATCTGCCCGGGTCTGAGTTCTGTTGAAGCAGTTTGTGAGGGTTCTCCAGGGCTTCACTCCATTGAGCGGTCTCTTGAAGAGACACTGTGACAGCGGAGAGCTTTCCTATCAACCAATGGGGCTTGAATTCCGTGTGGTCGTATTCCGGCAACATTCTCATTTGGTCACGATGGGTTTGAATGTCGAACATCGACTCGCCCGGCAGTTCCAAGTGCTTCCATTCAGTAGCCTTACGCCTCCCATACCGGAACTTCGGAGAGCCTACGTCTTCGAACCAGGAGGATTGAAGTAGACCGACCGTGCCCAGGAGAAGAATCTGATCAAGACTTTGATTCTGGCCGCTGTCAGCCCGGCCCGAAACACGGCAGGTGTGCGCAACTTCCAGGAGTTCATCGGCGATCTGCTCCACCCTTTGGTTTACCTCCGATAACTTCTCCCACGAAACGCCTGCACGAAGATACGCTGTTATCACATCATCTATACCACTTGTTACCCTAGCAAGCTCGGAATCCGGATCGGTTAAGGCTGCTCTCAACTTCGTCAGATCGTCTCCCTGAACGATGTTCCACCACCTGTATAGATGGTAGTCCGGCTCCAATCCGAGAAGTCCCGGAGAGTAGATGATTCCATCGAGGAGGCCCCATAGTCCGGACTGGACGACAAGCTTATAGCCAAGGGCCAAGTCATTCTCCTTTACCCCGGTTTCTGAAAAAACATGGTTACGTATCTCCAGCATGCGGTCGAATGCTGTTACGCTGCATAAAGACTTAATCAGCATCGCATTCGACATTAGTTTGAGGCGGTCGGCTTGGGTCAGTCGGTCTTCAATCATTCGGGCTCTCCAAACTTGACGTTAACTGCCTATTCGCTGGCTTTATTGGAACAGATCCATGGCATGCAGGTTTACCGGCTCCAGCAACAGATAGTTTACCCATACCCGTTGCTTTTGGACTCCAAAAGGCCTGCCTGCCCTGTTTGGTAAGGCAGGGCGCTACACCAGGCGTCCCGGTCAGTTTGCGGTGGCGGATACGAGGAGGAGGCCGGTGTCGGCGTATTCGGTGAGCCAGTCTCTGCCGTCCACGTGGTAATTCGTCCCGTTCGCTAGCGACCAGCCTACCCCGGACGACAGTCCCACAGAGGGGGCGGACTCTACGGAAGTCGTCCTAAACGGACGAGTTATGAGTACAGTATGCGGTGGTGGCCTAAACACCCGTTTGTCCACCTGACTGGGGCTGACGGTCCATATGAATAGCCCTACGATGTTCACGAAGTATTTCCACTGAGATCTAGAACATCGTGAGGTCATATGAACACTTCAGCCCAAGTCCCGTCAGTTAATTTCCACCTATGGAAGCCCTGCAATATGAAGTGCAGATTCTGCTTCGCCACTTTCCAGGATGTCGGGCACGTAGTCATGCCTAGCGGACACCTACCCCGCGAAGCGTCCATAGCTGTCGTGGAGGCACTGGCCGAGGCCGGCTTCGACAAAATCAATTTCGCCGGTGGGGAGCCCATCCTTTGCCCATGGCTACCTGATTTGATACGGCGAGCCCGAGAATTGGGGCTCACCACCTCCATAGTCACTAACGGCAGTTTCATCACGCCTGAATGGATGGATCGTGTAGATGGCTGTCTGGACTGGGCGGCGGTAAGCATAGACACGGTGGATCCGGAAAAGTTGATGCGCATGGGGAGAAGCACGCGCACCGGTCCAATGAGCGAGGCCGACTACCTGCGGGTCATGGATATGCTCAGACAGCGCGGCATTCGACTGAAGGTCAATACTGTGGTGACGAGGATAAACTACAATGAGGAATTGGCTGGTTTCATAGCCAAAGCCGGGCCGGAACGCTGGAAACTACTTCAAGTGCTGCCCGTCAGGGGCCAGAATGATGGATCGGTGGACAGCATGGTGATCACCAGCGAAGAATTCGCCCGCTACGTAGCACGAAATCGATACGTGGAGTCTAGGGGCATTGTGGTGGTGCCGGAAAGCAATGATCTGATGACCGGCAGCTACGTGATGATCGACCCGGCTGGACGCTTCTTCGACAATGTGGCCGGTACTCATGTCTACAGCCGCCCCATTAACCAGGTTGGTGTCGAAGCGGCGTTGAGGCAGGTATCGATCGACACAGACAAGTTCAAGTTGCGGGGTGGTCTGTATGAATGGCAAAGAGCCTGAGGACTATATGACTGAACACGAGGTGATGCCCCACCTTCCCACTAGCGGCCAAATACTGGGAGCAATAGTCACAAGACTGGGCATCAAACACACCCAATTCCAGAGTCGGACGGCCCGCCGTTACTTCTCAGCCGATTTGGAACACCTCGTTAAGGATTCCTCCAGGGACAAGATCATAGCAACGATCGCTGAAGTGCTAACCCGCTCCGGGCTGGTTGCGGCGCCGCAGGAAGAAGTGGACGACTACAGGCAATCTGCGTTGGCCTCCATGCTCCGTTGGCATGCCGACCATTGGGACCTGCTGCGGTCGTTCGTTCGCCGTAGGACAATGAGAGTCCTGCCCGGTAACTTGCCAAAGGTGTGGGAGGCATACGTCAGGCTCGCCATCATCGACCTTGCCCTTAGAGTATCCGCCTATCTGCATCTTGCCGGATCGTCCCCAGCAGCAATGGATTTCCTCGCCTGGGCGAGCCATACAGGTCGAGGTGGCTATCTCAACCAAAAGCGTCGGCAGACTTCTCTCTCCCTTGAAGAGTTTGCAGAGGCTGTAGGCGTGACAGACAACACCGTCGATGCCTGGATGTATCACGGTGCTCGGCCGTCCAGTGACAACCTCGCGAAGATAGCCGAGACGCTGGCTAACGAAATTCCAGATTCAAATGCAGCGGACATTGCCCTTGAACTGCGGGCCCTGTACTGGGTCAGTGACGTCGCCGCTCTGTTGTCCGAGCACATCGGAGGCCGGGCTACAGAAAAGGTCATCGGGCAATTGCGCCGGTACGCTGAAGCAACCTATCGTGCAATAGAAGAACAGTTTTCGACCGAAAACCGGTCTGAAGACCTCACGGTGCTGGCGGACTTGGGAGTTGGCGCCCGCCTTGCGAGACCCCTGCTGGCTTCATTAATCGAACACGAGCCGGATGACGGATGGCGGGAAGATCTTCGGGCCACTGGAATGGACTGGGTCCGACGCGTCCTCTCGGTAAATCTGGACGTTCACCTTGTGGAGGTGGACGACCTCATCCGTAAGACTGATGGGCGTTTTCTTGACGATTGGGATGTTAGCAACCCCGAGGCTTATGCTCATTACCGGCGTTCCATGGAACTGCGGATGCAGGGGAAACTCCACGAGGCCCTGGCCGAGGTCGAGATTGCTGTCCGGCTAGACCCCCTGGATCCGGCGAATCACTGTACGCTGGGGTCAGTGAAGACGGGCATAGGCATTGCACGTGAGGATACGGCTCTTATCAAAGAGGGCCTGAATGCATTGTGGCTGGCGGTGACGCTTGACCCCAACTGGATCCTCCCATGGACCGAAATCGGCTTGGTGCTACACCATACCGACAGGTCGGCGGAAGCTGTAGAGCACCTGCGAAACGTGAATCCGGAACGCGGACCTCTGGATTCGAAATACTACAGCGCACTAGGGGCTGCATACTGGAAGCTGGGTGAGCTGCCCGAAGCCTTGGCAGCGTTCGAGACGTCACTCGAACTGGACCCTGAGGAGACTTCCGCTTTGCTGGCAGCATCAGAGCTCGCCTTTTTGATTGGCGACGACGAAAAGCACCGGCGGTATCTCAAAGGGGCCAGGCATTTCGGAGCGGACGAAGACACCCTCAGAGTTTGGGAACTGCTGCGGCAGTTCGGAGAGAAGGGTCAGGACAAGGCTGAAACGGCCGAGCATGACCGGAAAATCGCCATCATGGATGCAGTCATCAAGCTAAACCCTGGCGATGACTATGCCTACTTCGCCAGAGGCCGGTCGCATTTCGCCAAGGGTGACGAAGACCTTGCCATTGCGGATTTGGACGCCGTTCTACGGTTGAATCCCGACCATGCGGGGGCCCATCTGATACGGGGCGTTCTGATGGGAAACCGGGGACAGTGGAAACGTGTGATCACTGACATGACGGAACTTATCCGGCTCAGACCTGATGACCCTGAGGCCTACTATCGTCGGGGCATGGCCTATGGCGAACTGGACCTGTTGGATGAGTCGCTAGTCGATTTGTGCGAAGCCATCCGCCTTAAACCCGATCATGCCGAAGCCCACCGTTCCCGAGGTGATTGCCTTCGTTACAAGGGAGAATACGATAAGGCAATCGTAGACTTCGATGTCGCACTAGAACTCGACCCGAAGAATGCAGCGGCATACATAGGCCGCGGAGCAGCATACCGCATGAAGGGTGATCTCGACCTGGCCATTGCAGACTACGACGCAACGTTGCGTCTCAAACCCCGAGACCCGCTTGCTTATAGGTTTCGCGGAGATGCCCACACTGCCAACAGGAACTACGAGCAGGCTATCTCAGACTGCGACATGGCGCTGAAGCTCAGACCTTGCGACCAGATAGCCTACTTCACTCGCGGCAATGCCCATCTATTCAGTGGAAGACTTGAATCGGCGTTAGCGGATTTCAATGCGGCAATTGAACTCGAGCCCGTCAGCGGGCGGTTCATTCATGGCCGTGGGGTAGTTCGCGAATTGTTGGGCGATGGACAAAGCGCTGGTGAGGACTATCAAAAGGCCAGAGATCTGGGGTACAACGTTGACGATATCGAATAGAAAAATGGAAACATTACCTGTCGCAAACTGCGCCTGCTTGACCCTTTTGAAATAAGAAAACTCGCTGGGATGTAAACGGATACTGCGTACACGAATTATCCGATTTCGTTGATGGTGAAGGTGGCCTCTCCCGTGGAGGGACTTGAAGACATGGTGCTGGAGCCAGAAGCTGTCGGAAGGAAAGGTGATGGGGGTTAGCCTGGAGCCTATCCGGTTCGGTAGAAATGACCGCTCCGAAAAGACCGAATAGGAAGAGGAATGGCCGCCGCGAAGCTGCACCTGGGCTGTTGCATCCGCTACTAACAACACTCCCACTAGCCAAGCAGGCAATGCTGCATCACCGTGTTACAGTGATTCCCCCGATGGAGTGTTTAGATCATCAGCCTCCAGGAGCTCCATTCGTGTAGTGTAATTCGTGTCGATAGCCTCGGTCTTAGCGACACCAGATGGGGTTCGGAGTCGGTGTTGGACTGGTCAACTTTGTCGGTCTGAGTGGACGCGGTAGTGTCAGTTGTCAAAGACGGAACGCAATCCCCTACGTTGGCGGAAAATTATTCGGGGTAATTCCGTTCCAGGCTCTAGCTCAGCGAAAGCTGAGCAACGTACACGGTGATGACTCACAATCGCGCCTGAACGGGATTATAGGATCCGATCAGAGCCCGAATTGGAGGGCGGAGCCATCCCTAGTCGAGAGGTAGCTCCTTCACGGGAACGTCCACGACAACGGATAGGCTCTTATCAGAAGACTCTCGGAATGAAGGGGGTCGGATTCTGACATGGATCCCGGCTGGGAGAAGAGGCAGTACCCCGACTGCACTCATCTCCTAGACATGGGGATCGGGGAAAGGCAGACGCGCTGCACTTGGAATGCAGTTGCCATTCGTGTCCGTAGGGGTTCGAGTCCCCTCACCCTCACCACCTCTCATGATAAACTTCCCTCGCAATACCGATGCATGCTTAGAAGGGGACTGTAAAGATGACTGATGATTCGCTCAAACTCTTCCAAGACGCACTGCAGAACGATATCCCCATGTCCAAGCTTCCTACTAGGACTCTAGCCGCCTTCTTCGTATCTGTAGCTCACGCTGCCGTGGAGACCGATGCAGAAACGTTTATGAGTCATCTAAGTCAAGCCATCGTGAAGGCGCATCAAAAATATCCGAAAATTCTTGTAGACGACGAGAAACCACTTCTAAAGCTCCTTGAAATGCTTCAGGAGACAGTCGAGGACTTAAGTCGCCGCCGGCCTTCCTAATTTCTTCGAGCATCACTCTAATCTCTTGCTTCCGGTGTCCTATCGCACATTAGCCCCTTTTTTCGCGCTGGTACCTCAGCTGGTCATACGCGATTTACTGGAACTCAGTTACACCCGCAGACTCCACCAGTGGTATCCTGCTGGTAGAATGGCCCTACTGTGAATATACGAATTGCTGGGATGTCAGACTATCCACCAGCTTGGGCCCAACTCCTGACCGATAGGCCAGTCGAGCAATTTCTGCGTCGAGCAGTCATATACACGCATGAGATCGACTACCTGGTTTTGGTATCCCCCTTCATTGGGCCACTTAAGGGAGTCTCTCCGAGCATGTCGAGGTTGATAAAGAGGATTGAAAGAGACCGAATCCCCACCTATGTCGTCACTAATGAGCCAGATAAGCCTTCCCAGCAGAAGGCGGTTGACATGCTCTCAAAATGCCGCTACACGGAGATCCGTTACAACGCTTCCTTGCACGCGAAAGTTTACGTTTGCAAGGCACGCCAAAATGGGTTCGCGATGCTAGGATCTGGAAACTTAACAGCAACCTCGATTTCAAAAAAGATTGAAGTGGGCATTATGATCAGAGATAAAGGACCGGGAGTCTACGTCTTCAACGACTTATGGCGGTGGGGGTCTCACAGACTCCGCACACTAAGCGAAAGTAAATTGATCAAGGGCATGTCCTGAGAGTGGGCCCACGGGAGATATCCGCATTGTAGAAGGTCTCCTATCATTTTATGCGGCAGTAGCCACTACACCTGTAGGTCTCGAAATCCAAACCCAGTGACCTCATTTTCTGGAAAAGCACTAATCTCAGATGAAAACACAGGAGGATCGTTAAGTGGAATTTAAAGACTGGTTTTGCCTTAATGCACGTGACAGCTTCACGATAGACCCTTTGATCTATCCCTCCGACGACCGGTTCTACTTTGGACGGTCAGACATCAAATCTAGGCTATTTGCCCAAATCAAAAGGTCTTTCATCGATCCCGGTGTGCCAAAAGTAGTGCTCTTCGGTGCCTACGGTACAGGTAAGACCCAGACTCTGCACCATATCGATCATTACCTGAAGACATCTCCCCCTAAATCGCTCCGCCACAAGCCTAGAGCAGTGCACGTCGTCCTTGAGATGAGTAGCAAGTCCTCCTACAGGGAATGGCACCTCCAGTTACTGGAGGCATTGTCTCGGGACACGGTTACCACATGGGTGGAGAGAGCGTTTGAGAAGGCACCAGACTGGGACGAGTTCTTGAAGAGGACACTAAACGACCCGAACCTAATCCAGGCCGTGAAAAACCTCCGAGGAGGAGGGGAGCCGCCCCTCACAGCTTGGAAATGGCTTACAGGCCAGAAGCTCTCCGCAGCGGAACTGCAGCGGCTTAACTTGACCAGGAGCCTGGGTGACGTTGGGTCTGGCGATTTGGTGAATGCCATCGTAGCACTGGGTAGACTAGCCACAGAGAGCAGCGGTGAGAAGTTGATACTCCTAATGGATGAGGCCGAGTCGTTTAGCCGCATACGAGACGTAGATGCAGTCGAGTCAGTCCACAACTATCTGCGCCGCTTAGCAGATCAACAGAACTCGTCACTTGGGTTCGTGATTTCCACTTTTGCCAATATTGAAGACGACATGCCGGACATAATCCAGCGGGCAGACGTCAGGTCGAGGATAGGCGCCAGCAACTACCTCGAGATCCCACCACTGCCCGGTGTCGAGGATGTCAAGGCCTTCCTTGAGGAGCTATTGCAGGAGCTGATAGACCAGGATATGGCAGAGGCACGGATCCAAGAGAAAGGCTTGAGTTCTACCCGGGAGACCTACCCGTTCGACGCTGAGGGGTTCGGCCTACTTTGTGACTATGCGTCGCAAGACCCTGTAAAGGCACTCCCGCGGAACATTATTCACGCAGTGAACGAGTGTGCCATCTCCGCATGGGACCTGGAGAGTCTAGTGATTGATAGCACTATCATTAATGAAGTAGCACCTCTAGTCTTTTCCTAGAGATGAAACGATTCACGATCCGTCCAGCAATTTCCCACGGCCGACCAGTGCGAATTGGTAGTGGAGACTCGAAAGGCGACTGGGTGTCCCTTGGCAGGCTCGCTGAGGCCGGACCAGCCTCTCAAGTCCAGCACGACCTAAGTGGTGAGCACGTGGTGGCGATCGTTGGGAAGCGGGGTTCGGGAAAGTCGTATGCTCTCGGAGCCCTCCTCGAGGGCTTGGCAATCGGAGAGGCGGGATCAGCCCTCGCCAGTACAGACCGTAGAAGGGCAGTATTGCTCTTCGATACGCTGGGCATCTTCCAATGGATGGATGTCCCGGTAACCGCAGCCAACAATTCACCAGAAGTGCAGAGACAATACCAGTCCCGGTCTGGCTGGGACCTTCCTGAAGCTGCGGTAGACGCCTTGGTCTGGAGGCCGCGTGGGCCCGGTCCAGCTCCACCACAACAGATGGAACTCGTGGTCAAGCATAGTGACCTTGATGTCTCCGACTGGGCTTACCTCTTCGGTTTAGACCTGCTCCAAGACCGCATGGGGCAGTTGCTGAATGACGCTTTCTACAAAGTCACCACCGAAGGCTGGTATGCGGGAAGCACACCGAAGGCGCCGACGCAGGACTACAGCCTAGCTAACGTCATTGAATGCATAAACTCGGATCCCGAGTTGAACACTACATATCAGTCGGAGACTAGGCGGGCGATAGTCCAACAGCTCACGACGTACTCCAGAAACCCGGTTTTTGGTGAAGACGGGGTAGGATTGCGGGAGCTATTGAAGCCCGGATACATCAGCGTCGTTGTAATGAACCGGATGAATACGGGGCTCCGCTTCGCACTCATCACTTCGATAGTTAGGCGCCTCATGCGCTCTAGGATCGCAGCGTCCGAGATCGAAAAAGAGCTGAGGATCCGGGGTAACATGACTCAGGAGCAACGCTTATCGCTTGAGGCCCAGTTAGCGGACGCCGTACCACCAACATGGATAGCTGCTGACGAGGCACAGAACTTCCTTCCTTCGGAGCGGAATACCGGGGCATCGGAAGTGCTAATTCAGTTGGTTAGAGAAGGGAGGAACTATGGCCTCTCGTTCGTTGTCACTACACAGCAGCCAACCGCGATTGACCCGAGGATAATGGCCCAGGTGGACACTTTGATGGCCCACAAGCTGACAGTGCAGGCTGACATTGAACAGATTCGCAGGAACCTAAAGAGCCAGCTACCATCCCAGATAAGGTATGGACACCGAGAACTCGGACTCGAAGGGCTGCTTCACGAGCTTGATGTCGGCCAAGCAGTCGTATCCAACACCGATGCCCCTAGGACTCTTGTCATAGATGTGAGACCCCGGCTGTCTGTGCACGGGGGGTTCTAAGTGTATTCCGACCTAGGCCTACGGAGACCCAGCGTATTAGATACACCACGGAGGTCCATGCAACGGCTCGGCTTACTAAAGTTGCTCGTAGGCGTATCAGCCCGGGGGTCTGCGAACACCCTCCTATCGACCGGTGGGCAAGTGATCAAAGCTCTGACCAGCAAGGTAGTCCTCCCCTGGGACAACCGAACCGCCTCCTATGTCCGCTCTGCGCTCTCGGTGCAGACAAACGCAAGGCTCAGGGAACAAGCCGCCGGCTTTTTGTCACCAGGGTACTCTGGACCTCGGCAAGTCGCTTTAGAGCTACAGGACGCTTACCTCGCCCTCGGCCGTCTCCCGTCCCGCCGGGGCCGCTTGGCAACTACAGACGATTCGAGGTTTCCGCATTGGGGGATAGCGTTAGGACTGACTAGGAAAGAGCCCTTTGACCCCCTGGTACGCGGGAACCTTCTCCTTAAACTAACTAAGGATGCGGAGCTTTTGGGATTCAGCCAATTTGACCCCTTGGTCAACCCCTTAGAGCTGACCAGGCCCCAACGGGTGTTTTTTATGTACGTCATCTTAAAGAGAGACCTCAGCATCCTGGTGCCCCTATATGAGCGGCTGGCAGAGCTTAACGGAACGTTTTCTGATATGGAAGCGGGGGATCTGTTGCCAGAGTTGTATTTCTCGGCCTCTAAGGCACTCAAGCGCACGGGCAGGGGCGGGAACGACTCAGTCTGGGCGAACCAACTCGCTGAGACGGCCTCGGCTATAAGGGCACGCCAAGGCAAGTCCTACGGCAAAACCGTAAGGGAGCAGACCGTAACCCCCCGGCTAGAGCCGTTTGTTGATCTAGGCATACTCGCCAAGACTTCCGCATATTCTTACGAGTATCGTTTCACTCCTGAGGGACGGGAATTTTTCTCCAATATGAAAGGGAAGTGGAACGGTTCATTCTCCTGGTTTGGCAAGGAGGCCGCAACTGTTTTCGGATATGGAGACAGGGAGGTGTCGAGGGACACCGAATTACTCAGGCTCCTTTTTTCGGCTTGGGGGGAGATCAAGAGCCACCTAGGTTATTCTCCCATCGATGAGACCCTGCTCTTAGGACTGATTCATGGCCTTGAGGAAGGAGCTGGCTGGTTTGACTTGGGCAAAGCCTACAATACGCTACGCTCTGCCCAGAAGGCAGTGCCGGGACTTCTCAGGTTTAACATGGACCGGTACGGCCGCCTTTCGGTCGTCCGATTTATGCGTCCCCCATAGTATGTCATGAATAGTGACTTCAGCCATTTGTTCATCACTAGGTGGCCGTTTCGGACAGTGCCCGACGCTGAGTCAAGTAAGCTATGGGCCGACCGGTCACGTCTCCGTGCTCAAGTCAAAAAGCTGTTGTGGCGCTGGGGCCGCAGCGACCAAAGTACCATCCACCTTATGTGGGCCGACCTCGGCGCCGGCAAGAGCCATACCCTGAGGCACATACAGTCGCGCCTGTTGGACTCGCCTGAGTCGGGAATGTATCCCATCTATTCCGTGATGCCGCGGGAACTGCGGACGTTCCTCGATGTGTACCAAGCCATACTCGCTGGCCTAGACCTAAACCGGTTGGGACAGATGTCTGTGGCTGCCCTTCGTGCCGAAGGGTCCAAAGACAAATTGGTCAAGAACGCATTCCCCGGTCTACCTGAAGCGGTCACGGCGTTAGTGGCGCTGCAGGCTGAGAGCGAAAGTGACCGGACAGTTGCCGCTCAGTGGCTCAGAGGTACGCGGGGCCTCACGAAGCGTGACCTACGGCCGCTGGGAGCTATCCGGAGCATCAAGACCACCGATGAGGCAGTCGCAGCCCTTAGCGGGATCATGTATGTCGTCAGAGTGGCAGAGAAAACGAGTAGGTTCGTAGTGATGTTGGACGAAGCCCAACGCCTTGGGCAGGCTTCAAATAAGGTTCGCCAAGACGTCAACGTGGGGTTGCAGACTTGGTACGACTCTAGTCCAAATAACCTCACCCTGATTATGTCGTTCGGAAGTGGGAACGAGGACTATGTCCGCCATATGGTCAGTCAAGAATTGCAGCGCCGTGAAGACTATGACCGCTTGCGACTCGAGCTGTTCGAGCCCGCAGAAATAGTCGAATTTGTTGCCGATCTCCTGCAACAGAGCCGGTCAGGCGAACCACCACATGAGTGGTTCCCCTTCACGGAGACCCTCGTCTGCGAACTTGCGACACGTATGTGCAACAACGGAGGAGTGACCGCCGGAGCAATAATGAAGGCCTTTAACGCCGTACTGACAGAACTGGACTATGAGATCGGAACTGGCGACGGTGACGAGGTAGGGGAAGCTTCCTTAGTTAGGAGGGGGCTTGAAGCGTTAGAGACCGGTTAGCCTTTCTGGAGGTGGGACTCCATGTCAGATGACCTCGTCTGGGACTCAGCTGATGACCCCGGCTGGGATATTTATGACGAGCTGTGGCCCCACATCCGGCACCTGGAGCATGAGGCAGGCGAAGGGAGGCTCCCCAGGTGTGCATTTGAGGGGCGGTGTGAGGACTGTCCTGTAGCGTCCGGGAAGACGTGTCCGATCTCAACTGATAACGACTTTATCTCGCTATTGCTCTACTACAGTGCGACCGATTCCGGACTGAGTCAACTCACGGCCCAGTCATCGCAGTCGTGGACTCAAACAGTTAGAGAACAACGGTTGAACTTGATTGCGAGGGTCTTGCAGAGGAACAAACTAGCGATGCACTGGGAACTGGTTGCGAAAATAGTGAAGGAGGAAGAGCCTGTGCTGTTCCCGTCGCCTAGGTCAGTCCTTGCTACCCTCAGGGGTAACCCTGAACGTTTCTCAATGGAATCGCCCGGTTCATATTTCCTAAACGCGGACTGATCATTCCTGCAGCTTGGCCGCTGGTGACGGTTAAGTCAGTACCTTGACTCCTAAGTCCCCACTTACTGTGGGCATTGAGGCCGAGGTAACCTTGAAAGTTAATTGTTGTGTCACTACAATACCACTGACTCAAGAAAAAGGCGGCCAACGTAGACATGTTATCGTCCGCGCCGGGCATTCCTCACCTTTCGGGCTCCTTACAAAGAGTGGATGTAGCATAAGATGCCCCTCGAAGATTACCTCACAGCTATCGAGGCTGCGCGCCGGCTCCGTGTGCATCCGGAGACCGTAAAGCGCCTCTGCAGGCAGGGTGACCTCCCCGCGGAGAAAGTCCACAATACGTGGTTGATACACCAGGACACGCTCGCAGTGTTCGCCGGGACGTACGACCCACGGCCTGGGGCTAAGAGGCGGCTGCTCTAGTATGGAAATCGACAATCGCTCACACATATCCCTCTTCACGGGAGCCGGGGGGCTAGACCTCGGGATAGACCGGTCGGGCTTTACCACCCTTGTAGCCGTCGAAAAGGACAAGTATGCCCAGGAGACCCTCAGGTCTAACAGGGCACATTTCGAGTTCCCCAGCTTCGAGTTGCTCGCTGATGCGACCGAGTTAACAGGGGAAGACCTGCTAAACGCGGCGGGAGTCAAGAGGGGGAACCTAGACTTGCTGAGCGGTGGCCCGCCTTGCCAGGCCTTTAGCACGGCAGGTCACCGCGCTTCTCTCTCTGATCCCCGCGGGAGCCTACTCGGCCGGTTCCTACAACTCGTAGGGGAACTCGAGCCAAGGTTCTTCGTCCTCGAGAACGTACGCGGCGTCCTGTCCGCGGCCCTCAGGCACCGCCCCCTCGATAGGCGGGGGGAGGGACATGAACCGCTCAGTGAGGACGAGGAGCTGGGTAGCCTCCTCAGTTCCGTGATCCTTCCATGGATCACCGTACGTCTGCGTTACCAAGTCTCATATGGCCTAGTGAATTCCGCGGACTACGGCGTACCTCAGTTACGCCACAGGGTCGTCTTCATAGGGAGCCGGGATCACGAGCTAAGTGGCTGTGGACAACCCCCCAGCATTGGGGATCTGGTGCCGGCGACCCACTCCGGGCAGCCAGACAGCGCTCTGCCTCCGTGGCGTACCCTAAGGGACGCCTTGGCCAGACTACCGGTCACCGACTCCGAAGGTGCACGTTACAGTCCGGCGAGGGCGGCGGTGATGAGGAATGTGCCCCAAGGCAGGAACTGGCGCTTCCTGAGGGACAACTTCGGGGATGACTACCTGCGCTCGGTCATGGGAGGGGCATATGACTCTACCGGGGGCCGCGTCGGCTTCTGGCGCAGGCTCAACCTGGATAAACCGTCCCCGACACTGCCGGCCAGCCCGGTTCAGAAGGCGACGAGCCTCTGCCACCCCACGGAGACTAGGCCCTTGAGTGTGCGGGAGTACGCGCGCGTGCAACAGTTCCCCGACGACTATGTCTTCGCCGGCCCGACCTCGGCCAAATATACGCAGATCGGCAATGCCGTGCCAGTAGGACTGGCCTACGCGGTAGGAAGGGCGGTCGGTCGGTTCTACCTAGGCAATAGGGTTGCGAAGGATCCGGGGGTGCCCCAAGTCCAGCCCGAACTACTCCCGGCTGGGTAGGCCCTGGGGTGACAGTCTACGGGAACTTAGGTACCATCTCTGCCCAGTTGACCTCGCCTTCCCGGTTGGCCAAGCCCTCCAGAGTGAGGTACTCCACCAGGCGATCAACTACCCTGACCTTCTCGGCTTCGAACCTGACGTAATCCAGAGGGTTGCGGCCCAGGGCCTCGCTGAGCCTCTCCAGGAAGCTCTCTCCTGCGCCGAAGTACTCCCACATACACTCACCGACGAGCCAGAGGATCCCCTCGTCGGTCGTGGTTTTCTTACGCTTACCCCTGGCTACGGCTTTGACCATCACAACCCTGGTGCCCTCCTGGGCGAGTGGGTTGTCGTCGGTGGCCCTCTGACCTTCCCAATACCGTTTGGCGCGGCCTAAGTTGGTAGCCGTCGCCTCGGTTATGTCACCGTTTGACGTAGAGAGCCCGGACTTTAGGTTGATCACCCTCAGCTCGCCCGGCATCGCTTGGATGAAGTCTATTCCCTTGTAGCCGGTCAGCCTCTTCTGGGCCAGAGTCACCTTCTGGGGACCCAGTACTTGGAGAATCCTCTCGTACAGGAAACCCATCGTCATTTCCATAGTGGCAACCAAACGGTGCTCGACTAGCTGCCTCGCCAGCCCTCGGGAGTCGCTTATGCCGAGGCCGCGGTACATGTTCAGGTCGCGTTTCTCGAGCAAATCCTTGGCCTTAACCTTGCGCGGGGCCTCTTCGGCGTATGCGTTCCACGCCTGAACCACCTTGTCCAACTGGCCTTTGGTGATCGCCATTGCTGTCCCCTTACGGCTCTAGGGTCATCCGCCAGTTTACACCTATATTGGTTCGAACTGCACAACATCGCCCGGAGACAACATCAAAGGGAGCGCATTTACCTAGTAAACAAACCGGGCCCGAGAGTCTCTTGTAACGACGTCTTTACTAAGGTACAAGCATGCCATCTCTAAGGACTCGAATATGGACCAATATCATAGGAGGTTCCAGATATGGAAACAGTCACCGCTTTACGGACAATTCACCGAGGGATGGCAGTAAGCGACGGACAAGGGCTGACGCTGTATGTAGGTGCTATGACCCTGGGCCAGCTAGGCAGGCAGGCGAAAGTGGACATGTGGAGTCCTTCGAACGCTGACGAGTAACAACGCCCCCTTGTAGGCCGGTGGCTCCGAGCACTGGCCCAGTATCTCATTGACCAACTGTCCAGAAGGCAGACTACCTCGCTGAAAATCAAACTCCCACCAGTCGCATACGGGGGTGTGCCGTAAGGGCCTATACATTAGAATCTCCGGGTATCATCTCTTCCGGATATGCTGACCGATCTGCAGTACTGGTGCGTCCTGTCCGTGCGTGGCTGTCGGAGGCCTAAGATCGGGGAGACTGCGCACTATTAGTATAACGAACATCACCACTGGGAGCCCGGTGTAATGCCTAGACGACACAGCCTTTGTAAGGCAGTGGCAATCAGGAGCGCCCTGCTCTCCTGGGGAACAGATCACCAGCGGCACTTCCCGTGGCGGTCCGCAGGGCTGTCGGTCTATGCTGTGCTAATTGCGGAAGTACTGCTGAAACGTACTACTGCGACAGCCGCTGCCCGTGTCTTCCCGTCATTTGTCACTCTGTTCCCCGACCTCAGGAGTATCAGGTATGCCCAGGTGAGTCGGCTTGAGAGGGCACTCGCTTCCGTGGGACTCCACCGACAGCGTGCCAGGGGGCTGAAGGCGATTGCGGAGTATCTGACCACAAAGCACGAAGGGCAAGTCCCCGATAGCTTAAACGAGTTGGAGAAGGTTCCTCACTTGGGCCCATATTCTGCCAGGGCGGTCTTGTCCTTCGGACACAACATCCCAGCCGCCATCGTCGATTCTAACGTGATTAGGGTCTTGGGAAGGGTGTATACGAGACTGATCGGTACGTCCCCTTCCCTATCTGCCACCCAAGCTCTCGCCGATACGCTCCTTGACGCCGGAGACCACAAGACATTCAATTGGGCTCTGCTGGACTTAGGTGCCTTGGTCTGCCGCTATGACAGGCCACTGTGCGGGCAGTGTCCTCTGGCGGGCTCATGCGACTACTTTGACCTCCAGTCGGCGACAGGGAGCCAACCTGGCTGACCTTCATGGCTGGAGTATAGAGAGCAGAAGAGCGAAATCGGCAAAGGCGTCGCGGCTGACCTCGATGTCTGGGGAGTTGGGTGTGCGCGTACATATCTTTCCTGTGCCCAGCAACATCGGCACATGTCTCTATTAGATGTCCTTACAAGCCTACACAAGCCACGAGCTTTATCTCCAAAACTTTCGGCCGGATCCGATGGCAAGGCGAATGAACATGGCAATCAAACCGAGAACCTGCATTAGAACCTCCTTCGCTTGTGTCCACACTGGCATCCGCAGTGAGAGACGGGAGTGGTTGGGGACTGAAGGTGTACGCGTTCCTGCCGAGGCCGGATGCGCTAAGGGAGGATTGGGGATTCGGGTGGGGCCCGGACACTGAGGCGTTGAGGAGGTATCACCTGATCTGGGGAGGAGGGATGCAGGGGACGAAACCGCCCCCTGGGGGAGAAGGGTAACCGGGGCTGTGGTTACTCAAGAGTGGCATGCGACTAGGCTTAACAAACCAGCCTAGGCGCAGGGCGTATTGGGGCCAGGGTCTCCGAGGGCCGAGTGGGATGTTAGCACTCCGACCTCTGTGGCGGTGTCCCTCGGGCCAAACCATGGGGAGAGCAAGGCTCGATCCTTCTGGTCGTGGCCCTGGGAGGCTGTTCGGGGAGCAACGCTCGACCCTGTGCAGCTTATCCCGGGTTCGTAGGACTAAAACCCTCCAGGTTTGCTAACGTGGAAACGCTGGAAAAAAGCCAGTCAGCAATTTCATTATTGCCCGACAGGTGTGCTTGAAGGAAGGGTCTTAAGACAGCATTTGGCGCCGCCGCAACACATCACTTACTCCCAAGCCAATCCCTTACTCCCAAGCCAATCCCTTCCTCCCTCCCCGCCTACTTGCACCACAGTCCCAGGTTCAGGATCCTCCGTACCCACCTCAACGTTTTCCGCCTTTGCAAGGCCACCTGTGTGTAGTGGAGGGCCGCGTGGCGCCATCGGGTCTGGCCCACGGCGCCCGAACCCCCGCAAGGGCTGGGTCTCGGGTGGGAGTTTCAGCCCGTGTTCCTCAAGCATGGCCAGCTCAAGCACCAGCAACCTCTCTTGGGCCAGAAGCCACGATAGATGCTTCCCTTGGTAGGGATGCTCTTCCCTCATCCGGCGCCACTCATCCACCAGGGGCCATTCAGCGCCGTAGACCTCGGGGGCATCCTCGGCGGGACCCTCGGTGACTACCTCGGGGTTCTCCCGTTTCGGTCGCCACTGTTTCTTGGCACTCAACCTTTCTACCGATGGCACAGCACAATGGATTAGAGGTTCCCATTCCACTGTTCTATGTACACCAGCTTCCGAGGCCCGGGATCTGTCTCTACCCATATCTGGCCTTCCTAGGGCATTCTCCTTCCCCTAACCATCGACGCCTTCTCCTTCAATGGGCGAATTAAGGTTTCCAGGGTCTCCCACAACTCAGACACGTCCTCTTCCAATTGCTGGACGCGTTCTTCCAATCCTTCCTACCCAGGAGTCTCGGTGCCCTACCCATCTTGCAGCAGCCTCCCCAGGGCCTTGGCCATGTGATCGGTGATCCGGCCCGCATCATGCGCCCGGGCCACGGTCTTGTAGTTGACCCCGAGCAACCAGGCCGCACCAACCCTTCCTTTCTGTTGCACAAAGTCACGGAACATGGCGTTCAAATGACGTCGCCTCGCTCCAACTCCCTGCAATTCGACATTCCCGTTCACTCTTATCTCACTCATTGGTGACCTCCTTCCAACCACGTTCTGTAGGAGGCCCTTCACGATGTTCCAGCAATATATCCCGGTCCTCCTGGAGCCTTGGCACAAACAGGATTCCCAGCACGCTTCCATGTCACCACACCCGGCATTCCAGACTGGATGCGTTCGAAGGATAGCCTGCACACGGTCCACGGGTTTATTCGGGGCATCCGTACGCCTTCAGCACGCAGGGCATCTGTCTGCTGTCCTCTCTTCCCCAGTCCTTAGACTGTCACCTTCAGCGAATCGCTACTGCATCCCTCATTTAATCGCCTGGCCTGATGAGGAATAATTCAGCGCTGACACTCTCCATTCATCCGACCCCGGGAAGCGGCGCCGCTGACACTCTCCAATTGGACCGCTTCATCCCTTTCACCCTCGTCCTCAGTGAAACTCTTCAACCCGTTTCACCGATGACGGGACATAGTGCCCCATTTCCCTAGTGGCAGTTGTCCACCTACCCCCGGCCCAACGATGGGGTAACTGGGACATCTTGTGCCTAAGCTCGCACCACCACACTGCGACCGACACTTTACTGACATTGCTTGCTACCTAGTTGCAAAATAGCCAATTTTCACCTGATTTGGCTTGGCCACGACGCTATAATTCCCCTTGGACAGAAATGGATTATCTGTACTACCCCGGACCTTCAAACGGGAACATTGCCATACAGACTTGATTTGAGCAGCGAAAAGCCCGCTCAAGGAAGCACCACGGAACCTCCAAAGTAACCACCGCACTGGTAGATTCATGGGTTTGGTCTTGGTGAACTACTCATGAACGTCTCACGGTTCGATATCAGTTGTTGGAGATGCCCTCCGCTGGAAGCCGCCATGGAATTGAAACATCATGGAACCGATGGCCCGATACACGCATATTCTGAGGTACGTGGCCTCCATGCCGTTTTTGGACCGGCTGGAGTTGGCAGCAGTCATGCGCATCGCGGACCGGACGACGCACGAGGCAGTGGCCGACCTCTGCGAGGATGGGTTCTTCAGTTCAATTCGCCACGCCACTCAGCACACTGCATCCACTCGCAGGCTCTGCATCACTTCTAGGGGCCTGAGATACCTGGCTCGCGAAGATGGTTTCGACGCCTATGAGATGCTTGGTCGCTATCCAGTTTCAGAACACTGGAAGCGGATTCTCCTACAGCGGCTGGATGCCGTAGCAGTAATTTACCGAGTGGCCTCCTCCCTGGCCTTTGCTGGTGGCCCCATCCGATTCCGTTGGTACCGCAGATCTCCCTTAGATGCCGCCGTGGTGCTGGAAGACGAGCGCACTATAGGCATCGTAAGGCAGGGATTGACCTCTGACAGGACCGGATTTTCGAAGAGAGTCTGGCGACTTCTCGATGGTGCAAGGCCCAATTGCCTGCTTGTGATCACACCCGACGAGATGCGCCTCCGAAATGCCCGACACCTATTGAGGCGATCCCGGGAACCGGTGTTCCTAACGACGGAAAGAAATGCGGCGCGAGTAACGTCCAAGCTTGGGGTCTGGCATAGGGTTTCCTCGGACGCCTGGTACGATTTAAGTTCAGCCCTGTCTGACGTATTCCGTGATGGTTTAGTCCCAAGAGAGCAGCCACTCTCGAGGATGGTCGTGCTAAACGATCTGGCAACACCCGACAGAAAACAGGATGTTGCCGACCACCTGCTCCCGGCGGTGTTGAAACCGGCGGAGAAGCGCGCTCTTGACGTCATCTACGACTGGCCATGGATAACCGCCTCTGAGCTTGCAGCTCTGATGGGAGTCTCCGCTCAACGTATATCGCAGGTCGCCGTCCCACTCATCAATGTCGGCCTAATATGTAGAACCCGTATGGAGGGCCAGGACCGACTTGGTCTGACAGATAAGGGACTGGCAGTCCTAGCCAAGCGGGACCGTACATCCGTAGGCAGGCTGCGTAAGCAGTGGAGCTCGGAGTCCACTGGCGATAGCGAGCCTACAACATGGCGGGAAATACTCGGGAGGCGGAGCAGGCTGTTGGCCAGGAACATGGAGCACACTGAGGCGGTGCATGACTTCTTGGCCAGCCTTTCGAGGCAGGCAAAGGACAAGGGATACGAGGTGGTTCAAATAGACCCTCCACACCGGGCATCTCGATACTTCTGGTACAACTACAAGCTCTATTCCATCCATCCTGATGCCTTCGGGATGCTGAGAAGGGGTGAAGAATTGATGCCCTTCTTCCTTGAGTGGGAGAGGAGGGCGGTGAGGCCTGGGACAATGTCTGCAAGGCTTGCCCCCTACCTGCGGTATTACTCATCACATGCTCCTCTGGACGATCATGGAGTGCTGCCCCTGGTGCTAATGGTCTTCGACGAACACATGGTGGAGTCTAGGTTCCTTCGGGTGGCGAAGGAAGGGACGGAGAGGATGGGGATAGATGTACCCCTGTGGGTCTCTCACAAGGAGGTATTGTTGAAATTGGGGCCGCTGGGCGAGTCGTGGCGCAGCCCGCAATCCTTGGAGCGAGGTGCTTTTCCCGGGAAATCTCGACACCGAGGAACGACGTTAACCTCTCACCTCCGGGACGCCTAATGAGCAGGATCAGCTCAGCCTGCAATAACCGAAAGGAAAGCTCTTGACAAGTTATTGTAGAACCTGATATACTGGCCGTATCATACATTCTGTATTTGATTGTCAATGTCTATCATAAACCTGAAATCATTCCGGCAGCGGTTGGGGCTTACCCAGGCTACGGTTGCCCAGCGGTTGGGGGTTGCTCCCAACACCGTGGCGCGTTGGGAGCGCGGTGAGTTACCGACTCCAGAGTGGGCGGCTCAAATACTTAATGGGATGGCAGAACATACACGGTCCGGGACCGCAGTCACTCGTCCTGAAGGCGTAGTCCTGGATCCCCACCACAAGGCGATTCTGGAAGGTCTGCAAGGTCATTTGGACCGAGACGTATTTGAGTCCTGCGCTGTGGAGCTGGTGCGAAAGGATGAATGGAGGGTGGTACCGGTGTCAGGAGGCGGCGATGACGGTTTCGATGGCGCTGTCGCCGATCCTGATGGCGAACCATATCCTCTTATTGTCACGACAGGCAAAGATGCTCTAGGCAATTTAAAGAAAAACCTCAAATCCCTACGGCGTAAGGGCTGGACAGCCGACAAGGCGATATTCGCTACCTCAAGGCGTATTCTCGGGAGCACGCGCCGAAACCTACGGGATGCAGCAAGAGAACTCGGTGTTACGCTCGTGCAGGCCTATGACCAGCATTGGTTTGCCTATCGCCTCTATGAGAACCCTTCGTGGTGCAAACGTCTGCTGGGTTTAACGGGAAGACCTCGTGCATTGAGCGTCTTCCCGATCACAAAGCGCCCTGTGCTGGGTGACGCCGTGTTGGGACGAGAGCAAGAGATGCAGTGGCTTATTAACCGGCAGCGAGATTGCTTACTCGTCGGCGGGCCAGGATCCGGCAAGACCTTCCTGCTCAGGGCGCTTGTAAATCAGGGGCAAGCTTTGTTTCTTGTGGATGATAACCGTGAACAGATAGCCAACGATCTCAGGGAGTTGAATCCTCCCGCAGTCATCATTGACGATGCCCATGTTCGCCCCGAGCTCATTGAGAGCTTTATGCAGATTCGCAAGGAGGTGGGGGCGGAAGATGTGCGAGTCATCGCTACTTGCTGGCCTAGTAATACATCAGATGTTCGCGCCTCGCTGAACCTGACGAATGAAGACGTATACACATTGAATCTCCTCGACGCTGACACCATTATCGGAATCCTCAAATCCGTGGGACTGGAAGGCCCCGACGCATTGCTGGGAATCATACGTGAACAGTCAGCCGGCAGGCCGGGGCTAGCCGCTACGCTGGCTCACCTCTGTCTGTCAGGAGATATCAAGCAGGTGGTGAGTGGTGAAGCAGTGCTGAACCAACTTGTAGGGGGCGTTAATCGTATTCTCGACCTGGATGCCAGGAAGCTGCTCGCACCTTTCGCTCTAGCAGGAGATGCGGGAGCTACTCAGGACGAAGTGGCGATGTATCTCGGAGTCTCAAGGCTTGAAGTCGCCACCAAGTTAGCGGTGTTGGCTGCCGCCGGAGTTGTACTAGAGAGGCCGCAGCGAGCTAGACCTGATGCATCGCCTCCTATTTCAGTTGAGCCGGAACCAATGCGGTGGGTGCTCGTAAGGGACGCATTCTTCGGGGGTGTTGGCTCTCTTGATCATCGGCCACTGCTGGACCTGCTTGGCAATCGCAGGGATGCAGTAGGAACACTTATCGGGGCGCGGTCTAGAGGAGTTGGCATTCCCATCTTGCCCACCCTTTTAGAGGGTGTGGATTCCCCGGAGCTTTGGTCACGTTACGCCTCCTTGGGACGATCCGAGACGGCGTATGTGATGGATCATAAACCGGAGCTAATTCAAACAATCGCACAGTCCGGCCTAAGGTATTTCCCGGAGAGGGTGATACCAATGCTTCTGGATAAGGTCCAAAGACGCGATTATGGGTCTCTTATTGAAAACCACGGAGCCTTTAACGAAATCCAGCAATGGGTGGACGGTGATTCGCCAGCGATCTCGGCTGACGACATCGTGGGTCGGCGCATCGTACTGATTCGAGAGGTCAAACGGTGGTGGAAGGACTCTCAGCGTGATCATGTGGCAATTCATGCCATGTGCATGGTGCTGATGCCTGAGACCGAACATATCTCCCCGGATCCCGGATCCGGTTCAAGAATCACAATCGAGCGGTACACATTCTCCAAGCCTGTACTAGAAAGACTCTCTGAGCATTGGCCCTCGGTGCTGGAAGTGATAAGCAACGCTACAGAGGTCCCATGGAACGATCTCTTTCGATTGATTTCAACATGGCATTACAAGGGACATAGAAGGGGGCAGATTCCGGAAGACTTACACTCCATGAAGAGGGAGTTCGCGAAGCGGATGCTTCTGGACATTGCAGCCGCTAGTCGAAACCACCCGGGTGTTCAGAGCAGGATTCAGAGAGAGGCAATCCGCCTAGAGTTCAACCTGGAACTAAACCTCGATCCCGATTTCGAAGCCGTATACCCGCATATGCTCACCTACAACACGGAGGAACATGCGAAGCAGGTCAGCCTGCTCGCCGAGCGACTTAACGGTCGATCAATAGAAGATGTGGCTGCACTTCTTAAGCGTTTACAAAAGGATGCTAGTCTCGCCGAAATGCAAGCACCAAGCCCGGTGTTGCCTGAAGCCTGCAATTTGCTGGCTGAATTGACCAGGGATCCACTATTGGCTGCGACGACATTCATGAACTATCAGCTACCGGATTATGTGGTTCATCCGTTTCTGGCAAGGGCCTCCACTGAGGATTGCGCGGGATGGCAGTCTGCGATCCACAAGTGCCTCCAGGGCAATTTCTATGAGCATGTGGCAGTCTCAACCATCATGACACACCCAGAATCGCCTGCAGACTTGTTGTCGGAAGCAGTGTCGAGGGCTAGGAGATTATGGGGTAGGCTACGTTGGCTTTTCAACGGAGACCGGATTCCCGATGCAACACTAGAAGCGTTCCTCAACTCCGACGATCGCGGATTGGCAGCCACCGCCGCCATTGCCTATTGGGTGAGACTGCATGAGCAGGGCATGGACGGACCGGACAGCAGATCTTGGAGACAGGCCATCGTAGGAGCCACACTGGATGACATGGACAGTTTTCTGCTCGGTGAACACTGGTTCGGCCTGATCCTGTCCAGCAACGGTGAACTGGCTGCCGACTGGTTGGTCTCGACGCTCCGCCGTGACCATGAATGGTCCAGCTTAACGAATCTCAACAATACGCAGAAAGAGGTAGTGGAAAGGGCCATAGGGGTGCTGAACTTGGACCAGCGACGCCGGGTATTGCAAGAACTTCCCTCCGGCCTAGTAATGCCACCCTTCGAAATCGCCAGGATGCTCCTGGGGGATGACATAGGCCTTTACCGTGAAATGCTGGAATCGAACGAACTTGAAGACTATCATCTTGCACCGCTCTCGGGAGACCCGAACTGGGGCTGGGCTGCGAGAGCAAAGATCGCTTTGGAAGCGGGAAAGTCCATTGATGAGATTGTTGATGCAAGCTATAGAACTGGCGGATTCACAGTCTGGGGGGGATCCGAAAGTACGATGTGGCGCGGAAGGCGGCTGGCCTTCGAAGAACTTAAAAGAACTCATGGTTCCGACCCTGACATTCGGAAGATTGCCCAGCAGGGTATAGAGCTTATGGGTCGGCGCGAGAAGGGGGCAGAGGAGAGGGAGCACTTAGAGGCTGTATATGGGATCTAAGCTCTTCTGAATGGAGATCACATTCTGAAAGCCTAGAGATGTCCACTTGAAATGAGAACGGAAGTCCACCATGCAACGAATTGTGTATGTACCCACACGCGTTAGGGTGCCTCAAGAATATCTTATTGGCGAGGAGAGCCAGGGACTGAAGGTGTTCCGTCGCTTGATCCCCCCATTCATTCACGTTGAAATCATCCGACAGGGCACACCCGAATACGATGATCTCACCGTGCAGTCAGTCGCATTTGACGCTGGAGAGAATTTCGCCGCCAATGTTATTGAGTACATATCCCGTCTGATTGATGAGCGAATGGGACAAAGCTCGAAGGAGTTCTACACCTCAACGATCGGCAATGACAATATATTGGACGCGGATGGAAAGAAACTCGGCATCCCGTTGGTTAAGGCAATGATCGCTGAGATGGCTGAAAACCAGGACTCCGATTACATCGAAGGGGTGAAGAAGGTTTACCTGATTCATCCTCCACAACTTGAAAGGGAACTCAATAGCCATCTAGTCCCCCTTCTCGTGCCAGCGATCGCTTGTTCCAGGTCGGAGAGATTGATCAGTGTCGATGTAGGCCAAATGATGCGACAATTCGTGGTCGAACCGTACGCGATGGATCTCACAACACGACCTTCAGCGGACCAAAGATGGTTGATTGTTCATATGTACAATCCTGATATGCCCGCCTTGGCCATTGGCGTGGAGGATCAAGGCCCGATGACATTCAAGGAGCCTACGCCATTGCTTGCAGATACGGAAGTTGCCGAGGACTGGGCGATAAACCTACTAGGGGACTATCTCCGCGACACCGGGGTAGATGTCCGGGGTGTCTGCCACGAACCCAATGGACCCAAGACCTATCCGGACTACACAGCACAGCTAGATGGGGTGCCGTGGGATTTCGAGATTACCCGAGTGTTGGGCGACATACTTGAAACGCGCCACATACTAGACAAACCTCGGAACGCAAGAAATATGATGCACAGGGCAGTTCAGAGTCCTCCATTAGGGGTAGGAGATGTGGAAGCAGCCTTGGAATACGCGATCAAGAGCAAGGAGCGAAAGCGTAGGGTTGATGGGACGACACGCAGTCTCTGCCTTGTATTGCTCAATCCCTTGGATATGGACCTAAGCACCCGATCGGCTGCGTGGAAAGGCATGGATCTGAGTGCGTTTGATGCTATTGCCCTAATAAATGGTTATTCACAACCGAGCATAGAATTTATGAAGGGACGATTCCTACTAGGCGGGCGATTACCGGACACGGGAGAGGCATCTAATGACGGCGCCGGATAACTTCAAGTGCACATCGTGTGAGGGTCATCACGACAAACAAGCGTTCGTTTCACATGCCGCTGATGACGCCGAGATCGCGGACAAATTGAAGCATGCCTGCTGTGAAGTAGGCGTTGCGCCATACCTATTCGAATTTAGCACCGAGTCCAGTTCCCTGGGACGCCCAGCCGATGTTCTGGCACAAGCGGTCGCGGCAAGCGCGTTCATCTTCGTTCTGCTTGGCAAATCAGTTTCAGGGGCATTCTGGACTCAGGCGTGGATAGGATTCGAGGTGGGGATATCTAAGGGAATCGCTATCGAAACAAATATACCCAAGAATGTGGTCGTGCTTCAGGACATACACCAGGGAATAAAGGTGTCTGTTCCAATGCTTGATGAACTCTTTTTGTTCGACTTCGATTCTGCAGGAGGCTGGCACCAATACAAGGACCTTGTTCTGGTCCTAGCAAACGTGACTAGCTCCCTTGAGTTCTACAAGGCGGGTAATAGATTCCGGAGCGCAACCCTTTCAGCTCAGGTAAAGTGTGCACAGTGCAAGAATCAATACGAAGCTTGGATTGCAAAGGACGATGTTGGCAAACTAGGAAAGGGCTTGAATGCCATCAAGAACACGCCGGAATTACATGCCGAATGCACCATCGAGTGCCCTTCGTGCGACAAGATGGTGACACGGTACTTCAAACAGATGCTTCATTCATGAGTGAAATGAAGAAAACTCATGGAGTGATTTGGCCTCGCAAAGCACTAGGCCAGGAGGAATGAACTTTCTGGCCTACCTGTATTCGTGGAGTATCCTGACTGTTAAAGTTCGTGGTCATCCGCCCCAGATTTGCCGTTCCATCAAACTTATTGTTCGCGGATCAGGTAGTCTGCCCAGAGCTGCATTAGTGTGCGTCTACGCTCAAACAAGTCTGAACGGGCGTATGCCCGCTCGGTGGAATTACCCAGGCTGTGGGCAAGGGCCGCCTCGGAGACTACCCATGGGGTATCCGTCTGCTCCAGTGTCCAGTTCTTGAAGCTGCTGCGGAATCCGTGGACGGTGGCACGTTCAGCCAGCCCGACGGAACGCAGTACCTTCGTCAAAGTCATATCGGACATCGGAGACCCTGCCTTTTGAACCGAAGGGAACAATAGCCCAGAATCGTCGCGCAGTACTGATGCCTCACCAAGTAGGTCGAGGGTTTGCCTGCTGAGGGGTACCCGGTGTTCCGTTCCAGCCTTCATTCGCCTAGACGGAATCCGCCATTCGCGTCCCTGCAGGTTCATCTCGTCCCAGGTTGCACCCCTTGCTTCACCCGAACGTGCAGCTGTCAGGACAAGGAAGCGGAAGCATAGCTTCGTAGCCAACGACGCCTGAGACGACTCAACTGTCGCTAGGGCATCCCCAACCGCCTGGTAGGGAAGTGCTCTGAAGTGGGCCTTCACCTTCGGCATGGGAGGCAAGGCGCCGTCAATCGGCTCCCCAGCCGGGTTGGACTCGACGAAGCCGTGGGCCATGGCCCACCGGAAAATGGCTCTCATGCGCTGACGCACCCGTCGGGCTGTCTCGGGCCGGGATGACCATATGGGAGTGAGAACACTTAGTACATCTCCCCGCTCTATCCTGTCCAAGGACGTGTGGCCCAACTTCGGCATGGCGTGGCGCTCCAGGGTCTGAATCCAGCCTGAAGCGTGACGGGGGTTGCGCCACCGGGGCCTATTGGCTTCATGGACAGCGTAAGCGGCTTCCCTGAACGTTGGCATTGCAGGGGATCGCTTTTCGGCCACTGGGTCTCGACCCTCAGCAATTGCGGCCCTATGATCAACTGCCTTTTCACGAGCCTGGGCGAGGCTGACGGAAGGATATCCGCCCAAGCCGATATCGCGTCGGCGTCCATCGACAGTGATGCGTAGAACCCACGATTTCCGACCGGCTTTGCTGATGAAAAGGTGCAGGCCGCCGCCATCAGAGTAGCGCCCTGGATCCTTCAGGGCCTTTACCCGAGTTGCAGAGAGGGCCACAGATACCTCCAAAAATCCCAAATTGTTCCCACGAATGTTACCACAGTTGTTGTGGGAACTCAAAAGATTAGGAGGGTGAGAGAAGGTAGACCAAATGGCAATATTAGCTATGGAGCAAGCGTAAAACGAGAAAAAAGAGGATGTCTAAAAGAGTTGTAGTGGCGGAGGGAGTGGGATTCGAACCCACGATCCAGGTCTCCCCAGATAAGCGCTTAGCAGGCGCCCGCACTAGGCCACTATGCGATCCCTCCGCTAATGGGAAACGGGCTCTCTCACGGACGGCACACAGCCCTCGACCCACTCGCCCCGCCCGTGCTCGTCCACCTCTTTCTTCCAGATGGGCACTTCTTCCTTTATCCGGTCAATGATATACCGACAAGCCTCGAACGCCTCCGCCCGGTGAGGAGTCCCGACCGCAATAATCACGCTCGGCTCCCGAAGCTCCAGCCGCCCGACCCTGTGGGCCACCGCAATGTCCGGGTTATCCCAGCGCACCAGCGCCTCATCCACGATCTGGGCCATCTTCTTTGCCGCCATCTCCTTGTATGCGTCGTACTCCATGTAAGCGAGACGGGTCGGGCCAGTGAAGTCGCGCACCGTGCCCAGGAAGACTGCAAGGCCGCCGTTTTCGTTCTTGTTCACCGCTGTGATGAACTCGGCGGCGTCGATGGGCTGTTCGGTTATCTTGATCAACTCCGTCCTCCACTCACGGGAGGAATCAGGGCCACTTCGTCCCCGTCTCCCAGTGCATGATCCATTGGGACGTACTCGCCATTCACTGCCACCACCAGCCTTCCTCCACCTTCGAACAGGCCGGGATGAAGGTCGGACAGACGCTCCATCAGCGTAGCGGAAGTAGCCCCTTCCTCCAAGTAAATGGCCTCCTCCTTTAACCCGGCGCGTTCCCGGTATATGGCGAAGAATCGGGTGTTGACTCTCAGGCCTCGCCTCCCCGGATACAGGATTAATCCGACTTCAAATTATAGCGAAGCGGCTGGGGAGTGTCTAACGGATGCTTTGTTATACTCTCTCTATGCAACCGTTGTGCATGGAGATGCTGGAGTAATGGCTGGAGAAGAGGTCAGGGCCCGTGTCATAGGACGTAGAGCGCACTGGGGACGAATCTCCCTCTGCCCGCATTAAGAACCATACTTGGCCAAACTAACTCCCCCTTCCACATCCGTACTGATCAAAATTAACCTGGTTTTTCTGGCACTCGCTGTCGGCGCCGGGGCCGGAACATTCAGTTACCTGGGCTTTACTGAAGTACGGCAGATCAATGAACTAATCGTCGAAGACAGGGAACGCTTGGCACAACTTGAAGCCGCCCCGACCGTTACCCCCCAGCCCTCCCCCTCCCCAATCCCAGATCCCACCCCGCAACCCACCTCCACACCCCAGCCCACCGCCACATCTCGTCCTTCTGCCACTCCCCAGCCTACTGCCACTCCCATAAGCTTTCCGCCCACCCCCACCCCCCAACCAACGGCTACCCCCATACCCCTACCGCCCACAGTCACCCCCATAAGCCTGCCCCCCACTCCCACACCATCACCCTCATGGAATGATCTCTACACTCAGATCAGACGCTCGGTAGTCAAAGTGGAGACCGCAGGAGGCTTCGGTGCAGGGTGGGTGTACGAAGAAGGTTGGCTTCTTACCGCAGCCCATGTGGTCAAGGGATACAGGATGGTAACCATCCATTTTCAAGACGCGGACGGTGAGGAGCAATCGGAAATGGTGGAAGTGCTGGGCAGGGACCGGCTCCGGGACATTGCTGCCATAGAGTTCAAGGAACTAGACCTTCCGCCCATCACTGGTCGACGCGATGTCGAAGCTAGGGACGGCGGAGAGCCGGTGTTTATCTTGGGTTTCTCATCCGACCCGCCGATAGGCTTCCCAAGCACGAGGTCCGGCATCCTCACTACCGTCTCCGAACTAGATTGGCTCGGGGACCTGAAAGCGATTGAGACCGACGCAGCCGTCGACCCGGGCGATTCGGGGGGTCCAATCCTGGATATAGATGGCAACGTCATAGGCGTAGCCCAAGCGACCGTAACAAGATCTGGTTCAACCAGGATACAAGGCAGACAGCTGGCCATCGGGGTTCGGGAGGTCGAAGCCGTGTGGGAGCGGCTAAAAAATAATGAGCGCTTAAACCAAGATTCCGACTACTGGATACATCGCCGGTTTGAAGAGGACTAGAAGAGCTTGAATCTACGGCTGCTCCGCCTCTTATGCGCGGAGACTGCACCCCAACACCGGTGAAGTACCAGCTTATCTACTCCAGCTATTCCAACGTTCGGTCAATCACATATTGGTGCAACCGGTGGGTCAGTTGCTCACGGTGGCTGTATCGCCCCCGACCCGCAAGCCGTGACTTCATCCCCCTGTGCGCCGATTCGCATACGGCCGTGTCCTCACTCATTATCTGTACCCGGGCTTCCTCCAGTTTCGCGGCGGCATCCGCAAAGGCTGGGTGATTCATCGCAGCCTCCGGGAAGCAGCTGCCCATCAATAGACGGCAGCGGTCGGGGCCCAGAGGCAGGGTGACGCCATAGTTCATGCCTACGGCGTTGTTTATGAGCACCATGTTGGGATAGATGATGACTATGACTAACTCCCGTGCCTGCTCGTCCGAAAGCGCGGGATTGGGAGGCAGTACCGACTCCCCGGAAAGAGTTTGCGCTTCCCCCGACTTCCGACCTAGCAGCATCTCCCAAGTCTCCTGACTCTCCTGCGGAGCGAAGGCTTGAGTCGGGAAATAGGGTGCTATCGAACGGGCATGGGCATAGTTGACGTGATATTCCTCGGCGGTATTGTCAACATAGATCTTCCAGTTACAGGCCAGATCGTATTGCTGCCGGTCATGCAGCTTCATATCTTTCATGTCGTAGGGCGCCAGACGGCTGGACAGACTCTCCAGCCGCTGATCGAACGGTTTGGCCCCTGGGTCCAGGTTCACGAAAATGAACCCCTCCCACTGGGCCAACTTCAAAGGCGGCAAACAGTAGAGCGATTTCTCGAAATCCCGTGTCCTCTCCATGTCCGGCGCCCCGACCAGCTCTCCGGACAAAGAATATGTCCACCCGTGGTACGGGCACTGGAAAAACCGCGCGTTCCCTTCTCCCGACGCCACCAGCGTCGAGCGGTGACGGCACACCGGCGAGAAAGCGTGCATCTCCCCCGACTGGTCCAGTGAAACGCAGATGGGCGCCTCCGGCCAGTCAACAGTGAAGTAATCGCCCGGCTTCTGCAGCTGGTCAACCCGCCCGACACACAACCACTCCTTGAGGAAAATGTTCTCTATCTCCCGCTCATAGAACTCGGGCGAAGTAAAGAAATAAGGTGGCGGTAAGGAAGAGTCGAGGACTGGAGCCCGCGTCAGTTCAAAATCGTTAGGGACAATCTGGCCTCGGGAGGAAGACATGGCAGTGTGTCGGGGGTTTTGCTCAGTCTAGGCTGAACCCGTACAACTTCGCGGCATTCCCCCCGACTATCTTCCGCATCTCCCCCTCCGGTAGATCAGCGAAGGTGCGGGTAATGACCTCTCGGGAGTGAGGAAACGTACCCTCGTCGTGGGGATAGTCGCTGCCCCACATCAAACAGTCGACCCCCGTCACGTCCCGGTTCCTCAGTCCAATCACGTCGTCCCCGAAGGTCACGTATCCTTGCCTCTTCCAGTACTCACTGGGCTTCATTGTCAGCTTTGGCTCGTGCCACATGTGCCGCTTTTCGTATAACTCATCGAGCACCAGCAGGTACCAGGCAAGCCATCCAATGCCGCATTCTACGAGGACGAAGTTGAGGTCGGGGTGGCGTTCCAGGACGCCGGCGGCAGTTAGCATGGTCATGGGGCTCATGCCTTCGGTCATCCCCAGCCCGATGTAAATCATGTCTGCCCCGTAGGAATGGACTTCACCACGGTCTTCCGGAATCTGATTCCCTGCCCGGGTGAAGACATGAAAACTCAGAGGCACTTTCAGTTCGTCCATGGCGTCCCAGAAGGGTTCGTAGTCGGGTCTGTTGTAGGGTAGGTCTGGCATTCCGACTGGCAGTGAAAAGGACCGGTATCCGAGCTTCGATGTCCTCTTCGCCTCCGTTATGGCCTCCTCGATGTCCGCCATTGGGATGCACGCAGACGGGACGAACCTGTCCATGTTTCCGGTGAAGGTTTCGTGGTACCAGTCGTTATACATGGCGCAGAATCCGGTCTGGTAGCCGGGATCGGGCGCAGTTAGGGCGCTGAAAATAGCTTGGGGATAGATGACCTCTGCACTCACACCGTCTTCCTCGAGGTCTGCAATCCTCAGCGGGATGTCGGTCCCCGAAGCTCGACCACTTCGCTCTCCCCGTTCATCCCTGAACTCCCTGCGCTTGTCCTCCTCAGTCAACCGGGAGGCGGCTACGTCCAGCCTGATGGGCCGCTGACCTTCCTGAACAAGGTAGGATGCGCCATTTCGTTTCTCCACGCGAGGGGCTCGGGCTCGCAGGTCGGCTGGTAGCCTTTCGAAAATATCGTCCGGCTCCATTGCATGGGAATCCGCCGATATGATCTTCATTTCCGACATGAAGCATCCTCCTTCATTGCCTTGCTGATTAAGGAAAGTATCTCACATGGGTGCTATGCCCGATACAGGAGCCGTCCCCTCGTTCCTGTACAATGCCTTTCGATTCCACGAAGGCCTGAAAACTAAAGGCGCAACCATGAAGGTAGAACGGATAGGAGAGTCGGGGGCGCTGTCCCAGAAGACACGGGCCGGGGCCTGGATTTTCGTATCTGGGCAAAGGCCCAAGTCCGAAAATGGGTCCACCCTCGGATTAGGTGACTTCGAAGCCCAGGCAGATGCTGCCCTCGAGTCCCTCGCCCAGACCCTCAACCAGGCCGGCGCCACTCTCTCCGATGTCGTGAAACTCACTGCTTACGTGGTAAGGCCGCGGGATATCGATAGGTTCTCCGACGTCTGCGTCCGCACCTTCCCCACCCAGCCCCCCACCGGGACTACAGTAGCAGTGTCCTCCCTTCAGGACCCCGACGCCCTGATCGAAATCGAAGCCTCTGCTTACCTCAAATCTGAGAGCAACAAGTCCATCGCCTGGTCACATTTCCGCACTGGTCCCTTCTCTGAGAGGGTCAGGTGCGGGAACACTATTCTCATTTCCGGCCAAACGGCTAGGACGCCCTCAGCGGACTTCGCCACCCAGCTTTACAGTGTGTATGACAAGATCAACGAGGGCCTGGCCCGTTTAGGTGCCGAGCAGAAACACCTCGTCAAGATTAACTACTTTATCGCCAACCCCCTCTACTACCGCCAGCTCTACCGCATCCGCGAAGAGGTTTTCAAATTGGACTGGCCCGGCGACTCCGTAATCTCCGTCCGGGCCCTGGACGAGCCTGGTGTATTGGTTGAATGCGACGCCGTGGCCCTCGCCCCGACCTCAAAAGCCGAATTCGTCAACTCCCCCGACCTTCCCCCTCCCTTCAACTTTAGTAACGTTGTAGTCGCCGATGGTCTTGCCTACGTGTCTGGTCAGGTGGCTCGGGACAAACACAAGAACTTGGTGTTGCCCGGAGACTTCGGGGCGCAGTTCAGGCAGGCGCTTGGTAACATCGAGATAGCCCTCAACTCCATCGGGTGCTCGCTCGATGAAGCGGTCAAGCTCTCTTGCTTCATCAGCCATCCCGCCTACTTCGAAGAGTCGTTGGCGATAAGAAGGGAGGTGTTCGGGGTGAGAGCGCCTGCGGTCACCACCGTGTCCGTAGACAGCATGGGCGGCTTCCCGGAGGCCCTCTGCGAAGTAGACGCCATCGCCGCTATTCCCTGATCACACAGTGTAAGAGACACAGTCTGCCATTATGGACTGGATAACCCGGTACAACAGAAGCGTCGTATCCCCCGAAGAGGCCGTCGAAATCGTGAAGCCCGGCGCCCGGGTCATGCTCGACCCCAGCGTCACCAACGACATCCCCAATGCTCTTGCCGCCCGAGGCGGTGAACTGTCTGACGTCAGGATAATGTTCCAGGGCCCCTTTGAGGAGCAGGACTGGCTTAAGGAAGGATACGAAGGTGGCTTCGACCTCGTTGGACAGTTCTATCTCGGGGCGTTCTCCCGACCAGTTCACGACAGAAGGCGGATGGACTACTACCCCATGATCATGTCCCACCAGTTTAAGCCCTACGTCGAGAGGAGAGAGCCCCAATTTGAGGCGGACGTGGCCATCATCCACGTCTCAACGCCCGACGAACTGGGCTACTGCAGCTTCGGCGCAGGCATCTGGGACTGCCGTAGATGGGCCCAGACAGCAGAGAAAGTCATTGCCCAGCACGACCCCACCTTCATCCGAACCTACGGCGACAACTACATCCACTTGTCGAATATCGACAGATCGGTGCATTACACGCCCGTTGAAATAACCGTAGAAGAGGCGATGGCAATCATAGAAGGGGTAGAGGACGCCGAAGTTAAGGCGGCGATGTTGAGATTCCTGCCTGATATGTCGGGAGTGGAGCGAGAGAAATGGGCCCCCTACCTTTGCAGCAAGAGCATCGCGGAAGTGCATGCCATAGCCCAGGACTTGGGCTGGGGAGACCCTCCGGAGGAGGACAAACCTTTCGCAGACTACGTTGCGGAGCTGGTACCCGATGGGAGCACCATACAGATAGGCGTCGGCACCCCGGGCCGCTACCTGCCCAGGCTCGGCGCATTTGACTCGAAGAAGGATCTGGGCTGGCATTCGGAAATGGCATGCCCAGGAGTATTGGATCTGGTAAAGACAGGCATCATCAACGGCAGCCACAAGACCATTCACAGGGATAAACTCATCGGCACCAGCGTACACGGCTCCAGTCCCAGTGAGATACAGTGGGCCCACATGAACCCATTGATAGAACTCTACGACGCCGAGTACGTCATCAATGTCCACACCGTGGCCGCCCACGACAACTACCGGGCCATCAACAACGCCATCAGCGTGGACCTGACAGGCCAGATTAACTCGGAGACCATCGGCACCCGACTTTGGAACGGAACTGGCGGACAGACCGAGCTGCACCTGGGTGCCGTTCTATCGAAAGGTGGTATGGCGATCACGTTGTTGCGGTCTACGGCGTTAGGGGGTGAGGTGTCACGGATAGTCCCCCAGCTTCCGGAAGGCGGCGTTGTTACTATCCCCCGCACTTTCGCCGACACCGTTGTAACGGAATTCGGCATCGCGAGGCTCCTTGGCAAGTCCCAGAGGGAACGCGCAGAAGAGATGATCTCCGTTGCCCACCCCGACTTCCGAACTGACCTCCATAAAGCAGCTCAAGGGCTCTTCTAGCCGTGACCCGCTTGCCTGCTCCGCTATCTATAAAAGAGACGGCCTACTTTGACAATAAGACCGCCCTTGCAGTAAAATGGCCGTTCGTGAGCGCAATGAAGGACTACGCAATCTTCCAGTCCGGTAGCCGGCAGTACAGGGCATCCGTCGGGGACACCCTCGTTCTGGACAAGTTGCCTGTCGAACCTGGCAGCCCCGTAGAATTTGACCAGGTTCTTCTCGTCTCCAAGAAGGGAGACGTCAGGATCGGCGCCCCAACCCTGTCCGGCGCCAAGGTCAAAGCCCGAGTCTTGGAACAGGGCCGAGACAAAAAAGTAATCGTATTCAAGTACAAGTCGAAAATCCGCTACCGCAGGAAGACCGGCCACCGGCAGGACCACACCAAGGTTGCGATTGAAGGAATTAACGTCGGTCGGGCCCGGAAGTCCAGGGCAAAACAATCAACGAAGAGTGAAGGCGAAGACTGATGGCTCATAAGAAGGGCGGCGGCAGCAGCAGAAACGGCCGAGACAGCCAGGGCCAGAGGCTCGGGGTGAAGAGATACGGCGGGGAGCTGGTCACGGCGGGATCGATCATCGTGCGACAACGGGGAACTAGGATACACCCGGGAGACAACGTGGGTGTCGGGAGAGACCATACTCTATTCGCATTGACCGACGGCCGGGTGGAGTTCCAGCGACACTCCAAGTACCGCAAGAAGGTAAGCATAGCCCCTGCATAACCAGGCCAGACCATGAAGACGGAAATACACCCGACCTACCAGCGCTGCACTGTCACCTGCGGAAGTTGTGGCACCACCTTCGAAACAGGCTCCACCCTCCCCGAGATCCGACTGGAGCTCTGCAGCAAGTGCCACCCCTTCTTCACCGGCCAGCAGAGGATCGTGGACAGCGGCGGAAGGGTCGAGCAATTCAAGAGAAGGTACGGCATCAAGTAAAATTGGTTCTGACCGGTCACCTGAGGGAGCTTGTGTGCTCCCTCTTTTGATTTAAGGAGAAACCTTGGCAAAACGGGTCCCCTACGGCGGCCAGGCCGTCATTGAAGGGGTGATGATACGGGGCAGGAACAACATCGCCATCGCCGTGCGCCGCCCCGACAACGAGATCCAGCTCAAGACCGACCCCATCCAGGGCCTCTTCACCGGTACGCTCAAAAAGGTGCCCTTGGTTAGAGGATTCATCACCTTGCTGGAGGTGATGGTCATCGGCACCCGGGCACTGATGTACTCGGCCCAGGTGGCTATCGACGAAGCCGAAGACGAGGATGGAAAGAAAGTCGAAGCAGGCTCGGAGACTGGCTTCATGCTGTGGGCTACCATGCTCGTCGGGCTGGCCTTCGGGATTGCTGTGTTCTTCGTCGGGCCTGTCTTCCTCAACGAGTGGCTGGATGACCGAATAAGCTCGGCGGCGGTGCTGAACGTCATCGAGGGAGCGGTCAGGCTGGGGTTGTTCCTCGGATATATCATCCTGATAGGCAGGATGAAGGATATCCAGAGAGTGTTCGCCTACCACGGGGCAGAACACATGTCGATCCACGCGATGGAGCACGAGGAGGACCTCACCGTAGACAACGTGCGAAAGTACACTACCCTCCACCCGAGATGCGGTACGGCCTTCCTGCTGCTCGTCGTCCTGATTGCCATTCTAGTGTTCCTGGCCCTCGGACACCCGCCGCTGTGGATCAGGATCGTGTCCCGGATTGCCCTGCTGCCCGTGATAGCCGGCATCTCCTACGAGGTGCTCAGGATTCATGGTCGGTATGCGGGCAACCGGCTGTTGAAGGTGCTCCTGGGTCCCGGGCTGCTGCTCCAAATGTTGACGACTCGGAGACCAGATGACGACCAGATAGAGGTAGCCATCGCCGCCCTCAATGGCGCCATCGCCGCCGACGAGGCTGAAGTCGCTCCCACTCCCGCTCCCGCCTCCTGATCCACCGGCCGAGACTGCCCACTCCCTATATCACATCGCCCTATTACCCTGGCGCCCTAAGCCCATCCGTCATAGGCCACCACCTCAGAGAGGGGTTTGCGCTGGGTTGGACCAAAGCGACCCTTCGGGTACCCCAGTGGAATGCAGTAGACCACCTGGGCCTCAGCCGGCATGTTGAAGAGCTCGTGCACCCGATCGTCTACGTCCGGATGAAGGGTCGTAAGAACCCCACCGATCCCCTGCCCCCTTGCCGCGAGCAGTAAGTTCTGCGCTGCAGGTATCACCGAGGCCATAGACCCCACATCCCGGGAAGTGGCACAGACCAGCACGATGACGGGGGCGTTCCCAATCTCGTCGGCCAGCCTTCTGGCCGACTGGATGGTGCCCTTGCCGGGTGTGATATCTTTCGGAAAGATGCCTTGGTCCCGGCGCTTGGCCCACCACGCCTCGTGGTAGAGCTTGGCGAATTTCTCCTTCAGGCCCTCGTCCCGGATGACAATGAAGCGCCAGGGCTGCAGGTTGGAGCCATTCGGCGCCTTGGTTGCGGCCTCCAGGGCGATATGGATGTCTTCGTCGGGGATCGGATCGGGCCTGAAGCGCCTTATGGCCCTCTGGGAGAACATCGCCTCGCCGAGGGACATGGTTAGCTTCTCTTCGCTGTTCACTGGATACCTCCTTGAGAGCACGCAGTAAATCTTGCCGGTGGTCTGCCATGGGCATTCTACTCAATTTCCTGGTGTGGGGGATGGGGCGTGTACAATACGGAGCACTAACGACCCAGAAACCGGAGCTCTATACATGCCAATACTGACCGCCCAACAACTAAGGGACGTAGTCTACGAAATACTAGTTACCGCAGGGGCCACAGAGGATACGGCCGACACCGTTGCCGTCCACCTCGCCGATGCCAACCTTACCGGCCACGACTCCCACGGCCTGATCCGAATCCCCGACTATGTTCAGAGAATAGAGGAGGGCCGCGTAGACCCTCAGGCCGAGCCAGCAATCGCCTACGAGCATAAGGCTGTCGCAAGCGTAGATGGACACGGTGTATTCGGCCAGGTCGGAGCGAAGTTCGCAACGGAGACGGCCATACGCCTCGCCCGGGAGTACGGGATAGGCATGGTGACTATGTTCAATATCGCTCACTCAGGGCGATTCGGAACGTACCCGGAAATGGCAGCAAGACAGGGCATGGCTGCCATCATGTTTGGCGGCAACCAGCTGGACAACGACTACGGGGTAGCCCCCTACGGCGGAACCAAAGGCCGTCTGGGGACAAACCCCTTTTCAATGGCGTTTCCCCACTCGGACGGTCGGGTGATTCTGCTGGACTTCGCAACTTCCGAGACGGCGGTGGGCAAGGTCAGGGTCTACCAGGCCAGGTCACAATCACTGCCTGGCGAATGGCTATTGGACTCCGAGGGTAGGCCCAGCAGCGACCCCGAAGACTACTTCAACAATGGGACTATACTGCCCCTGGGCGGTTTGAGCACCGGGCACAAAGGTTTCGCCCTGAGCATGTTCATGTTCCTCCTGGGAAGGACCCTCGGCCAGGACTCTCCAATCTCGTTTGAGGGGCAAGGACGATCCGTAGGGGACTCAACAATCATCGTCATTGACGTAAGCCGACTGAGAGAAGGTGACGGGCTAGCCAAGGACGTGGAATCGGTAATCGACTACACCAAGGACACGCCACTGATGTCGGGGTTCGATGAAATTCTTTACCCGGGCGAGAAAGAGGCGCGTATACGTAAGGAAAGACAAACAAACGGAGTCGAGGTGGAGGACGCCACCTGGGCGCGGGTGCGCGCCACCATCGACCGGCTGGATATTGCGGACAAGCTGCCCGGCGTACCGGGCTAATCGACACCCCGAGGATTGTTCCAGTTTGTAGACTGGCGACCACCTAGACGCGTTCGCGTATCGGAGGGCAACTATGATCATAGACGGCCACAACTACTGCTTCCCCCAGATGGACCTGCCCCAAGGCTACGACACCCTTGCCGAAAAGATGCGCATGCTCCAGTCGGAATACGGAGGCCACTATCAGCCGCCGTGGCGCGTGCGAGACCGGAAGCGGTTCGACAACTCGGTGCTGGTCGACCCCGAGACCGGGCAACTGAGGGACATAAGGTGGACCCGTCATAACGGCAACATCGCATGGGAGTACGAGGGTGAGATTTACACGAAGCAGCACACCCCGCCCATGCTGCACAACCTGGAGTGCTCCGCCGAGGTGATGCTTGCGGAAATGGACTACGCCGGCATTGACATGGGAGTTCTGCATACATATCCAACCATGGGACACCCGACCCACCTGAACGCATACATTCGAGACATCACCACCCGGTTCCCGGACAGGTTCCGTCGCACCGTCTACCTGAGAGAGGCCTCCATCCCCAACGATCCCGAAGCTGCGATCAAAGCGCTGGACCGGGAGCTGGCGGCGGGAGGCGTTGTCGGGTACCAGTTCATCCCTGGGTACTACTACAACCCCAGCGGCGGCGTTGAAGAAGGGCACGATGTACCCTGGGACAGCGGCCCCATGCGCCCCTTCTGGGACGCTCTTGCCGAGCGGAACGTGCCCGTGTACTTCACGTTAATCGGGGGCACGGCTGGAGGGACTTACCAGGCTTCCTGGACCGACGCCTACATAGAACAGCAGCGAATCATGGTTCGGTGGATGGAACGCTACCCGCACCTGACCGCCATGATAACCCACGGCTTCCCGTGGATGCCCTTTATGCAAGGAGAGAGAATAGTCTTCCCCGAAGAGATATGGGAGCCATTCCAGTCGCGGAACTGCTACATGCAGATAGTGATAGTGATTCAGGTCGGGCGGAAGTGGGAGTACCCGTGGAAGGAAACGGAGTCGGCGCTGCAGGAGTGTGTGGACCGCATTGGATCAGACCGGCTTATCTGGGGCACCGACATGCCAATGGTGGCCCGATTCTGCACTTATACTCAGTGCCTGGACCAATTCCGAAAACACTGTGATTTCCTGACCGACGAGCAACGCGCAGACATCCTCGGAGGCACTGCTGCAAGACTGATGGGGGTGCAATTGGCGTAGGGCTCGGCGCACCACGAACAGACCGCATTTCTCGAGGCCCTGTGCTTAAGTTGCACAGGGCCTCTTGACAGGTGCCTGTGGTATCATCGTGCGCACGGCAATCGGGAAGGAATTGCCCGGTCAATAGCTGAACAATGGAGGTGGCCCTATATGTCCGCGAACTGTAATTTCGAGGTCAGTAACGATTATCAGCCAGCAGGCGTCAGGTTCAACGTGAGCCTGAAGTCGGGGGGGAACGGGAGAGCTGCCTTCTCGGTGACGGTGGACGATCTATCGTCCGGCAACCAGATCGATTTCAGCCACGGCACCTGTCCAGCCGTCCACGATTTCATGCGGGGCTACACCCGCTGGTTGAACGGTCGAGGCGGCGTGGATGCGGAAATGGGTGATAACGCCATCACCGGTCCCGCGCAGGGTGACTACTCTGCTGGTGAACTCCTGCAGGTGGCCTCCGGCGCCGTTGACATGATCGACCAGAAGTTCCCCAACTACCGGGACCCGATCATCAGCTCCGACGCCTACAACGATATCGTCTACCACAAGGACGACGGCGTTGCGTGGCTCATGATCAACCGCCCCGAGACCTATAACGCCAAGCGCGGCATCACCATGGACGAAATCGCCACCGCGCTCCTCGATGCGGCGGGCGATAACTCGATTCGGGTGGTGGTTATCTCGGGGGCCGGGCCCAACGGTTTCTGCACAGGCAACGACCAGTCCTACGACCCCGACGTTGAGAACGCCATGTACTCCGGTACAGCCAGGGTAGACCTGCACAGCATCGTCCCGCAGATGCCTCAGCCGGTCATCGCAGCGGTTGATGGCTATGCCATAGGCTCGGGCAACATCCTGGCCTATCAGTCCGATTTCACCATCGCTACGACCCGTTCGCGGTTCGGGCAGACCGGGCCCCGGGTCGGGAGTCCTGCGGCTGGCCACACCGTCGCTGAGCTTGCCGGAAGGGTTGGCCAAAAGCGAGGTAGGGAGATCTGGATGGTCTGCCAGCAGTACACTGCCCAGGAAGCCTTCGACATGGGCCTTGTGAACAAGGTCGTTGAACCCGACGGCTTGTGGGCCGAGGTGGACCGGTGGATCAAGCTGATAAAGAACGTCAGCCCCGTCATCCTCCAGATGCAGAAGATATCCTTCCTGGAGTACAACGACCACATCTGGCCGGAGGTAGGGCCCGTGCAGAAGCACATCCCCGACTTCCTGGCTTCCGAGGAGTGCATGGAGCGTAGGACCGCCTTCCTGGAGCGCCGTCCCATCGACGATTCCAAGAACCAGCCCTACGTGAAGATCCCCATCGTCTCCCGACGCGGAGAATAGGTAAAGGACAACTGGGATGCGGCCCATTCAAGATATCGCCGCCACTATCGGGCTCGACGAAACGTCCATAGTCCCCTACGGTCACTACAAAGCGAAGATACCCTTGGAGTCCGTCGATACGTCGGGCTCCAGGGGGAAAATGATAGTAGTCACCGGCATTACCCCCACCCGGGCCGGTGAAGGAAAGACAACGGTTACTGTGGGCCTGACCCAGGGCCTGGGCAAACTGGGGCAGAAGGTGATTGCCAACCTGCGGGAGCCCTCCCTTGGCCCGATATTCGGGATCAAGGGCGGCGGCACCGGCGGTGGTAAAACCACGGTCATGCCCGAGGACGAGATCAACATCCACTTCACCGGAGACGCCCACGCCGTCGGCTCGGCCCATAATCTGCTCTCCGCCCTCACGGACAACGCTGCCCAGCGAGGCCAGATCGAAGGTTTTGGACCTGAGCACATCACCTGGCGAAGGGTCACGGACGTAGAAGACCGGGCCCTTCGCATCATAATGACAGGCATTGGCGGCGAGGCTAACGCCCCCGTACGCGAGACAGGCTTCGACATAGTTACCGCCTCGGAGGTGATGGCGATCCTGGCACTGGCATCGGGACTGGAAGATCTGAGATCTCGTATAGCCCGGATAGTAGTCGGGTTCACACGGGATGGCAGACCGGTAACGGCGGACGATGTGGGGGCAGTCGGGTCCATGATGTCCCTGCTCCGCTACGCCATTCAACCCAACCTGGTACAGACTGCGGAAGGGCAGCCCGTGATGGTCCATGCCGGGCCTTTCGGCAACATCGCCCACGGGTGTAGTTCCGTAGTGGCGGACAAGCTGGGACTCGCGCTCGCAGACTACGTTGTCACGGAGGCGGGCTTCGGGGCCGACCTGGGCTTCGAGAAGTTCATGCACATCAAGGCCCGTTTCAACGACGTCGAGCCCCATGCAGCGGTAATCGTGGCTTCAGTCAAGGCGCTCAAGTCCCATGCTGGCATTCCCCTGTCGCAGCTAAACGAAGGCAACCCCCGGGCTGTCGTTGACGGTATGCCGAACTTGCTGCACCTTATCGGGATGATCCGTAGCTTCAACCTGCCGGTTGTCGTCGCCGTCAACCGCTTCCCGGCGGATACTGACGAAGAGATAGCCACGGTGCGAGGAGCCGTAGACGGACTCGACGGAGTGCAGTCTGCGGAAAGTCGGGGCTTCATCGAGGGCGGTGACGGATGCCTGGAACTGGCCCGGGCCGTAATGGATGCCAGCGCAGGGGAAAAGCCTGAAATCTCCTACCTCTACCCGGAAGATGCTACCACTGAAGAAAAGGTGCTCGCCCTGGCCCAAAAGGTCTACAACGCCGACGATGTGGCCTGGGCCCCGGCAGCCCGCAGAAGACTGAAGACCTACGAGGATATGGGATGGGGCAAATGGCCCGTCTGCATGGCCAAGACCAACCTGTCCATTTCCCACAATGCGCGGCTGAAGGGAAGGCCATCGGGATATACGTTTGAAATATCGGACGTCAGGGCGTCGGCGGGGGCCGGATTCATCTATCCGCTGGCCGGGACCATGGTGACAATGCCCGGACTGCCGGCTTCTCCGCGGGCCTTGGACGTAGACGAGAAAGGCAACATACTGGGGTTGTAAGGGGTCGGTGGGGAGAAGGCTGTGATAGCATTAGATTCCGGCGGAATAGACCGGATGAAATATCAGGAGGAGCGGTAATGTATCTAGTAAGGCGAGTATGCAGGACGGCACCGGGCAAGGCCGGCGATGTAGCGGCCGTTCTGGACAAGATCTGCGCAGCCTATGAGAAAAACGGTCGGTCCAAGGCTACCATCTATAAGGGCATGTTAGGCGGAGACACCGACGTCGTTTACTGCGAGTGGATGCAGGACACGATCAAGCCTGCCACAGCCGATGAAATTCCCGCTTCGGTCTACACCGACGACGCGGAAATGCGGCCTCATCTTCTGAGTTACGACCTGGAAGTGTACGAAGCATTAGCACGGTAATGGTCGGAAGAGGGGCCGGATAATTCGGCCCGGAATCCAACAGAGTTGAGAAACCCTGCGTCAAAATCCGACGGCCTATGAAGGTCGGGCACGGAGGGTTCTCGTAACCGGACGTACGTAACTGGAATGATCTCACGCAGACTGACTGCAGACCCGTTCCGCCAGGACACGGAACACAAGACCGGGTTACAAGCTGTTTACCAAAAAGTGGTGATCAGCATCCTGGTCTTCGTGCCTCTTGCAGCGACTGTATATGCCATATACGCGACCTGGGGCAGGCTGGTGGACTGGCTGGACCTGACACTGCTGTTCATCCTGTACCTCCTGGTGGGGTTGGGGGTCACCATAGGATTCCACCGTTATTTGGCCCACGGCAGCTTCAAGACCAAACTGCCGCTCAAGCTGTTGCTGGTGGTTCTGGGGACGATGTCCTGGCAGGGAGGCGCAATCTCCTGGGTCGCCGTCCATCGGAAGCACCACGCCTTCTCGGACGAAGAAGGCGATATCCACAGCCCCCAGCTTAGCAGCAATCTACTGAAGGGGTTCGTCCATGCGCAAGTCGGCTGGCTGTTCGGAACGCGGCGGCCGGATAACAGCAAGTGGGCTAAGGACCTGCTCAACGATCCCTGGATCGTGTTCATCCACCGTACCAGCCTCATCTGGTGCGCTTCGAGCTTAGTGATACCTTTCCTGATCGGCGGCTGGAGCGGCCTATTATGGGCAGGCTTGGTAAGGGTGTTCTTAACACACCACGTTACCTGGTCGGTGAATTCGGTGTGCCACGTGTTCGGAAGCCGACCTTTTGAAACCAGGGACAGGAGCACAAATCACTGGCTGATAGGTTTGCTGGGCTTTGGGGAGGGGGGGCATAACACTCACCATGCGTCCCCGAGGTCGGCACAGCACGGACTCCGGTGGTGGCACTTCGACGCCAGCTGGCTGTTAATCAACCTGATGCGAAAGCTGCGGCTCGCCTATGACGTCTACATCCTTCATCCCGAGGACTTGCAGAAGGCACTCAGGACTCGGGCGGGAAAGGTCAGAGTGGTGTGCTCCGCACCCCAGGCAAACGACCCCGTATAACCGACCCCATCCGCCGTCCCTGAGCGGCGTGCGCTTTTATACCAGCCCAGCTCCCACCACCTCAGCGTGATATCATCCCCTTAGAGCCACCTACGCTCAGTTCAATGCCCATCCCTTATGAACAAGAAGCTAGTCATACTGCCGATAATCCACCTGACCATAGTGCTGCTTATCCTGTTCGGTGGCTCTTACGCCGTGGCCGAGAACGCGCTGAGCGGGCAGTCGGTCACGGGGATTGATTATTCAGATGCGGTGGGTGATGGAACGAACTGGTATGAGGACGCCGCCATCTGGGTATGCCCCCTCCACTAGGGCCTGGCTCGGGGTCAGGGTTTCTCTCACAGCCATGTCCAGCTCATCGTAAGTGACGATACCCTCGAACTTTGCAATGAGCCGCCCCGACGCGTCTACCAGGAACACCCACGGCTCGCTGGGCAAACCCCAGGCCTGCGCTTCTTGCGAGGGTGCCAGCTTTCCTTCTCCACGGATAAGGTCTAAGTCATACGGCTCGATGTGGATAAACTCCAATTCATCCCCGTAGACTGGGAGCAGCTTTGCAACAGTTTCCACTACGGGCCCGCAGATTCTGCTCTGGCAGAATGCGGGAGTGGCAAAGACTACAAGGAACGGCTTGCCTTGCTCCAGCGCTTCAGCCACCGAGGTCCGGTACATTGCCGGGATAGGGTCGGGGCTGGTGGAAATATCCCATAGCTCTTCGACGTCCACAGAGGTCGGGTGATCAATAGGGGAGACCATCGCCCCTATGCCGGGCGTAGAGCTCTCTTCCAACACTTCCACCACGACGTTGACCTGTACTACCGAATCCATGACCGGGCTCTGAACGGATACGTTCAACTGCCAATCACCCGGTTCGTTAAAAGGGGGGTCGTCTATCGCGTAAATGCCGCGGACTTCAGCGTCGGGGTTGTACCACTCGGGGTTGGCATTGGGTGGGGCGGTAAGGTCGATGGTGCGGTACTCGGCATGGAAAGACGCGGAGGGTGATTCGTTCCCAGGGGCTTGGAAGGCAACGTTAACCGTGGCGTCTTCCACGGGCCTGTTGGCCCGGTCCAGGATGGCGAAAGTAATGCGCGTCTGCTCGATGGCAATCTCCTGGGAGACCAGGATGAACTTGAACTCGGGGGCCGAGGGCTGGCGGCAAGCTATGACGAGAACGGCCAGTCCCGCTAGGATTATGAGGTGTTGGATCCGGGGCATTGCGTGGGAAAGAAGCTGACCGGCTATTCCATCGAAAAGCCATAGATTCTGGCCGCATTCCCCCCGACTATCATCTGTTTCTCTTCCTCGGGTACGTCCCTGAAGGTGCGCTCGATGACCTCTCGGGAGTGGGGAAAGGTTCCCTCGTCGTGGGGGTAGTCGCTCCCCCATAATAGACTCTGCACTCCGGTAACGTCCCTCATCCGGAGACCCACTAGATCATCCCCAAAGGTAGCTCCGCCCTGCCTTCGGAAGTAGTCGCTGGGCCTGTCTGGTAGCCGAGGCTCAATCCACATGTGCCGTTTCTCGTGCATCTCGTCCAGCGTCTGGAGGACCCAGGCAAGCCAGCCAATGCCGCACTCGACTAGGACGAATTTCAGGCCCGGGTGTCGTTCCAGGACACCGGAGGCCACCAGCAGGCACAGGGGTTTCATGGCAGCGGCCATCTCCACCACCTCGCCGGCAAGGTCCTCGCCGGGTCGGGAGCGCTTGACCTCGGTGGGAGTATCTTCGCCACTGGGGCCGTCGGTGAATACGTGTAGCGCGAGGGGGACTTCCATGTTGCCCATTGCCGACCAAAAAGGCTCATAGATGGGGTCATTGTAGGGCTGAATGGGCATGCTGATAGGGATGGAAGCAGACCTAAAACCCATGTTGGCTACGCGCGTGGCCTCGTCTATGGCGTTGTCAATGTCCAGGATAGGGACTACGGCTGATACGGCGAAGCGGTCTGGATGCGGTCCAAACACCTCGTGATAATAGTCGTTGTAGACCCGAGACAGCGCCAACTGGAATCCGGCATCTTTCGAAGAGAAGGTGTGGAATGTCCCGTGGGGATAGATTATCTCTGCACTAACCCCGTCGGTCTCCTGATCGGTAAGACGGAGAGGGATGTCCGTACCTCCAGCGCGGTGCATGACACGGCCAACCTCTTCTTCGTCCCGCCAATAGCGCTTCATGTCGTCTTCGTTGAGCGGGTTTGGGGCCTCGATGCGAGCAGGCCCCTGGCCCTCGACAATGATGTACCGCTCTCCATCTCGTTCCTCAATGCGAGGTGCGCGCGAACGGTACTCGGGAGGAAGGCGGTCATAGACTTCCTGGGGCTCATTCAGATGGGAGTCCGCGGAGATTACCTTATATGCCGCCATCACTTGCCTCGTTTGTGGTTCCTATCGGTCGCATCAATAAGGGAGCTTACTCCCTTAGATGGCCGGTTAACCCACCGCTGCGGGCGCTCTGGTGTATAGGAGGCTACCATAGCCTGTGATTGGAGCGTCCCAGCCCATCTTGTCAAGCAGACACCATATCGAGGCTTGGTTTGCAGTCACGACCATCTTACCCGTACGGTCTTCCAGCTCCTCTACGACCTCCAGGGAGCGCCAACCCGTGCAGGAGACGAGAAGAGTATCGGCCTCTGGCAGACAATGCTCTACGCCGAACTCCAAGACCACCTCAGGATCATGGTTGCACATATTGAACCCGAAAACCGAGGCGTCGGCGGGCGTATCAACGTTCAATACCTCGAAGCCCTTGGCAGTGAAGTACTCCCGCAGCCGATCGTTGTTCCACTGGGGGTAAGGAGTTACAACGGAGACCTTCCTGGCCCCGATGTGAGAGAGCGCCGCAGCTACCGATGGCGTGGTGGCCACGGCAGGCACCCCCGACGCTGCCTCCAGCTTTTCTATAATCTCCACATCCCACCCCGGGCCCCGGTAAAAGCTGCCGGTAGTGCAGCAATATGCCACGGCATCTACTTCGGCCTGCGTCAGGTATTTTGCCGCCGTGTCGATTTCATTGTTCATCCGGTCCATGCGGGCAGCGCCGGAGATGTCAAATCCGTCCCAGATGCGCTGGCCGTGAATGGAGTAGTCCTTCAGCCCCAAGGCCAGGGCGAAGTCGGCCTCGCTGGTCGAGTCCTGGGCGGGCATTATCAGTCCAATCCTCTTTCTCGGGCTCATACGCATGTCTCCTTCCCCACTCACTGGGACCCCGGTTTGCCGATGATACCAGAATTTGGAGGTGTGTATCCCATCAAGTTATACAAAGAACTAGGGCGTGAGAACTGAGTCCTCACGCCCGACGTGCGATTCTATGTGCTTTTGGCGGGGTGTCAGTCCAATTTGCCTATCCGGCTACCGCTGCCGGGGCCGGGGTCTCCAGCAAACTCCCGAATCCCTTGACCGGCTCATCTATGCCCAAGTGCTGGAGGATAAGCCACAGGGTGGCCTGGTTGGACGTAACTACGGGTTTCCCAGTCTCCTTTTCCAAACGCTCGGCAGCTTCCATGGAGCGCCAGTCCGTGCAGGAGCAGAAGAGGACGTCGGCGTCTGGGTCACATTTTTCGATGCCGTACTCCACTATTTCGTCGGGTTCCTGCTCGTAGGCCATGATTTCCCCGAGGGACGGCTTTGGATGCGCGTCGACGTTCAGGACTTCGAACCCCCTGGCCTCCATGTAGGCCCGAAGCTTGATGTTGTTCCATTCGGGATATGGGGTGATGACCGAAATTTTGCGGGCGCCCTTGAATTCCAGAGCTTTCACGACCGATGGCGTAGTGGCAAAGGCCTGTACCCCCGACGCCCCCTCGATCTTCTGAAGCATCTCCTGGTCCCACCCGGGACCCTTGAAAAAGCTGCCGGTTGTGCAGGTGTAGGCTATGGCATCCAGGCGGACGGTCGATAGGTATCGAGCCGCCGACTCAATCTCCGAATTCATCTCCTGGAAGTGCGTCTCTGGATCGTGACGGTTGTCTCCTTGCCAGAGGCGGTGTCCGTGGACAGCCACGCCTTTAGGTGCCAGCACCATCTGGAAGTCGGGCTCGGCGGTGCCGTCCGCCGACGGCATCATCATCCCGACCCTTTTCCTGCTTTCCATCATCCACCCTCCTTCTCGATCATTGTGAGATCTACGCCTTGTTCCGCACCTTGTCCAGGGCTTGAGCGATCTGGTCTTTCTCCAATGCCACGTCCATCACACCTACCTGCGCTTGATAGACACCGGCATCCACCGAGTCCTTAACCACGGGTTCCACCACGTGATACACCGGCAAGCCGAGGGGAACGCCCGCAAGGGGCCCGGCCCAGCTGGGGTCGCCGTGGGTCACGGTCTCAGCGTAGAGTTCGGCGCTGTTGGCATCGGGCGAGCCGAGCACCACGATAACGTCGTCCTTGCCGTTGGCTTCAATTGCCTTCTTGATTTCTTCCTGACCATCCAGGTCCATGGCGCCCGCGGCAGTTCAGACGAAGCACTGGGTCTGCTCTATCAGCACCTCCGCCCCGGCGCTCCGGACCACCTCTGCGATGGCCGGGCCCTGTACCCCGTCCCGTTCTCCAATAGCGATTACTTTCTTACCCTTGAATTCCAAGGCGCACCTCCTGCTTTCCAAAGAAGGACCCGTCTGTTTCTTAACGTCAGCTGAACGGCTTTAGTCTACACCCAATTTCCGCTCAAGACTCGTGGTTGCGCTCCAGCATGAAGGAGATGCCATCTGCGAGCTGGGTCATGCGACCTAGAAAGAGGCTTCCTTTGGCGTAGAACATGGCCCGACTTATCTCGCCCGACAGGATCATGTCTCGGGCGTGGCCCAGGAACGGCACCGCCGAGGCTATATGGCCCTGGGTGGGGGAGAATCCTAGCATCCCGTGGTCCTCCACGAACTGCTCCAGGCCGGAGGCATCAATCTCGTTGGCCATGACCGCCATGCCGCCCAGCATCCTGTAGTTGGTGCGCGGGGTGTTGCCGCTGCCTTGGGGCTCGGTTATCTCCGGATTGTGGAGCTCGGTGGCGAACCGGTCTATGTCGGTTATCTTCAGGCCGTGCTGGTTAAGTGGATCAACCACTACCGCCTGGGTAATGGCCTGGTTGGAAGCCCCCGAGGAAATATCGTGCTTCCCAATCATGTCTAGTCGCACATGGGGGTTCTGTCCGTCGTCCGGTCCCATAAGGACTGCAATGGAGGCCAGAACATCCTCCAGGACAGGCATTTCGTTGGTGACATGCCCTCGGTATTTCATGCCGAGCTTGGCAAAAGACCCCCCGCCCACCACTGCCACATTTTCGAACACCCCGGACTTGATGAGCGCCCCGCCTACGATGATGGCGTGGTTAGGGGCACAGCAGAATGCCTTAACGTCCGACCCTGTGGCATTGAGGCACCCGCTCATCTCGCCGACGGCCTTGGCCAGGTTCCCGCCCCCGCGGTTGTACCGGTCCCCGATAGCCTCTTCCCCGCACCCGAGAAGGTAGTCTATGTTCTCGGCGGGGGTCTCCGTGACGGTGCTCAGCAGGTGCCGCAGAGCGAGGACCGCTGAAGCCTTGGCGCACAGGTTTTCGATCAGGAAGTCGGGAGTGAGGGACTTGTCCTCTTCGTGGCCTCTTCGCAAACAGCCTACGAGTCGGGTTTTATCCATGTATAGGGGCAGGGCCTCTTCTTCTCCAATAGCTTTTTCGATTTCGGAAATCGGGGTCGGGTTGCCCAGATTGCTCAGGTCGTCATCGGAGACCAGGGGATGACCGGACATTGCGTGCCGGGCCTCTTCGAAAAATCCCTGCTCCAACCACATCAGGTCGAACTGGTCTGATGCTTTCATCCATCCGTAGAACTCTGCCTGGGGCATGATTTCGCCGTAGGGGCCGGTCCTGGAAGCGCTGTTGGTCGGGTTTTCGTACCAGGGCTTGGGCGTGGTCTTCAGGTCATCGGGACGGAGGTTCCCGACGAAGACCTGGTGAGGCGGGTAAGCCACGGCGTCATCGAAGCCGCGCTGGTGGCGGTGAATAAGGTCTAGAACTGATGGATCGACGGGAATGTCCCGGGAAGGCTTAGACCCGAGGCGTACCAGGTCCGGTACATGGGCCAAACAGTAGGCGACCCCCTTGATGACGGGGGCGCCTTTACCATTGCTTTGCGAGGACGATGTCATAGGGTGGGAGACTAGGTGGAGAAGACGGTGGGCGATGCCACCTCGGTCTCGAGGGCTTCGAGGGCCTTCTTCAGCATGTCCTTTCGCAGCTCCTTTTCGCCTTCGTAGGACTGGCTCGGGTCTCCGACTGGATGTGGTATCGCCTTGCCCTTGACGATTCGGCTGGCCCCGACTCCTTCGGCAAGGTTGAACAAGGTTGTTACAAGGGCGGTCGGGAGTTCGGCCCTCTCCAGCTCCTTCTGAAGCGTAGCGCCGCTACGCGTGCCCGTGCCTCAGGTTGCTGTCAGGATCACCCCTTGAACCCCCGCCGACGAAAGCTCTGCGGCAATCTCCTGCCCGAACTGCTTGAAGCTGGCTATGGGGCCCATGTTGCCGGTCGTGCTGTAGACGTAATCGTGGAGTTTGCCGATGTCTCCTTCTTTTTCCATTTCCCGTGCGGCGTCCAGCGGCACCATGCGGTTGGGCTCCGCACTGGCAGCCGTGGTGTCGAAGCCGCCGTGGATACTCTGGAACTTGTCGGGGGTCATCTCCGGTTCTTCGGCGGTGTCGAACCTGACCCACTTGGTGGCCCACCCCGACTCCAGTTTTTCGGGGTTGCCCCGGTGTACGATGCCGCCTTCGGTGACGATGGCTATGGTGGAGTCGGAAGCGCTGGCCAGGGCCTGGGCAGGCGGGACCTGCTCGTACTTGGGAAGAGGCCATTCCGTTTTGGGGTCCTCGCCTCTGAGCTTGCGCATGAGCATGTCGACAGCCCGCTCGGCGGCCGTCTTGTCTGAAAAGCGGTTAACTCGGCGTCCCGTGGGGAGGTAGCCTTCCTCCATAGCTGGGCCCAATTCTTCCTTGTTCACCAGCTTGGATGCGAGGCTTGCTATGGTGGACATGGCTTCGGCCATTCCTGCAGCCGAGTCCTTGGTGGATGCCATCAGGACCTTGCCCTTAAAGGTCTCGGCGGCGGGGCTGTCCTTGTGGACACCGGTGAGAGCGGGGATATCAAGGCTTTCCTTGACCGCCTGGCAGACCTGCCCGCAGGCCAGGCCGTATCGACCTGAGCCGAAACCCGGGCCCGCAATTACGATGTCGGGCTTGAACTGGGAGATGAGCTCGACGACTTCCTGGGTCGTCTGCTCCGAGTTCTCGGAGATGTAGTTGTCGCCGCAGTAGACGGTGCCTATGACTTCCCCGGCACCACTGAGGGCATTGTTAAGGGCCATGCCTGGGCCGACGGCGCCTTCTTGCGCGCCGGGGCCGATGTCGGCCTTCTCCTCGCCGCCAACTCCGGCAAAGAACTGGTTCAGGTAGTGGACAACCTTGAATTTCGCCATTTTCCTCTCCCTCTTCACGCTCGCCCAACTGCTGTTGCAAGACTCGGATTTCGGCTCGCATTATACACGACAGGCCCGTGCAGCTAGTCCGGGAATGCGGGCATTACGTGCTCGGCGAATAGGCGCATGGATTCCAGCACCTCCTCGTGTGTCCCGCCAAAGCTCATGTTGGCGCAGACGTACTTGATGCCCAGGTCTCGGTATTGCTCGACCTTTTCGATGGCCTCGTCGGGCGTACCGCTTATGACGTTGTCGAAGACCTCCCAGGGTTCGTAGGGGACGTTCTGGGGTTCGATCATGCCTTCTTTGACAACACTGGGCCCCGTGTAGACGGTGACGAACTGCTGGTGGTTGTAGTGCAGGTGGTTCGCCTGCCGTTCCAGGACATCCCTGTTCTCGGATACGAAGGTGTTGCGAAGAATCAGGAGAGGGCATTCCTCCTCCGTCTTGCCATACTCATCGAGGGCATCTGAGTAGACCTCGTAGGTGTCCTCGAGAGCTTCAAACCCGCTGCGCAGAGGCGTGTTCATCAGCTTGTAGCCGTGGGAGACCGCGTACTGTACCGAGAGGTCAGACTGGCCCGACATCCAGATCGGAGGGTGAGGATCTTGGAGGGGCCGGGGGAGAACAGTGGTCTCCGGGAACTGCCAGAAGTCCCCCTCGTAAGAGAAATCATCCTTGGATGTCCAGGCCTTTATCATGATGTCCAGGCATTCATTGAACATGGCCCGGTTCTGGTCTCGGGGAATCTGCAGCCGTTCAAACTCATGCACGAATGCCCCCCGCCCGAGCCCAATCTCCAGCCGGCCCTCCGACAGCACGTCGGCAAAAGCAATGTCCTGCGCAAGCCTGAGGGGGTGATAGAGTGGTATCGGAATCACCGCCGACATAACCCGCAGCTTAACCAGCTGCGAGACCCTGACCGCGAACATCAGGAGGTTCGGGACAGCCAGGTAGTTCATAAAATAGTGTTCAGGAATAACGACGGCGTCGTAGCCAAGTTGCTCTGCGTACTGGGCCTGGTATTCGGCTTCCTTGTAGAGCTCGGCAGCAGGCTTGGCTTTATCCGTGTAGTAGCAGGGTAGGTAGTAGCTGAATTTCATGGGTGAGTTTGCTTTTCCAGGTTCTTTAGATTAGTTTTCCGTCTTCATCGTAGACGCTTCGGTCGCCGCCCGGGGCCCAGCTGAATATCAGGGCAAGCAAGGGCTCTTCGCTGGTGATTTTCATGGCATGGGAGGTAAAGGAGTCGCCATAGATAATGGTCCCCGGCTCACACACGAACGAGTCTTCACCCCAGGTGCAGTCGGCGGTGCCCTGGATTATGTAGTATGCCTCGGGCCAGGCGTGGGTGTGGGCGGCGTAGTCGGTGCCGGGGTCAATCTGCAGGACGCCGGCGTGGGCGTCTTCAGTCTTCAGGTGGGCATTGGGCCCGATAAGTGACTTCTGCTTAAAGGTGTCCAAAAGAGACTGGGGATAGTTGCCATATGGTTTCATTTCACCCAGCTCGTAGTTATTGATGTGGTTGGGCCCATATTCTTCTCTGCCTGCCATTGTGAGCCTCCTATCCAGCATCTCTGTTATAGACTTGCTTGCCGTCTACCCACGTCTGGTCGATGCGGATGTCCTTCAACTCTTCCTCCGGCGCCGTCAGGGGGTCCCGCTCCAGCACCACCAGGTCGCCGAGCTTGCCCACTTCTATGGACCCCTTTACCTGTTCCTGGAATTCAGAGTAGGCGGAATTCCACGTGTATATCCGTATGGCCTCTGCCACCGACACCTTTTCCTCGGGTTCCAGGAGGTCGCCGGAGTAGGTCCGACGGTTGACCATACACCAGAGTCCGAACATGGGGTTGACGAGCCAGGGGTCTGTGCCCGTGCAGTCGGAACTGCCGGGCACATTAAAACCGGCGTCCAGCAGCGTCCTGAAGCGGAAGGACGGATGACTTCTCTCAGGCCCGAGATACGGTGCCACGAACTCAGCAACGCTGTAGATGAACGCTGGATTGGGGCACGGGAGTATCTTGGCGCTGGCAAGTCTAGAAATAGTCAAATCATCCCGGAGCAGTACATTGCCCACATGCTCCGCCCGATGCCTGAGAGACGTGTCGTCTCCCACGCCCGCGGGGATGCCGAATACGGTCTCGAAAACGTCGATCAACTGCTTGATTGCGCGGTCTCCGTTGGTATGCATGCGGAGTTGAAGCCCGGCCCTGTGCACCTTACGGACTATCCTGCGGAGCTCCCGGTCGTCATATCCGAGCTTGCCCGTGATGTCGGGGTGGCCTTCATAGGGGTCCACGAGGGCTGCGGCCCTGGCCGAGAACCCGCCATCGTTGAACAGCTTCACCCCCCCGAGCCTGAACCACTCATCATCAAACTCAATCCCTCCTATATCCCCTTCGAGCACTTTGTCGAGGGACAGGGTGCCGGGCACGTGGATGTAGACGCTTAACCGCAGGGGCATTTCGCCGGAGTCGATTAGTTCCCTCATCGCCGTCAGGCCCGACACCGTCTCAGACTTCTCCTGCACATTAGTGACGCCGTTTGCGAGGAATCGCTCGTGGCCCGTGCGCCGGATAGCGTCCTTAACCGTATCGTAGTCAGGCATGGGGACTGGTAGGCGGTGGTACATGTCCTTCATGCGACCTGTCGGCTGCCCGGAGGCGTCCCGCTCGATAATCCCGCCCTGGGGATCGGGGGTGTCGGCGGTAATGCCGGCAATCTCGAGGACCTTGGAGTTAACCACCACCATGTGATAGCTGGTCTTGAAGAGTATGGGATGTTCGACGCTGACGCGGTCCAGATCGTGACGGTCGGGGTAGCGCTTCTCTCTAAGGCGCATGTCCTGGAACAGGCTGCCTTGAGCGATAATCCACTCTCCTCTGGGGGTGGCTGCCGCGTGCTCACGCAGGGTGTCCAGAATGTCGTCGATGCTTTCGTGCGGCGGCGTGTGGCAACTCACCGCAAGCGCTAGCCCCAAACTCGTAAGTTCCAGGTGCGTGTGGGCGTCGTTGAAACCGGGTAGAAGAGCCCGACCGGCCAGGTCGACTACCCGTGTCCCTTCTCCCTTCGCCCGCAACACCTCGGCCTCAGGCCCTACAACGGAGATCTTGTTACCGTTGATTGCAACGGCCTCTGCTACCGTATCCCGCGCATCGACGGTTATCACCTTGCCGTTGTGAAATATGACGTCAGCTTGAGGCATGTCGGAAGCCGGCTGGAGAGGGGGCCAGAAGCGGCCCAAAACATACCTTTACCCGGCTTCGGTGTCAATTGGGAGGAGGCATGTTTTACATAGGGGGGTGATAAACTGACTGATGGCATTCAAGACAGGTGAATCAGGTGGCTCTCAACATCAAGAACGAAAAGACCTATCGACTGGCTCGTGAATTAGCCGAATTGACTGGGGAGACGATGACTGAGGCAGTCACAATAGCTTTGAAAGAACGGTTGGAGCGAAGGCGGGAGGTAGAAGAACGACTCAGGAAGATGCGCGCTATTTCAAAACGATGTGCCGCTATGATACGTAATGACTGGCCTTCCGCCGTGGAGCACGGTGATTATCTCTACGACGAGCGGGGGTTGCCGAAGTAATAGAGTTGCATTAGAGAGCTAAGAAAGGACTTCCCATTCCTCTATATCTGAGTCAACGTCCCTTCTAAAGGATATCTACTCCCCCTCCCACCCCTAACCCCCCACCCGACCCCTCACCTCGCATTCCATGCACTCGTCCATCACCACCATCAAACCCGCGGCCCTGGCCGCCGCCGCCCCTTCCTCGCTCACAACCCCCTTCTGCATCCACACGGCCTTTGCGCCTATTTTGATAGCGTCGTCGACTATCGCCGGTACCTCCTCAGCGCGTCTAAAGATATCGACCACATCCACGGGATCTGGAACCGAGCGTAGGTCGGGGTAGCACTTTTCGCTCAGGATCTCTGTGGCTGAGGGGTTCACGGGGATGATGCGATACCCCATTTCTTGCAGATAGGCCGCAACCCCATTGCTGTCCCTCTCCGGTCGCGGGGACAGGCCCACCACCGCCACGGTCTTGCATGTTTCCAGAATTCTGTCGATATCGCTCATGTCGTGCCTCCCGGTGATTTCTCAGATGCATTCGAAGGCGACTATATCACGCAGGGTCTGAGGGTAGCCTATGCCGATACCTGATCCTCGGTTGCACGAGAGCCCATCATAGGCTTGAGGAGCAGAGCCGAGACCACGAGAGTCAGTGAGAAGAAGGTAGTAACAAACAGCGCGGACCGCAGGTCTCCGGTCGCCTGCTGAATCCCCCCTACCACAAGGGGCCCCAGCCCCGCGCCTGCGTTCATTACGGTGTAGATAAAAGCGAGCCCCACGGCCACCTCCCGCGGTCGGATGCCGGGAAGCTGATAAGCCATGGTAACGATGACCGGAAAGTAGCAGATGGAAAATCCGCGGAAGACGTTGATGAGAACCACCAGGATTTCTGAGTCGGTGAACAGCAGCGCCATGTGGGTGACCATGGTCACTATTCCTGTCACTGCCATCACCGTTAGCTGCCTGCTCTGAAGAAACGACAGTGAGACCACAAACAGCTCAGCGGGGGCGGCGGCGAACATGTACATTGCAAGCCCAAGCCCGACAATGCGGGGATCGACTCCAAATTCCTGCTGCGCCAGGGTCGGCCAGAACACGTTGAAAGCGCTCTCAAGGGCCAGACCCCCCGCCATCCCTACACCCAATAGCCAGAGTTGCTTGTATTTGAATATGCTGGCCAGAGGCGATCCTCTCTGGGACCGGAACCGCTCCACGTATTCCGGCGTCTGCCGTTCTCCGCCCAGCGTTATCCAGCTGAGCGCGCTGAGCAAGGCAAGACCCGACCACAAGTACATGGTGTTCCGCCATCCACCGAGCCAGTCGATAAGAAACGGCGTCATGAGCAGCGCGAGGCCGTTAATGATGTCGCTTCCGGAAATCATCAGGCCGTTGGTCCGGGCGACCTGCCTGGGAGTCGACCATTGCTGGATCAGCAGGGCGGTGGCAGCTTCAGTCTGGGAATAGGCCATGGACATGGCGAGCCTGCCCAGTAGAAGGAGAAGGAAGCTCGGGGCCCAACCCTGCATGAAAGTGAACCCCGAGACAACGATTAAGCCTAGGCCCGCCATCCTCCAGGGTCGGAACCGCGACGCAATCCATGCCGTGGGTATGTTGAGGAATAGCACTGCCAGGGTCGCCGATGCACCCAGTACACCCTGCTGCAGGGGCGACAGGCCCAGATCGGCGGTCATGTCGGGCAGCATCAGCCCAATGGTCATGATGATGGAGATGCTGATGGCGTGGCCCGAGGTCAGGGACCCGATGACGAGCCAGCGCCGCCCGGTGGGTGGAGCGTTCTGTATCAAGGATGTCTTGCCAAAGGGGATTAATACCGACTTCTTGACGATTCGGACGAGGGTAACTCTGCGAGCGGAAGAGCCTGCGCGAAAAGCAGGCCCAGGAGGCCCGGTTGTCAGAACACGGGCCGGAACGGTGATTATACGCTAGTCTTCCCAGACTTCCCGCAGCAGCCGCACCCAGTTTCCGCCCAGTATCTTCCTGATGTCGTCCTCGCCGTACCCTCGATTCAAGAGCTCCAGGGCGATGTTGCCGAATCGGTCGGGGGTCTCCATACCTTTGGGATGAAGCAGGGGAGAGGGGTAGGGCACCGGGCGGGGCTTTATCTTGGTGCCCTGCTGGGAGAACAGCCAGTCGAAGAAGGAGTTTGACTGGTCCTGCGTGTAGTCCGTTCCTATGGCGACGTGGTCTATGCCGACCCTGTCCACTAGGTCGTCGATCGCGTCCACATAGTCCTGCAGGGTCGACTCGAAGCTCTTGGGAAGGAAGGGCGGAAAGGCATTGGCCCCGATGACTCCGCCCTTCTCAGCGATGAGCTTCAGGGCATCATCAGTCTTGTTGCGGACGTGATCGAAGAAGGAGCGGGCGTTAGCATGGGTCGCAGACACGGGCTTGTCCGAAAGTTCGGCCGTCTCCAGGGTGGTCCGGTCCCCGACGTGGGACAGGTCAATAAGAATCCCCAACCTGTTCATCTCCCTCACCGCATCCTCCCCGAAATTGCTCAAGCCCTCGTCGGTGCGCTCCCAGCAGCCGTTGCCCAGCAGGTTCCTTTCGTTATAGGTGACCTGGATGACCCTCACGCCGAGATCGTGAAAAAGCTCAAGCCTGTCTAGCTTGTTCTCGATGGGAGAAGCGTTCTGGAACCCGAGAATTATGCCGACGGTTCCGTCTTCCTTGGCCTTGAAGATATCGTCAACCGACTTGACCTGGGAGAGGGTTGCAGGCATTTCTCGGAAACGCCGTTTCCAACCTGCCACATGGTCCATCGTCTCCTCGAACCCCTCCCAAACGGCGATGGTGGCGTTTATGGCGGTGAGGTTGCCGTTGCTCAGGCTCTGGTAGACCGCAGGGCTCTCCCAGTTGCTGATATTCAGCCCGTCAATGGCGATGGCATCCTGGTAGATAGACTGGGCGCGTTCCTCAATGCTCACTTGCCCTCTCCTTATTAAGCGGGGTACCGGATCGCGTAGGGCGCTAGTTTACCACTGGCCTGCATGATCTAAGTCGCATGTAAGTTTGCCAAAGCCCCCTTATCTCCCATTCCGATGCCCTGGGAGGAATCTAGGACTTGCCCACTCACGTCCCTCCCCTCCCGGTAGGGGCAATCCCTTGTGGTTGCCCTGGTGTGGGGCCGCTCGTGCTGAGGCCCTCGAAGTATGAGCGGGGGGAGGCCCACATCCTGCCGACCCGTCGCATGCCTCCATAGCCAATCACCCCCCTCACTGTCATTCCGAACGGCAGTGAGGAATCTGGGGAAGGGAGGTGCAGGTCTCCCATCCCACCCGAGCATTCACTACCCCTCTTCCTCCCCCCTCCCCCCTATCTCCGTCATTCCAGACTCCGATCGGGCATCCATCCCCGGTGTGGGCTGGGCCACTCGTGCTGAGACCCTCTCAAGCATGCCCCGAGTCCCTCGAGGGGTATGAGCGGGGGGCGGCCCACCCCTTGCCGACCCGTCGCATGCCTCCATAACCAACCACCCTCCTCACTGTCATTCCGATGCCCCGCGAGGGATCTCCAGCACCCCTCCCTAAGCCCACCCTACTCATTGCCACTCTCACCCCTTCCTGGCATCCCCCCTTGGTAACGAATTATCGGGAATGCTGCTTGGCAGCATTCCCGATAATTCAATAAAACAGGGCGGGCGGGTGGGAACCAATTTAATCCGGGGGTAGGTGGAGGGAGGGGGATCAAGGGGGTGAGGGTTACCTTGGGGGACCGGGGGATATTCCCCCCATAAATGTGACCTACCCCTTGACATGCAAACACTTGAGCCTTATATTTGTTCTAAGTCTAGACCCTACATCTACCTTAAGGAGGAACCGAAAACCCAGGGGAACAACCCCGGCGCCCGAGGGGACTCAACGCCCAAGCCCATCCCAATGCCTCTCCCCTCCCGTAGGGGCGACCGGCTGGTCGCCCTCCCTTGTGAGGCGAGCAGGTTGCGGCACAAGCGAAAGACGCCATCTCCTCCACCCCAGTCCCGACCCTTCCCCTGTCCCCCCAGGCGATGGAAAGACGCCCTGGAGCAACCCGACCTAAGGAGCGGAACGGGGTCGCCCGTAGCCGAGGACCGCTCGGCTCTCCGTCCGCTTCAGCAAATGAAACTGGGCAGACCGCCACTCCGGGTTCCTGGATACAGGCGGCGAACTGGAAACCCCGTACTCCTGCGTGGGGACATGACTCTGGACATTCCCCTTCCTGCATGTAGGTGCAGCGCAGCTAACCCGTTTATTGGAACCTGTGACGGATGACGGACCCGTATGTCCGCCTACACAGCCAGATCTAGGCAGCGGCGGAGACACGTCCCCAGCCTTGGGACGCCTCCAAGCCGACACTAAAGATAGGGGCTTCTGCCGGCCGCGGTTCGACCGTCCAGTGAGGCGAGACCGGACTGACCGACCCTGTACGGCCGGGCCAGCGACACCCTACGGGGTCACCGCTCCAGGTGCGTCTTCCATCGCCAACCTCCTTCAACACAAACAAAATGCAAACCCAAACCCCACAACCGAACAACTTATCTTCCACCGCCATCCCAGATGTGCGGGGCCGGGTTCTCGTAGGGGCGACCGGCGGGTCGCACTCCCCGGTGCGGGGTGAGGATCCCCCTATGGTGCTGAGAAGCATCCCTTCCTTTCTACCCAGTATTGAACTAGAGGCAGAGGTTGGCACTTCTGCGCCAACCTCTGCCTCTGTTCTTCTCTCCCCCTCTCCCTTAGGGCCTGTAAGGAAGAGGGGGACCAAGAGGGTGAGGGTGATCCCCGGTGTGGGGCCGCTCATGCTGAGGCTCTCGAAGTACGAGCGGGGGTGGCCCACACCCGACTGTCACATCTCGCCGGTCATCCCCGCCCACCCCATGCCGTCCTCTCCTCCCTGCACCACGCAAAATCCCCAGCAATCCCTTTAGGCGTCGTTCAATCAAACCAGCTACGAGTTCAATCAACGTTCAATCAATGTTCAATCAAACCTCACCCCCACAACTGGTTCGGCTGCTAGCCTCTCGGACGAGAAAGGCCCTAGAATAGCGGCACGAACACCCGGCAGCATATGACGGCACTCATGGGGAGGTGAGCATGTACTCTTACCCGGAAATCGACTGGGACGGTCTGCGCCGGCACCGGACAGACAAGGTCTCCCAAGTTATGAGGGACGCCGACGTCGACGCCCTGGTTCTCATGGGCCACGACAACATCCGCTACGCCACCGACTTCGGAGTCTTTCTCATCTGCGAAGCCTACGACTGGTTTGCCGCAATAGTCACCCAGGAAGGCGAGGCCTCGCTCTACATTCCCTACGTGGACAAGGTGGTCGACAATCCAATGCCTGACTACCCTTGGATCACGGAATTCGTCCCGACTCCGTCCTGGGTTTCCAGCATCAGCCAGGCCGAGATCTGGGTCGACATCCTGTCCCGCAAGCTGCGCAGCCTCAAGGCCCGACGCGTAGGCGTCGATGCAATGCCCTTCCAGCTTTGGGATGGCATGAAGAGGATGATGTCCGAGGCACTTTTCCTGGACGCGTACATGCCTCTGGCCATGGCCCGGCAGGTGAAGCATCCGGAAGAGGTAAAGCTGATCCGCTCCAGCGCCGAAATCGCTTCCGCAGGAGGTGAGGCTGGGCTGAAGGCCATGCAGGAAGGCGCCCTGGACTTCGAGGTGCTATCGGCCATAGATGGAACTATGCGGGCCCAGGGCGCCGAATTCATCACCCACAACGTTTGCATCAAGGGTGAGAGCCAGGTTACCGCTGGCTGGTTTCCAAAGGGCAGCAAGCTCGAGTCAGGCGGGACTATGGCCTTCGACTGGGGATGCTACGTGAAGGGCGGATACGGCTCCGATATGTGCCGGACAGGGTTTGCGGGTGAACCTCCTGCGCCCGTGCAAAAGGCATGGCAAGTGCTGATGGAGGCCCACCGGGCCACGGAGGCCGAGGCCCAACCCGGTGTCCGGGTGTCCCACCTTGACCGAACGGTAAACGACCACCTTGCCAGGTCGGGTTACCCGACCACGCCTTATTCCTTGGGACATGGTGTCGGGCTGAGGGCGTGTGAGCTCCCCATCATCTACCGCCCCGACATGATGATGGTGGATGCACAACTGGAAGAGGGAATGGTCATCTGTCTGGAGCCCGAGACCTCGGTGGAGGTCGGCGGCGAGACAGTCTTCGTCAAGGTCGAGGACATGTACGAAGTCACCGCTACGGGGCTAGACCGTCTCACCACCACCGGCTACACGCCCTATTGGGATGATTAGAGGGTGGCCAGGAGTCGGGCGGAGCGTTCCCAGGAGGCCTGTTTGTCTGGGCCGGCGGAGATGATGGAAACAAGCACTTCCTCAGCGCCCGCAGCGAAGAACGCTTTAAGTCTGGGTGCGACATCGTCTTCGGAGCCGGAAATGACTATCTCCCGGAGCATACGGTCGCTCCAGCCGTTTAACTCTTCCGCCTCCGGGAACCCCGCCAGGGCAAACATCTGCTGGTAGAAGGGCGCCGTGGGGTAGTACGCCATCTCCTCAAGGGCGGCCTCTTTGACCTCTTCGTAGTTTTCACGGACCGAGACCACGGCGTGGGCGATGAGCGGTGGCGTCGGGCGTCCGGCGGCCTGTGCGCCTTCTCGCATGGCCGGAAGAGCGGAGTCCCTAAGATAGGCCAGCGGACAGACCCAGCTTATCGCGCCGTCCGCCTCTTCGCCACACAGCCTGAACGACCTGGGCCGGAGCGCCGAGGCCATGACCGGTAGCTCGGAGAAGGAGTCAGAAGCGGAGACGTGGGCGCTGTACATCTCGCCATCGAATTCTACCGAGCCTTGTTGTACCAGTGGCTTCACGATTTTCAGGTACTCGCGCAGGTTGGTCAGGGGTTTTCGGAAGTTGAAGCGGAAGGGTTCGTACATTTCCGAATGGTGGCTGGGCCCGATGCCGAGCCGGAATCTGCCCGGAGCCAGGTGAGCTATGACGCTGGTCTGTTGGGCGGTGGTGATGGGGTGTCGGGGCCAGGTGGGTACGATGGAAGTGCCAAGTAGTATTGAGTCGGTGCGCATGGCGGCAACTGCCAGTAGGGTAATCGGGTCAGAGTCTCCACCAGAAGTAGCCCACGCAGCCTTGACGCCCAGCTCTTCCAGGCGCTGTATCTGCTGAACGCTTTCGGAGGCGTTGGCCCCAGTAACCTCCACGCCGATAGTTCCCATGGTCATGTCAACTGTCCTCGTCGGATTCTGTCTGCTGCTTCTCCCTTGCTTCCCACAACGCTTCTACGGTAGCACGATATTCAGGAGCGGTTTCCCGGATATCCCCTTCCCTGAGACGATACTCCTCTATCGGCAGCCACAAGTCGCAATTGCTTGAGTAGAAGGCTTCATCCGATTCATCAATTTCAACAATGGCCTCATCCCGGAACAAGTTGACCTGCTCAAGCTGAAGAATCATATCGTTTTGGATGAAGCTGCCATAGGCCCTTGTCGGGGTCCGACCAACCTCCGTCGAGAAGAAATTGAGTCGAATCCAGATGCAGGGCGGAATAGTGGCCCCCGATAACTCGCTCACAATCTCGTCAACAGTCATTCTACCCAAAGACTGGGTCCTGTCCGGGTCCCTGCTGGGGTCTCTTACGGCAATGTAGGCGCCCGGAGATAAGTCGGGACCCACCTCATAGTAGCCATCCACAAACGCAGCTAGTGTCATCGGCGATATGGTAGGGGTTGGGGTGGGCTGGGGAGTAGGTGTAGGCTCAGGAGAACAGGCAATCATGCTCAGGACGACTGAGAAGACCAGTGCAACATGTACAAGGCGGGATGGTGTGATTCTATTCAAGTCCGTTACGGAGAGCTGCTGGACTGTCGGCACGGGATGATATATCGCTGGAATGCGTTGAAGCAGTGAGCAGTGCCTGGTTTTGTCCAATTAAGTGAGAGGTTGAAGGATGTCCTGCCTAGACGGGCCCACACTGATCACTGGCTCGTCGAACATGGGCATGACCCGCTCGGCATAGAGTTCGAGGCTGTGCATCACCTTCTTGAAGGGCACTCCGACGGGGTTAGGCCAGATGGTGACGTGGTCGCAGTTAAGCTCGGTGCGGAGGTGATCAATGCGCTCGGCGACGTATTCCGGTGACCCGACCCAGATGATCTCCTTCTCCATCAGGAAGTCGAACCACTCAGCATTCATGTCCCGGTCTTTCAGCGTCTCCCAGGAAGCGACACACGACTGTTTTCCCCGGCTGGCGTTCAGGCCTACGGTAACGTCATACCAGCGGTTAATGCCCTCCCGGGCCTCTTTCTCGGCCTGCTCCTGGGTGTCAGCGACATAGCAGGTGCGCATGACGTTGAGGGTCTTGCCATCTGCGCTGCGGCCCATTGGAACATCGCGATCCCAGACCCGGGAAGCGGTCTCCTTGTAGGTAGTCCAAGCCTCCCTGACTCCTTCAAAGGAGCGGCTGAGACAGGTAGCGGCGTGTCCTCTCTCAGCTGCGAAGGCGTAGGAAGCGGTTGAGTCTGCAGCCTGCCAGATGGGGGGATGGGGTTTCTGGTAGGGCTTGGGGCGGACAGGCATGGCAATGATCTCCCCGTCAGAGGAGTAGTGGGCCGGGTTGTCGGAGTATATGCGCTCGCCATGCTCCTTCCAGCCGGTCGGGGGGAAGTTGTAAAACCGACCTTCGTGAACGAAGGCGTCTTCTGTCCAGGCCTTGATGAGCACGTCCAGGGTTTCGCTGAAAAGCGCATAGTTGCGGGCTTGGTCCCGACGATCGGCGTCGGCATTGAATGTGATTCCGGCCAGGGTATTGACGCCCCGGGCTACGCCCACGTCGAGCCTGCCCCGGGTCATGTTATCGAGGAGCGCGAGGTCCTCGGCGAGGCGGATGGGGTGCCAGTCGGGAAGCACACAGGCGCTCTGCCCAACCCTTAGGCGCTTGGTGTGGGTGGCAAGATGGGTGTTTATGAGGATTGGGTTAGGGGCCGCAATCCAGAAGTGCTGCTCCCCGATCCAGATGGTGGTGAAGCCGGCCTGGTCGAAGAGTTCGGCCTCTTCGCGCCACTCTTCCATCAAGAGGTCAGGAGGGTAACGTTCGAGGAGGTGGTAGAAGACGTTGCCATCGAATCTCAAAGGGTCGGGCTCCGGCGGGGGTTTGGTTTCATGTGCGTATCAGTTCCGGAAGCGGACGTATCACAGCTAGACCCCCGAAGTCACCGCAACCCATGGCGGTGCTATGTCTCCTAATTGGCCGCGGCGCTCACTTGGTCAATAAGCCGGAGGTAGTTGCCGCCCATGATCTTGGTGACTTCTTCCTCGTTGAAACCGTTCTCTCGGAGGCCGTTGGGGATTACGCGGAGTCCCGAGGGCTTTTCACACCACTCGGGCCAGTCGACCTGGGGCCACTTAGGACTGTGGAACCCCTTGGCGCTCATGAATTTAGGCACTTCCCGCGACCATCGACCTCGGGCCCAGTAGCGCTTTTCGTCGGGGAGGAAGCCGGTGTTGTGGTCGCTGCCGAGACCCACGTGGTCGATGCCCATGAACTCCACTGTGCGAGCCACCATGTCGCAAAACTGCTCAAGGGTGCCATCAGGGGCGAAGAGGTTGGGGTAGGTGCCAAGACCCATCACCCCGCCGTTCTCGGCGAGGGCCCGCATCATGTCCTCCGACTTGTTGCGCTGGACGTCTTTCCACCAGAGGGGGTTGGCATGGGTGATGGCTACGGGTTGGGTCGAGGCTTCGATAGCGTCCATGGAAGTGCGTTCGCCGGTGTGGGAGAGGTCGATGACCACGCCGTGCCGGTTCATCTCTGCAATGACGTCCCGGCCGAAATAGGTGAGGCCGCTGTCGTTGGGCTCATAGCAACCGCAGCCGATGAGGTTCTGGGTGTTGTAAGTGAGCTGCATGACCCGGACCCCGAGCTTGGCAAATACGGCCACGAACTCGATGTTGTCCTCGATGGGCGACGTGTTCTGAAAGCCGAACAGGATTCCGGTCTTCTTTGCCTCGTACGCGGCGCGGATGTCATCGGAGGTGTAGACGGGCATGATCAGATCGGAGAATTGGTCGAAGCGCCGATACCATTGCCCGATCTCGGCGATCGTCTCCCGGCAGTTTTCCCAGATGGCGAGGGTGATGTTGATGGCGCTGATGTCGCCTTCTCGGATGTCCTCGAACGTCTCACGGGTCCACTTGTGATGTTGTGCTCCGTCTACTATCAGAACTCGATCTTCGGCCATGGGGTGTCCTTTCAATTTCGCTGTGGTTTCTTGTTTGGGGGCCTCTGTTAACCGGCGACCTGCAAAGCCGGGGATTTCTTCCTTTCGAAGTAAGGTATGACCTTATCGGCGAAGAGTTCCAGGCTGCGGTAAACCTTCTTGAAGGGAACGTAGGATGGGTTGGGCCAGAGCGTTACGTGCCGGCAATTGAGCTCTGTCTGGAGCCTTTCGATCTTTTCCGCGACGGTCTCGGGGGTGCCGACTAGGATGGCGTCTTTCTCCATAGCGAATTCGAACCATTCCATGTTCTTCTGGTCGGGAGTTATGTCCTCGTCCCTGGCAATGACGCCGCTACGGTTCCAGTTGCGGCTAAGGCCAAAGGTGACGTCATGGTGAGCGTTTATGCCGTCCCGGGCGTCCTTGATTGCCTCCTCCATGGTGTCGGCAATGTAGAACATGCGCATGATGTTGAGGGTGTCTCCGTTGGCGGTTTGACCCATGGGAATATCGTGTCCGGAAACCCGAGAGGCGGTGTCCCGATACGCCGTCCAGGCCTCTTTCGTTCCCTCAAGAGTACGCGCGAAACCCGTGACGGAAATTCCTCTCTCTGCGGCGAAGATATAGGACTCTGTGGAGTCGGCGGCCTGGTAGATGGGGGGATGAGGCTTCTGATAGGGCTTGGGCACGACGCCCAGGCCGATGAGCTCTCCGTTGGGGCCGTAGTGGGAGGTGTCTCCAGTGTATATCTGAGGGTTATTCTGAGTCCAGCCGGGGACCGGGAACGTATAAAACTCACCCTGGTGGACGAGAGCATCCTGCGTCCACGCCTTGATCATGATGTCCAGGGTCTCCTTAAACAGGGCGTAGTTGCGCTCCTTGTTGCGTCGGTCGGCGTCTATGTTGAACTGAATGGAAGCGGAGCTGTTGGTGCCCCGTGCTATGCCAACGTCCAGGCGCCCCCTGGTCATCTGGTCCAGCATGGCCAGCTCCTCGGCGAGGCGGATGGGGTGGTAGTCGGGGAGGATGCAGGCGCTCTGCGCGACCCTGAGCCTCTCCGTGACGGAGGCCAGATGGGTGCACACCTGCACGGGGCTCGGGGCGGCGACGTGGTAGCCTGCGTACCAGAAGTGATGCTCCCCGATCCATACACCGGTAAAGCCGGTCTGGTCGTAGAGCTTTACGGTTTGTCGCCACTCTTCAACCATCCGGTCAACGGGATACACCTCCAGCCCGTGGTAGAAGACGTTGCCATCGAATCGCATTACTCTGTGCTCCCCGCTAAACCGAGTCCTGCCAATCGCTAGCCCCGGGCCTTGATGGCTTCGCGAACGGCGGTGGGGTTCATAGGGAGAGTCTCCAGCCTTACGCCTACCGCGTCGGCGATGGCATTGGCCAGGGCCCCCGCGGGCGGGATGATGTTCGCCTCCCCGACACCCCGCACACCGTAGGGGTGACCGGGGTTGGGAACTTCAACGATCACGGTGTCGATCATGGGTAGGTCGAGGCTGGTGGGGAGGCGGTAATCAAGAAGGCTGGAGTTGACGACCTGGCCATCCTGGTTGAGGAAATACTCTTCGTTCATGGCCCAGCCGATTCCCTGGGCGCCGCCGCCCTGCAGCTGTCCCTCGACGTAGCTGGGATGGATGGCCTTGCCCACGTCCTGGACCATGGTGAAGCGGAGGATCTTCACCTTGCCGGTCTCGGGGTCGACCTCCACGTCGGCAATTGATCCAGCGAAGGACGCCCCAGCCTTGGTGGCCTGGACGTTACCCACTCCAACAACCGGCTCGCCGGTCTCCTCGATCTTGGAGGCGAGTTCGGCGAACGTCATCTTGAGTTCGGGGTCCGACTCGGAGAAGAAAACGCCCTTTTCGAACATTATGGAGTCGGGGTCGATGTCCCAGATGGTCGCGGCTCGGGCCAGCATCTGCTGCTTCACGTGCTCGGCAGCTTCGTGGGCCGCGAGGCCCTGCTTGAAAGTAACGCTGCTGCCGCCGGTGCCGTTGGTGTAGCCCACGGAGTCGGTATCGACAACTCCAGGCACCACGCTCTCAGCGGGGATGCCGAGGGTCTCGGCGGCCATCATGGCGATGGTTGTCCTGGTGCCCCCGATGTCGGGAGACCCTTCCCGAAGGGCGACGGTGCCATCCGCATTGACCTTAATGGTGCAACTTGCCGGGCCTCCAAAGTTCATCCAGAACCCGAGGCCCACGCCCCGTCCTTGGTTTTCACCCTCTAGAGGCGTGTTCCAATGGGGATGGTCTTTCATGGCCTGGAGCACTTCAACACACCCAACCTTGGGGTGCGGTACGCTGTCGGCCCTGCGGGTACCTTCTTTGGAAGCGTTGTTGATCCGGAAGTCGATGGGGTCCATACCGACCAGGGCTGCGAGTTCATCTACGACGGTCTCGGAGGCGAAGGAGGCGTTGGTGGCACCCGGGGCCCGGTAGGCAGCGGTCTTGGGCTTGTTGACCACTACGTCCAGACCGTCTATCAGGACATTGGGAATGTCGTAGGGGCCGAATACACAGAGGGCTCCAGCACCGACGGGTGATCCGGGATAAGCACCGGCCTCGTAGGCGAGGTAGGCCTGCGCGGCCGTGAGTTTGCCATCGTTGGTGGCGCCCATTTTGATCCTGATGTATGAGCCGGGGGTCGGGCCCGTGCTCTCAATCTCTTCGGAGCGGGTCATGACAATCTTGACCGGGTGTCCTGTCTTCTTTGAGAGAAGTGCAGCAACCGGGTCTCCGTAGGGCTCGAACTTACCCCCGAATCCACCGCCGATCTCCATGGGCACGAGATTGACCTGTGAAACGTCCAATCCAAGGATGCTGGCAGTGGCATCCCTGACCTCGAAGGGGCCCTGGGTGCTGCACCATATGGTGACCCGGCCATCGCGGTTCCAGAATGCGGTGGCGTTGTGGAGCTCGATATAGCCCTGATGGACGGTCTTGGTGTCGAACTCCCGCTCGATGACGTGGTCGGAATCTGCGAAGGCCTTTTCCACGTCGCCCATAACGTGTTGGAAGTGGCTGGCAACGTTGCTCACCTTGTCGGTCTGCTGGCCGAACTCCTCGGTCTTGAGGTCGTCGTGGAGAAGGGGAGCGCCGTCGGCGATGGCATCGCGGACGGTGGGCACGGGGTCGAGGACTTCGTACTCGACTTCTATGAGGTTGACGGCTTCCTCAGCGACGTGGGCGTTGACTGCAGCTACTCCGGCCACTGGGTGTCCGGGGTACAGGACTTTCTTGCTGGCTAGCACGTTGTCGCGCATAAAGCGCAGGCTCATGCTGATCTCGCCCATCTGCATTTCACCTTCCTGCGTGCCGGAGGGAAAGTCTGCTGCGGTTACTACTGCCTTGACGCCCGGATAGGCTTCTGCCCTGGAGGTGTCTATAGAGATGATGCGGGCGTGGGCGTGGGGGCTGCGAAGAATCTTGCCGTGGAGAAGGTCGCTGGTCTGGAAGTCTGCGCCGTAACGGGCGCGGCCGGTAACCTTGTCAACTCCGTCGTGCCTGATGGGTCGGGTGCCGATGGTGTCATATTCACCTGTAGCCAGGACAACGTTGGGTTCGTAGTCGGTAGTAGTCATGCTCTCCCCCTGAAATGCTGAGTGGGTACCTCTCGGGACGGGCTGGCCCTATTCTACCCGATTCCGGTGTCGATACTACCCTCAATATGCCGTACCGGTTAGCTTACCTATTCCAAAGGTCTGGGTAGCTCCGAGAATCTGGGTGATTCGGGTAGCGAACGAATTCCTTGGATCGTCACCCGACACGAATATCGCATTGCCGCCTATGACGCGGTCAACGGGCGGAAGGACTACTTCTTGCTCATAGTTGCCGGTGCTGACGATGGATTCGGCTTCCGGAGTGAAGTAGACGAATCCGGTGTCGTCGGGGGTTTGGGCCATCTCGGGGCTGAGGAGTGTTGCACTTATGGCTGCCCTCTCACAGTTTCTGATGAGCAGCATGGGGTCGACGGCCAGGTGTCCGCCGCCCATCCAGGATATGACAATACCGTCGGCGGTCATCATCCTGAGGAGCTTGGTGGCGTAACCAGCGCCCAGTTCCTTCTCTGTCAGTTTCTCCGGGCCGGCCGGGACGAGGAGGACGCCCAGGAAATTGAGGTCCCTTCCATGCCGCTGGTAGAGATGGTTAATGAGGGGGTTATTCAGGTGATGATAGATGGTCGTCCTGACTGCGCCTGGGGTGTTGAATGGGCGGTACAATGCGCCGTCCATGAGTTCATTGGGATGAAGCAAGGTAGGCTGCCATCCTATCGATTGGCCATATAGGAATTCACCCATGACCTGCGCACAATAGGCGACCCGAGGCAGGCCCGGGTCAACATCCGTAAGCTCGTAAGTGTCGATAGAGGAAGATTGTAGGCCTGCTACGGTCTCGGCGAGATAGGATGCCAGCCCAATCTGCGCTTCCCTGATAGCCAAGTTCAGGCGCTGGCTGAATGCCGACCCGCGGATAGTGTTAATCATCTCAAGGTCTTCGGCGGGAGTTTCGGGGCCTGGAACCTTGGGAGTGACTTCCACGACCAGATTTGCGTTTTGAGAGAAGGGGGAATACCGGGCCCCGGGGCCAGACATGTCCAGCAGGGCTTCCCGCCAGTAGTAACCTTCACCGGGTGCGGGTTCGGACGTGGACAGGACGGCCATTCCGGTGAGTCGGGCAGTCCTGCCGCTGCCGACCTGCGTGGGCGGGCCTAGGACGCCTGGGAAGACGCAGCCGGCCCCCGACTGCTTGGCTCGGGGCTCGACCACATCCACGGCGTGGATGATCCGGGTGGAGTCGCCGGGGTGGGCGACGTGGACGGTTACGTCTTCGAAATAAGCATCGTCCATCATCCTGGCTCGGACATCACAGGCGTCCACGTAGAGTTCGCCGTCTGCGTAGCGGGTCTCGTCACTCAGGCTAATGTGTTTCACGGGATAGTTGGCGAGTTCAAGTTTCATGTCGTTCTCTTGGAGGGCTGACCGAGACTATATCGAATATCAAGGGTTTGGATGATACTATGGAGGGCATCCCGGGCTAAAGAAGCAGTACAGCCGTCGGTACAGGGGGGAACATGAAATATCAATTCACCGGAGAAGAGCAAGCATTTCGGCAGGAGGTGAAGGACTTTCTCGCCAAAGAGTGGTCGGACGACTCCTTCGCCGTGGAAGGCAGCGAAGAGGCCCATGTAACCGAGATGAACATGCGCAAAAAGCTGGCCAACCAGGGCTGGCTTGCCCTCTCCTGGCCCGAGGAGTACGGCGGCGCGGCCGCGAGCCACATGCAGCAGGCCATCTTCACCGACGAATGGTCCTATGCTTACGCTCCCGGCCGAGATGGCGAAGGCATCGGGTACATAGGACCGGCCATAATGGTGCATGGGACGGAGGAGCAGAAGAAGCAGCACCTGGGTGGCATTGCGCGGGGCGAGGTGGTGTGGTGCCAGGGGTACTCGGAGCCGGAGTCGGGGTCGGATCTGGCTTCGCTCGGGACTCGGGCGGTGCTGGATGGCGATGAGTGGGTGATCAACGGGCAGAAGATATGGACGTCCCAGGCCCACTACTCGGACTGGATTCTGTTACTGGCCCGCACGGACCCCGACGCCCCCAAGCACCGGGGCATCACCATGTTCCTGGCCGACATGAAGACGCCCGGCGTTTCGGTAAGGCCAATTATCGACATGTCGGGGGGGCATCCTTTCAACGAGACATTTTTTGACAACGTGAGGATTCCCAAGGAGAACGTGGTGGGGGAGATAAACCGGGGTTGGTATGCCGGGATGACCCTGCTGGACTTCGAGAGGTCATCGCTATCTCACTCGGCTGCGGCCCGGCGGTGTTTCGACGAGACCGTAAAGTTCGCCTCGGAGACGATAGTGGATGGGAAGCCGCTGATTCAGCACCCGATGGTGCGCAACAAGCTGGCAGAGATGGCCATCGAGGTGGAGATTGCCTACATGCTTTCCTACCAAGTAGTGCACATCCAGAGCAGGGGCGAGGTGCCCAATAAAGAGGCGTCCATCGACAAGCTGTGTGGCTCCAGCACGGAGCAGAGGGCCTTCAACACAGCAATGGAGATTCTGGGATTGTACGGGCAGTTGGTCGAAGGGTCCAAGCACGTTCCGCTCAAGGGATTCATCGAGAAGAACTACCTCTTCACGCGGTCCAGCACGATAGCGGGCGGCACGAACGAGATACAGCTAAACATCATCGCGACCCGGGGGCTGGGGCTGCCGAGGCAGTAGTAGTTACCAGACCGTCCAGCCACCGTCCACAAGAACAACCTGTCCGGTGATGTAGCTGGAGGAATCGGCGGCCAGGAAGAGGAGCGCCGTCTTCAGCTCTTCCGGCTTGCCCATGCGGCCCATGGGGGTGCGAGCAGCGAGACCGGTGAACTCGTCGGATAGGAATTCGGTAAGCTCAGTCTCGAAGTAGGCGGGGCCGATGGCGTTGGCGGTTATGCCCTTCTTGGCCCACTGCAGGGCGAGGGCCTTGGTGAGCCCGACCATCCCGTGCTTGGAGATCGAATAGGCGTATGAATAGTCCTCCGGCACTCCCCCGACCACCGACAGCACCGATGCTATGTTGATAATCCGTCCGTAACCTTGGTCCAGCATTTTCAGGCCCGCGCGGTGGGAGCAAAGAGCCGCGCTGGTCAGGTTGGCGTCCATCACTTTCTGAACAGCTTCGAAATCCAGGTCCTCAGCAATTTTCGATCCGGGGAAGAAAGCGCCGGCGTTGTTGACCAGAATGTCGATCTTGCCGAAGGTCTCCATGGCGCGTTCTACTAGGTTATCCACCTGTTCAGGGTTGGTGACGTCGGTCTGTACGACGAGGCACCGGGCGCCGAGGTCTCGGATTTTTTGGGCAGTCTCGTCCAGCTTGTGGAGGCGTCGGGCGCAAATGACGATGTCGGCGCCAGCCTGGGCGAGGGTCTCGGCGAAAGTGACCCCCAGCCCCGAGGATGCTCCGGTGACGATGGCAACACGGCCTGACAGGTCGAAGAGGTCTCTGGACATGGGTGCCTCCGAGGGCTAAATGTCGCTGCGATTCTACCACCCCCCGCTGCAAGGGCTCTTTCTGCTAAACTCCCCGAGTCTCGAGTCATCGACCAGTCAACTCGGAGGAGACTATGATCTACGAATTTCGGAGCTACGTGCTAAAGGTTGGGAGCATGGGAAAGTTCGAGGAGAACTTCGCGAAAGCGCTGCCCATTAGGGAGAAGCATTCGAAGCTGACGGCCTGCTGGCATACGGAGATAGGGCCGCTGAACCAGATCATTCACGTCTGGGCCTATGAGAACATGAAGCACAGGGACGAAGTGCGGGCTGCGGCCGCGGCGGAACCCGGCTGGCCCCCGCCCGGAGATGATGAGCACATAGTGAAGATGGAAACTGAGATAGTTATCCCCGCGCCCTTCCAGAAGGCGATAGAGCCGGGCCATCACGGCAACTTCTTTGAGATGCGCTACTACGATGCGCTGCCGAACTCCATGCCAGAGATAATGGATGTCTGGGGAGCGAAGCTGCCGAGTAGGCTGAAATACTCGCCCCTATTCTTCTGCGGATACACGGAGATGGGCGCGCTGAACAGGCTAATCCACATCTGGGCCTATGAAGACATGAAACAGCGCAGTGAGATCCGTGCCGCGGCGGTCGCGGCGGGGGACTGGCCTCCGGCTACGGGAAAATTCCTGGTCACCATGAATAACAAAATCATGGTGCCGTCGTCATTCTCGCCCGTTCACTAGACTCAAAACCATCGGAGGAAACCATGATCTACGAATTTCGCACCTACACCCTTAAACCGGGCAGTGTACCCAAGTTTGAGGAGATATTCGGGGAGGCCTTGCCGCACCGGGAGCAATATTCCAAGCTGGCGGCGTTCTGGCATACGGAGGTCGGGCCCCTGAACCAGGTAATCCACGTCTGGGGATACGAAGATGCTCAGCAGAGGTCGGAGATCCGGGCGGCGGCTGCTCAGAATCCCAACTGGCCTCCGAAGGGCGGGCACCTCATCGTCAAGATGGAGAGCGAGATAGTAGTGCCAGGGCCCTTCCAGAAGCCGATAGAACCCGGCAACTACGGCCCCCTCTACGAGATGCGTTACTACGATGCCGTGCCCGGCTCCATGCCCGAGATCATGGAGGCATTTGGGAACAAGCTACCCGACCGGCTAAAGCACTCAGGGCTGTTCTTTGCCGGGTCCACGGACATGGGGCTGCTGAACAAGCTAATCCACATCTGGCCGTACGAGCACATGAACCACAGATCGGAGACTCGCGCCGCGGCGGTGTCCGCGGGAGACTGGCCTCCGCCCATTGGCCCGCATATCACGGCTATGAACACGAAGTTCATGTTGCCGGCTGCTTTCTCTCCCGTTCAGTAGGCTGGGCGAATCGAGACAAAAAAGTCGGGGCGACGGATTTTCCGTCGCCCCGATTGCTTTTGGATGAAGTGTGAGTTAGAGAACCTGGTTGTAGAGGTCGGGCTGGCCGGAGGTCAGGCGATCGATGTTTTCGAGGAGGATGTCGATGACGTTGTCCTCGTAGGCCTGGGTCTCGCCGCCCGTGTGGGGTGTCAGGACCACGTTGTCCATATCCCAAAGCGAGCTGTCGTCCGCCAATGGCTCCTGGTCTACGACATCCAGCCCCGCGCCTGCTATCACACCGTTATTCAGAGCATCGATAAGCGCCGCCTCATCAACACATCCGCCCCGGGCCATGTTGACCAGGTAGGCGGTGGGTTTCATGCGGGATAGGGAGTCAGAGTCGATGAGGTTTCGGGTCTGGTCGTTGAGGGAGCAGGTGAGAACGATGATGTCTGACTCGGTGAGTAGTTCGTCGACCCGGTCCGGGGTGACGACCTTGTCGGCAGGACCCTCGGCGGAGGCGGGGTTGCGCTTGGTGGCAAGGACGGTCATGTCGAAGGCCTTGGCGATCTTGGCCACCCGGGACCCGATAGCGCCCATCCCCACTATCCCTAAGGTCTTCCCTGCCAGCTCATCTTCCCGCTTCGGTATCTCGGAGATCATGCCCCGCCAGAAGTGGTCGCGCTGGTTCCTAGCCCCGGATTTGAGGTGTCGGGTGAGGGATAGGATGAGGGAGAAGGTGTGCTCGCTGACGGCATTCTTGTTAACACCGCTGGCGTTGGCGAGGCGGACGCCACGGCTCCGGAGTTCGTCCAGCGGGAACTGGTCGTAGCCTGCGCCAATGGACTGGATAAAACGGAGGCCGGGGGCGTGAGGGAGAATGTCGTTGTTCCAGAGGCCGGAGATGACTAGCACGTCGAGGTCCGATCCTCGTGCAACCAGGGAGTCATAGTCCCACACCTGGAAGCTGGATATGCCGGTATCGCGCTTCTTCAGGGTGTCGTCGAGTGCGTAGGCAACGTGGGCAAAACAGATTCGCAGGGAGTCCTTGGTCGGGAACGGGGTTGTCATTGTGTAATTTCCTTTATTGGTGAGGGTTGGCTAGAACCAGCTTACGCCCTTTTGATAGCCGCCGGCGATATGGAGCGCGGTGCCCGACACCCATCGTGAGGCAGGGCTGGCGAGATATCTGACGGCCTCCCCGATGTCTCTGGGGGCGCCGAGACCCAGGGGGTATTCCGCAGTCTTGCCCGCGTCTTCTTCTTCAGACCAGCCAAACTCTTTCGAACGGACGAGACCGGGTGTCACGGCGTTCACCCGCACACCCCTGTCTGCAACTTGGGCAGAGAAGGCCATGGTGAGACCCAGCACCCCTGCCTTGGAGGTGTTGTAGGCGGGGGACATCCGCTTTGAGCCGATCCGCGCCGACTGCGAGCTGATGTTCACTATGGCGCCGCTGCCCGCCTTGAGCATGGGCTGGAGTGCCGCCTTGGAGCAGTAGAAGACTCCGCTGAGGTTTACGTCGATAACCCTGGTCCATTCCTCGTCTGGCAGGTCCCAGGCGTTGCCGTCGGGTGCGTCGATCCCGGCATCGTTGACAAGGATATCCAGCCTTGCAAAAGTGTTCAGGGCCAGGTCAACGAGAGCTTGGGCGTCCTCTGGGTTGCTGGTGTCCATCTGCATGGAGACGGCTTTGCCTCCCAGGTCGTCGACCATGCGCACGGTCTCCGAGGAGTCAAGCAGGTCGCCTATCACAATTGAAGCTCCAGCCTCGGCGAGGACAATGGCGATGCCACGGCCAATGCCTCGGGCGCCTCCGGTGACTATGGCAACCTGGTTATCGAGTCTCGTTGCGTCTGGCATGGCGTTTCCTAGGTTATCCCCTCTTCGCTGAGGGAAGCTATCTCTTCCGAGGTGAGGCCGAGCAACTTCGAGTAGACCATCTCGTTGTCGTAGCCGAGGGCTACCGAGCCCCGCCAGATTTTCCCCGGCGTCTCCGAAAACTTGGGCACGATGCCCGTCCCTTTCACCGTGCGGCCCAGCTGGACGTCATCCCATTCCACGTGCATGTCCCGCATCTCGAAGTGGGGATCGTTGGCCGTATCTTCGGGAGTCATGATGGGGCAGCAGGCGACCTGGGCCTCGTTCATGGTCTCTACGATCTGGTCGACTGTGCGCTCCTCCGCCCAGGCCCGGATGACGGCGTCGAATTCCAGTCCCTCGGGGGTGTAGACGCCTCGGTGGGCTTTCTGCCATTTCTCTTCCTTGGGGTCGAGGCCCAGGACTTCGCATACTCGGTCGTAGGGCGTGCCGACAGCGGCGATTATCACCCAGCCATCCTTGGCCCGGAACACGTCGTAAGGTTGGAACAGGCCGGCCTTGTTGCCCGACCGTCCCCGGTTCAAACCCATTTCGTAGTATGCGACCATCGTTCCGGCGAGAATCTTGTGTATGGCCTCGTACTGAGCGAGGTCGATGACCTGCCCTTGGCCCGTGCGCTGGGCATGGATATAACCGGCAAGGGAAGACCAGAGGCAGAACCCGGCGGTGATGTAGTCGGCGGTCCAGGGCACGGCGCGGACGGGCGGCTCGGGGTCTGCGAAGCCTGTGAGGTGCATCATACCGCCGAAACCCTGGCCGATGAAATCGTATGAGGCGCGCCCGAGGTAGTCGGGGTGGCCGCTCTGACCGTATCCCGAGACGTGGCATATGACGATTTTCGGGTTGGCCTTGAGAACTTCTTCGTCGGTGATGCCCCATCGCTTGTAGGCTCCGGGCTTGGAGGACTCCATCCAGATGTCGGCCTGGGCAGCGAGTTGAAGAAATAGCTCCTTGCCCCTGGGCTTGGAGAGGTCCAGGGTGACATGAAACATGTTGCGCCGTTCTTGCACCCAGGCGCTGGCCGTCGAGACTCCGCCCGGGCCCTCCAGAGGGAACTCCAGGTTGCGCCAGACCAAGTCTCCCTGGCCGGGGCGCTCCACCTGGATTACCTCGGCGCCCATCTCTGCGGCGAGAAGGGCGGCGAAGGGCTGGGCTATGATTGTGCCGCTGGACAATATCTTGACGCCCTGGAGGGGGCCGAAGGCCTCGGGAACGAGGGGGGTTGCATCAGGGGTCATAGTGTTCTCCCGTAATGATTAGGCGATCAGTCCTTGGCATAGCGTTGGAGCTCGCGTTGCCGGAGCTCGACGCGGCGGATCTTGCCGCTGATGGTCTTCGGAAGCTCGGTGACGAACTCTATCTCACGGGGGTACTTGTAGGGAGCTGTGGACTGCTTGACGTGGTCCTGCAGACTGACGACGAGTTCGTCGGAAGGCACGTGGCCCGGGCTCAAGATTACGAAGGCTTTGACTATATCCCCGCGCACAGGATGAGGGCTGGCTACGACCGCCGACTCTGCAACTGCCGGATGCTCTATGAGGGCACTTTCAACTTCAAAGGGGCCGATACGGTATCCGGCGGAGATAATCACGTCGTCGGCGCGGCCTACGAAATAGTAGTAACCGTCCTCGTCCTTGTAGGCCTTGTCGCCGGTGTAGTACCAGTCGCCGAGGAAGACGCCTCGCGTCGTCTCCTCATTGCGCCAGTATTCCTGGAACAGGCCGACGGGGCGCTCGGGTTTGACCCGCACGGCTATCTGGCCCTCTTCGCCGGGTGGGAGCTCAACGCCTTCCTCGTTGACGATGGAGATATTGAAGCCGGGGGTAGGTTTGCCCATGGATCCGGGGATTACCGGCAGGCAGCGGTAGTTGCCGACCAGGAGGACAGACTCGGTCTGGCCGTAGCCATCGTAGATGGTGAGGCCAGTGCCGTCGTGCCACTGCTTGATGACTTCCGGGTTCAGAGGCTCACCGGCGCTGGTGCAGTGTCGAAGGCCGGAGAGGTCGTACTTTGCCAGATCTTCGAGGACGAGGAGTCGGTATACGGTTGGGGGGGCGCAGAAGGAGGTGACGCCGAAGTTGCCGAGGATGTTCAAGGTGACCTCGGGGTCGAAGCGGCCCTTGGCATCGTGCTGCATAACGGTGGCACCCTGGGTCCACTGGCCGAAGAGTTTGCCGTAGGCTGTTTTGGCCCAGCCAGTGTCGGAGATGGTCCACTGGAGGTCTGTGGAGCGGAGGTCGTGCCAGAACCTGGCAGTGATAACGTGGGCGAGGCCATAGGAGGCCTGGGTGTGGAGCACCATTTTCGGGTAGCCGACCGTGCCCGAGGTGAAATACAGCATCAGGGGGTCGTCGCTACGGGTGGGCTCAACGTCTTCCAGGTGTGGGGAGGCTTTGGCCATCTCGTCATCGTAGGAGAGCCAGCCGGTCCTCGAGCCCCGGGTGGTCATAAGGACCTGGAGCGACGGGCATTGCCCGGCGACCTGGTCGACTTTTGGTGCGTTTTCTACGTCGGTGATGACGATGGCGGCGTCCGAGGCGTTGATGCGGTATTCGATGTCCCTGGGGGTGCACATGGTTGTGGCGGGCATGGGCAGAACACCCAGCTTGATCATACCCAGCAGGGCAATGTACCACTCCGGGTTCCGGGGCAGCATCAGGAAGGCGCGATCGCCCTTCTTCAGCCCCTGGGCCCGCAGGATGTTGGCGAAGCGGTTGGACTGGACTTTAAGGTCCCAGAAGGAGTGGCTTTCGGCGGTGATGCCGTCGGAATCTACGGTGAGGAGAGCTAGCTTGGTGCGGTCCTCTGCCCACTTGTCAACCACGTCGAAGGCGAAATTGTAGAACTCTGGCACGTCCAGCCGGAAGGATTTATAGGTCTCCTCATAGTTCTCCATGTTCATGGGAGACTCGGCCATGAGGTTCCTCCTTCCTTCTTGGTTTCGATAGCAGGCTCGGATATTTACCCGGAAGCGGTCACTGGGGCCGGCTACAGGCTCTTGTTGATCTCGCTGAGTGCTGCGACAGTGCGCTGTCGAGAGGCTATGGGGTCGGGGCCCGGTGTGACGATGGAGGCGTAGACCTCGTCGGCGCCGTCTTCGAAGAGGGACTGTACCTGGGAGGCGACGGCGTTCTGGTCGCCGGAGAAGGTGAAGGAGTCGATTAGCTCATCCGAGAGGCCGGAGTCTCGGCTGATGCCGGGGAAGCCTGCGGCGGCGAACATGTTGATGTAGTACTCGGCGGAGGCGAAGTAGGTAAAGTCCTGCCGGACGGCGGCTCGCACCTCTTCAACGTCTTCGTGGAGACAGGTGACGAAGTGGGCGATGAGGGGTGGGGTGGGACGGCCGGCGTTGCGAGCGCCTTCTTCGAGAGCGGGTCGGGCGTAGTCCCGGAGGTAGGGAGGCGGGCATAGCCAGCTTATTGCGCCGTCTGCGACTTCGCCGCAAGCACGAAAGGCTCCGGTGCCGAGGGCCGAGCCGATGACCGGGACATCGGGAATCGGGGCGCCGATGCTGGCGTTGGCCCGGTACTGGGTGCCCTGGAAATCGACATTCCCCGTCTGCAGCAGGGATCTGGCGACCTGGATGTACTCCCGCATGTTGGTGACGGGCTGCCGGAAGTCGGCGCCGTAGGTCTTTATCATGCCGCCCTTGCCGCTGGGCCCGACCCCGAACCGCAACCTCCCGGGAGCGAGGTTGGCAATGACCTGGATCTGCTGGACCGAGTAGACGGGGTGCTGGCCCCAGGTGGGTGTCACGGCGGTACCCATCTTTATGGTGTCGGTGCGGGCGGCGGCTGCGGAGAATATGGTAAGGGCGTCGGCGCCGGGGGCCCCGGTAGTGAGCCAGACGGCGGGGATGCCCATGTCTTCCAGGTCCTTGATGCCATGCACGATGGCTCGGGGGTCTCCGGGTACATTTACTACGCCGACGTTTCTCTCAGACATTGGGTTCTCCTGGGAAGTTGGGATGCTTTGCCATATTAGCAGGGGAGAGGTGAGGGGTGGTAGTCCTACCCTGTTTTCACGGTTCCTGGATAACTGCTAACATGTCAGCGGATTTTGGGCCTGACTTGGGCCTTCTTTACATCGCAACAACGGGAGAGAGAACGTGGTAGAGCAGAGACAGATTGACCACTTGCTGCAGGAGACCGGCGAGATTGAGCCGCCTCCACACCTTGTGGAAAATGCCAACATCCAGGACTACGAGACCGAGTATCGGCGCTCCACGGAAGACCCTGAGGGATTCTGGTCGGAGATTGCGTCGGAGCTGGACTGGTTCAAGCCCTGGACCCGGGTCTTCGAGTGGGACTACCCCAACTTCAAGTGGTTCCCGGACGGCGAGTGTAACATTACCTACAACTGCCTTGACCGGCACCTGTCCGATGGACGTAAGAACAAGGCCGCGTTCATATGGCTGGGGGAAGATGGCTCGGAAAAGGTGCTGACGTACGGTCGGCTGACACAGCTGGTTAACCGGATGGCCAACGGGCTGAGGGGGCTCGGGGTGGGTAAAGGAGACCGGGTGGTAATCTACATGCCTCTCACGCCGGAGGGTGTTATCTCCATGCTGGCCTGCGCACGGGTCGGGGCGGTGCACAGCGTAGTGTATGCGGGTTTCAGCGTCGGGGCGCTGCGGCAGAGAATCCTGGATGCGGAGGCGAAAGTGGTCATTACGGCTGACTACGGATACCGGCGGGGCAAGCCCGTGGATTTGAAGGGGATTAGCGACGAGGCGTCGAAGGACATCGACCATCTGAAGCACATCATTGTCTGGCGTCGGGAGACGAAGGACGTGGCGCTGAAGGAGAAAGAGGTCGACTTCGACGACTTGCTGGCCAGCGGGGGTGTCGAGTGCGAGGCCGAGGTGATGAATGCAGAAGACCCGCTGTTCATACTGTACACCAGCGGCACGACGGGCAAGCCGAAGGGCGTACAGCACGTGCACGGCGGGTTCATGGTCGGGACGTACTACCACTTCCGGTCTTTCTGGGACATGAAGGAAGATGACGTCTACTGGTGCACCTCGGATATCGGGTGGGTTGTGGGACACAGCTATATCGTGTATGCGCCCCTGCTCTATGGAGCAACCACGGTCTTCCGAGAAGGCGCCCCCGACTATCCCGATCCGAGCGCTTTCTACGAGGTAATTGAGAAGTACGGTGTGAACGTCATGTTCACTGCGCCCACGGTGCTCCGGATGCTGATGCGCTACGGCGAGCGGCATGCCGAGGGCTACGACCTGAGCACGCTGCGGTTGCTGACCTGTGCGGGTGAACCCCTGAACCCGGAGGCCCAACGCTGGGCCTATGAGCACCTATGCGGCAACGGCGAGTGGGGCTACATCGTCGATAACTGGTGGCAGACGGAGACGGGCGGGCCGTGCCTCGGGACCATGCCGATTATGAAGGTCAAGCCGGGAAGGGTGGGAAGGCCATTGCCGGGTGTCGAGATGGACATAGTCGACCGGGAAGGCGTGCCCATCACGGAGCCCGACAAGGGCGGGATGCTGGTCATCAAGCGGCCCTTCCCGAGCTTCTTCCGCACCGTCTACGGCGACGCATCCCGGTTCGATAAGGACTGGAATACCATCCCTGGCGTCTATTTCTCAGGAGACGTAGCCCTACGGGACGCGGAGAACTACTACATGGTGGTGGGTCGGGCGGACGACGTGCTGAACGTGGCAGGCCACCGGATTGGGTCGGCAGAGGTGGAGAGTGCGCTAGTGTCGCACCCGGCTGTAGCGGAGGCGGCGGTAATCGGGAAGCCGGATGAGATAAAGGGAGAGCAGATCAAGGGGTTTGTGACACTGCGGGCCGGGGAGACGGGATCGGACGAGATGGTGAAGGCGCTGAAGCTGCACGTCAGAAAGGAACTCGGACCTATTGCAGTCCCAACAGATATAGACTTCACCCCTGTCCTGCCAAAGACGAGGTCAGGTAAGATCATGCGCCGGCTGTTGAAAGCGCAGGAGTTGGGGCTCGACCCCGGAGATATCACGACGCTGGAGGACTAGGGCCGGGAGGGAGTCATCGCTACTTCGAGATATTCTGAACAACATGATCCTCGGGGGCCGAAGCCTGACGTGCCCCAGGACCGCACCGCCCCAGAGTACAGCCATTCCCAGCTGCTGGAATTGACCAGGTGGGTGCTGTCGGACAACGTACCTCGTACAGATGATGAACTGAGAGAAGAGCTAATGAATGAGCTGGGTCTACGACGCCGGGGCCTGCGAATGAACCTGTACCTGAATACGGCCATATCCAACGCCCGACGGGAGGCCGCGAAGGCTCAAGAGTCGGGCGGGATGGAATCGACGGAAACCTAGAGGAGCAAGGAGCGGAAGATGAGAGAAGTCCAGCCGGGTCGAGTGCACCTGATAACCGGGGGATATCCGCCGGGCGCCCTGGCCCAGCATGACATGGACTATGCACGGATTCGGCTCCTGGAACTTCTGGAGGAGAGGGGCGTGCAGGCGACGGTCGGGAATGACTTTACCGACATTGAGAAATGGCTGCCAGGCACTTCCCTGATGCTGACATATACGGCAGGCCCTTTCTTGAGTGGCGACCAGAATAAGCTGGTACGCAGGTGGATGGAAGACGGGGGTCGGTGGTTCGGGCTGCATGGGACCAGCGGGGGAAGGGCGAAACGGGTAGAGGGAGAGACGCGACGGATGATGATCAAGTCGGAGCATCACGACACCTTGGGGAGCTTCTTCATCAGTCATCCGCAGACCAGGAAGTTCCGGGTGGACGTGTCGGGAGCGGACAATCCTCTCACGAAAGGGTTGCCGTCTTCGTTCATGACCATCGACGAGCCGTACATGATCGAGATCCAGCACCCGAATGAGACGGAGGTTGTGCTGTCAGCGGAGCTGGGGCCCGATCACTCGGGGTACGGGTTCATCTACGATGAGGACACGTCGTTGCAGGCCGATGGCAAGACGCGGATCCTGGCATACACACGGGATGTGGGGAAGGGCGGGGTGGCTTACATAGCACTGGGGCATTGCCATTCACCGGCCAGCCAGACCAACCATGCTTTCGACGAGACTATCGAGGACCCGGAGTCGATGCCGAAGTCGTTCAGGGCGAGCTGGGAGGTAGAGGAGTACCTGCAGATGCTACGGAACGGTATCGACTGGGGGGTGGGGTAACTCCAGGCGTCTTTGCAGTTAGGCCGGTCGGAGGGCGTTGCTGATCAGGCGAATGTGGTCTCGGCCTATGCCGCAGCAGCCCCCGACTACCCGGGCGCCGAGGCCTATCCATTCTCGCACGAGTTGTACGTAGGCCTCAGGGGTAGTGACCTCTTCGTAGTTACGTTGGGGTACGGCGAAGAAGATGCCGGAGTTGGCGTAGGCGGCAAGGGGGCCCTTCCATTTCGAGCGGGCGGCCCTTAGACCGGGGCTGATGCAGTGAACCTCGCTGTGCATCACGGCGAGCAGGGACCCGCCGATGGCCATGACCTGCTCAAGGGTCTCGATGAAGTCGAGGTCGGATGGGGCGGTGGCTTCGACCTCGGAGAGCATGTGAAGGTCGCCCTCAGGGGTGAGGGCACAACTGAGGCCGACCCATACGGGAAGACCCGTCTCCAACGCCGCCCTTAGGAGTGCGCCGCCATGGACGGGCTCCCGAATCATCTCGAGGAGCAGGAAGTCGGCGCCGGCTTCGGCGAGGGTGTGGGCCTGGCGTCGGTAGCTCTCTTCAATGACGGGGAACGGGAGGAGGGGCCTCTCCCTCCGGCTGAAGGCGTATATCCCAAAGCTGGACAGGGACCCGGCAACCCATATCGGCCTGGTCGGGACGGTGCTGTCGATGGCCTCCCTGACGAGTTGGACGGACAGCGCGTTCAGTTCGTCGGCGCGGTCTCCGAGTCCTGCGGCTTCCAGGTTGTGGGGTGAGGAAGCGTAGGAATTAGAGGTTATGATGTCGGCGCCGGCGTCAATGTAGTCCTGATGGAGGCGGCGCACGGTGTCGGGGTGGGTGCTCAAGGCAGAGGCACACCACGCAGGCCCGTTTACGGGCACGCCCATTTTGTCGAGTTCGGTGCCGACCGCTCCGTCGAGGATGAGGGTCGGGCCGGAGTCAAGTCGGGCCTGGAGTTCGGCTACACCCACGGCGAGTGGCTGTTGTTACTGCCGAAGGTCTTGCCATCCGAGTAGCGGCTGAAGGCGAAGGGCTTGAGGTCGGGGACGTCCTCTCCCATGAGGAGCTTTGAGACCAGCTTGCCGAGGCCGATCATTTTGAAGCCGTGGTTGCTATCTTCGATCATGTAGACGTTTGGAGCTACCCAGTCGAGGACGGGGAGGTTGTCGGGGGTGAAGGCGCCTATGCCGCCGTTGGGGCGCTGCTTGAAGGAAGACCGTATGCCCTCGAAGCGGGACATGGTGGCGCCCATGGCGGCGCAGAAGTAGTCGGCGAACTCGGGCTCGGCCTGGTAGAGTTCGTTGGCGTGGCCGTAGGGGTCAACGACGGCGTCGGGGCCGATCTTGACGGGGGTTATGCCGCCCTGGAGGCCAGGCCTTTCCATGCGCTCGTTGGCGTTCTTGAAGTAGACGTAGAGATAGTCCCGGAGCTGTTCGCCGGTGTGCTCATCGTAAACTGGGGTGCTCATCTTCTCGATGTGGAGGATTGGAGGGTTCTTGCCCTCGGGGGTGAGGTAGGGCTCGTCGAAGTAGACCTCGCCTTCCCGAAGTCTCCAGAAAGTCCACATATCCTTGTTGACCACGGAGCCGTCGGGGTAAGAGCAGTCGATGTGCGAAGACTTGCCGAGCATGGCCCAGTGCTTAGGGGTCCACGCTCCCAAGGCCCAGATGACGGCATCGCAGTCGATGTCGCCCTGGTTGGTGGTTACGGCCTTGACGGATCCGGCGCGGGTGTCGTAGCCGGTAACCTCTACGCCGGTGCGGATTTCCACGCCGTGCTGCTCACACTTCTCGACCAGGCCACGAAGGACGTTCCGAGTACCGACGTAGCCGCTGACGCGTTCGTCGAGGGCTACGTCAATGCCCTCGGTCTTGAAGTCGGGCCAGATAGAGGTGAGGAAGTCCCGGGCTTCCTTGCCGACGTAGAGATTGGAAGTGTAGTCGGAGGCCTGATGGGACTTGTGCATCTTTTCGAAGTCGGGGGTCTGGTTGGCCTCGCCGCAGGAGACATAACCGACCTGCTGGAAGCCGAGGTTGATGGGGTCCGACATCCAGACGTCGACGCTGTGGCGGAGGATGGGGTGAAGGGCCTCGGTCATGTAGAAGTTGCGGACGTTGCCGCAGGCTACGCCGGTAGCACCCGCCCCGACATGGCTCTTTTCGAGGATGAGGATGTCGCGGCCGGAGCCCTGGCCCCGGGCCTTTAGTTCCATGGCAAGGTGCCAAGCGGTGCTCATACCGTGGATGCCGGCGCCGACGATTACGTATTTTCGAGACTCATTAGTGGGCATGGGACTTCCTCCGGATAGCAAGGGACGCTGAGTTTCGGGGAGTGTAGGGCGGGGTGTGGGGTGGGGTCAAGGGAGGGGGGTGGTGAAGGGGTTGATGACGCGGAGGCCCTGGTAGTCCTGGAGTGGGTTTAGGTCCTCGGTGTATACGACATCGCAGGAGAGGGCTCGGGCGGCGGCGAGAATGGCGGCATCCCAGTAGGAGATTTGGAAGCGCTGGGAGAAGGATACGGCGGATTGGAAGATCTCGAGGGTGACGGGAAGGATGGGGAATTTCAGAATGTCGACCAAGAAATCCAGAGCTTCATGGTGTGTCAAGGGAGCAAATTGGTTAGTGCGGGTGGCCTGATAGTAGAACTCCTGTAGAACTTGAACGGATATGGCTAGATTGCCTTCGTTCAAAAGCTCCCGGGCGAGCACGCGCTTTCGGGCCTCTTGAGGGATTACGCTTGTTGCGTAAAGGAGAACGTTGGTATCAACGAAGCGCATTGCGATCGTAGATGGCTTCACGAGGGAGTATCTCGGACACTCCTCGACCTCTGGCGTCAAACTCTTCAAAGAACTTCTTGAGGCGGCGACGTCGTTCCAGAGGGGTCTCCAAATCTTTGTCGGCGGACGAACGAGTACCGGCGAGGGAGTGGAGATATTTCCTGACTAGAGCGGATATGGAGACTCCCATCTGCGCGGCCCTAATGCGGGCGCGATGATCGGCCTGCTCGTCAATGTAGACCGTAATGTTCTTCATGGAGTGTTCTCAAGATAGTCGGGGGCACTGTGGGAACTAACTCTGTATGAATGGCTTTTCCCTCTGCCAGTTCTATCCTATGCGTGAGCCGCCGCTGGTTGCAGTAATTTCTGCGATTGTCTCCTGTATGAGCCTTAGTCTTTGTTGTTCAGGCGTTTCGCCCTTCAGCGCGGGTATTTCACTCTTACGGGGTTCGGCTGCCAGGCGATTGATGAAGACTCTTACCAGAGCGGATAGAGAGGTGCCCTTCTCTGCGGCGAGGGTGCGGACCTGACGGTGGGTCTGTTCATCTATTGAGACGGTTATTTTCTTCATAGCCGTCATATCTCTGTGTGGCACAGTATAGTCAATTAGGAATTTTGGTGCAAGCTGCGATGGTCTAGACGTAGGATAATGCGAGCACTGTATGGATGGCTTAGAACCGGGTTTGGATGCGGGAGGAGGCGTCGAAGAAGTACTGGAAGGTCTGGTTGTAGCGGAAGAAGAAGTCGAGGCGGTAGCCATCTTCGTTGAGGGAGTGGGCGATGCTGTCGGGGGACTTGTTGAGGTCGAGGCTGTTGAGGGAGTGGTCGAGGTCGGCGGAGCCGTTCTGGGCGATGTTCTCGAGCATTTCCCGCCACTCGTCGGGGGTCATTTCCAGGTAGAAGTCGGCCTCGTAGAGGTCGTCCTCGCCGGCTTCACGGGCGGAGCTGCACTCGAAGCCTTCAAAGACGAGGACGTAAATTTCGTCTCCAATCTTCAGGCCGACTATTGCGTCGCAGGAGCCGCCGCCGGCGGTCTGGTACTCGTCCTCGCTGTTGAATACCTGGCGGACGGCCTCGAACCATTCCACGGAGGGGAAGCGGGGCATTATGCGCCTCCTTCGGAATCGTTGATGCCGTACATGGCGAGGGGGTTGTCCCTGAGGATGGCCTTCTTCTGGCTCTCGGTGATGTCTACCCGCTCCCAGATGTGGTCGATGCTGTTGGGGAAGTCGTTGTCCCAGTGGGGCCAGTCGGAGGCGTAGACGAGGGCGTCGTCGCCGAGGATGTCGATGGTCTGGGGGAGGAGCTTTTCGTCGGGTTCGAGGTGGACGAAGACGTTGCTGCTGCGGAGGTACTCGCTGGGAGGGCGCTTGCAGTCGGGGGCTTCGACTTTGCCGCGGAGCTCCCACTCCTCGTCGAGGCGGTCGAGCATGTAGGGAACCCAGGTGCAACCGGCTTCTAGGAAGGCGACGCGGAGCCGTGGGAAGAGCTCGAAGATGCCCTCGAGAGCGAGGCTGGTCATCTGGATGATCTGGGAGACGGGGAAGCCGACGGCGTGGCGCTGGATGAAGCGGGTGTAGGGGATGTACTCGGCGGTGGCGTGGCCGCCGTGGATGGCGACGGTGGTGTTGAGGTCCTGGGCCTCGGCGAAGAAGGGGTGGTTCTGTTTCTTGCCGATGAGGCCGTAGCCGACCGCGGGCGTGAAGGCACCGGCGAACCCAAGCTCCGTTACGGACCGGCGCAGCTCTCTGGCTGATTCCTCCGCGTCGAGGAGGGGCATGACGGCGACTGCTCCGAAGCGGTCGTCGGCCTGGAGCCAGTGGTCGTGCAGCCAGGAGTTATAGGCCCGGGTGACGGCCACGGTGTATTCGGGGTCAACGAGCATGGAATAGGGGAGGAAGGCGGTGGGATAGAGGTAGGTCTTTTCGACGCCGGCTTCGTCCATGATGGCGAGCCAGTCGGAGGGGAAGGGGAAGCCGGGAGGGCCGTTGGTGCCGAGGGTCCCGCCCATGGTCGGGTCCATTCCGGGCTGCTTGGGTACCAGGGTGTTGTTGGAATAGACCGTACCGTCTGCGTTGGCCTTCCAGGCATGGAGGTAGGCGTCGTAGGGGGGAGGCATGTAGGTGGCGATAATCTCCTCGGGCTCGTTGATGTGGCCGTCAGAGTCGATGACCTTGAAGGGGGGTCTCATGGAGGGCCTCCGGGGGGTGGAATGGAGGGATTATAGCAGGGAGGCCGACCGGACACTCCACCCGCTCCGCTCTTGAGACCCCCTTCGAGGGGACATCCGCCTGAGGCGGATGAGCGGCCCCGCGCCGGGGAAGGCGCCCACGAGGGACGCCACTGCGGCGGATATCAGCGTGGGAGGCGTCCAGGGTACCCACGAGGGGCACCCCTACAGGGAGAGGGAAAGGCCAGGATATTCAGTTTTGGGACTGAGTTTCAATAGGGTCAGGGCGGGGGGCGGCCCCGGGCGATGCGGGGTTTGGGGTTGGGGGGTGGGCTGGGGTCGGGCCATTCGGGGGACCCGCCGGTCGCGTCTATGGGGGAGGAGAACGAGTCCGTTTCCCAGTAGTTCGGGGCGCCTGCCCCGATGGGAGTGAAGGAAGGAGGAGGGTCGAGCGCAGCCTGGGTTGGGGTATGGGGATGGGTTCCCCCGCCTTCGCAGGGGCAGGCTCTGTCCTCTACAGGAACGACGGATGGAAGGGTGTGGGTGGGAAGGGACGGGGTCGGCTCAGGTGTGGGCGCGTCAGATTCCTCGCGGGGCATCGGAATGGGAAGGGGGGCGGGGATGGATTCCCGATCGGAGTCGGGAATGACGGAGGGAGAGAGGGGTGGGTCGTCGTCGGGAGGTTGGTAGAGGTGAGGGGGGAGGGGGCGCATTCCGAAGGGCGGTGGTTCTTCTTCGTCGGTCGGATTGTCTACAAAGGGGGAGCCGTGTTCCCGCTCCCAGGCATCCTTGACTTCCAGCAGGGAGTCCAGCAGTTCAGGGTGGATGGGAAGGAGGTTGTCGTAGCGGGTCAAGTCCTTGCCGGGTGAGGCCATGATCATGGGGAGGAGTTCCCGGTAGCCGATGATGCGGTCGGCCATGGTGGACTCCCAGAACCTTCTCATGCCTGCGGCAATCTTGTCGACTTCCTCGTCCGATTCGTTGTTGAAGTAGCGGGCCTTGACGGTGGTACACCTGGCGATGAGGTTGAGGCATCGGAAGAGATAGGGGTAGTTGATGCGGCGCCTGCTCAAGAGGCGGTTGGCAAGGGAACGTAGGAGAGCGATCTCCTGCTCGATGTCCTGGCCCTCGGGGGCCAGACGCGGCAACGAGCCTTCGGCTAAGCCGGCTTTACCGGACCCGTCGCGGTTTTGCGGGTACGGTCTTCCGCGTCGACTGCGCTCCTGGCGTGCAGGGGCGGGGGTGCGGGTCTTCTTCTGCGGTAGGTTGCCGCAGGCATCCGGGGCCTGGAGGAGTGCTCCTTGAGGAGCCGGGCCCCGGGGGTTCTTCCGCGGCGCAGGGCCGCGGGCATCCGGGGCCGGGTCGGGCCCCGGGGAGGGATCAACCGCCTCTTGAGCGGACGCCCCGTTGGAGGGGCGATGGTCTATTGACAATGGTTTGTTGTGAAGTTTGGGTGTAGACATTAGGTCTGAACATTAGTATAGAACGTACATAACAGAAGTCAATAGGCAGAGGGGGCGCAGTTTTGGGGGAGTTTCTCCCCGGGCCCCTGGGGAACCCTCACCCCCTTGGTCCCCCTCACCCCCTTGGTCCCCCTCTCCCCCTCGAGGGACTCGGGGCAGGCTCTTAGGGCCTATAAGGGAGAGGGGGAGAGAAGAACAGAGGCCCAGGTGCGTGCGGAGCACGCACCTGGGCCTCTAGTTCAGTACTGGGGGAGGAGATCACCCCCTCGGCCACCCCGGGGAGTAATATGAGTCCCACCCGCCCTCCCTGTTTTATTGAATTATCAGAAATGCCGCTTGGCGGCATTTCTGATAATTCTTTGCCAAGGGGGATGCTAGGAAGTGGCGAGAGTTGCAAAGAGTGGGATGGGTCCAAAGAAGGGCGTGACAGATCCTTCGCGGGGCATCGGGATGGGAGAGGAGAAGGGGGTGGGTGGGGTTGGCGATGGAGGTGTAACGGATTGTAAAAGCGTGAGCCTCCCCCCACTCATACTTCGAGGGCCTCAGCATGAGCGGCCCCACACCACCGGGGAAGGCACCCACGAGGGATGCCCCTACGGGGAAGGAGGACCCTTCCACACCACCCTGCGGGATGGATTCCCGATCGGGGTCGGGAATGACGGATAGGGAGTAGGATGTGCGTGGCAAGGGGCAGGGTTGATCTAGGGAGGGGCGCTGGAGATTCCTCGCGGGGCCTCGGAATGACAGGGAAGGGCGTGGGTGGGGTTGGGGGAGGGATGGGGGAACAAAAGCGGGAGGTGAATCGTCTAACAGTCCATACACAGCAGAAGGAGAACCAGAGACATGCTGTTTAGACGATTCGTTCTGGCAAGCGCCCTGGCTTTAGTGATGGCGCTAGTGGGGTTTGGGTGCGGAATGAGCGCAACTGCGACTCCGGAACCGATGCGGGAAGATTCGGACTCTTATATCGTGCCTGCCGCCCCAATTCCCACGGCGATGATGGATGAGCCGGACATGGCTATGCCCGCGACAACGTCCACACCAGTACCTGCACCGGGTTCATATCGGGTCACGGCTATGCCTGAGCCGACGGCCATGCCCGACAGCGAGGAGGCGATGTATGAGGAAGAGGAGGCAATGGCTGAAAGTTCTTCTAGCTCCTATACGGTGGCAGAGGACTCGGGGGGGACGATAAGGTCTCTTTCGAGCAGTGAGCCGGCGCTGGCGCCAGTACCTACTGCCGTGCCTTCCGCTACGACATTCCAGGACTACCGGCAAAGCCCTTTGGTGGCGGCGAGTCGGGATCGGACGTCGACTTTCAGCCTTGACACGGACCGTACATCGTTCCAGCTGGCGTTGAACTGGGCCAGGAACGGATACCAGATCGATCCGGACTCCGTCAGGGCCGAGGAGTGGGTCAACGCGTTCCATTACGGATATCAGAAGCCGCATCGACAGGACAGCTTCGCAATCTCGACGGCGCTGGTGGAGCATCCGCTGCAGAGCGAGATGCACCTGGCCCGGATAACCTTCCAGGCGCCCGATGTGAGAGACGAACACAGGCCACTTAACGTAACGCTGGTGCTGGATGCATCGGGGTCGATGGCGGACGGGAACCGGGTGGAGATAGCCAGGGCGGCGGCGGATTCGATCAGGAAGAGCCTGGGTCGCAATGACCGCATTTCGATAGTGCAGTTTTCGGATAACGTGCTGCACCAGTACACGGTAGAGGGTCGGGGGCCGGATGACCGGGAGGTCAGCAGATCGATAGGCAACCTTCGGCCCAACAACAGTACGAACGTGCAGGCGGGGCTGAACTTAGGCGTGCAGATCGCAGACAGGATGCGCGATGACCGGCCAAACGCTTATAACTACATCATCCTGATGTCGGACGGGGTTGCGAACGTAGATGCCACGGACCCGTTTGCCATCCTGCGGACGGCGGGGGACCGCCAGAGCAACAACCCCCTGCGCCTGATTACCATAGGCGTCGGGATTGAGAACTACAACGACTACCTGCTGGAGCAGCTGGCGCAGCACGGCAACGGATGGTACAGGTACCTGGATGACCAGACACAGGCCCGGGCGACGTTCAGAAGGGACAACTGGATGACGATCTCGACTCCGTTTGCGGACCAGACTCGGGCGCAGGTTATCTGGGACCCGGCCAAGGTGGACTCCTGGAGGCTGGTGGGCTACGAGAATCGGATTGCCCCCGACCAGGCATTCGTGGAGAACCGCAAGGAATTTGCGGAAATCCCCTCGGGGGCGGCTACAACGGTCTTCTTCGAGCTTCAGCTCACTCCGCATGCGGGCGGATGGTCCGGGGAGGCCGTTGACCTGGGAGACGTACACCTGAGGTGGGTGACACCGATAAGCGGGGAGACCCGGCAGCAGGATGCGGACATCCGGGGCCACTCCAACATCCGGTTCGAGGAATCGGGGGACGACATGCTTAGGTTCGGGGCGGTTGTTGCGCTGGTGTCGGACAGGTACGGCGGGCTGCCTTACGTGCAGACGGAGGGGGCGTCGATTGTGGGGCACGACCTGAGGACGCTGGACAGCTGGCTTCGGTACATCGAGCCGTCGTTGTCCCACCTGGACTCCTTCAACGACTTTGCGTTCGTGCTGGGGCAGTTGATAGATACGCTGCCGAGGTACGAGGGGGCGTCGGGGGGTTCGGGGTACAGTCCATAGGGTATTGCAAGCTGAAGAGGCTCGTGGGACGGGGCCCGGGTTTAGCTCGGGCCCCGTATCGCATGGCCCCGCCCCCATCCCGTTCGGTTGACCCCCTGCCTTCGCAGGGGCAGGCTCTTCGACTTCGCTCAGGGCGAATGGAATGCCCCGCCCCCAGGGCGACCCGCCGGTCGCCCCTACGGGAGAGAGAACCCCGCCTCCCCAGATTCCTCGCGGGGCATCGGAATGACAGAGGGGCAGGAGTCGCTTGTGTCGGCACAGAAGAGGGCCTTCGGCCGCCCTGATAATCCGGCATCGATAATGCCCTGTGCTAGAATTTAGGGTAGAGCTATGTCTAGCAGTAAGGGCCGAAATCGGCGAGTTATTCAGTGCTGATTTGCAATTCGTGCGACGTAATCTGGAGCAAGGTCCCGCGTGACAAGGAGTACATGGACATAGACGCCACGGTTCGCATGTACAAGAGGCGTCGGTGCCCCGACTGCGGGAAGGCCCTTGAAGAGATCACGTTTGTGTCGGGCCTGAGCGACGGTTAGTCAATTCCCAGTTTGTTACTTCCCACACTCTATCCTTTGAAGACTCGGCCCGCCTTTCTTTTCACCTCACTAGTTGTGATCTTTGCCGTGCTGTGGGTCGGGCTTGTGCCGCAGGCTCTGGCGAACGGGGGCGCAGACACCCGGACGATCTTCGAAGGGCGTACCGAGAGTTACGAGGTGGTGGTGACGTCGACGCCCGGGCGGCCGACCGAGGGGCTGGTGCACTTCACATTCAGCGTATCGGATGCGGAGAGCGGGGCGGTTATCAGGGATGCGGAGCTTGAACTGACTGCGAGTCCGCCTGCGGAGTCGGGGCTGGCGGAGGCGTCTTTTCCGATCAGCAAATCTGAGCTAAACCCGGAACTGTACGACGTCGATGTCCGGTTGGATGCGGAGGGGGTATGGGAGTTGGGTCTGTCGATTGACGGGCCCCTGGGGCCGGCCATGGTCGAGGTCCCGCTGGAGGTGAGGGGCCCGGCGAGCAAGATTTTCGCAATCCTGATTGTGGTACTGGCGTTTCCGTTGCTTCTGGCCCTACTGGAGATCTGGAGACGGTGGGACAGACGCAAGAAGAGGGCGCGACTAATTGAGGGTCCTGACGTTGTAGATACCGGGTATAAAGAAGACTCGAAGGAGGAATCGACCTAAAGATGAGACGGCTTGCTGTATTGACGCTCGGAATCACGGCGGTGGCGCTGCTTGTAGTGGCGGCATGTGGGGGGTCGGCACCGGAGACGGTGGAATTCAATCTCGACATCCGGGAGAGGGAGTTGGAGCAGGAATCGGCGGTGTTCAGGGTGAAAAACGGGGACACCGTGGTATTGCTCATAACGTCGGATGAGGTCGGGGCCCTGCACGTACACGGGTATGACCACGAGGACGAACTGGGGACGGAGGGGGTGACGAGGATGGAATTCGTGGCGGACATAGAGGGTCGGTTTGCACTGGCGCTTCACCCGGGCGTAGGTGAAGGGGGACACACCCATGGTGACGAAGGAGAGGGGTGTGAAACGACGCTGGAGTTGGCCGAGGGCGTCGGGGCGCCGGAGATCAGGGTGAATGCCGAGCCGGGTTCCGAGGCGGGGGAGATAGAGGTCGGGGTTGAGCTGGAAAACTTCGAGCTGTCGTTGACGGAGACCGAAGGCGGGGTGACGGAAGGGCACTGGCACCTCTACATCGATGGGGAGCTCCGGGGGATGTACATGCTGCCGCAGGCGAAGGTGTCGGGGGTGGGGGCGGGAGAACACGACATCATGGTGAGGCTCTCGGATACCGAGCATTGCTACTTTGGGGTCGATGCGATGACGACGGTAACCTTGTCGGAGGGGGCTTCGCACGGGGAAATGGATATGGGGGAGGATGACGGGGGGCACGGGGCGACTGAACCTGAGGAGACGATTATCGGGTTCTTAGAGGTGCTTCCGCGGTAGGGGCAAGCCGCACCGCCTCTCTCTTGCGCTAGACTGGACATCGTGATTACTCGCGTCCTAATCGTATCGGGGCTGATTCTCGGGGCGTTGCTGCTGTTCCCGGCCGCCCATGCTCACGCGCACGGGTTCGGGGAGCGGTATGACCTCCCCGTACCGCTGTGGCTGTACCTTTACGGGGCAGGGGCCACGGTGCTGGTGTCGTTCGTCATCATCGGGATGTTCATGCGGGGGAGGGAAGAGGGGCGGGGGCCTCGGCGGTTCGACCTGTACGGCATTTCCGGGGTCCGGGCTGTACTGGAGAGTGTCGTCACCCTCACTGCGCTGAGGGTGGTGTCGGTGGGGACGCTGGGGCTGGTGATAGCGACGGCGTTCTGGGGAGACCCGGCGTCGATAGTGAACTTCTCGGTGGCGTTCATCTGGGTGGGGTGGTGGGTGGGGCTGGGCTACGTTTTTTCGCTGGTGGGGAACCTGTGGGCGCTGCTCAACCCGTGGAAGGTGATCTTCGAATGGGTGGAGGGCCTGTACGGGGCGGTGTCGAGGGGGAAGAGGTTGGGTCTCGGGTTGCGTTATCCGTACGAGATAGGGGTGACCCCGGCGATTGTCGTATTCTTCGGGTTTGCGTGGATAGAGAACGTCTACGCGAATGCCGGGGCGCCGACCCACCTGGGAATCATGGCCGTGTTCTACACGGTGGTTAGCCTCGGAGGGATGTTCCTGTTCGGGAAGCACACATGGCTGCACTATGGGGACGCGTTTGCGGTGCTCTACCGGTTCCTGTCCAAGTTTGCGGTGACGGAGGTGCGGGTCACGGACTCCAAGCACTGCTCGGGGTGCGAATTGCCGTGCGAGGCGGAGGAGTCGGGGTGTGTGAATTGCTACGAACGCTTCGAGAAGGCCAAAGGAGCCCGACAGCTGAATCTCCGGGCCCCGGGGGTTGGACTGGCGTATCCGGAGAGGGTCGGGACTTCGGAGGTGGTGTTCATAGTGCTGGCGCTGTCTACGGTGACGCTGGACGGGTTCAAGGAGACGGAGGCGTGGCAGAGTGTGAAGGACGCCGTCCTCACGGGTGTCACCTTCTACCGGAACGATCTGAACACGACCCTGGCGCTGGTGACATTCCCGATTATTTTCGTGGGGGCGTACCTGTTGACGTGCAAGATATCTAACCGGGTGTCGGGGGACACCAGATCGACGAGGTCGACGGCTCGGGCGTACATCTACTCGCTGATCCCGATTGCGCTGGCGTATAACGTGGCGCACTTTTTCTCGTTCCTGGCGATACAGGGGCAGCTGATCGTCAAGCTGATATCGGACCCATTCGGGTTCGGGTGGGACCTGTTCGGGACGGCGGACTGGGAGGTGCAGATTTCGATAGTCAGCGCCCGGCTGGTGTGGTTCGTCGGGGTGGGGGCGATAGTGATAGGGCACGTGATTGCGGTGTACGTGGCGCACGTGATATCGATGCGGAGGTCGGGGAGCCGGGGGGCGGCGCTGAGGAGCCAGTACCCGATGGTGGCGTTGATGGTGGGGTACACGGTGGTGAGCTTGTGGATTGTGGCGCAGCCTATTGTGGCGGGGTGAGTTACACCTAGCACGGGGCTCCACCCCCATTCCGTTCTTGAGACCCTTCGACTCCGCTCAGGGCGAACGGAATACCCCGCACCGGGGAGGGAACCCTCAGCCCCTGTTCAGTACCGGGTAGAAGGAAGGGATGGATTCTCGATCGGAGTCGGGAATGACGGGGGGGGTTGTGGAGATGGTGGGGAGGGTTAGATGAGGACCCGACCCCCGTCTACGGGGATGATGTGGCCGGTGACCATGGCGGAGAGGTCGCTGGCGAGGAAGAGGGCTGCGCCGACGAGGTCCTGGGTCTCGACCATTCTTCCGGTTGGGATTTCCGCTACTGTCGCGGCAAGTCTTTCGGGGTCTGAGGTGGTTGCGGCCATCATGTCGGTGTTGGTCGGGCCTGGGGCGATGCCATTGACCTGTATGCCGTATTGCGCCCACTCGACGGCCAGAGTCCTGGTCAGGCCGACCACCCCGTGCTTGCTCGAGATGTAGGTCGCCGACTGGTGGCTCCTGGAAACTACGAAAGCGAGTTCAGAAGCGGTGTTGACGATCTTTCCTCCTCCCGTCTTCACCATCTCCCGTGCTGCGGCCTGGCACCCGAAAAAAACGCCCCGGAGGTTGACGTTATGGACATGGTCCCACTGCTCGGGGGTAAGGTCCAGAGCCGTGCTGCGTACGATGACGCCGGCGTTGTTAAACATGATGTCGAGGCGGCCTTTGTCGGCGACGGTGCCCGAGACTGCGTTGCGGATCTGGTCGGGGTCGGTGACATCAACGTCGAGGGCGCGGGCGATGCCGCCGGACTCTTCGATGAGGGCGAGGGTTCTTGCGGAGTCGGCCTGGCGCTGGGGCAGGTCGGCGATGGTGACGTCGGCGCCGGCTGAGGCGAGACCTCGGGCTATGGCCGCCCCGATGCCCCGGGACGCGCCGGTGACTATTGCTATGCGGCCAGTGAGGTCTATGGAGGTGCCTGGCATTCTTCAACTCCCCGACTTGTTGGCGTAGATTTCATTTTGGCTCTGACACGATATCACATCCTACGATCCCCTCGTGCCCGCATTCATGCGCCGCGATTGCCGAAGGTATCGGGTGTCTGTAGCATTCCAAGGTAGATTGATACGGGTAAGTTGGGATATGACCGTAACTTGGCAACAATTTTCGGAGAAAGACCCTGAGCTTGCTGGGCTGGGGGAGGAGCAGTTTGGGCGGACGGGGCTGGCACTGGTCGGGACGCTGCGTCGGGATGGATGGCCGCGGATATCGCCGGTTGAGCCGTTTATCGTGGGTGGGCAGCTATACCTGGGGATGATGTGGCGGTCGAGGAAGGCGCTGGACCTGCTTCGGGACCCGAGGTGCGTGGTGCATAGCACGGTGTCGGACAGGCTTGGGACGGAAGGGGAGTTCAAGGTGTATGGTCGGGCGGTGGAGGTGAAAGACCTGGGTGAGAGAAAACGCTTCGGCGATGCAGTTTTCGAGGCTATCGGGTATCGGCCGGAGGAGCCGGAGTTCCACTGTTTTGCCATTAGCATCGAGAGTGTGGCGTTTACCCGGCTGGAGGGTGACAAGATGGTGCATCAGGTGTGGAAGTCGGGGGAGGGTTAGGAGCTTGTATCTGTTGCCGTGAGTCGGGCGTGGGCATACCATTGCTTCACATCCCGGCACACACATTCCAAACTGGAGGCCAAAGGCATGGCGGACGTATTGAAGATCGACACCCACTTGCACTTGTACGAGACGAAGGAGATAGGCGCGTTCGAGAAGGGGGACTACGGGATCTGGGAGTACGGGCAGAAGGCGGACGTGAAGTTCAGCGCCTACGACGGTGACCTCGAGGATACCCTGGACGCGATGGAGTCGGCGGGGTTTGCGAGGGCGATAGTGGTCAACCTGTTCTCGACCCGAGGGGTGATGCAGCGGGCGGTGGCAGGGATGTCGGGGAGGATGTCGGCGTCAGAGAGGGAGGCGGAGATCAGGAAGGTGGTGGCGGGTTACGCGGATGCGTTACGGGAGTTCAATATCGCTTCGTGTGAACGGGTGAAGGGGCACGATAACCTGATCCCGTACATTGCGCTGGACGCCATAGCGATGCCGGGGGAGGAGGGGGCGGCGCACCTTCGGGAGATGGTTGAACAGCACGGGGCGAGGGGGGTGAAGCTGCACGGGCCAGCGCAGGGGTTCAACATGAGCGACGAGCGGATGTGGCCTTCATACGCGGTCTGCCAGGAGATGGGGTTGCCGATAGTTGCACACTCGGGGCCGGACAAGCTGGGTTTCGGGTATGCGGAGCCTCGGGCGTTTGCGGGGATGCTGGCGGCGTTCCCAGACCTGAAGGTGATTGTGGCGCACATGGGAGGGGGGACGTGGGGGCAGGCCCGGGAGCTGGCGGAGGCATATCCCAACGCGTATTTTGACTGCTGCGAGATCATCGAATGGGTCGGCGGGGCCACCAATGCACCGACTGGGAATGAGTTTGGGCAACTAATCCGCGATATTGGGGCGTCTCGGGTGTTTATGGGGTCGGACTTTCCGTGGTACGACCTGGACCGGACGGTGGAGCAGGTGATGGGGCTGCCAGTGCTGTCTGAAGAGGAGAAGGAGGGGATGCTGGGGGCTTATGCGGTGGAGGCGTTGGGGATTTAGCCCTGCTCGCATCCAAGGGCGACCCGCCGGTCGCCCCTACGGGTGTGGGGGCTAAGCCTATTTGCAGGCTATTTCTGGCAGGTGCGGCAGAAGTTGGTCATGCGCTGGTTGGCCTTGACCTCGCCGATCCTGCCGCCGCAGTTGGGGCAGTCCTGACCACCCTTACGGTGGACCTTGAGGAAGTCTCTTATCTTGGCGTCGATGCGGCCGTCCATGCGCTCACCGACGATTTTCGTAGCTTCATTCAGGACGGAGTGCATGCTGTTGTAGAGGGTCTCGACTTCGTCGTCGCTGAGGGTAGTGCGCCTGCGGAAGGGGTAGATGCCGGCGTCGAAGAGGATTTCGTCGGAGTAGGCGTTGCCTATGCCGGCGAGGAAGGTGTCGGTGACCAGAATGCGCTTGATCTGGCCCGAGTAGCGGCGTAGGCGCTGGCGGAAGATGTCTAGGGTGAGTTCGGGGTCCAGGGCGTCGGGGCCCATGCGGTCGAAGTTGGGGATGATTGACTCTTCACCCGGGCCTACGCAGTAGACTTTGCCCATGACTCGCATGTCGTGGTAGCGGAGGTCCATGCCGTTTTCGAGGTTCAGGGTGAAGCAGGTCTTGGCGTGGACCTTGGTGTCGGGTGCGACATACTGGAAGCCGCCGGTGAGCATGGGGTTGACGGCAAGGGTGTCGCCGGATTGGGCCTTGAAGAGAAGGAACTTGCCGCGGCGATTGACAACGGAAAAAGTCTGTCCTTCCAGTTTGGAGGCGAAGGCGTCGATGGCGGGGTAGCGGATGACGATGGGGATGCGAGGTTGGACGGAGTCGATGCGGACGCCGGGCAGTCTTTCGTTGAGGAATATGAGGATGTTTTCGAGGTCTGGGATCTCGGGCATGGGGGGTCTCCTGGGGGGATTATACCCGGCCCCGCGCTCCATGACCGCGTTGACACCCGAAAAGGCGCGATGGCACAATTTGCGCCGTCCCAACATCTTCCGACGAGACCTTCTGAAAATGGATTCCGTCCTTACTGGATACACCATCATCGACCTGTCCCGCGATATGGCGGGTTCGTATGCGTGTATGCTTCTGGGGGACATGGGGGCGTCGGTGGTCAAGGTGGAAACGCCGGAGGGTCGGGGGTGGAGGGGTAATGCGCCGTTCCATCACTGGAACAGGGGCAAGAAGAGTGTAGCGCTGGACCTGTCGGTGGAAGGGGCACGGGGGGCGCTGGAGGCGATCGTGAAGTCGGGGGACGTGGTAGTGGAGGACTACTTGGCCGAAGAGGCACGGGAGCGAGGGCTGGACTATGAAACGCTTTCCAAACTCAACCCGGAGGTCGTGTACTGCGCCATGCCCCCATTTGGAGATGATGGGCCCCTGGCGGACAAGCCTGGGAACGATGGAGTAGTTTCGGCGTATTCCGCACTGATGGGGAACCAGAACGGGCCAGGCGGGGCCCCGGAGTACGTTACTGTTCCAGGCCCGAGCTGCGGGGCCGCATTCCTCGCGGCGTATTCGATAACCTCGGCGCTTTACGTGAGGGAGATGGAGGGAGTCGGGCAGAAGGTGGAAGTGCCGCTGCTTAACGGCTCGATAGTCATGCAGGGAAGCGCGTTCATCCGGGGCCCGGGCATACACGGGGACCCGGAGGGCGACACTCGGGACCAGAGGGGAGTGCAGTCTGCCTACCGCCTGTACAGGTGCATCGATGGGAAGTGGATATTCATCGCATGTGGGAATGACAGGTTCTGGGGCAAGCTCTGCATTGCAATGGGGATGGAGGACTTAATGACCAACCCCAGGTTCCGGGACGCGCCCTGGCATTTCGAGCCGGAGGACGAGCAGAGAATGAAGGCGGTGCTGGATGAAGAGATTGGGAAGGAGACCCAGGACTACTGGCTCCGGCACTTCGATGAGCACGACGTGCCCGCCGCCCCCGCCGACACCCGGGACGACTTTATAGTCGATCCCCAGGTGTTGTCCGACGGCATCCTGGTGAATATTGATGATCTTACTTTTGGCATGATAACCCAGTTGGGACCGCTGGTCACTGTGGCGGGTCTGCAGGGCTCGGTGTCCGGACCGGCGCCGGGGTTGGGACAGCACGGGGTGGAGGTGCTGAAAGGGCTGGGGTTTGCGGAAGGGGAATGCCGCAAGCTGGTGGAGTCGGGGGGGTTGATTTGCTGAAGCATCCGTTCTCTAAAGTCAAAGTTGTCGACCTGGCCAGCTACATAGCCGGCGCTTTGTGTCCGGGACTGCTGGCGGACTTCGGGGCGGAAGTGATCAAGGTAGAGTCACATGCAGGGGACCCGTTTCGGGGGTTCGGGCTAACGTTCCAGGACTGGAACCGCGGTAAGCGGAGCATCTGCATCGACCTCAAGACTGAGGCGGGGCGAGGGGTGCTGTACAAGCTGGTGAAAGATGCGGATGTGGTGGTGGAGAACTACAGGCCGGGTGTATCCAGACGACTCGGCGCCGATTACGAGACCCTAAGCAAGATAAATCCCAACCTGGTGTATTGCTCCGTTTCTGCGTATGGACAAGAGGGACCGTACAGGAGCAAACCGGGCTTCGATCCATTGCTCCAGGCCCGGAGCGGGGCGATGGACTATCAGGGTGGGGAGACGAGACCGCCGGTTTTCCTTGTCATGGCCATCTCGGATTACGGAGCGGCGTGTCTCGGGGCTTACGGGGTGGCGTTGGGTTTGCTCGCCAGGGCTCGGACGGGAAAGGGCCGGAAGGTGGAGACGTCCTTGCTGAGGGCCTGCATGGCGATGCAGTCGGGAAGGTTTGTGGTAGTGAGTAGGGGAGAGAACGGGACACGGGAGGCGGACTACGTGGGAGAAGGGCCAGGGTACCGGATTTACCAGACGGCCGACGGCTGGATATTCGTTGGGGTCCGGTCGGAGGAGGAGTGGGGTCGGCTTGGCAGGGCGGTCGGGCTGGATCTTGCTGCTCTCCGAAACGGAGACTCTTCAGATGAGGCATTGGGCCAAACTCTTGGCAAGACGTTCGCCTCGGCCTCCTCCGGCGAGTGGCTGTCTTGCCTGGAAGAGCATCTCGTTCCCTGTGCGCCCATTCAACAGGTCACAGATTTATACGAGGATGAACAGATGAAGAGGAACGGGCTGAGCGTCGACTATGATTCCCCGGACTTTGGGCCCATAACCCTTCGGGGCGCTCCGGCTATATTCTCAAAGACGCCCGGTCTATCAGAGAAGGCTGCACCGTCGTTAGGGCAGCACACTGACGAGGTGCTGAGGGAAGTCGGGTACTCTGACGAGGATATCCGGAGCTTACACACAAACAAGGTGGTCAGGTAAGGGTAATGGCAACTGAGAGACTGCAAGGGAAGAAGGCCCTGGTGACGGGTGGGGGTGTGGGGATTGGGGAGTCGATAGCGCTGGCGTTTGCCCGGGAGGGGGCGGACGTGGCGATCGCATCCCGGAACACGGCAAACCTCGAAGGAGTGGCTGCAAAGATACGGGAGATGGGTCGCACAGCACTGGCGATTACCGCGGACATTGCTGAAGAAGACGAAGTCAAGGCGATGGTGGAGAAGACGATGTCGGAGTTTGGGCGGATAGACGTGCTGGTGAACAACTCGGGGATACCGGGCCAGTTCCTGGATGTGTCGGAGATGGACCTGTCGGACTGGAACCAGGTGCTGGCAGTTAACATAACGGGTACGATGCTGTGCAGCCGGGAAGCTTTGAGGGACATGCGGGCACGGAAGTCGGGCAACATCATCAATATCTCGTCGATGGCGGGGAAAAGGGTTACGCCCAAACGCAGCTCATACGTGTCTTCCAAGTTTGCGATGCACGGGTTCACGCTGACCCTGGCGCAGGAGGTCGGGCCCGACAACATCCGGGTGAACTGCATATGCCCCGGGGCGACGGAGGGAGACCGGATTGAGAGGGTTATCAACTCCTTTGTGGAGAGCACGGGTCGGAACTACGAGGAGGTGAGGAAACGGCTGGAGAGTAGGGCGTCGTTGCGGAGGATGGTAACGCCGGAGGAGGTGGCGGAGTGCGCGGTTTTCTTCGCGAGTGAGGAGTCGAGCGGGATGACGGGGCAGATAGTGGATGTATCGGCGGGGACGTGAGGGGGGAAGGTGATTTGGCTCTAAGTCCTGAAGGCTGGCAGATAGCTTATTGATTGCATAATTGATAACAATGTGTAATACTGCTGGTGGAAGCGAAGATGCTGCTATGACACTCAACGTAGAAGGCTATGAGTCTCTCAAGGACGAATTTCACTATTACCTTGATCATCAAGATGAGTTTGTGAAGAAGTATGATGGGAAGGTCATTGCGCTAAAGGACCACAAGGTGCTGGGTGCTTATGAGAATTACGGCGATGCTTATATGCTGACTAAGAGGCACCACAAACCCGGGACCTTTATGCTGCAAAGAGTGAGTGAGGGGGAAGAGGACTACACTGTAACAATTCACTCTCCGGTGTTTCCCTCATAGCTCACCAAAAGCAATCCTACAGCTTCACGACTATACAAACCGGTCGAGTGTTAGCACTCAAGACCATGTGCATGGTTTCGGATGGATGGTACCCTAGCGGTGATGAATCGCATCCCCCCATGTACGAATTTATAGCTCTATGGGACACGGGTGCAACCGGCAGCGTGATCTCCCAGGCAGTAGTTAACACTTGCGAACTACAGGCCACGGGCACGCGAACTATGCTCCATCCACAAGGATTCACTCGAGGTGTAAGAGCATACACAATCAACGTCAAACTACCCAACGAGGTGGAATTTCAAGCCCTTCCCGTGATACTGGGAAATTTGCCCGGCTACGATGTACTGATTGGAATGGACATCATAAGCCTTGCTGACTTTGCTATCACGCACCCAGTCGGAGAGACGAAATTCTCTTTCCGCATCCCTTCGCAGGCCGACATAGACTTTGTAAGAGACGAAGAGAGAGACGTGCGGGCGAAATAGCGGGCAGTAAGGGAAGAGGCGGGCACGGGCCCAGCTTATCCCTACTTCGCCTCGTTCTTTCGGTTAACTGTCTAGCGGTTGAGCCAATACTCGGCGATGTCTATGCCGCGCCAGAATTCGACGTTGGGGTGGGACTTGGCGTAGCGGATGAGCCGCTCTACGGAGGTTAGCCTGGCGGGACGGCCGCTGGCCTGGGGGTGGAGGGTCATGGTCATGACGTTGCCTTCCTTGTAGGCACCGTCGAACTCGGCGGCGTAGGTCTCGTAGACAGCCTGAGGGTCCTGCATGGCAGATCTTCTACCGGCCTGGGGGATGAAGGCGAAGTAGCCGTAGTCGTCCAGCACCCATTTCACGGGCACTTCGACAAGTTGCTTCCCTTCGACATCGTGGACGTAGGGCACGTCGCTGTCGTGCATGCTGGTGTCGTAGGCAAAGCCGTGCTCGGCGAGGAGACGGATGGTGTCGGGGCTGCAGTCAAAGAAGGGGGCCCGGTACCCGAGGGTCTTGGTACCCGTGATGCGCTCCAGAATCTCCATACCTCTTTCGAGGATTTCGGTTTCCTGGTCGATGGGCATGTTGCCTAGGGCCTCGTGCATGTAGCCGTGATGCCCGACCTCGTGGCCCCTCTTCACGATATCTTTGACCATGTCTTCGTAGTTTTCGGCGACGTATCCGGGGATGTAGAAGGTGGCCTTGATATCGTAGTCATCGAGCAGCTTGAGAATGCGGGGAACGCCGCGTTTTGGTCCGTATTCGGCCATGGAGAGCAGACCGGGGCGGTTGGCGAAGTCGGGATTCATGCCGAGCCACGAGCTGACACCGTCGATGTCGAAACCCAGGGTTACTACGGTCTGGATATCTCCGGGCCAAATGCCTGCCATGGTATTCCTCCTGAAGTTGTGTGGGGTCGGGGCTATGAATAGCCCTGTTGAAGCCAGTATTGGGCGATTTCATCGCAGCGCATGAAGGCGACGTTGGGATACGAGATGATGTGCTGAATGGTGCGTTCCAGGCTGGACAGCCTGCTGGGATGGCCGGAGACCTGGGGATGAAGGGTCAGGATGTAGCAGCGACCCTCGTGGTATAGGGTGTCGAATTCGGCAGTCCAGGTGCGGGTGACAGACTCGGGGCTGGAGAGAGGGCCGCGGACGCCTGCGACCGGCGCATAGCCCCAGAAAGGGAAGTCGTCCAGGTGCCATTGGACGGGAAGCTCGGCGAGGCGGGTGCCGCTGACATCGTGAACGTAGGGGGCGTCGTCGTCCATGAGGCTGGAGTCGTAGGTGAAGCCGTATTCGACGAGGAGGTCTAGGGTCCTGGGGCTGATGTCCCAGGAGGGCGAGCGGTAACCGGGGACCCGGGTACCGGACTGGTGTTCAAGTATCTCCAAGCCGGTCTCGATAGCTCGGCGTTCTTCGCCTTCGTCAAGGGCTGCTGGGCGTTCGTGGACATAGCCGTGGTGGGCGATTTCGTGGCCGCGGTCGAGGAGGTCGGGGATGATGTGGGGGTGGTTCTCGGCGGTGTGGCCGGGGACGAAGAAGCTGCCCTTGATGTCGTACTCTTCGAGGAGGGCGAGGATTCTCGGGAGCCCGACCTTGGGGCCGTATTCAGCCATGGTGGTGGCTACGGGTCGGTTGGCGAAATCGCCGTCTCGGCCCAGCCACGAGCTTACGCCGTCAACGTCGAAGCCGATATTGACGACGCACTGGACGCCGTCTTTCCAGAGGCCTGCCATCTAAGCGTTCTTGTCCAGCCACTGCTCGGCTATGTCCGCGGCGGTGGTGATGGCGACGTTGGGCTTGGTGATCATGTGCTTGATGGTCGTTTCCAGGGCGGCGATATGGCCCGAGTGCCCGGTGACCTGGGGGTGCATGACGAGAATCATGCACCGGCCTTCGGTGTAGAGGCCGTCGAACTCGGCGATCCAGGTGCGGGCGACGGAGGCGGGACTGCAACCCGGGCCCCGCATGTCGGCGGCGGGGACATAGGCGAAATATGGAAAATCGTCGAGGAGCCAGTGGAAGGGGAGCTGGACTATGTTGCCGTTGTCGGTCTCTATAAGGTACGGTGCGTCGTCGTCCATGAGGCTGGAGTCGTAGACAATGCCACGCTCGGCGAGAAGGGACATGGTGCGGTTACTGGCGTCGCCGCCGGGGACCCTGTAGCCGGTTATCTTTTGGCCGGCGGCCTTTTCGAGGGCCTCAAGTCCCCGGTCCAGGTCTTCAATTTCCTCCTCGAGGGTGAGTTCAGCGGGTCGGAGGTGCATGTAGCCGTGGCCAGCAACCTCGTGGCCCCTGGCGATGATCTCCCTGACGAGGTCGGGGTACTGGTCGGCGGTGAAGCCGGGGATGAAAAAGGAGGCCTTGAGCCTGTATTCGTCCATCAGGTTGAGGATTCTCGGGACTCCGACCTTGGGGCCGTAGTCGGCGGCCGTCATTACTACGGGCCTGTCTCGAAAAGCCGGGTTCCTGCCGATCCAGTTGCTCTGCGCGTCGATGTCGAAGCCTAGGTTTACGGTGCACTGGGTGAGTCCGGGCCAAATGCCGGTCATATCGAATAGCCTCCTGGGGGTAGGGTGGAGGGGTCTACGGGGGGCTAGTTTACACTATTGGGGTGGGGTGGGCCCGAATGAGACCACCGTTTGCGGCTACGTATCAAAGACATTTGCTTCTTATAGGTGAACATGTAGTGCTTGTCTATTTCCTTGAAACTCCTTTTGAGCCGTGATTGAGCGGGTCCGAAATATTTGTTCAATCCGGCTTCCGTATAAGCCGCTCGGGTAGTTCTGATGATGTCCTCCACTCCAGTCTTTTCCTGGAATTTTCTCCACTCATTAGGGAAGAAACCGCTAGCCATCTTGGCCGCGCCAGTTACTTGCTTACTCCAGTGTAAGATAGGTTCAGCCAGCATACGTCCCGCGAAATCCGTTTTGGGCTTACGCTTGAGAAACTTGCTAGTGGCACTGCCCACGGGAATGATTGTGGCGGTAGGCTTGGCGACGAGTTCCAACTCTTTTAGGAATTCGCAATACCAAAAAGAAAACTCCTTCATTTGGAGTTTTTTTGCTTCTCCGGCAGGTATAGCTGCCTTGCCCAAGTCGGTGATGTAGTATGTCTCCCCGGTCTTGCAGAGATGTCGTCGGGCAGCGTAGTGCAAGGTAAGGTCACCCAATGACGTGAAGATGCTTTTAGGCGCATCGAATTCAGTAAGAGGATAATCGCCCCATTTGACATTTTCTGCTTCTGCTTTCTTCTCATCGACATTTGGTATTTCGGCGACAAGAACATAGTCAACCTTACTACTAGGTGATACGTAGGGGAGATAGTGGCGCTTACGGTTTATGGCGTGTTGACGCCACTGGGCTTGCAGGGTTTCGTATTGCTGATGAAAGTCCAAATCCGTGGTCATATCTTGCGTTACTTCCCCTTAGACAATGCCAATCCCATAAAGCCCAATCGCATTATCCCCCAGCACCTTGGCCTGGTCAGACTCAGATAGCGGGCTGATGTTGTTCTTGAGGACGTCTACGGCGCCGTAGAGGCCGTCGGAGTGGGGGTAGTCGGCGCCCCATATGAAGCGGTCCGCGCCGAGGATGTTGATGGTGGAGACGGCCATTTCGTCGTCGGGTTCGAGGGATATGTAGCACTGCTTGTGGAAGTACTCGCTGGGCTCTTTAGCCATGCCGGTGGCGAAACCGAACTTTTCGTAGAACTCGTTCATGCGATCGAGCCAGTAGGGCATGAACCCTGCGCCTGTCTCCAGGACTATGACCTCGATGTTGGGGAAGCGGTCGAAGACTGCGCCCTTGAATAGGCTGGCAAAGCCGATGAAAGTATCGTTGGCGAGGGTGAGGAAGTTCCACCAGGTGTTTTCTGGGAGGCCGCCGGTGTAGAGGTTGTTGAAGACCTGGCGGGGGGTGGCGGCGATGTGCAGTGACACGGGCAGGCCCGAGTCCTGGGCGATGCTCCAGAAGCGGTCGTGGCGGGGGTCTCCGTAGGAGACGCCGTTGATGGGGTAACCGCTGAGGAAGACGCCCCGGGCGCCGAGTTTGGCCGTTCTTTCCAGTTCCGTTGCGCCTTCCTGGGCATCGGACACGGAGATGTGGGCGATGGGTATGAGGCGGTCGGAGTTGTGACGGCAGAAGTCCAGGACCCAGTCGTTGTAGACGCGGCAATAAGCGGCGGCGAGCTTGTAGTCGGGGCATTCGGCTTCCCAGGCGAGGCCCATGGTCGGGTAGAGGACTGAGGCTTCGATGCCCTCGGAGTCCAGCACTTTTAGGCGCTCTGCAGGGTCAACGGCGCCGGGCTCAAGGCCCTGCCGGTATGTAATTTTGCCGGGGGTGAGGAGGTCCCGGACATCTTTGCCTATGCCGCTGGGTCTGCCGAACATCCCGCCGGAGATGAGGTAGCCGGTCGGTTTCCTGCCGTCGATCTCCAGGTATTCGAGGCCGTTTTCGTCTACGGCGATGCGCATGGCGCGGTGGCGAAACTCGGGTTCGAGGTTCCTCTCCCAGAGGTCGGGGGGCTCAACGGTGTGGCTGTCGGCGTCTATTATCCTGGGCATTTGGTCGGGCCTCCCTGTGCGAAGTCTTGAGGTTGCCTGTGAAATAGCCGGGCCCCCGCCCCGTTCTTGAGACCCTTCGACGCCAATTAGGGCGAACGGAATCTCCCACCGATGACAAAAGGTAATTACATAGATTTCTGGGCGAATTCAGTGATGGCGTCGTATATACGGAGCATCTCATTGTCTCTATCGTCGGCCCAGTAGTAGGGTTTGACGGCCTCTCCGCCGAGGACCTTGACGAGCTCAGGATGGTCGTCTACGCAGAAGTCGGGGGTTACGGGGATGCCGAGGATTTCAAGGCCCTTGCGGTAGTTCGCCGTCGGCTTTACGAAACAGTCCTGGATATAGGGGCGGAGCTTGTGGCGTTCGATCACTTCCCACCGGAGCCCGACTCCGGACCAGATGTAGATGTCGTGGCCGTCGTCTATAAGTTTCTGGAAGACCTCGTGGACGTGGGGGCGGAGGCGGCCGTCGAAGGCGATTAGGGTGTCGTCGACGTCGAAAAAGATGTTCATGTTTGCACTAGACTGGTTGGGTTACTCCGACGGGTGAGCGGAGGGTAAGGACGCGGTCCAATCCTGCAAGGTCTGGGGTGATGGAGGCCTGGGCTTCGGGGCAGAGGTGTTTGGCTTGAGACATGGCCGCTTCACCCTGGTCCCAGCCTATTTCGATGAAGATGGCGCCGCCGGGGTTGAGGTTGTCTTTGGCTTGTTCGATGAGCCGTTCAATGACGGCCATGCCGTCGGGGCCACCGTCGAGGGCGAGCCGGGGTTCGTGGTTGGTTATTTCCCGGGCCAGGCTGGGGATTTCGGGGGATGGGATGTAGGGGGGATTGGAGACGAGGATGTCGATGGGTCGGGGGAGGGGGGAGAGGAGGTCGGCGTGTAGGAGGGTTACACGGTCCTGGACGTCGTGTCGTGCAGCGTTTTCACAGGCGAGTTGGAGGGCGTCGGGGGAGATGTCTGTGGCGATAACTGTTGCTTGCGGCAGGTGATGAGCCAGGGTGATGGCGATGGCGCCGCACCCGGTACCCACGTCAACGATGTTCAGGCCCTTGCCGCCTATAGCCCGGCGGGATGCGAAGTCAAGGGCCATTTCTACGAGGAGTTCGGTCTCGGGGCGGGGGATAAGGGCGCGGGGATCGACTTTGAAGTCGAGGCCGTAGAACTCCTTGTGGCAGGTTATGTAGGCGGAGGGTTCGCCTGATGCCCGGCGGTCGACCACGCTGTCGAAATGATGCTGGGTTGAGGCTGAGATATCGGTGTCGAGGGCGAGGAGCAGGGACTCACGGGCGCAAGAGAGGGCGTGGCGCAGGAGGTATTCGGCCTCGAAGCCTGGGCCCTCCACCCCCGAAACCTGTAATCTTTCACGAGCCTGACGCAGGGCCTCCCTTACCTTCAACTTATGCTCCCCCGACGGCCACCCCGGCCCGCTCCAGATTTTCTTCCCGCTCCTTGTCTGCCAGGGCCTGGACGAGGTCTCCCATGTCGCCTTCAAGGACGCGGGGGAGGTTGTGAAGGGAGAGACCGATGCGGTGGTCGGTGATGCGGTCCTGGGGGAAGTTGTAGGTGCGGACCTTCTCGGATCGGTCTCCGGTGCCGACCTGGGAGCGTCGGGACTCTGCGACCTCAGCCTGCTGTTTGCGGTATTCGATGTCGTAGAGTCGGGCGCGGAGGACGGACATGGCCTTGGTCTTGTTCTTAAGCTGGGAGCGTTCGTCCTGGCAGACGGCGACCATGCCGGAAGGGAGGTGGGTGATGCGGACGGCGGTGGCGACCTTGTTGACGTTCTGGCCCCCGTGTCCCCCGGCGTGGAATATGTCGATCTTCAGGTCGTCGGGGTCAATGGTGACGTCAACCTCTTCCATTTCGGACATCACGGCGACGGTAACGGTGGAGGTGTGGATGCGGCCTGAGGACTCGGTGACGGGAACTCGCTGGACGCGGTGGACGCCGCTTTCGTACTTGAATTTGCCGAAGGCGCCATCACCCTTGATTTCAAAGATGACCTCTTTCAGGCCGCCTATGCCGATGTCGTTGGTGTTGAGTACCTCTGTCTTGAACCCGAGAGTCTGGGCGTAGCGGGTGTACATACGGTAGAGGTCGGAGGCAAAGAGTGCGGCCTCGTCGCCACCGGCGCCGGCCCGGATCTCCATTATCACGTCCTTGCCGTCCCGCAAGTCACCCGTGACAAGGGCTTCCTGCATCTCCAGGGATAGCCGCTCCTGGCGCTTCTCAAGGTCGGTAATCTCATCCCGAACCAGGGAGGCCATGTCTTCGTCGAGGTTGTCGTGCAGCATAGAGCGGCTGTCTTCCAGCTCCCGGCCTATTTCCTTGAACTCGCGATAGGTCGTCACGAGGTCCTCAATGGACGCCCGCTCGCGTGCGAGGGACTGGATGCGCTGGGGATTGGTAGCGACTTCTGGGTCGGCCAGAAGGCGATCGACCTCCTGGAAGCGCTGCTCCATCTCTTCCAGACGTGCGAACTTCTCCACTCTTTCTACCTGCTCTATTCGTGGAAAAGCCCCCGGGGTCGGGGGTCTTTGGGGCCGATTATAACAAATGGGTGTCGGGGAGCTGTCGCAATGGAATGGCGACACCGGTTACCCTATAATCTACCCGCCAAACACGTACTCCGTGAATGAGGCGCGACTTAATGCATCGTCCGGTGCTGAACATAGTAAGCGTATGAAACCGATCCAATGGACGTCCGGGAAGCTGAGGCTACTGGACCAGACCCTGCTTCCGAAGAAGAAGGTCTGGCTGGACATCGACAATCACCAAGGGGTGGCTCGGGCGATAAAGGAGATGCGGGTACGGGGTGCACCGGCCATCGGGGTGGCGGCGGCCTACGGGGTGGCGCTGGCAGCTGAGGGTATACAGGCGGAGGGCATGGGCGACTTCCTGGCGAGGCTTGGCATAGCCTGCGATGTGATTTCCGCTTCCCGACCCACTGCGGTCAACCTCAAGTGGGCGGTCGAGCGGATGCGGAGGGCAGCGGGAGGACATGACGAGGTGGATTCTGCCAAGGAAGCCCTATTGGCGGAAGCCAAGGCGATCCATGAAGAGGATGAGGCGATCAACCGGCGGATTGGGGCGCACGGTGCGGAGCTGATACGCGGCGGGGCCGTGATGACGCACTGCAACGCAGGGGCATTGGCCACGGCGGGCTACGGAACGGCGCTGGGGGTAATTCGCTCTGCGGTGGAATCGGGGAGGGCGGTGCGGGTGCTGGCGACGGAGACCCGGCCTTTCCTGCAGGGGGCTCGGCTGACAGCCTGGGAGCTTTCCCAGGACGGGATAGACGTAACCTTGATTACGGACTCCATGGCGGGGCATTTCCTGAAGACCGAGGAGATAGGGTGCGTGGTGGTCGGGGCGGACAGGATTGCGGCAAACGGAGACGTGGCGAACAAGATAGGGACCTATTCGATAGCGGTGCTGGCCAAGGAGAACTCCGTGCCGTTTTACGTGGCAGCTCCGATCAGCACGCTGGACCTGAGCCTGGAGTCGGGGGAGGAGATTCCGATCGAGGAGCGGGACCCGAGGGAAGTGCTGGAGTACGCGGGTGTCGGGGTCGCGCCGGAGGGCGTGAAGGCCGCCCATCCGGCCTTCGACGTTACGCCGTCAAGATACGTATCGGCGATTATTACGGAGAATGGGATTGCTCGGGCACCGTATGGGGAGTCGTTGAAGCTGCTTTCCGGCAATGGCGTTTAGGTATCTTTTGAAGAGGGTATATGGCTGAAGCATCGGTGGGCATTATCGGTGGGAGCGGCCTCTATGACATGGAGGCGCTGACGGACAAGGAAGAGGTGAACATCGACACGCCCTTCGGGAACCCCAGCGACGCGATAACTATAGGGACGCTGGAGGGGCGTCGGGTGGCGTTCCTGCCGAGGCACGGGAGAGGGCACCGGATAAGCCCGACGGAGATTCCGGCCCGGGCGAACATCTTTGCACTGAAGAGCCTGGGGGTGACGCACATCGTTTCGGTGAGCGCGGTCGGGAGCCTGAAAGAGGAGCTTTACCCGCTGGACATGGTGGTCCCGGACCAGATTATCGACAGGACGAAAAGCCGGGTAAACAGCTTCTTTGGCGGGGGGATCGTGGCGCACGTGGCGTTCTCTACCCCGTTCTGCCCGAGGCTGAGCTGCGTGCTCTACGAAGCGGCGAGGGATGTCGGGGCGCGGGCGCATGCGGGCGGAACGCTTATCGTGATGGAAGGGCCGCTGTTTTCGACCCGGGCGGAGAGTGAGCTGTACCGGTCCTGGGGGGCGTCGATTATCGGGATGACGGCCCTGCCGGAGGCCAAGCTGGCCCGGGAGGCGGAGATCTGCTACGCAACCTTGGCCTGTGTCACGGACTTCGACACCTGGCACCCGGACCATGACTCGGTGTCGGTGGAGCTGGTGGTGTCGAACCTGCTGAAGAACGTGGCGACGGGACAGAGGATTGTGCAGCGGCTAATGTCTGCGGTACCGGGTCGAGAAGAGTGCGTATGCCCCAGCGCGCTGGAGAATGCGATTATAACGGCGCGGGGGTCGATACCCGAGCGGGTGAAGTCGGAGCTTGCGCCGCTGATAGGGAAGTACCTGTAGGTCACGATAGGGGCTAATTCTGGTGTTTAGCACCTTCACGCGATAAACTGTTACTTCGAATCAAGGGCCCCGGCGGGAGTCGGGGTGGATAGTAGAAGCCGGGAGGAACAGATGGCTTCGGGACGAGAAGTTTGGCAGGAAGAGGGGGAGCCCTTCACGAGGATCACCCCCAAGGCCGCCCAACAGATGATAGCTGAAGGCAACGTACAGATAATCGACGTTCGTAACCAGGACGAGTGGGACGAGGGCCACGTACCCAATGCGACGCTGATCCCTGTGGACGATATTTTTTCCAGGATAGATGAATTGGACCGGGACAAGAACCTGCTTTTCATCTGTGCCATGGGGGTTCGCAGCGCCCTGGCTTGCGAGATGGCCGCCGCGTTCGAGTACACAAACCTGTACAACATTGAGGGCGGGACGGGGGCCTGGGCGGAAGATGGGTACCCTATTGAGTAGGGTCCGCCAGCCCCGACGCCATCGGGCGTTAATCCTGGCAGCAGCAGGCCCGGGCGCCAGGCCACCGCACCATCCATACCAGAAAGAGAGCCTTAACGCCCTATGGCAACGATAGTATCGGATATCAAGGACGCGGGTCGGGCGGCGGAGGGGCAGGACCGGATGGACTGGGCGGCCCGCGAAATGCCGGTGCTGCGGCAGATTGGTGAAAGGTTCGCCAAGGAAAGACCCCTGGAAGGCATCCGAATTGCTGCGTGCCTCCACGTAACCACGGAGACATCCAACCTGATACTAACCTTGAAGGAGGGGGGCGCGCAGGTCGCACTATGTGCCAGCAACCCTCTCAGCACCCAGGATGACGTAGCGGCATCGCTGGTAGTCAATCATGGCATACCGGTGTTTGCGGTCCGGGGCGAGGACGAGGACCTATATTACGACCACCTGAACTCGGCCCTTGACCTGAAGCCCCACATGACTCTGGACGACGGCGCAGACCTGGTGGCCACCGTACACCGGGACCGTACCGAACTTCTGCAGGACCTTACCGGTGGGATGGAGGAGACGACCACGGGAGTCATTCGACTACGCAGCATGGCCGCCGACGGCAAGCTCCGGTACCCGATTATCAGCGTCAACGAGGCCGACACCAAGCACATGTTCGACAACCGGTATGGCACGGGCCAGAGCACGCTGGACGGCATTATCCGGGCCACTAACATTCTCTTCGCTGGGAAGACGCTGGTGGTTTGCGGTTACGGCTGGTGCGGAAGGGGAGTAGCGAACCGGGCGCGGGGGATGGGGTCTCGGGTGGTGGTGGTGGAGGTCGACCCGATCAAGGCGCTAGAAGCGGTCATGGACGGCTACCAGGTCATGCCCATGCTGGAAGCGGCAGAGGTGGGCGATATCTTCGTGACCGTCACCGGAGGGTTCCGGGCCATCGACGCCCAGCACCTGTCAGTGATGAAGGACGGAGCGTTGGTGGCCAACAGCGGCCACTTCAACGTGGAGATCAACGTCGAGGCGATGGAAGAGCTGTCTGTCGGGCAGCGAGACATCCGGAACGTTGTGCGGGAGTACACGTTTGCCGATGGACGGCGAATTCACCTGCTTGCCGAGGGTCGGCTTATCAACCTTGCCGCGGCGGAAGGACACCCGGCCAGCGTGATGGACATGAGCTTCGCCAACCAGGCCCTCTGCGCTGAGTATATGGTGAAGTCGGGGGGGAGCCTGGGGCCAGGGGTGCACCCCGTGCCCCGGGAGATCGACCAGGAGGTCGGGCGGCTGAAGCTCCTTTCGATGGGGATCCGGATAGACGGGTTGACGGACGACCAGGTGAAATATGCGAACAGTTGGGAGTCGGGGACCTGATTCTCACGTAAAGACAATTCAGACAAGAGAGCCAAGGAGAATATATTGAGCACTACCCTGATGACTTCCGAGTCCCACATGCTCACCTCGGAGTCAGTGACCGAAGGCCACCCGGACAAGCTGTGCGACCAGATTTCGGATGGCGTACTGGATGCCATTCTTGCCGAAGACCCGATGGGCCGGGTCGCCTGTGAAACCTCAACTACCACGGGACTGGTGCTTGTGGCCGGTGAGATATCCACGGAAACCTATGTCGATATTCCGACAATCGCCCGGGAGGTTATACGCGAGGTCGGTTACACCAGGGCGAAATACGGCTTCGACTGCGACACCTGTGGAGTGATTGTTTCCATTAAGGAACAATCGAAGGACATTGCACAAGGAGTGAATCCGGGGGGCGCCGGTGACCAGGGGATGATGATCGGGTTTGCCTGCAACGAGACCCCGGAACTCATGCCCATGACCATATCCCTGGCCCACAAGCTTTGCCGACGCCTGGCCGAGGTCCGCAAGGACGGCACTCTGCCGTACCTGCGGCCGGACGGCAAATCACAGGTGACGGTCGAATACTCGGGGGGCGTACCGGTGAGGGTGGATACGGTCGTGCTGGCCGCCCAGCACGACCCCAGCGTCTCGCAGCCGACTATCCAGCGGGATCTTATCGAGCACGTTGTCAAGGAAGTGCTGCCCGGCAATATGCTGGACGAGCGCACTAAGTATCACATCAACGCCACAGGCAGGTTCGAGATAGGGGGCCCGATGGGGGACGCGGGCCTCACAGGGCGGAAGATCATCGTGGACACCTACGGTGGTGTGGCGCGACACGGTGGTGGAGCCTTCTCAGGCAAGGACCCGACGAAGGTCGACCGCTCGGCCAGCTACGCTGCCCGCTACGTCGCCAAGAACGTGGTTGCCGCCGGGCTTGCCGACCGAATCGAAGTGCAACTCTCTTACGCCATCGGCGTTGCCGACCCCACGTCCGTAGCCGTCGAGACCTTCGGAACGGGCAAAGTGCCGGACGATCTGATATTGGAAAGCATAAAAGGCAATTTCGACCTGACACCTGCGGGTATAATCAACGCATTGGACCTTCGGCGTCCAATCTACCGGCAGACAGCCGCCTATGGCCACTTCGGTCGCTCAGACCTTGATCTGCCATGGGAACGCACGGACAAGGTTGATGCCCTGAAGGCCGACGCCGGTCTCCAGGCAGCCGCAGGCTAATCGACATCTTCTTCCCAATCCGCCGCGAGGCGGTGCTGTACAATCTGGTTGATGCCCGGCGAGATTAAATTTGGGACCGATGGGTGGCGCGGCCTTATCGCCGACGATTTCACATTTTCCAACGTCCGAGTCTGCGCGCAAGCCGTAGCGGAGTATGTGAAAGGCAGGGGCCTTGGGGGGAGGGGGGTGGTGGTGGGTTACGACACCCGTTTTCTGTCAGACCGCTTTGCGGAGGAAGTGTCGGGGGTTTTAGCGGCCAACGGCATCCGGCCACTCTTGGGTATTGAGCCCGTGCCAACGCCCGTAGCCAGCTATGCAGTGATGGATTTGAAGGCGGCGGGCGCCGTGGTTATAACTGCAAGCCACAACCCCGCCTATTGGAACGGGTTCAAGTTCAAGCCGGAGTACGCCGGCAGCGCGACCCCTGAAATCACTGCCCGTCTCGAGTCCATAATCGAGGGGATAGAAGAGCGAGGTGGTGTCGCACATCCGGACCCCAGTGAGGGCGAAGGCCTGATCGAGTCTATAGACGTCTTGCCGGCTTACTCCAGTCACTTAGCCGGATTGGTGGACTTGGGGAGGATACGGGAGGCAGGTTTAGAGGTGGTTGTCGATTCGATGTTTGGGGCCGGGAGCGGCTATGTGAAACACTTGATGGGCATAGGGACGACTCGGGTCAGTGAGATTCACAACGAGCGTAATCCTCTGTTCCCGGGGCTGAGGCAGCCGGAGCCGATAGGACGCAACCTGGGAAAACTGAGCGACCACGTCAGGAAGACGGGTGCGGACATTGGTTTGGCGACGGATGGGGACGCGGACAGGGTCGGGGTGGCGGATGAGAGGGGGAATATCCTGACGCCTCTGCAGATATTTGGCCTCCTGGCGTACTACCTGCTGGAGGTGCGCGGGGCCCGGGGTCCGATGATCAAATCGATTACAACGACGAGGATGATAGACCGGCTTGGGGAGCGATACGGGGTTCCGGTACATGAGACGCCTGTTGGATTCAAGCATATCGGACCGAAGATGATGGAAGAGGATGCGCTGGTCGGGGGTGAGGAGAGTGGGGGATTCGGGTTCCGGGGACATGTGCCGGAGAGGGACGGTATACTTGCCTCCCTGTATGTCCTGGACCTTGTGGCTGTCACCGGTAGAACGGTGTCTCAGCTGATCGGAGACCTGTATGGGCTTGTGGGGGCGCATCACTATGACCGGGTCGATATTCCCATAGGATGGGAGGCGAAGGAGGGGGCCCGGGAGCGGATATCTGCCGCGAACCCCGAGAACATAGCAGGACTGCCCGTGTCTCGGCTGGACAGAATGGACGGTTCCCGGTTCGAATTCGAAGATGGAAGTTGGCTGCTGTTCCGGTTCTCGGGGACCGAGCCGCTGATGAGGATCTACGCCGAAAGCGGCAGCATGGAAGCCGTGCAAAACCTACTGAAAGCCGGTCAGGCGATGGCCGGGGTGAAACAATGATTGACCTTGACGATCCCCGTGTCTACGACGCCCTGGACCCGTCCAGGCTACGGCTGCGGCTGCGGAGTATGGCCGAGCAGTGCCGCAAGGGATGGGAGAGCATCCCATTTCCAGGTCTGCCGGACCACTACAGGGACGCAAACCGCATAGTGCATTTCGGGATGGGTGGGTCGGCTATAGCGGCGGACTACTTGCAGACCGTGGTGACGGGAGCAGGGGGCCCGCCGGTGGACGTATACCGGGGGTTCGGGTATCCGTGGCCCATTGATGACGTGACCCTGGTCATTTGCTCCAGCTACTCGGGGAACACAGAGGAGACGCTGTCGGCATTCGACCCGGACCTGCCCGGGTGCAAAGTTGCAGTGACCGGCGGTGGAAGGCTGGAGGAGACGGCGACGGAGTATGGGATCCCGGTATATGGGATAGACATTGTATCGGAGCCCCGGGCGGCATTGGGGTATTGCCTTTTCGCGCTACTGTCGTGCGTAAGCGAGTTGGGGTTAGTCGAGGATTTGGAGCGGGACGTGGAAGAGGGGGTGGAGATCGTGGCCCGGTTGACGGAGGAGTTTGGAGAGTCCACGCCCATCGAGGACAACCGGGCGAAGAACCTGGCATGGCAGATGATGGAGAATTTGATTGTGGTATATGCGGGTGATATATTCGAGTGCACAGCCCGACGTTGGAAGACCCAGCTGAACGAGAACGGCAAGTCGTGGGCCTTCTACGAGATGTTGCCGGAGGCGGGCCACAACGCCGTGGAAGGGCTGGAAAGGCCCGGCAACATCTCCGACGAGACTCATGTGGTGTTTCTCGGGTCGGGGTCGGTTGGTGACCGGTTGCAGCCCTCGTATGACGGTATGGGAGAGTTGCTGAGGAGGTCGGGTGTTGGACAGACGGTTGTTGAGGCGGAGGGGGAGTCGGTGCTGGCACAGATAATGAGTGTGACGGTGCTAGGAGATTACGCCAGCTACTACCTGGGCCTGCTCTACGGAGCAGACCCTTCACCGGTGCCCAGGATCAACGCCCTGAAGGCCATGATCGAGGAAAGCTAGAGAGTCAGCCGAACGGAGGCGTTATGCAGTTAGCCTTCACGCAAAAGGAAGAGGCTTTTCGGCAGGAGATAAAGGACTTTCTCGGCCAGGAGCTGCCTGATAACTGGGAGGGCCTGGAGGAAGGTGACGAGTACGAGGGAGAAGGGCTGGAGTTCACCCGACACATGGCCAAGACCCTGGCCGGCAAGGGCTGGCTAACCCTGGCCTGGCCCACCGAGTACGGAGGACAGGACCGCCCGATGATGGAGCAGGTGGTCTACCAGGAGGAGATGGCCTACAACCTGGTGCCGCCGGCGACGCTGGACATGGGGGTCGGGGGAATTGGATGGGTCGGGCCTACGTTGATGATCTACGGCACCGACGATCAGAAGAAGGAGCACATCCCATACATCGGAGCTGGGGAGAGGTTCTGGTGCACGGGGTACAGCGAGCCGGACTCTGGGTCCGACCTGGCGTCTCTGCAGACCGAGGCCCGTGCAGACGGCGACCACTACGTAGTCAACGGCCAAAAGACGTGGAACAGCGGCGGTCACGCCATGGACTGGTGCTGGCTGGCGGTGAGGACCGACCCCCAGGCGCCCAAGCACAAGGGGATTAGCCTGATACTGGTCGATCTCCGGACCCCGGGCATCACCATCGAGCCGATAGTGAACATGGCTAACTCTCACCACTTCAACGAACTTTTCTTCGAAAACGTCCGGGTGCCCAAGGCCAACCTGGTAGGTGAAGAAAACATGGGCTGGTACTACGTTGCTGTGGCCCTGGACTTCGAAAGGTCACACATCCGGGATGCTGCGATCCAGAAACGACACCTAGACGAGATAGCGGCGCACTTGGGGCGATCCGGGTCCCGGAGGCCGGCATTGAACAACGATGATGCGATCCGCAACCGGCTGGCGGAGGCGGCGATTGACATAGAGCTAGGGCGCTGGATGGCGTACCGGGTGGCCTGGATGCAGGGTCAGGGTATCGTCCCCAACGCCGAGGCCTCGATGTGCAAGATCATACTTACTGAAAGCGCTCAGCGGCTGGCAAACACGATCATGTGGGTGCTGGGGCTGCACGGTCAGCTGGGGGTAGGGTCGGCGTGGGAAGTGTTCAAGGGCCGGTTCCAGCGGGAGTACCTACTGTCGAGGTCCCAGACCATTGCGGGTGGGACATCGGAGATACAACGGGGGATCATCGCCCGGCGGGGGCTGGGGTTGCCTCGGGGGTAGGAAGACTGAGCGCCCGACGTTGACTTTTTCGGGACCCGACCTTCACATTTGAGAAAATAAGGAGTAGTTCAACATGCCTTTGACGCTAGAGCTAGCGGAATCGATGGTGGATGCAGCCAAGGCCAAGGCCGAGGAGATGGGCTGCTCGGTGTGCGTGGCTGTCGTGGACAAAGGTGGCTACGTTATCACCGTTTCCAAGATGGACGGGTGTCTGCCCCTGGCCGCGGACGAAGCGACGAACATGGCCTACACTGCGGCGATGTTCGGGGAGAGGGGTACGGAGATTGTGAAAATGGTGGGGAGGCCCTGGTTTCAGAGCATGATAATCGCATCCCAGGGCAGGATAGTCCCCGCCGATGGTGAAATGCCTATCGTGATTGACGGGGAGATAGTGGGTGGCATTGCAGCAGGTGGTGCATCCAATGAGCAAGACGTTGCCTGCTGTCTGGCTGCGCTGGATGCCCTGGAGAAGGCGCTTTCCTGAGCCGGTAGGGCAAACTCCGGCTCAGTGGAGAAAAGATGAGGCCGCCCCCGACTCCAGGGTCGGGGGCGGCCTTCTACTTCAGAATCTGTTGTGGACTACCGCTTGGTGTACTGAGGCGCCTTTCGGGCGCGCTTGAGGCCGTACTTCTTGCGTTCTTTGATGCGGGAGTCGCGGGTGAGGAGGCCGGCCTTGCGAAGGGTGGGCTTCAACTCTTCGTTGGCTACGACGAGGGCCCTGGCTATGCCGTGCCTTATGGCCTGGGCCTGCCCCGCAATGCCGCCGCCCGCCACCCTGACCGAGGCGCTGTAGTTGCCGGTCAAGCCGGTGGCGTGCAACGGCTCCTGTATGGCCTGCTGTAGGGTGCGGAGAGGGAAGGCCTCGTTCATGGGTTTGCCGTTGACCACGATGGCCCCTGGACCGGGGAAAAGCCGCACCCGGGCGACGGCCTCCTTGCGCTTGCCGATGGCGTAGAAGTATCTCTGTTCAGTCAAGGGTTACTCCCGGGGTCTAGGCGCCCCTCTCCTTCTCTTCTTCTGCGGTTTCAGTTGCCGGGGCTTCCTCTTCGGTCGCAGAGGCCTCGGGCTCCACGGAGGGCGGGGCCTCGGTTGTTTCAGGCTGCGGTTCCTCGGGAGGAGTGGATTGTTCGGCGGCCTCCGGGGTGTCGTTTGCGGATGCGGTATCAGATGTTACGGGAGCGGCTTCGGCGGTCGCCTCTTCGGATACGGACTCTTCGATTACTTCTTCCTCGGCCACCGGTGTTTCCGCAACGGAGGATGCCGGCTCTTCGACCATCTTGGGCTTGCGGACACGTTTGTTGTAGAGCGGCTTGGGCAGCCCGATCCAGGTGACGCCTTCTTCGCGGTCCCTGTCCAGGGCCCTCTGGGTGTCGGTGACCTGAGACTCGTGGGGGTGGTCGGGGCCCGGGTAGACCTTGAGGCGCCGGAACATCTGTCGGCCGAGCCGGTTGTGGGGGAGCATACCCTTCACGGCGTGCTCGATTACGCGGTTGGGGTGTCGGGCCATCATCCGGCGATAGGGGACCGCCTTAAGGCCACCCGGGTACTGGGAGTGGCTGTAGTAGATTTTCTGGTCGGCCTTGCGCCCCGTGACCCGAACCTTTGCGGAATTGACCACGATGACGAAATCGCCGGTGAGCATGTGGGGCGAGTAGTTGGGCTTGTGCTTGCCCTTGAGCAGGTGGGCTATCTGCACGGCCAAGCGCCCGAGGACTTGTCCCTCGGCGTCAATGACGTGCCACCTGGGGCGAAGGTCTGAGGATTTAGGCGTTGCGGTTGTTTTTCTAGTGAGTGTTGGCATTTTGCTGGAGCCGTTTCAATACTGGATTTTCGGGGGCGACGCAGCGGCCGCTATGGTTTCATACATGGGAAAGGGGCCGGGGTGCGGGTAACGGACTTCCTCCAGGTAGAGGCCTTGAGGAGGGAGGGTTGGGCCCGCGAGGCCGGGGGTCGGGCGTTCTATCAGTGTCCTGAATTCGTCGACGGTCATGCGATCCCTGCCGACCTCTACCAACGCTCCGGCCGTACGCCTGACCTGGTGAGTCAGGAAGGCATTTCCTTCCATTTCAAGAATAACGAACTTGCCGTCCCTGCGGACGGAGGCCTCGGTGATATCGCGCACCGTCGAGGCGCCAGGTACCTCTGGGGACCTGGAGAATGATGCGAAATCGTGGACTCCGACAAGCAGCCCGGCTGCAACATCCATTGCGACCACGTTCAATTCGCCCCGCACGTAGCTGGAGTACTTGCGGAGGAGGGGGGAGGGGGTTGGGCCGTTGTATATCACGTACCGATACTGCCGGGAGACGGCATCCCTGCGGGGGTCGAAACCCAAGTCGGCCACTGAGACGGCGTGTACGGAGATGTCATCGGGCAGGTGGTGGTTGAGGGCCTGGAGAAGGGTCTCGGGGGAATGACTGGAAGCGGTCAGAAAAGAGGCAACCTGGCCCCGAGCGTGTACTCCGGAGTCGGTGCGGCCAGCACCGGCTACCCTGACCTTTTCGCCGGTCAGCTTCTCTATGGCAAGCTCAAGCTCCGACTGGATCGTTGGGGCGTTGGGCTGCCACTGGAAGCCACGGTAGCGTGTGCCGTCGTATTCGATTAGGAGGGCTATTCTTCTCAAGATGCCTTCCCTGTGCTTGTCCACTTCAGCCAACAAGCCGGGTTATTCCACCAATTCCAGTCGGGCCATAGGTGCGGCATCACCGAGGCGGGGGCCAAGCTTTACAAGCCTCATGTAGCCGCCTGGCCTTTCGGCATATCTCGGGCCCAGATCATCGAACACCTTGGAGACGACCTTCTTGTCGGCGACATAGGCGAGGGCCTGGCGTCGGGCGTGAAGGTCTTCCCTCTTGCCCAGGGTGATTATCTTTTCGGCGATGCCCTTGATCTCTTTGGCCTTGGCCTCGGTGGTCGAAAGGTGTTCGTTGCGCAGCAGGTCGGTGACCATGTTGCGGTAAAGGGCTCTGCGGTGGTCCGACTTGCGGCCTAACTTTCGTCCTGCTTTCCGGTGTCTCATCTTACTGACTCTGTTCGGACTGGTCGTCCTCTTCAGGTTGTTCTTCGATTTCTTCGGCGCCCAGGAGTTCATCCACGACCTGGTCTACGACGATCTCCAGGGAAGGCTCGGGATCCTGAGCGCTGTCCGCCAAAACGGCTGCCACGTCCACGCCGTTATCCATGAGCACCTCATACAGCTCGCTCAGGGACTTTTCTCCGAAATTCCTGATCTCGAGGAGCTCTTCTTCTGTTTTCTCCAGGACCTCGCCGACGGTGGTCAGGCCTGCCTTGGAAAGACAGTTGTAGATCCTGGAGGGCAGGTTCAGGACATCCAGGCTCATGGCGTACTGCTCGGGTGGGAGGTTCAGGCGTCGACCGTCTAAAAGGCCGGAGGCCAATCCAAGGTTAGCGAAAAGCGAGAAGTAATTTATAAGCGCCTGCCCAGCTTCCCGCAATGCCTGAACGGGTCGGATAGTGCCGTCGGTCCAGGCATCCAGCACGACCCGCTCCTTGCCGATATAGGGGCCGGTCCTGATGGGTTCGACCTTGAAATTAACCTTCTGTACGGGGGTGAACACGGCGTCGACCGGCAAGGCTCCGAGGGGCAGGCCATCGATGTTGGCGGCGGGCATGTATCCCCTACCCCTCTCTACATTGAACTCCACCGACAGAACTGCTTCGTCCGAGTCCATGGTTGCGAGATGCAGGTCCGGATTGGCGACTTCATACTCGGCGGCGGGGCTTATGTCGCCAGCGAGGACTTCGCGTTCTCCTTGCACGTCCAGGAACAACCGTCCGGGCTGGTCCGAGTTGGACTTCAACCTGATGCCTTTGACGTTCAGCAAGAACTCCGTGACGTCTTCGGTGACATGGTCGATGGTGGAGTATTCGTGCTGGATTCCCTGGATTTTGACCCAGGTGATAGCGGCGCTTTCGATGGAACTCAGAAGGACGCGCCTTACCGAGTTGCCGATGGTAGTGCCCAATCCCCTTTCGAGGGGCTCGACGCTGAACTGGCCGTAGGTCTCCTCGTCTTCGAGGACCTGAATTTCCGGGTTAGCTATACCAACCAGGGCATCACTGACCTGATACGGTTCGCTGTATATATCCATCATTTGGACAAGTTCTCCGAAATAGAAAGAAGCTTACCGTGAGTAGTATTCGATGATCAGTCTGTCGTCCACCCGGGACCCGACCAGGTCTCTTGTAGGTGCGGTCAACACGCGGCCGGTCATGGCCTGGGGGTCGACACTGAGCCAGTCGGGGATGGGCTTGCCGCGGATTTCCGCTTCCATGAACTTGAAGTGTTCCGACTTACGTCCCCGGGGAGTCCAGCCGACCTGATCGCTGACCTCAAGCAGGTAGGAGGGGATGTCCGTTGCCTGGCCATTGACCGAGATGTGGCCGTGGCTGATAAGCTGTCGGGCCTGGTTGCGGGAGGTGGCAAAGCCCAACCTGAAGACGACGTTGTCCAATCTGCTCTCCAGGATTTTCAGGAAGTTGTCGCCGGTGACGCCGGGCTGTTCCCGTGCGGCGCTGAAGTGACGGAAGAGCTGTCGTTCCACCAGGCCGTAGGTGTGCTTGACCTTCTGTTTTTCCCTGAGCTGCAGGCCTCTTTCGGAGACCCTGCGGCGCCGGGTGCCGCGCTGGCCCGGGGGCCCGATCCGGCGCTCGATAGCGCACTTGGGCGTAAGGCAACGGTCGCCCTTGAGGAAGAGCTTCTCGCCCTGCCTTCTGCATAGCCTGCAAACGGGACCTGTGTAACGAGCCAAAGGGTGTGTCCTCCGTGCTAAATGCGCCTGCGCTTCGGGGGTCGACAGCCGTTGTGAGGAATGGGCGTGACGTCCCTGATGCTTACGATGTTAATACCCGCCGCGGCAAGGGAGCGGATAGCGGCTTCTCGACCGCTGCCGGGTCCCTTGACGAAGACCTCGACTTCCCGCAATCCCTGGTCGGTGCCCTTGCGGGCGGCCTGGTCGGCGGCTCTTTGGGCGGCGAAGGCCGTGCCTTTTCGGGACCCCTTGAAGCCCATAGTCCCAGAGCTTCCCCACGCTATGACGTTCCCGTTGGGGTCCGTGAGAGTTATCTTGGTGTTGTTGAAGGTAGACTGGATGTAGGCCCGCCCCACGGGGACGAACTTCTTCTCCCTGCGCCTGGCCCTTCCCTTTTGCTTGGCCATGTTTACCTCTTACTTCTTGGCCCTGACCTGCCTGCGGCCTGCCACCGTGCGCCTCGCGCCTCTCTTGGTCCTGGCGTTGGTCTTGGTCCTCTGGCCTCTGACCGGCAGTCCCCGGCGGTGCCTGACGCCCCGGTAGGTGTTGACTTCCACGAGGCGTCGGATATTCTGCTGCACCTGGCGCCGCAGGTCTCCCTCGACGATGTACTGCTTGTCGATGACTTCCCTGACGCGGTTGAGATCGTCTTCAGAGAGCTCACCGACCTTGGACTCGGGGCTGACCTGGGCGGCCTCGGCGACCTTTGTAGCGGTAGTCGGGCCAACACCATAGATGGATGTGAGGGCTATGAACAGCCTCTTGTCATTAGAGATATCTACGCCTGCAACTCTCGGCATAACGCCCTCCGTTTAAGCTATCCCTGCCTCTGCTTGTGCTTGGGGACTTCGCAGATAACGCGAAGAGTCCCGTGACGGCGAACTATCTTGCACTTGTCGCACATTTTCTTTACAGAAGCCCTGACTTTCATCGCGGACCTCCCCTATTTGAACCGATAAGTGATCCTGCCCCGGGTCAGGTCGTAGGGCGAAAGCTCTACAAGAACCCGGTCCCCGAGGAGAATCCTGATGAAATGAATGCGCATTTTGCCGGAAACGTGGGCTAGTACCTGGTGCCCGTTGGCCAGCTCTACGGTAAACATGCCGTTGGGCAGAGTCTCGACGATCCGGCCCTCGACTTCAATCTTCTCTTTCTGTCCCGTTCTCTCTTCAGCCATAGCGTATTATTGCAGTCCTTTCCTCTGGCTAATCTGCAAATCGGGTCATAACTATCGGTCCGTCGGCGGTTATTGCGATGCTGTGTTCAAAGTGGGCGGAGAGTTTGCCATCCCGGGTGACGACTGTCCAGCCATCGGGGAGCAGCGAGGTGGTCCAGTCGCCTATGTTGAGCATGGGCTCTATAGCGAGGGCCATGCCTTCCCGGAGCTGGAGCCCGCGTCCCGGCTTTCCGTAGTTGGGGACCGAGGGTTCTTCGTGCATCCTGCGCCCGATCCCGTGGCCGACGTATTCCCTTACGACGGAGTATCCGAGGGACTCGGCGTAGGTCTGGACGGCATGGCCGATGTCGCCTAGTCGGGCCCCGACAACAGACGCTTGGATGCCGCGCTCAAGGGACTCCCTTGTGGCTTCGATGAGCCTCTGCGCTTCATCGGTGATTTTGCCGGCTCCTACGGTTACGGCGGCGTCGCCGTGGAATCCGTCAACGATTGCTCCTACGTCTACGCTGACGAGGTCTCCTTCCCTGACTACCCTGTTACCGGGAATGCCGTGGACGATTTCTTCGTTGATGGATACGCACACGGCTGCAGGAAAGCCTCGATAGCCGACGAAGGAAGGAATGGCGCCGTGCCGTGCTATTTCGGCTCGGGCCACGGCATCCAGGTCGCCTGTTGTTATTCCCGGCTCGATGGCCTCTCTCAACGCTTTGAGAGTGTGGGCGACCACTTGGCCTGCCTGCTTCATCAGGTCGAGCTCTCGGGGAGTTTTGATCTCCATGCCTTCCTGGACCACGACCCTGGGGCCGCCCAGGAACGTTCTGTTCATCAGGCGACCCCCTTTCCAGATGCAACCTTTAGGGAGTCGGCCATCTGGCGAGCGACCTGGTCAATGGACTGTTCGCCATCGATCTCGATGAGGTTGCCCTGGTGTTGGTAGTAGGAGATTAGGGGCGCTGTCTGGTCGTTATAGACCTGGACGCGTCTGCGGGATGTGGCCTCTGTATCGTCGTCGCGTTGATAGAGTTCGCCATCGCAGCGGTCGCACTTGCCTGCCGCCTTAGGAGGAGAGTTGACCATGTGATAGGGGGCCTGGCATTCACGGCAGATCCACCGGCCGCTGAGCCGACGGATTAACTCCTCCTCGGAAACCTTGATGTACAGCACTGCCCCGATGCCCTTGTTGAGGTCATGCAGTGCCGTGTCCAGGGCCTGGGCCTGGGCTAAAGTGCGGGGGAATCCGTCGAGGACGGCGCCATTTTGGCAGTCGGGGTCTTCAAGGCGGTCGAGGACCATGCGGACGGTGAGTTCGTCGGGGACGAGCTCACCCTTGTCCATGTAGGTCTTGGCCTCGAGGCCCAAGGGGGTGCCTTCGCCCAGGTTTCGGCGGAACAGATCACCTGATGCAACATGGGCTGCGCCCAGTTCCGAGGCAAGGCCAACGGCTTGAGTACCCTTGCCGGCGCCCGGGCCACCGAGAAGTATCACGTACATCATCGGATGAAGCCCTCGTAGCGGCGCATCAGGAGCTGGGCCTCCAGTTGGCGCATGGTATCCAGGACAACACCGACGGCGATGAGCATGGCCACACCGGTGAGCTGCAATCCCTGCACTCCGGTGAACTCGCTGGCGAAGTAAGGGATTATGGCTATCACGCCGAGGAATATGGCGCCTCCCACGGTTATCCTGAGCAGCACCCTTGTAATGTAGTCGTTGGTGGGTTTGCCGGGTCGGATCCCGGGGATGAACCCACCATTTCTCTGCAGGTTCTCTGCGATCTGCTGCTGCTGGAATACGATTATCGAGTAGAAGAATGCGAAGGCCACCACCAGGAAGAAGGTCATAATCCAGTAGAAGAGGCCGGTGGCATCGAAGAGGTTCGAAATGAAGCGGCCTGTGGCGGAGAGCCAACCGGCATCGGCGGTGACGAAATAGCTAGCCACGAGGCCCGGGAAGATCATGATAGAGAAGGCGAAGATAATGGGAATCATGCCCGCAGAGTTCACTCTGAGGGGTATGTGGGTCGCCCCCGCCTGACGGTACATTCGGCCGCTGCGGAAGACGCTACGGCCATATTGGACGGGAATTCGGCGCTGCGCCTCCGTGAAGAGGACAATGCAGTAAACGGTAATCAGGGCGATGGCGAAGAAGACCACCAGGCCGCCGACGTTGCCTCTCTGCAGGAAGGACTGTCTCAGGAGGTCGGGAAGTCCCGACACTATGCCGGCGAAGATAATCATCGAGATACCGTTGCCGATGCCTCGTTCGGTTATGAGCTCTCCCAGCCAGACACAGAACATGGTGCCGGCGGTCATGGAGAACATCATGGCGATGGTCGGGCCGAGCTGGCCGCCGGTGAATCCCACGTTTTCTATCACGCCGCCGCGTTCGAGGAGTACAAGCTGGCCGAAGCTCTGGGCCAGGGCCATGGGGACCGTCAGCCAGTGAGTAATTTGGTTTAGCCTCTGTCGACCGGCCTCGCCACCTTCCCGTGAGAGCGCCTGGAGGCGGGGTACGACGGGTATCAGCAACTGCATCACGATGGATGCGGTGATATAGGGGTAGACGCCCATGGAGGCGACGCTTAAGTTCCTGAGAGCGCCGCCGCTGAACAGGTCAAGCATCCCGGCGAGGTTGTTGCCCTGGAAATACCGGGACAGCTCATCCAGGTTGGCGCCGGGAACGGGGACGTGGGCGACGAAACGGTATATGACCAGGATCCCGAGGACAAAGAGGACCTTGCCGCGCAGGTCGGGCTGACCGGCCACGTCGATCATGGCCTGGAGCAGCTTGGGTCGGGAGGAAACGGTCTGGGTCTGTTGCATCTAGCTCAGGGTCTCTACGCTGCCGCCTGCGGCCTCTATCTTGGCAACGGCGGAACCGGAGAACTTGTTTGCCTTGACGGTGAGGGGGCGGTCTATTGCCCCGCCTCCCAGCACCTTGATGGGCTTGCTCAGCGAGCGAACGATCCTACGGGAACGGAGCAACTCCGGGGTTACTTCCGTGCCGCTTTCGAAGATATTCAGCTGGGAGAGATTTATGGGCAGGTATTCGGTCCTGAAGATGTTGGTGAAGCCCCGCTTGGAGGGCATGCGCTTGATGAGCGGAAGCTGGCCGCCTTCAAAGCCGCGCCTGATACTCCCGCCCGACCTCGATTTCTGGCCCTTGTTGCCGCGCCCCGATGTATGTCCGTAGTTGCTGCCGTACCCGCGCCCGACGCGTCGGCGGGGACGCTTGGAGCCTCTTAAAGGTGACAGCTCATTGAGTCTCATTTTATCTCTTCCACTGCAACCAGGTGGGTAACCTTTTGCACCATGCCCCTTACGGAGGGATTGTCATCGTGCTCCACGGTCTGGTGCATCTTTTTCAGCCCCAGCGCCCGGAGGGTGCCCCTCTGGTCCTGGGGGTAACCTATGCTGCTCTTCTTGAGGGTTACTTTGAGTCGTGACACGGGGGTCTGCCTTACTCCTGCTCCGTCGGGCTGCCCTTGCGAGCGGCAATGGCCTGCGCCGGGTCTCTCAATTGTTGCAGCCCGTAGAGAGTGGCCTTGGAAGTGTTTATCGGGTTTCCGCTACCCAGAGACTTGGTGAGAACATCCTTCACGCCGGCCGCTTCCAGGACGGCCCTGACGCCGCCACCGGCGATTACCCCCGTACCGGGGCCCGCAGGTCTAAGGACAACCTTGGCTCCGCCGTACTTGGTGACTATTTCGTGGGGGATGGTTGTGTCCTTGAGTAGCACCTTTACCAGGTTTTTCTGGGCAATGGTGTTGCCTTTACGGACGGCGTCTGGGACGCTCCCGGCCTTACCCAGGCCAACGCCGGCGTGGCCGTTGCCATCGCCTACCACCACCATGGCGGTGAACCTGAACCTGCGGCCCCCTTTCACCACCTTGGCTACCCGGTTGATATGGACAACACGCTCGGTGAGGTCCAGGTTTCGGGCGTCTATCTTTTCTTTCTTGACTCTAGCCATTAAAACTCCAAGCCGCCCTTACGGGCGCCCTCGGCCAGGGACTGCACCCTGCCGAAGTACTGGTAGCCGCCCCGGTCGAAAATGACGGTCTTAACGCCTTTTTCCGTGGCCCGTGAAGCGACCAGCCCACCTACCAGACCGGCGACCTCTCTCTTGGGCTTCCCTTCAGCATCCTTTTTCACCGGCTCATCGAGGCTGGAGGCAGCAGCCAGTGTCACACCGTTATCGTCGTCGATTACCTGTGCGTAGATATGGTTGAGGCTTCGGAAGACGCTGAGCCTGGGTTTGTTGGGCGTGCCGGACAGGGTCTTCCTGATCCTGCGCCGTCTGCGTTGTCTTGCCTGTCTTCGGTCCAGTTTTGCCATTTTCTGCCCTTAACTCGTGGCGGCTCGCTTGCCGGGCTTCAGGCGAACCTGCTCGTTGGCGTAGCGAATGCCCTTGCCCTTGTAGGCGTCGGGGGGGCGGATGCGCCTTATCTTGGCGGCCACCTGCCCGACCTGCTCCTTGTCTATGCCGCTCACGAAAATCCGGTCATTTCCCTCCACGCTCAGAGTTATGCCCTCGGGCGGGGCAACCTCGACCCGGTGGGAGAACCCTACCTGCAGCACCAGATTTTCGCCGTCCATCTGTGCTCGGTACCCGACTCCCACCAGCATGAGTCCCTTGGTGAAGCCTTCGCTGACCCCCTGGACCATGTTGGCGATGAGGGTGCGAGTCAGTCCGTGGAGCGCCCTGTGTTCTCGCTGGTCGGTGGGGCGGGTGACGAGGAGTTGCCCATTGTCCCGGGACACGGTGAGGTCCGGGTGATGGGTGTAGGAAAGCTCCCCGCGGGGCCCCTTGACGGTAATGTGACTGTTTTCCATCACAACGTCGACGCCGGACGGGATCGTTATTGGCTGTTTTCCTATTCTCGACATGATTTCTGTTGGTTTTCGAATATAACTCCGGGCCTTACCAGACCTGGCACATCAACTCTCCGCCGACCTGCTCCCGCCAGGCCCGGGACCCGGTCATCATGCCCTTGGAAGTAGACATAACCGTTATGCCCACACCCCCGTAGACCTTGGGGATCTCACCTTTGCCTATGTAGACCCGGAGGCCGGGTTTGCTGAGCCGTTTCAGGCCCCGGATGGTGGGCTGGCCTTCGGACTCGTACTTCAGGAGGATGCGAAGGGTGTCCTGGGGATTTCCCTTGACCACCTCATAGTCTCCGATGAAGCCCTCGTCCTTTAGGATTCCTGCGATAGCGTTCTTGGTCCTGGACGCGGGCATGGAGACCGTGTTGTGCTCCACGGCCAGCGCGTTCCTGATGCGGGTCAACATGTCGGCGATGGGGTCGGTAACTACTCCCATGATTTCAGCCCTACCAACTCGACTTTCTGACCCCGGGCAGCTTGCCCTGGAGGGCCAACTCTCTGAAGCAGATGCGGCACAGGCCGAAGTGCCTGATGTATCCCCTGGGACGACCGCAGAGGTTGCACCGGTTGCGGAACTGCACGCGGTACTTGGGGGGCTTACGCCACTTGGCTATCTTGGCTTCTCGGGCCACGCTACTTTATCCCTTCCCTATGGTTCCTTATCAGGCCGGTCGGGCGAAGGGCATGCCGAACATGGTCAGCAGCAGCCTCGCCTCTTCGTCGGTCTTGGCCGACGTCACAATTGTCACTTGCAGGCCTCTCTGCCTGTCCATCTTGTCGTAATCGATCTCCGGGAATAGGGTCTGCTCGGTGAAGCCGAGGCTGTAGTTTCCCCTCCCGTCGAATGCGGTATTGGAAACGCCGCGGAAGTCCCGGATGCGGGGCAAGGCGGCGTTCAGGAGCCGGTCTAAGAACTCGTACATTCTTGCGCCGCGAAGGGTGACCATGGTTCCGATGATCATGCCGTCCCTGACCCGGAAGTTGGCCACGGACTTCTTGGCCCGGGTCACGATGGGGTGCTGCCCGGTGATAGCCTCGAGATCCTGGGTAGCAGCTTCTACGGCGCGGGCATTTGTAAGCGCCTCTCCCAGCCCAATGTTGAGAACTATCTTCTCCACCTTGGGCGCCTGCATCACGTTGGCGTAGCCGAAGTGCTGCACCAGTGCGGGTACGATCTCTTCCCTGTACTGCACTTTCAGCCGCGGCTGGGCGCCGTTGACGGCAGGAACCGCGGTCTTGTCCTTGGCTTTGGCCCGGGACTCTCTATTCGGTTTTACTCTATCGTCGCCTGGCATAGCTTACACACTCTGGGATACCCGTTCCCCGGGTTCGCGCTCTGGGGCTGCGACTTGTCGGCCAGGGCCTTGGTCGGCTTGTTGCAGGTGGGGCAGACCAGCTTTAGGTTGGACATGTTGATTGGCAACTCCAACTCGATGAGGCCGGCCTGGCGTACGTTGGGCTTGGGCCTCATGGCCTTCTTGGTGGAGTTGACTTTTTCCACCCAGGCCAGATTGTCAGAGGGCTTGATGCGGAATATCCTGCCCCGCTTGCCCTTGTCCTTGCCCGCAAGGACTAACACCGTATCGTTTTTCCTGATTCTCAAAATATAGCCTTTGGATACTTGATGGTTGAGGCCTTGGCTAGATCACCTCGGGCGCAAGGGAGACTATACGCGTAAAGTTGCGCTCCCGTAACTCACGGGCCACGGGACCAAATATGCGGGTGCCCCGGGGGTTGGAAGTGTCGCTCAAAATAACGCCCGCGTTCTCGTCAAAGCGGATGTATGAGCCGTCGGGGCGGCGGTAGGGCTTGGCGACCCTGACTATAACGGCCCTGACCACGTCGCCCTTCTTCACCTGTGCGGCGGGTACAGCCTGCTTTACCGAGGCCACGATAATCTCCCCGACGGAGGCGTAGCGCTTCCCCGTGCCGCCCGGCACGTTGATGCACTCTATCTCCTTGGCCCCTGAGTTGTCGGCAACCTGGAGCCTGGTGGCTATCCTTATCATCAGGCGCTGGCCTCTTGTGCAGGGGACGCGATGTCCTTGGGCTGGGTTTCGGCGATATCCATTCTGGCCAGGACTTCGACTACGCGCCAGCGTTTTTCACGGGAAAGGGGTCGGGTCTCCTCTATGCGGACCGTGTCTCCCAGCCTGCATGAGTTGTTGTAATCGTGAGCCTTGAACTTGGTGATGCGCTTGATGCGCCGCTTGTAGAGCCGGTGGGTGCGGAACCGGTCAACGGCCACCACTACGGTCTTGTCCATCTTGTCGCTGACAACCTGGCCAACGTTTGTCTTTCGGGACTTGTTCATCTCTGTTCCTGTGCCAGTTCCCGCTCTCGCATGATCGTCTTAAGCCTGGCGATCTTCCTGCGGATACGTCTGATCTCCCTATGGTTGGTCAGCTGATTTGTCGCGCGTCGGAAGCGGAGATTGAAGGTCTCCCTGTAGGAGCTCTCTAACTCCCTCTGCAGGTCCACCTCCGACAGGGCCCTAATTTCATTCGCTTTCATTTCAGAGTACCTTGCACCCGGGTCTAGAGAAGCTCATCCCGGGACACGAACCGGGTCGCGATGGGCAGCTTGTGGGAGGCCCTTCTCATGGCCTCCTTGGCCGTTTCCTTCTCCACTCCGCCAATTTCGAAAATCATTCGTCCCGGTTTGACGACGGCAACCCAGTGGTCGACGTTGCCCTTGCCGCTGCCCATCCGGGTCTCGAGGGGCTTGGATGTCACCGGCTTGTCGGGGAAGATGCGGATCCAGATCTGTCCACCGCGCCGGACGTGGTGGGTGATGGCGCGTCGGGCGGCTTCGATCTGCCGGTTCGTCACCCACGCAGTAGACTGGGCCTTAAGCCCGTACTCCCCGAACGAAAGCCCCGAGCCCGCGTGGGCTACGCCCCTACGGTGTCCCCGATGGGCTTTCCGAAACTTGACTCGTTTCGGTTGAAGCATTGCTCTCCTCTGCTGTGCCTGCTACCTGGCCGTTAGCTTCTTCGGATTCATCATCCTGCAGGATAGTCACGCTGATGGGCGCCATGCGCTCGGCTTCAGTCTGCCTCGGCTCCGGGAGGATGTCTCCCTTGTAAATCCAAACTTTTACGCCTACGACGCCCATGGTGGTGAGGGCCTCGGCTATTCCGTAGTCGATGTCGGCCCGAAGGGTGTGCAGCGGGACACGGCCTTCCATGTGCTTTTCGTCCCGGGCTATCTCCGCTCCGCCGAGCCTGCCGGAGCAGATGATCTTTATACCTTCTATTCCGGTCTGCATGGACCGGGTGGCGGCCTGCCTAATGGCCCGTCGGTAGGAGACCCGGCGCTCGAGCTGGTCGGCGATATTTCGGGCCACTAGGAAGGCGTCCTGTTCCGGCTGGGAAATCTCCTGGATGTTAAGCCGGACCCGACGTCCGGTCTTCTTTTCAAGAAGGCCCCGGAGCTCGTCCACTCTCTGACCGCCTCGGCCGATGACGATGCCGGGTCGGGCGGTGTGGATGGTGGTGATTACCTCGTTGGCGTTCCTCTCGATCTCGACCTTGGAGATGGCCGCGTCGGTGTGGCTGTCCAGGATTGTCTTGCGAATCTTCATATCTTCGGAAAGGAGCTTCCGGTACTGGTCCCCCTTGCGGGCGAACCACTTTGCGTCCCAGTCCCGGATGATGCCTAGCCGAAACCCTATTGGGTGGGTCTTCTGTCCCAATTATTCCTCCTCGTCCTGGTCCACTACCACGGTAAGGTGGCTGGTTCGCTTGATTATTGGGGCGGCCCTGCCCCGGGGCTTGGCCTTGAACCTCTTCATCCTGGGCCCTTCGTCTGCGACTATCTTGACTATTCGGAGCTCGTCCCTGGTCATTTCGTAGTTGTTTTCGGCGTTGGCCACGGCAGATTCCACGGCTTTCCTGACCATACGGGCCATGGGAATCGGCGTGAACCTCAGGCTGGAAATGGCATCCTCCACCTTCATCCCCCGCACCGTGTCGATCAGGTTGCGGAGGTTTTTGGGTGATACGCCAACGGTTTTGACCCGGGCCTGGACTTCCAAGTTACTACTCTCTCCCTTTACCTTCTGCCAGACTGTTCCGTGCGGCCCATGTGTCCCCTGAACCGCCGGGTCGGGGCGAACTCCCCGAGCTTGTGCCCGACCATGTTCTCGGTAACAAAAATGGGCATGTGCCTCTGGCCGTCATGGACGGCAATGGTCTGTCCGACCATCTCCGGCACCACCATGGAGGCCCGAGACCACGTCTTGATAATTATCTTGTTGTTGGACCCCATGGCCGCTTCCACCTTCTTCATCAGCTTGGCGTCGACGAAGGGGCCCTTCTTGATCGATCTCGACATCTCTACTTCCGCCTCCTCACGATCATGTTGTCGGACTTCTTGTTTCGCCGGGTGCGGTAGCCCATGGCCGGCTTGCCCCACGGGGTCTTGGGCCCGGGCATGCCCACGGGAGAGCGGCCTTCACCGCCGCCGTGCGGGTGATCACGAGGCGTCATGGCCGAGCCCCGGACGGAGGGCCTCTTGCCCTTCCAGCGGTTCCGGCCCGCCTTGCCCAGTTTGATGTTCTTCTGGTCGGGGTTGCCCACCTGGCCGATGGTGGCCCGGCACTCGCTCTCGACTCTTCTCAGCTCACCCGAGGGGAGTCTGAGCAGGCTATAAATGCCGTCCTTTGCCAGTAACTGGGCCGCCGTACCGCTGCCGCGTACGAGCTGCCCGCCCTTGCCGGGTCGGAGCTCGATGTTGTGGATGGTTGTGCCGGTGGGTATGACCCGCAGGGGAAGGGCATTGCCGACCTTGATGGGTGCGTCGGGGCCGGCGGTTATCTCCATCCCGACCTGAAGGTTCCAGGGGGCGAGGATGTAGCGCTTGTCGCCGTCGGCGTAATGGATGAGGGCGATGCGTGCGGTGCGGTTCGGGTCGTATTCCACGGAAGCGACCTTGCCGGGCACACCGGTCTTGTCTCTCTTGAAGTCGATAACCCGGAGTCGACGCTTGGCTCCACCACCTCGACGCCGCACGGTGATTTTGCCGCGTACGTTGCGGCCTGCCTTCTTCTTGAGGGGCTTCAGCAGGGCCTTTTGGGGTTTGCTCCGCGTGATCTCCTCGAAAGAGGAGCCGGTGGCATTCCTCCGTCCGGGAGAGGTTGGTTTATATACCTTCAGGGCCATTGAATACTTCCTTGGCGGTAAGACTTTCGGTCCTACACTCCTTCAAATAGCTCGATCCTGTCGCCCGGCTTCAAGGTGACTATCGCTTTCTTCCAGGGTGAGGTCTGTATCCTTCTCCGACCTCGGAACTTGGTCTTGCCGGGCACCGTCATGGTGTTGACTGCCGTGACGGTAACGTCGAAAGCCTTCTCGACCGCGGCCTTTATCTGCACCTTGTTGGAGTTGGGCATCACTTCGAAGGCGTACTTGTCGCTTTCGTGGAGGATGGTGCTCTTCTCCGTCACTATGGGTCTCTTGAGGACTTGCAGCAGTTCCACGGTCTAGTCTTCCTTGGCCTCGGGTTCAGGCGTTGGGTCCGGCTCCGGGGTCTTCGCTTTAGCAGCCGGGGCCGCCTTTTTGGCCCGAGGCTTTCTCTTGGCGGGGGCCTTCTTGGGAGCGGGGTCTTCTTCTACTATCCGACCCCCAGGCGCCCACAGGTCCTCGGCCGTCCTTACGGCTTCCAACTCGATCACGAGGTGCTCGTGGGCCAAAACATCGTATACGTTGAGGTAGCGGGCGGGCAGCGTCTTGACCCGCTCCAGGTTGCCCGCCGACTTAATGAGGGCTTCCTGGGGCTCTGGTGTGACAAGCAGGACTGACTTGTTGGCCTGAAGCGCGGCCAGAACACGCAGCATTTCCTTGGTTTTGGGCTGATCGAATCCCAGATCATCGACTATGGCCATGCGGCCGTCGGCGACCTTGGCTGAGAGGGCGCCGCGGATGGCGAGGCGTCGCATCTTCTTTGGCATGCGCTGGGCGTAGCTCCGGGGCTGAGGCCCGAAAGCCACCCCACCGCCCCGCCGCAGCGGAGAGCGGATGCTGCCGCCCCTGGCCCGACCCGTCCCCTTCTGGGGAAAGAGCTTGCGGGTGCTTCCCCTGACTTCGGACCGGGTCTTTACCGAGGCCCCACCCTTCCTGGCGTTGGCCTGCTGCCGCACGACCGCCTGGTGGAGTAACCCCTTGAGCTTCGTGGATATGGGCAGGGCAAAGAGGCCGTCGCTAAGTTCGACGTCTCTGAGCACTTCTCCCGACCTGTTTTTCAGTTGCGCTTTCATAGAGTGGATCTTGTCTGACGTCCGCGTTTCCTGATTAATACCAGGCTGTTCTGGGGCCCGGGCACTGTGCCTTTAAGCAGGATGAGATTGCGCTCGGGCATCGACTCCAATACGGTCAGGTTTTGGGACGTAACGCGCTCGTCGCCCATATGACCGGCCATGCGGAATCCCTTGGTAACCCGGCCGGGCGTGGTGCCTGCGCCGACGGAGCCCGGTGCCCGGTGCCTGTCCGACTGACCGTGAGTCTTGGGTCCGCCGCCGAAGTTGTGGCGTTTAACCACGCCCGCGAATCCTTTGCCCTTGGACTTGCCGATTACGTCCACCTTTTCGCCGGCTTCGAAGATGCTGACGTCAATCCGGGCGCCCTCTTCGATGGCGGAGAAGTCTGGGCTGCCGACTTCACGCAAGTGTCGGAATTCGCCGTGTTCCTTGAGATGGCCCCGCTTCGGCTTGCTCAGCCGCTTCGGCTTGTCGAAGCCTATCTGCACGGCCTGGTAGCCGTCCCTCTCGGAAGTCTTGACTTGAACGACGGTACAGGGGCCAGCCTGGACTACCGTCACCGCATGAAGGGTGCCGTCTTCACTAAAACGCTGGGTCATGCCCAGCTTTTTTCCTAACAGTCCGTCAATCATGAGTAAGAATATTGCTGATTACAGTTTTATCTCGATTTCGACGCCGCCAGGCAGGTTGAGGAGGGTGAGGGCGTCGATGGTCTTATTAGTCGGGTCAAGGACCTCGATGATGCGCTTGTGGGTGCGGATTTCGAACTGCTCCCGAGAATCCTTGAAGGTGTTGGAAGAGCGGGTCACGCAGAACTTCTTGATCTTGGTGGGCAGGGGGATCGGGCCTACGACGCCCGCGCCCGTCCGCTCGGCGGCATCCACGATCTGCTCGGCCGATTGGTCGAGGATCTTGTGGTCGTAGGCATTTAGCCTTATTCGCATTTTCTGCTTGGCCATGTTTGTCTCCCACCGACTACAGGCCGGTGTATTTCCCTCGAGTAGCGACTTGCTCCGCAATCTTCTCCGGGGCCCGGTCATAGTGAGCGAATTCCATGGAGTGGACGGCCCGACCTTGGCTCAGGGAGCGGATGTGGGTCGCGTACCCGAAGCACTCCGATAGAGGGACAAGGGCCTGTACGGTCTGTGTCCCACCGAGGCCGGTGATGCCGCTGATGTTGCCGCGACGCCCGTTGATGTCACCCAGGATGTCACCCAGGAACTCGCCGGGGGTGTTTATCTCCAGCTTCATGATGGGTTCAAGGATGGCGGGGCGGCACTTGCGCACGCCTTCCCTGAGGGCCATTGACCCGGCAATCTGGAACGCCATGTCCGAAGAGTCGACGGGGTGGAAGCTGCCGTCCACGAGGGTCGCCTTGATGTCGACGACCGGGTAGCCCGCGAGGACTCCGGTGGACATCGCTTCCTTGATTCCCTTCTCCACGGAGGGGATGTATTCGCTGGGGATGTCTCCGCCGCGTATCTGGTTAACGAACTGGAACCCCTGGCCTGCTTCCAGGGGCTCCAAGTCGATCACTACGTGGGCAAACTGGCCGTGACCGCCGGTCTGCTTTACAAGCCGCCCGACAGCCCTGCCGGAAGACGTTATAGTCTCCCGATAGGCCACCTGCGGCTTGCCCATCCTGACGTCCACGTTCTGCTCACGTCGGATCCGTTCAACCGTAACCTCCAGGTGCATTTCACCCATACCCTGGATGACCGTCTGTCCGGTCTCATCGTCGTGGTTGAGTTGGAGGGTCGGGTCTTCATCTGCCATCTTGACCAGGGCATCGTTGAGGCGGTCCTGGTCGATCTTGGAGCGGGGTTCAACGGCTACGGATATCACGGGGTCCGGGAAGGTTATGGATTCGAGAAGGATCGGGGCGTTGACTTCACATACGGTGTTGCCGGTGTAGGTGTTCTTGAGGCCGATGGCGGCGACAATGTCTCCGGCTACGGCTTCCGAGACTTCCTCACGGTGATTGGCGTGCATTTTAAGCAGCCGCCCGATCCGCTCCCGGTTGGACCTGCTGGAGTTGTAAACCGTAGCTCCGCTCTTCACCTTCCCCGAATAGATCCGGCAGTAGACCAGGCGCCCCACGTAGGGGTCGGTGACCACCTTGAAGGCCAGGGCGGAGAAGGGGGCGCTCTTGGAAGTCTCCCTCAGGGACTTTTCGCCGGTCTTGGCAGAGGTCACTTCGACCGGCGGCACGTCCAGGGGAGAGGGTAGATAGTCCAGCACTGCGTCGAGCATGAGCTGGATGCCCTTGTTCTTCAGGGCGGCGCCGCACATTACGGGGACCAGCTTGTTGTCAATCGTTGCTTGGCGGATGCCGGCCTTGAGCTCTTCTTCGGTAATTTCCTGACCCTCGATGTACTTGGCGAGGAGGTCGTCGTTGGTCTCCGAGACTTTCTCCATGAGGGAGTCACGGTATTTGTCGGCCAACTCCCGGTACTTGTCAGGGATGTTGACCCGCACGGGCCCCTGCTCTCCATCCTGGGGATAGACGAAGGCCGTGTTCTGTACCAGGTCGATTAGGCCCTCGAATGCGTCTTCGCTGCCCATGGGCAGTTGGATAGGGACGGGATTTCCCTCCAGCCTGTCGACGATCATGTCGATGGTGCGGAAGAAATTAGCCCCGACTCTGTCCATCTTGTTGACGAAGCAGATCCGGGGCACGGAATACTTGTTGGCTTGCCGCCATACCGTCTCCGACTGGGGCTCGACGCCTGCAACGCCGTCAAAAACAACAACGCCTCCGTCAAGAACTCGGAGGCTTCGCTCCACCTCGGCGGTGAAGTCCACGTGGCCGGGGGTGTCGATAATGTTGACCAGATAGTCTTTCCAATAAGCGGTTGTGGCCGCCGCCGTGATGGTGATGCCACGTTCCCGTTCCTGGTCCATCCAGTCCATCACTGCGGTGCCTTCATGCACCTCGCCCATCTTGTAGATGCGGCCGGTGTAGAACAGCACCCTTTCGGTCACCGTTGTCTTGCCGGCGTCGATGTGGGCTATGAACCCGATGTTCCTGACCTTCTCCAGTGACGGAGTGGGTCGGGACTCGGGGTCACCGCGCTTTATAGTTTGTGTCTGCGACATTCTTAATCTTCTTTACCAGCGGTAGTGGACGAAGGCCCGGTTCGCCTCGGCCATGCGGTGCAGGTCTTCCCGACGCTTGGCCGCCGCTCCCTGACCCTTGGCTGCATCCATCAGCTCCTCGGCCAGTTTCTGGGCCATGGGTCGGCCCGTCTTGGCCCGGGAGGCGGCCAGGAGCCAGCGCATGGCCATGGTAAGGCTTCGGTCGGACCGTACTTCCCGAGGCACCTGGTAGGTTGCTCCACCAACGCGTCGGGGCTTAACTTCGAGCAGCGGCGACGTATTGCGGATCGCCTGCTCGAATACGTCCATACCGCCCTTCTTTTCGGTGTTTTCGATGATGTCCAGGGCGTCGTAGACGATGCGCTGGGCCGTGCTCTTCTTGCCATTCTTCATCGTCTTGTTGATGAATCGGGCCAGCATGAGGCTCTGGTATTTGGGGTCGGGGTCGACCCTTCTCTTTTCGGCTCGTCTCCTTCTCGCCATTTCCTTCTCTACGTTGCCCGTTCAGGGCATAGGTGTAACTTTGCTAAAAAGTCCTTCGGAACTTGTTCCCTAGCGGGCTAGGGTGTCTATCCGGTTGCGGTTGGCCGCCCGAGACTCCGGGTCTCGACGACTCAACCCAGGGTGAGGGCCCCGACTGCCAGTCGTCCGGTTAACGGTTTCTCTTTGTCCCGTATTTGCTCCGGCCCTGTTGCCGATTTGCTACTCCGGATGCGTCCAGAGACCCCCTTATTACGTGATACCTTACGCCCGGCAGGTCCTTCACCCTTCCCCCTTCGATCAGCACAACCGAGTGTTCCTGGAGGTTGTGCCCTTCGCCGGGGATGTACGCCGTGACTTCCATGCCGTTGGTCAGCCTGACCCTGGCCACCTTTCTCAGCGCCGAGTTAGGCTTCTTGGGCGTCACGGTTCTTACGCGTACACAAACTCCCCTCTTCTGGGGGGAGTTGGAGTTCCGCACCTGCCTGTTTTTCAAAGTGTTGTAGGACATGCGAAGAGCCGGAGCCTTGGTCTTCTTGGTGACCTTGGTCCTGCCCTTCCTGATCAGTTGGTTGACTGTAGGCATTTCAGTCCTGTCAACTCCTGCGCTTCGACCCGTGGCTCCGAGTCAATTGCGCGCTAATCGAATTAACGAATGACGACCTGTGGCCGCGAATGGCGAGTCTACCAGCACAAGGGTGGAGTGTCAAGAGAAAAGCCCGGCTTTTGGTGCGTAATCCGCTATCCTTCCACTCGCCTGGCTAAGTAAATTGTCCGAAGTCCCCAGCCCTCGGGCCATCCCGCAGTTTGATTAATGCAAAGCTGCTTTGTAACCTGCCGGAGAGATGTTGAGTAGATTTCCACAATTATTCTGCTGTCCAAGGTGTTTAAGGCCGGATTGGTGGGCTACTCGACCCTGCCTGTGATATGCTTCCGGCGTATCTTCCGATGTGCTTCATCAGGAAAAAGCCAGTGAATGACGCCGAGAAAGAAACTCTTGACCTCGCCTACGAGATGATCGTACCCGCTTACGATTGGTCTTTACGTAGGATCGCCTCTGCTGAGAGTCGAATAGACAGACTTATCACCCTAATCGTCATCGTGACGGTTGCGTTTCCGGTGGCAGTGATGGCTCTGGCCAAGGAGGGTTCCATATCGACATCGGCCCTTTCTCTAACTTTGGGCTCCTGTGCATTGGCCCTGGCAGTCTTTGCAGTCGGCTTTCTCATATATACGCGCGAGCTGGGACGCGTACAGTATGCGATGCCGGAAACCCTTACCCGTGAGGAACTGCTTTCAGCCGCAGCAGAAGACTTCAGAAGGGAAGTCCTGGAGCAAGCGAGAAATTCTATTCAAGAGATGAAATCAATGATCGAAAGGCGGTCCTGGCGCACGGACTGGATGACTGGAGTCTTCGGGCTGGAGGTCATATTTGGCATCACGTGGGGGGCACTTCAGTTCGTTGATTAAAGCGCCTGAGTAAACCTAAATGGCGTAAGATCACTTCGTGCCCTGTGCATTGCTGATTCCCGCCGGCTAGGGGTGCCGGATCCGGAGCCGGCAACCTTCAGAAGTCTGTTGTTTCCAACCCCTCCTCCACTCCCGACTCCACCCTCTCCGGACACTCCTCTTTCGATATCTGGCAAAAGCCGCACTCCATCGCGCTGGGGGTCTTCAGCAAAGCCTCTCCTTGGCTAATTCTCCGAATCAACGAGGCCAGCCTATCGATGAACTGCTCATCGACGGCGGACGCAGGGATCGGCACCTCGTAGTCTCGGTATACGACCATTCCATCGAAGGCCATGTCCCTGTACTGGCCCAGGGCCCGAGGCAGGGCGTACATGTAGGTCATCACCTGGACGTGGTCCGATGCCGTGGGTTGGCCGGTCTTGACGTCGTAGATGACTCCCTTTTTCCCGGAAAGGGCGATGAGGTCAGGCTTGCCCCCGAGCGTCGCGCTGCTACCCCTCAAGGCGAACCGGTTCTGCTTTTCCACGAAGACCGTATGGCCTTCGCACTGGAGCCGGTCCCGCACCTGGTTCAGCAGCACAGTATGGTTCATCTGCCATGTCGCGCTGTCGAAATCGTCGGGCGCCCGACGGAAGTTAGTGTAGTGGGCCCTGAACCAAGCCGCCCATTCGCACGAGTTCTCCCCGACCAGCAGCTTGGTCAGCCATGTTACCCATATATAGGGATAGTCACGCTTAGTGGTCATTGCATTCCTCGCAGGTCATGATAGCAATACGCCGCCTACGGGCAAATGCCTTACGGGAATCCTTGCGAAATGAGTACGTTGAAATGATATACTTGGCGACGAATTCCCCGCCGCAGCGGCGCACGAATTGCGGGTTCGGGGGCCGGATGGACAAACTCGTAAAAGGGGCCCGAGCCCTGGGCCTGGAACTCTCCCAAGACCAGCTTCGGCAATTCCGTATCTATATGGAAAAGCTGCGAGAGTCGAACCGCAAAGCGAACCTGACAAGCATAACGACAGCGGAGGACATCCAGCTCAAGCACTTTGTAGATTCCCTTACCGTGGCCCTGATGCTGCCCTCTCCATCGCGACAGAGAATGAGGCTGCTGGACGTGGGGAGCGGGGCGGGGTTCCCGGGTGTGCCCCTGAAGATAGCAAGAGAAGACATTTCACTTGTCCTGCTGGATTCGATAGGCAAGAAGACCAGCTTCCTGGAACAGTTGGCCCGAGACTTGGACCTGGAGGATGTGACAGTGCTCAACGGCCGCGCCGAGACCCTCGCCCGCCGCCAGGACCTGCGGGAGTCCTTCGACTTCGTCGTGGCCAGGGCAGTGGCGCCCCTCTCAGCATTGCTGGAATTCACCTTGCCCTTTTGCCGGGTTGGGGGCAAGGTGGTTGCCCAGAAGGTACACACTTACACCCGAGAACCGGGGGATTTTCGCAAGGCTCTCTCGGAACTCGGGGGTGAGTTCCTGCAGGACGCCCCGGTTGAGGTTCAAGGGCTAGGCCCGGGGCGCAGACTTCTCTTATTCAAAAAGATCGCCACAACTCCCCAGAAGTATCCCCGCAGGCCCGGCCTGCCCCTTAAGCGACCTCTCTGACATGAAAGAACGCGAGGACATAGAGGCCAAACCGGAGGACTCGGAGCCCGAGACCTCGGAGCAGCGACAGGGCAGGAACGCCCTCACCTCGGCGTCCCTTTGTCGCCGCTTTCTGAGCGCGCGGAATGTAATCGCCCTCGCCATCGCCGGGTCTCTGATGTATTTCCTTCTGGTCCAGTTTGACCTGGACCTCGAAAGCACATGGCTGGAACTACAACGTACAGACCCCGTCTGGTACGCCGCCGCTTTTGCAATTTACTACCTGAATTTCCCCATAAGGTCCATACGATGGCGCGTCCTGCTGGAGGACTCGGGCTGCGAAGAGATAAACGCCCCCAACAAAGTGTCCATCCTCACCCTGTCGGAGATCGGGTACTTGGGCTGGTACCTGAACTCTGTTTCCGTGTTCAGAATGGGTTTTGTTTACCGCTGCTACCAGTTGACCAGCCGACTCAAGGCGAGTCTTGCCCTCATAGTCGGGTCCCTTTTTGCCGAGCGGATCCTGGACACGGTAGTAACCTTGGGGTTGATCGGGTTTGCCGCTCTGTTCCTGCTGAGCAACTATTGGAACCCGGTGCTCACTTACATACTGCTCGGTGGTCTGGTCACGACCGTTGTCCTTGCCGGTGTGCCGATAGCCATGCTGGTTACCGGCAAAGGCATCACCCGTTTCCTCCCCGCCAAGCTTAAGGGCGGCTACGATGGCTTCAGGGAAGGCACTCTCAACAGTTTCCACCGCTGGCCCCGACTCACAGTTCTCAGCATCGCCGTCTGGTGCTGCGAGACGGCCCGGCTCCTCTTCGTAGTCTATTCTCTCGGCCTCGACGTGGACATTTCGATAGTGGTGTTCGTAGCCCTGGGGACGTCGATTATTACCACGTTCCCCATTACACCCGGGGGCATTGGACTCGTTGAGGCGGGAATGACGGGGGTCCTCGCCATTGTGCTTTCTCCCGAGGAGGCCTTGTCCGTGACCCTTCTCGACCGCTCCATTAACTTCCTCAGCGTCATAGGCTTGGGAAGCCTGCTTCTTCTGGCCCGAAGTGGATATTCTCTGCGTCGAGGCGCTCTTAAAGCCACCCGATAAGTGGCTCCCTACATTACAATAGGGGCCTCTGAACAATAGGGGCCTCTGACACTGCTCTAATGCGGTTGCATGCCACGATTGCTTGAGCACATATCGAAGGAACAGACAGCATTGAGTTTGATTGACACCCGACGCGAAAGTTCGATACGGAGAAGTGCACCATGAAGAAGGTTGTATTCGCAGATCTCGGGGGCATGATCCCCTTTGAGTCCGACCCCCTCGCAGATATCGCTGAGACCAGCTACTTTTACGACCTCCCGTCCGCCGAGGATTTCGTGGCTCGGTGCCAGGGCGCCGAGGCCATCTGTTGGAGCTGGATTAACCTCACCCACGAAATGCTCGACGCAATGCCCGACCTGAAGATGATCTGCTACTTGGGCATCGGGCCCCAGACCCAGATCGACATGAAATACGCTTGGAACAAGGGCATAACCCTGTGCAACACCCCCCACTATGGCGACGAAGCCGTTGCCGAGCACGCCATCGCCCTGATGTTCGCCCTTGCCCGAAAAGTGGTAAACGCTGACAAATCAATGCGCGAAAGCAAGTGGGAACGGTTTGGCGGGTCCGGGATCAAGGGTGCGACCATGGGCATACTGGGGCTCGGGGGCCTGGGCTCCGAGCTTGCCGCCATTGGCAACGGGCTCGGCATGAACGTGATTTGCACCACCCGAAACCCGTCCGATGAACGTGCCAAGGCCCACAACGTGGAGTTCGTTTCCCTGGACGAGTTGATGTCCCGCTCAGATTACGTCCAGCTCGCGCCCGTCCTCAACGATGACACGACGGGAATAATTGGTGAACGTGAGCTCGGCCTGATGAAGGAAGGCGCCCATCTCGTCAACGTGTCTCGGGGCCAGGTGGTGCAGCAGAACGCTTTGATCAAGGCCCTCGAGTCGGGACAGCTGGCCGGCTTCGCCACCGATGTCTATGCCGAGGAACCCGCCACCGACGAACCGCTGCGCCACTTTGAAAACGCGGTACTCACCCCCCACATCGCCTACGACACCCCCGCCGCCATCATCAACATGACCAACATCGCTGCGGATACGATTCGGGCCTACCTGAACGGAAGCCCGATAAATGTGCTCGGGCCGGATTAAGGGTGGATAGGTGATCAGGAATCTGCAACCGTGAGTTGAGATGGTTTCAAGCTGAGTTATCTCGATTCACCAAGTGTGAGTCCCACAAAGGGCGAGTCCACTAAGCCCACAGCTTCACCACCGCCGCAATCACTGCGCCTACCATCGGAGTTAGCAGCAGTCCCAGCACCCATTTGAGGGTGCGCAACTCACCCTTAAGCTCGCTAAGGTCTGACCTCGTAGCTGTGTGTTCGTAAACGGCTTCCAGATAGGCCACGCGCTCCGCTAAACTGTCCCCAGCCCTGATTGGCTGGGGCGCCATACATTCAGCCTCCGCCTAGGCCCGTACGACATGCAGGTCCCTTAGACGTCGCATGGCCTCCGATGCCTCCTTAGCCTCTTCATCGCCTTGCTCGCCGAGTTCAGAAGCTCGCTCGATCGCTTCATCCAACTTACTGTAATACTCGGCCTCGTTGACTCCTGCGTCATGGTCCCACGAATGCACCCAATACCTGTCAAAGGTATCCGTGCCGTCCTTCGAAGAATAATAGGAAAAGCGGTGCTTACGCTTTAGCATAAGGCCTCCATGACATCCATGTTTGACATTACAATAATACAGTTGGAGTAATTGCAAGTCCAATAGTTTGGTGCCGAGGAAGGGGTTCGAACCCTTATGGGATTACTCCCAACGGATTTTAAGTCCGTCGCGTCTGCCAATTCCGCCACCTCGGCCCGCATAACTTCTTCATTATAAAGAGACGCAGGCCCGATTTACCGGGCCTGCGCTCTTTCTTCCTTTTGGAGGCGACGGGCGGATTCGAACCGCCGATAGAGGTTTTGCAGACCCCCGCCTTAACCACTTGGCTACGTCGCCCTGGAGCGGAAGACGGGATTCGAACCCGCGACCCTCTCCTTGGCAAGGAGATGCTCTACCACTGAGCCACTTCCGCTTGTATGTTGTCCTGTTAAGGTTTGGTGCCGAGGAGGAGATTTGAACTCCTACGAGCTTTCGCTCACTGCCCCCTCAAGACAGCGTGTCTACCGATTCCACCACCTCGGCAAGCAGATTTTCTCTCCTCCCTTGCTCGCCCTCGACCCCCTTATCTTGTTGCCGAGGCCGTCACGATCATATCACTCCCAGCCCGGCCTTTTCGAATGGCAGGAGTGGGAGGACTCGAACCCCCGACCTGCGGTTTTGGAGACCGCTGCTCTTCCAGCTGAGCTACACTCCTACAGGGGCCTTGCAGCGAACGATTTTACCACCACCCCCAAAATCCCGTCAAACCAAAATCTCTGTGCGAGAGCGTTTCGGTGTAGTCGTCAGTCGGCCTTTGCCAAGGCCAGCGTTACCTCGTAGAGAACGTCGAGTCCGGGAAGGATATCCTCCCAGTAGGTCAGCTCGTCCGGCGAGTGGCTCTTGCCCCCGACGCTCGGCACGAAGATCATGCCCGCATTGGTCACCTGCGCGATGTGCGAAGTATCGTGTACGGCCCGGCTGTAGGCGTCCATACGGTCAAGCCCCAGCTTGTCGCAGGCCGACGCAATGGCCGACTTCACCTCCCCCGACATCTCAACCGCCGGTATGTACTCAAGGTTTTCGATGTCGAATTCCACCCCCCGTTCCAGCGCAACCGCGGTAATCATGTCGTCGATGTCCTGGATTGCGGCGTCCAATGTGGCGGGCGAGGTATCCCGGACGTCTGTGGTGAAGGTGACCTCGTTGGGCACGATGTTCATCGCGCCGGGCTTCACCTGCACGATCCCGACCGTGCACACAAGAGACCCGCTCGGGTCCCCCCGCCCGACCCGCTCTATCTCTTGGACCATGCGGGCCACGGGGACCAGCGCGTCGGTGCGTCGGTCCATGGGGGTTGCGCCTGCATGGTCGGCCACCCCGTAGACCCTGACCCGCTTGTGGCTCGACCCCGTGATGGCCTGGACTATCCCGATTGGCTTCGAGTTCTCCTCCAGCTTCCCGCTCTGCTCCACATGAAGCTCTATGAAACTCTTCACCTCGCCTTCGCGAAGCTGGATGTCTTCCGTCGTGCCCGAGGTCTCGATGCCCTTCAACGCCTCGGTTAGTGTAACCCCATCGTCATCCCTGATGTCCTTGATCTCGTCCCACTCGATCCGACCCGCCATCACAGCGCTGCCCAGGGTCCCCTTCCGAAAGCGTGCACCCTCCTCGTCGGTAAAAACCACAACCTCAATGGGGTGCAAAGTCTCGATGCCCTCGTCGTTGAGTGTGCGGACTATCTCCAATGGGCCCATGACGCCCGTGGGGCCGTCGTAGTCCCCTCCATTGGGAACGCTGTCAATATGAGAGCCCATCATCACGATGGGCGCCCCCGGGTCCCGGTCCCGACCCTCCCTCCGCGCCCGGATGTTGCCTATAGCGTCCACCCGCACCTCCAACCCGATACTCTCCATGATCCCTATAGTCAACTCCCGGCCTTCGATGTCGGCCGGTGAAAGCGCAAACCTCGACACCCCTCCCTCCGGCACCCGGCCGATCTTCGCCAGGGCCTGCATGTCGTTTTTGAACCGTTCCAGATTGGGCATTGAAGAACTCTCCTAGTTGTTCTGGTTAAAACGAACCGTCAATAACGGCATCCACCAGCGCCGGCTTACCTGAGGCCAGCGCCCTCTCAATGGCGGGCCGGACTTCGTCACCCTTGGTGACCTGCACGCCGTCTATCCCGAGACTCTCGGCGATCCTGGCAAAGTTCAAAGCCGGACCTCCTAGGTCTACGGAATGGAGCTTGGCCCGGGCCTCGGGGCCCAGGACGCGCATGGTGTTCAGCTTGAGTATTCGGTAGGTGGCGTTGTTGCATATGACCCAGACCACGGGAATCTGGTGGTGAGCAGCTGTCCAAAGGCCCTGTATGGAATACATGGCGTTGCCGTCGCCCACCACCCCGACCACCGGCCTGTCCGGCCAGGCGAGCTTGACCCCCATAGCCATCGGCAACGCATCCCCGAGACTGCCGTCGTTGTCCCGGACCGCCAGGTAAGACTCCGCATCCCCGAAATCGATCAGGTCCCTTAATGCCATAGATGCGGTAATCCCGCCGTCGACTATTACCGTGTCCTCGGGAATAGCCTCCTTTAACTCCATCATGAGTCGGGAGTCCGACATCGGGTCGCTGTCCCTGCGGCTGTGAGCCCTCTCCCAGATCACCTCTCGCCTTCTCTGGTTGGAGTCTGCAATTCGTGCCGCACGCTCCCGGGCCCCGGCCTTGGCATCGCCGGTCATCTTCTCCTCGACCGCCTTGTTCAACTCGATAAGAGCGGCCTTGATATCGGCCAGGATCCCGATGTCCGTGGGCTGGTTCTTGCCTATCTCCCAGGGGTCAGTGTCTAGGTGAATGACCTTTGAGGACGGGTTGATGATTTCGTCTGGTGTGTAAAAGAGCTGCGACACGAAATTCGCGCCGATGGACATGACCACGTCGGCGTCTTTGAGCACCTCGTGGGCCTGGGGAACGTCGGTCCACATGCCGCCCTCAAAGAGCGGATGATCAGAGGGGAAGGCGTTTTCGGCCCGGATCCGGTTCTCCGTCACCCGTGCTCCGACTAGCTCAGCCAGTTCCACAGCCTCCCCCAGCGCCCCGCACCTCGAAACCCGGAACCCGAGGAATAACACAGGGCTCTTTGCCCCGGCGAGTAACGTCGCCGCCTGGTCTATGGCTGCGGGGTCGGGCCTGAGCCCCGGGGCCACCCAAGTCGGTCTCCCGACCTCAATATCCGCCTCCCTGCTCAGCACGTCCTGGGGCAGGGAAAGGAAGGTAGGGCCCTGGGGCTGCTGGCCTGACATCTTGAATGCCCGGTGAAACATCAACGGAATGTCTTGCGGGTGCTGTACCTCGGCGCTCCACTTCGTAAAGGCCTTCGTCATCCCGACCAGGTCGCCCGACAGGCCTGGCTCCCGCTGGATGAGCCGGGTGTCCTGCTGGCCCGCAGTCACCACCATGTTGAAGTCGGCGACGTTGGCGTTGTACAGGGCGCTTATGGCGTTCGCGACACCCGGCGCGGTGTGAACGTTGACGAATCCCGTCTTCCCGGACGCCCAGGAATACCCACCCGCCATCCCCATCGCCACCGTCTCGTGAAGCGCCAGCATGTACTTGATGCGCGGGTGTTCGTAGAGGGCGTCCATAAAGACGACCTCCGTCGAGCCGGGATTCCCGAACACGTACTCGACATCATGAGCGTCAAGCACCTTCATCAGGGCGTCTATGCCTGTCATTCTGGGCATGTGCAGTTCCTTTAATGGGACTGGGGTATCGGTGGGAATGGTAACACAGGCTTCATTACCCCTCCCGTTGACGCCCCTCCCCCCGCACCCTACACTTTCCCCCTGCTTCTAACTGTGCAATTGAAGAGAGGTGGCCCCATGCAACTCAGCGAGCGACTGGAAGAATTCCTGAAGAAGCCGAACCTCGGCATCCTTGCCACCCTGCGCAAGGACGGCTCCCCTCACCTGACCGTCGTCTGGTACGAGTGGAGCAACGGCGAGGTCCTTCTCACCGTCACCGACACCCGGGTCAAGTACAAGAACGTCCTGCGAGACCCCCGGGTCTCCCTCGCCGTCACCGCCAACGAACACCCATATAAGGAAGTGGTATTGGAGGGCATCGCCGAGGTCACCGCGGAGGGCGGCCCCGAGCTGTTCCGCCGCCTCGCGCTCAGGTACGACGGCCCCGTAGAAGGCGACAAGTATGCTAACTACTCCAACTCCCGGGACAACCGGCTGGTCATGAAGTTCAAACCCACCCGTATCATGCGCTGGGACTTCGCCCACGAGGATGACGACCACAACCCCTGGGGCTACGACCGTAACCTCGGGACATAAGGTAAAGGATTATCGCCATGAAGAAGGGAATACTGGAGCGACTTGAAGAAGGCGTTGTGCTGGGTGATGGGGGTTACATCCTGGAAATGGAGAAGCGGGGCTATGCGATTGCAGGCCCCTTCACCCCCGAGGTTGTCCTTGAGCACCCCACCGCTGTGCAGGAGCTGCACAAAGAGTTCATCCGCGCCGGCAGCGAGGTCATTCAGGCCTTCGCCTTCTATGCCAGCCGTGAAAAGTTGGCCAACGTCGGTTACGGTGAGAAGGTTCTCGACCTCAATAGGCAGGCCGTCAGGATAGCCAAAGAAGTGGCAGGAGATGACGTCCTGGTCACGGGCAACCTGAGCACGACCTGGTCCTACAAGCAGGGGGACGCCGACTCCCGGGAAATTGCACGTCGGCAGTTCGAAGAGCAGCTGAGGGTGCAGGTCGACGAAGGTGTCGACTTCATCGTCGGCGAACTGTTCTTCGACCTCGAAGAAGCGCTGATTGCGCTGGACGTTGCCAAGGCCACGGGCCTTCCGGTGATGATGACGATGGCCTATTTCAAGGACAAGTACAGCCGCGAGGGAAAGGACCCCGCCGAGTGTGCCAGGGCCCTCAGCGAGAACGGCGCCGACATTGTTGGCATTAACTGCGGCCGGGGCCCCGACCAGATGCTCCCTCTCGTCAAGGAGATGCGTGACGCCATCGACGGCTACGTCGCCATTCAGGCCGTCGCCTATGCCACGACCGACGAGGTTCCATTCTGCGGCGGCCTCCCCGGCTTCCCCGACGGCATGGAGCCCTACCAGGTGGATCGGTTCAAGATGGCTGATTATGCCCTTCAGGCCAGGGACATGGGCATCAACTACATCGGAGGGTGCTGCGGCTCCGTGGCTGTGCACATCAGGGAGATGGCCCGGGCGCTGGGCAAGCCCGTGCAGGAGCGCAAGGTCTGGACCGCGGATTACGGAAGTCCAATGTCCGCTACCGAGGAGTGGAGGGACTACCGGGCGGAGTCGGGAGAGCGTTACAACCCCTAGGGAACGCTCAGCACCAGCTTCCCGAACACGTCCCGACCTTCCATAGCGCGGTGTGCGTCGGCGGCATTCTCCAGCGGGAAAGTCCGGCTCACGATACCTCGGATCTCTCCCCGCCGCACCAGGTTAGCCACCTTGGTGAAGTCTGCCCGGCTCCCGGTTGAGGCACCCATCAGCGTCACCTGCGAGGTAAACATCCGACCTATCCTCAGCGACGCCCGGTGTCCACCCGTGACCCCACAATTGACTAGCCTCCCACCTGACTTCAACGACTTGAAATTCTCGTCCCAAACCGAAGCGCCGATGCTGTCGAAGACGAGGTCCACACCCTTGCCTTCTGTTAATTCCATTACCGTGTCACTGAATGCAGGGTTTTCGATGTAGTTGATAGTATCGTCGGCGCCCAGGGCACGGGCCTTGGCCAGCTTCTCCTCTGTGCTGGCGGTTGTGATCACCCGGGCCCCGACCAGCTTGGCCAGTTTGATGGCCGCGCTTCCCACCCCGCTCCCCGCCGCCATGATGAGCACGTCCTCTCCCGGCAGCATCCCGCACCGGGTTATCAGGCAATGCCACGCCGTCTTGTATACCAGGGGAATTGCCGCGGCCTCTTCAAAGCCCATTTCGTCGGAGATTGCCTCCACGTTGCGGGCCGGTACGCTGACGTACTGGGCGTAGCCCCCGTTGGTCGTGATCCCGATGCTGCCTCCGACTTCGCAGCGCTGGTCCTGGCCCGCCTCGCACGCAATGCACTCCCCGCACGGTAGGGAGTAGTCGACCATCACCCTGTCCCCAATGTTCAATCCCTCTACTCCAGCCCCTACATCAGCCACCTCCCCGGCCAGATCGCAGCCCAGCACGTGGGGAAACTTGTCGATGATGACGCCGTTCCTTCCCGCCCGGGCAAAGGTGTCCAGGTGGTTCAGCGCCGTGGCCCGGACCCGGATGATTGCTTCTCCGGGGCCAGGGGAAGGGTCGGGGAGGTCTCCAAACGTCAGGACTTCCGGTGGGCCTTGTTCTTCGATGTAGGTAGCCTTCATGGTCTTTCTAGGTGGGTGGAATGGGGAGCGAGAGTCGGCGGATTATAGCATGGGCTTATTCTTCCCCACCTGTCATTCCGATGCCCCGCGAGGAATCTCAAGCACCTATCGAAAAAACACGCCCTATCCCGCCCCTCAACCAGTTCATCTTTGTCCCTGGTGTGGGGCCCCTCACCCTGAGGCCACTCGAAGAGCCTGCCCCTGCGAAGGCAGAGGGTCGAGCGGGGGGGTGGCCCACATCTCTCCAAACCATCACACCCGTCTTACCCCATTCCACACCCTTCCCTGTCATTCCGAGGCCCCGCGAGGAATCTAGGATTTGCCCGCTCATGCTCTTTACCTCCCTCCCCCTTCTCCCCAGTACTGAACTAGAGGGCTACGTGGGTGCGCAGCACCCACGTAGCCCTTTGTTCTTCTCTCCCCCTCTCCCTTAAAGGCCCTAAGAGCCTGCCCCGAGTCCCTCGAGGGGGAGAGGGGGATCAAGGGGGTGAGGGTTCCCCTAAGGGGTCGAGGGGCATCCCCCCGAAATTGCACATTTGCACTACATGAACCCCCGTGCTATACTACACTCTAGGGCCACCGACCTCGTACCTCGGGGCCCATCACAGGAAAGGAACAAGGAGTTTATGAGACGCAACAGCCTGATCAGCTCTCGTCGCACCCGGACACTGCGCGAACGCCCGGCTACTGACACGCGCCTCAGCCCCTCACCCTTTCCTACCAGGCGATGGAAGGTCCATCGACCACACGCGGCATACCCATCTTTTGGGTCCATCCCGCGTCTGCGCCCCCTTAAAGGCGCACTCACCCCCGGCTACAGGCCAGGGGGACGACCCGACACCCTCGGGTCCCCGGAGGCCATCGCGCCCCGGCTCGACTCCCCCGTCGCTTCCTTCGGAACTCCCCCATACCACGGCGACGGGAAGGGGTATACGCCCGACCCCCTCCGAACGGTCGGAAGCGTCTGGGGTTCATACCCCTTTCTGGGCTCCCCCGTCTTACCTCTCGGAGACCCCTGTTCACCCGGAGACGGCAGAGAGTTCGCGCTCCCATCCCTCCGAATGGTGGAGCGCTTCCCGCATACGGACAGGCCGCAAAGGGAAACTCCCTCTAATCCTGCCGACATGTGGGTCTGGCGCAGCCTGGCCTCCCGGCCCCTGCGCCTTGGTCATGGTCCTTCCATCGCCTACACCCCCCTTCCCACCACCATCCTTACCGTCATTCCCGACCCTGATTGGGAATCCATAGGCGGGGGTTCCGCTCGCCCTGAGCAGAGTCCAAGAGCCTGCCCCGAGTCCCTCGAGGGGGTCTCAAGAGCGGAACGAGGCGGGGTTCCTCCCTGGCGCGGGACCGCAAACACCAACCAACGCCCCTCACACTGTCATTCCGATGCCCCGCGAGGAATCTGGGGTGGTGTCCTGTCTTCTTCTCCCAGTATTGAACTAGAGGCAGAGGTTGGCGCTTTAGCGCCAACCTCTGCCTCTGTTCTTCTCTCCCCCTCTCCCTCAACGGCCCTGAGGGAGAGGGGGATAAAGGGGGAGAGGGTTCCCCCTGCACCATGCGAAATCCCCAGAAAACCCTTTAGGCGTCGTTCAATCAAAACAGCTATGAGTTCAATCAATGTTCAATCAAAATCCCACCCTCCGCAACTGAAGAAAATCCACCGTCTTGCCAATCTGTCGGCCCGACATACGGGCTTGACGCTCAACCTGGTGGGCGCGCAAAATCATCAGCGAAAACCACACCCCGGGGCCCGGTTCAGGCCCCGCAGAAAGCATACACAGGAGGCCCAGATGCCCCAGATAATCGTCAAACCCAATTCCGTCGCGCAGATTTCCCTCAAACCCCTTCCCTTTATGCCGAGCATCCCCTTCAACATCACCAACGTCAGCAACGTGAACCTTCGGGTCACGGCTCAGGGCAACAATATCCAGTTGAAAGAAGCCGAATAGGGCGTCTGGGTCGCACGAATTGGGGGGAGATAGAGCCCCTTTACGGGAGCCGTCTGCCCTCCCTTTGTATTGACACTAAAATCGGGTGGGTGCTACAATTGTGAGCGCAATCACACACTTTGTGCAGACCCGTTAGGCGGAATTTCTCAGACCTCGTCCCGACCTTGTCAGGGCGCGGAGGAAAACGTAGATGAACATCATTGTTTGCGTGAAGCAGGTGCCCGATCCCCAGATGCCCCTGGCCAGCTTCAGGATCGACCCGGCTACTAACAAGCTAGTCCCAGCCCCCGGCATTCCCCCGGTCATCAACGGCTACGATGAGCAGGCCGTCGAGGCGGCCCTCCGGTTGAAAGAGGGTGGGGACGCCAAGATCACCGTCCTGTCTATGGGCACCAACCTTGTGTCCGACGTAATTAAGAAGCCCCTCTCTATGGGCGCCGACGAACTGGTCCTTCTCCAGGACGACGCCTTCGAAGACTCCGACGACTACGCCACCGCCCGAGTTCTGGTCGCCGCGATCAACAAGATCGGGGACTTTGACATCGTCATCTGCGGCCGACAGTCATCGGACTTTGACACGGGTATCGTTGGGGCGGGTGTGGCGGAACTGCTCGGCATCCCCATCGTTCCTATAATCAGGGACGTTAAGATGGTGGACGGTACGGTCCGGATAGAAAGGGTGGTTGCCGACGGCTACGAGGTAGTCGAGGCTGCTCCTCCGGTGCTTGTAACGGTCAGCAATGAGCTTGGTGAGCCTCGATACCCGACCCTGCGCGGCATCATGGCCGCGGGCCGCAAGCAGCCCACCGTCTGGTCTGCCGCGGACCTGGGGATCGATGCCTCCGAGGCCGGCCTCTCCGGTTCCAAGGTGAAAATCATGAAGCTCTTCCAGCCCGAAAAAGTCTCCCAGTGCGAGTTCATAGAAGGCGACAGCCCTGCCGAGGTTGGCGCAAACCTTGCCCTCAAGCTCCGGGAAGACAAGGTAATCTAGAAGTCTCAATCCGTACGTTTCAGGAGGGTCTAATCAATGGCGGAGAATAGTGGAATCCTGGTCTTTGGCGAAGTCGCCGACGACGGATTGAGTGGTACTACGAAAGAGCTCCTGGGCAAGGCCTCCGAAATGGCCTGCGCCCTCGGCGAAAGTGTGACTGGCGTAGTGGCCGGTGCCGGAGCCAAGGCGGCGGCACAGGAAATGGTCGCCCACGGGGCTTCCAAGGTCTATTGCTCCGAGGGCGGCGCCCTTGATGCTTACAGCTCGGACCTCTACACCGCTGCTTTGCAAGGTCTGGTCGGAGACGTCTCGCCATCCATCTTGCTTATGGGCCACACCGAGATCGGCCGTGACCTGGGCCCCAGGCTCGCCTTTCGTCTCGATACCGGCATCGGTACAGACTGCACTGACCTGAACATTGACCCCGAGACCAACCTCATGGTCCAGACCAGACCGGTCTACGGCGGCAACGCCCAGGCGCAGGTCGTAGTGGACGGGTCCAGTCCCCAGATGGCCACAGTGCGCCCCAAGACTCTTCAGCCTTCAGAGCAAGACGGCTCCGCTTCCGGAGAGATTGTCGACTGGCAGCCTTCCGTGGATGCCTCGGCCTCCAGGACCAAGGTTGTTGACCGGGTCAAGGCCGAAGCAAGCGGTATGAAGTTGGAAGAGGCCCCCGCAATCATCGCGGGCGGCAGGGGCGTCGGCAGCTCCGAGGCCTTTGACGAACTGGCAGAGATTGCCGGCACCCTCGGTGGCCTTGTGGGCGCCACAAGGGCGGCCTGCGACTCCGGCTACATATCTCCCTCGGTACAGATAGGCATCACCGGTCGGGTGGTAAGCCCGGACCTGTACATAGCTGTAGCTCTCTCGGGCGCTAGCCAGCACATGTCGGGCTGTCTCGGGTCGAAAGTCATCGTTGCGGTCAACAAGGACCCCGACGCGAACGTCTTCAAGGACTCCAGGTACGGGGCCGTCGGCGACTTCAAGCAGGTGATGCCGGCGTTCCACGAAAAGTGTAAAGAGCTGCTGGCGTCTTCGTAACTCGATTTCCCTGGTCCCCTAGTAGGCAGGAGGGAACGGATGGACGGCGAATACCGCATCGATCTGGACGAGATAGCCACGACCATCGAGGCTTCCGAAGTGATTTCCATACTCTTTCCCATGCTGCGCAAGTCCCTGGTCCTCGACACCCGTTCGGACCTCGAAGACGGCCCCATGGCGAGGGTCGTCCCCATGGCCGAGTCCGTGGATGACCGGCTGCGATCGATCAAGCGGATGCGCCCCCGCTTCCCCCGCCCCGAGAGTGTCACGGTTATCCCCTGGCCGAAGCAGGTCAAGAGCCTCAAACGACTAGGACTCTGGGGTAAGATCCTCGAGCGGATGATGATTACGGGAAACTCGGAGATCATCGGCAAGTGCAACAACTGCTACGAAAAGCTGCTTGAGCTGGACGCCGAAGAGCTGGCCGCAGTGATCACTGGAAAGAACTACTACACGCTCTGGGAAGCTCCCAAGTGACACATCGCCGAAAGAAGGTTACGAAAAGGTCGGCGGCTCTTGGAGCCGCCGACCTTTTGTTTTGGAAACTCTGAAGACAGCTTGGGCTAGCCGTCCTTCTTCTGGACCTGTTCCACGATCTTCTGGGTAAGGTGGGCGGGCACCTCTTCGTAGCGTACGAATTCCGTGGCGTAGGCCCCCCGGCCCTGGGTAATCGACCTCAGGTCGACGGCATAGCGGACTATCTCCGCCTGGGGTACCTCAGCCTCGATGACAGTCCTGCCGTTCTGGGGCTCCATGCCCAGCACCCGACCCCTCTTGGTGTTGAGGTCACCTATGATGTCGCCGGTGTAGGTGTCGGGCACAGTAACTTTCATGTGCATGACCGGTTCCAGGAGAGCGGGGTTGCCCTGGTTGGCCCCCTTTTTGAAGGCCTGGACTGCAGCTATCTTGAAGGACATATCGGATGAGTCAACGGGATGCGAGCTGCCGTCGTAGAGGGTTACCTTGACGTCGACCATCGGGAAGTCAGTGAGCACTCCACCCTGCGCGGCTTCCATAACACCCTTTTCGACCGCCGGGATGTAGTTCTTCGGCACGTTCCCCCCGACCACCTTCTGAGCGAACTCTATTCCCGAGCCCGGGGCCGTGGGCTCCATTTCAATCATGACGTGGCCGTACTGCCCGTGCCCCCCGGTCTGCTTCTTGTGCTTGTACTCGGCTTTTGTCGCCATGGTGATGGTCTCTTTGTACGGGATCCGGGGAATCTCCGTCACCACCTCCACCGAAAACTTTCTGTTCAACTTTTGTAGTGTCGTGTCTATGTGGGCCTCTCCCATGCCCCAAAGCAGCATCTCCCCGGTGTCCGGGTGGGTCTCCAGCTTCAGTGTCGGGTCTTCCTCAACGAGTCGGGTAAGGGAGGAACCCAGCTTGTCGATGTCCGACTTGGACTTGGCTGTCACCGCTACCGATAGAGGGGCTAGCGGGAAGTCGATGCCACCCAGGTCCAGCGGACGATCCCGATCGCAGAGGGTGTCTCCGCTGCTCGTGGCGGACAGCTTGGCCACTGCACCAATGTCACCGGTCACGACCTGCGGTACGTTCTCCTGGGACTTTCCCCGGGCCATGAACAGCTGGCTGACCTTCTCCGCCGAACTCTTTGTCGCATTCCAGACTTGGGAGTCGCTGTGGAGGGTGTTAGAGTAGACGCGGAAGTAGGAGAGCTTACCAACGAAAGGGTCGGCGGAAGTCTTGAAAACGGATGCAGCCAGGGGGCCGGTGGGGTCGCCGTCAAGGGTGATGTTCTCTTCCGAGACCAGGTCCTTAGCATCCACGCCGCCATTGGTGTCGGGCGCGGGCATGTATACGCTGATGCTGTCCATCACCCCCTGAACGCAGGTGTTTGTGAGGGCTGATGCGGCCACAACCGGAACTATCGATCCGGATTTGACCCCTTCCGCGAGGCCATTCAGCAACTCCTCTTCCGTTAGTTCCTCGCCTTCAAGGAATTTCATGGTGAGTTCGTCATCGGACTCGGCTATGGTCTCTGCGAGGGCATCCCTGAGTTCTTGCGCCTGGTCGGATAGTTCACTAGGGATTTCGATGTCCTGGCCGTCGGGGCCTTGTGCCCTCATGCTAATGAGGTCTATCACACCCCCGAAGTCGGACTCCGCTCCGATGGGGAGCTGGATAGCGACGCATTTCCTGCCGAACCGGTCGCGGAGAGAATCGATGACGCCAATGAAATTAGCGTTCTCCCGGTCCATCTTGTTGAGAAGGATCATCGTTGGAAGCCCCCGGCCGGTGACCTCCGCCCACATAAGCTCCGTCCCGACCTCTATCCCTGAAGCTGCGCAGATAACAAGCAGGGCGGAGTCGGCGACTTTGAGGGCGGCGATTACCTCGCCAATGAAGTCGGCGTAGCCCGGAGTGTCTATAAGGTTGACCTTGGTGTCTTTCCATTCGATGGGGAGGATGGACAGTTGGACGCTTCCGCTACGACGAACTTCCTCGGGTTCGTAGTCGGAGGTGGTATTTCCGTCCTCCACTTTGCCGAGTCGGGTCACGTGGCCCGCGTTGAACAGCATGGCCTCAGAAAGGGAAGTCTTGCCTGCCCCGCTGTGGGACAGCAACACGACATTTCTGATTGCCTCGGTCTTGTAGGTCTGCATACCTTGAAGGCCTCCCCCGTGCCTGTGAATACTTGCCATTGTAGGTAAAGCTCCCCACCCCTGCAACAACTCAGCACCCATTCCCATCCAAGAACGTTCCACAGGGGGAATGCTATCCTGAACGTATAGCCTCTTTACTCTCCATTTCCACCTATGTTCAGCGACCTTCTAAAATCTGAATTACCCCCCCGCCTGTTGAAGCCCGCATGGGCCTCCTTGCTACTTGCTGCTCTCTTCTACCTGGCGCTCTTCATACCCTCGTCTCCCCAGCCCCGAGACGACATTGGCATCGTCATTCACGGGCACGACCACGACCTCATCGGCTGGGAAGTGCGCAACTTCTTCGACAAGTGGCTCTCCCGTGGGGCGTCGTTATTCAGCGACGATCCAACGGAGGAGGAGACCATTGCCGACGTGCGGGAGTATGCCCGACTGACGGGCGAGATAGGTCGGATTAACGGGGAGATAAACCGAGCCGTTAGCCTGGGTGAACCGGTATCGAGCCTTGAAGAGGAGCGGGCGGATTTGGTTGATCGGAGAGACAGGCTCGAGGCGCGGGTGGAGGAGCTGATAGAAGCGCAGATAAGCGGCATCCTGGCTGAGGAGGGCCTGACTTGGCGGGTCCATTTCCTTGGCGCCGATGGCTACCTGTTCCCACCCGTCGACTTCAAGTACGAAGACTCGCCGCCGGTATTGGTGATCTCGCCGCGGGAACGGATCGAACTGGAGTCGACCAGGCTCCTGACTCCCGGTTTGGGTGTTGGTGAAAGGCAGGCCATTGAAGAGGACGTTGAAGTGCTGGATAGCGATTACTCCGCTCTCGTGGTCGATACCGGGGGCGTGGCAACTTTCCCTGCCGTGGTGGGCGCTTCCGCCAATCTCCAATATACGCTCCGAACCGTCGCACATGAATGGGTCCACCACTACTTAATTTTCTATCCCCTGGGGCGCAACTACTGGGATTCGGGAGAGATGGTGACTATCAATGAGACAGTAGCGGACATCGCCGGTGATGAGATTGGCGATGTCGTTTATGATAGGCACTACGCCGACAATAGCCGCACTTCTACAACCCCTCGTCAGGAATCCCCTCCAGCGCCCACCCCCGAACCCCCCGTATTCAGCTTCAACCGAGAGATGCGGGACACCCGACTGGAGGCTGACCGCCTGTTGGCTCAGGGCCTGGTGGAGGACGCAGAGGCGTACATGGAGCAACGGCGGCTGCTATTCGCTGAAAACGGCTATTTCCTCCGCAAACTTAACCAGGCATATTTTGCGTTCCACGGTTCTTACGCCGACCGTCCGACCGCCGTAAGTCCCATCGGTGGCCAGGTGAAGCAGGTGAGGGAGCAGAGCGCTTCCCTCAAGGATTTTTTGGAAACCATGGCCCGGGTCTCCAGCCATGAGGACTTGCTGAGGCTAGTGGGGGCTGAATAAACGACAGCGGCCCATTCGAATGCGGCTGTAGTAAACTCTCTAGGCCGTTGATTGGGCGGCATAAGTGCAGGCTTCCCGAAGGAGGATAAATTGGCTGGGCCGTTAGAAGGTGTGAAAGTACTCGACCTAACCAGGGTGCTGGCAGGTCCCTACGCCACCATGGTCCTTGCCGATCTCGGAGCCGAGGTCATTAAGGTGGAGCGCCCCGAGGGCGGAGACATGGCCCGGGGCACGGGGCCCTTCGTAAACGGACAGAGCTCCTACTTCATGAGTATCAACCGGGGCAAGAAGAGCGTAATCATCGACCTGAAAGATGAGGCTGGCAAGGAAACGTTCCTCGAAATCCTCGGCCACTTCGACGTACTGGTGGAGAACTTCGTGCCGGGCGTGATGAAGCGCTTGGGACTGGACTACGACGTGCTACGCGAACGCCATCCGAGTCTGATCTATGCTGCGGTCTCGGGTTTCGGGCAGTTTGGGCCGTATACAAAGCGCCCGGCCCTCGACATCATAGTGCAGGCGATGGGCGGCATGCTCAGTATCACCGGCGAGCCGGGGCGGCCTCCAGTCAGACCGGGCTCGTCATTGGGGGACATCACGGCCGGGCTCTTCACCACCATTGGCATCCTTTCGGCGCTTCACGAAAGGCAACAAAGCGGCATGGGGCAGATGATTGATGTATCGATGCTCGACTGCCAGCTGGCCGTGCTGGAAAATGCATTCGCTCGGTACTTTGCGACTGGCGAGGTGCCCGGGCCAATTGGGACCCGGCACCCAGTTACCACGCCCTTCCAGGTATATGAGACCAGTGACGGCTATGTGACTGTCGCCTTCGTCGGAGGGGCCAAGGACCAGTGGCCAATGTTCTGCGCCCTCCTGGACAGGGTAGACCTGATCGATGACGAGCGATTTACCACTAGCTGGAACCGAACGCTCAACTACGACGAACTTAACCCGATAATAGAGGAAGGGATGCGGAAGAAGTCCACCGCGCAGTGGCTGGAAGAGCTCACCGAGGGGGGAATCCCCTGCGGCCCCGTCAACAACATAGCCGACATAGTCGCAGATGAGCATATCCGCACCCGAGGGATGATTATCGATGTTCCCCACCCGGAATCGGGAACCGTCAAGATGGTGAACACACCCATCCGCTTTTCCCGCACGGTGGCAGAAGTTGATGGTGCGGCGCCGCTTCATGGGGGCAACACCGATGAGGTACTACGCTCCATCCTAGGATAGGGAGCGTCGGGATTCGATTGACACTAAAATTTTCAGTGGGCTAGAATGGACTCATAGCCCCCGATGCCAGAGCTTTACCATGCTTGAAGTTACCATCGAAAGCATCCGCGTCAGCCTGATGAATTATCAGCGGGTGGTCATCCTCAAGGAGAAAGAGGCCGACCGCTACCTTCCGATATGGATCGGCCCCGCCGAGGCCGACGCCATAGCCGTAAAGCTCCAGGACGTTTCCGTGCCGAGGCCGTTGACCCATGATTTGCTACAGTCGGTAATAGGGGATCTGGGCGCAGCGGTAAACTCCATCGTGGTGTCTGACCTGAACAACGAGACTTTCTTTGCCAAGATCCTATTGGAGAGCAATGGGAAGACGGTTGAGGTGGACTCCCGGCCCAGCGACGCCCTTGCCCTTGCCGTACGAGTAAAGGCTCCTATATTCGTAGAGGAAATTGTGCTGGAAAAGGCCGGTGTCATCCTGGACAAGGAGACGGGCAAGCCGATCATCGCCGGGGAAGGCTCGGACGTTAAGCCGCCCGATGAGGAAGAATTGAAACGACTCTCGGCGTTCCAGGATTTTGTGGACAGCCTGGACCTGGAAGACTTTGGCAAGAAGAAGGCTTCTGGGTCGGAATAGTCTTAGTCTGCCTTAACACACCAACTCTCTGGCATCTTATTGAATTTAAGGTGTCTTTTACTAAATAGATTAAACAGGCTCTCCCGTATAAAAGGCCGTCGTTCGCTTTCCAGCGATGCGTGCCTTTTCGGGGTTCTCTCCGGCGTCGATTGCCGCCCGTACCCAACCGTCGCTACTTCCGGTGATGAAGGAGCGTCCGTCCCGTGAAGTTGCAAATCCCATATCGTCGGGCTTTGGGGCGTCCGGGTCAGCTATGTGAAGCGCCAGTCCAAGAAATGCCATCTCCCACCCCACCCCCACCGCCCCGGCCCCGTATTCGTCCCAGTGCGGCGAAAGCAGCGCTGTATGCCTAAGGGTTAGGCGGGGCTCATTCCCTTCCTTCGAGACTCGTGCCTCCACCCAACTCACGTCTACTGCGAATTCCCAGGTCAGTATGAAGTGGGATAGCTTTTCGCACTCCGTTATCGTACCGCTGGCGTTGCCTTCTATGGCGTATTGTCGCCCGGATTCCAGTGTGCCGGATACCGGGGCGAACCATCGCGGGATGCGCTCAAAGTTGGTCAGTGCGTCCCAAAGGTCTTCGGGAGTAGTCGGGTAGGTGCGGGAGAGGGTTACAACGCTGGCGGGTCGGGAATCCTTTTCCAGGAAGGCCACTGACCTTGCTAAGGCTGCGAGGTTGCTTTCTGCGTTAAATTCCATTGTTCCCATCTTCCGTTCAGCTACGACATATCCGGATCGACGCTCTATTGCGTACTCATTCATTGGATTACAGCAATTTACCGACCGTCAACCCTCCGGATGTCCTGACGATGGGAGCGAGGGTATAGGCGTTAACGAAAAATTCGCGGTCTCCGTCACTTCCACCCCAAGTACCTTTGTGATATAATGCACGACCGGAGCGGGAGGGGGTCTTGGATAGAAGGCAGTGGCTGGATATTTTCCGCCTTTTGGGCTTGGGTTGGTACGTAGTCACGGCCATCGGGGTGGGGGTTGCCGCCGGGATTTTCATAGACCGGTGGGCCGACACCGCACCTATCCTGACCTTGGTAGGACTGGGACTGGGCATACTGGCGGCGTTTTGGGGTATGCTCCGGATGGTCTCCCCCCTGCTTAAGAGAAATATCGACCGCAAGGAAGACCGTTAGTGGGACTGTTTCGCAGACCAAAGTTCCTCCTGGCCATCGGCCTGGTAATCGTTTCTCTAGTCGTCAGTCACACCATCCTCCGCTTCCCCTTCCCCTTCATCTCCATCAAGCCTGAGAACCTGGGCAAAGAACTCATCCCCCTCGGCCCCATCGGCGACTTCAACCTCACCAACACCATTTTTTCGTCCTGGGTCGCTATCGCGATCATCTTCATCCTCGCCTACTTCACCACCCGTAAGCTGGGCATGGTCCCGAGGGGCCTCCAGAATTTCGTCGAAGCCGTCCTTTCTTGGCTCCTGGGCCTAGTAGACTCCATAGCCGGACCAAAGGGCCGACGCTTCTTCCCTCTCGTAGCCACCATCTTCATCTTCGTAATCGTCAACAACTGGATGAGCCTGCTGCCGGGATTCGCCACCGTCGGAAAGATTGAATCAGCTGAAGAGGTTGTCCATCACGTCATAGAGGAGAAGGCGGAGGAAGCCGAGCCTCACCTGACCCTGATCGAGGCAGAACACGAGCTTGAAGTCTTCCTGGATTGGGATGAGGCCGAGAGAGCCGAGGCGCCCACCGAGCACGTCGGCAAGCAGATCTACACGGCACTCGAGGGCAGGGAACTCCACATTTGGGATGAGGTGGGGACATTCCGGGTCATGCCTTTTGCCATGCATGAGCAGAGCATGTCCGGAGCGGAATACGCAGAGGAATACATCAAATTCGACGAGAAGGGACACATAGATTTCATCGTGCCAGAAGGTCGGGAAGGACAGACGGTAGGACTGCTGATTCCATTTTTCAGGAATGCCAACACGGGCCTTAACACCACCCTCGCCATTGCATTGATAGCCATGTTCTTCGTGGAGTTCTGGGGAATCCGGTCGCTGGGCCTTTTCCGGTACGCCGGAAAATTCCTGAACTTCAGCGGATTCAAGAGGGGCATCACCACCGGCTTCATAGACTTCTTCGTCGGGATTCTGGAAGGCATAAGCGAAATCGCCAGGGTCATCAGCTTCACCTTCCGACTCTTCGGCAACATGTTCGCTGGCGAAATCCTCCTATTCGTAATGATGTTCCTCATACCCCTGGCCCTGGTGGTGCCCTTCTACGGGCTGGAGCTCTTCGTAGGGTTCATCCAGGCCACAATCTTCGCAGTGCTCACCCTGATGTTCGCTGCAATAGCCGTTACCGCCCATGGAGACCACGGTGACCACGAGGAGCATTCCGAGGAAGGGGCCCACTCAGAGGCCGAGGCCCCCGCAGTAGAAGAAGCAACGGAAACCACCCGTTAACTCCGACCAGATATCGAATTCAGACAACCATCAGTCAGGCAGTCAAGTAACGGAAAGACAGCAGGAGGCAACCAGATGATTGAACTGCTCGGTACGATTCTAGCCCAGATAGGCGATGAGGGCCTCGGCTCTATCGGCACCGGACTGGCCATGGGCCTCGGGGCCCTGGGGCCGGGCCTCGGAATCGGCCTGCTCGTGGGCAAGGCTATGGAAGCTCTTGGCCGTAACCCCGAGTCCGAGTCGGCCGTCCGCGCCAATATGATCTTGGGTATCGCGTTTGCAGAAGCTGTTGCGATTTACGCCCTCGTCGTCGCGGTCATCATCAAATTCGTTTAGCGGCGGTCAAGGACTTACTTCCGAAAGGAGAGGCCATTGGGAGAGCTGGGAATCAACCTGCCTGGGCTTCTGGTGCAAATCATCAACGTAGCCCTGGTTCTGATAATCCTGCGCCTGGTCCTCTATAAACCCATCCTTAGGCTGCTGGAACGGCGTTCATCGAGCATCAAGGAGAGCTTGGAAGCCGCAGAGGCCGCCAAGGCCGAGTCCGCTCGCAGTGAAGAAGAGGTCCGCAAGACCTTGGTCGAAGCTCGACAGGAAGGCCAGCGGCTCATCGGTCAGGCTTCAGAGATGGGCGAACGCTTGAAAGAGGAAGCTCGCGAGGACGCCAAGAAGGAAGGCGAAGCCATGATCGAGCGGGCCCGCAGCGAGATCGCTCGGGAACGCGACGATGCCGTCGAGCAGGTCCGCAAGGAGTTCGCCGGGCTGGCCATCACCGCTGCCGAGAAGGTCATAAACTCGGAGCTCGACGAAGACCGGCACCGCAAGCTGATAGACGACGTCCTGGAGGAGAGCGTTTCCTCCCGGAAGGACGGAAACTAGTCTCATGGCAGCCGGCTCCTCCGCCCGACGCCACGCTCAGGCAGTCTTCCAGATTGCCCGGGCACAGGACTCGCTAGACAAGTGGCAGGCGGACCTGGACGAGATCGCTTCCGCCCTCGGTGACGAAGAACTGAGCAGGGTGCTGGAAAGCCCCCGGATAAGGCCCGACCAGAAGCAGGAGTTGGCCGGTCAGCGGCTGGCGGGTCTCGACCCGCTGGCCCGCAACCTGGCCAGCCTGCTGGTGTCCAAGGGTCGGGTGGCCCTGGCTGGAGACATCGCCGGGGAGTACAGGGCTCTCCTGGACGACCACCGGGGTGTGGGGGCTGCGGAAGTGATTACTGCCGTGCCCCTGGACTCCCGGGCGGAGAAGCGGATAGTCGACCAGATGTCGAAGGCCACTGGCAAGCGGATAACGCTGACTTCCAGCGTGGATCCGGATATCGTCGGAGGCATCGTCATCAAGATTGGCGACAGGCTCATAGATGGCAGCACGAGGACGAAGCTCTCGGCGATGAGAAATTCCCTTGCCGAGCGGCGGATATGAAGGTTTGAAGCGGACTCGCAAGGGACAGAATAAAATTAGACCGGTTAGAGGTTAGGCGCGATGGTCGGGTCTCAGGACATAACGTCCATAATCAAACGACAGATAGAAGAGTTCGGGGCGCAGGTCACGATGACAGGCGTCGGTACGGTTGTTGAGGTCGGCGATGGAATCGCACGGATCCACGGCCTTTCCGGCGTTCAAGCCAACGAACTCGTTACCTTCCCCAGCGGGGTGACGGGCATGGCCCTGAACCTTGAAGAGGACAGCGTAGGCGCCATCATCCTGGGTGGCTTCACCGACATTAAGGAGGGCGACGAGGTCCGGTCCACGGGCCGCATCGCCGAAGTCCCTGTCGGGGATGCCCTTATCGGGCGCGTTGTTAACTCTCTCGGGGAGGCTACCGACGGTCGGGGCCCGATTAACACCGATAAGACCAGGCCCGTGGAGCGGGTTGCTCCCAACGTCGTGCTAAGGAAGTCGGTGGACACCCCCGTCCAGACAGGCATTAAGGCCATAGACTCCATGATTCCCATCGGCCGTGGCCAGCGGGAACTCATAATTGGCGACCGGTCTACCGGCAAGTCGGCCATTGCCATCGACACCATAATCAACCAGAGGGGCGGAGACCTGGTCTGCATCTACGTGGCCATTGGCCAGAAGGCCTCCAAGGTCGCCCAGACCGTAGCCATTCTCGAACAGAATGGAGCCTTGGAACACACAGTTGTCGTGGCGGCGAACGCCTCCGACCCCGCCGCCCTCCAGTACCTCGCCCCCTACGCAGGATGCGCTATCGGCGAGGAATTCATGGAGAACGGCAAGGATGCCCTGATCATCTACGACGACCTCTCCAAGCACGCCTGGGCATACAGGCAGATCTCGCTTCTCCTGCGCCGACCTCCGGGACGAGAGGCCTACCCCGGAGACGTTTTCTACCTTCACAGCCGCCTCCTCGAAAGAGCGGCCAAGATGGACGACTCCGCCGGAGGTGGCTCCCTAACCGCCCTGCCTATAATCGAGACCCAGGCCGGAGACGTATCCGCCTACATTCCCACCAATGTCATATCCATCACCGACGGCCAGATTTACCTGGAGACCGACCTCTTCAACGCCGGACAGAGACCGGCGATGAACGTAGGACTATCGGTATCCCGGGTAGGCGGCTCTGCGCAGAGTCGGGCCATGAAGAAGGTGGCTGGCAGGCTTCGGCTGGACCTGGCCCAATTCCGTGAGCTTGCGGCCTTCGCCCAGTTCGGCACTGCTGACCTGGACGCCGCAACCAGACGCCAGCTCGAGCGGGGCCAGCGCATCACCGAGATCCTGAAGCAGCCCCAGTACGAACCCGCCTCCCTCGAACAACAGGTCAGCATCATCTACGCCGCCATCAGCGGCTTTATGGACGATGTTCCCGTTGCCGACGTCGCCGAGTTCGAGGCCGGGTTCCACAAGTACATGCAGACCAATCACCCGGACATAGTCGGCAATATTGCCGAGACTAGTGACCTTGGCGATGATGTAGTGGAGGAACTAAGAAAGGCCATCGACGAATACAAGCAGACTGTAGCGGTCTAAGGCCTACGAGCAAACACTTTGCCCAGCACCAGGGAAATACGCAGACGAATCCGCAGTGTGGAAAACACTGCGAAGATAACCAAGGCCATGGAAATGGTCGCGGCATCCAAGATGAAGCGCGCCCAGGACCGGGTCCTCGCCGCCAGACCTTACGCCGAGAAGATGGCCGAAATTCTGAGCCACCTCGCCTCCCAACCCTCGGAAGACGACGTGGTCCACCCGCTTCTCCAGAAACGAGATGGCGACCGGGTCTCCGTAGTCCACATCACCCCCGACCGGGGCCTGTGCGGCGGCCTGAACGCAAACATCAACCGCTCCACCAGCAGTTACATTCTGGGCTCCAATGGAGCATCGGTGTCTCTGATTACGGTCGGGAAGAAGGGTCGAGACTTCATGGGCCGTTTTGGCCGGGATATCAAGGCCGTCTTCTCAGACCTGGGAGACAGGCCGGGTGTCGAGGACATCCTCCCAATAGCCCGGATAATCATCGATGAATATTCGGAGGCCCAGGTTGACAAGGTCTATCTGGCCTACAGCCGGTTCGTAACTACCACCAACCAGGTTCCCTACATGCAGCAAATCCTTCCCGTGGAACCGGCAGAGGTTGGGGAGATGAAGCAGGCGGGCTATATCTACGAACCCGACAGCGCCACTGCCCTCAGTGAGCTTCTCCCCCGATTCGTGGAGATGCAGGTATACCACGCCGTCCTGGAATCCATAGCCAGCGAGCAATCAGCGCGCATGGTTGCTATGCGCAACGCTACCGACAACGCCGCAGACATGATCCAGGACCTCACCCTTGTATACAACAAGGCCCGACAGGAAATGATCACTACCGAGTTGCTGGACATCACCGGCGGCGTCGTGGCCCTGGAGGGATAGTCCCCGCATTTCACTATGAGTGTTCAGCGCTGGTTAAACGAGATTCTCGGCTACCTGGCCGACAACCAGTCCCAGGCCTTCGATGCGGGCGCTCTGGCGACAAGGGTCAAGGGAAGGAAGACTGATAGTCTCGCCGGCCTGAGCGACTCGGACTTTCACAAGGCGCTGCGATCCTTGGAATCTTCCGGCTCGGTTATCTCAAGAATTTTCAACGGCAAAAAGCACTACTCTCACAGGTCCCCATCCAACAGATAGCGTTCGGAGACGGTCATGGCTACAGGTAAAGTTGTACAGGTTATAGGCACCGTAGTTGACGTGGAGTTTCCTCCCGACTCCCTCCCCGCCCTCTACAACGCCCTGATCGTGCCCATCGATGGCACCAGCTTGACACTTGAGGTACAGCAGCACATCGGAAACAATTGGGTGCGCTGCCTCGCTTTCGCCCCCACGGACGGCTTGGCCCGGGGCGTAGATGCCGAAGACACCGGACAGCCCATCGCAGTGCCGGTCGGGCGCGGTACGCTCGGTCGCCTCTTCGACGTAACTGGCGCCCCATTGGACAACCTGGGTGACGTTCCCGCCGAGGAGAGGTGGCCCATCCACCGCACTCCTCCCACACTGGAGGAGCAGGAAACCCAGACCCAGATGTTGGAGACTGGCCTTAAGGTTATCGACCTGACCACTCCCTTCACCCGGGGTGGAAAGATCGGGGCCTACGGGGGTGCGGGCGTTGGCAAGACGGTCATCATCCAGGAGCTCATCCGAAACATCGCTACAGAGCACGGAGGCTTCTCCGTATTCGCCGGAGTGGGAGAGCGTTCCCGTGAAGGTAACGACCTCTGGCATGAGATGCAAGAGTCGGGGGTTATTGACAAGACGGTCATGGTGTTCGGTCAGATGAACGAGCCCCCCGGCGTTCGCCTGCGAATAGCCCTTACCGGTCTCACCATGTCCGAATACTTCCGGGATCGGGAGAGACAGGACGTTCTTCTCTTCATTGACAACATCTACCGTTACATCCTTGCTGGAATGGAAGTGTCAGCGCTGCTGGGGCGGATGCCTTCGGCGGTGGGATACCAGCCGACCCTCTCCACGGAGATGGGTGACCTGGAGGAGCGAATTACGACCACCAAGTCAGGCTCCATCACATCATTCCAGGCGATTTACGTGCCTGCTGATGACTACACCGACCCCGGTGTAGCCACAACCTTTGGACACTTGGACGCCGTCATCGCCCTTGAACGGTCCATCGCCGCCCAGGGCCTCTACCCGGCCGTCGACCCCCTGACTTCCAACTCTCGAATCCTCGATCCCCAGGTGGTTGGAGATGAACACTACGAAGTTGCCCAGGGTGTACAGGGAGTGCTCCAGCGCTACAAGGACCTCCAGGATATCATCGCCATCCTCGGCGTAGAAGAGCTGAGCGAAGACGATAGATTGACCGTGGCCCGTGCCAGGAAAATCCAGCGGTTCCTTTCCCAGCCCATGTTCGTAGCCGAGGCGTTTACTGGCACTCCGGGCCGCTACGTGCCCATCAAGGAGACGGTACGAGGCTTCAAGGAGATATTGGAGGGCAAGCACGACGCCCTCCCAGAGCAGGCTTTCTACATGGTTGGTAACATCGACGAAGCTGTCGAAAAGGCTGCCAGCATGGCTTCCGAGGGATAGAGGTAGAGAGAGAAATGCCTCTACAATTCGAAATCCTAACCGCCGAGCGTCGGGTCTATTCCGATGAAGTGGATATGGTCATCGCTCCTGGCCAGCTTGGTGAGCTAGGTATTCTGCCCAATCATGCTCCCCTACTCACCCCCCTCCAACCCGGAGAACTTCGCATTAGGAAGGGTTCTGAGGAAGTTGCGATAGCCGTCTCCGGCGGGTTCCTGGAAATGTTCCAGGACCAGCTGACCATCCTCGCCGATGCTGCAGAGAGAGCGGAGGAGATAGACGTGGAGCGGGCCGAGCGGGCCATGGCTAGGGCGCAGGAACAAGTCAAGTCCGCCGCATCCGACGCTGATCTTGCCGTGGCTCTTGCGGCGATAAGGCGGTCGCAGCTGCGCATGAAAGTTGCGGAAAGGCGCCGGCGGCGGGGTGGTGGGGTGCCATCGGCTCGACCTTAGGCCTTTCCCCCTGCAGACGAATCGGGGCTCCAGCCCAATGATCCTAGTCCCTTTCGAAACTTCCCTCGAGGCTATTCGCTTAGCGCTTTTACCCTTCGGCGGACTTCAGGTGGAAAGTGAGGGTCTGCAGAGAGAGGACCGGGTCAATGTTTCGGACCCACACGCCCTCGGGGACCTGAGGTGAGGTCGGGGCGTAGTTCAGGATGCCTTTTACGCCGCTTTCAATCAGAAGGTCCACCACACCCTGTGCGTGCTCCTCGGGAACGGCGACAATGCCGATGTGGACGCCCAGGTCTCGGATTACGGGGCCAAGATCCGCCATGGCCCGAATCTTCACACCGTCCAAATCCGTTCCCACAAGGCTTGGCGAGGCGTCAAAAATAGCTACAACCTGGAACCCTTCCCTGGAGAATCCGGGATAGCTGATGATTGCCCGCCCCAACCTGCCGATGCCTATGAGAGCGGCTTTCCATTCCTGGTCCAAACCCATAATGGTCCTGAGTTCCTGGAGCAGGTACCCGACGTTGTACCCCCGACCTTGCTTCCCGAATCGCCCGAAATAGCTGAGGTCTTTGCGGATTTGCGCAGGTGTAATCTGAAGTTTGTCACCAAGAGCGTGGGAACTGACGACTTCGATGCCGGAGTCCTGAAGCTGGGTCAATGCCCTGACGTAGAGCGGCAGTCGTAGTACCACTACGTCGGGAATAGCGCCATTCATGGTGGAGCAGCCTGGTCCTTTCCTCTGGAGTACTTCACAAGCGGGAGCTGGTCAGTTGTGGGACTCGGCAAATTTGCCGATTGTGAAAAATTGCCCTAACCCGCGGCAAACTAATTTTAGGACGGGCGTATAAGGTCGTCAATAGAGATGAGGTATCCCTTCACTTGGAAGGAAGGGGCATCCACCGCAAATCGCGTCTATAAGCAGTTTGCAGGGATCCTTGAAGCGTGAGGGGGAGGTAGGGACTAGGTCCCGCGGATTTCGGCGGCCAGCTGGGAGAAGCCAGCCGGGTCACGGAGGGCGATGTCGGCGAGGGTCTTACGGTCCAGATCGATGTCGCGCTGCTTTAACAAGTGCATAAACTTGCTATAGGAAAGACCTTCGCTGCGGGCGGCGGCATTGATTCGGGCGATCCACAGGCGCCTGAAGTCGCGCTTCTTCTCGCGCCGATGCCTGTAGGCGTAGCTCAGGGACTTGAGCATGGCTTCATTGGCCCTGCGGAACAGGGTGCTCTTGCTAGCCCTTTGGCCTCGAGTCAGCTTCAGGATTTTCTTGTGTCGTCTTCGGGTTGTCGGTCCGCCTTTTACCCGTGGCAATGTATCTCTCCGGAGTTCAAATTGTAGGGTCGCTCTCCAAGCGCTCGGACCGCTGCTACGGCAGGCCGTAGGGCAGTGTCTTTGATATCTTACGCTTGTCGCTGGGGGACACGGCGTGCATTTCTGAATAGAGCCTCTTCACCCGCTTGGGCTTTTTCCTGCGCAGGTGGCTCTTCCCGCCCTTGGCCCTGAGGATTTTCCCTGTTCCGGTAATGTGGAACCGTCTCTTGGCACCCTTATGCGTTTTCAGTTTTGGCATCTGCTTCCTCTGGAGCCGATATCTGGGCCCCGTCTCTGCGGCCCGGAACTAGCACCATGCTCATCATACGTCGTTCCATGACGGGTGGGGTCTCCACGCGTGCGCTGTCCATCAGGGACCTGGCTACCTTGCCCAGCAGCTGGTTCCCGATCTCCGGGTGAGTCATTTCCCTCCCCCGGAACTGGACCGACACCTTCACCTTGTCGCCTTCAGCAAGAAACTCGCGAATCTTACCGGTCTTGCGCTGCATGTCGTGGTCGCCTATCCGCGTTCTCATCCTCACCTCACGCATGGCTGAGGACTTCTGGGCCTTCTTGGCTTCTCGCTCCTTCTTTGCCTGCTCGTAACGGAATTTTCCGTAGTCCATCAGGCGGCAAACAGGAGGATCAGTGTTGGGAGCCACCTCCACCACGTCGACGCCGTTTTCCCGAGCGACTCTGATCGCCTCCGGAACCGGCATCACCCCCAACTGCTCGTTCTCCAACCCGATCACCAGGACCTCGCGCGCTCGTATTCTTCCGTTGGTTCTGTAGTCTCGGACTATGCGTGTTACCTCTCTACAATATGTGCTGAGACCGCGAAAGTGGCGGGAATATAGCACAAGGCTATTTAGGCGTCAATTTCCCACCTCCGGACGCCCGGCAGTATTATATAACAACTCTAGCCTCCGCCCTAATTTGCGTGACCGGTCATTCTATACTTGCGCCATAGATGGCTATAGTTTGGAATGCCCGTCGTCTGTTTGCTACCATTGGCATCGTGAGAGCCAGCAGATTACATCCTTGGGACATATCTCCGTCCGAAGCCGTCGGTATACAACGCCGACTAGCGGACCGGGTAATCGTCAGCTCCCTCGAGCAGGAGCCAAAGCTGGTGGCTGGTTTGGATATATCGGGTGTGGGTTCGGAAGGCCGGGCCGCGGTGGCCGTGGTAGTCCTGACCTACCCTGAATTGGAAACAGTCGAGTGCCGCGTTGCTCACTCTGAAGTGACATTCCCATATGTCCCGGGACTGCTCTCCTTCAGAGAGACCCCCGTCCTCTCCCCTGTGCTTGAGTCCCTTGACACCACGCCTGACATGCTGCTTATCGACGGCCAAGGCATTGCCCACCCGAGGCGCTTTGGCATAGCGTGTCACCTTGGCCTGCTTTTCGACATACCTGCTATCGGATGTGCAAAATCAAGACTAACCGGTTCTTTCAATGAACCTGCACTGGTCAAGGGGTCTTATTCGGTGCTCAAGGACGGCGACGAGACGATAGGCGCTGCGCTGAGGAGCCGTGATGGGACGAGACCCATTTTCGTGTCCGTGGGACACAAGGTAGATCTTGCCTCGGCCATTCGTATAGTCCTGAAATGTGCCCCAAAATACCGCATTCCGGAACCCACGCGTCGGGCCCACCTGGCGGCGGCGGGAAAGATCGCTCCATGCAGCCTTGGGAAAGGATGTTAAAATCATTCATCAGCATTAGTTGCATATCACATTGGGGCTACGCCCGACAAAGAGAGCGTTATGGAAGAGCAGAAGCGTGAAATAGAAGAACTGCGCACCCGCACCACCTATCTCCTCGACCGTCTTTGACATCGCCGGCAAGAAATTGCAGGTCGAGTCGTTGGAGAAGGAAGCCTCCGGCCCCGATCTGTGGAATGACCCCAATTATGCCCAGGCCACCATGCGCCGCCTCTCTCGGCTCAATGAAGAGGTCGCTCTCTGGAGCGATCTGGAGAGCAGCGTAGGCGCCCTCTCCGATCTCATTGACCTCTCTGTGGAGACGGGAGACCTTTCCCTGGAAGGCCAGATAGTCAGTGAGATTTCCGAGATTCGATCGCGACTGGACAGGCTGGAGTTCAACCTCGCCCTAAACGGCAAGTACGACCGGGACTCGGCTCTAGTGGCCATACACTCGGGGGCCGGGGGTACCGAGTCCCAGGACTGGGCCGAGACCCTGATGCGAATGTATCTCCGCTGGGGTGACGCCAAGGGACGAGAGACACGGGTCTTGGACTTGTCCCCGGGCGAAGAGGCTGGCATAAAGAGCGTCACCCTGGAGATAGACGGGGCATGGGCCTACGGTTATCTGAAGTCGGAGCGGGGTGTCCACCGGCTGGTCAGACTGTCGCCCTTTGATGCCGACCACCTTCGCCATACATCTTTCGCCTTGGTCGAGGTGCTTCCCCAAGCGGAAGATGACATAGATATCACCGTAGACCCGGAGGACGTCAAAATCGACTATTTCAAGTCCAGCGGCGCGGGCGGGCAGCACGTACAAAAGAACCTCACGGCGGTAAGGCTTACCCACGCTCCCACAGGCATAGTGGTCACCTGTCAAAATGAGCGGTCCCAACTCCAGAACCGGGAAACCGCCATGAAGGTCCTGCGCTCCAGGCTTTTGGAAATCGAACTGAACAAGAAGGCCGAGGAGCAGGCCAAGCTCAAGGGAGAACACGTAGAAGCAGGCTGGGGGAACCAGATCCGCTCCTACGTCCTGCACCCCTACAAGCTCGTGAAGGACCACCGCTCGGGGTTTGAGTCGACCAGCCCGGAGGCAGTGCTGGAGGGGGAGATCGACCCGTTGCTCGACGCCTACCTCAAAGCGATGATCGGGACCGGCACGGCAGTTTAAGAGCTTGCGGTATCGCCTTCGGTAGCCTTCTTCACCTGCCAGAGCCTTTGGGCGGCGGTGACATAAGAGAAGAAGGTCAGGATCAGTAATACGGGCGGCACCTGGTTGATCAGCAGCCCGAGACCCATCAGCACCACCCGCTCCCCTCGAGACAGCAGCCCCACGTTGCAGTCTATTCCCTCGCCCTCGGCTCGCGCCTTGATATAGCTCACCAGCACCGACCCGAACATGGCCGCGAATACCAGGAGCACGTTGGGCAACTGGCCGAGGCCGCTATAAAGGGCCAGCAGCCCGAAGAGTAGTGCTGCCTCGCCAAGCCTGTCGAAGGTTGAGTCCAACACCGCCCCGAACTTGCTCTGCTGGCCCGTCAGCCTGGCCATAGCCCCATCCACCAAGTCCAACGCGCCTGCAGCCAAGACCAGGGCTCCCGCCTCGGGTAGCCTTCCATTTGCTGCAACGGCGCCCGCCGCTGCGGCAATTACGCCGCCCGCCACGGTAATCTTGTTCGGTGTAAACCCCATACCCGACAGCACCCGAGCGGTCGGATTGGAGAACCGCTCCGTGAGCAGGTCCTTCGCCTTGTCTCGCAGGTGAGCGGTGTCCAGGAAGACTGTTCGTTTACTATCCTTCTTCATGGGGACGCACCAATGCAAAGGGTTGCATTATAGCGGGGCATCGGCGTTAGTTTAACTCGGCTGCCATCCTGGCTTCGTGGTTGGCCTGGGCCTCTTCATAGACACGCATGACCCGCGCCGCCACCTTGTCCCAGCTAAACTCCTGTACGTGGGCAAGTCCGCGATTGGCCATTGCTACCCTCAGGGTCTCATCCTCGATGAGTCGGGCAAGTTTCGAGGCCAGGGCGTCGTCATCTTTTGGCGGCACGAGGAACCCCTGCACTCCTTCGCTCATTACCCCAGCATACCCAATGATATTGGAAGCTACAACGGCAGACCTGGTGGCCATCCCTTCAAGGAGCACTATGCCGAAGCTCTCCTTGCCCGTTGCCGGGGAGCAGTAGATGTCAGCGGTGCGGTAGTAGCGGGGCAGTTCCTCGTGGTGAACGTTGCCCACAACGACTACATCCGAGGGGTTGCGTTCGCCGAGGAGCCGCGCGGAGTCGGCGTCCATGTTCCCGGGCCCGACTATCAACAGCCTGATCTTCGGATAGTCCCACTTCAGCTTGGAATAGGCGCTAATTAGATATTTCAGTCCCTTGCGCTTCTCCATTCTCCCAACGAAAAGAATATTGACATAACCATCGTTATACTGTTCCAGGGGTTTTACGGATGGATTGAAAGTCTGGAGGTCAATGCCATTGGGGATGATGTTGTATTCGCTGGGAAAGTGCTTCGATATGAATTCCAGCGCCGCCTGGGACACGGCGATTTTGGCGTCCAGCCGACTCAGCCAGCGCTTCCTCACGTACCTGTTGAAAATGGTATATAGCCTGTCTGCACTGGATACGCCTATGACCCGGCGGTTGCCGTGAAAGGCGTGGAAAGTTGCCACGTTGACGGCTTTGGAGTTTCTCAGAATGGTGGTGGGGAGGGTAGGGCAGAACGGCTCGTGGAAATGAAGGACGTCGAAATTCTCCCGCTCGAGGATGGGGATTACTTTGCTCGTGAGTCGAGGGGAAATGACAATGCGGGCCGTGGTGCCCGCAGTGTGAAGGGGGATGGACCACCCGAGGGGTATCAATTTGTCGGCTCCGAACTGGTCGGTCTCCCGGGAGCAGGGAGCGATTATGCGGACGCGGTGGCCTTCCTTGGCGAACTGCTCCGCGAGGTTTGCCACGTGAAGGTTAACGCCCCCCGGGTATCCGAAGTCATATATCGAAACGAAGCCTATATTCAATGCTCTGTGGATGTAGTCGAGGCCTTTGATACCCCGGCCCGACTCCCGTTTGAGCCTATTGATCTGTGTCCCACTCCGTTCAATGCTCTCCTGCCACTGGTCAACGATGCGGTCTTCAGTGGGACGGATGACTCTTCGCGCCATATCGGTTCGAAGACCATCCATTGCTCGGGGTGACGGCTAATGTACTCCTCCATCAGGTTAACGATTCTTGAAAGCCCGGATTCTATGCACTCTTCACGCCCCGCTTCACGGTCCAATATGATCGGGGGTTCGAAGTGCATGGAGAACTTGTAGCCTTTTTCCCTGAAGGTGAATGCGGGCAATATGGCCGCTCCGGTGCGGTAGGCCATCTCCACTCCGCCAATCGGCAGCAACGCTTCATGTCCGAAGAACGGCCGGTGTTGACCGCTGCCCTGCAAGGCCCGGTCGCAGGCGATGGCCACAAGCTCACCCTTCTGCAACTTCTTCATGGCGACTTTAATGCCGGAATATGTCACGGGGAGTATGGAAATGCCGTTAAAGCTCCGGAGGCTGCTGGTCTTACGGTACAGCTGCTCGGGCTCTTCGACCTCGGCCAGGATGGTCACATTGACGCCCCGGGCCCTAATTACCTGGATGGACATGTCCATATTCCCCATGTGGATGGATGCCAGCACCACCCCCTTTCCACGAGCTATCGCACTATCCATGTGCTCCCACCCGTGTACCGTGACTGGCCTTTCCAGTGTAGAGGGGTCCCTTCGGGGGATGTTGATCAGGTCGAAAGTGTTCCGGGACGCGTTCCGAAATGCTTCGAGAGCGAGGCGATTAAGCTCATTATCATGGGCATCCGGGCCGAGGACGTGCCGCAGGTTTTCGGTTATCCCGGCCTTGGCGCTTCGAGAAGTGAGGAAGATAAGGTCCGCTACGATGCGAGCGATGAAATATCCAACCCTCCTGGGCAGGGGAGCAACAAGGGCTACGGCGGTAAGCAGTGCGAAGTACTTCCAAATCATCAGGCGATTGGGGGCGTTTGTAATCCTTGTTGCCGTGCGAGCCAAGGCAGCGAAGAAGGATGAGAGGAGGCGAGGATTGCGTCGAGTAGAGGAGTTCGGGAAAGGGTCTCGGGGGTCTGACGTACTGGGGATTTGCTCACTGCGCCCTGTTCGAGCCCTGATGAAGTTCGCTGGTTTATCCGGCTGTCCCTGTGGCGACGCCTCGACCGGTGACCATCCGCAGGTGTGCAGACAGCCACCCCACCCCCTCCTGATTTCTCCGTGACTTTAGCAATCGTGCCTGTGACTGTCAAGTTTGGCGGCTTCGAGCGCTGGTCCGTGGCGGCCTTGCCGTTCCACTTCGGAACAGAGGCACAGGCATCATTCATTCCGAGATGCGAAAACCCGCTTGGGACTCCACGGGCCCCGGGGGGTGGGGGCGGAAATGACTGCCAGGAATCGCCCTTCCTGGGAGTAGGCCCTGCAAAATATCAACTCTCCGGGCTCTCTGTAGGCATTGGATATCTGGGCGGCAGCCGTGGAGATCTTGTCGTAGTCCAGGTAGGACACTGGGATGGGCTGGCCGTTCGTCGTGGCCCTTTCCGCTCTCTTATCCAGGATGGCAGCCGGCATATTACCGAGAGCGAAGTCCATGGGGAAAAGCAAGTCCTGCCAGGTTCCACCTTGCACGGCCTCCTCAAATTGTTCGGGCGTTACCGATTCAGATATGTCGAAGGGCCCCGTGCGAAGCCTGACAAGCTCCGTGAGATGGGCCCCGACCCCCAACTCTTGACCTATATCATGGGCCAATGACCTGACGTACGTACCCCTACCGCAGTCGACATAGATGGCTGCGCAGGGAGGGTCCCAGGAAACGATTTGCAGTTTGTGGACCATAGTCTCCCGCTTAGGCCGCTCGATGGTGATGCCCTCTCGGGCCAGCTCGTAGAGCCGCTTGCCCTCGTGTTTCAAGGCGCTGTACATGGGTGGTTCCTGGAGTATTATTCCGCGAAACGAACCCATGGACTCCTCAACTTCCCTCAGGGTCAGATTGGAGGCGTCCTTTTCTTCGGTGACAGTCCCTTCGGCGTCATAGGTGTCCGTAGACACCCCGAACTTCATCACGGCGCGGTAGCTCTTGCTCGAATCAGCCAGGAATTCGCTTACCCTAGTCGCCCGCCCCAAGCATATAGGCAACACCCCAACAGCTAGGGGGTCCAGCGTTCCCCCATGTCCCACCTTCTTTTCGCCCGACAGCCTCCTGATTCGCTTCACCATATCGAAGGAAGTGCAGTCTACAGGCTTACAGAGGTTCAATATTCCCGAAACGGTCAATTCCCCCCCGTTGTCTCGGCGCCTTCGTCGGCAAATTCGAAGCTGTTGATAATGCTGTTAAGTTTGGCCCCGCGCTCAATCGAGTCGTCCAGATGGAAAGCCAACCGAGGTATGTAACGCAGCGAGAGTCGTTCTCCCAGACTTCTCCGCAAGTAGCTTCCCGCCGCCTCCAAACCCTTCTCCACCTCTGACTTTTCCTCTTCTGTCCCCATCGCGCTCACAAAGACCGTAGCCTGTTTGAGGTCGTTGGATACGGAAACAGAGGTGATTGAAAGCATCCGGTTGAGCCTCGGGTCCCGGACGCTCCTCTGGAGGAGCACGCTGAGCTCCTCGCGTAGCAATTCACTGACTCTTAAGGTGCGTCTGCTCATGGTGGAGTTCCGGTAGGAGATTGAAGGCCGGAGGGAAGGATGCTTTGGGTCCGGGGGGTTAGTTGGATGGTGCGGTGACCAGGTCTTTCCTGAAGGCTACCAACTCGTCGCCAGCCTCGAAATTGTCAAAAGCTTCAAGCCCGAGTCCACCCTCGGACCCCGAGGCGATCTCCCTCACGTTGTCCTTGAAGTGGCGCAGGCTCTTGATCTTGCCCTCGTAGACCGGGCTGCCGTTCCTAATCACCCGTATAATTGCGTTCCGGTTCAACCTCCCTTCCCCAACCCCAATGCCTGCCACCTTTCCGCCCTTCACGTCGAACACTTCCTTGACGACCGCCCGGGCCTCGACTGTTTCCCGGTAGACGGGCTCGAGCATGCCTGATACGGCAGCGGTGACGTAGTCCAGCATGTCGTAGATGATGTCGTAGTGCCGGATGTCGACGCCTTCAATGTCGGCGAGACGTCGAGCGCCGGCCTCATCTCTAGTGTTGAAGGCCAGTATGACCGCGTCCGAGGCGGAGGCAAGCAGCACGTCAGTCTCCGTCACAATGCCGCTGCTGGTACGGATCACCTTGACTGCAACCTCGTCGGTGGAGATATCCTCAAGGGCGCTTCTCAGGGCTTCTCCGCTGCCCTCCACATCCGTTTTGAGGATTACGTTCAATTCCTTGCTGTATCCCACCCGAACCTGGGCTAGCAGGGCCTCTGCATCACCGTGTCCCTCGTCTCGGCCCGCCATTTGGCGCTCCCTGCGCTCGGCGGCTGAGGTCGCTTTTCGTCCGGTCTCCGCAGCCACGAGTATGTCGCCGGTTCTGGGAACGCTGTCGAATCCCAGCACCTCTACGGGCACAGCGGGGCCGGCCTCTCCCATCTTCTGTCCCTGGTAGTCAAACAGGGCGCGGACCTTGCCTTTAATGTCACCGGCGAAGAACCTGTCCCCCGACTTCAGTGTCCCCGACTGGACCAAAACTGTGGCGATCGGGCCCCGGGCTGTGTCCAGCTTGGCCTCCACTACCACCCCCCGGGCCTTCCCCTCCGGGTTGCTCTTCAGCTCTGCAACCTCGGCAACGAGCACGATATTCTCAAGAAGGTCCTGTACGCCTTCCTGGGTCTTGGCTGAAAGGGGTACGACTATGGTGTCGCCGCCCCATTCCTCGGCAATGAGCCCGACCTCGGATAGTTGCTGCTTTACCCGGTCCGGGTTGGCGCCGGGCACATCCATCTTGTTGAGCGCCACAATAATCGGCACTTCGGCTGCCTTTGCGTGGTCGATGGCTTCCCGGGTTTGAGGCATGACGCCGTCGTCCGCGGCCACTACCAGCACGGCAATGTCGGTGACCTGCGCTCCTCGGGCCCGCATCGCCGTGAAGGCCTCGTGGCCGGGGGTGTCGAGGAACGTTACCGGTTGCCCGTCGACACCGACCTGGTATGCACCGATGTGCTGGGTGATGCCACCCTTCTCGGAAGCGGTGACGGAGGTGTTCCTTATGACGTCCAGCAGGGATGTCTTGCCGTGGTCTACGTGGCCCAGAATTGTGACTATCGGCGCCCTCGGCTCCAGGTCATCTTCCAGATCGACGTCTGACTCCTTGGCATCCTTGACGCCAGTGTCCCGAGACTCCTCCTGCTGGGGAGAGAACCCGAAGTCCGATGCAATGATCGAGGCAGTCTCGTAATCGATGACCTGGTTGATGTTGGCCATCACGCCGCGGCGCATGAGCTGCTTGATAACCTCGATGCCGCTGGCCCGCATCAGTTCCGACAGGCCCTGGACAGCGATGGCGCTGGGGATCTCCAGAGGGGGGCCTGACACTGGTCTCGTCTCGACGTTTACGCCCTGACGGACCCTTCTGCCTCTTGTGGTGTTTGATTGACCTGAAACCATCTGTATTCTGAGCTAACTCTTCAATATCTGTGTGCTGTTTCCTAAACTGACGCGGATTCCACAGCCTCTTCCTTCAACGATTCGGCCTTCTCCTTTACAAGGGCTAAGGCCTGAGCGGGAACCCGATAGTTCAGGGCTTTTTCCAGTCTTTGCGACTTTATCGCCCTCGTCCAGCATTCAGGGTTGCTGCAAAGATATGCCCCCCTCCCCGACATCTTGCCGCCAGGGTCCAGGGTGACTTCCCCGTTCGGGGTACGGACGACCCGGTTTAGCTGGCGCTTGTCGAACACCCCGCGACAGGAGACGCAGGTGCGCTGTGGTGGCATGCGTCTCTGTTTGACAGCGATGTTCCTGGCCAACCTTTTTTACCATTTCTGACCCGGCGCCTGCATCCTGGTCTCTGACCCAGACTAGCGCCGGGACCGTGACGGGTTAGGGAACGCTCCAAAATTGCTCGGCCCCCCACCGGTTCCCTGACCTCTTCCTTTCTTTCCACCCTTCCGTTTCTTGCCCTTGGACTTGCCTCCACCGCGGCCCGGAATGAAGATGTCCAGGTCCTCGGCGAACCTCAACTCCGTTGCCGGACGGTAGATTTCCTGCTCCGTGCTTGGCCAAATGTCCTCTATTGCCTGGGGAACGGCCTCGGGGAATTCGGGTTCCGAGAAGCCATCCAGGTCCGGCTCGATGTCGTCGATGGCGGTCATCTCGGCTACCGGGACCAGTTCCTCGGGCACGGCAACTTCTTCGACCGCCACCGGTTCCGGCGCCTCTGCCTCGACGGGTTCATCAGCGAGGGCGGCAGCGGCCTCTTCGGCGACTGCAACAGCCTCTTCAATTACTTCGGCTGCGGCTGGGACGGCTTCCACCGGTTCGGGAGTCTCAGCCTCAATTGCGGTGGCCTCTGCTTCTACGGCTACCGGCTCGGGGGTGGGCTCCTCCACCTTGGGCGCCGGCTGAGTCAGGGCTGCTATGGCGGCCGCCCGGATCTTGCTTTCTCCGGCATCGCTCACACCCTTGATGTCAATTCTCCATCCTGTGAGCTTGGCCGCTAGCCTGGCATTTTGCCCTTCCTTGCCTATGGCCAGGGAGAGGTGTCGGTCTGCCACCACCACTACGGCCGATTCCTCTTCCTCTTCAATCTCCACCCGAGCAACCTGTGCGGGACTCAGAGAGTTTGCGATGAAAATCGAGGGGTCTCTGTCCCATTGCACTACGTCGATTTTCTCGCCGTGGAGCTCGTTGACTATGTTCTGTATGCGGATGCCCCGCAGTCCCACGCAGGAGCCCACCGGGTCTATGCCTTCCTGCCTCGCCGAGACGGCGACCTTGGTCCGGTATCCCGCCTCCCGGGCTATGGACCGTATCTCGACGGTGCCGTTGTAGACCTCCGGGACTTCAAGCTCGAAGAGGCGTTTCACGAGGTCTTTGTGGGTACGGGAGACGATGACCTGGGGGCCCTTCACACTGCGGCTGACCTCCAGAACCAGCACCTTCATCCTCTGTCCCGGGCGGCAACGCTCGGTGGGGGGAATCTCGGGTGCGGGCATGACCGCTTCCGTCTTGTCTATGTCGACGATCACCTGCCTGGGCTCGAGGCGCTGCACTATGGAGCTGGCGATCTCGCCTTCCCGCTCGGAGAACTCCTGGTAGACGAGCTCCCGCTCCGCCTCCCTGAGCCGCTGCATGACGACCTGCTTGGCAGTCTGCGCTGCGATGCGGCCCGCAAACTGGCCAGTCGCCTCAATCTCTATGACATCCCCAACGGCGGCGCCCTTCTGGTATTTGCCTGCTTCCTTCGGGGTGATTTCGAGCTCGGAGTCGGCCACTTCTTCGACGACCGTCTTCAGGGTGGCGACCTTCACCTCGCCGCTGTTGGGGAGGATCTTGACCGACAGGTTCTGACCGGAAGTCTCGCCTTCTCTCTTGTACACGGAAACGAGGGCTGCTTCGATGGCGGAGATCACCACTTCGCGCGGCAGGTTTCTCTCAGAGGCAAGCTGAGTTACCGCGATTAGAAAATCGCTCTTCATACCGGCCGTACCCTCCAATCCCGACTTCTGGCCGCTATTAAAAAAAGTGGGTTGCGCCCACTTCCTGCTACGGACCTTAAGTTGGTGGGATTATATCAGAGCCATAAGACTCCTTGCAAGGCCGTGCACCCGTTCGGCGGGGTTGGTTACGGGCCGGTTTTTTCTTCAGTTGTGGGGTTTTCATTTTCGTTTTGTCCGTTTTGGAGGGGGTCGGCGATGGAAGGTCCGGGACTCGGTTTCAGGGGGCGGGAGGCCAGCCTGGTTCAGCCCCGTGTTCCTGTGTCACATGGCAGACAAGCGAGGGGTTCTCGCCAGAGGGCATCTCTACCACCAGTTTTTCAGTTTGGCTCGACCCACTCGGAGGGGTGGGGAACACGTTTTCTCGCTGCCGTCGCTGGGTTAAGGGGAATCTCCGAGGGGAACGACGGGGGAGATTTTTCCAAGGGCCATAAGGCCCGAGGTTTTTCGGCAGGGCTCCTATATGAGGAGCGTGCCGTTTAATGTTGTGGACCTTCCATCGCCTGGAAGGTCAGGGAAGGGGCACGGGACCCGTGGTGAGGAGACAACGCCGTTGGCTTGGGCCGCGGGCCTGCGCGAGGGCCTTTGGGCTGGGTCGGGGCGTTGAGTCCTCGGGGTCGGGTCTCGGGGGCTTCCCTGGGTTTTTGGATCCTCCTTAAGGTTGGTGTCGGGTCTAGACTTAGAACAAATATAAAGCTCAAATGTTTACATGTCAAGGGGCATGTCACAATTTTGTGGGAATATCCCCCCGGCCCCCAAGGGAACCCTCACCCCCTGTATCCCCCTCTCCCTTATAGGCCCTAAGGGAGAGGGGGAAAGAAGAACAGAGGCAGGCGTGGGTGCAACGCACCCACGCCTGCCTCTAGTTCAATACTGGGGAGAAGGGAGGGGAAGAGTGAAAAACAGGGGATATACCTGCCCCAACATCTGCCTTTAGTTTTGTACTAGGGAAGATGGGGGTGGTTCAGTCCTGAAAAAGCGATCCAAGTCTTAGCGTGGGTGGCGTCCAGGGTACCCACAAGGGGCACCCCTACAGGGGAGGGGTATGCACCCGGAGCCACGGAGGAGGCCTCATGGCCAAACTCCTGGATTTCAGGCTTTGTTGACTGCCCAAAACCCCTTTGCTAGACTCAATTCGCCCGGGCGGTTAGCTCAGTTGGTGAGAGCGCTGCGTTGACATCGCAGAGGTCACTGGTTCGAGTCCAGTATCGCCCACCAGACTTGACGGTAGACAGAACCGGGGCGTGGAGAGCCACCTCCTCGGCGTCCCTTCCCCCTATGGGAGCATCCTCCGGCATGGGTATGGAATAGCGCAGCAAAGCGTTGCCGGGCATCACCACGATCTCCTTGACGAAGGACTCGATGAAGGCTCTACGCTCGGTCAGTTCGCTCTCGTTGAGGAACCTGCTCATGTCCAGGGCGTAGGCCGTGATGGTCTCCACGTCGTCCAGCACCTCCCTGCGCTGGGAGAGGATGGCCCTAGCCTCCTGTGCTGAAGTCTCCAGCTTCTCCTGGCGCTCCCGGTGGTCTCTGATGCGGGGCTTGAAGTCCTCGATGTCCAGGTCCGTGGTCTCCGCCAGGTCGTAGAGCCGTCCCAGCCTGCGCTTCACGTCCTCAAGTGCCGCCTCGATGGTCTGAAGCTTCTGGCGCTGCTCCCTGGCGATGCCGTCCATCTCCTCGTCCACCAGCTTCACCAACTCCCGGATGTTGGACTCGGTGAGCACGTTCTCCCGTATCTTGCCCATCACCATCTCCTCGAAGCGACGGGCGTTGAGCCTGGGGGTCTCGCAGGCGTCCCTGCCCCGCTTCATGATGGACTGGCAGACGTAGTAGGCGTACTTCCCGCTCTTGGCGTCCTGGCCGCTGAGTGCTCCGTCGCACGCCTTACACTTGACCATCCCGCTGAGCAAGTAGGTGCTCCCCACACGGCGGGGATGGGTCCGCTTGGGAGCCCTTCTGCGCATCCGACTGTTCACCCTCTTGAACTGGGCCTTGGAGATGATTCCGGGGAACGCCTTGTCCACCCGTACCGGCTCGGCCTTGTCCTTCCCGCCGACGCCCCAGAGGAGGGTTCCCGTATAGGCTTCGTTGCGGAGGATGATGTGGACGCCGTTCTTGGACCAGAGCCTCCCCGTGGGGTTGGCGATGCCCTCGGCGTTGAGGGTCTGGGCGATGTCCAGGATGCCCCTTCCCGACTCGGCCATGGAGAAGATGCGCTGCACCACGGGAGCGGTGGCGGGATCGGGTTCCAGCGTAGGGCGCTTCTTGGCCCCGTCCTGCACCATGCGCTTCTGGTAGCCGTAGGGCACCCTGCTGGCAACCCAGAAGCCGCGGGAGGCGGCCTCCCGCATTCCCCGTCGAACCTCCTCGGCCAAATTCTCCGAGTAAAACTCGTCCACGGACTCGATGATGGCCTCCATGAGCCTGCCGGTGGCGGAGTCGTCGGCGTGCTCGGTGATGGAGACGACGCGGACGCCCTTCCTTCTCAGCATGGACTTGAAGGCGACGGCGTGCTCCCGCTTGCGGGTGAACCTCGAAAACTTCCAGACCAAAATCTCCGCAAACGGGGCCTCCGGCTTGCTGGCCTCGTCCAGCATCTTGCGGAACTCCGGCCTGTCGGCGATGCGTCCGCTCTCAGCCTCGTCGATGTACTCCCGTGCCACGACGTAGCCGTTCTTGTCGGCGTAGTCGCGCAATGCCCGCAGCTGGGCGGCGACGGACAGGTCCACGTCCTGGCGGTCGCTGGAGACCCTGGCGTACAGGGCCACGGGAGTCGGGGTTGTTTCGTTAATCATGCCTGTCCTCCTTCGTCTTGGTCGGTCTTTGCAACCGTGCGGGAGCGCAGTCTCTCCAATCGCTCCCGTCTGCGCCACTCCCGCTCCTCCATGAACAGGCGTATACCCTGCCGGAGGAGCTCGCTCACGGAGAGGTCGTCCTCACGCATCACCCTCCGCACCTGGGCTTCCATCTCCGGGGGCAGCGAGAAGGTGATGGTCTTGGATCGTCGGGTACTGGTCGGCATAGTCTCTCTAGGCTCGCATCCTATATTGCATTGTCTTACTCTACACTATCGGACGTCCAGCTTCAACTGCAATGGCCGTGGACGAGGCCGAACTCATGGCCTTCCCATGAAGGCATGGCTGGGTTCCATCACGTCGGGATTGCGCCAGGCTTTGCCCAGCGGCCCCATCTTCTCCAGTCTCTCCCTATGGGACACCCAAAGGGGCACCCCGACCTTGGCGCGTTCCATCTCCCTGCGAGCCACACCGAGGAAGTTGGCCTCGGCCAGGGGGTCGTCGAAGACGATCAGCACCATAGGCCGGTGTCCGTGGTCTTCCAGGGGCCGGTTGGAGGAGTAGTACCGCAGGTAGGGTGCGAGGCGGGAGGACATGGTGGACGGGTTCGCAGCCCGGCGCTCGTACTCAAGGAAGAAGGGGAAGGTTTTGCTCCCGGTCTGCACCACGCCGAAGCCGTCGGGATGGACGGAGCGGAGGCTGCCGCCGTACCGGAAGTACCGGACGGCGTGATGGGGTGGCGCAACCTGCACCACTCGGTAGCCCTTTGTCCCCTTCGCCTGCCGCTCCAGCGCAGCCATGAACCGGTGCACCGCCTGAGTGTGGTCGATGGTGCGGGCCAGGGGACGGCTTCGAGCGCCCGGCAGGTCTCGCCAGGATGATGGACTCTCGTCGTCCATCGGTTCGACGCTCCAGCGGCGTACGGCAGTGCCCACGGAGGCCCGGTCCCTGCGGGCCAGGACGGCCAGCCCTCCATCGCTGAGGGCATAGCGGCGCTGGCCTGCAAAATTAGCCGGCGCGACCAAATCCAACCTGTTCAGACGCGCGGCCAGCCTCCACGTACGGGAGTCGGAGAGACCAAGGATGCCCGACAGGTCTTCGACGGTGACCAGGGGCCAATCGGCGAGGCAGTCCAGCATCCGCTTCTCGGCGGGCTTGAGGGCGGCGGGGAGCAGGTGGTCGGCGACGTTATCGTCAATATCGCGCAGGTCGGCGTCGTCGGGCAGAGAGAGCCTCGAAGTTGGTCGTCCCCAGGGCAACGTACCGCCTGGCCGTAGGTGAGCGAAGACTTCTCCAAGGGACAACCTCGCAGGAGCGGAGGTGGCGTGCCACACCCTATCTTCGGCCAACAGCCGAGCAGTATCCCGCTCAAGGGCCAGGTACACCGGGCCGGGATAGGGAACCAACAGCCGCCGCGCCTGGCGCAGCCTCGGCTCGTCGGGCATCAGTGCAAGCAGGGCGCGGGGCCTGGACTGCTCCGGGTCCAGGAGGCGGCGCACCCGGTCGGAGAAGGCCGTCCGGTCAACGGTGGGACCCTGCCGCAGCACGCCGAAGGTCCGTTTGTCGGGGAGCAGCATGGCGGCGTCCAGTGGAGCGGCCCGATACCACCTGAAGCGGGGAGGGCCGACCGCGTCCGCCACCGCCGATGTCAGCCGGTAGACAACCGCCAAAGCGTCCAGCCGCGCCAGGAGGATGCGCCGCCAGTGGGCCGAGACCGGATGCGTGCGCAGCAGGCGCTCGATGCCGGTCCCGTTCTCCGAGGCGAGCAATTGCAGTCCCTCTGAGGTAGCGTACCAGCGGCGCGTGGTCGGCGTTAGGGGAGAGGCGTGGCGCACGAAGCTGGCAAGACCGGCCCGCTCAAGGCTCCTCAGGGCGACGTGGGCGGCCTCTTCGTAGATGCCGGAGACGGAGGCAAGCTCCAGACGGTCCAGGAAGGGCATTGCCGCCAGGGTTCGCAGAGCCAGCCCCTCCCGCTCCTTCGCCCTCATTCATCCCTTGCCGTGCCGACGTAAGCGCCGGGAACGTCCTGGTTGCCGCCCCCGCGCCGCTTGCGCGGCCTCTTCTTCTTGGGATTGGGCTGGGTTCCTGGACCGGGCTGGCTTGCCGTCCCGTTGACAGCGCTGGGAGGCGGCGAGGCTCCACCCACCCGCTGCTGTTGCTGTTGTTCCTCCTCCTCACGCTCCAGTTCATCCCGGTACGCCTGCGCCATCTTATCGACCTCTGGGTCCTGGGAGGCGATGACCTCCGCCGTGGTCGTGTACGTCTCGGCCCGCGCCTTCACCCGCTCCTCGGCCGCCGGACTCCCCGCCTCGGGCTCACGCACCCCCAAGGAGTAGGTGGGCTGTCTCAGCCCGTCCACCGTGGCTCTGACGTAGCAGTGGTGCGTCGGCAGCGACACCAGGTCCTCCTCGTCCAACCTGTCCCGGTCAAGCTCGCCTATCAGCTGCCGGGCGTCGGACGCCGCCACCTGGAACACCGCGAGACATCCCACGTTGGCAAGCAGGGTGTCCTGCATGGTGTCCGACAGCTCCTTCAGCCTCGCCAGGCTCTGGGTGGCCAGGATGAAGCTGGCCCCGAACTTGCCAAGCTCCGAGAGCATCGACTCGTAGTCCACGCCGGGCATGGCCTGCATCTCGTCCACCACCACCAGAGCCCCGCGCCTCTCCCCAGGCGGCAGGCTGCCCTGCTCCCTTATCACCGCGTCCGTCAGGTTGAGCAAAGAGCCTCCCACCAGGCCGGACACGTCCTGCCCCGCAGCCGACTGGGAGGTGGCGACCAAGAGCACGCCGCCCTCGGCTATGACCTTCCGCAGGTCCAGGGTGGAGCGGCGCTGCCCCAGGATGGCCCTGGCCTTCTTCGAAGTGGCGTAGTAGGCCAGGCGGGTCTGCACCGGGGCGACGGCGTCGGCCTTCAGGGTGCGGGTCCAGTTGCGGAAGTCCCTGGCCCACCAACCGATGACGTAGGGGTCGTCCACCCTCCTCAGCACCCGGTTGCGGTACGCCAGGTCCGACAGCATCCGCAGCCCGTCCAGGATGGTGCACTGCTCATCCACTCTCGTGTCCGGGTGGGTGTTGTACTCGTGCAGGCTCTTGACCGTGTGCTCCAGGATGGACTGCATCCTCGGCCCCCAGACCTGGTCCCACAGCCCCCTGGCGATGCGCACCACAGAGTCGGCCGTGCGGTCCCGGTCGGGGAAGATGCGGGCGTCCAGCAGGTTGATGCCCGGCGAGCGCTCTTCGTTCTTCAGGTCGATGAGGTACGTCCTGTCCACGATCTCCTCGGGCACGTGCCTGAGCAGGGAGTTCACCAGGTCGTCGTGGGGATCGACCACCACGATGGCGTCTTCGTTGCGCCCCGCCGCCTTCTCCCGCATCTTGTGAACGACCAGGTGGTGCATCAGCGTGGACTTGCCCATGCGGGTGCGGGCCACGTAGAGGTGGTGACGGCCCATGGCGTCGGCGGGGAAGTGCACCTTCCTCGGTTTGCCTACCACCGTGTCTCCCACGTAGGCCCCGCCCGAGCCGTTCCGCGATGAGGGAAACAGCGCCTTCGCCCCGGTGCGGGCCACCATGGGCAGCTGGTCTCCCGCCCCCAGGGGGTGCCACAGGGAGGCAAGCTCCCGCACTCCCAGCACGTTTCGCCCCGCCAGCAAGCTCCGCGCCGGCGGTAGCGGCTCGGTCACGGGTACCGCCGGGCGTGCCTTGATCGCCCGGAAGCTGGCCCCGGCGGGGTTGTTGTAGTGGCTGTAGGCCGCAGCCACGTTGCGCAATAGCTCCCTGGCCCTGTTCTCGGTGCCGTGCTCAGACAGCACGGCGGTCACCTCCAGCTGGGCCTCGTAGGCGAGTTTGGAGACCTTCTCCTTGATCATCACCGGGTCCTGGTACTTGCCGCCGGAGCGCCACTTCTTGAACCGCCATAACGCCCAGCCCGCCAGCGCCGCCAATGACACCACTCCCAATCCCAACAACACCGCCTTCCACGTCTCGCCACGCTGCACCCACAGGTAGCCCTGGAGGGCGGGCAGGGCCAGCAACGCCAGGATGGTTATGGTGACCGCGTTGGTGCGGTCGATCCTGGGCTGGGCGGAGGAGGCGGACGTGTTGGGGTCGTAGGCGGGCCTGGGGTTCGTCTTCTCCTGGTGGGCGGCGGACCAGTCCGAGCCCAGCGACGACAGCCGCAGCCGGGCCACCAGCCTCTCCCCCTCCTCCAGGTCGGACAACGAGCCGATGACGGAGATGAGCGGGTCTGAGCCGGGGTCCAGCAGGTCGTCGTCACGGTAGGGGCGCAGGGGCAGGTACTCCGGCCCCCTGAGCCGCAGGTCCATCGACCACGCCTGCTCCCCTTCTCTCAGCCTGAGCGGGTCGTCCTCCGGCAAGACCTCGTTCACCCTGGCCTGGGGGTAGTGGACGCCCACCTGCTGGCGGACGAAGGAGCCCTCTCTACAACGGGCCAGCAGCGTGACGCCGTCCGGGTCCCCGGCGATCTCCAGCGAGAAGGGCTCGGGGACGGCGATGGACTCCACCAGGTTCTGCACGCCCAGCATGGTGCGCTCCCCGGACCGGGGCGGCGTTACGGCCATCAGCTTGACGGCGGGCTTCTCCCCGCCCTTGAACAACTTGGCTATCGGATTGAGTTTCATGGTGCATATTCTCCTTATTGTCTAGCGTCACAGCGAAAAGAACGCATGAGCTATTATCGGCCATCCGACACGGGGAAAGCAAGGACCAGATGGCCGCAGAGGACGCTCACGACGCACCGACTCGGCCCGCCGCCTGAGCGCGGGCCGAGGAGCCTGACGTGTCGGACTACAATCGCTCAGGGGCGGCTATCGCCCTGGGAGGGCAGTAAGGAGATTAGGAGCACATTGTAGAATACAATCTCGGTGATATCGGTAGCTGTTTGAAGGGGAATCCGGGATGCCTGTAGACAATCCGGCGAGCAGTTTTACTGCGGGTCAGTGCTAAGTCTATTGTACTGATTGTATTGTAGTCTGTTGTAGTTTCTGACGCAAGGAGAAGCCAATGGTAGGCCATGATGAGCCCGGCATGGACGGGTCGAAGGGTGCTGGCGACGGCATGAGCATCCCTCTATCGGATGCCCCCCTATCGGACGAGCCTCTACTGGACCTGCTGGACGCTCTGGTGAATGACCGGGGCAAGGTGGCTGCGGCCGAGGCCCTGGGGGTGAACTACCGCACTATGGTGACCTGCTATGAGTCTCGTCACGTGTCACGGCGGATGCGAAGGGCGTTGGCGGAGTTCAGGGACAAGCACGTTGACGGCGGGGATGAGCAGGACGATGAGGCCGGGGACATTGTAGCGAGGGTAACGGCACTGGAAGAACGGGTGGCGGCGATGGAGGAAGCGCATGGAGCACTGGTGGAGACCGTCGAGGCCCAGGCGAAGCAGCTGACGGAGTTGCAACGCAATGTTGGAGGATCGGAGGACGGGGCGGAGGAAGAGAAACGGGAGCCGAGCAAGCCTGATCCGGTCGGTGATGGCGATGGTCGGCGCAGGGAGTGGTGGCCTCCCAGACGGGAGCACGGACTACCCGACGCCGGTGTGGTCACGTCGGAGGAACAGCCGGACGAAGGGCACGCCTTCGGCCCGGCTGCCCAGTTGGTGAAGGAGTGGAGGGAGCTTCGAACCGGGGGTGAAGTTTCAGGAGGTCGGGTTGACCGGGCGAAGGCTGCGGTGCGCCGGTGGGAGTTGGAGATAGCCATGCTCGGCGACTACGGCCTGACGCTGCCGCCGGAGACCGAACCCCTGGACGCTTCGCGCAGGGAAGATCACCTGAGGTGGCGGAAAAAGGCGCTGGCAGCGGCCTTGGCGAGAGCAAGGCGGCTGCGCTGGCTGAGGCGAGCACTCACCCTGGGTCTGCGATGGGGGTAGCCGACTGAAGTAGCTCAAGGCGCCCTTCGCCGTCGGCCAGCGGATCGGACAGTCCGCGGACAGTCCGCGGTGGACTCGGCTCTTTCCAAGCGATGGACGGAGGTGGTAGAATGCAACTCGTAGAAGAACGCTCTGTTGGAGGAGCCTCGGAGTGGATGCGCCGGTGTCGGTTGGAGATGGCGCAGGCTCCGGGCCGATTGTCGGGTGAGATATGACGACGCCAGACACATTCACCAAAACCGCAGAAGTGCAAGGCGGCTTCCGGCTGCCCGACCCGCCGCAGCGGGAACCGGATGAGATGACGCAGTACGACCAGCTCTTCAAGTACGGCTACTCCCACGCCCTGGCAGTGCATCTGGGCAACCCGGAGACCACCCTGGTGGAGGCGGACCGCTGGATAGTCGCCAGGCCGGAGTACAACAAGGCCCGCGCCCGGCGCCCCGACCTCTTGGTGGCCTTTGGTGTTGATCCCGAGGTGTATCGCCGGAGCAACGGGTACATCGTCTCGGAGCAGGGGAAGGCGCCGGACTTCGTGCTTGAGGTGGCGTCGGAGAGCACCGGAGCAATGGACGTGGGGGCCAAACGGGTGGACTATGCCCGTTTGGGCATACCCGAGTACTGGCGCTTCGACGAGACGGGAGAGTATCACGGGGCGAGGTTGGCCGGTGACCGGCTGGTGGATGGCCGGTACGAACCCATACCGATAGAGACCGTGTCCGATGGAGTCCTCCAAGGATACAGTGCCGTGTTGGGCCTGAATCTGCGATGGTCGGATGGTGAGCTGCTGTTCTACGATCCTACCACGGGACGTCCCATCGCCAGCCTGGAAGACGAGCGGCAGGCGCGAGCGGCCGCCGAGTCCCGCGCCGAGGCCGCCGAAGCCCGTATACGGGAGTTGGAGGAGCGGCTTCGCGGCCAGGGAGGGTAAACCTCCGGCTGGCCTGACGATTGAGAAAATACAGTAAAACCAGGGGGGCACAGAGATGACTAAGGACAGGGAGAATATATCACCGTTGAGAGGTGCGACCTCACCAGGTCGCATCGTAAACGCCTTCTACCCCCCCCCCCCGCATTTCGTGGGGGTTCTCCCTCATGAGGCGCCCTGGGATTGCGCTTCTCGCCCTCGCGCTGCTGGCGGTGGTGTTCGCGGCGACGCCGGCGGAGCAGGCTAACGCGCAGACACCGCAGACCTTCGTCGCCAACACCGGCCAGTTAGACGGAGCCAGTGTATCTCTGGGCAATGATTACGCCCAGGCGTTCACGACCGGCAGCAGCAGCGCGGGCTACAGCCTGACCAGCGTCGGCGTGGAATTCGCCGCTATCGCCAGCGGCTTCAGCTCTTCGTCCCTCACCGCCAGCATCCACGCCGACTCCGGCGGGTCTCCGGGCAACTCGCTGGGGACCCTGACCAACCCCGCCAGCTTTCCCGTCTCCAGTTCGGACCAGACGCTGACCTTCACCAGCAGCGCGGGCATCGACCTTGCGGCGAAGACCACGTACTTCCTGGTGATCGATCTAAGCAGTGCCGAGTCTGCTTCGTTGATGCGCCTAACGGGTTCGGACAGCGAGGACGGCGGAGGCCAGGCCGGCTGGAGCATCGGCGACGGTTTCTCGAGACGAGCGTGGAACACAACGGGCGCGTGGAGCACCTTCGCCTCGTCAATGAAACTCAGCCTCGGCGGCGTCAGCAAGCCTTTCCTGGTTTCGAACTTCGGGCAGGCGAACGGCGGCACCGGCAACTTCGTACAGCACGACCACGCGCAGGCGTTCACGACGGGCGCCAACGCCGGCGGGTACACCCTGACGGGCGTCGACTTCTCGTTTCCGCAAATCAACGACGGCGCGCTGGCGGGGAAGCTGACTGCCGAGATCAGAAGCGACAGCAGCGGAGCGCCGGGCGCGGTGGTCGCCACCCTGACCAAGCCCGGCACGATCGCCGCGGGCACGAACAGCTTCACGCACTCGGGCGTGGCGCTCGCGGCGAACACCACGTACTGGGCGGTGCTGGACGTCACGCTGGTCCTGTTGCCCGGCGCCAACACCATCCAGAACACCGCGTCGGACGCCGAGGACGCCGGCGGCGCGGACGGCTGGACCATCGCCGACGACGGCCACTACCGGACCTGGAACACCTCGGGCGCCTGGACCTCGTTCAGCCAGTCCCGCAAGATGACCATCCACGGCACGGCCGTCGAGACGGTCGAGACGGAGACCTTCGTCGCCAACACCGGCCAGGCGGACGGAGGCACCTCATTTCTGGGCAATGACTTCCACCAGGCGTTCACCAGCGGCTCCAACAGCTTCGGCTACACCCTGCACAGCGTCGACGTGGAGTTCTCCACCATCGACAGCGCCTTCAGCTCCTCGGCGCTGACCGCCAGCATCCACGCCGCCTCCGGCGGGTCTCCGGGCAGCTCGCTGGGGACCCTGACCAACCCCGCCAGCTTCCCCGCCTCCACCTCGGACCAGACGCTGACCTTCACCAGCAGCGCGGGCATCGACCTTGAGGGGAGCGCCACCTACTTCCTCGTGATCGACATGGACGCTGGCCAGAGTTCTTCGAGGGTACGCCTGACGGGTTCGGACGCCGAGGACGGCGGGGGCCTGGCCGGCTGGAGCATCGCCGACGGCGCTGGGACGAGAACGGCTTCCTCGACGGGCGCGTGGACCCCCAACGTATCGTCACTGAAGATCAGCCTCGACGGCGTCAGCAAGCCGCGGCCGTCGAGGGTGAGCATCCTTGGCGGCGGCGCCGTCACCGAGGGCGTCAGCGCCAGCTTCACGCTGACGGCGGTCCCGGCGCCCACGGCGGACCTGCCGGTGAGCGTGACGGTGGCCACGACCGGGGACTTCGGGTACGGGACCCTGCCCACCAGCGTCACCATCCCGGACTCGGGCACCGCGACGCTGGAGATCCCCACCACCGGCGACGACGTGGACGAAGCCCACGGCTCGGTCACGGTGACGCTGGTGGACGGGTCGGACTACGACCTGGCCACGTCGCTGGGGACGGCGACGGTCCGGGTGCGGGACGACGACCCGGCGCTGGTGAAGAACACCGGCCAGTCGAGCGGCCTGGTGCAGGGCCTGCACGTGGACCTGGCGCAGGGTTTCGACACCGGCGGCAACCCCTCGGGGTACACCCTGACCAGCGTGGACGTGGCCTTCAACCGGTCCACCGAGGACTTCGGCTCCAAGCTGACGGTCACCGTCCACAAAGGTGCCAACGGGGCTCCCGGCACGGTCGTGGGGACCCTGGCCAATCCCGCCTTCGTGAACCGGCAGGCCGGCACGTACAGCTTCACGCACCCGGGCGTCGCGCTCGAGGCGGACACCCGCTACTGGGTCGTGCTGGACGCAGCCGGACTCACGGAAGGCAACAGCCAGGTGAAGTTCACGCAGAGCAACTCCGAGGACGAGGGCGCGGCGCCCGGCTGGAGCATCAACAACGACGCTCGCATCCGCGCGCAGGGGGGCGGCAACTGGATCACCCTGGTCGGCGGCTCCACTCTGTCGATGGGAGTCAACGGCCGGCTGCTGCCCCACGCGGACGGTTCCTACACCGTGCCCTTCGACTGGCCGCTGAAGCCGCTCGGTCTGGGCGCGGGCGAGACGTTCCGGCTGCTGTTCATGACCGAAGACCACCGCGACGCCACCGCCGCCGACATCGGCGTCTACGACGCCCACGTGCGGGAGGCGGCCCGCGACGGGCACGCCGCCGTCCGGCGCTACGCCGACCACTTCCGGGTGGTGGGCTCCACCGCCGCGGTGGACGCCCGGGACCACACCCGGACCAACCCCAACAACGCCGGGCACACGGACGCGGAGGTCTGGTGGCTGAACGGCGAGCGCGTCGCGGCGAACAACGCCGGCTTCTGGTCCGACACCTGGGAGAACTGGGCGATGGCGGACCGGCGCTTCGAGAGCGGCGAGAGGAGCACCTCGAACGACTGGCCGTGGACGGGCACCAGGACCGACGGTGCGAAGGAGGCGAACCCTCTGGGCGCCAGCAACGCCCGGCGGGGACGGTTCTCGACCACCGACGCGGACACCGGCCCCATCAGCTACAACACCATCGCGAGCACCCAGGACCACGCGTTCTACGGCATCTCGCCCCTGTTCCGGGTGGAGCCCACGCCGGTGAACGCGCCGCCCGGTGAGCCGGCGGTGATGAGCAACCTGGGCCAGGCGGACGGCGCGGCGTTGACCGTGACGACTGCCAGTACCGTACGTGACCGCGCGCAGTCGTTCACGACGGGCAAGAACGGCGGCCACTACCGCCTCAACAGCGTCGACGTCGAGTTTGCCGAGATCGGCGACTCCAACGCCGCCCGTGATCTGAGGGTACAGATCTGGGCCGGCTCCGGCGGCTCGCCGGGCAGTACCGCCGCCGACGTCCTGGCCGACCTGGCGCGCCCCTCCATGCCGGTGGGCAGCGCCGATCGGACCTTCACCTTCACCTACCAGGGCGACGACGGTTCGGGGCTGCGGCTGGAGCCGAACACCACCTACTGGGTGTACGTATACGACGCGTCCGTGCAGCCCAACAGCACGTACACCCTTCGCGCCACCGCGTCGAACTCCGAGCGCCTGCGGGGCCTGCGCCTGCCCGAGGGCTGGAGCATCGGCGACGGCCACAGTTCCTGGTCGCTCTACCCCAACCCCGCCGTCTCCTGGAGCACCCACTCCGAGGCGCTCAAGATCGGCCTGAACCTGGGGGCCGCCGACGCCTTCGTGCAGTTCCGCACCTGCGCGGGCACGGTGTCGGGCAACACGTGCTCGACGGGCTGGGTGATCGCCAACTACAACAGGCACGACCCGCCGCCGACGATCACGCTGACCGAGGGCGGCCCGGCGGTGACCTACCAGTGGCAGGCGGTGGACCCCCACGAGCGCCGGCACTTCTACGTCGCCAGCCAGGTGGGTGAGCCGCTCAGCCACCACGGCGGCTACATCGGGCCGGGCAAACCGGACCGGGACCGGCTGATGTGCCACACCGGGAGCCGCAGCCCCTACAACCTGGGCGACCCCATCGTCGAAGGGCTTGGCCGGGATGGGATTCATTTCGGCTACGGCAGCACCGCCGGCCCGCTGCTGGACCGGCACGACGGCTGCCCCTTCTCGTCGCAGTCCGTCTACGAGAGCGACGCCAACAAGTGGCGTCCGGTGAGCCTCGCCGCGGGGCAGGACAGCGACGCCTTCGACCACGGGACGTTCCTGATCCACCGGCCCCACGCCGTCGGCCACAACTTCTATGAAAATGGCGTGCTGTACCAGGTGGGAGGCTTCGACTACCCCGAGGTGCAGGTGCCGCTCATCATCAGGGACGACGACGAGTGGGAGCAGACCCTGGAGTTCTCCATCGACGACGGGACCACCTGGACGTCCATCGAGGACGGCGGGCTCAATCTGGCCTTCCCGGCCTCGCTGAACACGGGGCGCAAGGCGCACTACTTCTGGGTGCGGACGAAGAACGACCCGCCGGCGGACCAGGACAAGCGCTTCTCCATCAGCGCCGACTTCGCCGAGCCGCTGTTGCGGAGCGGCACGTCGGAGTACTTCCGGTCCCACCGGGTCTGGTTCACCAGCCCCGCCGCCTCGCACCTGCACACCTTCAGAACTGACTCTGCCGTCAGCGCCGGCTCGGTCACGGTCAGCCGCACGCCGGTCCAGGTCGACGTCCACGTCGGCGCCAACGTGGTCGGCAACGTGACCTTCCAGGTCGAGGGCTACAAGCTGTACGAGCGCAGCGACAACCAGATCTCGACGGAGACGCCGCCGAAGACGGTGCGCACCGACAGCTTCAGCTTCCACCGCACGCTGGGCTCCTGCGTGGGCTGCCAGCGGCTGCTGGGCGACCTGCCGGACCCGGTGGTGGAGCGCGTGGGCGACCTGAGCTACGCCAACCTGTCCGACACGGGCATCGACCTGAGCTGGCCTCAGGTGGTCGGCGCCGAGGGCTACGAGGTGCGCTACTGGTCCACCACGTCGCCCTTCCCCGGCGTCCCGGCCGACGAGGCCTGGTTCGGGGCCGAGCCCAACGACCCGGCCTGGAACATCCGCCACCTGGAGCCGGACACCGAGTACCGGGCGGTGGTCTACTACGCCGACCACGGCGCGACGCAGCTGAGCACCGCCAGCCCGGTGATTCGCTTCACCACGCTTGCGGCGGGCTCGCCGGTGGAGGCGGAGCCCACGTCGGTCATCGTGGAGCGTGTGCCCGAGGTGTCGATCAGCGCCGCCGGCGGCACCATCACCGAGGGCGAGGACGCGGTCTACACGGTCACCGTGAACCCCGCGCCCGACGCGCCGCTGGACGTCAGGGTGGGCGTGGCCGGCCCCGGCTCCGTGGTCGCCGCCCAGCACCTGGGCGAGCGCACGGTCAACGTGCCCACCGGCGGCAGCGTCTCGTTCACCATCCCCACCGTCGACGACACCGGTTGGGGCTCCAACGGGATGCTCGGCGCGACGGTGCAGTTCGGCGAGGGCTACCGGCTGAACAGGTTCAGGAGCTACGCCTCGGTCTATATCGCCAACAACGACCTGCCGCCGCCGCCGCCGGTGCAGCTCAAGCGCGTCTCCGACACCACGGCGACCGTCGCCTGGAAGCCGCAGGGGGACGGCGCGTCCTACCTGGTCGTCTGGCACGAGAGCTTCACGGGCGTCCCGGTCCTGACGGAAGTCACGACCACCGCCACCGAGCACCAGCTCACCGGCCTCGACCCGCAGTCGCACTACGTGGTCTCCGTCCTTCACGGGACGACCCAGCTGGACAAGATCACCGTGCGGACCCTGGCCGCCGGCGCGACGCCGAAGACCTTCACGGTGGACTTCGAGACGCCCGCGCCCAACACGTCCGTGCCGCTGATCAGCGTGACCGCCGACGGCAACGTGACCGAGGGCGGGGACGCGACCTTCACGGTCAGCGCCAACCCGGCCCCGGCTGCGGACCTGGACGTGAGCGTCACGGTGTCGCAGAGCGACGACTCCGGGATATCCATGGAACATCGGACGGTGACCATCCCGTCGGCGGGCTACGCCGCGCTGACGGTGGCCACCACCAACGACGAGGTGGACGAGCCCGACGGATCGGTCACGGTCACCGTCGACGCCAGCGCCAACCTCGACTACCGGGTGTCCTCGTCCCAGGGGACGGCCGTCGTGGTCGTGTCCGACGACGACGGCGGCTACACGGTCAACCAGGGAACGATCGCCAGGGTCAAGGAGCTGGCGTCGCAGACGCAGCACGGCGCGGCCCACGTGAACCGCTGGAACCGGGTGCTGCTGGCCTTCGGCGAGCACGACGGCACCGGCGTCACCGGCGGCCCGATGACGGCGTCCGAGGCCCAGGACATGGCCGACAATCACAGCAGCCCCGTCTGGGACCTGGTGGTCGTCGAGCTGACCGCCCTGGAAGCGGCCGCGGCGCAGACGCCGCCGCCGCCGCCCACGCCCGAGGTGAGTATCACCGCTGGCAGCGGGGTGACCGAGGGCGGCGACGCCGTCTTCACGGTGACGGCCAGCCCGGCCCCGACCGCGAACCTGGACGTGAGCGTAACGGTGTCCCAGAGCGGCGACTACGGCGCGGCCACGGGCCAGCGCACGGTGACGATACCCACCACGGGCAGCGTCACCCTCACCGTGGGCACCACGGACGATAACGCCGACGAGACCGACGGCTCGGTCACCGCGACGGTGAACGCGGGCAGCGGCTACACGGTGTCCTCGTCCCAGGGCGCGGCCACGGTGGCCGTGTCCGACAACGACGACGCCTCCACGCCGGTGGTGAGCGTCAGCGCGGGCGGCGGCATCACCGAGGGCGGCAGCGCAAGCTTCACCGTCAGCGCAAACCCCGCCCCCGCCGCCAACCTCGACGTGAGCGTCACGGTCTCCCAGAGCGGCGACTACGGCGCGACCACGGGCCAGCGCACGGTGACGATACCCACCACGGGCAGCGTCACCATCACCGTCGGCACCACGGACGACAGCGCCGACGAGGCCGACGGGTCGGTCACCGCAACGGTGAACGCGGGCAGCGGCTACACGGTGTCCTCGTCCCAGGGGGCTGCCACGGCCGGCGTCGCAGACAACGACGACCCGGTCGTTGAGGAGCAGACGGGCTACACGGTGGACCCGGACGTGATCGCGAAGGTCAGGGAGCTGGCGTCGCAGACGCAGCACGGCACGGCCCACGTGAACCGCTGGAACCGGGTGCTCGTCGCCTTCGGCGAGCACGACGGCACCGGCGTCACGGGCGGCCCGATGACGGCGGCCGAGGCCCAGGACATGGCGGACAAACACAGCAGCCCCGTGTGGGACGAGGTGGTGACCGAGCTGACGGCGCTGGAGGCGGCGTCAGCGCAGACGCCACCGCCGCCCACGCCTGAGGTGAGCGTCACCGCTGGAAGCGGGATAACCGAGGGCGGCGACGCCGTCTTCACGGTGACGGCCAGCCCGGCGCCTTCGTCCAATCTGGACGTGAGCGTCACGGTCTCGCAGAGCGGCGACTACGGCGCGACCACGGGCCAGCGGACGGTGACGATACCCACCACGGGCAGCGTCACCCTCACCGTGGGCACCACGGACGATACTACTGACGAGACCGACGGGTCGGTCACGGCCACGGTGAACGCGGGCAGCGGCTACACGGTGTCCTCGTCCCAGGGCGCGGCCACGGTGGCGGTGTCCGACAACGACGACGCCCCCACGCCGGTGGTGAGCGTCACTGCTGGCAGCGGGGTGACCGAGGGTGGGGACGTCGTCTTCACGGTGACGGCCAGCCCGGCCCCGGCGTCCAACCTGGCGGTGAGCGTCACGGTATCGCAGAGCGGCGACTACGGCGCGACCACAGGCCAGCGCACGGTGACCGTCCCGACTTCGGGCAGCGTCACCCTCACCGTTGGCACCACGGACGATACTACTGACGAGACCGACGGCTCGGTCATCGCGACGGTGAACGCGGGCAGCGGCTACACGGTGTCCTCGTCCCAGGGCGCGGCCACGGTCGGCGTGTCCGACAACGACGACGCCCCCACGCCGGTGGTGAGCGTCACCGCTGGCAGCGGGGTGACCGAGGGCGGGGACGCCGTCTTCACGGTGACGGCCAGCCCGGCCCCGGCGGCCAACCTGGCGGTGAGCGTCACGGTGTCGCAGAGCGGCGACTACGGCGCGACCACGGGCCAGCGCACGGTGACGATACCCACCACGGGCAGCGTCACCCTCACCGTCGGCACCACGGACGACAGCGCGGACGAGACCGACGGGTCGGTGACGGCGACGGTGAACGCGGGCAGCGGCTACACGGTGTCCTCGTCCCAGGGCGCGGCCACGGTCGGCGTGGCCGACAACGACGACGCCCCCACGCCGGTGGTGAGCGTCACCGCTGGCAGCGGGGTGACCGAGGGCGGGGACGCCGTCTTCACGGTGACGGCCAGCCCGGCCCCGGCGTCCAACCTGGCGGTGAGCGTCACGGTGTCCCAGAGCGGCGACTACGGCGCGACCACGGGCCACCGCACGGTGACGATACCCACCACGGGCAGCGTCACCCTCACCGTCGGCACCACGGACGATACTACTGACGAGACCGACGGGTCGGTGACGGCCACGGTGAACGCGGGCAGCGGCTACACCGTGTCCTCGACCCAGGGCGCGGCCACGGTCGGCGTGGCAGACAACGACGACGCGGCCCCTGAGGTGGAGATAACCGTCACCGTCGAGGCCGCGTCGGCGGTGGAGGGCGACGTGCTGGAGTTCCGGGTGCGGCTGTCCGAGGCGTCCACCGAGGAGATCAGGATCAGATGGAACACCGCGCCTGCGTACCACCTGCTGGACGACCGGGCGCACATGACCGACTATCAGTACACGGAGGGTGAGCTGGTGTTCGCGCCGGGGGTGACGGAGCTGACGGCGGAGGTGTGGCTGGAGTACGACGACGATGAGGAGCCGGACGAGTACTTCGTGGTGGAGGCGTACCTGCCCGGGACCCTCTACCCGCCCGACGCCGTGGGAACCATGACGATCAAAGACGACGACTAGTCCGGCCCAGCCGGACCGGCAAGAGGATGCAAGGGGGGCCTGCGGCAACACCGCCCAGGCCCCCTTGCTCTAGCCGCGGGGCGGCTAGGTAATATACTAACGTGGGTGTCAGGATCGCCGGAGTGAAGTTGGATCACCCATCCACAATTCGAAAATGGTTCTGCCTATCGTCAACTCAGGCCCACCAGACTTGATAAAATCAAGAACCTTCCGCTTGTGCTTCAAGTTGGAGGTGTAAATGAGGGGGCTAATGATGTCGGTAGGTACACGGTCACGGAATAGAGTCGGCCCCGTGATGTTGGTCGGCCTCGTAGTGGCCCTTCTTGTCATATCCTTGGCGGCATGTAGTGACGAGTCGTCCACACCGACCGACACCCCTACGCCTTCGCCAACACCCGCGCCGACCAACACCCCTACGCCTTCGCCAACACCCGCGCCGACCAACACCCCTACGCCTTCGCCAACACCCGCGCCGACCAACACCCCTACGCCTTCGCCAACACCCGCGCCGACCAACACCCCTACGCCTTCGCCAACACCCACGCCACCTACTTTGCTGTCAACGTATGAAACAACCAACACCAGATGGCTGGTGAGAAACTATCCAGCACTGGCTCGGCAAATCCAGACGCTCCCCTGGGTCCAGGACGGACTTTCCGACCTAGAACGATCAGCAGTAGACGAGTTGCTTTGGATGGCCGCCGAAGACATTGATAATCTGAAGGCGGCTCTACGTCTGTCTTGGGTGCAGGACGAGGTGTCCGAGACCGAGTACGACGTTATACATTGGCTCAGGGCACTGGACTTCGACGCCACAGATGTGGTCTTCCAACTCCTCTCAATGCCGTTCTTACTTTCCCCAGACACCACTGATGTGCTAGCCATTCGAGGAATGAAGAAACTGGCCTACGAAGGCCGCCTCGCCCCTCTCACTGACCACGCGATCTTTCAGGACGGCGTTACCGACGAGGAGACCACGCTGATTGCCGCTGTGGGCACCCTTAGCGACGCGGACGAGATTCGGGGGGTTCTGAACCCCGAAGGCGCTGCCATTGAGACAGTTTCCCTCGGTACAGAACTGACGCCCCATCTCAGGATCAGCATCGTCCGTACCGACAGCCAATCCCGGCCGGGCACCATTGAGGCAACTCGGGATTTGATTCAGTTCGTTGAGAATACTACTGGCTTGCCATTGCCGGTGGACCACGTCATCATCATGCTCAGCGAGAATGCGGTCACGGACAAGTACGCCGGCACAAATTATGGCTTTGCGTTCAGCTACTTGCCCAAATACGAGGTGACGCAATCTGGTACTTGGGAGTGGAGGCAAAGTCGATTAGGCTTCGTTCACGAAACCGCTCACTACTTCTGGAGCGGCAATGAGAACTGGATAGACGAGGGCCTAGCCAATCTGTTCGAGTATCGGTTTGGTCGGCAGATGGGCCTGAGCCATGGGCAGTTGCAAACTAAGCGCAGAGGATGCGAGGCCCACGACCTCGAGATGCTTTCGGAGTGGGACCCGGATTCGAGTGAATGGGACCGCTATCAGTGCGCCTACTACCTGGGCCAGTTGCTCTTTCAGAACTTGTTCGCAAGTATGGACGCCGAGACATTTACCGCAAGCCTCCAAGAATACTATCGGCTATCCCTGGATGCCCAGGAGGCAGACCGTATCCCCGGCATAGCGGAAGTCCGCAAAGCATTCGCGGGACAGGACGCCATCATCGACCGCCACTGGTCAGGAAAGATGAACTCGCCGGAGAACCGCCCGTTCGACGAAGGTTATGAATATACAAGCCATAACCTTATCCAATGGATACGGCATCCAACCTATGAAGACGGGGTAGTGGCTTTCGAAGGGGCCTTCTTGAACGGAGCAGAGCCTAGTTTTCGATTGCCACGGTCACGTGGATCACATTACGCGAACTTTTCGCTCAGGGCAGCAGATGATGGGAAGTGGTTGGGCAGTATTCTGGTGCCCTTGTCCGGGAACAGAACATGGACTCTGGATGACCCCGGCGACGTTGTTGCTGACACCTACTTGATGGATGACGAATCTAACACATTCACCGTCACCTTTGATTTCCCGGAAGGACTAGGAGACAACCCCTCCGATTACGTAGTCAACGTGATGGGCTTTCAAAACTCTGACCGGGAAGCGACCATCGGCGAGAACATAGACACCCTAGGTTATTCTCGCATCCGAGTACCCTAATCGGCCATGGAAAGCCAGCAAAATCAATCGCCGGACTAGGCTACAATTCTCCCCACTCGACCAAAGAGCACCTCAATGGTTCTGAGACTACGGCGCTCAGAAGCACTCCTACAATAGTTAGGGACACCGCAGACCAGGTTTGGCCAAGCTGAAGCGCCCCTGGAATTGCTACAGCGACCAGGACCACTGGAAGAAACAGGGTAATCATGGCGGCCGCCTGCGTTGCCGGACCGGTGACTCTCCGGTGCTTGTGTTGTTTGGCCAAATTCAGAACCATGGCAGCCAAGGGTGCCCAAGCGAGGCCTCCAAATGCGACCACTATTAGGGGCAGCAATACAAGGTCCCATGGGTCGCCAAACTTGACCAAAGCTGCCACCCAGTAAATCATGAATACGGCAAATGCTAGAACTAGGCCCATCAGTAGCCACCAGTTACGGCGGAGGAGCAGCCAGATAAACCAACACCACGGCAGTACGGCAATTATCAGTGAGAGTTGGACTCCCAATCCAACGATGCTGAGTTTGTTCACTCCCGCCAATGCCGTTGTAAGCCACAAGAACAGCGCAGTTCCGATATCCTCTCCCCGCCACCTCCATATTCGCAGGCCATGTCTAGGTTCAGAAAAAAGGCTTGCCACTGGCATTACCGTAACTAGCGCACTCATCCAGAGACGAGCGTACACATCATCAACCAGACCCGAATACCAAACGAAGATGAAGACCGGCACCCAATAGGCAACCGTCACGGCAAGAGTGTCAGGGAGACGACTACCCACCTTAGAGAAGAATTCCCTGACGATGTTGACCATTCTTGCTGACTATCCTCTGCTGAGAGATACTGACCCGTGCCAGTCAGCCCATAGCCCGAATTCTGGAATCGAGAATCGGCCTTCCAGCCACTCAGGAACCTCGCAGTCCCTTCAAATCAGATCAGTCATGCCATCATAGCCCATTCTTCCGCAGCCCGCTGGGGTTTCCATGAACTCAGTGAGGACCAGGCGTCTTTGGCTAGTGATAGCTAAGGACGTCACAGGTAAGCACACCGGCAGAGGCGTGGCAAGAGGCTCTAGCCATAAGTGTGGCCCGGTATTTCCTGCTGGTGGACCTCGGAGGCCCCTGAATACTTCGGTGATCTATCTCGCAGCAACACCGCGAGACGCATCTCCGGCAGGTTCCAGCGGGTTCACGAGCGGAAGGGCCACCAGCCACGACGCCGTTGGGGTTTGCGCTGTGGCTCCTGATTCTCTGGGCCACTCACAGCGTCGGATCCATGTCCGGCAACTCTGCCGCTCCACGCATCGACCGATGTAGGAGGCTTGCCTTTTTCGTCTATCGGAGGTGGAAAGTGGGCGGGACGCTCACCGTCGAACGGTATTCTCCAGCCAATGACGAACTCAGCTTGGAAGTTCAACCCAGCCAAGTCCGGGTGGTCTTTGACATCGGTTGCGATCCCAATATCCTGCCAGTCTCGGCGCAGCAAGGTCGACCAGTCACTTGTCAATTGCGTCGCGATGGTGTCGATCATTACCGGCTCGGCAATAGAGGTTCTCCACTGCTCGTTAGACGGTCCGGAAGACTGACTACCGCTAGGGAACCTGGCGTAGCTACCGCCGTAATGCAACCGCACTCTCCAACCTTCTGTGGCATACCCGTGGTGTCAATACCCAGGAACATTGAGCCACAATACCCACTAACATTGAGCCAGATAACCAGGGTCTTTGAGCCACCCTGAGCGCCCCAGCTTAGACCATTGCAGCACTTGATAAGGAGGTGCCGCGATGGCCTACAAGGAGGTACTCAGAGTGGAGATAGAAGAAGTCATCCGGCGCTGGCAGGCTGGAGAGAGCCAGCGCCACATAGCGACTGGGACGGGCCTGTCCCGGAACACGGTGGTCAAATACATCTCCTCGGCGGAGAGGTTGGGGCTGTCCCGGGACGGACCGGGTCCCAGCGAGGAGCAGCTGAGCAAGCTGGCGGCCATCGGCCGTGCGGGACCGCGGCAGACCAAGATGCCCATAGAGGAGAGGCTGTCCCCCTGGGCCGACCAGATTCAGCAGTGGCTCATCGGGGACCGGCTGCAACTGACCCGCATCCGGGAGTTGCTCTTGGAGCGGGGCTGCGATGTGCCCTATTCGTCGTTACAGCGCTTCGTGGCCCGCCGCAACTGGCGAGGCCGCAGTCTTCGGACGGTGCGGATGGAGGAGAGTCCTCCGGGCGAGGTGGCGGAGCTGGACTTCGGTCGGCTGGGGCCGCTGGAGGACCCGGAGACGGGACGCCGCCGGACGGTGTGGGCGCTGATCGTGGTGCTGGCCTACTCGCGGCACAGCTTCGTCTGGCCCACCCACGGGCAGAAGCTGGAGGACGTGGTCGCCGGACTGGAGGCGGCCTGGGCTTTCTTCGACGGCATACCCAAGTACCTGGTCATCGACAACTTCCCGGCGGCGGTGGCCGGGGCCGACGCCCTGCACCCCAGGCTGACCAGGGGCTTCCTGGAGTACTCGCAGCGCCGGGGCTTCATCACCGACCCGGCCCGGGTGCGCCACCCCAGGGATAAGCCCAAGGTGGAGCGGGGAGTCCAGTACGTGAGAGAGCGCTTCTTCAAGGGAGCCTCCTTCAGGGACCTGCCTCACATGCGGAAGGAAGCGCTCCACTGGTGCCGTGAGGTGGCCGGACAGCGGGTGCACGGCACCACCAGGCGCAAGCCCGTGGAGGTCTTCGACACAGAGGAGCGCCAGACGTTGCTGCCCTGGGACGGCGATCCCTACGAGGTTACCCGCTGGCGCAACGCCAAGGTGCAGCGCGACCACCACGTGACCTGCCAGCACGCCCTCTACTCGGTGCCGTCGGCCCTGTGCCCTCCGGGGCAGCAGGTGGAGATCGCGCTGGACAGCAAGCTGGTGCGCATCTACCACCGGGGCAAGCTGATCAAGGTCCATCCCCGTCAGCCCAGGGGCAAACGCTCCACCGACACCGACGACTACCCAAAGGAGTTCATCGCCTACACCCTGCGAGGGCCCGACAAGATCAAGCAGAGCGCGGCGGAGCTGGGAGAGGCGGTGGCCGCCTTCGCCGACCGGCTCTTCGAAGGCCCCACGCCTTGGGCCAAGGTGCGGCAGGGACACAAGCTGCTCCGCCTCGCCCAGCGCTACACCCCCGACCGGCTGAACGACGCCTGCCGCAAGGCCTTGGACGTGGACCTCATCGACGTGCACCGCGTCGAGCGCATCCTGGTTGAAGCCCTGGAGCAGCAGGATGCGCCGCCCCTTGCCGACCTCATACCGCCGGGGCGCTTCGCCAGGCCCGGCTCCGTCTTCGCCCTGGTCAACGGCCATCACCCAACCGAAGGAGTTACGCTATGACCCGCAACCGCAACGTCGATCTGGCCCCGCTGCTCAAGACCCTCAAGCTCAGCGGCATGCTGGACACCCTGCCCGAGCGCATCGCCCTGGCCCGAAGGGACCAGTTGGACTATGCCGCCTTCCTGGAGATCATCCTAGCCGACGAGGTCAGCCGCAGGGAGAACCGGCGCATCGAGACCCGCCTGAACCGGGCCGGCTTCGAGGAGACCTGCCGCCTGGAGGACTTCGACTGGACGTCCGAAATCACCCTGGACCGCCGCCTCCTTGACGCCGCCTTCTCCCTGGACTTCATCCCCAGGCACGAGCACGTCCTGCTCATGGGACCGGCGGGCGTCGGCAAGAGCTTCCTGGCCCAGGCCCTCGGCTACGCCGCCGTCAGAGCCGGATACTCCGTCCGCTTCATCCACGCATACGACTTCTTCAAAGCCATGTCCCAAGCCAGGGTGGACAACTCGGTGGACAAAGCCTTCCGCTCCTTCCTCTCCCCCGACCTGCTCATCCTCGACGACCTGGGCCTGCACCGTCTCAACGCACAACAGTCATCGGACCTCTACCAGCTCATCGTCGGCAAGCATCGGGCCTCCAGCTTCGTCATCACCTCCAACCGCGCCATCGAGGAGTGGCTCGGCCTCTTCAACGATCCCATCCTGGGCAACAGCGCCCTGGACCGTCTGGCCAACACCAGCTACCAGATCGTCATCGAGGGCACCAGCTACCGGGAGAGGCTCTCTCCTCACCGCGCCCTACTGGGCAAAGTGGCCAAAATCCTCGGCAAGAAGGGAGGTGATTGAACCGCCGATAGCATCCTGTCATAATCCGTATCATCGGCGTTCAGGGTGGCTCAATGTTCGTGGGTAACCTGGCTCAAAGATCTTGGGTAACGACACCCGTGGGCCTGCGCCTCCTCAAACAGGGAATCCCCTGCCACATCTGCGGATGACAATGTGATGAACTTGCGAGCCATTCCAAGCAGGGGGGCGGATACCTGTAAAGGATCGGCGCCCATCTCCTCACGCTTCTCGTTAATCCGGTCAACTATCATACTGTTGCCGTCCGTCGCGTAGGCGACTACGAGGGCATAACCGAATCTGTCAGCCTGGCCACCGGCGATATCAACCGGATTGCCTGACTGGTCGAGAACGGCGTGACAACTCCCAACGCCCAGGTAGTCCAAAGCAGGAGTTTGGGCGACCTCGGATAAGCCAACTCTCTCAATCATCTCCGTGGCGATCTCAGATGGCTCCGCACTAGCTGGCCAAAGGTGTCTGCCGTAAGCTAGGCGCAGGGACCAACTCGATTTGGCATCCCCGGGCCGTTCCGCAAGGCGATGTCTCAGGTAGTCGAGAATCCTGTCTTCAAAATCCTCCTCGGAAGAGAACCAGACTGCAGTATCGCGGGCGGCGGCCTGCAGCCCGGAACTTGGCCAAGGGATAGGCATACCCACCCTCTCCCGCTCGGTCACGATGTGATTGACTATAATTTCCGAGGTCGCGACTTCTTTGTCTGCACCGACCGGATTGGTAACGAACCCATCGTCAAAGACTTTGTTGCAGGATCGACAACGGTATGGGTTGTGGTGGGGGTAGTGCCTGAGTCTTGTATGGCTGCTGCCGCAGTTAGGGCACGATGGCGTTCGAGGGCTTGAAGTTAGGCGGGCGTGAGCGGCCTTCATGTCCTGCCAATCTCGGAGGGCGCGGCGGTCCGCAGAGAACGCCAATGGAGGTAGACGCCCATAGTCGAAGAATTTGGCGTCGAGACACTCCGGTTTCCGGGCTTTCAGGTGGCCACCTATTACTTTGCCGAAATAGGTCTTGATGAGGTGGTTGCGCCCCTCAAAGATCAGGGAAACGACTTCAACGCGAAGGCCGGTTTCTTCCCGCGTTTCCCGAGCTGCTGCTCTGTGATAGGCCTCCTTGCCGTCACAATTGCCTCCTGGCAGTGACCATTTGTACTTTTCCTTTCCGTACCCCCTCTGGACCAGCAAGACCTGTCCGATATCGTTTTCGACCAAGCAAAATGCCACTCGCTTTGGCATTGGCGTCTCCTCATACTGGAATTCACAACAGGTCAAACGGTCGTGCTCCCGTTTGCGCTCATCTCCCTTATCTCCACGGGCTGGCACCGCGGTTGATTCTACGTAGTAGGCAGGGGCTGGTAGCGCTCGACCTGTATCCGGTCTTCGGCCTTGCGCGCCTGAGCCAAGTCGTAGGCGGTCTGGCGGCTCAGCCAGAAGTCGGCGCTGGACCATCCGGCCTTCTCCAGGCGAATGGCCATGTCGGGCGAGATCCCCGCGTGGCCGTTCAATACCCGTGAGAGGGTGTGACGGGCAACCCCCAAAACGTCCGCTGCTTCGGTAACGCTCAGACCGAGAGGGGCCAGGCAGTTCTCCCTAACGCCGCGGCCCGGATGGGGCGGACTCTTCATGGGCATGGTATCTCCCTCCCTGTTAGTGGTAATCGACGAGATCAACGTCGTACACATCGCCGGCTTCAAACCTAAAGGTGATCCGCCAGTTGCCCGAGATCGAAATACTCCATAGTCCTCTCCGGTCCCCTCTGAGTGGATGCAGCCTGTATCCCGCCAGGTCGAGGTCGCTCGGCTTGCCGGCGGCATCCAGGTCCGCCAGGGCGAGAGTGATTCGATCCAATTGGTCGGCGGCTATCCTGCTGGGGTCGTCTCGCTCATAGAGCCGCCTCAACCCTCGATGGCGAAACGAACGGATCATGAACAGATTATACCGTGTGCCGGTACGGCTATCAACAGGTTCGTTAGTCCGTCCCGCACTGGCATACCCCAGTTGCTCACTGGCCTGGGCTTCGCTACTCTCGACACATGGCCCTTTCAGACGAACATCTGCTCGACGCCCTCAGCCGGATGCCGTTTGTCGAATCGACGGAGCTGGCGCTCATCCTAGGCGAGCCCCACGCCACCATCCACCGCAGACTGTCCGAGTTGCTGGCCGACGGCATCGTCGGGAGAGTCACCCAAGGCACCGTCCACCTGCCGTCGAGCGGGAGGTACTGCCTGACGTCCAACGGCATCCGCGAAACCGCCGAGTTTCTGGACTTCGACACGCCGTCGGACTTCGTGCGGGCCTACCCCATGTCCAGGGAGTGGCTGACGCTGCTCCTGCGCCGCATGGATGCCGTGGCCGCCGTCTACCGCCTCGCCGCCACCATGTCCCCCGGCACGGATGGCCTGCGTTCCCGCGTGGAGTTCCGCCGCGAGGGCCGGTTCGACGCCACCATCACGCTCCACGACGGCCGAGACTTCGGCGTGGCGCGCCAGGGCCTAGCCCTGCGCAGACGCTCCCTCCATGACAGGCTGAGGGCCTTGGCGCACTACGACTCCAGCCGCCGCCCCGACGTCGTGCTCATCCTGGTGCCCAGCGTGTGGGAGCGGAGGCGGACGGGGAGGTTCTGCGAGGGGGTCTACCTGACGGACTTCTTCATCGCCGTGGAGTCCAGGACGGCCCTGGAACGCCGGAACCGCCGCGTCTGGCAGGAGACCACGGGGCTGTCCGGGCATTCGTACCTGACGCTGGAGCGGGTGATCTCCCGGGGCACACCGGGCAGGAGACGAAGACCTCTCAACACGTCGCCGGAGCGGAAGCGAGCTTCACTTCCTCAACCTGAGCGCATGGCGCAGGCTGCGCCGACCTTCGGCCTCAGCCCCGCTGAGAAGCGCACGCTGGACCTCATCACCGACCACCCGATGATCCCCCGCGAGCACCTGGCCCTCTGGCTCGGCGTCTCGGAGGGAAGAATCAGCCAGATGATGCGCAGCCTCGTGAAGACTTGGAGCCTCATTGAGCGCCGGGGCAAACGCGAAGAGGTGCGCTACACGCTGTCCGACGAGGGGATACGCTACGTGACCCACCGGGACCGGGCGGAGCTGCCCATCACGCGGGGCATCTGGAGCACGGAGCTGACCACGGACAAGGAGGGACGGCTGCGTCACGTGGGCCACCGCATCGAGACGTGGGCGCGTCAAACGAGGCACGCCGACGGCATCACGTGGTTCCTGTCGAAGCTTGTGGCCGAGACCCGTTCCGATCCCGACAGTGAGCTTGTATGGCTTGTCCCCACCGCGAGGTCCGACCGGGCCTACAACTGGGGCCGCTCCGCCATCGCCCCCGACGCCGTGGGGCAGCTTCTCGCCGGTGGCCATCCCGTGCCCTTCTACCTCGAGCACGAGCTCAGAGCCCGCCACCCGCAGGGAGTCAGTGCCCGCCTGAGACCCTATGAGAGATACTACTGGTCACCGGAGCATAAAGAGGACCTGCCGCCGTACCCGGTCACGCTGTTCGTCGTGGACACCGAGGAGGTGGAGGAGACCTACGTGAATACCGCCGCCCGGATGCACCGGATGTCGCTGCCCGTCCTGGTGTCCTGCATCCCTGTGCTTAGCACCACGGGAATACTGGGGGAGTCCTGGCGTCCCCTGTGGACGCCGTCCTCCCCCCGGCTGCGGCTGTCCCAGCTGAGTGATTACGTCTACGACCCGCTGTACCACCGGATGCGTCCCACCCGTCCTGTAGAGGCGTCCTATAGGGGGCGGAATCGATAGCGTCGATGCAACGCCGTCTGCCCTCCCTGCCGTCTGGGGGCCGAAAAACGGTACAAGTTGTACATCTGGCGGGCTCTCGAAACAGCCGAGACCGGTCATATTCCCCTGATTCAGCTACGAAACGGGTTGCAAGGCCCTCGACCGGTCAACGGTCAAAAATGCAAGTCTCGGAGAAGCTGTGCTAAAGTTAGATCGCTCTCCAGGGACGCCAGAATTGTACTTTTACCACCCTGACCGGTCAGCCGATCATGGGGGATGTAGGTACGGATGCGGGTCTGAAGCGTCTATGAGGAGCAAAATCGGCACTTCGGCGGCGTCTGCGGCCCATGCTGGCCCATCGGATATTGCAGGAATTGAGGTGGGGGTGCATGACGCGAAATGGGGTGGTGGGCAGGAACGGACATTTCGGGCCACGCAGGTTTGGATTTATGCAACATTTCGGGGGTTTGGCCGGAAATAGTGACCGGTCGCTGTCAAGGGCCGGTTCCACCGAAAATTGCAGAAGCGGCCCACCCCAATAGAGGACGAAAATGACTTCTAGGAGACGGAAGGCCGACAACCATCCGCCCGACCAGAAGTGGGTCGTGGAGTACCTGGTCCAGCGGGAGGGTCAGCGCAGGACGGCGGCCCTCCTGGGGGTGAACCGGAAGACGGTGGCGTTGGCCCTTGGCCGGGAGCGTCTGACGGGGAAGATGGCCCTGGCCGTACAGCGGTTCATGGCGGGCCAGGACGACCCCTATGGGGAGAGAACAACGCCCCTGGACAGGCTGGAGTCGAGGATGCGGCGGGCAATCCGAGGAGTGGACGATCTCAGGGAGCTCGTCGAGGGGCTGACGGAGCGCGTGGAGGCCCTGGAGGCGGCGCGGAAGCAGGACGCCGCCGAGGGCGGTGGGCTGCGCCTGTTCAGCCGGTGGCGGAGACGCAGGCCGCAGGGCGAGGACGAGAGCGATGGCTGAGCGAGTGCGCTGGGTGGCGAAGGCGGAGGCGGCGCGGGAGATGGAGGTCTCCATCTCGACCCTGGACCGGATGGTACGGCGGGGTGAGGTCGATGTCCGCAGGGAGGGCCGCCGGGTTTACGTGCGGCTGGAGGGGCCGGAGCGGGTGAGCGACGAGGAGCTGCTACGCCGTGCTCTCGATAGGGAAGGGAAGCGTGGGAGAAGGCTGTGGGAGTCGGACCAGCGAGCGCAGGCGTTGGAGCGGGAGCGGGACGAGGCCGTGTACGCTGCATCCGCCGACCGGCAGGCGCTTGAGGAGATAGAAAAGGAGTACGAGAAGGAGCGCGACGCCCGAAGAAGGATGCGGCGGTTGGCCGTAAGGCTCGGCTTGGCCGTGGTCGTGCTGCTCGCGGTCGTCGGTCTGCTCATTTGGCGGCTGGTGGCATAGGAACTGATCAACGAGACTCTCAACACCGTTGCATCGGAGGTCAGTCTCGACTGGAGGGTTTAGTCGTTTCACCTGCAAGCAGGAGCACGGCGACACCTTTTGTTCGGAGAATTCCGTTACAGTGGCCAAAACGAGAAAGAGGTGGACACCCACGACCGATCATGTCGTATACTGCCTTCGGTGGTCCATATGGGAAGCATACTGATTGAGCGCATGGTTCACGATAACCGACAACCCTATACGGGACTCCATAGAAAGAGCTACTAGCACATATAGAAATGTCGATACCTTTAGAAGTTGTTATCGAACGCACTCCACTATCCCAGCAGGCTGACCGGCGCCGCCTGAGGGCTTGGAGGCGGGTCGTGCAGAATGTCGTGGGAGAAAAGTGGGACACTGAACCGCCCTTCCCTGGAGAGGTCATGGTGGGCATCACCTATTACTTCAAAGGAGAGTCTCTGGACGTCGACAATATGCCTAAGCCAATCCTGGACGCACTGAAGGGGTTGGTGTATGCCGACGACGACCAGATAACCGACCTGGTCTGCCGCAAGCGAGACCGGAACAGAGACTTGGAATTCGAGAACCCGTCTCCCGTTCTTGTGGAAACGCTCGGACGATCCGAGCAGTTTCTCCACATTGTCGTGACCGAAGCACTGAGCCTGGAGGTGCCATCTTGGTAAGAGACGCAACCGACTCCGAATATCTCCTAACGTGCAAGACCGCAGAAGATTACCGAAGCAAGGGCTACGAGGTCCTGTTGGAAGCACCCTTAGACTTCATGCCGGGCTTCAGAGCCGACCTGCTTGTTCGGAAGGGTGATGAGGCCAGGGTCATAGAAGTAAAGTCTAGGCCGTCTCTAGCCGCCGACCCCAAGATAGGCGAGCTGGCACGACTCATCGAATCGATGCCAGGATGGACCTTCGAGTTGGTCCTGGTGGGTGAACCGGAAAAGGTGGACACGCCCGAAGGCGCGCGTTCGTTTGAGAGCGAGAAGATAGTCCAGAGGATCACGGAAGCCGAGAAATCCCGCGAAGCCGGCTTGCCGGAGGCCGCTTTCCTGCTCGCATGGTCGGCCTCTGAAGCCGTTATCAGAGTGTTGCTTGCAGCGCAAGGAGTTTCCAGTACCAGCATCACATCGCCCGGATACGTTCTCGACCAAGGGGTCTACCACGGGGTCATCTCAAGAGACGACTATGACGCTTTGACCCGCATGCGAAAGTACAGAAACGCTATCGTTCATGGATTCGGCACGGACGACTTCGACGATGAGATGGTGACGGAGCTCATTGCAACCATAAGGCGCATCATGACGACTCCAGTCATTCGCGACGGCTCCAACGGTCCGACCTCTCCCTAAACGGACTTCCTGTCCGCACTGGACAGCTTCAGTCCGTCAACGGCAGATAGGGTGCACCGCACCGGTGCAACCCTTTGTTGCGGAGCTTTGCGGGTCGAGGATTTGCCACTTGTCCGCCCCCCCACAGGGCAAGTTTGACCGATGGTGAACGAGGCGATTGGAATTAGGCCCATGCATAAGAGAATCCTAGATGATCTCGCCCGACACGCTGCTGTTTTCTCTGGCATGTGGCGGCTCCTAGTTTCCCAAGTTCAAGACTTCGTTGCGGAATTTAGGAGGCTATCGTGGGAAGACTTCCGAAGGGGAGTCACTGTCAACTTTGTGATGACCCTATTGATTCTGGGAATGCTCACATACTTCATTTGGGGGTTTGACTATATCGACAGGTTGTATGACAGCGTCGTGATGAACCTCCTTCCTGCGGTCCTTCCTCCTATGGTCTTCTACGAAGGAATGCGCCGAAAGCCCGGAGTCCAGCAATTCCAATGGCTGTATCTCGGGTTTGCAGTTTTTCTCGGGCTCGCGTTGATTCTGGCTGTTAGCGATACATATGACTTCCATGAGTTGGGATTCAACGTAGTTGTGGCAATGACCTCCTTCCCATGGCTGTTCATATTCGGAATGCTGGTGCGGGGAAAGAGGATATTGGCGATTGGCATGGCGCCGGCAGCGGCTTTGTTGATGGGATATTGGATCGAGCCCGCGATTTCGGGTGGCGCGGAGTTGCAATACCTGTTGATTCCACTTCCTGCCGTGTCGATCCTGCTAGCGGCATGGACTTTCCTAGTGTGGATTCTATTCAAGGGAGTCGACAGGTGGCCGAAGCACAAGACGCTCGGTCCACTTATGGAGAGCCTCGCAATGTTGTCCCTTTTCCTTCCCATAATGGTTCTGGCTATATGGGTTCCCAGGAGGATTCCTGGTGGCGAGGATTGGTCCGTGGTGCTGGCTGCAATGGTCGGCGTTGTGTTCGGCAGTGTTATCTCAGAGCCACTAGGACGCTTCCTGCGGAGTTACGGGGACCTCCCATCGGCTCGCAAGGACCAAGACGATCGTCGGGACATCCCTTGACATCGGTAGCCCACGTCCTTCATGATGTGGGTATGACCAGATATGACCGATAGGAAAGGGAAGTATGCCCAGAAACAGAAAGGCCATCACCTTCTCACTACCGCCTGAGATGGACGAGCAAGTCAGGCGGTTTATTGAGGAGGAAGACCGCACCATGAGCGAGTTCCTGCGAGAGGCGATCCGCCTCTACATGGACGAACAGGAGTGGCTGCGGAGAGAGCGCCTTCAACGGGCCGAAGCCCGCAGGAACCAAAACAACGAGCAGTAGGAGGACGACATGGAGAAGAAGCATCTACAGCCCCTCACGCCAGCAGCCCTTTACGCCAGGGTGTCCAGCGACCGCCAGGACGTGGACCTGTCCGTGGCCGCCCAGCTCAGGGCGCTCAAGGAGTACGCCAAGGCCAACGGCTACTCCGTGGCAAGGGAGTACGTTGACGAGGCAGAGAGCGGAAGGGTAGCCGACCGGCCGCAGTTCAGGGAGATGATCGCCGAGGGCTCCAAGCCCAAGGCTTCTTTTGAGGTCATCTTGGTCTGGAAATTCAGTAGGTTCACCCGCAAGCGGGAGCACGCCGTGGCCTTCAAAGCCCAGCTGCGGCGCAAGGGCATCCGGGTGGTGTCCATCACCGAGCAGGCCGAGGACAACGCCACCGGCAGGCTGCTGGAGGGCATCATCGAGAGCGTGGACGAATACTACAGCGAGAATTTAGCGCAGGAGGTCGTCCGGGGTATGAGGGAGGCCGCGTCGAGAGGCTTCTTCCTCGGCTCCAAGGCCCCCTTCGGCTACCGGAAGATCAAGGTGCAGGACGGGGCGAAGGAGCGCCCCACCCTGGAGGTGGACCCGGCCACGGCCCCCGTGGTGAAGGAGATATTCGAGAAGTCGCTCCAGGGCCACGGCCTGAAGGAGCTGTGCAGGGAGCTGAACGAGCGGGGCGTCACCAACAGGGGGAAGCGCTGGTACAAGGGCGGACTCCACTACGTGCTGCGGAACGAGGCGTACACCGGAACGGCCGTGTGGGGAGTCAAGGGCAAGAACGAGAAGTCCCAGGACCCTGTGAGGGTCGAGGGAGCGTGGCCCGCGCTGGTGTCCAGGGAACTGTTCGACGAGGTCCAGCAGGCGATGAGCGAGCGAGCGCCGAAGGTGCAGAGGCCCGCCAGGGTGGGCAGCCCGTATCTGCTGAGCGGTCTGCTCAAGTGCGGTGTCTGCGGCAGGCCCTACTCGGCCCAGGGAGCCAAGAGCGGCCAGTTCGCCTACTACATCTGTGGAACCCTGTTCCGGGAGGGAGCGGGGACGTGCAGTGCCCGCTACCTGAACGCTTCCAGGGTGGAGGAGTTCGTGGTGGAGAAGATCAGGGAGCGCATCCTCACAGAGGAGACCATCGTGGAGCTGATGCAGCTTGTGGCGGAGGAGATCGACGCGATGGCCGGTGAGCTTGCAGGGAGGCTGGAGTCTGTGGAAGCGGAGCTGTCCGACGTGCAGAGGCGTCTGGGGAAGCTCTACGAGGCCATCGAGACGAGCGACCTGACGCTGGAGGTGCTGTCGCCCCGCATCATGTCCCTGCGGCACCGTGAGGAGCAGTTGGAGGCTGCGCGGGAGGACGCAGAGACCCGGCTGGAGCAGCGCAGGGTTGCCCTTCCCGACACCGAGGAGATCGCCCGGTACGTGGCGGACTTCCGGGAGTTCCTGAAGGAGGGGACGATACCGGAGAAGAAGGCGCTCATCCGCAACTTCGTTGAGGGCGTCGAGGTGGCGGGAGACGAGGCGACGCTGACGTACACGGTCCCCATGCCGAGCGACGGGGTGACCAGAGAGTCAGCGTCGGTTCTTGATTTCGTCCAGTCCGGCCCACCAACGTGCATGGTAGACAGAACTGTCTTTGAGCTTTGGCTCGGCGGACTGTGAGCCAACCACTGTCAGAGCTTTGTGGGATGTGAAGTCGCCCTCTTTCCGTACCAATACTGATGCCAGTTTTGCGGGTTGAGACTCCTTGGCGCAGTCCGCTCGCGACTTCAGATGCACTACTACCGCTGCCTATCAAGCGTCAAACACAAGTCCATTCCGACCTGCTGGTCAACAGTCATTGCCTGTCGGCGAAAGGTGAGCCAGTGATGAGCCCGTGGCTGCGCCGGGTGGCCCCGTCACCGAAGTGAGCGGTTATCACATAGAGGTGCATCTCAACCTCGGAGGCGAGCAGGTTATGGGTGTTGTCGTCCACTTCCTGCTGCGTCAGCCGGTCGGTTGCACTCTGCGGGTTGTCTGAATGCGCCTCGGTCTTGCTGCCTGGGATCCTTAGAGCCTGGACCTGGACGTTATGTTTGCGTCCGGGCGCCAACAGGGAACCGGTCCAGGACGTAGACATCCAGTCGTCGTCCAACTGCTCTATCGACGTCGGTGCGCCCGAAGGGTTCTCGCGGACATTGGAGATGCCGTTGCAGAACCAGGCCCATCGGGTCACCACCCCCGCGCTGTCCCTTTCAACCCCCCAGGGTCTGCAGCTGTTCACATCCGGTGCAGCGTAATCCCAGTCATTCACAGCGGTGCCGTCGGCCTCGAGCTGGAAGTTGTGGCGGTACATGAACCGGAGCCTCTGGATGGTGTAGCGTTCCACGTTGCTCTGCCGGTTGGCCCACTCACTCCAGTTGATATGGTATGTCCCGTCAGCCATGGTGGTGGTGACCGAGAAGGAATTTTTGGTGCAGAGTACCGCCCGCCCGGCGGCCAATTCCTCTTTGCACTCCTCCAAGGTCGCCGGGCTATCGTTGGCTTGGCCCTGCGCCAACTGTGGCGACAGAGCGAACAGGGCGGCAGCGGCAACTACCGCAGCAATAAGCAATGCCGGGATTGAGCGGGTGTTCCAAATAAGCAATCCAATGAGATGCATGTTGTCGTACCTCCTATACAACAGTTGAATTTGATAACATTTGAATATCGAATGAGCCTTCCCAGTGGCGAGCCACGGTGATGCTTGAGGTCCAGAGGAACTGATCCCCTCGCTCATTCCTGGTGACCGCCGCTGCGATAGTAGCTTGTGCACTTAGACAAGTCTGTGCTTTGCAGTCTTTTTGACACACCAAAGCTGAAATGTGCGTGCTGATCGATGGTGAGTAAGAGCATCCAGCGGGCGAGGGCGGCCCAGGTAGGCCTCTTGATGAGGTATTACCGCGAGTCTTTTTCATCCAGAGGCGGCCGGCGAGGGTTGACTCAGGAAGCCCTGCTGGAGCGAATGGGGTCGGTGGACAGTGACTACGCTGAGCGGTACAGCCACGCCACGGTGTCGCGGTGGGAATCCGGCGACACCCGGCCCACTCTTCAGCGGCTGAGAGTCTTCGGCAAGGCCCTTAATCTGTCGCAGACGGAGATGGCCGGTCTCGTGTTGCTGGCAGGGCTGGCTGCTGACTTTCAGACAGCGTTGGGCCACGTCACCGGTCGTCGTGCCGGAACTGTGCACCCTGGAGCGGTGCCGGAGTCGAGACCGGCCCCAGGCGTCGTGCGCGACACCGGAACGTTACCGTCAGGAAACACTCGGTCAACGCTGGAGGACGCAGCTCATTTTGGGCTTCGGAGGGTTCTTCCGCTGGGGCTGTGCATCGTCGGCGGGTATGCGCTCTTCTTGTTCGGCTGGAACAACAGTTGGATGCCCACAGCCTACATCGCATTCACCATGGGGATCGTTCTGGCGCAAGGGTTCTTGTTCAGAGACCGCGAAGCTGGCCTACGGGAGTTCTTCTGGGTTTCGCTGTTTTTCCTGTTGACCACCCCACTGCTTCAGTTTGCCCGGATACACACAGACCATTACGGCTTCTATGCGATCGGGAGCCTCGCCGGCACACAGGTGCCCTACATGCTGGCCCTGCTCCTTAACCTTTTGATCGCGTCCACTGCCGGACTGGCGTTTCAGTTACTATGGAAGCGTCAATATTCAGGCGCCAGCGACGGTACCAGCGCCCTCCGCCGAGCGGCCTTCGTAGTGCTGCCGCCGGTGATTTTCGCGTACGTCACGGTGGTCGTGATCACCAATATTTCGGTATCCGTACACTTGACGGCCCTGCTGCCGGTATTGGGCGTTGCCTTCGCCGCGCTCTTGGTCCTTCGGGACCCGGCGTTCAACCCCAACGAGCGAGATCGGTTGTTCCTGCTCTCTACAACGTCAGTCCTGGCGATGATCTCGGGAGTCTTGGGGATAGGCATCATTCTGGCGATATACCTATCGCCGGACCTGCCCGGCGTTCTGCCGGACCACAATCTACTGTGGTCCTGGGAAATCAACCTCGCAGGGCTGGGATTTTCCCGGGAAGAGGCGCTGGACCGCCTGAACGTAGGTTACGTGTGGCACACGATATGCGTCTTCGGCTATATGTTCTTTCTAGTCTTCGGCAGGCTGATCGTGTCCCTCTATCGCATTGACGGCGGTCGAAGACGATAAGGTCCACGACGGTCGGAAAAGGGACCTGACTGCGATATGAAATAGCTTTGACCCCCACGACTGCCACTCCAACAGTCCCTCGTAAGTTGCTGCCCCCACCGCCGGCGGCAAACGGGGCTCATGCGGGTGGTTAGCTCAGCTGGCTAGAGCATCTGCTTTACACGCAGGGGGTCGGAAGTTAGAGCCCTCTAAGCCCACCACCTTGGACTCGAAGTAACGAGGGCGCCTTCACACTGTAGGATGTCCACCTAGAACCCCACCTCCCAGCGAGAAGTTCGCAGTTCAGTACGGCACGGCTCACCATGAGGGACTTGAACTCACCTGCAGCAATTATGGATTTGCCACTAAATTGCAAGGGCGAACTCCAATGAAAAGGTTCTGTCTTTTATACGGTCGGGGTCGCCACTTCTTTCATTTACACAACCGCTTTATGTCCGCGGACGAGGCAAGGGACAAACCGGGCCTTCAGCGCTTATTCGCAGGTCGTCCTACACCAGGGCCTGTCAACGTCTAAATTGCCAGGGCAGTTTCTCTCACCAAAGGCAGGACCTCACGAGCGAACTGCTCGTACTGCTCCATAGCGCGTTCGGGCGGGACTGCTGCGTTGAGCACGAGGTGCGTGGCGCCTGCATCCAGATACTCCCGTATCGCTTCAACGCAGTCTTCCGCGTGGCCCGACACGTTTGCCTGCCCCCGGATGGTGGGCCTATCAGTCTTCCAGCGATTTGACTCCGCTTCAAGGGTCTTCCATGCCCGCTCCCGGTTGTCGTCCAGGCAGAACCAGAGGATGGCGGCAAACTCGATGGCATCCGGGTCACGGCCTGCTTGCTCGGTGCAGGCCCGCACTTTCTCCCGCACTTCTGCGTATCGGGAGGCCGGTACGGAGGATGGCATGAATCCGTCGCCCAGCTTTCCCGTTCTCCTGAGCGTCGCTTCCACAAACCTGTCTTTCCACAGCGGGCCCAGCCATATGGGAGGGTGGGGTCTCTGGATAGATATGGGGCCTACGTTTACGTCTCCCAAGTGATGAAATTCTCCCTGGTAGGTCACCGATTCGCCTGAAAGCAGTCGACGCAGCAAAGCCAGCTTCTCGTCTGTCATCCTCCCACGTTGGTGGATATCGAGGCCCAAGGCGTCGAATTCTCTCTTGTTGCTCCCGACGCCGAGCCCCAAAATCAGTCGCCCTTTCGATAGTGCATCCACGGTAGCTGCCGACTTGGCAAAAAGGACCGGGTGACGGAAGGGCAATACCATTACCGCAGTGCCGAGGGTAATCCGCTCAGTTTCCTGGGATGCGGCGGCCAGCAGGGCCATCGAGTCGGGATGAGGGCCAAGAACGAAGTCGGTGTTCCAGAAGGAGTCGTATCCTGCGGCCTCGGCGCTTACGGCGAACTGTACCGCCCTGAGAGGGTCAACGAAGTGGGAGTTCATCACGCCGAATTTCATGTCGTTGGTCCGTTGCCAAGTGTGAGAAGATAGCGCCTGGCAGCAAGGTACGCGGTGCGACGCAATACTATCAAATTGACAGTGCGGCCAAGCCAGAGCGTCGGGTAGCTGGAGGGAGGAAAGCCATAAATGGGCATTTATCGACTGTATACGGGGGAAGACGGCCAGTCCCATATTGCGTCCATAAGCCTATCGGAGGCGCCTGCCTGGACCCAGGGTGTAGAGGCTACGAAGATCAGTTTCCAGGTGCAGCCTGCGGGCAACTACCTGGACTGGCATCCTGCGCCAAGACGGCAGTTCGTGATCATTTTATCCGGGCGGCTGGAGATCGGGTTAGGGGACGGGAGCAAGCACGTCTTTGGACCCGGCGACGCCCGCCTGGTAGAAGACACCACGGGCCAAGGGCACACGACGGGGGTGTACGGCGATGAGCCGTGTGTCACGGCGACTATTCCACTCAAGCAGCAATAAGGGTGCAGGCCCTGAAGGGGAAGCGTCTGCAGGAAGTGTTGTATTGACCTCAACACGGAGGGCGGTGGCACCGACTAACCGGCGCCGCCGCCCTCATTTGCTTACCGCTTATCAACAACTGCAAATCGTTTCAAAGCAGCTTATTCAGCTGGGGTTCCTTTACTGGGTTGCTATGATGTACTGCTCTTCAGCCCAGGCCAGGTTCTGTCCGAGGTAGACCTCGTCGAGGACGATGCCGTAGGGGGCGTTGGCCCCGGAAGTGGGCAGATGGTCCCGTACATCGTCGAATTCGGGGCCGTCCAGTATCGCAATGGACTTCCGGTTCACCGGCCCGTAGGAGATGTACTTGGACAGCTGCGCGTTGATTTCGGGGAAGGTTACCCAGGCCAGGTACAGGTTGGCCAGTTCGTACCTTTCGGGATACAGCTCTTTCATGCCTCTGGGCAGGGCGTGTCCGCTCACGTTGATGATGTGGCCGCATTCCCAGCAGACCCGGATGGGTGCGCCTTCCTTGGCCGCATCGAAGATGCGTCCGTTATAGGCGCTGCACATTTCCACTTCCCCGCTTATGAGCATCTCGGGGCATTGCGAACCGGAGTTCCAGTAGATGATGTCGCTGCCTGCGTTGTCGGTCCACTCGTCAAACCAGGCGAAGTCTTCTTCCATCTGCTCACGGCTGGGGGTGTTGGCGGCCTGGCGACCCTCGGCAGTGTGCAGCAGTTCGGGTTCACGGGCCAGCCTGGTGAACTGGACGTGTCCGCCCCAGGCCACGCCGTGGCGGAGGGCCCGGCGGCCGGGGAACTTCTCCAGGTCGTAGAAGTCGGCCCAGGACTCGGGGCCTGTGCCCTCGGGGTACTTGTCGGTGTTGTAGGCCATGACGATGGACCAAGTAACGTCTCCGCCGGCCATGTAGGGAGAGAGGTTCTGAATGATGTCCAGCACGTCCCGGATGTCGATCACGCTCAAGTCCAGCTCGTCCAGGGAATTGGTCTCTATGAGAGCCGTGGCGTCCGCAACGCCGAGGGTAGTCACGTCCCAACCTATGTTGCCCGTTTCCGCAGCCGCTACCCATTTGGCCAGATTCGGGGTGGGGGTATCCTCGATTATTTCGATGCCAAACTGTTCCGTGAAAGGCATGGAGTAGGCCTGTCTCACTGCAGCCGTGAAGGCGCCTCCCGGCCCGAGGGCAATGAGGCTCTTGCCCCGGTGCTTCTCCAGCTCCGCTTCTATTTCGGCCAGCGTTGCCGGGTTTTCCACCGTCCACTGGTCCCTCGGCCTCAACGTCGACTCCGGCTCGGGCATGGCCGTGGGTTCCGGCATGGCCGTAGGCTCTGGCATAGCCGTGGGCTCCGGTTCAGACGGATCTTCCGTTGCGGTCACCACCTGCCCGGGCACTGCTGTGGCCGTGGGCTGGGGGGTGGCGGTGGGTTGGGGATCTTCGGTGGTGGTGTCGGGCTCGGGAGTTGCGGTGGCGCCCTCTCCACAAGCTACTACGACAAGCATGGCAATCAAGAGAAGGGGCAGGATGCCAAAGATAAACCTCTTTGCCGTCCTGTTCCGCTTCAATATATGGGCGTCTATCATCTAAATCCTCCGTCCGGTGCAGTTGTTCGTGCTGTCACTCTTCGCGGCCTGCTTCGAAACTCGCGTTACCGTTGTTTATACGCTATATGGACTCCTCCTTCAGTGGCTTGGGTTATCTTGATAAGGCGGGGTTTTGGTGGGTTTAAGCACTGTGCCTGAAATCTCCTGTGGAGACTAGCTGACCATATCGTAGCTGCGGAGCAGTTTGCCGGGCAGGGCGCCGGTGCACTCGCTGTCCTCAAAGGTGACCGTGCCGTTAACGATGGTGTAGCTAAGGCCCGTGGGTTTTTGGATTAGTCGGCGCTCGCCGCCGGGGAAGTCGTTGGAGAAGATAGGCTTGTCGTAGACGAAGCCGAGCTCGTCCAGGTTGTAGACGATGATGTCGGCCCAGTTGCCTACACGGAGCGTGCCTCGGTCTTTGAAGTCGGTAATCCAGGCCGGCAGGGCGCTCATCTTGTAGTGGGCCTGCTCCAGGGTCATGAGGTTGCGGTCCCGGATCCAGAAGGTAAGCCAGTAGATGGGCCAAGTGCTGTGGGTGTTGAATATGGTGTGGGCGCCGCCGTCTGAGACGGAGATATGGGAGATGGGGTTGAGGAGCGCGGGTCTGCGGACTTCCACGTCCTCGGGGGTGTCCTGGGGAGGAAGGATGAACTCGGTCTCGAGATTTTCATCGAGGGCTAGGTCGAGAAAGGCGTCCAGGGGGTCTTTACCCTGGATGTCGGCCACCTGCTGAACGGTCATGCCCTCGTATTGCTCGTTCCGCTCCTTCGAGACCTGCAACACGAGCATGTTTGCCCAGTTAGTCATGCGGAAGGCCGGCGACAGGGCGGTCTCGGAGCGTTTGGCCTCTTCCACGTCCCGCCTCATCGCGGCTCGGGTAGCGGGGTCCCTCAGCTTGGCGGAGCGCTCCTCGACGGTCCCGACGAGGGGCTGAATCCAGTTGGGCATGAAGTCGTAGAGGTTGAACTCCGACAGCCTGAACTCCATGGCGGGGGCGGTACTGGTCTGCTGCATGACCAAGGGGAGGCCCTCCCGTCGGCATTCCTCCATCCAGTCCGCCCCGTCATCGTTGGCGTTGAGCAGGCTGAAGGGCCGGCCGCTCAATCTCATCATCTCGGCGGTCATGTCGAGGACGGAGGCGCGCTCCTCGGGGCTGAGGCCCAGGCCCATGGTGAGGCCCATGTGGCCCACCCCGAATTCCCCCAACACCTCAGATAGACCGAGGAATTCTTCCGTTGAAGCGACGTGGCTGGGAAGGGAGCCGCCGTCTTCGGGTCGGTCCTCAAGGTTTTTGTTGAAGGAGAATCCGAAGGCTCCAGCTTTCATCGCTTCGTGAAAGATCTCTTTCATACGGTTGAGTTCGGCATCCGTTACGGAGGTCCTTTCCCGGGCCTCCATCATGCCGAGAACGTAGCCGCGCATGGGTGAGAAGGGGAAGACGGAACCCACGTTAACGCCCAACCCCTGGCGGTCCAGGCTGTCCATGTATTCCGGGAAGGTCTCCCAGTCCCAACGCAGCCCAAGGCGCATGGACTTCAGGGGGATGGCCTCGATGCGGTTCATCATGCGCATGTTGAGGTCTCGGTCCTCGGGCTTGGTGGGGGCGAAGCCGAAACCGCATTCGCCGATGGTAAGGGAGGTGACTCCGAACCAGCCTGAAAGGGAAGCGTAGGGGTCCCAGTTGAGCTGGGCATCGTAGTGGGTGTGCATGTCGATGGCACCGGGGGCGACGATGCAGCCTTGGGCGTCGATCTCTTTGGCGCTTCCAGGGTTGATCTTGCCACTTATCCTGGCTATGCGGCCGTTTTTGACCGCGAGGTCGGCGCGGTAGCGGGGGATGCCCGTGCCATCCACAATGGTGCCACCACGAATAACAAGATCATATTCGGCCATCACGCCCCCTTTTTCTCATGCATTACTAAGGCTGCCGGCAATTGCTCGGGGATGAAGGGAGGTTATCATAGGCAGGTTGGCCTTGCAAGAAATCAAGTGTCAGGGGTCATGTTATTCTCATTGGGCAGTTGCGCCCGTTAATGCCAGCCACTTTGTTTGCTGCAGGAGTACACCATGATTATGCCCAACACGTTCCGCAAGAAGCTTGCTGCCGGGAAACCGACTATCGGGACTCACTACCTATCGCCCGATCCCGACATCCCCGAAATCATCGGAGACACGGGGCTATTCGACTATGCGGAGTACTGCGCCGAATACTCCACCTTCAACATGCGGGAGCTTTATCACATGGCCCGGGCGGGACAGGCGGGCAATCTGCCCCTGATGATCAAACTGGACCAGGAGGCCCAGGGGTTCTGGGCGCAGGCAGCGTGGGGAGCGGGCTTCAAGGCCATCCTGTTCACCGACATCAGGACGCCAGAAGACGTGGAGACGGTCTGCAGCTACATCAGGCCCGACACCCCGAAAAGCGGTGGCCTAATGGGTGTGAAGATCCGGCGGCCGGCGCTGTCGGGATTCGAGCCCGAGGCTTACATGGAGGACCTGGAATCAGTGGTGATTGCCATCATGATCGAGAAGAATGTGGCGGTGGAGAATATCGATGGGATATTGAGCAGGGCGAGGGAGTTGGATGTAGACATGACCCAGTGGGGGCCTGCGGACTTCGGGTTTTCTCGGGCGGAGCCGGGGCTGATGTATACGGATGAGATACGCCCCTTTGAAGAGCTGGTTATCCGGAAGTCGATCGAGCACGGGGTGCCGCCCCGGATAGAGATCGCGGAGCCGGAGCAGGCGAAGCGCTACATAGAGATGGGAGTGCGGCACTTCTGCATCGGGTGGGACCGGTTCATCTACCAGTCGGCGCTGGACCGGATCGGCAAGGGCATCCGCAAGGTGGTCAATGAAGCCGAACTCTAGCGCCGGGAGGCTCATCGTCCTTAGGGGATGCCAGGCGGCAACGATCCTGTAACCTGCTGCTCTGCTTGATCGCCAGCTTTTCACCCGGCAAACGTGTTCCCTGCCAACACGATACTCGTTCCGGTCTGTAAACCCTCTGGGAGATTTCAACCGGGCGGAGGTGGGAAGGGTGACGGCCTTGGCGGTCAGTGGAAGCTCTTGCATGCAGGGCTGCCGATATGAATTCACCATACCTCTTTGCGGCGTGTTGCTCTTTCTTTTTGCTTTACACGTTTCCCCCTAGTACCCCCATCGCACCGGTCCATTCCCGCTTCTCTATTTAGTTGCTATGGGCATGGCGTACGAGATCACCCATGCCGCAACCCTTTTCTTTTATGACCTGTTCGAGCGCGGTCACTTCAGGGTGCAGGGAAAAGGTGACGTCCTTTTTGTTCCAAGCAATAGTGGAAACTGAGACAGGCCGACTCCAACATACCAATCCGCCCCGTCCAACGATTGTAAAGGACAGGTGGGACTGCCGAGAGAAATCGGGGGTTGACAAGGGTGACAACTAATTGATATCTTATCCCACTTGTAATCCAGGTTAGGTTATAAGCAATCGAGTTTAGCTATATTGACTCGGAAGGAGAACGACACACATAATGATATTTTCTCTCAATAAACGCCTGGGGCTTCTAGCTAGGACGGGAGCTTTGGCCCTTGTCCTGTTAGCGGCCGTCTTTCTGGCTGCCTGCGCGGGCGAGGACCCCACACAGCCCGCAGAAAGTCCACAGCCCACGGAAAGACCACAGCCTACAGCTACTTCTACTAGTGCCCCGGCTACCTCTACCACCGCTCCTGACCCTACCGCGACACCAAGTCCGGATACAGATCCGGATACGGCGCCCGACGAGGAGACCGCCACGCCTTCAAGACCGCCGGTCCAGGTGGTTGCCACCTCCAATATAGTTGCCGACTGGGCCGAGGTGGTAGGCGGGGATAGGGTTGAAGTCTTCAGCCTGCATTCACCGGGCAGCGACCCGCACAATCTCGTGCCGGGAGCCCGCGACGTGGCCAGGGTAGCCGACGCAGATCTTGTGTTGTCCATCGGTCTTGGCCTCGAGGCCGTCTGGTTTGATGACCTTGTACAAAACGCCAGCGCAGATCCATCTAAGATTGTCGCGCTTGGCGACGGTGTGGATCCCCTTGAGTTCTCCGAAGATGGCCATCACGACGACCATGATGATCACGACGACCACGATGATGACCATGACGATCACGATGACCACGGCAAGATGGCCATGGGGCGTCTGCTCGTTGCGGATGCGGTAGAAGCGCACCTCTCCGTCATCGATCTATCGACCGATGACGTTGACAGCGGAATCTTCGACGTCGCCGCACCCGGCGCGAACGTGTACGCCAGCCCAACCCACCGCTATGGCATCGTCCTGGCCCGCGGGCCCGAGGCCGACGATGACCGCATCCACGTCTTCGACGGCGGAGTCTTCCTCGTCAAACACGGCGATCACTACGACCTTGTCCAGGCGCCGGTGTCCCGGCACTCGCTGGAAATAGCGGAAGAGTTGCCAATTCACTACGTCAACAATCACGGCTGGACATCCATCTTCTCCGACGCCCGAGGTCACGTGTTCATGATCAATGAAGAGATGCTGGCTATGGCCCAGGGCGACTATCAGCCGATCGTGTTGGACGCCGGACCCCAGCATGGCGCCGCGCTTGCCATCTCGGATGACCTGGTAATCGTTTCTACAAAGAACCCTGATTATCCCGAGAACTCCAACGACAGCCTTCCGGTGGGCGTGGAGGTGCGCAATCTGGACGACCAGGTCGTAGACGATCGTAGCAACCGCAGCTGCCCCGGCCTGCACGGCGAGTCCCACAACGACAAAGGGGCAATGTTCGGCTGCGCCGGCGGTGTGCTTTTCATCGAGCCCCATGGCGATCACTTCGACCACGAGTTCATTGAAAACGCGCCCGAGATGCGCGAAGGCTCTCGGGTCATGGTGGTCTACGGTCACCACCATGCCGAGCATTTCTTTGGCCATGTCTTTAACATCGGCAGCCAGGGCTTCGCCGACGATGGCATTTGGCTGATCGACGTGGAGCACGGCGAAATGCGCCAGGTGTTCAGCGAGCCAAGCGTTGTTCCCGCGAAGTTCTCCAGCGATGGCGACCTATTGTTCACGATAGGCGTTGACGGCGTGTTGCACGTGCTCGACGCGCACGATGGCGACCTGATTGAGACTATGGATCTGGTCGAGCCCACCGATGCGGGGCCCGGTCAGCCGGGCAACCCCGCCATGGTCGTCGTCGGCGAGTGGCTCTACGTCGCTGACCCGAATAGCGGTCATGTCCTCGGCGTCCATCTCGAACACATGGAGATCGAGGAGGAATGGCATCTCGGCGGCGCGCCGTCGAGCCTGGCGTTCGTAGGAGTCGCCGACTCGGACGATGACCATGACGACCACGACGACCATGATGACCACGACGACCACGATGACCACGATGACCATGACGATCATGCAGGGCACGACCACGGGCCCCTGGACCCCCACTTCTGGTTCGATCCGAATCGGGTGAAGATCGCAGTCAACGATATAGCAGCCCGGCTTTCGGCCCTGGACCCCGAGGGTGCAGCTTTCTACTTCCAGAACGCAGCCGAATACGGAGTAGAGCTTGACGAGCTGCACTCCTGGATTGAGGAGCAGGTCAGCGTGGTGCAGCCGGAGCGCAGGCTGCTGGTTACTTCCCATGACACCTTCGCCTACTTTGCGGATGTCTACGGGTTTGAGGTAATCGGCGCCATCATTCCTTCCCTGGCCCCTGATGTGGAGCCCTCCGCTGAGCATCTCGCGGGACTGGTCGAGGTGATCCGGGAGCACAATGCGCCGGCGGTATTCAGCGAAACGACGGTCAGCGGAAAGCTGCCGGAGGCCCTGGCAAATGAGACTGGAGCAGTGTTTGCCCAGCTCTATGCAGACTCTCTGGGTGAAAAAGGCAGCGCAGCCGGCACATACCTCGGCATGGTGCGAGCGAACGTGGAAACCCTTGTTGCGGCGCTGAGATGAACCGGGGTCCAAACTCACGTAATGGGGATATGCAGGTTCAGGAGATCAGCTGGCGATAAACAACTTGACGGATTCCCGGAAGCCCGGGCCTATGGAGTCCGCTTAGACCGGGGGGCGATCCCCTCCCCCCGGTCTGTCGCACCCAATTCGTTCATCGCCCTCGTACTTCACGTGCCGCATAGCGATTAGCAAGGTGATATCTGGGTGTCGTCACGGTGCACCAAATCCGTTTGCCATGCGGAGGCTTCTACTGTGGCGACCAACGCCGGCGAGATGGTGCTTGACGCCGGGCCCCGACTCATCAAAAGAGTCCTGTGTGGCTCATCAGCGATATGCTAAAGTGGCTTTGCCACTTATCCCCTGAAATGGGTGACCTCGCTGCGCTTCGAGATGGTCTGAGATTCTGTAGACCACCTTGAGGATTCGTATAGGCTAGAAGCGCCGGTACTGCTCATCCACTGGGGGATGCCAGGCAGTGACAATTGTCTAACCTGCTGTCTCTCATGCGTCGGCGAATAAGCCGCAAGCGGATGCTGATAATCCTCATCTCGGTCCTGGCCTTCATATTGGCCGCAGTATTCGCCACGGCCTGGTATTACTCGGGGGTGCTGAACCAGCGAGCGCTGAAGGTGCGGCATGAACCCTTCAAACACAACCTAACGGCATCCGTGGTAGAAGAAGGGCTGGTCAGGCTGGAAGATGGCCCGGAAGGGGGCAGGTGGAAGAACGTCGGCAAGTGGGGGCTCGAGTGGGACGGCGGAAGCGGGATGATCGGAGAAATCGTGGAGGAGGGCGGGGATTTCGTGGTGCGCCGATTCACGCTGGCCGATGGGCACTCTCCGAATTCCGACTCCGCCCTGGTGTCAGGATACATCTATCCTCAGGACCCCTTCCTGGCCTTTGGCATCAAGTACGAAGATGTGCGATACGAAACGCCACTAGGCACTCAGGACGCCTGGCAGTTCGAAGGAGAGGGCGACACGTGGGTCATTTTCGTACATGGTCATCGCGGGGGCCCGGAAGATGGGCTTGCCCTTGTGCCCATCCTGCACGACCTAGGGATCCCGTCTCTGTTCATCACGTATCGCAATGATGAGGGTCAGCCTCGGGACCCGGGGGGGATCCACCAGTTCGGCGCGACTGAGTGGGAAGACCTACATTCGGCGACGGAGTACGTGCTCTCCCAGCCGGATGCCCGCAACATCGTGCTAATAGGCATCAGCATGGGCGGCGGAGTGATTGCGAAATTCCTCTATGAGTCTCCGCCGGCCAGTCGGGTGACGGGTGTGGTGCTGGACTCTCCCGTACTGGACTTCAAAGCGACGGTGGACTATGGCGCACGAAAGCTGCACCTGCCCGGCTTTGTAACCGCTCCCATGAAATGGATAAGCTCTTTGCGTTACGGAGTGGACTGGGAGGCCATGGACTACCTAAAGGATGCGGACAGGCTGAAAGGGCCGATTCTACTTATCCATGGAGAGAACGACGGACAGGTTCCGATCGCCACTAGCAACGAACTTGCGGAGCTACGTCGGGACATAGTTACCTACAGCGTCTACCCGGACACCCCTCACGGTGGGTCCTGGAACGTGGACTCCGAACGCTACGAACGGGAGCTCAAGGAATTCCTGAATTCGGTAGTCAAGTGACCACCGGAGGGAACCTGTAAAGGAGTCTTATTGCCGTTCATACCCTATTCGCTGGTAAACTTGCCTATAGCGCTCCCCTTAGGAAGATCACTCTAGCGAGTAAGCAAAAGTCCCATGCCGCCCCTTCTGCAGATCAAGGACCTAAAGACCTACTTCTACACCGAGGACGGTGTGGTCAAGGCTGTGGACGGCATCTCTTATTCGCTGGAGGCGGGGGAGACGATGGGGCTGGTCGGGGAGAGTGGATGCGGCAAAACCGTAAGTGCGCTTTCGTTGATGCGCCTGGTGCCCGAGCCCCCAGGAAGAATCGTGGAAGGCGTAGTGCTGCTGGAAGGCGAAGACCTGCTGAAGCTCGGTAAGGACCAGATGAGGAGACGTCGGGGGAAGGACATCGCGATGGTGTTCCAGGAGCCAATGACGTCCCTGAATCCGGTCTTGACCGTCGGGCGTCAGCTTACCGAGGCCCTGGAGATGCACCTCGGGCTATCCAAGGGCGCCGCGTACACCAGGGCAGGGGAGCTACTTGAAGAGGTCGGGATTCCAGACCCGGGGCGTCGGCTGGACGATTATCCTCACCGGATGAGCGGAGGCATGAGACAGCGCGTCATGGTGGCCATGGCACTGAGCTGCGAGCCCAAGGTCTTACTTGCGGACGAACCCACCACCGCTGTAGACGTAACGATACAGGCCCAACTCCTGGACCTGATAAACAGGCTTTCCAAGGAGCGAGGAACTGCGGTGGTTATCATCACTCACAACCTGGGGGTCGTGGCCCGGTATGCGGACACGGTCAACGTGATGTACGCCGGACGGATTGTCGAAAGCTCATCGGCGCGAAATGTCTATGGGACGCCGCGGCACCCGTACACCCTCGGGCTTCTGGCGTCGGTGCCCCGGCTTGACGAGAACATCAGGGAGCAGCTTGTACCGATCGAAGGCGCTCCCCCCGACCTTGCCCACCGCCCGGCGGGCTGCTCCTTCCGACCCCGATGCTCTTTCGCCGTTGACGCCTGTGCAAACACTGACCCACCCCTGGGGCTGAAGGGCCCGGGTCACTCTGCGGCCTGCCTGGTGGACATGACCGCCCGGGCTCCGGAGCCCGTGGCATGACCACTCTCAATCCCAACTTGCTCATAGATGTCCGGGACCTTCAGATGCACTTCCCGGTCAGCAAAGGGGTGATCTTCCAGTCGAAGGTAGGGGATATCAAAGCGGTGGACGGGGTGTCGTTCCAGATAATGCGGGGAGAGACGCTGGGGCTGGTAGGGGAGAGCGGGAGTGGCAAGACGACCCTGGGTCGTTGCATCCTCCAGCTTCTCCGGCCCTCTGGAGGGCAGGTGCGGTTCCGGGGCCAGGACCTGACGGAGTTGTCAGGCAAGGAGATGCGTTCCCTGCGAAGGGAGCTGCAGGTGATTTTTCAAGATCCATACGGATCGCTGAACCCGCGGATGACTGTGGGGTCGATTGTCGAAGAGCCGTTGATCATCCACAAGCAGGGGAACAAGGAAGAGAGAAAGCGAAGGGTGGCCGAGCTATTTGAGGTGGTCGGGCTCAATCCCGGTATGATGGACCGCTACCCAAACGAGTTCAGCGGCGGGCAGAGGCAGAGGATTGGAATAGCTCGGGCGCTGGCCGTGAACCCGACCTTCATAGTGTGCGACGAGCCGGTCTCGGCGCTGGATGTGTCAATACAGGCGCAGGTCATCAACTTGCTCGGCTCCCTGCAGGAGCGATTCGACCTGACCTACCTTTTCATTGCCCATGACCTGTCAGTGGTGAGGCACATCTCGGACAGGGTTGCGGTAATGTACCTGGGGAAGATAGTGGAGATCACGGGTCGGGATGAGCTGTATCAGGACCCGAAACACCCCTACACGCGGGCCTTACTATCCGCCGTGCCCATCCCCGACCCAGTGGTAGAGGCTTCCCGGGAGCGCATCGTCCTGACCGGAGACGTTCCCAGCCCCATAGATCCTCCCAAGGGGTGCTCTTTCCACCCCCGCTGTCCGTTTGCGATGGACGCGTGTCGGGAGGTGACGCCTGTGCTCAAGGCGACTTCAGAGGGTCACTCGGTGGCTTGCCACCTTTACTAGCACCCCACCTCTACAGCTGCAAGTTGTAGATCCCTATGGCGTTCTCCCCCGCCACCTTCTTCTGGTCTTCCTCGGGTAACACCGACAAGGTCTTCTTGAGGTTAACGACAGGGTCGACTGGTGAGTCTGAGTGGGGGTAGTCGTAGGCCCACATTACCTTGTCGGCGCCTAGGAGGCCGATGGTCATGGCACCGATTTCGTCGTCGGGGTCCATGTCTATCCACGCCTGACGCTGGAAGTAAAAGCTGGGCTTCTCCTTCATCGGCGTAGTGAATCCCAGCACCTCGAACCTTTCATCCATCCTGTTTAACATCCAGGGCATCCAGCCGCACCCCGACTCCAGCACCAATACTTTCATTTCCGGGAAGCGGTCGAAAGCTGACTCCTGAAAGAAGCTCGTGAATCCCAGGATGACGTCCAGTCCGTTGGTAGAAAAAGTCCACCAGCTGGGCATAGCGAACTCCGGATACAGAATTCCCGAGACGCCCGTTCCCCCGGAGGCCGGATGCAGGCTCAGAGGGACGCCCTGCTCCTGGAACTCAGCCCAAAGAGGGTGCCAGTATGTCTTTCCGTATGCAATGTCCTTCGGCGGCGAAGACGGCACCATCACGGCACGAGGGCCCCAGCCCGACGTTCTCTTGAGCTCCTTGACCGACTCTCCAACGTCGGTCCAAGGGAGCAGTACGCTGGGGTACAGCCTTCCGGGCTGGGCGCTGCAGAAGTCCATAATCCAGTCGTTGTAGACGCGGCAGTAGGCCGCGGAAAGGCCAGGATCCTTCGTGGTTGCCATCCATGAAAGACCCAGGGACGGGAACAGGAAGGACACGTCGATCCCTTCTTTGTCCATCAGCTTGACCCGTTCGGCAGGGTCACAGGCCCCGGGGGCCATGGCCCGGCCTTCGTCATAGCTCACATCGTGCTTTTCGAAGATGTGCTCCTTGCGCCACTCGGCGCTTTTGCCGATGGTGGCGAGGTTAGCGGACGTGGACTTCACCAGCTTGCCGTGCACCTGCCCGTCAATGACCCAGTAGTCCAGACCCTCGTCATCCTTCTTGAACTGCATGGCGCGGTCCCGGTACTGGGGCCCCAAATCCACCGCCTAATTGAATGAGAATACCTCGTTGGAGTCGGCTGCAAAGCTGACTAAGATGGTAAGTGACAATCCCAAACCATCACCAACGAGGTGCAGTTATTATGCAACATGGAGTCCTACCGTTCCAGTACAGGGCAGAGAACCGCATCGGGGGCATGACGGCGCTATCGGGGTTGGCAGTCTACCTGGAGATGGCCGAGGCAATCGGCCTTGGCGAGTCGATCAGACGCCACGTGAGGGTCAGAGAGGGAGGCCAGGGTTGGACGGACCGTCAGATGGTCACCTCACTGACGCTGTTGAACCTGGCGGGCGGCGAAGGGGTGGACGACCTTCGCGTGCTGGAGGCGGACGAGGGCCTTGGCCGGATGTTGGGAAGGGTGGAGACCCACCGGCAGCGAGCTTCGGAGCGCAGGGCGGTGCGCAACCGGTGGCGGCGTGACCGACACCGCTATGTGCCGTCTCCATCGGCGGTGTTCCGGTATCTGAGCCAGTTCCACGACGCATCCCAGGAGGAGGCGAGGCAGCCTCATACGGCGTTCATACCCCAGGCCAACGACGCGCTGGACGGACTTGGGAAGGTCAACGCCGAGATGGTGGGCTTTGTCCAGGGCCACGTCGGGCATAGGCAGGCGACACTGGATATGGACGCGACGCTGGTCGAGACTCACAAGCAGGAGGCGCTCTACTGCTACAAGGGATTCAAAGCCTATCAGCCGCTAACGACATACTGGGCCGAGGCGGACCTGGTCGTCCACTCGGAGTTCAGAGACGGCAACGTTCCTGCGGGATTTGAGCAGCTACGAGTGTTGCGAGACGCGTTGGAGTGCGTACCCGAGGGAGTGGAGCGGGTGATGCTGCGGTCCGACACGGCAGGCTACCAGAACGATCTTCTGGAGTACTGCGCCGAGGGGAGAGACGAACGGTTCGGAGTGATCGAGTTCGCGATTGGGGTACGCGTCACGGACGAGTTCAAGCATGAGGCGGCGCTGGTGGAAGAGAGCGAGTGGCGTCAGTTGCCCCGGATGATGGGGGAGTTCGAGGTGGAGACGGGGCAGGAGTGGGCCGAGGTGGGCTTCATGTCCAGTCGATTAGGTCGCTACAAGGAGGGTCCCGCCTACCGTTTCATAGCCGTCAGAGAACCTCTGAGGCGACCGCCGCTACCGGGCATGGAGAGTGAGTTTGAGCTGTCGGTTCCGGTCATGCAGATGCCGAACCACGGCTGGTACAAGATCAGCGGGATAGTGACGAACCGGGAGCTTCCGGGAGACGAGGTTGTGCGGTGGTACCGTGAGAGATGCGGGAAAGGCGAGGAGGTCCATAGTGTGCTGAAGGAGGACCTGGCGGGCGGGAGACTGCCGTCGGGACAGTTCGGAGCCAACGCAGCGTGGTGGGCGATAACGGTGCTGGCGTTCAACCTGAACTCGGCGGTCAAGCAGTTGGCGCTGGGTGATGAGTGGGTGACCAAGCGGCTCAAGGCGGTGCGCTTCGCTCTGATCGACCTTGCCGGTCGAGTGGTCTACCATGCCAGGAAGCTGCTGATCCGACTGGCGCGAGGTCATCCATCGTTCCCGCTGCTGGTCGGGGCACACCGGAGAATAGCGGCGCTGGCTCACGGCCCTCCCTGAATCTGAGACGGTCCGCGCCACAGCCTATCGGTCAAGCGACGTGGATAACCGTCGTAGGGACGCTGCGTCCTCCTACGAGGCCAAACGGCTCAAAATCGACGCAAAACATCGTAAAGCAGCACCCCAAGACCCTCATACGTCCACCATCGGCCCCGCCAAACCACTGCTAACCCTGTCAGTAGCCAATCGACGCCCCCACCGGCCCAACCGAAAGGTCAGAAAATCAGATTCCTACCTTTAGGCGGTGGATTTGGGGGGGCTCCAGGTTCTCGACCCACAGGTCTGGGGGTTCGAGGATGTGGCCGTCTATGTCCACGAACTTCATTGTTGAGCCTCCTTGCGGCAGGTGCGTTGTCGGGGCGCGGTGGACATTATATCCCCGCCTACGGAAAGGAGATTAGCGGAAGGCTGGGAATGGTAGGAGGCTGGTGCCCCTGGGGTGACTCGAACACCCGACACGCGGTTTAGGAAACCGCTGCTCTATCCTCTGAGCTACAGGGGCCCGGAGGGGATTATAAATCCAAATGGCCGGTCTTGCGGCCCCAACGCTGATGTGGCCGCCACCTTGACAGCGGTCTCTCCCCTAGTTCATCAAAGGCGCGACGCTGAATATGACGGAGAAGGGTTTGCAGTAGATTATCACGCTCATCTGGGCGTCCACGTTGACGTCGGCGGGAATTTCGTAGTTCTGGTTACCGATGTTCCCTTTCAGCCTGCCCAAATCGTGGTAGCCGTTGTCCTTGATCTCGCTGACCTCCATAGGGTCTTCGTGGACAGCGAGGAGGACGTGGAGTCGGGGGCCATTAGTCACGTCCAGGTTTTCCAGCCTGAGCAGGTGAGACCCGTCCGGGCCACGGTAGATGCTGGCCTGGCCACTGCCCCTATGGAAGCTGTCGGCGTCCCGGAAGTTGCCTTCCTTCAGCTTGACGGCCTCGCCGGTCTCCTCTTCGTCCATCATCGTCTCGGGCATGGCCTCCATCATGGGTTCGTCATCCATGGCCGCCACGACGGCCATGGTCATCTCGATGTCTTCCATCTCCATGCCCTCGGGCACTACGGCCGTGTAGGCGAAGGGGAACTCTTCTTCGACCGTCTCGTCGATGAACAGGGGGGAGCCGAGGCCCCAGGCGAGGAACCCGAAGACTATCAGGAAGGGCGTGGCGATGATTGCGGTGAGCTTTCTGCGTCTCCACAGCGCCAAATGGACCTCGCGTCTGTAGGCGTAGTAGGTAGCCGCTGCGCCTAATACCAGGATTGCTGCCAGGATCGGCCAGCGCCACGGATACAAGTCGGCTGCGATTCTTTCGAGGGTCCCAAAAAATTCCGCCATGTCACCATTCCTCCCTTATGCTCATGGGCCCCGGGCCAAGGCAAGCGAGTCCCCGGTCCTAGATATTTGACGGGACTGAGTTTGTTTGAGGCTTTACCGGATGGCTCCCCAGGAGTTCCAGTAGATCATCTGGCGGGCCGGGAGCCGCTTGGCAGGCCGGAACCCCTCGCCGGTATAGTAGGCCACGGGTAGAAGGACGGCCTGGGTCACGTTGTTCGGGATGCCCAGGAGGTCGGCCACTTCTTTTTCGTTGGGAAGGTGGAGGGTGGTCCATGCGGCTCCCAGGCCTCTGGCCCTCAGTGCGAGCATCAGGGACCAGGCCGCCGGCAGTATGGAGCCATACATGCTGGCCTGCGCGGTTACGCCTTCGTTCTCCACGCGGCCATCGCAGCAGGCGATGACCAGGGCAGGGGCGCGGTGCATGTTCTCAGCGAGGTACGTAGCGGAGTCCCGGATAAGGGGCGCGCGTTGGGCTCTCGGGTCGTCGGGGGCGTAAGCCGGCGGGTCCTCGTCCCTCATTTCGCGGTAGGGGAAGTAACCCCTCTTGTAGCAGTCACCGACCACCCTTTTTTTCTCAGGATCGGTGACGACCATGAAGTGCCAGTGCTGCTGGTTGGAACCCGTGGGCGCCTGCATGGCAATCTCGATACATTTTTCGAGGACATCCGGTTCAACTTCCCTGTCGAAATCCAGTCTCTTCCTTACCGTCCTGGTCGTAGTAAGCAATCGGTCCGCTGCCGCAACGTCTATGTCCAACGCTTTGCCTCCGGTTACTGTCACAGCTTGATTTGGGCGCGTGCCCTAAACCTAGTATAACTCGCTGCTCTGATATAATCGGGCAGTCCCCGAAGGCGGCCGTATCGTAAAGGAGGCTCACCTTGGCTCCCCAGGCAAAAATGCTTCACCAGAAAGACCTTGTCGGCACCCAGGTTGTGGACTTTGAGGCCAGAGTGGACGTGGGCCGGCTGCGCCAGGACCGGCTGCACAGGCTCCAGACCGAAATGGCTGCCGCAGATATCGAGGCCGTACTGCTATTCGATCCGGTGAATATACGGTATGCAATCGGGACCCGGATGAACGAGACCTTCGCCCTCAGGTTCAAGGGCACCCACGCCCTCATCCCCCAGGAGGGCCGACCCGTATTCTTCGACTCCAATGAGGTCCAAGCACAAACGCTTGCTGATAGTAGCGAGGTGGTGCCTGCAGAAATGGTCGAGTTCTGGCTTTTGGGGGACTACACGAGGGACAGAACCGCCCGGTGGGCGCAGTTGCTGAAAGACACGCTCACGTCTCTGGGCATCTCCTCCAACCGGCTGGGAATCGACAGGCTGGACGCTTTCACCATCAATGCGCTTTTGGACAAGGGTTTTGCGCTGGTTGACGCGCTGGAGCCGCTGTCTCGGGCGCGGGCTATCAAGACCCCGGATGAGATCACCTTGATCCGTCAGGCATGTGCGATCGGCGACGTGGGCCTGGCGAAGGTCCAGGAGGCCATCAGGCCCGGCATCACCGAGAACGATCTGTTCGCAGTTCTCCAGGGCTACAACCTGTCCAAGGGAGGGGAGCGGATAGATGGCAAGCTGCTTACCGCAGGGGGCAACACCAATCCGTGGATCAAGAGGGATGCCTCGGACCGGCTGGTTTTGCCGGGCAACCTGGTCGCAATAGACACGGATATGGCCGGGCCCATGGGCTACTTCGCAGATATCTCCAGGACGTACCTGTGCGGAGATGGAAACCCCAACGAAGAGCAGATGGACGCGTACAAGAGGGCCTACGACTACATCTATTCCACCATTCCCTATTTCGTTCCGGGGGCTTCATTCGTAGAGGTTGCGGAGAAGGCACCGACCATGCCGCCGGAGTACAACCGGAACCGCTATCCCCTGATGGCCCACGGAGCGGGTATGTCGGACGAATGGCCGGCGATCTACTTCAAGGACCCACGTCCCGACGAACCACGAAACTATGACGGCGAGATCAAGGAGAACATGGTCATTTGCATGGAGGCCAGCTTCGGGAGGGAGAGCGGCTCCGAACAGGTGAAGCTGGAGGAACAGCTCTTGATCAAGGCGGACGGCCCGGAGATCATCTCCCAGGCGCCCTTCGACTGGCGTTTCATGAACTAAGCAGCAGAGGTCCCGCTTCCCGATCCCGGAGGTTGAACATGGCGCCCAAGCAGTTTCACGAAAAGGACGTTACGGGTCGGCAGGTCGTCGATTTTGAGGAGAGAATCGACGTCAAGCGAATGCGCCGGGACCGCATCGCCCGGCTGCAGGCCGAAATAGCCAAGGCAGACCTCGGTGCAATCCTGCTGTGGGACCCGGTCAATATGCGCTATGCCACAGGGACACGGCTGATGGAGAGCTTCATGCTCCGCCACAAGAACAAGTCGGTGCTCGTGCCCCGGGAGGGCAAGCCCATCATATTCCAGCCCAGCCGCCTGGATTCGGCCGTGGTTGATGATGAGATCGAGCTGCGCTGGATAAACACCTTCGAGTTCTGGCAGTTGGGCACCTACACGCCGGAAGCCACCAGGAGATGGGCTGCGGAATTCAAGACCGTGCTCGAAGAGCTGGGGATCGCGGGGGAGAAGCTGGGGATAGACCGCATGGACCCCGACAGTGTCCTTGCTCTCACGGAACTGGGGATCCGGGTGGAGGGGGCGCTTGCGCCGGTGGGCTGGGCGAGGGCGATCAAGACTCCCGACGAAATAGCCGCCATACGCCAGGCCTGCGCCATTGCAGACGTGGCGGTGTCGAGGGTCAGGGACGCCATAGAGCCAGGTGTCACCGAGAACAAACTGTACTCCATCATGTCGGGGACCAACCTGGAATACGGGGGAGAGCGGATAGACGGCAAGCTGCTGGCCTCGGGAGGGAATACGAACCCCTGGCTGCACAGGGAGGCAACGGAAAGGGTGGTGCTTCCCGGCAATCTGGTGGCAATGGACACGGACATGGCCGGGCCACTAGGCTATTTCGCCGACATCTCCCGCACCTACCTATGCGGCGACGTGCAGCCCAACGAAGAGCAGCTTGACGCCTACAAGCGCGCCTATGAGTTTGTTCAGACGGGAATCCCCAAGTTCGTACCGGGCGCTGCATTCAAGGACATCGCCAACTCGATGCCCGAAGTGCCGGACGAGTACAAGCGCAACCGCTACGTGGTGTTGGCCCACGGGGCGGGGATGTCCGACGAATGGCCGGCCCTGTATTTCCCAGACATGGACGACACCGGATTCGGCAATGACGTGGGTGAGGTGCAGGAGAACATGGTGATCTGCATGGAGGCTAGCTTCGGTCGGGAGAACGGGACGGAACAGGTGAAGCTGGAAGAGCAGCTGCTCATCACCAAGGACGGGCCGCAGGTCATGTCCCAGGCCCCCTACGACTGGCGCCTGGTCCCCACCGAGGTCTAACTCCCACCACCCCCAGTTACCCACCATGACTAGACCCACCCTCCAGGATATCTACCGCGCACGCGACCTGCTCTCCAAGTACATGTCCCCGACTCCCCTGCACCACTACCCGGGCCTTGACGCGATACTGGGCTGTGAGACATACGTGAAGCATGAGAACCACACGAGGCTCGGGGCATTCAAGATCAGGGGATCGCTGAATATCATGTCGCTGCTCTCCCCGGAACAGAAGGAGCGGGGGGTGGTGCTTGCTTCTTCGGGGAACTTTGGCCAGGGGATGGCGTATGCGGGGCAGATATTCGGGGCCAGAGTGATAGTAGTGCTGCCGGAGAACCCCAATCCGTCGAAGATGGAGGCGATAAAGGCCTTTGGGGCGGAAGTGGTGCTGAGCGACACGGTGTATGACTCGGACCCCGCGGCCATCCGGGAGATCGTGGATGGGCGAGGCTGCCAGTACGTGAGCGACTCCACCGACGCCCGGTTCATGGCCGGCAGCGGCACCATAATGCTGGAGATCCTCGACCAGCTTCCGGACGTGGACGTGGTAATCTTTCCGGTCGGGGGTGGGGGGTTGGCGTCGGCTGTGTCCATCGCGGCGAAGGGTCTCAAGCCGGACACCGAGGTCATCGGTGTGTGCAGCGCCCAGGCCGCTTCGCCCTACCTGTCATGGAAGAAGGGCGAACTGGTCGACTCCACCATGACGACCTTCGCAGAGGGTATCGGGGTCAAGGTGACCGAGGAGATCCCGTTCCGGATCATGAGCGAACTGATGGACGATTTCGTAGCGGTTGAAGATGACGAGATACGCAGGGCTATAGTCCTTATGCTGGAAAAGACCCATAACCTGGCTGAGGGCGCGGGCGCCGTGCCCCTTGCAGCAGCGCTAAAGCTGAGGGACCGTCTAAAAGGGAATAAGGTCGTGCTTATTCAGTCGGGAGGCAATGCGTCATTAGAGGAACTGAAGACATCGCTTGGTGCTACTTAATGAAATACTCCACCGATATCCAGGCAATCACTAAGGCTCACGGGTTGCTGAAGAGGTATATGAGCCCGACGCCTCTGCACCACTACCCGGGGCTGGATGCTCTGCTGGGGTCAGAGACCTACGTCAAGCATGAGAACCACACGGCTATCGGGTCGTTCAAGATCAGGGGCGGCCTGAATGCCATAGCGAACCTGAGCCCCGAGCAGCTTAAGAAGGGCGTGGCCGTCGCATCCACGGGAAACTTCGGACAGTCGGTGGCGTATGCCAGCCAGCTATTCGGGTGCCATGCAACGATTGCCCTGCCTTCGAATCCGAACCCAGGCAAGGCGGAGGCGATCCGAAACTTCGGGGCGGAGCTAATGACCTATGGGGCAGACTACGATGAGGCCCGGGACCACCTGCAGACCATAGCCGAGGAGAAGGGTTACCGGCTGTTCAATGATGCCGAGGACCATGACTTTGTGTCGGGGCTGGGGACGTGCATGGTGGAGATCCTGGAAGACCTTCCGGATGCCGAGGTGGTGATAGTGCCCATAGGCGGGGGCAGGCTTCGCGTCCAGCCTTTGCATAGCGGGCAAGGCTATCAAGCCCGAGCTGGAGATCATCGGCGTATCCTCGGAAGCTTCCTTGTCACCGTATCTGTCATGGAAGGAAGGGCGTCTTGTCGAATCTCCAACTACCACCTTTGCGGAGGGGATCTCCGTGCGGGTGTCATTTGAGGGGTCTCAGGCCGTGATAAGGGACCTGCTGGACGACTACATACTGGTCTCGGAGGACGACATACGCCGGGCGGTGGTGCAGATGCTGGAGAAGACACACAACCTGGCGGAGGGTGCGGGGGCTGCGCCTTTAGCGGCGGCGCAGGCTTTGAGGGAAAGGATAAAGGGTCGGAAGACGGTGCTGATACTTAGCGGGGGCAACCTCTCGCTTACGCATTTGAGGGAGTGTTTGGCGCTGTAAGCCGTTTGCCCATCCCTTTAGGATGCCTCCGTGCGATCTGGGACTGCCTATACAGCATCGACCTGAAGGCGCGACGCCCCTCCGCTCATACTTCGAGGGCCTCAGCACGAGCGGCCCCACTCCCCTCGGGCGCTGCCTGAGGGACGACAACTGGATGAGCGAGAGGATTGAGGTCCGCCCACTGATATAATTCGGTCATGCCCAAGACACCCCCCATGTACACGGGATTCGGAGACGGCGGCCAGACGGGGCTGCTTTACGGCGGCCGGGTATCCAAGGCCGACCCTCGATGCGAGGCGTACGGAGCGCTGGACGAGGCTGTATCGGCGATGGGGCTCGGGCGGGCGCTGTCTGCCAAGGAGGACGTGAGGGAGATACTTCTGGGGCTGCAGAAGGAGGCGTTCACGGTCGGGGGGGAGATTGCGATAGACACGGAGTTCTACCCGAAGTTCCTGCAGCACTTCCAGAAGGTCACTGCCGAAATGGTGGACAAGCTGGAGGAGACGACCGACACACTGACCGAGAAGATCGAGCCGCCGCGGGAGTTCATCATGCCAGGGGGGTCGGGTGCGGGGGCAGCGATAGACCTGGCCCGGTCGACGGTGCGCCGGGCGGAGAGGCGGACGGTCGAGCTCATGGACTCGGGGCTGCTGACGAATACGGAGATACCGCGCTACCTGAACCGGCTGAGCTCTCTGCTGTTCGTACTGGCTCGGTACGAGGAGACGACCTAGGCCAGCCCCCCGATCCTCGACAGGAGCATTTCGATGAAGCGCTCACCGTCCACGCCGGACGCTACCCGGCAGTTGGGCTCGATTCCCACGTTTGCCGGAGGCCGGTAGGGGACGGTCATTCCTCTTGTCAGGCCTTCCTTGACTTCAACATGGATGCGACGGGGGGCGTCGGTCATCAGGGAAGGGTCGATCACAACTGCGGTGGCCATGGGGTCGTGCATGTAGGTGCCGTCGAAGCCGCTCTGGGCCTGGGTGAAGTCCATGTAGAACTGGCAGCAGTCGAAGGCGAACCGGCCGGCCCTGCCGCCCTTGTCGACGAACCACTCCCGGGCAGCGCTTCTCATCAGGCCGATGCCGTGGGTAGCGTCGGTGGGGACGAAGGTAAGGGGGATGCCGGACTCGAGGAGGACGTAGAGGGCTTCGGGGTCTACGTAGGTGTTGAACTCGGCGGCAAAGAGGGGCTCGATGTTGCCGGGGGCGTCGACGGCACCGCCCATGATGACGATCTCTGCGGCCTGGGACATCTTGTCGGGGAACTGCCGGATGGCCAGGGCAACGTTTGTGACGGGGCCGGTGGCGACTATGGTTACCTCGCCCGGCTTCTCGGCGGCCATGTCAGCGAGGGCTTGGACGGCGTGCGTGTCGGACAGGAGGTCCCAGTCGAGGCCAGGGTAGTAGTCGTCGCCCAAGTCGCCAAGACCATCCTCGCCGTGGACCGCGGCGGCCATGTAGAGCTCCTTGACCAGGGGCGCCGACTCACCCTTGAACACGGGAGGCCTCTTTCCTTCCTGCACGAAGGAGAGGATACGCAGGACGTTCCTGGTGCAGTTGTCAACATGGGCGTTGCCGCTGACCGTGGTGATCCCGATCACATCCACCTCGGGAGAGGCGAGGGCAAGGAGAATGGCGAGGGCGTCGTCGACGCCGGCGTCAACGTCGAGGATGATGGGTCTAGGCATTGGAAGCACCTCCAATTGCGGGGCTATGCGGGCCTCGGTTGGGGTATATTGTGCGGGTCCGAGCCCCAGTAAAGGAGCATCTTAACATCAAGCCTATAGTCGTAGCCGGGGGCATCAACATGGACCTGATAGCCACGGCGGAGAGAATGCCCCGGCCGGGCGAGACGGTGTTCGCCTCGGGGCTGACGCGGGTGGCGGGGGGCAAGGGGCTGAACCAGGCGGTTGCAGCAAGGCGTCTCGGGTGTGCGTCAGTGTACATGCTCGGGAGCGTGGGGGAAGACCCGTTCGGTGAGGAGCTGCTGGAGTTCATGGGGGAGGAGGGCATCGGGGCGGTGGGGGTGGGTCGGGCGGATGTTCCGACGGGGATGGCTCTCATCACGGTTGATGAGCAGGCGGAGAACACGATCGTGGTAGCGGTGGGGGCTAACTCCCGGCTGTCTGCCGGGGACGTGGACTCGCAGTCCGGCATTATCGAAGGTGCGGGTGTCGCTTTAGCACAGCTTGAAGTGCACATCGAGGCTGTACAGAGGTTCCTGTCGATTGCCAGAGGGGCAGGCGTCACGACCATCCTGAACGCTGCTCCGGCGCTGCCCCTGCCCGATGCCCTGCTATCACTGGTGGGCATACTGTGCCTGAACGAGACGGAGCTGGCGGAGATGTCGGGCCTTGCCGAGACTCCGGAGGAACGTGAGAGCATCGCGGCGGCGGCCCGCGGGCTGGTGGCGAGGGGAGCGGGATGCGCGATAGTGACGCTGGGTAAGGGGGGCGCTCTGGTTGTCACTGCGGATGGGGACACCCTGCACCCGGGCGTCGAGGTGGAGGCGGTGGACCCGACGGGAGCCGGAGACTGCTTTCTCGGGGGGCTGGCGGCGAGGCTGAGCGAAGGGGCGTCGCTAGCGGAGGCGGTGGAATTTGCGAACAGGGCAGCGGCGGTGTCGGTGCAGAGGACGGGGGCGAGCTCTTCGATTCCGTATCGGGGTGAGGTGGGAGGGGTGTAGGATGTTCGATTGTTTTGGGGTTTCAGGCACGGCTTTGATTGTTTAAGGAGCGGGATAGGAACAGGAACCCTCACCCCCTTTATCCCCCTCTCCCTTAGGGCCTTTAAAGGAGAGGGGGAAAGAAGAACAGAGGCAGAGGTTGGCGCTGAAGCGCCAACCTCTGCCTCTAGTTCAATACTGGGGAGAAGGGAGGGGATGACGCATAAGGAAGGGGCGAGGATGGATTCACGCCGTGGGCGCATCTTGCAGCCGGCTCGGGGGCGGGATGACGGAGGGGGTCAGGGAGGGGGGCGGCCCCGGGCGATGCGGGGTGGGGGGTCTTCGTCATGGGGTGACGGGTCGGTGGTATGCGGGCCATCCCACGCTCGTACTTCGAGGGTCTCAGCATGAGCGGCACCACCGACGGGGAGGGGATCACCCTCACCCCAACCCTCTCCCCTCAAGGGAGAGGGGGTAGGACTCCTTCCCTCGGCCCTACCGTCAGGGAGGGTATCGATGTGGGTGGCGTCCAGGGTACCCACAAGGGGCACCCCTACGGGGGAGGGGAGGGTGTCGGCGTCTTCATCGTCATCAGGGTCGGGGTCATAGTCGTCGTCTTCGTCGTCATCCTCTTCGAGGTCATCAAGGAAGTCCGGGGGGATGTAGGTCCCGGCGAACCTGCGCATGGCCTGTTCATCGGCTGGCCATTCATCTTCTTCCGGGGGCCAGGGCTCGTCGGGGTCGATGAGGCCGAAGCGCCAGCGGTTATGGATGGGGATGAGGTGTCTCCAGGGCCACCACCTGTCTCCGGGCCGGGCCATGCGGACGGGGATGAGGTCGCGGAAGTCGAGGTCACCCCTGTCTACGTTGTCCTGGAAGACCTTCTTGATGAGATTGTCGATTTGCTCTTCGTCGGTGAGCTGCTTGGGGGCCTTGGCCTGGGCCGAGTATGCCCGGATGATGAGTCGGAGGCAGCGGTTGATCTGGGTGTAGTCCAGGGGGCGCGTGCTCAAGAGGCGGTTGGTCAACGAGCGGAGGAGGGCGATTTCGCCTTCGATGTCCGGGCTGTCGGTGCACAGCCGGGGCAGGGAAGGAGAAGTGTGGGACAGGGAGCGGCGACGGTTGGGGCGTCGGCCCCTGGGCCTTCGGCCGCGCCCGACGGGGCGGGAAGTCTTCCGCGGCTTGCGGCCGCGGGCATCCGTGCCCTGGTAGGTAGCCCGGGCACGGGGACTCTTCCGCGGTGCAGCACCGCAGGCATCCGCTTCTACGCCCGGTAAGGCGGAGCGGGGGTTCTTCCGCGGCGCAATGCCGCAGGCATCCGCTTCTACGCCCGGTAAGGCGGAGCGGGGGTTCTTCCGCGGCGCAGTGCCGCATGCATCCGCTTCTACGCCCGGGGAGGCGGAGCGGGGTCTCTTCCGCGGCTCAGTGCCGCAGGCATCCGTGCCCTGGCAGGCAGCCCGGGTACGGGGGTTCTTCCGCGGTCTGCGGCCGCGGGCATCCGCGAGGGGGTCGGGCTTGAGGAGACCAACCGCCTCTTGAGCAGGCGCCCCTTTTTGGGGGCGTCGGGGGCCCGGTTTGGCGGGCCCCCTGTTTGACAAGGTCTTGTTGTGATGTTTGGGTGTAGACATTAGGTCTGAACGTTAGTATAGAACGTATATGGCAGAAGTCAAGAGGCAAAGGGGGTGTTTTGGGGGGATTTTCCCCCCGGCCCCTCAAGGGAACCCTCTCCGCCTTGGGCCTCTAGTTCAGTACTGGGGGGAAGGCATCCCCTCCCGGCCGCCCCGGGAGTAATATGAGTCCCGCCCGCCCGCCCTGTTTTATTGACATATCAAAAATGCGTTGCATTTTTGATATGTCTTTGCCAAGGGGGGAGGAGGGTGGGAAGGGTGTGAGCAGCTATGGACGAGGTAGGTTGGGGGAGGGGCGTTTGAGATTCCTCGCGGGGCTTCGGAATGGGAAAGGGGTGATGGTGAATGCCGAGGTGGGTTTGGGGGACCTGCACCGAACCGCCCCAGATTCCTCACTGCCGTTCGGAATGACAGTGAGGGGCGTCGGCTGACGGTGGAGGTATGCGAGGGCTTGAAGATGCGTGGGCCACCCCCCGCTCATACTTCGACGGAGCTCAGCACGAGCGGCCCCACCCCACGCCGGGGATGGATTCCCGATCAGGGTCGGGAATGACGGAGATGGGGGGAGGGGGGGTGAATGGCGAGGTGGGTTGGGAGACCTGCACCGAACCGCCCCAGATTCCTCACTGCCGTTCGGAATGACAGTGAGGGGTGTGGATTGGGGGGGCGGCGGGGGAGTCTTGTTAGCGGGCCTGGTAGTTGGGTTTTCGTTTTTCGGAGAAGGCTTTGGGGCCTTCTTTGCTGTCGGCGCTTTCGTAGAGGGCTGACATGAGGGTGTGGACGAGGTGGAGACCCTCGTTGTGGGGCATGTTGGAGCCGCGGTAGGCGAGGTCCCGGGTGACGCGTACGGAAAGGGGGGCGTTTTCGCAGATGCGCCGGGCCAGGGACTCGGCGGTGGACATGAGGGCGTCGGGGGGCACCACCTGGCTCACGAGGCCGATACGCAGGGCCTTTTCGGCGTCGATGAAGTCGCCGGTTAACAGGAGCTCCATGGCGTCGGACATGCCGATTATTTTGGGGAGGCGCAGGGCGCCATAGCCGTGGAGGAGGCCCCAGCGGGGCTCGGGGCAGCCGAAGGAGGCGGTATTCGAGGCGATCCTGATGTCGCAGGCGATGGCCAGCTCGAGGCCACCGGCGAGGCAGTAGCCGTTGATGGCGGCAATGAAGGGCTTCACGGACATGGGCTGGTCATAGTGCTTGAACATGGAGTAGGGCTGGCCCGGGCCTTCAAGCTCCCGGGTGACGTACTCCTTGAGGTCTCCCCCGGCGCTGAATGCCCTGTCGCCCGCGCCGGTTACTATGGCGACCCAGACATTCGGGTCCCGGTCGACTTCCTCGATAGCGGTACGGAGCCTCTGCTTAAGCTCCTCGTTGATGGCGTTCATGGCCTGGGGTCGATTCATGGTGATGTAGGCGACCCTGTCGCGGACTTCGTAGTCTAGAACCATGACTTGCCTCTCTGGTAGCCACCGGTAAGCTGGACGGCAGTTCCCGACACCCACCTGGATGCGGGGCTGGCGAGGTGCCTGATCATCTCGCCGATGTCCCTGGGGGTACCGATGCCGAGGGGGTATTCGACGAGAACCTCGGCCTTGCGCTCCTCGGACCAGCCGGGCTCACGGGAGTCGATGGCGCCGGGCATGAGGGCGACGACCCTGATGCCGTAGTCGGCGCCCTGGAGGGCAAACTCCATGGTCATGCCGAGCAGCGCTGCCTTGCTGGCGTTGTAGGCCGGTGACATCCCGGGCTCCCCGACGCGAGCGGCCTGGGAGCTCATGTTGGCGATGAATCCCTTTTTCGCCTTCATCATCGGGCCCAGGGCGGCCCTGGAGCAGTAGAAGACGCCGTTGACGTTCACGTCTATAGTGCGTCGCCATTCCTCGTCGGGGAGGTCCCAGGCGTTGCCCCTGGGGGCGTCTATGCCGGCGTTGTTGACGAGGATGTCGAGCCGGCCAAATTCGTTTGTGGCCAGGTCGACGAGGGCGTCGGCTTCCCTGGGGTTGCTGGTATCCATGACCATGCCAACGGCCTCGGCACCCATGTCCTTGATCTCGGAGACGGTCCTGTCGGCGGGCTGGATGTCACCGATGACGATCTTGACCCCGGCCTCGGCGAGGACGCGGGCTATGCCGCGCCCTATGCCCTGGGCCGCGCCGGTAACTATGGCAACTTCGCCGGAAATGTCTGAACTATCGCCCATGATGCAAACCTCCGCTGGCGCTAGTCGCCGATCAGTGGGGCCTCGGCCGATACACGCCCTTCCAACAACCGGTTGTATTCGTTCTCTCCCAGCCCGAGGACTTCGCAGAAGACCCTGCGGTTGTGCTCACCGTAGAGAGGGGCGGGGGAATGACTTCCCCCGGGCGTCTTCGACATCTTGAAGGGCATCCCGAAGTGGGGGTATTTGCCCACGGACGGATGATCCGTGATCTCGAAGAAGCCGCGCTCCTTGAAGTGGGGGTCTTCGAAGAGGTCGTTGGCCTTGCTCACGATACCACAGGGCACCCCGGCTTCCTGGAGTCGGGCCATCACCTCCCTGGCCCCCAGAGCAGAGGTCCAGGCGTTGATCGACTCATCGATCTCATCCTGGAGGCGGAAACGGGCGAGGATATGGCGATACCGGGACTCCCGGAGGAGGTCATTGCGTCCCATCGTCGTGCACAGGGCCTCCCAGTGCCTATCGCTCTCGGCTGAGATAGCCACCCATTCGTCTTCACCCTTGCAGCGGTAGGCGCCCTGGGGGGCGCGGGAGAGGTGTCGGGCGCCGAGGCGTTTCCTGATGCGGCCATTCATGGTGTAGTCGAGCACCGAGTCGCTGAGGATGCCGATGAACCCCTCCTGCTGAGACAGGTCCATCCGGGCTCCCCGGCCCGTACGCTGTCGCCTTTGCAGGGCGGCAAGTATGGCGTAGACCCCCCACATCCCCGACCCAGGGTCCGTGTAGGCCCCGGAAGAGCGTACTGGCGGGCCGTCGGGGTGTCCGGTCATGTGGGAAAGGCCGGTCATTCCTTCGAGGGCCTCGCCGAAGCAGACGTAGTCCCTGTAGGGCCCCGACCTCCCGAAGGAGGGCATGCTAATCATAACCAGGTCGGGGCGGACCTTTACCAAGTCTTCGTATTCGAGGCGGAGGTTGCCCATGACCCGGGCGCTGTAGTTCTCGATCACCACGTCGGCAATGGACACGAGACCAAGGAGGAGGTCTCGACCCCGTTCCGTCTGAAGGTCCAGGGCTACACTGTTCTTGTTGCGGTTGCCCATGTGGAAGTAGGAGCCGCGGTTGTGGGGATCCTCGGTGTCCTCTATGCCGTCGGGGGGGAGCATGTACCGGACGGCATCGACGTATACGGTGGCCTCGACGCGTATGACTTCGGCGCCGAGGGAGGCCATGAACTGGGTGGCGTAGGGCCCGGCCCAGTAGCGGGTCAGGTCGACGATCCTGATGTTCCTGAGAGGCAGATTCTTTAACTGGACGTTCATGTCAGATCACTCGTCCCGAGCCAAGCATCGCCAGCTCCCGGTCGGAGATGCCCAGCCTGTGCTGATAGATCTCCCTGTTGGCTTCGCCGAGGGTCGGGGCCGGGGCGGGGGGTGGGGCGGGTTCACCTTCGACCGTGAGGCCGGTGCCCGGCAGGCTGATTTCTCCGAAGTCGGGGTGGTCGAGCTTTTGGAAGAAGCCCCGTTCGTTGAGGTGCTTGTCGTTGAAGAGGTTTTCCGCGGTGTCGACCTTGGCGCAGGGTATTCTCAGAAGCTGGGAAAGCTCGAAGGCCTCCTCCGTGTCCTGCTCGCCCAGCCAAGCGCCGATAGAGTCCCACAGGGTCTGCTTGGCCTCCTCGGGGATGGCCCTGGACAGAGCCGATTCGAAGGTGTCCACGAGCTCCGGGTGGCCGATCATCTCGAAGAGGGATTGGCGCTGCTGCTGGGTCAGGGAAGTCACGATCATGTAGCCGTCCCGGGTGCGGTACATGTCGCAAAGGGGGGTGGGGGGAGAGAGGGTGCTTCCGGTGCGGCCCCGGACGATTCCCTGGTAGGTGTAAAGGACGAGGGTGGTTTCGAGGTAATTGGCGGCGACCTCCAGCATTGCAAGGTCGACCATCTGCCCCTGCCCCGAGGCCTCCCTGCCGTGGAGAGCGGCAAGGGCAGCGATGACCCCGGCCATCCCAGAAATGAACTGGGGAAGGTAGCCGCCGGAGGGCACGGGCTGCTGGTCGGGGAAGCCGGTGGGGTACATGAGCCCGCTTACGGCGTTCTGTATGAGATCGTTGGCCTGGTAGGCGGAGTAGGGGCCCCACTGGCCGAAGTCGGACACCGAGATCTGGACGAGGGCCGGGTTGGCTGCGCTGAGGGCGTCGTAGTTGAGGCCGAGGGAGTCGAGGTGGCCGGGGGGAAAGCTCTCTACGAGTACGTCAGCCTGGGCGACGAGGTGTTGGAAGATGCGGCGGCCGGCGGCGTTGGTCGGGTCAAGGGTGAGGCTACGCTTGCCACTGTTGAGGTAGAGGAAAAGGCCGCTTCTTTCGTTGTGGGGAATGTCGTTGAAGAAGGGGGCGAAGGTCCTGACGGGGTCGCCGGAGGCTGGGGGCTCGAGTTTCAGGACCTCGGCGCCGCAGCGGCCGAGGAGCCTTGAACAGAACGACCCGGCGATGCCATTGCTTGCGTCCAGGACTTTGAGGTCTTTCAGCCAGGAGTCCATAAATTGCCGTGTCGTCGCCTAAAGCATGGGCGCCATATGCACCGGCCACACATGACGCCCACTTAATTCCTTATGTTTGAGGACGGGGAACTTCCGCTGTCTTCCTAGTAACCGACGGCGTCCAGGGAGGCGTCGACGGCGTCCACGTATGCGTCCATTTCCTCGTGGCCCATGGCGGTAGAGATGCAGGCCAGGCCCCGGCCTGCGTAGACGATCCCTCGCCCCAACATCTCGTGGGTGAACTTGTTGAAGGTCTCCTGGCCCGGGCCTGAGGCCTCGAACTCCCGGAAGTCGTTCCATTTCTTGTCTCCAAGGTGGAACCAGAAGAGGGAGCCGATGCCGGTGACCTGGGCTGGGACTTCTTTCCTGACTATGAGGTCGTTGAGCTTGCCCCGGGCGTAGTCCCCAAGTTCGCCGATGCGGTCGTATTCCTCGGGGGTCATCATCTTCATGGCGGTGAGGCCGGCGGTCATGGTCACGGGGTTGGCGTTGAAGGTGCCGCCGTGGTGCACCTTGTGCCCGGAGCGGTGGTCGAAGACCTCCATGACGTCGTCGGTGCCGGCCACCGCGCCAACGGGGAAGCCGCCGCCGATTATCTTGGCCAGGGCGGTGAGGTCGGGGTTGATGCCGAAGTGGTCGCAGGCGCCTTTGTAGGAGATACGGAAGCTTATGACCTCATCGGCTATCAGGAGAATGCCGAAGTCCTGGGTAATCTTCCTGATCTGCTCCAGGAAGCCGGGGGCCGGGGGCACCCACCCGAGGGCGGCGGGGAGGGGATCGATGACTACGGCGGCAAGCTCGTCCCTGTGGCGCTCGATTATGGAGGCGCAGGCGTCGATGTTGTTCCAGGGCATGGCGATGACTTCTTCGGTGACCCTGGGGGAGACGCTGGGCTCGGACACGCTGGTCGGGAACACGGGGTCGCCCCAGTCATTGGGGTTGGCGGCCTCGCTGACCTGGGCGTAGTCGTAGCTGCCGTGGTATGCACCTTCGATCTTGGCGATCTTGAACCTGCCGGTGCGGGCCCGGGCGGCCTTGATGCACAGCATGACCGCCTCGCTGCCCGAGTTGCAGAAGCGGAGCTTGTCTATGTAGTCGATGCGGTCTACCAGGAGGTTGGCGAGCTCGACCTCGGGCTCGGTGGGCATGGCGAAGGCGGTGCCCATTTCCAGCTGCTTGCTGACGGCTTCGACGATAGTCGGGTGGGCGTGGCCGTGGATGAGGGAGGTCATGTTGTTGATGAAGTCGAGGCGCTCCTCCCCTTCCACGTCGACGAGCTTGCAGCCGCTGGCCCTGCTGACGTAGATGGGGTAGGGGTTCATGGTAACGGAGTGGCGGCTGTTCCCGCCGGGCAGCACCCTGAGGCCCTGCTCGTAGAGCTGCTTCGAGCGGGACGTTTCTGATCTGTACGCGATAGTCTCGGGGGTGGCGCCGGCCATGGGATACCTCCTGATGGTGAAAGCCCCGTCCAGGGGCTAGGAGAGAATATCAGAGGGGTCGGGGGTGTGCAATGGGCGTAGGGCTTCGTCACTGGCTTCTCCGTAATGGCAGAATGGTGGTAGAACTAATTGGTCGCTGGGAAAATACCTGTTTCCAACGCAGGTCCAGGGATGCTATAATCTAGCCAGTTAATCTAGCCAGGTGATTATTATGAATGAGTGGCCTTTACAGGACGCCAAGAATAGATTCAGTGCCCTAGTCAACGCTGCGCTAGCGGGAGAGCCGCAACGAGTAACCCGACGCGGTCAACCTGCGGTGGTGGTATTGGCCTCAGAGGAGTACGAACGCCTTCGCGGTATGGAAAAAGCCAATGCGCCTACCCTAGTCGAGTTGCTTCTACAAATGCCCCAAGACGACCAGGAATTCGAGCGGCTACCTCTTCCATTTCGACCCGTTGATCTGTGATGTTACTGCTAGATACTGATGTGTTGTCGTTGGTTCGACGGCGTGAGCGCAATCCTGGGTTAGTGCGGTGGTTAGAGGCCCAAAAGTTAGCCGAGGTTTACCTTAGCGTAGTGTCGTTAGGAGAAGTAGAGCGCGGGATCGCCCAGCAACGTCGGCGCAACCCAGCATTCGCCTACTCTCTAACCCTCTGGTTGGAAAGCGTCCTAGCCTGGTGTGGGGAACGAATTTTGCCAATAGACCTCGCTATAGCAAGCCGTTGGGGTCGGCTGTCGGCAGCACTTGGTCACCCAAGCGTGGACCTCTTTATTGCCGCCACAGCCCTTGAGCACGGACTAGCCGTGGTTACTCGCAACGTTCGCCATTTCGAACCGACAGGAGTGCGGGTCGTAAATCCCTTTGCCTGAAGGATTTCCCTCTACCTAAACCCGGGCATCACTTCTTTGGCGAAACGTTCTGCCTGGTGTATTCCTTCTTCCGGGTGGCAGACCAGGTTCATGACGAATTCGGTTACGCCGATGTCTATGAAGGACTGCAGGGTGTCCCGTATGTGGCCGGGGGCGCCGAGGAGGTGAGGGGAGTCGGGGGGGATGTTGGTCTCGCGGTTGGCGCGGATGGTGTAGACGTCGGAGGCTATATTGGCAGCCTCCTCCGTACTGCCTGCGAAGCAGAGGAAGATGTGCATTGCCCTGGTCATGGTCGATGGATCGCGGCCCGAGTCACGGGCGGACTGCTCGGCGCCTTCGAACATGGCCCTGGCGTCGTCGGGGGTTGTGCCTACGGGAATCAGGGAGTCGGCGAAGCGACCGGCACGGCGGACGACGGTAGCTGCGCCGCCGCCCACGTGAATCCGGGGGTGGGGCTTTTGCACGGGCCTGGGGACCAGCTGGTAGCCGTCCAGGTCGAAGTGCCTGCCGTGGAAGGTCACGGAGTCCTCGGTCCAGAGCCTCTTGATGATTGCGAGGGATTCGTCGGAGCGGGTTGCCCTTTCCCGGGCGTTGCCGCCGTAGGCTGCGAGGTCAGGGGTGTCGTTGCCCACACCCACGCCGAGGACAACCCGGCCCCCGGACAGGATGTCGAGGCTGGCCACGGTCTGGGCCACGAGGATGGGGTTCCGGATGGGAAGGAGCGTCACGGAGGGGCCAAGGGTGAGCCTGCTGGTGTGAGCCGCAATGAAGGACAGCGCGGTGAAGCACTCCAAAGAATGGGCTCCCGAGGAGATGTTCTCCGTGACCCAAATGGAGTCGAAGCCCAGCTCTTCGATGCGTCGGGCGTAGGCGGGGAGGTCTGTGAAGTCGGGCCTTTCCGAATATGTTACTCCGAATTTGATGTCCGCCATCAGAGGACTCTCCCGTTATTTGAAATGGGGCATAACCTCTTGGGCGAACCTAGCCGCCTGACCTATCCCCTCCTCCGGCGGGCACACGACGTTCAGGACGAACTCCGTCACCCCGACGTCTATGAAGGACTGCACGGTGTCCCGTATTCGGTCGGCTGTGCCGAGGAGGTGGGGGGCGTCGGGGGGAACGTTGGTCTGGCTGTTGTAGCGTCGGGTGAAAACTCCGGAGGCTATGCCGGCGGCTTGTTCTGAGCTATTCGCGAAGCATAGGAAGAGGTGCATGACCCTGGTCATGGTGGATGGGTCGCGGCCGGAGTCCCGGGCGGTCTGCTCTGCGCTTTCGAACATGGCCCTGGCCTCGGCGGGGGTCTTGCTTACGGGGATTAGGGAGTCGGCGAAGCGGCCGGCCCGGCGGACGACGGTGGCTGCGCCGCCGCCCACATGAATCCGGGGGTGGGGCTTCTGGACGGGCCTGGGGATAAGCTGGTAGTTATCCATGTCGAAATGCTTGCCGTGGAAGGTCACTGAGTCCTCGGTCCACAGTCTCTTGATGATTTCGAGGGCCTCGTTGGAGCGGCTTGCCCGTTCCCGGAAGTCGACCCCGTGGGCCGCCAGATCGGGGGTGACTTCACCCACGCCGACTCCCAGGACCACTCGTCCTCCGGACAGGATGTCGAGGCTGGCCACGGTCTGGGCCACGAGGATGGGGTTCCTGACAGGGAGGAGCATCACGGAGGGGCCGAGCATGAGCTTGTTGGTGTGGGCAGCCATGAAGGACAGGGCGGTGAAGCACTCCAGAGCGGGGGCTCCAGAGGAGATGTTTTCGGTGACCCAGATGGAGGCGAAGCCCAGGTCCTCCACGCGTCGGGCGTAGGCGGGGAGGTCTGTGAAGTCGGGCCTTTCCGAATAGGTCACTCCGAACTTGATGTCAGCCATGGGCACGGGTCCTCCTTACTTGAAATAGGGCATGACTTCCCGGGCAGCCTTCTCGACCGTTGACGGCAGCTGGTCAAAGGCGCATGCCGGGTCCAGTATGACGTGGGACACGCCTATGGCCTGGTACTCTTTCAACGCGCGTACGCACTGCTCCACCGTTCCCACCACGGAGTTGACGCCGGCATGGACGTGGGAAACGGGGTAGGTGTAGCGTTCTTCGAGGGTGGCGCGGGCGTCGGCCTGGGCCTTTTCGCCGGACTCGGCGAAGTGGACGTACAGGTAGATGGCGTTGGTGAATTCTTTGTCTTGCCGACCCCATTCGCGGCGATATTCGTCGACCTTGCGGAACATTTCCGCCGTTTCCTGGGGGTGGGTGTGGGCGGGGAAGAAGCCGTCACCCCACCTACCGGCTCTTCGGAGGACTGGCGGGGCGTCGCCGCCGAGCCAGACGGGGGGATGGGGCCTCTGGTAGGGTCGGGCGCCGAGGGCGTATTCGGAGAACTTGGAGAACTGGCCGTTGAAGGAGTAGGGTTCGCCGGTCCAGAGGTTAGTCATGATCTCCAGGGTCTCGTTGCAGCGCTTGCCGCGTTCGGCGACGGGGACTCCATAGGCCTCGTAACCTTCGACGGCGTTGCCTCCCGCCCCGACCCCGAGGATGAACCGGCCCTCGGAGAGGTGGTCGACGGTGGCTACGGCATGGGCAAATCCGACGGGGTTCCTGAGCGGGAGCAATACGACCGCCGGGCCTATGTTGATACGCTCGGTGTAGGCGGCGAACTGGCTGAGAACCACCATGGGTTCGAGGGCCTCGGGGCCGCTGTGGACGTTCTCGGTGACCCAGAGGGAATCGTAGCCCGAGGACTCCACCAGCCGCGCCGAGTCCCGGACCTGCTTTGCGTCCTGGTAGTAGGCGTAAGATATGCCGAATTTCATGTACTGATCCTTGTCTGGTTTCTCGGGGCTAGGTCATGAGGAAGCCGTGCTTGAGGGGGTCATCGGGGTCCAGGACGAACTGGTGCATGGCTGTGATGTGGCCTGAGCCCGTGAGCTCCGGCACGATGGCCTTGTAGTTTCCGATCATTGTTTCCTCCACGGCCCGGACACGGAAGAGCGTACCGATGTAGCTTTCGTATACGAACTCCTCGCCCAAGCCGATCTTGCCATCGGCGTAGAGGGTTGCGAGTCGGGAGCAGGTGCCTGTGCCACAGGGAGAGCGGTCGATGCTGTTGGGGGGAATGACGACCACGTTCTTGGAGTGGGCGTCGGGGTGGGTGGGGGGGCCGTAGAATTGGACCTGCATGGTGCCGCCGTAGTGAGACTGTTCTCGATCGTCGAGCCCCGGGTGGACGATGTGGAGCTGTTCAAGGGCATCGTCGCGGATGCTTATGCCGGAGGTTATGATCCTGTCCAGTTCACCTTCTTTCAGGGTTAGCCCCGCCGATTCTGCGGGGACTAGCAGGTAGTACATTCCGCCGTAGGCGATGTCGAGCACAATTTCGCCGAACTCCCTTGTATTGAGCTTGACTCCCTTTTCGTACAGGAAAGCCGGGACGTTGCGGATGGTGACCGACCTGGCGCGTCCGTTTTCGACCGAGACCCGGGCCTCTATCAGACCAGCCAGGGTTTCCAAATTGATTTTCGTAACCGGCTCCTCGACCTGCACCATTCCGGTTTCGACGAGGACGGTGCAGGTAGCAATGGTGCAGTGGCCGCACATGGGGACGTAGCCCTGGGGTTCCAGGATGAGCATACCGAGGTCGGCGCCGGGGGCTGAGGACTCGGTGATGACGGTGGCGCACATGCCGGAGTGGCCGCGGGGCTCGAAGAGGACAGCGGTGCGAAGGTGATCCATCTCGTCGCGGAGGTACTGGGTCTTCTCGACGACCGTGTTGCCGGGGATCACAGGAAAGCCGCCGGTTATGACCCTGAGGGGACAGCCGGCGGCGTGGGCCTCGACGCTGGAGATGACGTTGGAGAAGTTCATGGATTACTAAGCCGACGCCCTTTATGGGGTCTTTGCTCAACAGAACGGTGCGTCTTTAGTACCTCCCAGATCGCTTAACCCCCTACCCCGCTCGCACTTCGAGTGCCTCAGAACGAGCGGCCCCGGGACCCCAGAGGGATATTTGGAAAGGTCTTAGAGGGCAGGAGGGAATCTTTTCTATAGCTGATAGGCTACATCTACCCCAGGAGTGATTTGCCAGGAGCCGTTTCGGCGGACGTAGAATTCGAGGCGGATGCCATCGGGGTCGAGGAGGAAGAAGCTGCGCTTGGCGGGGGAGTCGATGCTGACTTCCGGTTCGATGCCCCTGGCACGGACGGCGGATTCCGCGGTTTCAAGCTCCTGCTCGGACTGGAGCTCAAAGCCGACGTGGTGCATGCCGGGGGTGCGGGCCTCGGTCAGGGGAACTATCGCGAGGTCTCGTCTGCCGAGGGGGCCGGTGAATACGGTGTAGGAGCCGTCATCCGCCGAGTGCGCCACCTCCAGCCCGGCCACGTCCTTGTAGAAGTCGACAAGGCCCTGATAGTCCTCGGCCACGATTACTCCGTATCCCACCTGCCTACTGGGGATCATGGCGCCGGGCTGGGGGATGAGTTCGGGGTCCACGGCGTAGCGGGGGTCTGTGGAACGCTCAGCGTTGTCGGGGGTCCACTTGACGGTCAGGACTTCGGTGTTGCCATGCTGCCAGACTTCTCGCCAATCCTTCGCGGCGTCGGCGTAGAACTCGTGGTAGTTGCCCTCGGGGTCGAAGAGGTAGACGCTGTGGGAGACCTGGTGGTCGGCGGTGCGGTGGATGGGCAGTCCCGACTCGAGGGCCCGTTCGTAGGCCTCAAGGAGGACGGCTTCGTTCTCCATCTCCCAGCCGAAGTGGTTGAGGCCGGGCGTCATGCCTCGCTTCTCCGAAATCAGCGAGGACCCGTCACCCGCCTTTCGGGCCTTCCTGGAGACCTCGATCAGGGCGACGTCGTGGTGGGAGCTGCCGTTGCTGAGGAAGATGGCCTTGATGGGGGGCTCACGGAAGACCTCGGTCAACCCGCATACATTGGTGTAGAACTCCGACGAGCGCTCCAATTCACCCACGAACAGGTTGGCGTGGCCCAGGCGTCGGGGGCTGAACATTACGTTTTGGTTGGCCATCTCGGTTTCTCCTGTTGATTAAAAGGCGTTTTTGTTTGACGGGGCTCCTGCCTAGCTATTGATTCCGTCTGTTGTTTTGAACATCTAACCGTAATACCTCCCCCCGCTCATACCCTTCGACTAAGCTCAGGACATGCTTCGAGTGCCTCAGCATGAGCGGCCCCTGCCCCACCGGGAGACATTGTGCAATTGTCACCTGTTCGGGAGAGGACATTACGAAGGGAGTTCCTCTACAACCCGTGGACTTTTGCTACGTTGCCGCCGACGAGTTTTTCCTGCTCCTCGGTGGAGAGGCCGTCGAGGATGCGCTCAAGGGACTGGTGGGCGTCGAGGCCTATGGAGCGGATGTGGGGGAAGTCGGAACCCCACATCACGCCGTCGGCGCCGATGTGCCGGACTGCGTCCCGGCCGAAGGGGTCGTCGATCATGCCGTGCCACATGCGTTTCTTGATGTAGTCGCTGGCGAGCAGGTCGAGTTTTTCCATGGGCATCCGGTGGGCGGCGGCTCCCTGGACCTGGTCCATGCGGAACATGAACATGGGCACCCAGGAAATCTCCCACTCGGCGCAGATGAGCTTCAGCTTGGGGAAACGGTCCAGGATCTTGCCGAAGATGAAGTCGTCGGCGAGGGTGGTGGTGAGCTCAAGGAAGAGGTCGACCCAGGTGCTGGGGGCGCGCTCCATGTCCTCCCTGGTGTGGAAGTGGAGGGGGTCGGGGACCCGGCCGGTTATCGAGTGCAGGGTGATGGCTATACCGGCATCTTCGGCGGCTGCCCAGAAGGGATCGTAGTATTTGTCCCTGTAGGGTTTCGAGCCTTCGGGGGGGACTACGTTAATCATTGCGCCCTTGAGGCCCTTCTTTGAAATGCGTTCAAGCTCTGCGAGGCCCCAGTCCACATCCTCCATAGGGATGGCGCCGATGCCGATCAGGGTGCTGGGGCTGTAGGAGACGAAATCGGCGAGCCAGTCGTTGTAGGCCTGGGAGGACGCCCTGACGACTTCACGGTCCCGGCCCTGCATGGCGAGCATCATGAGGGTCGGGTTCAGGACCTCGGCTTCGACTTTCGCTTCCTCCTGGAACCGCACGCGCACGGCCGGGTCCTTGCCTGCGTCCTCCAGTTCGCCCATGTCCGACATTTCGGCCTCGGTCTCGTCGATCTTCAGATACTGGGCGCCGGTATAGAAGAAGCGGCCCTGCTTGCCCAGGTATTCGTTGACGATGCGGGGCGTCCGTTCGCCGAACCTGGAGCCGATGGCGTTCCACCAGAGGTCGGTGGGTTCGACAACGTGGGAGTCGGCCGAGATAACTCTGTCAAACTTCAAGAAATTCCTCCTGTGAGTCGCCTTTTGAGACCAGGGACTTGGGCAACCACTGATTACACCTCTTCTATTGCCCGTGTCCCCAATACACTTCCCGCTCATACTTCGAGTGCCTCAGCATGAGCGCCCTCAGCCCCACCATCCGACTCTATACAAATGTCAGTTAGTGGGAAGAGTCCAAGGTGCTTCCTGCCGCTCGATTCTACCCAAAACCGCTCGGAGCTTCAATCGGGCGCCCCGAACCATTCCGCTCTTGAGACCCTTCGAGAGCCTCAGGGCGAGCGGAATGCCCAACCCCCGGGGATGGATTCACGCCATAGGTGCACTTGCAGCCGGCTCGGAGGCCGGAATGACGACTGCGGCAATTGGAGCGGTGGGTGGATGTGCTACGAGTCGAAGATGTCCAGGGGGAGGAAGGCGGAGACGCAGACGTTGGGGAGGTCGACGACTTCGCTGACCTTGAAGTCGACGGCGACGCTGCAGATGACGTATGCCTGCTCCCGGCTGTAGCCGCGGTCCATGAGCAGGTTGACCATGTTGAGGAGGGCCTGCCGGGTGGCGAGGGTGACGTTGCCGGAGTCGTTCTTGCCGTCGGCGATGGGCATGCCGGTGGTGGCGATGAAACGCTTGGGTGCTGCGATCTCGGGGGAGGTCCAGTAGGTGTCGGACTCGAAGATGGGGAAGCGGATGTTGCCCCTCTCGGCTGCTCCCTCCCTGATGCGGAAGCGGGCGTGGATGGCTGCGGACATCTCGATGGCGGTGCCGCAGCACTCGCTGTCTCCCTGGGCGAAGTGGGCGTCGCCTGCCGAGAAGAGACCTCCTTCGACGAACACGGGGCAGAGGAGTCGGACTCCCTTGGTCAACTGCCTGATGTCCATGTTCCCGCCGTTCTCCCTGGGGGGCATGGTCCTGAGGCCCTCTGAGGCAATGGGATCCCAGGATGGTACGGCGCCTACCTTGTTCGGGGGCAGGGCAGTACCGCCAGCCTCAGCGGCGCGGGCCTCGCGCTCCCGACACTCCTCCAGCAAAGCCCGGGAGGGGGCTACACCAATGGTGCCCATGAAGGAGGACTCGGGGACACGGACACCCGGGACCTGCTCCGAGACTGCGTGCTTCCCGTCCATCGACCACTTGGCGAGGAAGGGCTCGGTGTAGAGGTCGGCGAGGAAGCCGAAGCCCGGCTTGATGGAGGTGAAGCCGAAGGTGCCGGGTACGATGTCTATGATGTCGATTTCCAGCAGGTCGCCGGGCTTTGCGCCCTTGACGTAGACGGGGCCGGTGAGTGGGTGGACGACGTCACGGCTGAAGCCGAGGAGGGACTGGGAAGTGGAGTCGGGGGTGCACTGACCGTCGGAGGCGTCACGGGTCTGCATGTAGACCTCTTCATCGGGGTCTACTTCCAGGGCGGGGGGGATGTCGGGGTGCCAGCGGTTGTGGCACTTCTTGGGTTCGTCGGCGCACCTCTTGGAATAGTCGATCTCTATGGTCTTCATTTTTCGCCACTCCCTAACCTTCAAAGATGTCCAGGGGCAGAAAGGCGGAAACGCAGACGTTGGGGAGGTCCACGACCTCGCTGACCTTGAAGTCCACGGCCACGCTGGTGATGCAGTAGGCCTGCGCCCGGCTGAAGCCACGGCCTTCAAGGAGGTCGATCATGTTGAGCAGGGCCTGTCGGGTGGCGAGGGTGATGTTGCCCGACTCGTTGCGCCCGTTTTCGATGGGCATGCCGGTGGTGGCGATGAAGCGTTTGGGGGCAGCCATCTCAGGGGAGGTCCAGTAGGTATCCGACTCGAATAAGGGGAAGCGGATGTTGCCTTTTTCGGCGGCGCCCTCTCTTATTCGGAACCGGGCGTGGATGGCTGCAGCCATCTCGACCGCCGTGCCACAGGTCTCGCCGTCACCCTGGGCGAAATGGCCGTCGCCGCAGGAGAACATGCCGCCGTCGACGAAGACGGGGCAGAGAAGGCGAACGCCCTTTGTAAGCTGCTTGATGTCCATGTTGCCGCCGTTCTCCCGAGGCGGGATGGTCCTGAGGCCTTCGGAGGCGACGGGTTCCCATGTGGGGGCGGCGCCCGATTTGTCGGGGGGTTCGGCGACGCCTCCGGCCTCGGCAGCGCGGGCCTCGCGCTCCCGGCACTCTTCGAGGAGGGCCCGGGAGGGGGCAACGCCGATGGTGCCCATGAAGGAGGCCTCGGGGATGCGGACGCCGGGCAGCTGCTCCGATACGGCGTGCTTTCCGTCCATCGACCACTTGACGAGGAAGGGGTCGGTGAACAGGTCCGAGAGGAAGCCGAAGTGGGGCAGGATGCCAGTGAAGCCAAAGGTCCCGGGCACGATGTCTATGATGTCGATCTCGAGGAGGTCACCGGGCTTGGCGCCCTTGACGTAGACGGGCCCGGTCATGGGGTGGACAACTCCGCCGTCGATGTTGGGGACGTCTTCTAGCGTTGATTCAGGAGTAATCTGGCCGTCGAGGGCGTCGCGGGTCTGGAGGTAGACCTCCTCTTCGGGGTCGACCTCCAGGGCGGGGGGGATGTCGGGGTGCCAGCGGTTGTGAACCTTGCCATCCTCCTCCCAGCACCTCTTCGAGAAGTCCATCTCTATGGTTTTCATGGTTCCTCCTGCCAGTCTGCCCAGAGCGGCGCAATCTCTCGCCTACGACGGCTATACTACTACCTACCCCCTGCGATAGGAACCGTCAGACTCATGGTCAAATTCGGGATCCAGGTCCCGGCTGGTCGGGAGGGCATCTACATGCCCTCCGGCTTCTCGGCGCCTGGACAGCTGATGTCCCTGTTCACGCTGGCCGAGGGGCTGGGGTTTCACTCGGCGTGGGGTAACGACCACCTGAATACGCCAAGGGAGGCACGGCTCCGTTATGACCGGCCGCCCAACGTTTACGAGATACTAATTACCCTGGCCTCTGCGGCGGCGATTACTGAGCGGATCAGGCTCGGGGTGGCGGCGCTTTCGCTGCCGCTGCGGGAGCCCGTGGCCCTGGCGAAGCAGCTGGCTACGTTGGACGTACTAAGCGGGGGTCGGGTGAACCTGGCGGCGGGCATCGGGCACTACCGGGACGAGTTCACCAACGTCCATCCCCGGCTGCGAAAGTCGCACCGGGGCGAGATGTTCGAGGAGGCGCTGGAGGTTCTCCACCTGATATTCACACAGGAGACGACAAGCCATTCAGGGAAGCACTACGAGTTCGAGGACATCTCCCTGCACCCCAAGCCCGTCCAAGATCCCTTCCCGATCTATATCACCGGCACGGGGCCCAGGACCCCGGAGCGGGTGGTGAAGTGGGGCACGGGCTGGCTGCTTACGGCGGTGGGAGACCAGACGTTGGGGGAGCGGGTTGAAGCGGTGAAACGGCTGGCGGAGGAGGCGGGTCGGGACCCGGCAACGCTGGAGATGGCGCATACGATCGCCATGCGGGTGGACCGAACCCATGAAAGGGCCGTAGAGAGGTTCCGGGACAGCGTGGTCATGAACTCACCGAGGGGGTTGGGGGAGAGGTCCTACAAGTTCACGAGGTGCGTCGGGAGTCCGGAAGAGGTAGCGGAGCAGATCCGGGGGCTGAGCGGGGAGGGGATTGAGCACGTGATCATACAGGACTTCGCTGTGGATGACTTCGAGGAGATGCGGGAGCAGGTGCAGTTCTTTGGGGAGGAGGTGCTGCCTCTCTTCGCGTGAGGAGGCTTTAGCCGGCGAGGGTTATGCCTCTGGTCACCCCCCGCTCATATTTCGAGGGCCTCAGCATGAGCGGCGCCCAGCCCCGCCAGCCGAGGACTTGCTAAGTCTTTAGCGGGGAACGTGTCGGCAGCTACAGGTTGTAGAGGGCGATGGCGTTTTCGCCCATGATCTTGCGCTGGTCGGGTTCGGGGAGGGAGCTGAGGTTTTCTTTGAGTTCGCCTACGGGGTCGGCGCTGGAGTCGCTGTGGGGGAAGTCTCCGGCCCAGAGGAAGCGGTCGGCGCCGAGGAGCTGGATGGGTCGGTGGGCTTCTTTTTCCTCGGGCTCCATGTCGATCCAGCACTGGCGCTTGAAGTAGTCGGTGGGTTTCATCTTCATGCCGGTGGTGAAGCCGAAGATCTCGTAGTACTCGTCCATGCGCTCCAGCCAGTGGGGCAGCCACCCGCTCCCCGACTCAGTTACGACCAGCTTGAAGGCTGGGAACCGTTCGAAGACGCCGCCCTGGAAGAAAGTGGTGAAGCCGAGCTTCACGTCTTCCGCCGCCCACATATAGACCCACCAGGTGACGGTGTGGTCAGCTTCGGGATATAGCTCATTGCCGAAGTACCTGGGGTTGCCCGACGCGTGGAGGGAGACGGGCAGATCCAGCTCCTGGCATACGTCCCATAGCGGATCGAAGTGGGAGTCGCCGTAGGAGCCGCCGTTGGTGGGTCGGCCGTAGATCATGAGGCCCCTGGCCCCCTGGCCCTTCACCCTGCGTACTTCTTCCACCGCACCTTCGATGTCCCTTAGCGGAATGTGGGCGACGTGGGCGAGGCGGTCGGGACTGGTGGCGCAGAACCCGGCGATCCAATCGTTGTAGACGCGGGCGTAGGCGAGGGCAAGGCCTGGGTCGGGGCAGACGGTCTCCCAAGTGAGGCCAAGGGTGGGGTAGAGGATGACGGTGTCTATGCCGCGTTGGTCGAGGACCTTGACGTGCTCGTCGGGGTCGTAGGCGCCGGGGGGCCGACCCTCGGCGTAGCCGACCTTGCCGGGGGTCAGGTAGTCCTCGATGGGATGTGGGGGGTCGGGCTGGCCGGCTCCGGCCCTGCCGAAAATGCCCCCATCCAGGAAGTAGCCGTGGTGGTGCCGGTTGTCCACGCACATGTACTCCCAGCCCTTCTCGTCTTTTTCGAAGCGGAGGGCCCGGTCCCTGTACTGCGGCTCGATGTTTTCAGTCCAGAGGTCGGGGGGTTCGAGGACGTGGCTGTCGATGTCGATGAGTCTGAGCGCGGACACGGTTGCTCACCTCCCAGTTCTTTGCGAGGGCGGACGGTCGGGGCCAGGCTGAAGTCGGGCTCTAGGAGGCCAGCTTGTAAAGCTCCATGGCGTTGCCGCCGAACACCCTCCGCTGGTCTTCCTCCGGCAGGTCTCCCAAGTTCTTCTCCAGCTCATTTACGGGGTCGAGGATGGAGTCGGAGTGGGGGAAGTCATAGGCCCACATGAACCTGTCGGCACCGAGGATTTCGATGCTGAGCGGCGCGAGTCTCTCGTCGGGGTCCATGGAGATGAAGGCCTGGCGCTTAAAGTAGGTGCTGGGTATCTCCTTCATGGGGGTGGTGAAGCCGTTTATCTCGAACTTTTCGTCCATGCGGTCGAGCCACCAGACCAGCCAGCCTATGCCGGACTCGAGGATGACGACCTTCAGGTCCGGGAACCTGTCAAAGGTGCCGTGGTTGAAGTAGCTGCTGAAGTTGAGCTTCACGGTCTCGCCGCCGTAGAGGAAGAGCCACCAGGGGGTCTGGTCCTCGGGGTTCGGGTATGCTACTGCCGTAACGGAGTTTTGTCCGGTGGACGGGTGTATGGTCATGGGCATGTCCAGGGCCACGGCCTCTTCCCACAGGGGGTCGAAGTAGGGGTGGCCGTATGGCCTGCCGGGGCTGCAGTCGGAGCCCATCATCATGGCCTTGGCCCCGAGGGCTGCGGTGCGCTTCATCTCCTTGATGGCCTCGTTTACATCGCCCATGGGGATGTGGGCGACGGGGATGAGCCGGGTGGGGGCTTCGGAGCAGAAGTCGAAGACCCAGTCGTTATAGGCCCGGCAGTTGGCTGCGGCGACCTTGACGTCGTCGCAGTCGTACTCCCACAGCAGGCCGAGGGAAGGGTAGACGAGGGTCATGTCTATGCGTTCGTCATCCATGACCTTGGCACGCTCGGAGGCGATGTAGCCGCCGGGGACCATGGCCTCGTCCCAGGAGATGCGACCGGGCTCCAGATAGGGCCTAGCGTCCTTGCCGATAGCGCCCAGGGCCCCGAGGGCCCCGCCCCGTCCGAAGAAGGACTTCTTGCCGTCCACGTTGAGGTACTCGAGGCCGTTTTCGTCCTTTGAGATCTTAAGGGCGTGGTCCCGGTACTCGGGGTCTATGTAGTCCTGCCAAAGGTTGGCAGGCTCCATGATGTGGCCGTCTATGTCGACGAAGGTAGCGTTCATCTGCTGACTCCTTGACTAACGGGGTGTCCGATGATTGTCGGGAATGTTACTCCACATCCACGGTGGGGACAACGCAAATTTCGAAGTTCATGTAGCTTTGAAGGGGGGAAGGGGATTCTTTCTATATTGCCAGGTTGTACAACTCTATTGCATTCCGCCCGAACACCTTCTGTCGGTCTTCTTCGGGGAGGTCGGCGAGGTTCTTTTCCAGCTCGTTGACGGGGTCGAGGATGGAGTCGGAGTGGGGGAAGTCATAGGCCCACATGAACCTGTCGGCACCGAGGATTTCTATGCTGAACTTGGCGAGGCGCTCATCGGGGTCCATGGAGATGAAGCATTGGCGCTTGAAGTAGGAACTGGGGACTTCTTTCATGGGGGTGGTGAAACCGTTGATCTCGAACTTTTCGTCCATCCGGTCAAGCCACCAGACCAGCCAGCCTATGCCGGACTCCAGGATGACGACCTTCAGGTCAGGGAACTTATCGAAGGTGCCGTGGTTGAAGAAGCTGCTGAAGTTCAGCTTTACGGTCTCGCCGCCGTAGAGGAAGATCCACCAGGTGGTCAGGTCCTCGATGTTGGGGTAGGCCACCGCCGAGACGGAATTGCGCCCGGTGGCAGGGTGAATGGTCATGGGCGTGTCCAGGGCCTCGGCTTCCGCCCACAGGGGGTCGAAGTAAGGGTGACCGTAGGGCCTTCCCGGTTCGCAGTCGGAGCCGAGCATCATGGCCTTGGCCCCGAGGGCCGCGGTCCTTTTCATTTCCTTGATGGCCTCGTCGACGTCGGCCATGGGGATGTGGGCCACGGGGACGAGGCGAGTCGGGGCTCCGCTGCAGAAGTCGAAGACCCAGTCGTTGTAAGCCCGGCAGTTGGCGGCGGCAACTTTCGGGTCGTCGCAGTCGTATTCCCAGACCAGGCCGAGGGAGGGGTAGACGAGGGTCATGTCGATCCGCTCTTGGTCCATGACCTTGGCCCGTTCGGAGGCGATGTAGCCGCCAGGGACCATGGCCTCGTCCCAGGAGATGCGCCCGGGTTCCAGGTAGGGTCGCACGTCCTTGCCGATAGCGCCCAGGGCCCCAAAGGCCCCATCCCTGGCCAAGAAGGCCTTGTTGCCGTCAACGTCCACGTATTCAAGCCCGTTTTCGTCCCTGGATATCTTGATGGCGTGGTCCCGGTACTCGGGGTCGATATAGTCCTGCCAGAGGGTCGCGGGCTCCGTGATGTGGCCGTCTATGTCGATGAAGGTGGGGGTCATCTCCACTCTCCTTAGCTACAATGCGGCTGACGATTGGAGGGAATGTTACCCAACATCCGGGGTAGGGACAATGAGGGGTTGGATATTTGATTGAATGTTGATTGAACTTTGATTGAACTCGTGGCTGGTTTGATTGAATGACGCCTGAAAGGGAAAAACCTGGGGGCAGGGGGAGGCCCCCAGCCCCGCGGGGGAACCCTCACCCCCTTGATCCCCCTCTCCCCCTCGAGGGACTCGGGGCAGGCTCTCAGGGCCATTGAGGGAGAGGGGGAGAGAAGAACAGGGGCAGAGGTTGGCGCTATAGCGCCAACCTCTGCCTCTAGTTCAGTACTGGGGAAAGGGGAGGGGATGGGGGTGTTCGATTGTGGGGATTGGGTTTGCATTGTGTTTGTTGGGGTTTGGGTCGGCGATGGAAGACGCCCAGAGGGACAAGGCCCCTGTTCCTATGGGAGCAGCTTTCGGGCGCCCGGGGTCGGGCGCAGGTTCAAGCGCCTTGTGCAGGGCCTTGACTGTCAATAGGGATGACGGTCCAAGGCGCTCCCAGGGAAAGGGGAAAAGGGACAGAACGGGACAAGAAGCTATGTAATGGAACGAGGACGGGTCCAGGGCGTCTATCCATCGCCTAGATGGTCAGGGAAGGGACGCGGGACCCGGTGGGGTCGGGTGGGCTTCCCTGGGTTTTTGGTTCCTCCTTGAGCTATGGAATAACAGTTCGAACACAGGAACATTTTAGCACTATTGTAATAGGAGTCAAGGGAGTTTTGGTCGGGGCTTTGGGGGCGATCAGCCAGCCATCCCTACGGGAAGGGAACGCCCGACCCAGTTCCGTTCGGTCAACCCTTCGACTACGCTCAGGGCGAACGGAACCCCCACCCAAGGGATGGATTCCCGATCAGGGTCGGGAATGACGGAGGGGGCCGCTACTTCTCGAAGCCATGCTTTCGCCTGTGCCATCTGAGATACTTTTTGTCTGGTTGGAACCCCTTGATTGGCTTACCCTCATCCTTCAAAAGCATCTCGTAGAGTCGTCCGTCTTGAGAAGAAGCCAACCCTTGGCTAACCTTAAGCTTGTAGTTGTCGTCGAAGGTAATCAGCCCCCGGTCAAAAGCCTTGTCATACAAAGCATTCAACAGCAGCCCATTTTGGGGGATCAATCTTTCGTGCTCCTCTGACTCCGACCAGGGCTTGATGTGACTGGCAATCAACAGTTTCTCGTTGCTTATGCCAGTTATGCAGCACTGGGGGCCATACACTTCCAGTAGCCCATCTCGGAAAACTCCCTGGTTCACCCGGGCCTTAACGACGGCTTCTCTTTCCTTTCCTTTGATCCCTTGGCGACCCAGCAGACCTGAAAGCGCGTTAATCTTCTTCCGCTCCTCTTCTAGATCTTTCTGGGTTGGGCCGGTCTTCCTAGGCTTAGGAACCGGAGGACTTACTAAGCGTTCAATCCCCGATGGAAGGGGTACGGGGATGTCATCCCGAATTCTTCCTTTTATTCTCTTGCCACCGTACTTTACGGGCAGCTCCACCTTATGGTTATCGATACGATACTTGAAGACCTTGCGGCCTTCCCTACCAAACTTCCTAACCAGCTTGTTCGCCAAGTCAAGCCATTCTCTCCCTCCACCTAGTCTTGTATTCTTCCATTGGTGTGTATTCTCTACAATCCTCCTAGACTGCTCGCTTTCCGCACGAACCGCACCAACGAACGACATGGCAGCCACATATACCTTGCCATCTATCTCGAAATAAAAAGTCTTCTCTGCCATGTCTGTTCCTTAATTGCTTGTACCATAAACTACTGCTTTTCAAAAGACGGCGATGGGGTTGGCGGGGGAGCCGGTGGCGGCCTGGAAGCGAAGGGGGGCTATGACGAGCATGAATTCCCATCGGTTTCTTTGGGCGCAGGCCTGGGCTACTTCTTCGAGGTTCATGTTGTCTATGAGCCAGAGGCCGAGGGTGGGAATGCCGATCTCGTGGTTTGGCTCTCCGATGTTCTGGTAGCCGCTGGGGGAGACCTCGTTGTTCTGGTCTCCGCCGAGCATGGCGATGTCTCGCTCTTTGAACCAGGGGACGCAGGACACATGGGGGCCGGGCCTGGGGTCGGAGGTGTCGGTAACGTCGCCGTCATAGTAGCGGGCGAGGTGGCCGGTGCGGATGAGGAGTACGTCTCCGGATTCCACGCGGACATCTTCAGCGGACTCGGCTTCTTCGAGCATGTCGGGGGTGATGGGGAGGGGGGTCTCGATGCGGTCGACGCCCCGGAGCCGGGCGATGTCGAGGAGGACGCCCCGGGTGACGACGCCCTGGGAGAGGAGGGTTATGGACTCGGCTTCTGCGCCATTTTCGCTGTTCACGAGGTTGGCGGGATGGCCGTTGTACATCTTGCCGCCGGTGAAGACGTGGCAAAGGGCGTCGACGTGGGTGATGCAGTTTCCGTGATAGGCCAATCCCATGAAGTCGCCGGACCAGGTGGCGTTTTCGCCGGCCTCTCCGGTTGCGGTCATGTAGTGGAGGACCCGGGACATGTGCTCGCCGGGGAGGTCGGGCTTGATGGTCCAGGCGCAGGATACCGAGACGCCGTCCCTGACCAGCGAGGCCGCCTGCTTCCTCTTCTCTTCCGTAACCAAGTTTACGGTGCCGAGCTGGTCCTCGGGGCCCCAGCGGCCCCAGTTGGAGCAGGTCTCGGCGTAGGAGAGGACTTCACCTTCGGTGGGGAAGCTGAGTTGGGTCATGGTTACGCTCCATTCTCGGACTTCACAGGATGAACAGGGGCTGCCTCATCATAGGGTCGGGGGCAAGGGTGTCAAGTTGGGTGTCGGTGGCCGGGCCGTATAGTACACTGGCCGCATGGAAGCGCCGGTGACCCGAAAGTCGGGACGAAAGATGGACGTGCATCTGCAGCAGATGGCGGAGTTCATCAGCTTCACAGAGGAGGATGCGGAGCTTATCCGGGCCACGGGGCCGACGGTCATTGCCCACGCCGACGAGGTGACGAAAGTCGTTTACGACCACCTGCTGGAACAGCCCGGCACCTACAACTTCTTCCGCAAGGAAGACGGCACGATCGACGAGGAGCGGGTGGAGAACCGGCGGAAGGGGCTGGCGCGGTGGCTGGCGCGCACTGCGGACGCCAAGCTGGACTACTCCTTTGCCTGGCACATGGTGGCGATGGGGATTGCGCACAGCCACCGGATGCAGAAGCCGATGGGTCGGGTGCCGGGGCCGTTCATGGTGGGAACGATGAGCTTTGTCCAGACAACCGTGAGCCAGATCCTGATGGAAGACCTGGAGGACAAGGGGCTGGCGTCCCGGGCGGCGATAGCGTGGAACAAGATCCTGATGCTGGAGCTGGACCTGCTGTTGACGGGGTACTATTCGGTTACGCCGCCGCCCGATAGCCAGTGACGTACCTGGAGAACTTCAGGGAGCGGCGCAGCCAGGACCGGGGAGATGAGGGAGACCCACCGCTTTTCGCGCTCGGGGCGCGGGTGAGGGTGACGTTGTATCCCGTCGATTCGACGCTGGTTGGGGAGACAGGGTCGGTGCGGTCTGTGCGGGGGAGGTACGGGAGGCGGGGGTCGGAGGCGAGCACGGGGGCGATGCTGGCGTCTCCGGGGGAGTACCTGTATGAGGTTGCGCTGGATGAACCGCCTGCTAACAAGCCGAGGAGTATTTCGGTTAGGGAGTCGGGGTTGAGGTGGCTCCATTCACCAGGGAACCCTCACCCCCTTTATCCCCCTCTCCCTTAGGGCCATCAAGGGAGGGGGGGAAGAAAAAACAGAGGCATGCACCTGCGCCAAGGCGCAGGTGCATGCCTCTAGTTTGGTACTGGGGGAACGGGGGGATGGATTCCGGGTCGGGGGCCGGAATGAGCGATATACGAAGGGCTATTGATGGGATAGGGAGAGCGCCTAACTCGGCTTTATGGCTATGAAGTCCATGTCTCGGATTGCGGGTGGGTAGCCGGCGGACTGGGTGTCTTTCATGATGCGGACTTCTGCGAATCCGGCGGATGCCAGGCGGTCCAGATATTGCTCCCTGAGGTCTGCGCCGCTGACGCAAGCTACCCACTGGGACATGTCGGACTGGATGTCGGGTGGGAGGGCTTCTGCAAGCACCATGTCGGATATGTACATGCGGCCGCCGGGCTTCAGGATGCGGAAGGCCTCGCGGAAGACGGCGTCCTTGTCGGGGGCGAGGGTGATGACGCAGTTCGAGATTATGACGTCGGTGGTCGCGTCCTCGAGGGGGGTGTTTTCCATCTCGGCGAGGTGGAACTCGACGTTGGAGAGGCCGAGCTTGTCGCGGTTCTTGTTGGCGAGGGCGATCATGTCGGGGGTCATGTCTATGCCGATGACCCGACCTTCTGGCCCGACCTGCTGGGCGGCAAGGAAGCAGTCGATGCCGCCGCCGCTGCCGAAGTCGACCACCGTTTCACCTTCGTTGAGGGAGGCGAGGGCAGTCGGGTTTCCGCACCCGGCGGAGGCCTGTACGGCCTCGGTTGGGAGAGTACCTACTTCTTCCGCGCTGTAGAGCGTCGTCTCACAGCAGGTGTTTGCCCCACAACAGTCGGTCGCCTGGGGTAGTTCGCCGGTCGCGCCTCGGGCGAGGCTCCCGTAGTGATCCTTGACCAGCTCTTTGATTTTGCCTTCTTCTACGTTGACCATTTTCGTGTACTCCTAAATGCCCTGCTCAGTCTCTGATTCCACATGGCGCTATTGCCTAAGGTCACAGGTTGGGAATCATTGCATTTATCTCGTTTTGTCATTGAAGTGGAACCTCTCTTTCAAGAAGCTGAGTGGCTAGTCGCAAGTCTTTAAAGTAACCCGATGTAGGCGAAATGTTAGATTCTCTGGTAGCTCTATCTACTATCATCCGTGAGTAGTCAACTGTCACATTACCATCAGCCAATTCTTTCTCGGCCATCTCTTCATGGTAGCCATACAACTCTGATGTGGTGACCGGGAGACTGTAGAAAGGAGGGATTGTTTCCCCAGATAAAAGACATGAAGTCTTGATTAATGTTAATTCCAGCTCCTGAGCACACGCGTTTTCATGCATTTGTCTAGGAGCACGGAGACCGTTGCAGGATCCCTTCTCAAAGACAGCGTCAGCCATCGCCTTGTCCGAGATCTCTCCTACAATAAATCGTCTGTATTCTACGGGTGCAATAGAGCGGGCGATCCACAAGTGAGTCAAAGTATAGAGTGGTGGTTGAGGATGAGAATTCACAATTGAACTGAGGTGTTGAACCGACTTGTCTACCTCCCTAAGGCTCAAACCTGATGCATTGAGAAACAGCAAGGCACTTGAAATGTTACGTGGAATAATAGAGCCGAGCGCAGTTTCTATATATTGCAAGCGCTTTGATGTGGGTAGGGTGAAAACGTCATCAAAAAATCTTTCCAAGTAACCCTCAGCGTTAAACCCTTGTCCATAGAATGATCTGATCGAGTGTGTCAACTCAGAGAGGTTTACAGCAACAACGAATACTACATTATCAGTATGAAAAACATGTTCTAATAATTGTAGCATGTCCACGGCATATTCGGGATTACACCTGTCCAACTCGTCAATCAACACGACAGTGGGAAGATTGGACCAGCTCCTTGCTGCATCTGATAAAGCCAGGGCAAAGTCCTCAGTAGATTCCAGCTTAGGTTCTACTTTTTCGTTAGTTTTGGTGCCAATAGTATGTCTCGCTGCTTGAAGCACCAATTCAGTTGCTTGAGGGTCATGCTCAAGTTCAGGTTGAAGGAGCGACAACAACTTAACACCTTGTGAAACTAGAGGAATTGAGTTATGAAGGAAGGATATTATCCGCTGATGAGACGGCCCTCGGTTATCGAGAGAAACCTGCACCTGCCGTAGAATCTCCCTTGTAAGAATGTCGAAAGGATCTGATTGAGAGAATTTCCATGCATTGAACTCAACAACTTTCACGCACTCGCCTCGTAGAAAGGCGGCCAACAGTGCCAGAAAAGTTGACTTGCCAGTACCCCATTGGCCGTCGATAGCTACGGCTTGAGGACTTCGAGACAATAGAGCCTGAGTATGGGCAGCAATTGCTGGCTCTAGCCCTAGGCGGTCATTCTTGAATATATCGTCGCTAGGAATTTCAATTAGGGAAGAGGGCATAACTTACGTGGATTCCTCATGTTAAGTGATTTCCGTACTGCGCATTTGATACATTCTATCTTGCATATCTCCTCGCTTCTCCGTGACATTACCTGGGTGACCAGAAGGCGAGGTTGCCGGGGGCAATGACAAGCGGGGGAGCATTTCCGTCGACGGAGATGACCTGGATGGTGCTTCCTCCCGAGCCGTTGGAATCCGGGGCCCGGCCCGAGTAGACGAGGGCCTGGCTGTCGGGGGACCAGAGCTGGTTGGAGTAGGCGTACTGGTCGAAGAAGGCGAACATGACGAAGAGCTGCTCGTGGGAGGGTATGAAGTCGGTGAGCTTCCTTTCGCTGCGGCCAGTGCGGTCGTTAACGTACCAGGAGATCTTGGAGGTTGAACGGTCGACGACGACGTAGGCGATCTTCGAGCCGTCGGGAGACCAGAAGAATGCCAATACTTCGCGGGTCGTGATCTGTCTCTTATCTCCAGTATCTGCATCAAAGATCTTGAGTCCGGCGTAGGTGGGTATGCCGAGGCTGCGCCCCGGCCCCAGTTCCGTATAGGCGATTTCGCTGGCGGTGGGAGACCAGAGGAAAACCGAGAGCGCGTCGACCCTGTCCACCTCCGTCACCGATGTTCCCTGTACGCCGGATACCACAAGCTTTTCGCCACCCTGCAGATCGTTCACGTAGGCGATACGGGTGCTGTCGGGGCTCCAGGCGGGGGTCCTGTAGGAGAAGGAGTCGGCGTTGAGGGAGGCCCTGGCAAAGTTGTTGCGGGTGTCGACGAGGTCGAGGTCCTGCACGAGGTGGTGGAGAAGGAACCGGCCATCGGGGGACCAGGCCATGTAGGAAGGGGCGCCGAAGGAAACGATATCGGGGTGGTGGGGATCTGCAGTCTCGATCATGTAGAGGACAAGAGACTCGGGGGTGGGGGCCAGGAAGGCAATCCTGTCGCTCTGAGGAGACCAGTAGACGTAGTGGGGGCTGCGCTGGGCCACGAAGCGGCCTATGGTGTCCTCGGGGTCTTCGAAGACCTTGTCGGGGAGGCCGCCGGGGATGTCGACCAGCCAGAGGGCACCGGGGAAGTCGCCGTTGGCCGAGTAGGAGGTAAAGGCGAGCTTCGAGGCATCGGGGGACCAGGTGGGCCAGTTGTAGATGGTGTGGTTGTCAAAGAAACCACCTCCGACCAATGACGCCGTTTCCCCGGCCATGGGAATCGAAACTATCTGCTGGTCGGAGCCATCGGGGCGGATGGTGTAGATGTTGTCGTCCTGTCCGACAAAGGCGATGAGGTCCACTGCTTCCTCCGGTTGCTTGGTGGGGGTGGGCACGGGCGTTGGCTCCGGGGTTGCCGTGGGGGTTGGGGAGGGGGGAGGCGGGGGTGTGGGGGTGTCCTCCGGGGTCTCGCCAGCGCCTCCGCAGGCCAGAATTACGAGAGCCAAGGCCATGATGAGAACAATCAACACGGGCCCCAACCCCAAGCGACGGCATCGGGTCACAGCTCGGTCCAATTCACTTCGTTGAGGTCGAACATCGGGCCCTGGGTGCATACCATCTTGCGTCCGGAGTGAGTAGCGACTGCGCAGCCGTAGCAGATGCCGAAGCCGCAGGCCATGCGCACCTCCAGGAGGACCTGGGTGGGGGTGGAGATGTCATGGGCGCGCCAAGTCTCCCATATCGCGCGGTACATGGGGACGGGGCCGCAGAAGAAGGCCTGATCGGCGCCTTGCATTGCGGCGGGAAGGGCCTCGGTTATGAGGCCGGTCTCGCCGGCGGAGCCGTCCTCGGTGACTTCGATGATGGTGACGCCATCGGGGATCCAGTCGCTGGGGTAGAGGAGGGAGGCGTTGCGGGCGGCGGAGACGATGGTTACTTCCCTACCTGCTGCCATGGCCTGGTCAGCGAGGGCGATCAGGGGTGCAAGCCCCGTGCCTCCGCCGCCCATTACCAATCGCCGCGCGGAAGGTTCGATGCGGTAGCCATGGCCCAGAGGGCCGAGCATTTTAAGCTCGTCGCCCGGGGCACGGCTGGAGAGCCAGTTCCGGGCGGGGCTGCCGGCGTTGAAGAGCAGGGCCACGGAATCGGGGGTGATCCAGTCGGAGGCAAAGGTGGGGTCGGCGGCGAGGAGGTCTGGGCCGTAGCGGTGGATGCTAATGGCCCTGCGGAGATGGGGGTCGGTGGTGTCTCCGCACTCGGCCATGACGAACTCACCGGGGGTGCGGCTTTCGGCGACGGGAGGGGAGTCCACCCAGAGGCAGTGGACGCCCGGGGCGAGGGTGTGGTTGGCGAGGACTTTGGCGAAGGTGTCTTGCATTATGTTGCCCTAGCGTAACCTGTTGCTACGGGGAGCCTCTCCCAGAATCCGCTCGACCCTTCGAGTGGCCTCAGGATGAGCGGATTCTGCCCCACCCCACGAACGGCAGGGACATTTGGTATTGGGTTGTGCAAAAGGTTCGTCATGCGGGGCTCGATTCCAGGTAGGCGCCCAGGGGTTTTACGGAGACGTTACGGGGGCCGTTTAGGAGGGTATCCACGGTTACTCGGGCGGTGTCGAGGGAGGTGAAGCAGGGGATTCGCCGTTCCGCTGCGGCGCGGCGGATCTGGAAGCCATCCCTGAGCGGCGTACGGTGGCCGGTCATGGTGTTCACCACTACGTCTACGGTGCCGTCCTGGATGATGTCCACGATGTCGGGGGAGCCCTGTCCGGCCTTTGCTACGGAGGTGACCGGAAGGCCGATGGCCTCGATCATGTCGGCGGTGCCCTGGGTGGCGTAGAGCTTGTAGGAGAGGGAGTGGAAGGTGCGTACGATGTCCAGAGCCTCGGCCTTGTCGCGGTCGGCGATGCTGAGGAGGACTGCACCTTCTGGCGGGAGCATGAGGTCGCTGGCCATGAGGGCCTTGGCAAGGGCCGGGCCGAGGGAGTGGTCGATGCCCATGACCTCGCCGGTGGACTTCATCTCGGGGCCGAGGTAGGTGTCGACGCCGATGAGCTTGGACATGGAGAACACGGGGGCCTTGATGGCGACTATCTCTTTGGCGGGCCATAAACCGGTGCTATAGCCCTGTTCTGCGAGGGACTTGCCCATCATTATCCGGGTGGCGGCCTGGACCATGGGCACACCGGTGATCTTTGAAAGGAAAGGCACCGTTCGGCTGGCCCGGGGGTTTACTTCGAGGACGTAGACCAGGGGGTCCTCGCTGTCATCGGAGTCGGAGGGTTTCATGACAACGTACTGGATGTTCATGAGTCCCTTCACCTGGAGCCCAAGGCCTATCCTGACGGTGTAGTCGACTATGGCTTTTCTCTGGGCGGGGGTGAGGCTGGGGGCGGGATAAACGGCCATGGAGTCGCCGCTGTGGACTCCGGCCCTTTCGATATGCTCCATAATGCCGGGGATGAGGACCTGCTCGCCGTCACAGATGCCGTCCACCTCGACTTCCATACCCTCCAGGTACTTGTCTACGAGTATGGGGCGGTCGGGCGCAGCGTCGACGGCCCCGGCCACGTAACGGATGAGTTCGGTGGCGTTGTGGACGATCTCCATGGCGCGTCCACCGAGCACGTAGCTGGGCCGCACGAGCACCGGGTAGCCGATGCTCTGGGCTACGCTCAGACCCGCTTCGACGGAGGTTATGGCGGCCCCGGGGGGCTGGGGAATGCCGAGCCGGTTGAGGAAGTCTTCGAATCGGTGGCGGTCTTCCGCCGTGTCTATGGTGTCGGAAGAGGAGCCGAGGATGGAAGCCCCGGCGCGGTGGAGGGGCTCGGCGAGGTTGATGGCGGTCTGGCCGCCGAACTGGACCACAATTTCGGGGAAGTCCCCACCTTCGCCTTCTCCGCCGTTTTCGTTTTCCAGGATGTCCCGGAGTCCCTCTTCGTCCAGGGGTTCGAAGTAGAGGCGGTCGCTGGTGTCGAAGTCGGTGGATACGGTCTCGGGGTTGGAGTTGACCATGATGGAGCCGGCGCCCTCTTCCTTGAGGGCCCAGGAGGCGTGGACGGAGCAGTAGTCGAACTCGATGCCCTGGCCGATGCGGATGGGCCCCGAGCCTATGACAACGGTCCTGCGGCCGGGGACGGCCTCGGCTTCATTCTCCTGTTCGTAGGAGCTGTAGAAGTAGGGGGTCTCGGCGGCGAACTCTGCGGCACAGGTGTCGACCATCTTGTAGACGGGGAGGACGCCCCAGAGGCGGCGGAGGTAGCGCACCTGCTCGGGGAGGCGGTCGGCGAGGGTGCCAATGTATTCGTCGGAGAACCCCAGGCGCTTGGCCGAGCGCATCAGTACAGGGGTGAGAGGCTCTTTCAGGAGCTTCTGCTCCATGTATACGAGGTTGTAGAGCTTGTTGGTAAACCAGGGGTCGATGCCGGTGAGCCGGGAGAGGTCGTCGGGGCTGAGGCCCCGGCGAAGGTGGGCCATGAGGGCCCAGATGCGCTGGTCACTAGGGTCGGTCGGGATTGCGCCATTGCCGTTCTCGCCGGACCACTCGCGGTCCTCCCATAACAGGCGGCGCTGGCCAAACTCCAGGGAGCGCACGGCTTTCTGAAGGGCGGCCTCGAAGCTGCGGTCTACGGCCATGACTTCGCCCGTGGCCTTCATCTGGGTGCCGAGCCTGCGGTCGCCGGAGGCGAACTTGTCGAAGGGCCAGCGGGGGATCTTGACGACGCAGTAGTCCAGGGAGGGTTCGAATGCCGCCTTGGTCTTGCCGGTGACCGCATTGCCTATCTGATCCAGGGTCTTGCCGACGGCAATCTTCGCGGCGACCCGGGCGATAGGGTAGCCCGTGGCCTTGCTGGCCAAGGCGGAGCTGCGGCTCACCCTGGGGTTAACCTCTATGACGTAGTATTCCCGTCCGTTGACGCCGGTCTGGCCGAAGGCGTCGGCGACGAGGGGCCCGGGGGCGAGGGCGAACTGGACGTTGCAGCCTCCCTCGATGCCGAGGGCGCGGATGATGTTGATGCTGGAGGAGCGGAGCATCTGGTAGTCCTGGTCGGAGAGGGTCTGGCTCGGGGCTACTACGATGCTGTCGCCAGTGTGGACGCCCATGGGGTCGATGTTTTCCATGTTGCAGATGGTGATGCAGTTGTCGGCGGAATCGCGCATCACCTCGTATTCCAGCTCTTTCCAGCCCTCCAGGTATACCTCTATGAGCACCTGATTGATGGGGCTGGCGGCAATGCCGCCCGCAGCTACGGTGGCGAGCTCATCCCGGGTGCGGGCGATGCCTCCACCCGTCCCCCCGAGGGTGTAGGCGGGCCTTATTACCAGGGGCAGTCCAAGCCTCTCTCCCACAGCCAAGGCTTCTTCTACAGTCTCAACGGTGGCGCTGGGAGGGGCAGGCTCCCCGATGTCGCGCAGAAGCTGCTTGAACAACTCCCTATCCTCCGCCTTGCGGATGGTGTTGAGGGGCGTGCCCAGCATGCGAACGTTGAACTTTTCCAGGACTCCAGACTCGGCGAGCTGGACGGCGAGATTAAGGCCAGTCTGCCCGCCGAGGGTCGGGAGGACGCCGTCGGGGCGCTCCTGCTCGATTATCCGGGAGACGACCTCAAGGGTCAGGGGTTCGATGTATACGATGTCGGCGATGTCTTCGTCGGTCATGATGGTGGCTGGGTTGGAATTGACCAGCACGGAGGTGACGCCCTCTTCGCGGAGGGCCTTGCAGGCCTGGGTGCCGGCGTAGTCGAACTCGGCGGCCTGGCCTATGACGATGGGGCCGGAGCCAATTACGAGGACTTTGGAGGGTTTGTTGGGCATTCTAACGGCGCTCCATAGCGTGCTCCGCCAGGAGCATCAACGGTAGTTCGGACAGGGAAGTGATCACGGCAAAAGGCAGGGATTGGGGGTTGGTGGAGTTGCGGTCCAGCCAGGCGGGAACGGCGCCGGCGTCAAATGCGCCCCAGGCGTCGTTTTCAAGGGAATCGCCGACGTGGAGAAGCCGGTGGGGCTCGCAGCCGGCCTCACGCATGGTGATTTGGAATATGCGGGGGTCGGGCTTGTCCATCGCGTCGTAGTCCTGGGAGAAGACCTCGAAGGAGACCAGGTCCTCGATGCCCAGGACCCTGGCCCGGCTGTTCCCGTTGGAGAGAAGACCGAGTTTGTAGTGAGGGGCGAGCTGTTCGAGGGCAGGACGGACGTCGGGAAAGAGGGTGCGGGCCTCGTTGCGGCGCTGGAAGTAGAACCGGGTCAGGTGGGAGCCGAGGGCGTCGTTGGGCCTGCCAACCTCGCGGAGGGCACGGCGCATGGACTCCTCGCGGATGGCGTCGAGGTCGTTGACCGTGCCCCACAAGTCGGCGTGGGTCCGGTCGCGGATGTGGATCATCATGTCAACGGTGAGGCTGGCAGCGGCGCGGGGATCATGGTTAGGGAGTTCGGCGAGGGTTTGATGGAGGGCCTGTCGGGTGAAGGTCTCGAAGTCCCAGAGGGTGCCGTCGACATCGAAGGAGATGGCGGTGATGTGGGAGAGGTTGGTCACGGTTGGTTGAAGTCCCTTGTTTTGTACATTACAGGTCCGGAGGTTCAGGTCAATGACGGTTCGTATAGCTCAAGTTCAGGTATTCGGATGAAGCCCTTGTCCAGGGTGTAGAGGGGAACGTTGTGTCTGATGGCGGTGGCGGCGATGATAACGTCGGCATCGGTAAGGGAAAGACCTGTGCGCAGCAGTCGGTTGCTAAGTCGGCCAGCTGTCACCCAGACCATCTGGTCAGTTTCCAAATAATCGAGAGAAATGATCCGTTCGGTAAGGGTGTCCAACTCCTCAGGGCTCAGGGCCCCCTGTATATATTCCATGACAATCGGGCCGGTCACTACGGCTTCGCCGGAGGCGAGGAGCGAGCCCAGGTGCACGGAGGCTTCGGAGTCGGGCATCCTTTGGGCCTGAATAAGTACGGAGGAGTCCAGCAGTACGGTCAAGGTGAACCGTACCTTAACGAATCGAGAAACGCTCGGCGTCTCTCGTCAGCTGCTAACTGCTTTTTCTTGTTCTCCAAGTATTCCTGGTAGTCTTCGTCGCTCATTGGGTTATTACGCCAGTATTCGAACATCTCCTGGACGCGCTTGCGACGGATGAAATCCTTGAGAGCGGTATTGACGGCCTTGCTCTTGTTCTTCTCCCCTGTGACTTCAACCACTGATTCAAGGAGTTTGCTTTCTATGTTCAATGTGGTTCTCATGAATCAATGCACCTCTAATACGCGTCTTTGGCAAGCATCATTTTAACACATCAACTATTAGTGCATCTTTTTTATTTATGGTCATTGACCATGCTGAGGAAGCGTTTGAAGAGGTAGACGTTGTCGAGGGGGCCGGGTGAGGCCTCGGAGTGGTACTGGATGGATACAATTGGGTATTCGCGGTGGGCCAGGCCTTCGACGGTATCGTCGTTGAGGTTGATGTGGCTGACCTCTACGGATGAAGAAGGGAAGTCGGCGGCGAGGGCGTAGCCGTGATTCTGGGCGGTGATGTGTACGCGACCCGTGACGAGGTCCTGCACGGGGTGGTTTGCTCCCCGATGCCCGAACTTCAGCTTAAAGGTGTTGCCGCCGAAGGCCTTGCCGATCATCTGGTGTCCCAGGCATATTCCCATCATGGGTTTGACCCCGACCAGGGCGCGAACGGTGTCTGAGATCTTGCCGAGCAGGGCAGGGTCGCCGGGGCCGGGGGATAGGAGGAGGCCGTCGGGGTCCATCTGGAGGATGTCCTCGGCGTCGGTGGCGGCGGGGATGACCGTGACCCGGCATCCGAGGCTGTTGAGGATACGGAGGATGTTGTACTTCAGGCCGTAGTCCAGGGCTACGATATCGTGGGATGGAGAGTCGGGGCCATTGGTCGGCTGCCAGGTGTAGGGGGACGGGGTGGAGACCTCTGAGACGTAGTCCACGGAGTCGTAGCTGGGAAGGTTTCTGAGTCGGGCGAGGGCGGTCTGGGGGTCGTCGCTGGTTATCATCCCCATCATGACGCCCCTGGAGCGGAGGCGGCGGGTGACGGCGCGGGTGTCTACGCCGGCGATGCCGGAGATGCCCTGCGAAGCGAGGAACTCGGCAACGGTGGCCTCGCTGTTCCAGTGGCTCGGGAGGTCACAGTCCTCGCGGACCACAAGGCCGCTGACCTGGATTCTCTTCGATTCCACGGTCTCGGGGTTGATGCCGTAGTTGCCGATGAGGGGGTAGGTGAGCATGACTATCTGACCAGCGTAGGAGGGGTCGGTGAGGATCTCCTGGTATCCGGTCATGCTGGTGTTGAACACCACCTCGCCGTGGCCTTCTGTTAGCGCACCGATGGCGGCGCCCTGGAAGGAGCTGCCGTCTTCCAACACCAACCAGGCTGTTCCGTTGGGCATGTGGGGCGAAATGTTTGTTGTCAATTTGCTATTCGTTCTCCGTTTCGGCGCCCGGAACCCGGTATCCCGGACGGTACCCGAGGCTCTCCGCCTGTTCGAAAGATTCAAAGTAAACGAGGTTTCCCGTGTGGAGGCGTCGGGAGGGATGGAAGCCTGCCTTGTGGAAGACCCTGGTCCTGCGGCTGCCTGCGGCCTCGGCGGTGGTGTCCCGCTGGCAGTAGCGGCAGCGGAGGACGGCGGGCCTTTCATCTACGAGGGCGAATTCGGGGGTGATGTAGGTGCTCTCCTTGTTGGAGACGCAGGTGGGGTTGGGGCACCTGATCCCTTCCTCAGACTTATAGGGGGGATAGTCCAGGGAGTAGGCGAAGCTGCCGGGATGGGTGGAGGCCTCGGGGTTTGATACGCCCAGGAAGGATGCGAGGAGCGCCATCCTAACCGGCACGCCATAGGCGGCCTGCTTGAAGTAGATGCTCCGTTCATCCTTATCGAGGGCGTAGTCGATTTCGTCCACGCGGGGGAGGGGGTGCATGATGAGGGCATCCCTGAAGCTGGGACGACGCATGAACTCCCTGTCGACGCGGAGGGCGTCGTCGGGGGAGGGGTCCTGGGCGTCGACCTGGCGCTCCTTCTGCGTGCGGCTGGCATACACGACGTCGAGGTTGGGCTTGACAGCCTGGGTCGTGGCACTGAACTGGGCGGCGAGGTCCATCTTGGCGTTGGGGTCGGGGAGGGGAAGCTGGGACTGGGTCAGGTATATGGCGTCCATTTCCCTGAAGGAAGCGGAGGCACCGCCTTTCCCCTCGGTGACGATGCCCATGTACTCGCGGTTCAGGCGGTCCTTCACATAGTCGGGGAGCTCAAGACCCTTGCTGGGCATGAACATGATGTTGGCGCCAAACCCGGCCAGGGCGTAGGTGAGGGAATGTACGGTGCGGGCATTCCTCAGGTCGCCGCAAAGGACGACGGTGAGGTCTCGGATCTCTCCCTTTTCCCGTTTGAGGGTGTAGAGGTCGCAGAGGGACTGAGTGGGGTGCTCGTGGCTGCCATCACCGGCGTTGATAACGGGGACCGAGGCGTAGTCGGCGACGACGCGTGCTGCACCTTCCCAAGGATGCCGGACGACGATGATGTCGACATAGCTACTGATGACGCGTGCGGTGTCGGCGAGGGTCTCGCCCTTGGCGATGGAGGTGGTGCTGACGTCTACGGCCGTCACGACGCTGCCTCCGAGCCGGAGCATGGCGGTCTCGAAGGAGAGGCGGGTGCGGGTGCTGGGTTCGTAGAAAAGGCTGGCCATGACCATGCCCTTGCAGAGGTTGGAGTGGCCACGGATATCGGTGTGCATCCGGTCGGCGAGGGAGAAGATAGCCTCTATCTCGTCGTTGGAGACGTCGTCGACGGTGACGAGGTTGCGGCCCTTGAGGTCTATCGCCATTTCGCACCTCCCGCTACACGTTCGGCATCCGTTGAAGGTACACCGCTCCCGAGCAGCACCACCTCGTCCCTCCCATCCATCTCCTCCAAACGGACTTTGACGGTCTGGTCGAGGGACGTCGGGATGTTCTTTCCTACGAAGTCGGCGCGGATGGGGAGCTCCCGGTGGCCCCTATCGATGAGGACGAGGAGCTGCACGGAGCGGGGGCGGCCGAGCTTGACTATGGCATCGAGGGCGGCGCGAACGGTCCGGCCGGTGAACAGGACGTCGTCAACGAGGACCACGTTGCGGCCTGCCACGCCGCCGCGGATGGTCAGTCCTTTGCCGTTGGAGGGTTGAGGAGGCGAGGGAAGGTCATCGCGGAAGGGCCTGGTGTCCAGGGCGGCGACGGGTATGCGGCCATTGCCGTTGCCGGAGATGTTGTTGGCGATGCGCCGGGCCAGGGGTTCGCCGCGGCTGAGAATGCCGATAAGCAACAGGTCCGAAGTATCGGCGTGAGCTTCGACAAGCTCGTGGGAGACCCTTTTGAGGGCCTTGCGGATGTCTTTGGCGGACAGGAGGACGGTGTCGGCCAAAAAAATACCCCTGCCTGAGGGCGGCAAGGGTGTAGGCCGAAATCGGCTGCGGTAATCCTGTTTTCCTTGCCAGCCTCTCTGGACTGAATTAAAGGTCCGTTACCGCGATTAGGTGGTTGTCGGGTGCTGGTTGCTGGGGTTTATTGTAGCGCGAACCAGGCCGGCGGGGCAAGGGAATGCGCGGTCGGGCCTTATTTGTCGGGCGGTCCTGAGGGGTCAGGGCGGGGGGCGGCCCCGGGCGATGCGGGGTTTGGGTGAGGGGCTGGGAAAGGGGTAGGCCCAACCGGGCGACCGGCCGGTCGCCCCTACGGCGGAGGGGAGGGTATCGGCGTGGGCGGCGTCCAGGGTACCCACAAGGGGCACCCCTACAGGGGAGAGGGATGGACCCATTTCTTCGGGGGGCGGGGCGTCATCGTCCAGGTTGTGGTTGTAGGGCGGGTAGTCGGGGTGGGAGTCTTCATCATCGGGGTCTTGGTTGTCGGAATTGGAAGAAGAATCCGGGTCATCGGGGTCATAGTCATCGTCGTCGGGGTCATCATCGAAGGTGTCAGTGTCGTCAGAAAGATCATCATCGAGCGGGTTGCCGTAGTAGCGGGCCTCGGCCTCTTTCATGGCATCCATCATGGTGGAGTCCTCTTCATCGATGAGGCCGTCCCGGCGTCGCTCATCTATGGACACCAGCTGTCTCCAGGGCCACCACTTCTCCCCGGGCCTGGCTGTGCGGACGGGGAGGAGGTCATAGTAGGAGGTATTGCCATCATCCACCTCCTTGTGGAAGAGCTTCTTGATGAGGGAGTCGACTTCCTGTTCGTCGGTGAGCTCTCTGGGAGCTTTGGCCTGGGCGGACTGGGCCTGTATGAGGAGTCGCATGTAGCGGGAGATGTAGGTGTGGTCCAGGGGGCGCCTGCTCAAGAGGCGGTTGATCATGGAACGAAGGAGAGCAATCTCCTGCTCGAAGCCCCGGCCCTCGGGGGCCAGACGCGGCAACGAGCCTTCGGCTTGGCCGGCATTACCGGACCCATCGCGGTTTTGCGGGTACGGTCTTCCGCGTCGACTGCGCTCCTGACGTGCAGGGGCGGGGGTGCGGGTCTTCTTCTGCGGTAGGTTGCCGCAGGCATCCGAGGTCGTGAGGATCGCGTCGGGGGACGCCGGGCCTCGGGGGTTCTTCCGCGGCGCAGGGCCGCGGGCATCCGGGGCCAGGTCGGGCCCCGGGGGGAGATCAACCGCCTCTTGAGCGGGCGCCCCGTTGGAGGGGTGATGGAAGATTGACAGTAATTTGTTGTGAAGTTTGGGTGTAGACATTCGGTCTGAACGTTAGTATAGAACGTGCAGTGCAGTTGTCAATAGGCAGAGGGGGCAGTTTTGGGGGAGTTTCCCCCAGGGCCCCGGGGGGGGGGGGAACCCTCACCCCCTTGGTCCCCCTCTCCCCCTCGAGGGACTCGAGGCAGGCTCTTAGGGCCTGTAAGGGAGAGGGGGAGAAAAAACAGAGGCAGGCGCATGTGCTATGCACATGCGCCTGCCTCTAGTTTGGTACTGGGGGGAAGGAGATGGAGGGAGGTGGTCGGCTAGAGATGGGGTGGGTTGGGGGAGAGGTGCGACAGATCCCTCGCGGGGCATCGGGATGGGAAAATTGGAGCGTTGGGACAGGATCTAGCCCTCTGCCCTCGAGAGGGCTTTGAATAACTGGTCTCTTGGCACTCGTATCACCCTCACCCCCCGACTTCTCGGGGGCAGGCTCTAGCCCTCTCCCATCGAGGGGGAGGGGACTGAAGACCCCGCCTCGCCCCGCGGGGTAGATTCCGGCTTGGGGAGCAAGATGATGGAGAATGGGAATCGAAGGGGATGGAAGGGGTGGGGGGATGTGGGGTATCTTAGGAGGCCGGATGAGACAGAATTAGGCAGGGAGGGCTTTTGGAATGGATAAGATAAGGATTATGCCGAAGGGGCATTGGTATTGGAGTATGCCGGTGCCGTTTTCGCAGGGTTGGAAGGTCGGGAAGATGGTATTCGTCGGGGGGCAGATAGCGGCGGATGAGCATGGTGTCAATACCCAGGAACATTGAGCCACAATACCCACTAACATTGAGCCAGATAACCAGGGTCTTTGAGCCACCCTGAGCGCCCCAGCTTAGACCATTGCAGCACTTGATAAGGAGGTGCCGCGATGGCCTACAAGGAGGTACTCAGAGTGGAGATAGAAGAAGTCATCCGGCGCTGGCAGGCTGGAGAGAGCCAGCGCCACATAGCGACTGGGACGGGCCTGTCCCGGAACACGGTGGTCAAATACATCTCCTCGGCGGAGAGGTTGGGGCTGTCCCGGGACGGACCGGGTCCCAGCGAGGAGCAGCTGAGCAAGCTGGCGGCCATCGGCCGTGCGGGACCGCGGCAGACCAAGATGCCCATAGAGGAGAGGCTGTCCCCCTGGGCCGACCAGATTCAGCAGTGGCTCATCGGGGACCGGCTGCAACTGACCCGCATCCGGGAGTTGCTCTTGGAGCGGGGCTGCGATGTGCCCTATTCGTCGTTACAGCGCTTCGTGGCCCGCCGCAACTGGCGAGGCCGCAGTCTTCGGACGGTGCGGATGGAGGAGAGTCCTCCGGGCGAGGTGGCGGAGCTGGACTTCGGTCGGCTGGGGCCGCTGGAGGACCCGGAGACGGGACGCCGCCGGACGGTGTGGGCGCTGATCGTGGTGCTGGCCTACTCGCGGCACAGCTTCGTCTGGCCCACCCACGGGCAGAAGCTGGAGGACGTGGTCGCCGGACTGGAGGCGGCCTGGGCTTTCTTCGACGGCATACCCAAGTACCTGGTCATCGACAACTTCCCGGCGGCGGTGGCCGGGGCCGACGCCCTGCACCCCAGGCTGACCAGGGGCTTCCTGGAGTACTCGCAGCGCCGGGGCTTCATCACCGACCCGGCCCGGGTGCGCCACCCCAGGGATAAGCCCAAGGTGGAGCGGGGAGTCCAGTACGTGAGAGAGCGCTTCTTCAAGGGAGCCTCCTTCAGGGACCTGCCTCACATGCGGAAGGAAGCGCTCCACTGGTGCCGTGAGGTGGCCGGACAGCGGGTGCACGGCACCACCAGGCGCAAGCCCGTGGAGGTCTTCGACACAGAGGAGCGCCAGACGTTGCTGCCCTGGGACGGCGATCCCTACGAGGTTACCCGCTGGCGCAACGCCAAGGTGCAGCGCGACCACCACGTGACCTGCCAGCACGCCCTCTACTCGGTGCCGTCGGCCCTGTGCCCTCCGGGGCAGCAGGTGGAGATCGCGCTGGACAGCAAGCTGGTGCGCATCTACCACCGGGGCAAGCTGATCAAGGTCCATCCCCGTCAGCCCAGGGGCAAACGCTCCACCGACACCGACGACTACCCAAAGGAGTTCATCGCCTACACCCTGCGAGGGCCCGACAAGATCAAGCAGAGCGCGGCGGAGCTGGGAGAGGCGGTGGCCGCCTTCGCCGACCGGCTCTTCGAAGGCCCCACGCCTTGGGCCAAGGTGCGGCAGGGACACAAGCTGCTCCGCCTCGCCCAGCGCTACACCCCCGACCGGCTGAACGACGCCTGCCGCAAGGCCTTGGACGTGGACCTCATCGACGTGCACCGCGTCGAGCGCATCCTGGTTGAAGCCCTGGAGCAGCAGGATGCGCCGCCCCTTGCCGACCTCATACCGCCGGGGCGCTTCGCCAGGCCCGGCTCCGTCTTCGCCCTGGTCAACGGCCATCACCCAACCGAAGGAGTTACGCTATGACCCGCAACCGCAACGTCGATCTGGCCCCGCTGCTCAAGACCCTCAAGCTCAGCGGCATGCTGGACACCCTGCCCGAGCGCATCGCCCTGGCCCGAAGGGACCAGTTGGACTATGCCGCCTTCCTGGAGATCATCCTAGCCGACGAGGTCAGCCGCAGGGAGAACCGGCGCATCGAGACCCGCCTGAACCGGGCCGGCTTCGAGGAGACCTGCCGCCTGGAGGACTTCGACTGGACGTCCGAAATCACCCTGGACCGCCGCCTCCTTGACGCCGCCTTCTCCCTGGACTTCATCCCCAGGCACGAGCACGTCCTGCTCATGGGACCGGCGGGCGTCGGCAAGAGCTTCCTGGCCCAGGCCCTCGGCTACGCCGCCGTCAGAGCCGGATACTCCGTCCGCTTCATCCACGCATACGACTTCTTCAAAGCCATGTCCCAAGCCAGGGTGGACAACTCGGTGGACAAAGCCTTCCGCTCCTTCCTCTCCCCCGACCTGCTCATCCTCGACGACCTGGGCCTGCACCGTCTCAACGCACAACAGTCATCGGACCTCTACCAGCTCATCGTCGGCAAGCATCGGGCCTCCAGCTTCGTCATCACCTCCAACCGCGCCATCGAGGAGTGGCTCGGCCTCTTCAACGATCCCATCCTGGGCAACAGCGCCCTGGACCGTCTGGCCAACACCAGCTACCAGATCGTCATCGAGGGCACCAGCTACCGGGAGAGGCTCTCTCCTCACCGCGCCCTACTGGGCAAAGTGGCCAAAATCCTCGGCAAGAAGGGAGGTGATTGAACCGCCGATAGCATCCTGTCATAATCCGTATCATCGGCGTTCAGGGTGGCTCAATGTTCGTGGGTAACCTGGCTCAAAGATCTTGGGTAACGACAATGGGACACCGTTGGCGCCCTTCGACATCGAGGAGCAGACCCGAATCGTATTCGAGAACGTGCGGACTGTGCTGGGGGAGGTCGGGGCGGAGATGAAGGACATAGTGAAGCTGAACACGTATTACGTGGACGACTCCAAGGGTGACGAGTCGAGGAAGTTCTGGGAGAAGATGACCCACGTGAGGAACAAGTACATCCCGAGCCCCGGGCCTGCGGCGACGGCAGTGAAGGTGGCGGGGCTGGCGTACGACGGCCTGGTTATCGAGGTGGAGGCGATTGCGATAGTGGATGAGTAGGCCTCGAGACACAGGGGTGAAACATGAGAAACAGCGCTGAGGCGGTGATCATCGGGGGTGGGGTTAACGGGTGCAGCATCTGCTACAACCTGGCCGAACGGGGGGTGAAGGCGCCAATCCTGGTGGAGCGGTCCAGCCTGGGGGCGGGTTCTACGGGGAGGTCGTCGGGGGTGAGCACGGGGTTCAGCCTCCTGCTGTTCACGCAGCAGAGCGCCTTTAGCGACACCATTCCCCGGCTGGCGAAGGTGGGACAGGACATACTGCGCAACTTCGAGGAGATCATTGGGGTGGACGCGGGGTATACGGAGACGGGGGTGCTGTTTCTCGGGGGGAAAGAAGTGGAAGAGCCGGTGGAGGCGAGCTTTGCACTGATCAGAGAGCTCGGGTTTGAGGGAGGGACTATCGGTCGGGAGGAGGCAAAGGAGTTCGCGCCTTACCTGGAGCTTGACGATATCGACTGCATAGGACTGGAACCCCACGCCGGGTACGCGGACCCGCCGGCGGTGGCGCAGGGATATGCGTCGGCGGCAGGGAGGCTGGGCGCCGAGATCGTGCTGGGGAATGCGGCGCTGGACGTGGAGATAGAGGGAGGTCGGGTGAGGGGGGTGGTGACGGAGCAGGGGAGGATAGAGACGGACACGGCGATAGTGGTCGGGGGGCCATGGGGAGGGCAGCTGATGGCGAAGCTGGGATTCCCGGTCCCATTCAGGCCAACGAGGCACGAGGTCTTCTTCCTGAAGCGCGGGCCAGGGGCGCCCTCGGGGCACGCGGTAGTCTTCGACCTTCCCAGCCTGACGTACTTCCGCCAGGAAAGCCCCGACCTGACGCTGGTGGGGGACGTGGAGCACGACGATACGGCGGAGCCGGACAACTTCGAGCAGGGTACGGATATGTCGCTGACTAGGTCGACCTGGCAGAAGGTCGCCCACCGGATGCCGTCCCTAGCGGACGCGGAGCTGTTCACGAGCTATGCGGGGATGTACACGGAGACGCCGGACGGCTACCCGGTAATCGACAGGGTGGGCGGGGTGGAGGGGTTGTACCTGGTGGGAGCGTTCAACGGGTACGGGTTCAAGATATCGCCAGCGGTGGGGATAGTGGTTGCGGAGATGGTGACGGAGGGGGAGTCGAGGACAGTGGACGTTAGCTCGCTGGGGGTGGGGAGGTTTGGGGGGTAGGGTGTAGGTGGACGACCCCTCCCCATTCCGCTCTTGAGACTCCCTCGAGGGATTCGGGGCAGGCTGGAGTCGGGAATGACAGTTATGCAAAGGCAGCGGAGTAGTCGGGACAAGCCAAACCGGCTTTGCAGCCTTGACATATCCAAGATGGGATTACATCATTGTTTTACCGAGTCTCTCAGAAGGTGTGACGTAGCATCTTTGTAATCTGCACTCGATGGGGCCAACTACTACTCAAGAAGGGAGAACGGGCAATGGAACTCCTGATAATCGTTGCGGCGGTGCTGATAATTCTCTTCTTGTTGTTCAGAAAGTGGTACACGTTTTCTGACGACCTGGGGATTCCGTACGTAGAGGACGAAAAGGACTCCGATCGCAAATATTGAATTAGTGGGGCCGGGACCAAGCTTCCGGCGCAAGGATTCGAGTAAAGGAGACGAGGCCAGGATGGCTCGTCTCTTTTAGTTTTGATGTCAGCCAAGTGCCCTTTCACTTTGGGTACATAAAAGAGAAAGTCGCAGCCAGCAGTAAGAGAGGTGAGTTATGAGGGGCACTGCAGAAGCCGTAATAATCGGGGGTGGACTTGCAGGGACGAGCATTTGCTTCAACCTGGCGTCGCGGGGGGTCAAGGATACGGTGCTGCTGGAGAAGGAGGGGCTGGGGGCAGGGTCGACGGGGAAGTCGTCGGGGGTCAGCACGGGGTTCAGCCTTTTGCTGTTCACGCACGGCAGCGAGAGCGCATTGCCGATATCGCTGATGGCCAAAGAAGGTCGAAAGTGGTTCAGGAATTTCAAGGAGCTGGTGGGGGCGGAGTCGGGGTGGAGGGAAGTAGGCGTGTTATTTCTTTCGGGAGAGGAGTATGCACCGGCATTAAGGTCGGGTTTCGCCAAGGCGCGGGAACTGGGCTTCGAGAATAAGGAGTTAAGCCGAGAAGATCTGAAAGAGATAGTGCCAGACCTTGAACCCATTGACGTCGACTTCATGGGCTTCGAGCCACGATCCGGGTTTGGGGACCCGCCGGGTGTAGCGCAGGGTTTTGCCTCGGCGGCGGGGGGGATGGGGGCGGAGATATCGCTGGGGAACGGGGCGTTGGACGTGGAGATAGAGGGGGGCCGGGTGAGGGGGGTGGTAAGCGAGAAGGGTCGGATAGCCACTGATACGGTAGTCGTGGCAGGGGGGCCGTGGAATGGCGGGCTGATGAAGAAACTGGGCTACGACCTGCCCCTGCAACCCACCAGGCATGAAGTGTTCGTCCTGAAGAAAGGGCCCAAGACACCGGTCACGCATCCGGTAATCTTCGACCTGGTAGAAATGACCTACATGCGGGAGGAGAGCCCCGACCTGATGCTGGGAGGGGACATACAGAAGGACGAGCACGTAAACGACCCCGAGAATTTCGACCAGGGGACTACCATGGAGCAGACTCAGAGGATCTGGGGAAGGCTGAGTTCCCTAATGCCGTCGCTGGCAGATGCCGAGCTGTTTACCGGTTTCTCGGGGCTGTACACAAACACGCCGGACAATCTGCCGATCCTGGGCAAGGTGGATGGCGTGGACGGGCTGTACTTCGCCGGCGGTTTCAACGGGTACGGGTTCAAGCTGTCACCAGCCGTGGGAATCGTGATGGCCGAGCTGATCACGGAGGGTGAGGCGAAGCTGGCGGATATCAGCTCGTTGGGGCTGGGGAGATTTGCGGGGGTGAGGGCTTAGGGGGTATTGGATTCACCCTCACCCTAGCCCTCTCCCGTCAAGGGAGAGGGGACTGGACACTTCCCCCGACCTCTCGCAGGGCCTCGGGATGACAGTTGGTGGGGTTACCAGTGGAGGTCGGGGTGGCGGGCGGCCTGGGCTTCGTCCAGGCGGGAGACGGGGGTGGTGTGGGGGGCGGTGTTGACGAGGTCGGGGTCGGTCTCCGACTCACGGGCGATGGCTTTCATGGCGTCGACAAAGGCGTCCAGTGTTCGCTTGCTCTCGCACTCGGTGGGTTCGATCATTAGGGCCTCGGGGACGACCTGGGGGAAATACATGGTCGGGGGGTGGAAGCCGTAGTCCATGAGGCGCTTGGAGATGTCGAGGGCGCGGACTCCGAGGGCCTTCTGCCTTGAGGCCGAGAACACGGCCTCGTGCATGCAGGTGCGTTTGTGAGGCAGCAGGTAGTCCTCCTGGAGTCGGGTGGAGAGGTAGTTGGCGTTGAGGACGGCGTTTTCGCTGATCTCCCTCATACCGGGGGCCCCGAGTAGCCGGATGTAGGCGTAGGCCCTTAGCACGACGCCGAAGTTGCAGTGGAAGGCGCTGATCTTGCCGATGGACTTGGAGGGCCGACCGAGCCTGTATTGCGGGCCAGATACGGAATCGTCCTTGTAGACGACGGGTGCTGGGAGGTAGTCGGCGAGGGAGTCGGCGGCGCAGACGGGCCCGGCGCCCGGGCCTCCGCCGCCGTGGGGTGTACTGAAGGTCTTGTGCAGGTTGGAGTGGACCACATCGAAGCCGAGGTCGCCGAAACGGACACGTCCGAGGATGGCGTTGAAGTTGGCACCGTCGCCGTAGACCAGGGCCCCGGCATCGTGGATGGCGTTGCAGATATCGAGGATGCGGGGGTTGAAGAGGCCGAGGGTGCTGGGAAGGGTGAGCATGAGGCCAGCGGTCTCGGGGCCGGCGAGCTCTTTGAGGGCTTCGACGTCGAGGTTTCCCTGGGAGTCGGAGGGGGCGGTGACGACCTCGTAGCCGCACATCTTGGCGGAGGCGGCGTTGGTGCCGTGGGCGGTGTCGGGGATGAGGACTTTCTTCCGGGTCTCCCCTTCGCCGTGTTCCTCGTGGTAGGCGCGGATCATGAGAAGACCGGCCATCTCGCCGTGCGCCCCAGCGAGGGGGGCCAGGCTGACGGCACTGGCGCCTGTGATCTCGGCGAGGAGGTCCTGGAGCCCGTGCATGATGGCAAGGGCGCCCTGCGTGGACTCGGGGGGCTGGAGGGGGTGGACCTGGGCGAAACCCGGGAGCCGGGCGACCTCCTCGTGCCACTTGGGGTTGTACTTCATGGTGCAGCTGCCCAGGGGATAGAAGCCGGTGTCGATGCCGAAGTTGAGCTTGCTGAGGCCAGTGAAGTAGCGGACGAGGCCCAATTCCCCGATTTCGGGGATGTCCAGATCGCCGCGGAGGAGGGCGTCGTCCGGCAAGTCTGAGGCGGGGACGTCAAGCTCGGGGAGGGTTGTGCCACGGGCTCCGGGGGAGTCGAGGTCCATGAGGGTGGGGCGGTTGGGTGGGGTGGGGGTGGTCATGGCTAGGCCAAGTCCTTGAGGGCGTCGACGAGGCGGTCTATCTGGTCTCGGGTGTTGGTTTCGGTGGTGCAGAGGAGCATTCCGTTGGGGATGGAGTCGCTGACGTCGAGGCCGCCGATGATTTGGGAGTCGAGGAGGACAGCGTTGATCTCGGAGGGGGCCCTGGGGCATTGGACGACGAATTCGCGGAAGAAGGGGCCTTCGAGAGGCAGGGAGTAGCCGGGCAGTTCGGCGATTTGGGAGGCGGCGTAGTGGGCCTTGTGGTAACAGAGCCGGGCGACGTGGGCCAGACCCTTAGGGCCAACGGCAGTGAGATATGCGGTGGATGCGAGGGCGACGAGGGCTTCGCTGGTGCAGATGTTGGAGGTGGCGGTCTGGCGTCGGATGTGCTGCTCGCGGGTCTGGAGGGTGAGGACGTAGCCCTCCCGGCCCTGGTCATCGGTGGTCTTGCCGACGATGCGTCCGGGCATCTGGCGCAGGTGTCGGGTCTTGGCGGCGAAGAGGCCGACATAAGGGCCCCCGAAGGTGGTGGGTGAGCCAATGGTCTGGCCTTCGCCGACGACGATGTCGGCGCCGTAGTCTCCGGGGGACTTGAACATGGCGAGGGCCACGGGGTCGGCGGAGACTACGAGGAGGGCCTTGGCCTCGTGGGTGGCATCGGCGCAGGAGGAGAGGGAGTTGATACGGCCGTAGAAGTCGGGGTACTGGGCAATGACGCAGGCATCGGCGTCGGTGACAGCGAGGGAGTCGGGGGAGAGGACGGACATGCCGATGCCCTGGGGCCGCATGTAGTGGGCTATGACGTCACGGTAGATGGGGGACACGGTGTCTAGCACAACCACGTTGCTGCGGCGGGTGAGTCGGCAGGCCATGAGTGCGGCCTCGGCGAGGGCGGTGGAGCCGTCATACATACCGGCGTTGGCAACGTCCATGCCCGTGAGGTGGCAGACCATGGACTGGAAGTCGTAGGTGGTCTGGAGAGTGCCCTGGCTAATCTCGGCCTGGTAGGGTGTGTAGGAGGTGTAGAACTCACTGCGGCCCGTGACGTGACGGACTACACTGGGGATGTAGTGGTTGTAAGAACCCGCACCCAAGAAGCAGGCGGAGTCTTCCAAGTTGGCGTTCTGAAGGGAGAGGGCGCGTAACTCTCGAATCAGTTCCAATTCGGAGAGGGGGGCGGGGAGGTTGAGGTCGGGGTCCCGGTGGGGCTGGGGGATTTCAAAGAACAGGTCTGCGGCGGAGGCTACGCCGGTGGCCTCCAACATAGCCTGGCGGTCGGCGTCGGTGTTGGAGATGTAGGGAGATGACATGAGGGGTAGAAGTGGGTCGGCTAGGCTTCCTCGGCGATCAGGGCTTCGTACTGGTCGGAGGTCATCAGGTGGTCGAGTTCTGAGGCGTCGGAGAGGCGGACTCTCAGCATCCAGCCGCCGCCGTAGGGCTCCTCGTTGACAAGCTCGGGCCGGTCCTGAAGCTCCGTGTTTATCTCCAGGACTTCGCCGCTGATGGGGGCGAAGAGCTCGGAGACGGCCTTGGGGGACTCGATTTCACCAAAGGACTTGAACTGCTCCAGGTTTGCGAGGTCGTCGGGGAAGTAGACGAAAACGATGTCGCCTAGCTGCTCCTGGGCGAAGTGGGTGATGCCGACGAGGGCCTCGTCGTCCGACTCCACCTTGACCCACTCGTGCTCTCTGGAGTACTTGAGATCATCAGGATTCATCTTCACATCACCTCGACAAGCCGCGCGGAGGAGGGTACGCGGGGCATCAATGTCATTCTGCGCCAAATGGCAGGAAACATCAAGGGGCTAGGAGTCGGGGCGGGGGCGGCGGTAGAAGGGTGTGGGGATCAGCGATCTCCTCTAACTCTACCGGCTAATCACGCGTATGTACTCATCATGGTCACCAATCCAGAACCAAAAGAAGTCCCCCGCTTCTCTGACTGCCACCGCGCGGTAGGAAGCCCCCACGCGAGCCGACCAGTAGCGCCCAACATTTCTGAACCGCAACGAAGGATGTTGGGGGTTCGCCTTGAGGAGATCGAAGTTCCGATGAGCAATCCGTTGAACCGATTCGGGCAGTTCCCGGAGGAGCTGACGAAAGCGCGGGTCAGTCCGGTGCACCTACAGGGCCTCAAGCTGGCCCTTAGCTTTTGCCTCCAGAGCTTTGGCTGCCATGGCGTCCAGCCTACCGGCTCGGACATCCCGATCAAACTCCTGCTCCCAACGCTCCCAGTCCTGGTCCCGAAGCCAGCGTACCAGTTCCGCGTAGTCAGTGTCGGACAGGTCCAGGATGGCTTGTTGCAGTTCCGTCACCTTCATCGTCGTTTCCTCTGGTTGAGCACTCCAAGGCAATTGTACCGGAATCTCTGGCTCACAAACGAATTGGAACACATTACTAGGGGCGGGGGCGGCGGTAGAAGGGCATGGGGGTGACGGTGGCGGGGACATGGCGGCCGCGGATGTCGATATCTATCTTTGTGTCCTTACGGGCAAGGGCCACGGGCACAAGGCCCATGCCGATGTCGAGGTTGAGGCTGGGGGCGCGGCCGCCGCTGGTGACCTCACCGACAACCCGACCCTCGTGGAGGATAGCCTGGCCATGCCTGGGGATACCTCGGGCGTCCATGACGAAACCGGCGAGCCGACGCTCGGGGCCCTGCTCCTTGACCTTGAGCAGAGCATCCTTGCCAGTGAAAGGGCCGGCGGTGAGATCTACGAAGCGGCCCAGGCCCGCCTCGAAGGGGTTGACTGTGGTGTTCATGTCGTTGCCGTAGAGTCGGAGTGCGGCTTCCAGGCGGAGGCTGTCCCGGGCCACGAGGCCACAAGGGGCGACCCCGGAATCAGCGAGGCGGTCCCACGTGGGGATGGCGGCGTCGGCGTTGACGATGATCTCGACTCCGTCCTCACCGGTGTATCCGGTACGGGCTATGAAGGTGTCGGAGGGGGCGTCTACGGTGATGGAGAAGAGGGTTGAGGAGTCGGGGTTGAAGGGGAAGAGGGATTGGACGATGGAGACGGCGGTCGGGCCCTGGACGGCGATCATGGCCGTTTCCTCGGTGCGGTCTACCAGGTCAGCATTTGGGAACTCGGGGGCCTTGTCCCGGATGGTGTTTACGATGACCTCGCGGTTGGAGGCATTGCAGACGATGAAGACTCGCTGGTCGGGGAGGCGGTAGACGATGAGGTCGTCGAGGATACCGCCTGACTCGTTGCAGGCCATGCAGTATTTGGCATGGCCGGAAGGGATGGCCGTTACATCGGCGGTGACCACGGAGTCGGCGAGGGACAGGGCGTCGGGGCCCTGGAGAAAGAGCCTGCCCATGTGGGAGACATCGAACATGCCGGCATGGGAGCGTACGGCGTGGTGCTCCTGGATGGCGGAGCCGTAGCGGGCGGGCATGTCCCAGCCGGCGAACTCGATCATCTGGGCGTCGAGGGTGAGGTGGGCGGGGTGGAGGGGGGTGGTTTTCATGGGTGACTTTGATTTGGGCAGGCGAGCTTATTGTCTTTCGTTTTCACCCTCACCCCAACTCTTTCCTTCGAGAGGTCTTTGCAAAGCCGTCGTGTCGTGGGGAACCCCTCCCGGAATCCGCTCGACCCTTCGAGCGGCCTCAGGATGAGCGGATTCCGCCCCACCCCAGTTTCATACCCTAGGCACATCTCCGACCTCGGGGGGAATCCGAATGACAGTTGGGTGAGGTCTCCTATAGGGGAAGGAAATAAGGCAAGGGCTATTTGAGGGGGGAGTAGGAGGTGGGGCCGTAGAAGGTGTGAAACTCCCGGGTGACGATGGCACCGTGTTTCCTGCCGACCTCTTGACGCCCGGCGAGCCAGTCGGGGTGGTTGAAGAAGGCCTGCCACTTCTCCTCGCGCTCGTTGAGGGACTCCCAGGCGAGCATGTAGGAGAGGGCGTTGGTGTAGTCGCCGGCGACGGGGGTCCAGGCCCCGACCAGCCTCATGCCTACCTTTTCAAAGACGGGCACGGCAAGGTCTTCCATGACCTCGTTGAGGGCAGGCATCTTGCCGGGCGCGGCTTCGTATCTTCGCATTTCGTAGATCACCGGAGCACCTCCTGAGTGGTGGGGTGGGGACAGGGGAATGTTACCACAGGGGCGGGCAATTTGATTATTCAGCGGAAGATATTTGGGCTGCCCCGCTCTACAAAAACTCAGGCCGCCTATCTTTCGATAGGCGGCCCTAGTTCGAACACTCATCCATCAAAGGAGGAAATGTTCCCCAATAAGGGGGGGTCATTCTAACACGAGGATTTATCTCAGGTCAAGGGCTGTTTGTGCGGGGCGGATTCCGAGCAAACCACCTGCCTTTCGAGGAATCCTTGATAGGCCATGCTATGCTGATTTCAAGGGACCGCCAGTGACATTCCGGGGGAGGTGTGCCATGACTACGACCGCGGAGCGGCTTCTGTGCGCCGGAACAGTCGAGGAGGTGCGCGCCCGAGGATGCACGGTCGTCACGGGAGGCGGTCATGCGATTGCAGTCTTCCTTCTCGGGGACCGGTTTGCCGCAGTGGACAACCGGTGCCCTCACATGGGATTCCCGCTGGACAGGGGCACGGTCAGCAATGGAATTCTCACCTGTCACTGGCATCACGCCCGGTTCGATCTCTCAAGCGGCGGGACATTCGACCCCTTTGCCGACGACGTCCGGGCGTTCCCGGTTACGGTTGCGGAGGGTCGGGTGTGGGTAGACCCCAGCCCGCCGGATGCCGACCCCGTGGAAAGGTGGTCGCGGCGGCTGGAAGACGGGATGGAGCACAACATCAGGTTGGTGATTGCGAAGTCGGTGCTGGGGCTGGAATCATCTCCCACAGATTACCGAATCCCGTTGACGATTGCGGCACGGTTCGGGACGACGTACTCGGATGTGGGGTGGGGGCAGGCGCTGACGATGATGACCTGTTCGGCGAATGCTCTCGACTGCCTCTACCCGGATGACCGGCCGCTGGCGCTGTACCAGGGCATCAGGCAGGTCGCCGCGGAGTGCGCCGGGCGACCGCCCCGCTTCATGGTAGACCCGCTTCCCACGGGAGAGACTCGACCCCACGTATTCAAGGAATGGTTCCGCGGATTTATCGAGGTGCGCGATGAGGAGGGTGCAGAACGGTGCCTCCGCACGGCGATAGAGCTGGGCATTTCACTGGGTGAGATAGCCGACATGGTCTTTGCCGCTGCAACTGACCGCATATACCTGGACGGGGGCCACGTCCTGGACTTCTGCAACAAAGGCTTCGAGCTACTGGACCATATCGGCTGGGGGCACGCGGCGCAGGTGTTGACCAGCCTCGTTCACGGCATCGCCAGCGCCCGGCGCAGCGAGGAACTCAATTCGTGGAGGAACCCCATTGATCTTTCTTCGATGGTGTGGGAGGCGCGACGTGCTCTACCCGGGCTCTGGGAGGAGGGGTCGGGGTTGCGGGGTGGGTGGGGTGGGGAGTCGGGGCTGGTGGAAAGGATGCTTGCGGACGATCCATCGGCAACGATACAGGCGCTGCAGGAAGCTGTACGCGAGGGGGCGACTGCCAAACGGCTGGGCGGCGCGGTGGCTTATGCCGCCTTCCTGAGGATGGCCCGGTTCCACACTTCCAACGAGTTCGGGGACTGGGACACCGTGCACAACACCCTGACGGCGGGAAATGCTTTGCACCAGGCGCTGAAACGGGCCCCGTCGGTGGAATTATTGCGGGCGGTGTTCGACACGGCGATGAGCATCTACCTCGACCGATTCCTGAACATGCCGCCACGCCGCATCCCCGAGCCCAATGGCGCAAATCCCGACGGTGATCTCGGGGCGGAGCTGCTGGATGCGATGGACTCCCAGCAGCAGGTGGAGCAGGCTGCACGAATCGTGACGGACTACGTGGCGGGGAGCCGGGACCCGGATGGCATTCTAGCGGTGCTGGGCCACGCGATGCTGCGGGAGGACTCGACGTTCCACCACTTCCAGATAGTTGACGCCGCGATGAAGCAGTACCTGGAGCGAAGGGGAACGCCCGCGGCCCGACACGTCCTGGTCGGGGCGGCGAGGTTTTTGGCTGCCCATTACCCTACTCCGAGGGCGGTGAACCAGACCTTCAACATTGCGGTGCGTCTCCAGCGGGGCGACGAGATCTTCAGGGAAGAATAACACCCTCCAACCTTCGGTCGATATCTGGGTCGCGAAGGCGGGGCTAGTAGACCATCTCTCCGCCGAGGAAGGCGCGAGTCCTGGGGTCACGGGCTTCCGAGAAGAGCTGTTCTGTGGGGCCGACCTCGACTACTTTGCCGTCAAGGAGGAGGGCCGTGCGGTCGGCGAGGCGTCGGGCCTGGAAGACGTTGTGGGTGACCAGCACGATGGTCGTGCCAATCTCCCTGACATTGCGCTGCATGAGATCTTCGACCAGGGCCACGTTGTAGGGGTCCAGGTTGGCGGTGGGTTCGTCGAGGAGGAGGACCTCGGGTTCCAGGATTAGGGCCCGGGCGAGGGCGACGCGCTGGGTCTCGCCGAAGGAGATGGTTGAAGGGTGCTCGCGGGCCAGGGACTCCATGCCGAGCTTTTCGAGGAAGTCGGCGGCGCGGGTTTTGGCGTCTTTCACGCCGCGCAGCCTGAGGCCGTAGGCGACGTTGTTGAGCACGGAGGTGTTGAAGAGGAGGGGGCTCTGGAAGACCAGGGTCATTCGCCTGCGGAAATCGAGGGAAATCGAGGCCCGGGCGTCGTAGGTCTGGCCGAGGAAGCGGATTGTGCCCGAGGTTTGAGGCTCAAGGAAGTTGAGGAGGCGCAGGAGGGTGCTCTTGCCGGAGCCGCTGGGGCCAATGATGCCGAGGGCCTCACCCCGGTGAATTTCCAGGGACTCTATGTTGCAAGCCTCCCTCTCGCCGTAGCGCTTGACGAGCCGGTCAAGGGTGTAGATGGAGTCGTTCATCGGGCGAGGGCCCTTCCCTGGAGTCGGGTGGCGATGATGTTGATTGTGAAGGAGATCAGGAGCAGGATGAGGCCGAGGGCAATAGCGGCGGCGAACTCGCCCTTGCGGGTCTCCAGGACGATGGCGGTGGTGAGGACGCGGGTGTTACCGGCGATGTTGCCCCCGACGATGATCACGGCCCCAACCTCTGTGACGACGCGGCCGAAGGCGGCGGCGAGGGCGATGACCATGGAGACGCGGGCCTCGCCGAGGAGGGCGAAAGTGGCCTGGGTGCGGGTTGCACCGAGGCTCCTGAGCTGAAGCCGCATCCCGGGGTTAATGGCCAATATGGCCGACATGGTTAGACTGGCGATGACGGGGAACGCGATGATGAACTGGGCGACGATTATGGCCCAGGGGGTGAAGAGCCAGCCGAGTATGCCGAATGGCCCCTGCTGAGACAGGAGGAGGAAGACGATGAGGCCGACGACGACGGTCGGGAAGGCCATGCCGGAATAGGTCAAGCCTATGAGGACTCGGCGGCCGGGGAAGCGGCTGAAGGCTAGCCATATTCCGTAGGGTATGGCAGCGGCGGCGGCGAGCAGGAGGGCGAGGCCGGAGACCTGGAGGGAGAAGAGGGCAATGCGCCGGACCTCGGGGTCGAGGCTGCCGATGAGCTTGAGGGCCTGCCAGATTCCGGATGCTATTTCTTCCATAAGGTCACGCCGCTAGAGTGGAACCGGGGTTACGGCATCTCCCCCAGGTGTACGGGGTTGAAGAGGGAGAGGCCGAATTCGTCTTTGCGGAAGTCGGCGATACGCTGCTGGGTATCGGGAGAGATGAGGAACCGGATGAAGGCGTCGGCGAGCTCGGACTGGACCTGGAGGTACTTGTCGGGGTTGACCATGATGACGTGGTAGGGATTGAAGAGCCGTTCGTCGCCTTCGGCCACTATGACGAGGTTGAGCTCCTTGCGGGCGAGGAAGGTGCCCCTGTCGGTGAGGGTGTATGCGCCGAGCTCGTTGGCAGTAGTAAGGGTGCCGCCCATGCCCTGTCCGAGGGAGAGATACCAGTCCTTGGCTTCCACGGACTCCACGCCGGCCTCGGTCCACATTTCTGTTTCCTTGACGTGGGTACCCGACGCATCGCCGCGGGATGCGAACTTGGAGCCGGTTGCGGCGATGCGGCGGAAGGCCTCGGTGGCGTTGGCTAGGCCCGAGGCCTGGGCGGGGTCGTGGGGGGGGCCGAGGACTACGAAGTCGTTGTACATGACGTAGGTGCGGTCGACACCGTTGCCCTCCTCCACGAACTGCAATTCGAGGGAGGGGGCGTGTACTAGGACGACATCGGCGTCGCCTCGGGCGGCGATGGCAAGGGCCTGGCCGGTGCCCACGGAGATAACCCTGACGTGGGCGTTGTGCTCGTCCTCGAAGGGGGGGATGACGTGATCCAGGAGGCCGGAGTCGTAGGTGCTGGTTGTGGTGGTGAGGACAAGGGAGCGCTCGGCGCCCTGGAAGCAGGCGGTCGTTGCCAACAGGGCTGCCAGGGCCAGGAGAGCAAATACCCGCGACCGAAGACCGCCTATGTTGCCAAATGTGCTTGTCATTTCCCTTATGGGTCCGTTCTTCAAAGCCGCCGCATTCTATGCAAGGAAAGTATGATTGTCAATAAGATAAGTTTACTTTACAATCGACATAGATATGTCCAGTCTTTCGAATAACCTGAAATCGGCGAGGGTCTCAGCGGGACTTTCGCAGGCGGCGCTGGCGATGAAAGCCGGGGTGTCGCGGCAGGCTTACGCGGCAATCGAGGGCGGGAGATCGGTGCCGTCCACGGAGGTGTCGCTGAGGCTGGCTCGGGCGTTGGGGTGCAGAGTGGAATCGCTGTTCTCGTTGCCGTACGAGGAAGAGGGGATGGTGACCGCGGAGCTGGCACCGACCTCCCAGTCGTCGGTGCTGCCGTCGAGGGTGCAGCTGTTCAGTGTAGGGGGGAGGAGGTTTGCGCGGCCGCTACTGGGTCGGAACTCTACCAGCTACACGATGGCGCCCGCGGACGGGATAGCGATGGGTGCAACTTCCCCGGATGGGGTGTCGGTGCGGCTACTGGCGCCCCTGGAAGAGGCGGAAACGCTGGTGCTGGCGGGCGGCGACCCGGCGATACCGTTCCTATCCCGGGACTTGGCGTTGCGGAACTTCCGCATGGTACGGCTGGGAGAAGACAGCAACACCGCATTGAGCTACCTTTCGGGGGGGATGGCACACGTGGCGGGCTGTCACCTGTTTGACGAGGACACGGGCCAGTACAACGTGTCGTGGGTGCGGCGTCGGGCGCCGTTTCCGTGCTCGGTGATCACGTTTGCCATCCGGGAGCAGGGGCTAATCGTTGCGGCGGGCAACCCGAAGGGGATATCGGGGGTGGGAGACCTTTCGAGGCCTGACATATTGTTCATCAACCGGGAGGAGGGGTCGGGGAGCCGGGCGCTGATGGACAGGCTCGTGGCGAGAGCGGGGGTGGGAGGGGAGATGATAGGGGGTTACGAGCGGTCGGTGGAAGGGCACCTGGCGGTGGCGGATGCTGTGGCGACAGGCCTGGCGGACGCGGGGATCGGGGTTAGGTCGGCGGCGGAGGCCCGGGGGCTGGGCTTCGTGTCGCTGGGGCAGGAGCGCTACGACTTCGTGATACCCAACCACTTCATGGATTTGCCGATGGTGCAGGCCTTCATCGAGACGCTGAAGCAGCCCTATCCTCGAAGGCAGGTGGAGGCGCTGGGGGGCTACGACGTTTCGCCGATGGGGGAGGCGGTGGCCGTATAATTGCCTGTGGTCGGGTCTCGGGTTTCTTTGAGTCGAATTGAGTTACCAGGGCTCCGTGAAGGCTGTACAAATTCCCAACTATTCGGACACGGTAGTAATAGGTGGCGGAACGGCGGGGGCCGCTGTGGCAGGGCTTCTGGCCGAACGGGGTGATCAGTCAGTGGTCCTCCTTGAAGCAGGACCGGACTACGGCCCATTTTCTGAAGGTCGATGGCCCACCGACCTCCTGGATGGCCGCATCGTAGCCGAGACCCATGACTGGGCTTACACGAGTACAGCTATCAACGGTCGGTCGGGCCACGCCCTGGAAAGGGCGAGGGTCATCGGTGGGTGTTCATCGCATAACGGGTGCATTGCGCTTTGGGGCAGCCGCGTTGACTACGATGGGTGGGCGGCGGCGGGCAACGATGGATGGTCGACGGAGGAGGTGCTGCCGTATTTTCGGAGGGCGTCGGGGCGGCTGCAGGTGCGGGAGTTTTCTCCCGAAGAGGTGACGCCGTTTCACGGGGCGTGCATCGAGGCGATGGCCGGGGCAGGGGTCCCGGTTATCGAAGACCTTAACGACATTGACGAGAACTTCGGGGCGGCGATTTCACCAATTAACATCCGGGAGGGAGTAAGGTGGAATGCCTCATTTGCCTACCTGGACCCTGTGCGGGACTCAGGCTATCTCACGGTGGTGGGGGACACCGTAGTTGAAAAGATCAATCTGGAGGGCCCGCGTGTTGTATCCGTGGACGCGGTAATTGGTGGGGAGAGGGCGACGGTCGGGGCGGGGCGGGTGGTGGTGTGTGCGGGGGCGTACGGGTCTGCGGCTGTTCTGATGGGGTCGGGGGTGGGGGCGGGTGGGGAACTGGCGAGGTTGGGGATTGAAACAGTGGTTGACTTGCCGGGGGTGGGTAGGAATCTGCACGATCATCCGGCCTTCGGCCTCGAATACCGGAGCACAGCGCTGTTCAACTCGCTGATGGACGATTTTGTGGCCGGGGGCAGGACCGTATATGCGGAGCAAAGCCTGGCAAAGGCGCGGAGCAGTAGATGTGACAAGGCTTTCGACCTTCACATTGCTCCAATCGCCTTTATCGAACGCGAGGAGTCGGGGGACTGGCGGTTCAAGATAGCCGTGGCGAACATGGCGCCCAAGTCCCGGGGTCGCTTAACTCTGCGTGATGCCGACCCGAACAGCGCCCTAAACATCGACACCGGCTATTACACCGACCCAGAGGACTCGGACATTGGGGTGGTGATGGACGGGATAGAGTTGGCGAGAGAAATTGCGGGGCAGAAAGCGCTAGCGGAGCTGATAGGAGAGGAGCTTGAGGAGACAGCTAGGCTGGTCTTAGTGGAGGACGTGCGGCGGAACAGCGTGCACTATTACCACCCTGTCGGGACGTGCAAGATGGGGCCCGACTCGGACCCCAATGCGGTCGTGGATGCGCGAGGGAAGGTGTACGGGGTGGACAATCTTTATGTGGCGGATGCATCGATCATGCCGGTCGTGCCCCGGGCGAACACAAACCTGCCGTCGGTGATGCTGGCGGAGAAGATTGTGTCGGGGCTGGGGTAGGCTAAGAAGTGGTCATAGTCTCTCGTCCGTAATCGCAGTACTGGCTTAGGGCGCAGCGGGGACAGTCGGGGCGCTTGCGGCAGACGTCCTTAGCGAGGGCGATGAGGAGGGCGTGGTATTCGGCGAGCATCTGGGTATCGGCAGGGAGGGAGTCTTCGAAGAAAGCCTGGAGGTCGGGGTAGGGGGCTCGGGGGTCGGGGACCAGGCCCAGGCGACCCATTATGCGGCGGGTGTATTCGTCTATGACGAATTTGGGATTGCCTGCGGCGTAGAGGAGGATGCAGTCGGCGGTCTCCCGGCCGATGCCGTGGATGGAGAGGAGTTCGGACCTGAGGGTTTCGGGGTCCTGGGAGAGCATGGCGTCCAGGTCTCCACCATGTCGTCTTATGACATGGTCTGCAAATGCCTTTACCCGGCGGGCTTTGATGGTGTAGAAGCCGGAGGAGCGGACGAGATCGCCTATGTCAGTCTTGGAAAGTTCGGCGAGGGTGGCTACATTCAACGCACCGGCACTTCGGAGGGCGGCGAGGGCTTTTGCGGCATTGGCCCAGGCGGTCGACTGGACCAGAATGGCGCCGATAATCATTTCGAGAGGGGTGTCGGCGGGCCACCAGTTCTGGGGTCCGTACCTTTCGAGGAGGAGGTCGTAGACCCTGCACAAGTATTTTGATACGTCATTGGTGAGTTTGCCGCTCATGAGATGCTACCGATGCCCTGCGCTTTCCATTTTCTCTACTATAATTTGCCGGGAAACACTAAGACATTATCGTTTACCAGGCAGCAGACCTATACACGGAAAACTACGGGGAGAACGCAACTTGAACCTCGATCAGATGAAGCACTACCAGGGCAAGCTGGCTTATGAAATGGACTCGGCGGACCTGCAGGATGCGCTGGACAACGGGGAAGCCATTGTAGTCGTTGATGGACGTGCGGCGAGCGCGTATGCAAGCGAGCATATCCCGGAGGCCATAAGCCTGCCTCACAGGGAGATCAGCGCCAATTCCACGGAGTGGCTGGATAAGTCGAAAGTGTATGTCTGCTACTGCGACGGAATCGGGTGTAATGCCTCGACGAAGACTGCGCTAAAGCTGCTGACTCTTGGGTTTGAAGTACGGGAATTGATCGGCGGGCTGGACTGGTGGAAGCGGGACGGCCACCCGACCCACGGCGCCGATGCGCTTATCGGGAGCGCTGTCGGGTGCGGGTGTAACTAGTCACATTCAGTACAGAAGGGTCCGAGGCTCTTTCAGGCCAAATCCACCGGGATACGTGCCCCGAGGGTGATCTCTTCCATGGTGACATCGCACCCGTAGGCGTGGATGTCTACGCCCATTTTCGCAGCTTCTTCCAACGTGGCGGCGAAGTCGGGGTCGGCGGACTTGTAGGGGGTAAAGAGTTGGGCGTCCGGCCTCTGGACGACGAAGATGACCGCGGCACGGTAGCCCTGGTCGACGGCTTTCATGAGGGTGCGGAGGTGTTTCGTGCCGCGGGTGGTAGGGGAGTCGGGGAAGAGGGCTGTGCCGTTGCAGACGAGGGTCACGGACTTGGTCTCCACGTAGACCCGGCCCCCGGGGCCCGAGAAACAGAGGTCGAGGCGGCTTTCCTCAAAGGTCACTTCTCTTTCGATGACCGGGTAGCCCTCGAACTGGGGTAGTTTGCCGAGGGTGTGGGCCTCGGCGACGAGGGAAGGGGGGAGACGGGCGTCGCAGGAGACCAAGACATTGTCTATGCGGACGAGGCGGAGGTCGAAGGCGGTCTTGCGGTGAGGGGAGGAAGCGGGTGAGACATAGACCTGGGCGTCTGGGACGAATAGCTCATGGAGCCGGCCGGAGTTGGGGACGTGGGCCACGGCCTCCGTGCCGTCCACTTCGACTCGGGCGGCGAACCTGTTGAGGCGTTCTTTGAAGAAAGCCTGGCGGAGGTCGGGTGGGGACTTCATGGAGATGATTGTACCCGTTACGCCCCTCCCACCACTCGTACCAATTGTGATACGGTTAATCTATGCAGAGCAACAGTTTCGTGGACAAGCTACGGCGGGCCACCGAGGCCAATGAGAGTCTTCTATGCGTGGGGCTGGACCCCGATCCGCTTCTCATGCCCATCGGCGATGTCTTCGAGTTCAACCGGGCGATTGTGGATGCGACTTGGGACCTGGTCTGCTGTTACAAGCCTAACCTGGCATTCTACGAGGCGTTCGGGCCTCCGGGGCTGGAGGCGCTCAAGCGGACGGTGGAGCACATCGGCAGTGACATTCCGGTGATTGGGGATGCGAAGCGGGGAGATATAGGGAACACGGCCCGGGCATATGCGTCGGCGCTGTTTGATTACTATGGGTTCGACGCGGTGACCGCCAACCCGTACATGGGCGGCGACACACTGGCCCCGTTCCTTGACTATGCAGACAGAGGGGTCTTTGTGGTGTGCCGAACGTCAAATCCAGGGTCAGGGGACTTCCAATCGCTGCCCATCACCCGACCGGATGGGGAGGAGTGGCCGCTCTACATGGAAGTGGCGACACGATGCAACGAGTGGAACGTCTCAGGAGGGGTGGGGCTGGTGGTGGGGGCTACGTATGCGGAGGAACTGCGGCAGGTCCGCGGCCTGTGTCCCGACTTGCCTATCCTCATCCCGGGCATCGGGGTGCAGGGGGGAGATTTGCGGGCGTCGGTGGTGAATGGGCTGGACAGGCGGGGGGGCGGCATCCTGATCTCGGCCTCCCGGCAGGTGATATACGCATCCAAGGGGCCGGACTTTGCGGAGCGGGCGAGGGACGCCGCCCTTGATTTGAGGAATCGCATCAACCAGTGCCGGGCAGAAGCGGCCCGAATCCGGGCATAGATCTATGCTCCGGGAGTTTGCGATAGGCGACGTGGTACGGATGCGCAAGCCACACCCGTGCGGGGGTTATGAGTGGGAAGTGACGCGGCTGGGGGCGGATATAGGGGGGCGGTGCGTGAATTGCCAGCACCGGATTTTGCTGTCGCGTTCGGCGTTTGAGAAGCGGGTGAAGTCGGTGGTGTCCCGGGCCCGGGCGCCGAACCCGCTCACGCCAAATCCGGATTAAAGGGCTGGGGCCGCCCTGTTTGACAGGGCGGCCCCTTTTTGCCTTGTTTACCCTTGCGGGTTATTTGAAGGTTATCTGGATGGCTAGGAGGGACTCGTCGGGCTCACGGCGCATTACGACGTCGACCTCCCTACCCGCAACATCGTCTTCGGTGATGTCGCTGGGGAGGGTGCCGGACAGGGCTGCGTCGCCGATGATCTCGGTCTCGAAATCAATGAGGGAGAAGGTGCGGCCTGCGACTACCCACTCGATGGAGGTGGTGGTAAGGCCTGCCTCGAAGACGGAGACCACCTCAGCGCTTTCAACCGTGCCCGATACGTCCTGGATAAACCCGCTGCGGCGTTCACAGTCCCATATCAGCTGGGTGACTCTCTCCGTGGAGTAGTCCTCAACAAGGGACTCGCCGTCCACGACGGCGTCAGACGTTTGCTCGAGGGAAGACATGCTGTCTGCGCCCGGGAAGAGTGGCGGAAGCTCGCCGTCCAGCCGCCCCTCGAAGTTGTTCAGGTAGCGCCACAGCTCGGAGTCAGCGTCAAGGACCAAGGTGTCCTGATCGGAAAGGGCCTTGGAGTAGGCCTCCAGGCTGCGCTGGAAGTTGTAGAACTCGGGGTCCTTGTTAAAGGCGCTGGCGAAGATCTTCACCGCAACGGACTCACCGCAACCACGGATGATGTCGGAGTCACGCATTGCGTTGGCGATGGTGATTGTGCGGGTCCTGTCTGCGGAGGCCCGGATCCTGAAGTCGAACTCGGACCCTTCCGCTCGGAAGAGAGCGGCTTCCTGCTGACGTTCAGCGTTCATCCTCTGGAAGATGCTCTGCTGAATGGTCTCGGTAAAGTCCGCCCTCTTGATCCTGACGTCGATAATTTCGACGCCGATGTCCTGGGCGCTCTGTTTACTTATGTCGGTCACAGCCTGCACGATGGTAGGCACGCCGTTGATTTCGCCGGTGCGCCTCTGATTGATGATGATGTCCGACTGGTTGTAGGAAGCGATCTGCTTCTTCAGTTCACCAGAGATGATGTCCCGGAGGCGGGCATCGGCGCCGGCTTCGTTGATGACCGTTTCGAAGAACTTCCTGGGCTCGGTAATCTTGTACCGGGCATAGGCATCAATGATGAGGTTCTTCTTGTCGAGGGTAATCAGCGTCTCGGGGGGCGCATCGAAGCGAAGGAGGCGCTTTTCGTACTTGGTGACGGTCTCTATGAACGGGATCTTGGTCTTAAGACCGGGGTCCCGCACCTCTCTGTTGAATTCTCCGAACCGGAGGACCAAGGCCTGGTTGGTCTCGTCCACGGTATAGAGAAACTGGGGTATCACAATCACCGCAATGATGATCAGTACTACCAGTCCAATTGCGTATTTTAGGCCCTTAGGCATTGACTCGAGCTCCTGTTTATTTGCTGCAGCGCTTACTGCTGGGTGGTGGTCTCCGCCGCGGCCGCATTAGTAGCTGTCTGGTCGTTGGACGCTCCACCCAGGTTAAGGATGGGCAGGACTTCTTCGCCGCCGCCTTCGGAAGTGAGGAGGAAGTCATTGGTTTCAGCCAAGACCTGCTCCACGGTTTCGAGGTAGAGGCGGTAGCGGGTTACGAGCGGGGCCTGGCGGTACTCGGTGAGGATGGCTTCGAACTCGGCGGCCTTACCAAGGGCCTCCGCCACCCGAGCCCTCTGGGAGGCCTCGGCGTTGAGGACGATCTGCTCGGCTTCACCACGGGCCTTCGGGACAATGTCGTTTCTGTAGGCCTCGGCCTGGTTGATCAGGCGCACTCTGTCCTCACGGGCTGCCACCACATCGTCAAACGCGGCCTGGACCTGGCTGGGCGGGTCTACGGACTGGATCTGGACACGTACGATTTCCAGACCGGTGCCGTAGAGGGTCATGAGGTCGGTAAGTATGTCCTGGACTTCGGCTTCGATGAGGCTTCGCTCTTCGGTAAGGACTTCATCAAGGGAGCCTTCGCCAACGACCTGTCTAAGTGCGGTCTCGGCGGCGTCCCTGAGGGTGACCTGGTCGGGTGAGCCGTTGGGGTCGAACACGTTAAACAGGAAGGCGGATGCGCCTCTGTCCCGACGCGGTACGAGGGCGTCCGATTCGATCTGGGTAGTGCCGACAGAACCGGGGTTGATCCGGGCCTGGATGGCCATCTTCACGTCGACGAGGTTTTCGTCACCGGTGAGCATGAGGGACTCGACGGGGAAGGGGGTGATGGTGGCGGGGGGTCCGGGGTCGACCACTCGGAACCCGACTTCCAGCCGCCTGATTTCTTCCACTCTGACTTTGTCTACCCGCTCTATGGGTGCGGGCCAGTGCCAATGCAGTCCGGGGTTGGTCTGGCCGACTTCCTGGCCGAACCGCCTGACTATTCCCAACTGTCCGGTGTCAACCTGGTAGATGCCGGTGCCGAGCCAGATCACGAGGATCAGGCCGATCACCAAGAGCACCATAACGAGGCCCAGGCCCCTGAAGCGCCTGGAAATGTTGCGGGCGGCGGGGCCGAACGCGTCTAGCATCCGGTCGAAATCGCCCCCGCCTGGTCTTCGGGCCATATCTTTTCTCCTGGTTCCTTGAGGCTTTCGGGCTAGATGGGTTTGTTTCTAAGAGAAGGCTGGAAGATCAGGACCCGTTTCTGGCCGGGTCATGGTCACCGTCGTCATCATTGAGGATGCGATATTCGCCTTCGGTGACCTTATCGCCTTCCTTGAGGCTGGACCCCCAGATGGCTTCGCGGTGCTCTCGTACGATTGCGGGCGGCGAGAGGCGGACGAAGATCAGGGAGGCGATGGCGATGATGATAAAGTCTTCGAGGCGGCCTACGACAGGGATGAAGTCCTTAAGAAGGTCGAAGGGAAGGGCCAGGTAACCCAGGGACATGGGTATGGCCAGCTTGAGCATCAGGGGGACGCGCTGGTCCCAGAAGAGGCGCCAGACCAGCCTGAAATTCTTGACTATATCCAGAATTCTGCGCATCGGCTCGAAAGTGAATTATTGCACGGAGCGTTTCATATGACAAGGCAAGCCGCGTCCGACCACGGCATAGGATTTAACAAATCTGCGTCCAAGAAGTTACCCCCGGCTCCCCTCACCCGCCCAGGTGCTTTCTGAAGAACTTTCGGGTCCGGTCCCAGGCGTCTCGGGCGTCTGATTCGCTGTAGATGTCGGGCTGGGTGTCGTTGAAGAAGGCGTGATGGGCGTTGGCATAGGACTTGACCTCGCCCTCCTTTCCCGCCGCTTTCATGGCTTCCCGGAGCCTGTTTGCGTGCTCGACGGTAATCCACTCATCGAGGCCGGCGTGGACGAAGAACAGGGGACACGACATTTGAGGGACCATTTCAATGGGGTTGACTGGACTGTTCTCACTGGGTTCGTCGTTGACTATCTGGCCGTAGAAGGCCGCGGCCGCGCCGATGCCAGTGTCACCGCAGGCCATGAGCAAGGCATAGCTCCCGCCGAGACAGAAGCCGACGGCGCCTATCCTGTCGGGGTGGGCGTTTTCGAAGGACTTCAGGTAGTCGACGCCGCCTTTCAGGTAGCGCATGGCGGTATCGTAGCGAAGGTCTTCGGCGAGTTTGGCGGCTTCGTCGGCGTCCTTAGTGACGACGTGGCCTGCGTAGGTGTAGAGGTCGGGGGCGAGGGCTGCGTAGCCCTCACGGGCGACTCTATCCGTGACGTCCTTGATGTGGGCGTCGACGCCCCACCACTCCTGGATGACGATCATGCCGGGGTGGGGTCCCGGGGAGGAGGGTCGGGCGAGGTAGGCGGTGACTTCCTCACCCTGGGACTGGTATGACACTGTGGAAGTGGTGATATCCTGGGCCATTGCCGTTGCGCCTGGCGGCAAGTATCCTAGACCACTGTTGCGGCTACGCATATTACGCCAAGGCGACCTTTTGTCAAGCCTGCCAAGATGCGGGCCAGAGTCGCCGGTTTGGGAAGCAGATGATCGAGCTAAAGGGGCTGGACCATTTCGGGATAGAGGTTAGCGACATGGAGCGCAGCCTCGCCTTTTACACAAGCACGCTGGGGATGGAGTTCCAGGCACGGTTCGGGACGATGTCACTGATGAGATGTGGGGACAATGAGCTGGCGCTGTTCGAGCGGGCCGACCTCCCACCGAAATCGATGGAGTTGACGGAGCCTCGGGGCAGGGGGCATTGGGCGTTCCGGGTTGGGGAGAATGATTTCGCTCGGGCGCAGGAGCGGTTTCCGGCAGAGGGGATCCCTGTGCACGGGCCGGTGGACTGGGGAGACCACGGGTGCTATTACTTCCTGGACCCCGACGGCAACCTACTAGAGCTGATCTGCTACCCCGAGTAGCGACCCATTTACCCTTATGGCATCTGAGTCTTTTGATTGGCGTCGGGCGCACGGAGACAAAGTGGTGGAGGCGGAGGAGGCTGCCCGGTTCGTGAAGTCGAGGGACGTAGTGCTGATTACGCGGCACCCCCCGCCCCGACACCTGCTGAACGCCCTGGCCGCACGCAGAGATGAGCTTTCGGAGGTTGTGATACGGGGGGTCTCACCCGCCTTTGATCCGGGATGGTTCCAGGAGGGGTGGCAGGACTCTTTCCTCCCCATCCCGGAGACATTCCTGGGCCCCGTGGCCCGACCGGCCCTGGACGAGCGGCGCATAGACTACCTGCCGGCGCCCTTTTCGCTGCTGATCAAGCCGCAGCGTGAGCGGCCGGAGGAGAGTCGAAGGGTGGACGTATTGCTGACGGTGGTGTCGGCGCCGGACAGGAATGGGTTTTGCAGCTTCGGGTCGGACCTGTGGGGGAAACGGCAGTCGGCGAAATATGCCCGGAAGGTGATTGCGCAGGTCAACGAGAGCAGCATCCGCACGTTCGGGCAGAACTATATCCACGTGTCGGAGATCGACCACCTTGTCGACTACACGCCGCCCGTTCTATCCACCGAAGAGACCGAGGCCATTATCAACCAGGGCGTGGACGACGAGGCCAAGTCGGAACTGAGGAACATTGCCAGTGCGCTGCCGAGGGAGAGGCTGGCGGAGGTGCTGCCCATGCTGGTGGTGCGTCGGGCGGGCCAGATAAGGGAGTTTGGTCGGGCGAGGGGGCTCGATAGGCCGGCGGAGGACGTGCGGCGCATCGGGGAGTATTTGTCAGAGATCATACGGGACGGGGACACGATACAGATAGGGATCGGGACACCCAGCGCGTACATGCCGCAGCTGGGGGTGTTCGATGAGAAGAAGGACCTCGGGTGGCATTCGGAGATGGGGGCGCCGGGGGTGATAGACCTGATCAGGAAGGGCGTAATCACGGGGAACCGGAAGACGATGAACCGGGGCAAGGCGGTGTTCACGGGCATGGACGGTTGCAAGGCCGACGAAATAGCCTGGGCCGAAGATAACCCCCTGATTGAGCTCCACGACTCGATAGAAGTGCTGAAGATGACCAACATCGCGGCCCACGACAACATGACGTCCATCAATAACGCCCTCTCAATAGACCTGACGGGGCAGATAAACTCGGAGACGGTGTTCGGGGCGCGGCTGTACAACGGGACGGGGGGTCAGCCGGAGTTTCACATGGGGTCGGTGATGGCAAGGGGGGGTCGGGCGATCACGCTGTTGCGGTCGACGGCGGTGGGTGGGGCGGTGTCACGGATAGTGGCGCACCACGAGGAGGGGGCGGTGATTACGATACCGCGGACCTTTGCGGATATCGTGATTACGGAGTATGGGGTGGCGCGGCTATTGGGGAAGTCGATAAGGGAGAGGGCTCGGGAGCTGGTGGCTATTGCGCATCCGGATTTTCGGGGGGAGCTGGGGGAGGCGGCGAGGAGGATGTTCTGGCCGTAGGGTCACGGTTGTCGCCCACACCCGATCGCGAATCCTTAGGTTGGGCCGCTTGCTCTGGGTGTCTCAAGGGGCTGAGGGTGGGGAGATGGCACTCGTGCAAGCCAGCACTTCCCGCAGCCTAAACTGACGGGGTTTTTCAAGCGTTGTCAAAATCCCGTCGGTCTATACCTAAATCCCTTCGAATTCCGTGGACGGTGCCTGTAGCCAGGTCTCGATTGCCGTGCCTTGGAATCGTCGTTTCCCGGTTATTGTCCAGATTGATCCAGATTTCGTGGGAACCCCCCGCCTGTCGGTCGAAGGCGCAGCCAAGCCTTTTGAGTTTCCTAACCAGTTCTCTGTAGGTCATACCGCAACAGAGATACTGCCCTCTCCTGTAGGGGAGCGGACTATCCCTGCCGGCAGCGTCTTTCCCCTGTCCTTGTAAGAGAGGATGAACTGCTCAGCCACCGTATAGAGCTCTGCCAGCGCCTCGTTTGCTTTTTCTCCCCACGCCCGACAGCCTGGCAGTTCCGGTACCTCCGCCATATACATCCACCCCTGGTCTTCGCAGGGTTCGTGCAACACGTAGTCCAGTTGGTATAGCTCCATACCATTCTCCTTAAGGCCTCGCTCCACCTCAATCTCCGCTGATCAGCTGCCCGTCAAGCCTACCCGAAGGCTTATTCCCATCCGAGTATAAGACCCGCCGGCACGTCAGTTCAAACAAACCGTTACCCCCTAGCCACTCGGCCCCTGTCGTACTAAAATCTAGCGGCTTTTGGCCGACACGCACGCGCCATGGAACAGCACGCCATACATACGGAGGGGATAGTCCGCGACTACGGCGGCGTTCGCGCTGTCGATGGGATCAACCTGTCCGTATCTGAAGGGGAGATTTACGCGTTCCTGGGGCCGAACGGGGCGGGGAAGACGACGCTGGTGAGGATGCTGACGACGCTGTTGATGCCTACGGAGGGTCGGGCGACGGTAGCGGGGCACGACATAGTCTCGGAGGCGAGGGAGGTGCGGCTGCTGATAGGGGCGGCATTGCAGGACGCATCCCTGGACAACAAGCAGACGGGCCGGGAGCTTATCAAGCTACAGGGTCGGCTGTACGGGCTGTCGGGGAAGCAGGTCGACATGCGGATCAAAGCGTTGGAGCCGTTGATGGACATAGGCGATGCAATCGACCGGCTTATCGGGGGCTACTCGGGGGGGATGAAGCGGAGATTGGACCTGGCGACGGCACTGGTACACAACCCAAAGGTGTTATTCCTGGACGAGCCGACTACGGGCCTGGACCCCGTGGGTCGGGCGCGGGTGTGGGAGGAAGTGAAGAGCATCAACAAGGACCTGGGGGTGACTATCTTCCTGACCACGCACTACCTTGAGGAAGCCGACAGCCTGGCGCAGAGGGTCGGGATCATCAACCTGGGCAAGCTGGTGGCGGAAGGGACGCCGGCGGAACTGAAGCGGACCATCGGGACAGACATTATTGTGGCGACGATAGAGGGGGACTCGGCGATTGCGGCCCGGGCTCTGAGGATGGTGGCCCAAGTAGAGCAAGTGGATATTTACGACGACGTTCTAAGTATCGGGGTGACGAACGGGGTGGAGGCGATGAGCGACGTGGCACTGGCATTGAGCAGGACCGGGGCCCGGGTGAAGGAGCTGACGCTGCGTACTCCTACCCTGGACGACGTGTTTTTACAGGCTACTGGCAATCGCCTGGACGCCGATTCCTTTAGCTCCCTCTCCATTGACGGGAGGGCGTCAGGATGAAGGTGAAGCAGAGCTAATGGCCACACTAGCTGATCCGAGCACTCAGATACAGGCGCGAAAGGCGGGTTTTGTCAACGAGGTTGCCGCCGTGGCGCGTCGGGCGCTGCGTTCCACGAAGCGGGACACGGAGAGCGTTATCCCGGCGCTTATCATTCCGGTGTTCTTCTTCATTGTTAACGTCGGGGCGCTGCAGGATTTGGCGGAGACGCTGCCGGGCCTAGACTACAAGGCGTTCCAGCTTCCGGTGGCGATCATATTCGCTGTGACGGGGATTTCCCGGGCCGTGACCCTGGTGCTGGACATACAGTCTGGGTACTTTGACCGGCTGTCTCTCACGCCGGTGAACCGGCTGGCTTTGCTGTTCGGGTTGATGGTGGCGGACTTTGTGCTAGTAGTGGCGCTTACGCTGCCCGTGGTTGCGCTGGGGTTCATAGTCGGTGTGAGATTTGAAAGCGGGCCGGTGGGGGTAATCGTCTTCATACTGATCTCGGGGGTCTGGGGTCTGGTGTACACGGGGTTCCCATACGCAATCGCATTCAAGACAGGGAACCCTGCTGCGGTAAACACATCGTTCCTGCTTTTCTTCCCCTTCGCCTTTCTCACGACGGCGTTTCTGCCGAAGGACGCCATGACGGGATGGCTGTCCGCCGTTGCCACCTATAATCCCGTGACGTATCTGCTGGAGGGGCTAAGGTCATTGCTGCTGGTCGGGTGGGACGTGGAGGCGCTCTTAAAGGGGCTAGCGGCGGTGCTGGGGGTGGGGGTGGTGAGCATGACACTGGCGCTACTGGCGCTACGAGGGCGGACACTGCGGCGGTGAAAATTGCCGTTTCCTTATCAGCCCGGTATCACGTAATATAGCCCGAGCCCTCTCCAAGGAGCCGCAGATTTGAACAAGCTCGACTATTCGGCGGTCGACCTACCGATTATCCGCCACTACATGTTCTATCCTCGACCCGATTCCTCTCCCCCGTCCAATGGGGCAGTCGACCACTTTTACTCAGCGCATGACGGGGTCGAGCTGTGCGGTCGATTTTATCCGGAGGACAAGGGAAGCCCCACCATACTGTTCTTTCATGGGAACGGAGAGGTAGCGCCGGAGTATGACGGCATCTCGTCGCTGTACAACCATATCGGGTTGAACCTGTTTGTGGCCGATTACCGGGGCTACGGGAAAAGCCACGGGGAGCCGTCAATATGCGCATTGGCGGAAGACAGCTACACAACGCTGACCACGTTGGAAAAGATGCTCAGGGAGCAGGGATACAACTCCTCCATTTACGTCATGGGGAGGTCGCTCGGGGCGTATTGCGCGGTGGAGATTGCGGCGGGGGCGCGGGAAAGCATCAAGGGAATCATCCTTGAAAGCGGCTCGGCGAATGTCGGGGGGATGCCTACGAGACTTGGCATCGCGAATAGACCTGACATCGCCAAGCTCATTCAGGAGCACTGGGACCGGGTCAAGGGAATCGAAACCCCCCTGCTTACGATCCACGGGGACCGGGACGACCTGGTGCCCATCTCCCATGCCGAGGAGCTCTACGATGCCATGGCCTCAAAAGACAAGACGTTCTTCACGATTCCCGGCGCGGGCCACAACGACATCATGTACGTGGACACGGACGGATACTTCCAGGCAATCCGGGACTTCGTGAGGCGGATAGAGGGCGTCAACTCTTCTTCCCTTCACGCATAGTAACCAGCTCTTTGATGATCCTGTTCACGTGCCGGCCTATCCCCACAACGATATATTCGTTGGCTGAGCGGATAACGCCCTCTTCATCGATCAGGTAGGTCGTCCTGAAACCTCCCAGGACCCGCATGGACTGGTAAGCATTCCTTATCTTTCTGTCGGGATCCGAAAGGAGTATGGCCTCAAGGCCGAGGTCTTCCCGGAATCGGGCGTTGACCTCGGGCTTGTCGGGGCTGACACCAGCGACGAGGGCGTTGTGCTGTTTGAAGGCTTCTACTGCATCACGGAAGCCCTTAGCCTGGATGCGTCAGAGGAGGCCGTAGGCGCCGTTGTAGAAGTAGAGGACCACCGGCTGACTGCCGAGGTTATCGCTGAGTCTGAACTTCTCTCCGTCGTGGCGCACGGCCTCGAAGTCCGGGGCCTTTGTTCCTACCTTTAACATTCCAACCTCCCGTCTAACTCGTGTTCGTCAATCTTGCACAGTCGCTTGTGTACATCTGGCGACTAGACTCCCGGGGCTCGGGCGAGGCCATCCCTAGCCTCCAATAATCCACTTTTATCCAGGGCCTTCAGCCCTTCCATGACATCGTCAACATGCTTCCCGATCCGGAATTCGTGGTGGAAGACGCCCCTGACAACGCCGTCTCTGTCGATGAGATAGGTCACGCGGGACACCCCGAGTCCGAATCTACGGACGACGCCGTAGAGGCGGACGATTTTCTTGTCGGGGTCGGGGAGAAGGGTGAAGGGGAGGGAAAAGCAGGCGCGGAACCGCTGGTGACTTTCGGGGCGGTCGGGGCTAATGCCGACCAGGTCTGCTCCGTATCCCTTGATGGCTTCGTATGCGTCACGGAAGCCCTGCGCCTGGCGGTTTCAGCCAGCGGTGAAGTTCTTGGGGTAGAAATAGAGTACGGCGGGCCTGCCGGCCCTCCATTCGGAGAACCGGAACTCCCTGCCGTCGTGGCGGAGGGCGTTGAAATCGGGGGCCAATGCCCCGGGCTTGAGCATTCAGTTTTCCGCTTTTGAGAGATATCTGCAATTCTACACCACGCCCACGCGGGTCACGGGGGGGTATTGTCCCTCAGGCGCCGGGCTGGCGGGAAGGGGCCTGACTCGGGGGTGGGGTTTGGGGTAGACTCTCCTCACGCCCCGATAGGATGAAAACAACGCTGGAGGTGAAGATATGTTCGTAAGAAGGCTGGAGGACCTGGCCGGTACAGACAAGGAGATGGTCAGGACTGATGGGAACAGGAGACTGCAATCGAGGCGGTTGGTGACAAAGGCGGACGGCGCAGGATTTTCCATGTCGGACGTCAGGATATCGGAGGGCTGGGTGATCGACCTTTGGTACAAAAACCACGTTGAGGGGAACCTGGTGGTGAGCGGCGACCTGCACGTGGAGAACCTGGTTAACGGCGACAGCTGGGACCTGGGCGCGGGCGACCTGTATGTGGTCGGGCCGAAGGACCGGCACCGGCTGACGGCCAACAGCGACGTCCACTTAGTCAGCGTCTTCAATCCCGCCACGCTGGGTACCGAGACCCACGACGCTGATGGTTCCTATCCGCCCACCGGAGAACTCCCCCCCGAGTGGCAGGGAGAGGATGGCCGGACAATGTTCGTGAAGCGGCTGGCGGACACCAAGGTGGTTGGGATCAGCCACGGGAAGTCGACGGCATACCGGTATCTCAACCAGCCGGAGGGGTGGGGTTTCACCATGTCGACGCCGCGTTCGCCGGCGGGCAAGGGGATAGTGCTGTGGTACAAGAACCACGTGGAGGCGAACTACATCCTGGAGGGCGAGGGCACGGTGGAAGACCTAACGACGGGGGAGAAGTGGGACCTGGCCCCGGGCACGATGTATTTTGTCGGGCCGAAGGACAGGCACCAGACGGTTAAGTTCAGCGACACATACCTCCTGAGCGTGTTCAACCCACCCCTGGTGGGGCATGAGACCCACGACGAAGAGGGGACGTACACGCCGTCGGGGCCAATCCCCGAGGCCTGGAGGCCGTAGAGACCAACCCGGAGGAGGACCCATGTTCGTTAGAAGAGTCGATGACCTTAACGGGACCGACAAAGAGATGCTGGTGGAAAAGGACGGGGGCAGGCTGCAGGGCAGGCGGCTACTGACCAAGGAAGACGGTTGTGGCTTCTCCTTTTCCGATGTGCGTATATCCGCGGGGTTCAGTGCGGACCTGTGGTACAAGAACCACGTGGAGGGGAACCTGCTGGTGTCGGGGGAGATGGAAGTGACGGAGCATTCGAGCGGCAACAGCTGGCAGTTGAGCGCGGGAGACCTGTACGTGGTCGGGCCGAGGGACCGACATCGGGGGACTGCGAAGACCGATTGCCACATCATCAGCGTGTTCTCTCCCGCCACGGTGGGCAACGAGAGGCACGATGCCGACGGCTCCTACCCGCCAACCGGGGAGATTCCCCCGGCCTGGCAGGGGGAGAACGGCCGCACGATGTTTGTGAGGAGGCTGTCCGAGACCCGGGTGGTGGGGATCAGCCACGGTCGGACCAAGGCATACCGCTACCTGACCCACGACGACGAATGCGGTTTCACTATCTCGACGCCGCGGGCACCTGCAGGCCAGGGGATCGTGCTTTGGTACCAGAACCACGTGGAGGCGAACTACGTCTTCGAGGGTGAGGGCACCCTGGAGGAGAAGAACACGGGCAAAAAGTGGGACGTTGGGCCGGGTACACTGTACGTGGTCGGGCCGAAGGACCCACACCAGCTGACCTCGAACACGGGATTCTACGTGATGAGCGTATTCAACCCGCCGCTCTACGGCGGAGAGACGCACGACGACCAGGGCGCTTATCCGCCCACGGGGCCTATTCCGGAGGCCTGGCGCCCGTAGCTCAACAGCACACAGTCGATGAGATAGCGTGGCTGCTCATACTTGGCTCTATCGGGTATGAGCGGCCTCTTCATTTGCAGGTGGAATCATGTTCGTAAGGACGCACGAGGATATCGCAGGGACCGAGAACGAGATGGTGCGGAGGGACGGGGACAAGTCACTGCGGTCTTTGAGGATGTTGACCAAGGCCGACGGTTGCGGCTTTTCGCTGTCGGATGCGTACTTTTCGGCGGGCTTCTCCCTTGACCTGTGGTACAAGAACCACGTGGAGGCCAACTTCATATTGAGCGGGGTGGTGCAATTGGACGATGTGACCTCGGGCGGGAGCTGGAACCTGGAAGGAGGGTCTCTGTACATGGTCGGGCCGAGGGACAAGCACCGGCTGACTGCGAAAAGCGACGTACACCTGGTCAGCGTGTTCTGTCCGGCCGTGCTGGGAAACGAAAGACACGACGCGGACGGGGCCTTCCCCCCGACGGGCGACATCCCCCCGGCATGGCAAGGCCCCGACGGCCATACCATGTACGTCAGGACGCGGGATGAGGCACGGGAGGTGGGCATCAAGCACGTAGGGACGGAGGCGCGGCGATACCTCACGCAGTCTGACGGGTGCGGGTTCACCATATCCACGGCACGGCCGCCAGCCAAGTCGGGGGCCGACTTGTGGTACCGGAACCACGTGGAGGCGAACTACATCATAGAGGGCGAGGGGTCGGTGGAAGACTTGAACACGGGAGAGAAGTGGGACCTGGCGGCGGGGAGCCTGTACGTGGTCGGGCCGAGGGACCGGCACCGGATGAGTGCGCATAGCGAGGTCTATCTGATGGCGGTGTTCAACCCTCCGCTGGTGGGGGATGAGACGCATGACGAGCAGGGAGGTTATCCGCCCACCGGGGTGGTGCCGGAGGGGTGGGGGGTTGTAAGGGCTATGCAGAAACCACCTGAACTGTTAAGGACGAAACACGGGGACGCTACCCTTTGTGGTCTCTATCACTCCCTGACGTCGATAATCTCAAATTCGGCGAGCGGATAAATTTCGGGGTTCTGTGTTCTCGTAACTCCGATACCTCCGGCAATCAACACCCGCCCGTCGGACAAGACGGTTGCAGAGTGGTTCACTCGCGGTTTGGACAATTCCGGGCCCAGAGACCAAAGACCTGTAGCGGGATCAAAGATTTCGGTAAATGAGACAAAAGTCTGCTCTTCTGTAGACGAGGTCTGGATGTCCGAAGATTCCCACGGAAGCTCCACTCTGGCTCCTCCAGCAGCGAGCACTCGTCCGTCGGGCAGTAGAGACAGGGTAGCCGAGGCTCGCGGGTGAACCATCAGTCCCGCGGGGACCCATAGGTCGGTGCTGGGATCAAATACTTTAGCTCCAAAAAACCGGGCCTTGAAATCCGCCTCGGATATGCGGGCCCCGTCCGGGAGTTGGACGGATAGTATTTCGGTATCGTCATATTCGATGACTAGGTGAGTACCGTCAGGGAGCCGAAGAGTGTCGACTCCAGGGGAGCGTTCTACAGGAGTCGCATTATCGATTGCAATGTAATCGCCGGTTACCAACAACCTCTCATCGGCGAGTTCAACACCGTCTAAGTACACAAAGTAAGGATCAATACTTTCCAATGCGCTCCATTGGTCAGAGTCTGGATCGTAAACCTCTGCATGAAGAACAGTCGAGTCATAATCCAAAAGCACCGTTCCGATGGCCAGAACCCGACCATCTTCCAGTAAGAAAAGGTTCTGTTCTTCCATCGTCTCCTGTGTAGATGCCGCTCGTGTCCAAGTTCCGGTTGAAGGATCGAAAATCTCTGAGGAATTCAGTTTATCGGGATTGGAGAAATATGCGATGTCGTCTGGGGTTACAGCCAAGCCAGCAGTCATGAAGACGCGTCCATCCTGAAGAAGAAGCAGATTAGGGAGAGCTCGGAGGGCAGAAGGGGGTGGCGCTGCAACCCAGGAATCCGAGTTTGCGTCGAACAGAGCGGCCATAGGAACAAACTCGCCGTCTTCATGAACTCTTACACCGACCATGAGAACTCTATTATCGGCTAACTCCACCAAGGAATAGAACGCTCCTGGGCCTTCGATAGGCTCCAATACAGTCCATTCTTCAGTGGAAGGGTCATAAATCTGGATGGGTCCAACCACAGCGTGAATGATCACGTTATTGTTGGCTACCAGGCCGGTAATGCCGCCAGCTACTAGGACTCGGCCGTCTTCCAACGCAATCCCAGAATGTTGGAAGACTGGGGCGAACATGTGCGGGCCTGTAGTTTCCAGCCCCTGAATAGAGAGTGGCGTTGGGGCGGGGCGGGTGCCAGGTACTCCAGTAATGGTCGCGGTAGGGGCAGGTACGCTTGAGGCTGTAGGAGCAGGCGTTGGGGCACCCAGCAATTCGGGGCTGAGAGATGGGGAAACCGAGGTTGGGGAAGACGGCAATAGCGGGCTAGGGGACGGGGAAACAGGTGTAGGGGAAGGACCGAAAGACGATGGGTCTTCTATACAGCCTTGGGCTAGAGCCAAGGATAGCAGAAGGCAAAGGACCAGAAACCAGAGTTTCATATTGAAGAGGCCGTCAACAAACGGTTTTGACCTATCCGAGGTCTGGACACCCTAGTTCAGCCCGTACAGCGTCGCTGCATTCTCGCCAACTATCTTGACGGTTTCGTGCTGGGGGATGTCGTGGAAGTCCTTGGCGATCTGTTGCCGGGAGAAGGGGAATACGCCCTCGGGGTGGGGGTAGTCGGAGCCCCACATCAGCCTGTCCACGTCGAGGAGCTCGCGGGTTAGAAGGCCGGCTCGGTCATCTTCGAACGTGGCCCAGAACTGTCGGAAGAAGTAGCTGCTGGGCGGCTCTTCCAGCTTGGGCTCCATCCAGTGGCGGTGATCCTCCCACCAGTGGTCGTTGAGGCGCAGGACGCTCGGGATCCAGCCGATACCGCCTTCGGCCATAACGAATTTCAGGCCGGGGAAGGCCTGGGGGACGCCGGAAAGAATGAGGTCGGTGAGGCCACGGGCCACGGCGCATATCTTCTGCTCAATAACTGCGACGCCGACGCCCATACTGCGGTACTTGTCGGCGCTAACGGACTTTGTGCTTGAACCGACGTGAAACCCCAAGGGCAGGCCGACATCCTGTAGGGCACCCCAGAGCCGGTCGCCACCTTCCATGTTGACGTATCCACCTTCAATTTCCAGGGGAAGCATTACGGATTTCAGCCCCAACCTAGCGCACCTCTCAACCTCGGCGATCTTGCTTTCGGTGGAGCCGCGCATGGGCAGGATGCCGACGCCCATGAGGCGGTCGGGTGAGGAGGCGCTGAACTCGGCGATCCAGTCGTTGTAGACGCGGACGATTTCGATGTGGAGGTCGGCGTCGGAGGCGTTGTAACACCAGAGACCGAAGACGCCGGGGTACATGATCTCGGCGCGGATGCCGTCCAGGTCCTGGTCCTTGAGGCGCTCGACGGGGTCCCAGGCGCCGGGTCGGGTGTCCTCATAGCGGAGGCCGGCCATGTGGATCTCTTTGCCCTCGGCCTTGTCGGTGGCAGCGGTGCCCTCGCCTGAGAGTCCGATGGCGAACTCGCCGAAACCCTCCATCACGTAGAAGTCGCCTGAGTCCCGGGACTCGATGTGGGGGGCCTTGGCGGCCATCTTGCTGTCCATTCGAGACGTGAACAGGTCCCTGGGCTCCACAATGTGTCCGTCAGCGGAAACATAGCCTCCGGAAAGGGTGGTCGTTGACATGGCATCCCTCCTCGCTCCGTCCGACCAACAAGGGGCTGAGACTGTCGCCCGTGTGCTAACATTCCCCTCGGAATCCCGAAAGGGAAATAGGCGGCATCGGAGTCATTATACATGGGCAAATCTGAAGACCGGCTGATGCCCGAGGCCTGGCAGGACGGGCCCCGGTACGGCAGCCCCAGCACCTTTATGCAAGTACCCGGCACGCGGGACCTGTCCAGGGCCGACGTGGCGGTGGTCGGGCTACCGCTGGACCTGGGAACGATAATTCGGTCGGGGGCGAGGTTCGGGCCGAGAGGGATACGGACGGCGTCGATGCACGTCGGGCTGCACGGTTTGGACGAAGCGGAACTTCGGGAGCCTTTCAAGAGCCTCCGGATTGTCGATTACGGCGATATCGAGCTGACCTACGGGTACATAGAGGAGGCGGTGAATAGGATAGAAAACGCGGTTTCGGAGATAATCTCGCATGACGTGTTCCCGGTGTGTCTCGGGGGCGACCATACGGTGTCGCTGCCCATACTGCGGGCGCTGTACAAGAAGCACGGGAAGATATCGCTGGTGCACTTCGACGCCCACCCCGACTTCTGGGAGCCGTCCAAGGACATGCCCCTCCATCATGGCACCATGTTCCGGATCGCCTCGGACGAAGGGATCATGGATCCAAAGACGTCGGTGCAGGTGGGGATAAGGGGTCGGCCGGCCATGGGGATATTGGACAACGTAAGAGAGGCGGGCATCACGGTGATCACCGGCGAGGAGTTCTGGCACACCGGGGTTGATGCGACCATCGAGAAGATTAAGGAAGCCACGAAGAGTCGGCCGGTGCACATTTCGTACGACATCGACAGCGTTGACCCGGGTTTTGCGCCGGGAACCGGTACGCCGGAGGTTGCGGGACTGACGAGTCGGGAGGCGATGGCGTTGGTGAAGGGGCTGAAGGGAATCGGGACGGTGGGGTTCGATATTGTTGAGGTTGCCCCAGCCTACGACACGTCGGAGATAACCGCTCTGCTGGCGGCAAACCTAACATTGCAGTTCATGCTGACCCTGGTCCCGGACAAAGAGTAGCCCGAGGGCCGGGGCAGGATGGCTTCAAAGAGGACTTTTGAAGACTGGCTGGAGGGGGTGGAGCCCAGGCTGAGGCCAATGGCCCTGGGGCTGAGGCGGATGTTCCTGGATGCTGAGCCGGGGTTGGGGGAGTCGATCAAGTGGGGCAACCCCTGCTTTGAGAAGAAGCTGAGGGTGTTCTACCTGGCTTCGCAGGGGGACAGGTATATTACGCTGGGTTTGTGGCAAGGGGCACTTCTTCCGAACTCGGAGGGGCTGATCGAGGGGACGGGGAAGAGGATGAGGCACGTCAAGATCAGGACTGCAGAGGAGTTGGAGAACCCGGAGGTGGGGCGGATAATCCGGGAGGCGGTGGAAATAGACGGGACGGAGGGTACGAGTAACCGGTAGGGTGCGCCCCCACCCTGTTCGGCTCTTGACCCCCCCTTCGAGAGCCTCAGGACATGTTCGACTCTGCTCAGGGCGAGGGGAACCCCCACCCCAAGTTCACGCCTCAGGCGCATCTTCGACCTCGCTGGACATCGAAATGGCATAGGGAGAGGCAACGTTTATCTTGTTTATAGTTGGGGGGAGAGACTATACTCGCGGCGGCCTTGGGGAGAGGTACCAGGGTCTTTCTGATTATGAATTCACCCGTCTCGGGAGGTAGCAATGGTTGACCATGCCGTCGAGGAGCGCGTCCTGCGCCAGATCAAGACCGAGCAGACCGTCAAGCTGGCCAGCGACCTAATCTCCATACCCAGCTTCAAGACCGAGGAGCAGAAGGTCGCACGGTTCCTGGCTCGATTCTTCCAGCGCCGCGGCTACGAGGTTGATCTACAAGAAGTCGAGCCGGGCCGGTACCAGACGATCGCGACGCTGAAGGGGTCGGGTGGGGGTAAGAGCCTGATGCTGAACGGGCACATAGACATCGACCCCTTGGCCATGGGCTGGGTGCGGGAGCCGTTCACGCCCAGCTGGGAAGGCGACCGGCTGTACGGGGCGGGCGTCAACAACATGAAGGGCGGCGTAACCGCAATCATCACTGCCGCCGAAGCGATTCGGAAGGCCAAGGCCCCGATGAAGGGCGACCTTGTCGTGGCGTGCGTGGTTGGCGAGCTACAGGGGGGTGTCGGGACAGTCTACGCGTTGAAAAACGGTATGAGGACGGATGGGGCGTACGTGGCTGAACCCACGGGCGACGGGGACAACATTATGACGACCCATGCAGGCGTGGTTGAACTGGCGATCAGCACGATTGGGCTGTCACAGCACGTGAGTCGGTCTCACCTGGCCGTGGATGCGCTGGAGATGATGACAAAGGCTATCCCAGCAATCAAGAACGTGGACTTCACATACGAACACAGGCCCGACCTGCCAGACCTGCCGCGAATCATTTGCGGGACGATTATCGGGGGTCGGGGGAGGAACCACGACCTGAAGGGGCCAAATTTCACCTGCGACTACTGTACGGTGATAGTCGATGCCCGGATAGTCCCCGGGCAGTCCCACGTCACGGTGAAGGCCGACCTGGACAGGGTGATGAGCAAATTCAAGGAAGAGGACCCGAACTTCGAATACGAGATCGTTACGCCCGTGCCACCCGAGTACAAGGTAATGACCGAGTTCATGAACCCGCTGGACGTTCCGAAGGACAACGTGATAGTGCAGAACCTGGAGAAGGCATACACGAGGGTGTCGGGGCGGGCGCCGGATAAGGTCGGGGCTATTCTGACGCAGTCATACGCAGGCAACGACAGCTGCCACATCTGGGAGGCGGGGATACCGGTGTGTCTGATGGGGGCGGAGAACGGTCGGGACCAGAAGGGCGAACCCGACTCCTACGTCATAGTGCCGAGCATGGTGCAGTTGGCGAAGACGTACGCGATGGCGGCGCTGGACTGGTGCAACCAGGAGAAGTAGGACGAGGTACAGAAGAGGCAATTCGATGGATGCAAGCGCAAAGCAGAAAGTCCTCTCCAAGATCAGGGACCGGGAGGTCGTAGACCTTTGCAGCAACCTGCTGCGGATCCCGAGCTTCAAGACGGAGGAGCAGAAGGTTGCCAGGTACCTGGCCGGCTACTTCCGGCGCCGGGGGTACGAGGTTGATCTGCAGGAGGTGGAGCCGGGTCGGTACCAGACGATAGCGACGCTTAAGGGGTCGGGCGGGGGGAAGAGCTTGATGCTGAACGGTCACATAGACATCGACCCCCTGGCCATGGGCTGGGCCCGAGACCCCTGGAGTCCAAGCTGGGAGGGCGACCGGCTCTACGGGGGCGGCGCTTTCAACATGAAGGGCGGCGTGGCGTCGATGATATCCGCGGCGGAGGCGATACGGAAGTCGGGGGTGGGGTTGAAGGGGGACATCGTGGTGGCGTGCGTTGTGGGTGAGCTGCAGGGAGGAGTGGGGACGGTGCATGCCTTGGAGAGCGGAGTATCGGCGGACATGGCCATTGTTGCGGAGCCTTTCGGGTCACGGACCATCATGACCACCCACGCAGGCGTTATAGGGATGGCGATAAACACCCTGGGCTACTCCACGCACATCACGGTGCGGGAGCAGGGAGTCGACGCCATAGCGAAGATGATGAAGGTGATCGATGCGGTGGACAAGGTCGAACTCAGGCACACGCCCCACCCCGAGCTGCCGGGTCTGCCGCGTATCAACTGCGGGGCAATCATAGGGGGTCGGGGGAGGGACCAGGACCTAAAGGGGCCCAACTATGTAAGCGATTTCTGCACCTCCATCTGGGACGTGCGGATTGTTCCGGGCCAGACCGCGGAGACCGTGGAAGAGGATGTTCGTAAAGTTCTCGAGGCTCTTGGCGCCGAGGACCCGGACTTAAGGTGGGAAGTAGAGATTCCACCGCCCGCCAAGTACAAGGGTGTGGCGGTCACCATGGACCCTGTGGACATCCCGAGGGACGAGTATATAGTCGGGGCGGTGGCGCGGGCGATGGAAGAGCACACAGGTTCGCCACCGGAGAATATCGGGGCAATTCTTCCCCGTTCATATGCGGGGAACGATACCTGCCACCTCTGGAAAGCGGGCATCCCGTGCGTGCTCAACGGCCCCGGGGGCGACCGAACCTTCGATGACGTGCCGGACACCTTTGTCTACGTAAGCGAGATGGTCGAGTGTGCGAAGACTCACGCCCTGACCGCACTTGAAGTCTGCAACCTGTCCGCCTAGCCGGGAGACTGACAATGGCTACCCAAACACTAGAAAGAGTAACAAACCGGGTGAAGGAGGACTGGCTCGTCTCCTTCGCGAGGAAGCTGATCGACATACCCAGCTTCAAGACCGAGGAGTCGCAGATCGCCTTGTTTCTCGCATCGAATTTCCGGCGCTGGGGATACGATGTTGACCTGCAGGAGGTCGATCCCGGGCGATACCAGGTGATAGCGACGCTGAAGGGCTCGGGGGGCGGGAAGACACTGATGCTGAACGGCCATATAGACCAGGACCCGCTATCCATGGGCTGGAAACGAGACCCGTGGACCTCCAGCGTAGAAGGCGACCGGCTGTACGGGGCGGGAATCTACAACATGAAGGGCGGGGTAGCGTCGATAGTTGCGGCGGCGGAGGCGGTGCGTCGGTCAAAGGCGGCTCACAAGGGCGATATCCAGGTTGCCTGTGTGGTGGGAGAGCTGCAGGGGGGAGTCGGGACGGAGTATGCGCTGGAGCACGGGTACCGGCCCGACATGGCCATAGTCGCAGAGCCCAACGATGCGGATACCGTCCTCACCGTACACGCCGGGTGGCTGGAAATCGCAATTCACGTCCTGGGCAGGTCGCGGCACATAAGCCAGAAGGAGACGGGGGTCAACGCCATCCAGAAGATGTCAAAGGCCATTGAGGCCATCAACGGGCTTGAACTCACTCACACCCACTTCCCAGCGCTTCCCTCTCTCCCCCGGCTGCACGTTGGCGCCATAATCGGAGGGCAGGGCAGGAACCACGTTATCAACGGGCCCAACTTCGTCCCCGACTTCTGCACGGCGTTAGTGGATGGCCGGATGGTGCCGGGGCAGAGCTCAGAGGTGGTACTCGAGGATGTGCGGCGGGCTTTGGACGGGATCAAGGAGTCGGACCCCGACTTCGAATACGAACTGGAGATGCCACCCGATCCCGAGTACCGCGTCCTCCGCACCATCATGGAGCCGATGAATATGTCCGCCGACGAGGAGATAGTGAAAGCGGTGGGTCGGGGGTACAAGGCGGTGACGGGTGGAGAGCTGGCGCACGTCGGCAGCAAGCTGCCGAACTCCTACTCGGGGAACGACACTACGCACCTGTGGCAGGCCGGGATCCCCTGCGTCCTATACGGCCCCGGGGGCAACTGGGACGCTGCCGTAGACGAACCCGACCACTACATCCGCATCAGCGATATGGTGACCGCAGCCAGGGTAATGGCTGCGACGGCGCTGGACGTTTGCAATCAGGAGGCCTGATCGGGCACTTCCAGCTTCTCCTTGAGCCAGCCGAATAGCAACTCATCAAGCTCTTCACGGCATTCCATCAGGCCGTGGCCCGCGCCTTCGAAGTAGCGGAGTTCCTTGGGCTGCTGGGCGAGGTCGTAGATGAACTGGGAAGCGCGGGGTGGAAGGATGGCATCGTCGGTGCCATGGACCAGGAGGAGGGGTCGGGGGGCTATGTCGGCCACCCGCTGTGCACCGGCGCTCTGGCTTGAGAGACCAGCGACGGCAACCACCTTGTCATTGTACGGTGCTGCAGCGATGACTACGGCCCCGCCGAAGGAGTGCCCGACCAGGGCCACTCTCTCAAAACCGACGCCCGACAACAAGGTAACCCCAGCCAGCGTATCCAGAACGCATTCATAGAGGTCGTTGGGCAAACGGTAGTCGAGGCGGAGGGAGGCTATGCCTTCGGCGGTCAGTTTTTCGGCAAGGCGTACGTAGATGCCGCCGGCGGGGCCCGTGACGCCTCCCCCGGCTCCCCAGACCCATACGACGGCGGCATCCATCGTCTGGGTAGGATGAAAGAGGCTGAAGATGTTGCCCCGGGAAGTGTTGATGAGGGTACCTTGACCGGAGTGGCCTTCCGGGGCTCGGAAACCCTGGTACCCCTGCACCTGGATTTGTTCGTCGTTGGCGGGTGGAGGGCCAGAGGGGCCAGTCATCAGGATATGACCAGGTCCCTGGCCTGCACTATCGACCACAGTTTGGCCTCCGCCGTTTTAGCAGAGGCAACGGGGTTGTCGGCGAAGGTGGCGAAACCGCAGTCGGGGGTGAGGAGAAGGCGCTCCTTGCCAAAGAGGTCTACGCCCAGATCTACGCTTTCGCGGATGGCGTAGGGGGTTTCTACGGCGTCGAGCTTCTGGTTAACGACGCCGATGCCGATGCGCTTGTCCTCGGGCAGCATGCCCAGCACCGAGGCCTCTCCTGCCCGAGGAGTGGACAGTTCAAAGAAGAGTGTCCCGACGTTTGCGCTCTTGAGCAGGTCCAACAAAGGCCTGTAGTCTCCTGAGAGTGCCGCCGACTCGTCACGGGTCCAGTTACCGCGGCAGATGTGGAGGCCCAGGCGGTCGGTGGGGAGGTCGCAGACAACCTCGTTAAGGAGGTTGGTTGCGAAGTCCAGTTCGGCGTCGGGAGGGAGCTTTTCGCTCAGGGCGCCGCACATGAATGTCCGGTTACCGGTTGCGTTGCCGAACACGACCTCGGTGAGAACGGGTTCATCGAACTGGACGAGGGCTGCGCCGGAGGCGAGGAGGAAGTGAATCTCTTCGCGGAGGACTCGAACTACGTCCTGGGCGAGGTCTTCACGGGTCTGGTATGGGAGGTCGGTGAGGCAGTCGAGCCACATGGTGCGGGTGAGGAGGTAGGGGCCAGGGAGGGCAATCTTGATGGGCTTCTCAGTGCACTCCCGAGCAAATTTCAGTTCGTGGAGGGCGAGGGGACGGCTTCTACCCAGCTTTCCGTAGACTACGGGGTGTCGGACCTCGCCAGCGGGGACATCCAGGGCTCGAAGCTCTTTTTCGAACTTCTCCGGGTCGTCGACCATTGCGGTCAGGTCGGTCAATGGAATCAGCTGGCAGTTGTCGAGGAGGCCCCCGACAAAGCTGGCGTAACTGTCCCGTCGCTGTTCGCCGTCAGTCACCACATCAACGCCGGCCCGGACCTGGGCGTCGATTGAAAGTCGGACCGCGTCGTCGGCGGTGGCCTGGAAGTCTTCCTCGTCGAGCCGACCCTCAAGCCGGTCGTGGATTGCCTGGAGCATCCAGCGGGGGCGCGGCCAGCTGCCGATACCCATGACGGACAAAGGGGCAATCTTCGGGGCGGGGGCGGGTGGGGGGAGGTGGTCGGGTATAGATACCTCCACTCGGAGCTGTTCCCCTATGGAGGGAACGGGCTGAACCGGGGCTGCGGCCCGGCTTCTCGATAATGGGCCCTTGCTCACCAGGAAGCTGCGCTGGCCGTTGACCCTGGTCCAGGAGACCATTTCGTTGCTGGTCATCCGGCACCAGGCGGGCAGCTCCACTTCGACTGTGGAGTCGGTGGAGAGGATTTCGAGCAAACCGCCGCGTTCCATGGGGTCGATGTGGCGGCGAATCAGGAGCAGGAGCCCGCTGCCGCAGTCCAGGTCTCCGCCGTCGAAGCTGACGTCCGGGGTGTAGGGATGGCGGTCTACGGGGTCCATGAAGGGCTCATCTGCGGCTTATCAGTACGAGACGCAGGGGCTGCCGTCGGAGAGAAACTCCACCAGCTTTGCTCCACCGACTATGGTCGCACCGTCAACGAGGGAGTTCTCGTCGAGGCCGCGCTTCTTGAAGCAGGGGGCACAGACGAAGATGTCGCCACCGAAGGATGCGAAGCTTTCCATCAGGTCCTTGAGAGGCAGGAAGCCGTCCTCGTGGATGTCGTCGACGTAGCCCTTCTGGGCGACTCGTACACCCTCGGTGCTGAGGAAGACCATAGTCTCTTTCTCCGAGCCGAGGGCGGCGTTGGCGATTACGAAGGCCACAGTAGCCTTGTCGGGGTTGTCTTTGGCATGGGTAAGGCTGACACAGAACTTATCGGACATTTGGGTTCCTTTCAGGGTCTATTTTTGTTCGATCCAGTAGTGAGGGTGGTCTGCTTTGAGGAGTCGGCGGCCGGTGAGCCGGCACCAAGCGGGGATGTCTTGGTGGGCGCCGAGGTCGTAGGTTGTGAGCTTGAACACCTCGCCCGGGGCCAGGGGCTGGACGCGCTGCCTGAGCAGGATGATGACCTCACCGCAGCCCATGTGGCCTGCGTCCCAATAATCGGCTGCAGCGAATTCCTGAAGGGTGTCCATTCGGGTAGCAGTTTGGCCGTTATCAGTGTTAACCACGGATATGAAACGGCATTGGAGGAGTGTACCCAAGGGACGCATTGGCTACAAGGGGGTGCATGTGGAGTCTGCTATCCTTAAACTGTCCGGTGAAATACCCATGCTTTCAGTGGAGGAATCGGGATGACGGAACTGGCAAATAAACGTTTGGACTATCACGTCCCCGCTCGAGAGGGCAAGGCGTTCAGGGTGTCCAAAGGCGAGTTGATCAAGGTGATTGATCTGAGAGGCGGCCAGGCGGTCGACCTCTTCGCTTTCAACGTCGAAAACGTCAAGGAATTCCTTAGCGCCCACCACACCCGGCCTTCCATCGAGAGGCTGTTCCCCATTGAAGGGGAGGCTTTCTATACCCAGGAGCGTCGGCCCATTATCACCCTCGTGAAGGACCACAGCCCCGGCATCCATGACCTGCTTTTCGCTGCGTGCAACCCGAGCCGGTACCGGGAGTTGGGGGTGGAGGGGTGGCACGCCAGCTGCGAGGAGAACCTGCAGAAGGAGATGGAGAAGATCGGGGTGCCGGGCGTCGAGGTCCCGCAGCCGGTCAACCTGTTCACCAATTTCCCGGTGTTCCCCGATGGGCGGATGGGCGTAGCTGCTCCGCAGACCAAGGCCGGTGACTACGTGATTCTCAGGGTGGAGATGGACTGCTGGATATGTGTCTCGGCGTGCCCGCAGGACCAGAACGACACCAACAGCGGCAACCCCACGGACGTCAGTGTGGAAGTTGGTTCGTAACCAACGAAAGAGACGTGATGGAAGGCGCATCAATAGTAGAGCAGGTGGCAGAGGCGCTGAAGGAGCGGGGGCTGACTGTCTCGGTGGCTGAGGCCTGTACCTCGGGGCTGATAGCGTCGAAGCTGACCAGCGTATCGGGTAGTTCTCGCTATTTCCTGGGAGGCGTCTTGGCCTATGCCAACCAGGTCAAGGAGGGGGTGCTCGGGGTGCCGAAGGGCGTGATGGTCATGGAGGGGTCGGTCTCGCCAATCACAGCCCGAGAGATGGCCAAGGGCGCCCGACACCTGATAGGAACGGACCTCGCCGTTGCCGCAACGGGAGTCATGGGCCCGACGGGCGGCACCAGGACCAAACCCGTGGGACTGTTCTTCGTGGCGGTTGCAGGTGATGATATCGACGTTTGCGTGGAGAGACGCTTCTCGGGGGACAGGGCCGAGAACCGGGAGTCGGCGTCCAACGCCGCCATAGAGCTGCTGAGAGACATTCTGATGGGCAACAGCCCCGAGTCGGAGGTTCCCGCCAGGGACTGATGGTACAGGAGGACGTTTCCCTCACGGAGGTCCGGGACGAAGCCATTGACATGGCCAAAGGGGCGGCCCGAATCCTCGAGAGCCATTTCGGAAACGTGGGGGGAGTGGAAGGGAAGGCGGGCAGCAAGTCCGACCTGGTATCCGAGGCGGACAAGGAGAGCGAAGCCTACCTGAAGGGCGAGATCGCCCGGCGTTTCCCGGGCCACGGGATCCTGGGAGAAGAGGGTACGGACGAGCAGACCGAGGAGTCGGAGTTTATATGGGTTCTGGATCCCCTGGACGGCACTCTCAACTACATCAACGGCCTGCCGATCTACGCGGTTTCCATAGGGGTGCTCCACAATGGGGAACCGGAGGTCGGGTGCATATGGACGCCTTGGCCCGCGAAGTCAGAAGGGGTGCTGTTCCACGCCTGCAAGGGGCAAGGGGCTTTCAAGGATGACGTTCCTGTAGCAGTGAAGCAGAACCCCGCACCCCAGCCTGGCCAGCTGGCCATATTCCACCGGGACTTCCGGATGATGTATACGAAGAATGCCGGCCCGAGCGCACCAATTGGGGAGGGTCGGGGGCCGGGGAGCCTGGCGTACGAGATGGCCCTGACCTCCAGCGGCGTGTTCCAGTATTCGGTGTTCACTGCGCCGCGGATATGGGATGTTGCAGCGGGAATCGTGCTGGTTAAGGAGGCCGGGGGCTCGGTGCTGACTTACGAGAGGGAACGGAAGCATTGGAAGGAGTTTTCCACGTTTCGGATGGGTACAGGGGATGGAAAAGTCGCCACCCCCAGGCTCAGAAACTGGAACTCTCCCATAATGGCGGGCAATGAAGAGCTGGTGCAGTACCTGGCTAAGTTCGCCCGACACGAGACCTTTATAGAGAAGGTGAAGGGCGTCTTCGGGGGGAACGACTAGGCGGGCAAGCGTTCAGACCAGGGGCCAGGGGACCTCCCACCGGCTCCGCAGCACGGGCAACACTGGCTCACTGAGCACTTCCTGCATTCTCCTGGCCAGCCAGTCAATCTCTTCCTCGTCGAGTAGACCGTGTAGCCGGCTGGCAAGGCCCTCGGGGGTGTAGAACCGGGCGAGCTCACGGGCCACCGACTCGAGACAATCTCTCGCAATCTTTTCCCCGCCGAAGTCCCAGATGACCGTGCGGAGCTTGGGGTCGATGCTGAAGGTGAGGCCATGGTCGATGCCCCAGACCTTGCCGCCCGGATCCTTGATGCAGTGGCCGCCCTTCCTGTCCGTGTTGTTGACCAGCAGGTCGAAGACGGCGATGCGCTTCACCTCCTCTGGGTGGGTGTCCCGGAGGTCGAAGTAGTGGGTCTTGTGGGCATCGCGGATGAAGAGCTGGAGGGAGCCTTCGCCGTAGGGGCCGTCCCAGATGACGGTCGGGGGGATGAAGTGCCAGCCGAGGGTCTCGCTGAGCACGTAAGCGGCGACCTCCCTCTTGTACAGAGTGCCTATGGGGAAGTCCCAGAGTGGATTTTCGCCGCGGCGGGGCTTATAGATGCCGTAGTCGAAGGGCTTGCCGTCGAGGGAGAGGGCCACGAGGAAGGTGTAGTTAGAGCCCCTCAGGACCTGGTCGCACCTGTCCGCCGTGGCCCGGGTAAGGTCGCGGCATATCTTGGGATGGCGGGAGGGGTCGATGCTCGGCCGAAGGGGGTCATCCGTCCCCTCGGCGTCCGGCGCCATGCTATTGGAGCCTTTCGACAGCGTTGACGGGGTGGCCGTTGGAGCGGGAGCAGAAATGGCCGTCGGGGTTGATGGGCTCGTGGCAGAGGGGGCAGATGGGCCTGCCGGAGGAGCAGACCCGCAGGCTTTCATCGGCGAATTGCATCACCTGGGCCACCGTGGCCTCGAAAACGAGAGAGGCGACATCGGCCTCGTCTTCAACATCGTAGTTCCAGAAGCGGAAAATGCCGCCCTCTTCGTCGAACTCCACGGCCTGCTTGCCCAGCTTGAATTCGAGGACCGGGGAGTCGAGGGCGGGGAAGTCGAGGCTGGGGGACTGGGCCCCCTCCATGTCATCCATCGTGCCCAGGGTCCTCTTGAGGTGGATCCCCAGCTCCAGGAGCTGCTCCTTTTCGAGCCAGATGACAGCCGTGCCCAGCTCCGAGCCGACCATTAGCCGGAAGGTGCGCTTACCGGGTTCGCCGATGGCCTCGGGGGCAAAGGTGTTGACGAGTCCCATGTCCTGGGTGGATTCGGGCATTGGTTCCTCCGGGAGACGCTTGGATGCGATGCGGCCCCTATTCTAACGTTTGGGGGTCGGGGCTTGCCATAACCGAGGTGGGAACCGGCAGGAATCCCGGTATAGGCTTCGACAGGCGGGGTGGGGTGGGTATAATGGCGCGGTTGTCCGAGGTCCCCAAGCGTTCAGGATAGATGCCATGACAGAAGAGAGGATCACCAACCTGCTGCCGGAGTTCGCTATTGGGTCGGCGGGGCTGGAGGCGGCATTCGGGGCGGCCTACTTTGGGGCGTCGATAATCGCGGGATTTCTCGTGTATTTCATCGTCACAAGGATAATCAGGACGGCCACGGGCAAGACCGGGACCTCCCTGGACGATAAGATTGTCGACGCCGTGGGACGGCCTGTGTTCCTGTTCGTGGTCTTGTTCGGCGCGTATGCGGGGTTGACCGCCTCGACCTTCCTTGACACTCACCAGGAGCAGGTGGACAGGGGCCTCCTCTCCGCCGTCATCGTGGTTGCGGGATACCTGGTCAGCCGCCTGGTGCATGCATTGATCGCCTGGTATGGCGCCGAGATTGCGAGCCGGACGGAGACGACGTGGGACGACAGGATTCTGCCGCTGATCGAGCGGGTGACCAACGCGATCATATTCGGGCTGGTGATAATGCTGGTGCTCCAGGCCCAGGGTCTGAACATCAGCCCGTTGATCGCCGGTCTGGGCATCGGCGGGTTGGCTGTGGCACTGGCGGTGCAGCCCACGCTGGCCAACTTCGTAGCGGGAACGTACACGGTGACCGAGAGCGGGATATCCGTCGGGGACTTCATCGAAATAGAAGGCGGGCCATCCGGGTGGGTCGAGCAGGTGGGGTGGAGGACTACGAAGATACGGACATTCTGGAACAACCGGGTGATTATTCCGAACGGGAAACTCTCGGAGTCTGTGGTGACCAACTACCAGGGCCCCGACCCCTCTGTCTATGCGCTGGTGAACGGGGGCGTCAGCTACGACAGCGACCTGCAGCACGTGAACGACGTGGCCCTGGAGGTCGCCCACGACGTACTGAGCAAGACCGAGAAGGCGGACATGAGCTACGAGCCGGCGGTAAGGTTCAGGAATTTCGGGGATTCGAACATTGACTTCATGGTGATCTTCAAGGTGAAGGGCTACGTGGACCAGTTCCTGATCAAAGACCAGATCATCCGGGGCATCCACAAGCGGTTTGGAGAGGAAGGGATAGAGATCAACTACCCGGTGCGGAAGCTGGTCTACCCGCATGAGGTGTCGGGTGGGGAGGGAGACGGGAGCCCCCCGATAAACGGGGCTTAGGGGCGAGGGCGCCGGGCGCCGACGGGGTATGCGGCTGTGGGGGCGGGGTTTTGATTGAACGTTGATTGAACATTGATTAAACGTTGATTGAACTCGTAGCTGGTTTGATTGAATGACGCCTAAAGGGATTTCTGGGGATTTCGCGTGGTGCGGGGGACACCCCCAGCCCCACAGGGGAACCCTCACCCCCTTGATCCCCCTCTCCCCCTCGAGGGACTCGGGGCAGGCTCTCAGGGCCATTGAGGGAGAGGGGGAGAGAAGAACAGAGGCGGAGGTTGGCGCAGAAGCGCCAACCTCCGCCTCTAGTTCAATACTGGGAGAAGAAGACAGGACACCACCCCAGATTCCTCGCGGGGCATCGGAATGACAGTGTGAGGGGCGTTGGTTGGTGTTTGCGGTCCCGCGCCAGGGAGGAACCCCGCCCCGTTCCGCTCTTGAGACCCTTCGACTCCGCTCAGGGCGAGCGGAACCCCCACCCGTAGGTTCCCGATCGGGGCCGGGAATGACGGTGTAAAAGGTCGGGGCGGTGGAGAGGGTGGGGTAGGCGATGGAAGATCCGTGACCAGGGCGCAGGGGCCAGGGGGCCAGGCTGCGCCAGACCCGCAAGTCGGCAGGGCTAGAGGAAGTATCCCTTTGCGGCCTGTCCGTATGCGGGAGACGCTCTACCATTCGGAGGGATGGGAGCGCGAACTCTCCGCCGTCTCCGGGTGTAAGGGCATCTCCGAGAGATGAGACGGGGGAGTCCTGAAAGGGGTATGAACCCCAGACGCTTTCAACCGTTCGGAGGGGGTCGGGCGTATCCTCCTTCCCGTCGCCGTAGTAAAGGGGAGTTCCGAGGGAAGCGACGGGGGAGTCGAGCCGGGGCGCGATGGCCTCCGGGGACCCGAGGGTGTCGGGTCGTCCCCCTGGCCTGTAGCCGGGGGTGAGTGCGCCATTAAGGTGGCGCAGACGCGGGAGGGACCTGGGAGACAGGTGTGCCGCGTGTGGTCGATGGACCTTCCATCGCCTGGTAGGAAAGGGTGAGGGGCTGAGGCGCGTGTCGGTGGCCGGGCGGTCGCGCAGCGTCCGGGTGCGACGTGAGCTGATCAGGCTGGTGCGTCTCATAGACTCCTTATTCCTTTCCTGTGATGGGCCCCGAGGTACGAGGTCGGTGGCCTGGGGTGTAGTATAGCACGGGGGTTCAGGTAGGGCAAATGTGCAGGTTGGGGGGGATGCCCCTCGACCCCCCAGGGGAACCCTCACCCCCTTGATCCCCCTCTCCCCCTCGAGGGACTCGGGGCAGGCTCTTAGGGCCTTTAAGGGAGAGAGGAGAACTAGAGGGCCACGGGAGTGCTGCGCACCCCCGTGGCCCTCTAGTTCAGTACTGGGGAGAGGAAGGGGGGAGGAGGGAAAAAGCGTGAGTGGGCAAGTCCTAGATTCCTCGCGGGGCATCGGAATGGGATGGGAGAAGGGGGGTAGATTCAGGGTATGGGGGCGGGATGAGGGTGCTGCTTCGGTTCGCTATGCTAGACTCTAGCCTCGGCCACACTCGATTTCAGGAGGAGAGATATGGAAGCTAACGAGCTGCTTACTAAGATGTTGAAGCAGAACCGGAGCATGGTGAGGAAGGCTTTTGACGGGCTTTCGGATGAGGAAGTTTCGAGGAGGCCGAGTGCGGACTGTAACTCGATGGCGTGGCTGTTGTGGCACCTGTGCCGGGTGGAGGACGGCTTCATATCCTCGTTGGAAGGGACGGGGGAGCTATGGGACCAAGGGTGGTCGGAGAAGTGCGGGATATCGGAGGAGACGGAGGGGATGGGGTACGGGCACAACGCAGGGGACCTGGAGACGTTCAGCGTGGGGTCGGTGGATGCCTTGAAGGAGTACTTCGGGGAGACGGAGAAGAGGGTGGCGAACTTCCTGGCATCGCTGACCCCCGAGGGCCTGGACAGACAGGTGCCAGCAATGATTGGAGAGGGTACAGTGCCGGTGGCTGCCCACATCCAGATCCTTGTGAACGAGGCGCTGGTACACGGGGGGCAGATTGCGTATTTGAGGGGGATGCACAAGGGGATGGGGTGGTATTTCTAGAGCGTGAGGGGTGGGAGGGTGACCCCTCCCTCACCCCGGGATAGAGTGGAGTCCCACCCACCCACCCTGTTTCATTGACATATCAAAAATGCAGTGCATTTTTGATATGTCCTTCCCAAGGGGGATGCCGGGGAGGGCTGTGAGTTGTAGATATCGGGGTAGGTTTATGGATGGGCGTTGTAGATTCCTCGCGGGGCATCGGAATGGGAAGGAAAAGGAATCAGGATGGAAGGGGACGAGGAAAGGAGCTAGGTGAGGGTTAGGGCGGCGGCGCCGTTGATGCGGCCTTGTTTTAGGTCTATGAGGGCGTCGTTGGCGGATTCGAGGGGGTAGGGTTGGACGTGGGTGCGGACGGGGACTTCGGCGGCGAGGGTTAGGAGTTCTTGCACGTCTTGACGGGTGTTGTTGGCGGCGCTGCGTATGACTTTTTCGTCGTAGAGGTGTCGGGTGTAGTCGAGGGTGGGGATGGGGGTCATGTAGATGCCGGCGAGGGAGAGGACTCCACCCTTCTTCATGTGTTCAAGGGCCAGGGGGACCAGCTCGCCGGCGGGGGCGAAGATGATGGAGGAGTCGAGCTGGTGGGGCGGGCCCTGCTGCGCGGTCCCGACCCAAACTGCGCCCAGGTGTCGGGCGAGGGCTCCGTGCTCCTCGCTGCGGGAGAAGACGTAGACTTCCAGCCCCATGTGGACGGCTAGCTGGATAACTATATGAGCCGATCCCCCGAACCCGTATAGCCCCAACCTACCACCTGATGGGACATCGGCGAGGCGGAGGGCACGGTAGCCGATTACCCCGGCACAGAGCAAGGGCACGGCCTGGAGGTCCGGGAAGGCGTCGGGGATGGGGAAGGTGAAAGAGGCCTCGCTGAGGATGTAGTCGGCGTAGCCGCCGTCGACGGTGTAGCCGTTGAAGAGGGCCGCTTCGCAGAGGTTTTCACGGCCTCGCTGGCAGAATTCACAGCGGCCGCAGGTGCGGTGTACCCAGGGGACGCCGACCCGGGTCCCGATCTCAAGCGCTTCCACTCCTTCGCCCAAGGCTTGCACCGTTCCAACTACCTGGTGGCCGGGGGTGAGGGGAGACTTCCTGGGCGGCAATTCTCCCTCGATGACGTGGAGGTCGGTGCGGCAGACGCCGCAGGCGGAGACCCGCACGAGGACCTGGCCCGGGCCCGGGGAGGGGATAGGGACGTCGTTGAGTTCGAGCGGTCGGCGCTCCACGGGTGTGGGAGCGCTGAAGGACATGGCTCTCATGGGTCGGGCCCTGCGCCTAGTCGTAGACCTCCAGCAGGAGGTCGGAGGGGTTGTAGCCGTTGCAGGGGTTCAGGTCCTGGGGGCAGGCCGACCCGGCGACGATAAGGTCGTCGAGGGCCAGAAGGACGACGTAGTCTCCGGCCCGGGAGACGGGCTCTTTGACGGAGAGGTTTCCTTCGTCGTCGGGGCCGCTGTTCTGGAAGATGTTGAAGACCTCGGGGGTCACGGGCGGGTGGACGTCGAGGGTGGCGAGGGCTTCGAGGACGTTTTCCTTGCAGCTTCGGTGATCAGTGACTTCGTAGTCGATCAGGTATCTCTGGGGGTCGCAGGGGGCGTAGAGCATGTCGTGGATGCCGATGGTGGTGTCCTCGACGAAGGCCATGATGGCATGGCGATGGTTGTCGTATAGGGTGTCTCCGACTCGGGGGCGCACGCGGGCAATGGTACTCCGGGTGTAGACGCCCGAGAGGTAGACAGCGGGGTCAGACACCCGAAGGGCAAAGAAGTCGCAGACCTGCTTGCCCTCGACATCAGTTACTTTAACTTTCTGACCCCCGCGTGCGATGACGGCGCGGCCGTGTCGGGCGGGGATGGTGACGGATTCTACCAATTTTCCTAGCTCTGCCATGAGTGCCCCCTTTGGTTGAACCTGGAAATTCTTCAAGCGTCCGGGTCCGGGTATAGGGTAGTATATTCCCTCCGCGGATGAAATTACGAGATGCGTGGACTAGAATTGGCGTAACCGGGCTCCTGCCAAGGTGCCAGTTTCAGGAGGGACAATAATGAGCAGCAGATACGTGGATACCATCGTGCATGACGGCGAGGTTGTTACGTCGAAGGATGTGACTCGGACGAGCATTGCGGTAAAGGATGGGAAGATCGTGGCGCTCGGGCCTAAGGAGCTGCTGCCGGAGGCGGGGCAGTACATCGATGCCTCGGGAAAGTACGTGCTGCCGGGCGCGATTGACGCCCATATGCACATCGACCCGCTGAAGTGTGACGACTGGGTCAACGCGCCCCTGGCTGCGGCGCACTCTGGGATAACCAGCCTCATCGTCTTCTGCATCTACGACGATCTGAACGGGGAGACGATTCCCGATGCCCTCCGGCGGAACCAGGAGGAGGCGAAGGCGGGGTCGGTGCTGGACTATGCCTTCCACTTCATCCTGCATAAGCAGCCCTACATCCTGGAAGGTCTGCCCGAGGCTTTCGACATGGGCGTTACCTCCTACAAGATGTTCATGACCTACAAGACCCGGAAGTACCGTATGTGCTCCGACGACTTCATCCTGCAAGCCATGGACGTCATCGGGAGTCACGGCGGTGTGACCCAGCTTCACTGCGAAAACGGAGACGTACTGGACTACCTGCAGACAAAGTTCATGTCGGAAGGGTGCACGCACCCGCGGTACTTCCCTCAGTCCTGTCCCCCGTGGGCCGAGGCGGAGGCCATTAACAGAGCGATCAACATGGGAGCGATGACCCAGTGCCCGACCTACGTTGTCCACCTGAGCACCCAGGGAGGCCTGGAGAAGATCAAGGAGGCGCAACAGCGGGGGCAGCGGATCTGGACCGAGACCTGTCCCCAGTACCTTCTTTTGACCGACGCCGAGATGGAAAAGTGGGGACCTCATGCGAAGATCGGGCCTCCTTTGAGGCCGGAAGACGGGCCTGACCAGGAGGCGCTGTGGGGCGGACTCCAGGGCGGACAGATCTCGATTGTTGCGAGCGACCACTCGGCGACGCACAAGGAGAAGAAGGAGTCGGGGTGGGACAACGTGTTCCAGGACGCGCAGGGCAACACCGTGCCCTTTGGCAGCGCGTCAGTGGAGACGATGCTGCCGCTTATGTACAGCGAGGGCGTGGTGAAGAGAGGGATGTCGATAACCTGGATAGCCCGGGCGCTGGCGGAGAACCCGGCGCGGGTGTTCGGGCTGTACCCGCGTAAGGGCGTGATAAACATCGGCTCAGATGCCGACCTGCTGCTGATAGACCCGAACTATGAGCGGACGATCACGGCTTCGGAAATGAAGAGCAATGCGGGGTTGACGCTGTACGAAGGCTGGGGTCAGAAGGGTCGGCCGTGGATGACTATGGTGCGGGGGGAGGTGGTGATGAAGGAGGGCGAGATCCTGCAGAAGCCGGGCTACGGAGAGTTCGTGCGGTGCGGCGGGCCGATGGCACCGCTAGGCGGGCCGGTGGCTACCACGGAAGTGGCGGTGAACTAGGGCCGGTAGGTGCGGAACTGGGGGCCGTCTTTGGGGGCCCAACTATCGGCTACGACCTCACGGGGGAAGGAGTCGGGGAGGACGCCGTCGGTGGCGTATTCGTAGAGCGCGGCTACGTAGATGGCCTTCAGCGCCGCAGTGACCAGGATGAGGGCCCCCAGCCCCACCACCCCCAGGGCCACGGCGATGACTATTCCTGCGGGCGCTGGGATAATAAAGGCTATAGCCACGCACACCAGCACGATGGGCAGCCCCACTATGATGACCATTAGGTCGAACCCAAACCTGCTGACGAGCTGCTCTCCCCAAGTCCTGCGCAACAATGCCGCCGAGCGTTTGATGGCCTCTATCGGGCCCACGCCTTCCACGACGAGAACGGGAATGACGAGATAGGTGAACACTGACCAGGCCCCTCGTAGCAACCAGGTCACGATCAAGAACGCGAAGGCTCCAATACCGCCTCGACCCCTTGCCGCCTTTTCGAGGGCATAGAAGATCAGGGACACGATGGCAGAGATAAATGCCCACCCCAGGATGCCGACAAGGTTGGAATTGGCGGCGCGGAAACCGTCCCGGAGGGTAGGGTCGCCGCCTCGGAGGCGGATGCGTGCTGCGCCAATGAGGGCGGCGTTAAAGTATATGATGATGAAGTAGTTGACGAAGTAGAAGATGCCCATGAGCAGGTAGTCGGTGGGTACCAGGGCGATTTCGCCTTCTGTGGAGTCGGCGGCGCGGAATACCATGCCGGAGCCGAAGATCATCGCGGCGGTGATGACGAGGGCGATGGTCGAGATCAGGGGGAAGACGAGGAGCTCTTTGTCGTGGAGGAGGACCCTCCAGCAGACCTTGTAGAGCTGCCAACTCCGGCCGATGGTGGCGAACATGTAAGTAATTATACGCCTATCTCCCTTGTCCAACATCTTCGAATTGCGGGGCAAGGGGGGTGAGGGGACCAATAGGCATATACGGTATACTTGCGCCGGTTTTAGCCGGGGACAAGGGACGCATGAAAGGAGCTCGGGGTGACTACGGAGGCAACGGCAGAAAAGACCGCAAATCCGGAGCAGGGAAGCGCCCTGGCGACAGCGCTAGAGCAGTTTGAGACGGCGGCGAACTTCCTTGACCTGGACGAGAATATCAGGAGGATCCTGCGTGCACCCAAGAGGGAGTTGATAGTCCATTTTCCTGTGAGCATGGATGACGGGAGCACCGAGGTCTTCACGGGATACCGGGTGCAGCACAGCATGTCCCGGGGCCCGGCCAAGGGAGGCATCCGCTACCACCCCTCGGTAAGCCTGGACGAGGTCCGGGCACTGGCCATGTGGATGACCTGGAAATGTGCAGTGGTGGATATTCCGTTTGGTGGGGCCAAGGGGGCGGTGGCCTGCGACCCCAAGCTGCTTTCCATGAGGGAGTTGGAAGGGCTCAGCAGGCGGTATGCCACAGAGATATCGATAATCATAAGCCCGGAAGGCGACATTCCGGCCCCGGACATGAACACGAACGCCCAGATCATGGCCTGGATAATGGATACCTACAGCATGCACAGGGGCTACTCGGTGCCGGGGGTGGTGACGGGGAAGCCGTTCAGCGTTGGGGGGACGCGGGGGAGGGTGGAGTCGACGGGGAGGGGCTGCATGAACATGGCAAAGGAGACCGCGAGGCACCTCTCTATGCCATTGGAAGGTGCGAAGGTGGTGGTGCAGGGGTTCGGCAACGTGGGCTCCGTGGCGGCGAGGATGCTTCAAGAGCAGGGATGCAAGATAGTTGCCATTAGCGATGCGTCGGGAGGGGTGTTCAACGACTCGGGGCTGGACGTGGAGGCGATGCTTGCCGACAGGGAACATATCCACAACCTTCGGGACTCGAGGCACGGGGACAGGATAACCAACGCCGAACTGTTGGAGCTCCCCTGCGATATCCTGATGCTGGCGGCCATGGAAGGTCAGATAACCGAGGCCAATGCCTCGAAGGTCAAGGCCAGGATCATCGTCGAGGGGGCGAATGGACCCACTTCTACTGAAGCCGACAAAATCCTGGTGGACAAGGGCGTATTCATAGTGCCGGACATCCTGGCCAACGCAGGCGGGGTCATAGTCTCCTACTTCGAATGGGTGCAGGACCTGCAGTTCTACTTCTGGGAGGAGCAGGAAGTGGAGAAGCGTCTGGACTCGATTATGAAGCACAGCTTCGAGTCGGTGCTGGCGACGGCGGAAGAGAATAAGGTGAGCATGAGGATGGGGGCTTACATTCAGGGGGTGAGCCGGGTGACGGCGGCGCACAACACCCGGGGCATATACCCCTAGTTCTAAATCTTCCCTGCGAAGTGCGATAGCAGAAAATCGTGGAATTTAATGCCGACGCGCCTATGAAAGACAGATCGCTTTACGGGATTAGGGTGGTGGAGGTGGGAGAGATGGTGTCGGCGCCGTATTGTGCGCGACTGATGGCGGCTCTGGGGGCGGAGGTGGTCAAAGTGGAGCCGCCCGGGGGCGACGGGGCCCGGGCCAACGGACCCTTCCTCAACGACGAACCCCACCCCGAAAAGAGCGGCCTCTTCCTGGCTATGAACCTGGACAAGAAGGGGGTCACGCTGGACATCACGTCCGCGGAGGGGGCCCGGCTATTCAGGAGGCTGGTGGGGGAGTCGGATATAGTGGTGGAGAACGGGCCGCCGGGGTGGTTGGGGGAGTTGGGACTGGGGTACGAGTCGCTGAAGGCGGAGAACCCGGGGTTGATCATGGTGTCGATTACCCCTTTCGGGCAAGACGGGCCTTACAAGGATTTCAAAGCCCACGATCTGAACAGGTGGCACGCCGGGGGATGGGGGTATTTGTGGAAGGAACGAGGCGCTGATGGGGTGCCGGGTCGGCTGGTGGGGGGCCCAAGTTTCCTGCCGGGATTTCAAGCAGCGTACAACGCCCTGACGGCCACACTGGGCGCTCTTTATTTCCGGGACATGGGTGGGGAGGGGCAGCATATCGACGTGTCGGAGCAGGAGGCGATGGCCTTCATCATTGCCGGGAGCTTTCCCGTGTACAACGGAGAAAAACGCATACATGGGAAGGACGTGGCGATACCTGCGTCGGTGCCTTCCGGAGTGCTGCCGTGCCGGGACGGGTACGTGTTGATCAGCGCTATCGAGCACCACCAGTGGGAAGGGTTGGTGAAGATGCTGGGAGAGCCGGGGTGGAGCCAGGAGGGGTGGGCCAACACGGTGGAGGGTCGACGGCTGAACTACGACATCATAAACGCCTTCATGATGGAGTGGCTGGAGGACAAGAGTGTCGACTGGGTAGTCAAAAAAGCGATTGAGCATCGGATACCGGCCAGCCCGGTCGGGGTGACGGCGGAGCACATCCATGGAGATGAGCATCTGAAGGAGCGGGGATTCTTCTCCGAGATCGATCATTCGGTGGCGGGTAGGCTGGAGTATCCGTCGGCGCCGTTCAGATTTTCGGAAACGGAGAGCGGGACGAGGGCGCCGGCACCGTTGCTGGGCCAGCACAACGATGAGATTTACAGTGGGTGGTTGGGGTTGGGACAGGATGAACTGGCGCGGCTGAAGCGAGAAGGAACCATCTAGGGTTGGTTAAGGGAGTCAGGGGGACGGGGGGAATGAAAGGGGCGCTAGCCGGGGTACGGGTGGCGGATTTTACGGCGTCGTGGGCGGGGCCTCACTGCGTATCGCTGCTGGCCTTCATGGGGGCGGAGGTCATCAAGATAGAGAGCGAGGCCAAGCTGGACCTGGCCCGTTACTACCCGCCTTTCAAGGACGGCATCGAAAGCCCGGACAGGGCGATGTGGTTCGCCCAGATGCACCGGAACAGTCTTAGCGTCACCCTGAATCTGCGGGAGCCCGAGAGCGTGGAGCTTGCCAAGAGGATTGTCGCCATCTCGGATGTGGTGGCGGAGAACTTCCGGGCGGGAGTGGCGGACCGACTCGGGCTGGGATATGAAGAGCTAGTAGGGGTGAATCCGCAGGTGATTATGGCGTCGCTGTCGGGGTTTGGGGCGTATGGCCCGAGGTCGCGGTGGGTGACCTACGGGATGCACGTGTCCAATATCTCGGGGCTGATGAGCATGGTGGGGTATCCGGATTCGGAGCCGGTGTCGGACTGGGTGGAGATGCCGGACCCGTCGGGAGGGGTGGCGGGGGCGTCGGCAATTCTGGCAGCGCTTCACTACAGGTTGAAGACCGGGAAGGGGCAGCACATCGACCTATCGGAGGAAGAGACGGCGATCGGCTTCCAGCCTGAGAAGCTAATGGACTACGCGATGAACGGCAGGGAGGCCGTGAAGATGGGCAACCGGCGCCCGAGCATGGCGCCCCACGGGGTGTACGGGTGCGCCGGCGATGACGAGTGGGTGAGCATAGCGGTCGGGAGCGAGGAGGAATGGGGCAGGTTTTGCTCGGCGGTTGGGATGGAGTGTTTAGCCCAAGATTCAAGGTTTGCCACGGTGTCGGCGCGGAAGGAGAATGAGGATGCGCTGGACGAGATTGTGGAGAGGTGGACCCGACAGCATTCCAAGTCGGAGGTGATGAGGGTGTTGCAGGGGTCGGGGGTGGGGGCGATGGTCACCTTCACCAATGCCGACCTGTATCACGACGAACACCTGGCGGCCCGGGGTTTCTTCACGTGGGACGAGCACCCGGTGCAGGGTCGGGCGAAGATGCCTGCACAGCCGTGGAAGATGTCGGAGACGCCGTTGGCGATGACCAGGCCGGGCCCGAGGATGGGTGAGCACAACAGGTATGTGCTGGAGGAGCTGCTGGGGCTGAGTCGGGAGGAGGTTGAGGGGCTGGTGAGGGGTGGGGTGGTGTATTAGGGGTTCAGGCTATCTGATAGCGCTCAACGTGGATATCGGAGGCTTGGGCGCGCATTTGGGCGGCGTCGTACCAAGCCTGCATTCGGAGAAGCATGTCCATGCTCATGCCGAAGGCCTTTTCAACTCGTAACGCCATCTCGGGAGACAGGGAGGACTTGGAGTTGAGGAGGTCGGAAAGTGTAGCCCTACGCACCCCCAGGGCCTTTGCGGCCTTTGTTACGCTCAGCCCTAAATCTTCTATGATTTCTGTTCGTATGAAGTCGCCGGGGTGGGAGGGGGTCATTTTGACCTTGATTTCAGGCGTTGTCATCAATGGTAAGGCAATAAAGCAAAACTGATTTGCAGTCCTTACTGTATTGCAATGCGCGTCCAATTGCCACCCGCTTTTTACCGCGCCGGACTAACAAGTGATGTGAGCGGTTAAGTCCGAGATCCCTCGCGGGGCCTCGGGATGACATAGCGGAGGTGGGTGGCGGGGTGGATGTGGACGCAAGGGCAGGCATGGGCCTCTCCCCGCTCATGCTTCGAGAGCCTCAGCACGAGCGGCCTCACCGCCGGGGGGGCAGGCACGAGACCTGTCCCTACGGGGGATAGGACGGGATGCCACCCTATTCCGCTCTAGAGACCCCCTCGAGGGACTCGGGGCAGGCTATTCGACTCCGCTCGGGGCGAGAATACCCCAACCCCCAGGATGCACCCTACCGGCGGCGGACGTGGGAGCGACCGGCGCGGGCCACGAGGTCTCCGTGCTGGTTGTGGAAGCTGTGCTCGACGACTATGAAGGCCATGTCTCCGGTGCGGCCGGTCTTGCGGTAGACGTCTGCGAGTCGGGCGGTACAGGTGAGGGTGTCGCCGGGACGAACGGGGAGAAGGGGCTCGACCCACTGACCGGCCATGTAGATGGTGCCATCGAATTGGAGGTTGAGGTCGGGGGGCTCTTCCAGGCGGATAAAGGAAGCGACGAAGGCGGGCGGGGCGATGATGTCGCCGTGGGGGCCACGGGCGGCGGCTTCCTCGTCGACAAAGAGCGGGTTGGTTTCACCTATGGCGAGGGAAAAACCGAGGATCATGTCCCGGGTGACGGTGTGGGTGGCCCTAAGGAAGTCCCTACCCAATGTCTCCCGGTTGAACCGGAGGGTGTCCTCGGGGGTGGGTTGGGCGGCGGTCATGGCTTTTGGGGAACCCTAGTCGTGGGCCTTGATTTCGACTACGACCCGATCCCCGGACTGGACAGCGCCGTTGGTAAAGCCGGGGCTGGTGTAGTCACCGCAGAAGTGGAGCCGGCCCACGGGCTTTTGGAGGAGGGGATAGGTCTCGGTGTGGCCCGGTTTCCAGAGAGGAATGGCGTGGCGCCAATGGGCGACGTCGGACTCGACTACCTTGCCCCGGACCCCGGGGACCATGTCGATGAGGTCGTCAAGCAAGATTTCCGAGACCTCGCCGTCGGAGCGGGACATGAGGTCTTTGGCGACGGCGTTGCCCGTGTAGACCCTCAGGATACCCTGGCCGGTCTTGCGCTTGTATTCATCGGGGTAGGTGAAGGAGGGGTCGGTGATGGCACAGACCTTCTGGCCGGCGACCGGGACCCGCCATACGCCCCTGCCAATCAGGTTCTCCGAAAGGTCGTTGACCAGGAAGGCGGCGGTGGTCATGGAGCCATACTCGATCTTGGCGAGGGCGTCGCGCTTCCAGTCGGGGAGGTCCTGGACGCATTCGAGGGTCAGGGGGGCCTGGGTGGCAAGGACGCAGCGTCGGGCGTGGACGGTTTCCTTCTTGCCGCCGCGGTCGTAGGTGACCTGAACCCGGTCATCGAGCTCTTTGACCTCAGTTACTTCCGCGCCGAGAAGGGCCTTGTCTCCGAGGAGCCTGTGGAGGGCGATGGTGGCCTGGTGAGTGCCGCCTTCGACGAAATACTCTTCGGCCATGAAGAAGAAGATGACCATGAGGGCGTGGTAGGGGGTGACGGCCTCGGAGCCCATGGTGCTGGCTGTGACGGCGAATACGTCCCAAATCTCCCGGACGGACCTGGGGGCCTTGCCGATGAACTCAGCCACTGTCTTTGAGTTCAGCTCGATGACCTTGGGATCCGTAGGGTCGAAGTCGGCGCCGAGGAGGGACCTGTATTTGCGTCGGGTCTTCCAGATGTGCCAGGCGAACCAGACCTTGTCCCACAGGGGAATGGGCATTTTGAGCAAAAGCCCGAGCTCGCTCGATGACGCAACCAGCTTGCCGTTTATGTACATGGGCAGCTTGGACTTAGCGATCAGGGTGCGCTTGACGCCAATCTCGTCGACAAGGGTGGCCAACGGGCCGTCGTCACCGAGGACGACCTGGGCCCCGGCGTTGTAGACGTAGGGGCCCAGGGTGCGGGACTCGGTGCGGCCGCCGGGAATCTCCTCCTTCTCCAGCAGGAGGATGTTGCGGTCCCGAAGGCGGTAGGCGGCGGTAAGGCCGGCGAGGCCACCGCCAACGATGACAACGTCGAGGAAAGAGTCGGGGGTGGTGAGTGAGTCGGGCATGGGTTAGGCGGCGGGTTCCTGCTGCAGTTCCCGGAGGACGCGCTGGGCGGAGAGGACAGCGGCTTCCAGACCTCCGCTGACTGTGTAGTCGCCGCAGTAGTGGATTCGGCCCGTGGGCTGCTTGATCCTTTCGGCGATTTCCAGGCGTCCGATGCGCCAGGGGCTGATGGCGTGGGGCCAATGCTTTATTGAGGTCTCGACGATCTTGCCAGCGATGTCGGGGAAGGCGGAGATTAGATCTTCAGTGAGGACTTCGAGGGCCTCACCGTCGGACATTTTCTGTAGCTCCTTGGACTCCTTGTCGCCGGTGTATACCCTCAGGAGCCCCTGTCCAGTGCGTTCCTTCACTTCCCTCGGGAAGGTGAAAGTAGGGTTGGTCACCGATATGATTTTCCTGCCAACGATAGGTACCCGCCATACACCCTCACCGAGGAATTTCTCCGAGTTCTCGCTGAGGAGGAACCCGGCGGAAGTCATGGATCCGAAGTCGACCTGCTCCATAACTTCCCGTTTCCACTGGGGCATGTCCTTGACGATGCCGGTGACGAGGGGTGCGGGTATGGATATGACGCAGCGTCGGGTGGTTACGGTCTTGCGCTCACCGGAGTGGTCGTAGCTTACGCGAACGGCGCCGTTTTCGTGGACTATCTCGTCGACGGTGGCCGAAGTCTCGGTCTTGTCCTTGACGTGGTCCCAGAGGGCCCTGGTCAACTCCCAGGTGCCGCCGGTGACGTAGTACTCGTCCTCGGCAAAGTGAAGGAAGGTATTGATGGGCTGGAATGCGGCGACTTCGTCGGCGGTGGCGGTGTTGGCGCCCTTGGAAAGGGTGTCCCAGATGGCCCGGATGTCGGGGTGGTGGGCGTCCATGAAGTCTTCCAGGGTCTCGGCGCAGAGCTCCTGGGTCTTGGGATTATTGGGGTCGGGTTCCTGGTCGACCAACTCGCTGAAGCGGCTGCGGATTCGGAGGACCTTGAGGCCCATCTTGACCTTCTCTATCAACGGGATGGGGAGGCGCCAGAGGAAGAGGGGTTCACCGAGGGAACGGGGGCGGAGGGGGGCGGTAATCAGCCTGCCCTTCATGTGCATGGGCATACGGGTCTTGTCGATGAGGGTCTTCTCTACACCGATCTCCCGGGCCAGCTTGGACGTTTCGCCTTCGTCGTTGAGGACCACCTGGGCGCCGGTGTTGTAGACATACTCGCCCATCTTGCGGGAAACGGTGCGTCCGCCGCATACGTCCTCCTTTTCCAGGACGAGGATGTTCTTGTCCCTGAGTCGGTAGGCGGTAGCGAGGCCTGCGAGGCCCGCACCCACGATTACTGCGTCAAGGATTTGATTGTTTTCATCGGGCATTTGCGGTTGTCCCTTCGGGCAGTGAGGTTGGTGGCAAGCAGAGGCTCGGGGGCCGGGGGAATGATACAACATCGGGGTGGGGGGTGTGCGATGGTGCCACGGGGCTGAGAGCAACCACTCAGCCCCACAAGGGAACCCTCACCCCCTTGGTCCCCCTCTCCCTTAGGGCCTGTGTATAGACCGGGGAGAAGGGTAACAGTTGTTCGGGGAGATAGGTAACACATTTCCTACTTACTTAGATCTATGGTAGCAATGGGTTGTACGGAGAAGAAGACTTTCCACGTGCCGTCTTTGGACCCGGGTCTAAGGGCGACACACTTTCTTCGGAAGGCTTTCCCCACCTTAAAGGTTCTGCCCTTGAACCATATGCGGCCGTTGATGTCGACCTTGCGCACCTGGTCATTGGTGTCGTACTCGATGGCAGGCAGGACCTCGGGGAAGGGCCGGGGGCTGGGGGTGTATCGGCTGGAGGGGGTATTGAGGTCCAGGGCATGGTGAGGACGCTGGAGGTTGTAGAAGTCTCTCCAGGTGTCGAAGCTGCCCTGGCAGTGGTGCAGGTCTGTGTAGATGCTTCCCTGGAGCAGTTCGCTCTTGAGGGACTTGTGGAAGCGTTCAAGCTTGCCGAGAGTCTGGGGGTGGTGGGGTCTGCTGTGGATCACCCTGACTCCCAGTTGCAGCAACCAGACGGTCAAGGGCGTGAAGGGATGGTAGAGGTCGTGGCCCCAGGGGGCGCCGTTGTCTACCAGCATAGTGACGGGCATGCCGTAACGGCGGAATACAGAGGTGAGGTGGCCACGGACCGTGGGAGTCTTCTCATCTGGGCAAGCCCTTACAGCCAGGGAGAACCTGGAGTGATCATCGAGGATCGTCAGAGGGTGACATCTTCCACCACTGGACATGGGTATATGTCCCTTGAAGTCCATCTGCCAAAGGTCGTTGGGCCGGGGGTGCTCAAAGCGGCGGTAGGGCTTGTGCTTGAGGCTCTGGGCCGGCTCTATAAGTCCATGTCGACTGAGGATGGCTGTGACGGTGCTCTTGGCCGGTACACCGCCGTACCCTCTGTCCTTGAGCATCTTGGCCAGCACATGACCCCCCTTGGTGGGGAACTCCCTTCGAAGGTCTATTACCAGTTGCTCCATATCGGCGCTGGTGCGGTTCGGCGAGTGATGGGGACACTTGGAAAGGTCTTCCAGACTCCCCTTACCCCCTTCCAGGTATCGTCTCAGCCACTTGTAGCCGGTCTTACGGCTGATCCCGCTGCGCAGACACAGCTCACTCATGTTCACACCCTCGGACTGGGCCAGGACCACAAACTCTTCCCGTTGAGACATGACCGTTCCAACCTTCCATGGCATAGAAACCCTCCTCTTGCAGAATCGCTATGCCTAATGGTGTAACCTATGTCTCCGAACATGTGTAACCTATGTCCCCGGTCTATACAACGGCCCTAAGGGAGAGGGGGGAAAGAAGAACAGAGACATACCCCATGCGCTAAAGCGCATGGGGTATGTCTCTAGTTCAGTACTGGGGGGTGGGCGATGTTCACTGGCCCACACAGAATCCGTTCGACCCTTCGAGTCACCTCAGGATGAGCGGATTCTGCCCCACCCCTACAGCTAAACTGCTAAGTGTTCCGGGAGAGCCAGGCATCAAGTTATGTAAGGGTCTCCTTAAGTGGGAGGGGACCGGACATCTCCACGCGTCCTGCAGAGTCGGGGGTTAACTGGGGTCGTGGTTGAGCATCCAGCTTATGCCGAACTTGTCGGTGCAGGAGCCGAAGTAGGAGCCCCAGAACATGTCCTGCTGGGGCATGGTTACGATGCCGCCCTCGGAGAGTTTGGCAAAGAGCTGATCGGCTTCCTCTCGGGTGGAGGGCATGTAGGAGATGGAGAAGTTGGTGCCCGAGACGGGGGGAGGGCCAAAGGCGGAGGGGACGTCGCTGCCCATGAGGACGCTGCTGCCGATGCTGTAGGAGACGTGCATGACGTTGTTGCGCTCTGCCTCGGGGATGGGCATGTCCTCGGGGCCTTCGGCGAAGGTGGTGAAGATGTCGTACTCCCCGCCGAAGATGGAGCGGTAGAACTCGAAGGCCTCGCGGCAGTTGCCGTTGAAGTGGAGGTATACGTAGAGGGACATGTTTTCCTGCCTTTTGGTTTATTTCTATCACGGACACCAGGAGCACTGTGGCGCAAGTTGATTGACACCGAAGGTGTATTTTACTCAATCACACTCCATTCCCCAAACACCAATCCTGATGACCTGGGCTAATGCCCTTCGTTACTTGTACCATGAGGGATACGGGCCTAGTGGATGATATAATTGGCCATCCGGTGAAACCATGCCTCTGAAGCGCGAAGAAGTTGAGCACATTGCCCGGTTGGCGCGGGTCGGGATGACGGAGGAGGATTTGGAGATCTTCGGGGGGCAACTGTCGCACATCCTGGAGCAGTTCAACGTGCTGAGGGAGGTCGACACCGAGAATGTTCTCCCTACCTCCCACACCGTGAACCTGTCCAGCGTCTTCAGGGACGACGAGGAGCGCGCCTCCCTGGCCCAGGAAGACGTATTGGTAAACGCGCCTCGCAGGGACGACGACTTTTTCAGGGTCAAGCCGGTGCTCGGCTGACCCGCACCATGAACGCTTCGCAACCTCTCCACGCTCTCACCATCCACGACGCATCCGAACTGCTGGCGCGCCGCCAGATCTCCTCTGTAGAGCTTACGGAGGCCGTGCTGGCCCGCATTGAGGGAGTGGATGAGAGGGTCAAGGCTTTCGTTACGGTCACTGGGGATAGGGCGATGGAAGAAGCGCGGGCGTCGGATGAGAGACGGGGTGCAAGAAGGCTCGGGCCCCTGGACGGGGTGCCGATGATGCTGAAGGACAACCTCTGCACGAACGGCATTAGAACCACGTGCTCCTCCAAAATGCTAGAGAACTTCGTGCCGCCCTATGATGCCCACGTTACGGAGCGGCTGCGGGAGTCGGGGGCGGTTATGGTGGGGAAGGGCAACCTTGACGAGTTTGCGATGGGGTCTTCGACGGAGAACTCGGCGTATTTCACGACGAGTAACCCCTGGGACCTGGGTCGGGTGCCGGGGGGGAGCAGCGGGGGAGCAACGGCTGCGGTGGCGGCGGGGGAGGCAATGTATTCGCTGGGCTCCGACACGGGCGGCAGCATCCGGCAGCCGGCGTCCTTCTGCGGGGTGGTGGGATTGAAGCCGACCTACGGGGCGGTGAGCAGGTACGGGCTGGTGGCCTTCGGGAGCTCGCTGGACCAGATAGGCCCGATTACCAAGGACGTGAAGGACAGCGCGCTGGTGATGAACGTGATTGCGGGGCACGATGCACGGGACTCGACGTCCGTACCATTTGAGCCGCCGGACTACACTGAATCCCTGGTGCCGAACATCAAGGGGATGAGGATAGGGGTACCGAAGGAGTATTTTGTCGAGGGGATGGGGCAGGACGTGGTCGACGTTATAGGGAGAGCCATTGCCAAGCTTGAGGAGCTGGGGGCGGAGGTAGAACGCGACGTATCCTTGCTCCACACGAAGTACGCACTGGCGGTGTACTACATCATTGCTCCCTCGGAGGCGTCGGCGAATTTGGCCCGGTACGACGGTGTGAAGTACGGGTACTCGGCGCAGGATGCGGGGAGCATGTGGGAGGCGATGGAGAAGACGCGGCAGCACGGGTTCGGGCCCGAGGTGAAGCGGCGGATAATGCTCGGGACCTATGCTCTGTCGTCGGGCTACCACGATGCTTACTACCTGAAAGCGCAGAAGGTGAGGACGTTGATACGTCGTGAGTTCGAAGAGGCGTTTGAGCGGTACGACGCCCTGGTAGCGCCGACTTGCCCGACTCCGGCCTTTGAGCTCGGGGCGAAGACCGACGACCCCGTGCAGATGTACCTGAGCGACATTTGCACCATCCCGGCGAACATTGCTGGCATCCCTGCGATCTCGGTGCCGGCGGGGTTTTCGTTCGGGCTGCCGGTGGGGATGCAGATCATGGCCAAGGCCTTTGGGGAGCCGACCCTCTTCAGGCTGGCCTACGCCTACGAGCAGTCGATGGGGTGGCGGCACCTTCGGGCGCCGGTCTAAGAAGGCCCGGCACTTAACCTCGCAAGTAATCTTCTTAGATTCGCCCATGCTTCGACAGGCTCAGCACAGGCAGTGTGAGTACGGTGCATTTTGCTATACTCACAGGACTCCTCCCGAGTCTTTATTTCCTGACGACACTATGGGCAATCGCGACGTTTCGGCGGCCTGGGACTATCACAACGCCACCAAGCACACTTACTGGAGCGTGCGCGGGGGTCTCGGGCTGGACTGGCCCAACCAACCCCTGCCTTTCAAGATTTACAAGGATGTAGAGAGCATTCGGCTTCCGAGAGACGGGGGCCCGATAACGGCGGGACTGCTGGAGGCGCTAGGTGCTTCCCCAGCATCTCTTGAAGGGGAGTCGGTCCCCGACCTGGGCCTGCTGGCCCGCATCCTGTATTTCTCCGCGGGCATTACGAAGAGGATGCCGTACACGGGAGGCGAGATCTTCTTCCGGGCGGCGGCCTGCACGGGTGCGCTGTATCACATCGACCTGTACCTGGTCTGCGGTGACATGCCGGGCCTGGAAGCGGGGATCTACCATTTCGGGCCGCACGACTTCGGGTTGGTGCAATTGCGGAAGGGAGACTTCCGGCGTGTGCTGGTGGAAGCATCGGGGGAGGAGCCGGCAGTGGCAGAAGCGCCGGTGACGGTTGTTCTGGCCGACACCCATTGGAGAAATGCCTGGAAATACGGGGCCCGGGCGTACCGGCACGCGTTCTGGGACTCGGGGACGCTGCTGGCGAATATGCTGGCTGCGGCGTCGGGGGCGGGAGTCCCGGCGAGGGTTGTGACTTCTTTTGTGGACGAGGAGGTGCACCGATTGCTCGGGTTGGAAGCGGAGAAGGAGTCGGTGATTGCATTGGTGCCGTTGGGTCAGGTGCCGGGTCAAGTGGTCGGGGAAACACCTCCCATCGAGCCTCTCAACCTTTCCACCGAGTCCCTTTCCCCCAAGATGATCGAGTACCCCGCGATCTACGATTTTCACAGGAGTTCTTCCCTTGAATCGGCAGAAGAGGTGAAGGACGTAAGAGATGGGACGCCGGAGAGGGAAGAAGGTGAGGAAGTGGGAGAGCTTATCGCACTGCCTCGGGATGGGGAGGGGTTGGGGGACCGGACGCTGGAGGAGACGATTGTAAGGCGGGGGTCGACGCGTGCGTTTGCGCATGAGTCGATATCCCTGGAACAGCTAGTTGTGGCGCTGGACTATTCGACTCGGGGGATTGACGCAGACTTCCTACCGTCTTGCGGTTCGTCGATCAACCGGCTTTTCCTGATAGTGAACGCAGTCGAGGGCCTCGCCCCGGGCGCGTACCTGTACCACCGAGGGCAGCATGCGCTGGAGTTGCTGAAGGAGGGAGACTTCCGTAGGGAGGCGGGATATCTGGGTCTTGAGCAGAAGATCCCTGCCGATGCCAGCGTTAACGTCTACATGCTTGCAGACTTGAACCAAGTCCTGGGAGCGTACGGGAACCAGGGGTACCGGATGGCGGAGCTGGAATCGGGGATAATAGGGGGCCGGTTGTACCTGGTGGCCTACGGCACGGGATTCGGGGCCAGTGGTCTGACATTCTACGACGATGAGGTAGTCGAGTTTTTCGGGCCGAGGGCGGAAGGGCTGAGCGTGATGTTCCTGGTGGCGCTGGGACGGTCTGTGAAGCGGCGGAAAGTCGGGGAATAGTGATTTCGTATGTAGGTTGCCTTGATCAGAAGGGAGAAGGGAAGATGAAACAGGCTACATGGCAGTATTGCACGCTGGAGGAATACCAGGGCAGGCTGGATGCGCTGAGGGCTCGCATGGAGGCCAAGGGCGTGGACTGCATGATGGTGCACACGCCGGAGAACCTGTGCTACCTGACGGGATATCAAACGCCCGGCTACTACTGGTACCAGACCCTCATCGTGCCCATGGACCGGGAGCCGGTCTTCATCACCAGACTCCTCGAGAACTCCAACGTGGAGCACCTTACCTGGGTGGAGGACAGCCGGCCCTACGGTGACTCGGACGACTGGGTAAAGCAGACCAAAGACACACTTGTCGATCTGGGCATGGGGTCGAAGAGGATTGGGGTGGAGATGGGCTCCTGGTTCATAACCATCTCGGACTATCAACGTCTCCAGGGGATGCTGCCGGATGCACAGTGGGTGGACTGCTCGATGATGGTGGAAGAGGGCCGGATGATCAAATCGCCGCAGGAAATCGAGTACATCACGCAGGCGGCGAGGGCCACGGAGGCGGGGGTAGTGGCCGGCATCGAGGCCTCGGCGGTGGGGGCGACGGAGAATGAGGTAGCGGCGGCAGTGTATGCGGCGCAAATCAAGGCTGGCAGCGAGTACACGGGCCTGCCGCTGTTCGTAACGGCGGGCAAGAGGTCGTTCCTGGGCCACGTGACGTGGTATCGAGAGACGATTCAGGCGGGGGACACGGTGTTCCTTGAGATATCGGGGTGCATAAACCGGTATCACGCATCGCAGATGCGGAACGTGTACCTGGGGGACCCGCCGGAGGCGTCGGTAAGGGCGACGGGTGTGATGGCCACGGCCCTGGAGGAGATGATCAAGTTCATCAAGCCGGGGGTCAGGGCGCACGACGCCCACATGGTCTGCAAGAACGTTATCGGGGACGCGGGGCTGGGGGTAGAACTCAATCACCGGGCGGGATATTCCATCGGCATAGCCTTCGCACCTGACTGGGGGGAGGGCCACATCATCAGCCTGAACGAAGGCGAGTACCGGGAATTGCGTCCCGGCATGACGTTCCACCTGATCCCGGCGGTCTTCATACCGGGCCTGACGTCGGTGGGGGTGAGCGAGACGGTGCTTGTTACGGAGTCGGGGTGCGAGCCGATAACGGGGAACGTTGAGAGGAAGCTGTTTTCGAAGTAGGGGGTTGAGGGTGATCCCTCACCTTAAGCCTCTGCCAAGCCTACCCCAGCCCCCCGCTCATACTTCGAGAGCCTCAGCATGAGCGGCCCCACCCAATGGATGAATGGAGTTTATGAGTTGTAGGTAAAGAAAGAGATGAAGAAACCGAACTGGCAGTATTTCGAGTTGGAGGAGTACCAGCGGAGGCTGGATGCTCTGAGGGGTCGGATGGAGGGGTTGGGTGTGGACGCGGTGCTCATCAACACCCCCGAGAACCTCTACTACCTTTCGGGATACCAGACCCCTGGGTACTACTGGTGGCAGACGCTGGTCGTGCCGATGGACCGGGAGCCGGTTTCGGTGACACGCCGGGTGGAAGATTCGAACATGCGGGAGCTGGGGTGGGTGGAAGATAGGCGGCCCTATGAAGATTACGAAGACTGGGTCGAGAAGACCCGGGACGTGCTGGTGGACCTGGGGCTTGGGGGGAAGACCATCGGGATGGAGTTGGGCAGCTTCTTCCTGCCAGCGAGGGACTATCTGAAGCTGCAAACGCTGATGCCCGGCGCCCGGTTTGTCGACAGCACGGGACTTGTGGAGGCCGGACGGCTTATCAAGTCCCCTCAGGAGATTGAGTACATGTGGCAGGCGGCCCGGGCGGCGGAGGCGGCAACACTGGCAGGTATCGAGGCGGTGAGACTCGGGGCAACGGAGAACGACGTGGCAGCGGAGATGCACCTGGCACAGATCAAGGCCGGCAGCGAGTACACGGGCCTACCGATGTTCATAGCGTCGGGGGTGAGGTCTACGATGACCCACGCCACCTGGTACCGGAGACCCTTGGAGAAGGACGAGGTGGTCTTCTTCGAGGTGCCGGGGTGCATAAACCGCTACCACGCAGCGATGATGCGAGAGGTCTACATTGGGGACCCGCCGGAGTGGATGTCACGAGGGATGGACGTGGTGACCGACACCCTTGCAAAAGCCAAAGAGAAGATCAAGCCGGGGGTCGTGGCTGGGGAATTGTTCGAAGAGATCAAGGGGATGCTGGACTCGGCGGAGCTGGGGGCCAAGCTGGAGCGTCGGGCGGCGTACTCCATAGGCATAGCATTCGCGCCCGACTGGGGCGAGGGCCATATACTGAGCATAATGAGGGGCGAGGAGCGGACTCTCCAGCCGGGGATGACCTTCCACCTGATCCCCGGGGTCCGGGTGGTGGGGCTGGGGGGCATCCTGTGCAGCGACACGGTGCTTGTCACGGAGGACGGGTGTGAGACGTTGACGAGTGGGGTGGAGCAGAAGCTGTTTGTGAAGTGAGGGTAAGCGAGACGGAATGGCGGGAGTGAACCCCGCCCCCGCTCGACCCTTCGACTCCGCTCAGGATGAGCGGCCCCGCCGCCCCAGAGAAAATATACAGGAGTTATCTGTAAACGGGTAAGGAGTGAAGATGAGAAAACCGAAGTATCAGTTCTTCACGCTGGAGGAGTACCAAGCTCGGCTGGACGCACTTAGGGGTCGGATGGAGCAGCGGGGGATCGACGTTTTGCTGGTGAACTCGCCGGAGAACCTCTACTACATCTCGGGGTACCAGACGCCAGGTTACTACTGGTACCAGACTCTGATCGTGGGGCTGGACAGGGAGCCGACCTTCGTGACGCGGCTAAACGAGGCTTCCAACATCGAACCCTTCTCCTGGGTGGAGGACAGCCGTCCATACGAAGACCACGAGGACTGGATTGATCACACGCGGGTTGCGCTGGTAGACCTGGGACTGGCGGACAAGCGGGTCGGGCTGCAGTACGATTCATTCTTCCTGACCTCAAGGGACGAGAAGAGGCTGACGGCGGCGCTGTCCGATGCGACGTTCGTGGATGGGTCGGGGTTGGTGGAGGAGGGGCGGATGGTCAAGTCGGAGCAAGAGATCGAATATATCCGGCAGGCGGCGAGGACGGCGGAGGCGGGGCTGAGGGCGGGGATCGAAGCGTGCGCGGTCGGGGTGACGGAGAACGACGTAGCGGCGGAGATTCACCGGGCCCAGATAGCAGCGGGCAGCGAGTACACGGGCCTGCCCATATTCATCAGGACGGGGTCTCGAGACCTGATGACCCACTCGACCTGGTATCGCAACACCCTGCAAGCCGGAGAGAGCGTTACCATCGAGATGCCAGGATGCATCAACCGGTATCACGCGGCGACGTACCAGCAAATATATCTCGGGGACCCGCCGGAACTGCTGTTGAGGGCGCGGGAGGTAGGGGCAAAGGTGATGGCTGAGGCGAAGTCGGCGATAAGGCCTGGGGTGCCAGCCGGGGACATTCACAGGCTGGTTCAGGACAGTTTGGAGGAGGCGATGGGTGTCGGGAGCAAGCGGAACAGTCGGGCGGCGTACTCTATAGGCATCGCCTTTGCGCCCGACTGGGGGGAGGGGCACATCATCAGCATGACAGAGGGCGAGACACGGCCGCTGCAGGTCGGTATGACCTTCCACCTGTTGGCGGGCCACGTGGCCCTGCAGGGCCTGGACGGGGTGAAGAGGGCTGTGAACAGCGACACGATACTGGTAACGGAAGAGGGCTGTGAAACGCTAACGGACGGGTTGGAGCACAGGTTGTGGGTGAAGTAGGAACCTGGAGGTGACACCATGAAATTCGGGATTATGCTGCCGCATTCAGGGGCGCTGGCGGAGGTGGAAGCTATCAGGCGCGTGGCGCTGGAGGCCGACGATTTGGGCTTCGACTCCGTATGGTGCCACGACCACGTGACCTACGATACAGACTGGTTCCTGCACCGGGGTTCGGGGTTGATTGAGCAGTGCGAGGGTATCGAGCCACATTTCTACGAGTCGATAAACACGCTGACCTGGGTGGCTGGGATGACGCAGAACGTGAAGCTGGGGACGGCGATACTCGTGCTGCCTCTGCGGGACCCCCGGGTGCTGGCCCGGCAGGCGATGACGTTGCAGTCACTGTCGGGTGGGAGGCTGATGCTGGGGGTCGGGATCGGGGACTACCCGATCGATTTCCGGGTGATGCAAATCCCCTACGACGAAAAGAACCGCATCACCGACGAGTACATAGACGTACTGAACGCGGCGTTCCAGGGCGGACACGTCGACTTCCAGGGGCCGAACATCTCGTTTGAGAATGCATCGTACTTCCCGAGAACGGAGCCCAAGGTGCCGGTCCTATACGGGGGTGGGGTGGTGTACCCGCGCCCGACGCGCCAGCCGAAACTCTATGAACCGGCCATTCGGCGCATAGCCCAACGGTGCGACGGGTGGATACCTGAGGGGCCGCCCCATGTGATGGCGGAGGGTATCAAGCGGATCCGGGAGCTGGCGGCGGAGGCGGGGAGGGGGGACGTCGACTTCCAGGTGACGGGGTACATCCCGCTTTACATAGACCAGGACTCGGCGGCGCAGGCGATGACCAGAAAGACATTGGTAACGGAGATCCACACCTTTGAAGAGGGGTTGGCAGGGTCCCTGGTGGGGTCGGTGGGGCGGATATGCAAGGTGATCGAGTCTTACCAGGAGGCGGGTGTCAATGGGTTGGGGATGCGGTGCTGGGCAGAAAACTTGCCGAGGTTCGTGGCGATGATGAGGACGTTTGCGCGGGAGGTTATGCCTCGGTTTGCGTGAGGGTCTGGGTTAACCCTCACCCCAGCCCTCTCTCGTAGAGGGAAATGCGGTTGGCCTTCTCCCCAGATTCCTCGCGGAGCCTCGGAATGACCGTTCGATGGAGTTAACCGACGGTGGGGGCGGGAATGGTGAGATTGTAGAGGGCCAAAGCGTTTTCGCCGAGGATTTTGCGTTGGTCTGCTTCGGGGAGGTCTGAGATGTGGGACTTGACCTTGCTGACGGGGTCGGTGTGGCCCTCGGGGTGGGGCCAGTCGGAGCCCCAGAGGAAGCGGTCGGTCCCGACTATGGGGGCGATGGCGCCCAGGGCTTTCTCGGTGGGTTCGGCACTGATCCAGCACTGGCGCTTGAAGTATTCGCTGGGCTTCATAGTGAGGATGGACTCGTGTCCGAAGCGGGAGAACTTGAAGTCGAGGAAGTCGAGCCAGTGGGCGATCCACGTGCAGCCGATCTCGACCATGGAGATGCGCAGCTCGGGGAACTTTTCGAAGACGCCCTCAGTCATCATGTTGGTGAAGGAGAGGAAGGGGTCGCCGAAGACCATGGACTCTACGAAGAAGTCGGGGCCGAGGCCCGGGTAGTCGGGGTAGAGGTGCTTGCCGATGTAGTCGGGGTTGAAGATGACGTGCAGGGTGACGGGCATGTCCAGCTCCTGGGCGGCGGCCCAGAATGGATCGTAGTAGGAGTCCCCGTACTTGATGCCGTTCACGGGCGCTGGGCAGATGAAGGCGCCTTTCATACCGTCCCTAGCGGCGCGGTACAGCTCCGAGACGCCAAGCTCGACCTCCCTGACCGAGACGTGGGCCACGGGGTAGAGCTGGTCTGAGTGGTCCTTGCAGAACTCGACGAGCCAGCGGTTGTAGGCCCGGCAGTAGGCGTCGGAGATTTCGGCGTCTTTACACTCGGCCTCCCAGCCCAGGCCGAGGCTGGGGAAGAGGAAGGTCTTGTCGACGCCCTCCCTGGCCAGGTGCTTGATCCGTTCTTCGGGGTAGGCGGCGCCCGGGGCAAGGTTGGCGGCCTCGGCGTAGGGGAGGGGGAAGGTCCCCCTGACCCACTCGGGGTCCTTTTCGACGCCGGCGATACGGCCCAGGGCCCCGCCGTTGTAACCGCTGCTCATCTTGCCGTCGATGTCCAGGTATTCAAGGCCCTGGTCGTCTGCGTTGATGAACATGGCGCGGGATCGGTAGGCGGGGTCGATGTAATCACGCCACATGTTGGCGGGTTCAACGATGTGGCTGTCGGAGTCTACGACTGTTCCTCGTGACATGGCAGATGCTCCTTCCGGCTAGCCAACTGCGGGGGCCGGCACGTTCAGGCCGTACATGGCGAGGGCATTTTCGCCCAGTATCTTGTTCTGGTCGGCTTCAGGGAGGGTGGAGATGTTGGACTTTACCTTGTTGAGTGGGTCGGTGTGGCCCTCGGGGTGGGGCCAGTCTGAGCCCCACATCAGGCGGTCGGCCCCGACCATCTGGGCCACGGCCCCAATACCCTTCTCCACGGGCTCGGCGCTGACCCAGACCTGGCGGCGGAAATATTCGCTGGGGGTCATGGTGTGAGGCATGTCGAAGCTGAATCGGTCGGTCTTGAAGTCCATCATGTCGAGCCAGTGGAGCAGCCACGTGCAGCCGATTTCGACCATGGCGAGCTTGAGTCGTGGAAACTTTTCGAAGGTGCCGTCGCCCATCATGCAGGTGAAGCTGATGAGGGGGTCGGCGAAGGTCATCACGTTGTTGAAGAAGACAGGCCCGAGGCCGGTCTCGTCTTCGGGGTAGGAGTTGCGGCCGGGGTAGTCGGGGTTCAGGACGACGTGGAAGGTGATGGGCATGTCCAGGTCTTGTGCGGTGGCCCAGAAGGGGTCGTAGTATTCGTGGCTGTAGCGGATGCCGTTCATGGGTGCGGGGCAGATGAAGGCGCCCTTCATGCCGTCCCTGGCTGCCCTTTCCAGCTCCTTTACCCCTTCGTTCACGTCCCGGACGGTAATGTGGGCGATGGGGAAGAGGCGATCGGGGTAGGGGGAACAGAAGTCGACGAGCCAGCGGTTGTAGGCCGTGCAGTAGGCGGCCGAGAGAGCGGGGTCTTCACACTCGGCTTCCCAGCCCAGGCCAAGGGTGGGGAACAGGAAGGTCTTGTCGACGCCTTCCTTGTCCAGGTGCCTGATCCTGGCGTGGGGGTCGACGGAGCCCGGGGCGATGTTCTTTATCTCGTCGTAGGGGAGGGTGGGATGCTCCATCATCCACTCCCGGGTCTGGTCTATGCCGGCGATCCTGCCAAGGGTGCCGCCGTTGTATCCGATGCTGACCTTTCCATCAATGTCGAGGTACTCCAGGTCGAACTCATCGACGTTGATGCGGAGGGCACGGTCGCGGAACTGGGGGTCCATGTACTCCTGCCAGAGGTCGGCGGGTTCCATGATGTGGCTGTCTGCGTCGACGATTATGGAACGGGTCATGGCATTCCTCCTAAGAAATCGGGGCCGCGAGCGAGTTTTGAGTATACATTTTGGGGAAATATCGGGTCAACGCGGAGATGGGTCGGCGCCTCAGCGACTGTACCGAGGGAGGGGTGGAGGGGACTAGAGGAGGGGGGCGACTTTGTTGGCCATGAGGTCCATCTGGCGCATGAGGGTCTCGTGGGGTTCGACACCGTGGCGGATGAAGTCGAAAACGAAGTGGTCGAGGCCGGCGTCCAGGTAGCTTGAGATGCGCTCGGCGCTCTGTTCGGGGGAGCCGGCGACGGTTACGGCGCCAATGTCTACGGCATATTCCAAGTCCATAAGGCCTGAGAAGTAGTCTTCAATTTCGGAGGTGGAAAGGTCCCGGCCCTCAGTGACCTGGGAGTAGATCCATGCGCTGACCTTGGGCTTCTGGCCCCACTTGCCCATCGGGGCGTCTTTGATACGGGGAAGGTAAACATCCTTCAGCTCGTCGAAGGTGGGCCATGGGGGGTTGATATATTCGCAGTAGCGGGCGGCGCGGGGAATGGAGACAGCTCGGCCGCCCCACCAGATGGGTGGATAGGGTTTCTGCACGGGTTTCGGCTCCATGGAGACCCCATTCAGCTTGTAGAACTGACCGTCATAGGTAACTTCGTCCTCGGTCCAGAGCCGGGTGATGATTTCGAGCTGTTCGTCGGCGATGGCGCCGCGCTTGCGGCGGTCGGCGCCGACGGCGTGGAAGGCTTCATCGACCATGCCCAGGCACATTCCGACTATCACCCTGCCATTGGATATGACGTCCAGGCTAGCGAAGTACTTGGCCCAGTCGAAGGGCGGGAGGTAGGGAAGGGGGATAGAGTCGACGGCTATGCGAATTTTGGAGGTGGCGGCAATGATGGCGGGAAGGAGGACACGGGCATCCAGGATGCTCTTATTACCGAAGCGGCCGAAGGGTCCGGCGTCCGGGATGGCGTTCATGAGGGGGACGTTGACGGAATAGAAGCCTAGCTTTTCGGCGAACTGGGCGGCTTCGACTACTTCGTTCATGGTCGGGGGTTTGCGGCCCCAGGGGAAAACGGCGACGCTGAAGTGGTCCATTATGGGCATGGGGTGTCTCCGGGGTGGTCAGGCGACTATGTTGACGAGGCGGCCGGGGACGTAGACTACTTTGCGGGGGCCGTTCTTCATGAAGGCCCGTATTCGTTCGCTGGAGAGGGCTACTTCCTTGGCTTCATCCTCGGTGATGGCGGCGGAGACGGTGACGCGATCCCGGACCTTACCGTTGACCTGCACCACGAGGGTCACTTCTTCCTCGGCGGCGAGGGACTCGTCCCACGCGGGGAAGGGCTGGTTGTGGATGCTGTAGTCGCAGCCTTGGGCGGCCCACAATTCCTCGGCGAGGTGGGGGGCGGTGGGGGCGAGCATGAGGAGCAGGGCTCTGATGGACTCGTTCCACGTTTCGCTGTCGACGGCACCTTCGTCCCAGGCCCGAGCCAGGTGGTTGGTGAACTCCATGAGTGAAGCGAGGGCGGTGTTGAAGTGGAACCGGTCGAGGTCCTGGTAGACCTTCTTGACGGTCTTGTGGAGCATGTGGGCGGTCTGCTTCGATGACTGGCCCCTAGCTAGCTGCGGGTCTTTGTTCTCTACGAGGTCCCAGACGCGGTTGTACCAGCGGACGATGCCGTTGATGCCCTGGTCTACCCACTCACCGCCCTGGTCCCAGGGCCCGATGAACATGAGGTATCCGCGGACGACGTCTGCGCCGACGGTGTCGACGTACTCATCGGGGGTGATGACGTTACCCCGAGACTTGCTCATCTTCTGCCTGTCGCTGATGATGATGCCCTGGTTGTAGAGCCTGACAAAGGGTTCGTCGAAGTCCAGCAGGCCGATGTCGCGGAGGGCCTTGACGAAGAATCGGGCGTAGAGGAGGTGCATGACGGCGTGCTCTGCGCCGCCGGTGTACTGGTCGACGGGGAGCCAGTGCTTGATGTCCTCGGGGGTGAAGGCTGAGTCGCCGGAGTTGGGAGAGGCGTACTTGAGGAAGTACCACGATGAACACATGAACGTGTCCATGGTGTCGGTCTCCCGTCGGGCGGGGCCTTCGCACTTCGGGCATGAAGTGTTCACGAAGGCTTCGTGGAAGGTGAGGGGTGACTCGCCGGTGGGCCGGAACTCGGCGTCCTCGGGGAGTAGGACAGGGAGCTGGCTCTCGGGGACGGGGACAATGCCGCAGGCGTGGCAATAGACCATGGGAATCGGGGCTCCCCAGTAGCGCTGGCGGGAGATCAGCCAGTCCCTGATGCGGTAGGAGATGGTGCCGCCGCCTATACCCTGCTCCTCCATGGCCTGGATGACGGCCTGCTTGCCCTCTTCGTTGGGCAGGCCGACGAACTGTCCGGAGTTGACCATTTCCCCGGGGCCAGTGTAGGCCTCGACGAGGTCTTCACCACCCCAGCCGGGCGGTGCGATTACCGTCCTGATGGGAAGGTTGTATTTCCTGGCGTAGGCGAAGTCCCGTTCGTCGTGGGCGGGGACGCCCATAACTGCGCCTGTGCCGTAGGTGAGGAGGGCGTAGTCGGCGATGAAGATGGGGACTTTTTCGCCGTTCAGGCGGTTGGTGCAGTAGGCCCCGATGAAGACGCCGGTCTTCTCCTTGTCGGCGGAGAGGCGTTCGATCTCGGAGCGGCGCCGGGTCTCTTCGATGTAGGCCTGGACCTCGTCGGACTTGTCGGCGGTTGTGAGTTGGGAGACCAGGGGGTGTTCGGGGGCGAGGACCATGAAGGTGACGCCGAAGACGGTGTCGGGGCGGGTGGTGAACACACGTATCTCCTTCGTGTCGAGTCCGTACTCCTCGATGCCGAAGGAGATCTCGGCGCCCTGGCTGCGGCCTATCCAGTTGGACTGCATGGTGTTGATGCGGTCGGGCCATTCGATGCTGGAGAAGTCGAGGAGCTCATCAGCGTACTTGGTGATTCGGAAGAACCACTGCTCCAAGTCTCGGCGGGTTACGGCGGCGCCGCAGCGTTCGCAAGTGCCGTCGGGGAGGACCTGTTCGTTGGCGAGGGTGGTCTGGCAGGTCGGGCACCAGTTGGCGGGGGCCTTGTTGCGGTAGGCTAGGCCGGCGTTGAAGAGCTGGAGGAAGAGCCACTGGGTCCACTTGTAGTAGTCGGGGAGGGAAGTTACGACTTCACGGTCCCAGTCGTAGACGGCGCCGATGCGCTTGAGCTGGCGGCGCATGTTCTCGACGTTGCGCATGGTCCAGATGTGGGGGTGGATGCCGTTCTTGATGGCGGCGTTCTCGGCGGGGAGGCCGAAAGCGTCGAAGCCCATGGGGTGGAGGACGTTGTAGCCCTGCATGCGGCGGAAGCGGGCGTGGACGTCCGAGGGGGCCATGGCGTACCAGTGGCCGATGTGGAGGTTCCCCGAGGTGTAGGGGAACATGGTGAGCTCGTACCACTTGGGCTTGTCGGGGTCTTCGTGGACGCTGTAGAGGGCGTCGGCGGCCCAGCGGTCCTGCCACTTGGTCTCTATGACTGTGGGGTCGTATTTGAGGGGCATCCGGTGTTGCGGTCTCCTGTGCTGCGGGTCAGGTCTATGCAATGGGAGAAATTACCACGCAGGGGGTGGAGGCGCAAGGATGGGGGCTCGTTGGGGCAGGTTGGCGACCCGGCGGGTTATTCGGTTGTGGGGGCGGGGTTTCTGTTCTGTCTGTTGGGTTTTGGGTCGGCGATGGAAGGTCCGGGACTCAGTTTCAGGGGGCGGGAGGCCAGCCTGGTTCAGCCCCGTGTTCCTGTGTCACATGGCAGACAAGCGAGGGGATCTCGCCAGAGGGCGTCTCTACCACCAGTTTCTCAGTTTTCCTGGCCCACTCGGAGGGGTGGGGAGGTGTTTTCTCGCTGCCGTCGCTGGGTTAATGGGAATCTCCGAAGGGAACGACGGGGGAGATTTTCCAAGGGCCGTAAAGCCCGAGTTTTTCGGCAGGGCTCCTATATGAGGAGACGTGCCGCTTAATGTTGTGGACCTTCCATCGCCTGGATGGATGGGGAAGGAGCACGGGGCCCGTGGGGTGAGGAGATGGCGTCCCCGACGTCTCGGGGATGACGTATTCGCTTGTGCCGCAACCTGCCTGTCTCGTAAGGGGGGCGATTGGCCGGTCGCCTCCTACGGGAAGGGAGAGGTCTTGGGATGGGCTAGGGCGTTGAGTCCTCGGTCGGGTCTCGGGGGCTTCCCTGGGTTTTTGGTTCCTCCTTTGCTGATGTGAGTTAGTGTTCGATCGGACGCAGGACATGATAGTACGGTCGGACAGGTGTGTCAAGAGCAAACGTACGGCTTTCTGAGGGGGATATCTGAACTGTGATTCGTGGGTTTGATGGATTCAGGGTCGGGGGTGGGGGGAGGGGGTGCGATGGGCTACGTGGATCTAGGGAGGGACGCGGTAGATTCCTCGCGGGGCATCGGAATGGGAAGGGGGGAGGGGGTGGGGGTTCCCAATTGTTCGGGAATGACGATGGAGAGAGAAGGGGGACTAGAGATCTTTGTCTTCTGATGCAGAAAATGCCCTAAAAGCGGCTGCAATGTCATAGCCGGGGCTTCTGGCACCTTTTTTTGTTGAAGATTTGGAGCCCTTTGGAACGTATAACGTTGGAGACACATTCTCAATCTTATTATTGAAGGAAAGGGCCATCTTAATACTGCCGATTTTTGCCTCTCTCCGGTATTTGCCTATCTCTGAAATTACAACCTCTTCCGCCACAGGTTGTTGTGTTTTCTCAAACATCTCTTCAACTATCTGAGCGACAGTATTGAATAAGTCCATTTCCGGGCGTGAATAGCCGTGTTCCTTTAGTCCGTACATTCCCTTCCTGCCTATCCAAACAATGCCAAGGGCATCACAACTAGGCAAGTTAAGTGCAGAATGCCAACTGTGAGTAGACGTCTGATTTTCGGGGAACAATTGGTTGCATAACTCAGCAATTTCCTGATAGTGAGCAGCACGTCCTAACTTCCGCAGCGCCTCGAGGATCATGCGAGGTCGTTTCCAGTGCTTTTTGATGCGATTACTCCAATAATCATCTTCTATTGCTCGGAGCGTCTCGGAGTCGGATTTGGAGAGAAATGGCAGTAGCGTTGCTAAATGCCTTAGCCGATCTGTTGTACGCAGATTTTCGTCAAGTAAGGTGTCACGGTACTTAGACAGCTCAAATTTCGTAATTATTCTCACTTCAAGCTGTTCAATTAGTTCTCCATCAAGGCCTATAATCACTGTCCATAACGATTGCATGGGAGTCGTCCGCGATTCTAAATGGAGTAAGGATCCTCCTGACCTAACAAAATCTGCTGCAAATCCGCGCCAAAAATGCCGATTGCGAGTTGGGTGACGCAGTTTTCGAAGAGCTTTGACTTCGATTTGTCTAATGCGCTCTCTAGAAACGCCGAACAAATTGCCCACTTCTTCTAGAGTATGGCGTCGTTCGTTCTTTAACCCAAAACGAAGTTCTATTATTTCGGCTTCACGGACCCGTAAGATCTGTAGCACCTCATCTGTCACTTCCGCAAGAGATGTATCAAGCCAGGGAAGTGTCAGCCCAGAAGAGGACGGGAGATGTAGCAAGGTCGCCATTGTTGGAAAGCACTGAAGCAACGATACCCAAGGGAATACGAAGGTATCGGCGATACTGCCCTCTGCCACCATTGCCCATTGATGGCCTATGTCCAGTAAATTCGAGGGTGGGACCACCCATTTATCGTCAGCAAAGGCCAGTGCCATTGCTCCAGCCAGTTGATTGGATGTCACATGAGTTATATCTGTTCCGGCCCACCGCAATGTTGAGTTAATCCACCATCTCTTCACGTGATCCACGCCCAAATAGTGCGGGGCGTTAGCAACTGTGTTAAGACCTTCATCAATGCGCAATAGCGTCTTGTTCTGGCATCTTTGGGCAAGGGATTCTTCGATACTCACCCCAGCCTCTTCCCAACCGATATAAGCTGCAATGTCCCGAGCCGAGAATACGTGAGGACGCTGGATCATCAAGTCAATTACAGCATCGATGTGTTCGTTAAATGAGATCATCAGATTTCGCGATGATAGCTTCAGCCGACGCTTTGACCGACTTTTCCACTCTGCTCCACTTTAGGTCAACAGGTATTGCATAGATATCGTCGATGTAACGCCGAAAAGTCAGGCATCGGCTTGATCTATAGGAGGATAGTCTTGCGTGACGCGCTAGATGAGTGTGCAGTCCTTCCAGTAAACAGCCGATTAGATCCAAGTCCTCAATGAGGATTTGGATGATATCCCCTAACTCCCAAGCTTTCCGGGCCAACAACGGCTTTTTCTTTTGGCCTGCCGAATTGACATCTCTGCACCACGCCTTTATATCGATCAGGGCTTTACCGTATATAGCAGTGGCCTTCGACATCACCTCCGCGGGGTCTCCATGCAAAAGTGCGATATCTTTTAACGGGATCGACGCCCTGTAGAGACTCCCTCTTTTAGTGAACGAGAGGGAGGCGTGCATATTATTCTGCCCCGTCATTAGTGTCCCCAGGCTGCAATGAATTTGTCTACGTAACTGGTCCCGTCTACGGACTCAACCAGATCTGATTTGTCTAAAGCAACTCCGATTGCAAACATGCAGTAGGTGAGTCTAGCTTGGTCTTGATTGATTCTTTGGCGGTAGGCCTTATGCCCGCTATTTATAACAACCGTATTCGACTCAATCCAGGCAGTCTCGTCCCTATCTAAATGTTCCTCGAAAGCGACTCTGGGACCCTGATTATTGCGCCTTCTTTGCCGCCTTGCTCGTGTCCCGCCTTCCGGGTCAAGTCTCCTCGAGCTGCCACCACTATCGGATCTCTCGGTCTCTTTCCCGCTCTCTGATCTCGTCCGCTCCGGTTCTCCAGTGGTTGTCGATCTTTCAGGCGAAGTAAGTAATCCTCCGTCGGGATTCTGTCGCAGTCTACGAGACCTACGCAGCAAGCCATCGAAGTCTTGTAGTTCCGGCAGGCTCCTAAGCATTCGACTCAGTTCACGCTCTAATTTGGCAGTTAGCTGGTTACGCTGCTGGTTCACCACCGCTATACCATGTTGGGCCAGGAATTCCCTCAATTCTTCACGAACGGGATCCAAGAGGCGGTTCAATTCCGACATGCGCCTTGGCCCCGCCTTTAGGTCGGACTTGTTTGTAGTGAGAAATTGGATTAGCTCTGGAATTTCTACAATGCCGAATAACTTTGCCCCAAGTACACCTGTGGACAGACCAAATAGCTCTGGTTTTATTACCTTGCCGTGTGTACAAAGTAGAATCCCGTATGCAACATCCTCAATTGGTCTATCACGTTCCGAAACTCCAATTGCTCCCCAACCAATGTCCCGTGTGCTCGACTGGAGTTTCATCTGCTTAACTTGAGTCAGTGAAGTAACCTCATCTAGTTGCTGTTCAGGTACCAATGACCCGTTTATAAAAAACTTTGGCTTTGTTTGGTAAATGTTGATCGCCTGATAAGCACGTAAGAAGTCACTGATGAAGAGTGGGAGATAGTGTCGTCTCAAGATGCTCAGCAAATAATGATCATCAACGTACAACAGCCCAGCACGACTTCCAAAGTGCACTTCCACTCGAGTCCCATCCGATTGCAAGTGCTTTAGCTGAGAAGAGTGCCAACGCAATGAACCGTCATCATGCCAAAACCAATCCGAGGCGTGGCTAATGCCGTTATTCCTCGTTTCAGTAAAGACCCTGTCTGCGATATTGAAGCTGATCTTAGCGCCTATTCCCGCAAATCCAATTCCATCCCCTCTCGATTTCAACTCAGCTGCGAAATCATGATATTGCTCAAATGCATCTGAATCCATGCCCCCACCATTATCAGTAACGGTTAGGACTCGGGTCGCCATATCCCAATCAATGAATATCTCCGTAGGTTTTGCATCAAGAGAATTGGCAACCAGTTCACTCAGCACAACATCAAATGTGTCATCGCCGTACATAGCGGCGAGATCGCTTACCAGCTTTTTGAAGTTAACTTTGCTATGGTGTTCTTGCATAACGAGCCCAACATTAGTGTATTTGATTAATCAATTACATCGCGCTATATAGGAAATTGTCAATTATCCTAAAGGTGACTACGGTATTCGCTAGCGGTGGGGCGTGACAGAAGGGCAGTCGGGGGTCTCTCCCCGCTCGACCCTTCGAGTCGCTTCAGGGTGAGCGGCCCCACGTCCGGGGATGGATTCCCGATCGGAGTCGGGAATGACGGAAGGGGAGACGGGGTGGGGGTTTGCTATAATCACCTCAGCTACCCTCGTGGCAAATATCCCCTAGTGAGGTCCCTTGAGATGCCCCCTAAGACTATGTTCGAGAAGATTTGGGATGCGCACGTGGTGCACCAGGACCCGGGGCAGGATGCGATCCTGTATGTCGACCTGCACCTGGTGCACGAGGTGACTTCCCCGCAGGCTTTTGAGGGGCTGCGGTTGTCGGGGAGAGGGGTGCGGAGGCCGGAGCTTACGGTGGCGACGGTCGACCACTCGATACCGACGTGGGAGCGCTCCCGGCCGACGGAAGACCCGATTGCGGCGCAGCAGATCGCTACGATGCAGCAGAACGCGAAGGACTACGGCCTGCCGTTCTATGACGTCCACAGCGACGGGCAGGGCATCGTGCACGTTATCGGGCCGCAGCTGGGTTACACGCAGCCGGGGATGCTGATCGTGTGCGGGGACAGTCATACGTCGACGCACGGGGCTTTTGGGTCGATGGGGATGGCAATCGGGACCACGCAGGCGGAGCATGTGCTGGCGACGCAGTGCGTCCAGCAGGCAAACCTGCAGACGATGGAGCTGCGGCTGACGGGGAGCCTGCCCTCGGGGGTCGGGGCGAAGGACATCATCCTGGGTATCATCGGGGAGATTGGGATAGACGGGGCGAGCGGGTACGCGGTGGAGTACACGGGGGAGGCGATACGGGGCCTTTCGATGGAGGGTCGGATGACGGTGTGCAACATGTCGATAGAGGCGGGTGCGCGGATCGGGATGGTTGCGCCGGATGAAACGACGTTTGACTACGTGAAGGGGCGTCGGTTTGCGCCGAAGGGAGAGGCGTGGGAGGAGGCGGTGGAGAAGTGGCGCAAGCTGCCGACGGATGCCGATGCAAAGTACGACCGGCTAGTCGAGATTGATGCGGGGTCGCTGGAGCCCTACGTGACCTGGGGGACGAACCCGGGGATGGTGGCGAAGGTGTCGGGGAACGTGCCCGATCCGGCGGGTATGGAGTCGGGGGCGGAGAGGGAGGCGACGGAAAGGGCGCTACAGTACATGGGTCTCGAGGGAGGCGAAGCGATAGAGGAGATCAAGATTGATCGGGCGTTCATAGGGTCGTGCACCAACTCCCGAATCGAGGACCTGCGGGTAGCGGCAGAGGTTGCCAAGGGCAAGAAGGTCGATCCGAAGGTGTATGCGATGGTGGTACCCGGGTCGTTCGTGGTGAAGCAGCAGGCGGAGCAGGAGGGGTTGGACCAGGTGTTTAAGGACGCGGGTTTCGACTGGCGGGAGGCGGGGTGCTCGATGTGCCTGGGGATGAACCCCGACATCCTGCAGCCAGGCGAGCGGTGTGCCTCGACGTCTAACCGGAACTTCGAGGGGCGTCAGGGCAAGGGTGGGAGGACTCACCTGGTGAGCCCGGCGATGGCGGCGGCGGCGGCGATAGCGGGGCACTTTGTCGATATTCGGGAGTGGAACTGAGGACTTCAAACGATGCAAGCATTCAAGACTTTGACCGCAAATGTGGCCGTTCTGGACCGTACGAATGTGGATACGGACCAGGTTATTCCGAAGCAGTTCCTGAAGCGTATCGAGCGGACGGGGTACGGGGAGTTTTTGTTCTTCGACTGGGGTCGGCTGGCGGATGGGTCGCCGAACCCCGATTTTGAACTGAACCTGCCCCAGTACCAGGGGGCCGGTATCCTGGTGACGGGGCCGAACTTCGGGTGCGGGTCTTCTCGGGAGCATGCGGTGTGGGCGATTCACCAGCACGGGTTCCAGGCGATCATTGCGCCATCATTTGCCGAGATCTTCCACAAGAACTGCTTCCAGAACGGGTTGTGTCCTGTGCTGCTTGAGGAGGAGCAGGTGTCGGAGATCATGGAAAGGGCTCGGGGGAAGGCGCCCGGGTCATTTTCGCTGACTATTGACCTGGAATCGTGCGTACTCTTCGATAGCGAGGGCTTCGAGCTTCCCTTTGTAATCCACCAAGACAAGGCCACTCATGATTTCCGGCGTCGGTGCCTGCTGGACGGGTTGGACGAGATAGACCTGACGCTGCAGCACGAGGATGCGATTCTCGCCTACGAGAAGGCCCGCGGGATAGCCTAAAGGGGGTCGGGCATGGACTGGCGGGAAGACTACAAGCGGAAGCTCGGGTCTCCGGAGGATGCGGCCGCCCGCGTGAAGTCGGGGGACCTGGTGCACACGGGCCTCCTGCCCATGCCCCGGTTGATTGCGGATGCGATAGTCGCGCGTCGGGAGGAGTTGGGGCATCTGGATGTCACTATGGTCGAGCCGGAATACGATCCGGGTTTTCTGGACAACGCTTTCTCCGACAAGTTCTCCGTCACGGTCGAAATTCACATAGGCAGCGTGGCTATCGATGCGATGGACGAGAAGCGGGTGGACTACTCACCTGTGCTGTTTTCCACTTGGTTCAAGCCGGTGACCGATCCTCGGCCTAACTTCCGGACGCCGGACGTGTTCCTGTGCACGGTGTCGCCACCCGACGACAACGGCTACTGCAGCTTCGGGGCAGACCTGTGGAACAAGCACACCCTTGCCAATATCTCCGGCACGGTCCTGGCGGAGGTGGACGAACGGTTCATCCGCACCTACGGAGACAATCATATTCACGTTTCCGAGATAGATGCCTTCGTGGAGAACACGCCCCCGCCGATGCACGACGAGGAACTGGAAGGCATTATCGAGGCCATTGAGGAGGCGGACAGGCGGGAAACGCTCAAAGAGATTGCATGGAAGTTGGAGTTTGAAAGGCGTCGGGACTTTATCCCACAGCTGGCGGACCTAGAGCTATCGCAAATGCGGCAGTGGGCGGGGTTTTATGCCGGCCTATCCGACCCGGGCCCCGTGCCCCGGCGGATTGCCGAGTTCGCTTCCGAGATGGTGCCGGATGGGGCGACCATCCAGCTCGGGACGGGGACGCCTTCGACGCTTCTGCCGACTCTAGGGGCGTTTGATGAGAAACATGACCTTGGCATTCACTCGGAGATGGGTGCGCCGGGGATGATCGACCTTATCGAGAAGGGCATTGTTACGGGCAAGTACACGAACACGCACCCGGGTGTGGCAAGGCTCAGCGCGCTTACAGCCACGAATATCCGAGAGCAGAAGTGGGCGGAATACAACCCCAAGCTGGACCTGCTGGAGTCGCACGACGTGGTGAACATTGCGGCGATATCGCAGATCGACAACATGTGCACGATAAATAACGCGTTGTCGGTGGACCTGTACGGGCAGATCAACTCGGAAACGGTGTTCGGAGGCCGACTGGTGGCGGGGACGGGCGGTCAGACAGAACTTCACATTGGGGCTATTCAGTCGAAGGGGGGTCGGGGGATCATCCTGCTGAGGTCCACGGCTCTGGGGGGCTCGATGTCCCGGATAGTGCCGCAGATGGAGGAGGGGGCGATCGTGACGATACCCCGTACCTTCGCCGACATTGTCATTCCTGCGGAGGCAGGAATCCATCCCTCCTGAATAATCACCTACGACTCCACAACTCACCCCACTCAACTCCCTCCGTCATTCCCGACCCCGATCGGGAGTCCATCCCCTCCCCTGGGGCTGGGCTGCTCATCCCGAGCGAAATCGAAGAGCCTGCCCCTGCGAAGGCAGGGGGTTGATCGGGGGCTAGCCCACGCCCCTCCAATCCTTCACATCCCTCCGAAACCACCGCGCCCCTCTCAGTCATTCCGATGCCCTGCGAGGAATCTGGGGCTGAGGCGAGGGTGTTCCTTCCCCTGAGGCTGGGCCGCTCATCCTGAGCGAAGTCGAAGAGCCTGCCCCTGCGAAGGCAGGGGGTCGAGCGTGGGGAGGCCCACGCCCCTCCAATCCTTCACATCCCTCCAAGCCACCGCGCCCCACTCTGTCACTCCGATGCCCTGCGAGGAATCTGGGGTGGGGTGGGTGGCCCCCCTCCCCCAGTACCGAACTAGAGGCAGACGTGGGTGCAACGCACCCACGTCTGCCTCTGTTCTTCTCTCCCCCTCGAGGGACTCAGGGCAGGCTCTTAGGGCCTATAAGAGAGGGGGAGAGGGGGATAAAGGGGGTGAGGGTTCCCCTGGGGGGTTGGGGGGTATTCCCCACAAAACCCGCCCGAAAGCCCTTGACTTATATTACACCCGTGCTAAACTGTTTCACAGTTCGAACTGACATTCCATAACACAAGGAGGAACCAAAACCCCAGGGAAGCCCCCGAGACCCGACCTAAGGCGCCGCCCCCGACTGCTCGGGGGACGCCATCTCCTCACTACGGGTCCCGTGTCACCTTCCCTGACCATCCTGGCGATGGATAGGCGCCCTGGATCCCATCTTCGTCCCATAACTGCATCTCGTCCCATTTTGTCCCTTTGCCCCTCACCTTGGGAGCGCCCTGGACCATCATCCCTGTTGACAGTCCAGGTCCTGTGCCCGACCCCGGGCCCCGAAAAACCGCTCTCACAGGAATAGGGGCCTTGTCCCTCTGGCCGTCTTCCATCGCCGACCCAAAACCCAACAGACAAAACAAAATGCAAACCAAGACCAGAACCCCACACCCCAACAACCACCTATTACTATGTCATTCCGATGCCCCGCGAGGAATCTGGGACGTGCCCACTCACCTGTTCCCTCCCCGGTGTGGGGCCACTCATGCTGAGCGTAGTCGAAGTGCGAGCGGGGGGCGGCCCACGCCATGCCAACCCAAAATCCCAACCTTCACCACCCCCTCCAAAACGCCGCAAAAACTTTCTCTCCCCCATTTAGGCGTCATTCAATCAAACCAGCTACGAGTTCAATCAACGTTCAATCATCCATCAATCAAGTTCAATCATTCTTCAATCGAGTTCAATCAACCCTCAATCCATCTCAGTCAACACCCCCGCCGGGGCTACACCCACCTGGTCTGCTTGCTCGACGCCTTCGCAGACCTCACCGCCCCCAACCCCTCTCCTCCCATCTCGATATCCACCATCCGCCAGAACTCCTCCCTGTCCCCTCCGCTCAACACCGCCTGCTCATGGGCCTCGGCCAGGGCCAGCGGATACCCTTGCCCCAGCCGGCACTGCTCCAGCACCACCGAGTGCACCAGGTCCACCATCCCTTCCTCTCTACTTGCCCACCGGGGCATCTCCACCCGACCCACCTCCTCTCCAACGTTCACGTAGAAAAACTCAACATGGTGCTCCCGGTACCTCTCCCTCACAATCGACGACCGGCTTGCAAACAGCCCCGACCTCTCCCCCACCCCCAACAGCCTCCCGAACAAATCTCGGTCCCGAATCATCGATACCACATCGCACTCCCTCGCCCCTTCCGGCGACGTCACGCACGTCCCGCATCTCCCATTCCCACCCCGGAACCCAGAACAATGCCTGTCGCAATCTGGAAACGGAGTGTGCGGACAAACTTGCACCCTCAGGCTGTTCACTACCTCCACGCTTCCCGGATAGCTTATGTATGAAGCCAGTGCCACCGGTGCCGACTCCGCTAGCTCCCGAAACCCGTCCAACGCCTCCAAAAGCCCTTCCTCCAGGAATTTACGCCTCACAAACTCCGGCGCCCCTCCTCCTATCAAGCCAATCGGCACCAGGGTTCCGTCCAGCAGGCACACCGTCGGCACCCGAGGCGGAGATTTCCGCATCTCCTTCAACAGGTAACAGACCTCCTCAACCGACCGCCTGATCCCGACCAGCGCCGGCGTCATCGCCTGCTCCCCCGCCGAGTCCGGATCCCTTAGCACCAGGTCCTCTTCCCCTGCATAAAGCCTCGGCTCGCTCCGAAGCTCAGCACCATGCCCCGACCCGTACCGCAACGCCGCCAACCCGAGGTTTATCAGGTAACACCTCGCAGGCCCGTGCCGGTCCGAGTCAATGCTCGACCCGTCCACCGACACCACTCCGTAGTTATCAGGTAGTGTCGGTGCGGGGTACCTGCTCGAAATCCCTTCCACCGGCTCCGACACCAGCCAGGTCACCTTCGCCCTCTCGATCCGCGTCCTCAACGTTTCCGCATCCATACCCGGCTCATTCGCCAGGTTTAGCGCTTTATCAAGGTGCTCCTGCCAGCCCACCTCCCCCGACCGGATTTCCTCCGCCATCTGGGCTATCTGCCCGATCACCTTGTCTATCTCAAGGCTCACCTGAGCACCCTGTCATCCCCAACCCGACGCGTTATCTTCTGCTGGTCCAGGTACTCCATCAGCGCCAGGGCGTATTTTCTGCTTGTGTCGAACATGTCCCGCACCCGACCCACGTTGATCTTCCCCTCGGCCCTTGCCACCTCCACTACCTTGTTCCTCATCTCTTCGTATGCACCGGCACTGAACACAACATCTTGATTGACCTTCACTACCTTCCCCTCATCCACCAGACCGGCCACCAATTCACCGCTTATGCCGAGGTCCGTCGGCGGAGAATAAGGCTGCGCTTCCAGCGCCGACAAGTATCGATATACCTCTTCTTGCTGCTTCGCACTCAGTACCCTACTGTGCCCCGGCAGCCTCACCACCGACCCGTCTTCCACCAGCACACCCTCTTCTCCCAGCTTCTCTACGACCCTCCCGAATATCTGCCCTCCTAGCCCCAGTCGACTCCTCAACTCTTCCTTCGGCAGCCCGGCCCTCAGCGGATACTGCCTGTGGTACGACTCCACAGCCTCCTTTGACCGCTCTATAACCCTCCCCCACCCCCTCCCCGAGTACAGCACCGTCCCACCGGTCACCTTTCCATCTCCCAGGACCCTCAATTCCCCTCTCTCCAGCAAGCCCTTCAACGCCTCCTCCGCCTCTTCCCCCGAGACCCCGCTTTGCTCAACCACCTTCTTCCATGAACTCGGTTCCATGCTCTCCAGCGCCTTCAGCAGCACATCTTCCGGCCGGCCCTCGACTAGCACACTCAGCCGGTCCACCACCGGGGCATCGAACCTCTTGTGCCGTCGGGCCAGCGTTTCCACCACCTCCCCGCCCCCCAACGTCCCCTGGTGCGACCTGATTACGAACAGGTCGCCCTTGACCGCCGCAATTGGATATTGCAGGTACAACTGTGCCCATCCCGACTCCCCTGGCTCCAACTCCTGCTGGTCCAGAAGCCTCACCCTAGCCAGCGTCTCGCTCGTCCCAAGGTGCAGCGTCACCGAGGCCCGATGCTTCACCGGAACCGGAGAGTCCTGCACCACCCGAAGCCTCACGTCCAACGCACGGCTCTCCCTCAACCAACCCCGGTCTGTCAGGATCTGCCCCCGTTCAATGCTCTCGTGGCTGATCCCCGATATGTTCGCAGCCACCCGTGTCCCCGGCATTCCCACCTTCGCACTCTGCTTGTGCGTCTGGATCCCCCTCACCCGACCCCTCTGTCCTCCCGGCACAAGCTCAACCTCTTCCCCCACCTCTAGCTTCCCTCCCACCAGCGTTCCCGTTACCACCGCCCCAAACCCTGAGATAGTAAACGCCCTGTCGATTGGTAAACGCGGATGCCCGTCAGCTGTCCTGGCCTCCACCCCGTCCAGTATGGAATCCAGGGCTTCTTGCAACTCCCCCAGCCCCTCCCCCGACACCGAAGACACCCCGACCATTCGCGCATCTTCCAGCGTTGTCCCTTTCAGCACATCCCCAATGTCCGATGTAACCAGCTCCATCCAGTCATCATCCACCAAGTCCTTCTTTGTCACCGCTACCAAGCCACGATCAATGCGGAGTAGGTCTATGATTGCTAAATGTTCCCTGGTCTGGGGCATCACCCCCTCGTCCGCCGCTACAACCAGCAGGGCAACGTCTATTCCCCCCACCCCCGCCAGCATGTTCCTGATGAACCGCTCGTGTCCCGGCACATCTACGATGCTAACTTCTCTACCACTCGGCAGCGTCACCCATGCAAACCCCAGGTCTATCGTCAGCCCCCGTTCTTTCTCCTCCCGCAACCGGTCCGGGTCGATCCCGCTCAGCGCGCGCACCAGCGCAGACTTCCCATGGTCGACGTGTCCTGCCGTTCCTATGACGTACATCTACCTTCTCGGATCTCCCTTATCCGAAGCTAGAATAGCACCCTACCGCCTACGCCCTCACCGACACGAACCTCTGAAATACCTCGTTCCCCAGTAACTTTCCTCGGTCCGTCAGCCGCCATCTATCTCCTGCTTTCTCCAACAGGTCCAATTCTCTCAACTCTTCGAGTTCGGGCCCGAACACCGACCCTACCGAACACCCGAACCGCTCCCTGAACCCCTCCCCTGACACTCCCTCCATCAAACGCAGCCCCATCATCATCGTTTCTCCCATCTCCACCATCTCCGAAATCACCTCCACCTCAGACACCGGGCCGCTATTCTGCAGGATTTCAGCAGTGGCCTCTTTATCCCCGAGCGGCAACCGACCCCACCCTCCCCCCACCCCCAACTCCTTCACCCGACCCGCGTACCGCCGGGGACTCCGCTCCTCAGCAAACCTGCACCCCCCGAGGAACGAATGCGCCCCAGCCCCTATCCCCACGTACTCCTCGTTACGCCAGTACACCAGGTTGTGCCGGCATTCCCGACCCGGTTTTGCCCAGTTAGATATCTCGTACTGCTCGTACCCCGACTCGCCCAGTGCTTCCATCGCATACAGGTACATCTCCGCAGCCAGGTCCCCATCCGGCCCCGGCGTATACCCCTTGGACACATCCCTCTGCAACGGCGTCCCCTCTTCCAGCGTCAACGCATACAGCGACAAGTGCTCGGGCCTTAAGTTTGCAACCTTGTCTACACTCTCTTTCCACTCCTCCAGCGTCTGTCGCGGCAATCCAAACATCAAATCCAGGTTAACGTTGTCGAACCCCGCTCCCCGCACCATTCCAAACGCCCGCTCCGCCTCCGCCGCCGAATGCCTACGAGTCAATGCCAGCAGGTGGGCGTCGCTAAAGCTCTGCACCCCGATGCTCAACCGGTTCACCCCCGCCCCCCTCAACCCCTCCAGATGTTCCACCGACAAATCTCCGGGATTCGACTCCAGCGTGACCTCCATCCCCTCCTCACACAAGAATGCCCGTCGGCAGGCCCCGAGGATCCTTTCCACATCCTCAACAGGCAAGAGCGACGGCGTCCCGCCCCCGAGGAAAATCGTCGGTACCCGAGTCTTTCCTCCCAACCCCTCCCCCCACATTCCTATCTCATCCACCACAACCGACACGTATTCCGGCATCAGGTCTTCTATACCCGCATACGTGTTGAAGTCGCAGTAGTTGCACTTCGTAACACAGAACGGGATATGCAGGTACAGCGATACCCTACGTTGTGTGTTATACATTGAACAGGAAGTTGATAACGTCTCCGTCCTGCACCCGGTACTCCTTGCCCTCCTGCCGGATCAACCCCTTCTTGCGGGCTTCCACCAGCCCCTTGCACTCCAGCACTTCCTCGTACCCAATCACCTCTGCCCTGATAAATCCACGCTCTATGTCCGAGTGTATCTTACCCGCCGCTTTCACCGCTGCCGTCCCCCGACCCACCGGCCACGCCCGCGTCTCATCTGGGCCTACAGTGAGGAACGACACCAGCCCTAGCAGCTCATATGACACCCGCAGAACCTTGTCCAGCGCTGGCTCTCCTCCGTTCATAGACACCCGGAACTCCCCAGCCTCCTCGGCATCTAGCTGGGCAAGCTCTTCCTCCAACTTCCCGCACACAGAGGCCACCCCCACCGATTCCCCTCCGAACCTCTCTATCACCTGCCGTTCAAGAGCATCCGTACTGTCTAAATCATCCTCTCCAACGTTCAGCAAAATAAGCTCCGGTTTGGCAGTTAGAAACTGGTATCCGCTCAGCGCCTTCTGCTCATCAGTGCTCAACTCCTGCGAGCGTAAGGGTAAACCCTCTTCCAGCTTCTCTTTAACCCTGTCAATCAACGCCTGCTCGCCAAGCAGATTGTCCCTCTCCTGAGCTCGGGCCCCTTTCAAGGCGTCCTCCAGCCGCTCCCGCTTTCGCTCCAGAATCGTAAGGTCAGAATACGTCAGCTCCAGGTTCAGCACCTCGATGTCCCGCAGAGGGTCGACGCTCTCCTCCATGTGCGGTATCGACTCATCATCAAAGGCCCGTACCACGTGCAGCAAGGCATCCGCCTGCGACAGCACGTTCAGCAGCTTCCCTCCGAAACCCTCGCCCTTCCCCAACCCCCTTGGCGTCAACGGCACGTCGAAGTATTTCACCTCCGCCTGCACTATCTTTCGTGAGTTGAACAGCTCCGAAAGGGGTTGCAGCCGGGAGTCCGGCACCTTCGCCACCCCCACCGCCGCCCTGTCCCCGTGACCCCCCTGCCCCGCCCCACCCAGGCCAGTCAAGGCATTGAATATACTCGTCTTGCCGCTCTGCGGCAGCCCGATGATTCCTATTTCCACTGTTGTTTTCTATCTCTTTGGAAGTTCATGGCCGGGATCCTTAAATCCTATGTCCTTCATGCCGCCGCGCCAGTATCTCTTCCAGCGTCGCTTTAATCTTCGGCCCTTCATCTCGACGGCGAATAAACTCCTCTACCGCCTTTTCCCGCCGTAATCTGGCTTGCGACTCATCCGGAACGAGGTATGCAACCACTTTTCCATGCCGCGAGATTTCAATGGTCTCTCCTGCCTCCACATCTCGAAGCAACTCGGACCACCGTTTTCTGACTCAGTTACTTGCATGTTATTCATGAAATCAAATTCCCCAGAGTATTGTAGCGTCTATTTCATGGGCGGAGAAAACAGCGGCAACCCCAATTCCTTGACAACCACCCCCCTCCCCCCTACTGTGACACCCGTCCCTATCCCCCTCCCCACAGAGGTGCCAGGATGAGATTCGACAGCGGTCTCTACGCCCACGGCGGCCAGATTGATGGCTACCCTTGGATAGAGGAATGGCGCTCCGAGGCCCGCCTCTACGAACAGGCCGGCTTCACCACGGTATGGGTTGCTGAGCACCACTTCTTCTGGGACGGCTGGGTCACCCCCACCCCCTCCAATCCTGTCCTCGCCTGCGCCGACCTTGCAGGGCAGACCTCTACCCTTCGCCTCGGGCAGTGTGGCGTCTCCATCACCGATAGACACCCCGTTCACGTCGCCGAGGACATCGCCATGCTCGACCACATGAGTCAGGGGCGCGTCGACTTCGGCGTCATTCGCGGTATCAACAACCGCGTCAACGCCAACTTCAACCTCAACGCCGACCGCCGGGACCAGAAAAAGAACTACGCCCTCTTCGAAGAGTCCCTCGACATCATCCTCAAGTGCTGGACGGAAGACGCCTTCACCCACACCGGAGAGTTCTACACCCTCCCCGTCCCCGGCTGGCGGGAGACTGTCCCCGATATTGCCCAGGACCGCCGCTACAACAACGAGGACGGTGAGCTAATCGCCCTGGGAGTCCACCCTAAGCCCTACCAGCAGCCCCATCCCCCCATCTGGCAGATGGCCGACTCCGCTTCCTCCCACGCCTTCGCCGCCAGCCGGGGGTTCGGGACCATGTCCTGGGGCCGCACCCTGGAAGGCACCCGGGAAGCCTGGAACGCCTACAGGAACGCCGCCTCCGACGCCCAGGGCAGGGACGTGCCCATGGGCGAAGGCGTCGCCATGATGCGGCCCATCTTCGTTGCCCCGACCATGGAAGAGGCCCGACGCATCATGCGCCCCGTTATCGAGACCGCTATGACCTACGGTGCAGGAAAGTGGGCCCGACCCACCATGATCGGCAAATCCGAACCCCTCTCCGACGAAGACCAGGCCGACGACTGGCTCGACTTCCTCACCAAGCGTGGCCATACCCTCGTTGGCACCCCGGAATTTGTCGCTGAGGGCATCGAAAAGTGGCGCGAAGAATTAGGGTGTCAGCACGTGACTATGTACTGGCCCCTCCCCCACCTCACTTTCTCTGAGGTCATGCGCTCCCTCTACCTCTTCGCCGACAAGGTCATGCCCCAATTCTTGGACGAGTAGCCGGAGTTTGAAATGCCCAGGTTCGGCCTGATTCTAGCTTTGTCCCTGCTTCTGCTCCTGCCGGTCTCCATGTCCTGCGCCCAAGACCCGACCCCAGTCCGCATCGGCACCGACGGCGATTACCCACCCTACAACTTCGTCAACGACGCAGGAGAGGTGGATGGTTTCGAATCGGACTTGATGAGTGAAGTTTGCCAACGGGCCAACCTGGAATGCGAATGGGTGGTCACGCCTTGGGAGACCATCATCAACGACCTTACTGGCGAGAAATTCGACGTGATAGTTTCCGGTATGAGCATCAATGCTGAAAGGGACCAGATCATAGACTTTACTCAGCCCTACCTCCCCCCGACTCCCTCTGTCTACATTGCCCTTGCCGACTCCTCGGAAGAAGCCCTGAATGGCATAATCGCCGCCGGTGTGGCCACTGTCCACTCCGCCTATCTCGCCGAAACCGGCGCAGACTTCACTGAATTCGGTGAGGGCGAAGACGCAATCTCTGCCATCCTTAACGGGGATGTGGACGCGGGCCTATTCGACCGGGAGTTCGCTCACTCCATCGTCGCCGAAAGCGGGAGCAGACTCGCCGTTTTGGGCCAGCCCGTACTGCTGGAAGAGGGCATCGGCGCAGGTGTTAGGGAAAGCGACTCAGACCTTAAGGACAGGCTCAACGACGCTATCAGCGCCATGAAAGAGGACGGCTCCCTCAACGACCTTATCCGCAAGTGGTTCGACGAAGACGCCGAACTCTTCTAATGCACTTGGCGGGAACCCCGAGCCCCTAGACCTTCAGCATTTCCAGCGTCCGGTCGAAGATCGTCCGCTCCTTGCCGCCCTCGACCACCGCCACCGACTTCACAGCCGCCACAAGGTGGTTCCACCGGTACGGTTCCCGGGTCGCATAGAACTCGTCTACTAAGGCCTGGTGGTGCTTGATCCCGTGAAGCTCCGTAAAGTCATCCCTGCAGATTAGCTCACCAATCCTCCGGAACAGGGCCTCGGGGCTGTACCGACGGTCTGCGTACCGTTGCGCCAGCAGCATCGCCTCCTGCACCTCGCCCCCGAGCTCCAGGTTGTCCACCCCGATCTCGCGCCAGTTGGCCCACGGCTGACCTTCAATGCTCTCGACGATAGCGTCCAGCAAATCAGCCTGGCCCATCTCCGGCAGGGACTCCGCTTTCGCGGGATCGAATGGCCTCTCCCACTGCATCCGGGCCCCGTTCAGACACTCCGGCCCGGTCAGCCCGGTGATTAGCGCCTCGATCTTGTGCCTTTGGCTCACCCCTTCCATGTTCACCAGGTACCGACGCCCGTTCGTACCCGTGTGCAGGTGTGAGTCCATCGGGTTTCCGTAGCTCGACTTCAGGTACGCCTTCGACGCCCCCACCGACAACCCCTCCCCTGCCCCTTCCAGCGACAGTCCTTCCGCCAGGGCCTTCGCCATCGGCTCCATGCCGTCCAGGTAGTCCGTGCAACCACCGATCGCCTCTCCCAGCTCCCCGATCGCCCGGGTCTCCCGGTCACCTGTCTGTACCGGTATCTCCCGGTCCATCAACGCGTAGTCTTCGATAAGCCGGGTGACGTCCTCGAACACCGACTCCTGCGTCCGGGTTAGGCTGAAGGGGTTCCTCGCCTGGTACCGTACTACAACCCTCATCAGCACCGGCGCCCACTCCCACCCGATTACGTCCAGCGCCTTGAACGTGAACATCGGGTACACAAAGTAGTGGTCGTCAATGCTGTTCCGAGACACGGACGCCGGAAGCAGTAGGTCCAGCGTCTCTCCCCTCGTCCGGTTCTGCTCCAGCCACAGGTAGTACTGCTCCGCAAGGCTCGGCTTCCTCACCTGGATAGCCCTCAAAAGGGCCTCCTCCGTCGACCCCATAACATCAGGGTCATCCGAGGCCTCCGTCCCGTCAGAAAGGTGGTAGGAGCCGATCATCGCTCCCGTCCCCTCTAGCGCATCCATCGCCGGCATGATGTAAGGCCCCATCTGTGGAGAGTGAACGTGGTTGTTGCACAGTGCCACGTGCTGCACTATCGGCATGAAAGCCATCTCCCCGCTCAGCCTGCGCGATGTGTTGTAAACACCCGGAATCCCGCAAATCGGGTGTACGGGACCACCGTGATGCTCAGGCGGAAGCTCCGTAGACCGGCACACCGCCAAGGCCCCTGCCCTGAGCAGGTCCACCGCGGGCGTTCCGGCCCTCAGCTTATCCAGCGTCCTTTCGATTATCTCGCTCGGGTCCGTCTCCTCGACAAACTGGACCAGCTCTTCAACCTCGTCCCGAAATACGATTCCTCTGAACATCAGGCCCTCCTATCGAGCCTCGGCCCGTAGCCGAAATAACGTCTAGATTACGCCCGCAGTCTTCAACTCTTCGTACTTGCTGCCGTTTATGCCCAGCACCTCGTTCAGCACCTCTGCCGTGTGTTGCCCGAGCAAAGGCGCCGGTTCCATGTCGAATGACGAATGGGACAGCTTTATCGGGTCGGCAATGATCTTGAACTTACCCCGCTGCGGGTGGTCCATGTCCACTATCATGCCGCGCTCGATGAGGTGCTTGTCCGTGTGTATGTCCTCGGCGTTCAGCATCGCCCCGCAAGGTATCCCCGCCCCGCCTATCTTCTCCATGACCTCGTACTTGGTGTGCTGCATCGTCCACTCTTCGACGATCATGTTGACTTCCATGCCGTTCTCTTTGCGGGCTTGGGGAGTGCTGTACCTCGGATCGCCTATCAGGTCCTCCCGGCCCATCACCTTCAGCAAAGCTGGCCACATCTTGTCCCCGATAACCGAGCTCACGTATATGAAAGCGTAGTCGTCGAAGCCGCCCGGCGCACACCTGAAAATGTCCCCCGGGTAAACCCCGGCCGTAGTCGTGCCCCGACGGTCCGGCGCCTTGCCCGTCATGTTGTAGGTCATCATGATCACCCGACCCAGGTTCACCACCGCGTCTTGCATCGAAACTTCGAGTTCCTGTCCCACCCCCGTGGCCTGCCTTTGCCACAGCGCCGCCATGATGCCCAGGGCCGTGTGGTAGCCCGTTCCGATGTCGCCGGCTGTTATGCCCATCAACGTCGGCGAGCCACCGGGGTGTCCCGTAGTCGCTGCGGCGCCGCCCACCATTTGAGCGATCATATCGAAACTCTTGAACCCGCTGTATGGACCGTACGTCCCGAATCCCTTTACCCGCGCCAGGACTATTCTTGGGTTCACCTTCGAAAGCACGTCGAATGTCAGGCCCAGCCGCTCCAGAGTCCCAGGCCCCAGATTCTCCGCCACCACGTCAGCATTCTTCACCAGTTCCAGGAACAGCCGCTTCCCTTCCTCGGTCTTAACGTCCAGGGTCATGCTGCGCTTGTTCGCGTTCAGAAGCAGGAAATAGTAGCTGTCCAGCCCCGGGACATCCATTGAGGCCCGTCTCCCCGGGTCTCCCTTCCCCGGCGCCTCGATTTTGATGACATCAGCGCCGAGCCACGCCAGGGCCTGGGTGCAAGTGGTCCCGGCCTCGAACTGTGTTAAATCTATGACCCTGATGCCTTCGAGCGCTTTACCCATACGCCCTCCCGATACTCGTCAACTATTGCAGGAAATAATATCACACTGACCCAAGCGCATTAGGCGTCATAGGTAGGAAGCTGCACCACCGCCCGACCGTTTTTCAGCACCCTTGTCCCGTGCTGGTTTTCAATCCAAAGTTCGCACTCCACAACCCTGTTTCCTTTCTTCTCCACCACGCTTCCCCTGCAAGTCAATGTGTCCCCCGGAAATACGAAGTCCCCATACCTGAACGACAGCCGTTTAAGTGTCGCCTCCACCCCCGCCCAATCCACGACAAGCTGGGCCAGGTATCCGCCCATCTGCTGGCCGTCCAGGAACTGCTCCTGCATCCCCTTTCCCTTCGCGTAGTCCATGTCGTGGTGATACCGATGAAAGTCCCACGTTGACGCCGCATACATCACCATGCTGACCGTGGATATCTCCTTGACCAATGCCGGAATCTCATCTCCCACCTCAACGTCCTCAAACCGGACCCCGTTCTTACCCATCCCCACTCCCCTCATCCCGAAATATCATCGTCTCATGGTTCACCGCCAGCAGCTCACCCCGTTGGTTCGTATAGGTGATGTCGTACTCCAGGAAATACAACGTGCCCGTCCGACCCTGCTTCTCCCGCACGTTGATTACCTTCCAGTGGGCAGTCAGCACGTCGTCGGGTCTCATGGGTTGAAAGAACTCGTAATCATTCGCCGCCCGGATCTCCATACCGACCGGCAGCCCGAACCGCCCCGCCGCCCCACCCGTTTCGTCCACCTCGCCCACCATGTACTGCAGCGTCTCGCACACCAGCGTCGGCGGAGCGATTATCCCTCGATGCCTTGTCCCCGATGCATACTCCTCATCGAAATACAGCGGGTTCATGTCCCCCTGCGCCTGTGCAAAGGCCCGTATCCCAGACCTCCCAATCTCGTCAGGAGAGGTGATACTCATCTCCCTCCCGACCATCTTCTTCAGTTCTGTTAGAACCTGGCTTTCCTCGGTCACAACTCCTCTTCTCACTCTCGGTGAGTATACACCTCCGATTGCCCTCCCCCGCGCCCCGTGTTACCTTGCATCCACACCCCTCCACGGAGGCCCGACCATGACCGATTACCTTGATCAGCTCTCCCAGTTCGTCTCAGATACCACCTACGACTCCCTCTCACCCGAGGCCCAGGCCGCCGCGAGGGACGTCATCATGGACACCTTTGGCGCAATCATCGCTGGCGCTCAGCTCCCGGAAAACCGTGCCCTTGCCAGCCTCGCCTCCCAGCGCTCCCAACCTCCCGCCGCCACCCTTCTCGGGCACAACCTCAAGGCCGAGCCCATGTTCGCAGCCCTCGCCAACTCCACCGCCGGAGTAGCCCTCGAAATGGACGAAGGCAACCGCTTCGGCGGCGGCCACCCCGCCATTCACACCATCCCCGGGGCCCTCGCCGCAGGCGAAGAGATGGGCGTCGACGGTAAGAGGTTCATCGAAAGCGTCATAGTCGGCTACGAGATAGAGTCCCGCCTCGGCGGCGCCACCAAACCCCGCGAAAACGTACACTCCCACGGCCACTGGGGCACGGTCGGTACAGCCGCCGCCATTGCCAAACTTCGCTGCTACGAACCGAACCAGGTACGAACCGTCATCAACCTCGCCGCCTCCATGAGCCCCGCCAACACATGGACCACCGCCTTCCGAGGCGCCACCATCCGGAACCTGTACCCCGGCCGCTCGTCTTTCCAGGGCATCCTTGCCGCCCACCTCTACGATTGCGGCTTCACCGGCCTCCACGACGCCCCATCCGACGTCTTCGGCACCATCCTCGGCGACTCCTTCAACCCCGAGGCTGCTGTCCAGGGCCTCGGAGGAGAGCTCCGCATCCAGCAAAACTACTTCAAGTTCCACGCCTGCTGCCGCATTAACCACGCCTCCATCGAAGCCGTCCTCGACGCCCGCTCCCGAAACGGCCTGGATCCAGACTCCATCGAACGTATAGACCTCCGTGCTCATCGTATGCTCGATGGTATGCTCGGCCCCTACCCCGACAACGTCCTCGCTTCCAAGTTCCACGTCCCCTATGCCATCGCCGTCACCCTCTTCGAAAACAAGACTGACATCACAGTCTTCCACCCCGACGTCATATCCAACCCCAGGATCCAGGAATTCGCTTCAAAAGTGAATGTGCAAATGGACGATGAACTGGCCGCCGCCCCCGACGGCTCCACCCTCGCCAGGGCCGCCATCCTCCTGAAGGATGGCACAACCGTGCACGGAGAAACGGCCACCCTATGGGGTGACTACGGCAACCGCGCCCCCCGGTCCCGACTCGTGGACAAAATCCACTTCCTCTGCGATGACATCCTCGGCCAGGAAGGCGTCAACCGCCTGGTTGAATGCACAGAGAAACTGGACGAGTTGCAGGACGTTCGGGAGCTTACCAACTTCACCTAGAACGGCGCAGGCATCTGCCCCAGCGGAACCTCTATCAACACCGGCTTATCCAGGTCGACCGCCTTCTTTAGCGCCAACCCCAGTTCCTCTGGCGACTCTGCCCTCATCCCCACCACCCCGTATGCCTCCGCCAGCTTCACGAAGTCCGGGTTCTGCAACTCGGACCCGATCACCCGACCGTTGAACATCTCCTGCTGGTCCCGGAGAACGTTCCCATACGCCCCGTCATTGAAAACTATCGCGATAACGTTGATACCGTATTGCGCCGCCGTTGCCAGTTCCTGCGAGTTGTACAGGAATCCCCCGTCTCCGCACGGCGATATAACAACTTTGTCCGGCTGTGCCACCTTCGCCCCGAGAGCCGTCGGATAAGCAAACCCGAGATTCCCCGCGTACGATGAAGTGAAATACGTCCTCGGCTCGTATGCCTGGAAGTACGCCCGGGAGTAATACCCGACCTGCGTCATGTCCGGCACCAGGATCCCATCCTCCGGCATGCAATCACGGATCGTCCGAACGAACCCTCCCAGCGGCTCGATCTGGTTCGCGGGGTCATATCGCAGCCCCCTTAACGTCTCACACTCCTCCCTGCGCGAATCTGCTTGCGGCCCCGCCTCCCGACACCCCGCCAGTATCTTCTTCAACGCCAGCTTCGCATCCCCCGCTACACCCACCGTATCCGCGTGGTTCCGCCCGAGTTCCTGCTCGTCGATATCTATCTGTACCACTCTCTGCTCTTCCAGCGCTTCCACACCGGCGAACCTCGTCCCTACCGCTAGAATCACGTCCCGCTCCCAGAAGTACATCCGCAGTGCATCCCGGATCTGCCCCGTGGATCGACCCCTCGTCACCCCCACGGACAGATAGTGCCTGTCCGAAATCGCACCCTTGCCCTCAGGGGTCGTGATTACCGGCGCCTGTAGGTACTCCGCCAGTTCCAGCAATTCCTTGCTCGCCCCCGAGGAAATCACCCCTCCCCCCGCCCAGATTATCGGCCTCTCCGCATGCATCAACACCGTCACCGCATCCTCTACCTCGTCCTTCTCCGGCGCGGACGTCTCGTTTTCCGCAGGCTTGCACAGCTCTATGTCCGCGACCTCCGCTAGAGTCTCCGGCGGTATCTCTATCTCCACCGGGCGCGGACGGCCGTTCTTCAGCTGCCTGAACGCCTCCTGCACCGTGCTCGGCACTTCGACTGCATTCATGATTCGGGCGTTCCACTTGGTCACCGGGTCAATTATGTCCAGCTGGTCGTTGACTTCGTGCAGTATCCCCACGTCCCGACCAATGTTCTTCTTGTTTATCTGCCCCGAGATCAGCAGCACCGGCGACGAGCACGCATACGCATTTCCCAGCCCTGCACCCGCGTTCTGGAGCCCGGGCCCCGGCACCACCATCGCCGTCCCGATAGTGCCCCCCGCCCTCGCATATCCGTCCGCCATGTACGTTGTTCCCTGCTCATGCCGGGTCGTGATGAACCTGATTTCGGGGGTGTCGTACAGTGCATCCATCGCGTGGTAAAGCTGCACCCCCGGCAAGCCGAAGATAACCCTCACCCCTTCGTTATATATCGAGCGGACCAGTGCCTGGCCCCCCGTCATTTCCGTCATCCAATTCTCCTCTTTGTTAGCAGTTTATTAGTGGCAACCCCCACCCTACCCCGTCGCCAGGTTGTACAACCTCGCGCAGTTGTCCCACAGCACCTTTCTCTTGGTCTCATCACTCACCTTGTCATAAGCAAGGAATGATTCGACCGCGTGTGGATAGCTTGAGTCCGTGTGGGGGTAATCGGTCGACAACACTACATTATCATCCCCAATCTCGTCCACCAAGTGATGAAGCAGCTCCCCGTCCGTCTCCGTCGACACATAGCACTGCCTCACGAAATACTCGCTCGGCATCATGTCCAGTTGGACCTCCTGGCTGTCCCCGTACGTCTCCCACTGGTCGTCCAACCGATACAGCGCCCACGGCGCCCAGGAGCAGTTGCCCTCTAGGAACGCCATCCTCAACCGTGGAAACCTGTGCAGAAGACCTCCGGCAGTAACGCTCCCAATTGCCAGCATCAACGGTATCGGAAACGAAAACGCGTGCACCAGCACCAGGTTGTTAGGATGGTCCCGAAACCAGTTCCCCGGGTTCCGAGCCGCGTACCCCTGCGACGTATCGTGAAACGTCACCGGAATGTCCATGTCCTGCAGGGTCGTCCACAGCGGATCGCATTCCGGGTCGTGAAACATCCGGTTGTCCACAAACGTTGGTAGCAGGGTCACCGCAGCCATACCCTGCCCCTTCACGCACCTCCCCGCCTCCCTCACCGCCGCCGGGATGTCGTTCAACCCCAGTATCCCCGACCCCTTCAACCGTTCCCCATCCACCGACGCAAACTCCGATAGCCAGTTGTTGAACGCCCGACAAATAGCAAACGTATAGTCGGGGTCCTGCCCGTCCACCTGGATTGCCATCTGCGCAAACGTCCTGAAAAGGATCGCAACGTCTATCCCCTCCACGTCCATCGCCCTCAGCGTCAATTCCGGCGTGTAACCGTGCTCCATCTCCTCCGCATATACCACCGCCATCCGGTCGTCCAGGTGCTTTCGGGACACCATCTCCTTCTTCATCCACTCCTCGGTCACGGGAGCATCCACCTTCACCACGAAGTCCTTGTGCCCGCTGTCAGGCCGCGCCATCCACACCGGCGCCCGTTCCCGATACCTGGGTTCGAGATATCTCTCGTACAGGTCGGGTGGCTCCATCACGTGGAGGTCGCTGTCGGCTACAAGAAATCCGTCTCTGGACATGGTTAAGTGTCTGAGCGCGTTCAGGATAGAGAGAGCATTATACTTAATGCCCCCGGCACACGTTGTATGGCTGAGTAAGAGCGGCTAGCTGCCGAGAGTCTGCGAAGGAATAGCCTTCTTAGGATCGACAAACGGGATCGGCACTATCGCAGCGTCCACGGGCCCGTCGCCCGGCAGCACCGCCTTCAGCTTGGTACCATCCGCCGTCTTGTCTATCGGCATCATCGCCAGCGCTATGTTGCAGTCCAGCCTCGGCGAGAAGAACGCACTCGTGATGTATCCCACCTCGTTCTCCCCCGACTCATCTTTCACTATGAAATAGTCCGGGTTGTACCAGGTAATCGGCGTCCCCCCCATCGCCAGGCCAACCATCCTCTGCTGTATCCCCTCTTCCTTGATCCTTACCAGCGCTTCCCTGCCGATGTAGCCTTCCTTCTTGAAGTCAACCTGCCAGTCCAGGTTCACCTCGAACGGGTTTGTCTCGATGTCCATGTCCTGGCCGTAGGACAGGATCGCCGCCTCCAGCCGACGCACGTGGCTCGGCGCTATAACGTGCAAGTTGAACTCCTCGCCCGCTGCCAGGATCGTGTTCCACATCTCGTCCGAGTTGTCCACGGCATCGTGCAGGTAGATTTCAAACCCCACCTCCGCCGAGAACCCCGTCCTCGATATGTCCACCCGGAGCCCGTTCAGGTCCGTCTGCCAGATCGTGTAGTACTTCATGTCCAGGATCCCGGGCCCGAACAGCTTCTGCATCAGCTGCACCGACTTCGGACCCTGGATCTGCACCGGCGAGATGTCAACCTCGCTGATGTCCACGTTGAACTCGCCCTTGCAGTTCACACCCTGGCACCACAACAAAACATCCGAGTCCGAAATGCTGAACCGGAACTCGTCCTCTGCCGTTCTCAGCAGCACCGGGTCGTTGATGATCCCGCCTTTCTGGTTGCACAGGATTACGTAGCGGGCCTTGTTTACCGGCAGTTTTGAGTACACGTCCCTCGTAATGACCCGGTCGACGAACGCCGCCGCATCCGGCCCCTTGACCTGGATCTGCCGCTCTACCGCCACGTCCCACATCGTGACATGCTGGGTGATGTACTCGTACTCCTTCATAAGCCCGCCGTCCTCGGGCTTTACGTACGCCCGAGGGTGGTACGTGTGGTTATACGTCGCGAAAGCCCAGGCCCCCGCTTTTACCGCCAGGTGCCAGTAAGGCCCCTTCCGCAGGCGAGTAGTTATCTTGATTTTCGCGTCCACGTCGCCGCTCTGCCTCATGTTCAAAGGCAGAGTTCGATTCTTCAATCGCAGCATTTGACCAGCCCTTCCGGTCGATATCGACCGCGGAATGTCCGGGCGCCGAGGCGCCGGCCCTTAGTTGAGGAACCCGTAGAGCTTCCCGGCATTCTCATAGACCAGCTTGTGTCTCATCCCTGCGTCCAGCTTGCCCAAATTGCGATCAATCGTCTCCCTGGAATCGGGCCACACACTGTCTGCATGTGGGTAGTCCGACCCCCAGAGCACGTTTTCAGTTCCAACCGACTCTATGACGTCCGCCGTCAATGGCTCATCCTGGAACGTCGAATACCCGTGTTTGCTCCAAAGTTCGCTGGGCATCGCGCTCAGCCCCAGCGGGAACAGCCTGTCCTCGTATTCCACGTCAATGCGGTGAAGTACATACGGAAGCCACCCGATGCCGCACTCCCCGAGCACGAACTTGAAGTTCGGGAACTTGTCGCACGCCCCCGACAGCAGAACGCTCGTCATGAACTCGGGCCCCGACAACTGGAACAGCGTGTACATCAGCCCCAGCGAAATCGTCTCGTACCTCTCATCCGCCCCCGACTCCGGCTGCCTGTAGTTCAGCCCGACAGTGTGGAAAGATATCGGCATGTTGCACTCACCCGATGTCTCCCACAGCTCATCCCATTCCTCCTGGTAGATCGGCGACGAAGCGCTTGACACGTTCATTTCCGCGCCCTTCAACCCAAGGTCCGCCGCCCTTCTCAACTGCTTTGCCGCCACCGAGGGGCTGTGACTCGTTATGCATGCCAGCGCTGCCAGCCTCTTCGGATTTACCTTGCAAAAGTCGGCAGCCCATTCGTTGTATATGTCGTAGACGCAGGTAAGGGCCTCCGGGCCGGATAGCCCTCCCTCAGCATCCGAAAACCCCGTCGATACCCCCAGGATTCCGTATATCACCTCCGCCTCGATTCCGTCCGCATCCTGGTCCTTCAGCCTCAACTCGGGCGTACTGGGATGAAATCTCCCTGCATCCGCATCGGAGAAGAACCCCATCTCTTCCATCCTGTCCAAACGCTTGGACTTCCCCGGCTGGTACGGTTCGTATGACCCGGTCAGCGCCCCCGCCGCCACAAACCCGAAGCTCGTGCCTTCAGCTTCCCATATCCTCCCCTGATCCGTCTCAACCACCCTGGGCATCTGCGCCTTCAACGAGTCTGGCGCATTGGACACGAATAAGTCCTCGGGCAGCCACACTATATCCATGTGGGTATCCGCAGATATCACTCTCTCTGCCATCACCGGACCCTCCTCTCTATCAGAGGTCATTTAGCCAAGGCCCCGAGGCCCCACCCCCCACCCCTCTCAGTAAACCGGCATATTGTATTCCCAACGCGCACCAATGCAAATACTTTTTCCTGCCATTCCGAGGCTCCACGAGGAATCTCTAGCGCACCACCCACCCTTCATCTACAACGATTCAGACTCACTCCAGACCCAGTCTCCTCCCTCATACCGTAGTCGCGTCTGGAGGCTGGGGTTCCCGTTCGATCAACTCCAGCATGTTCCCGTCCGGGTCGTACATGTAACACACCTTCTGCGCCCACGGGTACACTGCCTCTGGCCGTAGCGCCGGCGGGTTCACAAACTCAATCCCTCGCCCCGACAACTCTTCATACAATGCATCCAGATCCTCCACGATAAATGCCAGATGGGCCGTACCCACCCTGTTCCTCGGCGGTCTCTCCCAGGGCAGCACTCCCGGCTCCAGGAAATGCACCAGCTCGACGGCATGCCTCACATCCCCACACCCCAGGTAAACGACGTGCACCCTGGCCCCCTCAATGCCCGTCAACTGGTTCACCATGTCCCCTTCCATAACCGCGCTCCGCTCCTCCTCCAGCCCCAGGACTTCCTTGTAGAAGGCCAACGACCTCTCCATATCCGAAACCACAAACCCCGTATGATTCATCCACTCAACTTTCACCTATTCTTCTCCTTCTGATTCCAGTAGAGGCGACTGGCAGGTCTCCCTATTTGACCAATCACCCCACCCCCAGCACCCGACTCGCATTCCCCCCCATCATCATCCCCACCGCCTCCTCCGATATATCGCATCCGTACTTCTTCCCCATATATGGCAGCTCTTGGCACAACTCCACGTACGCCTTCAGCGACATCTCCTTCCTGATCCCCGGAAAATCGCTCGCCCACATCACCCTTTCCGCACCGACACCCCTGATCATCTTATCAACAGCCCGCACCGTCCCCTCCCCATCCGACTTGAATTTCGCCTGCCACTCGCTTATCTCCAGGTACAGGTTCGGGTGAGCCTTAGCCACGACGATGCAGTCCTCCCACCAGTCCCCGCCCGCGTGCCCAAGGATCATATCCACCTTCGGAAAGTCCGCCGCCACCCGGTCGAACTCCAGCGGATGCGCCGACTTACCGATAAGCAGCGGATGGAACCCCGGCCCCGAGTGAAAAAGCACCGGCAGCCCGTTCGCAGCGCATATCTCGTACAACTCGTAGCACGACTTGTCACCCGGATAATATCCCGTGGTCGGATGCAACTTGATACCCGACACCTTCCCCGCCTTCACTGCTGCCTCAAACTTCTTAGCCGCTTCCGGCCTCTGCGGATCTATCCCGTAGAACGCTATCAGCCGCTCCGGGTACATCTCCTGCGCCGACACCAGCATCTCGTTCTCTTCCTCAATCGAAACACTGGGCTCCCCGAACCTCTTCGCGAAGTCGGCCACGATGATCACGCTCACATCCACCGAGGCCCCATCCATCTCTTCCACTATCTCTCTCGCCGCCCGACGCCAGTCAAAGTCCGACGGCTCAGAACCCGCCCACCTCGGGTCCCCTGCAAACGTCTCCGGGTGCCTCTGGTCCGCCGACCACATATGCCGGTGCACATCAATAATCATCTTCCCGCTCCTGCTGTTTCCTTAACTTTGTAGGGCTAACGGGTTGGTCGCCCTGCCCAGGGTGGGGCCGCTCACCCTGAGGCGCTCGAAGGGTCGAGCGGGGGTGGCCCGCCCCTGCCATTCTGTCGCGTCCCATATCCCCCCTCATCCCAAAATCCCATCAATCGCCGCCTCCAACTTCCTCTCAGCCTCCCCCAACCTCCACTCCCTTTCCGCAACCGACTCCTCATCCCCCCTCAACCGTGCCTGATACTCCGCCATACGACGCCTGCATTCCTCCGGCGCCGGTCCCCCGTACAGCGTCCGGCGCTCTACGAAAACCATTGGGTCCAGCGCCCTGGCCAGAGTCTCCTTGCTCAACCCAACCTTCTCTCCCATATATTCCACCGACGCCTCATCCACCAAGTCGGGCGTCACCTCCCGAGGCCGTATCCCTCGCGCCTCCGTGATCCTCACCAGTATCCCCACAATCTGGTGCGCCGTCCTCCACGGCAACCCATTCTCCCTGACCAAAGCACCCGCCACGTCCGTCGCCTGTGCCCAGTGCTCACCTGCCATCTCCCTCATCCGATCCCGCTTCACCTCTAGCGCCGGCATCAGTTCGATGAACCATCCCAGGTTCCGGATCGCCATGTCAAAGGAGCCGAAGAGGGCGTCGTCCATGTAGCGCAGGTCCATCGTCGGGTCCCCGCTCGCCGCCTTCTGCACCGCAAACGACGCCACAAGCCCGCCCATCGCATCCGCCACCGCCCCCCGCACGTACTCCAGGCTGTCCGGGTTCTTCTTCTGCATCATTATGCTGCTCGTCCCGCAGAAACGGTCCGGTACGTCGATGTATCCTGCCTCCGACGTGAACCAGAAGTTCAGGTCAGACGCCCACCTCGACAGATTTAAATGCACCGACGCCACCGCCATAAAGCTGTCCAGCGGCGTGTCCTCGTTCAGGATGGCGTCATACGTATTCGGCAGAACCCCGTCGAAGCCCATCAGCTCCGCCGTCCGATGCCTGTTCAACGGGAAGTCCGACCCCGTCATAATCGCCGACCCCGCAGGGCTCTGATTAGCCCAGCTATAGGCAAACGCCGCCCGACCGAAGCATCTCTCCAGGCTCGATGTCCAGGCCAAGAGTTGATGTCCCAACGTCGTCGGCTGTGCATGCTGGCTGTGCGTGTACGCCGGCATCACCGACTCCAGGTGCTCCCCCGCAACCTGCAGGAACACCCCACGAAGCCTGTTTATCTCCTTCATCAGCGTAAGCAGCGAGTCCCTCTGCCGGCACCTTCGCCACACCGCATGCAAGTCCCCCGAGCTTCGACCCAAATGCATCCGTCCCCCAACCTCCTCCCCCAGCCGCCTTATCAGAAGGTATTCCCCCGAGTGCATCGCACCCCCAGCCTCCAGCCTCGACTCCACGATATTGTCCGGCTCCGTTCCCCTCAACACCTCCAACATCGCCGCCACGTCGTCCCTCGGGATCAGGCTCTCCTCCGCCAGCATCACAAGGTGGGCCTTATCGAACAAGTGATAAGGATAAAGCGCCGCCGCATCCTGCTCCTCCGCAAACGATGGAAGGCCCTCCAGCATCGGCTCCATCAACCGTATCCCCGCCGTCCGATACCCCTTGTACTCTTCCTGCTTCTGCTTCCTCAATCCCCTCCTCCTTTCCCTCGACGTAGTAATTCGCAGCTCTCTCGATTCCCTACATTCTACCCCCTCCCTTTTCCCATTCTGATGCCCCGCGACAAATCTGGGGTGGGGCATTCCGCTCGCCCTGAGCAGGGTCGAAGGGTCTCAAGAGCGGAATGGGTGGGGCGTCCCACTCCCCTAACCCGCAGTTACGCAAAGGTCCCTGGACTGGAGAGGGTGAGGGATATCCCTCACCTGTCCCGGGGCCGCCTGTGCGGAGCCTCTCGAAGTATGAGCGGGGTTGTGATAGACCACCCCACCTTGACTCCCTGCCCCCACCCGACTACCTTTTCTCCCACAGCCCCCACCACCACAACGGAGCCCGACACCATGACCGACACCTCCTCAATCTTCAACCAGGACCTCGATCCCACCACCGCCAACCACCAGCCCCTAACCCCCCTCACCTTCCTCGAATGGGCCGAGACCGCCTACCCCGAGAAGACCGCCGTCATCCACGGTGACACCCGTTACACCTACCTCCAGTTCGCCCGGCGCTGCCGCCTCCTCGCCTCCGCCCTCTCTAAACGAGGCATTGGCCCTGGAGACACCGTCGCCATCATGGCCCCCAACACCCCCCCGATGCTCGAGGCCCATTTCGGCGTCCCCATGATCGGCGCAGTCCTCAACGGCATCAACATCCGCCTCGACCCCCCGGCCATCGCCTTCATCCTCGAACACGGCGAGGCCAAGGTCCTCCTCACCGACCGCGAGTTCTCCCCCGTTATCAAGGAAGCTCTTTCCCAGGTCAAACGCCCTGTCACCGTAATTGACATAAACGACCCCCTCGCCCCTCCCAACGACCTGGTCGGCGAGACCGACTACGAGTCCCTCATCTCAGAAGGCGACGAGAACTTCTACCCTTCCCCCATCTCCGACGAATGGCAGGCCATTGCCCTCAACTACACCTCCGGCACCACCGGCAATCCCAAGGGCGCCGTATTTCACCACCGCGGCGCATTCCTCAACGCCATGGGCAACGCCATGATGTTCGGCATGAACAAGGACAGCGTCTATCTCTGGACCCTGCCCATGTTCCACTGCAACGGCTGGACTTACACCTGGGCCGTCACCGCCGTCGCCGGCACCCACGTCTGCCTCCGACGCATAGACCCCGCCCTCATCTTCTCCCTGATTAAGGACCACCGCATAACCCACATGTGCGGCGCCCCCGTCGTACTCAGCATGCTCATCCACGCCCCTGAGGAGGCCAAGCAGAAGTGGGATCACGTCGTCGAAATTGCCACCGGCGGCGCAGCCCCGCCCAGCCCCGTCATCGCAGCCATGGAGGGTATGGGCTTCCGAGTCACTCACCTCTACGGCCTTACCGAGACCTACGGCCCGGCCAGCATCTGCGCCTGGCAGGACGATTGGCTCGCCATGCCATCCGACGAAAAAGCCTCCATGCTAGCCCGACAGGGCGTCCGCTACCCGACCCTTTCCTACCTCACCGTCGCCAATCCCGCCACCCTAGCCCCTGTCCCCGAGGACGGCCGGACCATCGGCGAGATAATGATGCGCGGCAACACCGTAATGAAGGGCTACCTCAAGAATCCCAACGCCACCGACGAGGCCTTCGCCGGCGGCTGGTTCCATTCCGGCGACCTCGCCGTCGTCCACCCCGACCACTACATTGAGATTAAGGACCGCTCCAAGGACATTATCATCTCCGGCGGCGAAAACATCTCCTCCCTGGAGGTCGAGGAAGTCCTCTACCGACACCCCAAGGTCATGGAGGCTGCCGTCGTCGCCAAGCACGACGAAAAATGGGGCGAGACCCCCTGCGCCTTCGTAACCCCCCGCCCCGACACCCCGGACATCTCCGAAGAAGAGCTCATCGCCTGGTGCCGTGACAACCTCGCCCACTTCAAAGCCCCCAGGAAAGTAGTTCTCGGCCCCCTCCCCAAGACCTCCACTGGCAAAATCCAGAAATTCGCCCTCCGAGAACGCGCCAACGCCCTCTAGCAAGCTCCACGAACCCCTCACCATTTGACCCCACCCCAACCCCACGGGGTATTATTGTAGGGATTCCGATTGTCCGTCTCGGAGCCTGCTTCAGGTCATGCAGGACGCTGGGTGATCACGTTGTCACAGGTCGAGGCCAGGGCCCCGTACAGACGCCCTGCCTCCCCTAATCGAAGACGTCGCTGGGGGAAAAATGATCATTGGAGTGCCTAAAGAGACCAAGGACCAGGAGAACCGCGTCGCCCTCACCCCTGCCGGCGTCACCGCCCTCTCCCAACACTCCCATCGCGTGCTCGTCGAACACAACGCCGGTATGGGCAGTGGCTTTACCAACGCCGAATATGTAAGCCGCGGCGCCTCCATTGTCAGTGACCCCCAGGACATCTATTGGGCTTCCGACATGGTAGTCAAGGTCAAGGAGCCCCTCGAACCGGAGTACGACATGCTCCGCCCCGGCGTCATCCTCTTTACCTACCTCCACCTCGCCGCCGACCCCGAGCTCACCAGGTCCCTCCTCAAGCACCGCGTCACGTCCCTTGCCTACGAGACCGTCCAGGACGAGTACCGTGGCCTCCCCCTTCTCGCCCCCATGAGCGAAATCGCCGGCAGGATCTCGGTCCAGATCGGCGCCCACTACCTCGAAAAGCAGCACGGCGGCATCGGCAAGCTCCTGGCAGGCGTCCCGGGAGTCCCCCCGGGGACCGTGACCATAATCGGGGCTGGCATGGTGGGCTCCAACGCCGCCCAGATGGCCCTCGGCTTCGGGGCTAAGGTCATTCTCATCGACACCAACATCGGGCGGCTCCGCGAGATGGAGCACATCCTTTCCGGCCATCTCGTAACCGTAGCCGCCGGCGTCGACGCCACATCCCAGGCCGTCGCCGAATCGGACCTCGTCATCGGCGGAGTCCTCATCCCCGGCGCCAAGGCCCCGAAAGTCGTCACCCGGGACATGATCTCCAATATGACACCCGGCGCCGTCGTCATCGATGTCGCCGTCGACCAGGGCGGCTGTATCGAGACTTGCAAGCCCACCACCCACTCAGACCCGACCTACCTCGTCGACGGGGTTGTCCATTACTGCGTCACCAACATCCCCGGCGCCGTGCCCCGTACCTCCACCGAGGCCCTCTGCAACGTCTCCCTCCCCTACATCGAGGCAATTGCCAACTTCGGCCTCTCCGAGTCCCTCGGCCGCGACCCTGTCCTCGCCAAGGGCCTCAACACTTTCGAAGGTCAGGTAACCAACGAGGCCGTCGCCGACTCTCTCTCCCTCCCCTTCGAGTCCGCCGAGTCCCTCGGCGCCTATTCGTCAAACTAGACCGTTCCGGAAAGGCTGCATCCCATGCCACCCACCCCCGACTTCCAGGCCCTCGCCCGTTCCGCCGGACTCGATAAGTTCGGTGACACCCTCAACCACGTTGAGCAGGTCTACAACAGCTACCGCCAGCAGCTGGACACCCTTTACGATGTCGACCTCCACGGCGAGGAAGTCCAGACCGCCTACCAGCATTTCTACAACGCCGACTAAGGAGCCCATCTCCCATGCCGCCAACAGACCTTCACTACCTCACCATCGAAGAGGCCTCTCAACTCATCCACAACCGTGAGCTCTCCTCCGTCGAGTTGACCCAGGCCCATGTCAGCCGCATCGACGCCCTCAATGACACCCTTCACGCCTTCCTTACACCCACCCCTGACCTCGCCCTCCAGCAAGCCGAGAATGCAGACCGTGAACTCGCCGAGGACAAGTCCCGAGGCCCCCTCCACGGCATCCCCATCGCCCTCAAGGACCTCTGCGACACCAGCGGCATCCGCACCACCTATGGCAGCCTCGGTTTCAATGACCGCATCCCCGACTCCGACGCTACCGTCACCGAACGTCTCCGCGAAGCCGGTACTGCCATGCTCGGCAAGCTCACCATGAGCGAGCTCGCAATGATGGGCCCGCCCAGCAACGGCCCTGAGGCCCGAAACCCCTGGAACACGGCCCACGCCCCCGCAGGGTCAAGCAGCGGCTCGGGTGTCGGCGTCTCCGCCGGTCTCTGCTTCGGCGCCCTGGGCTCCGATACCGGTGGCTCCATCCGCTTCCCCGCCTCCTGGAACGGCATCACCGGCATCCTCCCCTCCTACGGCAGGGTCAGCCGAACCGGTGTCATGCCCCTCAGTTGGACCATGGACAACATCGGCCCCATGTGCCGCACCGTCGAAGACACCGCCATCATGCTTAAGGCCATCGCTGGTGCCGACCCCCGGGACCCCACCGCCTCCCACGCCCCTGTCCCCGACTACCGCTCCCTCCTCACCGGGGATGTCCGCGGCCTCAGGGTCGGCGTACTACGCAGCTACTTTGACCGCCACCCCGGCTCCGTCCAGCCCGACACCCAGGCCGCCGTTGACCAGGCGATCCTTGACCTTGGCGAAATGGGCGCCCAGGTCCTCGACGTCGACATCCCTCACCTCGAATACACTGGCGCCGCAGGCGCCCCCATCTACATAGTCGAGGGCTACAACATCTTCCAGGATGACTTCCAGGACCGCCCCGACCAATTCGGCGAAATAGTCAAGTCCTTCCTCCTCGCCGGGGCCCTCTTCACCGCCAACGACTACGTCCAGGCCCAGCGCATGCGCAGCCGACTCAAGAGGGAAGTCGCCGAGGTCTTTGAGCAGGTCGACCTCATAGCCGGCCCCGCCACCATCCGCACCGCCGTAGCCCTCGCCGACTTCGATCCCCTCTCCCTCCTCGATCCCGTCCGCGGCGATTCCTCCGTAATCTTCAACCTCACCGGCTGCCCCTCCATCTCCGTCCCCTGCGGCTTTGACAGCGCCGGCTTACCCATCGGACTCCAGCTCTCTGGCCGCCACCTCTCCGAGCCCACCGTCCTCAACGCCGCCTACGCCTACCAGCAGTCCAACCCCCTCCACAAACAACACCCACCCCTCTAACTCGTAGGGGCAACCCTCCCTAGGACGTGGGCTGGGGGTCTGTCCCCTCTCCCTCGATGGGAGAGGGAGAGGGTGGTTCCTTCCAACGCCCCAGACCACAACCCCACCCCTCTTCCCATCCCGATGCCCCGCGAGTAATCTGGGGCTGGCTCCCGTTCCATCTCTCTCTTCCCCAGTACTGAACTAGAGGCCCACGTGGGTGCACCGCACCCACGTGGGCCTCTGTTCTTTTCTCCCCCTCTCCCTTAAAGGCCCTAAGGGAGAGGGGGATTAAGGGGGTGAGGGTTCCCCGTTGGGGTGGGGCCCTTCCCTCCACGCCTGCCTACGCGACGCCACCCCCGCCAAGCATCCAACTCTCAGCAAAAAGAAAAGGGCGAATGCGCAACGCGCATCCGCCCTCAATCATCCCTATGTGAAACCCGAAACCTAAACCCCGTTCTTCCCCTTGATCCCCTTCAACACCGCCCCCGGCGACATCGGCAACTCCCGGAACCTCACACCCGTGGCCTTGTGAATCGCATTCGCCAGTGCAGCCAGCGCAGGCACGATATTCGACTCCCCCGCCCCCCTCACCCCGTACGGGTGCCCCGGATTCGCCTTCTCCACTATCACCGGATCGATCATCGGCATGTCCAGCGCCGTCGGCATCCGGTAGTCCAGAAGCGTGAAGTTCGCCATCTTCCCGTCATTGCCCATGAAGTACTCTTCACTCAGCGCCCACCCGACTCCCTGTGTGCTCCCGCCCTGGATCTGCCCCTCCACATAGCTCGGGTGTATCGCCTTACCGACATCCTGGAACGCCGTGAACTTAAGGATGTCCACCTTCCCAGTCTCCGGGTCCACCTCCACGTCGATGATGTTCGCCGCGTATGAAGCCCCCGACCTCGTCGGGCTCACGTTCCCCCGACCCACCACCGGCCCTCCCGTCTGTCCCAGCTTCGACGCCATCTCCCTGAACGTCAGCCGCAGCTCCGGGTCCGACTTGTGTCTCACCGACCCATCGACGTACTCCACCTGCTCCTCCTCCACCTCCCACAATATCGCCGCCCTCGAAATTAGCTGACGCCTCACGTCCATTCCTGCCTCGTAAGCCGCAATCCCCGACTTGTACGTAACCCCGCTCCCGCCCGTGGGAGACGTGAGTCCCACCTCATCCGTATCCCCGATAGTCGGGTTGACGTCCGTCACCGGTATCCCCAGCGTCTCCGCCAGCTGCTGCGCCAGAGAAGCCCTCGAACCCCCAATGTCCACCGACCCCTCAACCAGGCTCACCGTCCCGTCCGCCAGCACGTTGGCGATAGCGCACGCCGGCCCCGTGTTGTTCCGGCAGAACCCCATGCTCACCCCCCTGCCCCGGTTCTCCCCTTCTAGCGGCTCGCTGTAGTGGGGGTGGGCCATCACCGCCTCCATCACTTCCTTCGCCCCGATGACCAGGTTCTTCACCCCGTCCGCCCTCCGGGTCCCCTCCGTCGCCACGTTCAGCAGCCGCAGCTCCATCGGGTCCATCTCCAGCTGCTCCGCTATCTCGTCCATCAGGTTCTCGACCGCCCACACCACGTTAGGCGCCCCCGGCGCCCGATAAGCTGCCGTCTTCGGCTTGTTGTCCACTATGTCGTAGGCGTCCACCAGCAGGTTCTCGATGTAGTACGGCGAAAATATCGCCGCCGCTGCCGCCGCCAATGGAGCCCCGGGAAACGCCCCCGCCTCGAACATGTACGTCGCCTTCGCCGCCGTTATCCGACCCTCCTTCGTGAACCCCAGCTTCAGCGACACCTTGCTCCCGCACGTCGGACCCGTGCTCTCGAACACCTCCGCCCGGCTCATCGTCATCTGCACCGGGTGCCCCGACTTCCTCGAAAGCACCGCCGCCACCGGCTCCAGGTACGCGCTCAGCTTCCCCCCGAACCCCCCGCCTATCTCCATCGGCACAATCTTTATCTTGGACAGCGGCAGCCCCAGTATCTGCGCCACCTGAGACTGGATAAGGAAATGTCCCTGGCTGCTGCACCAGATCGTCACCCGACCGTCCGCCGACCACGATGCCGTCGCATTCTGCGGTTCGATATACCCCTGGTGTACCGACTTGTTCCTGTATTCCCTCTCAATCACCGCGTCCGCCTCGGCAAACCCCTTCTCCATGTCCCCGAATGCGTGCTGGACGTGGTCCGCCACGTTCGGCCCGTCTAGCCCGTTCTCGCTCGCCCCGTTCTTCGGCCAGTGCTCGTGGAGTACCGGCGCCCCTTCCTTTATCGCCTCCTCCAGGCTTATAGTCCACGGTAGCTGCTCGTATTCAACCTCCAGCAGCGCCAGCGCCTCTTCCGCCGCCAGCGCGCTCGTCGCTGCCACCGCCGCCACCGGGTGCCCCTTGTACAGCGCCTTCCCCCGAGCCATTATGTTGTCCGAGACCGGCTTCGGGAACACGTTCTCCCGGGTCACGAGGCCCGGGTCCGGCAGGTCTCCCGACGTCGCCACCGACCTCACGTCCGGGTGCGCCTCGGCCTTCGACGTGTCAATCGAAATGATCCGGGCGTGGGGATGAGGACTCCTCAGCACCTTCCCGTACAGCATCCCCGGCAGCTTCAGGTCCGCCCCGTACATCGCCCTCCCGATAACCTTGTCCACCCCATCGTGCCTGATCGGCCTCGTGCCTATGACTTTGTATTCCGGCTCGGCGGTCGTCGTCATCTGGTAAACCTCGCTGAAATCGGGCCCCTCGGCCCTCTGCATAACGGCGCCCCCATTCTACCACGACTCCTTACCCCCTCCCCGGATCAGCGGGTACGCTCATGCTGAGGCTACTCGAAGTATGAGCGGGGGGAGGCCCGCACTCCTCAAATTCATCGCCTGGACTCAACCCCTCCCCCCCACTTGACACCCCACCCCTCTGTAGCTACTCTTACGTCCTGCAATCTATTGCAACAGCAAGCTATCGCATCAAGGCGCGTCTCCAATGCTCAAACTCCCCACACTAACAGCCCTGCTCGTCGCACTTCTCTCCCTCATCCTCGCCTGCACCGACACCCCCACCCCACCCCCCGACCCCGCCAAACTCAACGTCGTCACCACCGTCGCACCCATCACCAGCATCGTCGAAAACATCGGCGGCGACCGCATCCTCCTCCAGGGCATCGTCCCCGAGGGCACCAACTCCCACACCTTCTCCCCCTCCCCCTCCGTGGCCGCCACCCTCGCCCAGGCCGACCTCATCATCGCCAACGGACTCTTCCTCGAAGAGCCCACCCTCAACCTCGCCGAGAGCTCAAAGAAAGACAACACCCCCGTCCTCCTCCTCGGCGACAACACCATCTCCCGGGACCAGTGGGCCTTCGACTTCTCCTTCCCCGAGTCCGAAGGCCACCCAAACCCCCACCTCTGGCCCGACCCCATCCTCGCCCTCCGCTACGCCCAGCTCGCCCGCGATGCCCTCGTAGACTTGGATTCATCCAACGAGACCTACTACGACACGAACCTCGCCGCCTTCACCGCGCGCATAGATGACCTTGACACTGCCATCCGACAGGCCGTCGAGACCATCCCCCCCGACAACCGCCGCCTCCTCACCTACCACGACTCCTGGGCCTACTTCGCCCGCACCTACGGCTTTGAGGTCATCGGCGCCATCCAGCCCTCCGACTTCAGCGAGCCCTCCCCCCAGGAAATGGGCCGCATCATCCTCCACATCCGCGAGCTTGAGGTTCCCGCCGTCTTCGGCTCCGAGGTCTTCCCCAGCGACGCCCTCGAGCAGATCGCCAGGGAGTCCGGCGCCCGGTACAGCGACGAACTCGCCGACGACGACCTACCCGGCGCCCCCGGAGACCCCGACCACTCCTATCTCGGCCTGATGATTCAGAATATGACCGTCATGGTTGGAGCCCTCGGCGGCGACGTGTTACCCTTCGACGGCTTGGACCCGTCCCACGTCTTCGAAGGCGTTTCCACCGCCGTCTACCCCCAATAGGAGGCCGATTGCTCCACCCCGGCGCCCCTCGCCCTGCCGCTGGTACGCCCATCGTGGCCTTGGACAACGTGACCTGCGGCTATGATGGTCAGCCCGTCCTCTCCGGGATGGACCTGCAGATCATGCCCGGCGACTTCGTCGGCTTCCTCGGCCCCAGCGGCACCGGCAAGAGCACCGTCCTCCGCGTCATCCTCGGCGCCGTCCGGCTCTTCTCCGGCACGGTCCTCATCGACGGCGTCCCCCTCGGCCCGAGAAGCCCCAACGTCGGCTACGTCCCCCAGCTGGAGACCATCAACTGGGACTTCCCCGTCATCGTCCGGGAAGTCGTCCTCATGGGCGCTTCCATGCGCAAGCCCCTCCTCCCGTGGCACTCCCCCCGGCAGGTCACCCACGCCGAGGAGATCATGTCTCGACTCGGTATCCGACATCTCGCCGGCAGGCACATCAGGCAGCTGTCCGGCGGCGAGCAGCAGCGCGCCTTCCTGGCCCGGGCCCTCATCAGCAACCCCAGGCTCCTTCTCCTCGACGAACCCGCCGCCGGAGTCGACATCAAGACCCGAGACGAGGTCATGCACCTCCTCCACGAGCTTAATCATCAGGGCGTCACCATCCTCATGACCACCCATGAGATTAACTCCGTCGCCGCCCACCTCCCCCGGGTCGTGTGTCTCAACGGCGGCATCGTCGCCCAGGGCCCTCCCTCCGAGGTCTTCACACCCGACATCCTCAGCCGCACCTACGGCGCCGACTTGCCCATCATTTCCTACCAGGGCCTCACCCTCGTCGCCGAGCGCCCCCACGCCTACGGGGCCACCCGGGAAGAGCACACCATGAAGGAACCCCACCTCCCCACCCCCACCCCCGATGCTTGAGCCCTTCCAGTTCGAATTCTTCATCAAGGGCCTCGTAGCCGCCACCCTTGCCGGTGGCCTCTGCGGTCTCATCGGCGTCTACATCGTCCTCCGCGGCATGGCCTACATCGGACACGGCCTCTCCCACGCCGTCTTCGGCGGCGCCGTCGTCAGCTACATCATGTCCATCAACTTCTTCGTCGGCGCCAGCCTCTGGGGGTTCCTTTCCGCCCTCCTCATCTCCCTGACGACCCGAAAACGTGTCATAGGCGCCGACGCTGCAATAGGCATTATCACCACCGCCAGCTTCGCCCTCGGCATCGCCATCATCAGCACCCAGCGCACCTTCACCCGCAGCTTCGAAGCCGCCCTCATCGGCGATATCCTAGGCGTCCAGCGCGGCGACCTCATCGCCCTCGTTGCCGTCTCCCTTGGCACCGTCTTTCTCGTCCTCGTCGGCTACAAGCTCATCCTATTCACCACCTTCGACCCCGAGGTCGCCCGCTTTTACGGCGTCCCCACCCCCTGGGTCGACACCGCCTTCTCCCTCGTACTCGCCGGCGTCATCGTCGTCTCCATGCAGATTCTCGGCGTAACCATGATCGCCGCCGCCATCGTCATCCCCCCCATCGTCGCCCGACTCATCACTAACAAGTTCTCCCACATGCTCCTCCTCTCCACAGCCATCGGCACCTTCTGCGGCTTCTTCGGCATCTACATCAGCTACTGGGTCGACGTCTCCTCCGGCGCAACCATAGTCCTCTTCGCCGCCGCCCTATTCATGTTCGCCATGGCCTGGAGCGCCCTACGCCCGAAACTCCCCTTCCCCCGCCGCCCCCGCACCCCCTGACCTTTCCCATACCCCAGTATTGAACTAGAGGCCCACGTGGGTGCGATGCACCCACGTGGGCCTCTGTTCTTCTCTCCCCCTCTCCCTTAATGGCCCTAAGGGAGAGGGGGATCAAGGGGGTGAGGGTTCCCCTGTGGGGTTGGGAGGATATCCTTCCCGGAATCAGGCCGCTCATCCTGAGCAGAGTCAAAGGATCGCCCGTGGGCGGGTCCGGGTCTGGTCATCCACCCCCCATTGGTGTAACTTGACCCCAACACCCCTCCCCTCGGGACCAGGAGACCCACATGAAACTCAAAGACAAGGTCGCCATAATCACCGGCAGCAGCAGGGGCATCGGCAAGGGCCTCGCCATCGGCTTCGCCAAGGAAGGCGCAAAGGTCGTAGTCATGGCCCGCACCGACGCCCCCGGCCAGAGCCGGCTTCCCGGCACCATCCATGAGACCGCCGACCAGATCCGCGCCGACGGCGGCGAGTGCCTACCCATCCGCTGCGACCTCACCAGCCCCGACGACCGCGCAGCCCTCATCCAGCAGGTCATCGACACCTACGGCCGCATCGACGTCCTCGTCAACAACGCCGCCATCATCCTTCACACCAGCGTCGCCGACACCACCGTCAAGCGCTGGGGCCTCATGGCCGAAATCAACGTCCGCGCCCCCATCGAACTCTGCATGCTGGCCATCCAGCCCATGATGAAGCAGAAATCCGGCTCCATCATCAACATCAGCTCCTCCGCCGCCCATGACCTCGACTCCCTCACCCTCTACGGCGCATCCGACGCCGCCCTCGACCGCTTCACCCAGGGCCTCGCCCTCGAAATGAAGGAGCACAACATCGCCGTAAACAGCCTCGACCCCGGCCAGGTCAAGACCGAGGGCGCCCTCTTCACCTACCCCCCCGACACCGACTGGTCGACTTGGAAGGAGCCTTCCGCAGTAGTCCCCTCTGCCGCTTACCTTGCAGGCCTTTCAGACACTTCTTTCACCGGTCGCATCGTTCAGACCGACTTCTTCGGCCAGTCCTGGCCCTAGCCATGTCTCTCCCAAATCCCGTTAGGACCGTCGTCGTCCCAGCCGCCGGATGGGGCACCCGCTTCCTGCCCGCTACCAAGTCTGTCCCCAAAGAGCTCCTGCCCATCATTGACAAGCCCGTCATCCAGTACGGCCTTGAGGAGGCTTTGGACTCTGGCCTCTCACGCGCTATCCTCGTCAACTCTCCCGGGAAGGCTGTGCTGGACGGCTACTTCCAACCCCGACCCGACCTCAACCACTTCCTCGCCTCGAAGCAAAAGCTGGACCTCATCTCCGGCCTCGACCGCATCACCGATAACCTCGAAATCTCCTCAGTCATTCAGCATCAGCAACTTGGCCTCGGCCACGCCGTCCTCACCGCCCGACAAGCCATCGGCCCCGAGCCCTTCGCCGTCCTCCTCCCCGACGATGTCATCACATCCAATACCCCGGCCCTTCGCCAGCTATTCGATGTCTACGACGCCCGCCAGGCCTCGGTCCTAGCAGTGCAGAAAGTCCCCAGGGACCGCATCTCGGGCTACGGAGTAATCGACAGCGAACAGGTCGGGCCTGGTCTCCACCGGGTCAAAGCATTAGTCGAGAAGCCCGTCCCCGATGACGCCCCCTCCGACCTCGGCATCGTCGGTCGCTACGTCCTCACCCCCGGCATCCTCCACGCCCTCGCCAGCACCCAGCCCGGCGCCCTCGGAGAAATCCAACTCACCGACGCCATCGCCAACCTCCTCGACTCCGAACCCGTCTACGCCTTGGAGTTCGAGGGCACACGCTACGACGCAGGCAATCCCTTGGGTCTTATCCAGGCCTCGGTCTCCATCGGACTCACCCACCCTCACCTTGGCTCCGCCCTCCGGGCATTCCTCGCCAACCTTGACCTGTCTACCGGCCAGACCCGTTCCCCGACTTCCCCACCTTCAACACCGCCATGAACGCCTCCTGCGGGATCTCCACGTTCCCCACCCGTTTCATCCGCCTCTTCCCCTCCGCCTGCTTCTGCAGCAGCTTCCTCTTTCGCGTCACGTCCCCGCCATAGCATTTCGCCAGCACGTTCTTCCGCAGTGCCTTGATCGTCTCCCGTGCAATAACCCGGCTCCCAATCGCCGCCTGTATCGGCACGTCGAACAGCTGCCTCGGAATGATCCCCCTCAACGACTGCACCAGCGCCCGACCCCTCCGGTACGCATGATCAGAGTGTACGATGAGAGACAGCGCATCCACCGGCTGCTCGTTCACCAGCAGGTCCAGCTTCACCAGCGGCGCCGCCTCGTAGCCCGTCAAAGCATAGTCCAGCGACGCATATCCCTTCGTCCGGGACTTGAGCTGGTCGTAGAACTCCACCAGCATCTCAGCCAGCGGCATCTGGAACTCCAGCGACACCCTTCCATGCCCACCCGACGTCCCGTTCCCCTGCCCCGAGTGCAGGTACTCCATCTTCGAATACTTCCCTCGATGCTCCTGCACCAGCTCCATCACCGCCCCTATGAACGTGTCCGGCGTGATTATCGTCAGGTCCAGCCACGGCTCCTCTATCGACTCGACCTCGCCGCCGTGCGGCAGGTCCGTCGGCCTCTCCACCAGCACGAGTCCTCCGTTCCTCAAATTCACCCTGTACTCCACGCTCGGGGAGGTCGTGATTAGGTCCAGACCGTACTCCCTCTCCAGCCGCTCCTGCACGATGTCCATGTGCAGAAGCCCTAGGAACCCGCACCGGAACCCGGGCCCCAGCGCCGCACTCTCTTCCGGCTCGTATGCCAGCGAAGCATCATTCAGGGTCAGCTTCTCCAACGCATCCCTCAACGACGTGTACTCCCGCGTGTCCACCGGGTACAGCCCTGAGAACACCATCGGCTTCAATGGCCTGTACCCCGGCAGCGGCTCCGACGCCGAACTCTTCGCACTCGTCAACGTATCCCCCACCCTGCACCTGCTTACCTGCTTCAACCCCGTGGCTATCCCTCCCACCTCCCCGCTCCCCAGCCGCTCCACCGCCTTGGGCCACGGGGTGAACACCGTTACCTCCTGCCCCTCGAACCCCACCCCGTTCGACATCAGCTTCAGGTCTTCCCCGCTCCTGACCTCTCCATCGAACACCCTGACGTATGCAATAACGCCCTTGTATGAGTCATATTTCGAATCGAAGATCAACGCCCTCAAAGCCCCCGACCCATCCCTGCTCGGCGGAGGCACCCGTTCCACTATCGCATCCAGCACTTCCTTCGTCCCCAGCCCCTCCTTCGCCGACACCTGCACCACCTCCGACGGCCGGAACCCCAGCGCGTCGCACATCTCACCAATGACCCTCTCCGGCTCTGCGTTGGGCAGGTCTATCTTGTTCACTACGGGGATCAGTTCCAGGTCCTGGTCCAGCGCCATGTACACGTTGGCCAGCGTCTGCGCCTGTATCCCCTGCGAAGCATCCACCACCAGCACCGCACCCTCGCAGGCGCTCAGGCTTCGGGAGACTTCATACGTGAAGTCCACGTGCCCCGGCGTATCGATCAGGTTCAGTTCGTAGGTTTCCCCATCCTCATACCCGTAGTGGAGCCGTACCGCCTTGGCCTTGATCGTGATGCCCCGCTCCCGCTCCAGGTCCATGTCGTCCAGGAGCTGCTCCTTCATCTCCCTCTCGGATATCGTACCCGTGTACTCCAGCAGGCGGTCCGCCAGCGTGGACTTGCCGTGGTCAATGTGCGCGATGATGCAGAAATTGCGTATATACTCGGGGTCCATTGCCCTATCTTACCCTTGCGTCACTCCGACCGCTTTCAGCCTCACCGCCGGCAGTTTCTTCAGACTCTCGTTGCGCGGGTCCACCTCAATGCCTGCCGACTCCAACGCCGTCACCCCTAGCAGCGGCTCGGTATCTTCATCCCCGATTATGATAGTCGCCCCTACGAATTCTCCCATGAACTCTACCTGGGCTGTCGTGGCATCCATGCGGATTTTACTGCCGTCAGCCATCTCGTATACCCTTTTGCCCTTGGGCTCTAGCCCAATGGACTCAAGGTGCTTCCGTGGAACCATGCAGTCCATCGCACCCGTGTCCACCAGAAACACACCTTCCCATGCCCTGTCTGGCTCAGCAGGGTTCCGAACTATGGCCGTTACGTATGTCGCTCCCATGTCGGACGAGTTCTCCTGAACCCTTGTATGTTTCTTGTGCATGATTCCCGCTCGGCAATCAAACTAATGCCGACTCGTGACTCTGCGATGTCTCCGTTATACCACATCCGCCTCTGAGATGAGTCCCTGCGCCCACTACCCCCCTCCCGTCACCTCGATCGTCGCCCCCGACACAAAGCTCGCCCCCTCCGAACACAGGAACCCGATCACCGACGCCACCTCATCCGCCCTCCCCGCCCTCCCCAGCGGTATCGACCCTATTATCCCTTCTTGCTCTTCTTCGGAAAGCGCCTTGAACCGCTCCGATACCCGTGCCCCGGGCTCAGTCACTATCACCCCCGGCATCACCGCATTCACCGTGATACCCCACGGGCCCAGGTCCTTCGCCAGCTGGTTTGTCAGCCCGATGATCCCGGCCTTCGCACCCGCATACGGGAGCCTCGCCGCCGACGGCCCCCTCGCCCCGAACGCCCCCTTCGCCGATATCGATGACAGGTTCACTATCCTCCCAAACCTTCGCTCCTTCATCACCGGCGCCACCGCCCGACTGCATAGAAACGCACTCTTCAAATTCCCATCCGTAACCCGTTCAAAGATCTCATCCGTAACATCCTCAATATGATCGATGCCGATATGACCGCTCCCGCCCGCGTTGTTCACCAGGATATCCAGACCCCCGAATCGTTCCACCGTTCGTGCCACCATCTCCTCAACCTGCTCCGTGGAAGTCACATCAGTCTCCAGGGCCATCGTCATCTCACCCCCCGGGTCCAGCTCCGCCACCGAGGCCCGTACCTTCTTCCCCTGAACATCCGACGCGCACACCCGGCATCCCCGCCCCAGCAGCTCCGCAACCGTCGCCTTCCCGATCCCCTGGGCGCCTCCTGTAACTATCGCTGTTTTTCCCTCTAGGTCTCTGGTCTTCATTGCCACGACTGTAACCTCTCTGTAAGCCTCTCGATCAATGGGCCAACTATAATGTACCCCTAGCAGAGGGGGTAGCCTTGCGAGTAGACGTCCACACCCATGTCTGGCCCGACTCCATCGCCCCAATAGTGGAAAAGCACGCTACCTGCGACCTGAAGCTGGACATGCCCCTGCCCAACACCGTGGCTGGCCTGAAAGCCCACATGCAGGACTCGGGCTGGGATAAATCTGTCGTCGTGGGCATCGCCGAACGCCCCGACCAGGTGCAGGGTGTCAACGATTGGCTCATCGGTATCCAGGACTCAACCATCGTCTCCTTCGGCGCCATCCACCCACTCCTCGAAGACAAACCCGCCGAAATCCGACGCATCCGCTCCCGGGGCCTAAAGGGCATCAAGCTTCACCCCGTCCTCAACCGCTTCCACCCCGACGACCCGTCAATGTTCCCCCTCTACGAGGAAATCGGCGACTCCATGGTCGTCGCAATCCACTGTGGCTCCATGCCCCACCTCCGAGACAAACGCCCCGACTTCGCTGCCCCCAGCCGCATAGCCAGCGTGGCCCGGCAGTTCCCCCGTCTGAAGATTATCGCCTTCCACCTCGGCGGCTTCTACATGCTCGATGAGGCCGAGAAACATCTCGTCGGCCTCCCCAATGTCCTAATCGACACCTCCTGGCCCCCGACCGTCAACGAAATCGCCCCCGACACCCTAATGAACATCGTCAACAACCACGGCGCCGACAAAATCACCTTCGGCACCGACTATCCCTTCGCCTCCCAGACCGCAGACGCCGAGTTCCTCTCCTCCCTTCCCCTCACCTCCACCCAACTGGACATGCTCCTCGGCAGCAACGCCGCCGCCTTCATCGGCCTGTAGTCTCTTGTGCTGGCCCTTGTAAAAGGCAAGAGGCCCGACCCCAAATATAGGGTCGGGCCTCTCCATTCCTTCGGCTTATCAGTTTCTGATTAAGCTATGCCTTGAGCCGGAGCTCTAGTTCCCCACGCTCTGGAGGTAGCCCAGCCAGAGGTCGTTCCACTCGCTGTTCTTTTCTCCGCTGTACTTCTCGTTCTCGAAGATGGCGTAGGGCACGTTGGCGGGCGATACCGGCAGTGCGGGAAGCACGTGCTCAAACTCGGGGCCCGTGAGGTATTCCGCGGACTTCAGGTTCAGAGGTCCGTAGGAGATGTACTTCGACTGCTCTGCGTTGATCTGCGGATGTCCCGTCCAGGCAACCCACAGCTGCGCAATCTCAAACGCCTCGGGGTTGGCCTCTTTGAAACCGTTTGCAAATACCAGCGCTCCCGTACCGACCAGGTGTCCGCACTCCCAGCAGATGCCGAGGGGCTCGCCCTCCTGCTGGGCGTTGAAGATCCGGCCGTTCCAGGCCGTGCACATCACATTGTCACCCGAAATCAGGAACTGCGGGCAGTCCGATCCCGTCGTCCAGAAGTTGTCCGGAGGGAAGGCGCTCCAGTGCGCCAGTGCCGCCTGTACGTCTTCATCCGTCGGCGCACCCAGGGCAGTCCTGCCTTCTTGCGTTTCCAGTCTGCTCGGGTCGAGGTCCAGGAGGGCCGAGAACCAGCTGCCTCTGTAGGAGTCTCTCACGCTCCGCGGGCCAGGGTAGCTGTCCCTGTCGAAGAAAGCATCCCAGCCTGTGATCTCTCCCTCTGGGAATGCGTCGGTGTTGTAGGCCAGCACCGTGGACCAGGTGATTCCACCGCCGCCGCCGTAGCGGGTACGAACGGTCTCTACGTGGTTCCGGTTGTCAACCACGGTCATGTCGAGCTCTTCCAGGTTGCCAAGTCCGATCTGCGCCCACAGTTCGCGGCCGCCCACGTCCATTACGTGCCAGCTGAAGTTGCCCGTCTCCACCATCGCCGGAATCCTGGCGTAGGACATCGGGCTCTCTTCAACTATCTCGATTCCGAACTTCGCCACGAACGGCTCGATGTAAGCCTGTCGCTGGGCAGCCTGGTACGCGCCGCCCCAGGAGGTGAACACGAAGCTGGCGCCGCGGTACTTCTCTATCTCCGCTTCCAGCTCCTCGAAAGTAGCCGGGTTCTCTTCCGTCCACTCGGACCGGGGCCTTAGGCCCGTGCCGGTGTCATCGTCGTCTTCCATCGCTTCCGGAGTTGCCGTGGGTTCCGGCATTGCATCATCCGGCTCATCCGGCATCGCCGTCGGCTCCATCGCGTCATCCGGCTCGTCCGGCATTGCCGTCGGCTCCGGCATCGCGGTGGGCTCCTCCATGGCCTCTGGCGTCGCCGTTGCCGCTTCGCCGCAGGCCGCGAGGACCATTAGTGCTACTAGAAGAATGCTCAGCCCGGCGAAGATGCCTCGCCTGGAGAGCTTTCCTCTCCTCATTCCTTTCTCTCTCATGTTCTCTCCTTGAATTATCCCTTGGGCCTCGGTTTTGGGTCCGACCTATCGCAAGTCGCAGGCCGACTCCACGTACTGTCTCATCTATGTTGTTATCTCACCTCCAAAGTCCTGAGAATATCTTGGGTTGCTGAACAAGTGTGGAAGGGCAGTTGAATAGGGGCAGGGCGCCCCTTAAAGAAAAGCACAACGTCGCAGCGTTTCGTGCCTCGCTGCGGCGTTAATCAAGCTGCCACGATTATGAAAATTTTGTCGAATTATAGTGGAGTCTCCCTCTTTGTCAATAGCTGGCAACCTTACCCTTAAAAGCTCCCTGAGCCCGACAGCCCCCGTTTCAAGCTGTCACTCATTTCACCTGCTATGGAGTCCTTCATGCACCAAAAGCAAGAGGCCCGGCGCCAACAGGCGCCGGGCCTCTTCATTTCTACAGGTCGTCTCGGACCCTTTTGGTTCGCTCCACTAACCCCTAGTTCGCTGCCAATCCCTGCTGGTATTCCAGCCACAGCTCGGTCCACTCGGGGTTCTTCTCTCCGCTGTACAGCTCATTCTCAATAATCGAATACGGCGCATTATCCGGTGAAGTCGGCAGGGCTGGCCGTACTGCGTCGAATTCCGAACCACCTTGGAACTCAGCTGACCTCAGGTTCAGAGCGCCATAGGTGATGTACCTGGAGATGTTGGCGTTAATCTCCGGCAGTCCCGTCCAGGCAATGAACAACTGTCCGAGGTCAAAGGCCTCGGGGTTCGATTCATCCAGGCCCTTGGCCATAACAAAAGCGCCTGTGCCGATGAGGTGTCCGCACTCCCAGCAGATCGCCAGGGGCTCACCCTCTATCTGGGCGTTGTATATCCTGCCGTTCCACGCCGTGCACATGTCGTAGTCGCCCGAGATTAGCGTCTGCGGGCAGTCCGACCCGGTGTGCCAGAAACCGTCTGGGGGACTGGCTTCCCAGAGCGCTAGCGCTTCCTGGACGTCCTCGTCCGTTGGGGCGCCAAGTCGTGCTCTCCATTCGGCGTTTTCCAGCCTGCTGTGATCGTTCGCCAGCAGCGCCGAGAACCAGCTGCCTCTGTAAGCGTCCCTAACGCTTCGTCTCCCGGGGAAATTCTCCCGGTCGAAGAAGTCGCCCCACGTAGTGATGCTTCCCTCGGGGTATACGTCCGAGTTGTACGCCAGTACCGTGGACCAGGTGATTCCGCCGCCGCCGCCGTATGGCGTGCTCACAGTCTCAACGTGGTTCCGGTTGTCCACTACGCTGAGGTCTAGCTCCGCCAGCGCATCAATGTTGATGTGGTTCCAGAGCTCCCGGCCGCCTACGTCCATTACGTGCCACTTGTAGTTGCCCGTGTCTACCATTACGCGTATCACCGCGTACTCCATCGGGCTCTCTTCCACGACCTCGATTCCGAACTGACTGGAGAACGGCTCTATGTAAGCTTGCCGCTGGGCCGCCTGGTAAGCGCCGCCCCAGGAAGTGAACACGAAGCTCGAACCCCTGTACTTTTCGATCTCGGCTTCCAGTTCTGCCCGGTTCGCCGGGTTCTCTTCCGTCCACTCGGACCTGGGCCTCACGCCCGTATCCGGCATCGCTGTCGGCTCAGGCATCGCCGTCGGTTCCATCGCATCGTCCGGTTCGTCCATCGCATCGTCCGGTTCGTCCATCGCGTCATCCGGCTCGTCCGGCACCGCCGTCGGCTCCGGCATGGCCGTCGGCTCTTCTTCCATCGCTTCCGGTGTAGCAGTCGCAGCTTCGCCACAAGCGGCTAGCACCATCAGCGCAATCAGGAGGATGCTCAGCCCAGCAAGGACCCCCCTCCTTTTCGTAAACTTCCTTCTCCTATAACCGTGCGTCATTGTGCGTGCTCCTTGCTATTCCTTGGGCCATGTCAAATTGTTCGCATTGAAACAGGTCTTCATTGACCTGTCATTGATCGAGTCCGCCAATTGAAAAGACTTACCTCCAAAAGTCCAGCGGTACGGCCGAAAAATTGAAATTCAACCACAAAGATTAACGGGTAAGCCCCCGACCTGTGTCGATGGGACGGCTTATAAACATATAACGTCGCAGTGTCAGAAATGTTATCTGCGGCGTTATGCTGCCTTGCGGTTAAACTATTTCCCCAAGGTACCATTCTACTTGCAAGAGGCTTCCTGTCAAGTCGGATTTCATTGCCCTGGAATTGCACAGCCGGACATGCCCCCCCTGCCTCTGTTCTCCCCTCCCCCCTCTCTCCCATTCCGTCATTCCAGACCCCGATCGGGAATCCATCCCTCCTCGGCGGTGGGGCCGCTCATGCTGAGGCCCTCGAAGTGCGAGCGGTGGGGTGGCCCACGCATCTTCAGCCCCTCACATAACTCCACTGACAACCCACGTCCCTCACTGTCATTCCGAACGGCAATGAGGAATCTGGGGAGGGGCGGTGCAGGTCTCCCAACCCACCTCGCCATTCACCGACCCCCCTTCCCATTCCGATGCCCCGCGAGGAATCTAACGCGCAACTCCCCCAACTCACCTCGTCCATAGCCCTTCACACCCCTCCCATCCCATTTCCCCATCTCCGCCATCCCCGACCTCGATCGGGAATCCATCCCCGGCGGTGAGGCCGCTCGTGCTGAGCCCCTCTTAAGCATGCCCCGAGTCCCTCGAGGGGTACGAGCGTGGGGCGGCCCACGCATCTTCAGGCCCTCGCATACCCCCACTGACAACCCACGCCCCTCACTGTCATTCCGAACGGCAGTGAGGAATCTGGGGAATGGCGGTGCAGGTCCCGCAACTCACCTGACTCCCCCGTCATTCCCGACCCCAATCAGGAATCCAGAGGTGCGCTGGGAGGCGTCCAGTCCCCTCTCCCTCGACGGGAGAGGGCTAGGGTGAGGGTGATACGAGTGCCAGGAGACCAGCTATTCAGAGCCCTCTCGAAGGCAGAGGGCTAGATCCTGTCCCAACCCCCCACGCCCCTTTCCCATTCCGATGCCCCGCGAGGAATCTCCAGCACCCCTCCCTAAACCCACCCCCTGCCTAACCTCGCGCACCCATCCCTGGCATCCCCCTTGGTAAAGACACATCAAAAATGCACCGCATTTTTGATGTGTCAATAAAACAGGGCGGGCGGGTGGGACTCATATCACTCCCCGGGGGTCGGGGAGGAGCATCCCCCTCCCTCCAGTACTGAACTAGGGGCCCAGGTGCGTGCAGAGCACGCACCTGGGCTTCTGTTCTTCTCTCCCCCTCTCCCTTACAGGCCCTAAGAGCCTGCCCCGAGTCCCTCGAGGGGGAGAGGGGGACCAAGGCGGAGAGGGTTCCCCAGGGGGCCGGGGAGAAAATCCCCCCAAAATGCTCCCAAAGCCTCTTGACATCTGCCATATACGTTCTATACTAACGTTCAGACCTAACGTCTACACCCAAATCTCACAACAAAACACTGTCAAACAGGGGGCCCGCCAGACCGGGCCCCCGACGCCCCCAAAAAGGGGCGCCTGCTCAAGAGGCGGTTGGTCTGCTGACCCAGCCCGACCCCCTCGCGGATGCCCTCGGCCGCAGACCGCGGAAGAACCCCCGTACCCGGGCTGCCTGCCAGGGTGTGGATGCCCGCGGCACAACGCCGCGGAAGAGTCCCCGCTCCGCCTCACCGGGCGTAGAAGCGGATGCCTGCGGCACCGGGCCGCGGAAGAGTCCCCGCTCCGCCTCACCGGGCGTAGAAGCGGATGCCTGCGGCATTGCGCCGCGGAAGAACCCCCGCTCCGCCTTACCGGGCGTAGAAGCGGATGCCTGCGGTGCTGCACCGCGGAAGAATCCCCGTGCCCGGGCTACCTACCAGGGCACGGATGCCCGCGGCTCCAGGCCGCGGAAGACTTCCCGCCCCGTCGGGCGCGGTAGAAGGCCCAGGGGCCGACGCCCCAACCGTCGCCGCTCCCTGTCCCATGTCCCCGCCTCCCTGCCCCGGCTGTCCCCCGACAGCCCGGACATCGGAGGCGAAATCGCCCTCCTCCGCTCGTTGACCAACCGCCTCTTGAGCATGCGTCCCCTCGACTACACCCAGATCAACCGATGCCTCCGACTCATCATCCGCGCTTACTCCGCCCAGGCCAAGGCCCCCAAACAGCTCACCGACGAAGAGCAAATCGACAACCTCATCAAGAAAGTCTTCCAGGACAACGTAGACAGGGGTGACCTCGACTTCCGCGACCTCATCCCCGTCCGCATGGCCCGGCCTGGCGACAAGTGGTGGCCCTGGAGAATGCTCCTCCCCCTGAAGGACCGCTGGCGCTACGGCCTCATCGACCCCGACGAACCCTGGCCCCAGGAAGAAAACCAAAGGCTCGCGGAGAGCGAGGCCATGCAGAAGTTCATCGCCGAAGCCTACCTCAACCCCGACTTACTCAAAGGCCTCGACACCGAAGACGAGGACCCAGACCCCGATGACGAAGACGACTATGACCCCGATGATGACAATCCCGACGACGAAGACGACGACTATGACCCAGACCCGGACGACGACGAGGCCCCACCCCACCTAACCGTCATTCCCGACCCCGATCGGGAATCCATCCCCGCCCCTCATCCCATTCCGATGCCCCGCGAGGAATCTCTCACGCCCATAACTGAATCCACACCCTTACCCGTAGGAGCGTCCTTCGTGGACACCCTCCCCGTCGGCGTGGCCGCTCGTGCTGAGGCCCTCGAAGCGCGAGCGGCGGTCGGCCCGCATACCACCGACCCGTCACCCCATGACGAAGACCCACCCCCACCTCCCCAACCCCGCATCGCCCGAGGCCGCCCCCCTCCCTGACCCCCTCCGTCATCCCGAACGCCGCCCATGTCATTCCGAACGGCAGTGAGGAATCTGGGGAGGGGTGGTGCAGGTCTCCCAACTCACCTGGATTTGCACCCTCCCCGCACGGGCGTCCCTCGTCGGTGCCCCGGGGAAGCGAGGCGCAGGTCTATCAATTCACTCTGCCCCCCACCCCGGCCCCGCATCAATCCCCAGCCGCCCCGCCCGCGCAGCCACCGACTCGGACACCTTCCTGTACACCTCCCCCTCGTCCACTCGCGTAGAATGCCCATCCTTGAAAACGACCTCCCCGTTCACCATCACGGTATCGACACTACCAGCCCCCATCGTCAACGTCAGCAGGTGGATCGGATTGTTCGACGGATACGCCTCAGCCGCCCCTGCACTCCTCACGACGATATCCGCCCGCTTCCCCGGCTCCAGGCTTCCCAGCTCTGTCTCCATCCCAGCCGCCGCCGCTCCATTGACCGTCTGCATCTCCAGCAACGCTTCCGGCGACACCGCGTCCGAGTAGCTCTGGCTTGCAAAGTGCCCGGCCAGCATCACGTGCCCCGGCGTACACCCGACCGCACCGTCCGTCCCCAATGCCACGCGTGTCCCGTTCCGGTACCTCTCCGCCATCTTGAACTTCGCACTCCCCCCGAACCCCAGCGCGAAGAACGCCGCCGGGCACCACACGATTTTGCAGCCACTTTCTCTTATAGCGGCTTCCTCTTCATCATCCACCACATTTGCATGAACTATGACCGTGTTCTCGTCCAGTACCCCTAAATCTTGCAAATGAACAATATGGCTCTTGCCATTGAGCGCCCGGTATATGGGCCCCTCTCCCGGCACGAAACCCGCGTGCAGCTGAAACGGAACGCCGTTGTCTCGGGCGCACGCATGTGCCGCCTGCAGAAGCTCTGGAGAGGCCGTTCCCGCTCCGTACACGAACACGAAACCGCGCACCGGCGCCTCCGAGTCTTCGTTCCGGTGCAGCTCCGACCCAATCAGCGTCATTGCCCGCCCATGATCGATCGGCGCCCGGGCCGCCAGGCTCGGACTCATCAGCGACGGTACCGCATCGAAGCACTCCTGCCTGTCCCAGAGGTACAGCGGGGCAAAAAGCGCCCTCATCCCCACCCGACTCACCGCCTCCGCTCCGGCCTCCGTCGAGAACAAGGACCCGGGCTCAATGAACATCGTAAAGCCTGCCCGAAGCATCTCAAGGCTCGCCATTTCCGTAGCGAAAGCTTCATCCTGCTCCGTGACCCCTGCCTTCCACGTCGCAAAATTCACCGAGGATGGGTTGTGGCTTCGAACATCCCCCACCCCCCGACAGGACGTGTGTACAACATGATTGTGAGCATCAATGAACCCGGGATGAACAATGCCACCCCCGGCATCCACAATCTCCCTCGCCTCGAACTCCCCTCCCATTTCTGTATCCGTTCCAACCCCCACTATTCGCCCTCCCGCCACCGCTACCGCTCCGCACCTGTATATCCGCCTCTCCGAGTCTATTGTCACTATCAACCCATTGCGAATGAGGACGTCACACTTGACCTTTTCCATTGCCCTGCACTCCGTTCTAACTTGGGTGGTTTCGCCAAACGACGCCCACCCGAGTATCAAACACTATTCAAGGTGCGTATAGTGGCTTCGCCGCCCAGTCGACTATGACACCTATCCCCGTGATTCAAAAGAGACAGCGACATGATAGCTGACAGCGTGATTATGGGCCTCCTGTCAGCCCTGGGCTTCGGATTGGCCGAATTCGCCAGTGCGCTGCTCGCCCGACGGACCAGTCACTTCAGGTTGATCTTCGGGGTCAACCTGGCATCCGTCATCTCAGCCGCCGCCTACGCCCCCATCGATGGCCAAATAGTCCACGCCTCCGCTGTCTACTGGCTAACCGCCGTCGGCCTCGGCGTCCTCTACACCGCCACCTACTTCCTCTATTACGCCGCCCTTCAGCGTGGGCCCGTGTCCCTGGTCAGCCCCATCATGTCCGTATACAAGGGCGTCGTCATCATCCTCGCCGTCATCATTCTCGCTGAACGCATGTCTCTCGGCCAGTCCGCGGGCGCCACTGCCGCCCTTCTGGGAGTCTTCCTTGCGTCCACTAACGTCGCTGACTTGAAGGACGGACGCGTTATCATCGGGAGAGGTATCATCTTCGGACTTCTGGCCATGCTCGCCTTCGGAGTCTTCTACTACTCTATCGCCGCCCTCTCAAGAGACCTTGGCTGGTTCCTGCCCGTCTTCATGATCAGGATGTTCACCGCCCTCTTTGCCGCCCCCATAGCCTTCAAACATCCTGGTTCCTCCGCCCAACCCCTCACCCCGAAACTCGTGCTCGCAATCTTCGCCGTCGGCGCCATCGAAATCGCCGCCATGTTCGCTTTCGCCAGGGGCGCTCAGGTGGGCATCGTGGCCATCGTTGCCGCCGTCTCCTCCTCTTACACCCTCGTACCCGTCATCGGCGCCATTATCCTCCTCCGCGAACGACTCCGCCCCATTCAGGTTGTTGGCGTCATCTCAGTGGTGACTGGGGTGACTCTCCTCAGCGCCGCCTGACCCCTACCAGACTCCTACGCCTTCACCCTCTCACTCTTGGGATCGTATGGCGGACTGAGCCTCACCTTGGCCGCATATCGCTCCGTAGCCACCTCGATCTCATAAGACCCCGACCGTATCCAATTCGGAGTCGCCCCCTCTTCGTTTTCCAGGTACCCCACCCCCACCGACCTCCCCAGTGCATGACCGTAGTTCCCCGAGGTCGTCCTACCGACCATCTCCCCGTCCCGATAAATAGGCTCTTCGCCCAGCAGCAGCGGCTCGGGGTCATCAAGCACGAATATCGCCAGCCGCCTCCCCACCCCCGACTCCCTTTGCTGCAGCAGCGCGTCCCTGCCAATGAACTCCACGCCCTTGTCAAAAGCCACGGCAAATCCCAGTCCCGCCTCCAGCGGAGTATCGACACCCGTGATGTCGTGACCCCAGCTCCTGTACGCCTTCTCCAGCCTCAGCGAGTCAAGTGCGTGATAGCCCGCGTGCATCAGCCCGAACCGGCTCCCCTCTTCGACAATGGAGTCGTATACGTTTCCGGCAAACTCCGTCGGCACGTAAAGCTCCCACCCCAGCTCGCCTACGTATGTGATCCTGGACGCACGTACCGGTGCATACCCGACGTATATCTCCCTGGACGTGAGGAACGGAAACCCCTCATTCGACAGGTTCGCGTCCGTTAGCCCCGACAACAACTCCCGGGACCTCGGGCCCATCACGCTTAGCGTCGCATAGGAGGACGAAACATCCGTCAAAGTCACCCTCGCGTTATCGGGAATATGCCTCTTTATCCACGCATAGTCCCTCGTCACAGACCCTGCAGACGTAACTATCATGTAGCTGTCTTCCGATATCCTGTTCACGGTCAGGTCCGAGACTATTCCACCCCGAGCATTCAGCATCGCCGTATAGACCAGCCTGCCCGGCTCCACGGCTACATCGTTTGCCATCACCCGCTGCAGGACGGCTTCCGCGTCCGGGCCCTGCACGAGCAGCTTGGCGAAAGAAGTCTGGTCGAATAAACCGACGCCCTCTCTCACCGCCATATGCTCCTGTGCAGAGTAGGGGAACCAGTTCTGCTTTCCCCATGAATATCCGTATTCGGGCTCGACTCCCTCGGGCGCGTACCAGTTCGGCCTCTCCCACCCCGCCACCACCCCGAAGCACGCGCCCCGAGCCGCCAGCCGGTCGTGTAAAGGCGACTGACGCACGATACGCGCAGACTCCGGCTGCCTGTGCGGCCAGTGCATCGCGTACAGCAAGCCCAGCGCCTCCCCCGTGCGATCACGCAGGTATGTGGGATTGTTTGCCCAGGCTTGGAACCGACTGATGTCCACCTCCGCCAGGTCCATCGTCATCTCCCCCTCCGTGATCCACTCCGCCATCGCCTTCCCTGCCCCCGCCGCCGACGCCACACCGCTCGAGTTGAAACCCGCCGCCACGAAGAAGTTCCGCAGCTCTGGCGCCTCGCCCATTATGTACCGCGTATCCGGCGTAAAGCTCTCCGGTCCCACTAGCCTGATCCTGACCCCTACCTCCCCGATCGCCGGCACACGCTCCAGGGCGCTCTCTATGAACACGTCATAGTGACTCCACTCCCGGTTCAGCATGTGCAGTGAAAAATCGTCCGGTATCCCGTCCATCCCCCACGGCACCCCCATAGGCTCAAACCCGCCCACCATTATCCCTCCGCCCTCGAAGGGGTAGCGCCGTATATAAATGTACCCGTCCGGGTCCCGGATCGAAGGCATGTCCTCCGAGGCCCCCGGCACCGGTTCAGTGACAAAATATGCGTGGTCCGCAGCGTGCAGTGGAATTGCAACTCCGCACTTCAGGCCGATCTCCCGGGCCCACATCCCCGCACAGTTGACTACCACTTCACACCTTATCTCCCCGCGCGCCGTCCCTACCCCCGACACCGCACCCCCGCTCGTCAGGACGTCGGTCACCGGCGTATTCTCGATTATCCTCACTCCCCTGTTGGTCGCACCCGTTGCCAGGGCATTCGCCGTGCTGTCAGGCACCGTTTCTCCATCCAATGGTAGGTGTACCGCTCCGACCAGCCCTTCTGTGCTCAGCAGTGGCCAGATCTCCTTCGCCTCCTCCAGCCCGACCTCGTTCATCTCCACCCCGAAGCTCTTGGCCATCGATATCATCCGTCGCAGCTCGTCCATCCGGCCCTGAGTCCGCGCAACGCTTATGCTCCCTGTCTGCCGAAACCCTGTGTCCTGCCCCGTCTCTTCCTTTAGCTCTTCGTAAAGCCGGACACCGTAACGGGATATATCCGTCAATGACCGCGTATGCCGCAGCTGCGTCACCAGTCCCGCCGAGTGAGCCGTGGTCCCGCTGACCTTGGCGCCGAGTTCCAGCACCACCACGTCTTTCCACCCCATCTTGGCGAGATGGTACGCAACGCTGCACCCGACGATGCCCGCCCCAATGATTACAACCCTTGCGTGTTCTGGAAACTGGTTGACCATGACCCGGCTGGGTAGGCTAGCATCCCCCCTGAGGCCGGTCAAACCCGTCTTTTCATTTCTCCAGTGATAGAATCCCATCAACATCATCATTTGCCTGCTGCCTGTGAACGCCAATGACCTCCCAATTCGACATCCACGACCTGAGAAACGCAGCCACCCTCGACGACCTCGAAAAAGCCTATGACGCCCTTGGCGAGGAGTACGAGGGGGAGGTCAACCGATACGGCTGGCTCGGCCCCCGGCTCGCCGCTGAAAAGGCTGCGTCGCTAATCGATTCAACCTCCGTGGTACTGGATGCAGGTGCTGGCTCGGGATTGGTCGGCCTGGAGCTGGCAAAGCTAGGCTTTGAGACCATCGACGGATTCGATATCTCAAGAGTCCAACTGGCGCATGCTGAAGCGAAAAGAGCGTATCGCCGTCTCTTCCACGCCCGGCTCGGCCAGCCCCTCCCACTCCCCACAGACTCCTATGACGCCATGGTCTCCGCCGGTACCTTCACATTCGGCCATGCACCCGCGTCCGGATTCGACGAAATTGTCAGGGTTGTCCGTGCCGGTGGCTATCTCGTATTCACCCTACCCGCCGAAGGTGATCCCGAAGGCTACCGTGAGAAATACGAAGAACTATCCGCTACAGGACGATGGTCGTTGATCGAATGGGGCGACCCTTTCCACTCTGTCCCTGACGTCGAGCCGGAAACTCAGCATCGCATTGCGGTATTTCGCGTACTCTGAGTCCTCTATACACTGGGAAAACTGAGTCCGCCTCAAGGGGCCCAATGAATCAAGACGAGATCCAGCGTTTCAACAATGAGCTGAAAGCTATGTACGATGACCCCATGTACCGGTCGATGGTCCGGATGTGGGGAGAGAACATCAATCTCGGCTATTTCGCGACCCCTGACGATGACCTCGCCATCGCCACCGAGCGTGCCAACGCCCGACTCGCAAAGGCGGCAGGCCTGGGGGACGGTATGGAAATGCTGGAGGTAGCTTGCGGAGTCGGCGGTGCGGCCCGTTACGTCGCCCGACGTTTCGACGCACGTATCGTCGCCACCAACCTTTCGTGCGACCAGCTCGCTATCGCTAAAGACCGCACCGAACCTGCAATCAGCAACCGCATCTCTTACGAATACGCCGACTTTCACGACCTCCCCTACCCGGACAACAGGTTTCATGTCTGGTGGTGCGCTTTATCTGTGCTGCACGCCGTCGACAAACCCAGGGTTATCGGCGAAGCCTTCCGGGTCCTCAAGCCCGGAGGTCGGATGGTTTTGACCGAGCTGACCGCAGCCGAAGGCTTGGCTCCTGAAATCCTCAAGAGGTTCTCCGCCGACGCTCACTCTCCCGGACTTTGGTCAATGTCACAGTATGACCGGGGGTTCAATGAAGCGGGTTTCGCCGTCCTCGAACGCGAGGATTGGAGCGAACGTGCCCTGTGGGCCTGGCGCCGGCTCCCGCATGAGCTCGAAAGTCGCCGCACTGAAATTGAATCGGACGTTGGCGCTCAGCCGCTCAACGATACCCTTGACCGCTATCGCATGTGGGAGCGGGCGGCTTCTGCCGGTATCGTTGGATGCGCCTTCTACGCCCTGGAAAAACCGTCCTGAGATCTCCTCTACCTTCAGCACTTGCCGCTAAGCCTTAACTCAGCTCGGACTCCCTTGGACGGTTATTGGCAGTAAAAGACCCGCTCTGGGTCGGGGAGTGATGGATACCATGCGCGCTGGTGAGCCGTGTGGGATTCGAACCCACGACACCCGGATTAAAAGTCCGGTGCTCTTCCGCTGAGCTAACGGCTCCCGACCTAAATCTTGTCACCCGACCCTATCCCTGTCAATTGAGTCGGCCAGGCCTTCACCCGCCACCCGGACGTGCCAATGCTTTCCCTTCTCGACACGCCGGACACTCCTCCGGCCTGTAGGTTGGCACCTCCACCGTGTGACAACAGTAAAGCGGCGCCCCCACCTCCACCCCACCCCCCGATCTGTCGATCAGCACCCCCACGCCCACTACCTCCCCACCGGCTTCCTTGACCGCCTCGAGCACATCCACCACCGACCCGCCCGTAGTCAAAATATCGTCTACTATGAGCGTCTTCTCCCCCGACTCAATGCTCAACCCCCTCCGGAAGCCTCTCCCATCCCCAACCCGCTCCGCATACACCGCCCTGACCCCCAGAAGCCGCGCCACTTCATAAGCGAGAATCACCCCGCCCAGCGCAGGCCCGGCAACCACCTCCACCCCTTCCCCTCTGAAACGGTCCGCCACCATCTTGCACATCCGGCCCGTATACTCAGGGAACTGCAATAGCCGGAACTTCTCCAGGTACCTCGGCGAATGCAGCCCAGAGGTCAGCAGAAAATGACCATCCATCACCACTTCTGCCCTGACCAGCATCTCTTCCACGCTTTCCCCTTGACCCGAGTCGTATTCCTTCATCATTCCATCTCTGGATCAGTTGTATAGCTGTCCACCGTCCCGAAATCTTCCGGCGGCCAGTAGGCCAGCCACGCCTTGCCAACAATCTGGCTCCTGTGCACCGGCCCAAAGCTGTTCGAATCGTTGCTCTGTGGTCGGTTGTCCCCTAGCACGAAATAGTGGTCCGCGGGAATCATCAACGGACCCCTATCCCTGGGAATGCCCAATACATAGGGCTCAGTCATCGTGCGCCCATTGACCTTCAACATCCCGCCTTCAATCTCAATAGTATCCCCGGGCAACCCGACCACCCTCTTCACCAGCCTCTTCCTGGAAGGTTGCGGAGACACGATTACCACTACATCTCCCCGCTGCGGCTCCCCGAACAGATGCAATTCAGACCCCTTATCAACTTCGTAGAATGGGATAAACTTGGAGAGCCTGTCCACGTCCACAGACATATAGGCGGCCTTGTTCACGATAACATGCTGTCCCGAATGTAGATTTGGCTCCATGCTCTGTCCCAGCACCTGGTAGTTCTGGAGCACGGCCTGCACTACAAAGAAGAAGAACGCTGCCAGGGCCAGTGCCTTTGCTATGTCAACTAGCGCTTTCGTCATCTCAGCCCAGGCCCGTCCGAAGGCCCCACTCTGGACAACAATTATATCCGAGCCATTTTCCCCTCGCCCTTCACACAGCCCAGCCGGAACAAAGGCACTGGGTTCTACGTCTGGATTAAAGTGGGGAAAACAACTAACCCCTCTTGTGCAAAGAAGACAAGATCTCAAGGAGGTCGAAAATGAAGAAGTCCAGGAGCGTCCCGGTGCTGATTGTCGCACTCCTAGTAGGGCTGCTTGCCAGCTTCGCCTGCGGGACATCGATGGAATCTCCCGACTCTGCCACCGGAGGCGGCATCTCCGTATCCGGCACCGCTTCCATCTCCCTCGCACCCGACATTGTCACCCTCGTCCTGGGCGTTGAGGCCCTTGACGAGTCCGTCGCCCAGGCCCGAGCCGACGCCGCCGAGGCCATGGCCGGTATCGTGGATGTCCTGAGCGCCGCTGGGATCGAAGACAAGGACATCCAGACACAGCGACTCTCAATCCAACCCCAGTACGACTACAGCAGCGAGACCCGCCAGCTAATCGGCTTCAGCGTGAACAACATCGTCAACGTGACCATCAGGAATATCGACTCGGTCGGTTCCATAATTGACCGGTCCGTCGAAGCCGGCGGAGACCTCACCCGTGTCCAGTCCATCTACTTCTCCGTAGACGACACTTCCTCCTACGAAAATAAACTCGTTGCAGACGCTGTCCAGGACGCCACCGACAAAGCCCAGCACCTCGCCGACCTCACCGGTGTAGCTCTCGGCAAACCAATCTCCATCAACTACGGCAGCGGTGTCCCGTACCCCGTACTTAACCGTTCCTTCGCCGTAGCCATGGAAGAATCAGCGGCCTTCGACACTTCTGTAAGCCCCGGGGAAATAGAGACCTCCGTCACCGTCAACATCCTATTCTCAATCGAATAGCTCCCCAAATCTCCCACCTTCTTGAAGAGGCGCCGGAGCAATTGCCCCGGCGCCTCTTCACTCGCCTCACCCCGAAACATCAATATCAATCCAGAGACGCCCAACTCCACTGGAATCTCCACTCCCGTATTGCTAATATATCCCCTCCAATCCCCACCCCTCCCGCATACAAACATAGGACGAGAGCGTGGTACTTAGCGACAGAACAATAAGAGAAGAAATCGCCCAAGGGCGCATAGTCATTGAACCCCTTGACCCCTCCGACATCCAGCCCGCCAGTATCGACGTGCACCTCGACGATACCGTCCTCGTCTTCCGCAACTCCCGCAAACCCTACATAGACGTCCGCCAGGACACGTCTGACCTCACCGACATGGAGCAGATCTCTGACGATAACCCATTTATCCTCCACCCCGGCGAGTTCGTCCTGGCCAGCACCTCCGAGCACATCGAAATCCCCGACGACATCGTCGCCCGACTCGAAGGCAAGAGCTCCCTCGGCCGCATCGGCCTCCTCATCCACTCTACCGCCGGCTACGTCGACCCGGGCTGGAAAGGTCACCTCACACTGGAGTTGAGCAACGTCGCCAACCTCCCCGTGACCCTCTATTCCGGCATGAAAATAGGCCAGATCTCCTTCCTTCGCCTCTCCAGCCCCGTCGAGAACCCCTACGGCTCCAAGGCTCTCGGCAGCAAGTATCAGGGCCAGACCCAGCCGACAGCCAGCAGGATTCATGTAGACTTCAAGTCCCGTCCCGCGGGGGACGAGCCCTGTTGAGTCCCTCGCCCTCCCCCCGCCCCGCCGCAAGCTACATGGAGCATTGCCTCTCCCTCGCTCGTCGCTCCCTCGGACTCTCTTCACCCAACCCCGCGGTCGGCGCGGTTGTGGTCAAGGATGGAGAAGTCATCGGCGAAGGCAGCACCCGTCCCCCGGGTCAGTCCCACGCCGAGATTGTTGCATTGCAGCAGGCCGGTTCCGCAGCCCGCGGCGCCGAAGTCTATGTAACCCTTGAGCCCTGCTGCTTCGCCGGCCGCACCCCTCCCTGCACCACCGCCATCATTGAAAGCGGGATCACCAGGGTTCACGTCGCCACCCTTGACCCCAACCCTCGGGTCTCCGGCAAGGGAGTACGTGAGATGCAAAACGCTGGCATCGAGGTGGTCTTGGGAGAGTGCCGCACTGCCGCCGACCGCATCGTCGAAGGTTACGCCAAGTACATTTCCACCGGCAGACCCTTCGTCACCGCCAAGTTCGCCGCCAGCCTCGATGGAAAGATTGCTACCCGCTCCGGCGACTCCCGCTGGATCACCGGCCCCGAGGCCCGCGCCCATGCCCATCGCATCCGACGTAGCGTCGACGGCATCATCGTCGGCTCCGGTACGGTCAACGCCGACAACCCAAGGCTCACTGCTCGTGACCCCAGCGGCGCCCTCCTCGACCGTCAGCCCGCACGCATCATCGTTGCCGGTGCCCGACCCATCTCCCCCGATTCCCACGTCTTTGAAAACCAGGGTCGCGCCATATTCGCATCACCCCATATCTCCCAAGACCTTCGCGACAGCTTGGAACAAAAGAATGTTGAGGTGCTCCAGGTTCCACCCTCGTCAAATGGTGTAGACCTCGAAGCCCTCCTCAAGCTGCTCGGCGACCGAGAGATCACTACCGTCCTCGTAGAGGGGGGAGGCGCTCTCCTCGGCTCCTTCTTCGATTGCCGCCTCGTCGAAAAAGTTGTTGCATTCATTGCTCCGGTTATAATAGGCGGAGAGGATGGCATCGGGGCGGTCGGTGGCAGAGGCCCGAGCGCCGTGGCGGAGGCGTTCAAGCTCAGCGAAGTCCACGTCGAGACCCTAAACCCCGATATCATCGTCACCGGGTACCTCAAAGGGCAGCCGAATAGCTAGACAAGCTGGACCATTGTTTACTGGCATAGTCGAAGAGCTCGGCCAAACCGTTTCCATGGAGAGTTCCAGGCTCTCCATTTCCGCATCAGCCGTGCTGGACGACTCCCGCATCGGCGACAGTATTTCCGTCAACGGGACCTGCCTCACCATCACCGAAATAGATGCTGGCCGCATCTCGTTCGACGTTATGCCCGAGACCCTCCGCCGGACCAACCTCGGCGACCTGCAGCCCGGCTCCGCCGTCAACCTGGAAAGGGCCCTTACGCTCAGTGCTCGGCTCGGTGGCCACGTAATGCAGGGCCACGTCGATGGTCGCGGCACGGTCGTCTCTGTCACCCCCGACCAGGACGCCTGGATTATGGAAATCCGCCCCCCCGCCGACCTACTCCCCTACATCGTCTCTAAAGGCTTCATCGGCGTCGATGGCGCAAGCCTCACCGTTGCTGAGCGCCTTCCGGATACCTTCACCGTCTCCCTGGTAATCTATACTTGGGAGCACACTACCCTCAGCCGGCGTGCCGTTGGTCAAGCCGTTAACCTTGAGGTCGACATCCTAGCCAAGTACGTCGAGCAGTTGGTCAAGAGCGGTGACCTTTCCGCGTCTCCCCTCTCCGCCATTGCGAGTCCCCAGCACTGAGGCCCTGGATTACCGGAGGATACTGGATGCAATTCGCCACCATCCCCGAAGCCATCGCCGACTTCCAGGAAGGCAAGATGGTGATCATCGTAGACGACGAGGACCGGGAGAACGAAGGCGACCTCACCGTTGCCGCTGATAAGTGTACCCCCGAGATTATCAACTTCATGGCCACCCACGGCCGTGGTCTCATCTGCATTTCCATGACCGGAGAGCGTCTGGAAGAGCTCCGCATCCCCATGATGGTCCAGGACAACACCGCCCCCTTCGAGACCGCATTCACCGTCTCCGTCGAAGCACGACGCGAAGTCACCACCGGCATCTCCGCCTTCGACCGCGCCCGTACCGTTGCCACCCTCATTGACCCCGATGCCCGCCCCGAAGACCTCACCCGTCCCGGCCACATGTTTCCCCTTCGCGCCCGGGAAGGTGGCGTCCTGGTCCGGGCAGGCCAGACCGAGGCCGCAGTCGACCTCGCCAAACTCTCAGGACTCTACCCCGCAGGCGTCATCTGCGAGATCATGAACACAGATGGCTCCATGGCCCGACTTCCCAACCTAAGAAAGTTCGCCAACGAGCACGACCTCAAGATTATCACCGTCGCAGACCTCATCTCCTTCCGCATGCGCAATGACAAGCTCGTCAAGCGCTTCGCCGAGTCCCGCCTTCCCACCGGCTACGGTGAGTTCCAGGCCATCGCCTACTCCACTTCCATCAATCAGGATGAACACATTGCCCTCGTCAAAGGCGAAATCACCGGCGATAAGCCCGTCCTGGTTCGTGTCCATAGCCAGTGCCTCACCGGCGACGTCTTCTCCAGCTCCCGCTGCGACTGCGGCGAGCAGATGGGCCTCGCCCTTAAAGCCATCGAACAAGAAGGACGAGGGGTCTTTGTCTATATGCGCCAGGAAGGCCGCGGAATTGGCCTCCACAACAAGATCAGGGCCTACGCCCTCCAGGACCACGGCATGGACACCGTCGAGGCCAACGAGGCCCTCGGTTTCCCCGCCGACCGCCGAGACTACGGCATCGGCATGCAGATCCTCGTCGACCTCGGCGTCCGCGAGATGCGCCTCCTCACCAACAATCCTGCCAAGCGTGCAGGTCTCGAAGGCTATAACCTTCACGTTGTCGAAAGAGTCCCAATCCACCCCACAGTCAACGAGCACAACAAGCACTACCTCGAGACCAAGAAGCAGAAGTTGGGCCACCTGATCTAACCGGCAGGGCAAACTTCCTATGACCAAGACCTACACGGGCGACACCCTCGGCCAGGGCCTCCGCATCGGCATTGCCGTCTCCCGCTTCAACGAGTCAGTCACAACCAGGCTCCTAGACGGCGCCATCGAGGGCCTCACCGCTAATGGCGTATCCAGGCAGGAAATAGACGTGGCCTGGACGCCCGGCGCCCTTGAACTCCCCGTCGTCGCCAAGCAGATGGCCGACAGCGGCCGCTACGATGCCATTATCTGCGTCGGCGCGGTCATAAGAGGTGAGACCGCCCACTTCGACTACGTCTCAGCCGGTGCCCAGCAGGGAGTAGTTCAGGCAGCCCTCGAAACAGGCGTACCCATCATGTTCGGGGTCCTGACCACCGACAACGTAGAGCAGGCCATGGCACGCTCCGGCGGCAAGAAAGGCAACAAGGGCTTCGACGCCGCTGCTGGTGCCATAGAAATGGCCAACCTCCTCAAGTCCCTCCCCGGCAGCTACTCCTAGCCACACCCCTTCCCCTACCTCACCGCAAATACCCGATACCCTACACTGGGATTCGGCATGTCCTCCGGTATGAACCCCCGGGCCACACCCAAAATCCCGTTCAACCACCTGTACCTCTCCGACGCAGTCTCAAACAGCACCGACACGTAGAAGTAGGTATCCTCCTCCGGCCCCGGGTCTACCCACTTCCCTTCTTTGCCTGACCTATCCCTGTATCGGAATACCCCCCTGTAATTCATCATTATCAAGTCCCCGTCTTCCGATTCAAGCGTGATTCTGGCATCTATTTCCACAACTCCGTCGCTTCTCATCAGAAACGGGTCCCCACCCCCAGCCAACACCGTCCCCTTGAGCGCCGGCCCCTCCACCCATGCCCCTGCCCGAGGGTACGTGAACCTGCGATATCCCAGCGGCCCTTGCCCTATCACATGGTGCTTGCCCTGTGGAATCTTCACCTCGAACAGGAACTCGGTCTCTATCTCTTTCGGCGCCATATCCCACTCCTTACACTAAAATCACTGCCATCCCATTCTAACTCCCTGGATATTCGCCCCCTCTCATCCCCAAGCCTCTTCTCCCTGTCATTCCGATGCCCCGCGAGGAATCTGGCGCGGGCGTTCCCTTCCCTCTGGGCCCTGCCGCAACACATCCCGAGTACCTCAAGGGCTTGAACAGGGACTCCCCCGCAAGGCCCCTTACATCACATCCGGCCCCCGACACACCTCCCTACCTGACTGCAAACACCTGGTACCCTATGCACGGCCTCGGAAAGTCCTCCGGGTTGAACCCCCTCGCCACCCCCACTATCCCGTTTAGCCACTTGTAGTTCTCCGACGCAGTCTCAAACAGGACCGACACGTAGAAATACGCATATTGCCGTGTCACCTGGTCTTTCCCCGCTCCACCCTCTTCATAGCGCACTAGGCCCTTGTATTCCATCATTATCAGGTCACCGGCTTCTGACTGGATTGTAATCCTGGCGTCCACCAAGCCGACTCCATCATGACGCATGAGCAGCGGATCCCCACCCCCCGCCAGGACGGTCCCATTCAAGGCCGGCCCCTCAACTATGGCCCCTTCCAGTGGATACGTTATCCTCCTGTTCCCCAGTGGTCCGTCTCCAATCAAGTGGTGCGGCCCCTGCGGAATCCTTACCTCAAACAAGAACTCAGTCTCTATATCTTTCGGCGCCATCTCTTACTCCCTACGCATTGATTGTTGCCTTTCATTCTAACCCCGAGCTCCCATATCCCCTTCCCATCCCGAGGCCCCGCGAGATGCCTGAAGCGTCCTGCATTCCTTCCACATCAATCGCCGCACCCCACCCCCTTGCCCCCTCCTCCCTTCCCCGATACCATCAATCCCAACCATTCCCCACAAGGAGCCCCCATGCCCAAAGCCAACGTAAACGGCATCAACCTACACTACGAGACCCGCGGCCAGGGTTTCCCCATAGTCTTCGTCCACGAATACGCCGGCAGCTGGGAGAGCTGGAATTCCCAGGTCGCCTTCTTCTCCCGCAGCTACTCTACCGTCGCCTACAACGCCCGCGGCTATCCCCCCTCAGACGTCCCCTCCGACCCCGACTCCTACTCCCAGCAGCATGCCGTCGATGACCTCTACGGTCTCCTATGCCATCTGGATATCAAGGAGGCCTACGTTTGCGGCCTCTCTATGGGTGGCAACGTCGCTCTACATTTCGCCTTCCAGCATCCCGCAATGGCCCGGGGCATCGTCGTCGCTGGCACGGGCTCCGGCAGCACCGACTCATCGCGCTGGGGCCATCAGATTGACGACCTCGCCACCAGGATGGAGACCCAGGGCATGGACTCCATGGCCTTTTACACCAGGACCCAGACCCGCACCCAGCTCCTTCGCAAGGACCCCGACGCCTGGGAGGAGTTCAACCGACTCTTCCTTACCCACTCCGCCATAGGCTCCGCCCTCACCTTCCGCGGCGTCCAGGGCAAAAGACCCTCGATTTTCGACCTCGGTGATCAGTGCCGCCGGCTAACCGTACCCACTATCATCATGGTCGGCGACGAAGATGCCCCCTGCATCGAGCCCTCCCTCTTCATGAAGCGCAACATCGCCCCCTCCGGCCTCCTCGTATTCCCCCAGACCGGCCATACCATGAATCTCGAAGAGCCCATGCTCTTCAACCACTCCGTCCAGATGTTCATCAACGCTGTCGAAGAAGGTCGCTGGGCAACCCAGGACATCACTCAGGACCCCGACTTCCTCGTCACCCCCGACTCCCGATAAACCAACAACAAGGCTGCCCGGAACTCCTGGCCAAGGGTTGTGGGAGGGGTCCGGCCCCCTCTCCTTTGACGGGAGAGGGCTGGGGTGAGGGTGGCCCCACCCCCTACAACGAATAGTGCTCCCGCGCCGCCAAATGCGTCGGATCATCCAACCGGAAGGTATCCGGGTTCCGACCCCTCTCCAGCGCCAGCCAGTACGTGAACAGCTGCAACGGCACCAGGTACACTACCGGCGACAACGCCTCCACGACCCCCGGCAGCCTAATCACATTGTCCGCCACCGACGCCATATCCCCATCCCCCTCAGAAACCAGGGCGGTCAACCCCGCACCCGTGGCTTTTGCCGCCTTCCCTATCTCCACCGATCTCTCGTACCCGGGCCCCGGGGGTGAGATCAGCGTCACCGAGCACCCCGGCCCCGTCGCCACGAACGGCCCGTGCAAGAACTGCTCCAACTGAAAGGCAGTGGTTACGTCGTAGGCCGCCTCGTTTATCTTCAACGCCACCTCGTACGCCGTCGACGCATTGGGCCCCCATCCCGCAAAGCAATACCACGCGAAGTCCCTTACTTTCCCAACTAGCTCCCTTACCTGCTCCTCCGTCCTCAGCGCCGACGCCACGGCCCCTGGTAGTCCCTCCATCTCCCGACCCAACCCCTCCCCACCATCGACCCGGGAAGCGATCATCGCCAGCGCAGTCATCGCACCCGTATGGCTAATCGTGAATGCGGAAGACCGGTCCCGGTACGTAGTTCTCACCACCACGTCTGCCTGGTCCAGCTTCGCCTCCGAAGTCTGACAGGTTACAAGGGCCGTAGACGCCCCCGACGCCTTCGCCAGTGCTAGCGCCTCCCCCGAGTAGTGCTTCGTCCCGCTATGGGCCATCACTATAACCAGGTCGTCACTAGAGAGTTGCGGGGGATAGGAGGCAAACTCGAAAGAATGCCACGCCCTCGCCTCAGACAACCCCACAGATCTGAAAAGATGTTCCCCCACTAGAGACGCATGCCAGGACGTCCCGATTCCGCACACATGCACTTTTCTTACCCTCGACACCAGGTCCGCAACCTCGTTCGCCGCCGAGCCCTGACTGCTCAAAATCTGAGCAATCGCCTCAGGCTGGTCCTGGATGCAATCGTGCATATAATACGGGTGCTTTTCCCGGGGAGGTGGTCTCTTCGCCATCTGTTATCTCCTGGTTGATATGGAAGTCGGGAGTATAACTCCGAGTCTACGGCCAGACAAACGTCCCGCTTAAACTAGTTAGACTGACCGCGCAAACTTTCTGTGTAATGGTTATTGAAAAGCGTTCCAGTACCAACCAGAGATTACATGGCCTGAGGCCCAAGACCGTAGTGCAGACTATCCGCAGACCTCAAGACTACAAAGGCAGCAGTGGCCTGTCCCCCGACTCCAGCGGCACCTCGAACGTGTTCAGCGCCCCGGCTAGCATCGCGTAATACCCCGTCGTCGCCGTCAGGTCAACCGCCCCCCGTGCCCCGAATCTCCCCAACACTGCTCCTCGGGCCTCATTCGACGCCTTGTGCTCCCGTATCGTCTCCTGCACGTACCTGACAACCAGCGCCTCCACCTCATCCAATCCCGACGGTGCGGTCCGGTCTCTCACCGCCGCAATTGCCTCCTCCCTGACCCCCGCCTCCCGGGCCAGCGGCTCATGATACGTCCACTCGTACTGGCAGTCCCACTCCCGTGCCGTTACCAGTATCGCCAGCTCCGTGACCTCTCCCGGCAGGCTCGATTCGAACCTGATGTAAGCTCCCAGGTGCCCCACCCGACGTCCAGCTTCCGGGCTGTTCAGCAAAACCGAAAACGGTCCCGACACCCCACCCCTGCTCCCCACAATCTCGTCATACGCCTCCCACCCTTCTTCCGGCAGGTCTTCCCTGCTTTTGATTCTCGGCACATTTGTCATGAATTCATCACGCCTTTCAGTTAGTCCGCCGGTCCTCTCTTGAACAGCGACACCACCACCAAACCTCCACCTATAATCATGATGATTATCGTCGGCATAATCAGGCTATTCGTCACGTCCGTTATCATCGATGTCCCCACATCCACTGCCAGCTGGCACAGCGCCGGTTCTACCTCTGCCGCCCTCCCCACCAGCCCGTCGCACCCTACGTGCCCCACCTCCAGGAAAGACGCAAACATCCCTGTCAGTTGACTCTTCAAGATGAGAGCCAACCCCAGGAACGCAAGCCCCGACAGCAATATCGCCAGACCCGGCCACCCGATGAATCCTTTCAAACCCGGCAACTGGAACAGCCCTAGGAGAACACTGAACCCCACTATTGCCAGTATCCCTACCCAGGACCCGGCCGTGCCACCCCACGTCAACCACCCCCTGTATCCATCCACCTCCCGAAGCACCTCGTCCTTGCCCACCCCCCGATTCTTCGCAATCTTGCCTAGTGGATCAAACCGGTCCTCTCTGTCCAGCTGGTTGTCCCGGAATTCGTCCAGACCGCTCTGGATCAAAGGCCCGACCAACGGCTCCACCGCCACGACTAGCACCTCCGTCAACGCTTCCCGAGAGTCAGGTAGTCCAAACGCTGTATGAATCTCGTCATCCACCTCATCCAGAAATCCGAGAATCTCCGGCGAAAGACCCCTCTCCCTCGCCAATTCCTTCGCCCGGGCATACGCCTCCGGCCTCTCATCCGCCGCCACACCTACCAGCGAAGGCGCAGTAATTGGGAACCGCGGGTCCTGCAGCTGGATTAATGTATCCGCCAGCCCTTCACTCAGGGCTTCGGCTCTCTGCACGTCCGTGCCCTCCACCGGCGGCAGGATCGTCAGGTTGTCTTCTATCTCCTGCGCTAGGAACCGTATCAGCGCCGGCTTGGCTGTACCTTCCACCGGCTCGACTCCCTCGGGAGCAGGTACCCCTGTCCCGATAATTGGCCGGAAATAGATGTACACATTCGGTATCTCTATTGGCTCTCCCGTGGCGGGATCAATCTCCTCGTTGAGATACTCCACCGCCCCCCCCACCCCCGCTTCCACCTGCCTCCGCAACTCCGGTGGCGGCAGAATGTCCTTTATTAGCGGCTCAACGTCCTCTTCTTCCAGTTGAATGTTGCCTAAGAATGTCGCCCGCTCATCCCCTTGTATCTGCTTTATTACCTCGGGCACCAACACGGCATCGTATAGTTTGTTATACGCGTCGTTCTCCGAAAAATGCTCGAAGTAGAACTCCTCGGATAGAAAATGGGAGTGCAGCGCATGGGTCGTCAGATAGCTCAACACCCCCAGGAAAATCAGCAGCCCCAGTATCAGGCTTATGACAATCCTAAGAGTGCCCATGCTTCACAATGACCGCTGCTCGAAATGGCCCCCTGGCCCCGACCCGCCGAGATTCGGCTCACCGCTCCTGCTTCCCGTCCCGAAACTCCCTTGGCAGGATAAAGGTGATGTTCTCCTCCGCGCCCTCCAGCGTGCTTACCCTTTCGGGGTTTAGCGCCTCGACAACCTGTTTCACCAGCAGTTCCGGCGTGGATGCCCCCGAGATTATCCCCACCCTTTTCACGTCCTCCCCTATCTCCAACCCGTCCAGGTCCTGCGCCCCGCTGATAAGGTACGCCGGCACCCCCAGCGCCTCCGCCACGTCCCTCAATCGGTTGCAGTTGGAGCTTTGCCGCGCCCCGATTACCAGCACCAGGTCCGACTTCTCTGCCAATCGCTGCACCGCTTCCTGTCGATTCGTCGTCGCGTAGCAGATGTCGTTCCTCACCAGTGAATTCGAAAAGCGTTCCTTTACCTTGTCAACGGCTTTGGACGTGTCCATCACTGACAAAGTTGTCTGCGTCAAGACCACCAGGGGGCTTTCTTCATCCCAATCAGGAAGGTTGATCTCCTCCCTTTCGTCAATCAGTTCCATGGACGTCTGCCCCATCGTCCCGATAACCTCCTGGTGTCCCGGATGGCCGATCAGGACAACCTTCCGACCCTCCTTGGCGTATTTCCGCGCTTCGTTATGTACCTTAGTCACCAGGGGGCAGGTGGCATCGATCACCCTGTGCCCCTTCTCCCGAGCTCTTTCGAAATCCTCGGGCGGAGACCCGTGCGCAGAGAACACAACCACCGCATCCTCAGGAACCTCGTCCACGTCCTCCACAGTTATCGCTCCCTTTGCCTCCAGCGACTCCACAACATAAGGGTTGTGCACTATCTCGTGCTTCACGTATACGGGTGGCCCGTACTTCTCCAGGGCCAACTCAACGATGTCTATCGCCCGCACCACCCCTGCACAGAAACCCCTCGGCGTCGCTAGAAAAACCTCCAAAGTTGCATCTCCCTTTTTCCGCTCAGACTTGCTCCGCTTCAGCAATTATACATCCCAACCACCCTAACCCTTTTCCAATTCCGACGCCCCGCTAGGAATCTGGGACTAGCCCGCACACGTTTCCTCTCCCAATGGACACCCTTCCCTCCTTTCACTAACATTACCCCCGTCTCCCACCCAACCATGCACCAGCTCCTCCAAAACCTCAAGGTACTCGACCTCACCCACTACGTCGCTGGCCCCTACTGCACCAGGCTCCTCGCCGACTACGGCGCCGACGTCCTAAAGGTCGAAAAACCCCATACCGGAGACCCCGCCCGACGCCTCTCTCCCTTCCAAAACGACATTCCCCAACCCGAGGAGAGTGGCCTCTTCTTCCACCTCAATGTCAACAAGCGCAGCATAACCATAAATCTACAGTCGAGGCTCGGTCGGCAAATTATCCAGCGACTCGTCCGCTGGGCCGACATCCTAGTCGAAAGTTTCCGACCCGGTACAATGGCCCGACTCGGCCTCCCATTCGACGCGCTCTCCAGCATCAATCCCTCCCTGCTCATGGTCTCAATCTCTAATTTCGGGCAGACCGGTCCCTACAGGGACTACTCCCTGGATGAAATCACCGGCTACGCTATGGGTGGCATGATGCACGCCAACGGTCTCCCGGAACGCGAGCCCCTAAAGTTGGGCGGACGCGTCGGCCTCTACCAGGCCGGGACCGTCGCCGCCGGCGCAGCCCTTACCGCCCTCTACGGCGCCCGGGCAACCGGCCGCGCCGACCACGTCGACGTCTCTATTTTCGAGACCCAGGCTGGCAGCATCGATAGACGCGCCAACTGGATTCTCGCCTACCAGTACACCGGCGAAAACGCCCTCCGCCTTGGCCCTACCCTCTATTCCGCCCAGCGCCCGACCAGTGACGGCTACATCGAGATGTGGACCGTGGGCGCCATGCTCCCCCGACTCGCCAACGCCCTCGGAATCAGCATCGACCACCCCGAGCGCCAGGCCGACCTACTTGAAGAACTAGAAGCCCGGGTCCTCGACTGGAGCCTCAGCCACACAAAGCAGGAACTCTGGTTCAAGGCCCAGGAGCAGCGCATACCCTCAGGCCCCCTCAACTACATAGACGAAGTCCTATCCGATCCCCAATTCCGGGCCATAGGCTTCTGGGATAACGCCGAACATCCCCATACCGGCAATATCCGCTTACCCGGCGGCCCCTTCGCCCCCCATACCGCCCCGAGACAGCTCCGCCGCCCCGCCCCCACCCTCGGCCAGCACAACCGAGAAGTCCTGTCCGGCCTCCTCGGCTTCACCACTTCCCAACTCTCTCGCCTGGCCCAACAGGGAGCCATCTAGAAAATGACCGGCGAGGGTATTGGCCGCTTTCCCCTTTCCAACACCCGCGTCCTCGACCTCTCCATTGTCTGGGCCGGACCCTACGCCACCCAACTCCTCGCCGATTGGGGCGCAGAGGTCATCCGCGTCGAACCCCTCTCCGTCTTCCAGCCCGTCACCCGTGGCGTCGTTCCGCGACCCCAAAAAGGCCAGTTCCTCTCAGCCCATAAGTTCCCCAACAACGACCCCGAACCCCGGCCCTGGAACCGTGACTCCGCCTTCAACACTCACGCCCGTAACAAGCTCAGCATGTCCCTCAACTTGGACGAACAAGACGGTCGTTCAGTCTTCACCGACCTGGTCTCCATTAGCGATATCTTGCTGGAAAACAACCCCGTTTCCACCCTCGCCAAGCTCGGCATCGACTACCCCTGGCTCCGAAACATACGGGCCGATATCATAGTAGTCCGTATGCCTCCCTACGGCCTGCACGGCCCCTACCGCCATTTCCGCTCCGTTGGCTCATCCCTTGAAGCCGTTATGGGCCACACCAGCATCCGCGGCTACCGCGATACCGACCCCTCAATGACCAGCACCGTCTACACCGCCGACGCCGCAGCCGGGGCCAACGCAGCCTTTGCTGCTGTTTCTGCGCTGCTCTTCCGCCAGGAATCGGGGCTCGGGGGCCTTATAGAGGTCGGCCAAGCTCAGGCCATGCTCCCCTACCTTGGAGAAGCCCTCGTAGACCACTCCATGAACTCCCGTGTCCAGTCCACCCTCGCCAACGCCGACTATTCGAAAGCGCCCCACGGCTGCTATCCCTGCGCTGGCGGGGATAACTGGATAACGATCTCCATAAACTCCGATGCCCATTGGCAAGCCCTGTGCCAGCTAATCAACTCCCCTACCCTGTCCAACGACCCCCGCTACAACACAGTCCTCGGACGCTGGAGATGCCAGGAAGAAATCGACGCCCATATAGCCCGCTGGACTCGAGACAAGGCCCCCCACTCACTGATGACCCAACTCCAACGCGCAGGCATTCCCTCCGGCCCGGTAATGAAGGAGTCGGCGCTCCTGGCCGACTCCCACCTCGCCCACCGCGGCTTCTTCCAGACGTTGGACCACTCGGAAACGGGTGTCTACCGCTACCCCGGCCCCATGTGGCGCTCCCGGTCCCTCCCTAACCAACTTCGCACCCCGCCCTGCAACCTCGGTGAGCACAACCCCTACGTCTACAAAGACCTGCTAGGCTACGACAATACTAGATACGCCGACCTGGAGACCGCAGGCCACATCGGAACCGAATTCCATACCCACGTCACCTGATGCTTCATTAGCATCCCCCCGCAGCGGCGATCGGTGGGTACCCCTACCACCCGATCGCACACCCATCCTTCCGAGGCTCCGACCCACCCCTCAACACCCCCGTCTCCGCATCCCGCTCGATGATCTGTCCTCCACCGAACAGGCTCCGGTTTTCGTCTCCGTAGGTGACCACGTGGTGACCCCTCCTCATCAACTCCTGCAGCACCCCACCATCGACCTCCTCCTCTAACGCCACCCCGTCCCCGATAATCGAACTGAACCTCAGCGCATCCAGCGCCTCCTGAGGCTCGAGGTCGAAGTCGACCATGTTCGCCATCACCTGCAGATGTCCCTGCGGCTGTTGGAACCCACCCATCACCCCGAACGACAACCACATCTCGTCCCCACGAGTCGCCATCGCCGGAATTATCGTGTGATACGGCCTCTTCCCCGGAGCCAGCGCATTTGGGTGCTCCGGGTCCAATGAGAACAGCGCCCCCCGGTTATGCAGCGCAATCCCCGTGCCCGGCACCACCAGCCCGGTCCCGAAACTCTCGTAGAGGCTGTTAATGAATGAGCACGCGTTCCCCTCCCCGTCCACAACTGTCAAATACGCCGTATTCGCCGCCGCATACACGTTCCCCGGCTTAGGATGCTGGATCACCCCGTCACAGGTAATCTCCCCCCGACGCTCTGCCGCATACCCCTTGTCCAGCAGCACCTTCACCGGCACGTCGACCTTGGCCGGGTCCCCGATGTACCTCAGCGCATCCGCATAAGCCAGCCGCATCGACTCGATCAAATGGTGATACGTGTCAGCGCTTTGGAATCCCATTCCCCGGATGTCGAATCCCTCGGCGATGTTCATCGCCATTAACGCCGCCAGCCCGTGACCGTTGGGTGGACACTCCCACACGGTTACCCCGCGGTAGTCGCTGTGGATCGGCTCATCCCACGTAGACTCGTGGCTCTCCAGATCCTCCTTCTCCAGGCACCCTCCCATTTCTTGGACGTAATTCGCTATCTTTGCGGCCAGCTTCCCCTTGTAAAACGCTCCTGGCCCCCGCCTCGCGATTGTCTTCAGCACTTCCGCCATCTCCGGCACCCTCATTACCTCCCCCGCCCTCGGCGCCCGACCGTTCACCAACAGCTCGCCACCCGATGGACACCTCGCCAGCTTGGCCTCGTTGTTCTTCCACGACCGGCCGAGCACCTTCTGTACCACGAACCCATCGCTGGCATACCCGATGGCCGGCTTAAGAAGTCGGGAAAGAGGCATCGTCCCATGTCTCTTGAGCAGCGCGTCCCACCCGTCCACTATGCCCGGCACCGTCACCGACTGCGCCCCCAGCTGCGGCATCTCCCTGTACCCTTCCCTCCTCAGTTCCTCCAGCGACGCCCTTCCCCCCGCCCTTCCACTCCCGTTCAGCGCCGTCACCTTCCGGTCCTTCGCCATCCAGGTCAGGGCGAACATGTCGCCCCCCAACCCCGTTGACATAGGCTCCGTAACGCACAGCGCCGCCGACGTAGCGATCGCCGCATCTACCGCATTGCCTCCCTCTTCCAGCACCCGAAGCCCTGCCATCGCCGCCTGTGTCTCACTCGTGGCTACCATCCCGTGCCGGGCCACGACTGACGGTCTTGTTGTGTAGAAGCTCATCTCTTCCTCCTGGTTATCGAAATGTCATATTAGTTCGCCGCATCCCGCTCGTCGAACACTTCCTTGGCCACCCCTAGTGCGTTAAGGCACGCGGGAAGCCCGCAATAGTACACCAGGTGCATGAACAGCTCCCCCACTTCCTCCCGACTCCACCCCAGGTTCAGCGCGAAATCTATGTGCCCCTTCAACTGCGGCAGCCGACCCAGCGCACACAGCGCCGACATCGTCGCTATGCTCCGCACCTTCTTCTCTAGGCCCGGCCTCCCCCACACATCCCCGAACAGGCTGGCCTTCACCCAGTCGCCCATTCCCTCCGCCAGTGCGTATTGCGGCAGGGACGCTGAATCCGCGTGCCCGAGGCTCAGCTCGTCCAACACATCATGGCCCCTGGCTATCCGCTCCTCCGTCGACTCCCCACCCTCCGCCTCCTCAAACCCATCCTCCATCAGACCCCGCTCCTCGAAAACAACTCTCGCCACCGACAAAGCGTTCAGCGTAGAAGGCAGCCCCGCATAGAAAACCAGGTGCATGAACATCTCTCCCAGCTCTTCCTTCGTCCACCCCAGGTTTAGCGCATACCCGATGTGCCCCTTCAGTTGCGGCTCCTTGCCAGTAACTGTCAGCACCGTCATCGTCGCAATGCTCCTGATCTTCTTAGGCAGCTGCGGCCTCCCCCACACCTCTCCGAACAGCGATGCCGTAACCCAGTCTCCCATACCCGGCACCAGGTCGTACTGCGGTAGCCCTGCCGCCGTCCTGCCCCCTAGGCTAAGCTCTTGATAGCTGGCTTCCCCTCGGTTTACCCTGTCCTCGAAATCCGACATATCGCGTCCATTCTCCAAATTGTTGTTGGCCGGGCCCCATTATAGGCCATCACAAGAGTCCTTTAGCATCCGACAATCGCAGGTGTCGATCCCCTCAAGGGAGAGGGCTGGGGTGAGGGTGAAAGAGAGATTGGAAGACTGGTTAGTCAACGTCCTCGCGAGGTAGTGCATGAGCAAAAGAAAACGCAAGTCCCCACAGGAAGACTACTCCCCCAAGGATCGCTCCATGGCTGGAAACCTCGGCGTCGTATTTGGCCCCATCGGCGCCCACCGCTTCTACCTCGGCTACCCAATCCACGGCATCATTCAGATACTGCTCACCCTCACCATCGTCGGCGCCCTATGGGGCATCTACGAAGGCATTACCATCCTCTGGGGCAACGAATGGCGGGACGGCCAGGGCCGTCTCCTCCGCCCCTCCCCCCCGACTGGCAAACAAGCCAAGTAGCCATCATTCCTTAGGAGCAACACCATGTACGAAAGCCTGAACGGAAAGGTCGCTCTAGTCACCGGCGGCGGTTCCGGCATCGGACGCGCAGCCTCCCTCGCCTTTGCCCGACGTGGCTGCAAAGTAGTCGTCTCAGATGTGAACGGCCCGGGGGGCCTCGAGACTGTCAAGCTCATCCTCGAAACCGGCGCCGAGGCCATATTCGTCCCCACCAACGTCACCCTTGCCTCCCAGGTAGAGGCCCTTGTTCAGCGCACCGTTAACCGGTTCGGTAGCCTCGACTGCGCCGTAAACAACGCCGGCGTCAATGTCGCCTCCCGTAACCCCACCCACCTATACTCCGAAGATGACTGGGACCGAATCATAGACGTCAACCTGCGCGGGGTATGGCTCTCCATGAAGTACGAAATACCCGTAATGCTGGAACAGGGCCGCGGCTCGATAGTGAACCTTGCATCCATCTACGGCATCGTCGGCGCCCCCAACACCGCCGCCTATACCGCCAGCAAGCATGGTGTCTCCGGCCTGACAAGGGTGGCCGCCCTTGAATATGCCCAGGAAGGTATACGGGTCAATGCCGTAGGCCCGGGCTACACCGACACCTCAATGGTCCGCCGGGTTATCGACACCAACCCCGGTTTGGAAGACTGGATGATTGGCAAAACTCCCACCGGCCGCATGGGCAACCCCGAGGAGATCGCCGAGGCAATCGTCTGGCTCTCCTCCGACGAAGCCTCCTTCGTCACAGGCGCCGTAGTCCCAATAGACGGCGGCATGACCGCCCGCTAGCTCCCTACCCTTGCCACAGCCGCCGCACCCCATACCGGTCAAACAACGCCTCCCCGGATACCATTACTAGATTATGTCCCATTGCCTGTGCAATCAACACTCTGTCAAACGGGTCTCGATGATACATGGGGAGCATTCCTGCCCGCACTCCATCATCCACAGATATGGCCAGATCTTCGAATCCTTCTCCTGCTATTGCACCCTGCATATCAGGTACTAGTCGACTCGCTTCTTCCAACTTCCCTATCCGGTACTTGGTCGCTATTTCCCAAGCCGATGCCGCACTTATCAGCTTGTCATTGCCTTCATCTTCTTGTCATTGCCTTCATCTTCGATAGCTTCACGGGCAGTGACTGGCAATCTGGTATTCCCTTCAATCCACCAGAGAAAAGCGTGGGTGTCCAGCAGAAGACGCAGCTATCCGCCCTCCCACAGCTTGAACTCTTCCTCCGGCAACGGGTCAAAGAAGCTGTCAGGAATCTTTATCTTGCCTTTCCAAGAGCCAAACTGCGGCTTTTCCCTTCGGCTTGCATTTCACCAACCGGGCCACCGGCCTCCCATTACGGGCAATCACCACTTCCTCCCCCGCTTCCACCTGCGCCAACAACTTCGATAGATTCGTCTTTGCTTCGCGCACATTCACCGTTGTCATTTGAGTTCCTCTACGTCTGTTTGTTTCAAATTATACATGACAACTCAATGTCACAACATGCACATAGCATTATGACACATAATTTTCCTACCCCCGATACTCCAGCCTCGGCCCCCGCAGCCGCTCCTCCAAGCCCGTGTCCCCCATGAACTTCACCAGGTACTCGTGCATGTCCCGTGCCACATCCTCCCTCTCCCTGACCACGTTATGCTCCTGCCCGGGGTCCGACGCCCGGTGATACAACTCCGACTTCCCGGCTTCTGCCGCATACAGCAGCGACCACTCGTCGGTCGTCACCACCGTATTTGAGTGCACCCTCGCCCGACGCAGGAAGTTGTCCACATGCCTCACCTCTGCCCCGGGATTCGCGAAGGGCTTCCCGCTTATCACAAACTCCCTCCCCGGCAACGACAGATCATGCATCCTCCCCAGCAAGCTGTTTCCCTCCACGTGTTCGGGTATCGGCTGCTCTAGGATCTGCATCACCGTCGGCATCACATCCACAGCCGCTGTTAGCTTGTCGTACACCCCCGCCTTTACGCCTGGCACATACATAAGCAACGGTATGCGGATAATCTCGTCATACAGCGGGTCGTGGCCCCACCCCGCCCCCGCCTGCATCCATCCCGCAGCCGCCGTACCCTCCTCGTTCGTATATACCGACTTCCCGAAATGCCCCCCGTGCTCCCCGAACAGGAACCCGTGGTCCGTGGTGAAGATGATCGCCGTCTTTTCCATCAACCCCATGTTCTCGACACACCGAAGCAGGTACCCGACCCACGTGTCCACCATCGTCACCTCTCCGCAGTACGAAGCATGGGCCTTTTTCACCTTCGCCTCCGTGAACCCTGGAACGTCCTGCCAGCGGTTGTACGGCGGGTCTATCACCTCGCCGTCATAGTCCGGCATGTAGAGTTCTGTGTAGTAGTTCGGCGCATCCCACGGCTCATGAGGGTCCCAGGTATCGATGTAAAGGAAGAAGTTCTCCTTGTAGTGTCGCTGGAGCCACTGTGCTGCCCAAGTAAACGTCTGCGGCGCCGCATGGTCCGCCTCCGTCCTCCACCCCGACCTCAGGTCCCCCGATTCAGTCCTGAATTTCCCGGGGATGAGCGTAGCATCCTGGCTCGGGTTGAAGAAAAACCCCTGGAACCCCCGGTCGAAGTTCATCCCGTCCCGGATGTAATAAGGCGTATCGACCACCGCCGCCGTCACATATCCCTTCTCTGACAGTATGTCTGCCAGCGTTATGGAATGCGAAGGCAGCGGCTCCCAACCCATGAACGACATCGTCCACTGGCCCGTCTGGTGGTCCGCCCGAGCCGGCACCGTCGGAAAAGAAGATACGTAGTGCCCGTCAAACCTCACCGACTTCGCCGCCAGCGAGTCCAAAGCCGGCGTTTTTATCCAATCGTTCCCATACGCCCCCATCCGGTCCCACCTGAACGTATCCGCCACTATCCATATAACGTTCATCTGTTAGCTTCTCCTAACTAAAAGTCAAAACCTGTATCCCACTGCCATTCCGAGGCTCCGCGAGGAATCTGGGGTGGGGAATCGCCTTCGGATAACACAATGCATATTTCCTCAACGTTATCCGACAAGAATGTCGGAAACCCCTTGATCGACAGTCTTCTTCCTCAAGACACCATTACCGGATGCGGAATCGGCTGGTTGAACAGGTACCCCTTCATGTTGAACGACACCCGGTCCGGCTGCCTGTTCCCCCCCGAGTCCGTCGCCCGGGTCATTATCTTATGCTCCCCAGGCCTCGCATACCACGTAAACTCAAACCGCACCCACGAGTATTGCACCTGCGCCCCGGATATATCCGCTTCTCGCCACGTACCCCCCGAGTCCTCACTCCACTCCACCTTGGCAATTTTCCCATGAGGAGAATGCGCAAATCCGTAAAGCCGGTGCTCGCCCGAGGACAGTCTTGCCAGCCAGGGCAGCGCCAGGGCGCTATTCACAACCTGCGTCGTAATATTCTGTCCATCCGCGAGATCCTCCCGCGGATACTCGTCTCCAATCAGCACATAGTGAGTCGTATTGTTGCGCGTCCAAATCATCTCTCTGGAGACCACAATGCTCTGGAGCCACTTGATTGAAGACGACCCCACCCACCCCGGCACCAGGGCCCGAAGCGGATAACCATGGTCCCGAGGCAAAGCCTCGCCGTTCAAGCTATATGCCAGGAGCGTATCCGCATGCATCGCCTTCTCTACCGGCAGCACCCGCCTGAAACCTCCCTCCGGCGACTTCGCATCCAACCCGACCAACAGCACGCTTCGCGCATCCGCCTTGATTACGGCTTCCGTCAACACATCCCGCAGTGGCACTCCCGTCCACTCCCCGCTCCCCACTGCCCCCAACCCCCACTGAGTGCCGGTCGTCGTCTGGCCGTTCAGCTTTTCGAACATGGAACGGTGATTGCCCGCACACTCGAGGTAAGAAACGACCGTCCGAGACGGCATCCTCCGAATGTCGTCATAGCTGAGCTCAACCGCCCCCGACACCCCGTCTCCCTCTATGCTCAGCCTCCACCCCGTCACATCCACGTCCACGCTTTCCGAGTTGTTTCGTACAAAGAAATATCGATTCGGAGTCGTAACCCCTTGGACGTTCTCCAACCGCGCCTCAAGGCTGCCATTGTGCCGTATAAACGGCCCAGGATCTTTGAACCAAACCCGAGCTTCGTCCGCCTCAACAGGAGCGCCCGGCGTCGGAGCCGGCGTTGCCGTTGGAATCGCTGTCGGCATTACCCCGCACGCCGCCAGCGCAGCAACCCCGCCCCCCGCCGCGGTCAGCTGCAGGAATCGCCGTCTGCTTATCCCCGTGACCCTTGCCAAAGCCCCGGAGCTGTCCGTCTCCTGGGTCTTCGCATGTCCTGGTGCCCCCTTACTGTCGACTTCGGATGGGTCCACGCTTATTCCACCTTTGCCCGTTCTCGCGGTCAATCTTTGACAGGTTTTCTGGTACGTAACGCCCTAACGTTACCACCCCACCGACTCCCCATAAACCCCCACCCCCTAGACCCCCCCCGACCCCCCCACTCCATATTGCACTATAATATCCGTCGCCCCAGCCCTGACACTACAGACGATATCCCCGACAAGGAGCAACCCCCGATGGCAGCTGTTTCATGGAGCGAGGTCGCCAAGTATTTCGAAGACGCCTTCCCCCTCAAAGGCAGGGTCGAACGCCGGGACGTCATGGACCTCGCCGATGCAGACCTCGCCTCCGATGACGTAATAGACGCCATAGACGCCATTGGCTCCCGCGTCTTCCCCACCATAGAAGCCGCCAAAGACTTCCTCACCTCCCAGGGCTACATCTCCTAGTCCCCTTACCTATTCTCCGTAGGCGCGACCGGCGGGTCGCCCTTCCCCTCTCCTTTTCCCTGTAGGGGCGATCCCTTATGGTTGCCCTGGGGAGGGGCCGCTCACCTTGAGGCACTCGAAGAGCCTGCCCCTGTGAAGGCAGGGGGTCGAGCGGGAGTGGCCCACGCATTTCCGAACCGTCACATACGTCTATGCAAAAGCAATCGAGGGCTGGCACATGCCAGCCCCCGATGCTATTTCTCTCTATGAAACGCCAGCCTAAACAAACAGCGGCCCGAACACCACCGCCACTATCGCCATCAGCTTCAGCAGGATGTTCAGCGAAGGCCCCGACGTGTCCTTGAACGGGTCCCCGACCGTGTCCCCGACCACCGCCGCCTTGTGCGCATCCGACCCCTTGCCCCCGTGCTCGCCCTGCTCGATGAACTTCTTGGCGTTGTCCCAGGACCCGCCCGCGTTCGCCATCGTAATAGCAAGCAGGACTCCCGAGGCTATCGACCCAATCAGCAGCCCACCCAACGCCTCGGGCCCCAGCACGATACCCACGATGATCGGCGTCACGATGGCTAGCAGGCCGGGCACGATCATCTCCCTGATCGCTCCCTGCGTGCTTATCGCCACCGCCCTGCCGTATTCGGGTCTCGCCGTCCCTTCCATGATTCCGGCGATTTCCCGGAACTGCCTCCGCACCTCGCTCACCATCGCATCCGCCGCCCGACCCACCGCCTGCAGCGTCAGTGCCGAGAACAGGAACGGCATCAACCCTCCGACTATCAACCCGATCAACGAGCTTACGTCCAGCAGATCGATTATCGATATGTCCACGGCCTCCGCGTAGGTCACCATCAGCGCCAGCGATGTCAGCACCGCCGACCCGATAGCGAAACCCTTGCCCGTCGCCGCCGTCGTGTTGCCCAGCGAGTCCAGCGAGTCCGTGCGCTCCCGAACCTCGGGCGGCAGGCCCGCCTGTTCGGCTATGCCTCCGGCGTTGTCTGCCACCGGCCCGTAGGCATCGGTGGCCAGCGTTATTCCAAGTGTCGAGAGCATTCCCACGGCTGCCAGCGCTATTCCGTATACACCCGCAAGCCAGTGCGCCAGCCAGATCGCCACTACTATCGAGACTATGGGAATGACCGCGCTCAGCATCCCCAGCCCCATCCCGCCGATTATCACCGTCGCTGGCCCGGTAAGCGCCTGCTTCGAAAGATTTCTGGTAAATGGATACTCGTAGGATGTGAAGAACTCCGTGGCCGTGCCTATCACCTGGCCCGTCACCAGCCCCACCAGCACAACCCAGAACAGGTTGAAATCCATGTCCAAGACCGAAACCGCGATGCCCGTACCTATCAACACCAGCCCGCCCGACGTGAATATCCCCGTCCTAAGCGCCCACAGCAGCCTTCCCATCCCCGCACCCTCTCCGGTTCGTACCAGGAACGTCCCCAGCAACGAGGCAAATATCCCGATAGCAGCCACCAACAGAGGGAGCATGAAACCGTTGGAGTCGAAATCGCTAGTGTGCCCGACCAGCACCGCCGCCGTTGCAGCTAGTGAGAGTGTCGCTATCAGCGACCCGACATAAGACTCGAAAAGGTCTGCCCCCATCCCCGCCACGTCCCCAACGTTATCGCCCACGTTGTCTGCAATGGTCGCCGGGTTCCGGGGGTCGTCCTCCGGTATCCCCGCCTCCACCTTGCCCACCAGGTCCGCCCCGACATCCGCAGCCTTCGTGTAGATGCCGCCCCCCACCCTCGCAAACAGCGCCACCGATGACGCCCCAAATCCGAATCCCGCCACGATGAACGGGTCCTTGAAAGTCCAGTACAGAGCCGTGACCCCGATCAGCCCGATCCCCACCACCGTGATCCCCATCACCGCCCCGCCCGAGAACGCCACTCGCAGCGCCGGGCCAAGCCCCTGCTGCGCTTTCGCCGTCGTCCTAGTGTTCGACCTCACCGCCACGTTCATCCCGATGAACCCCGCCAGCCCCGACGCCACCGCCCCCGCCAGGTACGAAATCGCCGTCGCCGGCAACGTGCGTCCATCGCCCGCGATCCTGTCCAGCACATCCGCATCTATGAATATCCACAGGATGGCGAAGATGATCAGGCTGAAGACCCCCAGGACGGCGTACTCCCTCTTGAGGAAGGCCATCGCCCCTTCCTGGATCGCCTTGCCGATCTCCCGCATCGTCTCGTTCCCCTCGTCCTGCCGAAGGATATACATCACTAGGGCAATGGCGAACACCAGCGCGGTCGCGCCTGCAGCAAAGCTGATAACAATTGAAGTCATTCGAAGAGGTCTCCTGACTGGAAATGATTGAGGAGTCCGGGCCCCCCTGTCGGCAACGGATTGTATCGGCCCCCCGACCCCAGCGTCAACATTCCCCACCCCCAACCTCTCGTCATTACCGACTCCGAAGCGGCGGGGCCGGGTCCTATTCCCCGTAGGGGCAATCCCTCGTGGTTGCCCTGGGGCGGGGCCCCTCACCTTGAGCGGAGTCTACGGGTCGACCGAACGGAACAGGATGGTGTCGATTCCCGTAGGGGCGACCGGCCGGTCGCCCTCCCCGGTGTGGAACCCCTCACCCTGAGCCGAGTCTGCGAGCCTGCCCCTGCAAAGGCAGGGGGTCGAGCGGGGGGTCTCGCCCCACCAATACGCCACCTCATTCTTCAGCCAGCCACACTCCTCACTGTCATTCCGATGCCCCGCGAGGAATCTACAGCGCCTATCGAAAAAATACGCCCTTTCCTGTCCCTCAACCAGTTCATCTTTGTCCCTGCTGTTGGGCCGCTCACCCTGAGCTTAGTCGAAGTGCGAGCGGAGGGGTGGCCCTCGGCCCATCATTACTCCACCTCAGTCTACGACCAGCCCACACCCCTCACTGTCATTCCGATGCCCCGCGAGGAATCTAGGACTTGCCCACTCACGCCTTTTACCTCCTCTCCCCTCCCTCTTCCCAGTACTGAACAGAGGCGGAGGTTGGCGCTAAAGCGCCAACCTCCGCCTCTGTTCTTCTCTCCCCCTCTCCCTTAAAGGCCCTAAGGGAGAGGGGGACTAAGGGGGTGAGGGTTCCCCTGGGGCCCGGGGGGAACTCCCCCAATTGTACATTTGCACTATCTGAACTCCCGTGCTATACTACACCCCAGGCCGCCGACCTCACACCTCGGCGCCCATCACAATGCAGGATCAAAGGAGTCCCATGAGCCGCATAAGCCTACACAGGCCCCGTCTCAGCCGAGCAGTATTCCGCCGCCCGGCCCCCGGCACGCGCCTCCTCCCAGGCTCCTTTCTCTTTCCACACCCCGTCCTGCACCCCAACACCCACTACAAGCGCTGCCCAAAGGCCCAACGTCTCGGCCTTCGCAGCGATCAATCACCGCCCCGCCCCATGCAAGGAAGGTCCCCGGACAAATTACGGCACGTCCTATTCAAGGGCCGTTGCCAGGTGCGCGCCCCACTCATAGGGCGCAACGGTTTCGCCCCGTCAGGCGACGCTAAGGAGCACGGTGTAATGTTGCTCCATCGGGCCATCGCGCCCTTCTCGGACTCCCCCGGCATACACCCTGCCGACCTGTCCGGGCAGTTGGACAACCCCCGACTCAAAACAAAGGCGACCTTTTGGGATTCCACCGTCGTCACCTTCGGCAAGCTCCGGTCTACGAACGGCGGTCACGGGTCCTCGCTCTCAACCCTTGGGGTGGTAGAGCACTTCCGGTGGTCGAGGCTGCCCCAGAGCGAGAATTTCTCGCGTCTCGTCCACATCCTCTCGGAAGTATGGGGCTGTGATTCCACCGTCGTCACCATCGGCAAGTTCCGGTCTATGAACGGCGGTCACGGGTCCATGCTCTCACCCCTTGGGGTGCTAGAGCGCTTCCGGTGGACGAGGCTGCCCCAGAGCGAGAATGTCTCGCGTCTCGTCCACATCCCCTCGGAAGTGTGGGGCTGTCGCAGAATCGACGCTGATGTGGACCGTCCCCGGGGGCGGACACCCCGCATCGGTACAGGCGTCGCCGACATCCTGCGCAAACCGTCCGGGACCTTCCACCCCCTCCCCCGATTTGCTATGTCATCCCGAGGCCCCGCGAGGGATCTCAAGGGCCCGTCTCAAGACATGGCATTCACCGCCGTTCACCCCCATCCAACTTCAGTGAGTGTAAGGAGTACAGCCTCCCGTACCCTGAAAGAATGGGCTGGGATGAGGTTGATCCCCTCCCCGCCTACCAGTACCAAACTAGAGGGAAGCACCTGTGCCAGGGCGCAGGCGCTTGCCCCTGTTTTTCCTTCCCTCTCTCCCTTAAAGGCCCTGAGAGGCTGCCCCGAGTCCCTCGAGGGGGTCACAAGAGCGGAACGGGGTGGTGTCCCCTCCTCTGAGCGAGGGGAGGCCCATACCCTTCCAACCCGTCCCGTCAGCCTTCCAAAATTCCTTCCCCTAAGTACCAAACTAGAGGCGGGCAGATGCGCCTTAGCGCATCTGCCCGCCTCTGTTTTTAATCCCCCCCTCTCCCTTAAAGGCCCTAAGGGTCGAAGATGCGCCTATGGCGTGAGAGGGGGATCAAGGGGGAGAGGGTTCCTCCCTCCCCGCTCCTTAAACAATCAAAAACCCGCCCCTCTCTTCAATGGTGACATGTCCATAACTGTTTCCCATGACAACACCTTAACCAAGTGTTGCACTTCGTTTGTGAATTTAGAGAATCCATCCCTCCGAAACAACCACCTCCAGCTCTGCAACTCACCCCATCCCTCCCTTCCCCACCAGTACCAAACTAGAGGGATGCACCTGCGCCTTGGCGCAGGTGCATCCCTCTGTTTTTATCTCCCCCTCTCCCTTAAAGGCCCTAAGGGAGAGGGGGATAAAGGGGGAGAGGGTTCCCTTTCCGACCCCTGCGACACGCGAAATCCCCGGAAATCCCTTCAGGCGTCATTCAATCAAACCAGCTAGGAGTTCAATCAACCTTCAATCAAAACCCCACCCCCAACCGAGTCCCCTACCCCTTCAGCCTATCCTCCAGCTGTTGCAGCGACTTCTCAAGCTGGTGCTGCCGGTACGCCACCGTCAGATCTCCCCTTGTACGCTCCACCACACCCCGCACCATGTCCGTCGTCCGCCTCAAACCCGACGTGATCCCGTCCGGAAAATCAATCGTCGTCAGCGCAGTGTAGATCGCATCGATGTATTCCAGCTTCCGTTCGCACTCCTCAACATCCCCCTTGCGGAGCGTATCTAGGATGTGCCGGCGCATCTCCCCCACCGCCTCCCCCATCCCATTCAGGTATGCCGGATACCCGACCCTCAGCTCGTCAGGATCCGGCAGCCGCCGCTCCGAAGCCAACGCCAGGGTAAGTTGTCCCTCCGCGTACTCCTTTTGGGCATCATGAAGAAAACCCGCGTGGTACATCGACGGATGACCCTGCAGCGACTCTTCCGCCTCGTCCAGCAGTTCCCGTGCCTTGCCCAACAACCCTTCCGCCTCCTCAAATTCACCCCTGTGCGTAGCCCGAATCGAGTTGGCACAATGCCGGATCGCGTCCCGTGACAGCCGCAGCCCCTCCTCCCTCGCCCCGTGCTTCTCCGAAAGCTGCGCCCTGACCCTCTCGATAATCTCGCCCAGATTATCCATCGGCCCCGACCTCTCACCCGCCATTTCGCCCTCCCGACGAGGCCTCGATCGCCACGCTCAACTCCCTCGCTGCTTCTTCCAGGTCCGCCGCCGACAGCACCGCACTGATCACGCACGCCGAGTCCGCACCCGCCTCCATCACCGCCCCGACATTCCCCGCGTTGATTCCCCCAATCGCCACAACCGGCACAGTGACCGCTTTTGCGACCGCCTCCAAAGTCTCCAGTCCCGCCGGACGGGTCACAGACTTCGAACTCGTCGGATATATCGCCCCGACCGCAATATACGAAGCGCCCTCTCGCTGCGCCTGTAACGCCTCCTCAACCGTCGCCGTAGACACCCCGATTACCGCATCCCCAGGCATCAGTTTTCTCGCCTCCGCCAACGGCAGGTCCTTCTGTCCCAAATGCACCCCCGACGCCCCCGAAATCAGTGCCAGGTCCACATGATCGTTCATTATCGATACCACCCCCGCCTCCGCGCACAGCCGATTCACTTCCCTCACAATCGGCAGCTGATCCCCCTTGTTCCGACTCTTGTCCCGCCACTGGATCACCCTGGCGCCGCCCCGAATAATCGCTTCCGCCGCCGCCACCTCCGACATCCCCTTCAGAAAACTAGGATCGAGGATAACGTAAAGCCCTTTGACTTTGGCATTCATGAAATTAGCCGTGCGGACCCTAGCCCCCCTAGACATCCTTTATCGCCGGCGGCATCTCCCCCTCCCGGGCCGCGTCTATCATCTCCCGTGCCTGCTCAGGCATCTCCACCCCCATGTCGCCCAGCCTTTTCTCGGCCCAACGCCCGATATTGCTCGGGTCCTTGTAGTAGTCGTCCGTCGGGTTCATCTGAGGTGGCCCTGACGCATCCCACTTGTCCTGCATCGACCTGTGATACGCCACCCTGGAGATAATGCGGCTCAGCTCAGTGCTCCCACAAGACTCGCAAACCGGATTGGCCGCCGACCCAATGCTCCGAAGGAACACGCTGGTCGTCCGATTACACTGTGTGCACCTGTATTCGTAGATCGGCATATCAGTCCAGGTCTCCGTAGTCATCCGAGTCGTCCGGAATCTCTCCCGACTCCAACCTGTCCACCATCTCCCCGAACTCGGGGCCCATGTCTTCACCCATCGAGTCCCCCATTCGACGCATCATCTCCGCCATCCCCCTGGGGTCATTCTCATCAATCCCGCCCCACGCCGACGGGTCCGAAAGCTCCTCCAACTGACTCTCCCCCGACTTCAGCACCGCCACTCTCGACACCAGCCTCGAAAGCTCCCCTGACCCACATTTGGGGCAAGCCTTGTTCGGTGGGTCAACAAAGCCCCTAACCAGCAGGCTCACCCGACGCCTGCATCCTCCGCATCTATATTCATAAATGGGCATACCTACATCCGCCTCGGCCCCGGATTCTAGCACACCAACTATTTCACCATGGCTCCCGGTGTCCTTCTTCTCGTAAGGGCGACCGGCCGGTCGCCCTCCGTAGGGAGGTGTCGCTCATTCTGAGCGTAGTTGAAGTGTGAGCAGGAGGGCGTCCCACGCTTGCCAACCCATCACACCCCTTATTCCATCCCCTCCCCCCACACCACCGCATTCTGCACCAACCGCACCCGCGTCCGAGACCCTCCGGCCTCTATACCCACCACGTCTATTCTCCACTCGTCCTCCTCCAGACCCTTCACCTGCATGTACTCCAACGCAGCCTGAACCAGCTTCTGCTGTTTCGCCTCCGTCACCGACTCCTCAGGCCTCCCGAAAGCCCCAGTCCTCCGACTCTTCACCTCCACGAACACAAGGCACTCCCCCTCCCGCGCCACCAGATCAATCTCCCCATACTTGCTCCGATAGTTCGACTCCAGTATTGAGTAACCCTTCCCCTCCAGGAACCGACGCGCGTATTTCTCCCCCCAGTCCCCAAACCGCCTTCTCTCATGTGGCACTAGAACAGCGTCCCGAGTCCATTGCACCGTGCCACGGGAGCAAAGGTGACTCTGTGAATTCGACAAGGGCCTCGGCGCTCCAATACCCCCATGTGCTCCCGGGTCCCGTACCCCTTGTTCCGACAGAACCCGTACCCGGGATACTTGCGATCGGCCTCTTCCATCAGCTTGTCCCGGGCCACCTTCGCCACTATCGACGCCGCCGCTATCGACAGAGATACCCGGTCCCCCTTCACGGGGCACAGTTGTGGCAACGAAACCCCCGGAAGAGACACCGCGTCGATAAGCAGTCCCTCGGGTTTGGGGGACAGCTTGTTGATCGCACGCACCATCGCTCTCCTAGTCGCCCCGACTATCCCCACCGCATCCACCTCCCGAGCCGGGGCCCACCCCACCCTCACATCCACCGCCCTCTGCGACACCAGTACCGCCAACCTCTCCCTGTCTCTCGCCGTAAGCTCTTTCGAGTCCCGCACCCCAAGCAAGTCCTTTTCATCAATGTCCGCTGGAAATACAACCGCCGCCGCTGTCACAGGTCCCGCCAAAGGCCCCCGACCCACTTCATCCACCCCGGCTATGTACCTCAGTCCCCTCTCCCTGAGAGTCGTCTCCAGCTCGAATCCCGGCGCTCGAGTATCGGCTTTCATCATGCAGCTAACTGTCCGACCAACATGCGCCCTTAAGCGACCCTTCACAACCCGGCCTCCAGTTTCCCAAGTCAACCTTGAACCAGGGAAGGGTATCCCGCTCGCCCTGAGCGGAGTCGAAGGGTCTTAAGAGCGGAATGGGAGGGGTTCCGCATGGCGGCTACGTTACGTAGATTTCTCCATCGGACCCTGTTTCGTCCCCAGCTAGTCGGTGATCAGGAAACCACAGTCACGGCCCGTAGCGTTTCCTCTACCGACGCCCCACCAACCCCCGACCCCAAATGCCCCTCTATTACCCCACCCCCCACTACCTCGTCCCCGTCATAGAACACCGCCGCCTGCCCCGGAGTCACCGCTCTCTGCGGCTCCTCAAATCTCACGATCGCCGTTTCCCCATCCGACTCCAGTGTTGCCCATACCTCCGGCGCCCGATGCCTTATCTTCACCGTGACCCTCGTGGGCCCAATCGGGCGTTCACCGCACACAAAGCTTACCTTGGATGCCATCAAACCGTCTGACCAGAGGTCACTCTCCCCTCCCACAACCACCTCGTTCCGACCCGCATGCAGCGACACCACGTAACGCCTCTCCGACGACACGACTCCCAGCCCCTTCCTCTGGCCCACCGTGAACTCTTCTATACCCTGGTGCCCCCCAATCCGGGTCCCCTCCGTGTCCACTACATCACCCGGTCGGGGAGGCAAACTCTTGCGTAGAAAGCCCCTGTAGTTCCCGTCCGGTATGAAGCAGATGTCCTGGCTATCCGGCTTGTCCGCCACCGGGAGGTCCAACGACCTCGCTATCTCCCTTATGCGAGCCTTGGGGTAATCGCCCACAGGGAATACCAGCCTGGACAGCTCTTCCTGTCCCAGCCCGTAAAGCACGTAGCTCTGGTCCTTCCCCGGGTCTTGAGCCTTCAGCAGCCTGTACCGCCCATCCGAATAATCGACCCGTGCGTAATGTCCCGTTGCCAGCTTATCCGAGCCCAGCGCCCGAGACCGCTCCATCAGGAACCGGAACTTCACCTGCTCGTTGCAGGCTATGCACGGGTTGGGCGTCCGCCCCTTCCGATATTCGTTGAGGAAGTATTCGATGACCTTGGCCCGGAACTCCTTCTCGAAGTTCTGGACGTAGTGGGGGATGCCCAGGATCCGGCACACCCGACGCGCGTCCGTAGTGTCCTCCGCCGTACAGCAACGCTTGTTCTCCCGGCTGCCCGACGCCTGCTGTGGCGCCGACAGCCGCATCGTCACGCCGATCACATCGTAGCCTGCCTCCTTGAGAAGGTAAGCCGAAACCGCGGAGTCCACTCCTCCGCTCATCGCTGCTACAACTACGCCATTCTTTGTATCCATTGCACGCCTCAAGGCCATCCGAGCATAACACGCTATTTCTGGGAGCGGCAAACCCGTACACTCGTATGGTGGGTCAGCGATACACCGGGTTTTTTCTTCAGTTGTGGGTCTCGTCTTCCGTTCTGTCTGCTGGGTTTTGGGTCGGCGATGGAAGGCCCGGGACTCTGGTGCAGGATGACTATGGCACCTACGCCGACGCTGGCAGCATCGGCGGCGTCCTGCCGTATCCCCACACATGCCATTGGGGGACTTGCCGGTGTCGAGGGCGTCCCTGGGTGGGGCAATCCGTCCTGCATCAGCGCTCGACCGCTCAGCGGGACAGCATTCGGCTCGAACCGTCACTGTGGAACGAAGTCCGCATACGGTGACGGCGGTGGAGCCGCGTAGGGGCTCTGAGGCCCTAATCCCGGTAACGCCGGGCCGTACAATTTCGCCGACGAGTCAATGCCAGCGACATAGGCGTCCCAATACAGGGAGCACCGATTCGGTAGAGGTCCCAAGAAGGGGCTGTACCGCGTAGAGCAGATGGACCTTCCATCGCCTGGAAGTTAGGGAAGGGGTACGGGACCCGTGTTGAGGAGATGGCGTCCCCGACGTCTCGGGGATGACGCTTTCGCTTGTGCCGCAACCTGCTTGCCTCGCAAGGGGGGCGATTGGCCGGTTCGCTCCTACGGGAGGGGAGAGGTATTGGGATGGGCTAGGGCGTTGAGTCCTCGGGATCGGGTCTCGGGGGCTTCCCCGGGTTTTTGGTTCCTCCTTTGATGATGTGAGTTAGTGTTCGATCGAACGCAGGGTATGATAGTACAGTCGGACAGGTGTGTCAAGAGCAAATGTGCGGCTTTTGAAGAGAATATTCCCCGGCCCCTCAAGGGAACCCTCACCCCCTTTATCCCCCTCTCCCTTATAGGCCCTAAGGGAGAGGGGGAGAGAAGAACAGAGGCAGAGGTCGGCGCAGAAGCGCCGACCTCTGCCTCTAGTTCAGTACTAGGGAGGAGGGGGAAGGCTCGGTTCTGGGGGGATGCAAGTCTTAGCGTGGGTGGCCTGCAGGGTACCCACGAGAGGCACCGCTACGGGGATGGAGAGAGAAGCGCAGAGGCATGCACATGTACCAAGGCGCAGGTGCGTATCTCCGGACTGGAACTGGGGAAGGGATGCCCCTCCCGGCCACCCGGGATAAATATGAGTCCCACCCGCCCGCCCTGTTTTGTTTGAATTATCAGAAATGCTGCCTGGCAGCATTTCTGATAATTCGTTACCAGGGGGGATGCTATGGAAGGATGAGATTGGTGAGGAGAGAAGGGGGTTTAGGGAGGGGCGCTGTAGCTACCTCGCGGGGTCACGGGATGGGAGGGATGGACTTGTAGGGTACGGAGGTACCCGAGCCTCCCCCCGCCACCTGTGTGAATTCGACGGTTGCATGTGCCCGGCGGGACGCCCCACCTCCCCCAACCCCTCTGGATTCCTGCCTCCGCAGGAATGACGGTGAGAAAGACGTGCGAGTAGTGAGAGTCGAGGTGGATCTACGGTGGGAAGTTGGAGATTCCTCGCGGGGCATCGGAATGGGAAGGGGGGATGTCGGGATGGCGATGGAGATACGGGACAGTGCAACAGAACTTGGCCCTCCACCGCTCATACTTCGACGGGACTCAGTATGGGGGGCCGATATGTCCCGGGGGGAGGGCTGATTAGATGGAGAGCATGGATTGGGCTTCGGAGACGGCGTTGGAGAGGGGAGCCATGCGTTTTTGGAGGGTGGCACGGTCAGTGATTTCCACGGCGTCCTGCTTGAGGTTTCGGGGGCTGACGGTGAGGCGGACGGGGATGCCTAGAAGGTCGGCGTCGTTGAACTTGACGCCAGGGGACTCGTCCCGGTCGTCGTAAAGAACTTCGAGTCCGGCGGCCTGGAGGGAGTCGTAGAGTTGGTCTGCGGCCTCGGCGACGCCGGGCCTGTCCAGGGAGAGGGCGCAGATGTGGACATGATATGGGGCAATGGGGTGGGGCCAGACGATGCCGTGCTCGTCGTGGTTCTGCTCCATGGCGGCGGCCATGAGCCTACCTACTCCGATGCCGTAGCACCCCATGACGATGGGCCTCTGCCGGCCTTCCTGGTCGGAATAGTAGGCGCCGAGGGACTCGCTGAAGAAGGTGCCAAGCTTGAAGACGTGGCCAACCTCGATGCCGCGGGTGATGGTGAGGGGCGTTCCGCACTGGGTGCAGCCCTGGCCCGCTTCCACCTCGGCGATGTCAGTGATGGCATCGGCTCGGAAGTCACGGGGGTAGTTGGCGTTGAGGAGGTGGGTGTCGGGCTTGTTTGCCCCGACCACGAAGTTGTCGCCGAGCTCAATGGAGTCGTCGGCAATGCACTTGAGGTCGCCGCGGCCGATGGGAGAAGCAGAGCCAGCAACGAGACCAGAGCCCTTGACCTCTTCGTCGGTGGCGAGTCGGAGGTCGGTGGCGTGGAGGAGGTTCTTCAGCTTGACGTCGTTGACTTCGAGGTCGCCGCGGATGACTACAAAGACTATTTCGCCGTCGGCGGTGTAGAAGACGGCTTTCAAGGTTTTGGATTCGGGAACGCCGACGAATTCGGCGAGACCCTTGATGGTCTTGACGCCGGGGGTGGAGACTTCTTCAAGGGGCAAGGGGCCGGTCCTGGGCTGGTCGGACTTGACGCCCGAGGCCCGCTCCATGTTGGCGGCGAAACCACAGCCGGGACACTGGACGATCTGGTCCTCGCCGCTTTCGGCGATGAGGATGAATTCGTGGGAGTCCTTGCCGCCAATGGCGCCACTGTCGGCCTCAACGGCGAGGGCGGGAAGGCCGCAGCGGCGGTAGATGTTCCTGTAGGCCTGGACCATCTTGTCATAGCTGACATCGAGGCCCGCCTGGTCGACGTCCATGCTGTAGAGGTCTTTCATATCGAACTCACGGACGCGCATGAGGCCGGCGCGGGGTCGTGGCTCATCACGGAGCTTGGTCTGGATCTGGTAGGGCATGCGGGGCATGTCCTTGTAGCTGTGGATGTGCTGGATGGCCATCTGGGTGATGACCTCCTCGTGGGTCGGGGCGAGGCAGAGGGGGCGGCCGCGTCGGTCCTGCAGCTTGAAGAGGTTGTCCCCGAAGGCGGAGGCCCGGCCGCTGGTCTCCCAGAGCTCAAGGGGCTGGATGACGGGCATTTTGACTTCCTGCCCACCGGCGGCGTTCATCTCTTCTCGGATGATATTTTCGATCTTGCGAAGGACCCTCCATGCGATGGGCATGTAGCTGTAGACGCCGGCGGAGACCTGGTGGACCATGCCGGCCTTGAGCATGAGCCGGTGGCTGTTGGATTCGGCCTCGGCGGGCTCGCTCCTGAGGGTCTTTCCGAACATCCGGGAGAGGCGCATGTGTGGCTCCTGAGGTCTAGGTAGGTGGGAATTGTAGCACCTGGAGGCTAGCCGCTAAGGGAAGGGTTACATAAACTACAATCGGAGAGTCCTGGGCTTGAAGTCCGAGGAGTCCCGGAATACATAGGGTTATGAATAAGCCGTTGCCGGTCTTAGTATCGTGGTCGTCGGGGAAGGACTCGGCGTGGGCGCTGCATACCCTACGGCAACAGCCTGAGAAGTACGAGGTCAGGGGGATTTTCACGACGGTGACCTCGATGTTCGACCGGGTGTCTCTGCACTCTACGCCTGGGTGGATATTACGGGTGCAGGCGGAGCGGCTCGGGCTGCCGTTGTACGAGGTTCCGATTCCGTATCCCTGCCCTAACGAGGCATACGAAGAGGCGATGAGGTTATTCCTGGACAGGATACTGACACTCCCTGAAGGGGAATCAGCGCGCCACCTGGCTTTCGGGGACCTGTTCCTGGAGGACATTCGCGGCTACAGAGAAGAGAAGCTGAGGCGCACGGGGTTCACCCCGATTTTTCCGATCTGGGGTAGTGATACGAGCGAGCTGGCGATGCGGATGACGGGGTCGGGGCTGAAGGCTGTGGTCACGGCTGTGAATACGGCGGCGCTACCGGCGGAGTTTGCGGGTCGGTGGTTCGACCAGCAGTTTCTGGCTGATTTGCCGTCGGGGGTGGACCCCCTGGGGGAGAACGGGGAGTTTCACACTTGCGTGGTAGACGGCCCGATGTTCTCCATGCCCATCGACGTGCGACCGGGCAAGGTGGTCCAACGTGAGATTGTGCTAAAGGCCGATGAGGACGACAACGATCTGGTCAATCCAGTCTACACCTACGCTGATGTGGAACGGGCCTAGTGCAAATTGGTTGACGGCGTGTTAAACATCGCACATAGGGGATATACGAGGGAATGGCCGGGAAATACGCTGGAGGCGATAGAGGCGGCGATTGGGCTGGGGGTGGATGCGGTGGAGGTGGACGTGCGGGAGACTGCAGATGGGTGTTTTATCCTGGCGCACGATGCGACTATTGAAGGTCGAACCATTGGGGATATGACGCTGCCAGAACTCATGGGAATTGATGTGGGGCTGAGGTGTCGGGTCCCGACGCTGGAGGAGGCGTTGGACGTGTGTCGGGGGGAGGTGGGGGTGGTGCTGGAGTTGAAGGATGTGAAGTCGATAGGGTGGTTTTTGGAGATTATTAAGGGGTCGGGGGAGGAGGGGCGGGTGGGGGTCTGTTCTTTTTACCCGGCGCTATTGAGGAAGGTGAAGGAGTCGGGGCTACGGATGGGGTTGATTGTGGATGCGCTGCCCCGGGAGCCAGTGGAGGTGTTGGAGGGGCTGGGGTGTGAGGTTATCGGGGTGCGGGCGCCTCACATCACGGCGTCGTTGGTGACTGAGGTGCAAGCCTCGGGGAAGATGGTGTTCGGGTGGGGGGTGGAGGATGACTCGGGAGTGGACAGGTTGATGGGGATGGGGGTGGATGGGTTGGTGTCGGACTTTCCGGATGTGGTGAGGGGGAGGGTAAGCGTAAACCTGGACACTTAGTCTGGTGTGGTCCCACCCCGCTCATACTTCGAGAGCCTCAGCACGAGCGGCCCCACCCCGGGGACGGATTCCGGCTCGGGGGCCGGAATGACGGATGTTAGTTGAGGGAGTTGGGGCCCCAGCGGGTTTCGACGTAGTCTTCGACCATCTGGACGAAGTCGTTGGCGATGGTGGGGCCTTCGAGGAAGGTCTGGCGTTTGCCGTCTACGAAGACGGGGGCGCGAGGAGATTCGCCGGTACCGGGGAGAGAGATGCCGATATCGGCGATGCGGGACTCGCCGGGGCCGTTAACCACACATCCCATCACGGCAACCTTGAGGGTCTCGGCGCCGGCATAGCGGGACTTCCATTCGGGCATCTTGTTGTCGAGGTGCTGCTGGATGTCCCGGGCGAGTTCCCGGAAAAGGGTGGAGGTGGTGCGGCCGCAGCCGGGGCAGGCTGTTACTGCGGGTCGGAAGGAGCGGAGGCCGAGGGATTGAAGGACCTCCTGGCAGAGGCGAACTTCCCGGGCGCGATCTCCGCCGGGCTCGGGAGTCAGGCTGGAGCGGATAGTGTCTCCGATACCTTCGTATAGGAGGATAGAGAGAGCGGAGGTGGTGGCGACGATGCCTTTTGTGCCCATTCCGGCCTCGGTGAGTCCGAGGTGCAGGGGGAAGTCGCATTGTCGGGAGATTTCCCGGTAGGCCTCGACCATCTGATTAAGGCGGGAGACCTTGCAAGAGATTATGATCTTGTCTTCGGGGAGTCCAAGGTCTACGGCGGCGGAAGCGCTGGATATGGCGCTTTCTACTAGCGCTTCGCGTTCGACTTCGTCGCCGGTTAGGGGGTCAGGGTTGCGGGAGTTTTCGTCCATCTTCCTGGCCAGGATGTCGGGGTCCAGACTGCCGGCGTTGACGCCGATGCGGACGGGCTTATCGAGGTCACGGGCGACTTCAATGAAGGTTGTGAAGTTCTGGTCGTGGCGGGGGCCTCGTCCGACGTTGCCAGGGTTGATCCTGAACTTGGCGAGGGTCCGGGCGCAGTCGGGGTGGGTGCGGAGGAGTCGGTGGCCGATGAAGTGGAAGTCGCCTATTAGTGGCACGGTACAACCGATGTCATCCAAACGTTCACGGATGCGGGGTACGGCATCTGCAGCGGCATCGTTGTTGACGGTTACACGTACGAGCTCGGAGCCGGCGTCGGCGAGGAGTTTGACCTGGGAGACAGTGGCGTCAATGTCGGCGGTGTCTGTGTCGGTCATGGACTGGACGACTATCCGGCTGCCGCCGCCGATGGGAACACCGCCTACGTATACTTGCTTGGTGAGGCGTCGGTTGCTCATGTAGATATTTTAGCAGTCGGGGCTACTGGGCGGTAATACCGCCGTCCACGACGAGTTCCGAGCCTGTAACGAAAGAGGACTCGTCGGAGGCGAGGAAGAGGATAACGTTGGCGACTTCCTCGGGTTCTCCGAAGCGGCCCATGGGGACCCGGGCGAGATTGTCGGCAAGCTTGTCCGGGAAGTCCATCACCTCGTGCATCATGGGTGCGTTGATGGGGCCCGGGTGGACGGAGTTAGCCCTAACGCCGAGCTTTGCGTTCTGGATGGCGGTTGACTTGGTGAAGATCCGCACCGCGGCCTTGGACGCGCCATAGGATGCGGTATTGGGCCCCGCGACGATGCCGGCAGTGGAGGAGAGGTTGACTATGGACCCGTTGCCGTGGCGCTTCATCTCGGAGAGGACGGCCTTGGTGCCGAGAAAGACGCCCTTGGCATTGACGGCCATGGTGCGGTCCCAGAGGTCTGCGGTCTCGTCCTCTATGCGGTCACGCCTGATGACGCCTGCGTTGTTAACGAGGATGTCGAGCTTGCCGTAGCGGTCTATGGCGAGGGCAACGGCGTCGGCCCAGGCGGACTCGGAGGTGACATCGAGGGGGGTGAAGGAGATTTCGCCGCCGGAATGCCGGATTTCGTCGGTGAGGAGCCGGCCTTCTTCTAGGAGAACGTCACCGACGACAACGGAAGCGCCTTCGGTGGCGAAGCGACGGGCGACGGCAGCGCCGATGCCTCGGGCCCCGCCGGAAATGAGAGCTACTTTTCCTTCAAGCCTCATGATGGTTGCTCCTTGGGTGAGAACCTTTTGCCGTCCCTGAGCCGTTACTGTATTGCCAGATACGAGTGCTAGAAAACTGCGGGAACTAAATGAGGTCTACCGGGCGTTGATACCTCCGTCGATGATGAGTTCGGAGCCGGTCATGAAAGAGGACTCGTCGGAGGCGAGGAAGAGGACGGCGCTGGCAATTTCGTCGGGCTGGCCGAGCCTCTCCATGGGGACCATTAATTCGAGCTGTCGCACCTTTTCGGGGAATGGCAGAAATTCCTGAATCAGGGGGGCATTGACGGGCCCCGGGTGTACGGAGTTGGCGCGGACCCCGAATGAAACGTTCTGAATGGCGGTGGACTTGGTGAAGAGCCGGACGGCGGCCTTGGAAGCACCGTAGATGGCGGAGTTGGGGCTGCCGATGTTCCCGTAGGACGATGACATATTGACTATGGCGCCATTGCCATGGCGTTTCATTTCAGGAAGGACGGCTTTGGTCCCAAGGAAGACGCCCTTGGCATTTATCTCGAAGATGCGGTCCCAGCTTTCGGCGGTCTCGTTTTCTATGAGTTCACGTTTTGTGACTCCGGCGTTGTTGACGAGGATGTCGAGCTTGCGGTAACGGTCGATGGTGAGGGCTACGGCGTCGGCCCAGGAGGATTCGGAGGTGACGTCCAGAGGCGTGAAGGTTATGTTGGCGCCGGACTGCTGAAGCTCAGCGGCTAGAGTCCGGCCTTCTTCGACAAGGATGTCGCCTATTACGACGGATGCGCCTTCGGCGATGAAGCGTCGGGCGATGGCGGCGCCGATGCCTCGGGCGCCGCCGGAGATGAGGGCTACCTTTTCCGGGAGTCTCAAACCGACTCCTCCGGCTGAACTAGGATGGTTGCGGCGGAGGGACCGGGATGTGTTTGACGAAACGATCGTCAAAGGGGGCGTGAGAGAGAACCTCGGGGCCGTTCCTGGTGATGAGGATCTCCTCTTCCAGCTTGACGCTCTCCCTAGCCCCGCGCTTGCTGGCCAGGCCTTCAAGGGAGAGGACCATGTTTTCCTGGAGGACCTCGTCGTCGTTGCCGAAGCCGCTCCAGGACTGGTCGGGCCAGTAGATGCAGGGCCATTCGTCGGACATGCCGTCGCCGTGGGCGATCATGGGGTAGCGCTGGTACTTGTACTCCTCGGGATACTCGGGGCACTTTTCGGCGATTTCCTGGAAGTGGGCGCCAACCTGGAAATGTTTCAGGGACTCGTAGATGAAGTTGTAGCCGAGCTTGTAGGCTTCCATCTGCTCGTCGTTGGGGGGGCCGTCGCCGCAGAGGTAGGTGCGGGAGAAGTCGGCGAAGTAGCCCATGGGTCCGGACATGTCGGTGTCGTAACCGACGAGGTCACCGGGGCGAACTATTCGGTCGGTGGATCCCTGACCCCAGGGGTTGGTGTTGCCGCCCGCGGAGAGGAGCCGGGCGTCCATATGCTCACCGCCGTGCTTGAGGTTGGTGTAGGTCATGACGGCGAATAGCTCCTGCTCGGTGACGCCGGGCTTGATGGCGTCCCGGACTGCGCAGATGGAGATATCGGCGACGGCGCATGCCTGGCGGATGAGGGAGACCTCGTCTTCGGTCTTAATGGATCGGGCGCGTTCGAAGGGGATGCGGGCGTCGGCGAGGGGAATCTCGTGATTGCGAAGGGACTCCATGCTGTTGAAATCGAGCCTGTCGAAGCCCAGCCGCTGTCCAAGAATGCCCTTCTCCTTGAGTACAGACGTGATGCGGTCGCCCCAGAGTCGGGCGGCGTCCTCGGCGTACTGACCGGCGGGGAAGAACTCGAACAGGGTGCCTTTCTCAAGGGCCCAGGAGCCGTCGTCAGCATATTCGGAGAGCCAGGGTTCACCTTCCTGGGGGACGATGGCGTACTGGCCGAAGGTCCGCATTCCGAAGACTCCAGCATGGCGGTGACCGGTGGCGTAGCGGATGTTGACGGGGTCGAAAATGAGGATGCCGCCGAGGTCGGCCTTGGCCATTTCGGCCTGGAGCCGGGCGAGGCGCTCTCTCTTGAGTCGGGCGACGTCTACTCGTTCGTCAAAGTCGACGGTCTCCTGGCCGAGCAGGTCACGATTGGAACCGAAACGCACCATGAGGGCACCTCCGCTGGTTAGTAGGGCTGGCGTCGGGGGTGATTATACTACCGGTGGGGGTGTTTGTGGTTATGGGTGGGGAGGTCTTGCGAGGAGTTATGCGAGTAGGTAAGTCCTAGATTCCTCGCGGGGCCTCGGAATGACAGGGATGTTCGGAGGCAGGGTAGAAGAGTGTTGATAGTCAGATCGGCGTGGGCCTCCCCCCGCTCGACCCTTCGACGCCGCTCAGGGTGAGCGGCCCCACGCCACCCCGGGCAACCGCAAGGGATTGCCCTTACAGGGGATGGGGAGGGGGTTAGGGGAGGAACTGTTCGCCGCGTATCAGGCGGCCGATGTCGTTGAAGCTGATTACAACTATGACGGCTATGAGGAACATGAAGCCCATCAGGTGGACCAGGGCTTCGCGCTTGGGTGCGATGCGGCGGCCGCCGCGAAAGGCTTCGATGATGACGAAGAGGAGTCGGCCACCGTCGAGGGCAGGGATGGGGAGAAGGTTGAAGAAGGCAAGGTTCAGGCTGAGAATGGCGACAAATCCGATAAAGGGGAGGACTCCGGTCCTGGCTACCTCTCCGGTAACCTGGGCGATGCCGATGGGCCCGGCAAGGCCCTCCCGGCCTTCGGTGGAGGTGAAGATGTTGCCTATGGATTCCCCGATGGTGGTGACGAACCGGTAGACCTGGACGAAGGACTCGGGAATGACGCTGAGGCTGGGGCTGAAGCGGGTCACGACTTCTCCGCCGGACACGCCGACACCGATGCCCATAGGCCCCTGGTCGGGGGGAGGGTTGGCGCGCGGGATTAGCCTAACTATAACGGGGGTGTTGCCACGGGCCATGAGAAAGGAGACCTCCTGCCCGAGGTTGTCCTGAGTGTAGTCAGTGACGTCCCGGAGGGACTGGATTTCCGTGCCTCCGTAGGGGTCAGCGTCCTCGGGCTGGTCCAGGAGCTGCAGGGTTGAACCTTCAAAGGAAAGATCACTGCGCAGGAAGACGTCCCCGGGGAGCATACCCGCTGCGTAGGCAGGGGAGCCGGGTTCGACGCGGGCGACGATTACCTGGGTGCCGACGACCTCGGGCGGGAAGGTGAAGAAGACTGCGAATAGGACAAGAGTGAGGGCCAGGTTCATGAAAATGCCGGCCAGGAGGATGGTGACTCGGACGCGGATGCTGCGGGTGGCGAGGCTGCGGGGGTCTGTGGGATCTTCCTCGCCGGTTAGCTTTACGTAACCGCCTATGGGGATGGCGTTTATGCTGTAACGGGTCTCACCACGCACCACAGAGGCGATGCGGGGCGGGAAGCCGAGGGCGAACTCCTCGACGCGGACGTTGAAGGCTCGGGCTGCAATGAAATGCCCGAATTCGTGGATGACGATGAGGACGCTGATGACGATGAAGAAAAGGAGGACGGTGGTCATCGGGGCTGGGTGGTCAGCCGGAAGCCATGTCTCGGGCCCAGCGGTCGGCAGCGAGGATGTCCTGGAAGGAAGGTTCGAAGACGGGGTCGTGGCGCTCGAGAACCTTTTCGACGACACGGAAGATGTCGTTAAAGCCGATGCGACGGTCTAGGAAGAGACGGACGGCGACTTCGTCGGCGGCGCTGAGGACGGCGGGGTAGGTGCCACCCTTCTTGCCTGCGTCGACGGCGAGGGTGAAGCAGGGGTATCGGTTGGTGTCGAGCTCCTGGAAGGTAAGTTCCAGAGTGGATAAAGAACCCATGCGGGGGGTGTGGCCGTTGTACCAGCGCTCGGGGTGGGAGAGGGCGTACTGGATGGGGAGCCGCATGTCGGTGGGGCCGATCTGGGCCTTGACGGAGCCGTCGGAGAATTCGACGAAGGAGTGGACGGTGCTCTGGGGATGGACCACGACTTCGATCTTTTCGTAGGGCATGTCAAAGAGCCAGTGGGACTCGATGACCTCAAAGCCCTTGTTCATGAGGGTGGAGGAATCGATGGTGATCTTGTTGCCCATCTTCCAGGTCGGGTGGCGGAGGGCTTCGTCGGGTGTGACGTCCTGGAGTTCGTCGATGGGGCGCTGGCGGAAGGGACCGCCGGATGCGGTGAGAACGAGTCGGGAGACGTCACCCTCGCCCTGGAGACACTGCCAGATGGCGCTGGGCTCGCTGTCGACGGGGATGATTTCCGCTCCCGAGGCTTTGGCCTCCTTGACGACCAGCTCTCCAGCGGAAACGATGACTTCCTTGTTGGAAAGGACGACACGCTTGCCGGCACGCAGGGCGGCGAGGGTCGGTTCGAGGCCGATGCGTCCGAAGGTTGCCATGACGACGATATCGACATCGGGGTGGGAGGCGATTTCCTCTGGGGAGGACCACTGGGAGGAGTCAGCGATCAAGGCGCGGGTGTCGGAGGAGGGGTTAAGGGAGCAGGCGAAGTCGGGGGAGAACTCCGAAAGCTGCCGGTTGAAGAGAGAGGTGTTGCGCCCGGCGGTCAAGCCGATGACCCTGAACCGGCCCGGAAAGGCGCGCACGATGTCCAGGGTCTGGGTGCCTATGGAGCCCGTGGAGCCGAGGACGGCAAGGCCTTTTATCCCGTCAGTCATGCTACGTAATAGTATACAAGGGGTATGGTGAATACAACGCTGTCGAGGCGGTCCAGGACGCCGCCGTGACCCGGGAGGAGCTTGCCGGACTCCTTGGCGCCTACTCTGCGTTTGAGGTAGGACTCGGCGAGGTCTCCCGCCATCGATACGAGGGCCACTATGGCGGAGAGAGCGGAGATGGGGGCGAGGGCGCCGGGGAGGTCCATAACGTAGTGGACGAGGGTGCCCAAAATGACGGCGGCGGCGACTCCACCCCCAGCACCTTCCATGGTCTTGTTGGGGCTGATGCGGGGGGCGAGTTTGCGCTGCCCAACGGCTTTACCGATGAAGTAAGCACCGGCGTCGGCGGCGAAGACGGTTACGAGGGTGTAGAAGACCCAGTCCCGACCCTGGGAGAGGTCCCGGAGAAGGACGAAGTGAGCCAAGGGCCAAGCGATCAGGAAGGCTCCGAGACCGCCCCACATTACGGGGCCAACGAAGCTCAAGGGTTGATGCTGTTTCAGGTAGAGGATGCCGAGGCAGAGGGCGACGGATGCGGCGGTGAGCACGGGGAGGACTACTGCATCGAAGAATATGACGCCTACCAAGAAAATGGCGGATAAGAAAAGGCCAGCCAGGGTTGCAGGAGATAACCAGCGCTTCCCGATTAGGAAATAGAACTCCAGGGCCGCGGCTATTGCGACGATGGCCACAGCGATGGAGACCAGGGGGTCGCCGAGCCAGACTACGGCAAAAAGGACCGGGAGGCCGACGGCGGCGGTAAGGATGCGGAGGAGGAGATTGGAGGGGCGCTTAGAATTACGTTCACCCTCACCCTGATTCTCTCCCGCCAAGGGAGAGGGTGCGGAAGGGTCAGGAGTCGATGCCACCGAACCGTCTTTGGCGCTGGGAATAGGCCTGCAGGGAGTTTCGGACCTCCTCCTGGTCGAACTCGGGCCAGGCTTTGTCGGTGAAATAGTATTCGCTGTAGGCTGACTGCCAGATGAGGAAGTTGCTTAGGCGCATCTCGCCGGCGGTGCGGATGATAAGGTCGGGGTCCGGGATGTTCCGGGTGTAGAGGTAGTCGGAAACGAGCTGTTCGTCGACGGAGGTCGGGTCTATGCCGTCCCTGAGCATTTGCCTGATGGCGGTGAGGATCTCCGCGCGGCCGCCGTAGTCGAAGGCGATGCAGACGGTCATGTTGGTGTTGCTGCTGGTGAGGTCAACGGCTTCCTGTATGGAGGCCTGGAGGTCATGAGAGAGTCGGTCTATGCGGCCGATGTGGACCAGGCGGACGCCTCTTTCGTGGAAGTACTGGGTCTCGTCCCTGATGGCGGCGGCGAGGAATTCGAGGAGGCCCTGGACCTCTTCCGGGGGTCGGGCCCAGTTCTCCGTAGAGAAGGCATAAAGGGTGAGATACTCGACGCCATGCTTTGCAAAATCCTCGATGACGGGGCGGATGTTGGATATGCCAGCGCTGTGGCCCTTGAGGCGGGGCAGGTTACGCCGCTGGGCCCACCTGCCGTTGCCGTCCATGATAATGGCGACGTGCCGGGGGACGGGGGAGGTCTGGGGGTCTACCAATGGTATAGGGCTAACGGCGGAGTGTTCCAAAAGGGTCCTCTAGGGCTTGCTTCCACGAACGGACAGGGTGCAATGAAGTCTGAGAACGGTAAGCGGGCTACCCTTCCATCAACTCCTGCTCCTTGGCCTCGCCGAGTTCGGAGATCTTCTTTATGAAGGAGTCGGTGAGCTTTTGGATCTGGTCGGTGGCGCGGCGCTCCTCATCCTCGGAGATGTCCTTGGCTTTCTTCATAGAACGGGCCTGCTCCACAGACTCCCTACGGGCGTTACGGACGCTGACCCGACCTTCTTCGACTCGCCGGCTTACCAGCTTCGCCAATTCCCGGCGGCGCTCATCGGTGAGGGGTGGGATGGGGATCCGGATGATGGCACCATCGGAGGCGGGGTTGAGGCCGAGGTCGGCCTGGAGGATGGACTTCTCGACGGCTGGTATCGAGCTCTTGTCCCAAGGTTGGACGGTGAGGAGCCGGGCGTCGGGTACGGCGATGGAAGCGAGCTGGTTGAGGGGGGTGGAGGCGCCGTAATAGTCGATGAGGAGGTTTTCGATGAGGCCGGGGCTGGCGCGGCCGGTCCTGACGGAGGCGAGGCTCCTTACAAGGGCGTCGACGGAATCCTCCATCTTGAGTTCGGTTTCGGTAAGGAGATCATCGGTTTCCGGCATGGCAAAGATCCTCCGGTCGGGAGGTGGTGGGGGCAAGTGTAATATCGGGAGGGGGCGGGGGCAAGGGGAGGGGGTGGTCAGGAGATGAGGGTGCCGACGTGTTCACCGCGGAGGATGCGGTCGAGGGAGTCAGGGGACTGGAAGTTGAAGACTATGATGGGGATCTGGTTGTCGAGGCAGAGGGAGAGGGCAGTGCTGTCCATGACGCCGAGGCGGAGGTTAAGCGCCTCCAGGTATTTGAGGTTGGGGAGCTTCCGGGCGTCGGGGTGGGATTTGGGGTCGGCTTCATAGACGCCGTCGACGCCGTTCTTGGCCATGAGGACAACATCGGCTGCGATTTCGACGGCGCGCAGGGCGGCGGTGGTGTCGGTGGTGAGGTAAGGGTTGCCGGTGCCTGCGGCGAAGATGACGACGCGACCCTTTTCGAGGTGGCGCATGGCGCGGCGGCGGATGTAGGGCTCGGCGACGGACTGGATGGGCAGGGCGGTCTGGACGCGGGTGTCGATGCCCTGCTTTTCGAGTGCATCCTGCATGACGAGGGAGTTGATGACTGTGGCGAGCATACCGGCGTAGTCTGCGGTAGCGCGGTCCATGCCGTTGGATGCGGCCTCTGCGCCGCGCCAGATATTGCCGCCGCCGACGACCATGGCGATCTGGCAGTCGGTGCTCTTGGCTTCCTTTATCTGGCGTGCGACAAGGGCAACGGTCTCGTCGTCGATGCCAAAACCCCGATTGCCCGACAGGGCCTCGCCGCTAATCTTGATGAGGAGGCGGCGGTACTTGGGGTTGGCGGCAGGGGTCACTTACCGATCTCGAACCTGGTGAAGCGACGAACCTGGATATTCTCGCGGAGCTGGCCGATGGACTCGTTGACGAGATCCTGGATGGACTTGGAGGGGTCCTTGATGAAGGCCTGGGAGAGAAGGGCGACTTCCTCGGCGGGGCGGGGGTAGTCCTCCGGGACATCATCGGCGCGGACGTAGACGGGTTCCATGGCAGCGACCTGCATGGCAAGGTCGTGGGCGAGGGCCTTGAACTGGTCCGTCCTGGCAACGAAGTCGGTCTCGCAGTTGACTTCGATCATGGCGCCGAGGCGTCCGCCGGAGTGGACATAGAAGTCGACAACGCCCTGGTCGGCGGTGCGGCCGGCTTTCTTGGAGGCCAAGGCAAGACCCTTCTGGGCGAGGAGCTTTTCGGCCTCTTCGATTACGCCGTCGGCGGCTTCGAGGGCGCGCTTGCAGTCCATGATGCCGGCGCCTGAGCGGTCTCGGAGTTCTTTGATGGAATCGGTAGTTACTGGCATGGTTATTCCTGGGTAGGCTCGGGTGTTTGCTCTTCTTCAGGTTCGGGGGAAAAGGTTTCGGAGGCCTCTTCTTCGGGTTCGACCATGGCCTCCTCGTAGGCCTTCTGCTGCTCTTCGGCGAGGCGCTGTCGGAGCTCGACGCCTTCGAGGACGGCGTCGGAGATCTTGCCGCTGATGAGCTTAATAGAGCGGATGGCGTCGTCGTTGCCGGGGATGGGGTGATCGATGAGGTTGGGGTCGCAATCGGTATCAACGATGGCAACGAGGGGAACGTCGACGCGCTGGGACTCCTTGACGGCGATGTCCTCCTTGCCGGGGTCGACGATGAAAACGGCGTCGGGGAGCTTGGTCATCTCCTTGATCCCGCCGAGGAGGCGGTTCATACGGACGATTTTCTCCTCGAGCTTCTGGGCTTCTTTCTTGGGGAGGGTCTCGAAAACGCCCTTCTCCTTCTGGTCTTCGAGGCGTACAAGGTGGTCTATTCGGGACTGGATTGTGCCGAAGTTGGTGAGGGTGCCGCCGAGCCATCGGATATTGACGTAGTGCATGCCGCAGCGGGTGGCTGCATCGTGGATTACGTCCTGGGCCTGTTTCTTGGTGCCGACGAAGAGGACCTCGCCGCCTTCCATGACGAGGGAGCGGACGAAGTCACAGGCCTCGTTGAGCTTGGTGATGGTCTGCTGAAGGTCGACGATGTGGATGCCGTTGCGCTGGGTGAAGATGTAGCGCTTCATCTTGGGGTGCCAGCGTCGGGTCTGGTGTCCGAAGTGGACACCCGATTCGAGGAGGAGCTTCATTGTGACGGGTTCAGGAAGTTGCTCTTCCTGGGTTTCGACCACAGGCGCTTCAGCGGCGGGTTGGGGTTCCGTTACGGTCTCTTGTACCATGCTTAAGTTGCTCTATTCCTTCCTGCATAGCCTGAAAATGGGCGCGAGGGAGTATAGCACAGGGCAATAATTGGGGACAATTGGATGGGGGTGGGGCGCCCAGGGAGTGATGGGGCGTTTGATTGAAGATTGATTGAACGTTGATTGAACTCGTAGCTGGTTTGATTGAATGACGCCTAGAGTAGAAAACCAGGGGCGTGGTGCATTTTGGGTGGGCCGGAGGGGAACCCTCACCCCCTTGGTCCCCCTCTCCCCCCCGAGGGACTCGGGGCAGGCTCTTAGGGCCTTTAAGGGAGAGGGGGAGAGAAAAACAGAGGGAGCCGTTGGCGCGCCTGCGCCAACGGCTCCCTCTAGTTTCATTACTGGGGAGAGGGAACAGGACACCACCCCAGATTCCTCGCAGGGCATCGGAATGACAGTGTGAGGGGCGTTGGTTGGTGGTTGCAGCACTGCGCCGTTCCGCTCTTGAGACCCTTCGACTACGCTCAGGGCGAGCGGAACCCCCACCCATAGGTTCCCGATCGGGGTCGGGAATGACGGGAAGGGGGTGTAGGCGATGGAAGGACCATGGCCAGGGCGCAGGGGCCGGGGGGCCAAGCTGCGCCAGACCCGCAAGTCGGCAGGGCGAGAGGGAGTATCCCCTTGCGGCCTGTCCGTATGCGGGAAGCGCTCCATCATTCGGAGGGATGGGAGCACAGACTCTCTGCCGTCTCTAGGTGAATGGGAGCCTCCGAGATTTGAGACGGGGGAGTAGTCCCGGGGCGCGATGGCCTCGGGGGACCCGACAAAGTCGGGGTAGAGCCCCTCGCACATGGCGGGGGCTAGACGCCCCAATGAGGGGGCGCAGCCGCGGGGGAGACCTGGATGACAGGTGTGCCGCGGAGAGTCGATGGACCTTCCATCGCCTGGAGGAAAGGGTGAGGGGAGGTGACGCGTGTCGTAGGCCGGGCGGTCGCGCAGCGCCCGGGTGCGACGTGAGCTGATCAGGCTGGTGCGGCTCATAAACTCCTTATTCCTTTCCTGTGTGATGGGCTCCGAGGTACGAGGTCGGTGGCCCTGGGGAGTAGTATAGCACGGGGGTTCAGGTAGAGCAAATGTGCAGGTTTGGGGGGGGTGGCGGAGGAGAGTGGGGGTGATGGGGGTGTGTGGCGCACAGGGTACCCACAAGGGGCACCCCTACAGGGGAGGGGAGTGTGGAAGGGGTGAGAGGCGTGAGTGGGCAAGTCCCAGATTCCTCGCGGGGCATCGGAATGACAGAGGAGAGGGGGGTGGGGCTTTTGCAAGGCTGACGGGACGTATTGGCAAGCCGTTGGCTCCGCCTCCGCTCATACTTCGAGAGCCTCAGCATGAGCGGCCCCGCCACCCGGGGATGGATTCCCGATCGGGGGCGGGAATGACGGAAATGCGAATGCTCATCGGTAGGCATTTGGGTTGGTTTGACCGGGTAGAGGGGGGAGTATAGAATCGGGCGCGGAGGCCACGGGCGGCGGTGTTAGCGCCCGGGGCTTTGCAATCTCATTGGATGTTCCGTAAAGGAGTTTTGCTATGGCAGCCACCCAGACCCCGACCGCCGGTGAACTGAAGGAGATGGCCCTTAACTATTTCTGGCCGCATTCCCAGCAGGTAGCGGACTTCGAGAAGGAGGACGGGCTCCACGTGATGGCAGACGGGGAAGGGTGCTGGGTGGAGGACACGGAGGGGAGGAAGTACATAGATGTGCTTTCAGGGATGTGGCTGAAGAACATCGGCTACGGGCGGAAGGAGATTGCGGAGGCGGTCTACCAGCAGATGCAGACGATCACGTACTCGCCGGAGAACACCACGAACGTGCCTGCGCTGCAGCTGTCCAAGAGGCTGGCGGGCCTGTCCCGGGACAAGGAGTCTCGGGCTTTCCTGGTAAGCGGGGGGTCGGAGGCGGTGGAGTCGGCGTTGAAGATGGCGAAGGCGTACCACAAGAACAGGGGGGAGGCGGGTCGGTACAAGGTCATCAGCCGGCAGAACTCATATCACGGGGCGACGTTTGCATTGATGAGCCTGGGAGGATACCCGGGGACCCAGGGTTTCGGGCCCCTGGTACCGGGCAACATTCACGTGCCCACGCCGGACCATTACGGAAGCCAATCCGGTGGCGGCGACGTGGAGAGCGCAAAAGAAATCGAACGGGCGATTTTACATGAGGGGCCGGAAACGGTGGCGGCAGTAATTGGAGAACCGATTTCCACGTCCAAGATGGCAGTGCCGCATCCCGAATACTGGCCGACGGTCAGAGAGATATGCGACAAGTACGGCGTCCTGCTGATAGTCGATGAGGTGATCACGGGATTCGGGCGGACGGGGAAGATGTTCGCCTCCGAGCACTGGGACCTGCAGCCCGACATAATGACAATGGCGAAGGGGCTTTCGAGTGGATATCTGCCGATCGGGGCAGCGGTGGCGAGGAAGTCGGTGGCGGACGAATTCATAGGCGGGGAGGACAAGACGTTCAAGCACCTGTTCACGTTTGGAGGGAACCCGGTTTCCTGTGCGGCGTCCATGGCCAACCTGGACATCCTGGAGAACGAGGGCCTGATAGAAAACTCTGCGGCGATGGGGACGTACCTACACGAGCAACTTCAGACGCTGTACGAGCACCCGATTGTCGGGGAGGTGCGGGGCGGTCTAGGGCTACTGGCGGGGGTGGAGATAGTAAAGGACCGGGACACGAAGGAGAAGTTCGCCGAGGACTCGGGGCTGGGGCAGCTGCTGACCGAGGGATTCCTGAACCACCAGATCCTGACTCGGCAGCGGGGCAACCTGATATTCCTGAGCCCACCCCTGTGCATAACGAAGGACGAAGTCGACTTCATAGTAAGCAACCTGAGCGAGATCCTGGGCGAGGTAAGCGAGAAGCTAGCCTAATCCCTGGTTTCCGGGATGAAGTACGGGATTACGCTCAAGGAGAGCGGGGGTGATGCCACGGCGCAGGCGAAGGAGGCGGAGGAGTTAGGCTTCGACACGCTGTGGGCGGGGGAGCACGTAGTCTGGCGACATCCAATCCACGACAGCCTGATGCAGATGGCCGCGGCAGCGGCTGTAACGGAACGCATCAGGCTGGGCACGGCTATCGTGCTGATTCCTCTGAAGCACCCGATTCTGATGTGCAAGGCGGTGACGACGCTGGACCACATCTCCGGGGGGAGGGTGGACTTCGGGATTGGCATTGGCGGCGAGTACCCGAAGGAATTCGAGGCGATGGGGGTGCCGGTGAACGAGCGCGGGCCGCGGGCGAACGAGATACTTCGGCTGATGAAGAGGCTTTGGACTGAGGAGTCGGTGACGTTTTCGGGGCGGTTCTATGAAATGGAGGACATCGGGCTGGAGCCGCACCCGGTGCAGAAGCCGCATCCGCCAATCTACGTGGGCGGGAGGCGGAAGTCGGTGCGGAGGACGGGACTTTATGGGGACGGGTGGATCCCATACATGTACTCGCCGGAACTGTTCAAGGAGGGGTGGACGCAGATCGTGGAGATTGCGGAGGGGGCGGGTCGGGACCCGGGGGGGATAGACCCGACGGTGTGGGTGCCGATCTGCATTGCGGATGACTACGACGAGGCGGCCCGGATGTCGAGCCAGGCACTGGGGGGAGACTACGGGCAGTCTTTCGATGCGCTTGTGCGGAAATATGCGCTGCTGGGGACGCCGGAGCAGATCGTGGGGCGGATGGGGGAGTACCGGGAGGCGGGGGTGGAGCATTTCATATTCAGTCCCTCGGGGCCGGAGGAGGTGACGGCGGAGATGCCGGGGCGGATTGCTCGGGAGGTTATTCCGCTTTTCGGTGGGGGGTAAGGGGCCCCCGCCCCCCAGCGGAACCCTCACCCCCTTGATCCCCCTCTCCACCTCGAGGGACTCGGGGCAGGCCCCTAATGCAGTACTAAGGGGAAGGGGAGGGTGGATGTAATGGATGTGGGTGGGCAAGTCCTAGATCCCTCGCGGAGCCTCGGGATGACAATGGTATAAGGTTCTCCTGAAGGGTGAGGCAAAGAAGAATAGAGGTGGGGGGATTTAGGAGATGTTGTAGAGGCGGGCGCAGTTGTCCCAGAGGATTTCGCGCTGGCTGGACTCGGGGACGCCTTCAAGGGAAAGGAAGGTCTCGATGGCGTGGGGGTAGGCGGAATCGTTGTGGGGCCAGTCGGTGGAGATGACGAGGTTCTTGGAGCCGATGGCCTGGATGGTGTACTTGACGAGGGCCTCGTCGGGGTCTACTGAGACGAAGCAGCGTTCCTGGAAGTATTCGCTCGGGGGGCGGGTGAGGCGGAAGCGCTCCTTGTCGCCCATCATTTCCTCGTGCTCGTCGAGGCAGTAGAGCCACCAGGGGACCCAGCTGCTGTGACCTTCCAAGAAGGCGGCCTTGAGGGTCGGGTTTCTCTGGAGAACCCCGCCGGAGAGCATGTTGCCGAGGGTGCATATCAGCTCGACAGGGTGGGCAACGGAGTGGCCGAGGGCGTGGTTGTCCATGTAGCGGCGGGCGAGGTGGTTCTGGTAGGCCATCTGGATGCCGTGGAAGGACACGGGGACGCCGAGGGACTGGGCGGTGTTCCAGAAGGGGTCGTAGCAGGGGTCGTACCAGGGGCGTTGGAGGACCGGGTTGCTGGGGAGGACCAGGGTCACGGCGCCGAGGGTGTTGACGGCGTACTCGGCCTCCTGGATGGCGAGGTTAACATCGTGCATGGGGACGAGGGCGCCGAGCTTGAGGATGGATGGGTCTGCGTCGCAGTAGTCACGGAGCCAGAGGTTGAAAGCCCGGCAGATAGCGGCGGCCAGGTAGGGGTCCATGTCGTCGTAGCCTATTACGTGGGCGCCCATGGTGCGGAAGCAGATGGCTACATCAAGGCCTTCCACCTTGACGGCTTCGAGCATGTGCTCGGGTCGGGAGCCTTCCTCCTCGCCGGGGCCGAGGCTGCCGGACAGGTGCTTGTCGGGCTGGTAGGTGCCTTCGGATTCCGCCTTTCGCCGGGCGATTTCGTTGCGGATATCGAGGCCGCGCTGGCGTTCGGGGAGGTCAATGAAGGCGGGTAGGGGTCTGCCGTTGGAGTACCAGGTCTCGCCTCCGCCGTTCATGGACATCTTGCGGGGGGCGAGGTCTTTGAAGGCGGGGTCGATGTAGTCGGTCCACAGGTCCGGGGGTTCGGAGACGTGGATGTCGCTGTCCATGACTTTGAAGCCGTTGTTCATGGTTAAGCTCCCGAGAGTGAGAAACGGACGGGCCTAGAAATTATGAATCCTGGCGACGGTGCCGCCGAGGATATTAGAGCGGTCTTCCTCGGAGAGGAAGGGACAGTGGGCTCGGTACTGGTCGAAGCACTGGCGGTAGTTCCAGAACCGCAGGACCATGGGTATATCGGTGCCGACTATGACATGGTCGGAGCCGATGCGGTTAATGATTTCCTGGACGGTGGGCTCGACGTTCCTGAAGGGGTACTGCCAGATGCCGCCAAGCTGGATGGGGAAGAGGAGCTGGAGGTTGCAGCTGTCGGACTCGAAGACCCGCCAGACCTCTTCCGGGAGGATGATGCGGTCGTCCTGGCGAAAGTTTCCCCAGGAGAGGCCGTGAGTGAGGACGACGGGGGTGTCGGGGTGGTCCTGCATCCAGTTGTACACGGTGTCGAGCTCCTGGAGGTAGCTGGCGGTGCCAGACTTGGCGAAGGCCTGACCGGCTTTGGGTTGGACGGTGAAGTAAATGGGGAGACCGAAGGTAGAGATGCCCTGCCAGAATTCGCGCATGGGGCCCGCGTTCCAGCTTTCGGCAAAGCCGCCGGTGGAGTAGGGGCGGGTGAAGAACTGGTAGCCGCACACGCCACCGGCGTTCAGCCAATGCTCTACTTCCCGAAGGGCGGCGTGGGGGTCTGAGGGGATGTCGGTTTCTGGGATGTGGACGAGGCTCTTGATGCGGTCGGGGTAGCGGGCGGCGGCCTCGGAGTGGAACTTGTTGTTGCGGCCAAGGTGGGAGGCGTTGTGGAGGATGGCGATGTCGACGCGGGCGTAGTCCATTTCGGCGATGAGGCGGTCGGCGGGCATTTCGAGGTTGTTGAGGAGGGGCGGAAGGTACTGCTTGGTGTAGGTCTCGCCTTGGTAAGTCCAAGTGAGCCGGTCCTTGTCCCGACCCCAGGTGACGTCATGGAGAACACCGGTGTCGGGGTCGGCGAGGACGGAGTTGTCGGCGAAGGCGCGGTCGCGGACTCGCCAGACGGGCTGGTGGTGGATGGACAGCTCCTGCTGGACTGCCCGCATTTTCTGGTCGAGGGTCGGGTAGCCGGCTGGGGAGTCCATGGGTTCAAAGATGTATGCGTGGCCGTCGATCAGCATGGTAAATCGCCCCCGAGTTTAACGCGTTGCCGCCGCTTCGGAGAGAACATTATACTTGACCGACATCCCCCCCGACGCGGAAGGCAAATGAGCAGAATACTTGATGGGATTCGGGTCCTGGAGATAGCGAACTGGCTGGCGGCGCCGGCAGCCGGGGCCCTGCTGTGCGACCTGGGGGCGGAGGTGATCAAGGTCGAGCCGCACAGGGGGGACCCGTGGCGCGGATACAAGCAGACCGACCCGGAAAACTACGCGTTCGAGCAGGACAACCGGGGAAAGAGGAGCATTGCGCTGGACCTGAGCAAGCAGGGGTCTCGGGAGATAGTGCACAAGATTGCCGAGAGCGTGGACGTGTTCGTGACGAACCTGCTGCCGAGGCGCCGGGAAAGGTTCGGGGTGACGTATGAGGATTTGAAGGCTCTCAACTCGCGCCTTATATACATATCCTTTACGGGGTATGGGGAGAAGGGGCCGATGTACGACAGGCTGGGGATGGACTTCGGGGCGTTCTGGTCAAGATCAGGGATCATGAACCTGATGGGGTGGCCGGATGAGCCGCCGATACTGCAGCGGGGCGGGATGGGCGACCACTCAACGTCGCTGGGGCTGCTGGCGGGTGTGCTGGGGGCTCTCTATCACAGGGAGAGGACGGGAGAGGGACAGGAGCTGTGGGGGTCGCTGTTTGCGACGGGCCTTTGGGTTATCGGGACGGACCTGCAGAGGACGCTGGTGAATGGTCAGGATGCGAAACGAAGGCCGTACCGAAATGAGAACGAGAGCCCGATAACGAACTGGTACAAGGCGAAGGACGGCAAGTGGCTGATCCTGGAGAACCCGAACCCCGACCCCTACTGGAAGAGGGCGTGTCGGGCGCTGGGGCTGGGGGATTTGGAGCACGTGGAGAAATATTCCACGGTGGAGGGGTTGCTGGAGGACTGCGTGGAGCTAAATGCGTTGTTTGACAAGATATTCGCGACGAAGACCCGGGACGAGTGGGCGCCTCTGTTGACGGAGCACGAGGTGATATGGGCGCCGATCCAGAATATGTTAGAGGCCGCGGAGGACCCGCAGGCGGAGGCGATCGGGGTATACGAGAGGGTGGAGCACCCGGAGTACGGGGAATACAAAGTAATCAATTTCCCAGTGAAGTTCAGCGGGACGGAGAACGGGGCCCGGGGGCCGGCGCCCCTGGTCGGGCAGCACACGGAGGAGGTGCTGCTGGAGTACGGGTATTCGTGGGGGAAGATCGAGGGGTTGAAGGGTGAGGGGGTTATTCCGTAGGGGGTTGGGTGGCATTGCAGGGAGAGAAGAAATCACCCTCACCCTGACCCTCTCCCGTCAAGGTAGAGGGGATTTCGCGCAATCGAGCACAGCTTTCTTGCCTGTTCTGGGCGATAGGCGCTTGAGATTCCTCGCGGGGCCTCGGAATGACATGTAAGTTGGTGTTGCGCTAGGCGAAGCTGAGGCTTTGGCAGGTGTGGGCCTCTAGTTCAGCACTTTGGGGAGGGATGGGTTCCGGCTTGGGGGGCGGAATGATGAGGGGGTCTACAGGAGGGCGGAGGCTTGGCCTACGAGGACTTTTTTGTTGTTCTGGTCTTCGGCCCAGATGTTGAGGTGGACGGTGCGGCTATCTACTTTGGAGACTTCGGCGTGGTAGGTCAGGGTGTCGCCGTACCAGACGGGGGCGATGAACTTGGTGGTCAAGGTGCCGCCTTCGATCCAGCCTTTGGGGTCGGGGAGCCAGCGGGAGATGAGGACGGAGAAGAAGGCCTCGGTGAGGACCCCCTGGGCGATGGGTTCCTGGTACATGGTCTGGGCGGCGGCTTCACGGTCGGCGTGGAAGCTGGCCTTCCAGTCGCTGCGGGCGGCAATTCTCTCGAAGAGTTCTTCGTAGGCGATGACCATTTCCTCGGTGATGGTGCGGGTGATGGTGGGGAGGCGGTCGCCTACGTTGATTGCCTGCGATGGGGCTTGGGTCACGGGAGTCTCCTCGGGGCTAGGGGGTGGGGGCGGCGGTGGCCTCGCTGGGCCAGACGCTGGCGTGGTACTTCTCGGCGACGAGGGCGCCGTTCTGGTTCCGGCTCTCGATCTGGAAGGCGAGGTACTGTTGGCCCCGTTTCACCCACTTGTCGACGATCTTCATGTTGCTGGTGATGGTGTCGCCGGGGTAAACGGGGGCGATGAACTTGAAGCCGGAGCGGGAGTGGAAGGACTCGCCGGGGCGGCGGTAGCCGGCGGCATCAAGAATGGCTATAAAGTGGGCGTAGCAGTTCATGAGGACGGGGATAGAGACGATATCGGAGTATCCGGCGTCTCTGGCTGAGGTCGGGTCCCGGAAGACGGGGAGGTCTTCATCGAGGAGGTCGACGAGGCGGTTTGCGAGGTCTCGGGTGACGTGGAAGACGTAGGGGGTGAATTCGAAGCCTACCTGGGCATCTTCGTAGGTGAGGGGGGTTGGGGGGTTGTTCATGTTGGTTTGCTCAAGAGGTGGAGAATGATCTCTACCTTCACCCTCACCCCGACCCTCTCCCTTGACGGGAGAGGGGGTGGGACACCTCCCCGCTCCTCAGTTTGGGGAGTTAGCCGCCGGCGATGGCGTTGAGGAAGTGGACTTCGCTGTCTTCCCGGACTTTTTCGAGGGCGCCGAGCTGGGAGACCTCGCCGTCAACGGCGACGGAGAAGATGGGTTTGAGGCGGCCGTTCTCCATGAGTCGGTCCTGTATGCCGGGGAACATCTCGTCGAGGTTCTTGACGATTTGACGAACGGTAGCCCCCTCAATTTCGACGCGATCCTTGCCCCCGGAGAGGGTGCGCATCAGGGAAGGTATGAAGACCGTGGCCATGGACTCAGCTCCCGGAGTTGCCGTTGCCGAGAGCGGCCAATACGGCCGGGGGATTCATGGGGAGGTTCTCCATGCGGACGCCCATAGCGTCGTAGATGGCGTTGGCGATGGCTGCTGGGGGAGAGATAATGCTGGCCTCTCCGACGCCGCGAACGCCGTAAGGGTGGCCGGGGTTGGCCACTTCGACGATAACGGTGTCGATCATGGGGAGGTCAAGGGAAGTGGGCATGCGGTAGTCGAGGAGGGTGAAGTTGTCCATGCCACCCTCGGAGTTCATGTAGTACTCCTCATTGATGCCCCAGCCGATGCCCTGGACGCTGCCGCCCTGCATCTGGCCCTCCACGTAGGATGGGTGGACGGCTTTCCCAACGTCCTGTACGCAGGTGAAGCGTAGGACGGTAACCTTTCCGGTCTCCGGGTCCACCTCCACGTCTGCGATGGCGCCGGCGAAGGAGACGCCGACACCCTTGGGGTCGACGGTGGACTTGCCAACGACGCCTCCGCCGGTCTCGTTCATCTGCCGGGCGAGATCCTTGAAGGTTGTGGAGAGCTCGGGGTCGGATTTGGACTTGAAGACGCTCTTGTTGAACTCCACGTCGTCGGGGTCGATTTCCCAGATGAGGGCGGCGCGCCTGATCATCTCGTCCCGGACGTCTACTGCGGCTTCGTGGGCGGCCCAGCCGGTGGCGAAAGATGTGCGGCTGCCGCCGGTCACGTCGGTGTAGCCGATGGAGTCGGTGTCAACGACGGTGGGGTTAACGTCCTCGGCGGGGATGCCGAGGACCTCGGCGGCCTGCATAGCGATGGAGGCCCGGGTGCCGCCGATGTCGGTGGAGCCGGTTAGGAGGTTGATGGTGCCGTCATAGTTGACGCTTATGGAGCAGGCGGACCTCCAGCCGATGTTCATCCAGAAACCGACGGCGACGCCGCGGCCGCGGTTGACCCCTTCCAACTTGGAGTTGTAGTGGGGGTGCGCTTTCATGGCGTCGATGACCTCGGTGCTGCCGATGACGCCGTAGGAGGTTCCGTCGGCGCGGCGGGTGCCTTCTCGTGCAGCGTTGAGGGCCCGGAATTCGAGGGAAGTCATGCCGACCTTTTCGGCAAGGATGTCTACGACGGTCTCGGCGGCGAAGGCGGCATTGGTGGCGCCCGGGGCCCGGTAGGCTGCGGTCTTGGGCTTGTTGACGACGACGTCGTAGCCGTCGATTACTATATTGGGGATGTCATAGCAGGCGAATACGCAGGTGGCACCGGCGCCAACGGGGGAGCCGGGGAATGCCCCGGCCTCGTAGGCGAGATAGGCCTGGGCGGCGGTGAGCTTTCCGTCCCTTGTGGCACCCATCTTGATCTTGATATGGGAGCCGGGGGTCGGGCCTGTGCCCTCGAAGACCTCCTTGCGGGACATCTGCATCTTGACGGGTCGGCCGGTCTTCTTAGAAAGGAGGGCGGCCACGGGTTCGAGGTAGACGGGAATCTTGCCTCCGAAGCCTCCGCCAATCTCCATGGGGGTTACCCGGATCCTGGAAACGGGGAGATCCAATATCTGGGAAAGGGATGTCCTGACGGGGAATGCGCCCTGGGTGCTGGTCCAGACGTGGAGCCGGCCGTCCTGGTTCCAGAAGGCGGTGCCGTTCTGGGGCTCAATGTAGCCCTGGTGTACGGTGGCGGTGTCAAAGTCCTTTTCGACGATGTAGTCGGCTTCTGCGAAACCTTCATTGACGTCGCCTAGTACCTGCTGGAAGTGAGTGGCAACGTTGCTCGGGTCCTTGCCGGGCTCACCCGACTCATCGGTGCGCATTTCGTCGTGGAGGATGGGGGCGTCGGGGGCCATGCCCTGGGGGGCACTGGTCACGGGCGCGAGGACTTCGTAATCGACGTCGATAAGGGCAATTGCCTCTTCGGCGATGTGGTCGTTGACGGCGGCGACGCCAGCTACGGCGTGTCCGACATAGAGGGCCTTTTCACCGGCGAGGACGTTGTTGCGCTGGTAGCGCCGGGTGGGTTTGTCGGAGCCGGCGCTGGGGAAGTCTTTAGAAGTTACGACGGCGCGGACGCCCTCGAGGGCTTCGGCCCTGGAGGTGTCGATGGACTTGATGCGGGCATGGGCGTGGGGGCTGCGCAGTACCTTGCCGAATAGCAGGTCTGAGGCCTTATAGTCGGCGCCGTAACGAGCGCGGCCGGTGACCTTGTCGGCGCCATCATGGCGGATAGGCCGGGTGCCGACAACATCGAATTCCTGGTTTACGAGGACGACGTTGGAGTCGGTGCCCTGCCTGGTTGTCAACTCTTGACCTCCTGCATCTTCTGGGCGGCGTCCATCACGGCCCGGACGATCTTGTCATAACCGGTGCAGCGGCAGAGGTTATTGGCGAGCCAGAAGCGGATGCGGTCCTCGGAGGGGTCGGGTTCCCGTTCGAGGAGGGCCTTGGCTGCGACGATGAATCCGGGGGTGCATATGCCGCACTGGAGGGCGGCGTTTTCGAGGAAGGCCTGCTGGATGGGGTGGAGGTCGTTGCCTTCGGCGACGCCTTCAATGGTCTCGATGTTGCTGCCTTCGGCCTCAACTCCGAGTACGAGGCACGAGGTGACGATGCGGCCGTCCATGTTGACGGTGCAGGCGCCACAGTTGCCGTCATTGCAGCCTTCCTTGGAACCGGTCAGGCCGATGACGTCACGCAGGCTTTCGAGGAGGCTCTGTCGGGGTTCGCAGAGGAACTCGACGTTTTCGCCGTTGATGGTTGTCTGAACGTAAGTTTTCCTAGGCATCTAAGACGCCTCCTTGGCCCGCTCGATGGCGGTGTTTAGTGCTCGTCGGGTCAGAACTTCGCAGAGGTGAGTGCGGAACTCGATGGTGCCTCGCATGTCGGTGATGGGTTTTGCAGCGGCCTGGGCGAGGCCCGAGGCCTTGCGGATTGCCTCGTCGCTTATGGCCTGACCGGCGAGGGCGTCGCCCGCTTCCCGTACGAAGAGGGGGGTCGGGGCGACGGAAGCGAGGGAGACTCGGGCGGACTTGATGGTGTCACCGTCCAGTTCTACGGATACGCCGGCGCCGACGACGGCGATGTCCATTTCGTTGCGGGGGATGAAGCGGATGTATCGGGCGCCCGAGTTGGCCGCCGGGGCGGGGACGCTGACGGAGACCAGGAGTTCATCTGCTCCGAGGATGGTCTGTCCGGGGCCCGTGCATACGTCTTCAACGGGGACGCTGCGGGTGCCATTAGGTCCGGCGATGTTAGCGGTGGCGCCGTAGGCAATGAGGGCGGGTATGGAGTCCGCGCTGGGGGCTGCGTTGCAGAGGTTGCCGCCGACGGAGGCCCGGCCCTGTATCTGTATCCCTCCGATGATGGATGTGCAGTCCACAAGGGCGGCGTAGTGTTCTTTCACTGCGGCGTCTTCATAGATCTTGTAGCATTCCACTGCGGCGCCGATGGTCAGTCCCGAGGAAGCGTCATACGAGAGCTCGTTGAGTTCCGGGATGGACTTGACGTCGAGGAGGATGTCGGGAGAGCGGCGGCGAGCTCGAAGCTGAACGAGGATGTCGGTGCCGCCGGCGAGGGCACGGGTACGGTCGCCGTCCCTGGCGAGGATATCAAGGGCCTCGCTAAGGGAGGTGGGGCTGGCGTAGTCGATCCATTTCAATGGCGGGCCTCTTTTCCCTCTCTGACGAGAGACAGGTTGAGTCCTTGGCTGCGGGCCTAGGGATATGGCTTCCGAAATGAAGCGGTTCCAAGATAACGACAGGCCCATGTTGTGTCAAGCCTGTAGGGGAAAGGGAGAAGGGTCTGAAGGGAGAGGTGAATTGAAGTAAACGCAGATTGGAAAGCAGGGGCAACTACGCACGTTTGTTGAAAGACGGGTAGCTGGGTGTTAGTATTCATCACTTAATAATGTGTGAAGTTTGGAACAGACGGTTTTCCATGACCGTAGAACAGGACCTGGCAGGCAATTGAGTCGTTTATCCGACAGCTTCAGACGGGCCAAGGCGGAAGGGAGGCCGATAATTGCGACCTTCCTTACCGTCGGGTATCCGGAAACAGGCGCCGATGATGCTTTGATTGCGGCAATGGTGGAAGGCGGTGTAGACGTTATTGAACTAGGAGTTCCGTTCAGTGACCCCCTTGCGGAGGGTCCGACGATCCAGAAGTCGAGCCAGATTGCGCTGGAGCAGAGCATTACGTTGAGAGACTGCCTGGAATGTTCGCGTAAAACTCGGGCGCGGTTTCCCGGGACGCCGATAGTGCTGATGGGGTACTACAACCCAGTGCTCAGCTACGGACTGGACAGGTTTGGGGAGGAGGCGGGGGACGCGGGAGTGGATGGGGTAATTGTAGTGGACTTACCGCTGGAGGAGGCTGGGCCTTTGCAGAGGGTGTTGAGGACGCAGGGGATCGACCTGATATTCCTATTGGCGCCGACGAGCACGGTGGAACGGATAAGGGGGGTGGCGCAGACGGGCTCCGGGTTTGTGTATTGCGTTAGCGTGACGGGGGTCACGGGGGCAAGACGAGACCTGCGGTCCGATGTTTCGGAGTTCCTGGACAGGGTAAAGGCGGAGACAGACCTTCCGCTTCTTGTCGGGTTCGGGATATCGAAGAAGGAGCACGTAGATACGGTATTCGAGATGGCGGACGGTGTCGCAGTGGGCAGCGCCCTGATAAACTTGATTGAGCAGTCGGCGCCAGAGGCACGGGAAAAGAACGTGAAAGAGTTTGTGCGAGGGCTTCGGGGCTGCGTAGAGGCAGTGGCTTAGGAGTTGAATCGTTTTGTGGTGTAGAGGAATAAGAGGAGCGACAATCGCGGAGGAGAATACCGAGGAGGCAATTCTCGAGGCTACAACAGAGCTATTGGAACACCTGATAAAGGCCAACGATATCCAGCTGGAGAACATTGCCGCGGCGACGTTCACCACGACTCTCGACCTGAATGCGGAGTATCCGGCGGTGGCGGCCAGACACCTGGGATGGGTCGATAATGCGTTGCTCTGCGGCCATGAGATGGATGTGCCCAAGGGTCTTAAGAAGGTGATCCGGGTGCTGGTGCTGGTGAATACAGACAAACAACTAAAGGATATAAGGCACGTATACATGAAGGAGGCCAGACAACTTAGGCCAGGCTTTGCGGGAGCTGCGTACATAGTGGATGCGGACAGCGCGTAGCCGGCCCAGGTCCGGGAGAGTCAGATGATAGTGGTCATGAATGCAAACTGCTCGGAAGAGAACATCGATGCCGTAAAGAACCGGCTGACGACGCTGGGGCTATCGGCGCACCTGTCCCGGGGCGAGGACAGGGTAATAGTGGGGGTGGTGGGGAAGACTTATCCCGACCTGAAGTCCAACCTGGAATATATGGAAGGCGTAATTGAGGTTGTAACGGTTTCGAGTCCATTCAAACTGCCGAGTCGGGACTTTCACCCGGAGGATACGGTGATAAGGGTCGGGGACGTGGAGATCGGGGGTGGGGAGCCGGTGGTGATGGCCGGTCCCTGCGCCGTGGAAAGCTGGGACCAGCTTCTGGAGACGGCGCTGGGTGTGAGGGATGCGGGTGCAAACATCCTGCGGGGCGGAGCGTACAAGCCAAGGACTTCTCCGTACAGCTTCCGGGGGATGGGGGAGGCGGGGCTGGAGCTGCTGGCCCGGGCACGGGAAGAGACAGGGATGCCTGTTATCACTGAGGTGATGACTACAACCGATGTTGAAGTAGTGGCCCAGTATGCGGATATCCTGCAGATCGGGGCGCGGAACATGCAGAACTTCAACCTTTTGGACGAGGTTGGGAAGTGCAACAGGGCAGTGATGCTGAAACGGGGCCTTTCGGCGACGATAGAAGAATGGCTGCTGGCTGCTGAGTACATCCTGGCGCAGGGCAATCCGGACGTGATGCTCTGCGAACGGGGCATCCGGACTTTCGAAAAGTACACGCGAAACACGCTGGACCTGAGCGCCATACCCGTTATCCAGCGGCTGAGCCACCTGCCGATCATCGCGGACCCGAGCCACGCTACAGGAAAGTGGTACCTGGTGACGCCGATGGCGCTGGCGGCTGCGGCGTCGGGAGCGGACGGGCTGATGGTTGAGGTGCATCCGAGGCCGGAGGAGGCGCTCTGCGATGGGGCGCAGGCCCTGCGGCTGGACAACTTTGCGCTGATGATGGACCGGATGCGGGCGATCACGAGGCCGCTACAGGGCGTTTATACGTAGTCGCTCGGGGGTGAGATGAGAGTCCTGGTGTCGGTGGGGCTGGGTCTCGCTCTGATAGTGAGTGCGTGTGGGGGGTCTGGGGGACCATCGGAGCCGACGCCGGATGTCGGGGCGGAGGTGAGGACGACGGTACATGAGCCGCGATAGAGCTTTGGCCTATCACTACCAAGAAACACTGCGCGCGGGGCGATGTGACAGCCGCTCTTCACCCCTTGGGATTCTCTTGACCCTCTCAGAAGGGGGTGGCTATAATTGCCGGAAATCTCGTTGGGTGCGGGCGCGGGGCCCGGGCCCGATTTTCCAAGAGGCACTACGTGGCAAATCAGACAGGCAAGCGGTACAAGTGTGAGAGCTGCGGGTCGGAGTTCATTGTGACCCGGGGCGGGGACGGCGCTATCACGTGCTGCGGTACCGAAATGCCCCTCAAGAAGTAGTGGTCGGGGCCCGGATGCGGGGTCTTCCTGCTTCTAAATGACGGAGAGGACTTAAGGGAATGCCAAACTTGCTGGGCAAACGATTCGTTTGCGAGAACTGCGGGACCCAGGTGCTGTGCACGAAGGCAGGCGAGGGTGCAGTAAACTGCTGCAGCCAGGAAATGACCCTGCAGCAACCGAAGCCTCTGCCTTCCGCGGACTAGGGTTTATCCCAAGAGTTTCACCCTCATCCCCGACTTCTCGGGGATAGGGTCTAGCCTTCTCCCGACAAGGGAAGGGGTACCGGACACCCTCCCCAAGCCAATTGGAGAGGGCACCGGAAAAGTCCCAGAGAGGCGGGTTACGCTAACTTTCGGATGACCCCGATGACCCTTCCTTTGACGGAGAGGTTGGAGGGGTCGACGTATATGGGGTCCATCTGGGAGTTGGCGGGTTGAAGCCTGACTCTTCCCTGCTCTCGATAGATCCGCTTCAGCGTGACTTCTTCCTCAGACTCGAGCCAGGCGGCTACCATGTCACCATCCTCGGCGGTTTCGGAATGCTGGAGGAGGACGATGTCGCCGTCGTCGATCAGGGCGTCGATCATGGAATCGCCTTTGACCTTAAGGGCGTAGACGTTTTCCATGCCGCTGACGAGGTCTTCGGGGACGTCCAGGGTCTCGAGGGCGGCCCAGGGCTCGGCGGTGGGGACGGGGAGGGGTTCGCCGGCGGCGATGGCGCCGAGGAGCGGGGTCTTGATTGCGCCGGAGCTTTGGCTTTCGTAACCGATGATCTCTATTCCCCGGGATACGCCAGCATCGCGGCGGATGTAGCCGTCGCGTTCGAGGGCTTTGAGGTGGTAGTCGGCGACGGAGGTGGAACTCATGTTGCACATCCGCACGACGTCCCTGACGCTGGGGGGATACTTGTGACTATCGAGAAAAGCGGTGATGGCTTCCAGGACTTCTTTACGTTTTTTGGACAATGCTTTCATCGAGCACCTCTGTTGGGAACGGGCGTACTAAGCAGATATTAACCGAAAAATAGGAAGGTGTCAAGGAGGTGTGAGGTGGAATCCCCCGGAAATTCCAAGAGATGTGTTCAGGCAGGGCAATTGAGCAGGGTGAATCAGGCGTTTTAGGTTCCTCGCGGGGCCTCGTATTGAGCGCTGGACAAGAGAAGGGTCAGGAATCTTCGGATTCGGCGGGAGTCTCTGCTGCGCCCGCTTCGGCGATGGCTTCTTCAGCACCTTCTTCGGTTTCCTCTGCGGCTTCGGCTTCAGCGGCGGCGTCGGCGGCTGAGACGCGGCCCTGGGCTGCCCGGACTACCATCTGGTCGGCGTCGGTAAGGACTTCAACGCCGTCAGGAAGCCGGAGATCGCTGACGTGAATTGACTGATCGACCTCGACCAGCACTGAAATGTCGGCCTCCACAGAGCTTGGGATGTCCATGGGAAGCCCCGATACCTGGATGGAGGACAGTATCTGGGAAATTACAGTCGAAGTCTTTGGAAGGGGCGACTCACCGACCAGTAAGACGGGGACATCGGAGGTGATGGCCCGTGTAACGTCGACCTGGAGGAAGTCTACGTGGACTATGGAGTCGGTAACCGGGTGACGCTGGACGTTACGGATGACGGCGGTCCTGGGTTTCTTCTCGCCATTGACCTTGACGGACAGGACGGCGTTACGACCGGCCTGCGTAAGGGCGTGGACGAGGTCGGAGGACTGGAGCTGGAGGGCTACGGAGTCGAGGTTTCGGCCGTAAATGTTGGCTGGGGTAATGCCGTCTCGGCGAAGGAATCGGGCCTTTTTGCCAAGGGCTTCGCGAACATCTACGGCCAACTCTAGGGTATCCATGGGACCGGTATCTCCCGTATGTTTTTTACATTTTTGCAGGCTTCAAAATTGAAGCCCGGCGCTAGCTATGTTATCATACATCGTCCTCAGGCAGAGAAGAAGGGCGATGGCCCTAACCCCGCGGAGGAACTGTCTTAATGGCAACACCGCTAGCTTTCAACAAGGAACAAGTCCAGAGGTACAGCAGACATCTTATCCTGCCGCAAGTAGGCAGCAAGGGGCAACGAAAGCTCCTGGAGTCCAAGGTGTTGCTAATCGGGGCGGGGGGACTGGGCTCGCCGACGGCACTGTACCTGGGTGCGGCGGGAGTCGGCACGCTGGGAATCGTAGATTTCGACGTGGTGGACCTTACGAATCTGCAGAGGCAGATCCTGCACCGTAACAGCGACGTGGGAAGGCCGAAGGTTGACTCGGCGACGGACACGCTGAAGGGCATTAACCCGGACGTAAACGTGGTGTCCCACCCGGTACGGCTAAGTTCCGAGAATATATTCGACATCATCGAAGACTACGACGTTATCGTTGACGGGACCGACAACTTCCCGACCCGCTACCTTGTGAACGACGCCTGCGTGATGAGCAAGAAGCCGAACGTTCACGGCAGCATATTTCTGTTCGAGGGTCAGGCCTCGGTGTTCACGCACGACAAGGGCTGCTACCGATGCCTTTACCCGGACCCGCCACCCCCAGGCATGGTGCCCAGCTGTGCTGAGGCAGGGGTGCTGGGAGTCCTTCCTGGGATTGTCGGGACTATCCAGGCGATAGAGACGATCAAGCTGCTGCTGGGGCTCGGGGACTCGCTGGCGGGAAGGCTGCTAATCTTCGATGCGCTGGATATGGACTTCAGGCAGGTGAGGGTGCGTCGGGACACGGAGTGCCCAGTGTGCGGCGACAAACCCACGGTTACGGAACTTATAGACTACGAAGCCTTTTGTGGCGTTCTGGCCCACGCGTGATAATCAGAGACGCAGCAAGAAATGGAACTGCCTTATACAGGGCGCCCTTCGAATCCGGGGGGCGCCCTCTCTAATTTAAGGTCCGGCGGAGGAGTGGGAGGGGAAGAGGAGTGGTGAAAAGGCTACCCAGTTTGAAGGGTAGTCGGGGGAAGGATCTCGGGAGATTACCCTGGAATGTTTGGCCTTGAGGTTACTTTTGCTTAGATAGGAAAAAGGGTTAGAAAACCAAGAGACAGCTAAAGGAGGCAAAATGGCGGCGAGCGGCGCAAAAGACATAATCAAGAGGTTGGCAGAGGAAGAGATCGAGTTTGTCGACCTAAAGTTCACCGACCTGTTCGGGAGGCTCCAACACTTTTCGATCCCATCGGTGGAGGTGGATGACGCTCTCTTCGAAGACGGGATGGGGTTTGACGGCTCGAGCATCAGGGGGTTCCAGGCAATCAACGAGAGCGACATGCTGATCGTGCCGGACCCGACCACCGCATACCTCGATACGGTGTACGAAAGGAAAACTCTGAGCCTAATCGGGGACATACGGGACCCAATACTCGGGAACGGGTACTCCCGGGACCCTAGGTACGTGGCCAAGAAGGCAGAGGCATACCTGACGAGCACGGGAATTGCCGATTCCAGCGCCTGGGGCCCGGAGCTGGAGTTCTTCATCCTGGACGACATCCGGTATGACAACCAGACCAATGCAGCTTACTACTACATAGACTCGCAAGAGGCGGTGTGGAACAGAGGGTCGGGGAAGACCATGGGAGACAGGGGAGAAGACGCTCCGAACTTGGGGCACAGGCCGCCCGGGAAGATGGGATATTCTCCAGCCCCGCCCCTGGACTCGATCACGGACATCCGGAATGACATTGCTACGGAACTGATGGCAGCCGGGATCCGGGTGGAGATGCACCATCACGAGGTCGCCACGGGGGGGCAGAGCGAAATCAGCATCCGGTTCGACACCCTCAGGAACATGGGGGACAAGGCACTGCTGTACAAGTACATCGCCAAGAACGTTGCCAAGCGACACGGCAAGTCCGTGACTTTCATGCCGAAGCCGATATTCGGGGACAATGGATCGGGCATGCACGTGCACCAGAGCCTGAGGAAAGACGACACGAACCTTTTCTACGGCGATGGCTACGGCTCAACAAGCGAGATGTGCCGCCACTACATAGGCGGCCTGTTGAAGCATGGGCGGGCGCTAATGGCCTTCTGCGCACCCGGCACCAACTCCTACAAGCGGCTGGTGCCCGGGTACGAGGCCCCGGTGAACCTGATCTACTCACACCGGAACCGGAGCGCATGCATCAGGATTCCGGCCTACTCGAATGCGCCGAATGCGGTGCGGGTAGAGTTCCGACCTCCGGACCCGTCATCCAACCCGTACCTGGCATTCTCGGCGATGCTGATGGCGGGATTGGACGGTATCCAGAACAAGCTCGACCCCGGGGAGCCGATGGACGTGGACCTCTACGAGCTTTCGGCGGAGGAGGCCAAGGGCATACCGCAGGTGCCGGGAAGCCTTGACGAGTCTCTGCAAGCATTGAGGGACGACCACGACTTCCTGTTGAAGGGCGACGTGTTCACGCCGGACCTGATCGATACATGGATCGAGTACAAGCAGTTCAATGAGGCGGACCCGGTAAGGATGAGACCACACCCTTACGAGTACGCGCTGTACTACCACGCTTAGAAGAGAAGCTAGAAACGGCGACCTGTCCACCTCGCAGGTCGCCGTTTCGCGTAATGGCAGGAGGAGTAAAGATGATTGAGAAGCTGTTTGATCTTACGGATCGCGTTGCGATAGTGACGGGGGCGTCGTCGGGGTTTGGGGTGGTGTTTGCCCACGCGCTGGCCGAGGCCGGGGCGGACGTGGTGGTGGCGGCGAGACGGAAAGAGCAGCTGGAGCAGACGGCGGAAGGGGTGCGTGAACGAGGGCGTCGGTGCCTGGTGATGCAGACCGACATATCACAGGAAGACCAGGTGGATGACCTGGTGGCCAAGACGATGGTGGAGTTCGGGAGGATAGATATAGTCGTGAATAATGCGGCCCGAGGCGGGATGGCGATGTGGACGGAGACGACGACGCTGGAGGAGTACCGGACGATCCTGGACACTAACCTGATAGGCGTATTCATGCTGACGCAGAAGGCGGGTCGGGTGATGCTGGAACGGGGTTGGGGGAGGGTTATCAATATCTCGTCAGTGGAAGGGGTGCAGGCAGCGCCGGAGAATGACCCGAGCCTTGGATATTGCACGGCCAAGCACGGGATGGCAGGACTGACGCGGGAGACGGCAAAGCAATGGGCGAAGCGCGGCGTGACGGTCAACCAGATCGGGCCAGGGTTCTTCCACACGGAGCTGACAGACCGTTTCCTGAGCGTGCCGGAGGTGAAGGCAGAACTCTCCGCGCTTTCGCCGATGAACAGGGTCGGGCAGCCGGAGGAGCTAGTAGGGTTGCTGCTGCTCCTGGCTTCGGAGAACTCCAGCTACATCACGGGGCAGACGATCATGGTGGATGGGGGGTGGAGCATCTGGTAGGGTCGCCCCGTTAGTTGTACCGGGACATGGCGGCGTCCAGGCCTGAGGTCAGGATGCAGGCTATGGCGTCGGAGACGGTAGAGACTGCGCTGGTAATAGTCTCCTGTTCTTCGTTGGAGAAGGGGCCTAGGACTCGGGCGATGGCGCCGGTCTGCCCGGTGGGGTCCCGGCCGATGCCTACCCTTATGCGGGGTATTTCCTCGGTGCCGAGGGCTCGGATGATGGACTTGATACCGTTGTGGCCTCCGGCGCTCCCCTGCATACGGATGCGTACCGTGCCGAGGGGCAGATCCATGTCGTCGTAGATGATTAGGAGCTTGTCCTCGGGGACGCGCCAGCGGGATGTGATGTAGTGGACGGCCTCGCCGCTGAGGTTCATGAAGGTGCGGGGCTTGCCGAGGAGGACCCGATGGGCTTTCCCTTCAATGTTTACCCGACCCTCGGCCCATTTGAGCGGGCCGCGCCGGCCGTCCCAATTTAAGCCGTGGTCGGCGGCGAACTGGTCGACGCATTCGAAGCCGACGTTGTGACGGGTGCCGACGTACTCGGGGCCGGGGTTTCCGAGACCTACTACGACGAGGTCAAAGGGGTCGGAGGCCCACTTTTTTCTCTTGAAGGGCCACATTTAGGCGTCGTTTTGGCTCGTCGGTGAGGTTGGGGTGGCGCTTCTTGCTTCCTCTACCATTTGGGCGAAGGTGGCTTCGTCGATGACGGGGATGTCGAGGGACTGGGCCTTGGAGAGCTTTGAGCCGGCATTGGCTCCTGCGAGCAGGTAATTTGTTTTCTTGCTGACGCTGGAAACGGCGGAGCCGCCAAGCTCCTTGATGAGGGAGTGGGCCTGGTCCCGGGAGTAGTTGTCCAGCGTGCCCGTAACCACGAAGGTCGTGCCTACCCAGGGTCCGGCACCCGATATCTTGACCTGGTCTGACTTCATATTGACGCCGGCGGCCCGGAGCTTTTCGATGATGGCGAGGCTGGCTTCATTCTTGAAGAACTCTGCGACGCTCTTGGCGATGATGGGGCCGATGGCGTTGATTTCGACAAGCTCTTCCTCGGTGGCCTGGGCGAGGGCGTATATGTCGGGGTAGCGTTCTGCCAGGAGCTCAGCGGTCTCTCCGCCGACGTGAGGGATACCGAGAGCGATGAGTACTCGGGGGAGGGGGCGGAAGCGGCTGGCGTCGATAGCGGCAAGAACGTTCGAAGCGCTCTTGTCGGCCATGCGCTCCAGAGTAAGAAGCTGATCTTTAGTGAGGTTGTAGAGATCTGCGGGGTCTTTGACGAGGCCGGAATCCAGAAGGGCCTCGCAGAGGGACTCTCCGACGCCCTCCATGTCCATGGCGCCACGGGAGACGAAGTGCTTGAGGGCCTCGTAGGACTGGGCGGGGCAGAGGGGGTTGGGGCAGCGGTGCATGGCCTCGCCCTCGGGGCGGACGACGGTTGTGCTGCAGATTGGGCACTCGGTGGGCATCCGGAAGACTTGTTCATTACCGGTGCGGAGAGAGGCCACGGGGCCGAGGACCTGGGGGATGACCTCACCCGCTCGCTGGACGATGACGGTGTCGCCGATACGGATGTCGCGGCGAAGGATGTCGTCCTCGTTGTGGAGGGAGGCGAGCTTGACGGTGGCGCCGCCCACTATTACGGGCTCAAGCTCTGCGAAGGGGTTGAGGGAGCCGGTGCGGCCCACGTTTATGCCGATATTAAGGAGCTTGGTGGTGGCCTGCTCGGCGGGGAACTTGTAGGCGATGGCCCATCTCGGCTCCCGGCCGACGTACCCCAGCTGCTCCTGGAGGGCGATCTCGTTCACTTTTACCACCACACCGTCGGCGGCGTAGTCGAGGTCTTCCATACCTTCTTCCCAGCGCTTGAAGAAGGCCTCCACCTGATCAACGTCATGGACGAGTTCGGATAGGGGACTGACCCTGAAGCCGAGAGACTTGAAATACTGGAGCATTTCCCAATGGGTGTCGGGGACGGGGCCTTCAGCGTAGCCGAGGCCGTATATGAAGATATCGAGGGGTCGTTGGGCGGTGATACGAGGGTCAAGCTGTCGGACGGTGCCGGCGGCGGTGTTCCTGGGATTTACATAGAGGGGCTCACCTGCCTCTGCCCGTCGCCGGTTCAGCTCTTCGAAGCCGCTCAAGGACATGTATACCTCACCGCGGACTTCGAAGCGGATTGGGCTGTCTGAAGGGACCGTCAGTGGGATGGAGCGGATAGTGCGAAGGTTGAGGGTGACGTCCTCGCCGCGGAGGCCGTCGCCGCGGGTAGCGCCGCGGACGAGGGAGCCGTTTTCGTATGTCAGGGCCACGGCGAGGCCGTCGAACTTAAGCTCGCAGACCATGTCGAATGTAGCCTGGTCAAGGAGGCCCGACACGCGGGTGCGCCAGGCGCCCAGGTCTTCGTTAGAGAAGGCGTTGGCGAGGCTGAGCATGGGTCGGGGGTGCTGGACGGATACGAAGGAGTCGAGGGGATCCGCGCCGACGCGCTGGGTTGGGGAGTCGGGGGTTACCAGGCCAGGGTGATGCTCTTCCAGGGCGCGGATTTCGCGCATGAGGGAGTCATACTCGGCGTCGGTGATGACGGGGTCGTCGAGAACGTAGTAGCGGTGGTTGTGGGAGTGGAGAATGCGCGCGAGCTCGGTGTGGCGCTGGTCGGGGGAGGATGAGGCGTTCATGGCCTGCTCAGGGAATGCCTACGCGTTTGAACCCTTGAACCCGAGACGTTGAAGGACCTCGCGCAGGGTGTCTATCACCACGTCGATGTCGTCCTCTGTGACGTGGCCGAGGTGGCCGATGCGGAAGACTTTGCCTGCCAGGGGGCCCGGGCCTCCGGCGAGGACAACCCCGTATTCCTCCCGGCAGATTTTCAGGAGTTGGGCCAGGTCTACACCCTCGGGGGCGTTGATTGCGGTGACGGTGTTGGAGGCGAATTCCTCCTCGGCGAGGAGGGATAGGCCGAGGGAACGGGCGCCGTCACGGGCGCGTCGGGCGACGGAGGCGTGGCGTTCAAATACGTTGGCCAAGCCTTCCTGAGCTATTGCTTCGAGGCCGACGTCCAGGGCGTAGAAGGTGGAGACGGCAGGGGTCCAGGGAGTCTGGCCTCGTTCGAAATAAGACTGGAGCTGGCCGAAGTCCCAGTGGAACCGGGGCATGGTAGAGGTCCTCCATGCCTCCCACGCTCTCTGGCTGACGCTGATCATGGAGAGGCCGGGCGGGGACATCCAGCCCTTCTGGGAGGCGGTGGAAACGACATCGCATTCCCAGGCGTCGACGGGGAGGTCTATAGAGCCGATGCTGCTGATGGCGTCGACGAGGAGGAGCCTATCGTGGGAGCGGGTGATTTCTGCGATGGAGCGGAGGGGGTTAGTTACGCCGGTGGAAGTTTCGTTGTGGGTTACCAGGACGGCCTTGATGGAGGGGTCGTCGGAAAGGTGCTTGTCCACATCATCCGGGTTTATAGCCTTTCCGTAGGGGGCTTCCAGTTTGACTACATCCGCGCCGAAGGCCTCGGCGATCTGGACGTAGCGCTGCCCGAAGGAGCCGATGGTGAGTGCGAGGACCCGGTCTCCGGGGGACAGGGTGTTAACTACAGAGGCCTCCATGGCGCCGGTGCCGGAGCTCGTCATAACGTACAGGTCGTTCTCGGTCTGGAAGAATTCTTTGAGGCGGACGGTGACGCGCTCCAGGAGCTCCTTGAATGCCGGGCCGCGGTGGTTGATCATCTGCGCGGTCATGGCGTCCAGGACTTCGTCGGGGACGGGGGTGGGGCCGGGGATGCGGAGGTGGATTTTCTTATCTGGCATGGCTTTTTCTCGGTTAGATTTTAGCCGATTGTGAGCTTAGGAAAAGGGCGCTATTTGTCGACGAAAACGAGGGTGCGCCGTTTGCCGACTTTCATGCGTGCTCCGGGCACGAGCTTGGACCGGTTAACGGCGTACTCGGAGAGCTTGCTGCCGTCCAGTTCGACGCCGCCGCCGTCGATGAGGCGTCGGGCTTCGCCGGTGGAAGATGCGGCTTTGTGTTCAACGAGGAGTCGGGGGATGAAGGCGGCATCTCCGTCGCTCAGGGAAGCGAGGGGGACTTCGGTGACGATGTCGTCGGCTTCTTTGCGTTGAACGATGCGCTCGAACTCGGTCTCGGCGGAGGCGGCGGCCTGGGGGGAGTGGAACTGGGCGACGATTTCCCGGGCGAGGCGTTTCTTGAGGTCAAGGGGGTTCACGGAGCGGGAGGCGAGGGCCTGGGACAAGTCGGAGACTTCGTTGTCGGGGAGGTCGGTGACCAACTCTAGGTAGTTGGGGATCAGATCGTCGTTGAGGCGCATGACCTTGAAGTAGGTGTCCTTCGGTGGTTCGGCGACGCCGATGTAGTTGTCGAGGCTCTTGCTCATGCGCTGGACGCCGTCGGTGCCGACCAGGATGGGGACGAGGAGGCACTGCTGGGGTTTCTGGCCCACCATGCCCTGGAGCTCGCGCCCGAGGAGCAGGTTGAACTTCTGGTCGGTGCCGCCGAATTCGACGTCTGCTTCGACTACTGTCGAGTCATAGGCCTGGAGGAGAGGGTAGAGAAGCTCGGTTATGGCGATGGGCCGGTTGGCCTTGAAGCGGTTGGAGAAGTCCTCCCGGGCGAGGATCTGGGCGACGGTGAAGCGGCTGGTGAGGGAGATGACCTCGGTGAGGGTGAACTTGCCGAACCAGTCGCTCTGCCATCGGACCTCGGTACGGTCTTTGTCCACGACTTTGAAGAACTGCTCCATGTAGGTGCGGGCGTTCTCCTGTACCTGCTCGGCGGAGAGCATCTGCCGGGTGGCGGACTGGCCGCTGGGGTCGCCGATCTGGGCGGTCCAGTCGCCGACGATGAGGATGACGCGGTGGCCGAGCTCCTGGAACTGGCGCAGCTTGCGCAAGCCGACGGTGTGGCCGAGATGGATATCGGCGCGGCTGGGGTCGAAGCCCATCTTGAGGCGAAGGGGTCGGCCGGAGTCCAGGAGGTCTTCAAGCTCCTGCTGGCGGATGATCTCGGCGACGCCACGGGTGAAAAGGTGAGCGTATTTTTGATTAGTCATCGGCTGGGACTCGCGGCGAGGACTTTGCGGGCCACTTTCACGTCGTTGTTCATCTGCTCAATCAGCTCCGGGACGCCGGAGAAGCGCATGTCGCTGCGGACGAGGGCGAGGAAGTCGACGGAGAGGTGCTGGCCGTAGATGTCCTCGTCGAAGTCGAAGATGAAGACCTCCGTGGCGCGGGTCTCGCCTTCGAAGGTGGGTTTGCTGCCTACGTAGGTTATGGAGTCCAGCATGCGGTCGTCCAGCAGGGCACGGGTGGCGTAGATGCCGTCGGCGAGGAGGGCGCGGTCGGGTGGGACCTGGATGTTGGCGGTGGGGAAGCCGAGGAGGCGGCCACGCTTGTCTCCGACGACCACGGGGCCCGAGAGGCGGAAGGGTCGGGCCATTAGGCGCATGGCGAGGTCGACGTTGCCGGTGGAGAGGGCTTCGCGGATGGCGGTACTGCTGACGGTGAGGTCGCCTTCGCGGATTACGTCCTGGCAGACGACTTCGTAACCGTGTTCAGTTCCGAGTCGCGTCAGGGTGGGCACGTCTCCCTCCCGGCCCTTGCCGAGGGCGAAGTCCTGGCCGCAGACTAGGGCTTTCATGTTCAGCCTGGTCACAAGCTGTTGGACGAATTCCGAGGCCCTGAGCTGGGACACTTCCCGGGTGAAGTTGATGGCGACGACGTGGTCGATGCCGAGGGCTTTGATTGCTTCGAGGCGGGAGTCGAGGTCCATGAGGTACTGGGGATGGAAGGCCGGGGCGAGGACGGTCAACGGATGGTTGTGGAAGGTTACGACGGCGGAGTCCAGGCCGCGACGCCCGGCTTCTTCGATTGTGCGCTGAAAGAGGGTCTTGTGGCCTAGGTGGACGCCATCGAACACTCCGATGGCTACGGCTGTGTGGGTGTCGGGCGGGGGGCCGGCGAGCTCTTCCAGCAAAGGGTGGACCTATATCCGAATACGACCCCTACCGAGGGATAGGGGTCACTGGGTAGGATGGTAGCACGGGCATCGGGACAAGTCTACCAAGCAGACGGATTCGGGGGGAAGGGGAGGCCCTGGCGTGTATTCAGTTGTGGGGTTTCGGGGTTTGGGTTTGTCTGTTGGGTTTTGGGTCGGCGATGGAAGACGCACCTGGTGAGCCGTTGGTCCCTACCATGCGGTGTTCCAGCTGTCCAGGGCCATGGAGGTCCGCCGGGGGGCGGATTGCAGCCGGCCGCACCCTTATGCTCGATGTGTGCTCCGGCTGTTCGGGCAGACAGCCGGGCTTTGACCCGCTCCCAGGCGCCTAAGGGCGCAGTGGGGGCCAGTGATCGGGCGGGTAGCCCCCGGGGGAATTTCTATTACGTGGCGCAACCACGGGTCCTGGCCGCCCCAGCTACCCCTGTGCTTGATTTGGTGTGGCGTAAGCTCGCCGACGGGCCAACCTCCGAGAGAGCTACTCTCGTGCGGGGTTTGCCGGCCCGCCACCCCTATCTTGATATAGCGCAAGTTCGCTACAGTCCGACCTCCGAGACGGTCTCTCGGCGGGGGGTGGCCGGTCTGCTTGGCTTCTATCCAGGGCGTCTTTCCATCGCCTGGGGGACAGGGAAGGGACACGGAACCCAGTGGGATGAGGAGATGGCGACGTTCGCTTGTGCCGCAACCTTCCTGCCTCGCAAGGGGGGCGATTGGCCGGTCGCCCCTACAAGAGAGGGGAGAGGTCTTGGGATGGGCTAGGGCGTTGAGTCCTCGGTGTCGGGTCTCGGGGGCTTCCCTGGGTTTTTGGTTCCTCCTTAAGGTGGTGTCGGGTCTAGACTTAGAACAAATATAAGGCTCAAGTGTTTGCATGTCAAGGGGTAATGTCATATTTGGGGGGAATGTCTGAACTGTGATTCGTGGGATTGATGGATTGGTCTGATATGTTGGGGGGAGGGATACCCCCAGCCCCCCAGGGGAACCCTCACCCCCTTGATCCCCCTCTCCCTTAGGGCCTATAAGGGAGAGGGGGAAGGAAGAACAGAGGCAGACGTGGGTGCAACGCACCCACGTCTGCCTCTAGTTCATTACTGGAGGGAGGGGGATGGGATGGGGTTGGATGGCTTTGAGGGTGTGGCCTAGTTTGAGTAAACTGGACGGTATGGCTGAGGCGAATTTTGTGGACAAGACGATCTGGACGGGGGACAACCTCGATATTTTGCGGGGTCGTGCCCGCATTGCAATCGGATCAAAGAGGATAGGGATATGGCTTACCTGATGGCTTGGTTGGGGGAGGGGTGGGAGTTAGGATACAGATAGTAATCTATGAAGGAAGATGCCAGAAGAGAAATAGAACGAGCTCACGGTATGATCGATGCATTGGAAAAGGAGTTGGTTTCGCTGGATCATTTATATTTCGCGTTCCCAGATACCAAAACCTCTTTATTTGAGCGGTCGTACTCTAATGCCTCCACTCAAGTAGTGCCAGCTTTATTTATTTCGCATAGTCCTACCAGTGCAATAGAAGGTCCCGCAGCAATAAGAACGATTGTCGACCACAAACATCCCTTGCCATCAGATTATGTACGAATGCCCCGCGTGAAGGACACTCGCGTGCTTATGGAAAAGGTTCCGTCCAAAAGCGTCAAAAGGCTATTGGGTAAGCGCTGTCTAGTGATTGAGAAATGGGGTAATGAGTTTGTATGTAGAGTGCCACACTACATTAGAGAAAGTGCTAAGGATGGCACTTCGGCCATAGTTGCGATTCCACCACCCGGAAAGATGTGGAATCTGACGGTAGTCAAAAAGCTCCAAGATGTGTGTCGGACTATGGGGAAGCCAATATCTACTTAGCAATAACCATACCTGAACTAAGAGACGGCTTCGGAATGGTTGGGGGGGTGGGGAGGGGCTATGCAGCAGGTTCAATTCGATTTCCAGTTCAAGATTATGGAGGTGGACCATGTGGTGCCGAGAAGAGTCCGGGAGGGGAAGACAACGTGGAAAATCTGCATCTGCTGTGTCCGAACTGCAATCGGATCAAGGGGGATAGGGATATGGCTTACCTAGTGGCGAGGTTGGGGGAGGGAGGATATATGTGATTCAACTAGTCACCTTAAGCCTTACTGCCGTAGCTGCTCTTGCCGCGGTTATAGGTGCAGTGTTCGCTTGGCTCAGTCATCGCGCTAGGTTGCGCAGCGAATTGCCAAATATAAAAGTAGGAGGATGGACCTATGAGACTCCCCGCCAACTTTTTTCTTCTCTGATTCACTTTTGGTTTGAAGTAGGGGTTGACCATAACAGCGTAGGCTGGGAAGTGATTAGAGTTGAAGCCAACAAGTCTCGCGGTAGCAAATGTCTATTGGCCTCTGTGAATGGAGAACCCACATGGCAAGATTCATATGAATTGATCTATCCGACCAACAGAGGGCGTCTTAGAATAAAAGAGACCCAGGGATCCGGGTGGCTTACATTCACATGCCAACGCGCGTCGAGAAAAGAAGGAAAATACAGGAAGAAGAGAGTCGCTGTGCCATACGTGGTGTGGGAGGAAAGTTATTCTATGGAACCCAAGCCTCAAGATCATACGTAGCTTGGGATTGCAAATGCCTCAGATTCCTCGCGGGGCATGGGAATGGGATGTAAGGGGTGTGGGGAAGGGGTGTATACTCTGCGACAACCAGTCGGGATTCGGGTCGAAGCCATGGGAATTGAGGGGGTAGAAGCATGTCGCAGTTGAGGGTTGTACATTACCTGAACCAGTTTTTTGCGGGGATTGGCGGGGAAGAGAAGGCGGATACGGCCCCGGGCTCGGAGGGCGGTCCGCTGGGTCCGGGAATCGCCCTTAATCAGGCGCTGATTTCTTCGGAGGAAGGGGAGGTGGCGGCGACGGTATATTGCGGCGATACGTATTTCACGGAGAACCAGGAGGAGGCGCTGGAGCGGATCGTGGAGCTGGTGGGGGAGTCGGGGGCGGAGGTGCTAGTGGCGGGGCCGGCGTTTGGGTCGGGTCGGTACGGGCTGGCGTGCGCGCAGGTGTGCCAGAGGGTCGGGGCTGCGCTGGGGATCCCGGTTGTTTCGGGGATGCACCCCAGGAACCCGGGGGCGGAGCAGTACAGGGGACAGGTGTACATGGCTTCGACTTCGGATACGGCGGTGGGGATGGGGGTGGCGATAGAGGTGATGGCGAAGCTGGCGGTGAAGCTGGGTCGGGGGGAGGAACTCGGACCTGCGGACGAGGACGGGTACATACCGACGGGTCGGGTGAAGACGCAAGTACACGAGAAGACGATGGCGCAGCGGCTGGTGGACATGGTGCTGAAGAAGGTGAACGGGGAGCCTTTCGAGACGGAGTGGCCCCTGCCTTCGATGGAGAAGATAGAACCTGCGCCGGCTATAGGGTCGGTGGCCGGGGCAAGGATAGCGCTGGTGACGGAGGGGGGAGTCGTGCCTCGGGGGAACCCGGACAAGATCCCGAGCGGGTGGGCGAAGCACTGGGCGCGTTATGACATCGGCGAGGTGTCGGACTTCACCCCCGATAAGTGGCAATCCGTCCACGGTGGCTTCGACACAACCAAGCTGAATGAAGATCCCGACAGGGTCCTGCCCCTCGACGTGATGCGGGACCTCGAGAAAGAGAAGGCCATAGGCAAGGTCCACGAGTACATGTATTCCACCGTAGGGAATATCGGCTACGTGGCGGACATGAAACGGTTCGGAGAGGACATAGCGGCGGAACTGCAGGCGGCGGGGGTACAGGGGGTGATCCTGACCGGGACCTGAGGCACCGGCACGCGTAGCGGGGCTACGCTGGCGAAGGAGCTGGAGAGGGCCGGGCTGCCGACGGCATTTATCACGGCGATGGTGCCGCTGGCACAGAGTATCGGGGCGAACCGGATCGTGCAGGGGAAAGCGGTGACAACGACGACGGGAGATCCCGATCTCCCGCCGGATGAGGAGAGGGCTTTCAGGCGTCGGCTGGTGGAACGGGCGCTGAAGTCTCTGGAGTCGACCCCCGAAGGGCAGGAGGTGGTGTGGGGGGAGGACCGGGGCTAGACGGCGACGCGTTCCAGGTCTTTCAGGATGGCTCGGGCGGCGTTGTAGCCCGGGGCGCCGGTAATCTCGCCGCCGGGGTGGGTGCCTGAGCCGCACATATAGAAGCGGTCGATGGTCGAGCGGTAGGGCATCCGGCCTGTGAAGATCTGCTTACTGGTGATGTCTATGTGTCGGATGTTGCCGTCGGTGAGGAACTGGCGGATTTCAATGTCCTCGGGGGTTTGGAGGGTCCAGTCGACGATGGACTCACGGAAGTTGGGGGCATAGGTTGTGAGGATGTCGATCAGCTGCTCTCCCACCTTGGGCCCTTCCACGTCCCAGGAGCCGTCCTTCAACTCAGCAGGCGCGTAAAGCGTCCACGAAGACAGCACATGATGGCCCGCCGGGGTCAACGATTTGTCGTAGATTGAGGGCATCTGGACGTTCATCACGGGGCAGCTGGAGGGGTAGCCGTTCTTGGCGTCGTCCCAGCTTTGCTGGAAGTACTCCACCGAGGGACAGATTCGGAAGTAGGCGGTGAGCCGGGGGTCGTAGCCTTCGCCGAGGTAGCTGCTGAAGTCGGGGAGCTCACGGAGGGCTACGAGGAGCTTGACGCAGTTGGCCCGGGTGGTGAGGCCGTCGACCTTGGAGCGGGTGGCGGGGTCGACATCTGCGGAGTCGATGAGGTCATTGTAGGTGCGCTTGGGGTCGGCGTTGGAGACGACCATGAAGCTCCTGATCTCCTCGCCATTTTCTAGGCGGACGCCGACGGCGGTGCCGTTTTCGACGATGACCTTGTCGACGACGGTGTTGAGGCGGATCTCGACGCCGAGGGACTCGGCGTAGCGGGCCATGGAGAAGGGAAGCTGGCTCATGCCTCCGCGGGGGATGCCGTAGTTCTCGGGCTTGGTGAAGGCGTTGACGCGGAGGTAGGCGAGGCTGAGGATGCTGCCGGGGGCGCTCGGGTCACCGGCGTCCTGGGCGTCGATGAAGTGGGCCTTGACCTGGGGGTGCTCGAAGTGCTGGTCAACGAGGTCCCTCATGCTGACGGTTAGCATGGTCTCCCAGACTTCCTCGTCGCTGGTGCCCCGGACGTCCTGATAGACCTCGGCGATGGTAGGGGGTTCTCGGAACCAGTAGCGATGCAGGATGGCGGAGGCGCGTTCCCAGAAGGACGCCCATTCCGGGAAGGCCTGGGCGTCCTTTTCGGAGAAGCGGGCCAGCTCTCGGGCGTTCTTGTGGTTTTCCCGGTAGGTCATGATGTAGTTGCCGTCCGGGAAGGGGTCGAAGCGAAAGGTGGTGAAGGGGATGATGTCGAGGCCGTTGTCACGCAGCTTGAGGTCGTCGATGACTCGGCCCTGCATGATGTGCAGGATGTAGGCGCAGTACGGGATGTTGAAGCCGGGAGCGAGTTCGTCGGTCACCACAGCGCCGCCGACCATCTCGAGGCGCTCCAATACGAGGACCTTCAGGCCCTCCTGGGCGAGGTACCCGGCGGTGACGAGGCCGTTGTGCCCCGCCCCGATGATGATGGCGTCGTACTGGTGCTGCTGCATGATTGGTTGTCTCCGGGGGTCGGGGCTAGTTGAACATGATGACGCTTCGGGCGATGTGGGCGTCCCGCATGTCTTCGAAGGCCTGGTTGATGTCCTCCAACTGGATACGCTTGGAGATGATTTCGTCGAGCTTCAGGCGGCCCTGTCGGTAGAGCTCCATGTACTGGGGCATGTCGACGCGGAAGTGGTTTGAGCCCATGTTGCTGCCCTGGAGTCGGCGGCCGTCCAGCAAGGCAGGCCCGTCAATGGTGACCTTAGTGCCCTGCGGAATCATGCCGATGACGGTAGCGGTGCCGCCCTTGTCGAGCATGTCATAGCACTGCTCGGCGGTTACGGCCTTACCTATGGCTTCGAAGGAATAGTCGACCCCAAGCCCACCAGTCATGGCCTTGACCCTGTCGACAACGTCACCCTTGGAAGCGTCTATTACGTCGGTAGCGCCGACTCTCTGGGCGAATCCCAGCTTGTCCTCCACGGCGTCAATGGCTATGACCTTTGCCGCTCCGGCGATGAGAGCGCCGTTGATGGCGCTCAGTCCCACGCCGCCGCAGCCGACAACGGCTACTGTGCTGCCGGGCCTGACCCTGGCAGTATTCATGGCCGCTCCGACACCGGTGGTAACGCCGCAGCCGATGAGGGCCTGTACTTCGATGGGCACGTCTTCTTCCACTACTACCGCTGCGTTTTCGTGGACGAGCATGTACTCAGCAAAGGAGGAGAGGTTCATGGCCTGGTGGATCACCTCGTCGCCCTTGTGGAGGCGAGGGGCCTCGTCGCGGCTCCTCTTCAGGCCGACGCCCCTGCAGTTCACCATCTCTCCTTGAATGCACTTGTCGCAGGTGCCGCAGAACACGGACAGGCAGGTTATGACCCGGTCTCCGGGCTGATGGTAGGTCACCTGGGACCCGACCGCAGCGACGGTGCCTGCGGCCTCGTGGCCGAGGATGGTGGGGAGGGGGCACTTGTAGAGGCCGTCGACGTAGTGGAGGTCACTGTGGCAAACGCCGGATGCGCCGGTCTTGACGAGGATTTCTCGGGGGCCGGGTTCGCCGACGTCAACCTCTTCAATCGAAACCTCTTCGTAGGGGGCTCTCATCACGGCTGCTTTCATCTTCATGTCGGGTGTCCTCCTTGGGGGTGTGGGGCGGGGGTCCTAGTTGCTCCGATTGCCAGTCCTGATTAGTTGAAAGTCAAAACGCTGCGGGCCATGTGGCCTTCCTTCATGTCATCGAAGGCCTTGTTCACGTCTTCCAGGGGAATCTGCTGGGAAATCATCTCCTTCAACTTCAGGCGCCCCTGGAGGTAGAGCTCGATGTAGCGGGGCATGTCTATCCTGAACCTGTTGGAGCCCATGCTGCTCCCGCCGATCTTCCGCTCGCTGAGGAGGGACGGGCCGTCAAGGTGAATCTCGGTACCCTCGGGGATCATGCCGATGACCGTGGCCGTCCCGCCGTCGTCGAGCATGTAGTAGGCCTGTTCGGCAGTCTGCTTCAGGCCGATTGCTTCGAATGAATAGTCGACTCCCCGGGGGGAGAGAGCCCTTACTTTTTCCACTGCGTCGCCGGTGGAAGCGTCTACAACGTCCGTCGCTCCGAGTTGCATTGCCAAGCCAAGCTTCGTTTCCACGGTGTCAATGGCTATGATTTTTTCCGCGCCTGCGAGGACCGCACCCTGGAGGGCACTCAGGCCTATGCCACCCAAGCCGAGAACTGCCACAGTGCTGCCGGGGGCCACCTTTGCGGTGTTCAGCGCCGCCCCGACTCCCGTAGTGACTGCACAGCCGATCAAAGCCACCTCTTCAAGGGGCACGTCTTCCCGGATCTTACAGGTGGCGTTTTCGTGGACGAGCATGTACTCGGCGAAGGTGGACAGGTTGGAAAACTGGTGCATGACGTTGCCGTTCTGGGTCAATCTGGGAGGCTCGCCGGGGGGGCGCTTCATGCCCTTGCGCCGGCACAGGTGGGGACTGCCGCTCAGGCACTTGTCGCATACACCGCAGAAGACCGAGAGACAAGTAATGACATGGTCTCCGGGTTTTACGTAGTCCACCATGGAGCCGACGGCCTCGATGACTCCGGCGGCCTCGTCGCCAAGAACGGTGGGCATGGGGAAGGAGTACTTGCCCTCCATATAGTGAAGGTTGCTGTGACACACCCCGGATGCAACTGTCCGAATCACCACTTCGTTGGGGCCCGGGTCATCGATCTGGACATCCTCGATGGTCAGGGGGACGTCGACTTCGCGCAGTACGGCTGCTCGCATTGGTTACCTCCTGAATAAAGGGCGGTAAGCAGTGTGGAGTCAGGTCGGGTATTAGGGGAGTTTATTATCCCGTGTTAGGCGGCGTCAACAAGGCTGAGGCTAGCTTCAGGCTTCAGCCGATTGCGGAGCTTTCATGTAAGATAGCCAGGCGGTGGGGTCTACCAGAAGCAGCGCCAACCATTTCTCAGGAGCATGTCAATGACAGGTGAATTGGGGGCCAAGGTTATCAGGGAAGCCGAGTTCGACCAGAGATACATCGGTTACATTCGTATCCTGGGGTGCCTATGGCTAGTGATAACAGTGGTCGGGATCCTGCTGATACCCTTCTGGCTGATATTCAGCCTCTGGTTTGCGCCCGAGTCATTGCGGCGGCTTTCGGCACGGGTGACTGCCAACAGCGTTGAAATCAAGAAGGGGGTGTATTTCCGAAAGGAGATCACCATTCCGCTGAACCGCATCACCGACGTCCGTCTCCACGATGGGCCGCTGATGCGCTTTTACGGCATCCGGGGGATCAGGGTCGAGACGGCAGGTCAGTCCGGACAGTATTCCGGCACAGAGGGTGACCTAGTCGGGGTGGTTGACCCGGTGGCGTTCAGGGATGCTGTCCTACGGCAGCGAGAGATTATGGTGGAGGGGGGACAGGCCGCTGCTAGTGCTCCCGCCGCCGGGGCGCCGACCGACAGCGCCTCGGTGCTGGCAGAGATACGGGATATTCTTGCCAGGATAGAGTCGAAGGGCTGAGGCGGCCTTGCCGGGCCGGGATAGCCCGACACAGGCTCCGTTGCTCCAGCGATACCTGCCGTCTATCTCCCCAATCCTTTCGCTCCTCATCATTGGTTCTCTGCTCATGTACGCCCTCGCCTGCACTTCTCCCGCCGATGAGACTGGGCCCTGCGTGGAAGACGGGCGGGTCCTCAACGTCGGGTTCTACGCCTATTTCGAGCCTGTCAGCTACAGCGCCAACGAAGATCCCGCGTCCGACGGCTTCAACACGCACGCCGGCTACGAAGCCGACCTCCTAACCGCTCTCGAAGCTATGGAGGATACCGGGCTCTCCTTTTACCGTCGAGGGATTGCAGTGTGGGAAAACATTTGGCTTCTTTCCGCTGATCCTGCCTACGACATTGTAGGTGGCGGAATCACCATCCTGGACTCCAGGACGATGGATGACACCGGCAACTCTGTGGTCGCTTTTACCGAGGGCCATATCCAGTTTCGCCAGTCGCTATTGGTCCGCTCCGAAGATGCAGACAGGCTGGCCCACTATTCAGACCTGAATAGTGATGTGCGCGTCGGCGCTCTTGCCGGCACCACGGGAGAGTTCAGATTGCTGGAAATCACCGTACTGGTGGATGGCAACGGTGTTTTGGCCACCGGCACGCGCATTGAAACGCCCGAAGGGGCGTTGATCGCAGACGGCGCTGGCTATGTCATAACGCCAGCCGGGGAGTCCCCCAATCTTGTCGGAAGACGCCTGCTGTACCCCCCGTCGGATGCCATGCCTCAAGTCGTCTACCTGGGGTACACCGAAGGTGAGAAGGAGCTTTTCGACGCCCTCCGGGCAGGCGATATAGACGCCGTGGCCAGGGGCGAAATCGGCAACCGGGACGCCGCCAGCGTAGAGAGCGGCGAGTTCATTGTCACTGCCCTAGACGACAAGGTTGAGCAGGGCGGCTTCACCCTCGCGGTCCAGGACGCAGACTTGCTCTCATGTCTGAATGAGAGAATCGGCCGGTTGACCGATAATCGGCGCATTGGCTACGCGGAATGGCTGGAGGACTCCTCGGTGTTCATGCGCCGGGCCCAACAGTGGAACGACCGGGACCGCTAGCCACCCCCTCCCGAACCGCCGATAGCCGTCGGGGTTACTCAGTGGTAACCCTTTCTCCCTGGCCGAGAAGGGCGGCCTTGAGGGTGTGCCAGGGCAGGGTGGCGCACTTGACGCGCATGGGGAACTCGCTGACGCCCGACAGGGCGGCCAGCTTGCCCAACTTGTCTATAGCCTCCATCATGTCCATGTCGATTTCGCCGGTAACGGACTGATGGAAGGTCTCTAACAGTTCCTCGGTGGCCTTCCTGTCGAGGCCTTTGACCAGTTCGGTCATCATCGAGGCGGAGGCCTTGGAAATGGCGCACCCTTCCCCCTGGAAACCAACCTCCCTGACGGTGTCACCATCCATTACGACTTCGACGTTTATCATGTCGCCGCAGAGGGGGTTGTAGCCCTGGGCGGAGCCGTTGGCGTTTTGGAGGCGTCCGAAATTTCTCGGGCGGTTGTTGTGGTCCAGCACGGCCTGCTGGTACAGCTCCGAAAGCTCACTCATGGGTTGAAGACCTCGATAACCTTGTCCAGGCCCTTGACCAGGGCGTCGATATCCGACCTGGTATTGTAAAACGCGAGGGAAGCCCTGGCGGTGGCGGGTACGCCGAAATGCTGCATGACGGGCTGGGCGCAGTGGTGGCCGGTGCGGATGGCGACGCCTTCGGTGTCGAGGATGGTGCCTACGTCGTGGGCATGGATGCCTTCAAGCAGGAAGGAGACTACGCCAGCCTTTTCGCGGGCGGTGCCGAGGATACGGACTCTTTCGATGGATGAGAGGGCTTCGTGGGCGTAGTGGAGAAGTCTCTTTTCGTAGTCGAAGATGCGGGCCATGCCCACGGACTCCACGTAGTCAATTGCTGCACCCAATCCTATGGCTCCTGCGATGTTGGGGGTACCGGCCTCGAATTTGTAGGGGAGGTCGTTGTAAATCGTCTTTTCGAAGGTCACGGACTTGATCATATCGCCGCCGCCCTGATACGGGGGCATGGCATCGAGGATATCCGCCTTGCCGTAGAGGACTCCCATGCCCGTGGGGCCGAAGACCTTGTGGGAGGAGAAGGTAAAGAAGTCGCAGTCCAGGTCCTTCATGTCGACGGGGCCATGGGGCACGGCCTGGGCGCCGTCAATGAGAACGGGAATGTCTCGGGCGTGGGCCATCTCCACTATGGTCTTGACGGGATTTATGGTGCCGAGGGCGTTGGAAGTGTGGGCCATTGCGACCAATTTCGTCCGGGGCCCTAGCATCTGCTCATATTCATCAATGAGGAGTTCGCCGTCCTCGTTGAAGGGGACGACCTTTAGCTCGGCGCTGGTCTGCTCGCAGAGCATCTGCCAGGGGACGATGTTGGAGTGGTGCTCCATTTCGGAGATGACGATCTCGTCACCCGGGCCGACGTTGGCGGGGCCGTAGCTGCCAGCTACGAGATTGATTCCGTCCGTGGTGCCCCGGACGAAGATGATCTCTTGGTCTTCCGAGGCGTTGATGAAGCTGCGCACCTTGGCTCGGGCGCCTTCGTATTCGGCGGTGGCCATTTCGCTGAGGGCGTGGAGGCCCCTGTGGACGTTGGCGTTGTATCGGGCGTAGTAGTCGGAGATGGCATCAATGACGGACTGGGGCTTCTGGCTGGTTGCGGCGTTGTCGAGGTAGACGAGGGGCTTGCCCCTCACCTCCTGATTGATGGCCGGGAACTGGCTCCTGAGCCGCCTGGCTTCAGCATCGTCAATGGGGCGGGCGCCCTCGGGGCTCATGGGTTGGCCTCGAAGGCGCCTGATTCGGCGCAGCGGGTTAGTTTTTCCCGAACGAGGCCCGACATATATTCGCGAATCCGGGGGTCAGGAGCGAGGGCCAAGACGGCCTCGGCAAAGCCGTAGGTCAGGATGCGTCGGGACTGGGCAGGCCCGATTCCCCGGCTGGCTAGGTAGAAGATTGCTTCCTCGTCCAGCTGGCCGACGGTTGCTCCGTGGGAGCACTTGAGGTCGTCGGCGAAGATTTCGAGCTGGGGCTTGGTGTCGACCATGGAACGGTCGGAGAGGAGGAGGTTGTTGTTGGTCTGATGGGCATCGACCTGGTGAGTGCCGCGTCGGGCGATGATCTTGCCGTTGAAGACGGCCCTGGCGTTGTTGGTAAGTACGCCCTTGTAAAGCTGCCGGCTGGGGGTAAAGGATGCGGTGTGGTCGACGGAAGTGTGGTTGTCGACGTGGCCGTTAGCCGAGGCGATGTAGAGGCCGTTCATGGTGCACTCGGCGCCCTCGCCTTCAAGAGAAACTGACAAATCGTTGCGGGCGATTCTTGCGCCGAGGTCGAGGGTGAAGGAAGTGAAGGCGCTGTCCCGGGCGAGGGTGACGTTTGTTGTGCCAATGTGGAAGGTCTCGGGGCCTTCTTCCTGGACCTTGTACCAAGCGAGCCGGGCACCCTCTTCAAGCACGATGTTGGTTACGGCATCGGTCAGGCAGACACAATCGCCGCTGGTGTAGTGCTCGAGAACCGTAGCGGAGGCGCCCTTTTCGATGATGATGAGGTTGTGGGGGTGGGCCATGGAGGGGGTCGGGGACTCGTTAGCGAGGAAGGAGAGGAGGATCGGGGTTGACGGCATGACGCCGGCGGGAACCCTGATGAAGCCGCCATCCTCAAGGAAGGCCCTGTTGAGGGAGACGAAGCCGTTGGTGATGTGGGCAGGGTTAACAGCCAGACGGCCTTCTACTGGCTTGGAGGAGTCACTAAGTGTTTGTGCGAGGCTCGTCACTTCGATGGGAAGTGCATTGTCTTCCAAACCGACGCTGGAGGCATACTTTCCGCCAACGAATCGGAGCCCGGGGACGTCCAGGGAAGAAATCGAGGAGTCAGGGTAATCCGCGGCTCGGGCCAGGGTGAAACGCTGCCTGGCTATGGGGGCGACGTTGGTGTATTTCCAGTCCTCGTCGCGGGTGGTGGGGAAGCCGAGGGACTCGAACTCACGAAAGGCATCGCGCCTGAGGGATTGCAGCCAATCGGGGGTCGAGCCCTCTTCCCTAGTCTGTAGGGCTTCGAACTCACTAACGAAGGAGTGTTCGCTGCTGCGGACTTGTACCAATTTGGAGGCTCTTTGCGGGTGTGGCTGAGGTGTCAGGCCGTGGCGACCTGATCGCGGACCCAGTCGTAGCCGTGCTCTTCGAGGTGCTGGGCGAGACTACCGTCGCCCGACTCTACGATGCGTCCGTCCATCAAGACGTGGACGAAGTCGGGGCCGACGTATTCGAGGATTCTCTGGTAGTGGGTAATCAGCAGGACGGCCTTTGAAGGGCTCCTCAAGCGGTTAATGCCTTCGGAAACGATACGGAGGGCGTCGATGTCGAGGCCGGAGTCGGTCTCGTCGAGGACGGCGAGGTCGGGCTCAAGGACGGCCATCTGGAGGATCTCGTTGCGCTTTTTTTCGCCGCCAGAGAAGCCGTCGTTGAGGGGGCGGTTGAGGTAGGAAGGGTCCATCTCCACCACCTGGAGCTTGTCCTTGAGGAAGCGGTAGAACTCGACGGCGTCCAGTTCCGTTTGCCCTCTGTGCTCCCTGAGGGAGTTGTAGGCGGTCTTGAGGAACTCCTGGGTGGAGACCCCCGGAATCTCATAGGGGTACTGGAAGGCCATGAAGATGCCTTCACGGGCGCGTTCCTCGGGGGGGAGGTCAAGGATGGAGTTGCCCTTGTAAAGGATGTCGCCCCGGGTGCAGGTGTAGGACTGGTGGCCGGAGAGGACTCGGGCGAGGGTGCTCTTACCGGAGCCGTTAGGCCCCATGATGGCGTGGAACTCGCCGGCGTTGACGGTCAGGTTTATTCCCTTGAGGATTTCAACATCGCCGACTCCGGCGTGGAGGTCTCTGATTTCAAGCAATTGAAGTTTCTTCCTTATCCGGTGGAGCCTTCCAGGCTGACACCCAAAAGTCTGCTGGCCTCCACAGCGAATTCGAAAGGCAGCTTCTTGACGACTTCCCGACAGAAACCGCTGACGATGAGGCCAACGGCGTTCTCGGGGGAGATGCCTCTCTGCTGGCAGTAGAAGAGCTGCTCTTCGTTGATCTTGGAGGTGGTGGCCTCGTGCTCCATGTTGGAGGTGCTGTTTTTCACCTCCACGTAGGGGAAGGTGTGGGCGCCGCACTGGTCGCCGATGAGCAGGGAGTCGCACTGGGTGTAGTTCTTGGCCCGGGCGGCCCTGGGTCCGATTCTCACGAGGCCCCGGTAGGTATTGTTGCCGTGACCCGCGGAGATTGCCTTGGAGACGATGGTGCTGCGGGTGTCGCGGCCGAGGTGGAGCATCTTGGTGCCGGTGTCGGCCTGCTGGTAGTTGTTGGTGAGGGCGATGGAATAGAACTCGCCGACGGAGCGGTCGCCCTGGAGGATGACGCCCGGGTACTTCCAGGTAATGGAGGAGCCGGTCTCGACCTGGGTCCAGGATATGCGGGAGTCGTCCCCGACACACTTGCCCCGCTTGGTCACGAAGTTGTAGATGCCGCCCTTGCCTTCCTTGTCGCCGGGGTACCAGTTCTGGACGGTGGCGTACTTGATCGCGGCGTCTCCGAGGGCTACGAGTTCGACCACGGCGGCGTGAAGCTGGTTTTCGTCGCGCATGGGGGCGGTGCAGCCCTCCAGGTAGCTGACGTAGCTGCCTTCGTCGGCGACTATCAGGGTGCGTTCGAACTGGCCCGTGTCCCGGGCGTTAATCCTGAAGTAGGTGGATAGCTCCACCGGGCACCTGACGCCCTTGGGGATGTAGCAGAATGAGCCGTCGCTGAAAACCGCAGAGTTGAGGGTGGCGTAGAAGTTGTCGGTGTAGGGGACCACGGAACCCAGGTATTTTTGAATCAGGTCGGGGTGATTCTTCACGGCCTCCGAGAAGGAGCAGAATATGATGCCCATCTCGGCGAGGCGTTCCTGATGGGTTGTGGCTACGGAAACGCTGTCGAATACGGCATCCACGGCGACGCCTGCGAGCCACTTTTGCTCTTCAAGAGGGATGCCAAGCTTTTCGTAGGTCTTGAGGAGCTCGGGGTCTACTTCGTCCAGACTCTCGGGGGCCTGCTTGGGGGCGGCGTAGTAGACGATGTCCTGGTAGTCGATGGGTGGGTAGTAGACGTTCTGCCAGGTGGGCTCTTTCATGGTGAGCCAGTGACGGTAGGCCCGGAGGCGCCACTGGAGCATGAAGTCGGGCTCGCCCTTCTTCCCCGATATGAGGCGGATAACGTCTTCGTTGAGGCCAGGGGCGACCTTATCCTGGTCGATCTCGGTAACGAAGCCGTACTGATATTCCTGGTCGGCTATGGCCTGGATTGTGGCCTTGTCTGCCATACTTATGCCCCGCCTGACTGGGTATTAGGGGAACAGAACGGAGGATTTTACATCAAAAACCGGGGCCTGCCAAAAAGCGGACGCCCCGGTGAGCCGCCTAGATTGTCGTGCGAGAGAATTATAATCCCTTTTATTATAAAAATCTATAGAAAAAAGGTCTCGGAAGCGGCATTTTGATTTCAGGCGGTCCCGGGGTCGAGGCAAGAGGTTCGGTTGAGCACGGTTCGGTTGACGCCTCCTAACGGCCTCTTTACAGTTGTCCCCCGAGACGCGAATCCAAGGAGAATCTCCCTTGACTGATGACAAACCGACCAGAATCGAAAAAGATTCAATGGGCCCAATGGAAGTGCCGGCCGACGCCTACTATGGCGCTTCAACGATGCGGGCCGTACTGAATTTTCCTATCAGCGACCTCCGGTTTCCCCGGTCGTTCATCCGGGCGCTGGGCCTAATCAAGCTGGCCGCTTCGGAAGTGAATTGCGAGCTGGGGCTGCTGGACTCGGACAAGAAGGACGGAATCGTGCAGGCCGCACAGGAAGTGGTGGACGGGAAGCTGGACGATCACTTCGTGCTGGACGTATTCCAAACGGGCTCGGGAACCTCGACTAACATGAACGCCAACGAGGTGATAGCGAACCGGGCGTCGGAGATCATGGGCGGGGGGATCGGGTCACGGGTGGTGCATCCCAATGACCATGTTAACAAGGGGCAGTCTTCCAACGACGTCATTCCGACTACCATGCACCTGGCCGCCCTGACCGAGATTGAGACTAACCTACTCCCAGCGCTACAGAGAACCCAGGCGGCGCTTGAAGCCAAGTCCAAGGAATTTTGGGACATCATCAAGACGGGTCGAACACACCTGCAGGATGCGACTCCCGTGCGGCTGGGCCAGGAGTTCAAGGGGTATGCGAGCCAGATAGAGCTTGGGATCAAGCGTCTGGACCACGCCCGCGAGGAGCTTTCCCAGGTTGCGCTGGGAGGCACGGCGGTGGGGACGGGGGTGAATACCCATCCCGAGTTTGCTGCAAGGGTCACGGGACGAGTGTCGGAGCTTGGGGAGGTGAAGATCAGAGAGACGGAGCACCACTTCCAGGCCCAGAACACCCTCGACGGGGTGGTGGAGGCCAGCGCCGTTCTGCGCACCATCGCCATCAGCATGACAAAGATAGCCAATGACATCCGGTGGATGGGGTCGGGGCCGAGGGCGGGGATAGGAGAGCTTGCATTGCCCGAGGTGCAGCCCGGAAGCTCGATCATGCCGGGCAAGGTGAACCCGGTTATTCCGGAGTCGGTGATCCAGGTCTGTGCCCAGGTCAAGGGCAACGACGCGGCCATCGCCGCCGCAGGGCAGGACGGCTATTTCGAGATCAACCTGATGATGCCTGTGGCCGCGTACAATTTGCTGCAGTCGATATCCATTCTAGCCGCTGCCGCGGACAACTTGACAAAGCAGTGCATAGAGGGGCTTCGTGCCACGGACCAGGGCCCGAGCACCGTGGAGCGAGGGTTGATGATTGGGACTGCCCTGGCCCCAGTGGTCGGGTACGACATTTCCGCCCAGATAGCCAAGGAAGCTGCGAAGAGCGACCGCACGATTCGGGAGGTTGCGCGGGAAATGACGGACCTTTCGGAGGAAGAGTTGTCGCGAATCCTGGACCCGGAGAGGATGGTCGAGCCCCGGGCGTAAGTATTGGCGAAATAGAAAGGCGTCGGCGCACTCCGCCGACGCCTTTGCGTTCCGGGATCGGTCTCGCCTCTAGTCCGGGAACTGGATTACCGAGCGGAGAACTTCGCCGCGCTCCATTTCCTCGAAGGCTTCTTCCACGTCGTCGAGCTTGATCAGCTTGGTGACGGCCCTGTCCAGATCGAGCTTGCCCTGCAGGTACCAGTTGGCAAACATGGGGAAGTCCCTCGATGGCAGGTTGTCGCCGTACCAGCTGACCCTGAGGGAGCCTCCAAGTCCGAAGAACTGGAGCATGGGGAGCTCCATGACCATGGTCGGGTCGGGGACGCCGATGAGGGTGCAGGTTCCGGCGAGATCTCGGGACCAGAGGGCCTGGAGGAGGGTGGCGGGGGTGCCTACGGCCTCAAAGGAGTGGTCTACGCCGTTGCCGCCGGTAATTTCCTTGATGGCTTCTACTGGGTCGGCCTTCGTGGCGTCAACGGTGTGGGTGGCGCCGAACTCTTTGGCCCATGCGAGCTTGTTGTCGGCGATGTCTACACCGATGATGGTCTTAGCATTGGCCAGCTTGGCACCCATGATCACGCTGCACCCGACCCCGCCACAGCCGTAGACCGCTACGGTGCTCCCACGGCGGACGCCGCCCGTGTAGAGTGCCGCACCGATGCCGGTGGTCACACCGCATCCTAGGAGGCACGCCTGGGCGGGGGGGCATTCTCGGGGGACGGGGACGGCCTGCCTGGCCGAGACAACGGTGTGGGTGCAGAAGCCGCCGATGCCCAGGGCAGGTGAAAGCTGCTTGCCGTCGCTCTTCGCGGTCATCCGGGGCTGGGCGTTGAGGCTTGCGGAGCAGAGGTGGGGCTGGCCGATGGCGCAGAAGCGGCAGTTTGCACAGGGGGCCCTCCAAGCGATGACGACGTAGTCGCCGACAGCGGGGGACTCCACGCCCTCGCCGGCCGCCTCCACGATGCCTGCGACCTCGTGGCCGAGGAGGAAGGGGAATTCGTCGGTGATCTTGCCGAGCTTGTAGTGGAGGTCGGTATGGCAGACGCCGCTGGCCTGGACTCTTACAAGGACTTCCCCGGGCCCCGGGTCTTCAACGACCATGTCCTCGACGCGGGTCGGGGCACCTGCCTCCCTGGAAATAACGGCTTGAGCAATGGTTGCCATGAACAGCCTCCGTATAGTGGGTTGTTAAGGAGTAATGGTAGCATAAGGGTGGGGAGGGGGAGGGTGGAAAGCTAGAGGTCTCAACAGAACGAGAGTGGTCGAGCAATTTTCGATATAAATTGAAGGTAAGACGCTCGACTTTTCCTCTGAGGGAACCCGTATTTCTTGACACTGAAATTGGGCGTTCCTATAATCGGAGACCGATTGTTCAAATAAACTAGCGATACAAAAACTAGGGGAGGAGCCCAAATTGTCCGAGGTAAGGTTGGGGCGAGACGAAAATTTCGAGAGCCTGCTGAAGCGGTTCAATAAGAAGGTCCAGCAGAACGGGATACTATCCGAGGCGAGGCGTCGGGAGTACTACGAAAAGCCGAGCATCAAGCGGAAGAAGAAGGCCGCCGCGGCGGCACGAAAGCGACGAAACGCTCGACGGTAATACGGGGGTACACCGACAGATCGCCCGATGTCGATACGCGAACAGTTGGATGCAGACCTGCTGGAGGCGGTGCGCAACAAGGATGGACTAAAGCGCTCCGCCTTACGTCTTATTAAGGCCAGCGTGCAGTCGGAGGAGAAGTCCCGGGGCAAGGAGCTGGGGGACGACGACGTGGTGCAAGTTTTGACTCGGGAGGCGAAGCGGCGACGGGAGAGCATTACGGCGTTCCGGGACGGCAACAGGCCCGACCTGGTGGAAAAAGAGGAGGCTGAGCTGGCGATTATTGCAAAGTACCTGCCGCAACAGCTCACCGAGGAAGAAGTGAGAGAGATAGCCCAGTCGGTGATTGAGGAAGTGGGGGCATCGGGGCCGGGGGAGCGGGGGAAGGTGATGGGCAAATTGATGCCACAGGTAAAGGGCAAGGCGGATGGGAAGATGGTGAACCAGATAGTAGGGGAGCTGCTGGCCGGGAAGTCGGGTTGAGAAGTATGAAGTCGGGTGAAGGGACCCGGGCCTGGGTTATTATTGACTCGGGGCTCGGGTCTTTCTTTGTTAAGAAGGAAGTTCACTACTGCCACCCAACATCAGAGACGCGGGTAGAGCAAAGGGAGTTGCCTGAGTGACCGATAGACGCTTGAGATTCCTCGCGAGGCCTCGGAATGACAGTGCAGTCTCCGCGAGGGGATGACGGGTTACCAAGAACTGACGATGAGATTTGGTGTAGTGGTGTTTCCGGGGACGTGGAGCGACGTGGACTGCTATCACGTGCTGGATGAGGTGCTGGGGCAGGAGGTCAGCTACGTCTGGCACAAGGAGACGGACCTGTCTTCCTACGATTGCGTGGTCCTGCCGGGCGGGTTTTCGTATGGGGACTACTTGAGGTGCGGGGCCATTGCACGGTTCTCGCCGGTGATGGAGGCGGTGGTGGACTTTGCGGGGAGGGGTGGGGTGGTAGTCGGGATATGCAACGGTTTCCAGGTGCTGAGCGAGTCGGGGCTGCTGCCTGGGGCTTTGATGAGGAACGACAGCCTGGAGTTCCGGTGCCAGTGGGTTAACCTGCGGGTCGACAACACTGCCACTACGTTTACCAAGAATTGTGGACCGGGGCAGGTGATCCGGGTGCCGATATCCCATGGCGAGGGGCGGTACTACGCCGACGAGTCGACGCTTAAATCGCTTGAAGAGGAGGGTCGGGTGCTTTTCCGGTACTGTGATGATGAGGGGTCGGTGACACCGGAGTCGAACCCCAACGGGTCGTTGAACGGGATAGCGGGCATAGCGAACCGGGAAGGGAATGTGCTGGGGATGATGCCGCACCCGGAGAGATGCTGCGAGCCTTTGCTCGGTGGGACGGACGGGTTATATGTGTTTGAGTCGATTGTCGATACTCTAACGAGGGTATGACCGACTTCCCGCGCTAAACTCTCTATATGATTCCGAACAGAACCCTTCCCGATGAATCCGACTGACGCGCCGCACAGCGGAGACAACTGCCCACGATTCTGCCGCATGTGCGGCCTGCAACTGGCGCCCGATTGGCGATTCTGCACCCACTGCGGAAGCTCAGTCCTTCCGCAGACAGGTGTTATCGAAAAGGGAGGGGAAGGGCTCCCTATTCCAGCTAGTCGGGGTGGGGCGGGGTGGGGGGTCAAAGATGTAGCGCTAGGCACGGGCTTTTACATAGTCCAGGCCGTCTCGATTCTGGCGATAGTCTACCTAGTAGCCGAGGCTGTAGAAGCCGACTATACGGGCATACCACTGCTGGTTGGGATGTTGCTGGTCCAGCTTGCCCTCCCGTTGACTGTGTGGATATTCGTTGTCTCGCGTCGCAAGGTCCGGTGGAGTGCTCTAGGGTTGTGGAGGTGGCCGGCTTGGAGGGATGCAGGGTGGGGGGTGGTAGTGCTGATAGCGGAGATAGCGGTGCAGGTGGCCTACTACGTGGTCCTGGAGAGGGCGGGTGTTGACACGGAAGACCTTTCGCCAACGCCCTTTGTTGAGGCGGGCAGCGAATACCTGATTGGCCTGGCAATCCTGGCGATTGGGGTTGCGCCCATAGCGGAGGAGCTTTTCTTCAGGGCGTTTGTGTTTGGGGGGCTGGCGGGGAGGGGGGGATTCTGGTGGGCGGCGACTACAAGCGCTCTTCTTTTCATGGCGGCGCACCTGGAACCGCTCAGTTTCCCGCCGCTCTTCGTCTTGGGGTTGCTGCTGGCGTGGCTTTATCATAGGACGCGCGCATTGTGGGCGCCGATGCTGGTGCACTTTGGAAATAATGCGATAGCGGTTGGTGTGCTACTTGCTGATGTCTACTAACGAAACTTACGTGCTGATTCAGCACTCTCATAGGAAATCAGAATGCCAGTAAGCAGGGAAGAGCTAGACCAACTGGCGATCTCCGAGGAAGAGTACGAGCTAGCCGTGGACAAGCTCGGTCGGGAGCCGAACCTGGTGGAGCTGGGGATAATCGGGTCCCTGTGGAGCGAACATTGCAGCTATAAGCACTCGAAGCCGTTGCTGAGGATGTTCCCTTCAGACGGTGAGAGGGTGCTGGTGGAGCCCGGAGCCGAAAATGCGGGCGCGGTGGATATCGGGGGTGGGCTGGCGGTGGTGATGAAGATAGAGTCGCACAACCATCCGTCGGCGATCGAACCGTACCAGGGGGCGGCGACGGGGGTGGGGGGGATAGTGCGAGACATATTCACGATGGGGGCAAGGCCCATCGCCCTGCTCAACTCATTGCGTTTTGGGCCGCCCGATACAGCACGAAATCGATACTTGTTCAACGGGGTGGTGGGGGGAATAAGCGGGTACGGCAACTGCCTGGGGATCCCGAACGTCGGGGGTGAGGTTGTGTTTTCGCCGACGTACTCGGGGAACCCGCTGGTGAATGCGATGTGCGTCGGGCTGGTGAGCACGGACGGTCTGTTAAAGGCGCGGGCGGAAGGGACGGGCAACCTGATTTTGCTGGTGGGCGCCGACACGGGCAGAGATGGGATTCATGGGGCGTCGGGGCTGGCCTCTAGGACGTTCGAGGAGGAGAGGGAACTCAGGCCAACGGTGCAGGTTGGGAACCCGTTCCTGGAGAAGGTGCTCATCGAGGCCTGCCTGGAGCTTTCGGAAGCCGGTCTGCTGGTGGGGCTGGCTGACCTGGGGGCGGCGGGCCTGACGAGTGCTGCTGTTGAGAGCGCGGGTCGGGCGGGGAGCGGGGTGGATATAGACGTGGGTCGGGTGCCGCGTCGGGAGGAGGGAATGACGCCTTACGAGGTCATGCTCTCCGAGTCTCAGGAACGGATGCTGCTGATCATCTCGCCGGAAAACAAGACTGCGGTCGATAATATTACGGAAAAGTGGGACTTGCACTCGGACGTTATAGGTCGGGTGACGGATGACGGTCGGGTGAAAATCAGAGACGACGAGCAACTGGTGGCCGATCTGCCTGTGAGTGTACTGACAGATGCGCCACAATACAGAATCGACGGGAAGAAGCCTGAGGGTCTTTCGGAATTGCAGGACTTTGACTTCGATACGCTGGCTCTGCCCGAGGAGGGGCCGGAGTCGGTGCTGCTGAGGCTTCTGGCGTCGCCGAACGTGGCGAGCAAGGAGTCGGTATTCAGGCAGTATGACCACCAGGTGATGACGAATACTGTAGTCCCACCGGGGAGCGACGCAGCGCTGATAAGGGTGAAGGGGACCAAGAAGGCAATATCTCTTTCGACGGATGGGAATGGCCGGTTCTGCTACCTGGACCCGTTTGCGGGGGGCGCCATTGCGGTGGCGGAGGCATCCCGGAATGCTGCGTGTGTCGGGGCACGGGGGATAGCGGTGACGGACTGCCTGAACTTCGGCAACCCGGAGAAGCCGGAGGTGTACTACCAGTTGGAGGAGTGTGTACGCGGGGTGACGGAGGCATGCAAGATCTTCGGGATGCCGGTAATAAGCGGCAACGTGAGCCTGTACAACGAGACGATGGATGAGCCCGTATACCCTACTCCCGTCGCTGGGGTGCTGGGTCTTCTGGAGGATGTCTCGCTGGTTTGCGGGATGGGGTTCAGGAATGAAGGTGACGTGGTGCTGCTCCTGGGGCCCGCGCCCAGTGCTACGGGGCTGGGCGGGAGTGAATACCTGGAAGTAGTCCACGAGAAAGTGGCAGGGAAGCCATCGATAGACCTGGAATTGGAAAAACGGGTGCAGGAGTTGTGCGTGGCGCTAATAGAGGAAGGGATGTTAAATTCAGCGCATGACTGCTCTATGGGTGGTTTGGCAGTGGCGCTGGCGCTCTGTGCGATTCAAGGAGAAATCGGGATAGAGTGTGAGGTCGGGGGGAAGGGGAGGTGGGATGCGGTGCAGTTTGGGGAAGTGCAGTCGCGGATTGTGGTCTCGGCAAGGCCGGGAGACGTTGAGAAGGTGAAGGAGATGGCGGAGGGGGCTCGCGTGCCGGTGACGGAGTTTGGGGTGGTGGGGGGAGAACGGTTTAGGATCGGCGTGGACATTGATCTACCCCTAAATGAGGTTGCCGAAACTTGGAGAAATGGTCTGCTCAAGGCTATGCATCAGTAGTTTTGAGCCGATTCGCGTCCTTGTCCCGTTCTGCCAGCGTTATATAATTGCCGTTGGGGTGGAAGCCCTACAGACATTGCCAAAATTAGTCGTCTACAGAAAGGTTCGTGGCCGAATTGAGAGTGATATTCCTGGAAGAAGTCGAGAACGTCGCCAAGGCCGGAGACGTAAGAGAAGTCAAGAACGGATACGCCCGAAACTACCTTTTCCCGAAGCAGCTGGCAGTATTAGCCACGCAGGATCAGATGCGTCGGGTTGAGGCGCTGAAGCGGGCGGAGGCATTGAGGCAGAACAATGCAGAGGCCCGGGCTGCGCTACTGGCACCCAAGCTGGAAGGCTTGTCGGTGTCTCTAGAGGCCCGGAGCGGCCCGACGGGACGGCTCTACGGATCTATCAACGCGTCGGCTGTGGCGAAAGCGATTTCGGAGGCGTCGGGTGAGGATGTCGGGGCTAGGGATGTGCTGCTGGAAGAGCCTATCAAGGCTGTCGGGAGCTACGAGGTAACGGTGGGGCTGGGCGCGGAGGTTGAGCCAGTGATCAGGGTGGAGGTTGTCGAGGCTGAGCCGGCCAAGCCGACGACTAAGCGCAAGGCGAGGGCGTCAAAGGTGAAGGAGGTAGTAGCAGAGGCGGAAACAGTAGTTGAAGAGGCCACCGTAGCTGAGGCGGTTGAAGAAACCGCTGTCGTCGATGAAGTGGAGGAGGCTCCTGCTTCGGAGCTGGTCGAAGGGGCAGTTACTGCCGAATCAACAGAAGCATCTGCCGAGGTAGGGGATGCTCCCATCGCGGAAGATGAAGCAGCGGCCGAGTCTGAGGTTGTTGAAGAGGCCCCTGTTGTCGAGGTAGAAGAAGAGACCGTTGTTGCGGAAGCGGAAGGCGCGGTTGCCGAAGCGGAGGAGGTGGACGACACAACTGTCGAGGAGGACGCACCAGAGGCAATGGCCGTTGCGGAGACTCCGGAAGAGGCCCATGCTGCCGAAGGGGAACCCGCGGCCGAAGCTGAAGTAGTTGAAGATGCATATCCTGCGGAAGAAGCGCTTGAGGAAACCGTTGCTGAAGTAGTGGAGGAAACCCCGACTGCCGAGGTCATAGAGGAGGCAGTGGTGAGTGATGAGGTGGAAGAGGAGGCCGAAGCAGCTGAGGAAGAGGCTCCTGTAGAAGAGACTGCCGAGGCGGAGGCAGTGGTGGAAGAGGAAACGAGTGAGGAAGAGGGGACTTCGTCTGACGGGAATGAACCGTCGGCAAAGGAGTCAGCGGCCGCAGCGGCGGTGCGGCGGGCGAAACGCAGACAGCAACAGGCCGAGCAGTAGTTTAAGCGCCAAGTTATCCGGGGGAGGCGCCCGATTGGGCGTCGGGGGATGAATGTACGCGGAAAAGCTGCCGCCACATGATATAGATGCAGAGGACTCTGTTCTGGGGTCGCTGCTCATCAACGGGGAAGCGATTAACGAGGTCGCACCCCTGCTGGACGCCGACGATTTCTATCGAGAGTCGAACCGGTGGTGTTATGAAGCGTGCGTCGACCTTTACAACCGGGGCGTGCCTATAGACCAGGTCTCGGTTGAAAGCGAGCTAAACCGCAGGCAGCGGCTGACCAATATGGGCGGTGCCGCTTACCTTAGCCACCTGGTTACGGTGGTGCCGACTTCGGTGCACATCAAGGCCTATGCGGGCATCGTGCGCAGGATGGCGACGATGCGGCGCATCATCGAGTCGGCGGGGCAGATTTCGAAGATCGGGTATGATGCGGGCCCCGACGAAGAAGAGGCGCTGAGCCGGGCCGAGGACATCCTGTTCCGGCTGAGGAGCGGGCAGAGGTCTCAGGACTTTGTGCACATCCGGGAAGTCCTGGACGAGTACCTGGAAGAAGGGGGCACATTCACTAGAGACGAGGGAGAAGGACCTCTATCGGTTGCGTTGACGGGGTTTCACAACCTGGACACTCTGCTGGGAGGACTGCACCGGTCAGACCTGATTATCCTAGCGGCGAGACCGAGCCTAGGGAAGAGCAGCCTGGCGTTGAACATCACACGGACTGCGGCTCTGGACCAGGGCGCCCGAGTGGCTGTGTTCAGTTTGGAAATGAACAGAGAGCAAGTGGTGCAGCGTTTGCTTTCCAGTGAGTCGGGAGTGGATACGAGGAACTTTAGACTTGATGAGTCGGGACTTCAAAAGTTCACGGTGGAAGAATCCGAGAGAGTCGTAGATGCAACAGGTAAATTGGGCGGTGCTCAGATCTATATAGATGACTCTCCTAACCTGAATATCGTCGAGCTTCGGAGCAAGGCCAAACGACTTCACAGGGAGCAACCCTTAGACCTGATAATTGTCGATTATATGGGTCTGATGCTCCAGCGTGGAGACAACAACGTTGCGGAGATGAGCGAGATATCAAGGCGGCTCAAGTTGCTTGCCAGGGACCTGAACGTGCCGCTGGTGGCGCTGTCGCAGCTGAGTCGGGCGCCGGAACTCAGACAGGACCACAAGCCGATGCTGTCGGACTTGCGGGAGAGTGGGAGTATCGAGCAGGATGCGGACGTGGTGATGTTCATATACAAAGCGGATAAGTACTACACGGAGCAGCAGTGGGGGAAGCTGTTCCCCGACGAGATGTACCCGAAGGGAATAGCGGACATCATAGTCGGGAAGCACAGGAACGGGCCAACGGGGACGATACAGCTGCGGTTCGTGGACCATCTGGCCAAGTTCGAGCCGTTACCGGTGGGTGTGGCTTAGGACTCGGATGTCGGGGTTTGAGGGTTTCAGGGCGAACTCTCAGAAGACGGCGATTCCCAACGTCTTCTTCACCCAACTCATGCCGCAAATCAAGGATGCGGCGGAGCTGAGAATTGTGCTTCACGTGTTTTGGGCAGTGCAGCAGAAGAAGGGTTCACCCCGATTTGTTACATTCAGGGAATTGCTTGGGGACAAGGTCCTAGGCCCAAGCCTGGGCAAGGACCTGACGGAGCGGGTGGAGGCATTGGAGTCGGGGTTGAAGGGGGCGGTGGAGAGGGGGGTGTTGATAAGCGCCAGGGTCGAGGCGGAGGGCCTGGGGCACGAGCTCTATATGCTCAACACCCCTGAGAATGCACGGGCGGTGGAGAGAATGACGGGTGAGGGGGTCAGTGTTCCACCAGTAACGATCGAGGTATCCGGCGAGGATGCAAAGCCCAACATATACTCTTTGTATGAAAATAACATAGGCCCGCTGACTCCACTAATCTCGGAGGAGATCGAGGCGGCGTTGCGGCAGTTTTCCGAGGAATGGATAAGGGAGGCAGTACAGGAAGCGGTGCGATACGAGGCCCGGAGCTGGCGTTATATCGAAGCGATCCTTAGAAAATGGAAGACGGAAGGGAAAACAGGTGGAGCGGCTCGGGGACATTCTGAAACAAGATCGGATACGGACAGGTATTTCAAGGGGAAGTACGGACACCTCGTCAGGCGAAGGTTTGACTGAAGAGGCTGCCGGTCATCCCGACTGCGAGATATGCAAGGGTATCGGGTGGGTGACGCCCGACGTGTCGTTCGGCCACCCCGATTTCGGGAAGGCGACACCGTGCAGCTGTCTGAAGGCGGAATGGGAAGAGCGGATCCCGGAACGGCTGGAGCAGTACAGTAATCTCGGGCCTCTGTCCCGACTCACTTTCGACAACGTAATACCGCAGGGTCGGAGCCCGGACGAAGACAACAAGAGGTTGTTTCAGTCCGCATATGATGCGGCCAAGAGGTATGCGGCCGAGCCTCGGGGGTGGTTGGTACTCACGGGTAACAGCGGGAGCGGAAAGACACACCTTGCTGCAGCAGTGGCCAATCATTGCATTGGTCTGAGGATTCGAACATTCTTCATGGTTACTCCCGACCTGCTGGACCATCTGAGGGGAACGTTCGGGCCGAACAGCGAGGTTACATACGATGAACTCTTTGAGCAGGTGCGCAATGTTCCGCTGCTAATACTCGATGACCTCGGGTCTCAGACCAGCAGCCCATGGGCCGCGGAAAAGCTGTTCCAACTCCTGAATCACCGGTTCAACACTCAACTTCCGACGGTGATTACAACTAACATACCACTGGAACGGCTGGACGAGGGCCTGCAAAGCCGCCTGACGGACCCGATGCTTTCGACGGTGATTGAGGTTGAGAGAAGGTCGTCAGTGCTGAGCTCGATGGACAGCCTGAACCTGGCATTGCCGGCGAACATGACCTTTGAGTCGTTCAAGCCAGGGGGGAGGGGGCTGAAGGGGGAGGCAAAACAGAATCTGGAGGGCGCTTATAGAGCAGCGCTCAATTTCGCGGAGTCGCTGGACGGCTGGATGGTGTTGATGGGGCCGCCGGGTAGGGGGAAGACGCATTTGGCGGCGTCGATAGCGCACTATCACAGGAGTAGGGGGAGGGATGGGCTGTTCATAGTAGTGCCTGACCTTCTCGACTACCTGAGATCCACCTATGCGTTAGATTCCCGAATAACTTACGACGAACTGTTCAATAAGGTTAGAACTGTATCGCTGCTAGTTTTGGATGACTATGGAGAGCAGGCAGCGACCCCCTGGGCGAAAGAGAAGTTGTACCAAATCCTAAATTATCGTTACAACGGCAGGATGCCGACTGTGATAACAACGGCGCTTTCCCCGGATGATATGGATGAAAGGATAGGCTCGAGGATGGCGGACCCCAGTTTGACGATGCTGTACAGTATCGATCAAGTGCCGGACTACCGGAGTGGGGATGTGAGAGTGGGACGTCCGAGGCGGGGGGAGGGGATGAGGGGGCGAAGGTAGCGGTAATGTCTACCGAATTCTGAATTGTCCACACTAAGGCGAAACAACTGTGTCCTGCGTATTTTGTGACATCATCTCGGGGGTGGAGAGGGCGAATGTGCGCTATGAGGACGAGGAGTTTATCGTCTTCGACAACAAGCTGACCTGGGCGCCGGTGATGCTGCTGGTGGTGAGGAAGCGGCACATGGACCAGGAGGAGTACTGGCAGGACATGTCGGAGGCGGGGCGGATTGCGGTGGAGATGGGGAAGCGCCATTGCCCCGACGGCTTCCGCCTGGTGTCCAATTTCGGGGATGACGCGATGCAGAGCCAGGAACATGGGCATCTGCACGTGATCGGGGGGAGGTTTCTCGGGCCCTACGTGTAACCCAGGGCTCGAGGGCTAGTTCTCGGAGCTGGGCTGCTGGCGCTGGCGTAAGAAGTCTTCCAGGCTCTTGATGATTTCATCAGAGCGAAGGGGTTCCTCTTTCTCCTCGGGCTGGTGAGAGCTCTCGAGTTGGCGTACGTAACGCTTCAGCTTCGGGTTCTGTTCCAGAGCCTGCTCCACCTGCTTGTCGAGGCGGTCGCCGCGGCGGCGGAGGTCCTGGATGTCCAAGTCGAGGTCCAGGATGGGCAGAAGACGGCGAAGGACGGCTCGCCATGCCTTCGGGTTGGCGGTGGGGAGGTAGTGGGGGGTGCCCGTCCAGAGGCTAATGCTGGGGATGCCAAGCTCTTCGCAGGCGTGCTCCAGGACGGCATGGATGGAGGTCGGGCCTTCGTAGTCGGTGAACTGGAGGTCGTACTCGGCGAGGTCGTCACGGGCGCCGCTGTCATTTACGGCGGCGGAGACGATGGGCTCCCGTGTGTGTGGGGTGGAGTCGTAGAAACTACCGAGTAGGATCAGTTCGTCGGGGTCCTGGTCCTGAAAGGCGGCAAAGAAATCATCGGTGAAACTGCGCCACCTTAGGTGGGGCTCGGTGCCGAGGAAGAGGATGAGATCGTGTTCGCCGTACAGGTTCTCCCAGTAGTAGAACTCGTTGGTGAGGAAATCAAGGCTCTTGATGACGCCCTCGGAAATCTTGCCGTAGGGTCGGGCGTTAGTGAAATCGTAAAAGGGGTCGGGGTCCAGTTCGGCGAACTTGGTGGGGTTCAGTTTGCTCTTCAGGTAGGACACTGCTCCCGAAGACACCTCACCGGCATTGGCCCAACCCGAGAACCCGGCCAGCACCTTGGGTTTCCTGAGTTCTGGCGTTTCCGAGATGATGAGGTTGCTCATGGAGAATGCCTATCAGCCTGCAAATGGACTGGGCCGATATCGGTGCGAGGGGCGAAGGGGCTATCAAAGTCCCTGTTGGTAGTATACCAGCAAGGGGGGAGTCGGTGCTATTTGGAGAAGCGTCTGCAAAGAAGGAGGGGATGCGATTAGAATTTCGGCTGATCCAAATCCGAGGGATGGAATGAACGAATACACAAGATTCGATGCTGGTGAGCTGCATCGGCTGGCGCGCTCGATATTGATGGGGTGTGGGATGAGCCATGACGATGCGGATGTGGCCGCGGGGGTGCTGCTCTATGCGGACCTGCGGGGAATCGACTCCCATGGTGTAGCCCATCTTTCGGCGCACCAGTCTTACGTGAGGGGGATTAAGAATGGGAACGTAAACCCCTGCCCGGATGTCCAGACGGTGAGCGACAACGGCACGCTGGCGCTGGTAGACGGAGACGGGGGGCTGGGTCCAGTTGTTGGACACAGGGCGATGCAACTCGCGATTGAAAAGGCGCGGGTCTCGGGGGTGGGGCTGGTGGGGGCGTGCAACAGCAGGCACTATGGGTCTGCGGGGTACTACGCGGAAATGGCGTTACCCCACGACATGATCGGTATATCGATGACGCAGGCGTCGCCGGCTGTACTGCCGACCCACGGAGCGAAGCGGAAACTGGGAACAAATGCAATTAGCTTCGCAATTCCCGCGGGCAAGGATCCACCTTACGTGCTGGATATGGCCACGAGTGCCGTTGCAGTAGGCAAGTTGGAACTGGCGCGGCGGAAGTCGGAGGCAATACCGGTAGGTTGGGCGGTGGACTCGGAGGGTAGGGAGACGACGGACCCCAATGATTACTGGAGTGGAGGGGCGCTGGTGCCGCTGGGGTCGTCGCCGGAGCTAAGCAGTCACAAGGGTTTCGGGCTGGGGATGCTGGTTGACATATTGTCGGGGGTGCTGACGGGGGTGGGGTTCGGGGCGACGATGTCTCGTGAAAAGAGGGTGGTGGGACACTTCTTCGGGGCGTTCCGGGTGGACGGGTTCCGGCCGGTTGAGGAGTTCAAGGCGATGATGGATGAAATGATCCGCGACATGAAGTCGACGCCCAGGGTCCGAGAGGACCAGCCCGTGCTAATTCCCGGACAGATCGAACATGAGACCCGCCTGGAAAGGCTGCAGAACGGTGTTCCCCTGCATGGAGAGGTGGTGGAGACGTTGCAGGAATACGCCAGGGAATTCGGCGTTGAGTTTCCGGGTCCGAAGTCGAGAGGATAGAAGGGAAACCATCTGTGGGGGAAATAAAGCGGATCGCAATACTGGGGGCGGGACTATACTCCGAAATCCTGTTGGAAGTGATGACTTCAGATAAAGAGAGGGAGCGGGGAGTCGAGGTTATAGCGACCCACAGGAGGGCTGAGCGTCGGGCGGAGATCGCGGAAAGGTTTGGGATACGGGTGCTGGAGTCGAACAGGGAGGCGTGCGAGGGCGCGGACATGATCATTCCGCTGGTGAGGCCGGAGCAGATGGGTACGCTAATGAAGGAGGTTGGGTCAGTTATCAGGGAAGGGCAGATAGTAGCAACGGGCGCGGCTTCGCTTCCCCTTAGCTGGTACAGGCAATACCTGGAGGCGCCTTGCACTCTTGCCTGGGTGTTCACGCCGGTGTTCATGGGGAAGGGGGAGGGGTACATCGGGATGGCGTTCGAGCCTGGGACCTCAGAGGACCAGGTAAAGGAACTGAAGGAATACTGGGTCCGATTCGGGAACGAGATAATGGTGGTCGAGGACGGAAACCAGGACGCTTTTACCGTGCTGCAGGCGTGCAGCCAGTTCTTCCTGTACCCGGTAGTGAAGGCGATGGTCGGGTATGGTCGGGAGGCGGGGCTGCCCGTTGAGGTAGCGAAGGCTGCGTCTCTCGCGGCGCTGAGATGTGCATCGAGGGAGCTGGAAGGCGTGGACTGCACCCCGGAAGGGCTGGAGGCGTTCATGGACTACGCCCGGGTCCCGGGGAACATGACCTTCGCGGGAATAAAGGTGCTGGAGCGTCGGGGGGTGGAGGCGGCATTCAAGGAATGCCTGGTTGCGGCGCAGAGGCAGTCGGAGGCGAATCGGTCGGGGCTATAGGGAGTTGTCCGGTCTGGGGCGGGACATGAGCTCCTGGAGCTTGTCGAGGTTGAAGTCGGGGGACTTACAGAACTCGATGATGGGTCGCTCCCAGTCCTCCATCTGAACTGAGGCATCGGCGATTCGGGCGGCGATGCCGGCGGGGATGGTGATCACGCCGTGCTTGTCACCGTGGATGATATCTCCGGGATGGACCTCGACTCCTCCCACAGTTACCGGACATCCGACGGCCTCCAGGTGGACGTAGGCGTGGGATACCAGCACATCAGAAGCGAAGAAGTGAAAGCCGAGATCTTCAACCTCGTCCAGGTCGCGCACACCGCCGTCGGTGACCGTACCGACACAGCCGAGGGCCTTGTGGATGTTGCCGTTGACCTCGCCCCAGAAGGATCCGATGGCGTTGGGGTAGTCCAGGTCTTTGATGACGACGACCCGGGGCCCGGGGACGCTCTGCACGTGCTCCCAGAGGTCTCTAGGTTTAGGGCCCTGGCCTTTGAAAGCGGGAGAGCGAGCGCTGATAACGGCTGTACAGGCGTAGCCGACCATGTTGCCGAGGCTGGGGAGCTGGCACTTGATCTCGGGGCCCATGAAGCCGACGCTTCTTGACTGGATGTCAAAGGTCTCGATGGCGTTGGCGATGGTAGGGGAGGTGATTTCTCGGAGGGCCTCCAGCTGTGCAGGTGTCAGTGTCGTGGACATGATTTCTCCGTAGATCGGGGGTTAGGCGGGGTCCTTAAGGCTGACCCTTTCCCTGACGGCGGGGTTTACGAGGTTGAGAGGCCAGTGACCGGTGAGGACACGGACCATCTCCTCTCCGACGCGGCGGTGAAGGAGGTCGAAGGCGTTGTCGGAGTAAGAGGCGGTGTGGGGAAGGATGGCGACGTTGTCCATCTTGAGCAGGGGATTGCCGGGGTCTACGGGCTCCTTTTCGAAGACGTCCAGGCCGGCGCCTGCTATTTCACCGCCTTGGAGGGCCTCGATGAGGGCAGGCTCGTCGACAACGGGGCCGCGGGAGGTATTGATGAGGAAGGCGGAGTTCTTCATCCGGCGGAACTGCTCGGCGCCCATGAGGTGATGGGTGTCGGGGGTGAGGGGGGTGTGGAGGGAAACGTAGTCGGACCTCTCAAGAAGCTCTTCGAAGGAGACGAGCTTTATCCCGACCTCGTCTGCCTGCTCCTGGGATATGAAGGGGTCGTAGCCGATGACTTCGAGGCCGAAGACGCGGGCCTTCCGGGCCACGGCGCGGGCGATGTTGCCGCAGGCGACCAGTCCCAGGGTCTGGCCATAGATGGAGCCCATAGGATAGAGCAGGTCCCGGCCCCAGTTGCCGGCGCGGGTCCAGCCGTCCAATTTAATCAGCTTCTTGGCGGAGGCCAAGAGGAGCATCAGGGCGTGGTTGGAGACTTCTTCCCAGCAGAAGTCGGGGACGTTGGCGATGACAATGGAGTGGTCGGTGAGGGCCTGGGGATCCAGGGTGTCGATGCCGACGCCGTAGCGGACGACGACCTTGCAGCCCGGCGGCAACGCGGCGGCAGCCTTGGCGCGAATCGGGGCGCGGATGTTGAGGATGCCGTCCATGCCTTGCGCGGCTTCAATTACCTCGTCCTCGGTCGTGCAGGGGATGGGTATGAGCTCGGCGCCGATCCGGGCGAGGGTATTGGTCTCGACGTCCAGGGGGGCGCCGAGGTTGTCGGGGTCGGTGTGAAGGACTCTGAATTTGGCTTGAGTCATGACAAGTTTCCTCCGATCGAGGCATATGGTAGCCGTGACATACCGGACGGGCAACTCGCCGGTCTTTTATTCGGTTGTGGGTTTTTGATTGAACGTTGATTGAATTCATAGCCGGTTTGATTGAACGACGCCTAAAAGGGATTTCTGGGGATTTCGCGTGGCGGATGGGGGCAAGGGGAAAGGGTGGGGTTTTGATTGTTTTGCGGTTTCAGGCACGGCTTTGATTGTTTAAGGAACGTGGAGTGAACCCTCACCCCCTTGATCCCCCTCTCCCTTAGGGCCCTTAAGGGAGAGGGGGAGAGAAGAACAGAGACAGAGGTCGGCGCTTTTGCGCCGACCTCTGTCTCTAGTTCAATACTGGGTAGAAGGGAAGGAATACCCCTCAGCAGCATAGGGAGACCCTCACTCCGCACCGGGGAGGGCGACCCGCCGGTCGCCCCTACGGGAACCCGGCCTCGCCCCTCGGGATGGATTCCCGATCGGAGTCGGGAATGACGGGTGGGCAAGTCGGGGATGGCGGTGGGGTTGTGCGGTTGTGGGGTCTGGGTCTGCATTTTGTCTGTTTTGGCTGAGTAGGCGATGGAGGTCCAAACTCATATGCAGGGGGCGGGAGGCCAGCCTGCGCAGCCCCATAGGTTTGATATTGGTTCCGGGGGCGACCGAGAACGTCTCGGCGTGGGGCCATGCCCGTATACCAGTGGCGCTCACCCCCTCTATGAGGAGGGAGCGCGAACCCGCTACCGCCGTCTATGTGACGACGGTGGAGTCACATGGCGCTCACCCCTGTATGAGGGGGGAGCGTCGAACCCGCTTCCGTCGTCGACGTAGACGACGGTGGAGTCCCGCAAGGGCTCTAAGGCCCTGAGCCCGACAAAGTGGGGCCGTCCTTGTTCACCGGCAAGGTAAATGCCGGTTACGCAAGTACCCCGGTTAGGGGGCGTTTTGGGCAGAGTCTCTAAGAGAGGGGGCCTGCCCGTATCGAGTCGATGGACCATCCATCGCCTGGATGGTCAGGGAAGGGGCACGGGACCCGGTGGGGTCTCGGAGGCTTCCCTGGGTTTTTTGTTCCTCCTGAAATCATCGAAACTTAGTTCGAACCAGGAACAGTTTAGCACGGGTGTAATAGAAGTCAAGGGTCTTGGGTGCGGGTTTTGGGGGAATATCCCCCCGCCCCTCAGGGGAACCCTCACCCCCTTTATCCCCCTCTCCCTTGGGGCCTATAAGGGAGAGGGGGAGAGAAGAACAGAGGCAGACGTGGGTGCAACGCACCCACGTCTGCCTCTAGTTCAGTACTGGGGAAAGGGGGGGACCGCCCACCCCGCCCCAGATTCCTCGCGGGGCATCGGAATGACATGGCGGGAGGTGGGCTGGAATGTTCAAGGGTGACGGATTGGCCACGGTGAGAGATCTCTCCCGGGGTATTGGGATGGGAGGATAGGGGGATCGGAACGGCGAGATAGGGGCATCGGGGTGGGGTTAACCGTCTGTGAGGACCAGGTCAGATTCCTGGGCGGGCAGTTGTGTTGCTAAAGGTGCGGGAAAATCAATATAATTGAAATATCGGGGCCGTGAAATTTTCCGGTTCCGGACTCTCGGGGAAAGAGGTGTCTGAGATGAAGAAGAAATTCATCATAATTGCCCTGATAGCGGCGGTAGTCGGGGCTGCGGCCAAGATACTCAGGGGCCGCATGTCCAACAAGGAGGCGGAGGCGGACTAGCGGAGTCCGATCTGCCGAAAAGCGCTCGAGGCTGTGACAGGTCTGGGGCGTAGTGACTGAACCGTATAACCGGCTACGGGACGGGTACTAGACGAAGTACCTGACCCTCTCTTTCTTGTACTCCTTGGTACTGAAGAGGATCTCGTAGTCGGTTATTCCTGTTTTCTCCGAAATTTGCCGGGCGATGCTCCGGCATTTTTCGTCGGTGCGGGAGTGGACCATGCTGAAGAGGCTGTAGGGCCAGTCGGGGTAGGTGGGGCGCTGATAGCAGTGGCTGACCTGGGGGAAAGAGGCGGCCAATTCTCCGACTTCCCTTATCCGCTCCTCGGGGACCTTCCAGCAGACCATGCCGTTGGAGGTGAACCCGGCGTTCTGGTGCCGTAAGACGGCAGCGAACCGGCGCATCAGGCCCGATTCCTGGAACCAGGTTATCCTTGCCAGCAGGTCGGGGACGGACATGCCAAGGCGCTTTGCCATACCGTCGAAGGGGCGCGGGGCCAGGGGCACGTCTTCCTGAAGTTCGCGGACGAAGGCCCGGTCTTCTTCGGTAAGGGGGCCGGCAGCGGGCCGGGGCTTCTTTTTGGCTCGGGCTTCGGGCTCCAGCTTTTCCTCGTCTTTGGTCATGTCCAGCTTGACGCCGATCTTGAAGAGGTGCTTGGTGGGGAGGAGGCGGTATTTTTCGGCGCCGGCGCGGGTGGCGAGGGAGTCGAGCTCGGTCTCAAGCTCGGCCTCGGGGGGCACGGCGAGGGTGAACCAGATGTTGAAGTAGTGGTCACGCTTGTAGTTGTGGCTGACGCCCGGGTGCTCACTGATGACGTCGGCGACCTGGTCGACTCGGTCCTCGGGGGCGCGTACGGCGACGAGGGAGCTCTTGTAGCCGAGGCGCCGGGTGTCGAATATGGCGTTTAGCTCGCGGATTATGGCGTCGTCCTTAAGCTTGGCGATCAGGGAGATAACCTCGCCCTCCGTCATGCCGAGTCGCGTCCCGATCTCAGCGAAGGGGGTCTCGACGAGGGGGAAATCCCACTGGAGGATGTTCAGGAGCTCTTTTTCGGTGGCGGTGAGGGCGGGGGTGGTTTTGGCGACCATGCTTAATCCTGGTGATAAGGGGGTCGGGAGGGGGTGGGGTCAGCCTGCGGCGGTGGGCGCGGGCTTTACGCCGAAGTTGTCCTTGTAGAGGTCGTAGACACGGTCCAGGTGCTCCTGGGGGAGGTCAGGGAGGTCGGGGGCCTGGGCGTAGTCCTCGAGTTGGGCGGGATCGGTTGCCGTCAACAGCACCGAGGATACGGTCTCCTGCCCAAGGCAGTATTTCAAGGCTGCCTGGCCAATGTTGAGGCCAGTGTCCTCGGTGAGGAAGCCGATCTGGTCGACCTTGTCCATGCTTTCGTCGAGCCATTCGCGTTTGCGGTAGCTGCGGTGGTCGGTCTCGGGGAATACGGTGTCCCGGTTGACTGTGCCGTCCAGCAGGCCGCTGGCGTGGGGGACACGGACGAAAAGGCCGGTGCCGCAATCTTGGGCGATGGGGAAGAAGTCCTGGGCCGGGTCCTGCTCCAGGATGCTGTAGATAATCTGGAGAGTGGATACCGAACGCTCCTGCATTGAAGCCTGACCCTCTTCGAACCAACCGATGTCGGGGCCGAGGGCTACGCCGTAGTAGCGGATCTTGCCCTCTTTCTTCAGGTCTTCGAGGGTCTCGAAAACGTCGTCCCGCTCTATGACGTTGATGCGAGGGTTGTGAAGCTGGTATACGTCTATCCAGTCGGTATCGAGGCGTCGGAGGCTCTTTTCGCAGGCCTCGCGGATGAAATCGGGCTCGAAGTTCTGGGGTTTCTCCTTGTGACGGATACGGGCGGTAAAGGTGTAGAAGTCGTAGCCGACCTTTGTACAGAGGACGACATCGTTGCGCTGGCCCTTGAGGGCCTTGGCTACGACTTCCTCGTTGGCGCCGGAGCTGTACTGGTCCGCGGTGTCGAAGAGGTTGATTCCGAGGTCCAGGGCGTTGTGGATAAGGGCTATGGACTGCTCTTCGTTGACGTTGCCCCACCAGTTGCTGACGAGGGTCCATGTGCCGAATCCGCATTCGGAGACTAAGAGGTCGGTGTTGGGGACGGTGCGGTACTTCATACGGGGACGGCCGTGCCGACGGCCTCCTTGATGCGGTTGATCTCGGTGCGAAGAGTCTCGTCGGGGACGACGGCCTGGGCGCCGGTGACGTTGATGGGCTCTTCAAGCTCCACCCATGAGACGCAGCCCCCGTATCGGGACAGGACGGGTATGGAGCGGGGGCGTTTGAGTTTCATGGCCCTGAGCAAGATGATAGACAAGGGGTGCTTGGGGCGCCATTTGAGGCGGTACTGGGCGTAGTCGTCGGTGCAGATGTAGAAGTCTTCGAGGGCAGAGACGCGCTCGGGTTCAGAGACTTCGAGGATTTCAACTACCTCGGCGAGGGTGTCTATGATAACGGTGTCGGGAGGGGGGGCGTGGTTCTCGGTGAGGGCGAGGGCGTCGTGCCACTGGGGTTTGAGGAGGTCGGGACTCTGGTGTTCGTAGGTTGGGTAGAGGAGGAAGCGGTTGCCTTCCAGGACGAAGCGCTTCTGCTGTTCACGGATGCCTCCCTTGCGGAGGACGAGGAACTGTTCGCCCCGGGCGAGGGCCCGGGTGATTACCGCCCATTCCTTCAGAGCCAGGGATACGAAGCTCATGGGTCGGGCCTACACCTGGTCCCTGAGCCAGCGGGAGACTTCCTTGGCGTGGTAGCTGAGGATGATGTCTGCGCCGGAGCGCTTGATGCCGGTAAGGATTTCCATGGTGACTTTCTTTTCGTCGAGCCAGCCATTACGGCCAGCGGCCTTGACCATGGCGTATTCACCGCTGACGTTGTAAGCGCCGAGGGGTTGACGGAAGGCTTCTCGGGCCCTGGAAATCACGTCCAGGAAGGCGAGGGCAGGCTTGACCATGATTATGTCGGCGCCTTCCTGGATGTCCAATTCGATTTCGAGAAGGGCCTCACGGGCATTGCGGGTGTCCATCTGGTAGGAGCGGCGGTCGCCAAAGGAGGGGGTGGACTGGGCGGCGTCCCGGAAGGGTCCGTAGAAGGAGGAGGCGTACTTGGCGGAGTAGGCCATGATCGGGGTGAGGTCGAGATCGTTGCGGTCAAGCATGTCCCGGATTGCGCCAACCACACCGTCCATCATGTTGGAAGGGGCGACGATGTCGGCACCGGCCTCGGCGTGGGATAGGGCAGTCCTGCTGAGGAGCTCGAGGGTTTGATCGTTATCGACGTATTCGTCGACGATGACGCCGCAGTGGCCGTGGTCGGTGTATTCGCAGAGGCATACGTCGGTGATGACAATGGTCTCCGGGCAAGCGTCCTTGATGCGGGCGACGGCTTCCTGGATAACGCCGTTGGGGTCGTAGGCACCCGTCCCTATACCATCCTTTTCATTGGGGATGCCGAAGAGGAGGACTGCCTTTACACCGAGGGCTGCGACCTCTTCGGTCTCCCGGGCTGCGAGGTCGGGGGAGAGCTGGAAGACGCCGGGCATGGAGTCGACGGGCCGCTTCTGGCCCGAGTCCTGGGTAACGAACATGGGGTATATGAAGTCGCTGGGGCTGAGGGTGGTCTCCCTGGTTAGGTCGCGCATGGCCTGGGTGCGGCGCAGGCGTCGGAGGCGCTGGGTGGGGAAGCCCGTGCCCCGGGTGGTCGCAATCTGTTCAAGCAAAGTGGTCATTGCCGAGCTCCTACTTGCTTAAGTATAGCGTCAATCAGGCCGGGTATGGTGTGTTCCCGGGCCACGATTGTAACATCGAGGCCGAGCTCCCTTGCCGTGGAGGCAGTGACAGGGCCAATACAGGCTATGCAGGTGTTTTTCAGAGGCTTAACGTCACCTTCCAGGATTTCGACCAGGTTCTTGACCGTGGAAGAACTGGCGAAGGTGGCGATGTCGACTTCTCCGGACCTGAGGCGTTGGATTGCCCGTTCAGGAATTTGCCTAGGGCCTGCGGCTGCGTAGGTGCAGAACTCATCGACGGCGGCACCCAACTGGGCCAGGCCATCGGGGAGGGTGGGGCGGGAGCCTTCGGCCCTTGCCAGCATCACGCGAGCGCCCAGTAAGTTCATGGCTTTGAGGGAGTCCAGAAGGCCTTCGGCTGTGTAGGTGGAAGCCGTTACGGCAACTTCGTAGCCATGACCTGAAATCGCTTTTGCGGTCTCGGGGCCGATGGCGGCTATTTTCAGGCCGTTGAGGGTTTCGGGTCGGGCGCCGAGGGCCTGGAGGCGGTCGAAGAAGAAGTTTGCGCCGTTGACGCTGGTGAGGATAAGCCAGTCGTATTTGGGGATACTGGCCACCGCGGTTTCGAGGGCCTTCTTATGTTTGTGGGACTGGGTAATCTCGATGGCGGGGAGCTCAATGACCTCCGCGCCGAGGGCGGAGAGCCGGAAGGACAGGGCGCTGGCCTGCTTTCGGGCGCGGGTGACGAGGATGCGTTTGCCTGAGAGGGGCCGGGTCTCATGCCACCCTATTTTTTCTCTGAGTGCAGCCACTTGGCCGATTACGGCCACTGCCGGGGGTCGGAGGCCGGCTTCCGAGGCCCTTTGCACGATGTCAGCGAGGGTACCGCTGATGGTCTTCTGGTCGGGGGTGGTGGCGTCCTGGATAAGGGCGACGGGTGTGCCACGGGGCTTGCCGGCCTTGATGAGGCGGTCAGCGATGGAAGCGAGGTTTCCCAGGCCCATGAGGACGACGATGGTGTCGGGGCCCTGGGCGAGGGCGTCCCAGTCGACGGAAGCCCGGGACTTTTCGGGGTCTTCGTGGCCGGTGACTATGACTATGGAAGAAGAGAGGTCTCGGTGGGTAACGGGGATTCCGGCGTAGGCGGGGGCGGCTATAGCCGAGGTGATACCGGGGACGACTTCGAAGGGAATGCCGGAATCGGCGAGGAATTCGGCTTCCTCTCCACCTCGGCCGAAGAGGAAGGGGTCGCCGCCTTTGAGCCTGACCACAAGGTTGCCTTTTCGGGCCTCGGCGACCAGGATTTCGTTAATCTCGTCCTGGGTTTTGGTGTGGTGTTTCGGGGTCTTGCCGACGTAGACCAGTTTACAGGACTCGGCGGCGTGGTCAAGGAGGTCGGGGTTGACGAGGCGGTCGTAGACTATGACGTCGGCGCGCTTGATGTACTCGAAGGCCTTGACGGTGATGAGCCCGGGGTCGCCGGGCCCCGCGCCGACGAGGGCGACGAAGCCTTTACCCATCATCCAACCACCCCAGAAAGCAACTCTGCTGCACCTTGAGCTTTCAATTGCTCGGCGAGTTGGATGCCGAGGGATTCCGCATGTTCGGGGCTGCCCTGGATGGACCCGGTGATGATTTCCAGGGTGTCGGGGTGGCCTACCAAGCCGGACAGGTTGAGGGAATTGCCGGTGACGGTCGCATAGGCCGTGACGGGGGCGAGGCAGCCGCTGCCAAGCTCCCGGAGGAAGGACCTTTCGGCGTCGACGGCTTGTCGGGTGGGGGTGTGTTGTATTGCTGAGAAGAGTTGGTTGATTTCGGTGTTGGCGGCGAGGGTTTCTATGGCGAGGGCGCCCTGGCCCATGGCGGGGAGGCAGGTCTCGGGGGGGAGGTATTCGGAGATGCGGCGCTGCCAGCCCATGCGGATGAGGCCAGCGGCGGCGAGGACTATGGCGTCGTAGTCGCCGTTGTCGAGCTTGCGGATGCGGGTGTCGATGTTGCCGCGGATGTGGGTGATTTGCAGGTCAGGGCGGGCGGCCTTGATCTGGACGGCGCGCCTGGGGCTTCCGGTGCCGACTCGGGCGCCGGGGGGGAGGTCTTTCAGTACTGTGCCGTTGGATGATAGGAGAACGTCTCGGGGGTCGAGGCGCTCAAGGACGGCTGCGAGGGTGAAGTCATTGTCAACGTCAGTGGGCATGTCCTTCAGGCTGTGTGTTGCGGCGTCAATCTCTCCCGAACGGAGCTTGTCCTCAAGGGTGGAAACAAATACGCCGCGAGCGTTGAGCCTGGCGATGGGAGAGACTTTGTCGTGGTCTCCGACGGCGTGGATTAGGACGATTTCGACCTGCAGGTCGGGGTGGGTGCGGGAGAGGCAATCGGAAGTTTCGCGGGCCTGGGCGATGGCAAGGTCGCTGGCCCGCGTCCCGAGCTTGATCACGCCTTTCACAGTAAGGCCCCGTTTACTTGCCTGCTTTTCCGTTGCCGGTGAGGGATGCGAAGAGGTAGCGGCGGGCGTCGGCGAGGCGACGCTGTTTGACGAGGGATATGAAGCCGTCGTCGATGGACTTCTGCCATCGGGATGGGCTGACGTTGTGGCCTTCGCCGCGGACCTGGAGACGGACCTTTGACATCACCCTGGCGAGGCCACTGTATTCGGGAGGGAACTGCTGCTCGACCTGGCGTCGGAGCCACCGGGCGAGGGCCGGGCTGGCTCCCCCCGTGGATATGGCGAAGGTGATGTCTCCTCGACGAACGATGGAAGGGGCGATGAAATCGCAGTAAGGGGTGTCGTCGACGACGTTGACGATCAAGCCGAGGCTGCGGCCTTCGATGCCAACCTTTCGGTTGAGGGGCATATCGTCGGTGGCGGCTATGAGGAGGTAGAAGCCTTCGAGGTCGGAGGACTGGAATTCCCTGGGTATGTGGGTAACGAGGCCCTTGTCGATGCGTCGTTGGAGCCGGGGAGTGACGGTGGGGCTTACGACGGTGACGCGGGCGTCGGCATCCAGTAGGCCCTTGACCTTGCGTTCGGCGATCTGGCCGCCGCCGACGACGAGGCAGGGTCGGTCCTGGATGCTGAGGAAAGCAGGGTAGTAACTAGGCATGGAATGAGCGAATTCGGCTAATCAAAGCGATAGGTTAGCTGTTCCAGGGAAATTTTACACGAATTGTGCAGGTGGGGCAGGGAGGGGAGGTCGGTTCAGGAGAGGACGCGGTCGACGATGCCAGAGAACCAGCCCCAGGTCTGGCTTCCAAGGAAGGCTCCGACTATTGCCTGTATGGTCTTGCCGGTCCAGACGATGAGTAGAAACCTCTTAAGGGGGAACTTGATGGCCCCGGCGGCGAGGCCTGCGGCGTCAAAGGCGGGATTGGGGACTATGGAGAGGAGGAACAGGGTGATGCTGCCTCGTCTTTCCATCCAGCTTTTGGCCCGGGCGAAGAGCCTGCTACGCTTCTCGAGGAGCTCGCCGCCCTCATAGCCTATGGCGTAGCCGGTTATCTCTCCGAGGGTGGCGGCGACGCCGGCGACGATGCCGACAAGGAAGGGGTTGAGCCAGGCCCCGGCGCCGATGACGACCAGGCTGCTGGCGCTGGGCAGGAAAATGGTGGCAGCGCCCAAAAAGGTGAAGATGAATACACCGACATAACCGAGGGAGATGAGGTTCTTTTCGTCGAAGAGGTAGTCGTGGAGGAAGAAGGCGCCGATGCTAAAGCCGATGGCGGCGATTGCTGCCCCAGCAATGAGATGCTGGCGCCTGATTCCAGCCCGCTCCAGAAGCAAACGCATGCCCGAGAGCATGCCGTGGCGCGGAGAGGTCTGCTGACTTGCTTCTGAGTCGAGTTCCTGGGGCTCGGGGAGGTCATTGACGGAATAGCTGTGAGACACAGCACACCTTCCAGGCGGGGGAATGAAACCATGGGGCAGGGAACGATGAAATTATACCGAAAAGGCGGGGGCGGAAACAGGAATCAAAGAGATCCATCACGGCTCCAAGCCAATCCTTTAGAATAGCCGGTATTTTGATGCGACTGCAGGCATTGCGGGAAAGATGAGGGATTCCGGCATAGAGTCGGGGGCCGGGGGATATCCCAAGTTCAGATTTGTCGTGCTGGCCTTCCTGGGCTTGTCCAACATCCTGAACTCCCTGATCATGCTCTCGCTGGGCATAATGCTGCCCAACATTTCGGATGACCTGGGGCTATCGTCATCGCAGCAGGGGTTCCTGGGGTCGTCCATGTTCATTGGGACGATGCTGATGTCGATGCCTGCTGGGCTATGGCTGTCCAAACCCAATGCCAGCAGGGTTCTGCTGGGGGCGCTGGCCTTCGGGACGACGTTCGTGATTGTCCAGGCATGGGCCCCGAACTACACGGTGCTGCTGCTGGCGCGCCTTGCGTTTGGCGTGGCCATAGTGGCACGGCAGCCGGCGCGGGCCGTGCTGACCGCACAGTGGTTCCCCAAGCGGGAGATCGTGCTGGTCAACGGCTTGGTCAATACCACCTATGGGGCCTCGGCGGTGATTGCGCTGCTGCTGACTCCCTTCTTGCAGGTGTGGCTGAATGACAGCTGGCGGTGGACGCTCACGATTTACGGGCTCATTTTCATGGTCGTGACCCTGATATGGGCGGTCATTGGGAAGGAGCGGAGGACAGAGGAGCCCATCAATGTTCCCGGGCTTAGGGATGAAGAAAAGGTTGGAGAAGCATCGCCCTGGGGGGTGCTGAAAGACCGGGACGTCTGGATGGTGAGCATGGGGATGATCGGGATGCTGGTCATGGAGTTCCCGCTGCTCACCCTCTGGCCAACGCTGATGCTTCGGGAGCGGGGAATCGAAGAGACGGTGTCGGGAGGCATGTTGCTGGCGGCGGCGATATCCGAGGGCATTGGGAACATAATTTTGTCGACAATGTTCATGAGCCGGGGGTCGAGGGGAATGCGAAGGCTGGCGGTGGCGGGCCTGGTAGTGCTGCTGGTCGGGACGGCGGTGGGGATGAACATGTCCACGTCGATACCGCTCCTGTGGACATACGCGGTATTTCACGGGGTGGGGTTCTCATTCATCGGACTAATATGGACGGTGCCGTTCGAGATACCGAACATTACGCACAGGCAGATTGCGGTGGCGTCCGGGTTCATAGAGGGTGTGGGGAGGCTGGGAGGGGTGCTGGGGCCCGCGTTTGTCGGGATTGCGTGGGACGCAACCGGAGACCGGGTGTGGCCGATGGTGATAAGCTCTTTCTTCGGGCTTACAATGGCCGCCGCCGGGCTGATGCTGTTCAGGGACAGGTCGGGGCCCGACTAGAACCAGGAATTGATTAGCTCTCCCCCAGATGCACTAAGGCCGTCACGCTACCGGTGGGTAGTGATGATGACGTTTAACGTGGCACACGCCTCGGCGATTGTGGGGGCACTGGTCCTGGGCGTGCTGCTGCCCACGATGTCAGAGGACCTGGGGTTGTCGCCGCTGCAACAGGGGTGGCTGGGGTCGTCGGCGATAATCGGGAGCCTGATACTCTCGATTCCCTTCGGCCTGTGGATGTCGCGCTACAGGCCGATGATTCTGACGGCGATAACTCTCTTCCTGGGCGCCGGATTCGTATTCATGCAGGCGGCGGCGTCCAACTTTGCGATACTGCTGCTAGGACGGCTGCTCTTCGGGATCACGCCCGTGGCCCGGGAGGCATCCCGGGTGCTGCTGGTGCGGCAGTGGCTGCCGGCAAGGGAGATACAGCTTTCGAGCGGGATTCTCAACGCGGTTTTCGGGATATCCCTCACGATCAGCTTTGTTGTCGCACCCCTAATGCTGGAGGCCTTCGACAACAACTGGCGAACAACGCTGTACGCATGGGGATACTTCAGTGTCGGGATGGCCGTGGCATGGGTGTTGCTGGGTCGGGAGAACCGGACGGTGGAATACGAACAGGACTCGGGATCCCAGGAGGGTTCTCCTATGAAGAGCCTGTTCAAGTATAAGGAGCCGTGGCTGCTGGGGGTGGCGATTCTGGGATATGCGATTGCCCAGATGTCCCAGTTCACGTTCTGGCCGACGTTCATGAAGGAAGAATACGGGATGTCCGAGGTCAGGGCCGGGATGGTAATTGGGGTGGTGGGGGTAGTTGTGGCCGCCGGGGGGCTGGTGATGCTGCCGGTGATAAAGAGGTTCGGGGGTTACCGGATCCCGCTCATAGGAATTGGGATACTGATAGCAGCGACCAACCTGGCCGTGCTGTTCACGGGGTCGATGCCCATCCTGGTGGGGGCTTTCATAATCAATGGGCTGGCCAGAGGGGGGTTCTGGATCCCCTTCACGTCGCTGCCGTTTGAGCTGCCGGGGATCCTGCCCCGGGAGGCGGCGGTGGTGCAGGGGATGATGTTCTCGATGCTTTGGCTGGGGAGTGTCGTGGGGCCGCTACTGGTGGCCATAATTCAAACTGCCACCGGAAGTCTGCAACTGGCAATGATCATCTCCGCGTTGTGCCCAATCGCCGTCACTGTAACCGGGCTGTTTATCTCGTCGCGGACCGGAGGGGGCGAGTCGGACGGCACGCACAGATGATGATAGGCGGCACACAACCCCATCAGTGGCGCTAGAGCCCGGCGAAGGGGCAGCGATGGCTGATGCAGGCAGAGGCGACATCCAGGTCCACAATGGGCGGAAACCCGACCTGCCTTAGCATCTCCGACGCCGCACAAAGAGGCAGCCCGACCACGTTGAAGTAACAGCCGTTGACGGGGGCGGCAGGGTGGAAGTCGGTATCCTGAATCCCATAGGCGCCCGCCTTGTCCAAGGGCGAACCGGTGGCTATGTAGGCCTCAATTTCCTCGTCGGTGTAGGGGCGCATGAGGACGGAGGTGTTGACATGGGCGACTATGGGTTCGGAGGGGCGGGGAGGGATGAGGGCGATGCCCGTGACCACTCGGTGGGGCCTTCCACGCAAGGCAATAAGCATGTCCCTGGCCTCCTGGTCATCGGCGGGTTTGCCGAACATGCGGCTCCCGAGGCAGACAATGGTGTCGGCGGCGAGGACGTGGGCGTCGGGGCGGAGCTGGGAGACGACGTCGGCCTTGGCGAGGGCGATCCGGTGGGCAACATCCTCGGGTCTGGCCGATGGATTTATGAGGGATGTTTCGTCGATGTCGGCGGGGCAGACCTCGTAGGGGATGCCGAGGGCGTCCATGATTTGAGTGCGTCTCGGGGAGCGGGAGGCGAGGATGAGGGTAGGAGCTTCTTCGGCGTAGATGGGTTAGCTCCTTTCGAGGATGGATATGGACTCGACATGGTGTGTCTGGGGAAACATGTCGATGGGTACGGCCTCTCTGAGTCTGTATCCCCCGGAGATGAGGATGCGCAGGTCCTGGGCGAGGGTGTTCGGGGCACAGGAGACGTAGGCGATTGTTCGAGGGGCGAGTTTGGCCAAGAAGTCAAGAACTGTTGGGTGGCAGCCGGTGCGAGGGGGGTCGAGGATTACGGCGTCGGGGCGGGCGTCGAGGGCCGGGAGAATTTCCTCGGACTTCCCCTTGACTACGGTGACGTTGGGGAAGGGTCGGCAGTTAATGACAGCGTCCTCAATAGCGGAAGGAGATTCCTCCAGCGTGATTATCTCCCGGTAGTAGGGGGCGAGCAGGACAGCGAAAGTGCCCACGCCTCCGTAGGCGTCGGCGAGGAGCTCGTCGCCGGTGGGATTGAGGCGGTCACGAAGCTCGGAGGCCATGCGCTCGGCCTGGGGTGTGTTGACCTGGAAGAAGGAGGGGCTGGAGACTCGGAAGGGGTAGCCGAAAAGGGACTCGGTGAAATGAGCCTGCCCCGACTCGAATTTAAGGCCGGAAATGTTGAGATGGGGTTGCACTAGGAGGTCTGCTGTGGCGACACCGCATCGGACGGAGACTTGGCGCAGGCCCTTGCCCTTGTCTTGAAGGTCGGATAGGACAGAGTTTATGCGGTCGTGCATGAGGAGGCAGCGGTCGATTTGGAGGTGGCGTCGGGTGCCGGCGCGGGTGAAGCCGAGCTTTCCCTCGCGGTTGACGGAGAAGCGGGCGTGGTTTCTGTAGGCAGTAGTGGAAGGGGAAGGGATTGTCTTGTCTACGCAGGGTTCGGAAATGCCTCCGGTCTCCTGCAGATGACGCTTCAGGATGTCACGCTTGATTTCAAGCTGGCGGGGGTAGGCGACGTGCTGCCACTGGCAACCTCCGCATTCTCCGAAATAAGGGCACGGGGGCCGGACGCGGTGGGGGGAGGGGTCGATGACCTTAGTTATTGCGAGTGTTTTGGAAGCCTTCCTACCCTCAACTACCTCGACCTCAACGGTCTCGCCGGGGATGGCGAAGGGCACGGGTAGGGACTCGCCATTCAGGTAGGCGAAGGGTTCGCCGTTGGGGGAGAGGGTGTGGGGGGTGAGGGTCACTGCTGGCATGAGAGAAGCGTACATAGAGAGGGGTGATATCGCAAGGCGAGGCGTATTTGACATGGGGGAGGGGGGTTTGGGAATATGGACGGCGTTTCTGGGGGAGCGAGGCTTGGGGGAAGTGCTCGCACAGGTCCTAGATTCCTCACAGAGCCCCTGAATGGCTGTGGGAGAGGGAGATGCGAGGAAGGGGCAAATCCTAGCAAGGTGGAATAGATGACGAAACCGCGCACTGTCGGAGAGCTTAAGGAGTCGGGGTACGAGGTACTGCCGATCAAAGCGGAGGTCAGGCGCAACCTGATCCGGAAGCTGGAGTCGGGGGAGGGGCTTTTCGACGGGATCCTGGGGTACGAGGACACGGTACTGCCCCAGATGGTGAATGCGCTGCTGGCCGGACAAGACATCATCCTCCTCGGGGAGCGGGGGCAGGCCAAGAGCCGTATGATCAGAGGCCTGGTGAGCCTGCTTGACGAGGAAGTGCCGGTGGTTGAAGGGTGCGAGATCAACGACAATCCGTTTGCTCCTGTGTGTCGGGCGTGCAGGGACAGGGTGGAAGAGCTGGGGGACAAGGCGCCGGTGGCCTGGCTGAACCGGGAGGACCGGTACGCCGAGAAGCTAGCCACCCCCGACGTGACTATGGCTGACCTGATAGGGGACATCGACCCCATTAAGGTCACAGAGGGCCGATATTTGTCGGACGAACTAACGGTGCACTACGGCCTGGTCCCGAGGACCAACCGGGGCATCTTCTGCATTAACGAGCTCCCTGACCTGGTAGAAAGGCTGCAGGTCGGTTTGTTCAACCTGATGCAGGAGCGGGACATCCAGGTAAAGGGGTACCAGATCCGGCTTCCGCTGGACATCCTGGTGGTGGCAAGCGCGAACCCGGAGGACTACACGAACAGAGGCCGGATCATCACGCCCCTGAAGGACAGATACGGGGCCCAAATACGGACCCATTACCCGAAGACGCCGGAAGTGGAAATCGAAATAATGGAGTCGGAGGCGCGGCGGTTTGACGATGGCAGGAAGACGGTGACGCCGCACTTCATGAAGGAGATCGTGGCGCAGGTGTCGGCGCTGGCGAGGCAGAGCCCCGACGTGAACCAGAGGTCGGGGGTGAGCGTAAGGATAACGACGGCGAACTACGAGAGCATGTTGGGTAATGCGCTGCGTCGGGCTTTGCAGACGGGAGAAAAGACGGCAGCGCCCAGGATCTCAGACTTGACGTATCTGAAGGCGTCTACACTGGGGAAGCTGGAGCTGGAGACGGTGGAGGACGAACGTAGCGAGCAGGTGTTGGACGGGCTGGTGGACCGGGCCGTGGCCAATGTGTTCGCGCGTTACTTTGAAATTGCGGACTTTGCAGCGCTGCTGACCCAGTTCCAGGAGGGGGCAAGCGTGGTGCTCACTGATATGTCCCATTCCCGGACGCACGGTCGGCTGGTGAAGAAGCTGGGAGGGTTCGACAAGGGGCTGAAAAAGCTGGGCTGCGACAAGCCGGCTACAGCGGCCTCGGGGGTGGAGTTCATACTGGAGGGGCTGCACCTGAACCGGAAGCTGAACAAGGTGTCGGCGCAGTCGGGGGAGATCAGCTACGGGGCGTGACCCCGGGCCACGGCCATGATCATGCCGGCGAGAGCCTGGGAGTCGTGCCTGATCTGGGGCCCAGGCCCGATCAAGGGCCCGCGCAGTATACGGCCAACCATGCTGTCGCACTGTTCGTAGTCGAGTTCTACGGGATACGCATCGCTTGAACCGTAACGCTCGACGGCTTCCGAGGGCAATGGGGCATCGTTGACCAGCAGGTAGTCGATGCGGCCATTCGGGCCCAAGTAGCGCTTCACTTCCCCGACAAAGTTCGAGACCTTAAAGCCGTCAGACTCCCCGGGCTTTGTCATGATGTTGGAAGCATAGAGGACCGGGGCCGGGGTGCGGGCTATGGCGTCTCCCACACCTTCGACCATGAGGTTGGGGATGATGCTGGTGTAGAGGTCGCCGGGGCCCATGACCACGAGATCGGCGTCCAGGATGGCTTCCACTACCGGTGGGTACACAAGAGCGGGGGGGTCCAGGTAAACGTAGTCTATGTGAACGCCCGGATTGAGCCCCCGGACGTCTATGCTGGCCTCACCGGATACTACAGTGCCGTCAATGAGTCGGGCCTTCAGATTGGTGTCGGTCAGGGTTACGGGAAGGACACGGCCTGTAATCTGCAGCATTCGCCCAGCCTCGATGATGGCCAAGGCCATGCTGCCGGTAATCTCGGTCAGGGCAGCGAGAATCAGATTGCCGAAGCTGTGGCCCTGGAGGTCCCGGCCGCGGTCGAATCGGTAGTCGAGGAGGCGACGGAGTATGGAGTCGTTGGGGTTGTCGGGGCTGAGGCCGAGGAGGCACTGTCGCACATCTCCGGGAGGCAATTGGCCGAGCTGGTCGCGGAGCCGGCCGGAGGATCCTCCGCTGTCAGACATGGAGACGATGGCGGTGAGGTTGGGGGTGTGGTGCTTGAGGCCGTTCAGGACGACAAAATTCCCTGTGCCGCCGCCGATTACGACGATTTTCGCGGTGTTGGGATCGGGAGGATGAGCCATAGCGGGTGGGATGATAAGGGGGTGGGGTAGGAGGTGCAAGGGGCGATTATCCATTAGGTCGAGCCCCGGGTGGCACAAGTAGGGTGATATACTCACGGCTACTTTTTGGGGTGAGTGCGAATAGTGGCAGATGACAGGTTTCCGAGCGTAGGAGTAGACATAACGGAGATACCGCGGATCAGAGCAGCCCTGGAGAAATGGGGCGAGAAGTTCCTGGACCGGGTATATACGCCAAAGGAGATTGCCCGGTACCGGACTCGAGTGCCCGACCTGGCGGCCCGGTTTGCCGGCAAAGAGGCGGTGATGAAAGTACTGGGGACGGGGAATCGGGGAGTTGCGTGGCGGGAGATCGAGATTTTGCCGATGCCGAGTGGGAAACCGACTGTGAAGCTGTACAGGAGAGCTGAGGCCCGGGCGCGGAAGCTGGGGATGGGTGAGGTTGCGATAAGCCTGTCTCACTCGGATGAGTTTGCAGTGGCGTCGGCGGTGGCGATGGTGGAGAGGCTGGAATGAAGGGGTCGGTGGGTAGATGAAGATAGTAAGCAGCGCGGAGATGAGGGAGATTGAAGCTCGGTGCGAGGCGGAGGGGATAGCGACTGCGGAGCTGATGGAGAATGCGGGACGGGCGTTTGCGGAAGAGGTGCGAGAGTGGGGGGAAGGGGTGGCGGGTAAGAACGTGGTGGTGCTGGTCGGGCCGGGGAACAACGGCGGCGACGGGCTGGTAGCAGCACGGTATTTCCATGACTGGGTGGCCAATGTCGATGTTTGTTTGTGCTCTCCCAGGCCGGAATCGGACAAAAATCTTGGATTGCTCCTAAGTAGAGGGCTGCAACCGACAAACGCATACGAGGGGAACGAACTTGCAGCATTGGGGCATGTGCTGGGGTCGGCGGGAATAGTGGTGGATTCGGTGCTAGGGACGGGGAGGTCGAGGCCGATAGCGGGAAAGATCGGAGAGGTCTTCGCGGAATTGAAGAGGGCGAGGGAATTGAACACATCCCTGCGAGTTGCGGCCATGGACCTGCCGTCGGGTGTAGATGCGGACTCGGGGCAGGCAGACCCTGTGGGGCCGCAGGCGGACCTTACAGTAGCCCTCGGATATCCAAAGATTGGGATGTTTGCGTTTCCGGGGGCGTCGAGGGTGGGGGAGCTTCGGGTTGCGGACATCGGGATTCCGGGTGGGCTGTCAGATGACATATCGCTGGAGATGCTTACAGGCCTGATGGTGAAAGCACTGTTGCCGAAGAGACCTGCGGACTCCCACAAGGGAACGTTCGGACGGCTGGTGGTGGTGGCCGGGTCTGGGCAGTACGTTGGGGCTGCGTACCTGGCGTGTGCGGCAGCAACGAGGGTCGGGGCCGGGCTGGTGACGCTGGCGTGCTCTCCGGCAGTGAGGGCAATAGTCGGGGCACGGGCGGCGGAGGTGACGTACATCCCACTGGGGGATGAGGCCGAGGTGCAAGATTGGAGGGCGGCGATAGTCGAGGGCGTGGCACAGGCGGACGCACTGCTGGTCGGGTGCGGACTGGGAAGGGATCCCAAGGTGTGGAAGCTGGCAAAGGGGCTGCTCCTGGATTCAGAAAGGGACGGACCGCCCGCGGTGATTGACGCGGACGGGCTAAATGCACTGGCGTCGGAGGAGGGGTGGTGGGAGAAGTTAAATCGGGATGCGGTGTTGACGCCGCACCCCGGAGAGATGTCGAGGCTGATGGGGGCGTCAACGAAAGAGGTCCAGGGTGACAGGATCGGGATGGCTCGTGAAGCGGCGAAGAGGTGGGGCAAGACTGTGGTGCTGAAGGGGGCGCACACGGTGGTGGCCCGGGCGGATGGTCGGGCCGTGGTGAGTCCTTTTGCGAACCCGGGGCTGGCCTCGGCTGGGACAGGTGACGTGCTGGCAGGTGCGATCGCTGGGCTCATTGTACAGGGGTTGGGGGTGTGGGAGGCAGCGCTGGCCGGGGTATACCTGCACGGGGTGGCGGGGGAGGTGGGTCGGGAGGAGATAGGAGAGGCGGGGCTGGTGGCGAGTGACCTGCTAGTCAGGCTGGCGGGGGCGGTGCGGGGGGTGGAGAATGCGGGGTGAATGCTCTCTGGGGGCATTTGAAGTGAGTCAAAAGCTGAGGCATAATGACTCATCAAGTGACTCGCGAGGAGTGAGTGAATTATGAACCAACTAACTATCAGAGGATTCGACGATGATCTAAAGGAGAGGATACGGAGCCTCGCGGAACAGGAAGGCATCTCGTTAAATCGGGCAGCGGTGAAACTTCTTAAGAAGGGGGCAGGACTGATGGATATTGGGGCGGGGAGGGGGAAGGTGGGCAACTCGCTTGATCATTTAATTGGATCGTGGAGTAAGGAACGGGTGGACGACTTTAAATCGATCATGGTGGAGTTCGAGAAAATCGATGAGTCGATTTGGCAGTGAAGATTCTACTTGATACAAGTGCTTATATAGAACTTATGGATGGGCATGAGGAAGTCTCGGAGCTAGTGCGCAGGGCTGACGAGGTACTCTTGTCACCGATTGTCTTGGGGGAGTTGATGCAAGGGTTTCGGATGGGCAGGTACTTTGAGATGAACTACCATAGCCTGAGAGTATTCCTGGAAGGTGAGGCCGTATCTGTAGTGGCAGTTGGAGAGGTAACTGCCGACAGATATTCTCGAATTGCGATGGCTCTGAGAGCAAAGGGAAGGCCGATTCCGACCAACGACATGTGGATCGCGGCGCATGCGATGGAAATGGGAGCGGACCTGGTGTCGGCGGACAGGCACTTTGAGTATGTGGACGGGATCGCGCTGGTGCCCATAGAGGCAAACTGAGTTGAGACGCCATGCTTCTGGCTATTGACATAGGGAATACGAACATAACACTTGGGGTGTATGACGGGGAGTCGCTGGCTGCGACCTGGCGGATTTCGACAGATGCGAACAAGCAGGCGGATGAGTACGCCGTATTGTTCAACGGGCTTCTACAGACGCGAGGGATGCCGGACTCCATGATTACGGAGATTGTGGTCTGCAGCGTCGTGCCGCCGCTGACGGGAGTATTCGAGGAGTTTTGCCAGAAGCAGTTCGGATTGAAACCGCTGGTGGTGGGGATGGGGGTGAAGACGGGGATGCGCATCCTGTATGAGAACCCGAGGGACGTGGGGGCGGACCGGGTGGCGGATGCGGTGGCCGCCTATCATAAATACGGCGGGCCGGTGATAGTGGTGGACCTTGGGACGGCCACGGTGTTTGATGCGATTTCCAAGGACGGGGAATACCTGGGTGGGGCAATTGCCCCGGGAATCGGGGTGGCGGCGGAGGCCCTGGTGGCAAGGGCATCCAAGCTGACGAGAGTGGAGTTGGAGGCGCCGCCGAACGCCATTGGCCGGACATCCCCTGCGAGCATGCAGTCGGGGCTGATATACGGGTACGTGGGCTTAATTGAGGGGTTGGTGGCGAGGTTCAAGAAGGAACTCGGGGGCAGGGCAAAGGTGGTGGGGACGGGGGGTCTTGCCTCAATAATGGCGGGCGAGACTGACGTGCTGGATGAAGTGGACCCGGACCTGACGCTCGAAGGGCTGAAGCTGATCCACGAGATGAACCCGAGATGAGCGACACAATGCAAAGTCGGGGCAGGGGGCTGGGGGAGAGGCGGATAGTGCTGGGCGTTACGGGAAGCATTGCTGCGTACAAGGCGGCGGACCTTACGAGCAAGCTGGTGCAGCAAGGCGCCGTGGTGGACGTGGTGATGAGTGAAGGGGCAACGCAATTTGTTGAGCCGTTGACGTTCCGGAGCCTGACTCACAGGCCAGTGCTGCACCAACTTTTTGACCCGGCTTCCGACGCGGGGATCGAACACGTGGCCCTGGCGGAAGGATGTGATGCAATTCTGGTTGCGCCGGCAACGGCAAACCTGATTGCGAAGGCGGCAAATGGGTTGGCGGACGACCTGTTGACCTGCATGCTGCTGGCCACGCGGAGGCCTGTCGTGCTTGCCCCCGCAATGGACGGGTATATGTTTGAGAACCCGGCGACCCAGGAAAATGTCGAAAGACTGCTCACCCGTGGCTGGACGTTTGTGGGGCCGGGGGAGGGTAGGCTGGCATCGGGGCTGGTGGGACGGGGGAGGTTGGCGGACGTGGAGGACATCATCGGGGGGCTGAAGCAGGTGTTGGGTCGGGAAGGGGACCTGGCGGGGAAGTCGGTGGTTGTCTCGGCGGGAGGGACGCAGGAGCCGCTCGATCCGGTGAGGCATATCGGGAACCGGTCGTCGGGGAAGATGGGGTACGCGCTGGCTGAGGCTGCGCGGGACAGGGGTGCGACGGTGACCCTGGTGTCGACGCAAACATCGTTAAGGGCCCCGTATGGGGTAGATTTTGTGAAGGCAGACACGGCGGAGGAGATGCGGCGAGAAGTGGTGACCCGGGCTCTGGATGCCGACATACTGGTGATGGCGGCTGCTATTGCCGACTTCAGGCCGGCAGCGGAGGCTGAGCACAAGATCAAGAAATCGGGTGGCGGGATGACGCTGGAGCTGACACAGACGGCTGACGTGCTGGCGGAGGCGCGAGGCGAAAGGCTAGTTAAGGTGGGGTTTGCCGCGGAAAGCCAGGACCTAGAGGAGAACGCTCGGGAGAAGATGGTCAGGAAGGGCGTCGATCTTATGGTGGCGAACAACATCACGGTCGAGGGGAGCGGGTTCGGGTCGGACACGAACCGGGTGGTGATCATAGGGAGAGACGGCGAGAAGGAAGAGTTGCCACTTCTGCCGAAGGCCGAGGTAGCGCACATAGTCCTGGACCGAGCGGCAAGGACCGAGAAGGGGTAAGGGGTCAGGCCTCGACGGGGTTGGGTGGCGGGGTGGGTCTCGGGACGCGGATTCCCTTGAAGATTCCGAACATTGACGCGCCGGCGACGGCGAGGACAATTGATTCGACGAGGAAAACTCGGCGATGACCGATGCTCCAAGCGAGCGCGCCTCCCGTCAAGGGGCCCAAGCCCCAGGCCATGGCGGACGCCGAATTGAGTATGCCGAAGGCTGCACCTAGGTGTTTTCTGGGGAGCATGAGGCCGACTATCGAACTGAGGGAAGTCATCATTGCCCCGTTACAGAGGCCTGAAAGGGCAAAGAGGAGGACGAACACATAGTACTGGTGGTTGAAGAACTGGGGCAGCAAGGCCAGAGAAGCCCCCAAACAGGAGACTATGAGGACCGTGCGAAGGTTCAACTTTGATGCCATCCTGCCGACGAATATGGCGCTTACTCCGGAGCAAAACCCGAGGACCCCGAAAGCAAGTCCTGTGTCAAAAACCACTCGGTTGGCGTCGGTGATGGATTGGATGAAGCCCGGGGCCACGGGAGCGAGGACGGTCGGGGCCCCCTGGATGATGGGGACGAAGAGGAGGGCGGGGAGGAGGCCCGGGGTGGCGAGGACCTGTCGAGTCTCCGAGAAGAGGGCGAGGGGGGAGCCGCTTTTATCGTCGGACCTCTGGAAGGACTCCTTGACGAAAAGCAGGATCATCAGGCCGGCGGCAAGCACGAATCCTGAGGAAATGAAATAGGTTGTCCTGAAGCCGAAGGCCTGGGCAAGCTGGCCTCCTATAAAGGGTGAGATGGTGATGGAGAAGTAGCTGGTGAACTGGAGGAGTCCGACTACGAGGGGAAGGCGGTTGCTGGGGACAAAGGAACCGGCCAGCGCCATGGCCGCACCGACGCTGCCGGAGACGCCGCCGTGGAGGATGCGGATGCCGATGAGCTGGGGGATATTGGTAATGAGGCCTGAGAACATGAGGACAAGGGTTCCGGCGGCATAGGCGCGGACGAGCATGGGCTTGCGGCCATAGGTGTCGGCGAGGTGGCCCCAGAAAGGGCCTGCGAGGCCCATAAAAAGGGCGAATACGCCAGAGGATGCACCGGCCCAGAATGCGGCGTCGGCGGCGGAGTCGACGCCGAGCTCCTGCTCGATAAAGAGAGGGTAGAAAGGCTGCATGAAGGACCAGCCGATGGAGGCCACCCCTTGGGCAAGGCAAACGAGGGCTACCTGGCGTTTCCAGTTGTCCAGGCCACGCACGAGTAGGAAGGGGATGAGGGGAGCTCGGGGGAGGGAGCGCACTAGCCGGGGCCCGGGGACCCCGAATTGGGCTCGGAGCGGTCTATGCCTGAGAGTTGCAAAAGCAGAGGGACGTCGCGTTCCCATCCCATAGGCATGATGTGGATGCCTCGGGTGAGGGATGCAACCTGGGAGATGATCCGGGAGGCAATTTCAATGCCTTTCTCCCGCTTGTTTTCGGCGACGTCCATTTCGTCGATGAGGTTTTGGGGCACCACAATGCCGGGAACATTTTCATTGAGATAGCGGGCCATGCGGCCGGAATGGAGTACGAGAATACCGGCGATTATCGGGACGTTTAGGGGTCGTGCCTTCTCCATGAATCGGGCGAACTGGTCGGGGTCATAGACGGCCTGGGTCTGGAAGAAGCGAACGCCGGCCTCAACTTTCTGGGCCATACGGGAGACTTCAAGGTCTGTGTCGGGGGCGCCGGGGTTGGCTGCGGCGCCGAGGCAGAAACTCGGCGCCCCATTCAACTCGTTGCCGGCCAGGTCTTTACCTGACTCCATGCCGGAAGCGGCGCGGATGAGGTCTATGACGCTGAGGTCGAAGACAGGCTTGGCCTCGGGGTGGTCACCGGTGCCGGTGGGGTCGCCGGTGAGGCAGAGGATGTTCTGGATACCTAGTACATTGGCTGCAAGGAGGTCGGACTGGAGGGCTATCCTGTTGCGGTCCCGGCAGGTGAACTGGCAAATGGGTTCGACGCCCTTGTCCAGGATGACTTTGCCAAGGGGCAGGGGCCCAAGCCGCATGACGGAGGCGTTTTGGTCGGTGACGTTGACCGCGTCTACAGAGGCCAGGGAATCTAGGGTGGAGAGAGCAGGTTCGATGTTGATGCCCTTGGGAGGCGTGACTTCCGCGGTCACAAGGAAGGCATCCGACTCAAGTTTGTCTTTGAAACCAGGCAATTTTTCGCCTTAGATTGTTCTTGAGGGAGCCGTGCAGGCTCCCCCGGGACATATAGTAAACCCAAAAGGGAGAATTCGTCATCCGGGGTAGTTGCAAAGCATTGTGAAATTTGGTACATTGCGCTGTGTTCCATATTTCACAAAGGAATTGCCGGAATGACCGCTGAACTAATCGATGGGCGCAAGATAGCTGCAAAAGTAAGGGACGAAGTGCGGAGTGGGGTGCGGGAACTGAAAAGGACCACCGGCGTAGTCCCCAAACTGGGGGTGGTGATGGTTGGGAATAACGCAGCGTTGGACGTATACGTCAAGACCAAGGAGAAGGCGGCGCGGGCTGTGGGTATCGAGACTCGAACGGTGAGGCTTGGGGCGGATGTTTCGGAAAAAGAGGTGACGAGTCTGCTGGACTGCCTGAATGAGGACGACTCGGTCCACGGGGTCCTGGTGCAGTTGCCGTTGCCGGACCACATGGACCCTCTGAGAGTAGCCAGTGTGGTCGATCCCATGAAGGACGTTGACGGATTGCATCCGGACAACGTCGGGCTTCTGCTGATAGGGGCGCCGAGGTTCGTGCCATGCACACCGGCCGGGATCCAGAGGATGCTGCTGCAGTCGGGGATGACGACGGATGGGAAGCACGTGGTGATCTGTGGCAGGAGCCTGATAGTAGGCAGGCCACTGGCTGCGCTGATGATGCAGAAGCACGCAGAAGCCAATGCAACGGTTACCGTTGCCCACACGGGTACGAAGAACCTGGCCGAAGTCACCAGCCAGGCCGATATCCTAGTAGCGGCTATAGACGAGCCTGAAGGCATTACAGTTGAAATGGTGAAACCCGGGGCGGTGGTCATAGACGTCGGCGTGCATAGATTGGAGGACGGGTCTCGGGAGAAGGGTTACCGTTTGGCGGGTGATGTAGATTTCGAGAACGTGAAGGAACGGGCCAGCGCTATCAGCCCGGTTCCCGGGGGCGTGGGGCCCATGACAGTGGCCATGCTGCTGGTCAATACCCTTAAGGCGGCCAGGCTCGCGGCCAATACGGGAGAAGAGGTGCTCCGTCAACCGATTGATATCAATTTACTGCCGGTAAGATAGCAGGCAATAACCCAGGGGCCGGTAAAACGTTACATAGTAGGGGTCGAGAAAAAACAAGTAGTAAGGAGGAATGCACCAAGGGTTTGTAGTATTGTTTTATAAAACAATTGACAAATTATGCAAATGAGCGTATCCTAAGCGTGAATAACCCCGGATAACGGGTTTGCAATGGAGTGCAGCATAAGGTCATGAACAAGGAAATGGTAACGACCTACAACATAGAATCGGTGCTGGAGAGCCTGGACGAAGAAGAGGGCCTCGGTCTGGTAAGCACGGCGGTAGCCGAGGAGACCGAGGACAAGCAGGCCCAGCAGGAACTGGTGGACGAGCCTCTGAAGGCTTACCTGAAGGAGATAGGCGCCTCGGAGCTTTTGACCTTCGAAGAAGAGAAGGCACTGGCGAGGGCCATCGAATTCGGCGCTGAGGCGAAGGCGAAACTGGAAGGCGGCGCACCGGACGTCGAAGGCAGGTTGTCGCTGGAGCAGGCTGCGAAGGTAGGTGAGTCGGCGAGGCGTCGGATGACGGAGTCGAATCTCCGGCTGGTGGTAAGCATCGCCAAGAAGTACCAGGGCAAGGGGCTGCCGCTCCTGGACCTGATACAGGAGGGCAACCTGGGGCTCCTGAGGGCGGTAGACAAGTACGACTACCGTCGGGGGTTTCGGTTCAGCACGTATGCGACCTGGTGGATACGCCAGGGCGTGATGCGGGCCCTTACCGACAAGGGCCACACAATCCGGCTGCCGGTGCACCTGAGCGAGACAGCGGCCAAGGTAGAGAAAGCCACGCAGGCGCTGACCCAGGAGCTGGGGAGGCGGCCACAGGGAGAAGAGATAGCCGAGGCCACCGGAATAGACCAGGCCAAGATCAAGCGGATCATGCGGGCATGGCAGCAGCCGGCCTCGCTGGACCAGCCGCAGGGAAGCGCCGGACTGCTCCTCGGGAGTACGCTGACAGACAACGATGCTCCCACGCCGGAAGAGACCCTGTCGCAGAACATGCTGAAAGGGCACCTGGACACGATGTTGAGCGAGCTGAATCCTCGGGAGAGGGAAGTGCTGGAGATGAGGTTCGGCCTCAAGGACGGCATGGAGCACACGCTGAAAGACATCGGGGAGGTGCTGGGGGTTACCCGGGAGCGGGTCCGGCAGATCCAGAGCGCGGCCGTGGCGAAGCTGAACAGGGAGTCGACAAGGGAGTTGCTGGAGGGTTACCTGTAGCAAACCAACCCCGACTTCCCAAGACCGAAGATAGAAAGGTGAGGGCCAAAAAGCTCTCACCTTTTTGTTTGGGAATTGGTGATTGGCGTGAGTTCGGCGCTTAACCTATAATTTCTCGCCGTGGGTGCTAAGAGTTGTTAAAGACAATAGGGTGTGGTGAACTCAGGGCAGCGGATACAGGCAAGGATGTTACGCTGGCTGGATGGGTGCACCGTCGGAGGGACCACGGGGGGCTGATATTTATCGACCTTAGGGATAGGTCGGGGGTGGTGCAGGTGGTGCTGAACCCGAAGGAGTCCCCAGAAGCCCACGAAACAGGGACACAGTTTCGCAACGAATGGGTGGTGCAGGTGGAAGGTAGGGTCGGGGCGAGGCCCGCGGGCACGGAGAATCCGGACTTGGCGACGGGAGAGATAGAAGTGGGGGCACGTGTGGTGAAGGTACTGAATCAGTCACGAACGCCGCCGTTCTACGTGAATGAGGAAATAGAGGTTGAAGAAGGGCTCAGGCTCAAGCACCGCTACGTTGACCTAAGGCGTCAGAGACTCCAGCGAAACATCGCCCTGCGTCACCGTGCTGTGAAGTACATCCGGGACTTCCTGGATGCTGAGGGTTTCCTCGAGATCGAGACACCGGTGCTGATAAAGAGCACGCCGGAAGGGGCCCGGGACTACCTGGTGCCGAGCCGTGTGCACCCGGGGAGCTTTTATGCCCTGCCGCAATCGCCGCAACAGTTGAAGCAGCTGCTCATGGTGTCGGGGTTCGAGCGGTATTTCCAGATAGCGCGGTGCTTCCGGGACGAGGACCAGCGAGCAGACCGACAGCCGGAGTTCACCCAGCTGGACCTGGAGATGAGCTTCGTGGACGACGAAGACGTGCTGGACCTGACGGAGGCGTTGTTCACGGGTCTGGTGGAGTCGGTTACACCGGATTTCGATTTGACCAAACCTTTCCCTCGACTGAACTACGACGAAGTGATGAGGAGGTTCGGTACGGATAAGCCGGACCTTCGATTCGGGTTGGAATTGGAAGAGATCACGGATGTGGTGAAGGAGTCGGGGTTCAAGGTGTTTCGGTCAGTTGCGGAGAGCGGGGGAATGATAAAGGGGATGCGGGCGACGGGGTGCTCAGGATACAGCCGGAGGCAGGTGGACGAGTTGACGGAGTTTGCCAAGGAGAGGGGTGCGAAGGGCTTGGTGACGATAGCCTTGCAAGGGACACCGGACTCGGGGGGATGGTGGGGTGTTGAACAGGTAAGGTCGGCGGTTACGCGCTTTCTGAGCGAGGATGAACTGAATGGAATAATTGGTCGTCTTGGAGGGGAAACGGGAGACCTGCTTCTGATAGTGGCGGGGGATGAGAAAACGACGAATGCGGCGCTGGCGGCGTTGAGGAACGAGATGGGGCGGAGGCTCGGGCTGGCTGATCCGAAGAAACTGTCCTTCTTGTTCGTGGTGGACTTCCCGCTGGTGGAGTGGAACGAGGATGAGGGGAGATGGGACTCGACGCATCACCCGTTCACCTCGCCTCGGGAGCAAGATATCGGGTTGATGGACTCTGAGCCGGGTCGGGTGCGGGCGCGGTGCTACGATATGGTGTGCAACGGGCAGGAGCTGGCCAGCGGCAGCATACGGATACACGATAGAGAACTGCAGCAGAAGGTGTTCAAGCTGTTGGACTACGACGAAGAAGAGGCACAGTCGCGGTTCGGGCACCTGCTGGAGGCGTTCGAATACGGGGCACCGCCGCACGGGGGCATTGCCCCGGGTATCGACCGGCTGGTAGCGATCCTTGCCGGAGAAGAGAGCATCCGGGAGGTGATTGCCTTTCCCAAGAACCAGAGTGCAGTGGACGTAATGACGGATGCGCCCGCGCCCGTGAGCCCGAACCAACTGAGGGATCTGCACCTGAGGATTGTGCCAGAGTGATGGGACTCGGGGGGAGGGGCGTTGTCGGGGGTGGGCTGTGCTATAATTTTCACGAACGGAAGCTTAGCATTTCCGTCGCCAAGGGAGTTCTCCACCTTGAAAGTCACCAGCGAAAAACTACCCGAAAGCCGCGTTCTTCTCACCATCGAGGTGGAGGGCGACGAGCTTGAAGGTACGTTAAAGAAGACGTACAAGAGCCTGGCGCAGCGGGTACGGGTGCCGGGATTCAGACCGGGGAAGGCCCCGAGGGCCATCATCCAGAACTTCGTAGGCAAGGAAGCGGTAATCAACGAGGCGCTGCAAGACCTGGCGCCTGAACTGGTCGAAAAGGCAATCGAGGAGCAGGACCTGGAGGTGATCGATACGCCCGACGTGGAGTTCGAGCCACGGGAGCCGGCGGTAATCAAGGCTACGGTGCCCCTGAAGCCCACGGTGGAGCTGGGAGACTACAAGTCGATACGGGTAAAGCCGGACCCGGTAGAGATAACTCCGGAGCAGGTGGAAGAGGCGATGGAGTCTGTGAGGCAGAGGAACGCACCGTGGGAGCAGGTGGAGAGGGCGGCAGAGTTCGGGGACCTGTTGACGATAGATGTGGATGGTCGGGTGGATGGGGAGTCGGTGATCAGTGAGTCGGGGTCTCCGTACCAGCCCAACCCGGATATGGACTTCCCTGTGCCCGGATTTTCGCAGCAGTTGGAGGGCATGGGCAAGGGAGAGTCCAAGGAGTTCGCCCTGATGCTTCCAGACGATTTCAGACAGGAAGAGATCGCCGGAAAAGAGTGTGAGTTCAAAGTCACGGTGCAGGAAGTCAAGGCCAAACTGCCGGGGACTGTGGACGAAGAGTTTGTAAAGGGGTTGGACGGGGACTACGAAGACCTGGCCGACTTCCGTGCGAAGACTGTCGAGGCGCTGGAGGAGCAGGCCAAACAGCTGTCGGACCGCAAGTTCGAGGAAGAGCTGATGCAGGCTCTCAAGGAGAAGGCTAGCATCGAGGCGCCCCCCAATCTGACGGAGCGGGAGATCGACCACATGATAGTGGACGAGGCACGGGCCATCGCGCAGGCCGGGCTCGAGTTTGGGAACTATCTCCGGGCCATCGGTCAGACGCCGGAAGGGCTCAGGGATGCGAGACGGGAGTCGGCGGAGAGCCGGGTCACGACGTCGCTCATTCTCAACAAGCTGGCGGAGGAGGAGGAGATTGAGGCGAGTGAAGAGGAGATAGAAGAAGAAATCAGAGAGGCCGAGGCCCAGGCCGATGCGGCAGACCCGGAGATGTTGGAACGGCTGCACAGCGATGAAGTTAGGGGCAACCTCGGGAATCGGATCAGGCTGAGAAAAGCCGTTGAACGCATGAAAGAGATCGCCCAGCAGGGCCCGGCGCTTGCGGTGTCGGGGGCCGGGGCAGTGAATGAAAACGAGGAGAAAGATGCGACCGGATAACGTGATACCGATGATAATCGAGAGCGGCGCCCGGGGGGACAGGGCGTTCGACATCTATTCGCTGCTGTTGAAAGAGCGGATCGTATTCCTGGGCACACCGATCACGGACCACGTGGCCAATCTGATCGTAGCTCAGCTCCTTTACCTGGAGCGGGAAGACCCGGACAAGGACATCAACCTGTACATCAACTCGCCTGGTGGCGTGATCAGCGCCGGGCTGGCGATTTACGACACGATGAGGCTGGTACAATGCGACGTGTCCACGATATGCGTCGGGATGACTGCGAGCATGGGCACGGTGCTGCTGAGCGGGGGCAAGGCCGGCAAAAGGTTCGCATTGCCCAACTCCACGATACACATGCACCAGCCGATGGGCGGAGCACAAGGACAGGCGTCCGACATCGAGATTGCGGCGAAAGAGATACTGAGGCTTCAGGACAAGCTGAGGAATATCCTGGCGGACAACACGGGCCAGGACTACGAGAAGATAGCCAGGGACACGGATCGGGACATCTACCTTAGCGCGGACGAAGCTAGAGACTACGGATTGGTTGACAAAGTGGTGGGCTCGGTGGAAGAAGCGAAGGAAGAGGCTAAAGAGGAGAGCGCCGAGTGATATGGGCCGCGGGGCCCGGGCTGAGACTGAATGCCCGACGAAAGAGACGGAAAACCGAGCTACGCCTGCTCCTTCTGTTCCAAGAGTCCTCCTGACGTAAAGAAGCTGATTGGGGGGCAGGCCGAGACTTACATCTGCGACAACTGCGTGGCGCTATGCCAGCAGCTGATAGACGAAGATCGCAGTTCGGCGGGCAAGGATCTGGGGCCGGAGCAGATGCTGACTCCCCGGGAGCTCTACGACAAGCTGAGCGAATACGTCATCGGTCAGTCCCGGGCCAAGAAAGTCCTGAGCGTAGCGGTATACAACCACTACAAGAGGATAAGCAACAGGGGGTCGGGTGGGGAGGTGGAGCTGGACAAGACCAACATCCTGCTGGTGGGGCCCACTGGATGCGGCAAGACCCTGTTGGCCCAGACCCTTGCCAAGATCCTGCAGGTGCCCTTCGCTATCGCCGATGCGACGACCCTCACAGAGGCAGGGTATGTTGGCGAAGACGTCGAGAATATCCTGCTGAGGATAATACAGGCGGCGGACTATGACGTCGGGCGGGCGCAGCGGGGCATTATTTATATCGACGAGATAGACAAGATATCCCGGAAGAGCGAGAACCCTTCGATCACGAGGGATGTGTCGGGAGAGGGGGTGCAGCAGGCGCTGCTGAAGGTGATAGAGGGGTGCATTGCCAATGTGCCGCCACAGGGAGGCCGAAAGCACCCGCACCAGGAATATATCCAGCTTGACACGTCAAACATTCTGTTTATCTGCGGTGGTGCGTTCGATGGGCTGGAGGAGCTTATAGAGCAGCGGGTGAAGAGAGACGTGATAAACATGGGGTTTACCTCGGCGGTGCGAGGGCAAAGAGGGTCAGAAGAGTTGCTCAACCAGCTGGAGCCCGAGGACCTGCTGAAGTTCGGACTGATACCCGAGCTCATTGGTCGGCTGCCGGTGATGGCGGCAGTGGGAGCTTTGGACAAGAAATCGCTAATTTCTGTGCTGACGCAACCAAAGAACGCGCTTGTGAAACAATACGAGCGGATATTCGAGCTGGACGGGGTGGAGCTGGAGTTCACGAAGGCGGCCCTGGGACGGGCGGCGGATATGGCGATAAGGCTAAAGACCGGGGCCAGGGGCTTGAGGTCCATATTAGAAGAGGCGCTCATGGAGGCGATGTACCATGCGCCTTCGATCCCAGACGTGGTGAAGTGTTATGTGGATGAACAAGCGATGGCAGGAAAGAGGTCGGCTACGCTGATAACGTCGGATGGCAGGGTGCTTGAAGCGAGGGCGGACTTGGATGACATGGGTTCGGGGCTGAGGCTGGACACGGGGCTCGAGGAAGAGAAGACTGCCTGAAGAAAAGGGGGGAGGGGTTATGAGTGAAGATATCAAGTCTCATCTTTTGGTCGAGAAGAAGAGCCGCATAGCTTACGTGACGTTGAACCGGCCCGAGAGGTTGAACGCGCTCACGGATGCACACTGGAAACAGCTGGCCGATGCGTGGAGGGACCTGGATGACGACCCCGATGTGTGGGTGATCATCATCACCGGGTCTGGGGAGCGTGCTTTCTGCACGGGCCAGGACCTGAAGGACGTGGCGACCACGGGCCCCGAGGCCTGGGCGGGTGAGTACTCGGTGAACAACCCTCCCGGACTGCCGCACGTCTACGAGATGTATATCTCCACGCCGGCCATAGCCGCAATTAACGGGTTCTGCATAGCAGGGGGCCTGGAAATAGCACTGAGCTGCGACATAAGGGTGGCGGCAGAACATGCACAGTTCGGGTTGCAGGAGGTGAGGTGGGGAATCATCCCCAGCGGCGGTGGAGTTGACAGGCTGCCGAGGGCGATGCCCATGTGCATAGCCATGGAGCTGTTGTTGACGGGGTCGAGGATAGACGCTCAGGAAGCGTACAGGACCGGACTGATAAACCGGGTGGTGCCTGCCGACCAGGTGATGTCCACGGCGGAGGAGATCGCGGAGAAGATTTGCCAAAATGGCCCGCTGGCCGTGCGGGCGATAAAGGAAGCAGTCCTGCGGGGCTACAACCTGACGATGCCCCAGGCATTCCAGTTCGAAAAGGTCTTCAGCAGTATTCTGAACACCACTGAAGACTCAGTGGAAGGGCCCCTGGCTTTTTCTGAAAAACGACAGCCGCAGTTCAAGGGCCGTTAAAGAGGGGACTGGCGGGCAAGGGCCGACCACTGAGGAAGTTCGACTCGGAGAAAGCTATGTCGCAGGTAATTTTCGAAAAGAAGGGCCGGATAGCCTACGTCACGATCAACCGGCCGGAAAAGATGAACGCCCTTAACAACGAGGTTGTAACCGGACTGAATGCGGCGTGGCATGAGATTGAGAACGACACCGAGATCTGGTGCACGATAGTCACGGGCGCCGGGGGCAGGGCGTTTTCGGCGGGGGCGGACCTGAAAGAGATGTCCGACCGGCGGAAGGGGGACGGCAAAGGCGAAGGGATCCTGGCCGAGGTGCGCGCCTCAGGGTTCTGGCGCACTAGCGACCTGACCAAGCCGGTTATTGCGGCAGTGGACGGCTATTGCCTGGCGGGAGGTTTGGAACTTGCCCTGGCGTGTGACTTCATAATTGCCTCGGATCGGTCCCATTTTGGGTTGTCGGAAGTGTTAAGGGCGATCATCCCGGGTGGTGGTGGGACTCAAAGGCTGCCCCGGTCGATGCCCTTCCGCCGGGCCTTGGAGGTGCTGCTTACGGGAGACCGGCTCAATGCACAGCAGGCCTATGACCTGGGTCTCGTCAACCGCGTGGTGAAGCCCGAGGAAGTGATGTCGACAGCCGAGGAGCTGGCTAACAAGATAAACGGCAACGGCCCGCTGGCTGTGAGAGCGATCAAGCAGCTGGCTTACCAGGGAATCGATATGCCCCTAGAGCAAGGGCTTCGGTTGGAGGAGTTGGTGTCGCAGAGGATCCACAAAACGGAGGACTCGAAGGAAGGGCCCCTGGCTTTTGTGGAGAAGAGGAAGCCGAACTATAAGGGTAGGTAAGTTCGGATCAGACCTTGCCGGCTAGTTGACTCAGTACTCCCTCCTCCCCAAGGAAAAATAAATTGATATGCCCAAAATGCATTGCATTTTGGGCATATTCTTTCCCAGGGGGAGTGGGAGGGAATAAGAATGAATCAGGTGGAACTAAGCGGGTAAGATAGAGGACTCGATCTGGGGGGTGAGGTCCTGGGGTGGGATGTCCGTCGATAGTGTGATAGCACCACGGGAGAAGGTGGCGAGGGTCTCGACGAGGAGGGGTAGTTCACGCTTAACGCCCTCGGCTCGGATGGCCTGGAAGAGGGGCAGGTCTTCACCGAGAGTGTTTCGGAGGTCTTCAGCTGAGGCTTCGCCGATGGCATTCCAATGACGGTCAAAGGCCTTGCCGCGTATGGGGTATTGGCAGTAGGCGATGGTAGGGCCCTGGTCAAGTTCCTCGGTGACGAGGTGGATTTTGACACCGCTATAGGTCGCCCGTTGCTCGATTAGACGCCAGATTACTTCTTGCCATGTGCCGTCGGGGCCGTCGGGGGCGGCGGGGTGAAGGTTGATCATGGGAAACCTGCGGCAAAGGGCAGGGCTAATGATGAGCATGTAGCCGGCTAGGACGCATAGGTCGGGGGATAAGGGTGCGAGGAGGTCGGCGACTTGGGCATCGTAGGCGGCGCGCCATTGAGACAGGTCTCCGGTCCACTGACGTCGGAAGGCCTTGGAAGAGTGGTGCACGACCGGGAGGTCGAGGGAGTTGGTGAGGGCGAAGAACTGATCGCTGCCTTCGTGTTCGCTTGGTGCCCGATTAGAGAAAACGAATCGAATCCTAGCGTCGATTCGGTTGTTCAGTATAGCCTGATGAACGGTGGAGAGGAGGGCACGGGAGCCGGGCCCCCGGCCCGTGGAGAACCAGCCGAGGTTGAGCATGGGTGGCGTGGAGGGCCAGCTAGCCTTCTACGACTTCACTGATGATTGCCGTGGGCATGCCCGGGGAGTAGTAGTTGGGCACGTCTCCTATCACCTTGGGGACGGTGCTATCGTTCATTCCCGCGGCGCGCTTCTCCTCGCTCTCAAAGTAAAGGTAGCCGATGCAGTGGATGGGGGAGTCGCCGCCGGCTGCGTCGCTGACTACGTTGTCGACATCCCACTTGAAGGCGCCGAACTCGGCGGCGGCCATAGGCATGTGGGTCTTCAGGTAATAGTTGAGGTCGAAGGTGCTGTCCTCGGTCCTGTTGTAGATGATCGCCATCCGGATCATGTCAGCCGCCTTTCTCTACTCCCAGATCTCGACTTTAAGACGCTTGTTGCCCTGTTCGTCTCCTTCGCCGTTGACAAAGGAGACGTCCCCGGCCGGGCAAGCGGAAAGCCCGACGAGGCAGTCCATTTCGGCGCGCATGTCTATGTAACCGCCCTTGCCTGCTACCGGGCCGTGGATGTGGTAGCGACCATCATCGTCGTAAGAGACGTTCATGAACATGTTGAATACGTCGGGAACATCATCGGGGGTGATGCCGTGGGGTTCAAGGGCCTCAACGAGATTCATGAAACAGCTGCGGTGACCACCCTCGATATTCCAGACCTTGTAGCGCTGGGGGGTGCATTTGGCTCCGCATAACATCCAGTGGGTGCCCACCGTGTCTCCAACTGTGGTAAACATTACGTTCATGTTAGGGGGTCGGGAGTAGAAGTCGCGTACGGCCTTTGCGCCACCGGTGCCCTGGGCGCTGTTCATGATGAAGGTGTGGGAGGAGTCGTAATGCTCCTTGAAGTTGTTGGCGTTGAAGGCTGTCCAGTCCCCGACCTGGGGGCCGTCGATCATTATGACCCGCTGGACCTGGCCTTTCTTGACGTAGTAGGCGGCACCGTATTCGGCTTCGACCATGATTTCCTGTACAAGCTTGCGGCCTTCCATTTCTCTCCTCCTTTCACAAGAACATCGTGAAGCTCAGTGTCCCGGTTTACGCTAGAGGATTGAATGTGTCCAGACCCCACCCCTGATTCCTTGCGGGGCATCGGAATCACATTGGGGCAAAGGTCACTTCATAGACTATACCCGCTCCATGTAATCGCCGGAGCGGGTGTCCACTCTTATGGTGTCATCTTCATTGACAAACATTGGGACGGTTACGGTAAGGCCGGTTTCGAGGGTGGCGGGCTTTGTGCCGCCCTGGGCTGTGTCGCCCTTGAATCCGGGTTCCGTCTGGGTGACGCGGAGGTCGACGCTGGTTGGGAGCTCGACGCCGATGGGGACGTCGCCATGGAGAATAACGTCGAGGGTCATGCCTTCCAGGAGGTAGCCGATCATGTCTTCAAGCAGCTCTGATGAAACGGGGTTCTGCTCAAAGGTGTCGGTGAACATGAAGTAGAACAGGTCGCCGTCCCGGTAGAGGAATTGGGCTTCACGGCGCTCGAGTCGGGCGATGGCGAAGCGTTCGCCGGCCTGGAAGGTCTTTTCGATGGTGTGGCCCTCGGTGACGTTGCGGAGCTTCATCCTGACCTGGGCCGAGCCCCTGGCGATTTTGATGTGCTTGAGCATGAGTATCTTGAAAAGGCTGCCATCGATCTCGATGGTCATGCCCTTTCTGATGTCTCCGGTCTCGATCATAAGCGTTCCTCAGTCAGCTATCACATTCTGCGCGGAGGCCAACAGAAAGACTCCGCTTAATTGGTTGCCAAATCAATTCCCTTGGCAGTCTGAGTTATGACCCGTACTTTGCCGTTCTCCAAGACTACCATGTCTTCAATCCGGACGCCGCCCCAGCCGGGGATGTAGATACCGGGCTCAATGGTGAAGACCATGTTCTTTGCCAGCACGCTGCCGCCCCGGGGCCCGACAACGGGCACTTCGTGGACGGCGAGACCTATGCCGTGGCCCAGGGAGTGGCCGAAGCGTTCACCGTATCCGGCAGCGTCGATGACGGTGCGAGCGAGGGAATCGGCGTCATGGCCGGTCATGCCTGAACGGACCTCTTCTATAGCATTGAGCTGGGCATCGAGGACGGTGTGATAGACCTTGTCGAGTTGTTGGTCGGGCTTGCCAACCACAATAGTACGGGTGATATCGCTGCAGTAGCCGTTGATCCTGGCTCCCATGTCAATTACGACGGGCTCGCCGTCCTGGATCTGCTTGTCGGATGGGCGGTGGTGGGGAAGGGCGCCGTTGGGACCGGAGGCGACGATAGTATCGAAGCTGATGGAGTCGGCGCCTGCATCACGCATGGCTTTTTCAAGCTCCCATGCGACCTGCCTCTCGGTCATGCCGGGCTCGATGGCGGGGACGACTTTTGCGAGTGCTGCGTCGGCGAAGGAGGCGGCCCGGTCGATTTCTGCAATTTCGGCAGCGTCCTTGACCTCGCGTAGGGCTTCGACTAGGTTGCGGGTGGACATGAGTCGGGGTCGTTCATTGTAAGGAAGCTCCGCCAAGGACCGCTTGATTGCGGAGTAGAAAGCGAAGGATACATCCGATGCTTCGAAGCCCAGGCGCTTGGGTTTAATCTCAGCGAGGGCCTCGTGGAACCAGCCGAGGGGTTTGCCGCCAGCCATCTTGATCAGCGTGTAGTCCGGGCACTGGCGGGCGGTCTGTTCGAAGTAACGGAAATCGGTGGCGATGAAGGCGTGGTCTCGGGAGACCATGAGGAATCCGGCGGAGCCGCTGAATCCAGAGAGGTAGAGTCGGTTCTCGGGCTGGGAGATGAGTATGGCGTCTAGGCCTGCATCAGCGAGCTTTTCTCTGAGCCTTTGAGTCCTGTCCAATGTGCTCATGGTATTTCTATCCTAGCGGCTTTCCTTGAGGGAGTCGACGATTAGATCGAGGGCGGATATGTATCCCCTCCAGCCCTGACCGGCGACCTGGCCACGGGCGATGGGGGCGATGACGGAAACTGAGCGGAACTTTTCCCGGGCGTGAATGTTGGAGATGTGGACTTCGATGACGGGGAGACCGGTGTCGGTAAGGGCGTCGCGGAGGGAGAGGCCGTAATGGGTGAGGGCGCCGGGGTTGATTACGATGCCATCGGCGGCTTCGGACTCTGCCTGTAGGAAGTCGATAATTGCGCCTTCGTGGTTGGACTGGAAGAAGGAGACCTCGACAGCGATCTCGGCGGCCCGGGCGGAGACGGCGGTTTCAACGTCAGCGAGGGTCAGGGTGCCGTATTGAGTCGGGTCACGTTTGCCCAATCGGTTCAGGTTGGGCCCGTTGACTACCAGAATTCTCATTGGGACTCCGCGGAAGCTCGGGCACGTGGATGGGCTTTTTCGTAGGTCTTGCGGGTCTCAGCTGTGGTCATATGGGTGTAAATCTGGGTGGTGCCGAGGCTCTCGTGGCCCAGGAGTTCCTGGACGACCCGGAGGTCGGCGCCGCCGTCAAGGAGATGGGTGGCGAAGGAGTGGCGCAGGGTGTGGGGATGGGCGGGGTCGTGGAGGCCCTGCTCAAGAGAGTACTTTCGGACAAGGGCCTGGACGCTGCGGGATGACAGCCGACCACCGCGACCATTGAGGAAGAGGGCGCGGTTCTTGGGATCGGTGGAGAGCTTTGGTCTGCCGTGGGAGAGGTATCGGGCGATGGCCTGTACTGCCTGTTTGCCAGCGACAACATCTCTTTCCTTGGAGCCTTTACCGAGGACCCGAATCTCGCGATTGCCCTCGGCAACGTGGTCTATGTCGAGACCTATGACCTCACTGACCCGGAGGCCGGTAGCATAAATCAGCTCAAGCAAGGCTCGATCACGAAGGCCCTGGGGGGTTGGGTCCTGGGGGGCCTCGACGAGGGAGGAGGCCTCCTGTGGAGAAAGGAACTTGGGGAACTTTTTGTCCAGTTTGGGCAGCGAGATCCGGGCCACGGGGTTGGTATCCAGGATGCCTTCCCGGATGAGAAATCGGTAGAAGGTGCGTAGCACGCTGATTTTCCGGGAGACACTGCGCATGTCATGACCGTGCTTGGCTAGGCCCTTGGTGACTTGTATACGGCGTTCGGTCATGAGCCATGAAACGTATTTTCTCAGGACGTGGCGGTCTACGTCGGCGAGGTTGTAGATGCCGTTGTCTTCCAGGAAGTTTAGGTAGGGGAATAGATCGGTCCTGTAGTTGCGAACCGTATAGGGCGATAGGTTTCGCTCGCCTTCAAGGTGCAGGATGAATCTGTCGAGGTGTTCGTCCAAAGCAATCGCTCGGGGCTAGGCGGGTACGGGTTCCTTGGCCTTCTTGGAAATGAGAGACCTGGCGTTCTTGCACTTTGGGTAGCCTGTACAGGCAATGAATTTACCCCTACGCCCGACCTTAATTGCGAGCGGTTTGCCACACTTTTCGCAGGCTTCGTCGATGAGTTCCGGCTCTGGGCGGGGCTGTTCGCCGGGGAGGGGTCGGGTGTTCTTGCACTTTGGGTAGGCGGTACAGGCGAGGAATTTGCCGCGACGACCTGACCTGACAACCATAGGGCTTTCGCACTTGTCACAGACCTCGGAGGTCTCTTCCGGAGCTTCTCGCTCTTCGCCCGGCAGAGGCCGGGTGTTCTTGCACTTGGGGTAGGTGGTGCAGGCGAGGAATTTGCCGCGACGACCGGACCTGATGACCATGGGGCTCTCACACTTGTCACAGACCTCGGAAGTCTCTTCTGGGGCTTCGCGCTCTTCGCCGGGGAGGGGTCGGGCATTCTTGCATTCGGGGTAGCCGGAGCAGGACAGGAATTTGCCATAACGTCCGACCTTGATGAGCATGGGGCGTTCGCACTTTTCGCAGAAGATGTCAGTCTCCTGGGGCTCCTCACCGGGAATGGGCTTCGCGTTCTTGCATTTGGGGTAGGCACTACAGGAAAGGAACCTGCCATTGCGCCCGAACTTCACTTCCATGGGCTGACCGCATTTGTCGCAGATGATGCCCGTGGCCTCGTCGGGGATGGCATCGGATGCCTTGTCGAGGGCCTGTTGGAAGGGCTCGTAGAATTCCCGGATGACGGGGACCCACTCGCGCTCTCCGCGGGAAATGTCATCCAGTTCCCGCTCCATCTCGGCGGTGAACCCGAGGTTGACGATGTCGGGGAAGTGATCGCTGAGTAGAGCGTTGACCCTTAGACCAAGTTCCGTGGGATGAATACGACCCTTCTCCTTGTGGATGTACTTGCGATCCTGGATGGTTGAAAGGGTGGGGGCGTAGGTGCTGGGGCGGCCGATGCCGTTCTCTTCCAAGGCCTTAATGAGAGATGCTTCGGTGTAGCGGGGGGGAGGCTGGGTGAAGTGCTGCTTTCGTTCAAGGCCAAGGAAATCCAGGCTTTCGCCGTTAGAGAGGTTGGGGAGGGGGGGTTGCTTGTCGGAAGCCTGGTCGTCGGCGTCTTCCTGATAGAGGGTGAGAAATCCTGGGAAAACTGTCACGGAGCCCGTGGCCCGAAACATGTAAACAGGTGTCTTCTCGACGGATTGATTGTTTTCCGCTTCAATGTGTGCCGTGGTCTGGTCTATAAGCGCCGCACTCATCTGGCTGGCGATCATGCGCTTCCAGATGAGCTCATAGAGCCTGAGCTGGTCTTTGTCGAGGTAGGACTGGAGGTAGTCAGGGTCGCGGAAGCAGGAGGTAGGGCGGATGGCTTCGTGGGCCTCCTGGGCGCCCTTGGCTCGAGCTTTGTAGGCGCGAGGCAAGGGAGGGACGAACTTATCGCCGAACTTTTCGGAGATGTAGCGACGTGCCTCGTTGCGGGCCTCGTTAGAGACGGATGGGGAGTCTGTCCTCATGTAGGTTATAAGTCCAACTTGGCCTTCACTTCCGACGGACAAGCCTTCATAAAGCTGCTGGGCGACCGCCATTGTCTTCTTGGCGGTGAAACGCAGCTTACGCCCGGCCTCCTGCTGAAGGGTGCTGGTGGTGAAGGGAGGGGCGGGCTGACGCCTGGCCTGCTTCTTGTCGACCTTTGAGACAGTGTAGGCGGCGCCGTTAAGGGCGTCTGTGATTGCGTTGCTGGTCGCCTCATCCGGTATGGCGAGTTTTCCACGCTTGCCCTTCTGGTTGTAGAGGAGGGCTGAGAAAGAACTCTTCTTGAGGTCTCCTTGTTTCTTCAGGTCCGCCTCGACGGTCCAATATTCCGTGGGGATAAAAGCCGTGATTTCGGCTTCTCGGTCTGAGACCATACGGAGGGCAGCCGACTGGACACGCCCGGCGGACAGGCCCTTTTCCAACTTGCGCCAGAGGAGGGGGCTGAGGCGGTATCCGACCACGCGGTCGAGGATGCGACGGGCCTGCTGGGCGTCGACGAGGTCCATATCGATTTCCCGGGGGTGATCGAATGCCTCGATGATGGCGCCTTTGGTGATTTCGTGGAAGACTACGCGGTGTACGGGGACACCCTTGATGTTGGACGCTTCGAGCAGGTGCCAGGAGATGGCCTCGCCTTCTCGGTCTGGGTCTGTGGCCAGGTAGACGGCACTGGCGCCCTTAGCGGCCTTGGAAAGGTCCTGGACTGTCTTTTTCTGTTTTTTGGGGACCTCGTATGCGGGCTCGAAGTCGTTGGCGACGTTGACGCCGAAGCGGTACTGAGGAAGGTCCCGGACGTGGCCGAGGGATGCCTGGACGTTGAAGTCTTTGCCCAGGATTTTGCCGATGGTGCGGGCCTTGGCGGGGGATTCCACTATTACGAGTTTTTCAGCCATAAGGTTTACGCGGGGGCGGGATATGCGGGCCTCGTTTCTCGGATTTTGATGTAGGTCATTGCACCCACCTGCTTAACTATACCTTTCAATTCCATCATAGCCAGTGTGCTGCTAACAGTCGATACCGGAAGGGCGCATTGTCGGGTGACTTCGTCGATGTGGACGGGCTCCCGAGACAGAAACTGTAACAGATCAGCCTCGGGAGACGAAACCTCAATAAGTTCTTGCATGACCAGCTGTTCAGGTACGAGTCTGAGGTTGAGCTCTTCCAACACATCTTCTATGCAAGTGACGAGTTTGGCGCCTTCCTGGATGAGTCGGTTGGCTCCCCGGCTTTTTGGAGAGGTAATGGTTCCGGGCAGTGCGAAGACCTCGCGATTTTGCTCCAGGGCATAGCTGGCAGTTATCAATGCGCCGCTTTTCTCATCGGCTTCGATGACGAGAGTGCCGAGGGTAAGGCCGCTCATTATGCGGTTTCTACGGGGGAAGTAATCGGGACGCGGGCGGGTCTCGAGGGGGTAGTCGCTGATGAGGGCGCCGGATTCGGCGATTTCATCGGCAAGGCGTTGGTGCTCGGGCGGGTAAACCATGTCGAGGCCGCAGGCCTGAATGGCAAGGGTGCGTCCCCCGGCATCGAGGGCCGCGCGATGGGCGACGGAATCGATGCCCCGGGCCAGGCCACTGATCACGGTGATCCCGTTGCGCACGAGTTCCATGGACAATAGGTGGGCCATCTCCCGACCGTAAGCTGTGGGCTTTCGGGTCCCAACGACGGCAATTCCCCAGTCGTCCTGCTCCTTGATTTCGCCCTGAATGTATATTACGGGCGGCCTATCATATATTTGCTGTAAGCGATCGGGGTAGCGGGAGTCGTGCCAGGTGAGGGGTGTAATCTGCCTGGCAATTAGCTGCGACATCACGGTGTCAGGGTCTATGGATGAACGTCGGGACTGGATGGAGGAGATGGTACGTCTGTCGAGACCTGCCCTCTTGAGTTCGGCGGCCCCTGCCTTCCAAGCCGATTCTAGAGAGCCGAAGTAAGCTTCAAGAGCAGCGTAGCGGGCCCTGCCAACTCCGGGTATCCTGTTGAAGGCGACCCAATACTTGATATCTTGCATGCAAGGGATTCTAGCACAGGGAAGTTAGGTGAAGAACAGCAAGGGGTGACAGTGAAGGGTAGGATAAGCCCTCTGCTATGAATTTGTGACCATGGATAGCGTGTTTTCGAATCAAACACAACTATCGCGAAAGGGGTCCGGAAACTCCTACCATCCAGCAAACTTTTCTTTCGGCGAACATGAGCGGCGGAATGGCAATCAGCTGTGTCACATGTCGGGGACTTGCGATCAGATGAAACCGAGTTTTTGCACAAAGTCCCGAGTCAGCGCTGCGCATTCTCGGGGTTGCTCCAGCTGGAGGAGGTGGGTTGCATCCGGCAGGAAGTCGTAGTCGATGCTGAGCACATCGCTGAGGTCGAGGGTTGGCAGGAAGGAGAAGGGCAGGGTGGGGTCTGCGCCGACAACTTTTATTGGACAGCGGAAGGCATCGAAGTTAATTCCCACGGCAAAAGCCGAGGCATAGTCTACAATCTGGGCTTCATATTCCCGGGGGCAACGTAATTCAAAGCCTTTTCCGCTATCCCGCTTGCGTAGTGTGGTTCTGGCCACCAATTCAAAGACCCCCGGCACAACGCGTGCGTAAAGCGGGACTATGGACACAACCTCAATTAGCTGGTGCATTGACTTGAATTTCTCAGTGCGGCGTCGGGCGACCGCTGCGGCGCGTGTAGCTGCTGCATCGAAGTCTTCATATGACGTGCGAGTGGGTTTACAGAGAGGTGGATCGAAGAGAACGAGGCCCGATAGCCCGCTCCCCTTAAATGGGGACATCAGCGCTATAAGGGCCGAAAGGGAATGAAAGACGCCTACAGTTGGCTTTTCTCCGTAGTGGGAGTTAGCGGCTTCAAGAATTCGATCATGGTCCGCGGCTAGTGTAGGAACGTTGTGCGCGTCCATTTGACTGGCTCGGTTCCAGCCATGATTTCTGAGATCGTGGATGATGAGGTCAAACTCTTCGGTGAGGAGAGACCAGTAGGGGACGTAAAGATCGATTGCAAAGCCATTGCCATGGGTCAGGAGAAGCCTTGGGCCATCCGGGTTACCGTGGCGACGCAAGGTGACGACGGTGTTATCGTCGACTGGGACGTCAAAGGTGGAGAGGGGCTCGGGAATCTGCCAAACCGGATCTAAGGTCCGCATCACGATACTACGATTTCCAGAGATTGGCGGTCTCCATCAGACTGTTTGGAGGACAGTGACGGGCCCAGTTCTTGGGCAACAGCAGCGCAAAAGCCATTTGTAGTCAAGGTGTCCAGGCGCCAGGCAATGGAGGTAGCTTGAGGAAAGCGAAAGATGCCACTGGTGCCCCCAAATAGCAAAGCTAAGGGCACTTCGAAGCTGGAGATGTCTAGAGACAGGCCCATGCCAACCGCCTTTATAAGCGCCTCCTTAATGGTCCAGAGCCTGAAGAATAGGCGTTGCCGATTGATTGCAGACTCGGTCAATTCCATGGCTGCACGTTCTGCGGGCGTGAATGCGGTTTCGATGAGCGGGAGCAAATTGCGGTCGGTGTCCCACTCTTCGATATCGACTCCCACGCGACCCCCTTCGCACAATCCTATCAGACCGTGGCTTCCGCTGTGACTGACGTTAAAGCTGATGGGATGTGACTTTCCCTTGACGATGGCATACGGCTTTTCGAAGTAGGAGGACCCTATGGTCAGTTGCTCGTTGGAGCACCCGAGATGGGTGCAGAGAATGAAGCGCAGAGCGGCGCGGCAGAGAATAAAGCGGTGCCGAGGGCCTGAGGTGGTGAACCTTTGGGCACGCGCCCGTTCGTAGTCGTCCAACAGGGCGAAGGCCTCGGCCTCTCGGGCAGGGCCGGGGCCCAGGTCTAGGCTATGGGCAGTGACACTTCCGACTTGAAACGCCTTCTTCCACCATTTCTTGGTAGTGGAAGCGGATGCTACAGCCAACAAGTGAACGTAATCTCTGTTCAGTATGAGTGCATGCTGAGCCTGCTTTGGCCAAGATTGGGATCTGGCGTTCGGGCCGCTCAACCAATATGAGGGGGCCTAGTGTGTTGAAACTATGTGAACCGGTCAGGCTGCTTGGCCGTCGATAAAGTCAACGACTTTCTTCAGGTTGTCGATAGCAGCGCAGTCATCGGGGGTGATGGTGACGTTGAAGTCTTCTGCTATCATCTTCGCCAATGTAACAATATCCGTAGAAGGTACGCCGGCATCGGCGAGGCTGAAATCCAGGTCGTCGGGGAGGTCGAGGGCTTTGCCGTCCACTTCAATGTTGTCGTTTACCAGTTTTCGGAGTCGGTCTGCAGTCGAGGCCATAACACTATTCCTTCCACAGTAACGTGAATTTGCAGATGGGTCTTGACACACTTCTAGGATACCAACGTAGACTTGCTATTTCAAGAAGAAGGGGCTAAATCGTCAGCCTTGGTGCGTCTACCCAATGTCTCCGTCTTTGGAAGGGGTAACCGGGCAATGGCACCCTTCGACGTGCCTCTCCAGCAAAAAGGCCGGTGAAGGCGAGGTCCAGGCCCGATTCGTAAGCCTTTGCCACGGCCTTCATAAAACCAGCGTTGCCATCCGGGGCGTCACAAAAGCTTGTCAAGACCACCGGCTGGCCCGGAGTTTCCGACCCTTCCCACGATACCGGCCAGGCATCCCGAATACTGTCTTCAAGTGTGTCCCCAGCCCCCATTGCAATCACCGAAACCACACCCAGCTCCGCCAGCATCTTGGCACAACCCTCCGCCCTTGCGAGCTTCTGCCTTTCAACCTTCCAGAATTCAACGCCTGGCGCTTCGCCGGACTCAATCACCTGCCCTGTAGCTCCGTTCACTATGGGCACGGTCGGCAAAGAGAAGTTGGCGGCTGCCACTGCGTTCGCCAGCGACTCGGCGTTGTCCCCGTTGGCAGATATCGATTGTATTTCTGCCACTGATGCCACAATCCGGAGCCCGTCAACAAGGTCAAGGACCCCCGCCGCCTGGGCCGCCGATATCAAGCCCAGTCCATCGCCTACCACCGCTCCCGGACTAACCCCCAAACTCCTCCACAGGGCCGCCAAGGCACACTCCAGGGCATAGACGGCTACCTGGGCCAAGACAGGATCAGCGGAGCCTTCTGCGCGCTCGGACATCAAGTTCAAGAGTGAAAGGCCTTGCTCCTTGAGAAATATCTCATTACATCGGTCCAGCACTTCTCGTACCACGGGCTCCGTCTCGAACCAGTCTCGACCCAAGCCAAGACGTCCGTCATTTTCGCCCGTGAATACGAAGGCCGCTTTGAGCATTTCCGGGACCTCCCGGTCTCCTCGCCCATTGTCTCCGTTTGCCACTGCTGCCAACCCCTCCTGGAGCTGATCAACATTGCTAAAGGCTATTCCGGCCCGGTGGCTGAAGTGGCTTCTACCTACCCCCGCCGACCAGGTTATATCGGCAAGGATTGCCCCGCCAGCCGATAGCTCGCCGTCCCGCTCATCGAGGAACCCTGCGTAGCGTTGGGCCAATTCCCGAAGGGCCTCGGGCGTTTTGCCCGACAGCGGGAGCAACCGGGTCCCGCGCTCTTTGAGGCCGCCCTGGCCGATGGGCTGCCCGTCGACTTTAACCGGCTGAGCAGGCCCTACCGGCCAACTTTGCCTGTTGTCAGTCTCCGCGCTTTCATATCCTCCCACCACTACGTGGGCATTTGCGCCCGAAAGGCCAAAGCTGTTCACCGCAGCCAAGGGGGGCTTTTCAGGGCAAGCGGGCCAGTCAACAGCTTCAGATGTGACTTGTACGTCCAGCCGGTCCCAGTCCACGTGGGGATTGGGGTCTTTGAAATTGAGGTGTCTGGGTATCACCCTCCGACGCATTGCCAGTACTGTCTTAATCAGGCTCGCTACGCCTGAGGCCCATTCCAGGTGTCCGATGTTCGTCTTCACCGACCCTACATACAGGGGACGCGCCTCCGCCCGGCCTTTACCGTAGACCTCGGCCACGGCATTCAGCTCTATCGGGTCTCCGAACTGGCTCCCCACACCCTGCGCCTCCAGGTAGTCGATGTCCGATGCTGCCACATCCGCCCGGGAGAGGGCATCTTGCATAACCCGTTCCTGTGCCGGGCCATTGGGCGCCATCAAGCCCGCACTCACGCCGTTCTGGTTCACCGCCGTACCCAGTACGACACCCCATATCCGGTCGCCGTCTGCCTCTGCATCACTTAACCGCTTCAGCACTATCATGCCGCAGCCCTCGCCGCGGACAAAGCCGTCGGCGGCAGCGTCGAACGCGTAGCACTGACCACTCGCCGACAACACCCCCAAGTCATTGAAGAATTTGGAAACTTTCGGCGAAAGGATGGCGTTTACTCCGCCCGCCAGGGCCATGTCTACTTCGCCCCGCTGCAACCCCACCACTGCCTGGTGCACTGCGGCCAGCGACGATGCGCAAGCCACGTCAATAGGCATGGCCGGTCCTTCGAGACCCAGGGCAAATGCAACCCTGCCCACGGTTAAGGACCCGTTCGTGCCGGCGTAGCTGTACTCCTGGCCTCGAGTTGAAATCAGGTCTCGATACTCGCTGCCCCCGACTCCCGCATATACTCCCGTGCGGCTGCCCTTCAATCCCTCGGCATCGATGCCCGCATCTTCAAGAGCTTGCCAGCTGGTTTCCAGCAGCATCCTCTGCTGGGGGTCCATCATTCTTGCTTCTATCGGCGAGATCTTGAAGAACCTCGAGTCAAACAGGTCGATGCCTTCTACAAAGGCCCCGCGGCGGACAATCGGGTCATCGGCCGCCGGGTCTCCGAGAACGCCTTCCCAGGAACCCGAGTCCAATCGGCCTTCCGTCACCGCATTCCCGCCCGACTCCAGCTGGCGCCAGAAGGAATCTATGTCCGGCGCTCCCGGGAACCGACAGGCCATTCCTACGATGGCTATGGCTTCCTCGTCTCTCCGGACCTTGGGTCGGGCGGGCGGTGCGCTCTGGACGGGATTCGGAGCAGACCCGGCCAAAGCGCCAAGTCCATCGGAAAGATGACTTGCAAGGGCTGCGGCATTCGGATAGTCGAACACCACCGTATTGGAGGCCGTGTACTCCCCGGCCAGGGCCCGGTTTATCCGGTTCCTCAATTCCACCGCCATCAGAGAGTCCATGCCCAGATCGAAAAAGCTGACCGTAGGGGAAGGGGGAGAGCCCAGCCTCATCACGCTCTTCAGCTCGTCCTGCAAAAATGCCGACAATACTTTCTGCCGCTCACCCTCCGGGGCTTCCCGGAGTTGGGCCAGCAGGCCACTGGAAGCCGACGCTTCCTCGGTTTCTCGCGCTGGCGCCCGCTTCTTCACCAGCAGTTCTTCGAAGAATGGGGCAGAAGCCTCAGTCTCTTCGGTGACCACAGACCAGTCAACCGCGGTCACTGTGGGGGTGGTGACGTCTTGCCGCACCAGCCAATCGAGGGCCTTAATGCCCTGCTGAGGGGCAATCCAACCCGCACCTGTGGATTCCAGTTGCCTTTCAATCCTGTCGCGTTGCTCTTCTGCTTCCCCGATACCTGACCAGGCGCCCCATGCAATAGACTGAGCGGGCAGGCCCAGCATCCTGCGATGGGCGGCAAGCTGGTCCAGGAATGCGTTGGCAGCGGCATGGTTGGATTGCCCGGGGTTTCCGATTACCCCTGTAACGCTGGAGAAGAGGATGAACATGTCCAGGTCTTTATCAATGGTGGCTTTGTGTAGATGCCATGCCCCGAGAACCTTGGGCCACATCACCTGCTCGAACCGTTCCCAGGTCTGGTTCTCTATCGCCCCGTCCGACAGCACCCCTACGCTGTGTACAACGCCTCCTAGCGCTGGCAAGATCTCCTCAATTCGGGCCAGCATCTCATCGACTGCGGCAAAGTCCGTCACGTCGGCGATTTCAACGCGAACGTAAACGCCGCTCTCCCGAAGCTCCTTGATCACTTCAACTGCCTCGAGGTCCGGCTCCCGGCGCCCGTTCAGAACAATGGTGGTGGCGCCGTTTTCGGCCAGCCATCGCGCAACCTCACACCCAATTCCCCCCATTCCACCCGTCACGAGATAGCTGCGGTCGTCCCTCAAAGTACCCCTGGCAAGAGGCGGCATCCGGAATACGTTCTTGCCGATGTGACGGGCCTCCCGCATCACGTCCATCGCCGACCGGATCTCCGTAAGGGGCCACACGGTATGCGGCAGCGGATTCAGCTCTCCCGCCGAAAGTCGCTTCATTACCCTGGTCAACGAGGCCCCCGGGGTTACAGACTCAACCCTTTTCAGGGTATCCACGTCCAAGATGTGGTAATCGACATCGGGCCGAGCCACTGACATCTCCTCTTCGCTGTAGATTCTCCGCTTCGCTATCTCCACGAACCTGCCACTCTTGCCCAGGCACGATAGGCTCGCCTCGATAAACCCTTCTCCAGTGAGACTGTTCAGGACTACGTGGACACCCTTGCCCCCCGTCGCTTCCAGGATTTGTTCCCCGAAATTCGTTTGACGGCTGTCGAAGACGTGCTTTACACCCAGGTCCCGGAGATAGGCTTGCTTGCCTACGCTTGCCGTGGCAAACACTTCAGCCCCCACCGCTTGGGCGAGCTGAATGGCCGCCAGTCCCACGCCGCCGGCCCCTGCATGGATAAGCACCCGTTCCCCGGCCTTCAGTCTCGAAAGTTCAAAGGCAAGCTCGGCGGTGACGAAGCAGATTGGCGCGGTGGCCAGCGCAGTCGCCGGAAACCCTTCGGGAGCCGGGGCCGCTAGCACGGCTTTGGTTACCATCTCTGGCGTGAACCCACTAAACCCTACGGCGACAACCGCGTCACCCACTGAAAAACTTTCTACGTCTTCCGCCGTCTCTAGGATACGGCCGTACGCTTCTCGACCAATCTCCAGCGTATATTCGAACGCCCCAATGCTCATGAGCATGTCGGCAAAGTTCAACCCCATCGACTCCACGGCTATACGCACTTCTCCGGGTTCGAGAGCCTGTTTTGGCCGAGGCTTGGTCCGCAACACAGTGTTCCCGGCCTCCGGGTCCTCGGGCCCGATGCCCCACTCCGTACCCTCAGGCAATACGAGACGCCTGTCCTCCACACCCCGGACCAGCCGCGCCGCCAGGCGGTTGCCTCCCCTATAGGCGATGTTGGTCTCGGAGTCAGGAGAGAGAAGCTCATCAACGAGACCGGACACCACATCACGCGGCCTTGGGTCCAAATCGATCAGTCTTGGCTGTAGGTGCGCCGCTTCTCCGGCCATAACCTTCCCGAATCCCCACAAAGTCGCTCCCGCAAGCTCGCCTGTCGTCCGGTCTATAAACTCCTGCTCCAATACCTGGGCCCCACGCGTCACCAACCAGACTCCTTCACTGGGCATGACTCCGGCGTCGACAATCCCCTGCGCCAGAGCCAGTGCGCTACACGTGACCCGGGTCACGTCCTCCGCCATCTCCCCGGTGGTCGCCGACGCTCCATACCCATCCAGCGCCGCCAGGTGCACTACCCCCTTGAGCAGCACCTCCTCCGATAATCCTTCCAACACCGACCGCCACGATTCCCTGTCCGTCGCCTCGACCTCGACCACAGAAACTCTGGAATCTCCGTGTGAGCCCCCTTCTTTTACACCGGCCAAGACCACCGACTGCCCCCGTGAAGCCAACTCTGCCGCTAGCTCCGCCGCAGTCCCGCCTTCATCTGCCGCAATGACCCACGCGCCTGGAGATAGCGCAACGTCAGACGGCCCCCGGGCCATGATCACCCCTGATCCCAGTGGCTCATCGTTGTATGGATCGACAGGGCCAATGAACCCAACATCGGAGTACCCAACGTCGCTCAGAGCCTGCTTCCATGTCTGCGGAGTGGCCAGAGCATGTTCGGGCCGGTATGAGTCGGCGAAGCGCCACCAGCCGTCCAGCAACCCGAAGGTGAGGTCTTGCCACGCCCGACGCCTCAGTCCCTCTAACGCAAGCATCTGCCCCGAAGGCGCCAGCAGGTCCCGGCAATGGGCCAGCGTTTCGCCAAGGTCTCGGGTCGCGTGCAATACGTTCGCTGCGATGACAAGGTCGTATCCATGCCCATCGAATCCCTGGCTCACTGGGTCTATTTCAATGTTCAAGGGCTTGTATTCGATAGGCGCGTTTGTTTTCGACAACCGTGACTCGGCTTCCGTGAAGAAGCCCGCCGAGATATCCGTGAACGTGTATTCAAATCGCCCGGATGGCAGAAGCGGAAGTATATCCGTCGTCGCCGATCCCGTCCCCGCCCCGACCTCCAGTATACGGAGGACTCTATCTTCGGGAAGGTCGGACACCGCGGCAGCCACTGCATCCGCCAGCATCTGGTTCGCCGCCCGGGATGCGGGCGCTTTCAGGTAGAGGTCAGCCGCGCTGGGCCCTTCGTCGCTGAACAGGAGTCCCAGTGGGTCCTCGCTGCCCTGCAAGACTTGGTCCAGAGACGCTCCGCAGCGCCGAAGTAGACCCAGCTCGTTGGCCCCGTGAGGATGTCTAGTGCTGATTTCATCAGCCAGCGACTCCGGGTCGGCAAGAGCCTCATCGGGGAGCAGGTCCCCAGCCCCGACCTCGATCTGGAAGCCGTTGATGAAGGGAGATATAACACCCGCCTCCGACAACATGCCTAGGAGTCGACCCAGGAGCCGCTGGTGCTCGTTAGCTATCTTCAGCCGCTGGATCAGCTCCTCCTGCGATACCGTTTCACCCGCCTTGCGTTCCCATCCTAGCCTCTCCAGCGCATTAAGTGCGTAGGACTGGGAAAGCCGCTCCAAATCCTTCAGGAAATCCGCCCTGTCCCGGGATTCGACGCCCTCTTCAAGTAGATAGTCATTAAAGCTGCGCGATTCTTGGGATAATCTTGCTGGGTCGGCCAGGAAGTCCGCGGGAGGCATGCCTTTGGTAAGGGGTTTTCCCCGCCAGAGGACTTCGTACAGTATGTCCTTGAGACTATCCCTGGCAGAGAGCAGCGCAGCCCTGGTCGCTCTCTTCGCCGTGTACCCCATCAGGGCGCCAAGAGGAGCGCCTTCCATGGAGTAGAACCGTACGTCCGCAACGACGGTCTCCGGCGGCCCGACAGATGTCGAGTCCACCCCTCCCCTCGATGCGGGATTCCTCAGGGTGGAGTGACACAGGATCCTCTCCGGCATGGGCCCGGACACCCACAAACGCTCCCAACCAAACGGGAGGTAAACGGCCCCCTGCTCCACCTTCATCATGTGCCGTGCTATCGCCGAGATCTGGAAACAACCATCCAACAGAAGGGGATGCAGCTCTATGCCGGCCGCATCCACGGATTCCTGGAGCGCAAGTTCGCCGAGGGATTCACCTTCCCTGGCCCAGAGTGCCCTTAGCGAGTGATAGGACGGCCCGAGATGAATCTCACCGCTCCACCTCATCCGGTAGAACGCGTCCGTGTCCTGCTGCTCCAGTGCATCCTTTATTTCATCCGGGTTGACGGGTGCGAGTTGTTCAGAGTCAGACAGACCTGATGACAGCCTGCCTTCGGCATGAAGCGTCCAGCCTTCTTCGGTTTCACCTTTGCTGAAAATCTGGAAGCCACGCTCCGATGAATCCGCAGGGGCATCCAGAATTAGCTGCAGTTTGCGGCCTTCCTCCCTGCCGCCTTCTTCCGACTCTTCGTAGTCGAAGATCAGGGCGCTGTGCATCTGCACGTCATCCACCGTCGCTAAACCTTCGTGTTCGGCTAAGGATGCTGAAATAGGCATGGCGCCGTAGAGAGCGCCGGGCGCAACTATACGGTCGTAGACGAGGTGGTCCACCAACCAGGCGGGGTCCGACGGGAACATCTCCGTCTCGAACATCACCTCTCCGCGCGGCGACTCATGCCGAGTCCCCAGAAGAGGATGACCCGCATCCTGCCGTCGGCGCTTCGATGTCTGCACCCAGTGATGCTTCCGCTGGAACGCGTACGTCGGCAGCGACACACGGCGCCGCTCTTCCCCGCTGAACAGCCCTTCGAACCTGATGGGCAGGCCCGCTTCGTATGCTCCGGCCACCGCCGCCACGAAACCGCCTCCCGTGTCTATAACTGGCTCATTCGGGTCCCGAGGCGGACGTCTTAGGCTCTGGAGCACTATAGGAGTGCCACTAGGCGACGCCTCGGGCCACGTCATCGACACCACCGGTTCCAGAATCGCATGAGGCCCAAGCTCCACCACAACTTCCACCCCCATCTCTGCCAGCGTCTCGACACAGCTGCGGAATGCCACAGGCTCCCGCGCGTGGCGTCTCCAGTAGGCGGCATCCATCCGCTCATCTTCTCCGATTGGTCTGCCGTTCAGGTCGCTGATCAAGGGAACCGAGGGTGCGGGTGGTGTTCCGGCTATCTCTCCAACCGCTGCTGCCAGGTCATCCAGCGCAGGCTCCATCAGGGCGCTGTGATACGCCGGGCTTTTCCTCAACCGCCTCACCTTGACGTCTTCCGCTTCAAAGATCTCGACTACCGCATCCACGTCCTTGCCCGGCCCGCTCACTACCTGCTGCAGTCCATTGTCCACCGCTACGCTCAGCCCGACGTCGTCGGAGTTGGCGTTGTGCTCCTCGACTACCGCCGCAACCCGCGAGGCAGGCGCAAACACCGCCGCCATTGCCCCGTCTTCTCTCGTAGACCCCAGCAGCGTGCCCCGCGCCGAGGTAAAGCGCAGCCCTTGTTCCAGGTTGAACACCCCTGCCGCCTGCGATGCCGCTATCTCCCCCAGGCTGTGGCCCACCACAACATCGGGCTTTATTCCCACGCTCGCCCACAGCGCTGTCAGCGCGGCTTCCAGCGAATAGATGGCGGGTTGCGTCCACTTGGGCTCATCCAACAAGCCTTCGGTCCCATTCCGACCGAACATCACATCCAGCAGCGACACCCCCCGCTCTTCAAAGAGCAAACGGTCGCACTGGTCCAGCACCGCCCGGAACACGGGCTCCCTTTCGTACAATTTCTTGCCCATCCCCACCCACTGAGCCCCTTGTCCCGTGAAAACAAAGGCCACCTTGCTTGCGGCTCTTGTTTGTCTGTCCGAGTCGCCATCACCATCGGCCAGCGACTTTAACGCCTCCCTCAAATGCGCCACTTCGCTGAACACGACTCCTGCGCGATGAGAGAAATGGCTCCTCCCCACGGCAGCGGTCCACGCTGCGTCCGCGAGCGCCGCCTCCGTACCCGTCGACTCAGCAGGTATCCCTCCGCCCTGTTCATCCAGCCATGCCAGGTACTGGGTTGCCATGTCTCGCAGCGCTTCGGGCGATTTAGCTGAAAGCGGCAGGACCCGGGTCTCCCGTTCGCCTCCTTTCTCCAGGTCTCTGCTAGCCGGTTGACACGGAACGGTCAATTCGGGACCCGAGGGAGGGGCCATAGTGGCCGGGTCTGAACAGACCAACGGCTGCCCATAGCCCTCTACAACTACGTGCGAGTTCGTGCCCGACCATCCGAAAGAGTTGATGCCCGAGAGGGGAAGCCTGCCAGAATTTACAGGCCACGCAGTGTTTGTGTCCGTCACACGCACGGGCAGGTTCTCCCAGTCGATCCGCGGGTTCGGGTCTCTAAAGTTGAGGTGTTTCGGGATAACTCCATGTCTCATTGCCAGAACGGATTTGATTAGGCCCGCGACACCCGCCGCAGGCCCCAGGTGTCCGATGTTGGTCTTTACAGAGCCAATCAGTAAAGGATTATCTTTTTCGCGCCCCATCCCATAGACCGCCGTCGCCGCATTCAGTTCGATCGGGTCCCCGACCACCGTCCCCGTGCCGTGCGCTTCCAGGTAGTCCATGTCAGAGGGGCAAATGCGTGCCCGGGCCAGAGCTTCCTCGATTGCCTTCTCCTGGGATGGTGCGCTGGGCACCGTAAGCCCCTGGCTCGCGCCGTCCTGGTTAACCGAGGTACCCCTGATGACGCCCCAGATGCGGTCTCCATCGGCCTCCGCCTGACTGAGAAGCTTGAGGACTACAAGCCCACACCCTTCGCCACAGACAAATCCGTCGGCCGATGCATCGAATGTCCAGCATTAGCCCGTGGGGGACAACATCCCGGCATTTGCGCGCAATTCCAACGGGCGACCCGCCAGGAATATATGGACCCCGCCGGCAATGGCCAGATCGGTATCATTTCTCTGCAACCCCGCCACCGCCTGGTGGATTGCAACCAGCGAGGATGAGCAGGCCGTGTCAATCGCCATCGACGGCCCTTCCAGCCCCAGCGCGAACGAGACGCGGCCTATGGCCGTGTTCAAGGCAGTTCCCGTAACTGCATAGAGCCCGCCCGCAGCTTCCACACTCTCAGGAGAGTTGATTACCATCTCCCGGTAGTCGTAGTTGCTGATGCCTGCGTAGACCCCCGTACGGCTTCCCTTGAGGCTCTCGGGGTCTATGGCCGCGTCTTCCAGTGCTTGCCAGCTCACCTCCAGCATCATGCGCTGCTGGGGGTCGAGCATCTGGGCCTCGATTGGTGAAATGCGGAAGAACTCAGCATCGAACTGGTCCAGGTCTTCTATGAACGCTCCGTAGCGGAGCGCGCTGAAGCTGTAGATGTTCTGGTCGTCGTCTCCTACGGCAAACAGGTTCAATCGCTGGTCGTGGTCCATCTTGGTGCGTCCCGCCAGGGCTGAAATGAGCCTGTACTCCAGTTCCTTGATATCCTGATATTCGTCCACCAGGATCCATCGGAATCCGGCCAGCAGCCTTTCTCGCAGCTCGTCTCCTTCATCGGGCCCCGCGTTCCTTCCTTCAAGCAGGTCTATGGCCTCCTTAAGGACGTCGTCGAAGATGGTCTGCTGTCTGGCCTCGCCCTGGTCGACGGAACCAGCGAAGGTGGACCCCGCCAGGCGCATGGCGAGGGCGTGACAGGTGAGGACCGTCACCCCGGCGGCATCTTCTCCGATCAGGTCGTGAAGGCGCTGCCGAATCTGAACGGCCGCGTGCCGGTTGTACGCCAGTGCTAGGATGGACCTGGGGTTTTCTCTCCTTGCGCGAACCAGGTAGGCTATGCGGTGAACCAGCACCCTGGTCTTGCCCGAACCGGGCCCGGCCAATACGAGAACGTTGGCGTTCTGCCGGTTGTCCGTAACGATGGCACGCTGAATCCTGCTGTTCAGACTATCGACGATCCTGCGCCAGGACTCCGGTGTGGTCTGCCTGCCCAATTCGTGCTTTTTTTCGGACAGCCATTTGTCCAGGAAACGCTCCCTCGACAAGCTGAAGTAGTCCAGGGTCAGGCGCACGGCGTCGGCCACGGATGCCAGGCCCTTCTCCGCATACTCGGCCATGATGTGGATCTGCAGGGTCTGCTCGGCATAGTGGATCTGCAGGGGCTTGAAGTGGGACTGGAGAAAGCGGCCTTGATCCTTCTTCAGGCGGATGGTCATGGCTGACCTAAAGACCGACATTCCCCTGTTGAGGCGCAAGACCTCCTGGTCGTGCAGCCACAACAGGGCCTGCCGCAGGAGGCGGTCTGCGTCGACTGACCTGTCAAGCAACTGGCCAAAAGTCAGGGCTTCGGTTAGCTGGCCCACCGTGGTTTCCACCAGCAGATCGGCACCCCGTGCGCCCCTGTCCAGCTTTGAAAGCAGGTGCCTAAGAACCGAATCTGCGGCCTGGCGCCTTCGGAGGGAGCTGTCCCTTACCGAACTCCAATCCGTGAGCAGTGTTATGTGCATCACCTCGTTCCCGCCAGTGCGCACACGCATGTTCGTCCTGTTTTCGCCCTTCTCGAGTCCGTCTCCGGCGATGCTCTTCAGGCTCCGTTGCACGAGGAGGGGCAGAGCGTTCTTGTGACCCCCGTGCTTCAGGCGCTGGCTGGCCTCCCGCAGGTAGAGGGGCACGGTCTCATCCCTGTCCAGGTGTGGGGCCTGTTCCTGCAGCAGCCTTATCAGCTCCTCTTCCATAGCCGCAGCCTGGGAGAAACGCTCCAACGATGGACGATGCACGCCCTGATGAACGTAGGCCGTTAGAATGGTGTCGTCGGAGACCAATCCCAGCCGGGCCAGGTCAGCCATCGCCTTCCGCACGCCCCCGACGGTGAGGCCGGTGATGCCGCCAAGTTCGTCGGTGGTTATGCCTTCGTCGCTGGCGGCATTGATCAGTCGCCGCAGAATCTGGACTAGCTGCTGCCTGTAGGTGAATTCGAGATTCCGATCGCCTTGTAATGCTCTACGGGCCTCCTCTATGGACCGGACCTGGAGGGAGGCGGGGAAGACCCTCACCTCGTTCTCGTGACGCGAGAGAAACTCCGCCTCTTCCAGCCAGGAGACGGCCGTCCTCACCCTGGTATCGTCGGTGGCCGTGTCCCTCTCGAAGTCCTGCTCCTCGTCCTTGAGGAGGATCTCCCCGGATGTGGCGACGACCTCTCCGTCAGTCCTCTTCCTGCGGTCCAGCTTCTTAAGGGCCCTGAGAACGGCGTTGATCTCGTGCTGGGCGAGGCGGGACCTGGCCGTCATCCGGTGCTGTCTCTCGATGTCCTGGTCGGCATAAAGGAGGACACAGTGGGCGGCATCGTTGTCACGGCCCGCCCGGCCCGCCTCCTGCAGATAGTTCTCCAGCGAACCCGGTATGTCCGCATGGACTACCAGCCGGACGTCGGGCTTGTCGATGCCCATGCCGAAGGCGTTGGTGGCGGCGATGGCCCTGAGCCTTCCGTCTATAAAGTCCTCCTGTACCTGCTTCTTCCTCTCCGGGGTCAGCCCGGCGTGGAAATGCTCCGCCTGGATCCCCTTGCTCGCGAGGTACTCGGCGGTCTTCTCGGCGTTTTTTCTTGTGGCACAGTAGACGATGGCTCCACCCTCCAGGTCACCGGGCAGGTAGCTCTCGATAACAGAGTGCAGGTGGGCCAGCCTGTGGGTCTCGGTGGTCTGGATCACAGCGAACTGCAGATTGGAGCGCTCCGTACCACCGTCTTCCACGTCCAGGTCGACGTTTACGGTCTCCCGGAAGTAGTCGACGATCTCCCGCCTTACGTCCGGCTTGGCGGTGGCGGTGAGGCAGAGGACGGGTGGGGGCTCTCCTCCATCCCGATGTCGATCTATAAAGCGCCCGATGTAGCGGTAGTCGGGCCGAAAGTCGTGTCCCCACTTTGAAAGGCAGTGGGCCTCGTCCAGGACCCATGCACCGATCTGCCTCTGGTCCAGTGCGTTCCTCAGCGACCTGCTCCTCAACTGCTCCGGCGAAATGAGCAGGATAGAGGCCTCTCCCAGCCGCACCTTGTCCAGGGCACTCCTCCTCTCCGGCATGGAGAGGAGACCGTTGACTGTAACGCAGGAGGTCACACTCCGCTTCTCCAGGTTTGCCACCTGGTCCGCCATGAGCGCAACCAGCGGCGAAATCACCACCGTAAGGGAGCCCGCCTTGTCGTACCGGGAAAGGGCCGGCACCTGGTAGCAGACAGACTTGCCCGCGCCCGTGGGAAGCACCGCCAAAAGATGCCGGCCCAGCATGGCCTTCTCGACAATCTTTTCCTGGAGTGAAACACCCTGCTCGTCCGCGGGCTCGGCCTTGAACTTATCGAAGTCGAACCACCGCTTAAGCTCCCTTGTAGGGTCGTGACGCTCCCGGCACCAGCCGCACTCCGGCCGCTGACATGGGCTGTCCCGCAGCCTCTTGACCATTTCGCCGGCCTGGGGGAACTGGAACAGCACCCATGGCGGCATCACTGAGTTTGTTCCGGCCACCGACAGCCAGGCGAGCACGTAGGCCAGGGGCCATTCCTGCTCCTCAACTTCGCCCAGGACCGACCGGGTGTAGATCTCGCAGCCCTGTCCCTCAAGCCTCCTCCGTATTGCCCCTTGCGCCTCGTCCAGTGTAGGCCTTATGGCGCGCCTCAAGGTCGAGAATACCAAGTCAAACCCGGCGCCGTCCTTACCCCCGGTCAGCCAGTGCCAGGCAGTGAGCAAGTTGGGCGGAGCGTCCGCCAATTCCTTTAACTGGTACGCGAAGGCCTCCGCGGCAAGCTTGCTGTCCAGCAGGGGATCGTTGAGCCCCCTTCGGACCAGCCCTCCGTCCTTGTAGTGCTTGACCAATCGGTGATAGGGGTGTTTGGGGAAGGCGAGGGGGTTGAGACGGAGGCTGTCCACAACCGGCATTTCGAGGAGCTTCAGGTGGGGATTCAGGGCCTTGAGATGGGGAATATCGAAAGCGATTACGTTATGGCCGAGTAGGAAGGACGCGCCCTCCGCGAGCCGATCGAACCGCTCGAGGTCACTGCCTTTGGGCCGGTCGGACATGGAGAGGGAGGCGTCGGTGTCTGGGCGGAAGGCGGCCGCTTGGAGGAGAGTACCGTCGTCGGTGGAGACCTCCAGGTCCAGGGATAGGCATCGACGAAGGGCCGGGTAGGGTACTTGGGGGATGGCGGGTTGACTTCGCTTGTTCGACGGGTTCTGCAAAGCGGCTGGGAGCTCCAGTTGATGGCTGGCAGCGGGGAAGTCTACGGGACTATATCACATGGGTACTCGTACAGCTGCTCGGTGGGCTGCCTATCACAGGATGCGATGGCGATGCATTCGAGAGTCCGGCGTGTATTCCAGATCAAGCCATAGCTATAAAACTTCAAAATAGCCCAATTGGCGACGGGGCTTCAAACAAATAATGTCAGGCAATTATACATGCTCCAATATATTGACGGTACCACTTTGTATTCATGTCATAGTGTGCACGATGTAAAATGCGTACATCGTGGTTTCCGGACCACCATAAAACGGAGATGACAAACAGGCACTCTGACCATCTATTGCACTACAAAGAGACTTCGCGAACGGAAGAGCATGGAAGGACAAGTAGTGCGCATTGACTGTAGAACCCTAGCGTATTGAGTTGAGGGCCAAGTGAAATGCAGGACGATTACAAGCATAAAGCGATCTCGCTGCTAAAGGCGGCTAGTTCGCCATGTGGACTTAGCGAATATCCTGATGATTTTTGGGCAGACAGAGAAGATGAACGATCGATACTGACTGAACTTCACAAGAGAGGATACATAGAGGGGAATTACGCGACGCTCTATGGGAGGAACTACTTGGGAGAATTGACAGCACGGAAGAAAACGTGGCTCAAGAAGAATTGGCATCCGATAGCTACGTTAATTGTGGGTGGGATTGCAATCTTCTGGCCGGTTCTTGCTCAACAGATTTTCTAACCTGAAGGAAACTGCACGATGACTACCAGGAATGCACCATGACTTGTCAACGACCTGGATTCGAAAGGACTTGAAACCAGACCATTGAGCAGGGCCACCCAACATGCCAAATCTCCATTTTCAAACGGAGTCCAATAGAGAGAAGACATCACCGATGGCCGATGGGAATTACATTTCCCGGGTTGATAAAGATCAACCAGAGTGTGGTGAGCGAAGGCAGGTGAACAACTACAAACTAGGACATGGTGACGGCGGGAGTGGAGCGCCATCTTCCTCTGTCACCTCTGAGATTTTGATGTGGGCCGTATCCATGGATGTCCCGAGAAATGGCGACAACGTGGGGATCCCAGAGGTATCCTCAGAGGATGTCGTCCTAACCGTCGCGTGTAAGACGATTGACTAATGCAGGGACGAATTACGCGACTACCTGGGCCGGGAGCCCAAGAGAGATTCGTCCCTCAAGTATGTGATGATGACCGCTCCGTGTACCCGGGAAAGGCGGAGAACATTCCTGTCCAATGTGGCGGGTTACTAGTCTACAGCACCACTTTTGATGGGATTCCAGCCGGATACTACGACTGGGTGGAAGAAGGAGACGGTCAGACTCCGATGGCCAAAAACTTAGGGGCTCTAAGCTGGAAACAGACCCTCGTGGGAGTTCATAACTAGCGAATGCGGAAGCCGAGTTGCCTCGATCCAACGCACCCAGTCGTGGCCCTTAAGGGAACCGGGATGCGATTGAAAATACTACGCCGCACGCTGGCCGAGCAGCCAGATCGGTTGTCGTCGATGATGTGCTTTCCTCGTGACTGGACCAGATTAGGAACCTAGGATGAAATTCGGGAACACACCTTTTTGAGCATGAACCCTCAAATTGGCTGCCAAAACCGCGGCCATAGAATACAAGCCGGTGGTGGAAACTAGCGGCAAGGTCAGAAAGAGGTGTATGTTGGATCCTTTCAAAACGGCAGAATGGGCGCTATCCAAGGCATGTAATGCCATGAGAGCCGGTGACGGATGTGAACATTCCGGATGTGCAGAAGCTTTGGATGCGTATGAAGTGCTGGGGAGACTTCAAAGATTTGAAGGTATGGATAATAACGGGCAACTGGTAAAGGGCTACATCATCGAAGACTAGGCGCTACGGTTTCATTGCCCTGAACGAGCATCAATGTTCAGGAGAATCCAGCAGTAGCTTTGGCAAGCACTTTCGGTGTCCTGCTTCTAGGCATCTATTGCTTCATAGGCGGATCTTTAGCTCGCAGACCTCAAAATGTTGGTTTGCGGGCGTTGAGTTGTTGCTTAATAGCCAGCCCATGCAGCCGCGGATGCCGGTCCCGTTGATTTGTGGTCGCTAGACGCTTTGCTCTGATCTGAACTTGCCTGGGACAAGCACTAGGGAGGAAGCATTTTGAGCACGGTCTGTACACAGTAGTCGACGTCATCGCGGACTTGGTGATTCCAAAATCGGACTACACGCCAGCCCAAATTTTCCAGCCTTGCGTCCCTTTCAGCATCGACTCTGGGATCCAGGTGAGTGGACTCCCCGTCTACCTCAACATCGATGCGCACTTCACCGCTGACTATTGCGAGATCAAGCCTGTATTGGTTGACAGGGTGCTGAGGCAACGGGTTCAGGCCCTCGGCAACCAGTGCGTCATATAGGGGCCTTTCCCATGGGCCGATGTGTTCTTCCGAAGCCATAGTCGTTTCATATGGATTCGATCTCGACATCTCAACTTCCGCACAGTAAGTTGCGAAATTCCGTATGTACGGTATCCCGGAGTGGATGCAAGCATCTTTATTCCCGACTACGTGCAGCAAGGAGCGGGCCCGGGTTAGTGTAACGTTGAAGAGATTGGAAGTGTTCTTCAAGAAATTCCTGGAGCTTTCCCGCAGATCATCAGATACGCAGGGAGAAAAGAACACTACGTCTCTCTCGTCACCCTGGAAGCCATGCGCGGTATCCACTATCAGCTGTGCCCGATTGAATAGGTCAGGCGACACACGCTGGGAGATGCGCTCGAGGATGATATTGGCTTGAGGACGGAAAGGAGTTACGACTCCGACCGTTCCGTCAAACCGCTGGTCCACCAGAAGACTTTCCACCTGGTTTACGACCTCTTCGGCTTCCGCCATGACATACACGCTGCCATCTCTCGGCCTCGTGGCACGGCCGCTTACCTCTGTCCACCGCACTCCATATCTCCCGTCGGGCGGGGGCTTGAGCTTCCGATAATCGATCCAAACCCTCAACGAGTTCTGATACCACTGGCGGTTCGAAAAGCTGGTGATGTCGGCATGCGAGCGGTAATGGTCCTGCAGCTGAATGGGAGCTCTCAGAGTTGTGGCCAAATCATAGAGCGAGTTTTGACTGAACGCGAATATCTGAGAATCGGCGTCCAACTGGCATTTGGCCTGCAGATGCTGGTCTCTATGCCGTTCTATCTTGGCTATATGTCGCAACTGGTTGGCGTCACCTATGATCACGGCACGCCTGGAGCGATAAAGGAGAGGTAGGGCGGAGGGAATATCGCATTGGCTTGCCTCGTCAATGATGAGGAGGTCGAACATGCATGGCTCAAGGTCAAGGCTGCTCCTTACCGACAAATTCGTCACGCACCAAGCAGGGATTTGGCGGGAAACATCATGAAACAAGCGGGCCATCTCTCGTCTGAGCCTGGCATATTCCCTTCCCCCCAAAAGGTCTCCCGCTAACCGTTCCTGGAGTGCTCTGAAATTGCCAATTGCCTGCCGATCAGCCGGACTCATTCGACTTGGAGAGAGTCGAGCGAACAGATCAATGAGCTTTGCGCCCGAGTCCGCGACCTCATCCTCGACTCTTCGCAGCTGCCGAGCAACTTCGTCCCTGGTCCTTAATGCGCGCAGTGCTGTAAGGCCGTCCCTATAGTTTGCGATGGCATCTAGCGCGGCCGCTCTTGACAGGGACTTCCTCGTCCAAGTCTGCCACGACTCAAAGGATTGGTCGGGGGTTGGAGACGGCCCAAGCACAGAGCACCCCTGGATCAACCGAGAAGCTATCGCCCTGATTCGATTACGGTCTCTGGAAGCAGCAATCCGAAGCATTAGCCTGCGAAGGAGGCCAACCTGCTGTTCCGTGTGCTTACCGACTAGCGTTTCTATTGCTTCCAGTAAACCCGGGTGCGGCCGTCCATGGGCCTTTTGCAATTGCTCCCATTCATGGGGAGTGTATTCCGCCATGAAGCGTTGCTGGGTGTCATATGAAGAGCTGACCCTGGAATTGGCCAGTCGGATTTCCTGCAATTCGGACCACAGCTTTCTTTGCTGCTCCTGGGACAGTCTATATTGCGCCCTTAAGTCCTTATGTTCTTGGTGGTCAGCATTCGAGGGATTAAACGCCAACATCGATGCCAGCCGATTCGAAAGTTCATGGCGCAGATTCCTGGTCCCAGCCCTATTGCCCGTTCTTACCATTATGGGATTGGTCGAGAGAGATGACATTCGGTGCTCGACAACGTCAACGGCCTTGTTATTCCTGCTCGTGAACAGAACGCTCTCGCCGCGCATATATGCATCGGCAATCATGGAGACAACGATCTGGGATTTGCCCGTCCCGGGCGGCCCGGTAACAACAGTCAGTGGGGAACGCATAGCCTTTCTCACAGCGTCGCGCTGTTCCTCGTTTAGTGGTACCACTTCAATGGGAACGCGCTCTTCCCCATCATTAGCCTTCCCCTCACCCATCAATGTTCCGAATGCGGTGCTCTCCCATCCGGGAGAGTTGCGGTCAACCATCTCAGTGAGATCGCGGATCAGGCCCCTGGTGTAAGTTGGCTGTTTCGTCGCGAATAGCGCAGCGCAGTTATAGATCCCCGGCCGGTCGAAACCACTTCGGGCAGACATTGAAGATAGTTCTTGGGGATTAATCTGTTCGCGCAGGTTCTCAAGATAGCCCATCCCATCCATGCGGTTAAGCAATTCAACTATGAGCGTGATAGGGAGATCATTCGTGACATCAAGCAGGTCCAGTGAATCAAGTATCTGCCACCGCTCTTCCGCTGTGCGCGCCAAACGGCTCAGGTATTCTGGATTCAGCTCAGGCCACTCCGGGGTAACCTGGAGCCAAATTTCCTGGCCGTTTAGCTCATACTCCAGAGGCCAGGAGAACAGCGGGATGACTTGGCCGGAATCAACATCCATGTACGTGGGATACCCATACAGGAGAGAGCCGGTCGAGGGAGCATTTGACAACTCATAAGCGAATCCGGATTGGTCTTTTCCTATGCTGATCCGCAGATCAGCGTTATCCAGGCATGACAAGTCCGACGAAAATGGCCAAGGAATGAACTTCTTGCCGGCCTCATTCAAAGATGGGCCTATGGACTGACCCTCGTCTCGCCTTACACACTCGATGTAATAGCGCAACAAGTTCTTGACGCGGACGGGTAAGGGAGGATTCACGGTTCTCGAATATCTAGAGGTCACTGATAAAGTCCACTTTGAACTATCCTGCCGGGGCCATTAGATATTGGCCGTGTTCTTCAAGGGCCATGCCTCCCTCTTGGGCCGCCCCATACCGGATTTATTGGCATCCTTTAGGGTATCGGTGGCACCGAACACACTTCCGATTCGCGAGTCATGTTGATCTGGGATACTGTTTCCTAAGGTCTGTTCACGTTCAAGCGGTTAGAACAAAACTTCGCGGCCAGCCTCTTGCAACAGTACTTTCATCCTGTCCAACAGGGCCTCCCTCTCGTCCAATATTAGTCTTGTTGCATCCCGTGATCCCTCTCCTGCTTGAATGAAAAGCTCAAAATCCGCGCCCACACGCTGGACATCCAAGGCCCGCCAATTCAATCGACTCCCCAAGTTGTTCAAGTTGTCGACGTCTCTGTCGCAGCTCGGATGCCATTCCCACACGAACAAGGTCTTGTAGACCTCCAAGCGGGCTTCCTGCTCGTAGAACCGCTCTTCCAGTTCGGCGTCACCTGGCGCCCCACACCCTGTGAGAAGCGCCTTCCCGAAGACGCATACGAGAGGAATTAAGAGTCTTCTTATTTGGTCGCACGCGGGCCAATTGCAGATTGGCACGGTTCGTGACTGGCATCCTAGCTCAGTCCTCGTGCCTTTTCAGGTAGGCTTCCCTATCTGCACCTTCCGGAAGCTCTAGGCGTCCCGTCAAACGGAATCCCTCAACGGCAGCTTCTAGCTCACTCGCCATTGAAGGATTCCCCATTTCGTTCTGCTCCCACACCCAGCAGGTGAGTTGATATGTCGGCTCCACCAGCGCTTCCCAGTCTCCGGGCTTGTATTTCTTCACTTGCCAAGAAGAGTACTTGCCACTCCCAAGACGTTCTTGCAACAGATGGACCTTCGCTATGAACTTTCCGCCCGCCTTTATCGACGTCCAACCTCTCGTTTCGTGCATTTGCACGAATAGGCCCAACTCATTGCACCATCCCCGTAATTCAAAAGGCATAAGCCTCTTGAGAGAGCCAATGCCTAGCAGCATGCCTATAGTGTCTTGTGAGACCATTTCTGCCTCAACTTGGAGGGAGTGCCTCCCTTCGCGCTAACCCTTCTGGCTGCCATCATTCTCTATGATGGCCGTGGTGACTTCTAGTGGCTCCAACGCTGTGAGCATTGTCGGAGACCTGTCGTCGACAGGGCCCGTGTGTCTATCTATGACGTCCATACCGCGGAAGCTATCCGGAGGGACACCTACTCCTTCGGTTTCGGTGGGTTCCGGATCCTGGAGCTCAGAATATGAGCACACTCTCACTGTGAGCGAAATCTATGTCATTCAGTCTGGCGGAGGCGATTGTGTCGTCGACGGCACTGAACGTTTTGATCGCATTTCTAGTCTGCCCGTGCACCACAACTAAAGGGGTATCCAACAATTTCCTTCCCATTTGAATAACGAGGGATTCTTGGGTCCTTTTGACCACTTTCTTGGATGCTCCAAAAAACACACATATAGGATTCCACCACAGCTACTAGCGACCTTGGAAAACATGCGCAGGGCTTGTTTCTGGCGTTCACCTTGGTAACTCGAAACGAACAGCTTGTTCTCCGAGCGGCCCATGACGAGCTTACTGAAATCTTTGATGACCTCCCTGCTGTTGCCATTGAATTCGGACTCGACTTGCCAGAGGCACTTTTGAATGTATGGCAGTGGCTTCCTTTTGACTATCGACTTGACACATCCAATCTGACACACCGATATATCGAACAATAACTCATTCAACTTGAAATCTTTGTTACATCCATTGTTCCTCCAGAACACTCGTTGATCCTCATTGGGATACACTTCCTGAAAGGCTTCCCCTAAGCAATTAATCCACGCGGTGGCCCTGTCCCCGTGAGTCTGCCCACGAGATTTGTTGGAATGGGCTCCCTGCTTCACTCTCTCCCAAGACTTTTCTATGAGAGCTTTAGGTTCAAAGGGGGTCATCAGGGTTACTCCTCGTTTTCACAACGATGGTCTATACGCTCATCAAGCCGATAACGGCCCCAGATCTGGTTCCCGCACTCGCAACAATAGGCCGCACCCTAGCTCTAGGACCCAAGCTAGTCTTCACCACGAAAAGCCCGCATTCAGAGAATCCAGCCCAGGAGCAAAAACAACCCAATCGAGGGCAAGGGCATCCACTGGTCCTGCGTACTCAGTCCTCCCTGCTCCACAAAATCCGGTATATAGTCCATTCCATATGCCATGGTTACGACTTCCCCAAGATAGCGTAGGCCACGCGTGGCTCAGGTGGTAGCGTGCGGCTCACCTATCGGCGCTCCTTCCTTTGCCATCCGGTAGCCAACTCGGGGCTCGGTGAAGATATACCTTGGATTGTTGGCGTCGTCCCCGAGCTTGCGGCGCAGGTTCTTGACGGTAGCGCGTAGCAATTCATTCTCGGTTGAATACGCCTTTCCCCAGACCCGCTGCAGTATCTGGAGTTGAGTTAGGGTGCGACCAGCATTGGTAGAGAGTTCGGAAAGAAGTTTGTACTCCAACGCGGACAGATGCACGGGATTGCCGGACAAGGAGACGCTCCGTTGCGCGTAGTCTATACGTAAATCACCCTCGTGATAGAACGGGCCGGAAACCGGCGTATCGGCTGGTCTTTGCTTCCGAAGGGATGATGCGATTCTGGCCAACAGTTCGGTAGAGGAGAACGGCTTGATCATGTAGTCATCGGCTCCCATCTCAAGGGCCTTCACGACGTTCTCCTCCTGGTCGTTCGCGGACAGGAAGATGATTGGTGCTTCCGAAACCTCGCGAATTCGTTCCATCAGTTGGAATCCACTGGTACCGGGCAACATCAGGTCGAGCAGGACAAGGTGGGGTTGTTCAATGTCCAGCAGGTGCATCATCTCCTCTGCGTTGCTGGCTCCAAGAAGCTTGTACCCTTGTTTGGACAGGATGTTGCGGAGGAGCCAGAGTACCTGTGGCTCGTCATCTACGGCCAGGATTTTCCTCTGTTCGACCTGCGCCGAGACCAATGCTGTACTATTCGCCTCCAGGGAAACATCGGTGGCCTCCGGAATCGCAAAGGATATCCGAGTGCCGCAGCCCTCTCCATCGCTCTCGGCCCAGATGCGGCCGCCATGCGCTTCGACTATGCCCCTGCAGATCGCAAGTCCGAGCCCTTCCCCTGCAACCTTCTTCTTCGCTTCCCTGTCATCCAGGCGAGAGAACTTCTTGAACAGCCTGGCCAGTTGATTGGTAGGTATTCCTCTTCCTTCGTCCGTTACGGATATGACCACGAAAAACCCTTCTCGTGTTCCGGTTATTCTGATCCTAGAGAACTCCGGCGAATACTTCGATGCATTGGTCAACAGGTTGTCCAAGACCTGGGTGATTCGACGTCCATCCGCTGAGATCATGGGCAGGTTAACATCGAGGTCCATGTCAACCGTGTGACGCGCCCCCCTACGCAGAAATGCGGTCTTTGCTTCGCTAACCAGGGATGCCACCTCCGTAGGTTTTGGAGTTACAGATAGGGCCCCAGCCTCTATTCGGGTCATATCCAGCAGGTTGTTGACGAGTCCTCGCAGGTGGTCGGACTGTTCATCAATCATCCGGAAGTACTGGAGTAACTCGGAGATGTCCAACGGCTCGGAGCTACCCAACACTACACCTGTGCATCCCTTGATGGTTGTCAGGGGAGTCCGCAGTTCGTGACTCACCATCGCCAGGAACTCGTTTCGCAGGCGTTCCATTTCCTCAAGGGGCGTCATGTCTTGGACAACGGCGATAGCCGACACGATTCCCCCTGCGTCAGAATAGATCGGGGTTGCATTGACCAGGGTGGTCACCTTCCGTCCGCCTGGGAGATCTACGAGTATCTCTTCGGCTCGCACGACCTCGCCGCGGTCCAGGGCTCTCGCCAGAGGTCGATCGTGGTCCTCATACCTCTTTCCATCCGTCCTCCGATAGATGGCTACCTGGTGATAGTCAACAAGCGTTGACCCCGGCTCGGGCGACATGCCGAGGATCCGTTCCGCCTCCTGATTGACCCAGGCGAATGTCCTGGTCGCCGCGTCGACCACCATCACGCCTACCGGCGAGGACTCCACCAGAGCCACCAACCGACGCCTCTCTGTCTCCAGGGCATTCCTTGCTTGTTGCTCCTCCTCATGTCGCATGACGTTGCTGATTGCAATGGCAGCCTGGGAAGCAAACATGACCAGGGTCTCTTCGTCTTCTTCCGAGAACTCTCCGCCTTCCTTCTCGGTGAGGTATATGTTGCCGACGGGTTTGCCAAGGTGTCGAATAGGGGCGCCCAGGAAAGTCTTCATGGGTGGGTGGTTCTCCGGGAAGCCGACGGACCGGCAATGTGAAGAGAGATCCCCAAGTCGCAGTGGCTTCTGAATCTCGTTCAAGTAGCCGAGGATTCCCTGGCCCTTGGGCAGACTGCCCAGCAGGCGGCGCTGCTCCGGGGTAATGCCTGAGGTGATGAACTTCCGAACGCGCCCGTCCTCATCGAAGACGCCGACTGCACCATAGCGGGCGTCGGTCAGCGAACGGGCCCCGTCAACGACTTCCTGAAGCACCGTGTCCAGGTCCCAGCTCTCGGTGATGCGGCGGCTGACCCGGCTCAAGGTGGCAAGGCGCGCCCGCTGCCTTTCAATCTCTCGTGCTGCCGAATCGTCTCTCATAGATGGCCGCCCTATTTCGACTCTATCATACGTTAACGGGACGCCTTGTGAAGAGCATTCACGGAAATATCCCCAATTTTCACGGATGCTTTCACGAGAATTGGGTTGCTTTTCACGGCTGTTTCACGCGGAAGGTCAATAATGAGCGATGTCGCAAGCAACTAAGCGCTTATTCGACAGCGGAAGGGATATTGAAAGGAGCAAGAGATGAAGGCTAGAGGGTTCTTTTCCATTCTTACTGGTGTTGCGATGATCCTTGCTCTTGGCGTGGTCCTCACAATCCAGCTTGGAGGTCAAGAGGAGGTAAGTGCCGCTACGTTGACGCAACGTGCAGAATCGCAGGCCAACGTGTTGCTGGATGAGTTAAGGCCAGGGGACGTTTTGCACATTCGGTGGGAACACTACAAGCGGCACGGTCCAAAGGCAGCTTTGATTCAATCATTCCCGGAGGCATTTCCAGAACGCTTCACTTCTGATCTCTGGATTGAGGCAGGCGAAAACAATACGGGGACTAAGCAGCACACGATAGTTAGGGACTCGGAGGGGGTGATAATTCAGGAGTCTTTTGTGTTGGACGGCCTCTTTGTCACCCGCTTCCCCCGAATCAGTCAGCAGGAGAGTGAGCCTTCATCTGGCATCACCTCCCCCGCTTTGGTGCTAAATTCCGCGGGGAAGCTAATCGGTTCCCTGGGCACAAGGCAGTACGCCAACACGGGTAGGTCGCAGTTGGGAGAAACGGATGCCGTGGTGCTTGAACTGAGTACGCCATACAGTGAAAGTGATCTGGGGACGGGGAGTTTCCGCATTCCCACGACTTTTGACCTGAATCCGTCCCAGAAGATTCAAAGGGTAGAGATAGTAGAGACCAACCCTTTGATCTACCGGTCGACTACGTGGGTAGTGGACGCAAATGGCTCGAAGACCCTCGTTTCAGAGACTAAGGTAACCGAAGTCGAGGTCCTAAGCGCAAATCAGTTGCCGACCGGGGTATTCAGTCCATACAGCGAATAAAGGACCAGAAGTGCTTATACAAAGAGTGAAGATAGCTCATCAAACCTTGTCCCGGGGGGTGTTCCATGAAAAGCATGACCCTGAAACTACTAACATTGGTTATAGTCGTAGCACTCTCGATTGCGGGCGGTTCGGTTGCCTATGCTCACAGCAGCCAGACGTCCTCGTCCACTACAGTCAGTGGAGTGAAATTGACCTGGAAGGAAACAATTACCCACGGCGCCGAATGGGGCGGTGTGTCCACCACAAAAACCGATGGTACGAATATCGACAACATCACGGCTGCCTCTGAAGGGCGGGAGATTTGCTTTGGCGTCGTCTACCATAACGAGTGGTACCAACAGAACACACGGTTCAATACCTGGATCGTAACTGCCGGCGGCGGCAACGACATGGAACCCACCTGTCCTCTATTGGATGATCAATTGAAAGTGTTGGGGTATCACGCATGGGAGGATGACGATATCCCAGAGACCGAAGAAGTCGACACACATACTCACCCTCATCCAAATATACCGGTGTAGGCAATTACACGCCCGGTTGTCCTTTCCTCTGCTCTGTTATCCGCCTGGTCTCTCATAAAGTGGAAAACGGGGTGGATTCCAGAAGGAATTTCCTACCAACTGAACAACTATAGGACTGGCCCTGTGTGCGCATCCTCTATTTGGGGGTGCACGCAAGGCCAAGCATAGTGCTGACCCACGGCGCAAAATGCGGGCAATAACTGTGAGGTTTTATGGCTAACAGTCCCATCGCAAGAGGGCTTTTGTCGGATCGTAGACGATGCCTTTCTGGAGTAGTATTGGTAATCGGCTTGCTGTTGACAGTGGCCTGTTTCCTTGTGTTTATAGGTCGTGGCGGGTTTACGGGGCGCGGCGAAGTGAGAGTAATGCATGCGAATTGGCATTCCTCGCAGAGACTTGATCTCATCGTCGCCTCTTGCAACAGAAACCCGGTAGTATCGCTTTTGCGCGAGACGGATGTCGACGTGCAAGTCAAGGTCAAGGCTGACTCGGATTTCCGGTGGAGTGGGGGGGACTGCGCAGATATCGTTGAGGTCCGTCTTCAAGAGCCACTAGGAGACAGGGCCATAATTGACAAGCACACAGGGAAATCGGTGAGCATCATAGGCTTGATCCCGCACACTGTTGCAGACGCACAACCCTCGCCGGACTGGAGAGTCGTGGAGGTCCCGGGATGGCCAGATCAAGGAGGATTTACTCTGCAATTGCCTCCCCGGTGGGAACTGAATGTGATCAAGGAGATTGAATACATCGAATACTACGAAGGCGAAATCGCCGGCGAGGGAGTCCGGCTGGCCTTTGATTTCGGCGGGCGTTCCTGGAGCCGGTCTCCTTCCGATGATCCAGAGCACACCTACGTCATGGGCTACGAAGACATCGGTGACGTCAGAGCGAGTTTGCTCATTTCCATGGAACCCGGGGCCGGGTACACCGCTGCCTTCTTCCACAGGTCGGGTGGTCCCCACCTCCACATTGTGGGCGAAGACCTGACGCCGGAGCAGCGGCGAACTGCTGTCTCCATATTCAGGAGCATACGCATTCTCGGGCAGGGGACAGGGAGGGAAGATCATGAAGGGCACGAATAAGCTCAATTTTATGAACACGCCAGAGTCGTCGGATGGATGTCGGCCTATTGAATGGGACTGGGTTGAATCTGCGTCGCAACCATTAGACGAGCAAGCCAGAGAGAAAAGTCCTGTTTAATGCGATTGGCAAACAGAAGAACCGAACTTTGTTGCTGATGTTGACGGCGATACTAGCTTCGTTGCTGGTCTCTTCCATCTGGCTCGTTGCACGGGAAGACGCCGAGAGCCCCGGAATTGCTATGGAGACAGACATGCCGGTCTACTCATCTGTAGAAGGGCTATCAAGCGTGTCTGATCTGGTTATTGTCGGAACAGTGGGAGAGATCGTGGCCCGGGACGTTGATTACGGAGAAGAAAAGCCTCTGGAGGGAGCAGACTGGGGCATTCCGGTGGTGTTTTATTAGACCTCGGTGACCGAGGTGTTAAGAGGCTAACTTGGCCAAGATACGGGAGCGATCCTTGTGGGGGCGACAGACGTGGACTGGCTGGATATAGAGTATAGAACAGTCTTACTGAGTGGACAGCAGGTACTGCTGTTTCTTAAGGAGAGCGATGCACCTGGCATAACTGCAGGCGACGACCATTACGTGATCGTAAGCATGGACAATGGTGTGTTTGACATTCTGGAAGGTGACAACGTAGTAGGGCCAACGGGAATAGTAGACGACTCCATTGTCATACACCCGAGAGGCACAGGTGCAGATATGTTCGGAGACGCTACATTCAAGATGTCTGAGATCAGGAAAGCCATCGAACCCAAATCGAAGGAAGTGGGTCCGACAGGCAGCACCAACTAGCAGTTCGGATAGAGGCAGAGCTATGGCAACATTGCTGTTCTTACTTGGCGTCTTCATACCAATTTCCGTGGCGCTGCTAGTCGCGGGGTTCTGGGCGATAAGGAAGAAACCTGAAGTTGGGTATCAGGTTTTAGGCGCCGTGGCAATCGTAGCAGGGGTGGTGTTGCTATTAACAACCCTCCTTATGGTGTTTTTCGGCGTCGGTGAGACAAGTCGGGCGATGCCCTAATAGCCTGGATGCAAGGAGTACAATTCCCATGGCAGGGATGCTTTTACTCGACGCTTTCGGAACTCTCTCCCCAGGTGCGAACCTGATCGATATCCTGGAGGAAGACCTCTACAGTGTTTTCAGATCACGCAGCGAATTGATGGGCTGGTACGACGGTCCCTCCACCAAGCCGGCTGGTCGCCGCGCGTCGCTCTGGAATATGCATGAGGCCGAACTGACCGCAGGTGACGGCACATCCCGGATCGGATGGGTGAAGGTGGGGCTGGACGTTGGAGACCTTGAACGAACGCAGGTGCCGCCACCACCTGGGCCAGGTTTTTATTTCGCACCGCTCGGATTTCAACAACGCTCAATCGAACCGGCTGTGATTCTGCCGGCCCTGACCCACTGCTTTATCGACTCACTGGACCGCTTCGGGTCCATTGAGCTGACCGGGCTCCAGGTGACGGCGGGATACCTGGAGCCCGGCACGCCGCCCCACGGCGATGACCTACCGTCTGGACACAACTGGTTCCACACCAGTCGGAGGACCACAGTGGATGCTCACGTCGCCTTTAGCCAGGAGCTTCTCGCGAATCATGACAAGGTGGACCTCGTGACCGGCCTAAGTGGTAGGAGGCTGGGACGGTTCGAGTTTGGACCGGCAGTCACCGTGCCTGAACAGCATTGGATCTTGGCAGAGGCCGAGAGTTATCTCTCTCGTTTCGTTTCACCTGCGCGCACGGAAACGGGTTTGTCTGTAAGGATGCCGGAATGGACGGCGAGCGCCGTGGGGTGGGTTCTCGCAATTGTTTTTGACGCAGCGCGCGCCGTCGTGCCTGATGTCCCTCACTTTGCAGTCAGAGTGACACGCGTTCGTTAGATCCGCCAATTGTTCTTCCCTGCAGCCGAGGTGCCTGGCCGCTCGCACACGACGCCGGCACTTCCGCCGTCTCGTGAACTCGGCGCCATCGCCTACGGAAACCCCACAAATGGGCCTGTGCTGTCCACTCTATCGTACGTCAGGACGACGCCTTGGGTAGAGCTTTCACGGAAATACCCTCAATTTTCACGGGTTCTTTCACGGAATTGGTATTGCTTTTCACTGCTGTTTCACACGGGAGGTTTACTATGGGAAAGGTCAGCGGTGAAAGGAGAGCAAAAAATGGATAAGCCGACGATCCATATCGAAGCTCACTTTAGAATGGAGTGCAGATGTTAATGCCCCTGCGGGCTCCAGATGAGAAGGCGCTGAAGGCTGCTTCTTGTCCGGGCCAACAGGGGCAGAGTACCGGTTAATGAAGAGTTCAGTGTTCCAGGGCAAATCCCGAGAATGAAGGGAGCGAGCAATGACCAAGCGGGTTCGAATCACAGGAGCGGTGGTACTAGCTCTAGTCGGCCTCGCGGCCGTCTCAGCCGTCCGATGGCGTCGCCGGCAAGATTCCTTTGCATGAAGGATGCCTAGACGTTCAGGATGCCATAGACGCATTGGGGGGATGAGTAAGGATGACGGCCGGGCGATTGCCCGGCCGTCAACTGAGCAGGCGACGGCAGAAAAAACTTGTACCCGGTGCACGATCAATCCCGCACCAGCCATGGCGTGAGAATATAAGGAGTGCGACGGATAACCGCTGCAGGCAGCAATCTATCTGAATAATAATTTCCGGGATGACACAGGTCTGGAGATAGCCAGTGTTTTCCCACATGAGACTGGAGAGTCAGTCTGGACTGAAGACCTAGTGGTCGGACCGCCAACATTTTGTAAAGGCAAACAGGAGGTGCATCATGACGTTATGGCAGCTCCAAGAGATGATCGATGTGCTGGGCCCCGACTTCCGGGTCCGGTTCCTGGTGAGGAACGGGCGGAAAGTATCTTCACGTCCTGCGTTGGGCCATCCAGAATCGGTCGGGTCCCGCACGAATACTCGGATTCTCCAAGACGCTGCTACATTGGTAGCCGGGCGCAAGCGCGTGGACTGCCCAGCCTGGAAAGATTAAGGCATGCCTTCAGCTGCCGCTTGGGGGCTATACAACGGGATATTCTCATCCGAGCAGGTGTCATACGATCTCAACACCGACCAGAGACCGCCGAATGATAGTGCCGACTCTTTCCACCGATTTCTGCTGCAGGGACCTTGCCCGGAGGTCACTCCATCCGCGGCCAACCAGCGACTAGGAGGGGCTATGCGGCTACTGGTTCTGCCAATACTTCTCTTGTTGGCCTGTACCTCCGGGTCCTTCGCCAACCCTGACCCCGACCAGTATCTTGATCGCGTGCGCCAGATGCACGCCGAGTACAAAGAGCGGTTTGGACACTTAACAAGAGTCACCCTGGCTGTGACGCCCCGACCCGAGACTCCCGGGCCCATCCCTACCCTTGAGGAGTGGCAACAAGAGTTCCTTCCAGGAATGGCCGTGATACTGGCTGATTTCTCCCGTGTCAACCGCTTCCAGCGCGACGGTCTTGATGAACTCAGGTCTATGGTGGTGCCCCAGGAACACGAGGGCATCCATTATGACCTAATAGAACTGTGGGAGGCGGGCATCGCATGGACGAATCGCTGGATGGTGGAAACCGAGAATTTGATCAGTGCAGCGCATAATGTGGAGTGGGGGTATTTTGACGTTGAGACCGATGAGGAAATATCCGCCTACAGCAAGATTCACGCTCGACATGTAGACGCCTGGGCGCGGGTGGACTTTGTGCTATTGGGCACTCCAGAGCCGCCACCCTATGATATTCAGGGATCGGCCACAGCCTGGGCATTGACTCCATTTCCTGAAATACCCACTGCTACCCTGGGCCCCTCGCCAACACCGATGCCCGGGTCCACCTCCACCGGGGAGTATGGAGATTCCACGGGTCGGAAAGAGGCCCTGACGTGGTTCGCCGAGGCCGCCTGCGGCCCCGAAAAGTTGGACCTTCCGACCATTGGCTGGCCGAAACTGGAGGGCGAACTATCGTGGACGATGCTACTGTTGAGGCATGACATACCCCGAGGCCTAGGGGGCTTTCGAGATGTCCTATGGGACTATTACGAGACCCTCAAGATATTTGCCGAGAAGCAGGACCGCACACTCAAGGTCGACGAGGCCTTGTTCATGTCGGACCAGGACGTTGTGCAGAAGAGGATGGCGGTCATAGAGGCTTTCGAGGCCCTGCCCGAGCCCGACCAACTGGCCCTTAAAGGGGCCGGCTGCGGCTTTGACTAACTCGGCGGCACATGGGTGGCCCTTGACAAGTCGAATATGCAGTAGCGAGCCCTTCTGGCAGAGCTCGCTACCTTCGGAACACACGGAGTGCGCTCTGGACGACTCATAAGTTGTAATCTCGAAGCAAAATGCTCGGGGCCCGTATGCTTGGGCCGGACGTTGTGTTCCGATATCCATTCCATGGATAGGAGCCACCCCGCTATCCCACTGTCCATACTTAGAAGACCAGGAGAACGAATTCTGGTACTCAGCATGTAACACGTACACCTGGCAGAACTGCCACGTCATGCTAAAGAGAGATCCCGAATATTTCAGCGGAGATAACCATCAGAGAGCTTTCGTGGAAAGGTGTTTGACGATGTTGAGATCGACTATTCTGACAGTTTCGCTGCTCGTTGTGCTCCTGTATGTCGGATGCTCAGATGTTTATCCAGCGACTACTCCCGTACCTACCGTGACGGAGGCTCCTGAGACCGAGGAAGAAAGCGACGATGAGGTTAGGATTGCTGTTCAGCGGCTCTTCGAAACTTGGGATCGGGCACTTAGGGACAAAGACGCGAAGCTTTTCCGCTCCATCCTGACGCGGGATATCGCCGCAGGCTGCGGGCTAAACGACTTGCAGTCCTGGCTCGACCAAGACTTGAAGATTCTCAGGGAAGTGGTGGTGCGCTCAGTGTTCGTAGATGTCGCTGACCCCAGCCGAGCATTGGCTGATATCATCCCTATGCGGGACCCTGGTCAATCTGGAGAACCTCCGATTTATCCTTGGCCGTTGACGCGGGAAGACGGAGAGTGGCGGGCAGGATTCATTTACGGCTCGACCGGCGAACGCTGCCCGTTTACGGCTTACTTCCAGTCTGCTGAGCCCGACGGTAGGGAACACGATTTCCCCCAGATACCTGGCTTGGACCTGGACCGGCGTGAGGATATTCTCGCTGTAGTGCCGGGGACCAGGGTCCTACATGGAAGTTTTGCGGGCGAGAATTTCGGCTCCAGCTTCAGTACCGGCAACTCAATGTCCGGTTATAGCAATCAAGTGAACATTTTCGCAGAAGTAGAGTCTGACCTGGATGCCGCCGAGCTAGTGCGCCTTTACAGCGACGGTCTGAAGCATTCAAGTTGGGATGCTATCGACGAGGGGACCTCCGGCGACTTTGGCTGGTTCTCGTGGACCGTCCTCGACGACGTTGATCGGCTATGGCACGGCAACCTCGTGGCGGCACCGTCGAATGAGGGTTGGAGACATGTGTGGTTATCGCTGTATTCCGATGATTCGGGCGGAGGTCAGTGATCCATGAACCTGGTTCTAGCTGCCGACGCATCATGCCAGAGAATTCTGCCTGGAAAACTGGGTTCTTTCAGAAAGTAGTGTTTGCCATCCATAAGGCAAATGTTTGTGCCCGCTGGCAAAAGCCCTAGCGCTTCCCTCAATCTAGGTTTTTCTGGCTATGGGCCGCTTCCCCTAGGCAACGGCTTTCCGCTCCCAGCTCCCTACCCAAGAACAGCATGGCTTGCCGTCCGCGTGGCTTGGTGCGCCGTCTGCCTGGCTTCTTCTTCCGCTTGAATCCTGGTAGTCCTTTGGCCGTCTGGCCTTTGGTACTCTCCCGATTGCCTCCAACTTGTGGGCCACCTCCTCCCAGTTGTGGAATGGGGGGGTTGGCCTTTGCCACACTAGCGGGGGTGGCCTTCCCCATTACCTATAGGTGAGGCCCGAGAAAGTTGTAGTTTAGCACCCACCCGTCAACGTACTGTTGGGCAGACTCCAGCCGCTTGAACCCCCTGAACACCTTGTCCCGTTCCTTGACGGTCCCGTTCAGCCGCTCGATAAGGCTGTTATTCACGACGGCGGCCAGTGCCTCCGTCTGCATGTGATCTACCTAGCCGTCAAACACGGCTTTGATTGCGGTGGGGCAGGATTTCATCTTGTAGGTGCATATGAACTCAGGGAGATTGGCGGCAGTGTTCTTCGCCATTGGCATCACCCTAACGATTTGTCGGACATCCCGCCTGTGCGTCAGCAGGGCCGCAAGGATGTATAGGGAATCATCGTCCATGACAAGCCACAGCCAATTGTACTCCCTGTCTATCGTCACGTCCGTCTCTTTTGCCGACCATACGGGGCCGGCCTGGGCCTTCACATCTTTGACTGCCCTTACTGCCTCGTCTGCGTAAGCTTGCACCCACTGGTAGATCGTGTTTTCGCTTGGCGCGGCTATTTCAAGGGTGTTCTTCAACTGCCTAGCGGTTTCGCAATAAGAAAGCCCTTCGAAATATGACTGAAGCGCCGTGCCGATTTGCTTGATGGAAAACTGCTTACTTTTGGTGATGCCCGGGGCGCGAAACTTAGTCCGGCATTTCTTGCACTGGGTAGCGTTGATGCTTGCCCTACATCCCGACCTTGATGACCTTCCCTCCGTCCTTATTGGGGCATCCGATTGTGTAGGTTATGTTCTCGGAAATCTCAGTCATGTCTACTCCAAGAGTATAGGGCAGTCAACGGCGATAATTCTATGTATGAAACATTTACATCGGGCGCGCGCCCCGCCACAGACACCCGCAAATTAACATGAACTAATGAACATAACGGCGACGGGTTGTCTCAATAACGGACCGTTAACGGAATGTCGGCCCTTTCCTTATGGCAAGTCGGAGGGGCCGTTTGGTGTGAGAAAACTCCAGCGAAGACCCATAACACGCATAGTTCGAAGTGCGCTACCCGCACCACGTAGCTATGGCGGCGGTACGCCGGATATTCGCCTGGGCCAACAAACGCCCGCCCTCGTCGAAGGCGAGTATCCCCCGGTCAAAAGTGGCCCCGTCGATGTGCCAAACACCGTCGGTCATCATCCGGGCCCCAGCTTGGAACTGAGCAGCGGCGGCCCGCACGCCTCCACGCCAGATGCGCAACTCCCTTTCCCTCTCGGGCGGCATCTTGAAGTTCAGCCTGGGAAGGTCCAGCAACCTCTCGGATTCCCTCTCCAGATCCTCCAGCAGGTTAAGCATGTCAACCTGCCAGTTTCCCTCGAAGCTCGTGTCATTCTCCGTCAGCAGCTTCTCCATCACAATCTCCGCTGCCTCCCGTTCTGCCAAGTAAGTTTCGATGCGCCCCTCCACCTCCTTAATGAAGGCTTGCTCCTGGCTGGTGAGACAGCCGGTTTCCGAGCTGCAGGCGGCTATTAGCAGGGCACCGATAATCGCCCCGACGCTCAAGATTTTGGTCATCATCGATCGCGCCTTCCTTTCACTGGGGTCTAACGGCGTATTACCAGCTCCAAAGTGGCCAACGGGAGCATCCAATTCGCATTGGGGTCCGATAGCTCTGTATTATGTTGGTATGCTTGAAGAAGCAACCTACCTACCTAATCATCATTGTTGGGTTGCTCGCCTGCCTCATTTTATTGACGATAGGTATAAGGCAACTAGCATCAGCACTCCACCGATTGTCCAGCACCACTTTGCCAGCCTCCGATACAGGCGATACTGGAACTCCTTGGGTAGATAACTCTGTTTCCAACGGGAGAACAGGTACCCCAGTGCAACGACAGTAAGACTCGCTGCACCAACTGGCACTGCCCCTTCCACTACGCAAATTTTCCGGCCCGCTCATACCATGTCCAGTTCCATGCCTTGTCCGCCATGCGCCTTTCTTCAGTTTCGCTAGGGTAAGCCGTCGGTTTAGTCCACCACGCGATAGACACCACGCCGGACACGTTCTAAGTGACCTCTAGTTGCCATACGCGACACAGCCGCTCTTACCGCGTGCCGGTAATTAGGCCTGCTGCCCCATATGCCCGCTACTGCCCATTCTCGTACCAACAAGTCTTCGTGTTCCTCCAGCCATGCGTACACCTCTGCTAGAGAGGCTTGGCCTTCATAAGCGTATAGGGCCTTAACTATTCGCAAGGTCCAGAAATCGTGTGGCCTTCTAAAGCGCACCATCATTCCGCAATCTCGCGGAGTGGCCTAGCGATTGAGCTTGTCGGTATTGGGCATATCAGGCTTCAATTCTGCGACGGTGCTTTCAATGTTTGGAGTCGTCCTCCCGCAATGCTCCACTTTGGGAAAGGCGACTCTCCAGCACAATTAGAAAATCTAGCGTTTCTTGCAGATGGGTTAAGATCAAATCGTGGAAGCCCTCATTCTTTGACCATCTCCGTTGCTCGATTTGCAATTGCTTCAGATTGTCTTGTAATGATTGAAGACGAGCCCCTAGGTCGTCTGTGTCACCATTAGACGCGGGCGCCTTAGCCATATCAATCCGCCTTGCTTATCACTGATTCTCTAGTCAAACAACCTCCCTTGCCCGAGACTTGGACAGGGAGGTTGTTGTCGATTGCGCTATGCTCAAGTCTTGGATAAACCCCAAGAGCTTGGCCAGCCCGATGCCTGCCTGTTTCAAGTGTCGGCGTGCCGCTCGACGTCTCAAACGTCGAGTGACACTTTTTCGTTGGATGATATATTAAGATAGCCTATTGGTTATGACAAGCGCGTAATTGGGCCTCGTACAGTATAAAACCTTATGGGAAGAGCCCTGTTGTATTGCGGCTCCTCTCCCCTAAGGCCCCTAGGGGGTCAAACCCTACTTCCAAAAGAACGATTTTATCCAGACTGGTGGGCCGCCGCGTACTGCACTGCCAACTCTTCGGTGGGAGGTTTCTATCTGGGTGACACCATCACGATCAGCGAAACAATCTGACTGGTTCGAATACGGCCGGAGGGCACGTTGGAAATCCGTGCGAGAGTCGTCTCGTAACATAAACAGCCGGTTTGTCCACCTAACTGGGGCTGACGGAACTTACTAACGAACCTAGGATGTTTACTGAACATTTCTGCGGAGATTTAGAACATCGAGAGGTTGTATGAACATTTCCACGCAAGTCCCTTCAGTCAATTTCCACCTGTGGAAGCCCTGCAACATGAAATGCAGATTCTGCTTCGCTACCTTTCAAGATGTCGGACACCAGGTCCTACCTGAAGGACACCTTTCCCGTGAGGATTCCCTCGCGGTCGTGGAGACTCTTGCTAAGGCCGGCTTCAGCAAAATCAATTTCGCCGGTGGGGAACCCATCCTTTGCCCATGGCTTCCTGATTTGATACGGCGAGCCCGAGAATTGGGGCTCACCACCTCCATGGTCACTAACGGCAGTTTCGTCACACCTGAATGGCTGGATCGTGTAGATGGCTGTCTGGATTGGGCGGCGGTAAGCATAGACACGGTGGACCCGGAAAAGTTGATACGCATTGGGAGAAGCACGCGGACCGGTCCAATGAGCGAGGCCGACTACCTGCGGGTCATGGATATGCTCAGACAGCGCGGCATACGGCTGAAGGTCAACACTGTGGTGACGAGGATCAACTACAATGAGAAGTTGGCTGGATTTATAGTCAAAGCGGGGCCGGAACGCTGGAAACTACTTCAAGTGCTGCCTGTCGGGGGCCAGAATGATGGATCGGTGGACAACATGTTGATAACCAGCGAAGAATTCGCCCGCTATGTAGCACGAAATCGATACGTGGAGTCCAGGGGCATTGTGGTGGTGCCGGAAAGCAATGACCTGATGACCGGCAGCTACGTGATGGTCGACCCGGCTGGACGCTTCTTCGACAATGTTGCCGGCACCCACGTCTACAGCCGCCCTATGAACCAGGTCGGCGTTCATGCTGCGCTGAGGGAGGTATTGATCGACACAGACAAGTTCGGGTTGCGGGGTGGTCTGTATGAGTGGCAACGAGCCTGAAGCCGACATAACTGAACGCGAGGTCACACCCCGGCTTCCCACTAGCGGCCAGATACTGGGAGCAGTGGTCAAAAAACTGGGCATCAAACATGTCGAACTCCAGAGTAGAACAGCCCGCCGATTTTTCTCAGCCGATCCGGAATACCTCGTTAAGGACTCTTCCAGAGAAAAGATCATAGCAACGATCGCTGAAGTGCTAACTCGCTCCGGGCTGGTTGCATCGCCGCGGGAAGGCGCGGATGACTACAGGCAATCTGCGTTGGCCTCCATGCTCCGCTGGCATGCCGACCACTGGGACCTGCTGCGATCTTTCGTTCGTCGCAGGACAATGAGAGTCCTGCCCGGAAACTTGCCCAAGGTCTGGGAGGCATACGTCAGGCTCGCCATTATCGACCTTGCCCTTAGGGTAGCCGCCCACCTGCATCTCGCCGGCTCGTCCCCGGCAGCGCTGGATTTCCTCGCCTCGTCGAGCCACACAGGCCGAGGAGAATATCTCAACCAAAAGCGTCAGCAGACTTCCCTCTCTCTGGAGGAGTTTGCAGAGGCTGTGGGGGTAACAGACAACACCGTCGATGCCTGGATGTATCACGGGGCTCGGCCGTCCAGTGATAACCTTGCGAAGATAGCCGAGACGCTGGCTGACGAAATTGCAGATTCAAATTCAGCGGAAATTGCCCTTGAACTGCGGGCCCTGTACTGGGTCAGTGACGTCGTCGATCTGTTGTCCGAGCACATAGGAGACCGGGCTGCCGGCGAGGTCATCGGGCAATTGCGCCGGTACGCTGAAGCAACCTATCGTGCAATCGAAGATCAGTTTCCAACCGAAAACCGGTCTGAAGACCTCATGGTGCTGGCGGACTTGGGAGTTGGCGCCCGCCTTGCGAAACCCCTGCTGTCTTCATTAATCCAACAGGAACAGGATGACGGTTGGCGGGAGGACCTTCGGGCCACCGGCATGGACTGGGTCCGCCGCGTCCTTTCGGTGAATCTGGGCGTTCACCTTGCCGAGGTGGATGACCTCATCCGGAAGACGGATGGGCGTCTTCTTGGGGACTGGGATGTTAGCAACCCCGAGGCTTATGCCCATTACCGGCGTTCCCTGGAATTGCGGATGCAGGGGAGACTCCCCGAGGCCCTGGCCGAGGTCGAGATTGCTGCCCGGCTGGACCCTCTGGATCCGGCGAACCACTGTACGCTGGGGTCAGTGAAGACGGACATCGGCATTGCGAGTGAGGATACGGCCCTCATCAAAGAGGGCCTGAATGCGTTGTGGCTGGCGGTGACCCTTGACCCCAGCTGGAGCCTCCCATGGACCGAAATAGGCATAGTGTTGCACCATACCGGCAGGTCGGCGGAAGCGGTGGAGCACTTGCGAAACGTAAGTCCGGGATGCGGACGCCTGGATTCGAAATACCACAGCGCGTTGGGGGCTGCGTGCTGGAAGCTGGGTGAGCTGCCTGAAGCCCTGGCAGCTTTCGAGGTGTCACTCGAACTGGACCCTGAGGAGACCTCCGCTTTGCTAGCGGCATCAGAGCTCGCCTTGTTGATTGGCGACGACGAAAAGCACAGGCGGTATCTCAAAAAGGCCAGGCATTTCGGAGCAGACGAAGACACCCTCAGAGTTTGGGAACTGCTGCGGCGGTTCGGAGGGAAGGGTCAGGACAAGGCTGAAACGGCCGAACATGACCGGACGATCGCCGTCATGGATGCAGTCATCAAGCTGAACACCGAAGACGACTACGCCTACTTCGCCAGAGCCCGGTCGCATTTCGCCAAGGGTGACGAAGACCGCGCCATCGAGGATTTGGACGCCGTTCTACGGTTGAACCCCGACCATGAGGATGCCCATCTGATACGGGGCACTATTTTGGGAAACCGGGGACAGTGGAAACGTGTGATCACCGACATGACGGAACTTATCCGGCTCAGACCTCATGACCCTGAGGCTTACTATCGTCGGGGCATGGCCTATGGCGAACTGAACCTGTCGGATGAGTCGCTAGTCGATTTATGCGAGGCCATCCATCTTAACCCCGATCACGCCGACGCCTACCGTTCCCGAGGTGACTGCCTTCGATACAAGGGAGAATACGATAAGGCGATCGTCGACTTCAATGTCGCGCTAGTACTCGACCCGAAGAATGCGGCAGCGCACATAGGCCGGGGAGGAGCATATCGCATGAAGGGTGATATCGACCTGGCCATTGCCGACTACGACGCCACGATGCGACTCAGACCCCGAGACCCGCTCGCCTATAGGTTTCGTGGAGACGCCCACATTGCCAACAAGAACTACGACCAGGCTATTTCGGACTGCGACATGGCGTTGAATCTCAATCCTTGCGATCCGATAGCCTACTTCACTCGGGGCAATGCTCACCTGTTCAGTGGAAAACTCGAACCGGCGCTAGCGGACTTCAATGCAGCAATTGAACTCAAGCCCGTCGACGGGTGGTACTTCCACGGCCGCGGGCTGGTTCGCGAGTTGTTGGGGGACGCAGTAGGCGCTAGTGAAGACTATCAACGGGCCAGAGATCTGGGGTATAACGTTGAAGCTACTGAATGAGAGAAGCGGACGCATTAGCTGCCGGAAGCTGCCACTGGCCTAGCGTGGCCTAACCTCTGACAAATTGAAGCGATAAGGCATCCTCGTAGGGATCTGGAGCTAATTTGGGAAGCCGCACCTCCACGGCCTCACCAATGCTCCATTGCAGAGGCCAACGCAGCTTTTGCAGGGTAGCTTCCCGCCTGTCCCGGCTACTTTCTCCGGGAATTGGCTGAACCCGCAATCTGGCATGAAATGATACCTGTCGAACCTATTGCTGGTGCCTTCCCCAAGAACAGAACGAGGGTTATACAGTAGCCCGCCAGCGAAAGTCAAACCGACTCAGTAAGCCTGTGATCATTCCCTGTGTTGCTATGGCGACCATACATGCCAGCGGAAGGACTCCGCTCGCTATAGCGAAATGCCTTGCCGCCCCCAGGGTTGGCCGCAGGAATCGCCGCACCCATAAGTATGAACCGACCAGTACAACCAGCCACACGATATCGTCAGGTAGGTTGAGCCATAGAAGAAGGTCTACCCCGAGAGTGTGCACTTGTGATGGGATGACCCTATGAAACAGTCCTTGGGCCGACCGGATAATATCGAAGAATTAGGTAAAGTTCCTTTGGCATGAGCCTTTTTTTGACTTGGGACGGACTAGCCCCGCCCTATTGGACCAGAGCGACTCTCAATCCAAATGGTCCTGCCTCCATTGAGTCTGGTGAGAGGCCCCGTACCGTACCGTGAACTCTTCGGTGGGGAATCCAGAAATAGGACCAGTGCACTTAGTTGGGCTAGGCCATCAAGATTTGTGAGCGGTCCGGGCGGGCTGGTTAATGCTCCCAGGTCAATGATCGTAATTCCACAAAGAAGACATGAAGGCCCGTGCGGGCCCCATCCAAGAGTTAGATTCGAACCTCTTTACCACGGATTCATATGAGCCATTCACTTAGTGTTTCTCTCGGAAGTATCCCTTTGTTTACGAGAGTTGCCCTGACCGTCAAAGGCGAGACTTTAAAGAAGTCGGCGGCATCATCTATGTCTTCGTCACTGGGAGAGTCCCTAAAATACAGATACTCCCTCAAGTCATCTATGGGGCACAGGAATTCCTGGGCGAAAGCTCTCTGGAATTTCTGTCGGCTGGTCTTGGCCTGTGTGCTTGGCAGGAGAGCCTCATCCGGCGCAGCCATGAGGCTATCGCCGACCAGTCGGCTTAACGTGAACCGACGACCTGTTTCGCGCCTCTGGCCAAGGGATACCCGAAACGTTGACGCGTCCTCATTCTCTCGAAGTCCTGCCGATAGACTCCGTAGTTCGATTGAAGCTGGCGAATCATTGACAAGAGATTGTGATAGCGGCACTCCGAATAGATCACTCATGGTGGACGTAGAAACGGGCCCGGAAGGCAGACCCCAAACGCTCCTTGCTATCCGAGCGGCTTGGGCTGCTCGGCGCCAGGGAACATCTGTCTGGTTTATTTCCTTATTGCAGATTCGTAGGAGTTTTTCGTAATTGCCTAGGCTAACTACGCTCTGTGAGTTCAGTATGCGATCTTTCAACTTTTTCAATCCATCGACAGCCTGGTCCTGGGTCGCAGCTGCTAACTCATGAACTGCATCCGGCCCATAGTAAATGCAAGCCCTTTGCAGTGCCTCAATCAGCCCCTCTGGTGCTTCGGCTGGATCATAGCCCAGACACGCTTCTAGTTTGCGAAGCGCATATCGCTCGGCGTCTCTGCGCTCACCATTGACTTCAGCCCAGAGCTCTTGCAAAGTGGCTTCACCCTTACAGTAGCGCGAAGTCCTTTCAACAGTTGCGCCGATGAATTGATCTATTCCATGTTCGAAGACGGCTGAATCGATTATCCAGCTGTGCTCTTTCAGGTACCGGATTGGTTCTCTGTACCCCAAAGGTGTTGCGGTTGATTCCACCGCGACAGTATCGCCATCACTCCTGAACCTCAGTACAGGCCAAAGATATCCTCCTCCAGCTGCGGCCAGATTGTGACTCATCTCCCAGTCGAAACTTGGCGAGCGGTCCGGTTCCCAACGCAGCCTCCACCAGTTAACCGCGAACCAAGTTGCCAGCCAATCTGCAGACAATCCAGGTGAGTGGTCGATATCCCCCGAAGACCGATCTTCGAAGGTGGTGACGCATTCATCATTAACCCAAATGGTAAGTTGGGCCTGCATATCAAAACCCGCATCATCTCCCGGGTCCGGCCTCAGCCAGTCACACTGAACTACGAAAGTGTTGCTCATTGAATGCACCAGCGAGTCAAGATTTCGGATCGGAACGGGTCTCCCTTGGGAACGGGATAACCATGATATTCGCCTTTCTCTTGGTTTTCCAGTTGGGCTTCAAGGGGGTCGCCGCTATCGGTAACGGCCCAAATATTCTGTGGGAATTCCCCGCGTCTCTGTTCGCTTATTAATCCCTTTACCGCCCCCAGCCTAAGCATTCGCAAGGCCTCTTTCCTAGTGAAGATTCCGGCGTCGTCGCAAAGGGTCTTTCTAGGCATCGGTCGTGAAGGCGGATCGAGGCCAAAATCACCAGGATTGCGCTTGTGAGCTGGATTTCCGCCGTATTTGAGGCGCTTGGCCAGCAAAGCCAACTCTGCAGCGTCTGAATTCTGTCTGATGCGCCGTTTGCGGTTGAACGACCGTCGATGAGAAAAGGAAGGATTCATGGGATTTTCGCCTTTTCGTGGTCGTCAAATTCTAGTCCTTGTGTCAACAGCAGCTTAGCTTTGCAGGTAGATGCAAGGTGCGCTCCAATGCCAGGGTCTTCCGCTGGACGAGTTCGAGGAACTGACAGGCCCTATATATCCAGCACTCGCCCGACGAATAGAATAGCCTCGGTTCCCCGGTCCCGGATCAAGAAGATGAATGGCCGCTCCACCCTTAGGGTCACCGGACTCGGGGGAGCAGACTCGAGTTGCACCACTACGGCGGTGGCCGCAGCTGCCTCCGTCCCTGCTTCGTCCACCGACACGAATGCCTTGTGTACCACCTCCCGGATGTACAGGCACCTGGAGTCTCCCGCGAGACATGAGCGGCCGTCCATGCCGGAGAAGTCGGAAGCGCCTCTGTCGAAGGCGTCGGACATACCCATGGCCTTGAGGGTTTCGCTCAGCTGGAATTTTGACTCGAACTCGAACTTCGGTAGGTCAAGCGTAACGTAGCGGTATTCGAGCCCAGCAATGATCCGGTCCACCAGTAGGCTGTCCAGGGCATCCTCGAACTCTCGGAACTGCCCCCTGTCCGGGACGATGACGGTCATGGACAGCTCATGCCCGACGTAGGGTAGGTCTACGGCCTGGTACCCATCTCTCGACGCATAGAGGAACTCTTCCTGCATACTCATCATTGGAACTCCGACATTGCTCCCGTCCAGAAGGTGGAAGGGGCGTTCTCGGGTGTCCGATTCGTTGAAAGGGAAGAGCCATGAAGCGTTGAAGTAGATGGCGTTGGTCAGCACCATCCGGGTCAGCGGATTGATGATACCGGAGGGTATCAGGTCCTTGACTCTGTCTTCCGTGTTGTCTGCGACCCAGTCGTTGATCAAAAGCCTCGACTCCTCGGGCTCGCCCTTGAAGTCCGTGGGCCTCACACCTGCTCCATAGTTCTCCGCGAGGACATTAAGAAACGACTCCCGGAAATCGTGGCCTTGCTGGCCCCAGACGGCGTTGACGATATTCAGCCTGAAGGCCTCTCCACCCCTGTCCCGAATTACCTCGCCGCGAGATACAAGCTCTTGGGCGAGGGCTTTGAACGTAGGGTGAAGCCTGTGCTGTGGCAGAAGAAAATGGAAAGTGTCAGCCATCTGGCTTGCCGTCTGGCCATTGGCCCCTGCGTAGGCCATGGCGATGGCTTGCGAGATGCTGTGGGGCGAATAGAACAGGTTTCCGTCCTGCGCCTTAATAACCTGATAAAGGTCGAAGGCGAAGATGCTGTTACCACCCACGAGTTCAGTAACCTCCGTATCCAGGGCTGATGGAACTGCACGCTCCTTGTCCGAGCGGACCTCGGAGTATGTTGCTCGGGTGACCGTAGGCCCCGACTTAACGGATTGGGGGGCATCAGTCGAATTCGAGTTGTTCGAACTGGGCGCGATTGTCGAATTTGCGGATCCCGTTGGGGAGTCTGACTCCTGCTCGCCGCCGCAAGCAGCAACGAGAACGGCGGCCGTCAAGCACACGACCATGGCGGTGATGGCAGAGTATCTCCACCAGCTCGATCTGATTAAGGGGAGAGTAGTCTTTCCCATGCTTTCCCTCCAGCCTTAGCGTTTCCTGAGCCGTTTTGTACTTGCTACATTCCAGTTGATGCGTCCCCTTATGACGTATCAACCGATGAAATAGTTCCCACCGTGCCCAACGCTAAGCCCTAAGGCGAACATACCTGGTCACAAATTGATTTCGCAGTTGCAGGAATTCCGGCATCGACCAAGTCTCGCGAACCGGGTCCGCCCTCAGACCAGCTGGTTGAGCACTCTACATGGAAACCCCAAGGGCCTTGACTGCAAGGTGTTGCGGAGACGGTGGGCTGCTGCTTGGCTGAGGCCCTCATCCGCTATTCATCAATCGGATGTAGATGGTTCCCGATTGTCCGGCCGCACAGGCTTTCGATCTCCAAGAAACCATTCTTTACATCACACAGAAAGTTAATACGAGTCACAATATACAACAGACGCCGACGATAGCTCCGTCATTGATATCCTATGATATTATCTACCCGCGATAGGTACCGTCCGGCCCGCTAGGCCGGAGAAACCAAGGCAAAAAGACTGCAGGGGTTGGAGGAATCCCTAGGCAGTGGGATACAGGGGATAGGTACCGAGAGAAGACAGTTGTGCAAATCAGGCCCAGCCACATGAGCGACAAGGCTCAGTTCCTATTGCTGATGCTCTTGTTCATTGTGATGGCGGTAATTGTCGCCTCCGTCATCTTACTGGTCTTCTAGGGGGACCGTGTGCTCGGATGGTGGGGCCAACCCCGACGCCGCATAAAGATCCCGAAATGGTTCAAGGAAGATCTCTATGAGCAGCAAAATGGTGCTTGCATGTATTGTGGCATCAAGATGGATATCGCCTACTTCGAGGCAGACCACAAGACCCCGTTCTCACGGGGTAGCCGCGATACCCCGGGCAACTTCCGGCTCCTTTGTGGCCCGTGCAACAAGTGCAAGTCGAACCTGACCAACTCAGAGTTCCGCAATTTATACGAGCTGACTCCCGCGCGAATGGCCAAAGGACCTCCTACACGCATCATCCCACGCAAGCACTTTGGCCGGATAACAAATGAGCTCAAGAAGGAGGCGGCCAGGGAACGGCGGGCAATGAGGAGAGAAGAAGAGGAAGCCTTTTTCGATCTATTGGGGCCTTAGCGAATGAGCAAGCCGGGCGGCAGGAACCTCCGATCAAAGAACCGTGATTCAGTCGTGTGCCAGTGTCGTGGATTTTAAAAAACAGCTCGAGCACGATTTTGATTTCACCAAGAAGAAGACGCACCCATGCAGGGTGACCCTCCCGGCATTGGGAACATTAACGCTGGTTTTTGCCGTGGCAGGCATCGGGTGAGGGTCCTGGCACAGGTGACCACCGCTCTGGGATAGAGAGGTTTCTGAAGCACCTATTATGAGAATGTTTAGTGCTAGGTAGGGTGGCAAGTTATGGCCCTGTACGCGGTAGACGCTGATGTTCCCACCGGCCAAGTGACCTTGCATAGATCGCATTGTATGCAAGGGCAGCCCGTGGACAAGATGGAGCGTGATGGGGGCTGGCGGGAATTCGAAACCCGGAGTGCGGCCCTCAACTGGATGAACTCATGGCACACCACTAGCCAATTGAGAATTCACTTTTGTCACCATTGCGCTCCCATGGATTGAGAAAACAGGAAGTACAGACCATGCCGTTAAGTCAGGACCAGTTACGCCGGTTAAAGGAGGAGTACAACTCGCTAAGCGGGTATGTCTGGCGAGCTTCACAGGGTGAGCTACTGGCAATGATCCCGGAAGTGCACAAGAGACCGGATAGATTTGTACACCTCTTGTCTAAGCAACAATCCCTAGTGTGCCAAGGCGGGACGTTGACGAGCTTTGCCCATTCAACGTTGTCGCAGTCAGTTAAATTGGCTGTTCCAAGCCCATTCCCGGAAAGCGAGATGGTGCTAGTAACTTCAACGGCCCGACGGGCAACCTGTGCCCTGTGCGTTTACACCCTCAACGCAGACATGAAGGCTATGACGGCGTCTTGTAAGCCGCTTTTTGCGATGTTGGCGGTAATAGCCTTAATCATCACAGCTATTGTATTGGCGGTCGTGTTAGTCGTTTAGTTGGAGGCCGCAAAGGCGAAGAGCATTGAAAACGCACGAATGGACTGGCAGCAGCGGCCGCAGGTACGAATGTCAAGTTTGGAATCAAGGACAGGGCGGGTACACCGATGAGCACGGACATCCGCTAGCCATTCCGGGTATATTCATCTACGCCAGCGGTGACGACTTATTGGGCTATCGAGCTCTGTACGTGGGGGAATCCGATAACATTATTGTTGAGCGGGAAAGAGTGCCAACAGCAGTGTTGGAATGCGCCGTTAAGCATGATTTGTCCACACTCCACGTCTTCTTCCAGAGCGGCAAGACACAACGGGGAGATGGACAATGCGACCTAGTTGAGGGCTGCCGGCCGTCTTGCCAGCCGTAGTCCTTCCGGCGTGTATCTAAGCGGGACTGCCTCGGTGGGTCCGCCGGGTGTTGGGGAGCTAGTAGAGTTATTGGGAATGAGTGGTCACTCTACTTCTGGTAGACCCCCTAAAACACTAGGATTCCTCGTCCGCGGAACATTTATCGTGTTGCAAGAGTTGGGTCAGTCAACCAATTTCAACAATTACCGCGTTGTTCGGCGCTTCGTGTTGCACATTACGCTGATGGCATCAATTACCTTTTTGAGTATCGCAAATGAATGTGAAGCCAAGGAAAGACCTCCGTGTAACACAACGGCAGTGAGTGCTATCTTGGGGTCATTAAATTCGAACTCTTGAACAAAAGGCGCAGTGAAACCCAGGAGCTTAAGCGAGTACAGGAATATCGAAAGAACTGTTAACCACCACGCATATCCACACGCAAACCGTACGAAGTAAGCAAAGACAAACATTGCGCATGCGTCGTCTCTCGGATTACTTGAAGGAGTTGGGCGTCTTTTGGACAAGAGGCGTTTAATCGTTTGCTTCACAATGGTCTCACCTTTTTGGTCTATTACGAAATTCTTGTGTAAACAGATCTTATAACTTACGGAACACTGTATAGCGGAGACGAGGGTGGGGTTTGAACCCACATCTCCCGCCTCCAATCCCCAATCCTCCTGGGCAAAGACAGCGCGAAGGGTAGCCCTGTCCCCCAGGAGCCGCGGCTACCTTCGCTCAATGTCGATAGATCGTTGAGTGACATGGAGGTAGGTCGGAATGCAGCGGATAACGCATGTGGTAGCCTCTTGACTCATTACCTTTACCCCAAGCGGGCTGAATGGGACGGAGGATATTTAGATATCATCAGTCTCGGAGACCCCGCATTAATCCGACATATACCGAAGAGAGGATTCCTGATGTCCTAAGGACCACGAAACCCTTTCACTAAACCCGGCCTCCCACACTACCCGGGAGAGTCTTACCAAGGGAATAGTTTGGCGAGTCGGGACAATAATCCGCTGTCGGCGCGGGCCTTTATGGATTTGATGGCGTCGTTGAACTAGCGCCCGTGCGCCTCGACCTTTCCCATTCCTGGAGTGTTGCTGACGGCGATGTGGGCGAGCTCGTGAAGGACAACTTCCTTTACTTTTCGCCAGGGCAGCGTCTCGAAGCCTTCCGTCTGCAGCCAGATTGTGCTGTGCCCCGCCTCGCCGCATGCCCCGGCGTTCTGAAGGTACTCGCTGAATATCAGCAACGGAACCTTCATATCGAGGGTGCGGCAGATTCCTTCCATGTAGGTCTGCGTCTCTTGCTGCCGCGTCTGCCCTATGGTGATGGGGTCGGGGCGTGACACCCTGGCCAACCGGCGCCGGTTGCATTGAATACAGGTGTGGTAGACGGGGTGATTCATGGCTTATATCCCAGGGTCGTCGATGCTGGCCTGACTGGCCAAGCGGTCTCCAGAGGGGTCTGCGCGGCGTGTGGGGTCGGCTGTCCTTGCAAGCAGGTTTTGAGCGCCTTCTTGAATATCTCTGTCCCCGCCGAGACACATCTACGTGTTCCCTCGAAACAACCTACCGCTCGAAGAGCAATACCTCCCCGTCCGCGCCATAAAGCGTGAGTCGGCTCCCTGAGACCTCGAAGCGCTCTATCGTCGCCAACACCCTCTGTATCCGTTGCTCCTGGTGGAACTGCGTCATGGTGCGGCAACCCGCTTCCGTACAACCCAGGTCGCCAATGCTCAGGTTGGCCCTCTGCAAGCTGTACTCTCCAGCACAGCTGTTGCAGCCCGTCCAAAGGCCGATCTCGGTCGCAGAGAATTCCACATCTGGCTCCCCCACAACGGCGTCGGGGCTTTCAGCATCCCCCAACCCGACCAGCCGCCATTCCGTATCTCCTAACGGGTTCCCTTCGCTCTCACATGCTGCTGATAGAAACAGGGCACTAAGGAGAAGCAGGACGCTTAGCATTATGCGGTTCGACATGACGACCCCTTCACCAAAGTCCCAGCGTCTATGGACTCAAGTCAATCTGTTCTTTTTGACCTTGTGGCCTACGTGGTATCTATTGCAGCGCCTGCACAGGTACGACGTTGGAACCTTTGAATCCGGCAAATAGACAGTCGTATTTTGCATTAGATCAGCAATCGCCTCTGCCTCTTCTCTGGTGCTGTATGTCACCTTAGAGGTGCAGTAACGCTGAACGCGTGTCTGCAAGTTATGGGGTCTGGCACGGAACCTGCGGCCCTTCCTTCTCTCCCTCTTCCTTCTAAGTTTCAAATCTCTACCTGTCGCTCTCCCCCTCTAAAGACTCTTCTGAGCAGCGGGTCACTCGGTCAGCGCCTCTGCTTCCGTTCCCTATCCTTCGATCGGAAAGCGTCTATGGGCCGCTCACCGTTGGCAGTGGGCCAACATCTCCCGCCTATAGCCCTAGCCGTGAAAGCCCGAGTCAATTCCGCAAACTGAGATCCCTAAAGGTGGATGTCTACCTTTAGACGATCCCGCCTTAATCCGCTGGTGATGAGGTCGTTAAGAAACCGTCCCCTCCCCTCCAGTCTTTGTAAACACTTGGACGTCAGCTGCTCGTAAACCGAGGCCTGTGTAGTCACCTGTATGAGCCTCCGGTCCACCAAGGTCAGGTCCGAGTTGTTTCCTACGCCGCGAATCTTCCGGATCATGTACTAGTACCTATCAAGGGCCTCATAGGTCTGCAGTTGTAACAGAAGTTGAGCTTCAGCTGGTTTGTGGAGCGCCAAGAGACCATCCAGTTCAGGGCAGCGCTGTGCCTCTCAGACTGATTCAGGCCCCCATCGCTCCTCAGCTTGTCTCGAGGTTGGCTGTCCTTACAGGAAACGCTTTTCATAGTGATTAGCCGTGAGGGGATGCCAGCGTTAGCGGAGAAGGGTTCCAGGGCAATAATTCCTCCCTCATTGGGGAACGGGTCGTCAAACTTGGTGCTTCATGAATGCTTCCAGCAGGGACTTAGGCATATCCCGAGCTCCCTGAATTGAACGGACAAGAATCGCTATCGGCCCTGGCTCTCATTCATGTAAATGGGGAACCAGGTATTTCCCAGCCACTGAGGCAGTTGTCACCGCGATCATTGACTAGGGCGACGGGGAACTCGCCACCGATTTCGCCAAGCCGAACGCTCGTTGTTTTCGGCTTTTCCTATACTCAGGACTAAATTGCTCGTAGGGCAGACATTGCCTGGATTGTTTTATCAAGAGCCCTCCCGGGCCTTCAGCCGGATGGAGGTAGTGAGCGTTCCAACATCTACGAACCGTGTCTACTCAATTCAGCAGCGATCCTCTGTACTTTGCGCACGGGTGCACCATCAAGAGGCGCTCACGCTTTTCGCTTCTGTCTTCGCCTGAGAACAGATTATACATATATCTATACCGTCAATGAACAGCTTTATACTCTGACAATAGCCGCAATGTTGTACAATTCGCTTTGACTTTGAAACGACTCCTATAGAAGGGCAGTGCCAAGGCCATAAAGGCACCCGCGGAAAGAAAACTCAAAGTCCAGCCTACTGCTGCCTAGGGTAGACCTCTTTGTCACCTGTCCCCGACAACTAGCGTTGAACGGCCGATCGTGAGGGTGGAGGAGCTTGGCTGTCCGTCGGTTGCCCCGGTGTTACATGGCTCGCACAGGAGGAAAGGGTATTGAAAACTCGCATCGACAGACTTGGCGGGGACAAGACCTACATTGAACTAGAAACAAGATACGGTAGCCGAGGCTTCCTTGTGATAAACGCGACCATAGGTCCACCACGGCGCGACGGCAAGGATATCACCATGACGTTGAGCCGTAGGCAGGCGTATGAGATCGCCGACACCCTTCGGGCTATGGCCTTCTCGGTTGACGAACGGTTGGGCTGAGCGCTTTTGGAGACGGTGATCACAGAAGCGCTGCTGGAGGCAGAGGCTCAGGGTTATGGTCACGATGCCCTTGTGACTATCCGGCTATATCGCGATGGTTGCCTACTGGTTGAAGGCATCGTCGAGACAACGGGCATCGGTCGGCTACTGGCCGGGGCGCAGGGCCCCTGCACCTTGTATGCCCGACCTGACACTTCTCGTCACCACCTGCTGCCTCGCCTGGAGCGTGGACGAGGCAGCGTAGATATAGAGCTTAAGCAATTCAAGCTCTACTGGCTCCTGCAAGACTTCCTCAAGAGCTAACAAAGGGAGCGATGAACTTATGGAACAACTGCAACGAGTTGGCAAATGGGCCGCCTTGGGGATGGCAGCTGTGGTCGTTCTCCCAGCACTGGTGCTGGTTCTGATCTTCGCCGCCTACATCGCCCTTACCGTCTACGTACTCCGGGAAACGAAGTTAGGAGATGTAGTTGATCGGCTGACCTCGGGGGAGATGTAGGGGCTAGGCAGCAATGGGTCCACGCTAAGCAGGTAAGTGAAAGCAGCATTGCCGCCGACTTGTTACAGCCCTAATCGCTACAGCAGACTAGTTTACCGCCAAAGCAGAAATCACTGTCCGTTGCACAGATACAAGCGGGGGCGGAGAAATGGTGCACCAAGCGAAATATAAACGAGGGCAGCGGTAGATGCCCCACAATACAGGGTATGAAAGTCGAAGAGCCAACGAGTGCTGATATAACCTATCTCTTCCACTACCGTTTGGATCGTCAGCAGATCCTAGGTATGTTCTGGCGGAGGAAGGGACCTGAAAAGGACACAGCTCATGGCGCTACGTCTGACACCGTGAGATTTGGCACAATGAAACAATCAAGATTCCATTGCAAGATTCCAATGATTGTAGGCACAATCCGAAGAGCATCAGGCCCCAAATGACTCTTGATCGCAGGAATAGCCTTAACCGCCGGTACCGGTTGCTGGCAAAGCTCTCGATTCCTGGGGAGAGAGCCGCTCTGCAATGCGCCAAGGCGCTTTAGGTGGCTCCCCATGTTGTTGCCTTTGGCTTTCAATTTGTCTCGGCGTACCGATAGACCAGGGTGTCCGAGGGCGAAAATACAGGGTAGGGCAATGCTGTACTTAGTGTCACGGGCCTCACTCCCTTAAAGCCAAGCTTCTTCCCGCTGGTTGGAGTTGTCGGCATGTATGTAATTCTTCGGCATCCCATCGGAGTCCCCCCTGCAATCCCCTACTGGCTTCAAGGGCCAGCAGACGGTATAACTATCCCTCTAGCCCTCCGTTGGCCAAAGGGTCCCAGAAGGAGACAGCAAGGTACCTAGGGAAAGGACAATTTGTCTATCGTGTACTCGGCTCTAGAGCAATTCTTCAAATGATTTGTTGTATGTTCCTCTGGCGGGGCATGGCCTTACGAGCAAAGAACCAAAGATCTCAACTAGAAAAAATGATGAACTGAACAGAGCAGCCTGCTGGGGCAAGTCCGGAGGCGTAGGGGCGTGGCTAGCATCCGACTGAGCCCAGCCTCCAGACCAACTAGATGCCGGAGTTCAGCACGGTGCGAGGAGGGGGAGCGGGACGAGGCCGAAGTTCCGCTACCTTGTAGGGAGGCTGCGATGGACTCTGCCTGCCGGTGGGGTCGGTTAGTTTGCTGTACCCTTAGCCATCCGATAGCCCACGCGGGGCTCGGTGAAGATGAAGGCAGGATTGTCTGCGTCGTCCCCTATCTTGCGGCGGAGCCTCTTCACCACATCTCTAACCAGCCAGGGCTCGCCCACCCTTTCTGGACCCCATATCCGCTGGAGGAGGACGCTGTGAGTCAACACCCGGGGTGCATGGACCGCCAGTTCGTAGAGTACGGCATACTCCGTGGCGGTCAACTCGACCGGCTCCCCGGCCACCGTCACGAGGCGTTCGGCGTAGTTGATATCCAGGCCAGCGGCGACATATGGTCCCGTCGGCTCGCCTTGGAAGGGCTCTAGTCGCTTGCGCAGGGCTGCCCGCATCCTAGCAGCCAGCTCCGTTGGCGAAAATGGCTTGACTACATAGTCGGTCGCTCCCATATCAAAGGCCCTGGCGATGGTCTCATCCTGGCCATATGCCGACAGGAAGATGACCGGCACATCTGCCGCCCTACGGATATCGTTCATCAACTCGATACCATCGCTGCCTGGCAGCACAAGGTCCAGAAGCACTAGGTGCGGCTTCTCCTCGGCCATTAGGCGGGGAACCTCAGTGGGGTCGCTGGTCGCAATGGGTGCGTATCCCGCCCTGGAAAGCACATCTCGAACGTACCTCAGCGCCTGGGGGTCGTCGTCCACAGCCAGGACGCGGACCTTGCCGCGGGTCATTGGCCTGACACGAGGGGTTGCAGGAGCGGAGGCAGCGGCGTCCACCGCCGGCAAGGTGAAAGTGAACCGCGCACCCAGATCCTGCCCTTCGCTTTCGGCCCAGATTCGGCCTCCATGGGCTTCTACGATGCCCTTGCAGATGGCGAGACCTAGGCCCGATCCGTCGACACCCATCCCGGGACCTGCATCATGCGCCCGCGAGAACTTGCGGAACAGCCCCGGCAGCAGCTCTGCCGGAATGCCCCGACCTTCATCGGCAACCGAGACCTCAACATGAAGTCCTTCCCGCACCGCGGTCACCACTATCGGCGACGCTTCGGGTGAATACCCGGCGGCATTGGAGAGCAGGTTGCTTAGCACCTGTACGATGCGCCGCCTGTCGGCCATAACGAGAGGCAGATTCTCTGGCAGGTCGATCTTCAGTGCGCTGCCGGCACCTCCGGACAGGAATCTGTTCGTGGCCTCCTCGACCAATACTTGAACATCGGATGGCTCCGGAACAACGGGAAGCGTGCCTGTCTCGATGCGGGCCACGTCCAAGAGGTCGCCGATGAGGTAGCGCATCTGGTCCGATTGGTCGCGAATGATGTGGAAGAACTGGGTCATTTCGGCCGGGTCCAGATCGTCGGCCGATTCCAGCAGCGTGGTGATGGAGCCCTTGACCGCAGCCAGGGGGGCCCTGAGTTCGTGACTCACCATGGCCAGAAACTCGGCCCTCAAACGTTCCTGCTCCTCAAGCGGTGTCATGTCCTGCAGCGTGACGATGAAGGAAGCAAGCTAGCTGGCCCTCCTCGGAGTGGATCGGTGTGGCGTTGAGCAGGGCACTGACGCTCCGCCCGTCGGGGACGCGCAGCACTATCTCCTCGGCTCTCACCGTTTCTCCGCCCTCCAGGGCCTCGGCCAAGGGCAGGTCGCCAAGGGAGACCTCTCGGCCATCCGAACGGACGCATGTCACCAGCTCAAGGAGTTCCTCGGGAGGCTGTTCTTCATCTCGCAAGCGGCCTACGATGCGCATTGCCTCCCGGTTGAATGAAACCGGCGCCCCAGTCCGGGTGTCGAGGACGACCACGCCCACCGGCGAGGTGTTTATCAGGGTTTCCAGGTCCGCCCTCAGCCGGCGTTCCTCCCGGTGCGTACGAGCATTGGCGATGACGAGGGCCGCCTGGGATGCAAACATCACGAGGGTCTCCTCGTCGGCCCGGGTGAACTCCCCTCCACCGTCCTTGTCTCCCACGAAGACGTGGCCCACCCGGGTGCCCCTGTGGAACATGGACGAGGCCATGAAGCGGAAGACTCCCACAGGAAGGGGTATGCTGAACTCGGTAAAGCCCTGAGCGCGTACGTACTCCAACAAATCGGGCACTCGAATGGGCTCCGAAATCGCGGTAAGGGCCTCTAAGATGCGTTCCCCTTCAGGCATACGCCACAGATTCTCGTTCTCCACGGCGGTCAGCCCAGACGATAGGAAGTCCTGTACCCCACCCTGGTCGTCGAGCAGGGTCATCACTCCATAGCGAGCCGCCGTCAGGAAACGGGCGGAGTCCAGGACCCCCTGGAGCACGGCGTCGAAGTCCAGGCTTTCGTTGATGCGAAGGCTGGCTTCGCTGAGGCGGGACAGGCGCTCCTGAAGCGCCTCCAAATCCCGGTTCCGCTGGTCTGGGCGAACCATTCAGACCCTCCTTGAGGCCCAGTATCGCTGCATTATACAAAATGCCATACAAATATACACAGTCAATCATCCACTATTTCACATAATTGACACGCTCATGATAGAGGCCAACCTGTAGCATGCCAACAGCTGCTTACGCTTGATGGGTAGCGCAGGCTCGCAACGAGTTGGCGTGATGATTAAACCAGGGCACTTCCCGTCACTTACTGCTCCAGTTCTTCTTTCGAACCAGACATCTATGGTGAAACCCACAAAAGATGGGAAGCTTGGCTCGATTCCATTGACCCGGGGGGCAAATCAACCGTTCGGCGATCATTGTGGCTTAGGGATATTGCCAAACGAAGTCATCATCGATTGAGGGACGTCCACATTCAGATTGGAGACTTAGGAGATAACTAAGTCGTACGGGGTTACTATCCGCTATATGTCGTTCAGTTAGGGTTGCTAATCGTGGCTATCTGCAAGAATTGCGGTGTTGAAGCAAAGATCAAGTTCTTGTTCTGTCCGATCTGTGGGATCCGAGGTGCTTTTGAGTTTCCTCAAGATGCAAGGGACGAGGGTTGGGTTCAGAGGGTTAGGAAGCGCCTGTTCAAGTCAGACGTCGAGAAAGCCATAGATGAATTTTTCCAGTATATGACGCCGTTTGGCTATCCGGAGGGGGAAAGAAATTTAGAGTGTCTTCTTCACCAGCCTGGCACTCATTCTCTGAATTCAATGCAGAAGGAGAGAGTAAGGGCAGCTCTAGCCCTTGGGTACGGTATTCGAGCTCAATTTGCGGAGTGGGAAAAGGGTGACCCTGAAGAAGCCATAGAAGTCTACGGAGATGCAATTAGGGCCGCTCCGAAGGAAGCGCAATGGTACGAAGCGAAAGCAGATGCTACTTACAGGTTGGCGCGGTATCTGGACAATTATCAGAAGCACCATTTTGCAACATTTATGGGGCCCAACATCGGAAAGCTGCAAAAGATGCTTGCTTCGAAGAAAACACCCGAGGAGCTATATGAGTACGCTCTAGAAGCATATAGCAATGCCATCCAATGCGATCCGTACCACGCCCCGGCGTTGATTGGAAGAGCTAAAACCCTCGATGAATTGGGCAACAAGCAGGAATCACGTGAAGACTACAAGGCTGCCATTGCAATCTTGACTCGGGCTTTATCTGTCAACCCTGGGGACCTTGCCAGCCTCAAGGAACGTGCAGAGGCCTTTGAGGCGCTTGGTCAAATTGACAGGGCAATAATGGACCTCAAAAGCAGCATCGCCCTGAAAAAGGATGAATGGTTGGAGAGACGGATAAAAGAACTGGAAGACATCACCGGCTCGACTTGACAAAGGAATCAGCCAACGACTGTCCCGTATTCGGAGTCACGATTGACGACACGCCCCATGTGTCCCGGGTCCTGGCTCAAGTAAGCCCTCATTGCAATCTTATTCTCCTTAGAGGACATCGGGGTGGGGGTCAGGGCCCGGGACGAGGACGACGGTCTGCTTATCTACACCTTGAACGGCGCGGATGCTGCATTCTTCCGGATAGGGCGTAACGACGGCCAACTGAAGACTGAGGCTTCCCTGAACTACGAGGCCAGAGGTGCCTACGCGGTGGTGGCCGCTGCCGGTCCTTCTTGGCGCCACTGACAAGATACTGGTGACCATCAACGTCACCGATGTCGACGACCCCGCGATGATAGCAGTGGTCAAAGGGTAAGCCCGGCGGCAGGAGTTTCCGTAGAGACCTATCAACTGTGTAGGTTGTTGAATTCTGTTCCGTAGCCTAATCAGGCTGACCTAGTCCGAACACAAACCGAATTTTCCCGCCTACACCTTCAGGCTGAACAACACCGCGAAAGTCTCGATTTCGCCAGGACTGCCGAGGGATCTAGTGCTCAGGCCACCCCTATTCTGAGGAACGACGGGGCATACCGCCTAGAGAACAGCGTAGACGATCCCTGTATGAATGTGGGAGTTCAGCAGAATGGTAGCCCGACTTTGGAGAAGTCGTTGCGAGGGACATTCTGGAGGGATGCAGGAATGCAGTCCGTCAACAAGTTGCCGCGGAGCCACAGCTTTCTCAATTTCCTCAGGTTCCCTAGTTCCCCGGGAATATCTCCACTCAATCGGTTCTCTCTCAGCGTTAAGGTAAGTAGATTTGAGAGGTTACCCAGTTCCGGAGGGATCTCCCCACTTAAACTATTGTATTCAAGCATCAACGATTCCAGATGCGTCAGGCTGCCCAACTCAGGCGGGATTTCCCCACTGAGCTCGTTGTGTTCCAGATTGACCCAGCCCAAATCCTTGAGTTTGGCAAGCTCAGGCGGAATCTCGCCGGTAAGCCGGTTGTCTTCCAGGTTTAACCAAGCCAGGTTCTTCAGATCACCCACCTGAGGTGGAATCTCCCCGACCAGCGCAGCGTGGATCCAAATGACCCGTAGTTGGTCCAGCCTCGCCAGCTCTGCAATGGGTATCTTTACCTCCGAGTGACCACCGTACAAGATAAGTCCGGTGACGCGGCCTCTTCCGTCCACGAATACACCCTCCCATTCGCCAAGTGGCTTATCGTTTAGCCGGTCAGTGTTTTCCTCCCAATGCGGGCCATTGGTTGCTATGCAAAAGTCCGTCAACGCCGCCCTATCCCGATCGTTGTCAGGCATCTCGATCGAATTACCGGATAAACCGATGGCCGGCCTCACCGCCTAAGTCGGCACTCACCTAATCATTGTGGGACTACCTCTATATGAGGCGATTCCCCCTAATGCTAGCGGTCTCCGCCACCCTCCCCCTTGGGCATCCGGTAGCCGACGCGGGGCTCGGTGAAGACGTAGGTGGGGTTCGAGGCATCGTCGCCCAGTTTGCGCCGCAGCTTGCGCACGATGGTGCGCATAGGCCTCAGGTCGCCAACGCCCCTCTCCCCCCACACTCGGTCCAGGAGATGTTCGTAGGTCAGCACCCGTCCGGCGCTGGCCGAGAGCTCGGTCAACATCCGGTACTCCAGGGGGAGCAAATGCACCGACCGACCGGCCACTGTCACCCTGCGGTCGGCATAGTCGATGATCAGGTCTCCCAGCGCGTACGGCACCTGAGGTTCAGGGATCTCCCGTCGGCGAAGGGCCGCTGCGATCCTTGCCGAAAGTTCCGTCGGTGAGAAGGGCTTGACCACGTAATCGGCTGCGCCCATGTTGAGGGCCGTAGCGACGGTCTCGTCCCGTCCGTAGGCGGATAGGAAGATCACCGGCACGTCCACCATCTCCAGCACATCCTTCATGAGCTCGATGCCGTCGGTCCCGGGAAGCATGATGTCCAACAGGACGAGATGAGGCCGCTCCTCCTCCACGAGGCGGAGCGCCTCTCCCGGGTCCCCGGTGACCGTAGGAGCGTAACCCGCCTGGATGAGGGTGTCCTGGACGTAGCGAAGGTCCTGGGGGTCGTCGTCCACCGCAAGGACCCGTAACCGTTCTCCCTTCGCTTCCCGCTCATGCCGCGAAGAGCGCGCCGGCGCCGGCGCGCGTCCACTCCCAGCGCCACTCCCGGCGTCAGCAACCGTGGGCAAAGTGAAGGTGAAGCGGGCTCCGAGGCCAGGCCCGCGACTCTCCGCCCAGATGCGGCCGCCGTGGGCCTCCACGATGCCCTTGCAGATGGCCAGACCCAGGCCTGTGTCCCCCGCCTGAACATCGGGCTGTATGCTGGAGAACTTGCGGAACAGGTGGGGCAGGCTTTCTAGCGGGATGCCACGTCCCTCGTCGGTCACCGAGACCGCCACGTGAACACCGTTCTCCACAGCGCTCACCCGGATCACCGACGACTCGGGGGAGTGGCGGGCCGCGTTGGAGAGCAGGTTGCCCAGCACCTGGATGACGTGCCGCCGGTCGGCCATCACCAGGGGAAGGTCCGGGGCGATGTCGATATCGAGCCGGTTTCGCCCCCCTGCGCTGGTGAAGACGCTTCTCGCCTGGCCTACCAGCACAGCCATCTGCGCGGGTTCGGGACTGACCGCCAGCGTGCCCGTCTCGATGCGGGCCACATCCAGGAGGTCGGAGACCAGGCGGTTCATGTGATCGGCCTGGTCCCCGATGATGCGGAAGAACTGGCGCACCACCGCCGGGTCCAGGTCCGTGGGCGACTCCAGCACCGTGGCGGTGGAGCCCTTGACGGCCGCCAGCGGCGTCCTGAGTTCATGGCTCACCATGGCTAGGAACTCGGCCCGCATGCGGTCCAGCTCCTCGACATTTGCCATGTCCTGCATGGTGACCACCACCGACTCCACTTTCCCCTGGCCGGAGCGTATGGGCGTGGCGTTGACGAGCACGGTCACGCTGCGCCCATCGGGCACGGCCATGACGATCTCCTCGGCGCGGACGGCCTCGCTCGAGCTCAGGACGCTGGCCAGGGGAAACTCCTGCAGGGAGACCTCGCTCCCGTCGGCCCTGCGCACGGTGAGCAGTCCCAGGAGGTCCTCCGGTGCTTGGTCGGGATCCCGCAACCCGTCGACGATCCTGCGGGCCTCCGGGTTGAAGGACGCTGGGGTCCCCGTTTTCATGTCGAAGACGACGACGCCCACAGGGGAGGTATCGATGAGGGTCTCCAGTCCCGCCCTGGCCCGCTGCTCCTCTCGATAAGTGCGGGCGTTGGCGATGACCAGGGCTGCCTGGGATGCGAACATCTCCAGGATCTCCTCGTCGGCCTGGGTGAACTCCTCGCCGCCGTCCTTGTCGCCCACGAATATGTGGCCCGCCGGGACGCCCCGGTGGAACATCGGCGCCGCCATGAAGCGGAAGACCCCCACCGGCATGGGTATGGTGAACCCGGTGAAGCCCAGGTCCTGCAGGTGACTCGTCAAATCAGGGAGCCTCGTGGGTTCGGAGATGACGGTCAGGGCCTCGAAGATGCGCAGGCCATCCGGCAAAAGCCAGAGGGTCTGGGACTCCTCAGTGGTTAGCCCGGACGACAGGAAGTCCTGCACCTCGCCATGGTCGTCGAGCAGTGTCATAACGCCGTATCGGGCGGCGGTCAGTGACCGGGCGGAGTCCAGCGCCCCCTGGAGCACCGCGTCGAAGTCCAGGTTCTCGTTGATGCGCAGGCTGGCCTCACTCAGCCTGGAGAGGCGGTCGCGCAGGGCGGCTTCGTTCTCCGATATCGGTCGGTCCAACTGATCACCTCTATGCGACCGGGGAAGCACCCCTCTCCGGGGCCGCAGGGTATGGCGTCTATCGGGATGATTATGCCAGTACTGGCGGTACATCACAATAGGTCATACAAAACACATCGATAAGTCATGGCTATGTCATAAATGCGTAGTACGCTACCAAGTGACTTTGCCCAAAAGAGGGGAGGTGCCCGTATGTCTCTCGACCGAAACGAGCCTAACCGGCGGGAGACGCCTGTCACCATCCCCCCGGTTCTCCCATCCTGAACAGGGGCGGCTCCGGCATGACACGGGCCCTATCCACCACCACGTCCTTCCCGCCCCCCGGCCGCCGCACCGGCGGTCTTGCCCGTTCATGGTGCTTCAGCCCGGGTAGGGCGGCTGCTCAGCGCTCTGCGGAACATACAGCTCACCTCCGACGATCAACGGCTGCCGCTGACCTTGGGCGAACGTGGCAGGGACAGTCGAAAGGCGGGAGTTCACCGCTAGGGAGTCAGCGCCGGAACGTGTGACGTGACGGGGTCTGTCTGACGAAGGAAGGGGTTATACGCAGTGTTCTTCAACAGGCTATTTCGTGAAAAGGCCCTGGCAAGGCGACGGAGGCAGGAGCCGCTCGACGACCGGTTGCAGGTAACGGCCCCCCACGAGTGGCTGTTGGTGGCCGGGCTGGGCGTGATGTTCCTGGCGCTGCTCGTGTACGGCGCTGTTGGCAGCGTCGAGCGCAGCCTCTCCTACGATGCGGTGGTGGTCTTTCCCGGCGAGCGCCACACGGTGTCCGCACCTGTCTCCGGCACGGTGATGGAAGTCCTGGCGGAAGTGGGAGACACCATTGAGCCGGGACAGGTCATCGCCCGGGTTCGCACGGCCGTGGAGCAACAGAGGGAATCCCAGGCGCGTCGGCTCTCCGAGTTGCTGACGGAGCAGGCGGGCCAAGACGACGAAACGGAGCTGTTCATGCTCCTGCTGGCGCTGGCGGGCGAAGGGGGCGCAGTAGGATCCGACGCTGCGGTGAATGTCGTCAGTGTGGCCGGGGGCGAGATCATGACCCTGAGCCTCGCGCCGGGGACGCCCGTCGGCGCCGGTGAGCCGGTGGCGCTGGTACGGGCTGCTGCCTCCGGCACCCCCGAAGCCCTTGCGCTGGTGCCGTCCGATGATGCCTGGCGCATCGAGGTTGGGATGGGGGCGCGGGTCAGCGTAACGTGGGTCAACCGGGAGGCCGGAACCTACCCGGCAGAGGTGGCCGCCGTCTCCGAGCGTGCTGTCACGCCTCCTGCGTGGCTCGACGCGTTGGGCCTGTCTGCGCAGGCCGGTTCCCATCTGGTGCGCGTGCCGCTAACGGATGACGGCGTGACAGACCTCGTGGCGGACGGCTCCACGGGGTCGCTTCGCGTGGTGGTGGGACGGAGTTCTTTCCTGTCCCTCCTTGCGCCGGGAGGCGGCTACTGATGCGGATGCCGTACCTGATTGGCGGGCGCCGCGGGCCCCGCAGGGCGCGGACGCCCCTGATGCTACAGATGGAGGACACCGAGTGCGGCGCCGTCTGCCTGGGCATCGTCCTAGCCTACTTCGGGCGTTGGGTCTCCGTGGAGGAGCTGCGCGAGTCGTGCGCCGTCAACAGGGACGGCTGTGACGCCGCCGACATCACGCGCGCCGCCCGCGGCTACGGGCTGGAGTCACGGGGCTGGCGCCGGGAGCCGGAACAACTCGGCGACATGACCATGCCGCTGATCATCTTCTGGGAGTTCAACCACTTCCTGGTGCTGGAGGGGATCCGGGCAGGCAACTACCTGGTGAACGACCCGGCCAACGGACACCGGACGCTGACCGCCGAGGAGTTCGACCAGGGGTTCACCGGAATCGCGCTGAGCTTCGAGGCCGGACCGGACTTTCGTCCCGGAGGCTCCCGCCCCGGCGTCGTCCGCAGGCTGTGGCCCTGGCTCTCGGACGTGACCGGGCCGCTGGCATTCGCGCTGTTCTGCGGGCTTCTGCTGTCGCTCCCGGTCGCCGCCCTGCCGTTCCTGCTGAGCGTCTTCGTCGACCACGTGCTGAGCGGGCGGGAGCCCCAGTGGGGAGCTGCGCTGGCGGGAGGAGTGGCTCTGGCCGGCGGCCTGGTGTACCTGCTGACCTGGCTGCGGCAGCGCTGCCTCAGACTCCTGGCCGTGCGGCTCTCGGTGGACCACGCAGACCGCTTCATCAGACGGCTGTTCCGTCTGAAGATGCGGTTCTTCACCAACCGATACGGCGGTGATCTGACCTCCCGGATCCAGCTGATCGACCAGGTCTCCAAGGTGGCGACCGAGCAGTTCGTCGGGGTGGCCATCGAGCTGGTCACCAGCGCCGTATTCCTGCTGTTCCTGTTCCTGTACGACCCGTTGCTGGCCGGGGCGGTGGCGGCGCTGGGCGCGGTCAACCTGTATGTCATGCGCCTGCTCACCCGGGGACGGGTGGGCGAGAACCGACGCCTCCAGCGCGAGCAGGGCAAGCTGCAGGGCGTGGGGATGTACGGCCTGAGCAATATCGACACCCTGCAGTCGACCTCCGGCGAGGTCGGGTTCTTCTCCCACTGGAGCGGCTACCAGGCCAGGGAGCTGCTGGCCCGCCAGCGCTTCGCGGAGATAGGGCACCTCATGGGAGCACTGCCGGGCGTGTTCGTGATCCTGGGCAACGCCGTCGTGCTGGGGGTGGCGGGCTGGCGCGTGATGGAGGGCGACATGTCCCTGGGCATGATGATGGGGTGCTACGTCCTGGCGACGTACTTCCTGATGCCCATCGGACGTCTGGCGCTGTTCGCCGACCTGTTCCAGGTCCTGGAGGCCAACCTCCAACGGATCGAGGACGTGATGGATGCCCCGGAGGACGCCTACTTCCAGGAGGACGGAGAGCGGCCCTCCGAGAGCAGCGCCGCTCTCAGCCGGACGGTGCGCCTGAGCGGGCAGCTTGAGTTGCGCAACGTGGAGTTTGGTCACAAGGCGAACCGGGAGCCGATGTTCCAGGACTTCAATCTGACCATAGAGCCGGGCCAGAGGGTTGCCCTCGTCGGCCCGTCCGGGTCCGGCAAGTCGACGCTGGCGCTGCTGGCGGCGGGCGTCCACCAGCCCTGGTCGGGAGCGGTCCTCCTGGACGGCCACCCTCGCTCTGAAGTCCCCCGCAACCTGCTCGGCAGCTCGGTGGCCATGGTAGACCAGCGCATATTCCTATTCGCCGGCACCGTGCGGGAGAACCTGAGCCTGTGGAACCTTGAGATCCCCGAGCATGACCTGGTTGCCGCGGCCGCCGACGCGGCCATCCACGACGAGATCATGGCGCGGGCGCAGGGCTATGATGCGCCCGTGGACGAGGGTGGGCGGAACTTCAGCGGCGGCCAGCGCCAACGCCTAGAGATTGCCCGCGCCCTGGTGGGCAACCCGTCTTTGCTGATACTGGACGAGGCCACCAGCGCGCTGGACCCGATAACCGAAGTGCGCATCGACGAAGCCCTTCGCCGGCGCGGATGCGCCTGCCTGATAGTGGCGCACCGCCTCAGCACCATCCGCGACTGCGACCTGATAGTGGTCTTGGACGGCGGGCGGGAAGTTCAGCGGGGCACGCACACCGAGCTGATGACGGACCGGGACGGCCTCTACCGCCACCTGATGGAGACGGAATGAGCAGCGACTTCGAAAAGGCCATCGACGCGACGGCTACGCACCGCATGGCCCAGCTGGCGCTCGCCCGCGGGGAACCAGCCCCCGGTGGCGGCAACCGCCCCATCCACCTCTCCGACCCCGGTGTCATGTGCTTCGTGGAGGAGGGACCGGTGGACGTGTTCGCGGCCCGACGCCGGGCCGACGGGGTGCCGGCCAACTTCAAGCATCTGCTGCGTGCCGGAACCGGGCGGCTGCTGTTTCCCGCCGCGGAGAGCCTGACCGGGACGGTGCTGGTGATCAAGGGCCTTCCCGGCTCCGCGCTGCGCCTGTTGCCTCTGGACGCGCTCGACGGCGCCGGGTGCGATGGACTGGTCGTCGAGCAGGCGTGGGACTGGGTCTCCGAGGTCTCCGAGGCGGTGACGCGAGAGTTCACCTATCGCCCGCGCATAGACCGGCTCCTGTCTACGGAGCGGGTGGAGCAGCCGGTGGAGGCCGGGCAGGCGCTGTCGGCGCGCCGGGGCGTAGTGTGGGTGTCCAGCGGTGACGGGAGCCTTGTCTACCTCGGCACCGAAGAGGGTGACCCGGACGGCCCCGGCGTGGTCCCGGTCACGTCCGCGAGCTGGGTGACGGCGTCGAAGGATGCCGCGGTGCGCTGCCTCTCCACGACGGAGCTCCACGGGGAGGGGCGGCTTATGTCCGCCCTGACGGCCTTCAACGATCTGGCCCTGAGCGCCGACGACCTCAACCGGCGCCTGCTCCTGGCCGACGTCGCCAACTTGCAGACGAGCACCGCCGAGTACCGCCAGAGGGGTGAAGAGAACGCACGCCGCCGCCTCTTCGGGGTGCTGGGACCCGGGGTTGGGCGAGAGGGAGACGACCTGGCCCTCCCCGGGGCGCTGCAACTGGTCGGCCGCTACGAGGGCATCGCCTTCCGCATGCCCCATGGCCCGGCGCAGCGCCCGGGGTCCGCCGCAGAAGGGCCGTCGCTGGCCGACGTCCTGCTGGCCTCCGGGGTGCGCATGAGACGGATCGCCCTGCGCATGGAGCAACGCTGGTGGCAGGGGGACAGCGGCGCGATGCTCGCCATCCGCGCGGGAGACGGCGCGCCCGTGGCCCTCTTGCCGGGGCCCCTGGGATACTACCGGATGGTCGAGCCGGAGTCCGGCCGCCTCCGGCGGGTCACCGCCCGGCGGGCAGAGTCGCTGGAGCGGGAGGCCTATTTCTTCTACTGTCCGCTGCCCGACGACGAACCGGTCGGGGCCCGGCAGCTGTCCGGGTTGGCATTCCACCGGGTGGGGGCCGACTTTGTCCGGATGGTCGGGGCCGGGATGCTTGCCGGCCTCGCAATGCTGGTGCCTGCCGTCCTCCTCGGGGCCTTCGTGGGGCGGGCGCTGCCCTCCGGCTCCCTGCAGATGCTGGGGGCGCTGACCCTGGGAGCCGTTCTCATCGCCCTGCTCCTGGGTGTGCTGCAGATGTTCCAGGGCACGGCGCTGATGAGGCTGGAGGGCCGGGTGACGGCGCGCGCCGGAGCGGCAATGTGGCACCGGATGCTGGACCTGCCGTCGGGGTTCTTCCGACGCTTCACCGCCGGCGACCTGGCCACGCGGGCGATGGCGTTCTACGAGCTGCGGGACCAGGTGTCGGGAGTCGTCGTGGGCGCGCTGCTATCGGTCCTCTTCCTGCTCCCCACCTTCGCCCTGCTCTTCCTGTATAACGCCGCCCTGGGCTGGCTGTGCCTTGGTCTGGGACTGGTCTGCCTGGGCGTCACCCTCGCGCTGGGCCTGATGCAGACGCCATACCATCGCCGTCGGCTGGCCGTCACCCGGCGGCTGGCGGGGACGCTGCTCCAGCTGATAGGCGGGGTGGGCAAGCTGCGGACCGCGGGCGCCGAGGGAATGGCCTTCATCATGTGGGCCCGGGGATACCGGGAGCAGAAGCAGACGGAGATGAGGCTGGGGGCGTACCAGGAGCACCTGATGGCCTTCACCGCGGCCGTGCCGCTGCTCGCCTCCGCAGCGCTGTTCGCCCTGGCATTGACGATTGGCGGGGACGACCTGGCAGTGGGCGGCTTTCTGGTGGTGTACGCCGCCTTCATGGTGTTCAATGGCGCGGTCGTCCAGCTCGGCGGGGCCTTCTCCGCCCTCGCCGCCATACTCCCTGCCGTGCAGCAGGTGCAGCCCATCCTGGCCCAGCGCCCCCGCAACGTCTCCTCGGACCTTCCAGCCCCCGAGCTGAAGGGCGAGGTGCTGCTGGACCGCGTGAGCTTCCGCTACTCTGACGACGGGCCGCTGATCCTCAACGACGTGACCATCCACGCCCTGCCGGGAGAGTTCATCGCCCTGGTCGGGGAGTCGGGCGCGGGAAAGAGCACGATATTCCGTCTGGCCCTGGGACTTGAGAGGCCGCAGCTCGGCGCCGTCTACTACGACGGCCACGACTTGAACAGGCTCAACTGGAGCTCGGTGCGCAGCAGGATCGGCACTGTCCCTCAGGACGCCCACCTGCGCCCACAGACGATTCTGGACAACATCATCGGCATCGACGGGGAGCTGAACGAGGACGACGCATGGCGGGCCGCCAGGCTGGCACGGGTGGAAGCCGACATCGCGGCAATGCCCATGCGCATGTACACCGTCAGCAGCGAGAGCGCCGCGGCCTTCTCCGGCGGCCAGGTGCAGCGCTTCATGCTGGCCGCCGCCCTGGCTCGGGATCCCAAGGTGCTGCTGCTGGACGAGGCGACCAACTGGCTCGACAACCGGACCCAGGCCGACATCATGGAGCAGATCGAGCAGCTCTCCGTGACCCGCATCATCAGCGCCCATCGCCTGTCCACCATTCGGCGGGCCGACCGCATCTACGTGCTCCAGGGCGGGCGGGTTGTCCAGGAGGGGACCTTCGAAGGGCTGATGGAACAGGAAGGCGTCTTCCGGGACCTGGTCAGGCGGCAACTGACGTGAGTCGCCCGTCCCGCCAGATAAACGATGGAGGCATGGAGGAGGCAGACGAGAGTGAGGAGGACTGCATGAAGGCAAGCGAGACAGGGCCGGGAAGCGGGCTCTCCAGCGAGGCGCCCCACGGCTCCTTTGGCGAGTTCCTGGCGGAGCTGCACAGCCTGTTTCCTTCCGCGCTGCTCAGCGGACCCGGCTGGGAGCGTCTGCTGGTGCTGGCGCATCGCCTGCCCATCCACGTGTTCGACCAACGTTTCGGTTTCGAGTTCGATCTGTGCGTCCCCGACCCGGCGGCGGACTTCTGCGTGGTGCCGCCTCCCGGCTCCCGTCTTGCCGAGTTCTACGCCCAGCAGGGCCAGCTTGCCCCACGGGGGTCCGCAGAGGCCGCGCTGGGGGCGTTTCTCGCCGAACAGTCAAGCGACCCGCAGGCTTTTCTGGCAGGGCGAAACGGCGGCGTGATACTCGAGTACGATCTGGCCGGGATTCCGTCGGAGCAACCGGCCTCGCCCGGGATCTTCATAGTGCCTCGGGATGCGCAGGAAGAGTCCTGCATTGAGGGGTTATTCGGCGACCTGGAGCCTGTCATAGCCGCCCTGTGGGCGGTCGCCGGGTGGACGCCCGACGCCGCGATCCTGCGGCAGGTACGCCGGGTCTACCAGACCATGCCCCCGATGGGCTTGGTCACCCAGGCAGGCGTCCTGCCCAGCCGCGCGCAACGGGCGGTCCGTCTCATCATAGGCACGGGTTCCGGCACAGATGCCGTTGAGCTCTTGTCACGGCTCGGGTGGTCCGGTCCCCCTGCGGACGTGCTCGCCGTGTACGAGAGCCTGGAGGAGATGACGAGCCCGGGCGTCAGCCTGAGCGTTGACGTTACCGCGGAGGGGGTATCTCCCCGCCTTGGATTGGAGTTCCACCGGCCCGCCCAGTGGTACGAGCTGGACCGCTCCGGGTGGAATCGGCTGGTCGATCGGTTGGAAGAGAGGGGATGGTGCCTTCCGGGGAAGGCCCGCGGTCTGAAGGCATGGCCGCGAGTGGAGCAGGTCTTCGATCAAGCCGGAGTGTTCATGGTCCGGCAGAGCATCAATCATGTAAAGGTGGTTGTGAACCGCGGAAGAACTGAGGCCAAAGCCTACGCCGGCACGGCTATCTCGAAGGCGATCCCGTAGGCCTGCGCCGCGCCGTTAACGGCCAGCCGCCGATCGACCCTGTCGTCGCCGATATGCCTGCCGCGTTACTAGCTTGGGTTCCCCCATTCCTTAACGTAGGGGAACCCGCCGGCTATCTTCTCCAGCTCCGTCTCCGTGAGCTCCGACGATGGCGGCAGCACCAGGTGGGCGGTGGTGGCGCTGTCCTCGTGCACAACCACGTCGAAACCGTCCGGTATGACCGTGCCTATCTCGGAGGCGATGGCGCCCTTCGGGTCGGCGATAAGGCGGGTGCGGAACTCGCTGTCCACCTCCGCTTTGTCGAGTATCCGGTCCTTCATTTCGGTTGCTGTCGTCATTGCTCTATTCCTTTCTCTCTTCTTCGTTTCAGATAGTGGCTCCCCATTCAGGGAAAGGGGGGCAGAACCAGGTGAGCGGTGGTGGCGCAGTCCTCGTGCACCACGACATGTCATGTCGTTCTTTACCATGGGCTCTGGCCTCTGTAGGCGCGCCCTCCTGCGACCGTCTCCAGTTCGGTCTCCGTGAGTTCCGGCGATGGCGGCAGCACTAGGTGGGCGGTGGCAGCGCTGTCCTCGTGCACCACCACGTCGAACCCGTCCGGTATGGCCGTGCCTATCTCGGAGGCAATGGCCCCATTCGGGTCGGCGATTAGGCGGGCGCGGAACTCGTCGTCCTCCGACGCTTTGCCCAGAATCTGCTTCTTCAGTTCGGCTGCCGTCGTCATTGCGCTACTCCTTTCTCTCCTGCTCGTTTCGGGTAGCGGCTCCCTGCATTCGAAGGTGGGGATGCCACGCCAAGTGATCCTCTTGGCTTCCCCAACCTAGGCGCCACCTTTGCCCCATGGCGTCACTCCCCAAGCAGCTCCGGCGACAGGTTCACCCGGTCGGTGGAGTCCACTCCGGTGTCTTCGCTCCCCAAGTAGCTCCGGCGACCATCTCCAACTCCGCATCCGTGAGCTCCGGCGAGGGGGGCAGCACCAGGTGGGCGGTGGTGGCACCTTCCTCGTGCACCACCACTTCGAACCCGTCCGGTAGGGCCGCGCCTATCTCGGAGGCGATGGCGCCCTTCGGGTCGGCGATGAGACGGGTCCGGAACTCGCCGTCCTCCGACGCCTTGCCCAGAATCTGCTTCTTCAGTTCGGCTGCTGTCGTCATTGCTCTACTCCAATCTCTCTTGTTCGTTTCGGTTGGCGGTTCCCTGCATTCGATAGTGGGTATGGATACCTCACCACACGATTGTCAACATGCCGCCCGTTGCCTTTCCAACTCGGCCTAGGTCAGCGCCGGCATTAGCGCCGGGACGCCGGCTTCAGGGCTTCCCAATCGGCTTCCGCCCGCGACCAACCTGCGCCCTCCTTGGTCAAAAGTCATCGGACGCGTCCCAACCAGCGTTTCCGCCGGCGACCATCTCCATCTCGGCCTCGGTGAGCTCCGGCGAGGCCGGAAGCACCAGGTGGGCGGTGGTGGCGTCATCCTCGTGCACCACCACGTCGAACCCGTCCGGTATGGCCGTTCCGATCTCGGAGGAGATGGCGGCCTTCGGGTCAGCGATGAGGCGGGCGCGGAACTCGCTGTCCACCTCCGCTCTGCCCAGAATCTGCGTCTTCAGTTCGGCTACCGTCGTCATTGCGCTGCTCCTTGCTCTCCTGTTCGTTTCGGATAGCGGCTCCCCGCATTCATAGGTGGGCATGTCACGGCAAGTGATCCTCTTGGCATCCCCAACCTAGGCGCCGCCTTGGCCCCATGGTGTCGCTCCCCAACCAGCTCCGGCGACAGCTTCCAGTTCCGCATCCGTGAGCTCCTGCGAGGGAGGCAGCACCAGATGGGCGGTAGTGGCGCCGTCCTCGTGCACCTCTACGTCGAACCTATCGGGTATGGCCGTGCCGATCTCGGAGGCTATGGCACCCTTCGGGTCCCTGATAAGGCGGGCGCTGAACTCGGCGTCCTCAGCCGCCCTGCTCAGGACCTGTGTCTTCAGTTCGGTTGCTGTGGTCATAGCCTTACTTCTATTCTCATCTTCGTTCCCCATGGTGGCTCCCCGTGTTGGAAGGGGACCTGCTGCCGGACCACCTCCGGACTCAGCCTTGCTGTCCTAACCCCACAGGCCGGTATGGTGGCCTCCGGCGACGGTCTCCAGTTCGGCCTCCGTGAGCTCCGGAGAGGGGGACAGCACCAGGTGGGCCGTGGTGGCAGTGTCCTCGTGCACCACGACGTCGAACCCGTCCGGTATGGTAGCTCCGATTTCGGAGGCAATGGCGGCCTTCGGGTCGGCAATGAGAAGCGCGCGGAATACGCCGTCCTCCGACGCCCTGCCGAGTATCCGGTCCTTCATTTCGGTTGCCGTGGTCACGGCTCTCCTTCTTTCACTATGTGCTCCAAGAGACTTCACCCTGGGTTGCTGTATCCGAAAAGGTATCCGTTACCAGGCCATATAGCCCCCGATGCCGCCGGCAACTGACTCCAGCTCGGCCTCCGTCAGCTCCGGCGAGAGGGGCAGCACCAGGTGGGCGGTGGTAGCGCTGTCCTCGTGCACCACCACGTCGAACCCGTCCGGTATGGCTGATCCGATCTCGGAGGCGATTGCAGCCTTCGGTTCGGCGATGAGGCGGGCGCGGAACTCGCTGTCCTCGGCCGCCTTGCTCAGGACCTGTCTCTTCAACTCGGTTGCAGTGGTCATCATTCACCTCGTTTTTGACTATTTGGGGGTCTCAACTGGCCCCGCCCGGCGGCCAACCCGAGGTCAGCCGGCGCCAAATCCGGTCAGAAAGACAGCGCCAAGGGGGACGTCCGGTGGCGCCGTCCTTTTGCGGTACGCTAGCCGTTCGGGTTTACCTTCTGATCCCAAAGATTCCCGCCCGCGACCATCTCCAGCTCCGCCTCGGTGAGCTCCGGCGTGGGTGGCAGCACCAGGTGGGCGGTGGTGGCGCCGTCCTCGTGGACGACCACATCGAACCCGTCCGGTATGGCCGTTCCGATCTCGGAGGCTATGGCCCCCTTCGGGTCTGCGATGAGGCGGGCGCGGAACTCGCCGTCCTCGGCTGCCTTGCTCAGAATCTGGGTCTTCATTTCGGTTGCCGTGGTCATGGTATTGCTCCTTTTCTCTCATTCGCTCCAGATCGTGGTTCTCTCAATCGAGGAGGGACACCCTTTCAACGTGGGATCGGCTTCCCTTACCTCATCCCATAGCTGTAAACCCCTGTAATCCTACAATATATGTATGATATTAAGGTGACTTGTGGGCTAAATGTTCGTGACCTATTGTGATATTTGGCCAATGTTGGCATAATCGTCGCGACTAATGCGGGTTCTTGAGGTCTTGTAGGACGAGCCTCCGCGGCCGGATCGAGGTGAAGAGTTGGACCAACCGATATCGAAGAACGAGGTCACCGCACCTGAAGAGCTTTACGGCAAGCGCTACGTTCGGCCGTACGCGGCCCTCTATATCAATCACCCGTTGTGGGAGCCTAAACTGCAATGCAACGTAGCACTGCTAAGCAGGCTGTTGAAGTCGTTGGGCAACTGGCTGGACACTTGCTGCGGGCAAGGGTGGCACCTGGCGCAGTTTCCCAACCACCGGCGGATGGGCATTGACCTCAGCGCGGCCCAACTCGAAAAGGCGAGGCTGCAGAACCCCGGAGTCCCCTTCATCCAGGCAGACATCACCGATTACGAGCTTCCCGAGGGGCAGCACTTCGACCTGGTGAGCAACTTCTGGAGCGCCTATTCCTACCTGAACGACGAGGATGCCATCCGCGCACTGGTGGAGAAGCTGGTCCGCTGGACGGCGCCGGGCGGAGCCCTCTACCTGGAACTGACCGTCCCGGAGCTGCTGGAGGATTTCAACCACAGCGAGTTCGCGGCGGAGACGGGGGCCAGGGTCTCCCTGCGGTCACCCGACGGGGTGTGCTGGGACTACCACGACGCTGGCGGGGTCCACCGGATGATGAGCCCACCCCTGGAGTTTTTCACCGGCATCATCGCGCCGCACTTCGCGGGGACCAGCCACCCGGTCATAGTCCGATCTATACGCCAGTTCGTTGCCTGGGGCAAGCGGCCCGACTGATGAGGCGCCCGCCTCTGCTTCCACCACCAACCGTCACCGCCACCTTACCTTGTATTCGGACCTTCGTTTTTGCCGCCGTGGTCAGGGGCGACTCCTCCCCTCAGAACCTCGCAGGATACTCGTTGGTCTGGTGACCGGCTGTGCGAGCATCTGCTGACTCGTTGCCGTCCCTCCCGCCCGACACTCCGGCAGGCTGGCGTGCGTACCTATGACTAGGCCCTCATCGCGGACTTGCGCTACGAGAAACTCCTAGATCACACGCAGTTCCCCAACGGTCCGGTCGAGTGAGACTCCCTTCGGGGCCTGCCAACTTCGGGGATTGAAATACTCGCTCGGAAGATCCATGAACGGTCCCCGGAATCCCGAGGCGCCGCTTTCGGGTCTCGCGGGGAAGAAGCTGAACACCCCATTGATGGGGCGTCGGGTGTAGCTCCCCGATACAGCCGACCGCTGCCGGTCAGGGTCGCTCTCATAGCAACTGCGAAGGCGTCAGGCGTCCACAGGTTCAGCGCTGAGAGTCCGCTAGCAGCATCGTGTGGAACCGGGTCTTTGACCACGAGAAGGGTATCGAGCATCCATCTCCGCCGACCTTCGACGCCGACTCGTCATGCTAGAGGCTAACCTACCTCACGAGAGCCAACCGAGAGGAGAGAGCGAAGACTCCAACCTCACTCCTCGTCCGGCTTGCCCCCCTCCCCCGACGCCATCCGGTAGCCGACGCGGGGCTCTGTGAAGATGAACCTGGCACTGGCGGCGGTCTCGCCCAGCTTGCGGCGGATTCGCTTTGCCACCTCCCGCACCAGTCTGGACTCGCCCACCCACTCCGGCCCCCACACCCGCTGGAGCAGCACGCCGTGGGTCAGCACCCTGGGGGCGTGGACCGAGAGTTCGTAGAGCACCGCGTACTCCGTGGCCGTCGCCTCCACCGGCTCCCCGTCCACCGTCACCCTGCGCTGGGCGTAGTAGGAGCTCAGCCCCGCAGCGAAGTAGGGTCCAGGCGGCTCGCCCTGGAAGGGCTCCAGCCGCCGCCTGAGCGCTACCCTGATCCTGGCCGCCAGTTCCGTGGGCGAGAAGGGCTTGACCACGTAGTCGGCCGCCCCCATGTCGAAGGCCCTGGCGATGGTCTCGTTCTCGCCGTACACCGACAGGAAGACGACGATCGCGTCCGTCCTCCTGCGGATGTCGTTCATCAGCTCGATGCCGTCGCTGTCCGGCAGCATGAGGTCTAGGCGGGGCTTCTCCTCCTCCACTTGCGGCCTACGCCGATCCCCTCGGGCGCGGCCCATGATCTGTCCCCCAGGCGGCCAGGGAGCCAAGGGAGACCGTGGCGGCTATTCCCTATATTCTTCCTCTTGGGGTCTAGTTGTCATGATCCACCCTAAAGTCGCATTCTAGGGGAGTCTTTTCGTGTGGTCCTCGCGTTTTCGGGTCCTATTCCTGGTCCTGCCTCGCGTTACGTAGCGCCTTGCGCTTACGCCATGCGATCGTCCTGTGACTCGGGGTGCAATAGTTGGCCTTGCGTACGCGAAGGACCTCGAAAGTGACCCCGCATAAAGCGCACTGGACCAGGACCGGAGCGGGGTGGACCCTCCCGAACATATGCACGCCCTTGGCCGCCGGGCGGTACCTCGGTGATGCCGGGACGGGGGCGATGGCCGGGGCCTCCGCTGCCGGCAGGGTGAAGGTGAACCGCGCCTCCAGGCCCGGCCCGTCGCTCTCGGCCGCGATGCGGCCCCCGTGGGCCTCCACGATTCCCTTGCAGATGGCGAGCCCCAGGCCCGACCCGTCCACGCCCGCGCCGCCCTCGGCAACGCCGGCACACGAGAACTTCCTGAAGAGCTCGGGTAGCATCTCCGCCGGGATGTTCCGGCCTCGGTCGGTCACCGAGACCGCCACTTGCACGCCCTCCCTCGCGGCGGTCACCGCTATGGGCGACCCCTGGGGAGAGTAGGCGTCGGCGTTGGACAGCAGGTTGCCCAGCACCTGCACGATGCGCCGCCGGTCGGCCATAACCAGGGGCAGGTCGTCGGCTAGCCGCACCTCCAGGGCAGTCGCGGCGTCTCCCGTGAGGAACCGGATTGCGGCCTCCTCCACCAGCGTCCGCACCTCGGCGGGCTCCGGGTCCACCGCCAGCGCCCCCGTCTCGATGCGGGCCACGTCCAGCAGGTCGCCGATGAGGCGGCGCATGTGGTCCGACTGGTCGCGGATGATGCGGTGGAACTGCGCCGTCTCGGTGGGGTCGAGGTCACCCGCCGCCTCCAGCAGCGTGGTGACCGACCCCTTGATGGAGGTCAGGGGAGAGTGGAGCTCGTGGCTCACCATGGCCAGGAACTCGGCCCGAAGCCGCTCTTGCTCCTCCACCCCCGCCATGTCCTGCATGGTGACCACCACCGACTCCACCTCGCCGTCGTCCGAGCGGATGGGGGTGGCGTTGAGCAGCACGGTCACGCCCCGCCCGTCGGGGACCGCCATGACGATCTCCTCGGCCCGCATCGTCTCGGAGTCGCCCAGGAAGCGTGCCAGGGGGAACTCCCGCAGGGATACCTCGCTCCCGTCGGCCCGCCACACGGTCAGCAGAGCCAGCAGGTCCTCAGGTGATTGGTCCGGATTCCGCAGCCTGTCGACGATCCTGCGGGCCTCCGGGTTGAAGGACGGTACGGTCCCCGTCTTCATGTCGAAGACGACGACGCCCACCGGCGAGGTGTCGATGAGCGTCTGAAGGGCCGACCTTGCCCGCTGCTCCTCCCGGTGCCTGCGGGCGTTGGCGATGACCAGGGCCGCCTGGGAGGCGAACGTCACCAGCCTCTCCTCATCCTCCTTCGTGAACTCCCGGCCCGGCTCGCCGTGCCCAACGTAGAGATGGCCCGAGCGAACGCCCTGGTGGAGTAGCGGGGCCGCCATGAACGCTGTCAGCGTCACCGGCGAGCTGAACTCCCCGAAGCCGATGGAGCTTGTGAACTCTTCAAGATGGCCTATCCGCAGGGGGCTGGTGAGGGCGTTCAGGTACTCGAAGAACATCTCCCCCTCGGGGGCCTGCCAGAGTTGCTCCACGTCGGCGGGGTCGAAGCCCAGGACCAGGTGGTCGTCCACCGCGCCCGAATCGTCCAGCGTGATGATGGCGGCGTAGGGCGCGTCGGTCAGAGAGCGAGCAGACTCCATCAAGGCTTGGAGCGCCGCGTCCACGTCCAGGCTCTCGTTGATGCGCAGGCTGGCCGCGCTCAGGCGGGAGAGGCGCTCCCGCAGGGCCTCGAAGTCGCGGTCCCGCTGATCCGAATCGGTCAATGGCTTTCTCCCAGCCGGCCCGCAGTACCGAGGGATCTCACGGGCCGGGGCATGACGGTCTCTCTCTGGATAATACACCAAATCATACAAAGACACCACTAAAAACCCCATTAGTGATATGCTTGGTCTGATAGTGTTTTGCTGGGCTTATATGCCGCGGAGCCGGTCGGCCTCTGTCGCCCCGGCCCGGCCGGACCCCTGAACGATGGAACGACCGATGGAGCGGTAGATTCTTTAGAGGAGGCACGACAGCCATGTTCGGTACAGGAAGCGACAGGAGCACGATGCGCCGCCTGCTGAGGGCGGCCATGGCCGTTATCCCCTCGGAAACGGACGTTCTGGCCCCTTCGGACGGACTGGCATGATGCGCGTCTCATCCCTCCGACGCTTCTCCCCATCGCTACTCATCCTTGCCGCCGCCCTGGCCGCGCTGGCCGCCTTCGGGATGCCCACCAATACGGCCCGCGCCCAGGAGGTAGGCACCGTCTGGGAGGCCACCCTGACAGTGGGCGACGGCGGCACCTGGCTGGGTTATAGATCGACCGATGTAGCCTCCCCACAGATAGGCAACCTCTCGGGCACTCCGCCCCAGTCAGCCACTTACCGAAGCAAAAGATTTGAGTGGAGGGGCACGGTTTACACGGTCGATTCGGTTGCGCTTTTCACTTCGGGGGGCACACTTCAGCTCCGGCTCCACCGGGCCGCAGGGAGCCTTAGAAAAACGGATTTGGTGCTGCACGTCGGCGGCCGGGAATTTCCCCTGTCCGACGCCGGCACGGCACTCAGCGGCAAGGCTTTGCAATGGAGCAACAGCGGCCTGAGCTGGTCTGACGGCGACACGATACAGCTGCGTTTGGCGGCCCCGGTCGGCGGCTGCGCAAGCTTCGAGCAATACGATGATTTGCTGTGGCAAATGACCAATCAGGGCGAATCGGAGGAGTCGGCGCGCCAACGGCTGGAAACCTATTGCACGGCCCTGGCCGACATGTACGAAAACTTCCCGACCGGACTCAGTAAGCGCGAGCGTATCCTCTGGCGGGGCACGGTATGGATTTGGCCACTGCCCAATGGCGGACTGGGCTGCAGCAGCCCCGCAGAAGGATTTCGTCCCGAATGCCCGGGCGATGCGTCATTCCACTTGGACCCCGCCAATGAAGGCACAGGTCACCCGCCGATCCGAATAACAGAGATACGGGCAGACCCAGCCGTCGGGGTTTACGTGCATTTCAACCGGCCCTTTCCCGAGGCTTTCAGGGACCGACTCAGACTCTGGGCCCATGCGCCGTTCGACGGTCTTGATGAGGCCCATCTTTCGGAAGGCCGGGCCGCGCTGCCGGTCCAGCTCGGCGGCTATTCCCGATTTAAGAATGACCGGGGCCTCACCAAAGAAAATTGGCTCTTCAGAAAGCTTGGAACAAGCGACGCGCAGGGCCTCATTTTCGAATTTGTCGCCTCAGGCGTTGACTGGCCCGACGGCCATCACGTAACGGTGGCCCTGACGCTGGTACCCGGAACGGCGGCGCAGCAGCAGCAGGCACCGCACGGAATCACGGTGACCGCCGCCAACCCCCTCGGCGTGTCCGAGGACGGGAGCGGAACCTACACCGTCGTGCTGGACAGAGAGCCCACGGCGGACGTGACCCTCACGGCCACGAGCAGCGACACCGGCGCGGCGAGCGTCAGCCCGGCATCCCACACCTTCACCGCGTCCAACTGGTACGAGCCCGCCACCTTCACCGTGAGCGGCGTGGCCGACGACGACACCAATGACGAGAGTGTGGGCGTCAGCCACTCGGTGACCAGCCAGGACAGCGGGTACGAGAACGTGCTGGCGCCCTCTGTGCGAGTAACCGTGTCGGACACCACGCAGGAGCAGGAACAGCAGCAGGAGCCGGAGGAACCGGAGGAGAAGGACTACTCCGCCCTCATCGCCAAGGTGAGGGAGTGGCGCAACGACCCGGCTTGGGTGGACGACAAGGCCCACACCGACCGCTGGGACCGGGTGCTGCTGGCCCTGGGCGAGGAGGTGTCGGACGAGACGCTGACGCCCATGACGGCCGCTGAGGCCCAGCAGCTGGCCGACAAAGGCTGGCAACGCTGGGTGAGGGTGGTCGAGGCACTGACGGAGATCGAGGGCGGCGGCCAGCAACAGCAGACGCCCACCAACAGCGCGCCCACGGTGTCGGCATCAATCGCCGACGTCACCATCGTCAACGAGAGCGGGACGAAGGAGGTCTCCCTGGCCGGCGTGTTCAGCGACGCCGACAACCATGCCCTGACCATCACCGCCCAATCCTCGGACACCACCATCGCCACGGTGTCGGTATCCGCCGACCACTCCACGCTGACGGTGACAGCGAAGGCCAGTGGCACGGCGACCGTCACGGTCACAGCCGACGACGGCAACAGCGGCACGGTGAATGACACGTTCACGATGACGGTGAAGGCCGCGCCGGTGGTGGCCTCGGCCATCGCCGACGTGAGCGGCCTGACGGCGGGCAACTCGCAAGACGTGTCCCTGTCCGGGGTGTTCAGCGACGCCGACGGCGATAGCCTGACCATCACGGCCCAATCTTCCGACACGGCCAAGGCCACCGTATCCGTTGCCTCCGACGGCTCCAAGCTGACGCTGACGGGTGTGGCCGAGGGCACGGCGACCATCACGGTGACAGCGCAGGACTCCGACGGCATCACGGTCAGCGACGCCTTCGACGTGGCGGTGAAGGACTACTCCGCCCTCATCGCCAAGGTGAAGGATTGGCGCAACGACCCGAACTGGGTGGACAACAAGACCCACACCGACCGCTGGGACCGCGTATTGCTGGCCCTGGGCGAAGAGGTGTCGGACAAGACGCTGACGCCCATGACAGCGGCGGAGGCCCAGACTTACGCCGACAAGGGCTGGCAGCGCTGGGTCGAGGTGGCCGAAGCTCTGAACGCTCTCCAAGGAGATGAATGAGGGCTACGTGGCCTTTGTTGCTCCCGTGGACAAGTTGCTATCGCCGGACACGACTTATCGATTCGTTTGGAGGGGCTAAAGGCGGCCGTCGCCTACAATAACGAGGCTGAAACGGTGGACTGCAGGTGGTTCGCCCTTAAGAGAAATCCGGGCAGGACGGTAGACGGCCACTCCAATCCGACGATGATTGGAGGCGATGTCCAGTACTTGCTTCGAATGCCTCCACATTACCACAACTCTGGAGGCGATGAAGTGCCAGTTGATTGAGATGGCAAATGGCTGGTAACGGATACACTGCGCAATTTGGCGGCGGGCGATGACGGCCACGTCTTTGGTTCGGGCTTGCGCCGAGACAAGTATGTCCGGCAGAGGGGAATACCGGGTTTCTCACCTCGCCGATAGGAAGCACTCAATGATCAAAGACAAGTTGGAGAGTTAGCCGATGTCTTGGCAGTGGTTGTCTTCATTACTACCTCCTGCGTGCGTGAGGTCGTCACATTGTCGCCCACTGCGACATTTGCCCCGAAATCGAGCCCCGTTCCGACCGCTGCGAACTGCCAGGCCAAACTCATCTGTCTTTTCCTCTAATGCATGTGCGACGAGGGCGTAGACAGATATGCTAAGGGAATATGAACCGGCTTGGCGCTTCGACGGATGCGAGGCGCAAGGGAATCAAACTCCAAGACCATCGTAGATGCCGGAATTCTCATATTAGGAGGCTGCAATTGGACAAGGTGTTCCTGGGTGGAAACGTCATGACAATGACGCCATCAGATAGACGGGCGGAGGCGGTGGCTGTGAGAGATGGCAAGATTTTCGCTGTCGGCAGCAGCGAGGAGATAGGGAGCATGGTCTCTGTTACGACGGAGGTCGTACATCTTGCCGGTCGAACGCTCATCCCGGGGTTCATCGACCCTCACAACCATTTCTCTGCCACGGTGTTCGAACCGGTTTCGGTCGACTGTTGGACTCCGCCCCATGAGAGTATTGAAGGGATCAAGGAGGCCATCGCCCGGGCGACCAGCGCAGCTCTTCCGCATCAGTGGATATGGGGGTGGGGGTTCAATGGGAGCCTCGTTCGCGAGACCCGCAACCTCACCCGTCGGGACCTCGATGATGCCGCTCCCGAGAACCCCGTATGCATCGTGGACAAGTCCTACCACAACTGCTATGCAAATTCCGAAGCACTTCGACTGGCGGGAATAGATGCCGACACCCCTGATCCACCCTGTGGCAGGATCCTAAGGGACGACAGTGGCTATTCCACGGGTGAACTGTGGGAGAGGGCTATGGACCTTGTCCACTCCCTGTGCTTCAAGGCCCACCTCGACCACTATGGGGAGTCGGCCGGCGAGTATGTCTATCGCAACTCGATGAAGCACCTAGCGGTGGGAATCACGTCCTTGGGAGAGGCCCTGGTTACACCTGATGCCGCGGGTCTGTACCGTATGGCCGATGAGCAGGGAAATCTGCCCATAGCCCTGCGGCAACAGCTAGGAGGACGCAGGTTCTTTGACGTGCCGGAGGAGGCCTCCCGGGGAGAGATGGGGGTCGAGGATTCATCGGACAGGCTTAGGGGCGGAACCCTGAAGATTTTCATGGACCCCCAATTCCCGGATTCAGGCCATTTCAAGTGCCATGACGACGGGCGGATTGAGCGGATCGGGTCTAGATTCTACACGCAGGAAGAGGCCGACCATCTAGTGCTTTCCGCGCACCGGTTGGGGATGCAGGTGATAATCCATTGCCTCGGGCCCTGGGCCATCGAGCAGGCACTCAACTCCTTTGAACGGGCGTTGAGGGACCAACCGACCTCCGACCCACGTTTCAGGATTGAGCACTTCACGCTTCCAACCCGGGAGCAGATCGACAAAGCCCGCTCCCTCGACGTCATAGCCTCCGTTCAACCGCCCTTCATATACACCTGGGCTGACCAACAGGAGGCGCAGGCGCAGGAGTTAGGCCGCACATTCGGTGTAGAGGCCTACCGAAGCATGATAGACGGAGGCATAGTGGTCGCCGCCGGATCGGACAACCCTTGCACACCTCTCGATCCTCTCATAGGAATCCAGGCGGCAGTAAACAGGGTAGCGCGCAGGACAGGTCAACCCGTAGTAGCCGAAGAGGCCGTCACTCCCCTGGAAGCTCTGAGGATGTATACCATCAACTCAGCGATAGCGTTGCGCAGGGAATCGGAGGTGGGTTCCCTCGAAGTCGGGAAACGGGCTGACCTCGCGGTCCTTAGCCATGACCCCACCAAAGCACATGTCGATTTCATCGCAGACATAGCCGTCGAGCACACCTATATCGATGGAAAGTGCCTTTACAGCAGATACTAGGTACACGGAAAGGGACATTTGCTTGTTAAGCAGTTACGCATGCATGATGATAGACGAAGCGACCGTATCGACGGCCTCGGTGGTTTCCTCATAGCCAAGTGAATCAATTGGAAATGATGGGTGAAAATCCTCCAGATGCTATCTTGACTGAGGTTCGGGGTGCCTTTCGACTGAACCTAGTCTCACCGAACTGCCGTGGTTGGACTGGTAGTTGACGTTCCCTTTCATAGCAGCTCTGGAGCGTGGGTGCCGAGTCTTTGGGTGATATGTCTTCCAATAACGCCGATCTTATGGGCATTGCCAAGTGGAGTTGGGGTATCGTTGAACTACCTCGTGAGGACGCGGGAGATCGACCCTGATTTTATGCCGGTAGAACAGGCCCACAAGCGCGAAGGGCAGAAGTTGCCTGCTGACCACGAGGACGACGGGTTCGTTGGCCTCTATTCAAACCCGGGCAATACAGAAAAGCTGTAACCTCTATTCGTGCGCCACCAGCCGATAGTGGTGCAGTTGTTGATGCTATAGATCCTCAACAAACGCTCTGCCTGTTCTATACAGCTTGTCGGTACTGCCAGCCACCACTTATCGTAAGCCCGGGAGTAGTTGACCCACTGGGCCTTTGCTTCTCGTGCTGTAACAAGGACTTCGGTTTCGACCTCGATGAGGATGGATGGTTCAGCCATGAGGTCATCGTGCACCTGCACGTCAATTAAGCAGTCTCTAAACCGTCTCCCGGTGGAAACGTGCTTGCCAGCCTGTTCGTAACGACTTCTTATCGACAGAACGACTCCCTTGTGGTCATCCCCTTCTGATTCCAGTGCCCGGAAGATATTGTGGCCGCTTTTACCGCTTATAGTGCAATCCTTCCAAATGTTCCTCTTGGCGAGGTCGTCTCCAATCACTTGGCAGAAAAGCCTGGGAACAAACCCAGGTGGCTTTGGCGCTACCGATCTGCTGGCCTGCACTCAGGTCGTTGCGCAGGTTGAAGTTGGTCCCCATTACTACACCGCATTTCCCAGAATCCGTGTTTTCATTGAAAGGGACAGGCCAACGCTCCCCCTTTGAGCTAAATGTTTCCCACAATGAAGTTGTCCCGGAGGCAGGATCGGATGACCTTGCCTTCGATTCCGGTGATAGAGGCACTGACGGCCCGCACCTCCTTGCCTGCGTCCATCTATTTTAAGACTGCCTCCGACTTGCTGGCCTTGATTGACACGGGCCTTGGGTTGGGGCCTGAAGGAGGGGCCTGGCTTTAGTGTCATGGGCCAGCGTTGGATGCACGATCGAATGGACGGGCACATGGAGGCTGGACGTGCCTGCTGACACTCCGTGCAACACCCCTTTCTATGGCCTAGCTTCCAACCTTTTAACGGTTTCAAGCGTCGGACTTATCGCCTGACTCACCACGTACAACTCCCGCCTCTTCTCGCCGAAGTTGACAATCATTTGGACTGCATCGTCTTTCGCTGAGTCACTGCTACCGCTCGTGATCTTGCCCGGCATTGTCATTGAGTGGATGAACCGGAACTTAGGGACGGCCTCAAGCCGGGGGTCGTCGTTCTTGAGCTGTCCTTCCGTAAAGATTCATACCCTCGGACCAAAGGAAAAAATAGTTCGTCGGTCAGTCCCGAGGACGGTAAGTTCTGCACTCGGACCCGATTACCGAGAAGCCTCGGCAATGCACTACCTCCACCCGTGGCCGTACGCAGACGATACCGAGTCGTCAGGCCCGACCTGAAACATTGTACAACATATCATATATAGCACAAGGAATTACTACTGCAGTCATTGATAAGACGTGATACCATACATTCTTGGTTAGTGCCCCCCGCCGAGAGAGGACGGTGTATAAGGGCGGAGTGTGGGCAGGGCCCGAAGCGGCCATTCCATCTCCGGGTCCCTCATCCCGGTTGAAAGATCGGGTCGTTACTAAGTAGAGGGATGACTGTCATATTTGACACCGGGAGCGAAAGCAGGAGGCTACGCAGCCCGTTGATGGGGCCATTTCCCTACTACACATGTCAGGAATATCACCTACCGATTTCAAGGAGAAGACGGGCATGATGCGGGCCTGTCCTTTACACGGATGCCGGCTCCATCGTTTGGCCACCCTGACCCTCATGCTGGCGGCCTGTGTGGGAAGTGCGCTGACCACCCCAGATCCCGCCCTCGGTTAGGCGTCTTAGGGGTGTGGCAGTACTGGGACCAACACTGCAGGAGGAGTTGGAACGGGGGAAGCGGCTGGCACCAGGGGCGTCGTATGATACATCCGCTCCTGCAGCATGGCTTGCCTACTAGGTAACGGCAGAAGTATATGACCGAGATCAACTCTCGAGACGAACTGCGGAACGAGTACACCCGCCACCCTATTAACCCGCGCTTTATCATACTGTCGGTAGCTACTGGCTTTAGTATTGTCGCAACTCTACTTAGTCTGTGGGTGACCCAGATTGAAATCGACCTACTGCGTCGGATGGGTAACCCCAAAGACCTAGTGGAACAATGGGAAATCCAGCAAAGCGACGATCAAGTGCTCGGTGCGGCAGTCTTCGCCTGCATATCTTACATCGCGTCAGCAGTTTGCTTTTGTTTTTGGATACACCGAACAACAGCCGGTTTACGGGCACAGGGGGCTCCGATACAGTACTCTCCGGCATGGTCGGTGGGGTGGTGGTTTATTCCGATAGCCAACCTTTGGATGCCCCTAATGGTCATGCGTGACCTGTTTAGGTGCGCATACCCCCACGGACCAAGTCCTAACTGGCTGATCTTGTGGTGGATATTCACTTTGGCAACGAGCGTTCTGGACAGGGTGGTAATGGCTGTGTTTCTAGACCTCAACACAGAGTCTTCCATTGAAGATTGGATACGTGCCGACCGCATCTACCAGTGGGTCGACATTGTTTCTGTGTTGTGGTTCATAGTGAGCTGGGGGCTGGTCTGGAAATTGACCAGTGGTGTTGAGAACCGATGGCGGGAGGTCTTGTCTCAGCCAAGCAGATCCATCCCCGATGTGTAATTGTGAAACAAACCCTGTTCACTAAAAGCACCCTCGCCGCCCTTATCACCTCAGTATGGGCGCCATCCCTATGGAAAGGGGTGCTGTTCTACGGGTCCCGGTACGACGACTATGCCCGTGCTGCCATCACCGGTAACCCCACCGACGCCCTGGTGTTCCCGGGCCCGACTCTGTGAGACGGGGGGATGATGGTGGCGCTTACCCACAGGGTGGTCAGCAGAACCATTTTCTTGTGCGACATCTTGACGTAATCGCAATTATGTGCCTGCCTCTTCTCCAATACCATCTGGCCAATGGATGGTTCGGAGTCACCAAAAGGCCCGCAGTATGGTTGATCGAAGGCACAGCAGAATATGCTTCTTACCTCTATCAGACGCCGACCCGACCCGACTGTGTTCCATAGCTGGTCAACAACAAGCCTTACCACTATGTGGAGTGTGAAAGGGTTCGAAGGCAAGAGACTCCGGGCGCAGAGGATGACAACATGGCGTATGTCCTTTAAGCGTTGAAGTCACTAGATGAATTCGATGCGCGAACCTACAGCTATCAGTTAAGTTTCGTCGCGACCGTTTTCCTGGTGGAGGAATTGCACACACCGGACAGGGCGTGGCTGCAAATCTGGACTCTCCTAGATGGCGAACCCCGCTGACAGGATGCGTTTGAGGAGGCCTTTGGGATTGCCCTAAGCGACTCTTACTCAACTTCGGTGGTGTCTCTCCAACTAAAAAGGAGGATGGCTCCACGACCTCCTGGGCCTCACTAAACGAAGGAGTCTTCTCTAGTGTCTACCAGTGACAAATACATTTCCCATTGGGTGTCGAAGTCCGTCTACGATAAAATCCTAAATCACTCGAAAGAACGTAAGATTCCATTCAAGACGGCTTGTTACCATTTTCTTCAAAAGGGCCTTGTAGCTGACAAGGATTCAAACTGAGACAGTACCCATTCTTCACCCTCCAAATAAAGAGATGGCACACCAGAGAGTGTTGGCATGGCGGGACAAACCCTACTCTCTAAAGTAACCAGAAAAAGAAAGAGCGCCATCTAGGTAAGGGACCGAATCGTGATAACGAACTGACCGGTACGATCCCTTGAAACTGGACAAACTAGCCCCCCGGGGTATACTGCTGGATCTCACTGGCGAGCTTCTCAGCAAGTTGGCGATAATCCTGCGCCTCTCCCAAGAAACCCTCGGCCTCCAGGTCGACGGCCATGGCTTGGGCAAACGGTACAGCCAGTCCCTTGCACAGCTCGCATACGGTCCCGACCCGGGCTTCGTTCAGCCGGTCCTCAAGATAACCGGTCACGCTTCTCCGATAGTCGGCTGAGGTCTCGGCCCCGCACAGAGCTCTCTCCTCAGTCGCTTCTTCGTCAAACAGGTGCATGTCCATAACTCCGTAACTCCTTCTGTTTTCAACTACCCATGTCAATGATCCACGAGCTCTCATATCCTGCTCCTTCCGTGTTTCCGTACCGTCCCGGAAACGAGAAAATACCCCATACAAAAGGACGCAATCGGTCCGAAACGCGAAAAAGGCCACACATATGGCCGTGCGGGGGAGGTCGTCGTAATATTGCGACTTCCTCCCCCGTGCTTCGCGCTGCGGCCCTAGAATAGCTTCAGCGTCTCCTGTTGCTCCGTCTTTGCTGTGGCATCTGCGTCCTTGGCCGTACCCTGGCCTCGCCGTTTCCGGCTCTTGGCCGGCGGTGCGGGCCGCTCGTAGACCGGATGCTTCGGGTTCTCCTCCCACCGTGCCCGCGCCCTCTGTATCACCGTCGGGACCTCCTCTGTCAACCCAGACTCGTCTAGGCCGTCGAAGGTCTCGATGTGCGGGTCCGACGATGGTTGTTGGACCCCGATGGTGCCCCTGCTTCCTTTGATAGACACGACGACCTTCAGGTCAGTCGTCTGGGAGGTCTCATTCCCGGCATCCTTGGCGGGCTGTTCGCTCGGGGATGCCTCTTCCTCGGGGGTCTGCGCCGCCGCGTTAGCCGAATCTTGCGGACTCTCTGTGGTCTGCGCTTGGGATCCCTGTTCAACGGCAACCGGATCGGTTGTCCCCGCTGACGCATTGCCGAAAAGACTGTCCCCTGCACTTGGAGTGTCCGAAGGGGTGGTCTGCGTTCCGACTTCCTCAGGCATGATCTTCTCCTCTCCTAATGTGTGGCCGATCCTCGGGCTCAGGCCGGTCCCCTTCTAATCTCCCCAAGGGCCTTGGGCTCCCAGTACAGGTCACGCTCGACAGCGGGTACACTGCCGAACACGGTAGCCTCCCCCAGCTCGTCCAAGCTGAAGTATCCCAACTCCTCCTCAAACCCCTGGACGAGGCCGAAGCAAAGCCCGGTCTCCGCGTCCCACTCGGTCACGAACCAGGTCCAGCCGCTGTAGGGACTGAAGAGCTTCATGTGGGCGATGACTGTGTCGTAGTCCTCGACGTTCTCGTTGGCGTAGAGGGCGGGGATGGTGTCCCCTATCTCTTTAGTAATCAGCTTGTGCCTCCGAAGGCCGCTGTGCTTGTCCTGCCACATGGTTGCGGTCGTTGCAGCAACTGTCTCGTTCAACATCGTTTAGCCTTCCTTTCCAATGAGAGTGCGATTCAAGCGTGCCGGAATCTACTCTCAGTCCTCAAAGTCCGTCGGTCCTACCAGCCGCTCCACCGCCTCCGGTGTGGCGTAGGCAGGCGTTACCGTGCCCTGGTCCATGTCCAGGTAGAGGCCCATGAAGGGGCACGTGCCAGCCACCATGCGGCGTATCACCTGCAGGACCAGCGACGCCATCATCTGGTTGATGGTGGGGTCCTGGTCGGTGAGGTCGAGGGCAGCAGCGCAGTCGACGTCCGGCGGCCTGGTCGAGACCGCGGTCAGCAGGTCGGGGCGCTGGAGTGTGGGCGCAGGCAGCAGGTGACAGGTCTCGCCCGCGAAGGTGGGCCCATCCCAGATGCACTCGCCGGAGACATTTCCGATGAGCACCTGTCCCCAGTTGGTGTCGTTGCCCGCGTCGATTAGCCACCGGCGCGGGTCTCCCGGCAGGGACTCGGCCATTGCTCGCCGTGCGGCGGCGTTGTCGGCGCAGCCGATGATAAGGCTGTCCCCGTAGCCGGGTAGGCCTGGATAGCGGTACCCGTACTCGCAGGATTCAGCCTCCCGGAAAGGGTAGACCGAGTATCCCACGGGCCGGTTGTAGACCCTGGCCAGCCGGTCGGCCAGGACCTGGCTCTTGAAGGCCCCCACGTCGCCGGCATAGAAATTCTGCCTGAGCAGGTTGTGGGGCTCCACCCGGTCGTGGTCGACCAGGACTATGGTGGACTGGCGTCCTTGGAAGAGCCGGCACAGGCCCTCGGCGACGAAGCCGCCGGTGCCGCCGCAGCCGACCACAGTTATCCAGGGGTTGTCCAGCAGGAACGAGTTGTCCAGGTAGTAGGGCATTCGTCGCTTACCTCCTCGTCTTTGAGATTCGTGCCTTCGCCCACCAGCCGGAGTCCAAAGTTCGGGCCGTCGAACACCTGCCGCCACGCCACCGGAGCGAAGTATCCGTAGATCCCGATCCGGAGACTCAGCTGGGGCCGGCCGGAGTCGAGGCGTCCGGCGACGCCGTATATCCGAAAGCCCTGCTCGTCCTTATTGTCCGTCTTAGAGAAGAAGGCCCGGGAGACTCCGTGGGAGTGGAACTCGGCTACCACCCCTGCGGGCGGCGTGTAGGCCAGGGAGGTTGCGTCCCCAGCCTGCGGGGGCACCACCAGCCGGTAGGAGCGCCCGTCCCATCCAACGGCGAAAAACCGCTCGGTGTCGGGGTCGTCTCGGAACCAGCGCAGGCCAAACTCGAAGAGCCGGGTGGGGATGGGCCCGTGGGCAAGCTCCACCTTCTCGGCCACGGGTGCGAGCCCTCGCACCTCGCAGGGAGCGACGAGCACCCGCGCTGTCAGGTGGGCGCTCCCGGACTGGACATAGAGACCGCCCGCTCCCAAAACGTAGTCGAGGCCGATTCCGTGCGCCCCGCTCAGCCCATCCGGGTGATTGACAACGTAGCCGACCGGGTTCGGACGGGGGTTCGCCGCGGGACCGCCGCTAGCGGTAGCCATAGCCCCGTTTCCCCTGAGAGGCCGCAATGACCTGGGCCACCGTGCACTGGGGAACAAGGTCCTCAACCGGGTACTCAGGCTTTCCATCTATCTCCTCCCATAGCGCGTGCAGGTTGTCGGGGTGCTTCTTCGAGCGCTCCCGTGTGTCCCCGGTGCCCGAGAAATAGGACTGGAAGAAGGACTCCGGTATCAGTCCCACCTCCTCGGGGAAGCGGTGGCTTCCGGGGCAGACCCGCCCATCCCGGAAGACGTTGAAGGCGGGCATCCGAAAGAGTTGCTGCTCGGAATCGGCCGGACGCTCCAGGGCCGCGTAGACCCAGGGCGCCCGGCCCGGCGAGCAAACGAAGACCAGCCCCGGCATGGGGAGCCGGAGCCGTGCGGGGGGCTTGAACGCCTCCCGCTGCAGGGCCACCGGCCAGACCTGTGGGGGTCTCCAGAGGGCCACCAACTGCCCGGTCTCGCCCTGGTTCCACCAGAGCGCATCCCGGGGCAGCAGCCCCGAAGAGAAGCCTAGGTGCTGGGTGAAGACGTTGGCTATCTCGTCGGCCGATACTGTCCTGACCCAGCTGGTCTCGCCCTCGAAGCCCCGCAGCAGGAGGGTCTCGGCGTACACCTCAAGCTGAAGCTGGAGCTTGTCCCTGGGCATATCCTCCGGTCCCGGCAGGGACCATGCGGTCTTTTCCGTGGGGGTCGTCATGGTCATCCTCCTTTCCTTGTTCTTGTTCGGTGAGCCGGGACAGGGCGAAGTCCAGCATCTCGGCGAAGCGGGCCGGAAGGTCCTCCTCCAGCCAGTCGGCCAGCTTGCATACCGAGTCCATGAGGGTGCTGGCCCTTCGCCACTCCTCGGTGCCCTGGGCGATGATCTCGTCATCCCAGGGGTCGCAGAAGCCGTTGTAAGCTCCTTCGTCGTAGCAGTCGTCGAGGAAGAAGTTGCCTGTCTCGGCCAGGATCCATGAAGCGGCCTGTGCGGCCCCTTCGAACTTCGTCCCGGTCAGCACCCCCGTGAGGGTTTCGAGAGCTATTCCGCCTTCGGGAATCCTCTCCAGGGTCTCCCTCGGAATCCTCTCTGCGGCCGACTCCAGCCATGCCGTCCTAAGCCCGTCGGGGCCCTCGTAGTAGAGGTCGGGGGGCTTGACCAGCAGGGCCATGGCCGAGATGCCGTCCCGGTAGCCGTCCCACATCTCGTGCAGGCCCTCGTAACCGAATCCAGCCAGGTCGAAGGGAATTCCCCTCCGGAGCCATGTCCAGGACGGTTCATCGTCTTCCGCGAAGAACTCGATGTAGGGAGCATAGAGGGGGAAGTGCCGCTCCCCGAAGAGCCGGGCGAAGCGTTCCACCCTCTGGCGCACGTCGGGGACCGAGAGCACGGTCTTCGCCTCCTGGGGGAAGATACGTCGCACCAGGCCCGTGAACCATGCGTAGTCGTCGGCGTAGCCGACCAGCGTCACCAGCTCCCGCAGCGACGGCGGACGCCGCAGGAGCAGTTCCGTAACGCCGCTCAGGCGTAGCGGGACTGCAGCTTCCACCGCAGCGCCTCGGCCAGCCTTCCGGTGCCCGAGGCGTAGGCCTGCGCCTGGTCGCAGGCCAGTTCCACCTCCGGCTGTCGTGCGGCCGCGGCGTCCAGGTCCAGGGAGCCGTCGGGCCGTGTGAGCTCCGCCGTGAGCTCGATGATGCGCAGGTTCACCCGCGGCGTTGCCGCAAGGAGCCCCGCCAGGGTGGGGGTGTCCATCGGGCTATCCTTTCCGGCTCGGTGAGCGGTCGAAGACGCCCTTGGTTCCCACCCGCCGCTGGAACTCGTAGACGGCGTCCTCGCCCCGCTTGGTCTCCTTGACCGAGGCGTTGGCAATTTCGCCGTAGAAATCGGCCAGGGTGCTCTTCACCTGGTCGACGCTCATCTCCGGGTCGGGGTCGGGGAACTCTCTTCCGTCATAGACGAATACGCGTGCCATCGTTGGTCTCCTTCCTTGTCGATGCCTATATCCGTTTCCACGTGCGGGAGCGGCGGCCATCTGCCCTGCGACCGGCGCTCCCGTGAACAGAGGTCTAGCGTCCGGCGCCGACCAACTCCCTCTCCTGCTCCAGCGCCCACTCGAACATGGAGAGGCTGGCGGGCTGGGGCTTGCCGTTGCGGCGCCTGGGTTTGACAGGCTCCTCGACCATGAACTGGGCCCAGGAGAAGAGGGTCTGCCGGGGCTCGTCGGCCTCTCCGTGGTAGCCGTTGCCATTCCCGTTGACCGGGACCGGCGCCAGCTCCATCGCAGGCCCGACTCCGAACAGGTCGTCGTGACCGTTGGCGTGGTGATCGTTGCCGTCCACCAGTTCCGTTACCGCCTCCGGTTCGACGACCTTCCAGCCGTCGTCCACCAGGTACTCTTCTGCGGCAGCCTCGGCGCTGCGGGCATGGGCGAATGCCTCTTCCACGGTCCCGTCCTCGCCTTCCTCTCCGCTGACGATCCTCCGGGCCAGGGCCATCATCAGGTCGTCGCCCTCGTCGCCATAGGCGGCGAGGCCATCCTCGGGCAGCTCGCCCTCGACTGCAAGGGAGCTCTGGAGCTTCTGGGCCACCAGCTTGAGGGCGTCGGCCTGCAGGGTGTTCCGGTAGGACATGAAGACGACCTTTACCGGGCGGGTCTGCCCGATGCGCCAGGAGCGGCGGGAGGCCTGTCTCATGACGTAGACCGAGTAGTCGTTCTTTGTCCTCCAATAGACACAAGAAAATACGGTTCTCGTGGACAGCCGATTTGGAGGCGACCGGAGTCAAATGGTAGGCAGCAGGCTGAGGGAGACTACAGAGCTTCCGCCTTAGGTGGATCGAAGATTGGGACTGTCTGACCGACTACGGGTTCGAGCTTCCCCAGGCTTCAATTCGTCGGACACAAGCGCAACGGAAAACTCAGGTGCTCGTGGGCGGTCGATTTGGGTCCATTCAAGCTAAGTTGGATTCCTAGACAATAGGGTGTCCACAAGGCGCTGACGGAGAGGGCTAGCCAGCTGGCACGGGAACTGACCGTACCCAGGATTACACAGCTGGGCTAGGTACTACAAAGGTTGAATCAGTGAACCGTGGCTGTGAGTGCCTGTCCTGCACTCACGGTCGTCTTCCATTGTCCCGGCCAAAACCGTTTTGTTCATGCGCTGTTGACACAGATTCGGATAGGAACTCGGCCAGGACCTGGCCGTGCAGGTACGTGAAGTAGGTAGGAAACGCCTCTCCGATCAAGTTGCGGATTAGGTAGAGCGTTCGATTCTCCTTTGCGAGTGTCCAGTCGTAGAACCGAGGGATAGTCTGAAGGTCGCCACATTCCAGGATGCTTAGCACTCTGTTCTCCCACGGGTGAACCTTGAAGTCACTCCCTATGTGGCTTGAATTGGTGGTGATCGTGTACGCGGGCCTCTCGGGTCTCATACGTCGGTAGCTGGAATGGAATCCATTGATCAAGGCAGGTTGCCCGTTTCGCTCAACGTAGGGCCGATTGCGCATGACCTCCCCGCAAGAGGGGCAGAGTATGAATTCAGGTGGGACCTCATGCCTCCCGCACGACGGGCACTCGTCGTTCTCGAAGGCGCTGCGCCCCGAATTCGGGGGTATCTGGCTGACCTGCATGTATCGGTCGGCCCCATATGACGGTACGAAGTGGAGCCAATGCTCCCCGCGCGCCGCTTCTTCGGACTTGGCATCCAACTGATTGTATTCCATCAAATGCAGCCATTGCCGAATGCTTACCCATGGCAAAGCACCGTTGGCTGGACGCTCAGAATGGGTTGGGCACGGCAGAGGTGCCCCCTCGCCGGACAATGTACTCGCCAGAGATGGTTCGTCCTTGTGTACGGCGACCACCAGCGCACGCTTTCTGACTTGGGGAATGCCATAGTCGGCGACGTTCACCACCTCCGGGAACACTTCATAGTCAGTAAGGTGGTTGCGGATATGATCAATCACCGTGCCATCAGCACCCGCGTACGTCACGTTGAGTGTCAACACGGGACGAACATTCTCAGCGACTATGACTTTAGGCTTCAGCCTCCGGGCAACGGGAATCACTTCCAGCATCAGCCGGTTCTTTGCTTCTAGCTCTTGCGCTCTAGGACTCCGACGCTTGCCTCTGCTGGGGTTAGAGCTGCTCATGCCCTGACAAGGTGGTGTGGCTACCAGCAAGTCGAGCTGCTGAGATGTGGCCCGATGGTAGGCAGTTACTATTTCATCCTCACTGCCACGGACGTCCCGTGTAAGCCAGGTGGAACTGGGGAAGTTGGCGGCGCCGATGGCGGCGCGTTTTTCGTCGACCTCGACCTGCACTACAAACCGGAATCCGGCCATCTCGTAACCTAGGTCGCTCAGCCCGGCCCCGGAGAACAGAGAAACGGCGGTCAGGGGCCGTTCAGGTTCTGGCCTATCGCCCAACACGAAGTCGCGAATCGCACTTCCGGTGGGTGCTGCCTGAATCAGTAAGACCAGTCGGTTGACAGTTTCCGATAGTGCCGGCTTCGTGTCGATGTCGTGCTCTGGGATGCGAAGCACCGTCCAGCCTTCGCCTTCGAGTGCGGCCGTGACTCGGCGGTCCCGCTCCACGTTGCCTGCGATCTTGTTCACCCAGAATTCGTCAGTCAATCCCTCGTGCTTGCCACATTGCGGGCAGCCGTGCCAGAAGCAACCGTCAACAAAGATGACTATCCGCTTGCCCGGAAGCACCATGTCAGGATTACCGCGAAGCCTTGTACCCTTGACGGCCTTGTACCCTTCATGCGTAAAGTACCGGACTCCTTGACGCCATAGTGCCGAAGCTAAGGTCCGCTCAGGGCCAGTTCGGCCCCGATTGTGTGCCATAGCCCTGTAGCGTTGGGAGGGCTTCATCACGTCCGTAGACAAAGGTTATTCCCCCTCCGTCGATAGCTCCGGTAGCTGCCCCTGCATTTCTCCGACCACCTTGAGAAAGTCTTCATGGCGTCGGCTAGTGGATTCCAATAGGTCGTGCCATGTCTTATGAGAAATGTCTGGGTCAGTGCGAATACTGTTGGCTCTGAGTGCGTCTACATTCAATGAGTCACAGACTATCGTCAGCTGAGCTGTCGGAAATGACGCCCTCACCGCAGCTGTCTCGCTGATGAACTGTCTCACCGCTGTCAGATATCCAAATGCCCTATCAAATTCCTCGTCCGTCAGCGAGTGCTGGGGCCGTTTGATTTCTACGACTTCCAGTCTGCCCTCATGGTTGAGCATCACAAAATCAGGTTGCTTGCTTGGATTGTCGATGGTTGAGGTGACTATCTCTTTACCATACTCGGCCAGATACCAAGACTGGAAGTTAGTTCGGGTTGATACCAGAGACTGATTGAAGCTCAACGGCGTCCAGTCGGGATGGAGTATCCAGGGTGCGGTCTCTATGAGCTTCTGCAACTGTTTCTCAACGGTGGAAGGACTGGATACTAGCCGCCGCAGTTGCTCAACTGCTCCGACCCTCTCTTGGGCGACTTGGCCAAGAGAATACATCTCGACCAATCTGGCTCTCTCGAACAGGTCGAGAATCACATCAGTAGCTCCGTCCGCTTGGGAGGCTACTTCATCCAAAGTGGTTAGCAGCGTTGTGTGAGGGCCTATGGCATAGGCTAACCGCACCATGCGATCTCTGTAGTTGGAATTCTTGATGGCGTCCCTATCCGCCCGCGCTACTAGTGACCTTGCGGCCCTAAGTACCGACTCTCGTATAGCCCTATCCGTCGGATGTGCTGCCCTGAGGCGCTCGTCCAACCTAGACTCTTCAAGAAATAGGTCCCAGGCACGCTGACCTGTACTTGCTTCCGCCTTAGCAGCAAGCTCCTTGAGGAGGTCTCTCCCCCACTCACGCAACGGAGTTCCGAGGTCAGAGTTCCAGATGATGTCCTGCCTGTCAGTTCGGATGAAATCTTCATCTTCGTCTAGCCACTCAGCGTGGATGGCTCCCGTCAGATAGCTTCTCATCTTGAACTCGCCGGTGAAGCCGGTCTTGATGTCGAAGTCTCTAGTCTGAGCGACTATCTTTCCTCTAGCGTAGAGGCGGACCCCAGCCATCACCTCGTCCTTGTAAGGGTCTTTCGCGTAGCCAACCCATCCAGATACAGGCAGGAATTGGCCGTCGACTTTGACCGGCCTGTCGTCTACTTCGATGCGGGTGCCAGGCATGGTGTCCACGTTTAGAGTGCCAAGGTCGATTGGATCCTCTTCTCCGGTAGTGTCCTCCAACCGGACACTCCAGTTAGTTTGGCTCAGTCCAAACCTAGCGGCCAGCTGGCGATCTAGCTCTTCTCTCGTAGGAACACGTCGACGGTCGAAGCGTCTCAGAATCAGCTTTGTGCCGGTAGAGTCGTCGTGGGTCCCGTCTCGCGCACCCGGGGTCGGGTGATAGGGCAGTACATTCCCAAGTTGGTCAGTCTTCTCGTTCAGAATCTCGTCCAGATCAAGAATCAGGTCGGAGACTGCGTAGCCATGTCCAGTCTTGGCTCCTCCCGCAGTTATGACTTCAACCTCGTGGCAGATGCCGAAGGGCGCTAGCTTGCCAATGCCCTTTCTGCCCATGACCCGGCGTTTGTGCTTGGGCGTTCGATCACTCCGAGTATTCCTCCGGTTGTACCCAACGTTCAGGTAAAACTCGTTTACTTCGTGTGCAGTCATCCCGCTGCCGTTGTCTTCGATTACAATTTCGAAGCCTTGATCTTCGATACGTCCTTGGACCTTCCGGGCTAGGTACTGACCAAAGGGCAACGTAATTCTGACTTGCTCGGCATCCGCGTCGTAGGCGTTCGCTATCAATTCTGCTAGGACGGCAGACACTCTGTCGTACATCTGAATGCCCAGCTTGTCGATGGTAAGCCGGGAAATCTTCATGGTGTATTTATTGGACGTTTGCAGCATGACGACTCTCCCAATCTGTGGTGTTCACAAGGCTGAGTCCAATCTCTGCCCCATGCAATTGAACTGTCCTCGCTCCCATCTCCGCCAGATTCTCGTTCGCTGCACTGTCCAGCGTGAGCAGAGGCTTACCCGAGTCAGCGAGCTTGCGGGCAAAGACTTCAGTCTTACTGCCGGGTGCTGCGTGAGCGATGAAAACTCGCTGCGCGAGGTCGGCCACCAAGTCATTACGTTGGGCGGCGAGCTCAGCGGTCGGACGGCGTACCGTGGTCGGGAAGGGCGACAGGACCAGAAGGCGGCCACCGTCCAGGGCGGGGCGCCAGTCGCGAGGGATGCGCATGTTGTGGATGCCGCGGGCTGGGCAGACGACCACCGGCTGACTTCCTCGGACCAGCAGACGCAGACACTCGCGCTCCATTGGCGTCTGGAAGCCACCGATTACGGGAACGCGGGCATCGCGCATGGCCCTGGCAAGGTCGTAGGTCTTCAGGATGAGGTCGCCGGGACAGCGATTGGAGCAGAACAGAGCCGTAAGCGGCTCGTCGAGCAGACTTAGATTGCCCTTCGACTTGACTTCCGGTAGTAGTTCCACGTTCACCATGCCACGCCCGTCCACTTTAGTCCCCTATGCAGAACAGGGCGTTGAACGCTGCCCTGGTCTTGCAAGAATTGACCTTGCCTCGCATCTGTCCAAAATACGTTGAGGCCCGCTTGCGAGGTCCAGAGTCTGCCGGGCCAAGAGATTCGTCCACGTATCTCGACTGCCCCGTGGAATCTTTGATCGGACTCTTCACCGCATCCATCGAGTGCCCCAATAGGTGAATGAGCATGTTCTTAGGGTCGAGGGGTCCTTGATAGCTATTGAACGCGTCAATTGCCAAGGACTCCATGTGGTAGCCACTGATCTTTCTGCTGGGACGGCTGATGAAGCAGTCCGCCATCGCCTTGGTAAGTTTGATTACCGGAACTACTCTGCCGCTTCTCGCCGTGTTGACTTCGGCGAGCTTCCTGGCAAAGTCATCAGGCCGCGCCACGTTACTCCACTGATTGCTCCCCGGGTTGGCTATCCGAACGCCGCCACTATTGGTCCTTATGGCAGGCAGTATCTGTATCTCGGTCCCGTCAGAGTAGCTGACCGTGACCGCTAGATTGCCTCCGCTTACGGTATTCTGCCGGAGCCGATCCTGGATGGTCTCCCGCACGTGCTCAATGGCCCTTGCAGGGGACTGGTTTACAAGCGAAGACTGGTTCACTATGAGCAGAGCGTCGACATCGCTGAGGCCAGTCACGTAAGTGCCCTTCCGCACCGAACCGCCGAACATGGTCTGCACGACATCGCCCTTCTGCCTGAGGAACCCACACAAGCTTTCCAGACGCTGAGTGACGGTCTGTGTGTTCCTGCGGGCGTACTGTGCGAGTAACGCCTCAGAGTACTCGTTGAATCTATCGTCTGGCACAGGTCACGCCTCCGTCTCGACCAGATCGTCCAAGACAACGACGGGCAAGTCGTCGACACGGCGAAAGTCGGTGTCGTTGGTGATGAAGGCGGTGCAGCCGGAGCGCAGAGCTGTCGCCGCATGAAGCGCGTCAGGGGTCTTCAACCCCGTATCGGCGCGGATGCGTGCCGCGTCCTCCCACAGTTCGCGCGTGGCTGGGATTAGGCTAACCTCGTGCGCATCGAACATCGATCGGAGCAGCATCTCGACAACTTCGTCGCCCTCTCGTAACGGCTTGACGAGCGTTTCCAATACCGTGATGTCACTGCTCGCAACATCGAACTCACCGGCCCGGGCCTGCTGCCACATGGGTTCGAGCAACGTGCGGTACGGCTCAACACGCTCCACGCTGTATATGAAGCCATTGGCGTCGAGGTAGACGGGGCCGTGCGTAGGTAGGGTCAGCGGTCCCACGATGCTCTCTCTTCCTTGATGTAGTCGTCCACTTCCTTCGCAGTCTTGAAGAGGCGATGCCCCGGCGCCTCAGCCAGAATGTCAACGACGGATCGCCGCTCGGTAGACGAGGAGCGCGTCACCACCACGTCGACCGACTGCCCAGCCTCCAGTTCCGGGCTGGCAACCTCCACCCTGCCCCCTGGTTGTACCGTCGTCCTGATGTGTAGTGCCTTTTGCATGGCTAAACCTCCTTTATGCCATTTGTGCGGCCACCTTTTCGTCCGTGCTGTCGCATCACAGCTTGTGTGGCTTCTTCAAGACCCGGAAATAGAGTTTCTCTTGTCATATTGAGCAACTGCAATTCCTGTAGAATACTCTTTTTGCACTGGGCCGGTATCTTAAATCTGTAGTGTTCATACATTGGAATGTCAGGAGTCCATGCCAGAACGTGGGACGGCTCAAAACGTTCATGGAAGGCCGAAACAAGAAAAGCTGCTGATTGGGCCCTTACACGCTCAAGAGACTGTTCCGGTTCCACAATAAACACCCTATACAAGTCCCGTGGTTCTATTCTTTCCTTGAAATGCGGCTTCTCTCGGCCAATGTTGTGATAGAGGCGTGTCAACGCCCCGTAGAATTTGCTGTGGAGGTCTCCTGTGGGAGGCTCTCGCCCCACAATCTCCATCTCGGCCTTAATGGTTTGATCGCGTTTGCCTAAGAGTGTTTTTTGCTCGAACAAGGGAAGCTTGGCAAAGTTAGTGATGACGCTAACGGAGTCACTGTCAAAGGACTTCACTAATTCTCTGGGCACCACGAAAACGTGAAGCACTCCGTCCTCATCAGTAAAGCTGTCTTGACTCGGAGAGTCGTCACAAGCTGAGAATAGGCCAACGAGGGGATTGCGAGACACATCGAGCAATCGAGTTTTGAGTCCATAATGCTGGGCGAGTACCCATTCAGACAGAGCTGACCTCAGATGACTGAACTCTTCGGGTCTGCGCGACATGAGATCAAGCAACATCTCTCCTTCTCTACCACGGACATCGAGCTGATGGTCTGAAGGGGGCCTAGTCAATGCTGGTCTTAGATCCCATGTACCAAGCGCCTCTCCACGAAAGTAGAGTAGAGGCATGTCAATATCTGATTCAGTAACTGAAGCAGTGTAGTGCCTTACGACGGAGTCCACTATCTCTGTCAGTTCACCAACCTTTGTTACACTATCAGCCAATTGCGAGGTAACTGTGGCATTGTGCTTGGAATGTTGATAAAAGGAAGCCTTCCAAAGCTCCGCACCTGTCACGTTGGCGTCGACAAGGGAAGCGTCTCTCAAGTCGGCATTGTTGAAGTTTGCATTGACAAGATTGGCGCCATGGAAATTGGCTTTACCCAAGAAGGCATCATCCAAACAAGCCGCACTAAGATTAGCGCGGTCGAAAGTGGCTCCGCCAGCCCTTGCTCCTTTGAGATTCGCTACCCCGAGAAAAGCGTCCATGAAATTGGCAAGTGAAAGTTGTGCCCCACGAAGATCGGTGTAGAAAAGGCTGGCTCCTTGTAGGTTGGCGTCCGCAAGGTCAGCGTTCGCAAGATTGAGGCTGTCCAGGTTGGAGTTCCGGAGATACGCCTGCCGCAGGTTAATGCCTTCCAGCGAGGTGCCACGACATATCTCTCTAAGGTCGACACCATCAAGCTGGGGACGGAAATCGCTTTCTGCGTGCCTTGCGTTCCAAGCCGTGACGCCTTCAAGTAGCCAAGTAATGTGCTGTGAGTTGGCCATCGGTTCCTATTTCACACCTTCCGCCCCATGCGGTACTTGATGTCGTAGTTGATGATAAAGTCCAGCTCCTCCTCCGTGAGGCCGTAGTGCCGCGCCAGCACGCGGTCGATTTCGTCGATTATCGCCTTGCTCAACCGTGGGTAAGTGGACTGAATTGTCAGACTTCCCCTGTTGCGGTAATTGATGGTTGCCATCTCCGAGTGGTTCTGTATGTCATCCATAAGTTCTTCGGCGATGTTTGCCAATCGTCGAACCCCATCACCGTCATCAAGACTCAACCGCGTCATCTCGATTTCCCGCTTGTTCAGATTTCTGCAATCAGAAAACAAGGTGATCAGCCAATAGAAGAGAGTCGAATTAAGAAACGCCAGCACAGCGCCTCTGCTGACCTGACTGTCAAATCTGAGCTCCTTTAGTTCAGAGGGCTTCCTCAGCTTGCCAGCCTCGTCATAGATTGTTGGAACGAAGTCTAGAATCTGCACGAAGTTGCTCAACTTCCTCGTATAGAAGATTGATTCTTGCCCGGACCTGCTCGCAGGTGCTAGAGGCTTACGATGGAACTTCCGAAGTATCGACATCTCGATAGGATCCCCAAACTTAGGCAGAAGACCATTGGAATCAGTTCCAGTGGACTCGATGAAAGTCAGCCTTTGGAACAGTGTGTCTCTTTCCGTGGCTTGCCACTTGTTGTAGGCGGTTGAGAACACCCTTCTTGCGCTGGAGCCGACGTTTAGGAGATAAATTGAAAGTCGGCAGTGCTCAATCCCGTCAAAGAGTCTGCTGGGTCTGTCATTGAAGTGACTTACAACCATACCGCCAGCACTCGCGAGACAGCTTCTCAGAGGAGCGAATCCATCGGTGCATGCGCCAGACACCGGGACAATCATGCCAAATCGGCCATTGCTCAGGATTGTGAGTGACCGTTCCATCATCATTGCGTACAAGTTGCCGCACTCTTCGGTCACCATGCCACGAACCGAATACAAACCCTTGATCTTGGTGTACTCCACGTATGGTGGGTTACCAATCACCACGTCAAAGCCGCCCTTGCCCATGATCCCGTAGAATTCGACGAACCAGTGGAAGGGCTGATGGCTGGCGCGCCAAGCGCCGTAGGTAGCGGGCTTGTTAGGGTCGATGCCGTACTCTCGAGCTAGGTGGCGATCCAGTTCGTCGTCGAGGCTGCGGAGGCGGTTGCGGAGGGCCTGCTTGTCGGCGGAAGTTACCTCTCCACCCAGCATGGTCTGCTGCCAACGGAACTGGTTGAAGGCGGCGCTCGCGGTCTCGGCTTCCTCATTGATTCGGTCGAGGGCCGCCTGGTCTTCGGGGAACACCTGCCGGTGCTGGCCGTTGGGCATGACCGTCATGGCCTGCCGCACAGCGTCCAGTGACGTGAAGCCGACCAGCGTGTTGCCGGCGCGGACATTGAAGTCGATGTCCGGCAGCGGCTCGATTTGGTCGTAACTCTCCAACTGAGCGACCAACTTCAGGAAGAGACGCAGCTTGCATATCTCTACGGCCTCTTCCATGATGTCGACGCCGTAGAGGTTGTTCAGGACGATGGACTTGAGGATGAAGTATCGCTCGCTTGGGTGCTTTTCTACCTGCTCCAGGATGCGGCGAAAATCCCCTAGGTGCTCAGGACTGCGCTTGCGCTCAGATCTTTCGGCGTCGTCCAAGAATCCCCGCATTCCCTCCAGGCAGGCGGTATAGAGGGGTTCAAGGACGTTCAGCGCGGCGAAGAGGAACGCGCCGGAGCCGCAGGCGGGGTCCAGGACAGAGATTCCGGTGTCACTGCGTTCGCGGTTGCCATAGAGAGCGTGCCAGAATGCCCGCAGCAATTCGGGTCCCTCGCTCTGCGCGATTACATCTCCGACGAACCTCTCGACGTCAAGGTTGAGTGTGATGAGGTCGTCTACATCCTGCACTTCCCCCGATGCGAGCTTGGCGCGGACCTCTTCAAATCGAGTGCGGCGGGTTACAACCTCCCGCCATGTCTCGGTGGCGAGAGCGTAGTCGTCCGGCGCAGGGGCGTTCCAGCCTCCGCGTTTGGGCACGTCGTCTATGCCCGCGGCGATATAGTCTGACAAGTCAAGTGGCGCTTCAAGGCGCTTGGGGTCTTCCGGCTGTCCGGCGTTCCATGCGATGCCGTGGCCGACGGCAGGATAGATGTATCGGTCCGGGTTGTCCCGAAGCAAGCGCCAGACACCGCCATCCGGCCCAAAGGCCACGGGACACTCCTTCTTGGCGGCATCGAACAAGAAGGGGATTACCGTGTTTCGTGAGATGTAGCCGGTAATGTCCTCCCTGGTGTAGTAGGCTCCCATCTGCTTCTGGTTGACGTACTTCTCGAAGATGTAGCCGAGCACGTCGGGGTTAATCTCGTTGTCCTCCCGGTAGGGCCGCTCGTCAAGGTGCCAGCGGTAGCCGTCGAAGAAGTTGAAGACCCGCTCGAATGCGGTGTCAGGTATGGAAATGTCGGGGTTGTCACGTTCCAGATCGTGTACGTCGAAGAGGCCACCATTGAGGAAGGGCACCCTGCCAAGTAGGGCAGCCAGTTCGGGCGCACGCTGGGCTTCGGGCTGACCAAGACCCTCGTGGAACAGTCGCAGGAGGAAGAGGCGGTAGAACTGCTGGAAACGCCCGCCGCCGCTCTGTTCCTGCACCATCTTCAAGCGGTTGCGCAGGTAGTTTAGGTCTTCGTCGAGGAAGCCCTGCTTCTGGACGAAGTAGACGAACATCATGCGATTGAGCATGAGGGAGGCGTACCAGTCGCGGTCGCCCTGGGCCGTGATGCCCTCGATGAAGTTCCCGAATGACTTCAACTCCTTCTGGAACCGTTCGTAGAAACGCTTGGTAATCTTCTCGACGTCTAATGCTGCCCGAACCCGTGAGGCGATAAGGGCGATATTTAGCGTCGGCTCTTCATCCAGGGAGACGAACAAAGGCTGAAGGCGTTGGAGTAGGTGGTCTCCGCTTGCGCCCGTAGTAACGGCGTACTCGCGGCAGGCCGCAGGCTTACCGCTTTCTCGCCTGACCCACTGCCAGACCTGCGCCTTACGGCCCGGGTCGGTGAAGATGATGAGGTGCTCGAAGGTGCGCTTGGCAACTTCGCTCTCGATCTTGCGTCGGACCGGGTACTGGGGGACGTTGTTGTCGACGCTGGAATCGCACTCGTAAACAGCGAACCCCGTCTTCTCCGCAATTGGATTGAGCGTGTAGTCCCGCTCGTTGACTCGGACGACGAACGGCTCAGTGGGGTAGTGATCCCACCCCAGCCCTTCGATGAAGAGACGCGGAAAGTCGAAAGCCTGTAGGTGGGGTCGTAGTTCTTCAATCGAGACTGGCATCAGGAGTCGCCCTCCGTATCGAAGAGGCCCAGGGAGCAGATGATCTGAGGCTCCTGGGCATCGGCGGCTGCGTCCCCCGTCAGGCAGAGCCTGTCCTCCTCGCGCAGAGACATGACGATTTCGGCCAACTGGTCGTCGGAGACGCCGCTTCGGAGCTGCCGGTTCAGGGTGTCCACTGCCGACGGGCGCAGAGGATAGCGGTAGATGTCGTCGATGGCCTTGTGAAGTGCGTCTACGTCGAACAACTGACCCTTGATGGCGTCGGCGTGGGCTTTGAGGCGAGTGTAGGTGCGAAAGCGAGCGCCGGAGGGCCGTCCAAGCTGGCCTCCTACTCGCTTCTCCTCCCTAACGACGTGCCTAACGCCCTCGGCGACAAGCTCGTGGTGGCTCTCGTGGTGAGGCTGAGCCGGGGCGTCAGGCTTGCACTCTGCGGCGGAGAGGATTTCAAGCTGCGACTCGGTGATGCTTTGGCCCTTGCGGTCCACGTATGCGAGGGCGTCGTTGCCATCGGCGGTACGCATGAACACGAGCACGCCTTCGGGCCGTTGAGCGATGGGCGTGTGCTCCCGCGAGGAGAAGACGACGTCCGGCAAGTCGGCCACTGCCTTCTCCAATCGCGGGTCTGAGCCGATGGCGTTCTTCCAAATCTGGTAGGCGTGGGACGCCAAGTCCACGTCGCCCTCCGGGTCGCCGTCCAAGATGCCAGCTCGCTCGTGGTATAGGTTGAGAATGGCCTGATCGTCTTCTTCGTCCTCGAAGAACGCCTCGTCTGCGCCGACCACTTCGGCGTTCTCCCTGAGCCGCTCCCGGACCCGTCCGCGCAGGTCGATGATGCGCTCGACACCCTCGGCCGGTAAGAAGGAGTGGCAAAGAATCTCCTCCGCCTTCTGTCCGATGCGGTCGACGCGGCCCGCACGCTGGATGAGACGGATGATGGCCCAGGGCAGGTCGTAGTTCACCACTACGTGGGAGTCCTGGAGGTTCTGGCCCTCACTTAGCACGTCGGTGGCAATCAGGACGCGAAGCTCACGCTCAGGTCTGCCCCGCCCCGGCCGCTGGTTGCTGTTCGGGCTGAATCGCCATGCCGAATCCGTGGGGTCGACGGAGTTGCCGGTAACTCCTGCCATGCCAGCCATCCCTCTCTTCCTGAGTTCGGCTTCCAAATAGTCAACGGTGTCGGCGAATTGAGAGAACACCAGCACCTTCTGGTCTGGGAAGGTCTCAGTCAGCAGTGAGTTGAGCGCGTCGAGCTTGGCGTCTTTGGCGGGGTCCCAGTCCCCGTAGGTCTGGAGTATGTCCATGAGGGCGTTGGAGTCCGACTGAAGCTCGCTCTCAAGAGAACTCTTGAACAGGTCGGCGCGGAGCCACTTGAATCGGCGACTATAGCGGCCCTCGTACTCGCCGTAGATCAGGGCCGCCCGCGCCTCAAAGTTGGAGGCAGTCCAAGCGCCGCTGGTCTGCTCGACCGCTTCATCCTGATCATCGTCGTCAGGGTCGAAGAGAGCGCCCTTCGCCTGGTCCGCGTCCTCGTCGGTGAATCGGGAGTCCAGCATCTCGGCGTCCTGCGTGCCGAGGGGCAAGGGCAGGCCGTTTCTGATCGCGTGGAGGAAGACGTAGTTGCGGAGCACGTGCCGCTCTACGGATTGCAGGAAGGACGCGCCACTGCTCTCCAGTCGTTTGAACAGGTTGGTGCGGCAGAATCCGATGAGCCGCTTGCCAGCCCGGGACAGGTCTTCAATCTGCCGCTCCTCTCCCTTACTAGGCGGCGTCTCCGGGTTGTCCAGCACGTAGTTGCCGAGTCCGTATCTAGGTAGATTCAATCGCTTTATGATCTCGACGACCCTTGCCGAATACAGCTTGGCGTACTGGTCGTTGGGGTTGGAGTCGTCGATGGCGAACTTGACTGTCTTAGGTACGCGGGTGGGGAAGAACGACTTCGTCCCGTCCTCGTAGGTGAGAAACTTACGGCCAGTCTCCAGGTCTGTCTCGGCGTAGTTGTCCTGGATGAAGCTGCGGGTGCGGCGCACCAGATAGAGACGCATCAGGTCGCGCCAGTCGTCGGCGTACTCACTGAAATCGAATGCCGCCAGGGTACGTGGCGCGGCCTGGTGGCGCCTGCTGAACTCGATCTCGCCCAACTCACGCAGGAGTAGCTCAGGGCGAATGCCCAGGTCCTGGTCTTCCTCCACGAAGATGCGCAGTTGGCTGGATAGGTCCAAGTACGTCTTGTTGTAGGGCGTGGCCGATAGGAGGATGCACTTGCTTTCGTTGGCGCGGACGTACTCTTGGATGGCTCGGTAGCGGCGGCCCTCGCGGTTGCGAAGGTTGTGGCTTTCGTCGATGACGACAAGGCGGTAACGGCGGAGTGTGGGGAGCTCTCCAATCACCTTGCCCATGGATAACACTCTGCCACGAAGTCCGTAGTCGTACCTATACGACTCCCACATGGGAACGAGGTTCGGGGGGCAGATGATGAGCGTTTCTAACCCGTAGTCGTCCTCGAATATGCGAGCGACGGCGGTGGCCATGAGCGTCTTGCCAAGACCCACCACGTCCCCGATGAGAACGCCGTTGCGCTTGTTCAGGTGATGGGCTGCTATTTTGACCGCAGCGGCCTGGAAGTCGAAGAGCCGGTCGCCGAACACCTTGGGAATCCTGAACTCGGCGAGGCCGGCGCGAGCTTCGTGGGAGAGGTGGTAGGCCATCTTCAGGTAGACGTGATAGGGAGGTACCAGCGCCTCCCGCGCCCAGCTCTCTTCGATGATCTGGAGCAGTTCGTCTGTGATGTCCACGCAGAAGCGGTCGTTCCACCTGTCCTCGAACCACTGCTTGAGCTTCACCGTGGCGTCTTGGTCGAGCACGTCCACGTTCAACTCGCCCTGTGCCGACAGACCGGCAAAGGTCAGGTTGCTGCTTCCCAGATAGCCCACGATGGGGTTTATGGGATCGTTGCGAAACAGCAGATAGAGCTTTGCGTGCAGCGGGTGACGTAGGTAGAGCTTGACAACGACCTTCTTGGCGCGAAGCTGTTCGGCCAACTGCCGCAAGGTCCTCTCGTCGGCATTGGTCGGAGCGCCGATGGTGAGCTGCTGGCGGAGCTGTTCGGCCAATTGGACTCTGAGGCGGTGCGCCGTTTGGTTGTCCATGCTGGAGGGCCCGTCGACGAGACTTAGGGCGTCCCTGAGGTCGTCGTGCGGCAGTCGCTGCATACCGATGAGTACGCGGCACGGCCCGTCACCGTCGCTCCAATCGTCCACGTGCGGCGCAAGCCCGCCCCAACCGCGCAGGTTGAAATAGCCTACGCAGAAGTCCGCTCGCGACGAGAGTCCCAAGGTCTCCTGCAATGCGGGCAGGAGACTGGAGTTAGGAGTCAGATTGTCAAAGATACGCGGCATAAACGTTTACCCGTCATCCTGACTTCGGCCAGCGTCGTCCTGCGACCGTGATGAGTCTTCTGCCTTGTTGCCACCCCCTGCCTTCACCCATTCGTCTACTTCCGAAAGCCGAAAGCGCAGGAGCCGCCCCACCTTGTGCGCTGGGAAGTCCTTTGAGTCAACCCAACGATATATGGAGTCTTTTCCTACGCTCAGGTGGGCAGCTACGTCTGTGATACCGACCCAACCTTCTTCAGACGCCATATCGAGTAACTCCTTACAATGAAAGCCTACAACTTACGATGAAAGTATAGGTTTACGGGTATCTGTCGTCAATCATCTTCTGTTCCAAGACTGGGAAGGAGCTAGGCCCCGGATTCTGGGCAAGGAGAGTGAGGCTCGTGGCGACATTTGACGCTTTTCGTGATGGCCTCCATGTTGACCTCGTCCCACGGAGTCTCTCGCAAACCTCGCAGTCAACTTGCTCGATCTGCGTGCCCTCTTTCTCTTACCGGGCAAGTTGCCGCTTCGACCGCTGAGCCCGCCTAGGAAGATCAGGCTCGGCAGGAGCGACAGCCGCGTTGGCGCCATGACCCGGATACGTCACATCCTGCTCTAGGGCCATGCTCGGCCACCCTCCGGCTCCCAGCGGCTCGGCCGGTGTCGGACCCGTGAGTGGCCTTGGGTGCACCGCACCTGCCACAGCGCTGCTCGACGAAGGAGCTCGAGTCTCATCACATGCGGGCTCCCCGTCCTCCGCACCGTCACCGCTCGCTTCCAACGCCAGAAGCCGCTGGTCGAGCAGGCGACGCTGCACGCCGTAGTACTTCCGCACCCCGTCCAGCGACATCCTCAACCTCTTGAGATCGGAAGGGAGAGACTCCTTCAGATCCCTGACCTGTCCTTCCAGTTTATCGAGCCGACCCTCCATCCTGTTCAATCCCTTGAGGCCGCCTCGGAGTTCCTCTTTCAACTCCTTCAGCTGCGCCTCCAGCTTCTCGTTGCGCCTGCGCTGACGCTCCGCCGCCGACCCCACACCCTCCTGCAACGCACGCTCCAAGGCCTCCCTCACCCGGCGCGTCAGCTGTCCCGTCCTGACGCTGCTGGTCACCGTCTTCGGGTCGATCTCCAGCACCTGGGCCGCGCCCTTGTAGCCCTTCCCCCGCACCAACTCTTGCAGCAGAGCCATGAGCCGCATGTGGTAGAAGTTATCCACGTCCCTACTGCTGTCAATGCTGTGACTGGTCGTTCTCATGTCAACTCCTTTCCCCTTGATTTCGTTGAGGGATCGATCCGGCGTCGGAAGGCAGGTCCCGCCAACATCGTCCGAACGTGACGAACCTCAGGACCTGCCTCACGCGCCAGCGCCAGAACCACGCCCTTCGCGTTTCGTAGAACGCGGTCCAGCGCCAGCTGGTCTGCCCGCTTCGGTCGAGGCCGTGCAGTGGTTGCCTCTCCGGGGGAAGCGTCATCCCGTGCTGTTCGAGCAGCTCCAACTCCACCTCCAACAGACGCTTGCGTCGAGTCAGCCACTGGAAACCCTTGCCGTTGTGGGAGTAAGCGTCGCTCAACTCCCGCCACTCGGCGATCAGCGGCCAGGCTTCGCCGAACACGTCTGCGTCGTCCTCGGCGGGCTCCTCAGTCACCAACTGGGGGTACTCCCTCCACACCCTGGGCTTCGACGAAGGCTTTCCACCCTGCGCCGTCACACCGGCTTCCGAGCCGTCCACCCCCGCCTGCCTAGGACCGACGCCCATGCCGTCGTCTCGACGCAGACCCTCGACTGCACCCTCGATGCCAGCCAGACGCCTACGCACTTCCTTGGCCAACCCATCGACCGCGCCTTCCATCTCTGTCAACCGCTCCTCCAGCTTGTCGTTACGGTCCCGCTGCTCTTCAGCGGCAGAGCCCAAGCCCGACTGGAGAGCCCTGTCCAGCGCTCTCCTCATGCGCCTCGACAGCACGCCCTCGTCCAGCCCGGCGTCCAGCGTTCTGCGGTCCACCCCCAGCATGGCCGCCGCCTTCTTTCGTCCGTGATCCCGCGCAAACTCCCGCAGCAGCGCCAAGAGACGCATGTCCATGACCTCACCGTCTTCGATGACTGGTCCTTCCTGTTTCATCCGGTTGCTCCTCTCTTTGTGTCCCGTCCACAAGCCCGATGCTCTGAACTCAGGTATGACGCTCCCATGCCGGACGCCCCTGTCACGTCCAGTAGGGGGCTTTCAGCCCCGGCAGCCCGTACGGCTACTCCACTTGGCGCCGTCCTCCGCTCCCCGCTTTACCATCGCCGGGAGCCTCAGCTTCGGGGTGTGCCATCGACTGCGCCTCTTCCAACGCCTCCACCCGCAGGGTCAGCCCTTCGAGCAGGTCCTCCACTTCACCCATCGACTCCAGCAGGAACCTGATCTGCGACTCCATCCGGTCCAGCGGCATGGCTTCCCGGGCCTCGGGGTCGTCTTCCCTGGCCATGAGGGTCTGGACTGCGTAGGTCATCCTGGGCGTCAGCCGTTCCCGTCGCAGAGCCAGGGCCACAGTCTTGCGGTCTACTCCCAGCAGACTCGCCGCTCGACGCTGCCCCCTCCGCTTGACCAGCCACTCCACAGCCCACTTCAAGTCAGGCTCATCTGCACGCGCCCCGGTCTTCCGACCGCCGTTCCTCTCCGCCGTCTTGCTACTCATCTCTACCCTCCTGTAGGGGGTCCTTTAGGGGTGGCCCAGGTCTGCAATGCGGGCCTCTCTTTCACCGGAATCCGCCCTTGCAAAAATGTGTTCATTCCAGGGGTCCTAAACCCCCCGAAATTCACCTGTTTTCCAAGCTGCATTGGCCCAGAATGTCCATATCTCCCCCAAGTCGCTATTCCCTGTACAGCCCCCGCACCGGTATTTCCGTCCAAAAGGGTGGGCCAAACTGGGCCACCACTTGCGCCAACCGCATCCCCTGAGAGTGTTCGTTTTGGGTCATTTGACCTCACCCTGGACAGCCTGGCCGCTGCGAAATCGACGCCAGTGTCCGGTGGTCGGTCTAGAGCGGTGGAGGTCCGGCTGGGACGGACAGTCCGGGCATCAGGTTGCCCGCCGACCGTTCACACGTGAATCGGGGCCGCCGAGGACCTGGCTGGGGACACCGCCAATGAGAGCACAGAAGTAGGGGCCTGGATACTACCCGGAAGGTGCATTACGCATGATGCACCTTCCGGGTAGTTTCTTGCCGCATTTCAATCGCTCACACTTGCACTAGGTCACCCGGGACCCGGCTGACGATCTCGCCGCAATCACGAATCCCGGCGTACCAATGACATCACAGAACGGACGCGAAGGAATGGGCCTGTAGGGGCGCGCACATGTGTGACCCCCTACAGCAGGTCTTGCACGGCGCTCACTCCGTTCACGCTGTTCGGGAATCGCAACCCAGCCGACTCGCAGTCAATGGAGCGAACCCGGGACAGCACCGATGCACACGAGATCGACGGACCGCAACGACCATGATCGTCTTCGGGAGAAGACAGCGGCAATTGGACGAAATGGAAGACACGAAGACACAGAACGGACGAAGGAGGCCCGAAGGGGACGCCTCCGAGTTCGGCGTCGTCCGGGTCTTCTCCAAGCCCGCCCCCGACGCCGAGGACCGGCTGCGCCGTCTCTTCACCCTGCTGCTCAAGCCCCCGACCAGCGACGGGCAAGCTGCGTCCGAGAAGGAATCATCCCTGGACGACCGGCAACCCGACGGCCACCCGGAGGCGGAATCCTGATGCCTTCCGAGTCGTCCCCCAACAGCAACCAGCTATCGCCGCGGCGAGCAGCTCTCAGTAAGGACGTCCCGTACCAGGCCGTCTACGGAGACGTGTCGAAGATCATCGACGCGGCCAGGGAGTCGGCCGCCCGCTCGGTGAACGCCGCCATGACCGCAGCGTACTGGCTCATTGGGCGGCGCATCATCGAGTTCGAGCAGTCGGGAGAGGAGCGGGCCGAGTACGGAGCGGCGCTCATCGAGAAGCTGGCTGAGGACCTGACCGTGCAGTTCGGACGGGGCTTCTCACTTCGGAACATCTACAACATGCGCCTGTTCTACCTAGCCCATCCGACCGACCGAATTCTCCAGACACCGTCTGCAAAATTCGAGACCCCCTCCGTCGAGGTGGGCTTCGACGACCTTCTGACCGCCTTTCCGCTGCCCTGGTCGGCCTACGTGCGTCTCCTGTCGGTCAAGGATGAGGGCGCCCGCGAGTTCTACGAGGCTGAGGCACTGCGAGGAGGTTGGTCGGTCCGTCAGCTCGACCGGCAGATCGGCTCCCAGTTCTACGAGCGCACAGCCCTCTCGCGGAACAAGGCCGCCATGCTGAACAGCGGAAAGGAGCAACGCCCCCAAGACCTCGCAGTGCCCCAAGAGCAGATCAAGGACCCCTTCGTCCTGGAGTTTCTCGACCTCAAGGACGAGTACTCTGAGAGCGACCTCGAAGAGTCGCTGGTCAGTCACCTGGAGACCTTTCTGCTAGAGCTTGGCGACGACTTTTGCTTCATGGGCAGGCAGAGGCGGCTGCGCATCGGCAACAGGTGGTACAGAGTGGATTTGTTGTTCTATCACCGGGGTCTGCGGTGTCTCGTGGTCATCGATCTGAAGATCGGGGCGTTCAGCCACGCCGACGCCGGGCAGATGCACCTTTACTTGAACTACGCGCGGGAGCACTGGGTCCGCGAGGGCGAGAACCCGCCCGTCGGACTCATCCTCTGCTCCGAGAAGGACGAGACGTTGGCGCGGTACGCCCTCGATGGTCTGCCGAACAACGTGATGGCCGGGGAGTACCGCATCACCCTACCGGACGAGGAGCTCTTGGCGGGCGAGCTCGACCGGACGCGGCAGGCGATGGAGCTGCGAGGACCTATGGCATCGGAGGCTATAATCACCGCCGAGACAACGGGCAAGGAGCGGCCCTGTGAGTAGACGCGAAGGAGAGACCATCCGACGCATTCGGGATGCTGTAAGTCACGGACTGCTCGAGGAGCCGTTCAGCCCACGAGACGTAAACGACGCGCTGGATATCCACTGGGCAGGAACGTTCCTCCCCAAGCATCGGGTCGGCAATCCTGGTGGATACACGGAGCTTTTGTGCAGGTAAGCCGTTACCCCGCCCTGTATCGCCTGACGGCAGAATAGGACACCGTAGAGGCCCACTGCGCTTTGACTCCCTCCAGCCCAGCGCGGTAAAATGGATGGCAGAAAGAAGTTGGTCCGGCGGTGCTGCTAACACCCCGGACCGTGGCGCCACCTGATAGGACAGGTGATGCGAATAGATTGTACTACTCGCAGACCCGCTCCCGACAGGAGGCGGGTCTTCTTCATTTCAGGGAAACACGACAGGAGGCAGACATGGCGACGAGGACCGGTAGGAAGACGGAAGGCAAGCGGGCGGCCATCTACGCCCGCGTGTCGGACAAGAGCCAGGACACGGAGGACAAGACCTCCATCTCCGAGCAGGTGTCCGACATGGAGGCCCACTGCGAGCGCAGGGGGCTGACCATCACGGCCCGCTACCAGGAGGTGGGCAGGGGATGGTCGAAGAACCGCCCCGAGTTTCAGAGGATGCTGGCCGACGCCAGACGGGGCCGCTTCGATACCATCGTCTGCTGGAAGTCCGACCGGCTCAGCCGGGGCATGTACCCCGCTGCCGTCCTCATGGAGGTCGTCGAAGCGTACCAAATAGAGCTTGAGGCCGTCATGGACGCCATCGACATGAAGACCTTCGGCCTGATGGCGGCCATCGGCAAAATCGAGTTGGACAACTTCCGTGAGAGGGCCTCGATGGGCAAGCGGGGCTCGGCCAAGCAGGGCCGCATCCCCACCAACAACGTCCCCTTCGGGTACAGGCTTGGCGAGGGCCGCAGGCCGGAGATCGTGGAGTCTGAGGCCGAGGTAATCCGCCGCGTCTTTCACATGTACGTCCGGGAGGACATGGGGGCTCCAGCCATCGCCAAGCAACTGACCGCTGAGGGCGTCCCCACGCCCAGGGCCGTTGGGCGATGGTACGACCGCACCGTCACGCGCATCCTGGGACTTGAGGCTTACAAGGGCACCTGGATTTTCGGCAAGCGCCGCCACGTCGCTACCGAGCAAGGTATGAGGAGGTACAACCGTCCCGAGGAAGAGTGGGTCGAGGTGCCCTTCCCGCCGGTGGTGGACGAGGAGATATGGGACCTGGCTCAGCAGGCCAAGAAGCAACGGCTGACCCATTCGGGCCGCAACACCAAGCTCTTCTATCTCTTGCAGCACTTGGTCAGGTGCGCCGAGTGCGGGTACCTGATGGGGTGCCGGGCCAACAGACGCCAGAGCACGAGGCGCAATGGCAAGACGTACAGCTACAAACTGAAAGCTCCCCGCCGCTACTACAACTGCTACGGAGCGCTGAACGACGGCGTGAAGTGCCGGGAGCACCCCTATATCAGGGCGGAGCGGCTTGAGGGACTCGTGTGGGGCGAGGTCAAGAAGGTCCTGGAGAACCCCGGCGTCATCGTCGCCGGCATCGAGGCCATGGACTCCCGGGCGGACAACGGCGAATTGACCGAGGAGATCGCCATTGCGGAGCGGGAGCTGCACAAGGTTCAGATGGAGGAGGACCGGGCCATCCGACTCTATGTGTCGGGGAAGATCACCGAGAAGCAACTAGACCGCCAGCGCAAGTTCATCACCGAGCGTCTGGAGACGCTCCGGCTGAAGCTGCACGACTACCGGGCCAGGGAGATGGCCGAGGCGGAGAAGCGTGCCCTGGGTGAGCACATCGTCGAGTGGGCGCACCGGCTTGGCGGCAGGCTGGACCACCTGACCGACGAGGAGCGCAGGGAGGTGCTGCGGCTCCTCCTGGACGGGGCCACCATCGACCGGAGCAACAACGTCGATCTGACCCTTGCCATCCCCACCGAGGATGTCATGTCGATTGCAGGACAAAGTTCTCGGTCTCGTACCAGCAGAGCGTCGGGAAGTCGATCAGGTCGAGGCCGGTCTGCACCAGCCGGGGATGGCAGATGAGGACGTCGATGCCTTCGGCCACCCTGTCGGCAACCCACTTCTCCCGGCGGTCCGGGGCCACGGCGTCGGCCTTCATTACCGCCGTCCGGAACCCGTGCCGGGTGAGGATGTCGCAGGTCCGCCCGGTGATGTCCCTAGTGCCCGTGTGGGTCGCGTAGATCAGCACCCTGCGTCCCTCCAGCCGCTCGGCGGCCACCAGGTCAACCAGGGCTTTCTCTTTGGGGTAGAGCCTCTCCTCCGAGAGCGGCGGCACCGAGACGATTATGTCGCCCGAGCGGGGGTCGAAGACCGTCTCGCCCCTGGTGCACCCCTCCGGGTAGGCCAAGAGTGTCTGCAGGTAGGTGGCCAGCAGCCGCTTCGAGCCGGACCTGAGCGCTTTGGAGAGCTCCTTGCGCAGCTCTTCGAACACCTTCTTGTAGGCCGTGCGCTGGGAGTAGCCCGTCGAGTCCTCCTCCGTGTCCATCGATGACAGGAGGATCTGCTCGTCGTAGTCGGGCAGCCCCGAGGCAACGTCCGAGAGCCTGAGGAACACGGTGTTCGCTATGATGTGGAAGAGGGCTGAGGGCAGGAGCCCCGGCCTCTCCCTGACCACCTTGCGGAAATTGCGGCGCCGGCTGTTGCGGCCGTCTTCGTCGAAGCCGTCGTCGTCCTTGCCGATGGAGTGCTCCTCGAAGCCGTACCGCTTGACCCAGCGGCCCTCCTCGGAGCGGCCGAACTCCGTCCTGATCTCCGGCGAGAACCGGTAGAGGAGATGAAAGAGCGTCGAGGAGTAGCCTCCCATTAGCGTGCCGGAGAGGCTGAGGGACCTTCCGCAGGAGTCCGCAAGGACACCGGCGGCGATGCCCTGGGCCGAGCCCCGGCCCTTGTACTCGTGGACCTCGTCTCCTATCAGCAGGTCGAAGAAGCCCTTCATCCTGTTCTTGACGTAGTCCGAGAGCGGGTAGCGGGCCGGGCCGGAGTTGTCTGCCTGCCAGAGCGGAGAGCGACAGTCCTCGCAGGTGCGCTTGCGGCGGTTCAGGTCCCTGTAAGTCAGCGGCACCCCGTCCTTGTCCTCCACCGGTGCGGTGCAGTCGGGACAGCAGGGCACCCGGAAGGGCTCCCCCGTCTCCTCGTCCCGCAGGAGCCTTCCCCTGGACGTCGCCCACCTGTACAGGACGGCGGCCTTCCAGCGGTAGGAGAGCTTGGCCCGCTCCCGGCTCATCACCGCGAACAGGGGGCCGGAGCCGACCACGCGGCGCAGCCGCTCCAGGTCGGTGATGGACCTGACGATGACGGCCTTTGCGCCCGGGACCGTAATCTCCACCTCCCGCTTCCACTTGGGAACGAGATGCGGCGGGCAGAGTACCAGCACCCGCCGGAACCCCGCCATATGCGCCGCCGCCGTGCCGATGAAGGTCTTGCCGGTGCCCATCTCGCCGACGACGGTGGTGCCCCGGTGCGCTTTCAATGAGAGGGCCGCACCCCTGATGGCGTCGGCCTGGGCACCCAGGGGAGTGCGGAGCAGCGGGGGCAGCCGGCGGCCGTTCTCCGAGGGCCGGTAGAGCGGCGGATAGGACTCCACCACCCTCCGGGCGATGGCCTCCTTGTAAGTGTCTATGAACTCTCCGAGGTTCATTTGGGGTCGTCCTCCTTTCAGGAGGGAGCCCCGGAGCCCCTGGGAGCGCCTGACGGAGGGCACACTTCGCCACCCCTGGACGGAGTGACGAGAGGAGCACCTGAGGCGAACCAGTTGCGCCATTAGGCGCCCTCTCTTGTCCTTGTGAGGTATTCCGGCAGTGTTGCACTGCCTCATTCGTTTATGAGAGGCCCGATTGGGCAGACCTCTTGGCGCGACTCGGTTGAGCCGTCTACGCTGCTTTCAGGAAAGCCCTGCGAGCTTTCCGCTCGGCGGACTCCCTGCGCCTGGCGCCCTCGTAGCACCTGCCGCTCAGGTGATACGCCTTCACCGGTGAGGACATCGCCCTGCCGCAGTCATCGATGTCCACCGCCGCGGTCTGCATGGCAGGTTCTCCGGGGAGTATGGGCTGCCCGCAGCGGCAGCAGGGTTCGAGGACCATGAATTTCTGCATTTTCTTACCTTCCTTTTGCAAGTCTTGAGTGAGTCCGGTTGACCCCGCGTCGGCAGTTGGGAAACCTTCATGGGGATTCGGCCAACGGAAGGGCCGTTCAGGCGGCGATGTCGGTTATCTCGCCGTCGTCCAGGTCCAGAGCAGTGACCGTGGTCTTGACCCGTTCCCGGTGAACCTCCTTCTGGGGCGTGTCCTCCACGAGGGTCATCTCCTTGGAGGTCCGTCCCTTGACCAGGATGCGCCGGCCACCGGACTCCAGTACGAGGTTATCCAGGAACCCGGCGGCCACCAGCATGGCGATGTGGCCCCTGCGCAGCGGCATCAGGGGCCGGGTGCCGGCGTCTCCCCTTGGCCAAAGGGTGTCGGTTATATCAGTGCTGGCCCACAGCCCCGAGACCCGGGCCTCCCCGGCTGCGGCCAGCGGGTCCACAGTGCGGGTGGCGAAGAGGATGTCCCCCGAGGGAGTCAATGAGGGAGAGTAGACGGGGTAGTCGTGGCGGTAGAGCTCCTCTGGGGTGCCCTCTGCCCACTCCCTGATCTGCATCTCGGCATGGACGTTCGGCGTGGGGTCCGACTTCCGGTAAGCCATGAGCACCACCTGGTCGAAGGCATCCCGTTCAGGTGAGGGGAAGGCCCAGCACCGGATGGTGCCGTAGTGGGTGGAGAGGTAGCGGGCCGATACGGTCAGCCGTGCCCTGGGAACGATGAACACCAGGAGGCCGCCTTCGGCCAGGTAGCGGGTGCACTGGGCGAGGAAGCGTTGCTCGACCCTGCGCTCATCGCCCGCGTCGAAATCGTAAGGGGGGTTGAGGAACAGCAGGCCGAAGGCCCCGTTGGCCATGGACGCCCCGAACAGGTCCGAGGCGAGGGCATGGTCGAGCCGGGCAACGGCTTCCTCCGCCCGGTCCCGGTGAAGCTCTACGCCGAAGGTCTCAATGGGCACGGGAACGGACTGGCTGCCGGTCATGGTCCCGGCGAGGAGGGCCAGCGCCTCCCCGGCCCCGCAGCAGGGGTCGAGGATGCGCAGGGTCCTGCCCAGGCTGTAGTAGGTCGACCTCGGGGTCTCGATTATGGAGGCGATCATCTCCACCACCCGGTCGGGCGTGGGATAGAATTGAGTAGGAACGGCGCCGCCAATGACCGGATTTCGCCGACGGGTTTGCGCCATTCCTCTCACCGAACCGGACGTGCCTCTTTCAAGGCATCCGGCTCTCCATTAGACGGTTGGTTGTTGGCTTGGTTGGCTTTCGGCCTTATGGCACGTCCGGCAGAGCGTGACCAAGTCTTTGAGCGCGTGGGACTTCATGCCTTTGGTGTGGTGGACTTGGAGAGGACTCCGAGCGCCACACTGCTGGCATCTCATCTCGTCGCGCAACTTGGCCTTTAGTTTCCGTTCGGCGAGTGCGAGAGGTTCGCTGCGGCTACGTCTGCCGCTGCTTGCCCCGATGGTCGCCGTGTAGGTGCGCTCGTCTGGGCCGGTTTCTCCCTGTGGATGGTCGCTTGTTGCCTCTGCGTGGCCGGACAGGTAGGGATGCGGGAATCCCGCGGCCCCTTTCTGAAGGTAGCGTTGGCGGTCAAGCTCCTGTCGGGTGGGGAGCCATTGGTACGCTTCCAGCTTGTTATCGCCTTCGCGTTCCTCTGCGTACCAGCGGGTTCTGCCGTGGAGCCGCCTAGTCTTGGCTTTCATGAGTTGTCCCTTGTGGCTACCCTTATGCTTCTTTAGTAGCCAGTTGAGGTAGCGGAACCATGTGAACCGCGTGATGTCCTCAACGTCTTGCACAAGGCTGGTGTACCGATAGTATTCGGCCCAGCCCCGCACGATAGCGTTCAGGGTCGTCAGTCGGGTATACTCGTTCATCCAAGTCCAGTTCCTGGAAGTCAGGGCCTTGAGTTTCCGCTTCACGCGCTCCTTGGCCTTGGCCGTCGGTCGGAGATACACCGCCCACTTTCCTTCGGTCTTCTTGCGCTGGATGTGGAAACCCAGGAACTGGAAGCCGTCGTTGACGTGGGTGATGACAGTCTTTTCTTCCGATAGCGTTAGGTGGAGTTTGGTCTCCAGAAACCGTTGTATGGCCTGCTTGGTCGCTTTAACCTCGGCAATGGGGCCATTGCTGACGACCACGAAGTCGTCGGCGTAGCGCACCATTTTGTAATTGCCGAGACCGGCGTACCGTCTCCGGCGTCGAGCGTTCTGGTCGAGATCCCACTGCGCCGCCGCCCACTGGTCAAACTCGTTGAGGTAGACGTTGGCGAGCAGTGGGGAGATAACCCCTCCCTGTGGCACACCGGATTCGGTGCGAGCGAAGAGGCCCTCTTCCATTACGCCCGATTTCAGGAATTTCCAGATTAAGTCCAGAAGCGCCCTGTCCTTCAACCGCCTCCGCAACAGCTTCATGAGTGTCCTATGATGGACGGTGTCGAAGTAGCTTTGGAGGTCGCCTTCAATCACGTAGTAGTGTTTCACGCTGGTGATGAACATGGGCATAAGGACTGCGATAGCGTCCATCGTGCAACGACCTTTGCGGAAGCCGTAGGAGTGCGGATAGAAGTCCGACTCGTAAATCGGGTCGAGGATGGCCCGAAGTGCTTCCTGCACGATGCGGTCTCGCAGGGCGGGGATGCCCAGCGGGCGCTTCTTGCCATCGTGCTTGGGTATGTAAACTCGCCGGACGGGTTGTGGCTCGTACGTTTTGCGCTTCAGTTGGTTGATGAGGGCCGTCATTTGACCCTCGTAGTCCTTCTTGAACGCATCCCGTGTCTTGCCGTCCACGCCGTCGGTCTGGCTACCCGGTCGTGCAAGTACCCTTTCGGCCGCCGTGTGCATCCAGCAATCCCAGTGCAACAGGTCGTACAGGTTGGTGAACCTGTGGTCTGGATGCTCATTGGCCGTCTTTGCCAAGAACCTTTGCTTTTCTGCCATCTTTGTCGGGTTCATACACCCCTCCTCTGGCGTAGTTTGCTTGTGTTCTGCACTCGTCTAATTGCCCTCCTTCGCCATGTGGCCGGCTTTCCCGACCTCGGACTACTACGAGGGCTCTGCCCCACTTTCGGCATTGGCCGCAAGCTAGCCGACCCCGTTGCCGGGGAGCCGAACGTGGTTCCCAAGTTCACGTAGGTTGTGTCTGCATTCCGCCTTAGGCTCTGCCTTTACGCCTGGCACGGCTCCTTGCCGCGCTCGCCATCGGGGGACGTCCGGTTGTACGGAGTGCGGCGTCCCTGTCCTAATGAACTTTCCCCGCAGTGGTTAGACGGGTATCCGATGACTCTGCCCTCGCCCTACCGTGGACGGACAGTCAGCGATTCGACGCTTCAACCAGCAGTTTCTTGTGTAGCCTTAACGGAACTCTGGCTAGGGGTGCACAGCTTGGTAGGGTCGCTGTCGCCCCGTTGTCGGGAAGGCTTCAAACACGGTTCTGCTTCGGGTCCCCGTGCCTGCTTCCGTAGCCACCGGCCCACTCCTGGCCGGGCTCCACATCTGGAACTCTCAACCTATGCGCTTCTTGGCGCACACCCCCCTTTGGCCAGGGCTGCAAGTCTCATGTTGAATCTCCTTTCGTGTTGCGCGGAAGGCTGTCGTGGCCCTGTCAGCCGTCGACGAGTATGCGCAGCACACCCTTCCGCAGATCTGCGTCTAGCTTTGCCCGCTCTTCCGGCCGGAGGGCGCGTACCCGTCGGGCGCGTGAGACGGACCATGGAGTCATCGCGACTTCACGGTTCGGGTTGCGGGTTCGCATTACCCGGCTCTGGTGGCGGGAGGAGGAGGCGCGGCCTAAGGCAGCACCTTCGATGCACCCGGGGCCCCTCTTCGCCGAGGAGTGGCCGGATGTCCGTGGTCCTGGGTTCCGATGCTAAGGCGACAGCCCACAGCATCCGGTGCGCGGACGGGTCGCCGTACCGGGCACCGGGTCCGGGGAGTTTTGTGGTGTTGGGGGCTAAATGGGGGCTAGCCGGACTTGCCGATGCGGAACATCTTGACCCCGCAGGTCGGACAGACTCCCCGGGTCGCAGGACGGCCGTTTTTCAGGGTGATCTGCTCGGGGTCCTTCATCTCCCGGGATGATCGGCACTTCACGCAATATCCTTGCATCTGCTTCCTCTGTAAGCGGGCGGTTTCGGGCCTGTACCGGCCCGTACCGACATTATAGCTGCCGGACGCCCTCAGGTACCGGCTCTCAGCCCGTGCTCGGCCAAGCCGCTCCGCCGGCCGCCGTGCCGGGAGTTGCGCCATCTCCCGCGTCCGGGAACCGCTGCGGGGGCTCACTCAGCCACCGCAGCCTTTCGTCACCCATTCAGGGACCAGCCGCGATAGAAGGCTCCAGCCCGCAGGGACCGTCCAAGCAGCAGCAGTCCACGCTGCCGCCCACCGACTCCAGGTAGCGCGTCACGCTGAGGGCCTGGAACACCACCTCACCGCCACAGGTGATGCAGTGGTGTACGATGCCCGAACCGGCGTGGACCTCGCCCTCTGCGGTCATCGCCGAGGGCTGCCCGCGCAGCGGACAGTCGAATTGTAGGGTGCGGCGGTGCATCTTTCTGGTACCGACTTTGTTCTTCGTCATTGCCATTTCCTTTCTGGGCGTCTCCGGTCGGTGTTTCAAGCTGTCTCTGCGAGGGCGAGGGTCCCCAGGGCAACGGCGTCGGACAGGTCGGCCCTGAGCTTTTCCGCATCGGGTGAACAGACCCAGGCCGATATGCCGGAGGCCTGAAGGGGCTTGATCTCGCCGTTTCGCAACCCTCGCCGCCAGAGCCATCTGGCCCAGGAGTCGTGGAGGGGCACCGGGCTGCGCCGGTCGAGGAACCTATGGTGGAGGGCAGGGGCCTCTTCCTCGGTGCGGGCAAGCAGGAGGAAGTCCTCCCGTTCGAAGGCGAACTCCGCCATCCGGGTGAATACCAGGGCGTGCCAACCCCCCGTGGTGGGCAGGCGGGCGATCTTGGTCGTCCAGGTCCCGATGGTCTGATAGGGTACGGAGCAGCGCAGGTAGTCCCCGGTGAGCTCACCTCCGTCCACTCCTCGTATCAGGTGGGCGGGCTCGGGGGGCTGCTTCAGCAGGGACGCCCAGATGGCCTTGAGGGCGGTCTGGGAGCCCACCATGGACAGGAACCACAGTTCTTTGTCGTCGGGGTCCCGGGCAAATGCGTCCGCGGTGGCGGAGAATCCGCCCGCGCTTACCGTATACAACTCTTCGGGATCGACGGCCTCAGGGCCGTTATGGGTAGTGACCATGTTGCAGTCCTTTCTTGTTGTCGATGGACGTCGCTAGACGGGGAAACAACCTTCCTCCTTCAGGCTGACGAACCCCTCGTGTCCGATGACCACGTGGTCCAGCAGGTCGACGTCCAGCATCTTCGCTGCCAGGTAAAGGTCCGTGGTGATGGCCCTGTCATGGGCACTGGGCTTGGGGTCGCCGGAGGGGTGGTTGTGGACGAGAACCATGTGGGGGGCCGACTCGGCCACGGCGGGCCGCAGCACCTCGGCGGGCCTGATGGCCACCGAGTGTAGGGTAGGCCGCCGGCGAGTTACCCCGTATTACCGGAGCACTTTTCCGTCGGCCCCCTTCCGAACCGGACGTGCAGCTTTCACCGCATCCGGCTCTCTAGTGTCATGAACGTAGGTAAGAGTGGTCAGCATCGCGCGGCGCCGCGTGGCGCCACGAGGTTTGGGGCGCAGTAAGGTTGATGGACCTAGCTGCGTGAGGATGTTTTAGGGAAGGGGCATCCAGTAGCTGATGGGAGGGTCTATCAGTTGAACGGGGCAGTGTTCCTTGGGGTAAAGGTTGTGCCACTGATGTGGTTCGTGGAGCATTGCCCATGCCGCAACAGCGGAGAGGGTGGCGTCCTTTCGGTGACCAGCCAATCCGACGATTGCGTGCTCAACCATTTGGGTCGTTGTATCAGACTGCCCCGAACGGTGCAGCAGATGTAGCATGACCGTGGGGTGAGCCTCCGTGATTGGGAAGTTCCAGATTTCCCGGAGGTGTCTGCCCAGCAGCAAACCCTGTGCCAGGCATGCGCCTGGCAGGCTGTTGATGTGCATGACCGAGTTGGCCATACCGGACGGCTTCAAGACCTGCTTTAGGTAACTGTCCACTGTCCTTTTCCCTTGCGGGTTCCAGAAAAGTGGAGCGTCGATTCCTGCGGCAAGGACTGGAGGCTGTTGGGTGGGGTAGTGGCGTTGGAGCGCCGCCTTGACTTGGCGTAGCGTGTCCCAGGCGTTCTTGGCCAAACCTGTTTCCAAGGGTGGGTGCAGCGTACCATTACTGGTGCTGCATATGCACCAACCAAATTCACCTTGAGACCTGCCTTCCCCACCAGGGTCAAACCCCAGGATGAGTCCATAGGGCTCGGTCATGTCCAACCCCCGCGTTGTTGTCCGGTATGGAGTGTGTGGATTGTACTATGGAGTGTGTGGATTGTACTATTAGGTTGTGCTGCCTTTACCTACTTGCTTATGCGGTTGCCAACTGCCACCGTGGATGATCAGATGGCAAGGGCGACAGACCACGAGGGTCTTGCGCCGTCGTGCCGCCATGACCTGTAACCACTTTGGTTTTGGCCGTTGACCTTTCACGTTCAGGTCGTGGAGTGCGCGGATGTGGTGGACTTCAATGTCCGCCGTGGCCTCGCACAGTTCGCATTCGTCCGCTAGGAGCCGTTTGATTAGCTCGTTGCGTTCCGTCCTGTAACGTTGAGGTTGTCGGTCTACGAGGGTAGCCTGCCTGTTCCGCTTCAGGGGTATGCCACCGAACCGGGCCACGAGTAGGGGTTTCCCCTCCTCCCGCTGTACTACGACCTCTAGACAAGCACGTCGTCCATGCTCAGTCTGTACGGTGCTGTTATAGCGCCGGAAGATTTTCCGAGCAGTGGTCTTATGCTTGTTGGCGAGGGTCTTGGCCAGCGATTTGTTCATGACCCATTGCAGCTTTCCGAAGCGGAAGACGTTCTGGGCCAGATGGTAATACTGGACGACGCCCCGGAATTCCGCTTGATACTGTGCCACGATGCTATAGTCAGTGTCGTGGGTGAGCATAGGGCGGTCAGCCGGTTTGCCGTTTCGCATGTATGCGTGGCAATGTTGTTCGATGACTTTGGCGGGAACTCGCAATCCGATGCGACCGTTGACTTTACGTCGTCCGTTACGGTCGAGCTTATCGTTGGCCTGTTGGTTTACGAGTTCGTAGCCGAGGAACTTAGCCGCCTGGCTGGTGGCGTGGGTTATCAGGGTCTTGTCCTTGGATAGCTCCAACTTGAGCGAGTCGTGCAGGAACGTTTCCAAGGAGGCCTTTATCTGCTCGGCTTCGGCCTTTGGCCCGGAGAAACCCAGCAAAAAGTCGTCGGCGTAGCGAACGTAGCGAAGGCGCCGGTAGGTAGGGTCGAAGGGGTCAGTGGATGGCAGGCGTTGCGACTCTCGGCGCAACTGAGCTGCTGCAACGTAATTGCCCTTCTTCCTGGCCTTGATAGCACGTACTCGCAGATTGTTCCACGTAAGGTTGACTCTTCGCTTGGTGCCTCGGGTGTGTGCTGGAATTAGCACCGTTTCGGCGTACTTGTCCAACCGGTCTAGGTAGACATTGGAGAGGATGGGGCTCACCACGCCGCCTTGCGGGGTACCGCTAAGCGTGCGGTTATACTTCCAGTCCTCTGTGTACCCTGCTTTCAGTAGGTACTTGAGCAGGCGTAAGAATCGGTTGTCGTGGAGTTTCTCGCCGAGTACCGACAACAACACTTCGTGGTCGATGTTGTCAAAGCACCCCTTGATGTCACCTTCGACGAACCAGCGGACACCAGTCCAGTGAGTTACCACATCGCCTAGCGCGGTGTGGCAACCCCGTTCGGGCCGAAAGCCGTGGGAGTGGTCGGAAAACTGCGGTTCGTAATAGGCTTCCAGAATCATCCGGAGGACCTCTTGAAGCAGCTTGTCCGTCCACGTCGGTATGCCCAAGGGGCGGGTTCCCCCGTTAGGTTTGGGAAGATTGACCCGTCTGAGCGGCGTCCATCTAAACCGTTCGTAGCGCAAGGCTTCGATGATGCGGTTGACTTTTGCCAGGGACATACTGTCCACGGTCTCTGCGGTGGTGCCCTTGGTCATCGCCCCCTGGTTTGAGTAGAGACGACCGTAGGCCCGCAGGTACAAGTTCCGGTTGTAAAGCAGCCGATAGATGTTCTCCAGCGGCAATCCTCGTTCTCCGCGTTTGCGTATGACGTTTAGTACAGTTGCGGCGTCTTGCATTGTGCATACCTCTCTGTCGTATTGCGTCTTTGACACCTGCCCTCCTTCGCCATGTGCCGGGCTTTCCCCGGCTCGGACTACTATGAGGGCTCCGTAGCCGTAGGGGTCTCCCCCCTTAGGCCATCCCGCGTTCCGTTGACATAGGACGTTCTAGCGCGACTGTAGGTGCCCCGTTCGTTCCCTTCACTTGACCTCATCGGTCAATGTCCACTCATCGGGGGTGCATTGGTCACGTCAACAGGCCAATGCAATGAGCGGCGCCGGGTTACAGGCGTTTTACCGGCGGGTGAGGGCATCCACCAACTGGGAACTGGGGTTCAGGCAGTGTAGCTTTCACCGTATCGCGCGGGCCTTGCGGAACCAACCGTACAACGCCTTCAGGCTGTAGCCGCTTTACCGACATGCTACTTTCCCCCTAGGCTTTCGCTTTGAGGTAGGTCGGTTGGCCCAGAGATTTCCTCCGAATCTCTCCCGACTGAGCCGGGTATCCTATGCCGCGTGACGCGGCGCACTGACGTTGCCCTGGTAGACGATCCTCTGGCCCATGACCCGGTTCTTTGTGTCCAGCAGCAGCACCCTCAGCTGCTCCTGGGCCAGGGGAATCATCTCGCCGCCCAGGAGCCGGAGCACGTCCCCGGGGCAGCCGATGGACGGAGCGCCCTCGATGTGCTCGGGCCGGATGTCTACCTCGTACCTCGCGGCCAGCTCCGAAAGAAGGCCCAGGTTGCTCCTCAGGGCCTCCAGCAGGGCCGCATCGCTTCCGCTTTTCTTCCTTGGTGCCATGTCGTTTCTCCTGTATTGGTTGAATGGGGCCGTGAAAGCAGCGGGGCCGCTCCCACGAATTGGGAGCGGCCCCGTGTTGCGACTGGCAGGGACTTGTGCCAGATGTCGGCTCGGGTCTCGACGATTTAGAAGGGCGAGCCCTCGTCGTCGCCGTTGCCACTCGTCCCATTGCCGGAGTCGAGGAAGACGACCTCCCGGGCGTGGACCTCCGTGCGGCGGCGCTTTTGACCGTCCTCCGCCTCCCAGCAGTTCTGCACCAGCCGCCCCGCCACGTAGATGCGGTTGCCTTTCTCCACGTACTTGTTCACGGCCTCGGCCTGAGCGCTCCAGCACACTACGTCGTGCCAGTCGGTCTCGGTACTGCCGTCCTGCCTGCGCCGGTCGGTGGCGAGGCTGATGCGGGTGACGGCGGTGCCTCCGGGGGTGTAGCGCATCTCGGGCTGGGCTCCCACTCGTCCCAGCAGCTCCACCTTGTTCACTGTCCTGGACATCTCGGTCCTCCTTCTTGCAGCTAAGGGTTCACGTCAGACCTGAACCCGCCAAAAAAATGGCCTGGCCGATCTTCCCTTACTGGGAAGGGCGGCCAGGTGAGGCGCTCCCTGAAGGGAAGCGGCTATGCGACCCGGGCGAACTCGGCGTCGTGCTCGGAGATCGATGGACGGACCAGCGGGACGGAACCCGACTCTCCTGGCATGTCGTCCTCCTCTCTTGCGAACCCCCTGAGGACGTGGGCTATGCCGTCCCCCAATCCTCTGATGAAGACCGGCTTTTCGTCCCCCAGCCTGTTCAGCCGGGGCTCCATGCCGCCCAAGCCCCGGCACTGGTCGACAATGTCCTCCAGGGGGGTACTCCTCCTGAGGTGAAGGGAAATCAGCCTACATGCAAGCTCGGTCACCCCCTGCTCGAAGGTGCCGCACTTTCCCATCCTTCCGAACACCTCGAAGGGCTCTCCATCGCCGTCCAGGGCCACCGTCAGGTACAGCTCGCCGTGGGAGGTGTCCAGCAAGGCGGTGCTGCTGGGGAGGGTGTGGGGCCTGGCCCGCAGCTCTCTATTCATTCAGTTCCTCCTTTCCGTTGCAGTGGGGACACGTGACCAGCCGGAGCCCGAACCTGGCCTGCGCCTTGGGGGTGTACTTCCCGTGTACCCGCCTGAAGACTTGGTGGGCCCTTTCGACGTCCTCGACCCCGACGGGCGCGTCTCCGGGGTACATGAACTGGTCGGAGACCTCATGGAGGCTGTCCCATAAGTGGGAAGTGACGGATAGCGCCCCGGCAGCTGTTCCGACGCGACATCTACGAAGAGATGAAGATGCCGCTTAGACCAGGGTTCGCTTTTACGACCCCAGCCGGGAAGTGATAGGGGAATGCTGGATTGAAGGGTGAGAGTTGTGTAGTAGCGGCAGTTGCTGTGAGAGAGTGGGGAGAGGCACTAGGCCGCGGATACTTGAGTGGAGGGGTCGGCTCCGGGTCTCCACGCCTTCCAGATAGTGCGGAGGTTGAAGGCGATGGCAAGCACCGTCCATTCGGCCTTCACGTTGGCAAGGCCACGCAACAGGAACCTCCGAGCCCTCAGTTGTTCCTTAAAGATCCCGAAGACCGGTTCGACCAGGTACTTCCTCCGTTTGTAGGCCGTCGTGGCTGCCTCGGTAGACATCCATTCTCTGTGAGCGCGCAGTACATGGTCGCGTGCCCCGATTTCTAGCTTGCGTCCCCGTGGGTAATCCTTGGTGCAGACCCCAAATGCGGGGCAACTGCGGCAGGCCGAGGCAGAGGCTGCTCGGTATACCCGGACCGGCGTTCCGGCGTTTGTGGACGAGCTGGAGAAGCGCAATATCTTTCCATGAGGACAGACGTACCTGTCGTTGCCCTCGTCATAGGTGAATCGGTCCTTGTGATAGGGATTGTCCAGTGGTCGGGCCATATCCGGCATTGCCACTTGCTGACCTTTACGGTGACTCGCCTCCAGGTTCCGGCCTCCACAATAACCGGCGTCTGCCAACGTCAACGGAGTCCTGGTTCCTGTAACACCCTCTGCCTGTTCCATCATCGGGGTCAACTGGAGGGCGTCATTGACTTGGTCCACAACGTCTACGGCGGTCAGCAGCATGCCGGTCGTCTGTCCGCCTGGTGCCAGCGGTGACACCATAGCTTGGGCGTTGTAGCTGGGCATGAAGCCCTGACGGGTCCTCATGAGTTTTGCATCCCGATCGGTGAGGTTGATGCGCTTGCGATTCCGCTCAGAAGCCAACTCGTCCATCGCATGACGAATCTGCTCCCTCAGCGTTTGCTTGTTGGCTAATTCTTCCGGCAGATGTAATGCGGGGGTATCCTCACCTGCTTCGTTCTGAGCTTCAAGGTCGGAGATCGCCTTCTCCACCCTGTTCAATAACCGACCCAACTCCCCCGCATCGTAGGTCCTATCTCTTGCCGCATTGGCCCCCACCTTAGTTCCGTCAACCGCCTGCACCGCCAGATCCACCAGCTTCATCGTCACCGCCGTGCGCACAGTGCGCTCGAACAGCTTCCTCATGGACTGCCTGTGTTCCTTGTAGAACCGCCACAAGGTGTTGTGGTCAGGATGCTGCCAGCCGGTCAGCCACAGATACGGTATCTGGTCCCGGCAGGCCGCCTCCAACTTGCGGCAGGAGCGCACCCCGGTCATGAAACCGTACAGCCACACGCTCAACAAAGCGCGGGGATGGTAGGCCGGCGCTCCCATCGGGTCGCCGTCTATCTCCACGCCGAGTTCAGCCCAGCCTTCCCTATCCAGTGCGTCCACAAACTCGGCCACGAATCGGGCTGGATGGTCTAACGGCAACAGATCGTCAAGAGTCGGGGGCAACAGCCACATCTGTTCTCGGTCCATATCTCGAAGCGGCATCTCCATCTCTCCTTCGTCGATGTCGCTTCAAAGGTACACCTAACAAGGTTCCATTCACCACTCCCCAACTTCTGAGACAGGCTGTCCTCGATCTCCTCCCGCAGTTCCCGGTCCCCGATCCGGTCAACCTGGTACCAGAGCATGGCCAGGCCTTCGTCCATCCGGTCGGCCATTTCACTCGTCGTCTTGGTCATAGGCGCTCTCCTTTCTTCCGGTATGGAAGGGGCGTGGGCGGGATGCTAGGCCGCCTTCGCCTGCTCCGTCTCCTTTTCCTTGAGCTTCTTTGCTGCGGCCTCCACCAGGGGGTTGAGCTCCTCAACGGTCAGTTCCTCCAGGTCCTTGCCGGTCCTCTCCTTCACCGCCGTCTCCACCTGCTCCACCCCGAATCCCTGCTCGGCGCCGAGGTTGATCAGTTCCACCCTGAGGGATGCCAGCTTGGAGCCGTCGATTCCGTCGCCCTGGCCCTCGCCCTTGGGGTTGGTCTTGGCATCCGCGGGCTTCGTCTTCTGGGCCGGGTCCCCGTACAGGCCGTTGCCGAACTGGACTCCGAAGCTCCTCAGCGCCCTCTTCATTCCGTCGGTCACTGCGCCCTTGATGGCCGTGTCGTGACCGTCCTGGGTCTCCTCGGTCACAGGGTGGAACCCGACGTCGGTGCGGGGCTGGGCCCCGGAGACCGTGACCCGTACGGGGGCGCTGTAGCCCTGTGAGACCTTCACGTCGCCGGTCTTGGTGTCCACGACCTCGATGCGCCGCAGGGTGACGTCCCCTGCCAGTTCGTAACCCCAACCCCCGTACCCGAAGACCCTGTTGGCCTGGTCGATGACGATGTGGCCCTCCAGGTAGTCGTAGGCCCGCCCCGCCCGTCCCTTTCGCCGGGATACCAGGGCGGGGTCCAGGGGCTGGGAGAGGGCCTGTACGACCTTGGGAGAGAGGCCGTCCCAGGACAGCTCGTGCTCCCCGATGACGGCGGGGTCCTTGTGGACGCCGTTTACGGCGCCGTTCGCTTTTGCTCCGTTCTGCATTTCAGAGCTCCTTTCAACTGTTATTCCGAGGGCCGAGGCGGGACCCGGGTGGAGGGCCCGTAAGCGTCGCCTGACACCGCGGAGTGGTGTCAGGCGACGGCGCGCACTTTGGCGAAGTCGCCCCCATGCACGAGGACGCGCAGGGGCGCGGCGCGGCAGGGGCTGGGGAGGGAAGAGGTGGGGCGGGTAATCGAGGGGGATATGTGGGGAATGAGTTGGGAGGGGATGAGATGGAAAGAGGGGTGTTGGGGACTGCGTTGTGCCGGGTGGGGTGGCCCCCTACCGGGCGGCTAGTGCCGCCTTCTCTAGCAGGCGCAGGAAGAGGTCTTTACCCTGGGCAAGGGATGCAATCTCAGCAACGTCGCTCACTCCCCGGGGGAGGGTGACGCAGGCGGCCCTGGAACCTAGCAGGCCCATGAGGCAGGCCGCTGCCTCCAGACCAGCATCGTCCGAGTCGAAGGCGAGAAAGACCCGGGAGCAGCCCACGAGGGCTCCGGCGACCTTCTCAAGGCCCTTCGTTCCCAGGGCTGCACAGGCGGGGAGGCCCCATTGGGCCAGGGTCAGCCAGTCCATAAGACCCTCCGTGAGAACAACCCACCGGGGAGCCCGCCCCAACCTCCCCAGGCCGAGGACCGGCTTGGGGCCGGGCGGGGCCTGGAACCGAGGCATGACGCCGGGGTCTATGGCTCTGCCCCCGAGCCAGTGGACTGTACCACCGACGACGTCAGGCAGGACCACCATGTCCGCAAATCTCTCGGCACCCCGGCCCAGGAAGAGCCCGGAGTCCTGCATGCTCTTCTCACAGAACCCCGCCGCCTCAAGGTGGCGGCGCAGACCCTGGCCCGGGGCGAATCCAACTCCCAGTCGGGATGCTACATCCAGGCCAATGCCCCTCGAGGCCAGGTATCCCCGGCCCTCGGAGCCTCGCCGAAGTTCCCTTGCATAGAATCGGGCCGCTTCCGTCAGCAGGGCCGGGTTCCGGCGCGGAGGCGGATCCCATGTTGCGGGTGTTGGAACTCGCCTGGTCCGGGGCCTTTCACGGTCCCCGATGCCGCCTCCCAGTCGACGTAGGGCCTCGGGAAGGTCGATCCCCTCCATCTTCTGCACGAAGTCCAGGACGTCGCCCCCGGCGCCGCAGCCGAAGCAGTAGAACCGCTCCGAGTCTCCGTACACCGTGAAGCTGCCCTCGCCTTCTTCATGGAAGGGACAGACGCCCTGGCGGACCCGACCCCGCCCCCTGAGCCGTACCCCCGATTCCTCCACCACGTCGCCCAGGGCGTGACGGGCCTTGAGGGCCGGGATGTCGACGCGGGCCGGGGCTAGGACCATGACCATGACCCGCCTCCCCTCCCCAGGGACCTGAGTCCCCGGAGGCTGCCCCTGGAGACCACCTTGCCGGGAAGCCACTTCATCCCAAGGACGGCGACGACCTCGAGCGTATTACAACCGTGGGGAACCAGGGCAGCAGCCCTGCCGGAACCGGGGCTGTAGAGCAGTACATCCTTCTTCCCGAACCGGCGCCGAACCAGGTCCTGCCACTCGGAGTACGCCCAGCAGGCCTCCTTCACGGACGCCTTAGTAGTGTCTACGCGGGAGACCACGGCGAGGGCGCCATCCAGATCCCCGGCCTTTCTCAGCCTCCGGGCGTCGTGAATGCTGCGGGCCACCGTCGCCGGCGCCTGTACTTCTTTCTCCTCCACCCCGAACAGGGCATCGATCACCCTGTCAACCAGCTCCTCCAGCCTGGACTGGGATCTCCCTACTCCGTTCTCAATTGCCATCGCCTGCGTTGTCATAACGAGCTCCTTTCCTTCTTCTCCAGAGTTTTTCTCTCTTACCTTCGGCCTATGAGCTTGAGGGCGTGCCTGACCAGCAGGAACCAGGAGAACATCCCCAGCCCGTTGAGGGCGAAGACCTCCAGGCTCCACGTGATTGCCAGCGGCGCCAGCAGCAGGACTGCCAGGACCGCCCACTTGAACCTCACCAGGCACCGGCCCGCCCCGAGGGCAAGGCCCATGACCGTGGCGACCAATCCGAGAACTTGCATTCGGACCTCCTTTGCTTTCGTTCGCACCGCGCGGGCGGAGCGAGACGTAGCTTGACTGGGGACTAAACATGGACTTGTTCCTCCCTTGACCAGATGCTCTATGCGGGGTATGAAGGGCTGGTTCTGGCCCGGAAGCCGAGGCACCGTCGAGGCGTTACATGGTGTGGGCGGGAGGGATGAACAGGGCACAGCCGTTTCCTGGGGTAATGGAATGACCGGGTCCGTGGTCAATCAGGTGTGGGGTGCGGCTGGGCGTGATGAACCGGCCGGGATGCGGTGCGCAGCTCGACCAGGGTCTTACGGGGTCGAAGAAGGAAACCAACTCCGACTTCGGCGGACGTGTCCCTCGGGTATGACTGTCAGGAGAGCGAGGCTCAATCCTTCCGGTCGGGGCCCAGGGAGGCTGTTCGGGGAGCAGAGGCTCGACCCTATGCAGCCGGTCCCGGGTTCGTGGGACGGAAACCCTCCAGGTTTCTAAGGAAGGAAACGCTGGAAAAATCCATACGACAATTTCAGTTTTGCTGACGGACGGGGCTGAGGCAAGGAATTCTATGGCTTTGGGGCAAGTGATCGGCGCAGAAGGTAAGAAATTGAAGCACCCCACACCCCTCCCCCCTACTTCCGCCACAATCCCAGTGTCAAGACCCTGCGCACCCACCGCAGCATCTTCCGCCTCCTCAAGGCCATCCGGGTGTCGTGCAGGGCCTTGTGCCGCCACCGGGTCTGGCCCCGGCGTCCGAACCCCCGCAGGGGCTGGGTCTCGGGTGGGAGGGTCAGACCGTGCTCCTCCAGCATGGCCAGTTCAAGGACCAGAAGCCTCTCCTCGTTTTCAAGCCACGACAGAGACTTCCCCTGGTGGGGATGTCCGTCCCTAAGCCGGCGCCATTCCTCAACCAGGGGCCATGCGAGGCCGAACACCTCGGGGTCGTCCTCGGCGGTTTGCTCGGTGACCAACTCGGGGTCCTCCCTGCGCAGCTTTCGCCTCGGCCTGGCGCCCAACCCTTCCACCGACGGTACGTCGCCGCGGCCCAGACCATCCTCATCCCTTGTCCCGGGCACACCGGATTCCGGGGTCCGGCCTCCCTCATCGTCCTCATTTCCTTTCTCCACGGCCTTCTCCGACTGCCGGCTGTCGGGGCCCGTCCCTTCAACGGGCACCTGCGGAGTCTCCTCGGTCTCCCACAACCCCGCCACATTTTCTTCCAGCTGCTCGACCCGCTCTGCCAGGCTTCTCTCCCCGGGCCTCTCTTCACTCTCCGCCTCCCCACCCTCCAGCAGCCTATCCAGGGCGCCGGCCATGTGGTCGGTAATGGTTCCCGAATCGTGGGCCCGCCGCACGGTCTTGCGGTCGACCCCCAGAAGACGGGCTGTGCCCGCCTTACCTTCCTTCTTCACCAGGTCCCGGAGCATCGAGAGGAGATCTCTGCGTCTTTCTGCGTCGGCCCCGGCATCGCCATTCATATTCACCTGCTTGCCATCCATGAGTCGGTCTCCTCTCTGTTACGTCCTGTAGGGGACCTTTCGACAGGGTTTTCCTTCTTTCGCCTTGCATCGCTTGCCGGGCCGCAATCGCACCTCGTCATTTCGGGCGGCTATTTCGGTGGCCCACGTGGGCCACCATGCCCCACATCCGTGGAACAGAGCCGCACCTAAATCCACTTGCTTCATCGCCTCAAATGTCCCCTTTCCCCACCGGTTTTAGCCACAAAATGGCCCATATCCCCAGGTGTGGGACAGAAATCAAATTCCTGTACACCCCAATGACATCACAAAAGGGCCACCGGAGGGCAGGCCTTGTGAGGGGGGCTCGCGCGGAGGCCCCCCTCACAGACCATTCCTAAGCGGTTGAGGAGTCCCCAAACTCGATTGCACACGTTCAGCCAGTACACCGAGGAGGAGACACGGTTTGTCACCGAGATCAGTTGGCAGAGAGATCATGAAAGTCGCTGCGCTGGCAGCGGTCCTCGCCCTGGGCTCCCTTATGGTCCTCGCCGCCGTTATTCCCGCCATGGCCCAGGCCCCCGGCCTGACCCTGGTCAATGCAGACCGGGAGTTCGTGGAGCGGAAGAAGGACGGCAGATTCATTGCCCGGCCCGTGTTCAGCAGGGAGCTGGACGAGCTCTACTACGCGATCCGGGACGCCGACACCGGCGACTGGGTGACTTTGATGTACCGGGTGCGGGGTGGAGAGAAGAAGCTCAGGGACGGATGGGAATACTCCTGGGAGTATCCAGCCCTGAGCGAGCAGCCCGACCTGGACCCCGGCAAGTCCTATCTGCTGGTAATCGGCGTACCCGCCAACTCCGCCGGCGGCCCCTACGTATTCCACGCCCTGGTGCCCGTTTACCAGCCCACCGGCATCTTCGACCGGATACTTGCGGCCTTGGACCCCGGCAGGTGGGCTAAGGCCTTCGCCCGCTGGGTAGTCGAGGGAGTTCACGGCGGCTTGTGCGGCGTGGTGGAGCGGGCCACGAGGACGGACATCGGCAACTGCGAGGGTGGCGGCTGATGGGCGACATCCTTACCGGCACGCCCCCGGAGCTGACCTACGGCCACCCCGTAGTCCGGGAGGCCTGGATGGTGGTGTGGGGGATCGCCTCTGGTGCCCTCCTGGTCATCCTCGGCTGGATGGGCCTCAGCCTCATCATGCAGCACCATCTGGGGCAGACCAACACCGGTTGGCGGGAGGCGATTCCACGCCTGGTGCTGGGCCTGGTAGCAGCTGCCACCTCCTACTGGTGGTGCGCCCTCGTCATCGACGTTGCCCACACCGTCTCCAAGTACATCGCCGCCGCCCTGAACGTCACCCCGGGAGACATGCTGAGGGCACCCCTGGAGAGCTTCCTCCGGACGGTGAACGCGGGGAGCGTGGGCATGGCGCTTCTCCTGGCCCTTCTCTTCGTGATATTCGGGTTCTTCGTCCTCTACGTCCTGCTGCAGATGGTGCTGCGGCTGGCCCTCATCGACATCCTGCTGGCCCTGGCGCCCATAGCTTTGGGACTCTGGATACTGCCCCACACGGCAGGCTGGGGGCGTCATTGGCTGAGGCTCTTTTTGACCACGGTGTTCCAGCAGGCGGTGCAGCTGATAGCCCTGGCCATGGGGTTCGGGTTCCTGGGGCAGTTTGCGGCGATACAGGCCTTCGAGCCGGCCCAGGACCTGGCGTGGAAACTGCTGCTTTCGATTGCCTTCGTCTACATGGCCACCCGTGTGCCCTCGATGCTGGGCAACGCCGGGACTTTCGACTCCTGGGTGAGCACCCTCTACTTCGGCCTGTCGTTGCCCAGCACCATCCTGCGCTCGGCGAAGAGCATCGGTCTCATTGCCGGGGCTGCGGGCGGAGGTGGGCCCGCGGGGGTGGCCATGGGAGCGGTAGCGGCCACGGCGGCCGGAACGGGCTTGGGGGCTACGGCCTCGGGGTTCAGATCCGCTTCGGAGGGAGTTTCTTCGGGAACGGGGTCAGCTCCCAGGAGCGCCGGCGAGTGACCCCGATGACTCCTTCAATCAAGTCCCGCAGGTTGGAGCGGATGACGAACATTGGACAGCCGAGACGGGGTGAAACGATGTGCAGCTAAGCGACGAGTGACAAATATCGGACACAGAACACAGAACGCAAGACCGAGATAGGAGGACTTAAGTGGAACAGCTGACCCAGACCATATCGAACATAGTGGGGATCATGATGGGCGTGGTGGGAGCGGTAGCGGTGGCCTACCTGGTGTACGGAGCCTTCTTATATATGACCGCCGGGGGCGCCCCGAGCCAGATGGAGAAGGGCAAGACGGCCATGATGACCTCCCTGGCGGGGGTGGTGCTGGCCCTCCTGGCCTACGTGATCGTCAGGGTCGTGATGGGGGCCATCGTGGACCCGGCCGTCGAGGTCGATCTCCCACCCCCCGGTACCCCCACGCCGACGCCTACTGGCTGATAGTGAAAGTGGAGAGGAGGCAGAGCGATGAGAGAGCATGAAGTTCCTACCCACGTGCAGGCAGAGGACCGGGTCCTCTTGTGGTTCACATTTCCCCAACTGGTGGCAATGACCGCCATAGCCGCCCTGGCCTACGGGGCCTACCGCTACGCGCCCGTGGACTCCACGGGGTTGAGGATCGGGATGGCCATCATCCTGGGGCTAATGGGGATGGCCCTGGTGGTGGGTAAGGTCGGCGGGCGAAGGCTGCCCCTGGTGGTTGCCGACCTTTTGAAGTACCGGCTGGGCCCGCGGCGCTGGGCCGGTAAGCCGGCAGAGCTGGTGAGGCCCGAGCCCCCAGCGCCGGTGCAGTCGACGCCGGGCCCCGTCGGTCTGCTGCTAAAGAAGATACGGCGAATCACCCGCCGCCGCAATGTTCGCACGCCCCTCCATCCCCACGGCCGGTCCGGCAAGGGCCGACGGCGCAGGAAGAAAGACCGCGGAAACGACGCCGGAAAGAACAGGGGCGACGACCACGGGGGTGAAGTCCGCAAGACCAAGGGGAAAAACCGAGGGAATGAAGCTCGTAAGACCAGAGGGAAAAACGGAGGCAGCGAAGTTCGCAATACCAGGGCGAAAAACCGCAGGAACGACGCCCGCAAGACAAAGAGGAACAGGGACTGGCGGAGCTGGTTAGCCGTCCCGGCCGCCCTTATGGGGGCTTTCCTGGTGACGGCAACCGGGACCGTCCCGCCCGTCGCCCTGGCGGATGACCACCACCCCGACGGGCTCGGGTTCGATATAGCCGAGCCGATACCAGGCAGGAGGGTTTACATCGAGGGGTTGGCTGTCACGGAAGGCCGGGCCACAGTGACGGTGAGGGCCGCGGTGGCCCTGGACCTCTGGGTGCGGGCCTACGGAGGCCCCGGAGGCGAGGTGCTGAACCACCGGGAGACATCCTGGCTGCCGGAGGGGCAGCGGAAGACCTACAACCTGCCCCTCTCGGGTGACTCCCCTTCGCTGACCTTCTCCTGGAAGGACCGGCTGGGCCAGACCGGCGCAGTCACGCTCAAGGGCAGTCAGCTGTCCCATCCCCTGCCGGCTGTGGAGGGAGAGTTCTGCGACCTCGAGCTCTCATCTCTGAAATGGACTCCCGGCTGGATCGAGGGGACCGTGGTGTCGGAGTGCGAGGACGAGCTGGTCGAGATCGTCGGCCTGCCCGTGGTGACCGGGCATGAATCGGTTTCGGTGAACTCGGCCATGGAAGCCGAAGTGGTCGCCATAACTGGAACGATCACCATAACGGCAGGCGGAATCCGTGGACCGGTGCCCTTTGTCCCCGACGGCTTCACGCGTTTCCGGGGCCCCGTTCCCCTGGGCAAGGCCATACACAGGGTGAGCATGGAAGCCGACCTCGACGCGCAGATACGGATGGAGCTTCCGCCGGTGGTGGGCCTGACCCATCACCCGGAGAGGGACGAGGAGACTACGAAGACGGTCAGCCTGTACCGACCAGGCACGACCAGGTCCGTCTCCGAGACCGTGCAGGTCTCCAACCCCGATGGCACCTTCACTCAGCAGGTGATCTCGGCCAATCTGTCCATACCGGGGGCCACGGTCTCTAAAGACGTGACCGTTACCGTCACCCACGAGGAGCACGTAAAGGCCGAGGTGACGGAGCGGGGCCCCATGACCCGCACGCGGAACGAGGTTCTGCAAATGACGTCGAACTTCGGCTCGGACGAACCCTACCGGCCGATGGCCCTTCCCGAGCCGGAGCCCGAGCCCGACCCGGCCATCCAGACCCCCGGAGACATGGAGGAGCTGCGAAAGCTGTTTGAGCTCTTGGGCTGGGAGTGGCCCTGGTGAGAAGGCTGACAGGCTCCATACTCCTTGTGGCGTGGGCGCTGGCCGCCATGGGCGCCGATGCCCCCATACAGAAGGGGAACATGCTGCTCTCCTTCGTCAGGGTGCTGGACGCCATGGTCTACGCCGCGGCGGGGCTATGCCTCTTCGCCGTGGTGTGGGCAGGGTTCCTGCTCATGGCCGAGGGGGCCGAGGAGCGTGGTGTGGGCAGGGCGCGCGCCTCGGTGGTCCTGGGGGTCGCGGGTCTCGTCCTCACCCTGTCGGCAAGGGGGATAGTCCTGGTGCTGGTGAAGGTGGTTGACCCGACGCCCTAACAATTGGAGGAGAAATCAGCTTGAAATCCATATTTGACAAGTTGCGTCAACTCGTTCCCCGCCCCGGCTCACCTCGCAACAAGAGCAAGGAGGGACACCGGCGACCGGCGCCGAAGCCCCCGCCCGCGCTGCCGCCCTTCTACCTCCTGTCCCACCTGGAGGAGGACGGGCCGGTGCGGCTGGACGGGGTGAAGCTGGGGATATGCGAGGTTATGGGCCTTGAGCTGGACGAGCCGAAGCTGGGCTCCTTCGCCGGCGCCCTCAACGCCCTGGACTTCCCCGTCCAGCTCCTGGTCAGGCAGCACCCGCCGGTGCTGGGCAGGCTGAGCGAAGACCTCAAGAAGGCCCAGCCGGAGGATCTGCCTGCGAAGACTGGAGAGGCCGCCGAGTCGCTCAGGGGTCTATTGACCAATCTGGAGCATAGGGAGGGGGTCCTGGACCGGAGGTTCTACGCGGTGTGCCGATTCGAGCGGGCCGAGGAGCTTGCCTCTTTGCTGTCTCGCTCCGGGCTTGCGGTCCAACCCCTCAAGGAACGCACCCTCAGGATGTTCCTCCTGGCCTCGGTGTTGGGAGGCTCTCCCAGGGAGGTGGATGACAATGCAGAAGTGAGTGTCGAGGTCAACCGGCGGGAGATGAGGATAAGCGGCATGCTGATGCGCTCCCTCCACCTGGTGAAATGGCCCCGCTCCCTGGCCCCGGGGTTCCTGCAGGCCCTGATGATGACGGGCATCCCCATGGACATTTCGCTCCACATGGGAGCCATACCGGCGGACCAGGCCTCCCGAACCCTGGAATGGCAGAAGGTGCGGTTCGAATCGGCCCGTGCACTGTCATTCCGCAAGGGTAAGAGCCTGTCCCCCGAGGCGGAGATAGCCCTGGAGGACATCTCACGGCTCAGGGACGAGGTGCAGAGGGGCAGGGAGCGGCTATTCCACTCGTCCCTCGCCATCACCCTTCATGCCCGAGACCGGAAGAACCTGGACGAGTACACCCAGAGGGCCAAGGCTCACTTCGCCTCCGTCCTGGGCAGGCTTGACGGCCTCTCCTTCCGGCAGAGGGAGGGGCTCCTCTCTACCCTGCCGCTGGAGCTCAACGCCGTGTCCCTGTGGAGAACATTGGACACCTCCAGCCTTGCTCGGCTGTTCCCCTTCTCTCCCCCCGACCTGGACACCCGGAGCGGCACTCTCTACGGGCTCGACCTCAGGGCCCGGGCGCCCATCGTGTACGACCCCTGGGATGGCACCCACCTCAACGCCAACACCGCTGTACTGGCCCGCTCCGGATCGGGAAAGTCCTTTGCCACCAAGCTGGGGGTGCTGAGGGGGATCTGCCGCGGTATCACAGCCTACGTTATAGACCCCGAGGGTGAGTACGCCGACATGGCCAGGGCGGCCGGGGGCAGGGTGCTCTCCCCCGGCGTGCCGGGACAGGGCATGAACCCCTTCGTCATCGACCGTGAAGACGAGGAGGAGATGCTGCAGCGCATCGGCAGCCTCAGGCGTCTGATAGAGGTGATGGTGGGAGAGAGGCTGGGCGCAGAGCGGAGGGCGTCCCTGGACCACGCCCTTGCGCGCTACTACGACCGGGCAGGTGAGAGGACGGGGTTCGGAGATTTCTACAAATACCTGGAGACCTACGACTCCGATGGGCTGGCGAAACTGTTGAGGCCATTCTCCACCGGGAGCCTGCGCCACCTGCTTTCGGACGAAGGGGACGACCTGCTGCACAACGAGGCGCTGGTGACGGTGTTCGACCTGAGGCTCCTGGAGCCGGAGCTCCGACCCGCCGCCGCCATGGTCTGCACCGAGACGGTATGGGCAGCTTCGGCCCGCGATCCGAGGCCCCGTCTGCTGGTGGTGGACGAGGTGTGGAGCATCATGCAGCACCCCGAGGGAGCGGCCTTCATGGTATCGATGGCCAAGAGGGCCCGAAAGCACAGGCTGGGCCTGTCGTTCATCACCCAGGACGTCCAGGACCTCCTCAGCGAGGACACCTCCCGCACCATTACCGGGCACTCAGGGAGAGCCCTCCTCCAGAACGCAGCCTTCAAGCTGCTGCTCCAGCAGGACGCCGCCGCCATCGGCACCGTGGGGGACGCCTTCGACCTGCCGGAGGAGTTGCAGAGGTGGCTGCTGTCGTGCCCCCGGGGCGACGGGCTGCTGCTGGCAAAGGGGGACCGGTTCCCGGTGCGCATTGAGGCCACGTCGGAGGAGACGGCGATCATCGAGTGGAGGCCGGGCAGGCACTAGAGGTTGGAGATTTGTCATGCAGCTAAACCCCCTGAAACGTTTGACACGCAGGCCCCAAAGTCCCGAGCCCGTGCTTTTGGCGGTAACCCCACCCCGCACGGGGGAGCGCACACTGCTGGGGGTGGAGAACATGCTTTCCTCCATAGCCTTACCCAAGCCTTTCTCGCTGGAGCTGGCGGGAGACTCTCATGGGGTGACGCTCATGGCCCGCTGCCTGGACGGCGACGTGGTCAGGGACCAGATCGCGGCTCACTATCCCCAGGCCCGGATACGGGAGGTGTCGAAAGTGCAGGACCCGCTGCGACTCCGGGAAGACGATCAGGCCTGGGAGATGACCATCCGGTCGTCGGGTCCCGAGTACGTGCCGCTACGGCTGTTCAGGGACGGCGACCTGCTGGACCCCGGCTCCGATCCCCTCGTCGCCCTATTGGGCGCCCTCTCCGACCTCAATGAGGGAGAGCGGGTGGTGTCAAGGCTCCTGCTGCGCTCCCTGGGACCGGGGTGGTCGCGGCACCACATGGAAATGGCCCACGGCCAGACCGTCCCGCGTTCCCAACTCGTTCCCGGGCCTTACGCCCAACAACCTCGGGGTCCGGGTCTGGGGATGGTCGTTCTGGGACTCGTGGCCCTGGCTGCCTACCAGGGCTACACATGGTTCCACGCGGGTGAAGTTTTGAAGGCCGTGGTACTGGGACTGGGAGCCGTGGGACTCCTGGCCGTTGGAACATGGGCATGGCAACGTTGGAAAGATTCCCGCTCCCGGGTCTTTGACCCAGTGCTCATAAAGGAGAAGGTCTCCCGCACAGCCTTCGAGGCCGAGATACGGGTGACGGCCATCCTGCCGCAGAACTCGAGGGCACAGCGAGCCGGAGAACTGCTGGAGAAGATCGCATCAGCCTACCGGAACTACGACAACCCGGCCGGCGCCCGGTTCAGGGTGGGAAAGGCCAGACCTTTAGTTCCGGTTGCGGACCTCAATCCCACCGGGCCTGGACTGTTCGGCGCCCGGAGCATAATCGGGGTGCGTGAGGCAGCCTGCCTCTGGCATCCTCCTGGCGAAAAGGATGAAACGCCCCTGGTGAGCCGGGCCGGGTCGAAGGTGCTGCTACCGGAGACCACCGGTATCGAGGAGGGCGCCCACGTCGGAGAGACCACGGACGGAACTCCCCGGAAGGTCCGGTTCTCCACGGATCTGTTGCGGCGACACCATCTCTACGTGGCCAGGACCCGCATGGGCAAGTCCACCCTAATGCACCACGTCGTCGCCCACAAGATGAGGGAGAAGTCGGAGGGCAGGGACGGTGACGCCATTGTCCTTATAGATCCCCACGCAGACCTGGTCGGCGGCCTGCTGGAGCACGTTCCCGAATCCCTGGTGGACCGGGTGCGCCTCATCGACTTGGCCGACGAGCGGGGAGCGCCCGGCATCAACCTCCTGGACACCCGCGTCTTCTCCGACCGTGACCGCACCGCCGACTCTGTGGTGCGGGTGGCGCGGGGTCTCTGGGACCAGTGGGGGCCCAGGATGCAGTCCATACTGGAGCAGACGGTCAAGAGCCTGCATGAGGCCAACGAGCACCGCGAGGCAGGGGAGCAATACACTATCCTCGACGGGCTCAGGATTCTTTCCAACGACAAGTTCCGAAACAAGGTGCTGGAGAAGGTCAGCGATCCGTACCTGCTGGAATGGTGGGCCAGGGACTTCGCCGGCTGGCGGCGGGAGTACAAGGCCGAGGCACTGGCTCCCGTGCAGACCCGCCTCTCCTACTACGCCACATCCAAGCGGGCCCGTGCGGTGCTGGGCCAGTCCCGCTCCACCATCGACATGCGCAGGCTCATCCACGACGGAGGCGTGCTGCTGGTATCCACGGCCCAGGGGAGCGTCGGCAGGGATGTCGCCGCGCTGGTCGGGGCGTCCCTGCTCAACCTGGTTGATGCGGTCGTCCGGGAGCAGGGGAGCCTGCCTTTGGAGAAGCGACGAGGCGCGCTGGTCGTGGTAGACGAGATGCAGTCCATGCCTGGCGTGGACTACGAGTCGATGCTCTCGGAGCTGGGCAAGTTCGGGGCTTCGTTCATCCTGGCCACCCAGAGCCTCGCGAAGCTGGACGACCTCTCCCGCACCATGCGGGATACCCTGCTGGCCAACGTGGGGTGTCTGGCCGTGTTCCAGGTGGCGGGCGGCGACGCGAGACAGCTTGTGTGGGAGCTGGGCCGTGACAGGCTTTCGGAGGAGGACATCACCTCCCTAGAGGTGCACCAGTGCTATGTGAGGGCAACGGTAGGCAGGGAGCGGATACCTGCGTTCTCGATGAAAATCAGGAAACCGGAGTCCGGTGATCCCGCCGTTGCCGACGGTATTCGTTCGGAGGCCCAGGGATACGTAACCAAAGCGCGAGACATTGCAGAGAAGGACTCAGGTCTGCTCAAACTTGTGGAAGAGTACCGGGAGAAAATGGAGAACCTGAAGGAGGGCGAGAAGCCTTCGACGACGACTAAAGAGAAAGGGCCCACCCAATCCAAGAAAGACGCCCGTCACAAGGTGCGCTCCAAGCGGGACAAAGCAGACAAGGCCCCGGTACCCAAGGGTTTGGAAGAGAGCGGCGTCCAGTGAGACCCCTGGATGAGGAACTGCTCGGCCTTCTATCCCGGATGCCCTTCGTCGATCGGCTGGAAGCCGCGATTGTCTCGGGCTGGTCGAGGGGGGCGGTATACGGGGCGGTGTCCCACATGAAGGAGACGGGGCTGCTATCAGCGGTTCCGCACGCCACAGTTCTCACGGCTGCGACCGGCAGGTATTGCCTCACCGCGTCCGGGTTGCACCGGCTGGCAAAACGGGAAGGAATAGCCATTGACGAGTTACTTCGTTCTCGTCCCGTGTCAGACTGGTGGCGGCGCCTGCTCCTTGAGCGCCTGGACAGCGTGGCCACTATCTACCGGCTGGTCTCCACGGTAACCGACATAGCCCATCCCCTAAAGTTCAGGTGGTACAGGGCAATGCCGATGGACGCCGGCCTCTTTCTCCCTGGGGACCGCACCATCGCCGTGGTGCGTCAGGGACACACTTCCGACAGGACGGGGTTCTCCAAGCGGCTTTGGAGGCTCCGTGAAGCTACCCGACCGGACGGCATTCTCCTTCTGGCGCCCGATGAGACCAGGCTACGCCATTCCAGGAGGATCCTGGCGGGAAATTCCGCCCCCTCGTTCCTGGCCGTCGAGACGAAGGTAGCCCTCGCCGGGGCTGATGATCCGGTGTGGTACTTGTCCTCCGTGAACGCCTCCATAAGTCTCAGAGATGCTATTGACCACATGGGGTGGGGAGGAACCCTCCCGGTTGAAAGGCCGCTCACCCGGATTCGTCCACCCGATAAGCTCAGAATTGAAGCGAGGGGCACCAGCACTCCCGACTTCATGCTCCCCGCTCTCCTAAAGCCCACCGAGAAACGCGCCCTCGATGTCGTATCCGACTGGCCATGGATCTCACTGGATGAACTGTCGGGGCTGCTGGGCCTGTCCCGTACCCGCGCCAATCACCTCATTTCAGCCCTTGAAACCTTCGGATTGGTGACTAGGGTCCCGGCGGGAGGGCGACGCCTCACCATAACCGACCGAGGGCTATCCGTTCTGGCTCGCCGGGACCGGACGTCAGTCGGGTGGGCGAAGACGCGGTGGAGTTCAGCTCCCAACGATGCCGACAACTGGCGCAGCGTCTCAGGAAGGCGGAGCCGCCAGCTATTACGGAACATGGAGCACACGGAATCCGTCCACGCGTTCCTGGCGGCCCTGGCTCAGCAGGCACGGGCGCAGGGCTGGGAAATTCTGCAGCTAGATCCGCCAAAGAGGGCTTCACGATATTTTCGGTATTTCGGCAGTCTGCGCTCGATCCAGCCTGACGCCTTCGGCATTTTGCGGCGAGGAGGAGTGGTCAGGCCGTTCTTCCTTGAGTGGGAACGCAGGGCCGTGCGTCCGGGGACAATGGCTGACCGCCTAGCCCCCTATATCCGCTACTACTCCACGCGGCGGCCATTGGACGATCACGGCGTCATGCCTGCCATAATGGTGGTATTGCACGATGAACTAACGGCGAGCCACTTTCTGAGGGCGGCAAAGCAGGAGATGGAGCAAACTATGACTGCCGTTCCCCTGCTTGTCTCCGACGTGCAACTATTGAACCGGGCAGGTCCGTTGCAGCGGGTATGGTCGACTCCGAGCCACGGGAAAGCTGTCACGCTAGTACAGGTGGCGAGACTCTCAATACCCCTTGCGGTCAGCTAGAGGATTGAGTCTGAACCACAAACCTCAGTTCATTGATGCGCCTGATACACTGTCAACAATACTCAAGCCGCCGACGAGGCCCTGTACTAGGTGTTGAAGCGCCCTTCACTCTGCCGAATTTGCCGCTCTAGGTAGTTCATAGGGCGGTCAGCACCTAGCCTGAATGCTCCTATAGCACTCCGCACAAACGCATACCTCAAGTCGATGGCACACCACCGCAGGACGATCTCAGAGAAAGCCATTGGGAGACCATGAATGCCGACAAGAGGATCAAACGCTCAGCGAACATAGTCTCCGATCACTTCAGGGCCCGTGCGTATCCCGAAAGCTACCTGCCTTTGTTGACCCAAATCATGTTGATGGAAGGTACCACATTCCACCGGGTCCCGTTGGTTGACGATGTACGCACGGTTGCCTATGAAGCATTTCGCTTGTCGGTAGATGCTTCGAAGCTCCTGGGCCGGCCAGTGCACCACTCCCGGTCGGTAAACTAGGCCTGCCGCATGGCCCTCGGGCTTCAACGGGACGAAGAAGTCTCTAGAATGGAATAACTGCCTAAGAAGGAACTACCAAGCCGTGATAATGAATAAACTCTTTCAACAGCTGCAGGCAGCATCTCTTGGTGTCTGTGCTGTGTCGCTGGACCAGAGGATCGTGTTCTGGAACCGCAAAGCGGAGCGTATCCTGGGCCTCTTGTCTCGGGATGTGGTGGGTCGCAGGTGTAACGACGTGATGAAGGGACACGAGTCGTGCGGCCTCACGCCCGAGTGTGCAAACGGCTGCTCGTCAATGCGCTACCTGCGCTCCGGCTTGATCCCGCCGCCGACCCAGGCAAGAATGGTGACCTCCTCCGGCCAGCGCAAGTGGGTGTCCATCAACCCCGCGGTGGTCTCCACCCCGCTAGAGGGCGGCCCGTTCCTGCTCTATCTCTTCGCGGAGATAGGGGAGACGGAAGTCTCTCATTCCGCCCACGACGCTGCCAGCGCTTTTGACCACGATGAGGGCTCCAATATTGGGGAATGCTTACTGGAATCGCGACCGGATGGGAGAGAGGGAGCATTTCTGTCCCGGCGTGAGCAGGAAGTGCTGCGCCTCGTGGCCTTGGGCTGGGAGACGACACGGATTGCCAACCAGCTCAACATCAGCCAATACACGGTCCGTAACCACATCCGCAACCTGCGCAACAAGCTGAGCGCATCCACAAAGCTGGATGCTGTGGTCAAAGGCCTTCGCTTGGGCATCATCTCTGTCGGGAGCCCTGCCCAGTACCAGTCCTTTCTTACGTGTGTATCGCTTGGGCTCTGCCGACGAGGTGGTTCCTGATTCGTGCTGAGAGCTCCCGAGGACGTCCAATATGGGGACCTGCAATGGAGAGTCTTCCAATGCTTTTCCTCTTTACTCCGCTCATCGTCCTTACGATGTTGGCCGTCAACGCGCTCGGATTTGGCGAAACCTGGGTGGCGGTATCTGGCGTAGTGATGGCTCTCATGTTCAGCAGTACGATTTCGGAGCCTGTCAGGCAATTCGTTCTTGATCTAGGGAATCTCTCTACAGATCGCAATTAGCCTACTGGAGGCGCATCGAGCATGACATTAAACTGGGAACAAAGTAAGAGTGGACTCTTCACCCCGACCGATGTCCCGTCTCCGCCTAATGGTTTGCCTATTCCCCCTACTGATGCTCCTGTGGTCCAATTTCTTCTAGAAAATCTCATCACAGATTGGTCCATTAATAACTGGGAAACCGTGTGGTATTCACCAATCTACGAGGACGTGTCAAACGTCTGGTCCGTGACAATGAAGGGCATAGACATCCTGAGGGCTGACGGATTCGCCAATACTGGTAAGGCGATCGTGGTGTCCCAGATGATGGCCAGGGGACTCTCACTGACCAGGACAGCCTGCTGGGCAATGGCCGTCGGAAGTCCTATGGATGCATTGGCTTGCTACAGGATGCTATATGACCGGGCGTTGACACTCCAATTGCTGGACAGGAAGGCGCAGTATCAAGAGTTCGAGAAGTACTGCTGGGCAGAGGCCTACTTCTGGCTCTCCGATGCGGCGTCTTTGCAGCTATGGCGTACACAAGCCACCCGGCAAGAGATTCAGTCCCACAAGGATAGACAAACGAAGATTAGGAAAAAATACTTTGGCGGTCTTGTACCCAAGAGGCCGGGTACATACTGGAACCCCCCAAGGTCAGAGGAGTTGGTGGAAGGATTCTCGCTTCATCCCCTCGGATTGTCAGAACCAAAGAACAGCGAGCTTCTAAAGGCAATGAAACGGCTATACGAGCTCGGGAGCAAAGCCGTTCACCCCAGGATAGGGGATATGGTGGAGACCGAGGAGCTCGGTTGGTCCCCAGACTCGAAGGAGTGCATGGACCTCATTCTAATGGCCCTAACTTCTCTGACCACATTCGGTCTTTCCCGCTTCTCCAAAACTGAATTCCTGGCGAGAAGGATTGCAGCCCTGGCCGTCAGCCACAGCAAAAGAACCTAGAAGCCAGGAGGTCACTGTGTATCAGACTGGCGACACCATCAAGAAGACCCTCGACGAGATATACAGGCATGACCTTGTACTGCCCGCCATCCAACGTGAGTTCGTCTGGCAGCCCGAGCAGATATGTCGCCTCTTCGATAGCCTCATGCAGGGTTACCCATTTGGCACCTTTCTCTACTGGCGTGTTGCTCCCGAGAACAGTGGCAAGTTCAAGTTCTTCGACTTCGTTCGCAACTACCACCAGCGCGACAATCCCCACTGCCCACCTCTCCCTGAAATGCCGAACCGGCAGCTGACTGCAGTGCTCGACGGACAGCAGCGTCTGACTGCTCTCAATATCGGGCTTCGAGGAAGCATCGCACGGAAGTTGCCTTACAGGTGGTGGAACAGTCCCGGTGCCTTCCCCACGAGGAGGCTGTACCTGGACCTCCTGTGGCAGCCGGACGAAGATGACGAGGATGGGTTGAGGTATCGGTTCAGTTTTCTGACTGACGAGCAGTCCAGTGATTCCCAGGGCGATGTGTGTTGGTTTCCGGTGGGGGAAGTCCTATCCCTAAAGAACGCCGGCCCTGCCATGAGCCAGTGGCTCAACGAAAGGCTCCCACAGGAACAGGTGACGCCCGCCTTCGAAGCGCTCTACCAACTCTACGAGGTCGTGCACAGTAAGCATCTCGTTGCCTACTACGAGGAGACAGGGCAAGAGTTGGATAAGGCCCTACAGATCTTCATCCGCATGAACGACGGGGGAACGCCTCTCTCTCATTCCGACCTGTTGCTATCCATTGCCATAGCTCAGTGGACCGACCACGACGCCCGGCAGGAGATTCACGACCTGGTCGATGAACTGAACCACATTGGTGTTGGATTCACTTTCTCCAAGGACCTCGTTCTCAAGGCCGGTCTAATGCTGAGCGACATTGGCAGGGTCGGGTTCAAAGTGGACAACTTCAACCGGGAGAACATGCACACCTTCGAGAGCAAATGGGACAACATCAAGCGGGCTCTCATGCTGACCGTCCAGCTGGTGTCCTCTTTTGGATTCACCGGGCACAGCCTGACGGCCCACAACTCGATTCTGCCCATCGCCTACTATCTCTATGCGAAAGACCCAGGGGACTCATTCCTTACCAACAGCAGATTTGAGCAGGACAGAAAGAGAATCCATCAATGGCTTATCAGGAGCCTGCTCAAGTCAGGCGTCTGGGGCAGTGGGTTGGACACACTCCTTACTGACCTGAGACGAGCCATCAGCCGGAGTGGCACGGGAGCATTTCCCGTCGACAGTATTCGTGAAGCGATGGCAAGGAGGGGAAGACAGTTGGTCTTCGACGACGAAGAGATTGAGGACCTCGCAGACATGCGGTACGGGGACAGGTTGACCTTCGCGCTGCTGTCATTGCTCTTCCCATTCGTTGATCTGCGAAATCAGTTCCACGTAGACCACATCTTCCCGGCGGCAAGGTTCACCGATAGCAAGTTGAGGGGTGACAGTGTTCCAGACGAAAAGATAGGCGCCTTCAAGGACATGAAGGACCGACTAGCCAATCTCCAACTGCTCCAGGGAGCCCTGAACATCGAAAAGAATGCGACTATGCCTGCCGAGTGGCTGGCACAGACGCATAGCAACGAGACTTCCAGGCGTGAATATGAAGAGCGACATCTTCTGGGCCATGTACCTGACTCGATTGGACAATTCGACAGTTTCTACGACAAGAGGAGAGAACGGCTGAAGGACAGAATAAGACAACTTCTGGGTAGGCATGCGCCACTGTGAATGGATGGTGCGATGCCGGCTACGCACTGGTCGGAGGACTTGTAGCCACATGTACGAATCAGGGGTGTAGTCGCCTTCCCATATTCTGTCCAGGGTGCGGCCGGGAAGACCCCATGATGCTCAGGCACGTGGCCCGGAAGCTGGCCCACAACAGAGCCCAAAGGCGCGAATATGAGAGGTTGTGCATTTCTGCCGACCCGGAAATTCGTCACTACTTCAACTAGGGCCCACTAGACGACTGAGAGTTAGAGCTGGTACGGGAAGACACTGACTAACTGTTGAGATGATTCAGCGAGCGCGGTGGCGGCTGAGTTGTCATTTGGCCGACGGAAACAGGTATATAATTGCCAAATAATATGTTGCAGGTAGATGTGAGCGAGTTGGGAGTTAGCGCCAGGTAAGCGAGGATACGAATTGGCAGAGGCGAGTTTACTTGCAACATGTCTAGCCTTTGACGAGTTGGATTCCGGTTCCGACATTGACCGAGCTTTCGCCATTGGCTACAGATTTCAAGATGCGCTCGGTGAGCGATGGACCCAGCGATTTTCCAGATTCAAAGCAGGCAGCCAGAAATCAGTGAGGGCCGGTGCACATCTTCTGGGTCTAGCAACACCAAGGATCTTGGCCGAACTTGACCTCGGTGGCAAAGGCGTAACTTTCGTCCCGGCACTGTCGTCTGGTGAGACCGTTGCTTTAGAAAAACGAGTGCTTCCCGCAATAGCGCAGTGGTGTGCCAAGAAATGTGAAGCTGAGTTTACGCTTGATCTGCTCAGGAAAAAGCCTCACGCAAAGTTGCATAGTCAGAAGAGAACCGCTGAAGAACGAGAAGCTATACTTTCGTCCGCTGAATACATGTCCGATTCGGTAGCCACGTCCAGCGTATTCGTCGTTGACGACTTCATTACAAGAGGCTCAACACTTTGTGCGATAGCCAGCGCGATCAAACAAAATAACCCTGGAGTTACTGTCTACGGGTTGGCTCTCGCCAAGAACGACCGCCAGAGTTTTCTAGTTGACTACGGTCACGAGTATCACACGAATGAACACATACCATCCGAGTGGGATGAAATCTGGACGAGGTATGAGCAGTCATGAACACGACATTCTATAGCGCACCTTCGGTGGAAGTCGCTCAGGTCTTGCTCTCCCTCTCGAGATTGAAGGGGATGAGGAATCGAAAGGCTTTGGATCTCTTTAGCGAGGTGGCTGACAGACTAGGTCATCTCGATCCCCGCGAGGTGTTCATGTCTCTGGCCTCCGAGCACGTCGAATACACAGATGGTCATGAAGAAGCCTGGACCAACAGCGTGCGCTGGCTAGCGGAAAGCCAAGACGCAGGCCTTGAAGCCATTCCGTTTTTTGACCAACGCTATCCCAAGCGGTTGCGGAATATCGATGACCCCCCTGCTGTGCTCTTCGCTAAAGGCCGTATTGAAGCTCTGAATACTGCTAGGAGTGTTGCGATAGTCGGAACACGCAACCCAACCCAGTTCGGGGAACGGGCCGCGCAGAAGGCTGGAAGGTCTGCGGCGGAGTTGGGAGTAGTTGTGGTAAGTGGACTTGCTTTGGGCTGCGATGCCAGTGCTCACGAAGGTTGTGTCGAGGGCGAGGGTGTCGGCGTAGCAGTTCTGGCGCATGGGCTTGACAGGGTTTACCCAGCGGCGAATCGTGATCTAGCGGAGCAGATTCTTGACTGTGGGGGATGTCTCGTCAGTGAGTTGCCGATTGGTGTGAAGCCGGCGCGTTGGACTTTTGCATATCGGGATAGGATACAGAGCGGTCTTTCTGACGGTGTACTGGTGATCGAAACAGATGTAAAGGGTGGTACTATGCATACCGTCGAATTCTCTCGGAAGCAACGACGGTCGCTGGCCTGCATTGAACACCCACATCAACTCCGTCATGAGGTTCAGGCTCAGGGGAATCAAAAGCTGATCAATCAAGGAGCAGCGATCCCTATAGCCGACCAGACAGCCCTCAGCCGCTTTCTGGCTGGCATTGAAGCGCCGACCCTGAAGAAACAACGGGCGGGACCCAAGGCGGCCGCAGAGCAATTGCGTCTGGTCTAGTTCGTGCAATGGTGATATTCGACTTCGACCAAACACTGGTTGACACGAGTTCGTTAGCCTCCCTAAGGACATCCCGCAGATGGTCTGAGGTAAACAGGAGAGCCAAGAGCCTAAGTCCTTACCCAGGTATCACGGAACTGCTTCAAGACCTGGCTAAATGGAACCAGAGCATAGCGATCGTAACAACTAGTCCAAGTATGGTTGCGGAAGGTTTTGCAGCCAGACATGGCTGGCCCATCGACTCGGTAATCGGTTTCCACCAGGTCAGTCGCCGAAAGCCAGACCCAGAGGGCCTTCTGCTGGCGCTTGACCGCAGCAATGCTGAGGCCCCTACGTCGTTCCACGTAGGAGACAGACCCGAAGACACCGTAGCTTCCAATCGAGCCGGCGTCGTCGCCATTGGAGCTGGCTGGGGATGCGAGGATACTGAACAGTTGAGAGAATCCTGCCCCGACTACCTGTTCATGTCAGTAGACGAGTTGCATGCATTCTTTGAAGATGCACTGCGGGATCAAGTGTAGTCATGACCAATCTCAAGTACTTTGATTGGTTGAACTAACCCACACGTGAACATGAACAAAAGATTGAAATTACATAAAATTTCCCCCAAGACTCCTTGGCAATGCCAACCGACGGAACAATCTATAGGTGGGCGGACCGGCGGGAAAATGAGAGGAGACGAAAATGGCTGTCATTGCCAAATCAGATTTCCGGGATGAGAACGGACTCCCTGTGGACGTATCGCCGTTGGATTTAAGCAGCCTCGTTGTTCCCATACAAGGCAACAAAGATCGTTGGGTTGGAGTACTTCTCGGCATCGCTCACAGTGAACTACTAGCCCGCGCTGTTCAAAGATACGTGAAGGTAAGCGACGAATGGTCGGAGAAGAAAGACGACCATTCTCTTGCGCAAGAACGTCGCCTCGCTTTCATAGAGGTGCTACGGTCTATTTCCGGAGGTTGCGATACCTTAGCACTACATGTGGAAGACAGTTACGAGCAGACAGCATGAGCTGCCGGGCGGCGTGGGTAAGAGGTATGTAATTCCCAAGAAGATAGTGTCTCGGATAGTCCCTCTCGTTGTGCTCATGGTCGTGTTCTTGGCTTCAGCCTTCAGGAACTGGATCCAGGTCGATAGGCCATAGCCTGCGAATCCCCGCCTCTCCTGCCACAGCAGGCCCTGTATCAGTCTTAACCGAGTTTGTGGCCGTTTACCAAAGGTGATCGGGCATCCTGGTGACACCCCTAATGTCCCCCGCAAGGACATGATCTGTGCATCCACTCGAACCCTGCCGTCGAGCATGTGTGCCCGACAGGGTTGTGCTGGAGATGCCTTCACTCAAACTGAGGAATACAGATGAATGAAGAGAAGAGTGAGCGTATCGTAGGCGAGAAAGAGATCATGGGAAGCCTTGTGGCTGCCAGATCAGTGCTGGAGAGCGCACTGAATCTGTTGACGCGCGAGCAGTTGCAATTCTTGCATGAGGTTGAAGCGGGCACCCTCAATGACTTACGTGCACTGTGGGGTGGGCGGACGCCTGAAGACTTCAGATCCGGCATCTTAGAAGAGTATGACCGCCTCATGTTCAGGCTTCGTCATAAAGTGCATCTTCTTGATACTGGCCAGAGGGAATCGCGACACAGTGATGCGACCGACCGGCAATTATTCTGCCGTAAGTGTGAGATGCCGGCAGTGCCTCCTCTCGACCTTGCCAATTCGAGATGCCCGAAGTGTGGAGGTGACGAATTCCTTGAACTTATCTAGCGTCACGATTCCTCCGAGGCCCACCCAAGTTGGGGGGAATTGATACAGCACTCGGGGTAGACATCACTAGACGGCCGCCACTCAATTCGCTCATGACGAGAGTATGACGTTGTCATACATTTCGAGGTAAGAGAGTGCCCACGACCCGGAAGGCCATCACCTTCTCCATGCCCCCGGAGATGGCGGAGCAGGTGCAACAGGTGGTGAAGGAGGAAGGCCGCGCCATGAGCGAGTTCCTCCGTGACTGCATCCGCCTGTAAATGGAGGAGCGGGAGTGGCTGCGGCAGGAGCGCCGCCAACGGGCGAATGCCCGCAGGAACGGCCAGGAATGAGTAAGAAGAATAACATGAAGAAGCACTTCCAGCCCTTCACGCTGGCGGTGCTCTATACCAGGGTTCCCAGCGATAGGCAGGACCTCGACCTGTCCGTGTCCGCCTAGCTTCGGGCGCTCAAGGAGTACGCTAAGGCCAACGGCTACTCCGTGGCCAGGGAGTACGTGGACGAGGCCGAGAGCGGCCGAGTCGCAGACCGACCCCAGTTCAGGGAGATGATCGAGAAGGGTGGCAAGGCAAAGGCCCCCTTCGAGGTCATATTGGTCTGGAAATTCAGCCGCTTCACCAGGAAGCGGGAGCACACCGTGGCGTTCAAGGCCCAACTGCGGCACAAGGGCATCCCCGTGGTGCCCTCACCGAGCAGGCCGAGGACAGCACCACCGGCAGGTTGCTTGAGGGCATCATCGAGAGCGTGGATGTACATTACTCGGAGAATTTGGCACAGGAGATCGTCCGTGGGATGAGAGAGGCCGCATCGAGGGGCTTCTTCCCCGCTTCCGACGCCCCCTTCGGCGACAGGAAGACCAAGGTGCAGGACGGCCCCAAGGAGCGTCCCTCGCTGGAGATTGACCTAGCCACCGCCCCGGTAGTGAAGGAGATTTTCGAGAAATCCCTGCGGGGCAGCGGCCACAAGGAGCTGAACGACCGGGGCATCACCAACAGGGGCAAGCGATGTTACAGGGGAACGCTCCACTACGTCCTGATGAACGAGGCGTATACCGGAACCGCCGTCTGGAGCAAAACCAGTAAGGACGGACAGGCCCCGGACCCAGAACAAGTAGAGGGAGCGTGGCCCGCGCTGGTATCGATCGAGTTGTTCGACGAGGTTCAGCAGGCGATGAGCGAGCGCGCTCCGAAGGTGCAGAGGCTTGGCAGGGTGGGGAGCAAGTATCTCCTGAGCGGGCTGCTCAAGTGCGGGGTGTGCGGCAGGGCCTACTCAGCCCAGGGAGCCAAGAGCGGGCAGTTGGCCTACTACATCTGCGGCACCCTGTTCAGGGAGGGAGCGGGGACGTGCAGCGCCGGCTACCTGAACGCCCCGAAGTTGGAGACCTTCGCTGTGGAGAAGATCAGGGAGCGGATACTGAACGAGGAGACCATCATGGCCTTGGTGCAGCTTGTGGCCAAGGAGATCGACGCCATGGCCGGGGAGCTGTCTGGCAGGCTGGAGGTAGTCGAGGCCGAGCTATCCGACGTGCGGAAGCGCCTCGAAAAACTCTACGAGGCCATTGAGATCAGCGAGTTGACCCTTGAGGTCCTGTCGCCCCGAATCATGTCTCTGAGACACCGAGAGGAGCAGCTGGAGGCTGCGAGGGAGGACGCCGAGACCCAGCTTGAGCAGCGCCGGGTGGAGCTGCCCGACACCGAGGAGATAGCCCGGTACGTTGCAGACTTCCGGGAGTTCCTGAAGGACGGGACGATACCGGAGAAGAAGGTGCTCATCCGCAACTTCGTGGAGGGCATCAAGGTGGAGGGAGACGAGGCGACGCTGACGTACACGGTCCCCATGCCGAGCGACGGGGCGATGTCCGAATCGGCCTCGGTTCTTGATTTCATCAAGTCCAGCCCACCAACCAGCATTGAAACCTTATTCCAAGAAAATCTCCCAATATGGATTTACTGGTCGTCAGCTTGGTCAAACATCACTCGAGTCCGCAACGCCTAGCAAATGCAGATTTGTGGTGTCGATTGTCTTGCAGGCCACTTAGGCCTGCTACTTGGCTCGTGGGCCGATGCCTGTCATATCTATAGCTGCCGCCTGTTGCCTAGGGGTGGCTCATCGGGCAGATCCCTGTGAGGAATCATGAGTACGCTATCCCGTAGACCCATGCTTTCAGCCAAGGTCAACAGATGGAATAGGTGGGCGGCACCGGGTACAACGCCCCTAAACCGCCATTGCCTGATCCTGTAGGAGCTAACTCCAAGAATCTGGGCCAAATGCCTCCAGGAGAATCCGCTAACATCTTTAAACTGCGCGAGCCGTTGCGGAAAATCTTCGGGAAAACTCAACTTGGCGGATCTATGGACCTTCCGTTGGACTCCCAAGATACTATCCCTGCACCTTCTTCACGCCGGGACCCGCTGCAACATTTGGCATGAAAGCCTCTCTGAAGCTGGCTCCTCCAACCAAGGCATCCTGTACCCGCTGTTCAGGCAAGGGGATGTCCGTCCCTAGTAAGATATGGACCCCTCCCGGAAACCTGGACGCCAGGGTAAAGAGGCCGAACAGTGCATCTCCACAAGGCTTGGCGCCGTGCCGCCAGCGCCGGAGCTGTCGAGGGTCTACGCCCATACAGTAGGCCATACCGTCCCAGGTGAGGCGGCTGATCCTCTTGAAGTATTCCAGACGGTCCACGAAGTCATCCGGAAGAAATGGTAGACAGTGCAGGGTCTCTGGAGGTTGTTGGGATTTGCGGCTCATTCGACGAGCTCCAGAATAAACAGGTCATCAAAACTGTTTATGCCAAGGACCTCCTGAAGATGCTTGCGCATCTCGGCCGATGGGCAACGTGTGCCTGTCATCAACTGGGAGAGATATCCCGAAGTGATGCCGAGCTTGCGAGCCAGCGCGTTCTGGCTCATGTTGAGTTGATCGATGCGATCCCAGACGCAACGTTGATTTAGCCTGACCTTTGCGGCAGGGCGTCGTCCTTTCATGTGAACTCCTCCTTAACAGCGCGGTCCTCACCTGCGGGTGCCACACCAGCGTCATATATTGCTAACCAAGGATGATGACCGAGGAGTGACGGGTCGTAGCGCGGGGTTTAACGCAGGGTGAGATTTGTATTCTTGGCATTTGCATTTCCTCCCGCCCCGTGGCTGTGCGTCTGATTTTCCTCACCTTGATATCGTCTCCCCCGAAATTCGTCATTCTCCGGGGCTGGTACGCCGAAGCAGACGAGTGTATGATTCAATGCATAGAACAAACTCTCTATGTGGCTGCAGTCTAACAAAAATGCTTGCATTTATGCAATAACGGAGAAGCTAATTAGCAAGTAATACACCAAATATGCTTGCATACATGTTACAATAGATGGCAGATGGGCGTTACAATCTCACTCATACAAGAACCACAGAATCTAAATGGAGAGTTGCCATGAACGAAGAAGCCGAACGCCAAGATGAGGACGTCGGCGAGATGCTGAGGAGGCTTAGGGGGAATAGAAGCCTTCGGGGCGTCCAACGCCTGACTGGCATCTCTAACGCGTACCTGTCCCAGGTCGAAAAAGGCGACCGACGTCCCGGTCCCAGGGTCCTGAGCAGACTAGCGGCCCTGTACGGGGTAAGGCTCCAGGAACTGCTGAGGAAGGCCGGTCACCTCGACATAGAAGGAGAGGAACCAGAGGTCGACGTAGCCGCGGAGGTGGAGAGAGGTTACCAGTACGTGATGTCCGACCCTGTATTCAGGGTTGGCACGAGACCGAGGGGTCCGCTCTCTTTGGAGACCAAGAGATTCATAGTCGAATTGTACGAACGTTACACGGGAAAGAGATTGCTTCAATGAACAGCGCCATGCTTGACCACTTTTGCCATAGCCTTGCTGGCAGCCGGACCCGCCCCGAAAAGCTCGCACCGGGCGAGTTGGCCCGGAGGTTCGTCGGGCACTTCGGGTTCTCGTCGTTTCCCCGAATGGGTGAAATGGTGAGGGTACTGAGAAGTGCCGGAATAGAGACCGTGGCGGACCCCAAACTGGACAAAGGGCTCAGGGGAATGCACGTGGGTAGTAGCAACGGGACCTACGTTATCAGGTACGATGCCGCCGAGACGGAAGGGACCCAGGAGCACACGGTGTTCCACGAGACATACGAGATCATCCGTGAACGGTTGACTGATCTTCATCCTGAAATCGAACGTCCCCAAGGTTCTTCTCTGTGCCGTCAGGCCGACCGGTTCGCCGCCGCGGCCCTCATTCAGCCAGGCTTCTTCGCCCTCTTTTCCGAGACCACCGGTCTCGACGTGATTGCCCTTCAGCGAACATATGGCCGCGCCTACTCTTCGTTGACCATCCGGTTGGCCGAGGTAATGCGTCATCAGCCGCTGCTGGCAGTTCTGTACGAGCGCCAGGGATCCAATGATCCTTCCCGGTGGGCTGCACGTCCTTCGCCGGAAGAATTCACAGCAACCGTGGTGGCCCGGACGCCGGGATTCAGGTTAAGGACCGTCAAAAGCCCACTGTCGACACTTCGGGGGCTGCTCCCTCGAAGAGGTTCGCCTCCAGCACAGTGTTCGATAGCGGAGAGAATGGTACTGACCGACAGGTCGGCATACGTTGAGCGGGTCACGGGCTACGACCTTTGGAATGCCGACGACATCACGGTAGCCGGAAGGCTGGTCCACTGGCACGGGCGACTGGCCAAGATCTCCCTGGTCGCGGTGCCTTACAGGGACCGCAAGGTCATTGCCCCTCAGCTGAACAGGGTCTCCTTTGAACACATCCCCCATGCTCACCAGATTGTCTAGCCTAGTGAGAGTTGTGTAATTCGGATACTGCCTGGTACCGACTCTCAGTCCGAAAGAGGTATGTCCGCGGTGATCAGTCACGAAGTCGCCCGGGTTGTACCGGTGCACTCTTTCCCTCCCTTGGTGGTATCGCCAGCCTGGTCGAATATGGCGAGGCTGTAGCCGGGTACCCCATCACACAGAATCAGACAACATTAAGAGGTAAAGTCATGCAAGACAGACTGTTAAGGCGTCGACAGGTTGAAGAGATTACTGGCATGAGCCGTTCCGCCATCTACAAGAGGATGCAGGAAGGTGAGTTCCCCAGGCCGGTGAGAATCGGTCCCTCCGCCGTCAGGTGGAGGACAAGCGACATCGCGGCCTGGGTGGAGTCTCGGCCGGTAGCCACAGGTGAATTTGACAGGCCTAGCGCGGCCTAGTCAGGAACCAAACAACTGGAGAGCGAGTTCGGCCTTTCCGTTTCGACGACCATCGCAACTGCTGGTCACGTAGTCCGCCCATTGCTGCATCAGTGTGCGCCGGCGCTCGAACAAATCGGACCTGGCATAGGCCTGCTCGGTTGAATTGCCCAGGCTGTGAGCGAGGGCTGCCTCGGAGACCACCCAGGGCGTATCAGTCTGTTCAAGCGTCCAGTTCTTGAAACTGCTGCGGAACCCGTGGACGGTGGCACGTTTCGCCAGTCCGACGGAACGCAGGACCTTCGTCAGAGTCATGTCGGACATCGGCACCCCCGGCTTAAGTGGAGACGGGAACACCAGCCCCGAATCTTCACGCAATGCGGAAGCTGCTTCGAGCAAGCGGAGAGACTGCTCACTAAGAGGTACACGGTGTTCCATGCCCGCCTTCATCCGCGCAGACGGGATACGCCATTCCTTGCCTTCCAGGTCGATCTCGTCCCAGGTTGCACCCCTGGCTTCGCCTGAGCGTGCCGCGGTCAGTACCAGGAACCGAAGGCAGAGTTTGGCGGACATCGAGGAGAGGGAATCTTCAACCTTATCCAGAGCCATCCCAACCTCCTTGTAAGGTAGTGACCTGAAATGAGCCTTCACCTTCGGCATCGGAGGCAGGGCGCCATCAATAGCCTCACCAGCAGGGTTGGTTTCAATAAACCCATGAGCCATTGCCCACCGGAACACAGACCGCATCCGTTGGCGCACGCGTCTTGCCGTCTCAGGACGGGTAGTCCAAATGGGAGTGAGAACCCGCAGCACGTCTCCTCGATCTATCTCGTCCACGGGCGTGTTGCCCAGTGCCGGCATCGCGTGGCGTTCCAGGGTCTGGATCCATCCGGCCGCGTGCCGGGCGTTGCGCCACCGCGGCTTGTTGGTCTTGTGAACGGCGTGGGCGGCTTCTCTGAAGGTGGGCATCGCAGGTGCGCGCTTTTCGGCCACCGGGTCCCGGCCCTCGGCGATGACGTCACGGTACCCCGTAGCTTTTTCCCGGGCCCTGGCGAGGCTGACTGACGGGTATCCCCCCAGTCCGATATCCCGGCGTCGTCCATTGACGGTGATACGCAGAACCCAAGATTTCCGGCCCGCTTTGGTGATGAAGAGGTGTAGGCCGCCTCCATCGGAGTAGCGACCAGGAACACTCAGGGCCTTGACTTGAGTTGCGGAAAGGGTCACGGATGCCTCCTTCAGTCGTGAAATGTTACCACCAATATTACCACATCTGAAGCGAGTAACCAAGGGATTAACAGGGTGTCAGAGGGCAGTAGGGGAAGGATTATTAGCTATAAAGCAAGCGTGAGTCAGGAAAATGATGGCCAACGAAAAAGGGGGTGTTGGCGGAGAGGGTGGGATTCGAACCCACGAGAGAGCTTCCGCCCCCTACGCGATTTCCAGTCGCGCCTGTTCGGCCACTCCAGCACCTCTCCGGGACCCGGGCTCAGGCCCGGAATTCCGAGGTCAAATGATAGCATTGCGCGGGCCGAAAGATAAGGTGTCGGGGACGGGGGAAGGGAATGGCGAGTCGAATGCAGCGACGAAAACACATTGTGCAAATGCTGGCAGTCGCAAAGGGTTGCATCTATAATCCGGTACTGTGCTGACGGTCGCGATGAGCACCCCGACGATTCCAAACCCGACTTGAATACCGAGGCCTGACGATGGCACATCACCACGGATCCCCCTTCGACCACGCCGAGAAAGACACTCCCGTCCGAAGGACGGCGAGCTTCATTTTGGCGGGGTTGAGCGGGGGCCACGGGATCTTCCACTGGTTCAACCAGAGCTTCCTCGTGATGTTGCCGGACATCCAGGACGCCTTCGGGCTGAGCAAGGTGCAGGTAGGGGCGATAACGGCGACACGGGAGATAGCCGGTGGGCTGGTGATGCTGCCCAGCGGGATTATCCTGGACGTTCTCAGACCGTACTGGGGCGTGGCCCTGAGCCTGTGTATGTTGGCGTTTGGGCTGGGGTGGATCCTCACGGGGCTTTCCCCGATCTACCCGGTGATCTTGGTCGGCATGGTCATAGTGTCGGTGGCGAGCTCCATCTGGCACTTGCCGGCTATGGGCGCTCTCTCCCACCACTTTGAACATCGCAAGGGGACGGCGCTGTCATTTCACGGGATAGGCGGGAGCCTGGGCGATTTCATAGGGCCTCTGGCCACGGGTGCGATCCTGACTGTGATGAGCTGGCGGGGGATCATAAGCGTTTACGCCGTCGTGCCCTTGACCCTGACGTTCATCGTGTTCTGGGCATTCCGGGACATCGGGACGAAGGGAGTGCCGAGGCACCGGGAGAGGGGTGTTGGGGAACAGCTGCAGATGACCAAGCAGCTGTTGAAGAGCATCACGCTGTGGATAGTCATGTTCGTGGCGGGGCTGCGGGGCATGGCCTACCTGGCCGTGGTGACCTTCCTTCCCATATACATGGATGAGTCCCTGGAGTTCGGTACGTTCAGGGTCGGGTTCTACATCGGGATGCTGGTATTCATAGGCATCCTCGCAACGCCGACCCTGGGATACCTGTCCGACCGAATAGGCAGGAAGGTGGTAATTGTCCCGTCTCTCCTGGCGATGACGGCGGTCTCCTTCCTGCTCGCGCCCTACGGCGAGGGATGGCAGTTCACCACGCTGATAGCGCTGCTGGGCCTGTTCCTTTACAGCGACCAACCGATATTGACGGCGGCGGCCCTGGACATGGTCGAACCGGAGAGTCAGGGGTCGATGCTGGGGATATTGTCCTTCGAGAGGATTGCGCTGGGCGGCCTGTCACCAATATTTGCTGGGCTGATCTACGACCACTGGGGTATGGACTACGTGTTCTACTATGCGGCGGGACTACTGGTAGCATCAGCGACGCTGCTGATGACTGTAAAGCTAGGGGGTCGGGAAAAGTTTGTGAGAGATGGGCAGGGCCACGGGCATGATCACGGGCACAGACATGAAGATGAACATGGGCACGGGCATGGCCATTGAACGCAGTCACTCAAATGCTCTTGAAGAATTCGGGGTATGCTCCAGATTTGCTCTCATTGACTGACGTCTACACGTGCTGAGCCCCGTAAAGGCCCACCCTCAGAATCTGCACGACCCTTCGACCCTGCCCAGGATGAGCGGACTCTGCCCCGCCTCTGTATCAGGCATCTCGAAGAGAAAAACAGAATCAGACCTCTTTACGGGGGATATACAAGAGGGTGTTGGAGGAATGCATGAGGGTTGAGAAGGCTTCTTATCTACGGGAGGTGTACAGGGCGCTAGGTCGTGGGTTCGGGGCGTCGGAGGAGGAAACGAGACTGTTCGCGGAGCCCTTTGTACAGGCCGACCTGTTCGGGAAGGACACCCAGGGAATTGCGTGTATCGACCTCGTGTATCCATGGGTTAAGAGCGGGGCATTGCAATTCGGTACGCCCTTGGAGATAGTGAGCGAAGGTCCTTCATATGCGTTGCTGGACGGGAACGGGGGCCCGGGCCAGATTACGGCTACGAGGGCGATGGAGGTAGCAATAGAGAAGGCAAGGGAGTCGACTGTGGGGCTGGTGTGGGTGCGGAACACCAACGATTTCACCATGGCGTCGGCATACGCGATAAGGGCGCTGGAGTACGACTTCATAGGGCTGGCGATGAGCAACGGGGTGCCCTTAGTGTCGGGGTGGGGAGGACGGGAGCCGATATTCAACACGAATCCCTTGGCCTTTGTCATACCCGCGGGAGACGAGAGGCCGATCATATTCGATGGGGCGATGAGCTCGGTATCGCACGGCCGGGTGGTGCTTTCGGCGAGGGACAGGTTGTCGATGGCGGATGATCCCCTCGTTGGAACGGATGGCGTGCGAACGGGCGACCCAATGCCGTTGATAGTCGACCCCATGAGCCGGAACTCTGAGCAACTGGGAGCGATACTACCGCTGGGCCCGAAGGGGATGGGGTGGCTGTTATTTGTAGATGTGCTGGCTGGAATAGCATCGGGGGGCACGACGGGTAAGAGCGTCCCACATGACCCAACGCCCGATGAACCGTGGACCGGTGGATTCTTCCTGATGGCGGTGAATGTCGGGAACTTGCAGCCACTGGATGAATTCAAGGTCAAGGTTGATGAGATGATCAGGAATGTGAAGGAGTCCGAGACTGCGGAGGAGTTCGATGAAATCGTGCTTCCGGGGGAGCGGGCGCAACTGGAATACGAGCGGAGGTCTCGGGAGGGAGTGCCGGTGAGGGAGGAACACTGGGAGCAGGTGGTCAGGATAGGCAAAGAGCTCGGGGTGGACGTGGAGGGGTTGAGGACGCGAACCACCCAGGGGTGAGGTACGGGACCCCGAGATCAAGGAGAGATTACTCGGGGATGTGGGGCTTGCGGTCGGGCTTTGCGGATTCGGAGCATAGAGGCTCCTTGGCGTCCTGGACCACTTTCTCAACTTCGGAGGAAGACCTCTTGAACTCGCGGATGCCCTTGCCCAAGGCGCCGCCGATTTCCGGCAGCTTGCCAACGCCAAAGATGATAATGACGATGACAAGTATGACGAGGATCTCCGGCAACCCTATTCCCGGGCCTCCGATGAAGGCGCTCAAGGGCATATTTTTGTCCCCCTAGAGGAGAGAAGTGTGAATCAATGATAATAGGCGCCGCGATGGGAGTCAACCAAAGCCTTTCATCCTGCCGCAGGAATCGAGATTGACAGGCCGTCAGACAAGGTGTAATTGATGAACAGAAATGTGATAGCTCTGGACTTTGACGGGGTGATATGCGACAGCGCGGCGGAGTGCGTGGTGTCGGCGTATGGGGCTTACGTTGAGGCCAAGGGAGAGGCGTTCGATCCCATGGAATCGGTGGTGCCGGACTACTTCAGAGATGGGTTCTACCGGCTGAGGCCTCTGATCCGGGACGGTCGGGACTACGTGATGATCCTGTACCTCCTGGACCTGGGTGTAGAGATAGAGAACCAGGAGGATTTCGACCACGAACTGGAGACCCGGCTGCCGGACCTCCTCAACTTATTCGGGGTGGAGGATGGGCCGGGGCTGGAGGCTGCGTTCCAGAAGTACCGGGCGGGATTCAGGGGTCGGGACGAGGAGGGGTGGATGGACAGGAATCGACTCTATGAAGGCATGGTGGAATCCTTAAGTCGACGGGAGGGTGACTTTGGGGAGATATTCGTAACCACGTCCAAGCCAAGCACTGTCGCCCGAGGAATATTGGAACACAAGGGATTCGTGCTGCCGGAGGGCCATGTACTTGGTAAGGACATGGTGGGCAGGTCGCCGGACAAGAACGTGCACATGCGGCTGGTGACCGAGGCGTCGAGAGTGAGGTACGAGGACATCCATTTTGTGGACGACCAGGTGGCACACCTGGAGTCTGCGATGGGCTTGGCAGTCAACTGCTACCTGGCGTCGTATGGGTATACGACGGAGAAGCAGGTGAGGAAAGCCCGGGAGTTGGGGATCAGGGTGCTTGAGGAGACGGAGTTGGCGGGGTGGATGGGTGGGGTGTTGGGTGGTGGATAAGAAACTATTGGAGGCCCATTATTCGGGCCGCGGTGTTGCCAAGGATGTCGGCTCTTTCGGAGTCTGACAGGAAGTTGCAGTTGAGCTTGTACTGATTGAGGGCCTGCTTGTATGTACAGTAGCGCCCGACCATAGGCCAGTCGGAGCCCCACATGAGCCTGTGGGCACCGATGCGCTTGACGCACTCCTCGATAGTAGGCTCCGCCTCTTTCCAGGGATACTCCCAGATGGCGCCCATCTGTATAGTTAACATAAGCTCCATATGGCACTGTGGGGACTGGAAGACCGACCAAATGTCTTCGGGGAAACGGATGCGGTCGCCGTCCAGGAAGGCGCGCCAGGGGAGACCGTGGGTTATGACTACCTTGACGCCGGGGTAGCGTTCCATCCAGCGGATAAGTATTCGGAGTTCATCCATGTACTCTTCGAGGAGCGCTGGGCCGTAAGGGCTCGGGCCCGCGAGGCCCTTGCCGATCATGGTGAAGAACACCGGGACACCGAGCCTGGTGACTGCGTCCCAGAATGGCCGCATGGCCTCCTCGTCCCACGGGTCGCGGTGGCCCTGCTGATCGTGAAGGGGCGGGCTGTAGTAATAGCGGGGCATGAACTGGAGCCCCGATGGGCTCTTCGAGTTGACGACTTCCCAGGCCACTTCTTCGGCGGCCTTTTCGGGATTGGCGGGGATGGAGTGGGCCTCGACCATTACGAGCCTCATAAGGCGGTCCGGGTAGAGGTTAACGACGTTGCGCTGGAACTCGTTCTGGAAGGTGTAGCGACCCTTGTGGGGGTGGGTGTGGAGGATGCCGCAGTCGATGCCGGCGTAGTCCATCTCGGCGATCATTAGCTCGGGCGGACATTCGAGGTTGTGGAGCATGGGCGGGAAGTACTGTTTGACGTAGGTCTCGCCTTCGTACTCCCAGGCGAGCTGTCCCATATGTCGGGTCCAGCGGGCGTTGGTGAGTTCTCCGGTGTCTGGGTTGATTAGGGAAGAGTTGTCGACGGGGGCACGGTCACGGGCGCTCCAGGCAGGCTGATGGTGGGTGGCCAGCTCCCGATGGATGACCTCCATCTTCTCGGCCCTGGATTTGTAACCGGCGGCCGAGTCCCACTGGGCGAAGGAGCTGGGGTAGCAGTCGATTATCATGGCCCGGTCTCGGCCTACTTTTCGTCCGCGACGTAGTTGCGGAGTACACCAACGCCCTGCACCTCGACCTCGACGGTGTCGCCGTCCTTGGTGGCGCCGGGGATGCCCGGGGTGCCGGTGTAGATGACGTCTCCCGGCTCAAGGGTCATGGAGGCGGAGATGAAGCTGATGATGGTGGGCACGTCGAAGATGAGGTCGGAGGTGTTGCCTTCCTGGGCGGTCTCGCCGTTGATGCGGACGGCGAGGTTGGTGTTGAAGGGGTCGATCTCGGTGTTGATGAAGGGGCCGAGGGGGCCAAAGGTGTCGGAGCCCTTGGCGCGCCACCACTGGAGGTCGCCTCGCTGCCAGGGCCTGCAGCTGACGTCGTTACCTGCGGTGTAGCCGAGAACATAGGCGAGGGCGTCTTCTTTGGATACGGACTTGGCCCGTCGGCCAATGACGATAACTAGCTCGCCTTCGTGCTCTATGAGTCCGGCGTCCCTGGGGAGGATGATGGTACCCTCGGGGTCCAGGAGGGAGGTGAGGGTCTTGAAGAAGATTCCGGGCACCTCGGGTTGCTTCCTGCTGCCGAGATGGCTGGCGTAGTTGAGGCCCACCGCAAGGACCTTCGTGGGTTCGCAGGGCATGAGTAGCTTTACATCGGCGAGGTTGTGTCGGGTAGAGGTCTGCTTTACATCACCGTAGATGCTTCCTTCGATCTCTGTGACAGTGTCACCTTCGACTACGCCGAAAGAAGTTCGTCCGTCGGCCTGGTATCTTGCGAATTTCATGTGTGCCTCCGGGGTGTTGGGTGTTGGGGTTAGGGGCTGGGACATATTACATGGGGCGGTTGGGTGGGACAATCCCTTTTGACGTATGGTCAAAGTTGGCTTGCGGCATCGTTCACTAGCAAATAGAGTGTATCGACCGACACTCCTGTGCGTGAGTGAAGACGTTTGTACTTGGAAATTCTATCGCTTACCAACTTCAGAAATTACGCTTCCCTGGATCTGCCATTTGGGCCGGGGACGTTCATTCTGTGGGGCGACAACGCGCAGGGGAAGTCGAACTTGCTGGAGGCAGTGTACCTGCTGGCTACCACCAAGTCGGCGAGGGCTTCCAACGAGCGGGAACTGATAGGGTGGGGGGCGATGGATGACCCTCTGCCCGCAGCCCGTGTCACGGGTGAGCTGAGCCGAGGTGGAGAGAAGACGAGACTGGATGTCGGTTTGGTGGCGGAGAAATCGGAGGTTGGGGATGAAATTTCGTTCAGCCTCAGGAAGCAGACTCGGGTAAACGGTGTGCCGCGGCGGGCGTCGGACGTGATGGGGACGCTGAACGCGGTTCTGTTCGACCCACAGGACGTTGACCTGGTCACCGGGCCTCCTTCGTCGAGAAGACGCTACCTGGACGTCACGATTTCCCAGATGAACAGGGACTACCTGAAGGCGTTACAACGCTATACGAGGATACTGACGCAGCGCAATCACCTGCTGAGGGCGATCAGAGAAGGGACGAGCCAGAGCAGCCAACTGAGGGTTTGGGACGCTCCTCTCATCGAGGAAGCGGTGCATACTCATCTCACTCGCAGACGGATGCTGGAAGAAATGGCCGGAGCCAGCACAGTGATATACGGGGAGCTGACGGGTAGCGAGGAGTCATTTGCGTTGAGGTATTTGCCGAATCCCAGGGAACTTCGGGGTATTTCTGAAGATGCGAACGAAGTTGGAGAGGTTATCCGGGAGCGGCTTTCGGCGAATGTGGACAGAGAGATTGGGCAGGGGGTGACCGTGGTCGGGCCTCACAGGGACGATGTGCAGTTTGAGGTGGGAGGTCGGGACGCGAGCCTGTACGGGTCTCGGGGCCAGCAGCGTACTGTGGTGGCGGCCCTGAAGCTCGCTGAGGTGAAGCTGCTGGAGTCCAACACGGGTGAAGACCCCGTCCTGCTGCTGGATGATATTCTTTCTGAACTGGATGAAACGAGACGGCGTCGGGTGCTTCAAACGGTGCTGCGGAGTGAGCAGACTATATTGACTACTACTGACCTGGACCGAATTGATGAGGGGTTGAGGACTCGGGCGCGGTTGATCAGGGTTGAAGGAGGGAGGCTGTTGTTTTGACTCGGGGCGTGCTCTAGCTCTCTCCTCCGAAGGAGATGGGGTCGGAGGTGCTGACCCAGATTCTTCGCGAGGCACCAAAAGACAATAAGGAAAAGCATTACGGACTGGGAAGAAGGAGAACGGCTGTGAACGAGGTTGAGTTGCAGGCAGGGATAGACAGGGCGGCGGAGCTTATTGTTGGGTCTGAGTACACGACGGCCCTGGTCGGGGCTGGGATGTCGGTAGAGAGCGGTATTCCTCCGTTCAGGGGCCCCGGTGGCATCTGGACGAAGTACGGGGAGCCGCCGATGGACGGTTACCAGAAGATGCTGCAGGACCCTGAGGGCTACTGGCTGGAACGCAACAGCGACGAGGGCCCGATGGCGGAGTTTAGGAGCACTTTTGAGCAGGCCCGACCGAACCCGGGACACCTGGCAATGGCCGAGATGGAGGAGATGGGTTACCTGCGCTGCATAATCACCCAGAACGTGGACAACCTGCACCAGGTTGCGGGCAGCATGAACGTGGCGGAAATACACGGCAATTCGACAAAGCTGAGGTGTGTCGGTTGCAATAGCCGATGGGATGCGGAGGAATACGAGGTCACAGACTATCCACCGCTGTGCGACGACTGCGGGGGCATCATCAAGGCTGACACAGTGATGTTCGGCGAGCCGATACCATTTGACGTGCTGGTGAAGTGCGACCAGGAGTCGAAGAAGTCGGACTGCATGATGCTGGTCGGGACCACGGCAGAGGTATACCCGGCAGCCAGCTTTCCCCACATGATCAAGCAGTCGGGCGGGGTGCTAATCGAGATAAATCCCTACGATACGGTGATTTCAGGGCTATGTGATGTAGTCCTGCGGGGGCCGTCAGGGGATGTGCTCCCGAGGTTGGTGGAGAGGGTGAGGTCGTTGAGGCCGGGTGGGTCAGGGTGAGGGCATTTCGGCGACGCGGAAGGGGAGAGTGCAGATTTCGATGCCGTCTATGAGCCAGCTGACCTGGTAATCGCCAAATTTCTGGAAGCGGAGGCCGTAGAGACCGTTGACGTTGCGGTAGGTGCGGTAGGTGAGACCCTTGCCGGGAGCGGGAATGTCGCGGTTAGCGGTAACGGGCGGGATAATGTCGTTGGCGTCGGCGTCCTGGACGCGCATTTCGAATGCCTTGGTGCGCCGGGTCTCGTTGGAGGTGAACTTTAACCCGAGGACGGCGAAGAGCTGCTGGTGCACCACTGGTACGGTCTTGGCGTAAATGGTGTCTATGCCGATGCCGACAGCGGTGAGCTTGTTGGAGGAATCGGCGTAATCGCAGAGGAAAGCGTATTCGACGTTCATGGCGTGGAATTGGGTGGTGAGGTTGACTCTTCAATGGTCACGGGTCGGGGGAGTCTTTGTCAAGGCGGCTGTTATAATTCTCGGCCAAGACTGGGTCGAGATGGTGGGTGGGGCAGGAGAAACAGGGAGATTGAAGAAATGTTGCCTTTAGAGGGCGTGAAGGTCGTAGAGCTGGCGATCTGGCTGGCGGGTCCCGCGTGCGGGGTGATCATGGCCGACTGTGGCGCAGACGTGATAAAGGTGGAGCATCTGGAGACGGGCGGAGACCCTGCTCGCGGATGGACCCCGACGGATGCAACGGTCAAGCAGGACCCTAACTACGTGTTCGAGACGATGAACCGCGGGAAGCGGGGCATCGCACTGGACCTGTCCCGGGAAAAGGGTCGGGAAGTTCTTTACACGCTGTGCAAGCAGGCGGACGTGTTCGTCACCAATCTCCGTCTCTCGACACTGGACAAGCTGAAGGTGAATTACGACTCGATAAGGGAGGTAAATCCCGGAATTGTGTATGTGCGGGGTACCGGATACGGGCCCCGGGGGCCGGAGAAGGACAAGATGGGTTTCGACTCCATCGGGTTCTGGGCTCGGTCGGGGATCATGGCGTCGATAGGGGACCCGGGGTCGGTGCCGACGAGGATGAGGGGGTCGCTGGGGGACGTTTCGACTGGCACATGCATGTTTGCGGGGACAATGGCCGCCCTGTACAGGAAAGAAAGGACGGGAGAAGGGGGCCTGGTGGACGGGTCGCTGTTGGGGACAGGGGCGTGGATTGCGGCCGAGAACCTGTGGGCGCCGCTAAGGACTGGGAAAACACCTCCCCGGTATTCGCGGAAGAGCCCGCCCAATCCGCTGGTCAACATCTACAGCACGTCGGATGGCCGGTGGGTCTACATGACGATCCTGCAGGCGGACCGGTTCTGGCCCAACCTGTGCAGGGCCGTTGAAAGGGATGACCTCATAGAGGATGAACGGTTTTCCAAGATTGATGCCCGAAGGGAGAACAGTGCGGCGCTGGTCGCGATACTGGATGAGCAGTTCAGGAAGAGAACGCTGGAGGACTGGGGAAATAGGCTGGATGCCGAGCGCATAGCCTGGGGGCTGGTGACCGAGCCCGAGGAGGTGATCTCGGGGGAGCAGGTGGAGGCCAACGAATACGTGATAGGGGTCGATCACCCGGTTCTTGGGCATTTGAGGGAAACGGCGATCCCATTCCAGATCGATGGGTCGGCGCTGACGCCGCGGGCCCCGAGCCCGGAATTTGGGGGGTCTACGGAGGAGGTGCTGTTGGAAGCGGGGTATTCGTGGGAGGAGATCGGGGATATGAAGGAGGAGAGGGTCGTGATTTAAGGGGTGGATGATGATCTCCAGCCCAAGTCAATGCGTGAGCCCCTGCGACTCCATTCAGGGCGAACGGAAGCCCCAATCCCCGACCACTCGTGTGGCATCGATATGATGGTGGAAAGGCTCAGGAAGACACCGATAAGGGAGGTGGTTAGAGATTCCGGCAGGGATGGCTAGTGAAGTATCGCCGGGGCCCGTGGAAGGGCTGCGGGTTGTGGACTTTACGCGAGGGTTTCCAGGTGCTCTGACGACGATGCTTCTGTCCGACTACGGGGCGGAGGTGCTAAAGGTAGTGTCGCCTGGAGAGGCCCCGCTGGAGATAGCACCGGGGTTCAGGGTGTGGAACAGGGGGAAGAGGCAGATGGCGGTGGACTTGAGGTCTGGGGAGGGGGTGGAGGCTACGCTGGAGTTGGCATCTCGGGCGGACGTTGTGATTGAGAGCTGGAGAGTCGGGGTGGCGGACGGCATTGGGGTCGGGTACGGTGCGGTGAGGGAGCGGAACCCGGGCGTTATCTACTGTTCGATATCGTCGTTTGGGGAGAAGGGGCCGCTAAAAGGGTTGCCGGGTTATGAGGGGATAGCGGCTGCGGCGTCAGGGATCATGACGGAGCAGGCAGGGGTGAGACCCGGACCCGTCTATGTGTCGTCGCCGGTGGCTAGCTTCGGGACGGTGATGCTGGCGCTGCAGGGGATTCTATCTGCGCTGCACGTGAGGAATGAGACGGGGGTCGGGCAGCGGGTCTGGACCAGTCTGTACGAAGGTGCGATCGCCATCCGGTACCCGGTTCTTCCCATAGCCAACGAGCTGCCGCCTTTCATAGTGAATAACGTACATCCCCATGGTGGAATGCCGGCCTACCGCATGTATCCATGTGCAGATGACAGGTGGATACACATCGGGTGCCTGACGCGCTGGTTCTGGGACAAGCTGTCGATTGCCCTGGACCTTCCGGAACTGGTCATAGACCCTCGATTCGAGACCGCACCAACGGGATGGAAAGAAGACGAGGATCGCCTGGCAGCAATAGAGCTGATTGGAAACAGGGTCAGGGAGAGACCTCGGGCGGAGTGGCTGCAGATCCTGGAGGATGGAGACGTGCCGACCGCGCCCGTCCTATCGACCCAGGAGTACATGGACGTTCCCCAGGTGCACGAAAACGGGCTGGTCGTGGACGTGAACGACCCGGTGCTGGGAGAGATGAAGCAGGTCGGGCACCCGATCCTGTATTCGGAGACGCCGGGTCGGGTTAGGGGGCCTGCTCCCCTGGATGGCCTTGGCAATGTGGAATCATTGGATAATCTGTTTCCTTGCTCAGAGGTGCGATGGAATAGGAATCGAAAGTCGGGAGGGGAGTTGCACAGGACGCCGTTGCAGGGGTTGAGGGTACTTGACCTGTCCGCGTACATAGCCGGACCCCTGGGACCGATGGCGCTTTGCGATCTCGGGGCGGAGGTGGTGAAGGTGGAACCGCTGCACGGCGAGGGCGGACACAGTGTGCCGATGCTCATACTGGGCTCGAACAGAGGCAAGAAGGACCTTGCCATGGACCTCAAAGTGCCCGAGTCCAGGGAAGTGCTGAGGAGGCTGATCGAAAGGAGTGACGTGCTGGTGCACAACATGAGGGTCGGCGTGGCGGAGCGGCTTGGAATCGACTATGAGTCGGCGCGGAAGATACGGCCGGACATCATTTACGTACACAGCACGGCATACGGGCCGACCGGTCGAGAGGCGAAGAAACCGGGTTTTGACCCACTTTTCCAGTCGATGTCGGGGCTTACGGCATGGAACGGGGGAAGGTCGGGCGGGCCCATATTCCTGAGGACCGCGATCTGCGACGACACGAATGCCCTGATGCTGGCCGTGGCTGTGCTGATGGCGCTGAATCACCGGGACAGCACAGGTCAGGGGCAGAAGGTCGATCTGAGCCTGATGAAAACCGGTGCGTTGGCGACTTCGGACGATTTTATGCGGTACCCAGGGAAGAAAGATAGGCCATTGGCGGATACGGATGTGCACGGGCTTTCGGCGCTGTACCGGTTGTATGAGACGAGGGAGGGATGGGTGTTCCTCGGGTGTGTGCAGGAGAAGGAGTGGGAGCGGCTGAAGGGGGCACTGGAAGGAGATTGGGAAGAGCCAAGGGTGACCTTTGAGGAGGCGTCCGCAATGGATCCGTGGAACGAGGAACTATGTGAGGCCCTCGGTAAGGTCTTTGCGAGGGACACGGCCCGGGACTGGGAGGCGAGGCTCGTTCAGAAAGGTGTCCCGTGCGTCAGGGTGGCAGAAGGAAATTTCGAGGGATTCTACGAGAACGAGCACGCACTTGCGGAGGGGATGGTCTATGAGGGCGAACACCGGACTTTCACGGGGTTGAGGCAGCCCGGGGTGCTGGTGCATTTTTCAGAGACGCCTACGGGGGATAACGCGGCCGCAGCGGTGTTGGGGCAGCACACGGTGGAGGTGCTGGGGGAGGTGGGATACTGTTCGGAGGAGATCGAGTGGATGATAGAGGCGGGGATAGTAGCAGTCCCAGACTAGCTAAGCTGCCTAGAGCCTCTCCCCAAAGATAAGACGGAACACCGAGACCATAGGGTAGACTTACCCCCATGGCCCGGACGACGTACGCAGCGCCCACCGGTCCCTGGGCGGCTTTCAGCTTTCGAGACTTCCGCTTTTTGTGGGGCGGAGGCGTTTTCCACGCGCTGAGCTGGGGCATGGAGATGGTGGCCCTGGGATGGCTGGTCTTCGAAATGACCGACGATCCCTTTCTTGTCGGGGTGGCGTTTGCGGCAGGCATGGTCCCGTTCTTCTTCCTGGGGATAGTGTCGGGGTCCGTGGCGGACAGGGTGAACCGGCGCATGTTTCTGCGTTTCATATACGTCGGGGCGGCAATCTGGGCCGGGACAATGGCAACGCTTATGTTCCTGGAAGTGGGCCAGGTCTGGCCGATCATCCTGCTGGCTGGGGTGTCGGGATGCCTGAAGGCGTTCTTTGGAACGACCAGCCAGGCCTACGCGTACGACATCGTGGGCCCGGAGAGGAGCTTGAATGGGCTTGCGCTGATGTCGTCTAGCCACCGGGTCGGGGCACTGTTGGGGTCGCTGAGTTCGGGGTTCATGATCCGTGAGGTTGGGATCGGGGGGGCGTATGTATTGATAGGTGCTACCTATCTGGTGGGTCTGACGGTGCTGCTGGGAACACGAGATGTCGGGCAAGCTGCGCCAGCCAATCGGCAGCCGGTATTTGAAAACCTGGTGGGTTGGGTACGGCTCATCCGGCAGAACCGGGTGTTGTTGGCCCTGATGTACCTGGCGGCGATAACCGAGATCTTGGGGTTCACGCACCAGAGCGTACTCCCGGTCTTCGCCAAGGATGTATTGGGGGTGGGGTCGGTGGGGCTGGGGGTGATGGCGGCTACGAGCCAGATTGGAGGACTGTTGGGGTTGCTAAGCTTGGCAAGGCTGAGAAACTCTGGGAGGAAAGGGTTGTATGCGTTCATCACGGCGGGAGGGTTCGGCATCTCCCTCATGGCCTTCTCCTTATATGAGAACTTCATGTTCTACCTGTTCGTGATTCTGGTTGTAAATGCGTGCGCGACTGCGGCGGATACGCTCTACAAGACGCTGATGCAGGAGAACGTTCCGAACGAACAGCGGGGACGGGCGATGGGTTCCTGGGTGCTGGCGATCGGGACGGCGCCGACGGGTCACCTGGAAGTGGGTTGGGTTGCGGGGCTGCTGGGAGCGCCGAGGGCGCTGTTGATCAACGGAGGAATACTGGCAATGGCGAATCTGGTGTCGGGGGTCGGGATGCCGAGGATTCGGAGGTTGCCCTGAGGGGTATGATTCATCCTCACCCCAGCCTTCTTCCGTCAAGGGAGGTAGGTATTGAGGAAAGGAGAACAAGATGAGCAGCAATGGAGTCCCGACGATTATCAAGATAGGGAGGTTGGCGGATGGCGTGAGTGGAGATGTCAGGAAGAAGATGGCGGTCAAGGTGTCAGGGGGAGGGGTGGAGTGGGTGTCCCGGCAATCGGACCTGTCACAGAGCGGGGATATGGAGGGTGTGGTGCTGGACTTTCCGGGCGCTACGCTCATGCCGGGGCTCATAGACTGCCACACGCACACGAACATGCCGGGGACTGGGTTGTCGGTGGACGAGGTGCACGAGGATGGGGACGACATTCACCTGATGGAAGCAGTGAAGAGCGCGAGGATAGCGCTGGAGAGCGGCGTAACGACTATGAGGGACAACGGCGGGTGGAACAAGGTGGTGTTTTCGTTGATGGAGGGGATTCGCCGTGAGATAGTTCCCGGGCCCCGGATTGTGGCCTGTGGCAACCCGGTTACCGTAACCGGCGGGCACTGCTGGATGATGGGCGCCGAGGCGGACGGTATAGACGGGGTCAGGGCGGCGGTAAGACGTATGGTGAAGAACGGAGCGGGATTCATCAAGGTGATGACGAGCGGGGGCACGACCCGCGGGAGTATGCCGGAGCGGGCAGCCTACACACTGGATGAACTGAAGGTGATAGTGGAGGAGGCGCATTACAGGGGCCGGCTGGTGGCGGGTCATGCGATTTCGACGCAGTCGATAGTGAATTGCCTCGATGCTGGCGTGGACATGATCATCCACTGCAATTTCTTGGACGAAGACGGGGTTAGCAGGTGGGCCCCGAGAATCGGGGAGCGGATCGCGAAAACGGGAGCATGGGTCAACCCGACCATTCACATACGTCGGGCGGCGACACTGACACTGGAGGCAAAGAGAGAGGACGGGACGATATCGGAGGAGGAAAGGCTGGAACTGGAGGAGAACGAGGAGACCATTCGGCAGCGGGGCGAAGTGTTCAGGGAACTGGTATCGGCGGGGGCGAGGATGATCGGGGGGTCAGATTGCGGGTGGGGGGCCTACCCGTTCGGGCAGTTCCACAGGGAGCTGGAGTCTATGGTTGAGGTCGGGATGCCGACGGAGCAGGCCTTTCTATCCGGAACGAGGGAGGCGTCGAAGGCCCTGGGGTTGGAGGCGGAGGTTGGGACGGTGGAGGCAGGCAAAGGGGCGGACCTTCTGCTGGTGGAGGGAGACCCGACGCGTGACCTAAGGGCGCTGGAAAAGATAGTGGCCGTGTTTAGGGCCGGGGAAAGGGTGCGCTAGCAGCTCAGGCGATGGAGGCCTGCAGGGCTGCAAACTCTGCTGAATCGGGGTCGTGGTTGGAGGCGGTCCAGGCCTGGTTGGCCTGGTGGAAGTCCTTTTGCGCAGCGTCGGCGTTGCCCAGGGCGGCCTTGGACTTGGCGAGCCAGAAGAGGTCTCGGGTGGAGGGGCGGCGGGAGAGGCGGGTGCGGAGCATGGTCTCGGCCTGCTCGAAGCGGCCGGTCTCGATGTAGCAGGCCACCAGGGTGTCTTCCAGGACCTCTCGCTGGGCGTGGCTGCCGCCGATGCGGGCCAGCCGATCGAGGACTGAAGGGCCGAATAGGGGGTCGAGAAGTTCCAGGGCCTCCTCGGCCTTCTCGGCGGCGAAACATTCCAAGCCCATGAGTAAGGGGACCATGATCTCGGAGGCCAGTGCTTCGCCGTCGGCGGCCCGGGCCCGCATTCGAGCAAGCAGGCCGGTCATCCTGCCCCAGTGATTGGCACCCGCTAAGGCAAGGGCGGCGTGTACGTCCCGGTAAGCGGTGCCCTCGGTATGGATAGCGGGTTCGGCCAGGTCTGAAAGCGCCTGCCAGTCGATATCCGGGACGGTATTGGAATAGAGCATATATCTCCAGGCGAGGGCTGCGGCGTCGGCGAGGGCGCCCCCGTCACCCGCGGCAACGGCGGGCTGGATACGGCGTTTGTAGAGGTCCATGACCTTGCCGTAATGGCCCTGGGAGAGCTCGAAGAGAGCGTAGTGCCAGGCAAGGTGGACGTAGAAGGGGGCCCGGGGGTCGTAGTCCTCGGTCCACTCGTCTAGGAACTGGGCCCCGTCGCGGGCCTCTCCCCTTTCGAATAAGACGTGGGCGACGGAGTGGGAGGCGTCGGCGTTGTCAGGCCGAGTCTTTAGGGAGGCTTCGGCGAGGCGCAGGGACTCGTCGAGGATTCCGGACTCGTGGTACGCGAAGGCGTAGCGACTCTGGAATGCCCAGTCATCACCGTAGTGGGAAGCTACCCCACCACACAGGGCCAGCTGGTCTGCAGGAAAGCTCTTCGAACCGCCGCCGCTGCAGCCGTAGAAGAGGAGGTTGTTGGCGATATAGAGGATGAGGATGTCCCTGGGGTACTCCCTCAGGTATTCGTGCATGAGGGAGAGGGCCTGGGGCCCGGGGCTGTGAATATAAGCGTGGATAACTGCAACGTAGAGACGCTCCCGACGGGGAAGTCCCTCGGCCCGGGCCTCCGCGAGCTTGATGCTGTCTCGGGCCTCCTTGACCTTGCCCTCATACATGTAGCGGTAGGCCAGTGTGGCATGAGCTACAGCGAAGGAATCGTCGGCTTCGATAGCCTGGGAGATTCGCTCAAGAGAGCCGTGATTCATGGAGAGCAGGATATCCAGGCCATCCACGAAGATGTCGGCGGAGTGGGGGGAATTGGTGGTAATGGAAAGGCCGTATCTGTCCTGCATGGGCTAAGGTAAGTTTAGGTGGTCGGGGGAGGTAGTTTCAAGGCATTTTCAACCAAAGAATGGGCCAAGAATTTGATTGCTTTGCAATTTCAAGCACGGGTTTGATTGTTTAGCGAAGAAACTTCTGTTAAGGAGGTGAGAGATTCGGTGCCCGCAAGCGAAACGGACCCCAAGGGGCGGTCAGCGCTACGGAGGGCACAGAAATACTTAGACTGTACATTCGTTGGGGATAGGCGTCCGTGGTGGTCGGGGCAATGGACGGATGACACACTCTTGAGGGAGCGGCAGTGCCCCGAGAATCCGGTTGCCTGCGCAGAGGGGTGCGGATATATTGGCGGCGGTAAAATGCCTGTTACGCATAACAATGGCAATCTGCCCCAGGCCCTGGCCACGATGAAGGTCTTGGACCTTACCCACTATGTGGCCGGGCCATTCTGCACGAAACTGCTTGCCGACTACGGTGCAGAAGTAATCAAGGTGGAACGCCCCGGCCAGGGTGACCCGGGGCGAAGGCTGGGCCCTTTCCCCGAAGACAAACCCGGGCCCGACTCAAGCGGCCTGTTTAGCTACCTCAACGGAAACAAGCTTGGCATCACCCTCGACCTGAAGCATGCAGCGGGCGTCGGGATTTGCAAGGAGCTTGTCGGGTGGGCCGACGTAGTAGTCGAGAGCTTCAGGCCGGGCGTGATGGCCGGCTACGGCCTCTCCTATAGCCAGCTTTCGAAGGCGCATCCCGGAGTGATAGTGACGTCGCTCTCCAATTTCGGGCAGTCGGGGCCCTACAGGGACTACAAGGCCAGCGAGATCATCGAGTACGCGATAGGCGGCCCGATGCTGTTCACCGGCACATCAAACAGGGAGCCGTTGAAGCTGGGGGGTCGGGTGGGGATGATTTTCGCCGGGCAGGAAGCGGCGATGGCGACGCTCATGGCGTTCTACAGAGAGATGGGAGGAGATGGAGGTGGGGACCACGTTGACGTTTCGATAATGGAGACCCAGGCAGGATCCATAGACAGGCAGACGGCGCTGCTGGTGAATTACCAGTACACGGGCAACAGGTATTCGAGGCCCGACGCCTCGGAGGCCTACCTGGGCGGAGTCTATCCGGCGCTGGACGGCTATCTTGACGTCCAGGTGATTGAGAGATTCCCCCAGCTCCTGGCGGCCATGGGCCAGCCCGACACCATCACGGAGTCGGAGGCCGTCGAATTGGCGATTTTCCTGGACAAGTGGGAGAACGCAGACGGCAACCCCCTGGAGAGCGGCGAGCTTATCAAGGATCTGGGCGTGATGTTGGAAAAGTGGGTCCGGGCCCGACCCATGGGCCCGGCCTGGGCCCAGTTCCAGAGGCACGGGACGCTATCGGCTGCATTTAACGACGCTGCGGGTGTCTACCGGGACCCGAGTTTCAGCCTGCGAGGACTTTGGACGAAGGTGGAAGGCGCGGAGTCAGGGGTGAGGCGTTTGCCCGGGCGCATTTCGATACTGGAGCGTACGCCCTGGCAGGCGCGGAGACCGGCCCCGGGCCTGGGCGAGCACAACAACGACGTTTACGGTGGGATGCTGGGGTACAGCCGCCGGGAGCTTGCAGGGCTAAGGCAGATGGGGGTCATTTAGGCGATATGAGTGGGCGAAGGCTGCCCCTGGACGGGGTCCGGATAGTCGACCAGACGTTGGCGTGGGCCGGGCCTTTCGGGGCACAGCTGCTGGCCGACTGGGGGGCTGAGGTGATCAGGGTCGAGCCGCTCCAGTTCATGCAGCGGGCGACCCGGGCCCCGAACATCAGGCCCTTCAAAAGACCAACGTCAAACTGGGCCAACGACTATCCAGACGGAAAACCGGGTGAACGCCACTGGAACAGGCACCTGATGTTCCAGGTTCACGGACGCAACAAGCTGAGCATCACCTCGGACCTCCCCGATCCCGGCTGCATGGAAGCCTACCTGAAGCTTGTGGCCGTGTCGGACGTTGTGGTGGAGAACAACGTGCCCCAGACCTACGCGAAGTTCGGGGCTAGCTACAAAACCCTCCGGCAGGCCAGACCCGACATAATCCTGGCCAGGCTTCCGGCCTATGGTCTGGACGGCCCCTACGCCACATACCGGGCGGCGGGCCGTCAGATGGAGTCGCTGGCAGGTCACAACTGGCTGCGAGGATACAGGGACGAATCGACAGACGAGGCGAGTGACCTGATATCCGTGCGCGGCACAACTTACCTGGCCGACGCCGTGGGAGGTGCGAGCCTCGCGTTCGCCATCATGGGCGCCCTTTGCCATCGGAAGGCCACGGGCGAAGGGCAACTAGTGGAGGTCGCATCCGCCGAGGCAGTGGTCCACCACGTCGCCGAGTCCGTAATTGACTACGAACTGAACGGGCGTATCCAGGGGCCCCTGGGCAACGGGCATCCATCGAGGGCGCCCCAGGGCTGCTACCGTTGTAAGGGAGATGACAACTGGCTGGTGGTCTCGGTGGGGAGCGATGAAGAATGGACGGGGCTTCTACGCGTGATGGAGGATCCGGCGTGGGCCCATGATTCCCGTTTTGCCACAACGCTCGGGAGGCACCGTTGGCAGGACGAGATTGATGAACATATCTCGGCGTGGACCCGAGACAAGGACCACGTCGAGCTAATGCACGTTCTGCAGGCAGAAGGGGTGGCCGCGGCGCCCGTGCATGACCAGGAAGAGCTGTTCGATGACCCGCACATGAGGTATCGGGGGTTTTTCCAGGAGGTGCACCAGCCTTCTACCGGGACCCACATCTATCCCGGGATGTCCTGGCAGATGGCCGGGACTCCGAACCCGATCAGGCGGCCATCCCCGATGCTGGGCGAACACAACGAGACGGTCTACAAGGAGCTGTTGGGGCTAACGGCGGAGGAATACGGCAGGCTGGAGGATGCGGGCCACATCGGGATGGACTATCCGGCGCACCTGTATGGCTGAGGCAAGGGCCAGCGCAATGCAGGCCCGAGCCTGAACACGAAGAGGCTTACCTGACTCTAGGCAGGACCTCTTTGGCAAAGGTCTCGTACAAATCCTCTATCTGTTCGGCGGGGCACTTTGCCGTAATGATGATATGGGTAAGGCCCGCGTCAATGTAACGTTGGATGCTCTCGGAGCAGTCATCCACCGTACCGAAGGCATAGCAGCCTTCCCCGACAGGTCTCGGGTCCCGCCCTGCGCCCTCCCGCACCACCCGACTCAACGTCTCCCACGCCTTTTCCCGTGACTCGCCGAGGCACGTGTACATCAGGCATGCCCAGTCCATCCCCTCCGGCTCTCGTCCGAAGGACAGAGCGTAATCTGAGATTTTATCCATGCAGTCCTTGTAGATCTGCGCAGGAGCGCTATTCAGGAATCCATCGGCAAACTTTCCGGCCCGCCTCAGAGGGCCTTCCCTCAGCTTTCCGTCCCAGAACGCCGATGTCCAGATTGGCAGGCTGTTCTTCTGCACGGGTCTGGGCAGGACGGTGAGTTCTTCGAAGCTGAAGTGGTCACCGCGATGCGTTACGTTTGTTTCATGGACCAGCCTGCGGAGCACTTCGAGGGCCTCGTCATTGATCTTCGCCCTGGAAACGCCGCCCACCTGTGCCGCCTGCAGGTCCTTCTGGAAGACCCCGAGCCCCGTCCCCAGAATGAACCGGCCATTGGACATGGCATCCAGGGAGAGAGCGGTCTTTGCCAGCTGGACGGGAGGCCTGGCGGGAAGAATCAGGACGCTGGTCCCGAGCCCGATGCGGCTTGTCCTCGCCGCCGCCCCCGACATGATTACCAGGGGGTCTAGGTCGGGGGTGGTGAGGAGGTCGGGGGCCCAGAAGGAGTCATAGCCCCAGCCCTCCAGCTTTTCGGCGAGGGTCGCCGGGTCAACAAGGGTCGGGAGAGTCGACCTAGGGTAGGTGGCCCCAAACCGTATTGCAGGCATCGGCAAGCGGGTAGGCCGGTACCCCTAGCCGACCATATCGCGGCTGCGGAGGAGATGGCCGGGCAGTGCGCCCGTGCAGTCGTTCCCTTCGAAGGTGACCTGGCCGTTTACTATGGTGTAGCGGAGGCCGGTCGGTTTCTGGATAAGGCGGCGCTCGTCACCCGGGAAGTCGTGGGCAAAGATCACCTTGTCGTAGAGGAAGCCCAACTCCTCAAGGTTGTAGACCATGATGTCGGCCCAGTTACCGACCTGAAGTGTGCCGCGGTCCTTGAAGTCTGCGAACCAGGCGGGCATGGTGCTCATCTTGTAGTGGGCCTGCTCCAGCGACATGATCTCCCTGTCTCTGATCCAGAACATGAGCCAGTAAACGGGCCACGTACTTCCGGTGGCAAACCTAGTGTGGGCACCACCATCGGAAACGGAGATGTGACCGTAGGGGTCCTTGAACCGCCGGGCGGCCTTTTCTATGACGTCCTCGGAGCGCATGGTGGGGAGGGCGAAAACAGTTTCCAGGTCTTCGTCCAAGGCAAGATCGAGGAAGGCGTCGACGGGATGCTTGCCGGTCATTTCGGCGACCTCGCTGATGGTCCTGCCCTCGAACTGGACGTTGCGCTCGTGTTCCGTCTCCAACACCTTGACGATGTTCCAGGTGGTGCGGAAGTGGGGGATTTTCTCCACGTCGTCCTTCATAGCCTGGCGGGTCTCCGGGACTCTTAGCTTGGCGGCGCGTTCCTCGGGGCTGCCGACGAGGGGTTGCACCCAGTTGGGCATGTAGTCGTAGAGGTTGTACTCGGCGAGCTTGAACTCGCTGTCGAAGGGGGTGCAGACCAACTGGGTGACGAGGGGTAGGTTATCGGCTCGACAGGCCTTCAACCAGTCCCTGCCCTCGCCTAACTGCGCATCCAGCAGATGCAGGGGGCGACCGCTCCTTCTCATCAACTGTTCGCTCAGGTCACGGGCTCCGGTGCGTTCTTCCAGCGTGAGACCTGATCCAATGGTGACTCCGATATGACCCACTCCGAAGCCCCGCATGACGTCTGCCAGGGCGAGGAATTCTTCATCTGAGGCGACGACGGTCGGGAGGACGCTGCCGTCTTCGGCACGGTCTTCGAGGTTCTTGTCCAGGGCGAAGCCGAATGCGCCTGCCTGCATGGCTTCGTGGAAGATTTGCTTCATTTCGTTCAGTTCGGAGTCGGTGACGGATGTGCGTTCCCGTGCGGGATACATTCCCAGGACATATCCGCGCATGGGGGAGAAGGGAAACAGGGCCCCGACATTCAAACCGAGACCCTGTTTTTCAAGGCTGTCGAGATATTCCGGGAAGGTCTCCCAGTCCCAGCGCATTCCGAGGCGCATGGACTTGAGGGGTATGGCCTCGATGCGGTCCATCATGCGCATATTGAGGTCCCGGTCCTCGGGGCGGGTGGGGGCGAAGCCGAAGCCACACTGGCCGATGGTGAGGGAAGTTACGCCGAACCAGCCGGAAAGGGAGGCGTAGGGGTCCCAGTTGAGTTGTGCGTCGTAGTGGGTATGAAGGTCTATGGCCCCGGGGGCGACGTAGCAGCCCGAGGCGTCGATCTCTTTTGCGGCGCCGGCAGGGATGTTGCCGCTGATCATTGCGACCCGGCCGTCCTTCACGGCCACGTCTGCCCGGTGCCGGGGGACGCCCGTGCCGTCGATAACCGTGCCGCCCCTGATAACCAGGTCGTACTCTCTCATGCCGTTCCTCTTATTACTTTCTTCTCGCAACGTTCCACTTCAATGCTGTGGGCAAGCTCATGTTAGCACATGCCGCGAATGAGCCGTGCGGAGCACCCCGCAAGCCGGGAGACCACCCGAGACTTAGCCTCCCACATCCTCAAAAAACACCTCATCACAAGGCTCCCCCTCCTCCCTTAACGCCGCCTGCGACACCCTTATCCCCCGCCCGACAATCTTCGCCATCATCTCCACGAAGCCAAACATCGCATGGTGTATTTCGACCGGCGCTTTCTGTGCTTCAAATAATCGCCTGCGGGTTGTACGCAGGACGTATTTGTCCGGGGAGGGCGAAAATAGCTCGGACTCGTCTCCGGCCATGTCGGCTAGATGCTTCATGAACGTTGCCATAGACCTGGCGTTGGAGCCTTCTACATCCATTTCTGACAAGAGCTCCCGCCCGTACTGGATAGCGATGCCCTCGTATGACTTGCGGACGATCCGGGCAACGGTATCGAGGTCCAGGATATCCAGCAGGGAGAGGACGGACTCCTCGACGTACCCCCGACCAAAATTCCTCTTCGACTTGGCTATCCGGTCCGGAGGCCAGACCTCTGGGTCCAGTTTCGGCGCAGTCTCCGGGTCAAACGGAGGCATCGTCTCCGAGGGATCGAACCTGAATCGCTCTTCGGGCGTGAGTTCATGGTCGTATTCCATGAAATAGCCTTCGGCGTATGGTTCACCGTCGGCAAACCCCCGACACAACACGAATCCAAGTTTCGGCTTGTTGAGCCGCACCCCGTTGTACGGGTGCCACCCCTCGAACGGCGCCCGACCCACGCTCGCCGGATTTGCAAGCCACCCCGTCCCGTCCGGAACGTAGGGCGAGTTGTATCGTATCCATGCCTTCTTCGGCGATTCCACCACCATCTCTAGGTCAATCCCACCGAGCCCGTTGGAGAAGTAGTGGTACTTCGCGGCGACCACCGCAGGAGGTTCGGTGTCCGGGTCAATGCCCAGCTTCTTCAGCCCTTCGATGAAATGCCCTGACTGGTGTCGGTTGAGCATCTTGAAACGCCAATCGACGACGGTATCTTCGCCATGCCGGAAGAGTGTGACCACGGTCATGCCTCCGACCCAGAGCCAGTAAAGATTGGAAATGAAGTCGCATTTACGCTGGAGCGACCACTGGTCGGGGGTGGGGGTGTTATCGAGTGACATCTCTGTTCCTGCTTCTTCGCACGGACCACATATTTCCAGCTGAGACCATCATACAGGCGGCCGGGTCACCATCAGCCCGGCTTCCTTTAGCCTGTCGATCTCTGCGTGCTTCATCCCCAGCAGCTCCCTCGCCACATATTCGTTGTGCTCACCGAGCATGGGGGCGGCCCTGTGCAGCACAACCGGAGTCTTCGACATCTGGAACGGAGCCCCGAGAAACTGCTGCGTCCCCGCTTTGGCATGGGGGACATCCCAGATGTAGCCCCGGTCCTTCAGGTGAGGGTCCTCCGCCACGTCCTGGTTGGTAAACACCGCTGCGGCGGCTATCCCCCTCGCCTGTAGCGAATGCATTACTTCCTTGTAGTCCTTGTCAGCCGTCCACCGCGAGATGTGGGAGTCCAGTTCGTCATAGTTGGCGCGTCGGCCTTCCTGGGTTGCGAACTTGTCTGAGCGTGCCCATTCAGGACCCCCGACCACCTCGCAAAACGACTCCCATTCCTCCTCACCCTCCACCGAGATTGCCACCCACTTGTCCTCCCCCCGACACCTGTAACACCCGTAAGGAGCGAACTCTGAATGCCTGTTCCCGATTCTCTCAGGCTCTTCTCCGTTCATGCTGTAGGCCACGATGTGCTCCCCTATCAGCCCGATCATCGACTCGCTCTGCGCCAGGTCCACGTACTGCCCCCGACCTGTCCGACGCCTATAGAACAAGGCAGTCAGAATGGCCTGGGCGGCGTGTACGCCCGCGCTCGGGTCTGCGTATGCTTCACCGTGCCGCAAGGGCCCCGACCCCTCGTAACCCATTAGATTGGTGATGCCCGCGTTCGGCTCTATGTCGCTGCCGTAGCTCACGAAGTGGCCCTGTGGCCCGTAGGTCCCGAAGCCCGGCATCGACACCATGATTATGCCCGGGTTCAGCTTCCTCAGCGACTCGTAGTCAAACCCGAAGTTCCTCATCACCCGTGCGCTGTAGTTCTCCAGCACCACGTCCGAAATCAGCACGAGGTTGCGGAATATCTCCTTGCATTCCTTGGCGGTCAGGTCGAGCGTGAGGCTCAATTTGTTGCGGTGATATTCGTTGAAGGCGCCATAGCGGTTGTAGGGTTCGTCTCCGGGGTCGTTGTCGGGATAGGCTGCATGGACGACGCGCATGTATTTCAGGGGTTGAGGTGGGTCGACACTCGCCAGCCCCCGACCCGTCGGCGCTTCGACCTTGATTACCTCGGCCCCGAAGTCGGCCAGGAACCTGCCCCCGATCGGCCCCGCCCAGCCCCGGGTCAGGTCCAGCGCCCGTATACCACTCAGCGCCGACTGTTTTGCTCCATTTCTAATGCGTGAAGCAGTTCGTTCCATGCCATGCCATGCAGACTTAGATTACCTTGGATGCTCCAAGCCGGGACATATCGTCTAGGCTCATACCCAGGATATTGGTGTAAACGTCCTCGTTATGCTCCCCGAGCAGCGGCGCCCGGGCCAGTTGGTACGGCGTCTCGCTCATCTTGAATGGTGCGCCGGGGTAGGTCTGCCGGCCGGCATACGGGTGCTCAACGTGCATCCAGAAGTCACGGGCAGAAAGCTGGGGATCGGTCATCAGCTGCCCGCAGTTATTGAATCTTCCGGACGGAATCCTCAACTCCTGCGCCCGACCTACTATCTCGTCAGCCGTATGCTCCATGAGCCACAGCAGCAATATCTCGTCGAATTCATCGGCAAGGTTCCACCGATCGTGGCGGTCTGCATACCTGGGTTCGTCCAGCAGGTCGGGTCTTTCTATGAGGAGCATCAGGTTGTCGTACTGGTCAGGAGTCGCCACGCTGATCGACACGTAACCGTCCTTGCACGGGTAGAGTGACAGGGGATGAATCCCGACCGGGTGTCGGTTCCCTGCTCTTTCGTTAAGGATCCCGACGTGAGTCCATACAACTATGGCGAATTCGTGGAAATAGGCCATGGTCTCCATCACGGAAACGTCGATGTACTGCCCCTCCCCCGTGCCCTCCCGCCAGAATAGCGCGGCGGCAATCGCATTGTAGGCGTGAATCGCTGCTTCGTACTCCGGGATGTGGCCGCTGCCGGTAAGCGGCTCCTTGTCGGGTTCTCCGTTCATGTACATCAGGCCCGTGACCGCATAGCTGATCATGGAGTTGGATTTGTAGTCCCGGTACGGCCCCGACTGCCCGAACCCCGTGATCGAACCCATGACGAGGCCCGGGTTGGTCTCCTTGAGGCTTTCGTAGGACAGGCCCATTTCTGCCATGCAACCGGGCGGCAGGTCCTCCACCAGGACGTCGGCCTTCTCCACCAGCCTTTTGAATGTCTCCACCCCGGCTTTCGACTCCAGTTCAAGGGTGATGCTCTTTTTACCGGTGTTGAGGTAAAGGAAGGGTGCGCTGGTCTCCGGGTGGGGTGTGTCGTCGAGAAATGGCCCAGACCGCCGGAAGGCGTCTCCCTGCGTCGGAGGTTCGACTTTGACGACCTCCGCACCGAAGGCTGCCAGGTTCCTCGTGCAATAGGGAGCGGCCAGCCCCCGGCCAATTTCCAGCACCCTTATTCCTTCCAGGGCCTGGGGTATGGGTGCCTTCATTTCGCTCAACCGTTGCCTCATCCCTGGAAAGCGACGGGGCCGGGCGTCCCATCGTGACACCCGACCCCACCGGTTCTTTCTATTACCTTGAGAGCAACTCTCTGCTGCTTGACCTGCTATTCAGACTGCCAGGCTACGAAGCGCTCGATCTCCGCACCCTGGGCTCTGGCCTGCCATACTTCGTCCACGAGCCAGCCATATTGGGCGTTCTCGGGGGAGGTGGGCAAGAACTGGCGGTCGTCTTCGAATTCAGGGCCGTCAAGGAGCGCCCAGGAGTCCTGGTTGATGGGCGAATACTGGATCTCACCGGAAATTCGGACGTTTATCTCCGGGAAGGAGAGCCAAGCCATCACAAGCTGGGTGAGTTCAAACGCCTCGGGGTCCGCCTGCTTCAAGCCACCGGGTATAACCTGCGCGAAGGTGGTCATCAGGTGGCCGGCTTCCCAGGACATCTGCAGGGGGTCGCCGTTCAGGATGGCGGCCCCGAAACGCCCGTTGCCGGTGAGGCACATGTCCACCTCTCCGATGATGAGGAACGTGGGACAGTCGGAGGATGACGCCGCCCAGACGTCGATGTGAGGCTTGATGGCATCCAGGTACATGTAGGCCTCATCGATCTGCTCTTGGCTCAGGGTTCCCTGCGTCGTACCGATGTGCTCGGGGTTTTCACTCCAGTAGGCCGCCGTCACATAGCGCAACCAAGTCCAGCCTCGGCTGTCCAGGGCCCGGACGCCGGGGAAGTTCTCCACGTCGAAGAAGTCCTTCATCGTTCTAGGCCGGGTCTCTTCCGTGTACGTGTTGGTGCTGTATGCCAGGGGCTCGGAGGCTATGCCGCCCACTCCGGCGAAGTAGGGGTGGTTCCTCAGAATTCCGGCAAAGTTACGATTATCCACGACGCTCTTGTCGAGAGGTTCTAGGAGCCCGATCTGGCCAAGTTCGGCGAAGACGGGCGTAGTCCCGAGGGCGAAGGTCCACTCGAAGTTCTGGGTCTCCGCAATCAGCCGCAGTTTCGTGTTCGGGTTGGCTGTGCCATCCGCAATGACTTCGATCCCGAACTGGTCGGCGATGGGGTCGAAGTAGGCCTTGTTCTCGCCAGCCGTGTAGGCACCGCCCCAGGTGCCGTAGCTTATCGTCGATCCCCGGAACTTCTCCAGCTCCGCTTCAATCTCTTCTCGGGTTGCCGGGTTGTCGACAGTCCACTCTGCCGGGGGCCTCAGCTGGGACACGGGCTCCGGCGTGGCAGTGGGCGGAGGCGGTACGGGAGTCGGGGGGACGGGGGTGGGAGGAATTGGGGTTGCCGTCGGCAGGGGGTCCTCACCTGCTGCAGGCCCTTGCGGGCCCTGGGGTCCGGCGGGTCCGGCGTCTCCGGTGGGGCCAGCGGGTCCGGCGGGGCCAGCGGGTCCGGCAGGACCGGCGGGGCCAGCAGGGCCTTCACACGCCGCGAGCACCAGCAGCAATGCCAGCATCACGCCGAGCATTCCAATGATAACGCGCCCCTTAGTCATCTTTCGTCCAATCCTGAGCATAATCCCTCCCATATCATAAAGACCGGCTGTTCCCTGGGCACAAGTCGGCATTATGATGGGGCACAGGCCGAGGGGTCAAGCCTACACATCCGGCCGTATGCCTCCTCCCCCTTCTCCCCTGTCATTCCGATGCCCCGCGAGGAATCTGGGGCTGGCAGGGAGGCTGGTCCCCTCCCCTGGGCCGAGGGGCCGCTCGTGCTGAGGCTACTCGAAGTATGAGCGGAGGGGAGGCCCACGCCTTGCCAACCCGTCTCATTCCTCCATCACCAACCACCCCCTTCTCCCCTGTCATTCCGATGCCCCGCGAGGAATCTGGGGTTGGGAGGAGGCCGGTCCCATTTCCTGGGCCATGGGGCCGCTCGTGCTGAGGCCCTCGAAGTATGAGCGGGGGGTGGCCCACGCCTCTCCAAATAGTCACCTCAGTCTGCCATCCACCCACGCGCCTAACTGTCATTCCGATGCCCCGCGAGGAATCTAGGACTTGTCCACTCACGCCTTTTACCTCCTCCCCCCTTCCTCTCCCCAGTACTGAACTAGAGGCAGAGGTTGGTGCTTTAGCGCCAACCTCGGCCTCTGTTATTCTCTCCCCCTCTCCCTTAAAGGCCCTAAGGGAGAGGGGGATAAAGGGGGTGAGGGTTCCCCTGTGGGGCCGGGGGGCATCCTCTCCTCCCAAATGGGACATTTGCACTACCTGAACCCCCGTGCTATACTACACCCCAGGCCGCCGACCTCACACCTCGGCGCCCATCACAATGCAGGATCAAAGGAGTCCCATGAGCCGCATAAGCCTATATAGGCCCCGTCTCAGCCGAGCGGTATCCCGCCGCCCGGCCACCGGCACGCGCCTCCTCCTAACTCCCTTTTCATTCCCCGTCCTGCACCCCAACACCCACAACAAGCGCTGCCCAAAGGCCCAACGCCTGGGCCTTCGCAGCGATCAATCACCGCCCCGCCCTCAATACTGCCTGGTCCCCGTGACCGGCAACGGAAGGTTCCTTAACTCAAATCGGCTAGCTCTACTTCATGGCCAACACCGTAGAATCAGCGCCCCCGTTCCAGGTCGAATCTACGTAGCCGGCATCGACCTCGCCGGCGAATCGGAACAACCGGGAGACGTCCGTCTCCAGGGCTTTAAGCCCACCCAAGATTCCACCGTCGTAACTATCGGCGAACTCCAAATGCTTGATGACGGCCTCGGCTCCAGGCTCCCCGCCCTCTCTGTCGTCGAGCGCCATTGGTGGACGGGGAAGCCCCACACCGAGACCTTTTCGGGCCTTGTCCACCTTCTCAAAGACGTTTGGGGCTGCCGCAGGGTGGTCGTCGACGCCATTGGCATTGGCGCAGACGTAGCCGCCTTCCTGCCTAAGACCATAGGACCTTCCATCGTCGTTCCCCTCACCTTCACCGCCCCGACCATTTGCCCCCCCACCCCAATCGGGAATCCATCTCGAGGGGTGGAGCGGCCGGCCTCCGTAATGACTACCGGCGGGTCGCCCACCCCAGGGGAGGGGTCGCTCACCCTGAAGCCCCTCGAAGAGCCTGCCCCGATTCCCTCGAGGGGGTCGAGCGGGGTGGCCCACCCCCGACTGTCAAATCTCGCCAGTCATCCCCGCCCACCCTATGCCGTCCTCCCTTCCCCTCTCCCCAGTATTGAACTAGAGGCCGAGGTTGGCGCTAGAGCGCCAACCTCGGCCTCTGTTATTCTCTCCCCCTCTCCTGTAGAGCCATCAAGGGAGAGGGGGACCAAGGGGGTGAGCGTTCCCTTCCTTCTTCTGAGACTGAGGCGCCCCTCTCTGTCGTCCCCGACTCCGGTCAAGAATCCCTCCTTTCCTCCCCCAGTATTGAAACTAGAGGGAGCAGTTGGCGCAGGCGCGCCAACTGCTCCCTCTGTTTTTCCTTCCCCCTCTCCCTTAAAGGCCCTAAGGGAGAGGGGGATAAAGGGGGAGAGGGTTCCTTCCCCGCCCCCTGCGACACGCGAAGTCCCCGGAAATCCCTTTAAGCGTCGTTCAATCAAACCAGCTACGAGTTCAATCAACCTTCAATCAACGTTCAATCAAAACCCCCCACCCCCAACCGAACAAAAGCGGGGTGCGTCACTGCCCAACAAGGGCAGGCTGTTGACGCAATCTCCTTTTGACATTACCTTGTCGGAGCAATTGCCGGACTGAGAGACCCCAACACAACAACTTGGGAGAAGCACTATGGGCAGGTCATTTCCAAAGACGGGCGCCAACTGGGACGAGCTCAAGGCTCGCCTGACCGAAGGCCGGCAGGAAGACGTCGACTGGCGCACCGGGAAGATATCCGGCCTCCTCTACTACGCCGGCGAAGACGTTATAAAGGTCGCCCATGACGCCTACGCCATGTACTTCAACGAAAACGCGGTCTACCCGAAGGTGTTTCCCAGCCTTGCCAGGATGGAGGAAGAGGTAATCGACCTGAGCCTGGCGCTCCTGAACGGAGGAGAGCAGGCATCCGGGAGTATGACGACGGGAGGCACGGAAAGCATCTTCCTGGCCATCAAGACGGCCCGGGACTGGGCCCGGGCCAACAAGCCGCCCAACGGGACCCCCGAGATATTGATGTCCAGGACGGCCCACCCGGCCTTCGACAGGGCCGCCGAGCTGATGGACCTTAAGGTCGTGCGCCTTGACCCGGGCCCCGACTTCCGCGCCGACGTTGACGCCATGTCCGACGCTATCACCGATAACACCATAATGATGGTCGGTTCCGCTCCCGAGTACCCCCACGGCATCGTCGACCCCATCACAGAGCTCGGCAAACTCGCCCAGTCCCGAGACCTATGGCTCCACGTCGATTGCTGCATTGGCGGCTTCATCGCCCCCTTTGTAAGGAAGCTCGGCTACCCCATACCCGACTTCGATTTCTCGGTGCCTGGGGTCAGGTCCATATCGGCGGACGTGCACAAGAACGGCTACGCGGCCAAGGGCGCCTCGACCGTCCTCTACAGTAATGCCGAATACCTGCAGTACCAGGGGTTCGAGTTCGACCAGTGGTCGAAGGGCTACTACGGGACGCAGACGTTCGTTGGGAGCAGGCCGGGAGGGGCGGTGGCCTCGGCGTGGGCAGTCATGAACTACCTTGGAGAAGAGGGTTACATGCGGATTGCCCAGGACGTAATGCACATCCGGGAAGCACTGATGGACGGTGTGAACCGGATAGGTGGGCTGGAGACCTACGGCGACCCCCAGCTGACCATCTTCACCTACGGGTCGAAAGAGTTCGACATCTTTGCGGTGGCGGACGGGATGGTGGATGCGGGGTGGTACACGAGCAGGATTCAAGAGCCCAATGCAATCCACATGATGCTATCGTTGATCCAGAAGCCGGTCGTGGAGGAGTACATCAGTGACCTTTCCTACGTGGTGAGCAAAGTACGGGAGGGTGGTCTGGTGTCGGAGAACAGGAAGATCATCTACTAGGGCGGGATGGGGGGTGGGGATATGGTTGCGGCCGTTGGATACCGGCGGCCTCGACATCAGGACGACTCTTACTCCACGCCAGATTCCTCACGGAACATCGGGATGACAGTAATGCGTGAGTCCCGGTTTGGGAGAGTGGCGAAGGCACAAAATGAAAAGGTAGAATGGCGCATTACTTTTGCCGGAGGGCAACGATGGCCAAACCGAAAATTTATGTAACACGACAGATATTCGACGAAGCCGTAGAGAAGCTGCGCGATGCCACGGAGATGAAGTACTGGGACTCCGAGATGCCGCCGCCCAGGGACGTTCTCCTGAAGGAGGTGCAGGACATCGACGGGCTGTACTGTCTCCTGACGGAGAAGATAGACGCGGAGCTGTTTGATGTGGCGCCGAACCTGCGAGTTGTGAGCAACATGGCAGTCGGGTTCGACAACATAGACATCGCCGAGGCGACGAAGCGAGGGATACCGGTAGGGAACACCCCCGGGGTACTGACGGAGACTACGGCCGACTTCGCATTTGCGCTGCTTATGGCGGCGGGCCGGAGGGTGTCGGAAGGCGATCGCTACACGAGAGCAGGCAAATGGAAGACCTGGGGCCCGAAAGTGCTTTTGGGACAGGACATCCACGGGTCCACGCTGGGGATCATCGGGTTTGGGCGAATCGGGATCGAGATGGCGAAGCGGGCAAGGGGTTTCGGGATGAGCATCGCCTACTACGACATATTCAGAAACGAGGCGGCGGAAAAGGAATACAACGCCACGTATTGTACGGACCTCAAGGACCTTCTGGGACAATCGGACTTCGTGAGCGTTCACGTTAACTTGACCCCCGAGACCCGGCACCTGATCAACAGCGACACTCTGGGGGCGATGAAGTCTACGGCGGTGCTGGTGAACACGTCTCGAGGGCCGGTAGTGGACCAGGCTGCCCTATACCATGCGCTAAAGGACGGGACAATAGCGGCGGCGGGGCTGGACGTCACGGAGGTGGAGCCGATCTCGATGGAAGACCCGCTCCTGACGCTTGAGAACGTGATAATTGCGCCCCACATAGCCAGCGGCAGCGTTGTGACGAGGACCAAAATGTCGTTGATGGCGGTGGACAACCTGATGGCCGGGCTTAACGGGGAACCGCTGCCCAACACCCCCAACCCCGAGGCCCGGGACGTCAGGGCGAAGATGGGTTGACTGGAGACCTCGGGCGCCGAATGAGGTCGGGGGGCGGGGGATGGTGGAGAGTTTTGCTTGCGCCATTGGTCCTGTTTGTCCTGGCAGCGCAAGTTTCATGTATCGCGTCGGTGGAGGCCACGGGTGACGAGGAGGACTGGGTAGAGGTTAGGCTGGACGCCTACTTCACGCTGTTCAACGTCACCTCCGAGGGTAGGGATGTGGTAGAGACGCTGGATTTCAGGCAGATGGAGGGGCGGCCGGCCTGGTACGGGAGCACAGGGTATCGAGGGTTTACGGGGGTCGGACAGGCTCGGCCGGACGCGGTGGCACATGAACTAGGGCACGCCTATTGGGGGGCGTTTCCGGTTACGGGACACCCTGAACTATCGTGGGACGTAGCCCCGGGCGCTAACCTATCTACAGCGATGGCCCGTTACCACGATGACCTTGTCAAATTCATGCTTCAGCCACCGGACAGGTACGAGCCGCTGAGGGAGCGGTTCAGGAACTTCCCGAATCTCACTAAAGGTCGAATCCCGGACCTGATACACGCGGGAGAAGCGGACATACCGCGCTTTACTGCGGGAGACTTGGGTCTGGTGCCACCCATCTTGAGAAAGTACTTCGACAGGTATCTGTCAGATGGAGGGCTTGAAACATGGGCTGACCTTATGGGCTGGTACGCGGCCCTTGAGCCCGGCGACAGGCGCCTGGCCGACACTTATCTTCAAATTGCACATATTCCAAGGGACGCCTATTCGGGGGTGGAGCGGGAAGAAGGTGCGATGCTGGATGATGCATTGAGAGAGACGCTGGTCGGGGAGGAGAGGCAAAGGCTAATCGACTTTGTTGAGCAGTTCGATGCTGTGCTCAAAAACGACGACAGCCTGAAGGATGCGGTGAACGTGGATAGGGGATTCCCGTTCTGGCGGAGCTATTTGAGGGAAATGTTCGCATTTCACAAGCGATATCCGGAAGTGGTGGGGGAGTACGAGGCCACTGATAATGACGGCTCCATAGAGTCGGCGTTTGAGGCACTGGAGTCAGCGATGGCTCTAAGCCATGATAGGGCAGTCGGATTTCTGACCGACAGGCTGGAAGAAGACTCTTTCCTGTACAACTTCCTGCCGATTCTGGACGACAAACTTCTCTTGGCAGTGCTGGAGCCGGAAACGGAAGGGACTCCTCCTCATGAGTTGCCGAAAGGTGCGGACGCCTTCGTGGAGGAACTGAGGCACTTCATTGCGGACGTGGAGAAGATTGTCGAGGTGGGGAGACGGGAGCCGGCGGAGGGCGCCATAGTCGCAGAACAACTTGTTGCGAGATACGAAATAGAAAGTCCGACTAAGCTACAACAAAGTGTGGACACTTTCATTGATCTGCTGTTCAGCACCGACAGGCGGGTTGCCAGGGAAATTATGGCCAACCTTCCCGATGACCTCGCCGTGGCCCTGCTGGAACTTACGCCGGCCAAGGCTCGGCTGAGTTTGCAACCTGTCCAGCTGGTCGACGCACTGGGGATTCAGGAAGATGCTGATCGAGAGGTGTTTACGGAAGGGCTAGGGACACTATTCGAGAACAGTTCCGGAAACTTCGAAATCGACGTGCGTACGAATGAAGCAGCGTATGACCGGATCGCTGCGAGAGGGTCGAGGGACCCGCAAGGGACGTTAGAGATCCTCAGGGATGTGCAGCCCCGGGTTAGGGAATTTATCGCCTACAAACCGGAGGAAACGGTGGCGATTCTGAGTTCAGATTTGCAGACTACGCTGGACCTGGTGCTGGAGTCAGGGCCGGTGCGGACGCCACCGGCGCGACTGATATACCAGATCGCCTATTTCGATGTGGATTTCGCAGCGGAAATTGTTTCGGGGCTGGGGAGGAGGGGAGAGGATGAGGTAGTGCAAGAGAGCCTGGCGTATTTTGCGTATGATCTGGAGAGGTCTCGGGACTACCCGGAACAAAGGATATCGCTGGAGAGGGACGGAGAGTTTCTGTCGGGGCTGATGGAGAGGAACGGATCGTGGTGGCTTATCAGGATGTTAGCAGGAGCGGTAGAGAAGTATGGGCGGGAGGTCTCGATGGGGAATGTAGACAGAGACTTTCTGGAAGCATTCAAGGAGACACTGGGAGCGGCGGTGACAATCATTGAGGGACCTTGGGAGAAGGAGAGGTTGGGTCGGGTGGTTGAGGAGGCGTTCGGGGTAGGGAGGCCGCATCTTTAACTGAAGCAGCGGCTGTGTAAACCAGTCATATAATTGCGACAGGGGGGCGACAAAGGCAGGAGTGATTTGAGCAATTCTAACGGCAGATCGTACGTCAAATATACGTTTTTCAAAGCGGACAAGGAGTGGCGGAGACTATCGGGTGGCGAGAGGATGCAGGGGAGAGAACAGTTCGCTGCGATTCTGGATGAGTGCTCGGACAGGTTGATGGTCGGTCGGAATCCGGGGGGATACCGATCTGCTGATCTGGAATGCGTGCGATGAACTGGAGCCGATACAGCAGTTGACGGCGGCGCTTTTGGGGTCGGGGCTGGGGAAGCACCTAGATATCCCGTATTCGTACCTGGCGATGACCCGGAAGTCGATTTACACGGAGAAGCACCGGCACCCGGGGCAGGAGGGGAACAGGCTGAAGATCACTCCAACGGGAGCCCGGTACCTGTTCGTCTACCCGTTTGTGAAGACCCGGGCGTGGTATATGCTGGACAAAGCGGAGAGGCAGCGGATGATGGATGCGCACATCACCACGGGGCACAAGTACCCATCGGTGAAGATCAACACCAGCTACTCCTTTGGGTTGGACGATCAGGAGTTCATGGTCTCCTTCGAGACGGACAGCCCGTCGGACTTCCTGGACCTCGTGATGGAGCTCCGCGGGACGGAGGCTAGCAGCTACACACTGCGGGACACGCCGATTTTCACGTGCGTATCCATGAGTCCGATGGAGGCGCTGGAGATGCTGGGCTAGCCGACTGCTGCCTGCTGCCGGGACTCTACGAGGGGGATGACCCTCTCCGCGAACAACTCGATGGAGCGCATGACGTGGCGGTGGTCCAGACCCGGCATGGCCATAAGGGTCAGCAGGCTGTCCAACTGATACTCCTCATCAAGCTCGCGGATCTTGGCGGCGACGAACTCGGGATCTCCGATGAAGAGGTGGTTTTTCTCCATGAGGAAGTCGAACCAGGGTTTCACCTTGTCCTCTTCGGTGAGCTCCTCGCCGGGTTCGAGGTAGATGGAGCGGGGTCTGGCGCCGCTGGTGTACTGAGCCAGGGCGTTTAGGGGGCCTTCGGCGATGCGCCGGGCCTCTTCGTTGGTCTCGGCGACGAAGGTTGTGCGGAGAAGGGCGCAGTCCTCGCCGAGAGCCATAGGCCGACCATTGACCCGGGTTGCGGCCTCCTGGTAGGTGGAGAATACCTCCCAAAGGCTGCCCCGGGCCCTGAGCCAGGTCATAGGTTTGAGCCCGAGCTCGGCGGCGACGACGAAGCCAGGGGTCTTGTCGACGACGTTCCAGAGAGGGGGGTGGGGGGACTGGAAGGGCTTGGGCTGGATGGACATGCCGATATACTCGCCCTCTTCGGAGCGGTACCTGGGGTCGCGCTCGCGCCAGGAGTGGCTGTCTTTAACGCCGGGGTGGGGGAAGCTGTAGAACTCTCCGTCGTAGGTGAAGGGGTCCTCGGTCCAGGCCCTTTTCATAATATCTACGGTCTCGGTGAAGACGCGCCAGTTCTTCTGCTCGTTGCGGCGGTCTGCTTCGATGTTCAGGTTGGTGAGCTCCCGGGGGAAGATGCCGCGCCCGACGCCGCACTCGACGCGTCCGCCGCTGAGCTGGTCGAGCATGGCGACGTCCTCGGCGACGCGGAGGGGGTGCCACTGGGGGACGATGAGCGCTGCAAGGCCAAGCCGGACATCGGTGGTCTTGGCGGCCAGATGGGAGAGGATCATCATGGGGTTGGGGATCCCGTCGAAACCCTCGCCGCCGAAGTGGTGCTCGCCGAGCCAGACGGCGTTGAAGCCCGCCTGCTCGATGGCGAGAGTCTGCTCGGTGAGTTCGGAGAGGATCTGGTTGTATGGGAGTCGGAGGTCGGGGTTGTCCAGAGTGGAGAAGAAACCGAATTTCAAGATCAGACTCCTGCTGCCTTGTGTAATCGGGCCTCAGGTTAGCACAGGCGGGAAAGGGAGTCTATCAGCAGGGGGGAGATGAGATGAAGGTCGGTCTGGGTGTTGTGGGGGGAGGGGTGGGATTATGGGCTAGCGGGGCAGGTCCTTTCTATGGGCGGGACCCGCCACGCCCCCGCACCGCCCTGGATTCCCGACTGCTCGGGAATGACGGATTGGGAAGGGATGGATTCCGGCTCGGGGGCCGGAATGACGGAAAGGGGAGGGGTGAGTTGCGGGGTCAGGGGTGAGTGTTTCGGAGGGATGGATTCCTGCCTCCGCAGGAATGACGAAGAAGAGGCGGGAATGACGGTGTAAAGGGAGGGGAATGCCAGCGCCCCCTCATCGGCGTAAGCCGGGGCGTCGGGGACCGGAACGTGGGCAATCGCCTGGGCGTTGGCCCGGGCAATCTTCGCAAGGCCGGGTAGGGCGTTGCGGGCGTACCTCCGCGCAAAGGCGCGGGCATCCACAGCGGAGGGGAAAGCTCGCAAAGGGTTAGCTGTGGGAAATACATCTGCGGCGAGCCTGGGCAGGCATCCACGGCGGAGGGGGGCACTCGCGGGGGTTAGCCGTGGGAACATCTGCAGCGAGTGAAAGCAGGCATCCATCCGTACGCCGCTATGGGCGCAGGTGGGGTCCTTCCGCGGAAAACCGCGGGCATCCACGTCCGGGTGGGGCAGCAAGGGAAGATGCGGCTCCTTAGTGACGCCGGACGGCAGTAGTCGAGAGGGGGCGCTGGGCTTTGAACTTCCACGGGGGAAGGGTGAAGGGCTGAGGGACACGGTAGGCGGAAAGGTAGTGGGGAGGAGGTGCGTGTCGGCAGAGGGTCGGTCCCATACCGACCGGGTGCGACGGGGCCATGTGAGGCCTATGCGGCTCATGGGACTCCTTTAGTCCTTTCCTGGTTTGGTGGCCCGGGTAACGAGGCCGGTGCCACGAACATAAGTATAGCACATACATTTACAAAATCAATAGGTGGGGGTGGTAATGGAGGAACGCGACGGATTGCAAAAGCGTGGTCCGCCCCTGCTCATACTTCGAGTGGCCTCAGCATGAGCGGCCCAACCCCAAGAAGGAAACTCCCTCACCCCGCCCCAGATTCCTCGCGGGGCATCGGAATGACAGGGGAGAAGGCTGTGGGTGGGGTGAAGGATGGTTGTGGGTTGGCGGGCGTGAGAGATCTTTCGCGGGGCATCGGAATGGGATAAAGGGAGTAGGGTAGGGGGCTGTGCTAAAATCGGCGAATCCGGGCATTGAAGAGCGAGGCATTTACGCGCATGCAGCTACCTCACATAGGACTGGATATTGACGGACCGGTGGCCGTTTTGACGTTGAGGGGAGAGGATGAGTCCAATCGTGTGACGGCGGCAATGGGGGAGGACATGGCGGCGACGGTTGAATGGGTCAGGGACGACGAGAGTGTGCGGGTTGTGGTGGTGACGGGGGAGGGTGCGGTGTTCTCCGGGGGGACAGAGGCGGCGGTGAGGGAGGTCGTGGGCAGGGGTGTTGACAGGGCGCCGGGCGCGGCCCGCCATATCGCTCAACTGGCTTTACCGGTGATTGCGGCAGTCAATGGGGATGCGCTGGGGTTGGGGCTGGAGCTGGCGCTGGCCTGTGACCTTAGGGTGGCGAGCGAGGAAGCCGTTTTCGCGATGGACCAGATCAAGTACGGAATGATGTCGTGGGACGGCGGGACGCAGCGTTTGCCGAGGCTGGTGGGCCGGGGGCGGGGGGCGGCGATGGTTTTAACCGGGATGGAGGTGGATGCCGAGAGGGCGCTGGAGATGGGGTTGGCGCACGCCTTGTTTCCGAGGGAATCGGTGGTGAAGGAAGCCATTGCGCTGGCGCACAGAATTGCGAACCATGCCCCCGTGGCCCTGGAGTATGCAAAAGAAACGATAAACAAGGGGATGGACATGACGCTGGACCAGGGGCTCAGGCTGGAGCAGGACCTGACCGTGATATTGCAGTCGACGGCAGACCGGGCCGAGGGAATCCGGTCTTTCCTGGAGAAGCGCAAGCCAGAATTCCGCGGCGAATAGGGGCGGTATGGAGAGTTTCGAGACGGTTATCTTCGAGATACGGGACTCGGTGGCGTGGGTCACACTTAACAGGCCCCGGGTGCTGAACGCTTACAACGTCCAGATGCGGGACGACCTGTATGAGGCATTAACTGCGGTGTCGTGGGACTCGGAGATCAGGGCGGTGGTGATATCGGGGGCCGGGGACCGGGCGTTTTGCGCAGGCGCCGACCTGACGGAGTTCGGGACTGCGCCATCGCAGAGGATTGCACGGCAGGTGAGGTGGGAGAGGGACGTGTGGGGCTTGCTTATGGATTTGCCCATCCCGACGATTGCGGCGATGCACGGGTACGTTTTTGGGTCGGGCCTAGAGATTGCGCTGTGCTGCGATATCAGAATCGCGACGCCGAATGCAATCTTCGGGCTGCCGGAGACGTCGTTAGGTTTCATACCGGCGGCGGGGGCCACTCAGACTTTTCCGAGGGCGGTCGGGACCGGGCAGGCATTGTGGACGCTGTTGACCGCAGAGCGGATGGACGCTAATCGGGCGCTCTCAATGGGGCTGATCAGCGAGATAGTGCCGGAGGGTGGATTGAAGGCCCGGTGCGGGGCTTTGGCGGAGGGGTTCTTTAGGTCGGGGACGCGTCCCCTGGCGGCGGCGAAGGCAGCGATGCGTCGGGGGCTGGACCTGCTCCTGGAAGAGGGGCTGGGGGTGGAGTCGGGGCTGGCGCGAGAGCTTATCCGAGCCGGCAATAGATAAACGTTGAAGGGCGCGATAGAATAGTGGCCCAAAGCCTAGAAACAGGGGAACGGTGAATGAACACGCCTGAATTTCTTCTTATCTCCAGCTCGATATGTCCCGACCGGGAAGCGATCATATTCGAGGGACATCGGTGGACTTTCTCGGACTTGGCTGAACGGTCGAACCGCCTCGCCAATGCTCTGGCGGGGATGGGGGTGGGGCAGGGAGATAAGGTGGGAATGTTGCAGGTCAACTGCAACGAGTGCATCGAGGTCTATTTTGCCACGGCCAAGCTGGGGGCTACTTACGTGCCACTGAACTTCCGGGCGAAGGCCGACGAGCTGGCTTACATGGTCAACTTCTCGGAGTCGTCGGTGATCTTTATCGGTGGCAGGTACGTGAAGCTGGTGAATTCGTTAAGGGACGAGATGCCGGCGTTGAAGCACGTGGTGTCGGTGGAGGGGCCGGTGGAAGGGATGCTGGAATATGAGTCAATAATCGCCGAGTCGGACCCCGAGGAGGTGTTCACGGATATAGACGACAACGACACGTCCATCCTGATGTTCACCGCAGGGACCACGGGCCAGCCGAAGGGCGTGATGCTCACCCACGACAACCTGGCCACCTACGTGCTCAACAACGTAAGCCCCGCGGACCCAGAGATAGAGGAGAAGAATATCCTGACCGTGCCGCTGTACCACATCGCAGGGATGCAGGCGGTGCTGGCGGCGGTGTACGGGGGTCGGACGCTGGTGGTGCAGAGGCAGTTCGAGGCGAGCGACTGGATGAAGCTAGTGGAGACGGAGCGGGTGACCCGAGCGATGATGGTGCCAACGATGCTAAAGGGGCTGATGGAGCACGAAGAGTTTCACGACCGGGACCTGAGCAGCCTTCAGGTCATCACGTACGGGGCGGCCCCGATGCCCGTGGAAGTCATCACCAAGGCGATCGAGGAGCTGCCCGGGACCCGGTTCATCAACGCATTCGGGCAGACGGAGTCGGCTTCCACGATTACGATGCTGACGCCGGAAGACCACGTGATAGACGGGACACCTGCGGAGAGGGCGCTGAAGCTGAAGAGGCTGGGGTCGATTGGCCGGGCGCTGGGGGACACGGAGGTGAAGATCTTCGACGAGGATGGGAACGAGGCTCCTACTGACGAGGTCGGAGAGATCGTGGCCCGCGGGCCGAGGGTGATGAAGGGTTACTGGAAGGCGGACGAGGCGACGAACACGACCATCCGCAATGGCTGGTTGTACACGGGCGACATGGGATACATGGACGAGGCGGGGTACATCTTCCTTTCGGGTCGGGCGAAGGACATCATCATCCGGGCCGGAGAGAACATTTCGCCGGAGCAGGTGGAAGCGACGCTGCATTCGCACCCGGCCATCGACGAGGCTGCGGTTATCGGGGTGCCGGACCCGCAGTGGGGCGAGACGGTAAGGGCGATTGTGGCGTTGAAGGATGGTGCGCAGGCCTCTGAGGACGACATAATCGAGCACTGCCGGGGACAGCTGGCGAGCTTCAAGAAACCGGAGTCGGTTATTTTTGTGGACTCCTTGCCGAGGAACCAGATGGGGAAGGTGCTGAAGAGGGTGCTGCGGGAAGAGTACGGGCAGGCGGACGTTCCGATGATGGGGGCTTAGTCGTCTTCGGCTAGTTCTCGGGCGCGGGCTAGGTCGGCCTTAGCGTTTTCACCTTCGCCGAGCTTGTTGTACAGGCTTGCGCGGTCTTCGTAGGCTTCGGCGTAGTAGGCGTCCAGTTTGATGGCGTAGGAGAGGTCGTCCAGAGCCTCGGGGAGGCGGTCCTGGGCGGCGAACAGCAAACCCCTGTGATGGTATGCCTCGGGGAGGCGGCTGTCCTGGAGGATGGCGTTGTCCAGGGACTCGAGGGCCCGGGCAGCGAGACGGGGCCTGGAGCGGGGTGGGGCCGACTCGGACTGCTTGGCGTAGACGATCCCGACGTTGAGGAGGGCACGGGCGTCTCGGGGGTTGAGCTTTAGAGCCTGCTTGTACTGCTTCAGGGCGGCGGCAAGCTGTCCTTTTCTCAGGTAGCAGGTGCCGAGGTTCGAGAGCAGGGCGCTGTCTACGGGGCCGAATTTCCTGGCGGAGTTCAGGTCGCGGATGGCGGCGTTAAGGTTGCCGAGGCCGCCGTGGGCGAGGCCCCGGTAGAAATAGGCGTGGGCGTCCCTGGGGTTCTGAGCGAGGGCCTCGTCGAGGTGGGCCAGGGCGTCCTCCCAGCGGCCTTCCTTGACGGCCTTTTCGCCCTTTCGGGAGCCGACGACCCAGCCGAGTCCGCGTAGTTTGTCTAGGATTCCCATAAGAGGTGTAGTTTAACTGAAGGTGAGGGAGGCCTGTCCCAGGGGAAGGCAGCGACGAGTGCCTCTATGATGGGGTGGTTACGTTGAAGATGCGGGGGGCGATGTGGGCGAGGAGGAGGTCGGTGGACATGATCATTGAGCGGCCGGAGGGGTCGATGCGGGGGGAGACCTCGACGAAGTCCATGGCGCCGATGGGGTAGCTGGAGAGAATGCGGAGTATGGTGGCCATGATGTCGGGGGTGATGGCGTCGTTGACGACAGAGCCGGTGGCGGGAAAGAACCCGGTGTCTATGAAGTCGATGTCGACGGACATGTAGATGAAATCGCAGCCGGCGGAGGCGCGCTCGCCGGCCTGGCGGGCGACCTGCTCGGGGCCAATGCGGAGGACGTCGGCGGCGGTGAAGATGAGGCCGTTGTTGGAATCGATAGCGCTGACGGGTTCCTCGTCGGACCAGCCCTGGATGCCGATCCAGACCATGTTGGAAGGGCTGACAAGGTCGAGCTCGGAGATGCGGCGGGCGTTGGTGCCGTGGTTGTACTTGCCCCAGACGGGGGTGTCGTCCCGGAAGTCGAGGTGGCCGTCGATGTGGATGTAGCCGATCCTGGGCTTTGGGGAAAGCTCGGTGACGGCACGGGTGTAGCCCAGGCAGGAGGGGTAGCCGACGTAATGATCGCCGCCGAGGCAGACGGAGAAGCCTCCCCGCTTCACGACCTCTTCGACACCTCCGGCAATGCCTTCCGTGGACTTCATTACGTCGGAGGGGTAGACGTTGTAGTCGCCGACATCGACGAGGCGGTTGGTATCGGGGAGGGTGAGGCGGTCGCCGGAGGCGACATCGAGGATGCCGTCGGGGCCCGATTCGTGGATTCGCTGGGCCATGGCGAGGGAACCGTCCCTGATGCCTCGGGGGCCCATTCGAGTGCCGAAGCGGCTGGTGTGGGTGCTGTCGTGGGGGGCGCCGCCGATGACGACCATGCCGCGTTCGACCTTGTCCATGGCCACGTAGGGCGAGCCGAGGAAGGTGGAGGCGCCTATATCCACCAATTGGTGTGCTTGTTCACTCACTTGTAGCTCCCGGTGAGCCTGATCTTTTCGTCTATGAAGCGGATGAGCATTTCGACACCGCAGCGTTGCCCGGTCTTGACGAGGCTCATTGTTTCGATGAGGGGATTTAGGCCGCAGAGGCTGATGCCGCCGACCGGGCCACGGGCGAGGAGGGGCATGGCCTCGAAGAGCTCGACGTTGCGGAGGCCGTCGAATCGGGGGGTGCCGGTCATGGCGACGTAGCCGCCGTCCATTACGTCTATGTCGATGCCCACGAAGATGCCGGAGCAGTTGTGGGAGGCGCTGTCAAGGGCTTCGGAGATTACGTCAGGGATGCCGCGGGTGTGGACCTGTTCGGCGGTGATGACCGTGGCCGGCAGCCTTTCGGCCATCTGCCACTGCTCCAGGGGTATGTAGCCATTGGCGCCGATAAAGACCATGTTTTCGGGGCGGACTGTTTCGGAGTCCAGGAGGCGTCTAGCGGTGGCGCCGCGCCAGACGTCTCCCCAGACCGGGTCCCGGGACCCGAGGTCAAGGCGGCTGGAAAACTGGATGTAGCCCACGGAGCCGCCGTCCGATTCACGGAGGGCTTCCAGGTATCCCTGGACCAAGGGATAGGTGATGAAATGGTCGCCGCCGAGGGCCACGGGGGTAGCGCCCCGGAAGGTTATGTCTCGGGCGGCGTTGTGGAGGGTGGAGGACATGATATCCCAGTCGACGTGGGAGACGGGCAGGTCGCCGAGGTCCCGGACCAAGTTGCGGACGACATTGGTGTTGGTTGTGAGGCGGGAATTGATCTCAACCAGGGTAGCGTCTTGGGCGGTCATCATCTGGAAGTAGGTGGAGGTCTCCCGGTAAGCCTTGGGTGCGACCCGCGGGCCGATCTGGTCGGGGCTGGAAACGTCGTAAGGAACGCCAAAGATGCCGAACATGCTGGGTGTCAGTTCGTCGATGACGCCCGTGGGTGCCCCGATGAAGGTCATCAGGCCGCTGGTCTTGGGAATGGGGCCTCTGCGGATGGGCATATCAGATGCCTACTTCCCTGGAACCGCTAACACCGTTGCCGGTTGCAGAGTCGGGCTTTGGATCTCGTTTTCTTGCCCTGCCGCCTATTTTGACGACTTTGACAAAGGCAGATGTCAGAGAAACTACCAGGGCGTACAGCAAGTCTGTGAAGGACTTAAAGAGCATCATCAGAATAGTTATCAGAAAAGCCACGATAGTAACAGCGAGGGACGTAAACAAAAGGTAGTCACCCAAGGTGTAGGGCAGTGAACGATAAACATCCGTTGTACCCGGCACCAATTCAAGCCTGTCAATCCTCAAGGCGACAGTTATAGCCAAGATGACGTTTAGGACAACTATGAAACCGAGAACCAGAAATAAGATATTCCAGCTAGCGAACCGGGGTGGGGCCAAATGTGAACTCCTCTTCTGAATGTCCTTTATGTGCCTTTGGACTATCCGCTCTCGGGAGGCCAGGAATTGAAGCGTATTATCAGGTCTTTCGCCAAATTAGATTGAAGAATTTGAGAGCCATAAGCAGGACGGTAAGGAGAAATGCCAGCATGGTGAGTACGGAGGCGAGCAGCAGGGAAATGCCCACGCTGTCGTGGAGCAGGACGTGGAGAATCCAGAGGATGATGCTGGCAACCAGGAACAGAACCTGGGCTGCGAGCAGCTTGAGCCAGGTGAAACCGCTTAACTTCATATCGATTCACTGATGTGTTCAATAGACCTCAAAGATTTTGAGGGTGATGAGCTTTATGAGGGCCTCGGCGGCGAAACGGGGTGTACGGCTGCTGGGGTCGAGGGGTGGGGAGGTCTCGACGAGGTCCATGGAGCCGATGGGGAACTGGGACAGGGGCCCGAGGATCCGGAAGAGGGTCGAGGCGGTCATAGCTCCCATGGTGACGGAGCCGGTGCCATCGGAGAAGCCAGCGTCTATCACGTCGATGTCGAAGCTCATGTAGATGGTGTCGCAGCCTCGCATGGCCAGCTCTCCGGCGCGGTAGCCGACGGTCTCGGGACCCATTTCCTCAACGTCTTCGCTGGTGAAGATGGTGCCTCCGTAGCGCCGGATAAGCTCGACCTGGTCGAGGTAGCAGGGGCCCTGGATGCCGATGAAGACCATGTTTGCGGGCTCCATGGCATCGAGTTCGGAGATGCGCCGGGCGTTGGTGCCGTTCATGTACTTGCCGTAGGGGCCGTAGGAATCGGCGAAGTCCAGGTGTCCGTCGATGTGGATGTAGCCGACGCGGGCGTTGGGTCTAAGTCGGCCCAGGGCCCGGGTGTAGCCAAGGCAGGATGGGTAGCCGACGTAGTGGTCGCCGCCCAGGCAGACGGAGAATCCGCCCCGCATCACCACCTCAGAAACACCGCCGGCGATACCCTCGGTGGCCTTCATCACGTCGGAGGGGTAGGAGTTGAAGTCTCCGACATCGACGAGGGGGAAATCGTTGGGGCGGATTAGGGTGTGGCCAGTCGTTACGTCTATGAGGCCCTCGGGGGCGTGGTCGAACTTCTGGGAGACGTTAAGAGAGTGGTGGCGGATGCCCCGAGGGCCGTAGCGTTCGCCGAAGCGGTCCCGGAGGCTGTGGGGTGCGCCGCTTATGACGGTCATGCCGGGCTGTACGTCGGAGAGGCCGACGAGGGGAGCGCCCATGAAAGTCGGGGCTGAGGTATGTGCGTAGTCCTGCATGGTGTTTGGGGCGCTAAGGGTAGGCGAGGGCCTCCCCGGCGAGGAAACGGATGACTATCCAGGCCCCGAGCCGTTGTCCTGTGGCGGAGACCATGTTGATGGTCGGGTTCATGCCGACGAGGTCAAGGGCCCCGGCCTTCTTGCGGCGAAGGATGTCTACAGCTTTCAGTAGCTCGACGTTGGTGAGGCCATCGAAGCAGGGGTCGGCGGTGGCGGCGACGATGCCGCCATCCATCACGTCAAAGTCAATGCTGACGTAGACGGAATCACAGCCGTCACCGGCGATGGCCATAGCCTCTTCGACCACGGGCTGGAGGCCCCGTTGCCGGATGTCGGCGAGGGTGAAGACGGAGAGGTCATTTTCTCGGGCGTAGTCCCACTCCTCTCGGCGGACGTAGCCGTTGACGCCCACCCAGACCATGTTCTTCGGGGAAACGGCGCCCGAATCCAGGATGCGTCGGGCGGTGGCGCCGCGCCAGACGTCTCCCCAAACGGGATCACTTGACCCGAGGTCGAGGCGGCTGGAAAGCTGGATATAGCCAACGCTGCCGCCCGAGCGTTCGCGCACGGCATCGGCGTAGCCGAGGCAGAGGGGGTAGGAGATGAAATGGTCGCCGCCGAGGACTACTGGGGTCGCACCCGTGGAGGCTACTTCGTAAAGAGAGCGTCGCAACTCCTTCTCGGTGCGGGGCCAGTCGAGGGGATAGGCGTTGAAATCGCCGAGGTCGAGGATCTGGGAGCGTCGGGCGCCGCTCATGCGGTCCCCGGTGGTGATTTCGACTAGGTCGTTGCGGGAGAAGGCGCCGGCGTAGTAGGAAGCGCTGTCTCGAATGGCCCGGCCTCCGAAGCGCGAGCCGATGCGGGAGGTGCAGGATAGATCGTAGGAGACGCCGCAGATGGCAACCATGCCCTCTCTGAGGTGCTCAAGGTCCCCGCGGGGCAGGTCCATGAAGGTGGTAATGCCCGGCGTGGAAACGGGTGCGGATTGCGTAGTCATCAGGGTGTCGGGGGTCAGGCGCCGAAGACCCGGGGGGCGATTAGCTCGATGATGCACTGGGCGGCGAGGCGCTCGGAGCGGCCCCGGACGTCGAGGCCCGGGGCTACTTCCACCACGTCCAGGGCGGCGATCTCGGAGGAGGTGGACAGGGCGCGCATGAGAGCCAACAGGTCTCTGGGGACGACGCCACCGACCACTATATCGGCGGTGCCGGAGGCGTAGCCTGAGTCTACGACACCGATGTCGAGGCTGACGTAAATGGCGTTGCAGCCGTCTCCGGCGAGGTCAAGGGCTCGTTGGGCAGCGGCCTCGGAGCCCTGTTCTTTCAGGGAGTCGGCGGTGATTACGGTGACTCCCTGGTCTCGGGCGTGGTCCCATTCGCGGTAGGGTATGTAACCCTGGACGCCGATGCACACGGTGTTCCTGGCCTGGACGTTGCCAGCGTCGAGGATGCGATGGAGGGACGCACCTGTCCAGTCGGGGCCGTGGGAGGAGTCGGGATTGGCGAGGGAAAGCTGGCCGGATAAACGGATGAGGCCGACATTTTGTCCCAGGCCTTCGGCCAGGCCTCCGACCAAGGGGAAGGTGATGAAGCGATCGCCGCCGAGGGCCACGGGGAAGCCGCTGGATTTCGAGATACGAGAGAAGGCATCGGTGCAGGCATCAATGACGCCCTGTGAGTCCAGGGGGGAAGACTGGAGGTCACCGAGGTCTACGAGGGCATTGGTACTGGGGGTGTTGAGAACTCGGCCGGAGATGACGTCGATGAGGGCGCCGGACTGGGAGGCCTGGAGGTCGTAGATGAAATCTGCGCTGGCTTCGCGGATGGACCTGGGGCCCTGGCGAACGCCCTGCCGGGAGGTGGATGCGCCGTCATAGGGGATGCCGACGACGGCGACGGCACCTGGCTGGATGTCGTCGAAGTCGGCTCTCGGGGCACGGGCGAAGGAGTTTATGCCGGCGAACGAGGGTAAGAGGTCTCGCTGGTAGGGCACGGGGGCCTCCTTTCAGGGGGATTGGATTATAGCATGGGGGTGGGAAAGGAACCCTCACCCCCTTTATCCCCCTCTACCTCTAGTTCAATACTGGGAAAAAGGGAGGGGGAGAGGTTGTTCGTTGACTGGGGTAGGGGGTTTGCCTACACTACGATAGAATCTTGAAACAGTTTCAACAAAACGCAAGGGTCCTGGGTTAGAGAAAGAGCAGATTTGAGGAGCGATGAGCTAAGACGGGAATTCCTGTCTTTCTATGAATCCAAGGGACACCTGGTCATACCCAGTTCGTCCCTCATTCCCATCGGGGATCCGACACTGCTGCTTACGAGCGCGGGGGTGGTGCAGATCAAGCCGTTCTTCACTGGTGAGGCGAAGGCGCCCGCGCCCCGGATTGCATCTTGCCAGAAGTGTTTCCGGACGACGGACATTGACTCGGTGGGGGATGCGGACCACCTGACATTCTTCGAAATGCTGGGTAATTTCAGCGTTGCAGACTATTTCAAGAAGGAAGCGATAGAGTGGGCCTGGGAGCTGGTGACGGGGCGGCTGAAGCTGCCGCCGGAGAGGCTGTGGGTAAGCGTTTTCCTGGATGACGACGAGTCGTACGAATACTGGCGGGGGCTGGGGGTGCCGGAGGAGCGGATGGTGCGGTACGACGAGAGCGAGAACTGGTGGGGGCCTCCTGGGGACTCGGGGCCGTGCGGTCCATGCACGGAGATCTACTACGACTTCGGTGAAGAATTGTCGTGCGGCAAGCCCGACTGCGGCCCGGCCTGCGACTGCAACAGGTTCACGGAGTTTTATAACCTGGTGCTAACCGAATACTACCAGGACACCGAGGGCAACCGGACGCCTTTGCCCAACGGTAACATCGACACGGGCATGGGGCTAGAACGGACGGCGGCGATCCTGCAAGGCGTGACGAACGTCTATGAGACCGACGGTTTCCAGGCGATCATGGCGAAGGTGTCGGAGGTGACAGGACGGAGGTATGGGGCGGACCGGGATAGGGACGTGGCGATGCGGGTGCTGGCGGAGCACGGTCGGGGGACGACGTTCCTGGTCTGCGATGGAGTAGTGCCGTCCAACGAGGGTCGGGGGTACGTGCTGAGGAGGATATTGCGTCGGGCGGTGACATACGCGAGGAAGTTGGGGGTGCGTAGACCGGTGCTAGTAACTATAGCGGAGACGGTCATCGATAATATGAAGGAAGCCTACCCGGACCTGGAGCGGAACCGGGAGTTCGTGCTGAAGGTGATCGAGCAGGAAGAGGACCGTTTCCATGACACCCTAGACGCGGGGATGGCTGAACTCAAGGCGATCATGGACGGGCAGTCTCGGGTGGAGGCGGATGGCCACATAACGATAGTCGATGATGAGATCAACCCCAGCACGGTATTCATGTTGTATGACACTTACGGATTTCCTGCCGAGCTTACACAAGAGTTTGCTGCCGAGCGCGGGTTTCGGGTGAACATGGCCGGATTCAACAGGGCGATGGAGGCGCAGAGAGCCAGGAGCAGGGCCGCCAAGGGGTTTGGCAGGGACAAGACCGCGGAAGCCTATGCAGCAGCGGGGGTGTGGACTACCGAGTTCACGGGTTACGAGAACCTGGTCGGGGATTCGGTGGTTGTGGGGCTGTTGAGGGAGGGGGTGTCGGTGCAGAGGGTGGGAGAGGGTGAAGAGGTGGAAGTGGTGACTATGGAGACGCCGTTCTACGCCGAGGGCGGAGGCCAGGTCGGGGACAGGGGAGAGATAACAGGCGTGAGCGGGCGATTCTTGGTTGAAGACACGCAGGCGACTCAGCTTGGGTTCTACGTACACAGGGGGAGGGTAGTGGATGGCGAGATGGGTGTCGGGGAGCCGGTGAAGATGACGGTGGACCCGGGGCACAGGAGGGAGTCGACGCGGAACCATACAGCTACACACCTGCTGCATGCAGCGTTGAGGCAGGTACTGGGACAGCATGTCCGGCAGGCGGGGTCGCTGGTTGCGCCGGACAGGCTGAGGTTCGACTTCACGCACCCGGTGGGGTTGGGTCGGGGGGACCTGCAAAGTATCCGGGACCTGGTGAATGACAAGATTCGCTTGGACTTGTCGGTATCCAATGACTCGGCGCCTTATTCGGAGGCGATTAGCAGGGGGGCGCTGGCGTTCTTCGGGGACAAGTACCCGGACGTCGTGAGGCTGGTGTCGATGGGCGAGGGTAACGACAGGTTCAGCTTCGAGGTGTGCGGCGGGACGCACGTGGGCCGGACAGGAGAAGTTTGGAACTTCCAGGTTACGGATGAAGGGAGCATAGGGTCGGGGCTGAGGAGGATTGAAGCGGTGACCGGGGCGTCGGTGCAGGAACTGCTGGCAAAGCGGTACGACCTGGTCGACGAGATATCGGCGCAACTGCAGTCGGCGCCGGATGATATTGCGAAGAAGATAATGTCGTTGATGGAGGAGCTGGAAGCACAACGTAGGAGAGCTGATCGGCTGGAGCGGGATGCGGGGCGTCGGGAGGCTGAGGACCTGCTGACGCAGGTACAGGACGTTGACGGGGCCAAAGTGGTCGCAGCACGAGTTGACGCCCCGAATATCGAGACTATGCGGGAGATGGGAGACCTGCTTAAGGCGAAGCTGGGCAGCGTGTTCGTGGTGCTGGGGTCGGTGATCAATGACCGGCCAGCGTTCATAGCAATGGCCACACCCGACCTGGCGGCAAGGGGATTGCACGCAGGGAATATCGTGAAGCAGGTGGCCAAGGTTGCGGGAGGGGGAGGGGGAGGAAGTGCGGAGATGGCACAGGCGGGTGGGAAGGACAAGAGCAAGGTGTCGGCGGCGCTGGAGGAGGTGGCGAGGTTGGTTAGAGAGGGTGGGGGGTAAGATGTTGGCTGAACAATTCACCGTCACCCCACCCCTTCCGCTCTTGAGACCCTTCGACTCCGCTCAGGGCGAACGGAATGCCCTACACCACGGATTGGACGCGGGTCGGGTGTTGGATAAGGTAAAGAGGGCGGAATGCGGTTGATGGGGTTGGACGTGGGGGACGTGAGGATTGGGGTGGCGGTGAGCGATCCGACGGGTGTGGTGGTCGAGCCCAGGGATGCTGTGAAGGCTGGGACACGGGCGGGAGCCATTGAACAGATAGCTCAGTTAGTTGAGAGTGAAGAGATTGGTCAGGTTGTGGTTGGAATGCCGGTGTCGCTGGACGGGGGGGTGGGGAGGCAGGGGGAGAAGACGAAGGTGTTTGTGGAGTTGCTTGAAGAGCGGATATCGATTCCGGTGCGGACCTGGGACGAGAGTTACTCCTCGCTGGCGGCGGATGGGATTATGAGGGAGTCGGGGAGCAGGAAGGGACGGAGGACGGAGAGGCGGGACTCGGTGGCGGCAGCGGTGATACTGGAGGAATACCTCAAGGGACGCGTAAGGGCACCGAACCCCTAATCACTGGGTGATGTTCGATGGGCAAGTCTCTAGGAATAATCGGCTACCCATTAGGGCACTCGATTTCTCCGATTTTCCAGCAGGCGGCATTGGATGCCGAGGGCATCAACGCGACTTACGAAGGCTGGGAGACGGCACCCGAGGACCTGGATAGCCGGCTGGAGAGCTTTCGGTCGGAGGGGTTTGTCGGGGCGAGCGTGACGATTCCACACAAAGAATCGGTGATGCCTTTACTGGACGACGTGAGTGAGACGGCAAGGCTGATCGGCAGTGTGAACACGATAGTGCACCGAGATAGCAAACTGTCTGGGCACAATACGGATGCGCCAGGCTTCCTGCGAGGGTTGAAAGAGCAAGGCGGTTTCGATCCGAAAGGGAAGGATGTTGTTGTAGTGGGGACAGGAGGGGCGGGTCGGGCTGTGGTATTCGGGCTGGCGGGGGAAGGGGTATCGTCGATGATGCTGGTGAACCGGACGTTGAGTCGGGCGGAGAGGCTGGGGGAGGAGGTGTCGCAAGCGTTTCCGGCGTTGAGGTTGTCGGTGGAAGGGGAGATACCCGAAGGCGCTGAGTATGATTTGCTGGTGAATGGGACGTCTGTGGGGATGAGGCACACGGCGATGGAGGATGCGTCGCCCGTGCCACGGGAGCGGCTCGTGCCGGGGTCGCTGGTCTACGACCTGATATATAATCCTGAGGAGACGGCGCTGCTGAAGCTGGCTAAAGAGGTCGGGGCGAAGACCCTGGGTGGACTGCCGATGCTGGTGTTCCAGGGGGCCGAGGCTTTCGAGCTGTGGTTTGGGCGCCGGGCCCCGGTGGAGGCGATGTTCAAGGCGGCACGAGAAGCGATGGCAAATAGATGAGTAATATCAGGTTCCTGACCAGCGGAGAGTCCCACGGACAGGGGCTCTCAATCATTATTGAGGGAATCCCCGCGGGGATAGCCGTGGACGAGGACTACATCCGGGTAGACCTGGCGCGCCGTCAGAAGGGGTACGGGCGGGGGGGCCGGATGCAGATAGAGAAGGACAGGGCGCTTATTAAGTCGGGGGTGAGGCACGGGGTCACGCTGGGGAGTCCAATCGGGATGTGGATAGAGAACAGGGACTGGGAGAACTGGCAGGAGGTGATGGCGGTGGAGGAGGTGAACGGGCAGGTGAAGAAGGTGACCCGGCTGAGGCCCGGCCACGCAGACATGCCCGGTATCCTGAAGTACAAGCAGGACGATGTCCGAAACATCCTTGAAAGGGCCAGCGCCCGGGAGACGGCGGCGCGGGTAGCTGTAGGGGCGGTGTGCAGGAAGCTGCTTGGGGAACTGGGCATTGCAATACATAGCAACACGCTGTCTATCGGGGGGCACGAAGTCAGCAAACCGATGCCGGAGGACTGGGGGGTCGTGGAGGAGTCGGTGGTGCGGTGCCACGAGCCGGACGTCGAGGCGAAGATGATTGCGGCGATAGATGCTGCGAAGGAGTCGGGGGACACGGTGGGCGGGGTGTTCCAGGTGGTGGCTTCGGGGGTGCCGATAGGCATCGGGAGCCACGTACACTGGGACAGGAAGCTGGATGCCAACCTGGCGCAGGCGATGATGAGCATAAACGCTGTGAAGGGAGTGGAGGTGGGGCCGGGGTTCGAGCAGGCGCAGATGCTGGGGTCCCAGGTACACGACGTAATCGAGCCGTTCGACGGGCGCCGGGGGCGGACGTGGAAACGGATATCGAATCGGGCGGGGGGAATCGAGGGGGGGATGAGCAACGGTGAGGATATCGTGGTGCGGGTGGCGATAAAGCCGATATCGACGCTGGCAAAGCCTTTGCCGTCGGTGGACCTGGTCACGGGAGAGAAGATCCAGGCGCACTATGAACGGAGCGACGTTTGCCAGGCGCCACCGGGAGGAATTGTGGGCGAGGCTATGATGGCTATAGTCCTGGCGGATGCAGTGATGGAGAAGTTCGGGGGGGACCACATCGAAGAGACTGTGCGGAACATGAAGTCGTACGTGGAGACGGTGGAAGGGCCCGTAGAAGCCGGAGCCTCAGTCGACTCCTAGATCGGCCCCGACTACAGATGTGACCCATATCAACTGTTAGATTCGTTTATGTTGATAGTAGTCACTCATGAATAACCGGCAACATACAAAAATCGGGGACTGGAACGTGTACCTGATCGGGTTTTCGGGGAGCGGGAAGTCGGCGATAGGGCGTCGGCTGGCGCGGAGGCTGCGTAGGCAGCACCTGGACATGGACGATGAGATCGCGGCTCGGGCGGGGGCGCCGGTCCCGGAGATATTCAGGCAGGAAGGGGAGCAGGGGTTCAGGGCCAGGGAGAGGGGTTTGCTGGAGGAGATCAGTGGAAGGAAGCGGCTGATAGTGTCGACGGGGGGTGGGGTGCCGCTGGACCCCGACAACCGGGCGGCGATGGCCGCGAGTGGGGTGGTGGTCTGCCTAGAAGCCAAGCCAGATTTCCTGTTCGGGAGGCTGAAGAGGCACCTGGGGAACGAGTCCAAGGGGCAGGTCCGGCCGCTGCTGGAGGGGGACGACCCGAAGAAGAGGATCGAGGCGCTCAAGGAATACCGCCAGCGGTTCTACGCGACTGCCGACTGGACCGTACACACCGATGATCTTACTTCGGACGAAGTCGTGCGGGAAGTGATCAGGGGGGTGAGGTATGGGCAGCGGAAGTTTGACAGGGACAAGGCACATACAACCGTGTTCCCGCCGGTTGAGGTGAGGGGACGAGAGGCTAATGCGCCGTACTGCCGAGACATGGGTGCGTCGTTCGTTGTGGAGACGCCCGGGGGCCGGTACCCGGTGTTTGTCGGGTGGGGGAACCTGTCGGAGATAGGGCAGCGGATGCGCAACCTGGGATTGTCTGGGAAGGCGGCAGTGATTGCCGATGCGGGGGTGTTCGACATTCACGGGGAGAAGACCCTGGCGTCTCTGACAGCGGCAGGGTTTGAGGCTTCGGCTTACTCCGTGCCGTCGGGCGAGAGGAGCAAGTCAGAAGAGGCGCTTTCCAGCATGTACGACTGGATGGTTGAGCAAAGGCTGGAGCGAGGCAGCTCGGTGGTGGCGCTGGGAGGTGGGGTGGCGGGAGACCTGGCCGGCTACGCTGCGGCGACGTTCCTGAGGGGCGTCCCACTGGTACACGCCCCGACAAGCCTGCTGGCGATGACGGACTCGGCGATCGGGGGGAAGGTGGCTATAAACCACCCTCGTGCGAAGAACCTGATAGGGGCTTTCTACCAGCCGAGGCTGGTGCTTTCGGACGTGGAGACGCTGGGAACGCTGCCGCCTCGGGAGCTGGCGTCGGGGTGGGCGGAGACGATAAAGCACGGGATGATCATGGACCCGGACTTGCTGGACACGCTGGAGCGGGACATGGACAGGGTGCTGGCCCTGGACCCGGAGATGACCACGGAGATAGTGAAACGAAGTTCAGGGCTGAAGGGTAAGGTCGTGGGGGGGGACGAGAAGGAAGCCGGGTGGCGGATGATACTGAACTTCGGGCACACGATAGGGCATGCGCTGGAGGCGGCCACTGAGTACGGCGAACTCCTGCACGGGGAAGCGGTGTCTATTGGGATGATAGGAGCGGCAAGGCTGAGCCAGAAGCATGCGGGCCTGGGAGATGAGGCCGTGATCCGGATGTCGAACTTGCTGAAGGGATTTGGGCTGCCGTTCTCAATGCCTGAGCTTGACCCGGAGAGGCTGATAGAAGCGATGTTCCTGGATAAGAAGGTCCGGGGTAAAGCGATTCGCTGGGTGTTGCTGGAGGATGTCGGGAAGCCGGTGATCCGGGACGATATACCGATGGAGTCGGTGAGAGAGGTGTTGGCGGGGCTCGCGACAAGAGACAATTCCTAGGAGGCCAAACTTAATGTCACTGAGCAGCAAATTAAGGGTCAGCAAGGACGAGGTGGTCGCGGAGAACGGCGTTGTGGCAGCAAATCATGCCCTGTCCTCGGAGGCGGGGCTGGAGATGTTGAAGGCTGGTGGGAATGCCGTGGATGCGGCGGTGGCGACGGGAGTCGTGGCGTGCGTTGTGGAGCCGATGATGACCAGCATTGGCGGGTGCGGGTTCATGCTGATACACCTGGCGGGCGAAGGGAAGTCTGTAGTAATAGAGTTCAGCCCCCGGGCCCCAGGGGCGGCGACTCTCGACATGTATACGGTGACGGAGTCGGCGATCATGGACATCGGGCTGCAGAGCGTAGCCAACGGCGAGAACATAATCGGCCCGAAGTCGGCAACCGTACCCGGATCGATTGCGGGGTTCTGCATGGCGCACAGCAGGTACGGGTCTCTGCCGCTGGAGCAGGTGCTGGAGCCGGCCATCCACATGGCGGAAGAGGGTTTCGAGGTGGACTGGTATACGGCGGCTTCGATATCCGACGAAATGGAGAGGCTGGTCAGGTATCCGGGCATATCGGGGCTGCTGTTGAACAGGGGATTTCCGCCGACAGTCGGGTCTAGGCTGGTCCAGAGGGAGTTGGGTCAGACGCTGAGGGCAATTGCGAAGTCGGGACGGGATGCGTTCTACAAGGGAGAGATTGCAGAGGCGATTGTCAAGGAGGTGCAGTCGGGCGGGGGCGTATTGTCGATGGAAGACATGGGGAGGTACGAGGCGGAGGAGGTGGAACCGGTCTCGGTGTCGTACAGGGGGCACACGTTGCTCGGGGCGAGGGCGGTGAACGGCGGCACGACGGGGATGGAGACGCTTTCGATATTGAACAACATAGATCTCGGGGCGCGGGGGCACAACAGTGTGGAGGCATTGCACCTTTTTATAGAGGCGACCCGGCACGCGTTTGCGGACCGGTACCGGTTCCTCGGGGACCCGGAGTACGTTTCGGTGCCGTTGAAGGGGCTGCTTTCCACGGGATACGGGGCTGCGCTGGCGGCGGAGATGGACCGGGTGAACGCCCGGCTGGAGGCCGAGGGGGACACCCCGCCTTGGCTGGCCTACGCGGACACGGCCATCCACGACCCGTGGGCCTTCGACCCGGGACAGGACGGCGCAGGCTACTCGATGTCGGGGCCTTCGCCGAAGTCGAGTACGACACACCTGAGCGTGATAGACAAGGACCGGAATATGGTGTCCTGCACGCATACGATGGTGAACAGCTTCGGGTCGATGACCGCGTGTCGGGGGACGGGTGTGATACTGGCGGATGGCATGCTGTGGTTCAACCCGAGCCCCGGGCGTGCGAACTCGATAACGGGTTGGAAGAGGCCGCTGGTGAATATGTCGCCCATGCTGGTCCTGAAGGATGGTAAGCCGCTGATGACGGTCGGGGCGCCGGGAGGGCGGAAGATCATCAATGCGGTGACACAGGTTGTGATGAACGTGGTGGACTTCGGGATGGGGATGCAGGACGCGATAGCGGCTCCGAGGATCGATGCCAGCGGCCTGGATACCGCGTACCACGAGGCCATTGACCCGGATACGGTGGAGGCGTTGAAGGCGCGAGGACACCGGATGGTGATAGGGCCGGAGGACTATGCGAACCATAGCTTTGCGCGGCCCACCGGGGTGCTGGTAGACGAGGAGTCGGGGAGGTTGAGGGGAGGGGTGGACCTGCTGCGCCGTGCGGAGGCGAGGGGGTACTAGGCAGAGAGCCTCGGGAGTCTGATATAGTAGCGGGCCGAGGGTCTACAAGAGTCTGAGAGACGGGGAGTCGACATGCGCTTCGACAGCAACATCTATTACCACGAGGTCGAGCAGTACCCGGCGGATAAGCTGACGCAGGAGTGGAAGGAGACCGCGCTTCTTTACGACCAGACCGACTTCACGGGTGTCTGGGTGGGCGAGCACCACTTCTGGTACAGCGGGTGGCCGGTGGCGGCGCCGAACCCCGTGCAAGTGTGCACTTTCTTCGCGGGGCTGACGGAGCGGATCAGGGTCGGGCAGACGGCGTGCATACTGCCGGACTGGAACCCGATCAGGCTGGCGGAAGAGCTGGCGATGCTGGACAACATGTGCAAGGGTCGGCTGGACGTGGGCATAGCTAGGGGCACGGACAGCACAGCGAGCATCCAGTTCAACGTCAATGCCAACCGTCGGGACCGGGAGACCAACTACGCACTGTTCAGCGAGACGCTGGACATATTGCTTAAGGCCTGGGGTGAGGGCGCGTTCAGCCACGAGGGCCGGTTCTACACGTACCCGGTGCCGGGGTGGAAGGAGAAGGACCCAGAGATCTACTCAGGGGACCCGACCCACTTTGCGGAGGACGGCGAGTTGATAGGCCTCCACGTGATGCCGAAGCCGTACCAGAAGCCCCGGCCTCCGATCTACCAGGCCGCGGACAGCACAAGCTCATACACGTTTGCGGGGAGTCGGGGGATATGCACGACAACGGTGGGCAGGACGTTCGAAGGGGTGAGGGAAGCTTGGTATGCGTACCAGGAAGCAGCGACTAATGCGTCGGGGCAGGATATCCAGTTTGCGAGGACGCCGGACGGGTTGAGCCTTAACGTTATGAGGCTTACGCACGTGGCGGAGACGCAGGAGCAGGCTGAGAAGGAGGCGAGGGCGGGGGTCAATGCGTTCTTCCGGGCTGCGGTTGGTGTCAACGACCGATGGGGTCGGAAGGGATCGGTGGCGGAGGGCGAGGAACTGACGGACGACGACCTGAACATGGACTGGTTCGACTTTGCGCAGAAGAAGGAGATTATCTGGGTCGGGTCTCCGGATTACGTGGCGGAGAAGATTGCGCACCTGCAGGAGGACCTGGACTGCCAGCACGTGACCCTATGGCCTAACCCCGGGTTCGTGCCCTTCTCTACGGTATATCACAGCCTGGAACTGTTCAACGAGCGGGTGATTCCGCAGTTTGCGCGGGCGGGGAGTCGGGCCCCTGTGGCGGCTTCGTAGGGTCTTTCGCCAACAACGCTTGAATACAAGCGCCGTACGCTATTGGAGCGTACGGCGCTTCAATTTTGTAGCAGCTTGAACGGTCGTGGGTCTCACTCCGCTCATATCCTTCGACAGAGCTCAGGACATGCTTCGAGTGGCCTCAGCATAAGCGCCCCCTCCCACAAGGAAATATGATGAGTGTATATGCCTAGAAGTCTGCGGTGAGCAGGCAGGCATTTGAGATCCCTCGCGGGGCCTCGGGATGAGACAAAGATTTGTGGGGGGGTTAGCCGCCGGCTACGGCGGGGACGATGCTGACTTCGTCGCCGCTGCTGACGGTGGTGGTTATGCCGTCCTTGAAGCGGATGTCCTCGCCGTTGACGTAGACGTTCACGAAGCGGTGGAGTTCCCCACTATCAGCGACGAGTCGGGCCTTGATCCCAGGGTGCTGTGCATCGAGCGAGTCGATACACTCCCTGATGTTCGTCCCTTCAACGGTGGCGCTGCTCTCTCCGTTGGTCATGCGACGAAGGGGGGTAGGGATCTTAAGGCTGACGCTCATTTAGGGGACCTCCTGAGTTCTTTTCCGCAAATCCGTATGAAATTAACCTTCTACAATGTCTCCGACAATGGGGTCGACGCGGACGCCGCTTTCGGCCACCCAGGCAAGGCCGCTGTTGATCTGCTCTTCCTCACCTTCGAGTTCGAGGATAACCCAGCCCTGCGTGGCGGTGACATCCGCCCGGCGGATGTTGGTGACGACATCGAAGTTCTTGCCGAGGCCGTAGATGACGGGCTCGGTGACGAGCTCGGTGGGGAAGGTGAATTTGGCTTTCATCTTGACCATCTCCCTGATCCTTCCAAATCCGGCTAGGCGATAGCGGTGGCCCGGATGCCGTTCCCCCGGGCCTCCAGGGCGTCTTCGAAAGAGCTGATGGTAGGTTCAACCATGACAGGGTCCACAATGTCGCTGACGGGCTCCTGGGTCTTGAGACCCGAGCCGGTGATGTAGGCGACGGTGAGGTCGTTGCGCTTGATGACACCGGCCTCAGCGAGCTTCTTGAGCCCGGCGATGGTAACACCGCCTGCGGTCTCGGCGAAGATGCCTTCGGTACGGCCGAGAAGGGTCATTCCTTCGACAACCTCGGGGTCGGTAGCAGCGACACCGGCGCCGTCGGTCTCCTTGATGGTCTTGAGGGCATAGTAGCCGTCTGCCGGGTTGCCGATTGCAAGGGACTTAGCGAGGGTGTTAGGCCTGACGGGCTTGATGTCCATGCGACCGTCTTCGTAGGCGGTGATGATGGGAGAGCAGCCTCGGGCCTGGGCAACGGCCATCTTGGTGTGCGGCACGTCGGAGAGGCCGACCTGGGCGAACTCGTTCATGCCCTTCCAAATCTTTGTGTAAAGGGATCCGGAGGCAGCGGGCACGACGGCCCAGTCGGGGCAGCGCCAGCCCAGCTGTTCGACGACCTCGAAGCCGAGGGTCTTGGAGCCCTCCGAGTAATAGGGGCGCATGTTGATGTTGGCGAAGGCCCAGTAGTACTTGTCGGCGAGTTCACTGCAAAGGCGATTGACCTCGTCATAGTTGCCCTTGACCGCCACGAGGGTCGGGCCGTAGACGGCGGCGGAGAGGACCTTGCCTCGCTCCAGGTCGGCGGGGATGAAAACGTAAGCCTTGAGGCCGGCCCGGGCGGCGTGGGCTGCAACGCTGCCGGCGAGGTTGCCGGTGGAGGCGCAGGCGAAGGTGTCAAAGCCGAACTCCCGGGCCTTGGTGGATGCGACCCCGACGACCCGGTCCTTGAAGGAGTGAGATGGGTTGCCGCAATCGTTCTTGATGTAAAGGTTGTCGAGGCCCAGCTCCCGGCCAAGGTTGTCGGCTTTCAGTAGGGGGGTAAGTCCGGTGCCCAGGTCAACGACGTTGCCGTTGACGGGCAGAAGGTCCTTGTAACGCCACATGGTAAGGGGCCCGGCCTCGACGCTCTCGCGGTTGAGAGTTCGGGCCACGGCGGCGTAGTCGTAGACGACTTCGACGGGGCCGAAGCACCATTCGCAAACGTTCATGGGGTCAAGGGGGTATTCCTTGCCACATTCCTTGCAGCGAAGCGCAATGGCGTTAGACATGCTGGCCTTCTGGCGAACCTGGTGAATAAGGGGCGTTAGGGAGAAACTCTTCCCGGATGGTCTTTGAATTACAGGTTAAAATCCGCGCTAGATGCTAGCAAGGGGCAGGGGTAGTGTCAAGGAAAAACAGTCACGGGCAGGCTTCACGCCTGCCCGTGATGGGCAACTGGGTCCAAGGGTCCGGGATTAACCGGCCTTGATCTCAATGGTCTTGGCCTGAGGCTTGACCTCCGGAACCCGGGGCAAGGTGAGGGTGAGGACGCCGTTTTCGAATCGGGCCTCTACGCTGTCATCCTGCAAGTCTTTGGGAAGGGCGAGGCTGCGGTAGAAAGAGCCTGAGTGGCGCTCGCGGATTACGTACCCCTCCTTCTCGGTCTCCTCGACGGGATTGACCTGTCCCTCAATGGTGAGGCGGTTGTCCTCGATGGTAACGTTCACGTCCTCGGGCTTGACGCCCGGTAGAGAGGCCTGGATGACGACCTGCTTTTCATCGGCGGTTACGTCGATGGGCATGGGGTTGTCCCGCCTTAGTTGGGAGGTGTAGCCGTGGAATCCCCAGAAGGGGTCGTCCCAAAAGCGGTCCATGAGCCTTTTCATGCCGTTGAATCCTGCGAACGGGTCTCGCTTCACTATTGCGTTCATATAGTTCCTCCTTGTAACTGGTTCCTGATGCCTGTCCTGTGCCTGGGGCCTAGGGATCCCGGGCCGGGTTTCCTAGAAGTACCTGATGCCGATTCCCGTGACCTGAGCGACGTCCCCGAGAATGCTCATGAGTGTCTGGAGGGGCTGCCGACGAGCGGATGTTCGAGCGGTCCTCTTGATGGCCATGTGGGCTCTCCTTTCTACAACAGCGTTGTCAACTATGGTGATATCATAAGACCCAACAAATGCATTGTCAAGAACATCAGCAATAAGTATGCCAAATACTTCATGTATTAATATAACAATAGCATTGACATATCTGCAGGCAAACACTAACATATAAGCGTCCCAGGAGATCCGAGGGGCAAACTGAATGGCAAAGCGCAGTTACTACGAAATCCTGGGCGTCAAGAAAGATGCCACGCAAGAAGAGCTCCGACGCGCCTTCAGGAAGTTGGCCCGGGAACATCATCCGGACGTGAATCCGGGAGTCGCGGATGCCTCGGAGAAGTTCAAGGAGATAAACGAGGCGTATCAGACGCTTTCAGACCCGGAGGCGCGGAAGGAATATGACGAGGGTGGCCGGGTGTTCCGGGGTGGAGGTTGGAGCGGAGGAGACGGGTTCACGCGGACGTGGTCATTCTCAACCGGCGAGGCCGGGCCGTCGGGCTTCGGGTTTGGAGGGGAGCCGTTGGATGAGATATTGCAAGGGATTCTCGGACGAAGGGGCGGAGGCCCGAGCCCCTTTGCAAGGTCTGCACCCCGGGAGCATACGCTGGACGTCAGCCTGGAGGAGGCATACCGGGGAACGACTCGACTGGTGGAGATGTCGGGGATGGATGGGAAGAAGCGAAGGCTGGAGGTCAAGGTGCCGGCGGGTGTTTGGACGGGTTTTCGGATGTCGGTTGACCCGGACAAGGGTCGGCCCGGGGCAGGACAGGGTGAAATCATTTTCTCGATCAGCGTGCTTCCCCACGACAGGTATAGGAGGGTGGGGAATGACATTCACGTGGAGACCCCCGTGTCCCTGTACGACGCCATGCTCGGAGGGGAAGTGAAGGTGCAGACGTTAAAGGGTTCGGTGGCGCTGAAGCTGCCGCAGGGGACTCAAAATGGGCAGAGCTTCCGGCTGAAGGGTCGAGGGATGCCCGTTTACGGGGGGTTGGGGGTGGGGGACGCGTATGCGACGGTGAAGGTGATGCTCCCGACCGACCTCTCACAAAGAGAATCGGAACTCGTTATTGAACTAAAGGAAATGAGAGACCGAAGGGGGTCCAAGTGAACCGATACAGCGAATCGGAGCCGCTTTATGGCATTAGCGTGGCGGCGCGAATGGTGGGTGTACACGTCCAAACATTGCGCTACTACGAGAGAGCTGGACTGATAAAGCCCTCCCGGTCCGGGGGCAATACGCGCTTCTACTCGGACAGGGATGTGGCGCATTTGCAGAGGATAAGGTCCTTGATTGACGACCTGGGGGTGAACCTTGCGGGGGTGGATGTGATTATGAGGATGTCAGAGCGGATGCTGGAGATGCAGAAAGAGTTGACAGCGCTAAAGGAAGAGCTGAACCAGCTGATGTCCGGGTCCCGGGGCACGGGGAACCGGGTGACACGAGTCCAGGATTCAGGGAGTAAGAGATGGTAATGAGACCTGACAGATACACGGAACAGGCCCAGGAGGTCTTGCGGACCTCCCAGGCCTTGGTAAACGAGATGCGCCACACCCAGTGGGACGTTGAACACTTGGTGCTAGCCATGCTGGAGCAGGAAGGCGGCCTGGCGCCTGAAATTCTGGAGAAGCTGGGCACTGCCCCTCACGGGGTGGCGAAAAGATTCAGGCAGGAACTGAAAAAAACACCTACGGTCGCCTACGCTGGTCAGAATATTTACATAACTCCTCGCATTTCGAAACTGCAGGAACGGGCAGTAGCGGAGATGACCCGTTTGAGGGACGATTTCATTGGAATCGACCACCTACTGGTGGCTGCGGTGGAGGAAAAGGAGGGGGACGCACCGGTCATCTTCCGGGAGTTTGGCATCGAGAAGGAGAAGGTGTACCAGGCGCTGCAGGAGATCCGGGGCACGAGCAGGGTCGCCGACCCCCGGGCAGAAAGCCGGTACCAGTCCCTACAGAAATACAGCACGGACCTGACGGCGCTGGCCCGGGAGGGTACGCTGGACCCGGTTATCGGGCGGGAGGTGGAGATCAGGCGAGTGATGCAAATCCTGACGCGCCGGACCAAGAACAATCCCGTCGTCATAGGAGAGGCGGGTGTTGGAAAGACGGCCATCGCCGAGGGGCTGGCCCAGCTGATAACCGCAGGGGATGTTCCGGAATCGCTGAAGGGGCGTCGGGTGATATCGCTGGACATGGGGTCGATGGTGGCGGGGAGCAAGTTTCGCGGGGAGTTCGAAGAGCGGCTGAAAGCGGTAATGGAGGAGATCCGGAAGGCGCGGGGGGAGATCATCCTGTTCATAGACGAGATACACCAGGTGGTCGGGGCAGGGAGCGCAGAAGGCGCAATAGATGCGAGCACGTTGCTGAAGCCGGCGCTGTCCCGGGGCGAATTGCAGTGCATCGGCGCGACGACGATGGATGAGTACCGCAAGAACATCGAGAGGGACGCCGCCCTGGCGAGACGTTTTCAACCTGTGCTAGTCGAGGAACCGTCAGTTGAGGACACGATTGAGATTCTGAGAGGGTTGAAGCCGAGATACGAGGCCCATCACAGGATCACCATCGCGGACTCGGCGTTGACGGCGGCGGCGAGGCTGAGCCGTCGTTACATCTCCGATCGGTGCCTGCCGGACAAGGCGATAGATCTGATAGACGAAGCCTCGAGTAAACTGAGAATCGACCTGGAGGGGGCGCCAGAAGAGGTCAAGGAGATGGAAAAGGAAGTGCAGCACCTGTCCGACCGGGAAGAAAGCGCATCCCAGCGGGAAGACTTCCAGAGGGCTGCCGAGATCAAGTCTGAGAGGCTGGTCCTGGAGGAACGCTACCAGAAGGCCCGGAACGAATGGCTCACCAGCGAAAAGCTCGACGGAACGGTAGACGAGGAGGACATTGCGGAAACGGTGGCCCTGATGACCGGTATCCCCGTGTCCCGGATGCTGGAAGGTGAAGCCGAGCGGCTTCTTCACATGGACAAGAGGCTGAAAGAGAGGGTGATCGGCCAGGACGAGGCGATCGAGGCGGTATCCGAGGCGATCAGGAGGGCGCGGGCAGGACTGAAAGACCCGAAGCGGCCGATAGGGAGTTTCATATTCCTCGGGCCGACGGGAGTGGGGAAGACGGAACTAGCCCGAGCCCTGACGGAGTACCTGTTCGACGATGAAGAAGCGATGGTACGAATCGATATGTCCGAGTACATGGACAAGCACACGGTCTCCCGGATGATCGGGGCGCCACCGGGATACATCGGGTTCGACGACGGGGGCCAGCTGACGGAAGCGGTACGGAGACGACCCTACAGGGTGCTGCTGTTCGACGAAATCGAAAAGGCCCACCCGGACGTGTTCAACGTTTTGCTGCAGCTGCTCGAGGACGGCAGGTTGACGGACGGCCAGGGGCGCACGGTGAACTTCGCGAACACCGTGGTGATAATGACGAGCAACCTAGGGACGTCCCGATTCCAGGAGGACCCGGTCGGGTTCCTGAGACAGGGCTCCTCCGAGGCAGACGATGCCGACATCAAGCGGAACGTGGAGCGGTCTCTGAGACAGGCCTTCAGGCCAGAGTTCCTGAACCGGATAGACGAGACCGTTATCTTCAAGTCGCTGGGCAGGGAAGAGATGGTCCAGATAGTGGACTTGCTGGTCGCGGAGGTGCAGGAGCGGCTGTCCGACCGGGAGATCACGATAGAGTTGACGCAGGAAGCCAAGGAATGGATTGCGGACAAGGGATACGATCCGCAGTTCGGGGCCCGGCCGCTGCGCAGGACGGTGCAAAGATACGTCGAAACACCGCTTGCGCGAAAGGTGCTGACCGGCGAGATCGGGAAGGGCGGCAGCGTCAGGATCGACGAGAGCGACGGTGAGATCGTGTTCGACAGGTCGGCAGTGCAGGCGGAACTTCTGGTATAGGTCTGCAGGGGCGAAAGGCTTGGGGCCCGGCGGATGGGATGTCCGCCGGGCCCTTGATTTGCCTGTGATATCATCGTCGGGTGGAGGGGCGGAGACACAGCTTCCGGAGTTAGGAGAAATTCAACGATGACACCAGGCAACGATGCCTCGGGGGTGTACAGCGCTCTCGGGATCAGGACGATTATCAACGCGACCGGCACTACGACCCTTTACGGCGGCACCAAGACCAGGCCCGAGGTAATAGACGAGATGGCGCGCTCGGCGAGGGTGATGGTGAACCTTGACGACCTGAACCGGGCGGCCGGAAAGATAATCGCTGAAGTTACGGGGGCGGAGGCGGGGCTGGTTACGAACGGAGCGGCAGCGGGCCTTGTATTGCAGGCGGCGGCATGCCTCGCGGGGTCGGACCCGGTGAAGATGGCCCAACTGCCGGACACGAGCGGTATGAAGAACGAGTTCATCATCCAGAGGTGCCACAGGTTCCCGTACGACCAGGCGTACCGGGTGGCGGGGGCCAAGCTGGTGGAGATCGGAGATGGGCGAAGGTGTGCTCCGTGGCAACTGGAGGCGGCGTTTACGGAGAACACGGCGGCGGTGGCCTATCTTCACGCTAACTTCGTGTCCAAGCGGGCGATACCCCTGGACCAGGTCTGCGAAATAGCCCACGCCCGGGGGGTGCCGGTGATAGTAGACGGGGCGTCGATGCTGCCGCCCCGGGAGAACCTGCGGAAGTACATCGCCGAGGGTGCAGACATGGTGATATTCAGCGGAGGCAAGGGGGTCAAGGGGCCGCAGGGGTCGGGGATACTGGCGGGGCGGGCGGACCTGATAGACGCTGCTTTCGGGCACGCCAGCCCGCACCAGTTCATCGGCAGGCCGATGAAGGTGGCCAAGGAAGAGGTGATGGGCCTGCTGGCTGCCCTGCAGATATTCGTAGAAGAGGACGAGGAGGAGGAGAACGAAAGGTACCGGGTGATGATGCAGAGGGTGGTGGATGCGCTCATCGAGGTGCCGGGCCTGCACGTCCAGCTGGAGCACGACGGGTACGACTTCACGGTGCCCTCGGCGCGGATCAACTTCACGGAGGACTGGGCGGGCCCGACTCCCAGGGAGGTCTTCGACGCCATGGCCTCGGGGCCGGAGCCGATTTACCTGAGCGACCTGGGTGACCCCGACGACTTGACGGTGGTCCCGACGAACCTCGATGACGCAGAAGTCGAGAGGGTGATTGTGAAGCTCCGGGAGGTGCTGATGGGGGGTAGGGGGTGAGGGTGTTGTGGTGGTCGATGATTGAAGGTAGATTGAAGTTGATTGAGTTTGATTGAAGAATGATTGAACGTTGATTGAACTCGTAGCTGGTTTGCTTGAATGACGACTAAAGGGATTAGGGGGAATTTCGCGTGGCGCAGGGGACAAGGGGGAGAGGCAGCAGGGCCACACGAGACGGATTGACGAATCTCGGCCCCCCACTCGCACTTCGAGAGCCTCAGCACGAGCGGCCCAGCCCCCGGGCATGGGTTCCCGATCGGGGTCGAGAATGACGAAGGGGAGGGGGCGGGTTTTTGATTGTTTTGCGATTTCAGGCATTGGTTTGATTGTTTAAGAAACGGGGAGGGCGGAACCCTCACCCCCTTGATCCCCCTCTCCCTCAGGGCCATTGAGGGAGAGGGGGAGACAAAAACAGAGGCATGCACATGCGCCTTGGCGCATGTGCATGCCTCTAGTTCAATACTGGGAAGAGAGGAGGGGAAGGTTGGGTTGTTCGGGTGTTGGGTCTGGGTTTGCATTTTGTCTGTTGGGTTGTGGGTGGCGATGGAAGACACTTTCTGGACTTTGCCCCTGTTCCTATCCAGGCAGCTTGTAGGTGTCCTGGGGTCGGGGGACACCTGCCGCCGGCAATTGCTATGCCTCCACGTACTAAGTACGGGCTGCAAGCCAAACAGGCCGCGAGCAATCGCCAGCTTCCTCGTACCAAGCAAGTACGGGCCGCAAGGCCACTTACGCCGGTGAGTTCAACGGCCAGGCCCAGCTCCCTGAGGGAGCGGCAGCATTGGGCTGCCGTCGGAACGGCTATGACATGCCCTGCCGCCAGAGCGCATCTAGGCGCTCGGCCCGCCTCAAACGACGTCGAAAGGACTCGCAGGGGGGCCAGCCCGACCCTCACGTATGGGAGGGGAAGCCAAGGCCTCGACCCTCATGCACTGAGGGGGAGGCCGGACGGGAACGGTGTAGACCAGAGCGTCTATCCATCGCCTAGATGATCAGGGAAGGGGCACGGGACCCGGGTGGGGTCGGGTGGGCTTCCCTGGGTTTTTGGTTCCTCCCTTGATGATGTGAGTTAGTGTTCGATCGAATGCAGGATATGATAGTATGATCGGACAGGTGTGTCAAGAGCAAATGTGCGGCTTTGAGGGGTGAGGGGTAACATACGTGACGAATTGGCAAGGCGTGGGCATCCCCCCGCTCATACTTCGAGTGGCCTCAGCATGAGCGGCCCCGCCCCAGGACGACCCGCCGGTCGCCCCTACGGGGAGGGGACTGGACACCCCGCACTACCACCTCCCTGGATTCCCCCCGACTCCTCGGGAATGACGAAGGGGAGAGGGGAGGGATTCACGCCATAGGCGCATTTTCGACCCGGTCGCGGTCGGGAATGATGGGGAGGAGGGGGGTGGGGGGCTATGCTATAATCGGGGGGACAGGCGGAGACCATTCCCATAGGCGCGATCCTCTTTTCCCGCTGATCAAGCGATAACTTAATCTGTTTCGAGGGAGTGACGGGGTGAGAGATGAACTCAAAATCTTCACCGGCAATGCCCACCCGCAACTAGCCGAGGATATCTGCAAGTACCTCGGCATCAACCTCGGACAGATAGAAGTCTTCGAGTTCAAGAACGAAAACATATTCGTCCGCATCCAGGAGAACATCCGGGAGAGGGACGTTTTCCTGGTCCAGCCCGTAGTATCCCCGGTCAACAACAACCTGATGGAGCTGTTGATCATGATAGATGCGGCGAAACGGGCGTCGGCGGGGCGGATTACGGCGGTGGTGCCGTATTATGGATACGGGCGTACGGACAAGAAAGACCAGCCCCGGGTTCCGATAACGGCCAGGCTCGTTGCCGACCTGATCACGGTGGCGGGCGCCGACCGGCTGCTAACCGTGGACCTGCACGCCGGCCAGATACAGGGGTTCTTCAACATCCCGGTGGATGAATTGACGGCACTTCCCATTATTACCGGCTATTTCGAGGAGAAGGCGCTGGATGACGTGGTTGTGGTGGCGACGGACGTCGGGATAGCGAAGAAGGCCCGAGACATGGCGGAAAGGCTGGATGCGCCGCTGGCGATCATCGAGAAGAGGCGGGTCGGGAACGGGAATCCGGCGGAGAGCCTGAACGTTATAGGAGAGGTCCGGGGCAAGACGGCGATCACCTTCGATGACGAGATTGATACGGGAGGCTCCCTGGTCTCGGCGATTGATGCGCTGAAGGCCATGGGCGCCGAGGACGTATATTCAAGCTGCACCCACCCGATTTTCTCCGGGGATGCCACAACCGCTCTTGCAGACACCAGTGTCAAGGAATTCGTAGTGACCGATACGGTGCCCGTGCCCCAGGGCAAGAGGAACGGAAAGGTGACCTGCCTGTCCATGGCGCCGTTGCTGGGAGAGGCGATAAGGCGGATCCACGGCGGGGAGTCGGTGGGGGCCTTGTTCGGGTGAAGGCCGGTAGATGCTTAAATGGTTGTCAAAACTGGCAGGGGACAGCAACGAGGCGGACTTACGAAGATTTCAGCCGGTGGTGGAGGCGATCAACGGGCTTGAGCCCGAGCTAGAGAGCCTGGAAGACCACCAGCTGAAGGCTAAAACGGAAGAGTTCAGGGCCCGCCTTGAGGAAGGGGAGTCCCTGGACTTTTTGCTTCCCGAGGCCTTTGCGCTGGTAAGGGAAGCGGCCAAGCGCACCCTGGGACAGCGTCACTTCGACGTGCAGCTGATGGGCGGTATGGCGTTGCACGCCGGCAAGATCGCCGAGATGAAGACGGGCGAGGGGAAGACTCTGGTGTCGACGCTGGCGGCATACCTGAACGCACTAGAGGGGAGGGGTGTCCACTTAGTCACGGTGAACGACTACCTGGCGCGTAGGGACTGCCAGTGGATGGGCCCGATTTATCACCTATTGGGCCTGACGGTGTGCTGCCTTCAGCATGAGAATGCCTTCCAGTTTTCGCCGGGCTCAGGGGAAGGGGCGTACGAGAGTCTGGAGTCGGTAGCAAGGCGAGACGCCTACGGCGCCGACATAACATACGGGACCAACAACGAATTCGGGTTTGACTACCTGCGGGACAACATGGCCGGAGACCTATCGCGGACGGTGCAGGGGGAGCGGGCCTACGCGATCGTCGACGAGGTGGACAACATCCTGATAGACGAGGCCCGAACACCCCTGATCATAAGCGGACAGGCGGACGAGTCGACGAAGCTGTACACGACCTTCGCTCAGCTGGCGCCGCGGCTCAAGCGGGAGTCGGACTATACGGTTGACGAGCAGCACAAGTCGGTGGCGCTCACGCCGGTCGGGTATGCCAAGGTCGAGAGAGCCCTGAACATCGACAACCTGTACGACCCGAAGTACTACGCCCTGACTCACTACCTGGACAACGCGCTGAAGGCGCACGTCTTCTTCGTGCGGGACAAGGACTACGTGGTGAGGGACGGGGAGGCGACGATAGTAGACGAGTTCACGGGCAGGATGATGCCTGGGAGACGGTACTCGGACGGGCTTCACCAGGCGATAGAAGCCAAGGAGAAGCTGGAGATCCGTCGGGAGAGCGTGACCCTGGCCAGCATCACCCTACAGAACTACTTCCGGCTGTACGAGAAGCTGTCCGGTATGACGGGAACGGCGATCACCGAGGCGGAGGAGTTCTACAAGATATACAAGCTGGACGTGGTGGTAATTCCGACCCATAAGGAGATGATCAGGGACGACATGGCGGACCTGATCTTCAAGTCGGAGAAGGGTAAGTTCGATGCGCTGGTGTCGGACCTGAAGGAGCTCAATGAGTTGGGGAGGCCGGTGCTAGTCGGCACTACTTCGGTTGAGAAATCGGAGGGCCTTAGCCAGAAGCTGATGCGGTCAGGAATACGGCACGAGGTGTTGAATGCCAAGCACCACGAACGGGAGGCGGGGATAGTGTCGCAGGCGGGCCGGATTGGGGCGGTGACGGTGGCGACTAACATGGCAGGCCGGGGGACTGACATCATTCTCGGGGGGAACCCCGAGGGCCGGAACGAGGGCGAATGGGAGGAGGAACACCGCAAAGTCGTGGAGATGGGTGGGCTGCACATAATCGGGACGGACAGGCACGAGTCGCGAAGGATAGACAACCAGCTGAGGGGTCGGGCGGGGCGGCAAGGGGACCCGGGGAGCAGCCGGTTCTACATCTCGGTGGAAGACGAACTGATGCGCCGGTTCGGGGGGGACAAGATAAAGACGGTGATGGGATGGGCGGGGCTGGATGAGTCGACGCCCATGGAGCATTCGTGGATCACGAAGTCGGTGGAGAATGCCCAGAAGAAAGTAGAGGGCATCAACTTCGACATCCGCAAACGGCTGGTCGAATACGACGACGTGGCGAACAACCAGAGGGACGTCATATATGAACAGAGACGGAAGGTGCTGGAGGGTGAAGACGTAAACGAGGTCATACAAGGCATGGTAGAGGCGGAGATCACGGAGACGGTATACCGCCACCTGAAGGACGAACACGGGGACGAATGGGACCTGGAAGGGCTGCTGCCGGCGATAGAGTTGCTACTTCCCCTGCCCCCGGATGCCGACACTGGGGAATTGGGGCAGCTCCATCGGGACGAGGTGGTGAGCTTCTTCCTCGAGCATGCCGACAAGCGATACAAGGACATTGCGGACAAGCTGGGAGAGCAGGGTATGCGGGCCCTGGAGCGGCACGTGATGCTCAGGACTATCGATACGCACTGGATGGACCACCTGACGGCGATGGAGAATTCGCGGCAGAGCATAGGGCTGGAAGCCTACGGGCAGAGGGACCCGCTGGTAGCGTACAAGCGGCGCAGTCACTTGATGTTCGAAGAGCTCACGGCAAGGATCCGGATGGGGATAGTGCGCACGCTGTTCAGAGTCGACGTTCGGGAGCGGGCGAGGGCGCAAGTTACCGCCGCACCAGCGACGACCTCCAACGGGCATGGGCAGGCGAATGGAGCCACGGCAAGTGCATCAAGGGCCGCGGGCCAAGGGAAGGTGAGGTCGAGGGACAAGGCGAAGGCCGTGGTGGGTAAGGTCGGGAGGAATGCGCCGTGCCCCTGCGGAAGCGGCCAGAAGTACAAGCGATGCCACGGGGCCTGAAGAGACATGGACAACGGCCAGATAGCAGCAATCTTCAACAACATCGGCGACCTTCTTGATCTGAAGGGCGAGGTGGTCTTCAAGACGCGCGCCTACAAGAAGGCGGCAAGGGCCATAGAGCACCATCCGACGGAGCTTTCGAGGATCTATCGGGAAGAGGGAGAGGAGGGGTTGAGCAAGGTCCCGAGTGTCGGGTCGGCGATTAACAAGAAGGTGCAGGAACTGCTTTCGACGGGAAAGCTGGAGTACTACGAGAAGCTGAAAGCGGAGTTCCCGGATGGCGTGGTGGAACTGAAGGACGTTCCGGGTGTCGGGCCGAAGACGGCGTTGAAGATAAGTCGGGACCTGGGGGTGAGGGACCTGGCGGGGCTGGAAGCGGCGTTGAAGGAAGGGGCGGTGGCGGCATTGCCGGGCCTGGGGGAGAAGGCGGCGGCAAACATATTGCGGCACCTGCAGACTCTGAGGACGAAGGACAGGCGGATCTCCCTGGGTCGGGCGATTTCGGTGTACGGAGATGTGGCGTCGGCATTGAGAGGCGTTCCGGGGCTGCACAGGCTGGAGGCGGCGGGGAGTCTACGGAGGCGTCGGGAGACGATTGGTGATATCGACTTGATGGGTACGGCGGAGGACCCGGAGCCCGTGCTTCGGGCGCTTACGGAATTGCCACAGGTGGCGGAGGTGCTGGTGCACGGGCCGAAGAAGGTGAGCGTTCTGCTGGATAGGGGAATCCAGGTAGACCTGAGGATAGTCGAAGAGAAGGTGTATGGGTCGTTGATCCAGTATTTCACGGGGAGCCAGCAGCACAATGTCCTGCTCCGTGAGAGGGCCCGACGCCAGGGCCTAAGCATCAACGAGTATGGGATCACGAATCTGGAGTCGGGGGAGGTGGAGGAGTTTGCGGACGAGGAGTCGCTGTATGAACGGCTGGGTTTGCAGTACATCCCGCCGGAGCTCCGGGAGGGCCAGCACGAGATTGAGAGGGCGGCGGAGGGATCGATTCCGACATTGGTGGAGACCGGTAACATCAGGGGAGACCTGCACGCGCACACGAACGAGAGCGACGGTCGGGACACGCTGATGGAAATGGCGCTGGCGGCCCGGGAGGTGGGACTGGAATACCTGGCTATCACGGACCACTCATCGGGGCGGGGGATTGCGAACGGGCTGAGCAACGAGCGGCTGCTGGAGCACATCGCCAATATCAGGGCGCTGAACGAGGACCTGGACGGGATAGAGTTCTTGACAGGTTCCGAGGTGGACATAAGGTCGGATGGGAGCCTTGATTACCCGGATGAAATTCTGGACCAGTTGGATGTGGTAGTGGCGTCGGTGCATTCGGCGATGGGGCAGGCGGAGGACGTGATGACGGAGCGGATCATCAAGGCTATGCGGAACCCGAGGGTCCACGTTCTCGGGCACCCGACGTGTCGTTTAATCGGGGAGCGGGAGCCGGTGCAGATGGACGTGGAGGCGATACTACAGGCGGCTCGGGAGACGGGAACGGTGATGGAGATAGACGCACAGCCCGGTCGGCTTGACCTGAAGGACAAGCATATTCACAGGGCTCGGGAGTTGGGGGTGGGGCTGGTCATTGACTCGGACTCCCATGCGACGGAGCAATTCGGGAACATCGGGCTGGGGGTGTCGATGGCGAGGCGGGGGTGGTGCGAGGCGAAGGATATTCTGAACACGTTGCCTCTGGAAGAGTTCAGGGCTGCATTGAAGAGCAGAAGGGCGGCGAGGGTCGGGTGACGACGGTAGGCGACAACGAACGAGTTGCGGCCGACGATCTTGAGGGCGAGGACATTGGGTCGCCGTTCAATGGGTCGGGGATGTCAGAGGAGGGAGTGCTGGCAGCGGAGGGTGCCATAGCGCACCTGCGGGAGTCGATAGCAGGAGGAAAGCACTGGTACCCGTCACTGTTGGAGGCGATTGGGATGTGGGCGGCGCCGGAGGAGGTGTACCGGGGTGAGCCGCTGTGCTACCTGATAGCAGGAGAAGCGTTTGACTGGCTGCTCCTAGCCCGACGCCTTTGCGACAGTGTGAACGGCGTGATCCCCCAAGGAGAGATGAGAAGACTCCTGGAAAATGGCCAGGCTCCCGTAGATATCAGCGATGAGGAGTTCAAGAGGCTGGTGGGCGGGCAGAAGCACGGGGCGTTGCTGAACTACTGGTACGGCGTCGAGGTGGAGGGAGCGCTGGTTGAGGCGTTGGGGCAGTCGATCAGAAAGGAACGGACGGCTGCTGGGCTGGCCTCCAAGAGGGATGTGTCCGACCTGGCCTTTAAGAGGGCTTACGGGAGCAGCAGGGCGGCGCTGCTGGAAGAGTTCGGGAGGGGTCGGGAGGGGGGCGTTGGGGACAAGCTGTCGGGGACGGAGGCCAAGGAGTTCATCTACTGGCTGTTCAAGTACAGGCTGGCGAACCATGACAAGGCGAAGGTGGCGAGTGATACGAAGCGGGGGTTGCAGTACCTGAACAGGAAAGCTGCGAAGAGGACGGCGGCGCGGGCAGCGTCGAGCGCTAGGCGTTAGCGGCCTCTTCCACTGCGGATCTTTTCGGCGTTCTTCAGGGCCTCCCGGCGACTTAATGGGCTGATCCTGTCTTCATTGCGGGCTATGTAAGCCTCCACGGTGTCGAGGTCGGTCCAGGCGAGGGAGCGTAGGGCCCAGCCGATGCCCTTGCGGATGAAGAAGTCGGGGTCCGGGAGGTTGGGGTCTATGCAGTCGAAGAGGAGGGAGAGGTCAGTCTGATCCTTGCGGTTGAGCTGGCAGATGATGGAGGAGCGTCGTTTCCACTTGTCGGGGTCACGGCTCCAGGAGCGCATTTCACGGGCCATCTCCTCGGGATATTGCTCCAGGAGTTCACGGAGTCGGTGGGAGGCTATGCCGTCGACGTAGTCCCACCAGGCTCCGGTAACTACAAGCTCTTCGAAGAGGGGAAGGGTGTCCAGGGTGCGGAAGGGCTCGTAGGGCTTGGCTCCGGCAAGCTCCAGGGCGGCGTATCGCTCTTCCCGGTACTCGGCGTTTCTCCATAAGTCCAGGAGGGCATTCTGCCAGACGCCCTTGTCGTCGATGGGATGTTTGCGGAAGAGGTCTTTACAGAGACGGCGGAGGAGGGGCGTCTGGACGCCGCGGTAGGGCATCTCCGACTTCATGTAGCGCTTCATGCCCTCGGCCTTGGTCGGGTCAGCGTTGTCGGTGAGGGCTTGGTGGAGGGCGGTGACTAAGGGGTGGGGATGGGATGGTAGGCTATGAGGTTGGTGAGTGGGCAAGTCCTAGACTCCTCGCGGGGCCTCGGAATGACAGGGGAGGGGGTTGGGTGGGGTCAGATGAAGTTGCAGAATCATGGGGCGTGGGCCACCCGTCAGCTCGACCCTTCGATTTTCTTCAGGATGAGCGGCCCTGCCCCGGAGACGGGGAGCGGGAAATCGTGTATGGATAGGCCTGGCAACTGTAGAAGCGGGCGGCTAGTTTGCGGAGGGGAGGCCGTACATGCGGCGGGTGTTGTCGGCGAGGATGCCTTTCTTGGCGCTGAAGCTGAGGTCTTCGCGGGTCCAGAACTGCATTACATTGTCGGGGTATTCGTTGTCCCAGTGGGGCCAGTCTGAGGCGTAGAAAAGGGCGTTTTCGCCGAGGATGTCTACGACCTGGGGGATGAGGTCTTCCGAGGGCTCGGCGTGGAAGAAGACGTTGTCGGACTTGATGTACTCGCTGGGAGGGTTCTTGCAGTCGACGGCTTCCCGGTGGCCTCGCTTCTCCCACTCCTCGTCCATGCGGTTCATGAAGAAGGGCACCCAGGTGCAGCCCGTCTCCAGGTAGCCTACCCTAAGATTGGGGAACCTTTCGAAGATGCCCTCGTAGGTCATGTGGACAAGCTGGAGCATGTTGGACATGGGGAAGGAGGCGGTGTGCTTCTGGATGAACTTGTTGAAGCGCATGTATTCGGGGGTGCTGCCGTGGACGGCGACCAGGCAGTCGAGGCTCTGGGCCTCTTCGTAGAAGGGGTCGTACATCCTGGCCCCGAGACCACCGAAGCCGTGGGCCGGAACCGTCACCCCGGAGAAGCCGAGCTCGGTGATGGTGCGCTTCATCTCCTTGATAGACGAGTCTACGTCGAGCAAAGGCATGAGGGAGACGGCCCTGAGCCGGGGACTTACCGAGAGCCACTCGTCGGCGAGGTAGGAGTTGTAGGCGCGGCAAAGGGCGGACATGTAGTCGGGATCGAAGATGTCGCCGTAACCGAGGAGGTTGGTCGGGAAGAGGACGGTGGTGTCCATGTTGCCCCATTCGAGGGCCTCGATCCAGTCGCTGGGGAATGGGTAGCCCGCTGGCCCGACGCTGCCCTTGGTGCCGCCCATTGTCGTATCGACGAAGCTCTGCCCGCTGAGGCTGCTGGCATGGCCGACGCGGCCCTGCTTGTCGGGGATGCCCTGCCAGAGGTTGGCGTTGTACGGGGCCTCCATGTAGTCCCGGATGCGGGTAGTGTCCTCCGCGATGTGACCATCGGCGTCCATGACCTTAAAGGGCAGTTCCATGATCGACCTCCTCCACTAAAGTCACCTGAGGCCTGTTCGGACTAATGGTCGCTGTGGACCCGAGCTATGCAGTTAGTGGGCGCCGTTGCTGCCGTTGACCCTGACTATGGAGGTGGGCGGGGACTTGTGGAAGGAGATGGAGGCGTCCTTGCCAAGGCGGTTTTCGGCCTCGGCGATGGCGTCCTCGACGGTGTGGAAGGGCTCGAATCCTAGTTGTCGGGCGACATCGAAGTCGGTGGCGCCGGCGAGGAACATGCCGGAGAGGTGCCGGGAGGGGGCGCCGCGGGTGTTCCACATGAAGAAGGGGTGGGCGCCGTGGAAGCCGTAGCCGTAGCGGTACTTGTGGATGAACTCGGGGCGGTGGGCGAAGTCGTCGGAAAAGAGGTTCCAGAGCTCGTAGGGGTCGAGGGTCACGGGGAGGAGGCGCTCGTAGAACTCCCGGTAGGAGGGGTGGTGGATGTCGTCGAACTGGTTCTTGCAGGGATGGCTGAGGATGATGATGCCTCCCGGCCGGATCAGGGGCTGGTTCTGGAACATTGAGTAGGTGTACTCGAAGCCCTGATCAGTGACGAGAAGGGGGTTGATGAAGGAGTTGTGGGCGTAGGAAGTCTTGCTGGTCACGCCATAGAGGCCGATGTCGCTCTGGCCGTCCACGTCGAGGACCTGGAGGGAGCTGAGGGCGTCGAGGGTGTGGACGTGGACATCGGGGGTGTGGCCGGCGAAGACAGCGGTAACTTCATAGGGCTCCGTGGATGTGACCACTGACTCGATGCTGAATATGCGGCGGCCCTTTTCGGCCAGGTGGTCTTCGATGATCTTGCCCTGCTCCCAGACGAGCTTGTGGAAGGAGGAGATCTTGGGGTCCATGACGGACTTCCCAGAGGCGAAGGGGAAGGGTCGGTGGTGATGGCGGATGCTGCGGAAGGTGCCGAGGCCCACGGCCACCGACTTCCAGCCGCCGCTGAAGGGGATCTGGGTCAGGTTGAGGTAGATGAGGAGGTCGGAATCGGTGACGGCGCGGTTGACCTCGACCTCAAAGCCGCGGTGGGTCTCGCCGAGGAAGATGAGCTCGTCGGGGTTTTCGGCGTCGTGGCAGCGGAGGCGCTGGGCGGGCCATAAGACGCTGATGCGCTCTCCGACGATGGGGGCGAGCTCGGAGCGGGTCCACTTGCGGTGGAGGGCGTTGGCGCAGAGGAGGAGGATGTCGGCAAGCTCGACGCCGGCCTTCTGAAGCTCTTCGAGGAGGACGCTGATGGCGACCTGCCGGAAGTCGACGCCCCTGGTCTGAACGCCGCCGGGGTCGTCGAAGGCGATGGTGACCTTGGCGCCCTTGCCCACGAGCTTGTGAAGGGGGTCATGGGCGATGGGGTTGGCGATGGCCCCCCTGATGGCGGCTTCGAGATCGGGGACGGGCTTGGCGGAAGAGTTGCCGTTGGCCTTGATTACCCGGGTCCGCTCCGGGAGATCGACGTCGATCCAGTGGTCGCCGTACCAGAGCTGTTCCTTGATGGTGGATGGCATTGCGGTCTCCTTGGGTGGGGGTGTCGTGTTGGGGGGAGTATACAACACGGGGGGATGGAGAGAACGCCATCAAACAGAGGCGGCGAGGCGCTTGGATATGGGGGGAGGGGGTGGGGGGTTATTGGTTAGCGGGTTGTTTCCTTTCTATACGTGGGCCCCTCGGGAGGGTGACCGGGGATCGTCCCTACGGAGGGGGGACACCCCCGGCCCCACCGGGGAACCCTCCCCCCTTGATCCCCCTCTCCCTTAGGGCCTTTAAGGGAGAGGGAGAGAGAAGAACAGAGGCAGAGGTTGGCGCTCCAGCGCCAACCTCTGCCTCTAGTTCAGTACTGGGGAGAGGGGAGGGAATGACGGAGGGGAAAGGAGTGGAATGCGGAGAGGATGTGGGAAGAGGGCTGTTGTGAGAAATCCCTTGCGGGGCATCGGGATGATATGGCCGGAGGTGGGCCGATATGGTCAGAGGTGACTGGTTAACGGTCGTGAGAGATCCCTCGCGGGGCATCGGGATGGGAAGGGGGGGTGGGTGAGGTCTGTCAACCAGTCACTCAGCGTACGCCTCGGCGATGATGCGGCGAAGGTGCGATGCATCTTCTGGGGAAAGGCGGTCGATGCGACGTCCCAAGCGCCGCTTGCTTATGGTGCGAATTTGGTCAACAGCAATCTCCGCGTCCTTTCCCCCGCACCGCACTTGCAAACGGCCACGCCAGCCTGGATGCAGCCTGGAAGTGAGAGGACAGACGACCACCGTTTCGAGGAACCGGTTCATCTCATCACGGCTAACCACTGCCACGGGCCTAGTCTTGTGGACCTCACGGCCCACAGTCGGGTCCAGGTCGGCAATATAGATGCCATATCGCCGAGGAAAAGAGGCCATCAGTCCAGGCCGTCGGCTATGGCGACATCGAAGTCGCTCCAGTCCTCCGCTTCAACAGCCATTGCCCTAGAGGTCTCTTCCCAGGACAGATTATGGGTGTCCTTGCCGCGCAAGACCACGCTTTCTTCCAGCTCTTCAAGGGTCAGGATACCGGCCCATCCGTACTTGTCCAGCAGAGCCTTGGGAAGACGGATGCCTTTGGAGTTGCCGATGCGAATAAGCTTCGTTTCTCGCATGTAATTATGGTAATTACCTATGCTTGCGAGTGTCAAGGCTGTCTCCGGACACCCCGCGTCCGGGGATGGATGACTGACAGGAGTGGGGAATGATGGGAGAGTTAGAGAGGAGGGATCAGGTGACGAGGGGGAGGACGTGTTCAGCGAAGTACTGGATTGTTTCGTCGACCGTGGGGCCGGGAACTTCGGGGATGTGCTGGGGGGCGAGGATGATTTCGTCGAGGCCTTCAACCGTAGAAAGCTGCTTGATGCAGGCGATGGCGTCTTCTTTGTCGCCGCCGAGGGCGAAGCGGTCAATGTACTTGCCGGGGATACGGAATTCTTCGATGACGTAGGAGCGGGAGTGTCGGGAGGGGTTGTAATTGGCCTTGAGCTTCTCGATTAAGGGCAGGTCTTCTTCGTCGAAGAGGTCAGGGTTGGACATGTTGATAATGACGCCGACAGGGCCGTTCAGCTTCCACCGGGCGACATCCCGGTCGGGGCCCAGGCTGGTCTGGAGCCAGCAGGATAGGCTGGTATCTTCGGGTCGCTTGCCTACTTCCGCGGCCGCTTCCTTGAACATGTTGACGCCTGTGGCCATGCTAGCCGGGTTTCGTTCCCTGAGGATGATTGCGCCGTCGGCCATGCGGCCCGAGGCCCGGGTGAGCCGGGGGCCGGTGGCGGCAACGTAGATGGGGACGTTGGTCGGGCCATTCAGCCAACCGAGCTTGCCCCTGCCTCCTTCGTCGAATTCTACCTCTTCATTCTGGAGGAGGCCCTTGACCTGGTCGATGTAGGTTTCCAGTCGGGAGATGGAGACGGGACGTCGGCCGATGGACCGGACGCCGCTGTCGCCGGTGCTGATGCCGGCGCGGATACGGCCCGTGGCGATTTCGTTGAGGGAGGCGAAGGCGCTGGCGGTGACGCTGGCGTGTCGGGTGGAGGGCATAGTGACGCCGACGCCCAGGGTGATGCGGGAGGTACTGAGGGCACAGGCGGTCATCTCGACGTAGACCTCACGGCAGATGCGCTGGAGGTCGCCGAACCAGACGGTGTCGAAGCCGAGGGCCTCGATTTTCTGGACGCGTTCGACGATCCGGGGCATGGGTTGGTTGCCGAAGACGCTGACGGCGAATTTCATGGGTTAGACCTCATCGTGGCTACTTGTAACATCCTTGCTCCACCCCCCGCTCATACTTCGAGGGCCTCAGCACGAGCGGCCCCGCGGCCTGGGGAGGGGAATCACCCTCACCCTAGCCCTCTCCCCTCAAGGGAGAGGGAATAGGACACCCCGCCCCAGCCCGGTGTTCTTGGGAATGACGGTTCAATGGAATGGGTTATTGGCTGAGTTCTGAGAGGCGTTGGAGGAGGTTGGACTCTTCTTCTTGCCAGCCGGTGAGTCGGGAGCGCTCTTTCTCTACGACGTTGGCCGGGGCCTTGGATAGGAACTGTTCGTTGGAGAGTCGGGACTGGACCTGGCCGATGCGTTTGCGGAGGTCTTCTAGGGAGGACTCGAGGCGCTGGCGTTCCCCGGCGAAGTCGAAGAGGCCGGCGAGGGGGAGGAATACGCGGGTGGCTTTTTCGACGACCATAATGGAGTTTTCGGGTTGTGGGGCGTCGGCGGGACGGGCCTCGACTGTGCAGACGGCGAGGTTTTCGAGGAAGGAGCGTCCACCGGCGCCTAGGGTCTCGCCGTCAAGCAGGACGGCGGGGACTTTCTTTCCTGCCTCGACCTTGCGCTCGGCGCGGACGTTGCGGACGCCGCGGACGAGGGACATGAGAAGGTCGGCCCACTCCTCGGCCTCTGGGTTGATGGCAGAGGGGTCGGGAGTGGGGTAGGGGGCGATCATTGTGGAGTCGGGGCGGTCTGGGGAGTCGGGCATACGCTGGATGAGGCTCTGCCAGATTTCTTCGGTGATGAAGGGCATGAAGGGGTGGAGGAGTCGGAGGGAGGACTCCAGGACGTGGGCGAGGACCGGGGCGGGGGAGGGGGAGTCGGAATTGTCTCGGAGGCGGACCTTGGCGATTTCGATATACCAGTCGCAGAACTCGTTCCAGATGAAATCGTGGACGTATTCCTGGGCGTCGCCTAGTCGGAAGGAGGTGAGGGCACGGGTGACGTCTTCGATGGTGCGGTTGAGTCGGCTGAGAATCCAGCGGTCTTCTATGGGGAGGGAGATAGGAGAGGAGTCACCCTCACCCTGACCCTCTCCCATCAAGGGAGAGGGGAGGGAGGACTGGTCTAGGATGGAGATTACGTATCGGGAGGCGTTCCAGAGCTTGTTGGTGAAGTTGCGGCTGGAGCGGATCTTGGCCTGACTGAGCCGGCTGTCGTTGCCGGGAGCGGTGCCGACGGTGAGGGCAAAGCGGAGGGCGTCGGCGCCGTGTTCGTCGATAATGTCCAAGGGGTTGAGGACGTTGCCCTTGACTTTGCTCATCTTCTCGCCGTGCTCATCCTGGATGAGGCCATGGAGGTAGACGGTGTGGAAGGGGATGTCGTCCATGTTCTGGATGCCCATCATGATCATGCGGGCGACCCAGAAGAAGAGGATGTCGTAGCCGGTCTCGAGGACAGAGCCGGGGTAGAAGTAGCGGAGGTCTTCGGTGTCGTCGGGCCAGCCGAGGGTAGAGTGGGGCCAGAGGCCGGAGCTGAACCAGGTGTCCAGGACGTCGGGGTCCTGGCGGATGTTGGTGGAGGGGCAGGCTTCACAGGTGGTCGGGTCTTCGAGGGATACGGTGAGATGGTCGCAGCCGTCGCAGTACCAGACGGGGATGCGGTGGCCCCACCAGAGCTGGCGGCTGATGCACCAGTCCCGGATGTTGTCCATCCAGTTGAGGTAGACCTTGGTGAAGCGGTCGGGAACTATGCGTATGCGGCCCTCGGTGACGGCTCGGGCGGCGGCGTCGGCCATGGGAGCGACCTTGACGAACCACTGTTTGCCGACGGTCGGGTCAACGACAGTGTTGCAGCGCTGGCAGTGGCCGACGGAGTGAGTTAGGGGTTCGACCTTTTCGAGGAGGCCGTCGGATTCCAGGTCTTCGAGGATCCGGGTGCGGCACTCGGCGACAGACATGCCCTGGTATTGGGGGCCTGCGGCGTCGGTCATGGTGGACTGGGGGCCGATGACGGTGATCAGGGGCAAATCGTGGCGTTGGGCGATATCGAAGTCGTTGGGGTCGTGGGCGGGTGTGACTTTGACGGCGCCCGTGCCGAACTCGAGGTCTACGACGGAGTCCGTGATGACGGGGACGGGTCGGTTGAGGCGTGGGAGCAGCACGTCGTGTCCGACCAAGTCTGCGAAGCGTTCATCGTCGGGATTGACGGCGACGGCGGTGTCGCCGAGGAGGGTCTCGGGGCGGGTGGTGGCGACGGTGAGGTGGCGGGTCGGGTCCAGGGAGTGGGGATAACGGATGTAGTAGAGCTTGCTATCGACTTCCTGGTGGATTACTTCGAGGTCTGAGAGGGCGGTGGAGCAGCGGGGGCACCAGTTGATGATGCGCTCGCCGCGGTAGATGAGGCCCTTGTTGTAGAGGTTGACGAAGGTGGTGCGGACGGCCCGGCTGGGGCCCTCGTCGAGGGTGAAGCGTTCTCGGGACCAGTCGCAGGAGGCGCCGAGTCGCTTGTGCTGCTCGGCGATGGTGCGTCCGTATTGCCGGACCCACTGCCAGACCCTTTCGACGAAGGCCTCCCGGCCGATTTCCTGCCGGGTCTTGCCCTCCTTGACGAGTTGGCGTTCGACGACGACCTGGGTGGCGATGCCTGCGTGGTCGGAGCCCGGGAGCCAGAGGGTGGGGTCGCCCATCATGCGGTGCCAGCGGATGAGGGCGTCTTCGGCGGCGGCGGTGAGGGCGTGGCCGAGGTGGAGTTCACCGGTGACGTTGGGCGGGGGCATGATGATGACAAAGGGCTGCTTGCCCTCCTGTATGCGAGGCTTGAAGTAGCCTTTGTCCATCCAGGACTTGTAGATGCGGCCTTCGACCTCTGAGGGGTCGTATACCTTGGGGATACGGGCGAGATTTTCAGTGCGCGTTGTCATGGTTGGGGTGTCGGGGGGAGGGCGGACTTTTCGGGACTTGCAAGCACGGTGTGGGTCGATTCTAACTTTGAGGGGAATGGGGAGTCAATTGGAGGGGAGGGTGCGCCGCGTCACGCGGCATAGGATACCCGACTCACTCGGGAGGGACTCGGAGGAAGTCCCTGGGTCAACCGACCTACCTTGAGGCGAAAGCCGAGGGGGAAAACAGCATGTCGGTAAAGCGGCTACGGCCCCAAAGCGTTGTAGGGCCGGTTCCGCAAGACCCGCGCGATATGGTGAAGGCTTGATTGCTTGAACCCCAGTCTCCAGTTGGTGAAAATCGCCACCCGCCGGTAGAACGCTTGTAACCCGGCGCCGCTCATCGCATGGATGTGTCCTGTCAATCCGTGCACCTCCGATGAGCGGGCAATGACCCATGCGGTCAATTCAAGGAGACGAACGGGGCACCTACAGTCGCGCTAGAACGTCCTATGCTGACGGAACGCGGGATCGCCTAAGGGACGCGAGTCCTATGGTGACGGAGCCTCCGTAGTAGTCCGAGGACGGGAAAGCCGTCCACATGGCGAAGGGAGGCAGGTGTCAAACCGAAACTCAGAAAAGGAGGTGCGCGAGATGCGCAACGCCGAAACCATACTGGGAATCATTCGCGACAGAGGTACACGGGGACTGCCCGTGAACGACCTTTACCGCCAACTTTGGAACCCGAACCTGTACCTGACGGCCTACGGGCGTATCGCCAAGAACGACGGTGCGCTCACCCCAGGCGCAACACCGGAGACCGCAGACGGGATGAAGATGGACGACATCCACGCGATCATCGAGGCCCTCCGCTTCGAGCGCTACCGATGGACTCCGGCCCGCCGCGTATACATCCCGAAAGCCAACGGGAAGCGGCGGCCACTCGGACTCCCAACGTGGTCGGACAAAGTGCTGCAAGAAGTTATGCGTCTCCTACTGGAGGCGTACTACGAACCGCAGTTCAGCGACCGGTCGCACGGCTTCCGGCCCAACCGTGGATGCCACACGGCGTTCACGGAGATAACCCGCACCTGGACAGGCACGACATGGTTCATCGAAGGAGATATCGCCGGTTGCTTCGACAACATCGACCATAAGGTGTTGCTGGAAATACTAGGCGAGAACATCCAGGACAACCGTTTCCTGCGGCTTGTTTCCAACCTCCTTGGGGCTGGCTACCTTGAGGACTGGAAGCTCAACGCCACCTACAGTGGCACACCTCAGGGAAGTGTGGTGAGTCCCATACTCGCCAACGTCTACCTAGACCGGTTGGACAGGTTCGCGGAGGACGTGCTCTTGCCCGAATACAACCGTGGCACCGGACGACGGAAGAACCCGCAGTATCAAAGGGTTTCCAAACGAGTTATGCGTCTACGGCAATCTGGCCATGCAAAGGAAGCGGCGGAACTTCGCCCACTCCTGCGCACCATGCCCAGCCACGACACCCATGACCCGGCCTACCGCCGTCTCCGGTACACACGGTACGCCGACGACTTTCTACTCGGTTTTGCGGGGCCAAAGAACGAGGCCGATGAGATCAAGGCCCGGCTAGGCAAGTTCCTGCAAGATAACCTCAAGCTGGAGCTATCCGACGCTAAAACCCTGGTCACCCACGGCCGCACTGAGGCAGCACGGTTCCTCGGCTACGAGGTCGTCGTTCAGGGGAGCAAAGACAGGCTCGACGCCAGTGGCCGCCGATCGGTCAATGGTATCATCGGGCTGCGCGTTCCCCAAGACGTCGTACGCGCCAAGAGCGCCGCCTACATGCGTAACGGCAAACCAATCCACCTTGGAATACGAATTCATGACTCGCTTTACAGCATCGTGGAACAGTACCAGGCGGAGTACCGGGGTGTCGTCAACTACTACCGGCGTGCAACCAACCTGGGCGCACTAAGCCATCTCCGTTGGGTCATGGAAATGTCACTTGCCAAGACACTCGCGGCAAAGCTGAAGATCAGCGTGCCACAGGTGTTCAAGCGGTACAAAACTACGATTCAGACTGACAAAGGGCCTCGCAAGGTCCTGATGGTGAAAGTGGCCGAGCCGGGCGAAAAGACGCTGGTGACGTACTGGGGCGGGGTTTCGCTTGCGCGGGACAACGCGGCAACCCTGGTCGATAAACACCCCCCGATACTCAATAGTCGGACGGAACTCGAACAGCGCCTGCGGGCCAACGTCTGCGAGCTTTGCGGCTCAACGGTGAAGGTCCAGGTGCACCACGTACGAGCGCTGAAAGACTTGCGAAAGAAGGGACGGGCCAAGCCGCCCGTTTGGGTGGAGGTCATGGCAGCACGGCGTCGCAAGACGCTCGTGGCCTGTGCGTCATGCCACGCGGACATCCACGCCGGACGCCCGCTGAAGCAGAACGAACAGGCAGCCTGAGTACCAACCGTTGCAACAGATAGGTAGTGTTCCAACCGTGAAACGCCCAAACACCTTCCGTTCCCAACGGGGCCGGTGGTAGACTGGGACACGGCAGACCTTCCCTCGAAACAGCACTGGAGGTTCCGGAGCGTGGATACAAAACTCGTCTTCGTGATCCCGACCTTGGTCGGACTCCTCCTTGCATTCAGCTTGGCTTGCAGTGATGCAAAACAAGACCCTGTGCTTGCTCGGGAGCAGGTTGAACTGGACAGGCATCGTGACATGTGGGAGCAAACCCGCGCCCATGACTACACGTATGAGTACAGCGTACTCTGCGAGTGCCCGGATCACGCCAGCAAGACCGTCAAGGTCACTGTACTGGACGGGGACATAGAGTCAGTCGAAAGCGTAGGGTTCGTCGAGTCCGCCATCTATACAAAATCTGGTGGGCCAATGACAGAACTACCCCGCTACCACACCATCGACCGCTTTTTCGACGTGATCCAAGAAGCCATTACCGGTGAGGCCGACCAACTTACCGTCAGCTACGACAGTGAGTTCGGGTACCCAACGAAAGTCGAGATTGACTACACCGTCAATGCGATAGACGACGAGTATACCCTCAAGGTCAAAGCTTACTCGCCTCACTGAACAGGCTCACACGAGCCTGGCCCCTACGATGCGGACGGTGCCACCGGCACCTCACCACAGACGCTACCTCCTGTAACGACACCGGAGAGCCGGATGACGCGAAAGTGTCACGTCCGGTTCGGAGGGGGGCCGACGGAAAAGTGCTCCATTAGCGCGGAGTAACTCGCCGGCGGCCTACCCGACACTTGTAGGGTGAGCGGCAGTTTCTCAGGGGAGGCGCGGGCCAAGAGCCTTGCGAAATACCCGGGCATCGAGGGAGCGGCGTGAATGTGCGGTATATGGCACCGTGTTCATTGGCCCACGTGCGTGATTGACGCCCAGCTCAAGAAGGACCAACCATAGCTACGATGCGCGTGGGCGCCGTGAATCATGGCGCGAAATATCATGGATCCGGTTAGAGCTTCCTCTACCGTCAGCTTGAGGTTACTCCTCTCCTACCTCGGAGAAGTTGGTGATGGCAACTTCGCCTTCTGGAAACTCGGCGACGATCTTCAGTTTCCCGCCTACTGCCTCAATGTAGGACCGCAAGCTGGATACGTACACATCGGCCCGCTGCTCCAGCTTGGAAACTGCGGGTTGGTTCACATTCAGCATCTTGGCCATGTCTCGCTGGGTTAGCGCCAGCGCCCGGCGAAGCTCGTGCAGCGGCATCTCGGCGAGCAACTCCCTCTTAAGGTCGTCGATGCGCCGCCGGCGCTCCGGCGTGAAATCGCTGGTCAGTTCGCTAAATGGATGGCGTCCACTCATTTGATCAGTCCTTCCTTTCGAAGCTCTTCAAGATGTTCATCGTAGAGGGCGTCGGCCACGGGCACGTACTCCTCATAGAACCGGTCGTTGCCTGTCTTGTCGCCTCCGATGAGCAGAATCGACGTTCGCCTGGGGTCGAAGGCGTAGAAGACTCGAAGGGGCCTGCCGGCACTCTGCGTTCGAAGCTCGCGCATAACACCGTGCCGAGAGCCGGTGATGTCTGAGGAGTAGGAGTATGGCAGGTTGGGGCCGTGCTCCATCAGCAACTCGACTCTGGCGGCTACTGCATCCTGCTGGTTCTCCGAAAGTTCCTGCCACCACCGCCTGAACTCATCCGTGTATTCGACCTCCCAAGGCATGAGCCATTATATTCCAAAAAGGGAATAATATTAAAGCTGCCATCCGGTATCCAGACGGCGGGAACAGGTCGTGGTTGGGCCTCGAATAGGCTCCTCTCAGGGCAAGCGTGGAACAGCAGTCTTGAGAGTTATCAGAGTACCTTAGAAGGGCTGGTGAGGCGTGCTCAGGAAGGCAGCTCACCCCGGACGGTGCGGCGGTCCCGGTTGTCGAAGTAGGCGCATTCCGATAGAAGGTCGCCGTTCTGCGCGCCGGCTTCCGAGATTTCGATGTGCTGTCGGGTCAGGGGCCTGTAGGGGAAGGCCCCATGTCCGTACTGTTCCTCGGCGAATTGCAGCGTCTTTGCACGCTCCAGATCATAATGCGACTCTGCATCGACAAAGCGCATTACGTAGGCTGCACGCTTGGGAAGAGGCCCCTCGCCGAGCATGATGCTGCGATGGACAACGTTTTTGTTGAACAGAAGGGCGTCGCCGGGCTGGAAATCATCTTCGACCTGGTGGGCCTCGAGAACTTCAAGCATGGTCGGCGAATTGAGGATGCCGTTGCGCAGCTTGAAATAATCAAGCACGGTCGTCCTGACCCCGGCTCGCTCCTTGGTCTCCATTGTCGAAACTATGACCGGCTCCAACCGGTAAGCAAAATAGCCTGATATTACATTTTCGGGGACGTAGGCCATGCCGCCCCGCTGTCCCCCGGGGTCCACGGGATGCAGGGGCGCCCACAGCGTATAGGCAGGCTCTTCGGCGAACTGATAACCGAAACTCTGCATTCCCACGTGCCAGGGGAACCCCTTGCTGACATTCTTTTCGAGTTCAAAGCACATTTCGAATGTCAAGAAGAGATCGTGTCCGACCAGACTTGTAAGAGAGCGACGGAAATAGGGCCTTTCCAGCAACTCATACACATCGGTCTTTTCGGCCTCGAAGTCATAGGTGGAACGGTTGAAAATCGCGTTGGTCTGAAGCTGTCCGCTGCCACCACCCGCCATTTCGCCTTCAACTCGGTTTAACAGGGTGTTGACTACCTCGGGATTGTAAAACCCATCAAGCTTGACGAAGCCGTTGCGCTGGAATTGATCTTTGTGCTCGTCGGTGACGAGGAATTTGTTGTCGAAGGGATGACTGTTCATATCTTGGTCCTCCCAACAGGCTCTTCATGAATTTCGGGTTCGAGAACAATCTTAGCACGGGAGGCCGTTGATTTAGTACGGTCGGGTGGAGAAGAGTGAGTCAAACGGGCATGAGATAGAAGAGCCGCGCCGGATAGGCAGTACGCGAGCCCCTCCATTCGACCCTTCGAGGCCATAAGGTTGAGCGGTCTCCCGGGATGGATTCCCGATCGGAGTCGGGAATGACGGATGGGGTGATAGGGGGGCCGATGATGTGCCCAAAGGGGCTCCTACCTGCCCTTGAAGTCGGGGGGGCGTTTCTCCAGCCAGGCCCTGACGCCTTCCTGGACGTCCTCACTCTGGGCGGCGATGATGCTGATTACATCCTCCAGCCGACCTGCCTCCCGGACGCCGTCAAGCAGGCTGCGGTAGGAGACTTCCTTGATACCGCGGACGGCCAGGGGGCCGTTGCTGTTGATCTTTCGGGCCATCTCCTCCGCCTTCTCCATGAGCTGGTCATGGGGGACGACGTGGTTTACGAAACCCCACTGCTCGGCCTGCTGAGCTGTGACGTGATTGCCGGTTAGAAGGAACTCCAGGGCCCTGCCGAAGGACATGTGGGCCCGAGCCCTGACGGTGCCCCACCAGGTGGTGACTATGCCCAGCTCCACCTCCGGCAGGCCGAATACTGCCCTCTCGGAGGCGATGCGTATGTCGCAGTCCATGGCAAAGACCACACCTCCCCCCATCACCCACCCGTTGATGGCGGCGATTATGGGCTTCCAGACGCCCAGTTCTTCGGAAGGGCGCAGGGGTCTCGGGTCGCCGCCGAAGGGGTTACCCTTGTGGGCGCCGGTGTCGTGGTGGGAACGCATCTCTTTGAGGTCGGCGCCCGAGCAGAAGGAGCGGTCGCCGGCGCCGGTGAGGATGGCGGCCCAGGCGTCGTCATCGTCTCGAAATCGCGTCCAGACCTCGTTCCACATCCGGGACATCTCGTTGTTGATGGCGTTGAGGGAGCGGGGTCTGTTCAGCGTGACATGAGCGATCTTGTCCTTTACTTCGTATTCGATGACGGCCATATTTTCCTCCTAAAGAGATTTGTGTAACTCCGCGACAGGTGAGGAAGACACCCCACCCATTCCGCTCTTGAGACCCTTCGACTCTGCTCAGGGCGAGCGGAATGCCTCACCCCCATGAGACGGGTTCCCGATCGGAGTCGGGGAAGACAGTTGTGCAAAGGTCTCTCCTAGGGATAGTAAAGGTCATTAGCGGCTTTCTGGAGGTCGGCCCTGAAGTCGGGGTGGGCGACGGCTATAAGTTCTCGGGCCCTTTCCCTGATGGTCTTGCCAAGGAGCTGGGCCACTCCGTACTCGGTGACTATGGTGTCGGCGAAGGAACGGGGGACGGTTATCACGGCGCCCTCCGGGTGCTGGGGGACGATGCGGGACACCTTACCTCCTGCCGCCGTGGAGCGCAGGAGGGTGATGGCCCTGCCGCCCTTGGAAATTACGGCGCCCATGTGAAGCTCGGGCTGGCCCCCGGTCCCGGTCCACTGCCGGCCTCCAATGCTCTCCGAGTTGATCTGCCCCGAGAAATCAATGGAGATAGCGTTGTTCATTGCGATGTAGTTGTCGTGAGAAGAGACCGTGTTGATGTTCACCACGTATTCGGCGTCCCGAAGCTCGATGCGAGGGTTGTTGTGGGCCAAAGGCACTTCCTCGGGGGCGCACCCCGTCAAGGCGGTGAACACGGCCCTACGGGGGTTGACGGTCTTGCGTTCGCTGTTGATGACTCCTCTTTCGATAAGCTCGACGATGCCTGGGGCGGTCATCTCCGAGTGCCAGCCGAGGTCTCGCTTCTGGTCGAAGGCGCCCAGTCGGGGCAGGTGGGCGCTGGGCGTTCCAACGCCGACCTGAATGGTGTCCCCATCCCTGACCAGCTCGGCTACATTCTCCGATATCTTCCGGTCTTCCTCGCCGGGGGTCGACGCCTTCAGAAAAAGCCTGACAAACTCCCTTATTTCTTTCACCGTACCGCCGCACAAGCGCGGCAGGTTATCGTACCTGGCGTTCCCGCTCATCTGGCCCAGGAGCGGCTCCAACTCCCTACGAACCAGCGGGTCTTCAATGTTGGAGACCATCTCTTCCGATTCTTCCAGGGTCAGTTCAGGAGGAATGAACTCGGCGAAGCGGTCGATTTCGGAGACGTGTATGTAGTTGTCGCCGTAGGTGCGTATGAGAGATCCATCGACCTGGGCAATGACTAGCCGGGCGTGTTTGGCGAAGCTGCGCTTGTTCCACAGGGACTTGCCGAAACTGCAGTACCCTTCGTCGTCGGGAGGCGAACACGAGACCAGGGTCACGTCCAGCCTGGGGCCTCGATTGGGTTCCCTGTACGGCTGAAGGTCGGTGGTGAATATTGCGGGAGCAAAATCTATACGGTGTTCGTAATAGGCCGGCCGAACAATGGGGCCAAGGAACATGGAGGGGCTGTACCTGAATGACCCCTCGAAATCGGCAGAAAGCCAGCCAGGGTCGTAGTGGGGAGCGACGTCAAATATGCGTATATCGTCAAACCGCTGGTGGTTTGAAACGAGCGCATCCATCAGTGCGGTGGGCTTCGGGTCCAGGCTGATGGCGATGTTGTCGCCGGGGCTGACCAGGGCCACGGCTTCGTCGGCTGTGACGGTGTTTTTCCGGTAGTGTTCTTGCCAGTCCATTGAGATATTTTCATTGCAATGGAAATAAGCGGGGCAGGGGGAGTCTAAGATTTGTGCTGAGACGCGGTCAAGGAGTCGGGCAGCGGGGGCTTGACAATTGCCGGGCAAAGGCAGCAGACGGCTTTCTGAAGGACGGACAGCAATGCCGACGCATAAGCGCTTGATCATCGCCTGGTTTTTCGTTCCGTCGGGCTGAGCGGCGCCGTTTCCTGGTGCCGCGTAGGCGCGGGCAACTGGCAGAGTCGGCGCAAGTGCAATAAACTAATTGCACTATTGCTCACAAATGCGATGATGGAGATTCGATTGGCTAACTTGACGAACAGGATTCGAAATAAAGGCTGGGTAGGACTTCTATCTCTATCGTTAGCTGTGATCCTGGTCCTGGGCGCGTGTTCAGAGTCGGGGGTGGAGGAGGGGGATGCGGAGCCGACGGCGACTTCTGTGCCCACGCCGAACGCGGCCCCGGCCGTCGAGCCTACGCCTACGTCTGAACCCGAACCAACGTCGACACATGAGGCCATGCTGGGGCAGTACCCCTTACAGATTACGGACATGCTGGGCAGGCCGGTGGAAATAGCGGCGAAGCCGGTTCGGATAGCAAGCATCAGCCCTACGGCTACGGAGATGCTGTACGCCGCCGGTGGGACGGCGGTGGCCCGAGACTCTAGCTCCACGTATCCTGAGGAAGTGGTCGGGCTTCCGGAGCTGGGGGGGGCATACTCGCCGAGCTTTGAGGCGATTGCGGCCCAACGCCCGGACCTGATACTGATCGAGGCTCTGAGCCAGGGTCGGTTCCTGGAGCCGCTGTCACAACTGGGGACGCCGGTGGTGGCCGTTCGGGCGGCTTCGCTGGAGGACATAACAACGGGAATCAAGCTCCTGGGTACGGTCATTGGGAACGAAGAAGGGGCTGAGCAGGCGGCGGAGGCCCTGTCGGCGAGGGTGGCATCGGCCGTTGAGAACACTACAGGCGGCAAGAGTGCGTTGGTACTGATCTCGGACGCGGACAGGAACCTGTACGTTGCGAAGCCGCAGTCGTACCCCGGGGCCATAACAGCGATGCTGCAACTGTCGAACCCGGCGGAAGACCTGCCGGACAGCGGGACGTTCCCGGGCTTTGCGCAGGTGTCGGTGGAGCAGCTGCTGACCATGGACCCTGACTTCCTGTTCACGATTACCCCCGCGCCGGAACCCGCCCCCCGACTTTCGACGATGCTGCCCCGTTTCCCCGGATTCTCAGGCCTCCGAGCAATCACAAGCGGCCAGCTGCATGAAATCGACCACGTAATCTTCCTGCGCAACCAAGGGCCGCGCATAGCCGAGGCGGTGGAGGCGATGGCAGAAATCGTAGGAAGCGCCCAGTAATTGAGGCGTCCGGCCCTTGTATTGGCGGGTCTCGGGGTTGCGCTGCTTGCGGGATGCGTGGTTGGGGTCGCATTTGGAACTGCTGAACTCAGGGTAGCCGAAGTCTTTGGGGCCCTGTTCTCTGATAGCGGAGACCCGACTGCGGATATCATAGTACGGTCGATCCGTCTACCGAGGGTAGTGGCGGCGTTGCTGGCAGGGGCCTGTTTTGGGGTGTCGGGTGCACTGATCCAGAGCGCCACCCGGAACCCGTTGGGAGATCCCCAGCTATTCGGGCTGGGGGGCGGGGCATCAATAGTACAGGCCCTGGCGTTGGCGGGGGTCTTTGGTGTCGGGCCTTGGGGGCTGACCTCACTTTCGGTGGCTGCCGCTACTGTGGGTGCGATCCTGATATTCCTGCTGGCTTCCCGGGAAACCCTGACGCCGGCCCGACTTGCGCTGATTGGCGTTTCCATCGGGGCGCTTACACTGGCGATTGCAGCGGCGATCCTGACTCATTCACGGGTATTCAGCTTGCAGGCGCTGGCACTGTTCAGCGGGAGCATGGCGAATCGGGGGTGGGGAGACGTAACGCCGGCGCTTCCCTACCTGGCTCTCGGGCTTGGGCTGGCCGTGTTGGCGGCTGGTCGGCTGAACCTGCTGGTACTCGGGGACCGGCTGGCGTGGCAACTAGGGGCCAACCCGGGGCACAGCCGGCTGACGGCCCTCGTAGCGGCGGGAGTTGTGGCGGGAGCCGGGGTCAGTCTGGCGGGGGTGGTCGGGTTCGTGGGCCTGTTCACTCCTCACGTGGTGAGACTGCTGGTGGGCAACGACGCCCGTACGGTTACTGCAATATCCGTGCCCGCAGGGGCCCTGGTGGTGCTGTATGCAGACCAGATTGCGAGGTTGGCTCTGATGCCCGCCGAAGTGCCGGTTGGGCTGGTGACAACGGTTCTAGGAGCGCCGCTGATGATTTGGGTGGCGAGGAGGCTGCAGTGAGTCGGGGGAGGGATGGCAGCTTGAAGTTCAGGATAGTGCTGGAGGACGTTCACTTCTCATACGGCGAAAGGGCGGCTTTGAAGGGCGTATCGGCGTCCGTGCGAGCAGGAGAATTCGTCTGCCTCTTGGGGCCGAACGGCGCCGGCAAGTCGACGCTGGCACGGCTGATTGCGGGTGAGTTGTCGCCGACGGAAGGTCGGGTCTACGCGGGCTCGGGGGACGAATCGGGCGGGCAAAGCGAGTTAAGACGGCACATCGCATACCTGCCGCAGGACCTACAGGACCCGCCCTTCGTAAGCTACAGGGAACTGGTGACCCTGGGGCGGTTCAGGCCGGAACGCAGTCTCGGGTGGAGGGTGAGCGCGGAGGACAAGGAGATCGTGCAGGAGTGCCTCGCGCGATGTCTTGCGGACTCGTTTGCGGACCGTCCCTTCGACCAACTGTCTGGAGGGGAAAAGCAGCGGGTCTGGCTATCGTTCTGTCTTGCCCAGCAACGGGAATTCTTGATTCTTGACGAGTCCCTGCAAAAGGTCGATTATTCCAAGAAAAGCATCTTCTTTCGGATGCTGGCCGACCTCGCCTCGGACGGCAAGGGCGTGATTCTGATAACCCACGACCTGCAGATGGCGGAACGGTACGGCCAGAGAATGCTGGCGCTGAGGAACGGGGAGCTGGCCTACGACGGGCCTCCGGGCGAGGAGATTTACTCGCTGATGGAAGACTAATCGCTAGTTGATTTGACGGGTGGGCAGTGTCGACGCCGCGTGCAGTCTCCTCCCGCAGGGGACCAGGTGGGCGATGTTACAATGACGGGCAAGGGGACTTGTATAAATGAGAAAGCTGAAATTCGGGGCTTGTATATTTGCGCAGAAGCCGCTGCCGGAGGTAGTGAAATCGGCGCAACTGGCGGAGCGCCTGGGATTTGACAGCTTCTGGATAGCCGATTCTCAGCTTCTTTGCCGTGAGTTGTATGTGACTCTCACCGCCTGCGCCCTGGGCACGAGCACGATAAAGCTCGGGGCGGGGGTAACGGCGCCCTATACACGGCACGTGAGCGTCACGGCGGGGGCGTTTGCTTCCTTGAACGAGCTTGCGCCGGGTCGGGTGATCCTGGGGGTGAGCACTGGGAACAGCCTGGTCAGGACCATAGGGCGGAGGCCGGCGCGGATCGCTGAACTGGAGGAATATGTCGGGAAGCTGACGGAACTGCTGAACAACCGGGACACGGAGTTCGACAGTGGGGTGAAGGGTGGCATCTCGTGGCTGGAAGAGCCCACAGGCATCCCCATCTATGTCGCGGCCACGGGCCCGAAGATGATAAAGGCGGCAACGAGGGCCAGTTCCAACGTGATATTGATGGCGGGGTCGGGGCCGAGGTTCGTGCATGAGGGGATGGACAAGGCCATTGCGGGGCTGGGGGAGGCGGGGCGGGAGGTGTTGGGGGCGGACGTGATCATGTGGGTACCGTTTGCGATTGCAGGGGATGGCGCCGCGGCCCGGGAGACCGTTTCGAAGCATGTGGCGGGACTGCTTTCCAGGGTGAACCCGGACCTGTTTGATCCGGAAGACAGGGAAGCAATCGAACGGATAAGAAAGGGATTCTCTCCGTATCCGCACGATCCTAATGCGCCGAAGAATGCAGGCGGTGTGCCGGACAAGTTCATAGAGCAGTTGGCCCTTGCGGGAACTCCCGAAGAAGTGAGGGAGCAGGTGGAGAGGATGGCGGAGGTATCTGGGTTCGATACGATTGTGCTCAATACTCAAGCAAGCGCAGACCTTGATGAGTCTTTGAGGTTGTTCGCAGAGGGCGTAATCGCACCCTTGGGTTAATCGCAGCCTGTACGGAGAGAGAATGGCTGAAAGAGTGTTGGTGACGGGTGGGGCGGGGTTCATCGGGTCGCATGTTGTGGATGCGATGCTGGGGGAGGGGTATGAAGTTGTAGTCGTGGACAACCTGGAGTCGGGGGGAAGGGAAAACGTCAACTCGGATGTTGAGGTGCTGGAGACCGATCTCCGGGACCCGGCGCTGTCACAGGTATTCCAGGAACACAGACCACGGTATGTATGTCACCTTGCGGCGCAGGCGAGCATTACGAAGTCGATTCGCGGGCCCCTGGTGGATGCGGACGCCAACATCATCGGGTCTCTGAATGTGCTTGAAGAGTGCCGTAAGAATGAGGTGAAGAAGATCCTATTCTCGTCGAGCGGAGGGGCAATGTATGGTGAACCCGTCACCCTGCCGTGTGACGAGGAACATCCCGTTCGGCCTCTCTCCCCGTATGGTGCAGCAAAGGCGGCGTTGGAGCTTTATCTGCCCATTTATCGGAGCCTGTACGGCTTGCAATACAGCGCGTTGAGGTATGCCAACGTATACGGGCCCCGACAGAGCCCCTTAGGAGAGGCGGGAGTCGTAGCCATATTCGCAGGTCGGATGCTGGATGGCGAGCCGGTGTTCATCAACGGGTCAGGGGAGCAGGAGCGAGACTTCGTGTACGTGGAAGACATCGCCCGTGCGAACGTTGCGGCCCTGGCTGCCGGAGACGATGAGGCATTCAACCTGGGGTCGGGGGTGGGGACTTCGGTCAATGAGATATTCAGTCGACTAAGCAGGTTGACAGGCTACGGCCTTGAGCCGGAACACAGGCCGCAACCCGATGGAGAAGTGTTCAAAATAGTCCTCAATGCGGAGAAAGCGCGAAATGTGCTGGGATGGGAGCCTCGGGTGTGTTTGGAAGAGGGTTTGAGCAGGACCGTAGAGTCGTTGCAGGACAGCCCGCAGAAGGTGGAGAGTTGAGCATCAGGTACAGGTATTCTAAGTGGGACGGGACGCAGGAGCCGTTCAGGGCGTCGGCGGAGGAACTGCTGGACGAGCTGACCAAGGACATTCTCGCCTACGGAGACCTGCAGTCGGCGATGCAGCGGCTGGTGGAGCGAGGAATGCAAACGCGACAGGGGATGCGGATGCAGGGGCTGCGGGACCTGATTGATCAACTCCGTCGTGAGAAAGAAAAGCAACTCAAGCAATACGACCTCGAGTCGATGATGGACGATCTGAAGGAGACGCTCGACAAGATCGTGAGGATGGAGAGGGAGGAGCTTGAGAAGCGGCTGGATGAGGCCCGGGGGTCGGGGGAGGGCGAGGACTCTCCAGAAGAGATGAGGGAGATGCTGGAGAGGATGGTCCAGAAAAAGATGGACCAGCTGGACAACCTTCCGGAGAGTGTGGGCGGGACGTTCAAGGAGCTGATGGACTATGAGTTCTTCGATGAGGAGGCCCGGGAGGAGTTCCAAAAGCTACTGGACATGCTCAGGCAGAAGATGCTGGACCCCTACGCCCGGGACCTGGCGGAGCGGATGCAGAACATGGGCCCCGGGGAGATGGATGCGATAAAGCAGATGCTCTCCGATCTGAACGAAATGCTGGAACGGCAAAGGATGGGGCTCGACCCCGGCTATGACGAATTCAAGCAGAGGTATAGGCGGGCATTCCCTGACATGCCCGATACCCTGGAGGAGTTCGTCGAGGACCTGCAGAGACGGATATCGCAGATGCGGTCCTTGATGAACAGCCTATCGGACGAAGCGCGGGAGTCTCTCGAGCAGATGATGCAATCCCAGATGACGGACCCCGAGCTGGCTGACTTAATGGCCAGCCTCGCCGAGAACCTGGAGGCCCTCCACCCGACGCGGCGGAGGATGAGTGGCTACCCGTTCGAAGGGGAGGAGGAGTTGAGCTGGGATGAAGCGATGCAGCTGATGTCCAAGATGCAGGACATGGAGGAGCTGGAGGCGCAGATACGTCGGGCGCAGGCGAGTCGAGGGCTGGAGGGGATAGACATGGAGAAGCTGCGGGAGGTGCTGGGCGAGGAGGCGGAAGAGGATGTGGAGGCGCTCAGGCAACTGGTGAGGGAGATGGAGGAAGCGGGATACCTGCGCTTCAAGGACGGGCGCATGGAACTTACACCCAAGGGCCACCGGCGGATAGGACAGAAGGCGCTGAGGGACATATTTGGGCACATGAAGAAGGACCGTCGGGCGGCGCACGAGGTGAGGAGGACAGGAATCGGGGTGGAGGACGTGCAGGAGAGCAAGCGCTACGAGTTTGGAGACCCGTTCCGTTTGAATATCCCCAGGACGGTGCTCAATGCCGTTGAGAGATCGGGTGCGGGGACGCCGGTGCGGATGATTCCCGATGACCTGGAGATCTACAAGCCCGAACACCAGACCCGGAGCGCGACCGTGCTACTGCTGGACCAGAGCCGGTCGATGGACATGAGCGGGGACTTCTTCGGGGCCAAGAAGGTAGCCCTCGCATTGCACAGCCTGATATCAGGGCAGTTTCCAAAGGATGACCTTCACATAATCGGGTTTTCGCTAATGGCGGAGGAGATCAAGGCTCGGGACCTGCCGGAGGCGGGCGCCAGCGACAGTGCGCCGGGCACGAACATGCACCATGCGCTGCAATTGGCCCGGGAGTACCTGGCCAAGCGCAAGTGCGAGAACAAACAGATCATCATGATCACGGACGGGGAGCCGACGGCCCACATGGAGCAGGACTACCCGTATTTCGCCTGGCCCCCGAGCATGGCAACGGTGCAGGCTACGCTCCAGGAAGTGAAACGCTGCACCAAGGACGGGATAATCATCAACGTATTCATGCTGGACACGAGCTACTATCTAATCGATTTCATGGAGCACGTGACGAAGATAAACCGGGGTCGGGCGTTCTTCACGACGGCTGACAGGCTGGGCGAGTACATCCTGGTTGACTACATCAACCACAAGAGGACTCGGATCCGGCCGTAGGGGGAGGGGTCAGGAGATGCCGAGGTCCCGGGCTGTTGAACGGAGTTTCCTGTCGAGTGTGGCCAGAGGCGTGCCGAGGGTCTGGGCCAGGTGGAGGTAGCTGGCGTCATAGGCGGTGAGTCCGGTGTCGAGGGCTAGTTGCAGGGTTTCTTCGAAGTCAACTTCTTTTCAGCTAATCACTGTGCTGAGTGCTACATTCAGCGCTTCAAATATGCCGATTCGCTCGGAAGGATTCTGATTTGCTTTCTTCCAGGCAATGTTGGTGACCTCAAAGGTCAAGAGGTGTGGAGCGTAGAATTCGTACCCTTCCACGAGTGCTAATGCTTCGTCTGCATTTAATTCATCGAAAGCAATAGCGGCGAATACGGATGAGTCAACGACTATGGCCGGCATCTCTATCTTCCCTAATCATTTGAGTTGCTTCATTCGTTCTACGAAGGTTCAATCGCTTGATTTCTTCATATGCCTCTTTAATCGTCAAACGCCTGGGCAATAGAGTCTCCTCAAGGATTGAAAGCAATTCACCTTGAATGGAACGATGGTTGCGTTTTGCTCGATCTCTTAATCTCTGCGCTAAGGGGTCAGGAACATTTCGGATGGAAAGATTAACTGTCATAACTACTCCACTTTACTGCCAGAATGCATATATTTTAGCATCAAAGCTGCTTCAAATGAAAGGGCCCGCCATTTGGCGGGCCCCAATTTGTTTCTGTCGAATGTAGGTCGGGGGTTAGCCGCCCCGGCCGCAGGCGCAGTTGCCGCCACAACCTCCTCCACCACCGCCCTGGAAGTTGGGGTTGTTGACCGTGAAACCGGAGCGTTCGAGGGTCTCAATGTAGTCGATTTGCGAACCCTCAAGCATCGGGGCGCTTTCGGGGTCAAAGACGACGGTGAGGCCATCCTGCTCTACGGTCATGTCCTCTGCAGAGATGTCGTTGTCCAGGGACATCATGTACTGCGGCCCCCCGCAGCCCATGCCTGCAATCATCACCCGGAGGGAGATTTCTTCCTCTTCCTGCTCGGCGATGAATTCCTTAACCTTTTCGAGAGCGATGGGAGTTAGGCTTACCATGTGGTTCTCCTAGAGGGCGTTCTAACCGGACGTTTGGGATAGGTTACCGCGAGGGCGGTTGGGGGTCAAGAGTCGGGCGCAACGCCGGAAGAGGAAACGGGTACTGATATAGTATTCCGGAAATCGGCCGGGCCCGGACTATTGGAGGGATTCCATGACCATGCAATTGGACAGTGAATACGAAAAAGGCAGACCGGCGATGACAGCATTGCGAAGGGATATCCACTGCCACCCGGAGCTGTCATTCAAGGAAGTTAGGACGGCGGCGCTGGTAGCCGAGAAGTTGTTGGAGCTAGGGCTGGAGGTGAGGACGGGTGTCGGCAAAACAGGGGTCACGGGGCTGCTGAAGGGTGGGTCTCCGGGAAAGACCCTGCTTATCAGGGCAGACATGGATGCCTTGCCAATTGAAGAATCCAATGGCTTGGCCTTCCGGTCACGGGAGCCGGGGGTGATGCATGCCTGAGGTCACGATGGGCACGTAGCCGTGGCTATGTCAGTTGCATCGGTACTGACGGGAGTGAAGGATGATATTAAGGGCAACGTGAAGTTTGCCTTCCAGCCGGCGGAGGAGACCGCGGGAGGTGCGCTAGGGATGATCGAAGCGGGGGCGTTGGAGGACCCCAAGGTGGATGCCACTATCGCCCTGCACATTATCAACACGTTGGAGACAGGCAAGGTCGGGGTGCGGGTGGGCGGGATGTTCGCCAGCGTTGACGAGTTCACCATCAGGATCAAGGGGCGCGGGGGTCACGCGGCACATCCAGAGTCGTTGGTTGACCCGGTGCTTGTTGCGGGGCAGGCCGTAAGTGCGCTTCACCATATAGTGGGTCGGAATGTGGGGGCGCAGGATTCGGCGGTGCTGAGCATCGGAATGATAAGGGGTGGGACAGCATTCAACATCATCCCCGAGGAGGTGGAGTTGAAAGGGACGGTGAGGGCATTCGATGACGGGACTCGAGACAGGGTAATGAGTCGTATTGAAGAAGTGCTGGCAGGGATAACCGCCGCGGCGGGTGCGACCTACGAATTCGAGGACATCTACCAGAGTCCAGTTGTCATGAACGAGGCAGAAATCACGGACTTAGTCCGTCAGGCAGCGGAACGGGCCATTGGCGCCGAGAACGTGATTGAGTGCGAACCGACCATGGGCGGCGATGACCAGGCGTATTTCCAGAAGGAAGTGCCAGGTTGCTACTTCATTGTCGGGGGTGGGGATGAGGGCGCGGGATACGGGCCCCATCACAGCGCGACATTCGGGTTTGACGAGCGGGCGCTAGAGGTCGGGCTCCGGGTAATGACGGAGGCGGCGTTAGAGTATCTGGGTCGGGGGTAGGGGACCAGGAACCCCAACTAAGCTCCAAAAGGAGTTGTATTCTTGTAATGCTTTGGTACAAACAATGCTATATGTGTTGCCAAAACGCACACAAACGGCAATAATTGGGAAATAGCCTTGAGATTTGATTGGAGCGAGGAGAAAAACCACAGGCTCATCAGGCAAAGGGGAGTCTCATTTGACAGTGTCGTCGCATCCATAGAAGGTGGCCGAGTCTTGGATGTTGCAAGGCACAGTAATCAGGATCGCTATCCGGGGCAGTGGATGTATGTCGTTGAGATTAATGACTATATTCACATGGTGCCCTTTGTTGTCCAGGACGATGGGTCCCATTTTCTTAAGACCATTATCCCCAATAGCAGATTAACGAGAGAATATAGAAGGAGGAGACAGCCTTGAATGAAAGTCTGGATAGGGAAGAAATGGAAATCCTAGAGCAATACGAAAGAGGGGAATTTAAATCAGTACCCAATATGGAGCAGGCGATAGAATGGGCCAGAGAGGCAGCACGCAACACATTAAAGAAGACCAAACGGGTGAATCTTCGCGTAACGGAGCGTGACTTTGATCTAGCCCACGCGCGGGCGCGGGAGGAAGGGATTCCGTATCAGACACTGCTTTCCAGCGTGATTCACAAGTATTTGCGTGGTCGGCTGGTTGAGAAACCGAGGTCTGAAGTCGGGGTTAGGGAGATGATGTGAGATCACATACCCTCCATAAGGCTGTCATTGGGTTGATAGCCCTACGCCTAAGGCTTATAGTTGAGCTTTGGAATACGAATGGGATGAGGTCAAATGCCTAGCTAATCTCAAAAAGCACCATGTGGACTTTTACGCAGTCTATGGGTTTGACTGGAATACGGCGACTGTCAGCTACAGCCAACGTGAGGGTGAGTCCCGATGGACGGCTACGGTATACGCAGGTGATCTGTTCATCTTTCTGGTGTTCACGATAAGGGACAACAAGATTCGGGTGATCAGCATCCGCAAGGCGAAATTGGAAGAGTAGGATGAAGATTCGGGAGACTAAGCCTAACAAGATCAAGTTGGATCCTGCTGATGTAGATAGTTACCGGCAGAAGATAGAAGAACTCGCGGCATTGGAATTGGATTTCGTGGAGGTAAAGGCCATTTATGGCGAGGACGTAGCCATTGACGTTGGCATTGCCCGAGACCCTGACTGCCCGGAACTAACCGCAGAAGAAATTGCTCAAATGCGCCCCGCCATTGAAGTTGTTCCGGAGATAGTGATGGCATACCGACGAGGCGAGCTAAGAATCCGACCAGACCTATTGGCGAAAAGAGACAATGGTGGAATGGAAGCTGGACGGCCAACGGAGGTGAGGCGTGACTAAGAAGCTGTTGGTTGGAACGGATGCTGGGCTCCTCATCCTAGAAAGGGAAAACGGCTCCTGGGCCAAGTCCGCCGAATCACTGGAAGGCAAGTGGGTGCAGAAACTGGAGATCGATGCCTCTGGGAGGATGTATGCGGGAATTACGCATGATGGTGTGTACTGGGCGGACTCGGCGTCGGGCCCCTGGACTCAGGGTTTAGAGGGAGACATCAGGGGCCTGGGTGTCTCTCCTCATCAGTCGGGCATGGTTTTTGCCGGTACGGAGCCGGCAGCAGTGTTCAGGAGCCGGGACGGGGGGGAGAGCTGGCTTGAAATGGAGGCCGTGAAGGCACTGCCCAACTATTCGACATGGTCTTTCCCAGCCCCTCCGTTCATCTCCCATGTGCGGACATTCGACTTTGATCCCGTCGAGCCGGCAACCGTGTATGCGGGGGTGGAGGTCGGGGGGCTGATCCGCAGCAAAGATGGCGGGGAGACATGGGAGCATTACGGTGAGGGCATATACGAAGATATCCACTATCTTCTATCGCACCCCAGCGATGCCAAGGTCATGTACTCGACCACGGGCGATGGATTTTACCGCTCAACGGACGGGGCCCGGAACTGGGAGCACATACAGGACGGCATGGAGAACCCCTACACTCATCCCATCATCTTCGACAGCCGGGACCCGAACATTCTTTACATAGGATCGGCGATAGACAATCCCAGCACCTTCGGGAGGCCGGAAGGCGCTGCGGCGCGCATATACAGGAGCAGGGATGCGGGGTCGACGTGGGAGAGGCTCGGGAACGGGCTGCCGGACAGGCTTCACGGGATGGTGAGGGGGTTGGTGTCGGACCCTGGGGTGTCAGGCGGGTTGTATGCGGGTACGACGGACGGGGAACTGTTCGCCAGCGAGAACGAGGGAGACAGCTGGGAGCTGATCGCAGACGGGCTTCCGGCAATATGGGTGATCAAGGTGCCCTCTAATTGAGTCAAAGAACCAAAAGGTAATGTCCGAGAGTTGAGGAGCAAGCCGAAATGGCACAACAGGCACTGGTAGGCAGCATAAGGGCCCCGGACTTCCCGAGGGATATAGACTGGCTGAACGTCGGGCGTTCTCTGAGCATGGAGGACTTCAAGGGCAAGATAGTCATTCTGGACTTCTGGACCTACTGCTGAGTCAACTGCATGCACGTATTTCCGCAGTTGCGGAAACTGGAAGAGAAATATCGGGACGAGCTGGTGGTGGTCGGGGTCCATTCGGCGAAGTTCACCACCGAGAAGGAAACGGCGAACATCGAAAAGGCGATACGTCGCTTCGAGCTGGAACACCCGGTGGTCAACGACAAAGACTTCCGGGTGTGGAGCCAGTACTCGGCGCGTGCGTGGCCGACCCTCTATGTGATCGACCCCGAGGGCAACATCCTCGGGCGACATGAAGGTGAGATAACCTTTGGGGCTTTCGACAGGGTTATCAGCGACATGATCACCGAGTTCGAGGCCCGGGGCACGTTAGACCGGTCACCGATTCCCGGCTTCTACGAGCACAAGAAAGAAGGAGGCATACTCTCCTTCCCCAGCAAGATCATCTCGAATGAAGCTGGGTCCCGACTTTTCGTGTCGGACTCCAACCACAACCGTATTCTGTCCATCTCGATGGATGGCCAGATTTTGGACGTAATCGGTGGAGAGGAGTCCGGGCTGGAGGACGGAAACTTTGCAGACGCCCAGTTCAACCATCCCCACGGGCTGGCCATTTCGGGAAAGAACCTCTACGTGGCGGATACGGAGAACCACTGCATACGTCGAGTGGACCTGCAGACCCGAACGGTCGAGACGATAGCCGGGACCGGAGAACAAGCGCGCATGTTCCATGATGGTGGAGTTGGAGAGGTTGCCCTGAACTCGCCCTGGGACCTGACCTGCCAGGACGGGATGCTCTACATTGCCATGGCGGGCTTCCACCAGCTGTGGGTGATGCACCTGGAATCAGGGTACGTGGGGCCTTTCGCCGGGAGCGGCAGGGAGGGGATCCGAGATGGGTCTCTGCGCAACTCGATGCTGGCCCAGCCTACGGGAATCGACACTGACGGTGACACCATCTACTTCGCAGACAGCGAGACCAGCGCCGTTCGGACGGCTACGAGAGGGGAGTCGGGGCAGGTGAGCACGCTGGTGGGCACCGGACTGTTCGACTTCGGAGACAGGGACGGGGTCGGAGACCGTGCACTTCTCCAGCACGTGCAGGGAATCTGCTGGCACGATGGCATGCTCTACGTCACGGATACCTACAACAACAAGGTCAAGCGGATCGACCCCTTGACCCGGGCTGTGGTCAGCTTTACGGGGTTGGGGGATACGGGCTTCGAGGATGGGTTATCCAAAGAGGCCCTGTTCTACGAACCCGAGGGTCTCGCTATCGCTGACGGCAAGATGTACATCGCCGACACCAATAACCACGCCATCAGGGTTGCGGCTCTGTCCACGGGCACGGTGTCGACCCTGAAAATCAAGGAATAAGTCAGGACTTTCGATAAGACTACCGGCAACGCAGGGTAAGGACCCACGCAAGGAGGAGCCAATGGCGGCCAAGACTAGAAAGCTGGGGAGAGGAGTGAGCATCATTGGCGGAGGCATGTCCAAGTTCGGGGCCTTTGCCGACAAGACGACCCGTGACCTCTTCGGGGAGGCCTACTCCGAGGCCGTTGGTTCCGTCAGCAAGGGCTTGGACCCCGAGGCCATTGAGGCCCTCTACGTGGGCAACTTCTCCGCTGACCTTTTCGAGGGGCAGGGACACCTGGGACACCTGATGGCCGACTGGGTCGGCCTCGCCCCGAGGCCCGCGACACGGGTGGAGGGAGCCTGCGCAAGCAGCGGGCTGGCCTTTCGTGAGGGGATCATGGCCGTTGCATCGGGTATGTACGACATGGTGCTGGTCGGAGGTGTGGAGAAGATGACCTCGCTGGCCACGGAGGAGGTGCAGGACGCCTTGGCCGCCGCCAGCGATGTGCCGATGGAGCTGGACCAGGCGCAGTTCACATTCCCGGGCCTTTATGCAGCCATGGGCTCGGCGTACCTGGACAGGCACGGCGCCACCCGAGAGCACCTGATGCACGTTGCGATCAAGAACCATCGCAACGGCGCCCTGAACCCGAAGGCGCAGTTCAATGTTTCGATAGCCGACTTCATGGAAAGGCGCAAGGCCAGCGCGGCCAAGCGAGGCAGGCCGGTGCCCGAGTGGGAAGACGAGTTTGACTTCCTGAATGACGCCCGGGCCAATCCCCAGGTCGCGTGGCCCCTTCACCTCTTCGACTGCTCGCCGGTTACCGACGGAGCTAGCTGCATTATCCTGGCCGCGGAGGAGGTGGCCCGGGAGTACACGGACGACGTGGTAAACGTGGTGGCGAGCGCACAGGCCAGCGCGGGCCCAATTGCAACATGGGCCGGGGACATAACCTCCATACCGTCCGCCAGGATCGCCGCACATCAAGCGTACGAGATGGCGGGCATCAAGCCCAGCGACCTGGATATGGCGGAGGTGCACGACTGCTTCACCATCGCGGAGATCATTGGAATTGAAGACCTGGGCTTGTTCGAGCCCGGCAAGGGCGCATTTGCTGCCGCCGAAGGCCAGACGTCTCGTGAGGCGCCATGCTCGGTCAACGTGTCTGGCGGGCTGAAGTCCAAGGGGCACCCGGTCGGGGCGACGGGAACCGGGCAGATCCTAGAAGTGTGGACGCAGCTTACGGAGCGAGCCGGAGACCGTCAACTGAAGGACAAGGACCTGAGCCTGGGCCTGACCCACAATGTCGGGGGCACGGGCGGGACCTGCGCCGTCCACATCCTGGAGCGGAGGTAGACATGGAGGCGAGCGATTTCACGATTTCCACCTATAAGCAGAACATTTCCGAAGGCAAGCTGGTCGCGGGTCGCTGTGATAAGTGTGACGTCCTGTACCTTCCCCCCAGACCCGTCTGCCCCCAGTGCCACGGGACCGACATGGGCTGGCAGGAGCTGAGCGGCAAGGGTAAGGTGGTCGGATATTCCTCAATCACCATCGTGCCGACAGGGATGGCAGCAAAGGGGTACGGCCGAGATAAGCCATACTGGTCGGCGGTGGTCCAGACCGAGGAAGGCCCGGGCATCACGGCGATGCTGGAGGGAGTCGATGCTTCGGACCCGAGCGCGGTGTCGGTCGGGATGCCGGTGGTTGCAGGGTTCAACCAGGAGGGGGAAGGCGAAGAGGCCAGGGTGAGCCTGGTCTTCCGACCTGCCTGAGCAAGTTCTACACTAGACATAAGCAAGAAAAAATTGACCAGAACAGGGGCGCTCGTTGCACAGGCGAGCGCCTCGTCTTGTCAGAAATTCTATCGGAGACATAGATGAGTGAAGGAAGCAGGAAGACAACCCTGCCATTGAGGGAGGTAGGGGAGAGGAGGCTGGAGGACTACGCGGAGGTGGCGGGGCGGGGGGCGGTGGAGGAGATTCGGGGGCTTGCGGCGAGGCTGAATGGCAAGAGAGTCCTGCACTTGAACTCTTCGCCGAGAGGCGGGGGCGTTGCAGATATCTTCGAGGCGTTGATACCGCTCTTGAACGACGTGGGTGTCGAAGCGGAGTGGCGGACTATCAAGGGAGAGCCGTCTTTCTTCGACGTGACCAAGAGCATGCACAACAGCCTGCAGGGGAAACGCACGGAGTGGACGGGAGAGATGTGGGATACCTGGCTGGACTACAACCGCAAGAATGCCCGAGACCTCTTCCCCGACTACGACATCATCTTCGTCCACGATCCCCAACCTGCGCCACTGCTGCACTTCATTGATGGCCGGTCCGGTGCGGATACCAGGTGGATCTGGCGCTGCCACATCGACCTGACGGACGCCCAACCCGACGTCTGGGCCAACCTACAGAAGTACATCAGCCTCTATGACGCAGCCGAGTTCAGCATGGAGGACTTCATAATCAAGGGGTACGAGGGGCCGATGCCCCGGGTGTCCGCGCCGGGGATCGACCCGTTGGACCAGAAGAACGTGCCCCTGAGCTGCGAGGAGGCGGCTCGGATGCTGGGGCGGTTTGGGGTGGACGCGGAAAGACCGATCATGGCGCAGGTGTCGAGGTTTGACCCCTGGAAAGACCCGTTGGGGGTGGTAGATGCCTATAGGATAGTCAAGGAGCAGGTTCCGGAAATCCAGCTAATCATGATCGGGCCGACCGCTGCCGATGATCCCGAGGGACTTGGCTTTTTCGAAAAGACCGCCCGACGCGCCGGTGAGGACCCGGACGTGCACTTGATTACCAATTTCAAGGGGATGTCAGATAGGGAAGTCAATGCAGTCCAGACTCTCGCGAGCGTGATGGTGCAGAAGTCGTCCAGGGAAGGCTTCGGGCTGAGCGCTACGGGGTCGCTGTGGCACGGAAAGCCGGTTATAGCGGGTCGGGCGGGGGGGGGTGAAACTTCAGGTATTGGACGGCGAGACGGGGTTCCTGATCGATTCAACAGCTGAGTGTGCCGACAGGGCGCTATCCCTTCTTCGGGACCAAAATTTGGCTGAAGAAATGGGGTGCAAGGCTCGGGAGCAGGTGCGCGAGAATTTCCTGATTACACGGGTGCTCAGGGACAATCTGCTGCTTTACCGTCAGGTATTGGGCATTGCCTAAAACACAAGTCTCGAGGGGGAGTTTCGAATGAACCCAAGAAAGCGGTCGGTGGAATCAATGTGCGCTTCGGCGGGGAGGGACGTGGAGTCGGTGACCAGGCCCCTCATGGCGCCCATCTACCAGGGCTCGGTGTTCGAGGTAGAGAGCCTGGAGCAGTTGGACGACATCTATGCTGGTGTAGAAGACGGGTTTATCTACACCCGAGACGGCAACCCGAACGTCCAGACCCTTGAAAATGTCGTCGCCGAATTGGAAAACGCTGACGATGCCGTGGCCTTTGCGTCTGGGATGGGGGCAATCGGGAACACGCTGCTGTCTATGGTCGAGGAGGGGGATACGGTGCTGGCCGGGGACGTGCTATACGGCGGGACCAACCTGCTCCTGAGAGGGCACCTGTCAAAGCTCGGGGTGGGGGTCGAGTTCGTGGACGTGACGGACCTGGGCCTTGTGGAAAAGGCCCTGGAGTCGGGGCCCAAGGTGATGTTGGTTGAGTCGATTACCAACCCCTTACTCCGGGTCACGGATATTGAGGAAATAGCCAAGCTCGCGTCAACGGAGGGGACTCGAGTGGTGGTAGACAACACGCTGGCTACACCCCTTCTGATGCGGCCTCTGGACCTGGGCGCCGACGTGACGATACACAGCGCTACGAAGCTGCTGGCTGGACACTCGGACGTGATGGGCGGGGTTGCGGCGGGTCGGTTCGAGACAATGGCGGCGACCAGGGAGTCGAACAGGGTATGGGGAAGCACACTGGACCCCTTTGCGGCGTGGCTTGTCGTAAGGGGAATCCGGACGCTTCCCTTGCGCGTGGCCCGAGTTTGCGAAAACGCCATGCGGGTCGCCGACTATCTTTCAGAACATCCCGCCGTGTTGGCCGTGCATTACCCGGGTCTCACAAGTCACCCGGAGTACGAGCTGGCGAAGTTTACGCTGACGGGTGGCTTCGGGAGCATGGTTTCGTTCGAGGTGAGGGGTGGGGAGGAGGGGGCCTCCAGGTTCGTGCGGTCGCTGGAGATGATCAGGTTTGCGGCGAGCCTGGGGGAGACGTGCACCACGGTGTCGCACCCGGCGAAGACTTCGCACAGGGCATTGACGGAGGGTGAGCGAGAGGAGGCGGGGATTTACGGCGGGCTGATACGGATGTCGTGCGGGATAGAGTCGGGGGAGGACATCGAGGCGGAACTGGAACGGGCGTTGGCGAAGTTGTAGTTGGAACGGGAAGGCTGTGGATTTCGTCTATATCGACTAGAATCGCACTCTGCCCCACGATTGCCGGTCGCCGACATTTGGCACACGGGGGCATAGGGTTCATTCTCCCTGCACTCAAAGTCGAGGAGTTGTCAACCTGATTTGCTTTTGAGTAGAGTTCTAGGACCTACTCCGAGATAACCCTGTCGTAGCTGATTGCCCATCAGCTGAGCATAGACTTAAACCTCTTCACTCTGGAGTGGATCACAATTCGGAAAAGGTGTACCGGGGAGCATATTTAGCCCCGCCATGCAACGCCTTATAACCATTTCTCTGGGTCACTGCACTGGGTTACGGAGTCTCGCACCTCATGCGCAGCGGCGTGCAGTAATCCGTTAGTCTCTCCTTGGGACACATCCATCGAGCCGTTGGCACTGGCCTTCTTTGCTCCATCCTCGAACAAGCTCTGGGCGCCATTTTGCCGGGTATGGAACCCATTTCCGAATCGGGCTGAGGTTATGGCAACGACATCATGGTCCACGTACTCTTTGATTAACTCGTTGGCTTGGCTGATTGCCTGATCCAGAGCATTGCGGGCAGAATCCGGTTGGGCATGGTCGACTTGAAACCCCAGCCATTGCTCCCACTCCTCCCCGTCATCTTGTACTATCAATTGGACATGCTTCCAGTCTTGGGCCAGCTGCCGTAACCGATGCAGCACCCTATCCCACTGGTCGGGATTGGTCACCAAGCACAGGACGTAGGCCGTTCCACCAGTGGTCTCCCACCAGTATGGCAGCTCCGGGTGACCTTCACAGGAGGAGAGGGTTTCCACCAAGCCGGTCTGGTTCAATGTCCAGACCAACTCTCTAACCCCCGGTTCCAACTGCGCATAGTCCAGGAACCAGGGATGCATCGCCTGGACATCAGCGAAAGTCGGAAGGAGTACCGCCCGTTTGAACCACCACATAATTCTTCCTCAGGAGCCTTCAACCTCAGGCACTTGCAGGGAATCGAAATGCTGTTTGCTGACAAATCTAACCAGTTTTGTACCGTCTTCCTCGGCGGTTACGGCATAAGTTTGTCTGCCGTTCTTATGCACCAGGGTGCGTTTCCTGAGGCCGCTCTCCGGTATATCCACTGTTTGCTTGGTCTTCACGTTATAGAACTCCATGTTTCACCTCATGCTTCGATATTCAAGTTCTGATTTGCTAACGGATTCCTGGACTTGACCACATGGCCTTTCAACTGGAACGCATTACCATCCTCCTTGTTTGTTTTGCGTTTAAATTATTGAGATAAAGTATCCTATTCGGATACATCTATTTACAGGGCGCTGCACAGTTAACAGGGATAACGTATCAAAGAACAACCGCCTTGTCAACGCTGATTCTTGTCTCGGAAGTTGCCTCCTCCGTCCACAACCTTCAGGTCGATGGGATGAGGGGTTTTCAAGACTGACGAATAGCCTCGCCTGCTGTGGGAACCCCTATGATCGGTGGTGCAGAGATGTTGCCATTGGCGCCAGGCAACCCGCGGACGACGCATTTGCCGCCTTAGGCGTACGTTCCATACAGCGAGACCTTTCAGCGAAAAGTCCGCAATTCAACACGCTCCGGCCAACCTAACGGGAGGCGGACCCAGGAGAGGCGCGGCGATATTGTAGATGGAGCGGTGTAGTTGTTCCTGGTTTGCGACGCTGCCGTAATCCGTGGGGCACAGAAACTATTACTTAGCCGTCTCCCGAAGCCGAAATCACCTCGTGGTCAATTGGGGCGGGCCGGAACTCACCCCCTGCCTTCGGTCTCCGCGAATGTAGAGAAGCGTCTGCATTGCGCTGCCGCCATCACTACACTGCCACGCAAGCCTGCAACCCCGACTCCAACTCCGCTTTGTCCAGGTCCCGTCCTATGAAGACCACCTTGTTAATTCTTGGGTCGGACCCCCACGGCCTGTCCGTCTGGCCGTCGAAAATCGCGTGGACGGCCTGGAAGACCACTCTGTCCTGCACACCCTTGAAGTTCAATACGCCCTTGACACGAAAGATGTCCTCGCCTCTTTCATGGCCCAACTCGTGTGCCCACTCCTCTACCTTGTCCTCGTCCAGTTCCCCTGCCATTGTTATCCCTACCGAGGTGATACCCTCCGCGATCTCGCACTCATCTTCCTCAGCCGTCAGCAAGTTGGGATGGGATAACAAGATACGCTCCAGGTCGAAGCCGCCAATCTCTAAAATGTCTTCCATCCTGGCCGCCGACTTTTGCGTACGGTGCATTTTCGCCAGCGCATTGATTGACCTGACCCGACCCTCCAGTTTCTCCAGCTCGGTCTCCGTGGCCAGGTCCGTTTTGTTCAGCAGTACCACGTCGGCGAAGGCGATCTGCTCTCGCAGCTCCTCTCTTTCCTCGATATGCAGCCACACGTGCTTGGAGTCGACAATGGTGACAATGCCGTCCAGCCTTACCTTCTCTTTCAAATACTCGTCTATGACAAACGTCTGGGCGACCGGCCCCGGGTCCGTCAGGCCGCTGGTCTCTATGAGTATGTAGTCGAACTTCTTGCGGCGTCTCAACAAGCTGCGGAGCGCGTGAATCAGGTCCCCCCGCACCATGCAACAGAGGCACCCGTTGTTCATCTCGATTATCTCCTCCGCCTCATTAACCACCAGGTCCCTGTCAATGGAGAGCTCGTTGTACTCGTTCTCCACCACGGCAATGCGCATTCCGTGGTTCTCGGTCAATATGCGATTCACGAGGGTCGTCTTACCGGCCCCCAGGAACCCCGTCAACACAGTCACCGGCACTCGTGAATCTTGTTCCAACGTGGTCACAATAGACCCCCTATCTAGTGCTACTCAGTATCATTGTTCACGGCCCATTCACTCACCCATCTGCCAGTTGAGAGTTCCTCTGCGATTGGAATGGACAACCTAACAGATGGTATCCAAATGGGGCCCGTCAGACAGTATCCCAGGGATCCTTAACCGTCACCTTGAGGTCTAAGTCCGAAAGTTATTTTGTCAAGATACTCAGTCGCAAATATGTGCACATGTGAGGGTAGCGTCTTACCAGGGGGCTGTCAATTCGGCGCGCCGATTTGGAACTCCAACAGAGCCTTATGCCTGTGCTCAGTCTCTCGGGCCTTCCCGTGCTGCTTTCCAAAGATCGATGAGTGGGGTTAGCGGAAAGATATCGTACGTAGATGAATCGGAGAGCCGGGAAGCCGATGGGTGTCGGACTAGCCGCGGACAGGAAAAAAGACCGTTAATTCTGACGGTCTCGTAGCTACGAAATGAGGGGTTATGGAGCGGGAGACCGGACTCGAACCGGCGACAACCTGCTTGGAAGGCAGGGGCTCTACCACTGAGCTACTCCCGCAGTGCGAGTGAGATATTAGAAGGGTTGGCGGGGTGGGGTCAAGGGAGGGGGAGGTGAGCTAGATGGAACGGGCAGTTCGATGGCCGTCCACTACGGCTACCTCTATGTCCCTGGGCTGGAGGGCGTCGCCGATTAGGTGGAGGTCGAGGGCGCTGTCCTTGAGGTCCCGGTAGAGGGTGTCTACTGCCTGGCCGCCGGCGGCAATTACCACTGCGTCGATGTCCGTGATGTAGCGAGGCTCCCACGTGACCACGTCATAGACGTATAGCGAATCTTCCAGGATTTCGAAAACGCCGGTAAATGGGGTCATCTTCACACCCTTGCGGAGCAGGCTTTCGTAGAGGTGCTGCCAGAGGGGCGGAGTTATCTCCCGGCCCACGTACTGAAGGCCCGTAACTATCTCCACAGACTTGCCGCTGGTCACCAGATAGTCGGCGACGGTGGAGGCCTCTGGGAGGCCTTGGGTGTCGATAACGACGATCCGCTCACCCAGCTCGGCCGATCCGTTGAGCACTTCCCAAGTCGTGAGAACGTTCCGGCCTTCGGCCCCCGGGATTTCGGGGATGTAGGCGGAGGAGCCGGTGGCGACTACTACGGAATCGGGGCTTTCGGCGAGGATGAGGTCGGGGGTGGCCTCGGTGTTGAGGCGGACATCGACCCCCAGCCTGCCGAGCTGTCGCTCGAAGAATAACACCACCTCCTCGAAGTGGTCCCGACGCGGTGTCTTCATTATCAGGCCCAGCTGTCCCCCGAGCCTCGGACCTTTTTCAAAGAGGACGACATCGTGGCCCTTCATGGCGGCGGTGCGAGCGGCTTCCATACCCGCTGGGCCTCCCCCGACGATTACTATTTTCTTCTTCTCGGGGGCGGGAGGAAGGATGCTCCAGTCTTTCTCGCGGCCTGTGACGGGGTTGTAGATGCACCCGACTCCTAACCCAATGAGGATGTGTCCTGCGCAGCTCTGATTAGTCCCGATGCAATAACGGATCTCGTCCGAACGGCCTTCTTTGGCCTTGTTGGGAAGATGGGGGTCGGCGATGAGTGCCCTGACCATGCCGACCATGTCCACCACCCCGTCGGCGACGAGGCGCTCGGCAAGGGCGGGGGAGTCAATGCGGCCCGCGCCGATGATTGGCAGCCCGACGGTCTGCTTGATCTCGTTGGCCTTGTAGACGTACTGGCCCGGCTCCCGGTAGTAACTGGGCCAGTGGTCGGCGAAGGACTTGGGGTCGGGTATGGCGCCCTGCCAAACGTTCAAGAAGTCGATGGCGCCGGTCTGCTCCAGCAGGGGGGCGATGGTCTTCAGCTCCGACATGCCGACGCTGTAGTCGACCATGTCGTCGTACATGCGGATGCCGAGGAGGAGGTCGGGGCCGAGGGCCTTGCGGCAGCCTTCGACGATCTCATAGAGGAAGGTCATGCGCTGTTCAACGGTTGAGCCGCCGTACTTGTCCGTGCGGCGGTTGGAGTCGGGGCTAAGGAACTCGGCGACGAGATATCCAAGGCCGACAAGGAGCTCGACACCGTCCAGCCCGCCCTCGCGGACACGGGCGGCGGCATCGTAGAACTGCCGGACGGCTTCCTCAACCTCCTCGGTGGACATCTCGTGGGGCATGTACTGGGGACTGCCGAAGTGGGGCGGGGGCACGGCGGAGGGCGCCATGAGGGGTCGGCCCAGGACGCCCGCGGAATCGACTACAGCCCGTCCCCGGTGTCCGAGTTGCGCCAGCAGGGGGGTGTCGAACTCGTGGGTGGCTTCGGACATGCGTCGGTAGACGGGAATGACCCGGTCGTCGTAGTTGGCCATGGACAGGGGAATCTCGCCGTCGTTGTAGACGACGCTGTGACCTATGACGACCATGGCAGCGCCGCCCTTGGCCCGTTCGCGCACGTAGTGGACGTACCGTTCGTCGGGGAGGCCGCCCTCGCCCTGGTAATGAGCGGCGTGGCCGGCGTTAACTATCCGGTTCCTGAGAGTGTACTTCCCGACCCTGATAGGTTCGAACAGGTGAGGAAAAGGGATGGCCACCTTCCGCTCCTTTAGCGCACTGCGGCCTTGGCCTCGTTGGTGAGTTCGTAGGTGACGGGTTTCCGGTTGGGGTTGGGTATCTTCACGTTGAGCTTTTCGAGCTCGGGCCAGATGTTCTTCTTGAACTCGGTCCCGAAAGCTGCACCTCCCACCCTTGCCAGCCTGTGGCCCGGCCACCGACGCCGGATTATGTCCTGGCAGTCGGTGCTCTTGAATGCGCCGACAGGTTGCTCCCGGACGATGGCCCGGGCCATGTCTGCCCATGGACTGCCCTGCGCGGCGAGAGGCGCCGGAGAAAAGGGAGGGGGAGTCGGGGGCGCCTGCGATATAGAAGGGGTAGGTGAAGCCGCAGGCGTGGGACGTGCGGGCCGTCTGGAAACACTGGGGCGGCTCCTGGGCGGTGAGGAAGAGTAGGACCTGGCAGAGCGGTGATCAGCGGAGACTACGTGCAGAAGGTCTCGGGGGAAGAACTGCTTGACGTTGGCGGAAAGAGACTTGTGACGGTTCGTGACTGCCCAGAGGAAGGGCATAGGACCCCGGGAGCCATCGACCTCGTCGCGAATGGCAGCGTAGAGGGAAATGAAGTCGCTGTCGTCACTGAAGACGACGATGTGGCCTATTCTGCCGCGCACGAAATCGGCGATTGCGTTGGTGGCCATGGCGATGTCGGCGGAGTTCTTGGAGGAATCCCGGCTGAAGTGCTGGATGCCCTTCACCAGGACCTGGATGCTGCTGAACTGGTCGACCGCCCACAGTCGCCAGAGCTCGACCTGGTCTGCGCGTACGTAGAGGGTCATGCGGGAGGGGGCGGGGGTGGTGCTGGGCCAGTTAAACATTAGTGAAGATATCAGGGTTTGGGCGTCTTCCTGCAGGTTCTCGACGTCGATATATACGCCGGACCCCTTGGAGCCCTTGTTGGTTCTATAGTTCAGGGTCTTTCCTCCTGGGTTGCTTCGGGTAGAAGGTTCGGTAGAAGTCTGGATAACTCGTATCTCGGCCTGATGGTGAGACCTGGAAAATGGAGAGGCCAGGATGCGCCCCAGGCCCTTAAGACCCGATCCACGATTGCTTTCACTTGATGGAGAGAGAGAAGAATTGTCCACTATTGCGTCCGTCCATTTCTTTGACTTGGGTCACAGGTGAGAATATCGAGAACCTGAGGCAGGGCCGACTCGGCTCGTTCCAGCAGAGCAACGTTGTCCAGGCTGCCGATGGGGTGCCGGACCCGGGCGTAGGGGTAGTCGGGGATGCCCCTCATGCGGGCTATGGTCCTGGCGGGTATCTCGAACTCCTCGGTGATGATGACTGCGGTGGGTATTCCGTTCAGTTCCAATTCTATACCGTCGTGCAAACTGCACTGGCTGCAGGAGCCTCAGTCCCCGATGGCGAGCACCGCGATGTCGCACTCATTGGCGATTTGGAATATCAGGGAGGGGGGAGCGGGTCGGGTGGCGTCGGCCTTGGAGTAACGCACAATCCGGGTGGAATCCATTTCCGCAGCCAGCAAGGACGATAGCTTGTCCAGCAGGTTGCCGGCGTTGATCTTGGTGTTATCGACCAGGGCGATAGTCTTGGCGTCCAGACCCGAGGGACGCGGCGCCATCGACACGCTGGCCGGTGGAGTTTCACCTCGGGGGTCCATGACCGGTATTCCTATGGGGTCTGGACTCGTCATATCGCACCTCCTGGTTTGGAGATCAGCGGTCGGGTGACGCTGCGGCTGTAATCGACCTCGCTGCCCCATGATACGAGGAATGCCGAGAAACCGCCTGCACTCCCTCCCGCGGGTATGATTAGAAAGTCGTCGGGGAAAGCGGCGACTCCGGGCAGCCCTACTCCCTCCCGGAATTCGTTCTTCCCGCTGTCGGGGCGGGACCTCCAGTAGTCCATGGGCCTCTGCGTCGCCTCGTGGAGGAACTGCTGCACGTCTTTCTTGCTCCACCCGGCTCGTAGGATGTGATTTAGGTGCTCGGGGACGAGGATGACCATGATCTCGCAACCGCGGGCGTAGTAGGGGTAGGCGACGATGGCGTCGGCGATTCGGGTCAGGACTTCCTCTGCACTGTTGCTGCGGTGGTCGGAGACCTGGACAGGGGCGTAGCAGGCGAAGGCGGTCACTGCGTCTGTGGACTCGGGGATGCCGTAGTCGGAGCGGAGAGGAGGCCAGGGGGTCAAGGACTCGTCCTCGGAGATGCAGGAGGTGAACTTGCCCGGATTCCCGAGCGTCGACTTGTCCAGCACACCGGGCAGGGCCCCGCACACGTTCATCAGGATGAGTCGTATGGCCCTGCCGATGGTGGCGTTAGCCCGGGCCCCGGGGCCCAGCATGTTGACACCGCAGTTTATGCCAATCTCATCGACAATTGTCCCGCCGACCACCAGCATGTGAGAAGCGCCGGAGGTGCTGGCGGCGGTGGCATTGAGGCTGAACTCATCATCGACCATGGCCTCTATTCCGGCGACTATGACCGGCATATAGTCGGGGAGGCAGCCGGCCATGATGGCGTTGAGGGCTACCTTCTCGGCGGTGATGGGGATTGCGCCGACGGAAACGGTGCCGACAACGTCGTTGGGGCTCAGGGTGGCGGCATCCAGGAATTGGGCGAGGCGGTTGGGGGTGGGGGGAACAACAGGTAGGCCGTCGGTGAGGCCCTGCTGGAAATAGTATTCAACGGCCTCGAAGTAGTCGAGAGCCTGCTGGGGATTGGGTGACACGCCTTTCCTCATCCGCACCTGCGCACAAGCGCCGAGGCAATTATAACACTGTCTCGTGTATCGGCTGATAGAATAGGTCCGGAGGTCGAGCCAGAATGGACGCTTTGATACAGAACGCGGTGGTGATTACCTGCGACGACGGTGGGTCAGTGATCGAAAATGGGGCTGTTGCGGTGCTTGGGAAGAGGATAGAGGAGGTTGGGGACTCGGGGGAGATGGAGAGGAAGTATGAGAGCCTGGACAGGATTGATGCCTCCGGAAAGGCCTTGTTGCCGGGTTTCGTAAATGCCCACACGCACTCCGTACTCACAGTGCTTCGGGGCACAGTGGAGGACATGGGCGGCGATGCCATCTATGGGTACATGTCACCCATCTCGTTCGCCATGACCACCGAGGACCGGCAGGCCATGAACGCCCTCGGGTGCCTGGAGGCTATCAGGTCGGGAACAACGACGATGGTCGATCCCTTCCGGCACGTCTACCAGTACGCCCAGACAATGGCTGACTCGGGCGTAAGGCTATTCCTGAGCGAAAGCTGCGCCGACGCCCTCAACTTGAAAATCCGGTACGGCATCTACGAATACTCCGAAGAATGGGGACAGGAGTTCCTGGGTAGGGCCGAGCGGCTCATCGAAGAGTTTCACGGGATGGATGAGGGTCGGGTGCAGTGCCAGGTGGCGGCGCACGCACCGGACAACTGCTCACCCTGGATGCTGAGGAAGCTGCTGGACCTTTCGGAGAAGCACGGTCTGCGTAGGACGGTGCACCTGGCGCAAAGCCAGAAGGAGCTGGACCAGGTGAGAGCGGTGAGCGGGAAGTCCTCGGCGGGATATCTGCGGGACAACGGGTGGCTTGGTCGGGATGTGCTGGCGGCCCACTGGTTCTTCTGCGACGAGGCTGACGTCGAGATCCTCGCCGAGACCGGGACCCACATGGCCCACTGCCCGTCGCCCAGCGCTCGGACGGGCCGGTACCCGATCCCCAGGATGCCGAAAATCACCGACTCGGGGATAAACGTGACCCTGGGCACGGACAATATGACGGAGAATATGTTTCACGCCCTGAACTTTGGGCTTGTGCTGAACCGTAGCCTGCGGCATGAGACACCACCCAAGCCCATGCCCCAGGACCTGCTGAACTGGGCGACGTTGAACGGGGCAAAGTCCGTCGGGATGGAGGATGAGCTTGGGTCAATAGAGGCCGGGAAGTTAGCTGATCTGACCTTCGTGGATTTGAGTCGGGCGCACCTTGTACCTGCGATAAGCCCGGTGTCGAACCTAGTGCACTATGGAGATGCGGGTGATGTTGACTCGGTCATGGTGGATGGGGAATTCGTGATGCGGGAGGGCAAGGTACTGACAATGGACGAGGATGAGGTCATTGAGAAGGCGAGAGAGTCGACGCTCAGGGTGTGGCAGCGGTTCAAAGAGGAATACGCAGATATCTACGTACCCGCCTACCCGGGCCCCGACTTTCCGAAAAACTAGCTACACATGAAGAGATTTCCAAGGAGACACAATGGCTGAACGAAGGCTCATAAACCCGGCTAACTGGCCCTATTTCGATCATTCGAAAATGCCGTACTCGCTGGGAGCGGAGAAGAACGGCATCCTCTATCTGTCAGGGCAGACGGCGGAGCGGGAAAACCCCCAGACCGGGAAGATCGAGTGCATGGGAGACGCGGTGGAGCAGATGGACGTGATCATGGAGAAGCACAAGCTCTTGATCGAGGCCTGTGGCGGAACGCCATACGACATGACCAACCGCACGGTCTTCACGTCGGCGGCGGGCAGTCCGCCACTGTCGCACTATAAGCGCGCCTTCCGGTCGTCACCCACTGTTTCCCCGGACACGTGGCGGAGCAATTTCGGGCCGAACTATGCGCCGGGCACGGGCCTTTACATGCAGGGCAACCTGAACCTGAACGCCATCTGGAGCGTTGACCTCGTGCTGGACATCAGCCCCGGCGAGAAGAAATATATCAACCCCGGCTACCCGCCCTTCCCGGAGAAGACCATCGCGTCCTACGAGAGCGGGACGAACCGGCCCGGGGTTCTCAAGAACGACATCCTGTGGAGCGCGGGTCAGGCGCCCTGGTACATCGACGAGAACGATGAGCGGGCCTGCCCGTGGTCGCTCTACGACCAGACGAAGTACCTGTTCGAGAAGTTTGACATGATCCTGGCGGAAGGAGGAATGACCCGCGAGGACGTGATTATGACCCGGGACTACATTATCCCCGCCGCCCGACCCTTCTACCGACAGACCGCTGACCTGCGCCGGGAGTTCTTCGGCGAGGAATTTCCGGCTTCCACGGGGGTCGTGTGCCTGGCTCTTAATGCCCCAGAGTGGATGATCGAGATCAACTTGGTCGCGGTGAAGGGAGGCAAGAAGGAGACAGTGCTGGCGGAAAGGGCCCACACGCAGGGGATTACCTTCCTGCCCGGCGTGAAGAAGGGCAACCTCTTCTTCGTCTCAGGGACTACGGGGCATCACCCGGAGACCGGGGCCCTGGCCGTCGGAGACTTGGAAGCCCAGACCCGACAGACCTACCAGAACATCGCCGAGGTGCTGGATGCCGGAGACGCCAGCTTCAAGGACGTGCTGAAGGTCACCGACTACATAGACGAAGCGGCTCTGCCCAACTACCAAAAGGCTATAGACGTGCGTCGGGAGTTCTTCGGGTCGGAGCTTCCGGCGGCATCCACAACCGTCGTCAACCGGCTCCTCGATCCCCAGGCCCTGATAGAGGTAGAGGCCATAGCGGTAGTCGACTGAGGGATTGGGCGTGAAGATAGAAAACATAAAGTCTTACCTCGTCTACTCCAAGGGCCATCGGGCTGGAATGATCGGGGGGAAGCACTGGCTCTTCGTCAAGGTCGAGACGGACGAGGGCATCCACGGGTGGGGCGAGTGCTACACCCAGCTGGACAGGGACCGCGCCATCCAAGCCCACGCGGAGGAGCTGGGTCGCTACCTGGTCGGCAGGGACCCGTTCAACATCAAGCACACCACCCAGATGGCCTACGACGACTATGCCGGGCGTCGAGGGTCGATGGAGTTCTACTGCGCACTGAGCGGGATAGAGCAGGCGATGTGGGACGTGGTGGGGAAGAAGCTGGGCGTGCCGGTCTACCAGCTCCTCGGCGGGGCTTGCCGGGAGAAGATCCGGGTCTACGCCAACGGCTGGTACGGCGGAGCCAAGGACCCCGAGGACTTCGCCACCATGGCCAGAGAGGTGATTGAGCAGGGTTTCACCGCCTTGAAGTTCGACCCCTTCCCCGGGCCGTGGCGGCTGTACGTGGACAAGGAGGTCGAGGAAGCCGCCGTGGAGAACATCGCGGCGGTGCGGGGGGCGGTGGGGGAGAAGGTCGACATCCTGATTGAAGTGCACAGGCGCCTTTCGCCGATGAATGCAGTGCGTGTGGCAAAACAGGTCGAACGGTTCAGGCCCTTCTGGTACGAGGAGCCTGTACCATCGGAGAACCTGAAAGCCATGGCCGAGGTGAGGAGCCAGATCGACATCCCTGTGGTCACCGGCGAGGCCTTATACGGCAAAGCCGCATTCCGTGAAGTCTTCGACAATCGGGCCGTTGACATAATCAATCCGGACGTCGCCAACTGCGGCGGTATCCTGGAGCTGAAAGAGATTGCGGCCATGGCCGAGCCCCACTACGTGGCCGTCTCGCCGCACAACTACAACAGCACGTCGGTGGCCTTGGCCTCGACGGTGCAGGTGTCTGCGTGCATCCCGAACTTCCTGATAACGGAATACTTCATCAACTTCGCTGAAAAGGCCAACGACATCACGGTCGACCCAATCCAGGTGAAGGACGGCTACATTCAGTTGCCCCAAACGCCAGGGCTGGGGATCGAGCTGGATGAGTCGAAGCTGGAGGCAGAAGGCTACGTACAGCCGCCGCCAAGGGCTTTGAAGACGTTCGACCAGGAGGGGCCGTAGAAGATGGAGGGTTAGAACTCCCCCTCGGGCTCCATTCCCAGGAAGTACTGGCCCGCCTTTTCATAGTGCTCGAAGCGTCCCTGGATCTGCTGGGTGATGACGTGGGAGTCCTGGAACCGGCGCTGGATCGGGTTGCGTTCGAAGATGGCGTCCGACCCACACAGGTTGTATGCCATGTCCGTGACCTGTGCCCCGACCCGTATGGCATGAGTGCTGGCCAGCCGCAGCTTGATCCGCTCATCGATTGTCAATGAGCCGTCGACACATACGGACTCCCATGCCCTCTCCGCCGCATCGAAAAGGAAGGCCCTTGCGGAGCGCCATGTGGCCTCGGCCTGTCCTATGCCCCGCTGAAAGGTGGACTTGTCTCTGAGCAGGGAACCTTCACGCTCGGCGCGCTTGTGGATTCCAAGCTCGATGGCCGCGTCCAGCCCGGCCCTCGCCACACCCAGGGCCACGCACCCGAACCCCGAGGAGAAAATCAGGGTCATGGGCATCGCGTAGAGCGGCCCGTCATCCCAGGGCTTCTGACTCCAGAAGAAGGTGTGGGACTCGGGGACGAATAGGTCGTCGATTTCGAAGTTGAAGCTGCCCGTGCCCCGGAGGCCGTTCACGTCCCACACGTCTACCAGCTTCACCTGCTCTTTCGGCATGACCAGGAGCAGGTCGTCGGGGCTGCGGGAACGCATCCGGGCCCCGATCTTGTTTTTCGGGACGAGGGCGACCATCCAGTTGGCATGATGACAGCCGCTGCTGAAACGCCAGCTTCCCGTTAGTCGATAACCGCCGTCGACGGGGATTACGTCGGCCTCTATGGGTGGGCCGTTGGCTAGTACGGCTCGTTCATCGCTCCAGATCTGCCGGGCTGTGGGCTCAGGGATCTTGGGGGCCTGCAGGGCGAGCACAGTGTTCTGGTTCACGCACCAGCCGGTTGAACCGTCGCCCTCTGCGAAAGTCTGGACGACCCTGAGGTAGTCTGGGTAGTCGATTTCAAAGCCTCCCAACGCCCGGGGCACGAGCATGCGAAAGAACCCGCCGTCCGTAATGGCCTCAGCAACTTCCGTAGAGAGCTCTCGATAAAGAGTTCCCTCCCCAGCCGACTCCCGGACCAGAGGTTGAAGGCCACGCGCCGCCTCCAGGAACGATATTGTCTTTGCCAGCGCCGCAGCCATCCTAGATCTGGCTGTACCCCGAACCTGGCTCGCTCACTCCTACACCCTGCCCTCCGCCCATCAAACCGTACTCCTTCAGGATTTCCTGGGTGTACGTGACCCGTCCTGTTATCTTTTCCAAGGGCTCGGTGGCGAGAAGTAGGGTGGCCTTGGCCATCAGTTCCGGGTGTTCCCCCCGGGGGTCGTCCATGCTGTCGACCAGCTTGTGATAGAGGGTGCCGGGGGTCGGGACTACCACCGACGGCGAGAGGCAGGTTACGGAAACTCCGTATTCGAAGACTTCAAGGGCAAGGCCCTGGGTGAACCGTTCAAGGGCGGCCTTCTCGGCGCCATAGCAGGTGTCCCCGATGTCCTCCTTGGATTTTTCATCGTACGGGCCTCGGCCCGGGCCTATGGCGGAGCTGGATGAAATGTTGACTATGCTGCCACCCTTCTTGCTGATCATGTCGGGGAGCACGAGCTGGCTCAGCATGAAAGGGGCGTGGATGTTGACCGCCCAGGTGCGCATCCAACGGTTGAGCGGGTAGTCTTTGATGGGGATGAAGTAGGTCAGGGCGGCGTTGTTTACCAGGACGTCGGCGGGGCCATAAGCAGCCTTTGTCTCTTCGATCAGCCTTTCGCAGTCCTCAGGGAGGGAGATGTTGGCCGCCACCGGCGTGGCCTCGCCCCCCGACTCCCGGATCTGGGCGCAGGTCATCTCCAACGAGCCTTCGAGGATGTGGTCGCCTTCTTTCAGGGTGCGGGCGACGCACACGACTCGGGCCCCTTCCTGGGCAAATAACTGGCTAATCCATGCGCCGATGCCCCTGCTTGCGCCCGTGACAATCGCAACTTTTCCGTCGAGTTTTCCCATTGATTTCTCCTCGGGCCGAAGGGCCCGGACCATATTATCACGTCTTTCCCAATGCCTATCGATAACACCCGGCCATTGGAGTAATATGTCTACACCCCAAGCAGGACCAAGGAGAGGGCGAAGATGGCGAAATACAACTATAAGACCGGGTTGCAGGAGATCGGGGACGGGGTGTTTGCCTACATCCGCGAGGGGATTGGGTGGGACATCTGCAACTCGGGGCTGATCGTTGGCGAGGAAGAGTGCCTGGTGGTTGATGCGATGATGGTCGAGAGCATGGTCACGGCCTTCATGGAGGACGTTCGAAAGGTGACCGACAAGCCCGTCCGCTATGTAGTCGATACCCATCACCACGCCGACCACGCTTTCGGAAACCAGTTCTACCGGCCCCACGCCAACGTCGTCGGCCACGAGGGGTGTAGGGTATCTCTCCTCCGTCGGGGCGCCGACCCCGACGTCCTCACAGATCGTTGGCCTCAATACGAAGACGACTGGCGGGTTCTCGAACTGACACCCCCTAACGTAACCTACGCCGACACCATGACCGTGCATCTCGGGGGCCGGAGCGTCGAGCTCATTCACCCCGGGCCTGCGCACACCTTCGGTGATACGCTTATCTACCTGCCCGATGAGAAGATTCTCTTCACGGGGGACGTGGCCTTCCAATACCTCGTGCCCCTGGCCGCCGACGGCCACGTCTCCAACTGGATCAAGGTCACCCGCGGCCTGAGAAACAAGATGGATGTCGAGACCCTCGTCACGGGGCACGGTCCCGTGGCGAGCAAGGATGCCATCGGCTGGACGCACCGCTACTTCAGGAGACTGAAAAAACACTGCAAGAAATACTTCCGCATGGGCAAGGGCCCGGATGACGCCGCCGCATCCTTCACGCTTGGCGAATTGGAGGGCTGGGAGGAGCCGGAGAGAAACTACATCAACGCCCGGCGCATGTTCATCGAGCTCAGGGGCGGATCTTTTGAGGAGCGCACGTCTTGACTCAGGTTAAGACGCCCTTCTTCCGCGCCCGAAGGCTTGGGCACGCAAACCTCTTCGTCACCGACGTTGAGAGGTCGTTGGAGTTCTACAACAAGGTCGTGGGCCTGGAGGTTGTGTACAAGAAGGCAGCGATGGACGACCTCGATGGCCCGGCGGTCGGGGGCTTCCTGAGCAACGGGAACACGCACCATGACATCGCCGTGTTCAGGCATCCCGACGCCCCAAAACTGAACCACCTGGCTTTTGAGCTGGAGTGCGAGGCGGACCTGGTGGAAGGCTATCGTGCGGCGGTGGACTCGGGTGAAGAGTTCCGGGTGTCTGACCACAACATCACTCGGAGCCTCTACACCCGGGACCCGGACGGCAACGGCATCGAAATCTACTCCGACTCGACAAAGGAGTGGCGCAAAATACGCGGCGACGGACGCACCGTCCGCTACGGCGAGCCCGACTGGACCCCCGGAGACCCGCCCCGCTTCACGGCAATCGACTCCCGCAATTACCACGAAGACCCGGAATTCCGTCGGGTAGAAGGGGCTGTGTTCCATCCCAAGCGCATTACCCATGCTGCACTGAGCGTGAATGATATTGAAGCGTCTCTACATTTCTATACCGAAGTGCTCGGGTTACGGGTGCTGTATGGGAGTGTCGCCGAAGACTGCGTAGAACTTGGCGGCACCGCTGAGAACGGGCACATTATTCTCATATCGACCCCCGAAGCGGGAAACACGGGTCTGCACCACGCGGGGTTTGAGGTGTGGAATGATGCAGAGCTTGAAGAGAGCAGACACAAGCTGGAAGGGTCGGATGTGATGCTGAACTGGAGGTTGGATGGGGACGGGAGTCAAGGGGTGGCGATTCGTGACCCGGATGGGTTTTTGTTGGAGTTTTGGGCGGGAGAGGCGCCGAGACTAAATGCCTTGGTGTCGGGGCCAGTTATGCAGACAGGCGCTTGATTGCCCTGGGTGCTAACGACTTCCCCTCACCCGACTCGGCGGCTTGTCAATAAACTCCTTCGCCAGCTTCAACCCCGTCTCCCGCACTAACTCCCTGTCCCCATCCTCCGAACCCTCGTAGGCAACTTTCAGCACGGTATCGTTGCCGTAGGTTGAGATAGGGCCTTCCCCCGACGTCTGCAGGCCCTTGGGGTCTTCACCTCGGGCGACGGTACGGATGCCCTCACGCATCATCCTGCGCATCCGGATGACGCCCTTGTCCGTAGTTGCCAGGTGCTCCAGGGCGTGCCTGGCGATCAGCCTTTGCCCGACCTGCGCATCATAGTCTGCGGGATATCGCTGCCGCTCCTCGTAGGATCGTGCCCGACCTGCTAACTGGGCCGCCACTGCAAAGCCCGGGCTCTTTGTGTACTCGTCCTCCTCGCCTTCCGGCACCCACACGAAGGTGAACTCCAGGGTCTCGGTGTCGTTTTTAGGGACCCGCCATCGAAAGATGCGGGGGAGGGCGCACAGCATCTCCTGTCCATCCGCATACTCCGGCGGAAGTACGCGAGGGTCGGGGATCTGGGCGATATTGGGAATCACCCACTCGATGGTGCGAGACCAGATGTCAGGCCCGACGCGTCGGGTCTGGAAGCAGTTCAGCCCAACCGGCGTCTCCATCACGTCGAACTCTCCCACGTCCTTCAGGCCTTCCATGGGCCGGCCCTCGGCGTCCGTAAACTGGACGTTGCTGACCCGTGCGTGGAGGAAACTCTCATGGACCGGATCGACCACGTTGTCCATGATCTGGAGCCAGTTGCAGTGCTTCACGTTATAAGTCCCGACCTCCAGCCGGAAGTCCGGCCTCTCGAAAACGTCGTAGACGGGAAACGGGGGCTTTTTCTCTGGAGGGCCCATATAGGCGAAGACCAGGCCTCGGTACTCGTGGACGGGGTAAGCGCCCTGGCGCAGCCTGTCTTTCAGGGTTGAGGTTGGGGGTTCACCGGGCGTATCGAGAATCGAGCCGTCAACGTCGAACTGCCAGCCGTGGTAGCAACACCTGATCCCGTGCTCCTCGATTACGCCGAATTCCAGGGAAGTGCCCCGGTGGGCGCAGTGCATCTCCAGCAACCCCACGTTTCCGCTCTTGTCCCGGAACGCGACCATGTCCTCGCCCATGATGGTGAGTGGGACCGGCAGGTCTTTGAGGTCGGCGGAGTGCGCTACGGGTTGCCAGAAACGGCGCAGGTACTCGCCGCAGGGGGTCCCGGGGCCCGTGTGGGTGAGTTCGGGGTCCTCCTCCGGCACATCGCGGTGACGGTAGGCGGCGAAGGGTTCGGTCAGAAAGATTGGTCTAGTCGTGGTCATGCCGACCCCTATCGGAACTGGGGCATGATGCTGTTCGAAATCTCCTTCATGTTGCTCTTCTGGTCGATGATGGCGTACTGGACACAGGAGACGCCGCTCAAGCCGAGCTCGTGAAGGTCGTAAATCTTTTCGTCGATGTCCTCCACGGGCCCCGACAGGTTTATTGTGTCGATCACCCTCTGGGAAGCGAGGTGCTTGTGCTTGGCGTGCAGGGACTCGTGTTCGTAAGGGTTGAAGTTCTCATGGATGTTGCGGAACTCGTCGACGATGCCCGGGCTTTTCTTTTCCAGCCTGCGATACAGCTCCTGGGCCTCGGGGGTGTTGCGCTTGAAAATGGAGCGGTAGAGGCCGTTGGCGCAGGAAGAGGCGTAGGAGGCGACCTCATGTCGGGCCTCTTCCTTGGAACCGGTCACGTATACCTCTGTGCGGGCCCATGTCTTGATCTTGGCAGGGTCCCGACCCGCCCGCTCGGCGCCCGTGGCGATCTGCTCCAGGTTCCACTTGATTATCTCCGGCTCCCCCGCCCCGAACATGAGGATTTCGTCGGCGATTTCACCGGCGAGCTGCATGGCCCTCGGCCCGAGAGGCCCCATGATCACGGGAATGGACTGGCCGTTGAATGGCGTGTTCCTTATCCACTCGGAGTGCCAGGTCTCGCCCCAGAGCTCCGCGTCGTTGCCGGCAGTGTAGTCCTTAAGGAAGTTGACCGTTTCCCGCTGCATTTTGAGGCTCACCGGGCCCCGGGTCGCTTTTCCCGCCTCCCGGGCCCCGGCCCCCAGGCCGATGAAAGCCCTGCCTCCGGTGAGCTCCCGCAGGCTGGCGGTGAAGTTGGCGATGACCGCCGGATGGTACATGAACGGGTCCACGACCCCATGACCGATGTGGATGCGCCGGGTGTTCATGGCGGCGATTGTCATCATGCCGAAGCATTCGCGGGACACGTTGCTCTGGTCCACGAAGGTCAGGTGGGTGAAGCCGCCCTCGTCGGCGACCCTGGCATGGTCGGCGATCTCATCGAACCTCAGCTCCGCCCCGAGCCCTATCCCGAAGTCCATTCTGGCCATTGATTTGCTCCTGCTGCGTATTCCTGACTGTCTGGTGAAGTCGACGCCACGCTTATCGGAACTGGGGCATGATGCTGTTGGAAATCTCCTTCATATTGCTCTTCTGGTCGATGATGGCGTACTGGACGCAGGAGACGCCGTTCAAGCCCAGTTCGTGCAGGTCGTAGATCTTCTCGTCGATATCCTCCACCCGACCCGTCAGGTTCATGGAGTCGATGACCCTCTGGGTTGCCAGGTGCTTGTGCTCGGCGTGGAGAGACTCGTGCTCGTAGGGGTTGAAACCCTCGTAGATCTTCCTGTATTCGTCCACCAGGCCCGGGTTTTTCTTCTCCAGCCTCGCATAAAGGTCGTGGGCCATGGGGGTGTCGCGGGTGAAGACTACTCGGTAGAGCTCGCTGGCGCAGGATGCGGCGTAGGAAGCGACCTCGTGCCTGGCCTCTTCCTTGGAGCCCGTCACATAGACTTCGGTCCGGGCCCATGTCTTGATCTTGGACGGGTCCCGACCCGCCCGCTCAGCGCCGGTCTGTATCTGCTCCAGGTTCCACCTGATAATCTCCGGTTCCCCGGCCCCGAACATGAGGATTTCGTCGGCGACTTCACCGGCGAGCTGCATGGCCCTCGGGCCCAGGGGGCCCATGATGACGGGTATGGACTGGCCGTTGAAAGGCGTGTTCCTTATCCACTCCGAGTGCCATGTCTCGCCCCACAGCTCAGCATCGCCACCGGATGTGTAGTCCTTGAGGAAGTTGACCGTTTCCCGCTGCATCTTCAGGCTGACGGAGCGCCCGATAGCCTTGCCGGCTTGCTTACTCCCCGCCCCCAGGCCAATGAAAGCTCTCCCTCCGGTGAGTTCCCGGATGCTGGCCGTGAAGTTGGCTATAACTGCCGGGTGGTACATGAAGGGGTCGCAGACGCCCTGCCCGATGTGAATGCGTCGGGTGTTCATGGCGGCGATGGTCATCATCCCGAAGCATTCCCTGGACACGTTGCTCTGGTCCACGAAGGTAAGGTGGCTGTATCCCGCTTCATCAGCGACCCTTGAGTGCTCTGCGATCTCGTCGAACCTCAGCTCCGCCCCCAGCCCGACCCCGAATTCCATTCTAGCCATGTCAATCCTCCTACCCTGCTGCACTTACGGGAACCTGGTTCACCGAAAAATATCTTTACGCCGCCTGCATGTCAAACCCGTCCTTATTTGCCCATGGGAACAAACAGGGACAGCCGGGCCTCGGGGCCTACCTCCCGGGTGTAGTGCCCTTCCCCCGTAAGGTCCTCGGCAATCAGCACGTCCCCCGGCCCAATCACACGTTTGTCTCCGTCACCGACCTCTATCTCCACCGAACCCGTGACGGTGAAGACGGCGACTTTGCCGGGAGCATGGTGCCAGGGGTTGGATCGCTCGGGGTCGAAGCGCTGGACGACTATGCCGCCGTGGATGATGGCACGGGCGTCCTGGGGCCAGGCGTCGGGCAGGGGCTCCAGGTTGGGCTCAATGTCCTCGAAGTGGGACCGGCCGTCTTCTCCCGTGTATAAGCGAACGATAGCCATGATTGCCTCCTGGTGTGTGCGGAAAGAGCAGAATCCAGATACTTCCCGGCCGTAGTATCATACCCCCTCGTGCGCTACATCTTCAGCTTCGACATAGACGGCACACTGGAAGTCGGGGACCCGCCTGGGCCCGTCACCCTGGACCTCGTGAGACGGGTCAAGGGGCTGGGGCATGTCATAGGCAGTTGCTCAGACCGCACACTATCGGAGCAGGCCAACATGTGGGAACGCAACGGGATCGAGGCGGACTTCACGTCGCTAAAGTACCAGTTGCCGGATATCCTGAAACGCTTTCCCTGCGAGCGGGCCATCCACGTCGGCGACTCCCACGTCGACAAGATGTACGCTGAGAAGGCGGGGTTTACCTACCTACCCCCCGATCCTGAGGCAGTTATCGCTCTATTGGACTCGGCGGCCTGCTAAGACTGCCTCCCTTTGGACCTTCCCCCTTGAAGGCGCCTTTCGACCCGACTCGAAGATATTCGGTGCCTACCACGCAAACGCCTTCTTCGGATTCTCGATTGTGACCTGCCGGATGGTCTCCTCCGAGACGCCTGCCTCCCGGAGCAAGGGCAGGAAGGTGCGCTGGATGTGGCCGTAGTCTGGGGCGTGGTCTTCTTCAGCCACGGGCCCCGACTCCGCAGGTCTGCCTACCTCTTTCACGTACAGGTCGTGGGACAGCAATATCCGGTCCTGGTAGCCGAGACCCAGGAGACCCGCCACCATTGCCGCATTTGTCCTGTCCGAGACCACCGTCTGGATGCCTATGGTGTCGAAAGCCACGTAGCAGCCGCGCTCCAGGACTTGAAGCACGTGGCCGACATTCGTGGTCTGGGAAACGTGGCCGATAATGCACTTCTCGGGATCTGCGCCGGCGGCAATCAGGGTATCGATGTGGGCGAGGCCGACGTTTCCAAAGGGCCAGTCATGGGAGTCGGTGTGGGTGCCGATAGGTGTGCCAAGTTTGGCCTGAACGTGGGCCGCCGCCTCCAGGACCCGACGGTCGCGTTCGGAAAGCAGCTGGTCCAGGGGGGCGTCGGGGGCGGCGGGGTGCTCGTGGGGCTGGAGTCGGGTCCCGACCTTTATGATTCCGCACCTGACCCCTTCATCTACCGCCCCTTCCACAATCTCCCGGGTGAAAAAGTCTTCTATTGCCTCGAGGCTCTGGGCCTCCCAGTAGGCGGGATATCCCCAGGCCCCGAATATGCCCGTGCATGCAACGATGTCCCACCCCGAGGCCCGGGACAGCTCCACCATCAGGCCCATGTCTCGGCCAAGATCATAGGGCGCCCAGTCGACGAGGCCGGATATGCCGAACTCCTCACCTATTGCCTTGAACTGGGCCGCCCCCTCCTCAACCGCCGTCTTCCGGTCGAAGACGGCCGCTGGGTCGGACGGAGCCCCGAGAAGGTGGAAGAAGGTGTGCTCATGGGGGAGGATGTGCCCCATTTCGGCAGGATCTCTGTCGCCTAGGACTGTCCTGATCTTCGCCATTGCTACGCTCCGTTTATCATTGGGTCCTCGCCTTCCGTCCCTGGAGCTTACCAGGCAAGAACTCTCTTGGGATTCTCGACGGTAATCTGCCGTATGGCCTCCTCCGACACCCCACCCTCTCTCAACCACTGCACGAAAACCCGTTGTATGTATCCGTAGTCGGGGGCGAAGCGGATCCCGACGGTCGGGCCTGACTCCGGCTCTCTCCCGATCTCCTTCACGTGTAGATCGTGAGAAAGCAATATCTGCTTTTCGTACCCCAGCCCGATCAGACCTATGACCATGGCCGCCTTGGCCCGGTCGGTCACCACTACCTCGATGCCGATGGTATCGAAAGCAACGTAGCAGCCTTGCTCAAGAACCTCGATGATGTAGCCGAGGTTGGAAGTGTGGGAGGCATGGCCGATGATGCAGCGCTGCGCGTCTGCGCCCGACGTGATCAACGTCTCTATCTGCTCCAGGCCCACGTTTCCCAGCCGCCAGTCCCGACGGTCGGTGTGGGTAGTGATGGGCACGCCGAGTTTTGCCTGGACCCGGGCGGCGGCCTGAAGAACGCGCCTGTCTTGAACGGAGAGAAGCTGGTCTCGGGAGGAGATGTGGCCCGAGGGCTTTTCGTGGGGACGGAGCCGGGTGGCTATCTTGATGATGCCGCACTTCACTCTCTCGTCAACTGCTCCCTCCTCGATCTCCCGGGTGAAGAACTCCTCTATGGCCGCATCGCTCTGCCCTTCCCAGTACGCAGGATAGCCCCACGCCCCGAATATACCCGTCGAGGCGACAATGTCCCACCCCGAGGCCCGGGACAGCCCCAGCAGCAGCCCCATGTCCCGGCCAAGATCGTAAGGAGCGCAGTCCACCAAGCCGGATATGCCCTGTTCGGCGGTAACAGCCTTCAGCATGGCAGCGCCTTCTTCAATAGCCTGCTCGCGGTCGAATACTGAGGCGTGGTCAGACTCGGCGGCGATGAGCCGGACATAGGTGTGCTCGTGCGGAAGGATGTGGCCCACGTCGGCGGGGTCCTTGTCGCCGAGCACAGTCCTTATCTTGGGCATTCGTGTTCTCCGGGATTTTGCGATGTCCTCCAGGCCGATTATATCCCACGTCCCCATGCCTACTTTTCCCGATTGCACAATCCCTTTACACTAGCGATATTCGAACTCTCGGGGGTGCGTCATGCCGGAAACGGGAATAGTCGAAAGGTTGAAGTCGGGGAAGCCGGTTCTCATGGACGGGGGCACGGGCTCCGAGATACAGCGCAGGGGCGTGAATGTGCTGGTCAGCGCCTCCGCCGAGTCCGAGCTCCTCGCCTGGTCCGCCACTGCCAATGTCGAATACGCCGACGTCGTCCAGCAGGTGCACCAGGACTACCTGAGGGTCGGGGCGGAGATAATCATCAGCAATAATTTCTGGACGACCCGCAGCCGGCTCTCGCTGATAGGCCAGCAGGACCAGTGGGAGCGGCTGGCAACCGCAGCCGGCGAAAATGCTATCCGCGCCCGGGACGCCATCAACCCCGACGCCTACGTCTTCGGCGGGATTGCAGCGCCCTACACCCAGGACTACCGTAAGCCTTACACGCAGTCGGACGTGAAGACCCTGGGCGCGGAGCGTTACGCCGAGGAATTCACGGGGCCCGGCGGGGTGCTGGCCAACCTGGGCGTCGACGCCCTTCTCGCCGAGTATGTTGGCTACATCGAGGACTGCGTGGCCGCGGTGGATGCACTGGCGACCATCGGGCTTCCCGTATTTCTCGGAGTCCGGCACATCACCGAATACGGCTGGATGCAGTACGGCGAAACGCTGGCCGACCTGGCCAAGGCGCTAAAGGGTCACCCGGTGGAGGGAATCATGCTGATGTGCAGCCGCCCCGAGTGCATTTCGGTAGGGCTGTTGGCCCTGAACCAGAGCTTCGACGGGGTGACCGGGGCCTATGCGAATGTCGGGTACAACCCAATGGCACCGGTCAGCGGGCGGGTGCACAAGGGAGGGGACCTGCTGTCGGGTTACAGCCCCCTGAGGCTGGCGGACTTCGGCCAGGACTGGCTGGACATGGGCTCCCAGATAATCGGCGGGTGCTGCGCCACGGGCCCCGAGCACATCATCGCCTTGAACAACGTGATGAACCCCGTACCACACATAGTCGAAGACCACGCCGGCTACCATGTGATTCCGGCCGGCTGAGGCATGCAAAGCGCCTCACTCTTCCCCAACCCCCAGGCCACCGCTCCCGACGGCTCAGCCATCCGGTTCCTCTTGAAGCTCAGCCGGGGCGAAGTGAACCACTTCACGCTTCCTCCGGGCCGGACTTCGACCGCGGTCGTCCACCGTACAATCGAAGAAATCTGGTATGTGCTGGAGGGGCGGGGGGAGGTGTGGCGTCAGGAGGGTGTGGACGAGGAAGTGCTGGACCTGTCACCAGGTGTCAGCTTCGACATCCCGCTCGGCACAAGGTTCCAGTTCCGGAACACGGGCGAAGGGCCCCTTTCGGTGCTGATTGCGACGATGCCGCCTTGGCCCGGGGACGATGAGGCTGTTCCGGTGGAAGGGCCGTGGACTCCGATGACTGTAGCCTGAATCCATCGATCAATCCACCGGCACCCGCCACCTCTCGATCACGTCCTGGTCCAAATCAATCCCGAAACCCGACCCTTCCGGTAGGAACATGTAGCCGTCCCGGATTTCGGGCTGCTTGATGGGTAGGTCGTACCAGAGGGGGTCCCGGTCGGGGTTGGGGAAGATTTCGACGGCGATGCCGTGGGGTACGGAGGCTAGGAGGTGCAATGCTATTTGAGGTTCCTCGTGGTGGGCCATGCGGATGCCAAAGGCCCGGGCCATCCCGGCTATGCGACGCCATTCCGTCACCCCGCCGGCTATGGTCACGTCCACGTTCAGGATGTCCACCGCACCCCGGGCCACGAGGTCTCGGCACCCGTGCCTCGATATCTCGCCCTGCCCCGCGTTCACCGGAATCCCCTCCCAACGCACCCGGGCGTTTCCTTCGATCTGGTCATGCCACTGGACCGGCTCTTCGAGCCACGCAAGATCCAGATCCCTCGCGCCTCGAGCGAATCTCACCGCCTCATCCACGGTCCGGCCTGGTTGGCATCGACACTCAATAGAAAGTCGTCTCCGCCGATTTTGCGGGCGAGCCGGGTGCGTTCCAGGTCTTCCTCTATGGAGAGCTTGCCGACCTTCAGCTTGAGCCCCAGCACCCCCATGCTCTTGTAGGACTCTATTTCGTCGATGAGGCTCTGCATCGGGTCTCCGTCCCGGATGTAGCCGCCTATGGCGATGACTCGGACGCGATCTCGGTACCCGCCCAACAGCTTGTACACGGGCTGGCCGAGGGCCTTGCCCAAGGCGTCCCAGAGGGCGTTGTCCAATGCCGCAATGGCCTGGGTCACGATTGCATGCTTGCCCATGTTGATTACATGCAGGCCGCGCCATGCCAGGTCCACGGGCGCATTCCACATCTGTTCCCAGTGCCGTTCAACGTCCCGCACGTCCTCCCCGACCAGCATTGGGGCAAAGGTCTCGTTGACTATCCGGCAGATCTTGATGTCGTTCTCATCTTCATCGCCGCCATAGGTCAACCCCACCACCCCACCCTCCAGCTCCACCCGCGTCACAATAGTGTTCCGGCTGTCGATGTAGTAGGTGCCCCCGTGGAAAGGCTGTGCCAGCTTCCTTACCAGCGGGATTGCCTCTATGTGCTTGATCTTCATATCTGCCTTTTTCCTTGGCCACTGACCCAACTACGCGTCGTACGGGCCCCGCGTTAAATCCAGATATACGCAAAGTTTCCTGCAAACCACCCTTCCCCCATCTCCTAAATTCTTGATCTACGGAGCTTCGCAGAAGGGCAGTTTTAGACGGTAAGTGTATCTATCCGTAATGGACCGCCATGTGTGCGGTTTACATCCCGTCAGTTGGTTGCTGTACAGAGACAACGATTCCAGCTTGTCCAGATCACCTAGTTCAGGAGGAATGTCTCCGGTAAACCCTCCGCTGAGCTCTAGCACTTCTAACCTTCTCAGATTGCCCAGTTCACTAGGTATCTCTCCTGTCAAATCATCGCCACGCAGCGTCAACTCCTTCAACCTTCTCAGATTGCCCAGTTCAGGAGGTACCTCTCCGGTAAGCTCAGGTGCGAGATACAGCACTTCCAGCCTTCTCAGATTGCCCAGTTCAGGGGGTATTTCTCCGTATGCTCTGTTTAGCTTTAGCACTTTCAAACTGCTCAGATTGCCGAGCTCAGGGGGTATCCCTCCCTTAAACCATCCATGTAGGTCCAACACTTCCAGCTTGCTCAAATTGCCCAGCTCAGGGGGTATCTCTCCCTCGAACACATCTCCAAACCCGGGTGCGCCAATATCCAGCAGGGTGATGCGCCCCTCGCCATCGGTTTTCATCCCTCCGCTCCAGTTCTCATGGCCAGTAAACAGGTCGATATTTTCGAGGAACGTTCCCCATCTATCGAGAAGCGTGTCTTCCTCTTGAGTAAATGACTTCCATTGCTGGATAGTTGGGTCGGTCTCCCATTGATGGCGAGGTGCGATAAAATATATGTCAAAAAGGACCTCCTCAGCGATTTTCCCATTAGTTGAGTGGAAAAACGCAACCATAGCGGCCTTGTCGCCTTCAGCGCTGCCCCCGTCCCCCGAGCAGCCCTGCGTCCATTGGACTCCACCTACCACAACCAAAAGCAGCAAGAGCGCGCGGGTCATCCTTCGTCGCACGAACCTTTTGAAAACGGCTCTCATCCACCCAACTCCCCCCTCACCACCCGGGCCCCGTCCACCAGCGCCTTCAGCTTGAGATACGAAATCCACCTGGGCAACTGGAAGAACCCGCAGTCGGGGTTGAGGTGTAGCTTGTCGGCTGGGACGTGCTGCAGTACCGCTCGTATCCTCTCCGCCACGTCCTCCGCCGACTCCAGGTAGAAGGACTTGATATCCACCACCCCCGCCCCGAGCTCTTTTCCTCCATCGAACTTCTTCCAGATGTTGGCCTCGCTCATTTCTCGGTTGGCAAATTCGAGGACTAGCTGGTCGGCGTTGACGTTGTTCAGGGCAGGGAACATCCAGCCATAGGACCGTTTGCCTCGGGGCCGACTCATAAGGTTGCCGAAGCAGATATGGAGGGCGTGCTTCGCCTCCACCCCCTCAATGCAGGCGTTGTAGAGCCTAACCCACTCGTCCACCTCTCCGGGAATGACGGCATACGAAGGCTCATCCAGCTGGATGTATTGGGCCCCTTCCGACACCAGGGCCTTCAACTCCGCGTTTATCACCTCGGCCAGCTGCCAGCAGATCTCCAGCTGGTTCTTATACGCAGTCCCTGGCCTGATGTGTATGGTCATTGTCAGGGGCCCGGGGCACGTGACCTTGATTGGCTTCCTGGTATTGGCCTTTGTGAACTTGAACTCTTCCACAATCCCCAGCCCCGAGGGCAACGTGAGTTTCTCGACGGCGCGGTATCGGGGAGGGGTGTCGTAGCCGTAGAGACCTGTCTTGCGAAGGGGAGGTTCCACGACTAGCCCCGTCATCCGTTTGGGAAAGCTCTGCACGAAGTACCACCGCCTCATCTCCCCATCCGACACCACATCTACGCCCGCCCGTTCCTGGTCCAGTATGGCCATTCGACAGGCATCGTCGTAAAGCTCTTTGGTGTCGGTTTCGCCATATTCGCCCTGGTCTATCTTCTCCAGGGCCGTGAGCATCCAGCCGGGATATGCGTAGCTGCCGATCACGCTGGTCGGAAGAATTGGCAGAGAATCGCTGTTCATGTCTTTAGCCGCCTTCATTGTGCGATTTTCGTCCAGGTGGGCCTGTTTAGCACAATGATACCCCGGACACGTACACCGCAATCAACATGCGCTATAATCATTGCGGCCAATTCATAGGAACCTCCATATACACGCGACGGAAGAGCTCATGCCAAACGATACCTTGTTCCCAGTTTCGGTAGTCGGGAGTTGGGCCCGACCCCCGTGGGTCGTACAGGCCCTTCGCAAGAAGCAGAACGGTGAAATCTCCGAAGAGCAGTTCGCCGAAATCGCCGACCAGGCGGTCCTTCTCGCCATCAAGTACCAGGAAGACGCAGGAGTAGACGTTATCTCGGACGGCGAGATGCGCCGGGACAATTTCTACTCCTTTGCCGTGGACAAGCTCAACGGCATGAAGCTGATGAAGGTGTCGGACCTCATGGACTACATGAAGGACAGGGCATCCTTCGAAGAAATCCTGAGGGCCCTGGACGTGCCCGCCTTCGCCATCAAGAGTCCCATCGCCATCGACAGGTTGTCGGCGCGCAAGTCTCTCGCCCTTGACGAGGCCGACTTCCTTATGGACCACACCGATAGGGAGACAAAGGTCCCCCTCCCGGGGCCCTACCTGCTAACCAAATCGGCCTGGTTCGAAGGGCTTTCGGACACCGCCTACCCGGACCAGGAAGAGCTTTCCCGTGATGTGATACAGATACTGCGAGAAGAAGTACTGACGCTGAAGGAGCGAGGAGTCGACTTCATCCAGTTCGACGAGCCAACCCTCTCCCAGGTTGTTTACGGCGACGAAAGCGCCGAGACCTTCATGTGCGCCGCCATGGCTACCCGCAAGGACCCCAGGGACGAGCTTGAGTCGGCCGTCCGCATGATGAACGAGACCGTCGAAGGGATTGACGGGGTGCGCTTCGGGGTCCACGTGTGTCGGGGGAACTGGAGCCGCAAGGAAGATGTGCTTCTCAAGGGCAACTACGGCCCCTTGCTCCCCTACCTGATGGCCATGAACATCCACCAGCTTGTCCTGGAGTACGCCACCCCCAGGGCCGGCGAGATGGAGGTGTTCAAAGAGTACAAGAACGAGAAGGAGATAGGGCTGGGGGTCGCGAACCCAAGGACCGACGAAATCGAAAGCCCCGACCAGATCGTGGGTCGCGTCCACGAGGCCCTGGACTACTTCGCACCCGAGCAGATCTACCTGAACCCCGACTGCGGTTTCGGCACCTTCGCCGAGCGCAACGTGAACACCGACCCCATTGCCTACCAGAAGCTACAATCGATAACCGCGGCCGCAGAGAAGCTCAGGGTGGAGTTCGGTTAGGAGCAGACCGAAGTCATCCGTGGAGGAATAGAACAATGGCAGAAGAGCTTAATGGGCTCAGGCCCGAGAAACTGAACGAGATACTCGAGTCCTTGAAAGACCCCGAGGTCAAGAAGGCCGTCAGCGGCCCCTGGCGCTCCCGCGTCAGGTGGGAGTCCGGCTTCAAGGGCAAGGCCTACACCCGGACCCACACCGTGGACCTGGACGAGCCCGAAGGCCTGGACGCCACCGACACCGCAGCCTCCGCCCACGAGCACATTCTCTCGGCTGTAGGGGGATGCATGATGGTCGGGTTCGTGCTGAATGCTACCAAGCGTGGCATCAAGCTCAACGACCTGGAGATCGCCCTGGAAGGCCATTTCGACAACATCCTGAAGTGGGCAGGTCTGGACGACGGAAACCCGGGCTACGGTAAGATCAACGCCAAGGTATACGTCTCCGCCGACGCCGATGAAGACGCCCTCAGAGAGGTTTGGAAGCTTGCCGTCGAAGGCTCGCCGGTTGCCAACACCGTGGCCCGGGCCACGGAGATCATTCCCGAGTTCGAAAAGGTCTAGCGGCTTGCGCCCTTCTTCCCCCTGGCAAAATGGAGTTGCCGGAGTAACCACCGCGTTCTCCGGCAACTCAAGCGTTAGCGAGGGCAAGGTACATTGAGCCCCGTTACCTGGGTCTCTCCCGACTGGGTGCACGAACACCTCGCAGACCCTGAAGTTATCCTCCTCGACCCCCGACGGCCGATGAAGTACATGTCGGGTCACCTGGAAGGGGCGGTAAACCTGCCCGTTTACACGGCCTTCGACGATCAGGCCCGGCTCATGGACCCCGACTCCCTCTCCCGTTGGGCCGCCGACGCAGGCCTCTCCAACAACCGCACTCCCCTACTCTACGACTCCGTAGATGGACAGAATGGGGCGATGCTCTCGTGGATTCTCCAGTATCTCGGCTGCCCCGAGGTCCTGCTCATGGACACCTTCTTCGAAGGTTGGAAGGCCTCGGGCAACGCCGTTTTCTACCGCCCCGTCCCCCCGACTGCCGGAGAATTCTCACCTACGCTCAACGAAGACATCAGGGCCCGCTGGGATGACCTGTCGCAGAGCACACCGGCTGGACTGATCGACTTTCGCGGCGAGAAGGAGTACCGGGGAGAGGATGGAGCAGGCGGGCACATCCCCAACGCACGACACCTGGAATGGCGATCATTAGTAGGTGAAGACAATGCCTACCTGCTGCCTGATGATAAGTTGGCCTCGATGCTGAGGCCTCTGACGTCGGACTCGGGTAAGGCGATAGCCTACTGCCGGACCGGGCCCCGGGCTTCCCTCGGATTCCTGGCCCTGTCCAAGCTGGGCTATTCACCCAGGCTCTACGACGGATCGATGACCGACTGGCTGCGCCGCGGCGGCCCGCTGGAAACCTAGTTAGGCGCGAACCCGTACAAGCCCGCCGCGTTCTCCCTCACGATCTTCCTCTTAGTATCCTCTCCGAATCCCGCGAACTGCTTTTCTATCACCTCTCGGGAGTTGGGCCATGTTCCCTCGTGGTGGGGGTAGTCGTTGCCCCATAGCAGACGGTCTGCGCCGTAGTAGTCGAGGGTAGTGAGGGCCACGGGGTCGTCGCCGAAGGTCACGTACCCCTGCCTCTTGAAATACTCGCTGGGCAGCATATCCAGCTTGGGCCGGGTGAACATGTGGTGTTTCCGGTAGGCCTCGTCCATGGCGTGGAGCTCCCAGGCCAGCCACCCCGCCCCCGACTCCACAATCACGAACTCCATGCTCGGGTGGTCCATCAGCACCCCTGACGAGCACAGGTAGACCAGCAGCTCTATCCCGTCCACCAGCGCGCCCATAATGTAGTTGATTACCGCGCCGCCCGGGCCCCGTTCAACCCTCGGGTCCCGGCCGCTGCTGATGTGGAAGTTCAGGGGTACTCCTGTCTCTTCTACCGTCTCCCATATTGGCCTGTATTCGACTCGGTTGTAGGGTGGGTCAACTACGCTGGGCAGGAAGAAAGACCCCATGTCCAGCCCCGCCACCCGACGCATCTCTCCGCACGCCCACGGGATGTCAATAACCGGGATCAGCGCCGCCATGGCGAACCTGTCCCGACGGTCTCCGAATAGCTCCATCGCCCAGTCGTTGTAAACGCTGGCGACTTGGGCCTGGAACTCGGCGTCGGGGGAGCAAGCCATTTCGAGGCCGAAAGTGCCGGGGTATACCACTTCCGCTCCTACTCCGTCGACATCCTGGGCATTCAACCGGTAGTCGACGTCCCAGCCCTGCACCCGACCCTGTTCTCTCAGCTTGTCCTCATGCGTCTTCTCATCCGAGCCCATGGCCATCTTCTTGGGCCTCATGCCATCTTGGATCATCAGCCGCTTGCCGTCCCGCACCTCGATGTGGGGCGCCTTGTGGCGCAGGTGGACCGGGAGCCGTTCCTGCCACAACGACAGGGGCTCGTCCACGTGGGAGTCGGCGGAGATTAGCTTGGCGTCGAACATCATGCCCTCCTCTTTGCATCACTGTAACACAACGGCCTTCACCTCTGGCATCACAATCCTGCAACCCTTATCATCCCCCGCATGGTCTGGAAGGAAGTCTACGAGTCCCGTCTCACATCGGCTGAAGGCGCCGCCCGGGTTATCAAGTCCGGCGACCTCGTCTACGTGCCCGCACCTCCCCACCCCCAGTTGATTCTACAGGCCCTCGCCGACCGTCGAGACGAACTACATGACGTAAAGGCCTGCATCGACAGCCACGTCTTCGACCCCGGCTGGCTGCAATCGGACTGGGGAGACTCATTCCACATCGTCACCGAGCAGTTCCTGGGTCTCGGGATCGAGGCCTACAACGACCGGCTAATCGACTACTCGCCCCTGTTAAACACAACCCGCATCCCCAGCATAGAGGCACTTGGTGGCGCCAAGCCCATTGACGTACTCATGGTCCTGGTTTCTAGTCCCGATGAAGGTGGGTTTTGCAGCTTCGGTTACGCGCCCTGGGACAAGGCCCGGCTCGCCGGCCTCTCGAAAGTGGTTATCGCCCAGGTCGACGAGAGCCAGATACGTACCCACGGCCAGAACTACATCCACGTTAACAACATCGACCTGTTCGTGGAACACACCGCGCCCCTGCTCACGGGCGAAGAGGTCAGTCAGACAATTAAGTCTTCTTCTGACGCTGAGGTGTGCTCCCTCCTTACGGACTTACTCCCTAAGATAAGCCCCGAAGAGCAGGCCCGATACCTCCCCGAGTTGGCGCCCCTGACGGCAAAGCAGGTGCGGGCCTTCGCGTCGCGCATGGGATGGACCGACCCGCCCGAAACCGCGAGAAGAGTTGCGAACTACGTTGCAGAACTGATACCCGACGGAGCGACCCTCCAGACCGGCATAGGTACGCCCGGCGGCTACCTTCCGATTCTCGGGACCTTCGATTGCAACAAGGACCTGGGATGGCATTCGGAGTTGGTCGCCCCGGGGGCTCTCTCACTGATAGAGAAGGGCATTTTCACCGGGGCCCGGAAGACCATCCACCGGGACAAGGCGATATTCACGTGCCTCCACGGCGCAACAGAGGCCGAGCTCCGGTTTGCCCACAACAACCCTGCCATCGAGCTTCTACCATCCGACTACGTGGTCAGCGCCCGCACCGTGGCACGACACGACAACATGATTTCCATTAACAACGCCCTGTCGGTAGACCTCACGGGCCAAATTAACGCCGAGACGGTTTTCGGAGGCAGGCAGATCAGCGGAACGGGTGGCCAGCTCGACTTCCAGCTTGGGGCCATCATGTCCAACGGGGGTCGGGCTCTGACCCTGCTCTGGTCCACTGCGCTTGATGGGGCAGTGTCGAGAATCGTGCCGCAGCTGGAGGAGAGGAGCGTGGTTACCGTGCCTCGCACCTTCGCCGACACCATAGTCACGGAATACGGCGTGGCCCGGCTGCTGGGCAAGTCCAACCGGGAGCGAGCCCGGGAACTGATCAACGTCGCCCACCCCGACTTCCGCCCCGAGCTAAAACGGGCCGCCGAGCGGCTGTTTTATCCTTAACCGCTCCATACTAATCCCCCGCCACTCACCACCCTTGCGGCGGTGTTAATATTTAGATTACGCAACTCTTCTAGCAAGGCGTACGGAAACCACTCAAGTGCGAGTCGAACTGGCATACGGGACCTCCGGGCTGACCATCGAACTGCCCGACGACCGGACTACGGTCATCGAACCCGACTATCCACCACCCCTCCCCGACCCCCAGTCCGCCATCCTTAATGCCCTCCGCAACCCCATCGACTCCCCTACGCTGCGTTCGCTCGCCCGCAATGGTCAATCCGTTGCCATCTCCGTCTGCGATGTGACTCGGCCCGTACCCACCGCCGAGATCGTTCCGGTCCTGCTGGATGAGCTTGACCACCTTCCCAAAGACCGGATAACCATACTGGTTGCCACGGGCACTCACAGGTCTAACTCCCACGAAGAACTGGAGCGGATGCTCGGGCCCGAGGTTGTTGCCAACTATCCTGTCATCTGTCACAACGCCTTTGACCCCAATGCCCTGGTCTCTGCCGCCCCACCCGTAGACGGCGTGCCCGTGCTGTTGAACCGCCATTGGGTGGATGCCGACGTGTGCATTACCCTCGGCCTCGTCGAACCCCACTTCTTCGCGGGGTTCAGCGGAGGGCCCAAGATGGTTGCCCCGGGGCTCGCGGGCGTCGAGACCATAATGAAGCTCCATTCTGCCCCCCTCATCGCCCACCCCGACGCCACGTGGGCGGTCACCGAGGCCAACCCCGTCCACGATGCCATACGCCGGATAGCTCGGGATACGGGGGTGAGCTTTGCCATTGATGTCACGGTTGACGATGAACACCGGATTACCAGCGTCCATGCAGGGGAACTCTTTGCCGAGCATTCCGGGGCCTGTGAGTTCGCCCGCAGCGTCACCATGCGCCCCGCCCCCGAGCCCTTTGACGTTGTAATTACCACCAACAGCGGCTATCCCCTGGACCTGAACCTGTACCAGGCCGTGAAGGGGCTTTCTGCTGCGGCACGGGTGGTCAGGCCGGGCGGCTCCATAATCTGCGCCGCCGAGTGTCGGGACGGCATCCCTGAGCATGGCGACTACAAGTCCCTGCTCACTTCCCGGAAATCGCCTGAAGACCTGCTGTCCATGGTCGAAGCGCCCGGATTCTCCCGCCAGGACCAGTGGCAGGTCCAGATACAGGCCCAAATCCAGCTCAAAGCCAACGTGTATCTCAAGTCCGACTACCTGACCCCCGACCAAGTAAGGTCGGCCCACATCCGCCCGGTTGCAGACCTGCAGGCTACGGTGGATGAAGTTATCGATTCTTACGGCCCCGACGCCACGGTCTGCGTGCTGCCCCAGGGCCCCCAGACAATAGCCTATGTAGACGAATCGCTCCTGGCAGGAGTGGGCGCATGAGGTTTCAGCCATGACCAACGTTTACCGTTTCATCGACGAGTGCGAGGACAAGGCCCTTCTCGGCAACAAGGGGGCCAACCTGGTCACCATGACAAGGCTCGGTCTGCCCGTGCCCCCCGGATTCGTCGTCTCCATCGATGCCTTCAAGGAGTACCGCAACAGCAATACTCTGCCCATGGACGAGATTGACGAAGCCCTGGCTTGGCTAGGGGAGTCCCTGGGACGCGACTTTGACGACGGCCTGATGGTCTCGGTCCGGTCGTCGGCGCCCGTATCCATGCCCGGCATGATGGACACCGTCCTCAACGTCTCCAGCCGGGAGCAGATGGTCGAGTGCCTGAAGACCGTGTTCGGCTCCTGGGACAACCCACGGGCCAACGAGTACCGGCGCCTCCACGACATCTCTGCAGACATCGGCACCTCCGCGGTCGTCCAGTCCATGGTGATGGGCAACCACGACGAGATGTCGGGCACCGGGGTTGTTTTCAGCCGGAACCCGAGCACCGGCGCCCGGGGCCTCTTCGGAGAGTACCTGCCCGTGGCCCAGGGCGAGGACCTGGTGTCTGGTGTCAGGACTCCGCAAAGCATCGACGCCCTGAAGAACCAGATGCCGGATGTTTATCAAGAGCTGGAAAACCTCTCCCGCGACCTCGAAAACCACTTCCACGACATGCAGGACGTCGAGTTCACCGTGGAATCAGGCACGCTCTATATGCTCCAGACCCGCTCCGGCAAACGCAGCGGCGAGGCTGCTGTCAAGATAGCCGTGGACATGGTGGAGGACGGCCTGCTCACCCAGGACGAGGCCCTGCTCCGCATCACCCCCGACGACATACGGGCACTCCTGCACAACCGCATCCAGTTCCCGGAGCGTCACCAACCCATAGCCCGAGGCCTGAACGCCGCACCGGGCGCCGTTTCCGGCAGGGTCGTATTCGACCCCCTGGAGGCCGTATCGATGTCCAAGGCCACGGATGGCGTGATCCTTGTCCGACCAGAAACCAGCCCCGACGACATACAAGGCATTGCCGCTGCAGGTGGAGTGCTCACTTCTCGGGGCGGGCTAACCTCCCACGCTGCCATCGTCACCCGGGCCATGGGCAAACCTTGCGTCTGCGGCGCAGAGGAAGTCACTGTTGATCTTACAAACGAGTCTTTCACTGTGGGCGACGTAGTAGTGCGCAAAGGTGACGTTATAACCGTGGACGGGTCCAGCGGCAGTGTGTATCAGGGCGCCTTGGCCCTTCTGGAAGCCGAGGCCACCCCCGAGCTTGCCAAGCTCCTGAGCTGGGCCGACGATACCAAGCAGATCGGGGTCTGGGGCAACGCCGATACCGCAGAAGGCGTCGCCCTTGCCAGGAAACACGGCGCCGAGGGCATAGGTCTCTGCCGCACCGAGCGCCAGTTCACGGGAAAATTGCGCCTTGACGCTATCCGCGACTTCATCCTCAGCGATTCCAATGATGAAGAAGAACGGGCCCTCGCCAATCTCCGTGACCTCCAGAAGACCGACTTCCTAACCCTCTTCCGCGCCCTTGAAGATACGCCAATCATAATCCGCCTGCTGGACCTCCCCCTCCACGAGTTCCTCCCCGCAGACCTGGAAACGGAAGATCCCAGGCTGAAACAGCGCATCGAGGACCTCCACGAGGTGAACCCGATGCTCGGGCACCGGGGGGTGCGGCTGGCTGTGACCACGCCTCGGGTGTACGCCATGCAGGTGGAAGCCATCGCCGAGGCTCAAGCCGAGACCGGGGCCCGGGTCTCCATCATGGTCCCCCAGGTGATTACCCTTCAAGAGCTGCTCTGGGTGAAGAAACACATCGAGGGCAAGGGCTTCCGCATAGGCATCATGATGGAGACTGTCCGCGCCTGCATGCGCGCAGCACCACTCGCCGACGAGGCGGGCTTCTTCTCCTTCGGCACCAACGACCTAACCCAGGCCGTCTACTCCTTCTCCCGGGAGGACGCCGAGAAGAAGTTCCTGACCACCTACCTGGACAACAGCCTCCTGGACGACAACCCCTTCGAGATAATCGACGTAAAGGGCGTGGGTCGACTGATGGAGACGGCCATCGGCTGGGCCCGAGAGGAGAAGCCGAGCCTGGAAATCGGTGTCTGCGGTGAGCACGCCGGCGAGCCCCGCTCCATCCGCTTCTTCCACGATGCCGGAGTCACCTACGTCAGCTGCAGCCCCTACCGCATTCCCATAGCCAAGCTGACTGCAGCCCAGGGCGCCATCCTCAACCCGCGAGCCTAATATGCCGAGGCACCCGTACTCGTTGCTGCCCTCACTGGCCGACACATACACTTACACCATATTGAGCATGTGGTAACATGCTCCTTGACTGCTCGTCCCCACCATGCCGAAAGTGCGAGAAGCCATACGCATCGTCGAGAGGGACGGTTGGCAGCTAGATCGAATGAAGGGCAGCCACCGACAATACAAACATCCGGTCAAACCCGGAACCGTAACCATAGCCGGGCATCCAAGTCGTGATCTGAACAAAGACACATGGCGAAGCATCTTACGGCAAGCTGGTCTTCGGAGGTGAAGACGATGAGCCTGACTTACGTGGTGGTCTTTGAACAGACCCCTAACAATTACTGCGCCTACATTCCCGATCTTCCTGGCTGCGTCTCTGCAGACAAGACCTGGGATGGCATCAAGGCAATGATCAAAGAGGCCATAGAGTTCCACATCGAGGGCATCCAACTCGATGGCGAACCCGTGCCCCCTCCGCAAATGTCCATTGAGGACGCCCTGGCTTACCACCGTTCCACCCCCAACGACTACGGCGGCTACTTCCCAGCCCCCGACAACCTGGAAAAAGAAGACCCCGTCGCCATTCTGGAGATTGAGGTGGAGGTCAACCTGGAAGGCGTTTCCGCTACTGCCGCGGGCGGTTAGGACACGCCCAGTCCTGGGGTGTCAGTGGGGCTTCCCCCGACCAACATTTGTCATGACCAGCCTCACCTTCGGCATGTCCTTCCACGAGACCTACCAGTATTCGCGGCAGGGAGTCATCGACTACGCCCGGGCCATCGAGTCCCTCGGCTTTGACACCCTCTGGATTACCGAGGACGTTCACTCCGGCGCCGACGCCCTTGAACCCCTCACGACCCTCTCCTTCATGGCCGCCCATACGGAACGCGTCACCCTCGGCCCGTCAGTCATCATCCTGCCCTTGCGAAACGCCGTCGGCATCGCCCACGCCCTCGCCACGCTGGACCGGCTGTCGGGTGGAAGGCTTATCTTTGGGGTTGGGACGGGCGGGACCGTCCCCGGCTCCTTCGAAGCATACGGAGCTTCTGCCCGGACCCGAGGCCGCTACTGTAATGAAGCCCTGGAAGCGATCAAATCACTATGGACGGGCGAGCCGGTATCCTTCTCCGGAAAGCTGTTGGAACTGGACGAATACGTCCTCGAGGGCAGGCCTATTCAAAAGCCCCACCCGCCAATTTGGATAGGGGGAACGGCTGAGGGAGTCTTGAAAAGAGTCGCCCGTTTCGCCGATGGATACATCCCCCACAGCATCAGCCCCGAGATGTACCAGCAGTTATGGGCTAGGATTGAAAAGTACTGTGAGGCTGAGGGTCGAGACCCGACCACCATCACCAAAGCAATCCAGTTCTATTTCTGCATCGCCGACACCCGGGCTGAGGCCCAGCGTATCGCCGAGAAAGCCCTCGAACACCGCTACCAGCGCAAAATGTCCCTCGTCCCGACCCCCGACACCCACTACGCCATCGGGACCCCTGATGACATCGCCCGCACCATCCATACCTTCGCTGACATGGGAGGCACCCACTTCGCCTTCTCCAACGCTCGGTCCCCGCACCAGGTCATGCCCCAGATCGAGACCTTGGCCACCCACATCATCCCACGTTTCCGCTAACATCCCTCCCCTGCCCTCCATAGAGACGACCCGCCCCCGGCATTGTGTATACTTGCCGAACCGAAGGCCGCTGCTTCTGGAAACCACATGCGCCGACGCCTCTCAAACCTTCGGCGTCTCCCCTCGATACACTTGGCGGCATGAATTGGTAGCCATTAAACAGGTCTAGCGGAAGCCCCGACTTGATGGACGCCGACTCAACAGCTAAAACGAGCAGGCCCAGCGGAGTCGTAAGGCGTACCGCCGCCGCCTTCCGCCCATACTGGATCAAACTCCTCGGAATCGCATTCCTGATCCTTGTGACTGCCGGCCTGGGAGTGGTCAATCCTCTCTTGATCCGAGAGGTGTTCGACTCCGCCCTCTTCCCACCCTCCGGCACCCCCGACCTGACCCTGCTCTGGATTCTGGCCGGGGTGATGGTGGGGGTTGCCGTGGTAACTGGGGGTCTCGGGATTGTCCAGACCTACATGACCAATCTGGTGGGCCAGCGAGTCATGCGCGACCTGCGAGACCGCCTCTACGTTCACCTCCAGGGCCTGTCGCTGGGCTTCTTTTCGGGGACTCGTACAGGCGAAATCCAGTCCCGCATAGCCAACGACGTAGGAGGAGTCCAGAACGTCGTCACCACTACCGTCTCCAATGTCCTGTCTAACACGGTCATTGTAATCAGCACCGTTGCGGCCATGACCGTACTCTCCTGGCAGCTTACGGTCGTGGCTGTGGGAACCACCCCAATCTTCTTCGCCCTCTCCAAACTGGTGGGAGACCGACGCCGCGCCGTCACGGCCCAGTCCCAGAAGGCGGCGGCGGACATGACCGCTACCACCCAGGAGACCCTGTCCATCTCTGGCATCATGCTGGCCAAGCTATTCGGCCGGCAGAACCAGGAAAGCGAACGATTCCGGACCGAAAACCAGCGGCTGGCCGACCTCTCGGTGCGCCTGCAGATGACCGGCCAGTCCTTCTTCGCCGTGATGCGCATATTCTTCTCCATCTCCCCCGTGGCCATCTACCTCATTGCCGGCTACCTGCTTACCGGGAGCGCCTTTGGGGGAGTGACCGCCGGGACCCTGGTCGCCTTCACCACGCTCCAGTCCAGGCTGTTCTTCCCCATGGGCAGCCTGCTCCAGGTGTCGGTGGAGCTCCAGGCCTCGCTGGCATTGTTCGAGCGCATATTCGGCTACCTCGGCATCGAGCCCGACATTACGGACTCGCCCAGCGCGACCAGGTTGGACCACCGGCAAGTCCGAGGTCGAGTGTCCTTCAAGTCGGTGGGCCTGTCTTATGAGGACCCTTCTGAGCGCGAAACAACCAGCCAGCGATGGGCCCTGCGCGGAGTTAGCTTTCACGTTGAGCCGGGGCAATTGGCAGCTTTCGTCGGGCCGAGCGGGGCAGGCAAAACCACCATCTCCTACCTGATTCCCCGTCTGTACGACCCTACCGAGGGCTCGGTGCTGATCGACGGACTGGACGTCCGGGCGATCAGCCTCGAAAGCCTCGCCCGACTCACCGGCTACGTGACCCAGGAGAGCTACCTGTTTCACGCCAGCATCAGGAACAACCTTCTGTACGGAAACCCTGAGGCTTCCCAGCAAGAGATTGAGGCCGCCGCCCGGGCCGCCTACATACACGACAAGATCATGGAATTCCCCGACGGCTACAATACGGTGGTCGGCGAACGCGGCTACAGGCTGTCCGGGGGCGAACGTCAGAGGCTGTCCATAGCCAGGGTGATTCTTCACGACCCCCGGGTGTTGATCCTGGATGAGGCTACCTCGGCCCTGGACACGGCGAGCGAACGCCAGGTCCAGGCCGCCCTGGAACCACTGATGCGCGGCAGGACCGCCATCGCCATAGCACACCGTCTCTCCACGATCATGGCGGCGGACGTGATATTTGCAATGGACAGGGGCAGGATAGTGGAGCAGGGCACTCATGCAGAGCTCCTCGAGCATGGGGGCTTGTACGCAAGGCTCTATACCGAACAGTTCGAGGGTGGGCGCGTCGAATGTATTTGCGAGGACGGGGTAGTCCTGTGCGACGGCACCATAGAGCAGTTCATCGAACCCGCCTTGCCCGTCGTCAGCCGGTGAGCCCGACCCCGGCAATCTTTAAGCTTGTATCCGGCGCTCAATCATCACCTGGCTCTAACCCAACCACAACGGATAACCCCTAAGCCCTCCCTCCCGTCATGGTTGACACCAGCCTGTTTCCGAGCCGTCCGAAAGTATGAGTCCATTCCTCATCCTATTCGTCATTCCCGACCCCGATCGGGAATCCATCCCCGGGTGACGGGGCCGCTCATGCTGAGGCTCTCGAAGTATGAGCGGAGGCGGGGCCCACGGCTTGCCAATACGTCCCGTCAGCCTTGCAAAAGCCCCACCCCCCCTCTCCCATCCCATTCCGATGCCCCGCGAGGAATCTAGGATTTGCCCACTCATGTCCTTTACCTCCCTCCCCCCTCCTCCCCAGTACTGAACTAGAGGCAGAGGTCGGCGCAGAAGCGCCGACCTCTGCCTCTGTTCTTCTCTCCCCCTCTCCCTTATAGGCCCTAAGAGCCTGCCCCGTACCCCGATACGGGGGAGAGGGGGATCAAGGGGGTGAGGGTTCCCCTGTGGGGTCGAGGGGCACCCCCCCAAACGTGTACATTTGCACTACCTGAACTCCCGTGCTATAATAACCCCCAGGCATCCGATCTCGTACCTCGGAGCCCATCACACAGGAAAGGAATAAGGAGTCTTATGAGACGCAACAGCCTGATCAGCTCTCGTCCCACCCGGGCCCTGCGCGAACGCCCGGCCACCGACACGCGCCTGCTCCCCTCACCCTTTCCTCCAGGCGATGGAAGGTCCATCGACTCTCCGCGGCACACCTGTCTTCCAGGTCTACCCCGCGGCTGCGCCCCCTCATTAGGGCGTCTAGCCCCCGCCATGCGCGAGGGGCTCTACCCCGACTTTGTCGGGTCCCCCGAGGGCATTGCGCCCCGGGACTACTCCCCCGTCTTCCCCCTCGGAGATCCCCTTTCACCCGGAGACGGCAAAGAGTCTGCGCTCCCATCCCTCCGAATGGTAGAGCGTCTCCCGCATACGGACAGGCCGCAAGGGGAAACTCCCTCCAGCCCTGCCGACTTGCGGGTCTGGCGCAGCTTGGCCCCCCCGCCCCTGCGCCCTGGTCATGGTCCTTCCATCGCCTACCCGGCCCTTCCCTTCTCCGTACTCCCCGACCCCCGGTGTGGGGCCGCTCACGCTGAGGCCACTCGAAGGGTCGAGCGAGGGGTGGCCCACATCCGACTGTCACGTCTCGCCGGTCATCCCCGCCCACCCTATGCCGTCATCCCCTCCCCACCCACCAGTACCAAACTAGGGGCAAGCGCCTGCGCCAGGGCGCAGGCGCTTGCCCCTGTTTTTCTCTCCCCGTCGAGGGACTCGGGGCAGGCTCTTAGGGCCATTAAGGGAGAGGGGGAGAGGGAGACCAAGGGGGTGAGGGTTTCATCCCCGATCCTTAAACAATCAAAGCCGTGCCTGAAACCGCAAAACAATCAAAAACCCGCCCCCTCCCCTTCGTCATTCCCGACTCCGATCGGGAATCCATCCCCGTGGGGCGCGGTGCGGCGGGGATCTCCCCTGCACCACGCGAAATCCCCAGAAAACCCTTTAGGCGTCGTTCAATCAAACCAGCTACGAGTTCAATCAACTTTCAATCAACGTTCAATCAAAACCTCCCCCCACCCACTACCCGAAAATCGAAGACCACCATACGCTATAATGCCCCGAGACACCTTCCCCCGCCGGAGAACCCGACCATGAGAATGGACTTCAGCGTCGCCTGGGGCCGAGCCCTCGCCTCCTACGAAATCGCCGACCACGCTGCCGCCGCAGAGCAGGCCGGCTTCGACATGCTCGGCATCATCGATACCCAGAACCTTGCCCGGGACCCCTATCCCGCCATGACCATAGCCGCCCTCAACACCAACCGCGTGCGCATCGGGCCCTCAGTGACCAACACCTTCACCCGGCACCCCGCAGTCACCGCCAACGCCATGGCCACCATCGACGAGATATCCGGGGGCCGGGCCTGGGTGGGGCTGGGGTCGGGGTTCAGCGCAGCCCGCACAATGGACATCAACGTCCGTCCCATGGCGCTGCTCGAAAACGTCATCAACTTCATCCACACCTACACATCCGGGCACGAGGCCGAGTTTAACGGCGCCAAAATGCACAACGAGTGGATACAGCGTCGACTCCCGGTGTACGTTCACGCCGCAGGCCCTAGGACCTGCGAAATCGCCGGTCGGCTGGGCGACGGCGTGCTCCTCTGTTCCAAGGGCAGCCCCATCGTCGCCAAGTGGTGCCTGGACCTGGTCCACCGGGCCGCCGAAAAGGCGGGTCGGGACCCCGACGACATCGACATCCGCGTCTGTCTCCCCCTCTACGTTGAGGAGGACGGAGACAGGGGTTGGGACGAGATGGCCGCCTCCGTCGCCACCATGTGTACTGGCTTCTATCTCTCCATCTTCCGCCACGACTCCAACCCCGACGTCCAGAGCCTGATCAGTCAGATCGACTCAGACCTGCTCCAGGAACTCAAGCGCGTCCACGACGCCTACGACTACTACCAGCACGAACGCGTCGACGCCGACCACGCTAGGCTCGTCACCCGGCAACTCATAGACTTCGTCGGCATGTACGGCACCGCCGACCAGATCCGCGAACGTGTCTACGAATTGCAGCAGGCCGGGGTCAAGGCGCTCGACTGCCACATGTGGACCTTTATCGACAAGAAGAAGCAGATGAGTCTTATCGGCGAAAGTATCATGCCCTATTTCAGGAACTAGCCCCTCGCCCCACACGGAGGACTGACCATGACCGACAATTCAAACAGAGGCATCACCGACTGGCACACTCATTGCTACCTCCCCGAGCACCGCAGCAAAGAGGCCATGGCTGAGCGCATCAAGTACGGCGTCCGCGGCGGCGAGGCCTGGCCCGACGAACACCGCGCCGCCATGGACAATGCCAACGCTACCCAGTTCGCCGTCATAAACGTCCCCCGGCGCCCGGGCCACGACGTCCCCAACGAGTTCATATCCGAGTACTGTGCTCAATACCCGGGTCGGGCTATTGGCTTTGCCTCCGTCCACCCGAACGACCCCACCGCCTTCGATGACTTCGAAAACAGTGTCAAGAATCTGGGGCTCAAGGGGTTGAAGCTCTCTCCCGTCTACCAGGCCTTCGACCCCTGGTCCCCGGAGGCCTGGCGCCTCTACTACATGGCCCAGGACTTCGGCGTGCCCGTCATGTTCCACATGGGCGGCATGTATGACCCCAAGGGCACCCTGGAGTGGGGAGACGTGCTGACGTTGGACAAGGTCGCCATGGCATGCCGGGACCTGAAGATAATCGTCGCCCACTTCGGCCAGCCCCAGATGCAGGAGACCGTCATGCTCCTGCGCAAGAACCTCAACGTCTTCACCGACCTCTCCGCCCGGTTCCACCGCAAGTGGCAGCTCTACAACGGCCTCCAGGTGGCCATCGAATACAAGGTCACCGACCGCATCCTCTTCGGCTCCGACTTCCCAGTCATGCCTCCTGCCCAGGCCGCCGACATCTTCCGAAACTTCAACGAGTGGGGAGACGGCATCAAGCTTCCCCCCATCCCCCCAGACCTCATAGACGACATCCTCCACAACCGACCCTTCTCCATGATGGGCATAGAGGCCTAGACCTGCATCCCCCTCCCATCCCGAGGCCCCGCGAGGGATCTGAGGCAATGTTCCAATGGGACGTTCAATCGGAGCTTCCCGCGTCTCCCATGTCAGGGCCTAAAGCCTCCACGCCACCTCCCCCAACCCCTTCAGCGTCTCCATCCGGTTCTCGGCGGGCAACCGGAAGACGACCTCCTCAGGCCCGAGTCTCACAATCTCCCTCACCCGCTCCCGACACTCCTCCATTGTCCCAACGATGGCCGCATGTCTAACCAGAGCGTCGGAGGCCAACCCCTCCCCACCCCCAGACGGTGACCTCCCGAAGGACTTGGCCCCCCTGATCGCGGCAACCTCATCCTGGAGTGACTCTGGCATCTCCTCTCGCCAGGTCGCCGGGGCTCGACGCAGCTGATAGGTGACCACGGGCCTAACCCGTTCTATCGCCTTGTCCGGACTGTCATCCCATGAGATGGTGAGTTGCACGTGTGCCTCAACTTTACCCGGGCCCCGGCCCGCGGACTGCGCCGCCTCTCTCAGCCTCCGCACCTTGAGGCCCATAGCCGTCGTGTTCGATGGCCCTGCTATCAACGCACCATCGGTCAGCCTTCCGGCCAGTTCCGTCATTCTCGGGCCCCAGACCGACAGGTAGACCGGCACTCGACGCCCCACTGCTTGTACCCGGTACGTCCCTCTCCCTTCAACCTCGACCTCCTTACCGTACACCAATGCTTGTAGGTCCCGTAGCCTCGCCTCGAACTGCGCCATCGACTCCGTCGCGTATCCGAGCGCATTCGCCGATCCGGGTGCCCCCCTCCCCACCCCCAACACCGCCCGACCATTGCTCAAATCATCCAGCGTCGCGATCCCGTTGGCAATCACGGAAATGTGCCTTGTTAGAGGATTCGACACCCCCGGCCCGAGCTTGATTTTGTTGGTCGCCTGTGCCGCGACGGCTAATGCGATGTATGCGTCCTTTGTGTAGATAGTCGTATCCCATATCCACAGCGTCGAAAACCCTATCGCCTCGGCTTCCCGGGCCACAACACCGATTCCGCTTACCGAGGCCCAGGGGTCGGCCCACGTGATTATTCCGAATCGGGTGTCCGCCAAGCGTGGTCTCCTCTTATGCCGAGCATCGGACGGGTGTAACGTAGTCGAGCGCACAGTATAATCTCTCTCGCGACGCCCCCTTGAAACACTCTTCTCCGAGGTAATGATGTAATGCTAGATCTTCTCATCAACAACGGAATGATCATCGATGGCGCAGGAGGGCCCGGCTTCTACGCGTCGGTCGGAGTCCAGGGTGAGGAACTCGAGATCATTCGCGGCGACGTTTCCCACGTGCAGGCCGCCCGGGTCATCGACGCCACCGGTCACGTAGTCTCTCCCGGCTTTATCGACGTCCACTCCCACGGCGGCTTTACCATCCTCAAAGAGCCGCTCCACGAGCCCAAGGTCCGGCAGGGCGTCACCACCGAGCTCATCGGCATCGATGGCAACTCCGCTGCCCCATTCAAGACCCAGGAAGACCTCCACCGATTTATCGAAATGGACGCGGGTCTCAATGACAGGCCTCCTATGCCCACCGACTGGTCCTCCGTCGCCGATTTCCTGGCTCTCTACAACAACAACGTCTCCGTCAACATCTGCTACATCCTCGGCAACTCACCCGTCCGCATCTGGTCCGTCGGCTGGGACGACAGGCCCGCCACCGGCGCCGAGATCGAAGACATGAAGTCGGTAATCCGAGAAGCGATGGAGGACGGGGCCTTTGGCCTGTCCACGGGCCTGGACTACCCTCCTGGCGGCTACGCCGACACCAATGAACTCATAGAGCTTTCCAAGACCACCAACGCAATGGGAGGCTTCTATCACACCCACACCCGGGCCTCCCTCAAGTCTCAGGGCCTCCTTGCCCCGTGGCACGAGGCCATCGAGATAGGCCGCAAGAGCGACATCCCCGTCCACCTCACCCACTATCGTCAGAGCGCCCAGGGAGTCGGGTCTCACCTTGATTACATAGGCCTCGTGGAAGACGCCCGAGCCGAGGGCATGGACGTCACCTTCGACTGCTATCCCTACATATACTCCAGCACGCGGGCGACCATTGAGCTTCCCCTATGGACCATGGACGGCGGCCCGGAGCGTATCTTCGAAGTCCTTTCCGACCCCGACGACAGGGCCCGACTCGTCGCCGAAATGAAGGCCGGCGGCCGGGATGCGACTGCCAACTGGCTCACCAACCTGCAAAAGGAGCACAACAAGCAGTACGAGGGCTTATCGGTGAAGGAGATCGGGCGGATGCGGGGCCAGGACCCTCTGGACGCCTTTCTGGACATCCTCCAGGACGACGGCCTGGACCTGTGCATCGTCGGTCTGGGGACCAACGCCAATACCCTGCCCGCGTTCGTTTCCCACCCGTGCGGCATGGTCGGGAGCGACGCCGTGCTGATGGGCGAGTTCCCCAGCCCCAGGACCTACGGCTGCTTCCCCGTCATCCTCGCCGAGAACGTACGCGCCGAGAAGCAACTGCAACTGCCGGAGGCCATCCGCAAGATGACCTCCTTCCCGGCCCAGCGCCTGGGCCTCAAGTCCCGGGGCCTCCTCCGCGACGGCTACAAGGCCGATATCACCATCTTCAACCCCGAGACCGTCAAAGCCCCCGCAACCCGAGAAAACCCCAAGCAGTTCCCCCTCGGAATCCCCTACGTCATAGTCAACGGCAAAGTCGTCGTCGACGAAGGCCAGCACTCAGGACGACTGCCGGGTCGGGCGCTGAGGTTTGGTCGGGACTAGTCCCCGTTAGCCGTAATTCCGTTCCCCAACCTGGAATCGAAGGGAGGGGTGGGGCGCTCGTGCTGAGGCTCTCGAAGTATGGGCGGCTCGGTGAATCCTCTCTCATCTCCCTCGACATTGAAAGGCAAATGTGAAGGTATTTCCGTGTATTCCCAATTCAAGTTCCAGAAACAAACCTTAAATACCGACTGCGGAAATCCAAACGCAAATCTAAAGCGATAAGTGTAGGAACTCTAGGCAGGATTTATATACAGCACTTTGACTTCGTGCTCATCTGTATTCTGGGTATCGATGGTTAAGCTGAGTTCAGATTCTAGCGATAGGTTAAGGCCTCCCCAAAGATAATGATCGTTCCATGCAAAATCATATACTGCTAGTCTATCATCATCCATAACGTACCCGTCAGGCTTATATACAAAAACAGAAAAATCGCAATCTAGTGTGGCGGTTACTTTAACTAGAAGTTGGGTGGAAGATAATTCTCGCACGTCCAAAACGTGCAAATCACTTATTCCATATAAGCGATCCAGAAACGGTGATTCGTATTCTACGGATAGTCCCAGGTCGGCGGGGTCCCATTCGTAACCAGAGTAGATCTTTAAAAGGGAGTCCACAATCATTCTTTCAGTGTCCAAATCAAGCTGGGATAATTTGAGCCTTGGGCGTACATAAACGTCCACAAATTCCGATAGTGAAGGCATTAAGACCACTTTATCTTTTGATATGCCACGCAGTTTCAAGTCATTGATAAGGTCTGGATGTAAGGAATTCTTTTTCTTCTTGTGCCTCTTACCTTTGTCGTCCTTGTCTGTGTTGGCAAAGTCTGGATCCTCCGATACAAGTATAACTGGATCGCTTACAGCAGAGGCCAAATCTATTACCGTGTCCCATACCAACGCATCTCTGTAACCCGATCCGGTTTCATCGAACGGCTTTTGTCTAGACGCGGCTCGGTGCACCAAATCTTCATGTAGCGTGGTTGGATATTCCACGATAATTGAGCCAGATTCATTGATTTTGGATTCGAATCTCTTCAGATATTGTGCATTCTCCGTTTCCTTATCAAGATTGTCTATCGAGGATTGGAGACATTGCCCCAGACGTCTAGAAAGGAAGTCCAGACCTTTGCTTACTTTCTTCGTCTCGCGATCCAGCATCCTGGCAAAATCAGCGGCAACTTCCACAAATACAAGTTTCGGAACACAGACCTTATAACCAGCGAGGGATGACGTCGAAGTAAATAACTCAAAAAGACGGCTATCCCCGTAGCCCTCGCTGATGATTACACTGGAATCCAAAACAACATACATGCTCTACGTGACTTTAGTTTTAGCCATTGGGCTACAGCTTTTGTATTCTTTAGACATAGAAATATAATCTGCCAAATTGCATCACTGCGATGTCCATTTAACAGTTTAACCAGGGCATAGTCATGGTGCTACGCCTTTGTCGTAGATCTACAAGACTATCGGACTTGCTATTGTCCAAGAGCGACCCCCTAAAACGCATCCCCACCCCGCACATAAGCCCCCAGACTCTGCCCCGTGTTGCGGTTCACCAGGTTCCGGCCAAACATCGGGTGCTTCATTCCCCGGACTTCGTGCTCGATTTCGAACAGCAGATCCCCCGAGTCCGGGTCTACGATCTTCTGAAACCGGAACTGGTGGTTGCGGATCTCCTCGGTGATCAGGCCCCGTTCCTCCAGCGCGTTGAACGGCCCCGAGAACCCGGCCACGTATATAGCGATGTGATGCCCGTCGTACTCGGCAATATCCCCGTTTGACTCTGTAAACCGCAGCTCCTGGCCTGTCCCGACGCTCACCTTGGCCATCCCGTCGGCAACCGACGCCGGCGCCTCCATCACCTCCCGGTAGAACCTCGCTATGCCGTCCGCAGTGCCTGCCGGAACATCGAACTCCACGTAGGGAATGCCCAGCGACATCTCGCCGAACTTGTCCGAGCCGCCATCGTAGCAGTGGAAGGTGTTTCCCCAGGGGCCCGTGACCACGACGCAGCAATGCTTGTCCTCCCAGGCAAACTCCGTTCCCTCCAGCCGCTCCTCCACCCCCGAGAGCTGCTCCCTTAACTGGTCCAGGCTTGGGACCACGAGCCCGACGTGGCCGCGCAATTGCTGTGCATCGCTGGTCGGGAGGTGGAACTGCTGGTCACCCAGGTTTACCCACATGTTGTCCAGCCCGACCATCAGGTACGGGTCCCGGGTCCCGCCCAGCGCCCCAACGTAGAAGGCCGTCGCCGTCGATTGGTCGGGGACTGTCAGGTTCACGTGTTCCAGCCCGACTATATTTCCGACATCCTCCAGTTCCGGTGTATAAGCTTGCTCGCTCATATCGTCCCCCTGCCTGGTGTTCCTGTTTCCACTTCTTTGCCGTGCACAACCGGCTTGGTCTAACGCTTCACCCCGCCCGGGTTCAGTATCTCCCTGGCGATCAACATCTTGTTCACTTCCTGCGCCCCTTCCCCGATGCGCCGCACCCGTGCCTCCCTGTACCAGCGCTCCAATGGCATCTCCCGGGTTACCCCGTAGCCGCCGTGCACCTGCAGCGACCTGTCTACGACACGGGCCAATACGTCCGCCGAGTGCAGCTTGGCAATCGATGCTTCCTGGCGGAAGTCTTCGCCCGCATCGAATTTCCAGGCGGCTTCCCAGATCAGCCACCGGCAGGTGCGGATCTCCACCTCGGAGTCGACCAGCATCCACTGGATCGCCTGTCGGGTGGACAAGGGCGCCCCGAAGGTCTCCCGGGTCTTCGAATACTCCACGGCCATACGATGTGCCGCCACCGAGACCCCCAAATTCGCCGCCGAATAGGGTATCCGGCTCCGAGCCAGGAGTTTGTTGGCCAACAGGTCCCATCCCCCATCCACCTCACCCAGGACGTTGCGAGAAGGAACGCGCAGGTCCTGGAAAAAGAGCTGGGCGGGCGTGTAGGCCCGGATCACGGGTATCGGCGTCAGGTCGAAGCCTGGCCATGAGTTCTCCACAACGAACGCCGTTACACCCCGACGCGTCTCCGGGTTGGTGCGTGCGAACACGATGCCCCAGTCCCCCCACAGCGCCCCCGAGATGAAGACCTTGCTGCCGTTGATGATCCAATCATCGCCGTCTCGGACGGCTCGAGTCTGGATGGCGCGGGCGGGATCGGAGCCGCCGCTGGGCTCCGTAATGGCGAACCAGGCCTTGCGCCGGCCCTGGACGGTCGGTATTCCGTAGGTGTCCCGCAGGTAATCGTTGCCCGCGAAGATGATCTCGGGAGGCGGCTCCCCCATCGTCCCGTACACTGGACAGTAAAGCCCGGCGGCGTGCTGGACCAATTCTTCGTCAATCACAGCTTGCGAAAAGATAGAAAGCCCCCCGCCCCCGAACTCCGAGGGGACGCCCGTGCACCACATCCCCATGTCTTTTGCAATCGGGACCAACCGGTCGTACTCCTCCTGGGGCAGGTGGATGGAGTCGTGGGGAATCTGCTGCTCCAATGGCACGATTTCGTTGCGGACATAGTCCCTGACTGCGCCCGCGGCCATCCTCAGTTGCTCGGGAAGCTGGTAGCGTTCTGTGGAGTCGGGCATTTCGATGCTCCCGGCCGAGGTTATCGGCCTTTGAAGTCCGCGGGGCGCTTTTCGGCAAAGGCCCGAGGCCCTTCCTTTGCGTCCTCGGTAGTCATCAATATCTGTTGAATGGCCTCTTCCATCCGGAGCCCGTGGTCCAGCGGAAGGTACTGCGATCGAACGGCCAGCTCCTTGATGGCCCTCACCGCCAGCGGACCGTTCTTGCATACCACGTTGGCCATCCGCTCCGCCTCCTCCATGAGCTTGTCCAGCGGTACGACCTTGTTCACAAGGCCGTATTGGTGCGCCTCCTGGGCCGTCAGCCACTCCCCGGACAGGAGCAGCCACATGGCGACGGGATACGGGAGCTGCCTCAAGGTCCGCTGTGTGCCCCCGTTCCCCGGCAAAATCCCCCGCTTCACTTCGGAGAGTCCGAATTTGGCGTGCTCGGCGGTGATGCGGAGGTCGGTGGCCAGAAGAAGGGTCATGCCCCCGGCCAGGCAATAACCGTTGACCGCCGCGATAACCGGCTTCCAGACCTCCAGCCCCCGGTTAAGGATCTGCTCATCCTGAGTCTGCCAGAATTCCCACTTCTCAGGCACTCGGGGAATGGTCTTCTTCAGGTCGGCGCCCGCGGTAAACGCTCTCTCCCCGGCCCCCGTGATTATGGCGCACCAGACGTCAGGGTCGTCCCGCACGTCTATCCAAGCCTCGGAAAGAGACCGGTACATCTCCGGGTCCATGGCGTTCATCGCCTCGGGCCGGTTGAGCGTGATGTAGGCGATTTTGCCTTTCTTTTCGTAGTCCAAGGCCATGTCGAGGCTCCTTGCAGGTGGTTGGGGCTAGGGGGAGGGGCGGAACTTGGGTAGGGTGATCTCCTCGGTCACGTCGTCCCAGGTGACCTCAACTGAAAGGCCGGGCTGGATGTCGTCATTTTCAATTTCCACGATGTTCGATAGCAGCCGAGGCCCTTCCTCTAGTTCCACAATCGCCACGTTATACGGCAATTCATCCTCGAAGGCCCTGTTATAGCGCTGGTGAACGACAATCCACGAGTACACGCTCCCCCTCCCCGACGCCTCCACCCAATCATGCTCCCCTGACAGGCATTCGGGGCAGGCGGGGCTCGCGTCCCTTTGGTGGCCGCACTTGGAGCAACGCTGGAGCAGGAGCTTATGCTGCCTGCACCCGTCCCAGAAGGGCTGGTTGTCCTCGGTGATTTCTGGTAGGGGCTTGGAGTAGTCGGTGGTCATCGGCTACCTCCGCAGAATCGCCGTGGCGTGGGTGTGCATGATCCCGCCCTGCCCGCTGACCAGGGCCGTCTCCGCACCCTGGACCTGCCTGTCTCCGCACTCGCCGCGCAGCTGCCTCACCCCCTCGACCAGGAGCTGCATACCGGCCATTCCACTTTCGGAAAGGAGCCCGCCGCCCGTGTTCATCGGCAACGACCCGTCGGGGCCCGTGCGCCCGTCCGCCACGAACGCCCCGCCCTCGCCTTTGGCGCAGAACCCGTAGTCCTCCAGGGTGATGATGGGGACTATCGTGAAGCAGTCGTAGATCTCGCAGACGTCTATGTCCCCGGGCCCGACACCCGCCATGGCAAACGCCTTCTCGCCGGATATCTTTGCCCCACTGGTGGTGAGGGTGGGGCGGTGGGGGAGGTCCCAGGCGATGTGGTGCTGCCCGATGCCCATGACGTACACGGGAGGCTTCCTCAGGTGCTTGGCTCTGTCGGCAGAAGTGACCACCACCGCGGCGCCGCCGTCGGAGACGAGGCAGCAGTCAAGGAGATGCAGCGGCCAGGTGACATAACGCGACGCCTGGTGGTCTTCCAACGTGATCGGGTCCCGCTTGTGAGCGTTGGGGTTCTTGGATGCCCACGCCCGAGTCGAAACCGCCACTTCACCCAACTGCTCACTCGTCGTCCCGAACTCGGTCATGTGCCTCTGGGCGATCATCGAGTAACCTGCCGGCGCACCGATGAACCCGTACGCTGCGTCGGTCCCGACCGGCCTCCCATAGGTCCCCGGCTTCCCTGATAGCGGGTTGTCGCCATAGCAGCATACGGCGGTGGTTATCAGCCCCGCCTCGATGGCCATCATCGCGTACTGCACCAGTCCCAGGTTGGTCGCCCCCGCCTGGTCTATTGTCGCAGCGATGACCGGCTGGATCCCGAGCGCCTGGGAAACTTTGTGGGCCCACAGGCTCTTGAAACCGGTCGGGGGGTACTTGCACAGGACCGCGTCGACGTCATCCTTTTCCAGACCCGCGTCCTCGATGGCAAGCCTTGCCGCCTCCACGGTGAACTGGAGGGGCGAGACCCCCGGCACACGGCCGAACTTAGTCGTAGCCGCTCCGACCATGCAGTACTTGTCCTTGAGTGACATTCGCTCTGACCTCCATTCCGGAGAGGTGTGCGTAGATGCGGCCTATTTTGCCATTATAGGGGCTTGCTGGCTATTTCCTGACCACCGGGACTAGGGGAGCTACACCCTCGTCGTGGAGAGTCTCTGCAGTCGATGAGGAATGCCCGAGAAGTTCGCCGATTGCCCAGTCGCTGTGTTCCGCAAACAGCGGCGCCCGACGTCCCAGCCACGTCAGCGGCCCCGACGACTTGAACGACACCCCTGGGTGCTTGAACTCTCCACCTTCTGGATGGTGTGTGTGGTCTACGAAGCCTCGTGCCAGGAATTGGGAATCGGCCAGTGCCTCGGGCGCCTTGAGCACGGCACCTACTCTCACCCCCGACGCCTGAAGATGGTGCATTGCTTCCTGTGGTGTGCATTGAAGTGTCCACTCCTGGATAAGGGAGTCGAGAATATCCCGGTTCTGGAGTCGGGCTGCTATCGAATCAAACCTGGCATCCGACTTCCATTCGGCGTTGCCGGTTGCGTCAGCTAACCTTGCGAACTCCTCGTCCGATGTAACTGCGATAGCCACCCAGGCGTCCTCACCGTTGCATCGGTATACGTTGTGGGGCGCCATCCCGTGATGTCGGTTCCCGACCCGCCCCGGCCCCCGACCCGTCAGCTGGTACTCCAGGAACTTCTCCCCGATGACCGCCATCGTTACGTCCCGCAGTACGATTTCGAGCCGTTTGCCTTGCCCCGTGCGCCGGCGCTTCCACATAGCTGACATGATCGCCGTAGCAACGTGGAAAGCCGATGTCTGGTCGCTGTAGAAGTTACCAGGCTTGCTCGGGGGCCCATCCTCGTACCCCGTGACATGGCACATACCCCCCAGCCCCTCCGTTCCGGGCCCGAAGGATACGTAGTCGCTCCACGGCCCCGGACTCCCGAGGGCGGGCATGGCGACCATTATCAGGTCGGGGCGCAGGGTGCGCAGGTGCTCATAGGTGAGCCCGAGGTTGGGCATGACCCGCGGGCTGTAGTTCTCTATCACTAAGTCACTGACCGAGACTAGCTCTTCGAATATAGCCTTGCCCCGGGGGTCGGCCAGGTCCAGGGCCAGGCTTTTCTTGGCCCGGTTCACCTCGTTGAAGCCCGCATTCTTGTTATAGGGCCGTTCCACCTTTTTGTCTGTCGTGAAGATGGCCATGTTCCCGACGCTCCGACCCCACGGCAGCTCAATCTTGATCACCTCCGCCCCGAGATGCGACAGCATCCGAGTTGCCACCGGCCCCGCAATCACGTTGGTCAGGTCCAGCACCCGGACCCCGGTGAGCGGAAGTGGCTTCTTGGAGTTCGACGCCACGGCTAAATGACCCCCTCTGCCCTTAGCCGTTCCATCTCTCCGTCGGACAGACCCATCGTGTCACGCAGCACTTCGTCTGTGTGTTCGCCGAGCAGCGGCGCCCGATTCGGCAGGTCCCCATCTCCCCATGGTGCGAGAGGCGTGCCCGGATACTTCAGCATCCCGGCCACAGGATGGTCGGCCTCCCGGAAGAATCCGCGGGCCTCGTTCTGGGGGTCCGACATCACCTCGGGGATGGACTGTACCTTGGTGAAGGGTATCCGCAGCTCTTGGGAAAGCTCGAATACCTCCTCCCGCGTCAGGTCCTTCATCCAGTCAGTGACCTCTTGGTCTATCTCGTCCGCATGACCTGCCATAGCCGTCATCACTTCATTCTCAGCCAGCCGGCCATTGCCCGTGAGGGTCGCCAACCCGTCCGGGAACGATGGCGAATAATGCACGTGCACCCAGCCGTCCTTGCACGGGAGAAGGGTGGAAGGATACGGCGCCCGACTGCTGGTGTGGATGAGCCGGGTTCCTTTGCGCCGCGGCAACACTCCTTCTCGCTCCAGTAACGAGTAGTAGGACACCCCTTCAAATGTGGAGGCGATAGCCTCCACAGTGGACACGTCGATGTACTGCCCTTCGCCCGTGAGGTCCCGGTAGTTCAGCGCCGCCACCACCGCCATCGCCGCCGATATGCCCCCGTGGTACTCCGACTGGTAACCACCGGCCTTCAGGGGCTCCCGGTCGGGGTCGCCGGTGATGTACATGTACCCGCTGAAGGCATACGCTACGATCTCCGACCCCTCGTACTGGCTGTAAGGCCCCTCTTGCCCGAAATACGAGATCGAGGCCATGATCAGCGCCGTGTTGACCTTCGCCAGGCCCTCATAGTCCAACCCCACCCCCGACAGAAACCCTGGCTTGAATGACTCCACCACTGCGTCAGATTCACCGACAAGCCGCTCAATGATCTGTCGACCCTCGGGGCGCTCAATATCCAGCGCCACACTCTTCTTCCCCTGGTTCAGGTAAAGAAACGGCGCGGAGGTCTCAATGTTTGACTTATCATTGAGAAACGGTCCAATGCTGCGTACGTCGTCCCCCGTGTCCCGGGGCTCGACCTTAATGACCTCGGCGCCCAGGTCTCGCAGCATCTTGGTGCAGTAGCCTCCAGAGAGGCCGAGACTCAGGTCGAGAACCTTAACGCCTTCTAGGGGTCTTTCGATAGGCTCGGGGGCATTCATGGGCTGCGTGGGAGGATAGGCGATAGACAGGGGTTCTGCAACCGGCGCACGATTGAACAATATCCTCAACAGTATTACCCTTGCCCCGCGCCTTTAGGTCAGGAGGGAGGGACAGGTATGGACAACGTGATTTACTCATCCGCAAAGAACCTGGCAGGACTTGTAAAGAATGGCCAGGTGTCGGCGGTGGAGCTTGTCGATGGATGCCTTGCCCGAATCGAGGAGGTGAATGGCAAGCTTAACGCGGTCGTTCAATTCTGCGCCGAGAGAGCAAGGAACGAGGCCCAAGCCGCCGACCAGGCACGCTCCCGCAGCGACTCCCTCGGCCCACTCCACGGCGTCCCCATGACTATCAAGGACTCCTTGGACACCGAGGGCGTGATAAGCACCGGCGGCACCCTGGGCAGGGCCAACTTCGTCCCCGATGAAGACGCCACGGTTGTGAAGAGGCTTCGGGAGGCAGGTGCCATCCTCCTCGGCAAGACCAACACCCCCGAACTCACCCTCCACGGTGAGACCGACAACCTCGTCTACGGCCGCACCAACAACCCCTACGACCTCGAACGCAGCCCGAATGGCAGCAGCGGAGGAGCGGCGGCCATTGTGTCCTCCGGAGGCGTGCCCTTCGACCTCGGCAGCGACACCGGAGGCAGCATCCGGGCCCCGGCCCACGTCTGCGGAATAGCCGGTATCAAGCCCACCTCCGGCAGAGTCTCCAGGACCGGTCACATAGTCCCCTGGGGTATGGGCGCCCTGGATGCGCTGACGACGATCGGTCCCATGACCCGCTACGTCGAAGACCTTGACCTGGTCCTGCGAGTCATCGCCGGCCCCGACGGCCGGGACCCGGGCCTCGTACCCATGTCTCTGTTTGATCCCGCAGAGGTCCAGCTCAAGGGACTGCGGGCGGCGGTCCACTCCAACAACGGCAATATCGAGCCGACCGCCGAGACGACGGCCATGGTCCACGCCGTGGCCTCCGCACTGGAAGAGGCGGGCGTACAAGTCGAAGAGTCGGTGCCCGAGGTCCTTAAACAGGCCACCCGGCTCTACGAGAGCATCGAATACGCCGATGGCGGCGCCTGGATCCAGCGCATGCTTGATGCCGCGGGCACCAAAGAAGTCAGCGAGGAAATAGGGCGTCGACAGGGGACGGTCGAGCCCGTGTCCAGCGCGGAGTTGATGAAACTCCTGGAAGAGCTGGACGACTACCGCTCCGACATGCTGGCCTACATCCAAGACTATGACATCATAGTATGCCCTGCTGCGGCCTTCCCCGCCCTGCCCCACGGGACATGGAAGCTGGGAGGCGTCTACCGGGAGTACAGCCATACGTCGGCGTACAACCTCACGGGCTGGCCGGGGGGCGTAGTCCGTGCCGGCACCTCCCCCGAGGGCCTGCCCATCGACATCCAGATCGTCGCCAGGCCCTGGCGGGAAGATGTAGTCCTGGCAGTCCTCTCCTACATCGAGGAGCGCTTTGGCGGTTGGGTGATGCCAGAATTCTAGGGACCCGACTATACACACTGAGGAGCAACAGACTTGGCATACGGCGATACATTCGGCGAGACCTTTCCGAGAGAGGAGTTCGAAGCTAGACTGGCCAAGGTACGGGCTGGGATGGCGGAGAAGGGCCTCGACGCCCTCCTCCAGTTCTCCCCCTCCAACCTCTTTTACCTGACTGGATATAACACCGCGGGTTTCAACAACTGGCAGTGCCTAGTAGTCCCCATGAAAGGCAACCCGGTGCTTGTTCTGCGCCTGCTGGAACGACCCATTGCCCTCGCTACTTCCTGGACCGACTCCATAGAGACCTACCAGGACCACGAAGAACCCGAGGCCGCCGTCGCCCGCACCCTCAGCGACCTGGGCCTTTCCAACGCTAGCCTCGGCGCGGAGCAGACCAGCCCCTTCCTGACCGTCGGCTCCTACAACAATCTGAACGGTCTTGTCGGTGGTAGATTGGTGGATGGAACGGGCATCGTGGAGTCGGTGCGGCTGATCAAGTCGGACCTGGAGCTGGACTACTTCCGCAGGGCCGCCCGGAGCACCGAGGCAGGTATGCAGGCCGCCGTCGATGCCATTGCCGAAGGCAGGACGGAAAACGACGTAGCTGCAGCCTCCTACGAGGCCATGACGGCCACCGGCGGCGAGTTCTTCTGCAACAGCCCAATCGTGACTACCGGGTACAAGTCGGGGCTGGCGCATACCACCTACCATCGGCGCACACTGGAACGCGGCGACCCCGTGGCCATTGAGATTGGCGCAACGTTCAACCGCTACACCTCCCCCCTCTTCCGCACCGCCGCCGTCGGAGAGGCCAGCCCCGACCTCCGCCGCATGTACGAAGCCTGCACCGAGGCCCTTGAAGCCGCCATCGAAGTCATCAAGCCCGAGGCCCGATCTCGGGACGTTCAGGAGGCCTGCCAGGGAGTCATCGACACCCGCGGCTTCGAGCCCCACTTCAGGAAAAGGGTTGGCTACGGCCTCGGCGTTGGCTACCCACCCACGTGGGGCGAAGGACACATCATCGACCTCAAGCACCACGACGAACGGGTGCTCAAACCCAATATGGTTTTCCATGTCGTGCCAGCGCTTAGAGAGAATGGCGAATACGGGGTAGGGATGAGCGAGACGGTAGCGGTCACGGACTCCGGACACGAGGTAATCACCAACTTTTCGAGAGGATTGTTCATAAGAGGGTAATCTGGAGTACGCTACATAACGGGAAAGGCAGGGGCAAGACTCATGGGCTATGACATCATATCGGCAGACACACATCTCGACATAACATGGCTTCCAGGCGACATGTTTGTCGAAGGGGCGCCTGCGGCCATGAAGGACCGCATGCCCCGCATCAAGGACACCGATAGCGGCCCCCGCTGGATGGTGCATGAGACTGATATCGCAGGGGTCGGGGGTGGGGGTCTGACCGGAAACTTCAGCAAGTACGTCCGGGGCCAGTCCAAGCTCCTGGACAAGATGGACGACGTCGGCTTCTTCTCCGGCATCGACGAGGGTATCTACCACCCATCCGATATCGACCTCCGCATCAAAGACCAGGACATAGATGGCATAGACGCCGAGGTAATGTACGGCATTCTCGCCATTGGTGGGGGCGCATTCTCAATTCCCGGATTCGAAGACCCGAGGGTCCTGGCCACGGTCTATGACGTCTACAACGCGTGGGTCGGCGATTTCGTAAAGGCCAACCCGCAGAGGCTAGCCGCCCTTGGCTGCCTCAGTGTCCACGACCCCCAGGACGCCGCCCGACAGCTGCGCCTCGCCGCCGACTCCGGCCTGCGCGGCGCCGAGATCAACGTGAAGAAGATGACCAAGCCCATGTATCACAGTGCCTGGGACCCGCTATGGGAGACCTCCCAGGAGCTCGGCATGCCTGTATCTTTCCACACTTTGGGTCTCGAATTACGCGCACCCGACCCCGAGGACGAGGCCGAATTCGGCCCGATCTACCATGGCATGACCACCGTCACCTTCCAGCTTTCCGGCGCCGAGATAGTGTCGGGCGTGGTCCTCTCCGGCGCCTGCGAAAGGTACCCGGACTTCAAGTTTGTGCTTGGCGAGTGCGGCATCGGTTGGATTCCCTACGTTGTCGAACGCCTCGACATGGAATATGAAGACAAGTTCTTCCGCCTGGGCCTCAACCTCAAGCCCAGCGAGTACTGGCGCAGACAGGGCTATTCCACCTTCCAGTACGAATACGTCTCCATGGACCAGGTCAACAGAATCGGCGTGGACAGCATCATGTGGGGTTCCGACTACCCCCACCCCGACGGTGTCTTCCCCGAGTCCCGCAAGGTCATCCAGGAGACCCTCGGCCACCTTGAGCCCGACGTCTACCGAAAGATAGTCTGCGAAAACGCCGCCAACCTCTACGGATTCAATTAGGCTGATAAGGGAGCGAAAGAAGAAGGCCCCACCGGCAACGGCGGGGCCTTCTTCTTTCCATGAGGGTAATGCTTAGGGCTCTCTGGAAGCCCCGTTGCTATGCGAAGTGAACTCCGGGTCTGGCGGCTGCTTCTCGCACCCTACCGCCCCGCCCAACCTCCGGAAGTCCCGAGACCTTCTCGCCAGGTGGTTGCGGAACCTGATTACCCCTATGTCCAAACCCGACAGCTTCTGTGGCAGGTCCAGGTTCAGCCGCTCCTTCTTGAATACCACTAGGTCCTCTTTTTCGTTGATCGCAATCACCGCCGCGGGCTTGCGCCAGAAGTAGTACCACACGTCCTGCCAGAACCGGCCCAGGAAGGTCTTGGGCGTCTTGCACAGCGTGAACGTCCACATCCGGGTGTTGTGCTCGTCCAAAGGCACGCCCCAGCGCAGGTGGACAAAAGTACCGACGCACACCCGCACCTTGCTCGGCAATTCGTAGTTGTGGTTGTAAGTCGCCCAGGCATCCTCGCCCTTGGCCGCAGGCATGGAACCCGACACCGGTGCCTCCGGCGACTTCAGCTTCCGCCACCACGTCCTTTTCGGCCACTTCCCCAGCCCCGGGTACTCCGCCTGCCCGAACACAACGTTCTTCTGGTGTAGTGTAATGAAGTCCTCCCCCTCCTCCACGACCTTTACGCCGCCCGTGTGGACGGGCTTGGGCCGCCAGAAGGGCAAACGCCAGTCGATCAACCGCCAGAAGTTCAAGTTCCGGTGCAGGTAGAATTCGTGGTAATCGATGCCCTGGTTGACGGGCTCCGTCCAATTGACCTCCCAGTCCTTGACCCGCGTGTAACGCCGGTCATTTAGCGTGGTGTCCCTGAATTCCCAGGGAAAGTCCTCTTCCAGGGGCACGGGCTCCGTCTGGCCCATCCAGATGAATACGATGCCCTTCCACTCGGCGGTCGCGTACTTGCGGGAGCGCATCTTGCCGATTAACGGCGACTTGGTGTTCTCGATAAGCCCGGCCACGCACTTGCCCGTCTCATCGAACGTGTAGCCGTGGTAAGGGCAGGTGACCGTGCCCTCGAACTCGCAGAACCCACGAGACAGCCGGGCCCCGCGGTGGGGACACCACTCGTTCAGCGCCACGACGTTGCCGTCCTTGCCCCGGAACAGCACAAGCTCATCTCCGAGCATCTTCAGGTTGACCGGCTTACGCCCGACCTTCTTCGACCAGATTCCCGGGTACCAGTACTCCCGGAACCCGACCCTCGGCACGTAGTCAAACGGCCCGACCTGCGCCGCCCCGAAGGCCTCGTCCCCTCTGTCCGGGCGTACCTCGGTAATGCCTACGGTCTCTTCAGTTCTTGGCGCAGTGCTTACCATGCTTCCCTGCTTTCCTTTAGCCCGCCGCTGCGGCAACCGGGGCCCGGGCCACCATCATGCACTTGGACGAGTTGAAGATATGCGTCTGGATGAAGTCCACGATTTCTGCCTTGTATCCGGTCTCCGTCAGCGCGCCGGCCAGGCACACCCAGTTCAGCAACTCCTGCTGCCCCGACTCCTCAATTTGGTCCAGCGAAAGGTTCGCCCACAAATGCTGATTGCCGTCACGAAGCTCCTCGAAACGAGCGTAGTCTGCGTCGTTGTCAGGCCAGAGCAGGTGGTTCTTGGGCGTGAGAAAAGCGTGCGACCAGCTCGATGAGCCTATGAGCACAGCCCGGTAGGGACTATCCATCAGAGCCCTCGCCGTCGCCGCCCCGACATCGAAGCACAGCCTGGGTGACGGGGCGGGTGGGTCGGGTTCCGCTCCTTCCTCGGCATTCAGATAGCTCCCGCCCCTGTTCCTCACCACGCTCGACCCATAGCAGTTCACGTGGAACGGCACCACCGGATAGTCGAAGCCCTTCCTGTCGTAGTCCAGGAACAAAAGGGTGTTCATGAAGGCGTGGGGCAAGCCGTTGAAGTGGAGGTTCCTGTAGGAGTAAGGCATCGGGTAGCCGTACTCCAGCAGCTTGGTCGTGAGGAACTTCGCTGCGTCGGGGTGGCCCCTGTGGGTGAAGGTCTTGTCGATGTCCTCGTCCCAGACGTTGAACACCTGGGTACCGTCTGGCTTGAACCACTTTCTGTGGAAAGGTTGGGTCTCGAACTTGTCGCTGATGTAGATCGAAAAGGGAGGGACGAGGTCCTCGCGAAAGTTCTCGTACTGGTCGTCGCCCCAGATCAGGACGAAGTCGGGGTTAAAATCATCGATCTCCTTGCGCAAAGCTAGGAACGCCGACACCAGCCTCTCCCGGTGCTCCGCCGCCGACGCCCCCGCATTCGCCCCATTGGGCCCGTACTCCTCCTGCATCTCCGCGGGCCAGTTCGCCTCGACCTTCATGTCTGCGGGCGTGCGGTCGCTCTCCACGTGCTTCCGAAGCTGCGAGTACATCCCCTCGTCTGGATAGATCAGGGGCGGGTAGTGCGTAGTGCCGACCAGCAAGAGCTCAGCCATAAGACCTCCGAGGGACTAATAATGGGTGACCCCGACGATGAGGTGAGTTTGTAGTATAGGCCAAAGCCTTTGTCAACCGCCCTTGTTGCCCCTTCTCACTCGACGAGCCTTTTGTACAACTGTCATCCTATGTCCCGCAGAAATATGGGGTGGGACATTCCGCTCGCCCTGAGCGGAGTCGAAGGGTCTCAAGAGCGGAATGGGCGGGGTGCCCGTAAGCGCTTCGATTGATTGTGCGTAATGGAGCTGCAGCCTACGGCCTCAACAACAGCTTCCCCACCGTCCCCCGACTCGCCAACCTGATGTGCGTATCCGCCGCATCCGCCAGCGGCGTCACCGAGTCAATCGTCACCTTCAGCTCCCCCGATGCCACCCACCCGAGAACATCATTCAACCTCCACTCCATCTCCTCCCGCGTAGCTGAGTAATCAATCCCCGAAGGCCGCGTCAGGTATAGAGACCCCAGCGAGTTCAGCACCCGGGGGTTGAACGGCGGCACCGGCCCCGCCGACTGACCGCACAGCACCATGTACCCCCGACGCCTCAGGCACCGCAGGCTCTGGTCGAAGGTAGTCTTCCCGACGCTGTCGTAAACTACGTGCACCCCCGCCCCCGCCGTAATCCGCTTCACCTCGGCTTCGAAGTCCTGCTCGGTGTAGATGATCACCTCGTCTGCCCCTGCTCCCCTTGCCACTTCTGCCTTCGTCTCCGTCGATGTCGTGCCGATCACCCTCGCCCCGATTCGTTTCGCCATCTGCACCATAAGCAGCCCCAGCCCCCCGGCAGCGGCATGTACCAGGCAGGTCTCTCCTTCCTTTAGCGGGTAACAGCTGTGCACCAGGTAGTGGGCCGTTGTCCCCTGCCCCATCACCGCCGCAGCCCGCTCTAACGAGCAGTCGTCGGGGAGCCGGATCACCCGACGCGCGGGTACGTTGCTCAGCTCAGCATATGCCCCCAGCGCCCCGTAGTACCCCACCCGGTCCCCGACCCTAAACCCACTCACCTCCTGCCCCACAGCCGTGACAGTCCCGGCTCCCTCTGTCCCTGGCGTATAGGGAAGCTTCATCGGGTACTCGCCGCTGCGCTGGTAAAGGTCGCGGAAATTCACCCCGATGGCTTCCAGTTTGACCTGGACCTGGTCGGGGCCCGGGGGTGAAAGCTCGAAGTCCCGGCAGACCATCACCTCCGGCCCGCCCTGCTCTTCGACTCGGATCGCTCTCATACGTCGCATTCTAACAGGCAATCTGATTTTATATTCGGGAATTTCTGCTTCTTTACAAAGCCTCACACGATTGCGGTGACATTTTGTATACGATACCCTTTTCAAAACACATTGGAGCGAGTGTTATGGCCAGATTTCTACATAGGGCAGAAGTACAGGAAGAGAGGGACCGCATAATAGATAGCGCGGAATCTATCCTCTACATTATCAGTCCATACATACAGATCAATTCTTGGACAAAGGAACTCATTGAAGGAACTGAGTCGGATGACATTGACGTGAATGTCATTGCAAGACAGCAGAAAGGAAAGCGCCGGCATGTGAGAAAAACGGACGAGGAATTTCTGATGTCGTTGAACTGGGTCACAACAAGTTACTGTCCAGCCCTACACTCCAAATGCTACTTAAATGAGAATGAGGCACTTGTAACATCTATGAACCTTACCCAAGGATCTGAGTACATCAACTCGGAGATGGGAATATTAGTAGTAGCAGAAGACGAAGAAGAGTTGTACGATGATATCCTAAACGAATGCAGATACATCGAAAGCAAGAGCGAGTGTGTATCAGGGCCAAAGCGGAGGCCTGTGAGAAACGTGGTGTACATCGAAGGCCAAGGCGTAGAGGCAAAGGGACACTTGATAAAAGGCAACAGATTTGAGGTACATACCGGATCGACGGCACTGCTTGACCCATCGCCTTCTCTGAGTATAGAGAACTTGGCGGCGCGTGATCATTGCATAAATGAAGACTGGCTTCGTAAAGACGGACAGGTGTATCGCTTCGCTATCCCCATCATGTTCCCAGATCCGTCTACGGCAGCTAGCGTGATATTAGGTATTAACGCTAACGGATATAGAAGGTGGAAAAGCAAGAGGGGGAAACCTCTTTCGGAGGTAAGGAGGCGCTGAAACAGTCAATGACACACGACATGAAAGGCAAGGTGGCCCTGGTTACCGGCGGAGGCTCGGGTATAGGGAGGGCAACGGTCCTGGCCTTTGCGAAGCGAGGCGCGACCGTCGCTACCGTCGACGTGGACGAGGACGGATGCGCCGAGACTGCACGCCTCGCCGCCGAAGTAGGGGCCAGCATAGACTTCTGGCGAGCCGACGTATCCCAGGCCAATGAAGTAGAGGCGATGGTCAATCGAGTGGTTGAGGCCCACGGGCGCCTCGACTATGCCTACAACAACGCCGGCATCGAAGGCCCGACTGGCAGCCTAATCGATTGCTCAGAAGCCGACTTTGACCGCCTGACGGCCATCAACTTCAAGGGCGTCTGGCTCTGCATGATATACGAATACCCGGCCATGCTGGCGTCGGGAGGCGGTGCCATAGTCAACACTTCCTCGATTAGCGGCCTGAAGGGGAGTGCCAGCCTGGGACCCTACACAGGCACCAAGTTCGGCGTCGCGGGACTGACAAGATCAGCCGCCCTGGAGTTTGCTGAAAGGGGTGTGCGGGTCAACGCCGTATGCCCCGGCACCATAGATACCCCTATGGTCGAGCGCCTGTGGGGCGCCGACCCCAAGAAGAACCGCCAACTATTAGAGGGGACGCCTCTGCACCGACAGGGAGACCCCTCCGAAGTCGCCGAGGTAGTCGTCTGGCTCTGCTCCGACTCTGCATCCTACGTCAACGGCAACCTCATGAAAGTAGACGGCGGCTATCTGGCCTAAACACACCCCTTCCTTATCGTCATTCCCGCCTCCGAGCTGGCATCTATTCCTTTCGGGTGAGCCTGCCATGTCTACTGTCGGCCCCGACACACTTGGTCGGTGGAGAGGCAAGACCTGCCTGGCTCACACTACAAGGCTAATCGAGGCCGTCGCAATTCCCAGGTAGAGCAAGAACCCAATAACGTCCGTAAACGTAGTGACCAGCACCGCCGATGCCACAGCAGGGTCGACCCCAATCCTTCGCATGAACAGTGGCACGCCTGCTCCCACTGTACCCGCGATCGCCATGTTGCCGAGCATCGCCAGCCCCAGCACAAAGCCCAGTCCCGGGTTCTGCTTCCATAGAATCGCGATGACCGCGACCAGAATTCCCAGCCACACTCCGTGCAACAGGCCGAGAATCGCCTCCCTTACCAGGAGCCGCCTCGCACCCAGCCCGACAAGCTCCCCCAACGCAATTCCCCGTACTATCAGGGTCAGGGTCTGAGTACCGCCAATGCCTCCCTGACCCGCTACCACGGGCAGGAATGCAGCCAGCACTACGGCCTGTGCCAGCGTCGATTCGAAGAGCGTAATCGTCGCCGCTGCAATGAACGTTGTTCCCAGGTTGACGGTTAGCCACGGGAGTCGTGCCCGCACCGACGCTGCAATCGGGCCATCCACCGCTTCCCCTGCTACGTTGGCTACACGTTGCATCTGACGCGTATCATGCTCGACCGTTGCACTTAACAGGGCCTCCCCCAGGATTACCCCTGCCAGCCTCCCTTCCTCAACAACGGGGAGTTGAGACAAATTATAGTGCTGTTGTAGCCGTGAACACTCTCTGGTGGGAGTGTCCGTTGTCACCGTCGCCACGATTGTCGTGACAAGGCCCTGGACCGGTGTGTCGTTCTCTACCAGTGCCAGGTCTACCATGCTGATTTGGCCCGCAAGTTTGCCGTCTTCCTCAATGACGAAAGCGTGCGAGAACTTCTGCTTCTCTTCTCCCATGGCCCTGATGCTGTCCCTCAGTTCTCTCACCTCGGAAGTGATCGTAACCGCAGGAAACTGTTCGGTCATCAAGGCTCCGGCGGTATCAGGCTCGTGTTCGAGAATCTCTGCGATTACATGGGGTTGCTCCAGCTCCTTGGCCACCTCTCGGGCCCGTAGGATTGGTAGCCTCTGCAGTGTGTCTAGCGCCTGATGAGGATGGATCTGGCGCAGCACCCCCGACAGCATACGAGACCCCAGCCTGGCCCCGACCCGTCCCGCTTCTACGGGATTCATCTGCCTCAGTATCAAGGCTACGGTCTCGGGCGACATGGTCTGGACCATCGCATCCCTGCTGGTACGCGGCAGCCCCGCCACGATGCTCCCAATGTCGGCTGGGTGTAGGTGCCGGATATGGTCCCATGCCGCACGGGCCCTTCCGGCCTTGATCAGGTCATGGACCTCGTCGACGATCTCCTCGGCTCGGTCTAGCGATATCGCCCGGGGGCTGACGCTGGACTCCTCCAGGGTGACTGCTTCCTCGCAATTGCCGTGCGTGTCTTTCATGTGTCGCAACTCCTGGCTTCAAACCAACGTATTCGCATAAGGAAACCGCGAGAACATGGCCAGCGCCACTCGGCAGTTGTTAAGAGCGAAAGACGTTCTCTCGGTACGGTTAGCCCGTCAGATGTCCAGTGTCTTCTCGTAGAAAAAGCTCAACGGATCATCCCTGTAGTCCCCGAAGGGCGGAATTTTGTAGTACCCGGTCCGCTCGTAGAGTCCCAGGGCCTCAGGCTGCGAAACCCCCACCTCCAGCCGCACCTTCGAATACCCCCTAGCCGCGGCAACGCCCTCTAGGTGCTCCAGCATCTTCTTCGCATACCCCCGACCCCTGAACCCCGGCCGCACGTACATCCGCTTGATCTCCCCGTAGCTATCCCCGTCCCCCGACGGCTCCCCGAAAAGCTGCACCCCACCACACCCCGCCGCCGCCCCATCCTCGTACAGCACGAAGAACTCGACGCCCTGCTCTACCAGCTTCTCGACGTCATACCCATGCTGGCTCTCCGCCGGGTAGAGTGGGTCCAGGTATGCGTACAACTCCGCGATCAGGGCTCGCGCCGTGTCGGTGCCCGGGTGCTCCCCGCAAATGGCAAACGTGCCACCGGAATCCGTATCGCGAACTGTACATGACATGCCTTGTCAGCTTAGAGAAACGACAAATCTTGTCGGCAATACTGCACTTCGGGAAAACGGGGCACGCCTGGCAACAGGTTGTCACCGTTGACGAACTTGACGAATAGATCGGGCTGCTGCCTCCGGGACTTGTAGACCCGGTCAACGTCCTGGTATCGCCGGTCCTCTTCCCTGGGAAAATACAGCTCCGTGGTCAGGACCCCATTGTCGATATTCCGCAACTTGACGTGAATGTGCGCTGCGCGGTCAGTCCCAAACACGTGATACCACCGCGGGATGACTGTGCGAAACCAGTAGACGCCGTCCTCACCGGTTTCAACTGCTGCGAAATACCGGAAGTTCTCGTCCAGATCGTCAGGGGTGATCTTCCAATGGTCGTCCAGCGCATCACTGCCTCGCGCCCTGGGGTGATCGTAGTAGCCTCTGCTATCCGCTTGCCAGATTTCCACCAGTGCCGAATGGACCGGGTCCCCGCGAAAGTCTGAGACGACACCCATCAACACAACTTGCTGACCAGACGCGTTTCCTCCGTTGGTCAGATCATGCCTTCGCGGTATCTCTCCGGGCGGATAAAAGGGTCCGTCCTCCGTGGGTGGTGTGACAAATGTTGGTCGTGCTGCTGCTTCTGCCATTGATCAAGAGCCTCCGAACCTGAAACTGGACCGCAATGATTGGGCGCGGAATCAGGAGCTTACACCCCCCTCCCCGCCCGAGTCCCCTCCAGAATGGCGTCGTGGATCCGGCGCGGCGCCCTCGCATCTCCCACCACCCGCACGTCGGCAACTTTGCCCTTCAACGACTTGTAGAGACCATCCTGCGCCTCACGCAGGCCCGCATGGACGATGGTCGTGACCCCGTCCACCGTGCGCTCCTCATCGTTGTAGATGTTTCGCAGGACCACCTGCTCCTCCCGGATCTCCTTCACTTCCGTGTGCGGCGTCAGTGTGACGCCGTTGGTGAACATGCGCTGGTAGACCAGCGGCTTCGTGCTGATATCTATGTCCTCCCCAATGGTGAACAGGTCCGACACCACTTCCACGCTGCTTCCCTTCAGGGCCAACTGCTCTGCCACTGCCGGCCCCTTGTGATGGCCGTCCTGGTCGATCACCAGCACCTTCTCGCCCCAGTCCACCTCCCGGGTCAGGGCCTCTTCCGTTGTCACCACGGGCCCCGACTCCGCTCCCGGTATGTCCGGTGGTAGCTGCTCCGACCCCGTGGCTATGATCACCGCATCCGGCGACTCCGCAAGGACGATGTTGGCGTTGGCCTCTGTCCCGAGCCGGATATCGACTCCCAGCTTGCGCGCCTGCTCCTCCAGCCAGATAGTTATCGCACCGAAGTCCTCCCGCCCCGACGCCTTCGTATATGGCGTTATCTGCCCGCCCAGCACCGCCCTCTTTTCAAACAAAACGACATCGTGGCCCCGCTCGGCAGAGACCCGGGCCGCCTCCAGCCCCCCGGGCCCTCCCCCGACCACCACAACCTTCTTCTTACTTTCGGCGGGCTTAACGATTGCCAACTCGGCTTCCCGACTTATAACCGGGTTGTGTATGCACGTCACGGGCTTCCCGTGGAACAGCCGCCCGATGCAGCCCTGGTTGCTCCCGATGCAGGGCCGTATATCCTCAACCCTGCCCTCTCTGGCTTTATTGGCGAGATGTGGGTCGGCGATCATGGCCCGCGTCATTGCCACCAGGTCGGCCTTCCCCTCGGATACGATCCATTCTCCCTGCATGGGATCTGTGATTCGACCTGCAATCAGGATGGCGAGACTGCTGTTCCGCTTCACCTCGGCCGCATAGTCCACCCACAGCCCCGTCTTGAACCACATCGCCGGGACGGCCTCCGACTGGCCCATCATGTACTCCGGCGTTGCCCCCGTGATGCTCAGGTAATCGACCTGCCCCGTGGCCTCGAGAATTTCGAAGATCTTCAACTGGTCAGCCCGACTCAACCCGCCCTTGGTACGCTCGTCCTCGCCCCCTACCCGGATCCCGACCACGAAGTCCTCTCCAACCTGCTCCCTAGCCGCTTCAATGACCTCTAATGCGAAGCGCATCCGGTTTTCCAGCGAGCCGCCGTAGGCGTCGGTGCGCCTGTTGGAGAAAGGAGACAGGAACTGCTCCGGCAGGTGCCCCGACCCGATCATGATCTCCACCCCGTCAAAGCCGCCCGCCTTCAGCCGACCCGCGGCCTTACCATATCCCTCTACCACATCCTTTATCTCTTCGATCTCCATGGCGTGGGGAGTTTCACGGTGCACCCGCTCCGGCAGACCCGACGGCGCGAACAACGGGTGCCACGAGATGTCCGATGTCCCTCTCCGACCCCTGTGCGTAATCTGCGAAAAAATCTTCGCTCCATGCTGGTGCACCGCCGCCGAGGCGTCCTTCAAATAGGGAATCACCTTGTCCTCGAACAGCTCCACCCCGCCCCAGTCCACCGCCGGCGATGAGTGGTGCACGGACGCTGAGCCATAGCAGATGATCAACCCCGCCCCGCCCCGTGCCTTTTCGGCCTGGTAGGCGTTTATCTTGGGGCCGGGCATCCCGTTGTCGGCCAGGACGGTCGCGTGCGCCGTGCTCACGATGCGGTTCCGAATCGTTACGTTTCGCATCGTCAAAGGGCTGAACAGGTTGGGGAACTGGGTGCTTGCCATTTCTAGTTTTCCTCTGATTACGCCTGTCGGATTTCTATACCAGGGCCACGGGGTTCCATGGCGTCCCCGACGCCTCCGTCAACGGCAGCGGCGCCCCGACAAACATGAACTCGTACACCTGGTCCCGGGCAATCTCCTCCAGGTTCATGTTCTCCAGCAGGTATACGCCCAGGTCTCGCAATGCGTAGCGATGGAGCAGGCTGTACCCCTCTCCCCCGTCCGGGCTGGTCACTTCAACCGTCGGCTGGTCCGCCCCGATTGCACAGACGTCCCTCTCTTTCAGCCACGGGGCCAGGGAGCCGTCCGGCCCCGGCACCCCTGATCGCCACAGGTCGTAGTCCTTGTAGAAGACCGTGTGCCACCCCGTGCGGAACAATAACACGTCTCCCGGCCGGATCTCGACCCCCTGCGACGCCGCCACCGCATCCAACTCCTCTCCCGTCACTACCTCCGCGGCGTCCATGTGCTCTATCCCTCGATACCTGGGGATGTCCAGCATTACCCCCCGCCCGACTATCGCCTTCACCTGGTCGATCCCTATCTTCCGCACCCCCGACTTGAAGACCTGCTCCTCCGAGTAGCCGTTGTAGAACTGCCCCTCCGCCCACGAGTGGCCCAGGGAGTCGATATGCGTCCCCGAATGCGTGTCAATGGTCAGCACGTCCTCGGTGAAGTTGACGTTGGGCGTAGGCGTGGAGAAGGTGACCTTCCACGTCTTGTGAAAGGGAGCGTGCTGGTGTCCGTTCCGCTCCAGGGGCACGGCAAGGCTGTACACCTTGCCCTTTTTGATGAGCCCCGCGGCCTTGAGAATGACTTCGGGGGTGATCAGGTTCAGGGTCCCGAGCTGGTCCTCGGCTCCCCACCGACCCCAATTGGAAACTGCTGCTTGCGTCACAGGATTACCCTCCATTGCTGTTCAGCGGCGGCTTTGGCGCTCATTTTACCATCGCCCGTCCCCCGACTAAGGAAAACAGCCCCTATCCCAGAGACCCACCCAGGTTGGCCTTCAATGTCATGTGGGTAATCGGTAGCAAGACTACAGCCATCACATGGAATATCTTGCGCCTGCTCAGGTAGAAGGTCATGTCCGAAAACGCCCGGAGCAGGAAAGATATAAACGTGTAGGCGAAAAACCAGATGAATAGGGTGTGGGGTACCGACCAAAACCCGTGATAAGTCTCCGACGCCAAGATGCTGAATGCCGCCGTGGCCCCCGCCGCGACACCCGCAAGCACCCCGCTCCCGACCGCCACCCTCAGCCCCCACTCCGACGGCATCTCCAGCGAAGCCGACCTGTAGTACGCTGCAATAAGCGCCCCGCACAACGGCAGCAACACCATGTCCCCGACTATGAAGACCGGCCTCCGCAAGAAGTCACTTTCAACGACATCCAGCCGCCACGCCATCAGCAGCAGAGTCCCCCACCCGAGCACAATGAATATGAGCGCCACTAGGATCGGGTGCAGGCTGATCAACCGGCCCAGCGGATCGCCCGTCAGCAGGACTCTGTATCTAGTTCGGGTCTCGTTGCGGGTATATCCGCTGGTCATGGTCCTGGGCTTAGACCACGGCCTTGATCATGTCCATGTCCTGCTCTTCGAAGCGGCTGTGGCGTAGGGCGTGGATGTCCACCGACGATTCTCCGTACACAATGAGCTCCGCGGTCACCTTCCCTGCCACCGGCCCGATCCCTATCCCCCGGCCGCTGAATCCCGTGCAGAAGTAGAACCCCTTGGGAGACTTCGCCTCTCCAATGACGGGCAAGGCATCGGGCGTCGCATCTATCCGCCCCGACCAGTAGCGCTCAATCCGCAGACCCTGCTGCTCCGGAAACAGCGACTTGAAAGTACCCAGCGCCCGGTCTATGACCTTCCTGTTGGGCTCCGGCGCATTCCCCACCGTGTGTGCAAACGGGTGCCGACGCGCCGGCGAGCCTGGCAGGCTCCTCAGGATGTCCATGACCAAGGTGCGCCCGACATGCACCTTGAACATCTCCCGGTTCCGGCGGAAGTTGGGCATGAACAGCCGGATGTGCTTGAAACTGTCCAGGTCGACGTCGTAGTCCGTGCCTCCCGGCCCGGGTGCGATGTAGAACTCCCCCGTCGGCCTCTGCCTGAATGCTATCCGGGGCCCGATTACCGCCATGTCCGTCACGTGACCCGTCGGGTTCGTCTGCCCGACACTCGCCCGCACCATCCGGTACGGCAGCGTCAGCCCGACCATCTTCGCCACCTTGTGAGACCACGCCCCCGCCGCACACACTACGTTCTCCGTCACAATCCGGCCCTTGTCCGTAACTACAGCGGACACCCGGCCTTCCTTCACCTCTATCTTCTCCACCGCCTCCCCTGTCAGAAACAGAACTCCGTTCTCTCGTGCCCCGATGGATATGGCGTTGGTAGCCTTGTCGGGCTGGGCGTGGCCGTCGCTCGGCGTGTACATCGCCCCCAGCCATTCGCCCCGCATCGACGGAACAAGCTCTTTCACGTCCTCGTTGGTCAGGAACCGGGTCTCGATCCCGAACTGCTCTCCAACCTTCAGCCAGGCCTTGATCCTGCCTAGGATCTCCTCGTCCCCGGCCAGGGTCAGCGACCCTCCCTGGTTCCACTCCACGTCCGCGCCCAGGTCCCGCTCCATCTCCTGCCACACGATAGCCCCCGCCATCATCAGGGGAAGCTCGCGGGCCGTACGTGCCTGCTGCCTCACGAACCCCCACGCCCGGCTCGACTGCTCGTCCCCTACCTCTCCCTTCTCCACCACCACAACGTTCAGCCCCTTCTTTGACAGGTAGTACGCAGTGGCACAGCCGGCTATACCGGCCCCTATCACCACGGCATCAGCGTTGCGCGAATTCATAGGCCTTTTCGTAGCTCCCTATTCTGCAAATGTCATTCCGATGCCCCAGAAGACCGAAGATGCGCCTCTGTGGTGAATCTGGGGCGGGGCTGCTGTCCCTGGTGCGGGGCCGCTCACCCTGAGCAGCGTCGAAGGGTCGGGCGGAAGGGTGGCCCGTACACTGCCAACCCGTCACGCCTGCTGCCACCACCAGACCCGACTCCCCTGTCATCCCGATGCCCCGCGAGGGATCTGGGGTGGGGTCCCTATCCGGCATGCCCGAATTACTCCCTTGGCTTCGACCGTGGCCCGAACGGTTCCGGAATAAATGGGCCGTCCCGCAGCTTCAGGAAAGCCCTCAGGCCACCCTCGCGCTGTGCCTCGTCCAATGGCTTGAAGAAGTCCTTGCTCCGTGACAGGTGGGCCAGTGCCTTCATCTCGTCATTCAGCAGCAGGGCGTTGCGCAGGCCCATCATGTTCAGCCCCTTGGTCGCCACCTGTAGGTTGATCTTCACGGTCTCGGGCGCGTTCATCGCTATCCGTTCGACAATGTCGAAGCAGCGGTCTATGAGATCCTCGTGGGGCACGACCTCGTTGATAAGCCCGATTCGAAGGGCTTCGTGGGCATCTATGTGGTCGCCGGTAAGCGCGTACCGCAGGGCATGTTTGTAGCCCGCATTGAGGACCCAGAAGAAGTTGGTGTCGTCGCCCATCCGCACCTCGGGCTGGCCGAATACAGCCTGGTCGGAGGCGAAGGTCATGTGACAGGCCAGCGCGTACCAGGAGGCCCCTGCCAGGCACCAGCCGTTAACCGCGGCGATAACGGGCGTTCCCATATCCCAGATCTGCAGCAGGTTGGCCTGCTCTCCCTTGTCATGGTTCCGCTGAAACTCGATCTGTTCGGCGATGTTGGCGCCCTCCGGCAGCCCCGAGGGCCATTCCATCGGCCGACCCGCCCTGATGTCGTACCCCGACGAAAACGCCCGACCCGCCCCCGTAATCACAACTGCCCGAATCTCGGGGTCTGCATCAGCCGCATATAGGGCATGACTTAGCTCGTCCGCCACCTCCTGTGATATGGCATTGAGGGTCTCGGGGCGGTTCAGCGTGATAAGCACACCCCTGCGCTGCTTTTCATAAAGGATGGTGTTGTACTCGGTCATGGTCAGCTCCTTGTCGGTGGTCTGATGGCTAATGGTGTCGCAAATGCTTGGGTGTTGCAAGGGGTGATGCATTTGCAAGGACGTGAGGGATATCCTCTGCCCCATACCGCTGAACTCGGCGGGGTGGGGCGGCTAAATGAACCGCCAGTCGTACGACGCCGTGGAGATGATCTCGGGCCCGTCCGCTGTGATGATCATCTGCTCACCCAGCTTCGCCGCCTCTACCGCCCCGACCTCTCCCACGTAGCGTTCCAGCGTCATCACCATATTCTCTTCCAGCACCCCCGGTTCGTGCCCGAACCCGTGTGGCGTCTTGTCGGGATACCCGATGGCCGGCCACTCGTCCGACATCCCCGCCCCATGAGACATCACCGGATATCGCTGCGCCTTGTACTTCTCCGGGAACTGGTACGCCTTCTCGGCGATCTCCTGGTAGCTGTTGCCAGGCCGGAACAGGTCCATTGACTGCTGGATGAACTCGTAGCCGGTCTTGTACACGTCCATCTGCGCGTCGCTGGGGTTGCCGTCGCCGCACAGGTAGGTCCGGGACACGCACAGGAAGTACCCCATCGGCCCGGCCATGTCGATGTCGAACCCGACCAAGTCCCCCGGCCTCACTAACCTCTGCGACGTATCCTTGAACCAGGGGTTCATGTTCCCACCCGCGGCCAGCAGCTTACCGTCGGTGTGCTCGCCGCCGTACTTCAGGTTCGTCCCTGCCAGGATCGACCACAGCTCGTCCTCGCTGACCCCTGGCCTGATCGCCTGCCGGGTGTTCTCGATGGCAATGTCCGCCACCGCTGCAGCCTGCCGCATCAGGGTGAGCTCGTCCGGAGTCTTGATCGCTCGGGCACGCTCTATTGCCTCCCACCCGTCGACCAGCCGGATCCCGTGTCGCTGCGCCGTCTCGAATCCCAGCGCATCCAGCTTGTCCAACCCTATCCGCTCCGACGCCAACGCCAGCTCATCCAGTACATCCTTCAACCCAGCCGCCCACAGCTCCACCGCCTCATTCATATATGGACCGCATGGAAAGAAGTCCCACACCTGTCCGGGCCTGATCCGCAATTCATCAGTGTCCTCGGCACTGGACATATCCCCGAACAGCACTGGCGCTCCTTCCTGGGGGATCAGGGCATATCGCTGGAACCGCCTCAGATTGTACGCCCCCGAGGACCGGGATCCCGTGGCATATCGCACGTTCACGGGGTCGAACATAAGGATGCCGCCCAGGTCTTGTTTGGCCATCTGGCCCTGAAGCCGAGCCAGCCGGTCTCTCTTCAGCCTCGCAACATCGATCCGCTCCTCGAAATCTACAACCTGCTGCCCTACCAAGTCCTTCTGATGCGCAGCTTTCTCCATCGCCTTCCTCCCTCTTGTCGAGCCTACGTGTTGTACGCCCCCGCCTCCCAACCCCACCTCTTCTTCCAGTCCCGAGGCACGTTGCGGAACCTGTCGAACTTGAACGCCGAAATATCCACCGCACATTCCCCATCGACGATAAGCTCCTTCACCGCCAGCCCCGTTGACGGAGACAGCCCGAACCCGTTCCCCGACACGCAGACCACTACAAAACCTTCGGGCTCATTTACCTTGTCGATGATCGGGATGCTGTCCGGCGTCTGCTCCACCACCCCCGCCCACGACCTTAGCACCCGCGTGTCCTCCAGTGCAGGAAATAGCTCCGCCAGCCGCCGAGAGATGTTTCGCACCAGGGGTGTGTTCGGCTTCGGAGGCGTCTTATCCACCTCCACGTCCACCCACTCGTGGGGCCCTCCCCCGAATACCAGGTTGCCCCGCAGTGTCTGCCTTCCGTACAACCCGTTCCCTGCGATATATGTCGTGAACCTCGACTCCAGGGGCACGGTGGCGATGATCTCCACCCGACCCGGCGCCACCGGTACATGCAACCCGACCATATCCCCAATCAACCCCGACTGTGGCCCTGCCGCACTCACAACCACGTCTGCGGTTACCGCCCCCCGGCTTGTCTCTACCCCCCTCACCCGACCTCCCGCCACATCTATCCCTATTACAGCGGTGTCCTGATAGATGCGTCCGCCCCGGTCCTGGCACGCCCAGGCGTATGCCTGCACCGCCCGCTGGGGGTTGGAGTGGCCCGCGTTGGGAAAGTACATCCCGCCAAGAGCCCTGTCCGTCAGTTCCGGGACCAGGGATCGCATCTCCTCCGGGTCTACCTCCTTGGCCTCGACCCCGAACTTTGGAGCGTTGACGGCCATCGCCCGCACCAAGTCCATCTCCTCCTCCCACATCGCCACCTGCAGCCGACCCTCGTGGATGAACTCCGTCGGGTAGCCCAATTCCTCATCCATGGTCTTCCACGTCTCCCGGGCCCGGGTTGCCATGGGAATGGCGAAGGGTTCGTCAGCCCGCGGGCTCATGCTTCCCCCGTTCCGCGCCGACGCCTCTCCCCCGATCAACCCCTTCTCAAGCACCACTACATCCACTCCCGCGTTGGCCAGAAAATAGGCAGAGCTCAGCCCCGACACCCCACCCCCGATGATCACCACCTCGGCGCTGTCCAGATTCACCTAGTCGCCTCCACCCAGGGACTCAAGTTTGGTGGCGGGCTTTTTGAACCACTTCGGCCAGTCTGTCCGAGTCTCTTCCGTCTCCTCGCTATCCCACATTGACCGAAGCGGCAAAGGCCGGATGGGGGTCCTGAATGTCGCCAGGGGCACTTCCGACGCATCCACCCCCGACGCCTCTGCCGAGATCAACGCCACCTCCTCCCTGCACCGACGCCCCTGGCAATAGCCCATTCCCGCCCGCGTCAGGCGTTTCAGCCTGTCCAGGTTGACTGGTGCCTCCTGGAACAGAGTTGCCAGCGTCCTGTCTCCCATCTTCCTCGAAGGCCAGCCCAGGTATCGGGGCGGTGACACGGCTTGAATGTCTGCTCGACTCACCTCTTCGCAAAGGCAAACCGTCACATCTCCCCTGTCTCCATCCGCCAACGACCTTCGCCATGACTCCCAGTATTCGACTTCGGGCAGGGATCCATTCTGCATCCCCGAAACTAGGTCCTCCGCAACGCCTTCTGTTATCCCAGCCGCCCCTCTCCCTGCCCGGACCCCCTGCCGCTCGGCAAGCGCCTCGTCGACACTTCCAGTTACGTCCCCCGCCACGAACACCCCTTCGATACTCGTTTGCATCTGGAAGTTGAACGCCGGAACATACCCGCCGGCGCTTGCGTCGAACCGCAAATCGCAGCCTGTCAGATAAGGCAGCTCTACCGAAGGCACGACCCCCATGGCGAGACAAACGGTATCGCAGGCTATCTCAAACCTGCCGGTGTCTGAGTCAACAACCAGGGTCTCCACCTCCCGCTGACCCCTAGCCTCCACGACCCTATGATTGGTGTAGAAGGTGACGCCGCGCTCTTTCAGCATACCGGCAAGCGGCCCCGCCAGCCTTACCTCCGAGCCCTGCTCCACGATTGCCGCAACCTCTATCCCATGCTCAAGTGCCAGTTTTGCAGTGACGAGCGCCACATCACCAGACCCGAGAATCACCACCCGACTCCCGCTGAACGCCCGGTACTTCTCAATGAGCGCCCCCAGCCCCCGCGCCCCTACCACCCCCACCAACTCCCGACCCGGAAAGCTCAGCGAGAGGTCTCGGGCTCCCGTGGCCAGCACCAGCCGGTCGTATTCCAGCATCCACGTCTCCCGGTCGTTGCCGAGACCCAGCACCGGTTTCGGCACATGTCGGCTGTTCTCTCGCTCCCGGAAGCTCCCCCACACGTACACGCCGGGCAGCACGTCTACCCCCGCCTCCTGCACTTGCCCGATTCCCGGGTTCGCATCGATGACCCGCTGCAACATCAACCCCTCGTCTCGTATGGTAGGCGTCATCCGCTGCCCGAACAGGTAGGGTATATCGAGGCCCATCATCGAGGAGTCGATGGGGTGCTCGTCGATTAGCGTCACCCGGGTCCCGGCCTCCGCGGCCGCAACCGCAGCTGCTATTCCGGCGGGTCCCGCCCCAACTACCGCGACATGTACGTCAACCATATTCCTTTACCTTGGACTGGCGGTTATCGGCGCGGGTAATCGTAGGTTCGGGGCAGGGTGGGGTCAAGGGGCCTTCGGGCCTGCGCCGTCAGGACACCTAGTACAGCACCCCCGAGGCCGCTAGATCGCCTATTTCGTCATCCGTCATGCGCAGCACTTCCTTCAGCACATACTCGTTGTGCTGGCCCAGCATCGGCGACGGAGTCTTGTAAAGGGCTGGCGTTGCCGAACAGATAAACTCCGTCCCATCAAACGGGTGCCGGCCCATTTCAGGGTGGTCCATCCAGACATAGTGGCCCCGGTGGGCAAGCTGCTTGTCTGAGAATAGGTTTTCGCAGCTGTTCACCGCTCCCGCCGGGACCCCGGCTGCCTGCAGCATCTCCATTAGCGGCACGGGCTCGAAGTTGCGGGTCCATTCGGATATCAGGTCGTCAATCATCTCTTCGTTTGCCTTGCGCTCGGGAGAATGCTTGAACTTGGGATCCCCAGCCCATGCAGGCCCCCCCATTGCTGACACCAACGCCTGCCACTGCTCATCCGTCTCCACGGCGATGGCGCACCAGGTGTCGGGTTCCTTGCAGGGGTAAACGGCATAGGGGGCGGCGGTTAGTGACCGGTTCCCGTCTCTCTCTTGCTCCCGACCATTCGCCGAATAGTCCAGTAGGGCGGGTGCCAGGACCTGGAGCGCCCCTTCCAGCTGCGAAAAATCGAGGTATTGCCCTTGCCCCGTACGGTCCCGGTAATCTAACGCCGCTATCAGCCCCGAAGCTCCGAATCTCGCCAGGAAGAAGTCTGTGTAAGCGCCGTAAGGAGGCACTGGCGTGCGGTCCGGCCACCCGCAGTGATGGACGAACCCGGCCAGAGACCCTAACATCGGCCCGAAGCCCGCCTGCCTATCGTAAGGCCCCCCTCTCCCAAGCATCGAAGCGCTGTACATGACGATGTCCGGCTTAATTGCCTTGAGGTCCTCGTATCCCAGGCTATAGCGCTCCAGGGTCCCGGGAGAGAAATTCTCCGTAACTACATCTGCCCACCGCACCAGCCGGTGTATTACCTTCTTGGCCTCGGGATTGGAGAAATCAATGCTCACCCCCAGTTTATTGGAGTTGTAGTTGGTGAAATAACCGCTCCGGTTAATGCCCGGAATGCCATCTGCAAAGGGCGATGCCGTCCTTAGCACTTCCACCCGCCTGAGCGACTCCACCCTGACTACCGTTGCCCCGTGGTCGGAGAGATAGCGCGTGGTTAGGGGTCCAATGCCCACCCAGCAAAAGTCCAGCACCTTCAATCCCTCGAAGGGCTGCGTTTTCATGCGCTGTCCCGCTCGGGGCTTGCCATTGCGGCTTCCGCCCCTCCCCCCCAGAACTTCACCATTGTCCTCACCTAGTAGGGGAGCCCGACGCCTTGGGCCCAGGTAGGAGGCCGTCGACTTTATGAAAGCGCCCGGATAGCGAAAAGAGCGGTCTTCCTCGGGGTGGTTAATCTCGATGAAGAAATTGCGCTCCGAAAGCTGGGGATCGGAAAACGCGTCCTCGGCGTTCGCCACCGGGAACATCAGAATGCCCCTATCGAAGGCGCCCTGGTACAGTTCCCGCTTCGTGTGAGTGAGAAAGAACGCGGCCATCGCACCTTCAATGCTCTCCAGCACCTCGTCGGACAGCTTTCCCGCGTCGATTTCGTGCCAGTCAAACCGGGCGTCGGGTCTGAGCTCGAATCCCTCGTCGGCCATCCACTCAAATAGGGCATTGGTGCGCGCACCTAGGACCCCTCCGGTTACAAAGAAGGATACGAACCCATCCTTGCAGGTCCACGTATTCCTGAGCCGACGCTCGCCTCCCATCCCTCGATATATCCCAAGACGTACGACATTTATGTGGTTGAGCCCCCAGGAGATCGCAGCTTCCGAAAGCACCCGTGCTACGGATTGCTGCCCTGAAACGTCGACGTGCTGTCCCTGTCCTGTCTTGAGTCTGTGGTAGTGCGCCACCATCGCCCCTATCGCCCCCGAGGCCCCAGCCAGCGCCCCAAACTGCGGCTGCGTGACCCGCAGCGGGGGCCTGTCCGCGTCTCCCGTAAGGAAACTAAGGCCCCCCATGGCCATGCCAACCAGGTCGGGGCCCTGGAACCTTGAGTACGGCCCGGTCTGCCCGAAGGGCGTCATGGAGACCATTACAAGAGACGGGTTTATGGCTCTCAGGGTCTCGTATCCGAGCCCCTGCTTGTCCATGTATCCCGGGGCAAATCCTTCCAGTAGGAAGTCGGAGTCCGCAACTAGGTCCTTGAGCTTGCCCACCCCCGACTCCGAGGCAATGTCTAGGGTGACACTCCGCTTGCCCCCCGCCCATGCCCACCAGACTAGGCTGCGCTCGGGATCAGGGTCGTCCTTATAGAATGGCCCGAGCCGGCGCGCCGGGTTCCCCTCCCGGGGCTCGACTGCAATAACCTCCGCCCCCAGATCAGCGAGGATTTTCCCCGCCAGCATACCCATCTCGCCGCAGAGGTCCAGTACACGGTAAGGAGAAAGTAGGCCCGATCCTTCGCTTCCAGGTTCGATTGTGGGCACGGTTTCCGCCGCCTCCCCAGGTCTAGAGGCCCAGGGCATCGCCCAGTTTGCGCTTGTGGTGCTTCGGGTCTCCCAGGTAGCTGTAGAGGGTGCGCGACATCTGGGTGTGCAGCGTGAGCCCGTAACCCTTGTCAATGCCTATTCCTGCGAGCACCTCGTGGGCGGCATCACATGCCTTGACATAAGCCTCGGCGGTCACGGCTTTGGCCATGTGTACCGAAGTCTCGGCGTCTCGGCCCGTGTCTAGCTTCCACAGGGTCTCGTAGGTCGTCCAGCGCGCCGAGTCCAGGTGATTAACCAGACGGATAATGTGGTCCTGCACCCTCTGGAACCGGCCAATCGGCCTCCCAAACTGCACCCGCGTTCGGCTATGGTCAACCGCCATGTCAAACACGGTCTGCATTCCACCCACCTGGTAGGCACAGAGAATGGGCAGGGCCTTTATCAGGGCTCGCTCGAACGCTGGCCACCCTTCCGCCAGCACGGCAGATGTCGGCGCTTCCACGCCGTCGAATCTGACCTCGTACATGGATGTCATGAACCCGTCCAACCCCCGCACCTCGACCCCCTGAACCCCCGCCTCGATAACCGCAAACACCACTTCCGACGCCTGTCTCACTGCACAGATGAAGTGAGTGGCCGACCGAGCGTCCTGCACAAACAGCTTGGTTCCGGAAAGACTATATGCTCCATTCTGAGAAGTTAGGGTCATGCCAATCGACCCGGGAGTCCACCCGTAGTCGGGCTCCGTAATGGCCATGCTGAATGCGAACTCACCCAAGCTTATCCCCGGCAGATACTTATGTTTCTGCTCCTCGGAACCTGCCTCCTGCACCAGCAGGGCCGCGAGGATACCCGACGAAAAGAAAGGCCCGGGCACCGGCCCTCGACCCAGCTCCTCGAACACAACGGCCGCATCAGTCAGAGAGTTCCCGGATCCTCCGTACTCGACAGGAGCCAGCATCCCGAGCCAACCCATCTCCCGGGCGCGGTTCCAGAGCTCGGGGGTGGTCTCCTGTCTCGCCTCTTCCATCTGGAGGATCGTCTCCTTGGAGAACTCCCGCTGCACGAAATCGCGGGTCACCCGACGGAGAAGCTCCTGCTCTTCGGTGAGGGATAAGTCCATGAGAGTCTGAAGGGCCTCAGGCCAGCGCCCCGGCCTTTTCCCTAACGGTACGCCCGACCCCGATACGTCGGGACATGATGACTTTCTGGATATCGGCCGTTCCGGCAGGATGGAGATTGACAATGGAGTTGCGCTGGTCCAGCTCGACCGCCGTCTTCAACACCGTCCACCGCTCATCCTTCACCAGCGCGTACGGCCCGAGAATATCCAGCATCGCTTCCGCATTCTCCAGCCCTGCCATCTTCTCATAGTAGGACAGTTGCGAGCCTTCGTAAGAGCGAGGTTGATTAGCATTGGCCAGCCAGAAGTTCCGCACCCCGAAAAGGCGCACAATCTCGGAACGCATGTAGATATCGGCTAGGCGCAGGCGTATCTCTGGGTCGGCGCTCAGGGGTCTGCCGCTTCGTTGGGTCTCCTTGCAGTAGTCGATAAATCGGCTGACCAGCGTGTTCGGCTGGATGGCCCCACCCCCGCCATGCTCCAGCTCCAGATGGGTAGTGGCCACCTGCCACCCATTGTTCTCCCCCCCGACCAGGTTGAACGCCGGCACCCGGACGTTCTCGAAATGAATAGTGTTCTTCCGCCCGGTCCCCGCCCCCCCTTCATTGCCCGTTCCCAGGAGGTCCATGGGCAGGATGGACACGCCCGGTGCATCCATTGGGATAATGAACCATGACAAATTCTCATGCCGGGGCGCCGAGGGGTCGGTCTCACACAACACCCACGCCTGCTCCGCCCCGTGATCAGACCCGACAAATATCTTGCCACCGTTGATGACGTACTCGTCACCGTCGCGGCTGGCGTTGGTCTTCACCCCTGCCAGGTCTGAACCGGCCTCGGGCTCCGTGAGAAGCTGCCAGGTTCGAACCTCGCCCTTGAAGATCGGAGGCAGGAAATGGGCCTTCTGCTCCTCGCTGCCCCACACCAGTATCGACGCCCCCCCTAACTGTCCCCCGGAGTCATAGTAGGGCGGCAGCGTCAGCCCCGCCTTGCCCAACTCTTCTTCGATGATAATGGCGTGGTCGATTGTCAGCCCGCCGCCACCGTACTGGGTCGGCGCCGTGGGCCACAGCCACCCCTTCTCCCCCAGCGCCCGACCTATCTTCCGACGCCTTCGATACTGGTCTAGAGAAAGGTCATGGGAGTCGACGGGAAACTCCAGCTCGTCAAGCCCGCAACCCTCCAGCAGCGCCCGTACTTCCTTGCGAAAGGATTCCTGCTCAGGCGTATATTCCAGCTCAAAATTCATAGCAAAGCGAAGGTTATTATTGGGCGTGGGGGGCTGGGGTGTCAATCGGGCATTTCACCTCCTGCCTACGTGGGTTATAATCGCCGACAGCCTTAAACTCTTAGGGAGACCCCCCACCCATGCGTTTTGCCGCCGTTAGCACCATGATCGATCCCAAGAAGCGATACACTCAGTCTCAGCTTCTGGACACGTTGAGAGAACAGGTGGTGATGGCGGAGGACATGGGCTTCGAAGCCTTCTGGCTCGGGGAGCACCATTTTGGGCCTCACGGAACGGGCAACATCCCCAACCCGATACTGGTCGGCGCCGACCTCGCAGCACGGACTAAACATATACGCATAGGGCAGTTGGCCAACATTGCGGTATGGTGGCATCCCCTCAGACTCGCCGAGGACATCGCTGTGCTGGACAACCTAACCAAGGGCAGACTGGAGGTCGGGTTTGGGCGGGGAGTGTGGCCCTACGAGGGTCCCCAGTTCCACCCTAACGCCGACCCCCGAAAAGCCGATGAAAACCGCGCCCTCTTCGAAGAAGTCATCGAGGTTGTAAAGAAGGCCTGGACCGAAGAGTTCTTTGAACACAGGGGCGCCAACTTCCAGTTCCCCGCCGACGACACCAGTTTCTCCCATCCCAGGTTCGCCTCCGACCCTACCTGGCAGGATGGAGACCGCGTACTAAAGCTGAACGTAACACCGAAACCATACGAAAAACCCCACCCGCCTCTCTGGATGACTGTTTCAACCGACCGCTCGGTAACTACGGCAGCCCGGGCAGGTCTAAAGGCGTGCTACTGGCAGCCCCCACCCCTGCGCCTGAGGGAGAGATTCAAGCTGTATGCCCGGACCCGATCAGAGATTGAGGGTCGGGAGTTCAGGCTGGGTGAGGACCAGGCGGTGATGAGGCATACCTTCGTGGCCCGGGATAAGGAGGAGGCCCGACGAATCGCCGGGGAAGACATAATGTTCCCCTTCACCTACAACGACCCCTTCCGCGGATTGCAGGTCTTCATGAACCCGGGAGAAGAAGTCACTCCCGACATGAAAATGGACTGGGACTTCTTGAGTAGTCGGCATCTGCTGGTCGGGAGCCCGGAGGAGGTCACCGAGAAGATCCATGAACTCGAGGAGGTCTGCGGGCTCGAGTATCTGGTCATCAACTACGGCCACGGCTGGCTCCCGAAAGAAGATGCCATAGGCAACCTGGAGAACTTCGCCGCCAAGGTGATGCCCAAGTTCAAGGAGACCCCGAAACCAGTGTCGGTAGCGGCATCCTGAAGGATGCGAATTCCACAATGACTACAAACGGAACGGCATCAACTTTTCAGAAGACCCGGGCCGAGATTGATCTCGGTGCCCTTGCGCATAATTTTCACTACCTGAAGAGCCGGGTAACCGAGGGCGTAAAAATCATCGCAGTCGTGAAGGCTGATGCCTACGGCCACGGCGCAGTGACTGTCTCCCGGGCCCTGGAGAGCCTCGGAGTCGACGCCCTTGCCGTCGCCCTGATGGACGAGGCAGTCGCCCTCAGAAAAGACGGAATCGAAAGCCCGATCATCGTTTTTGGAGGCGCTTTGCCGGGAGAAGAGGCCGCCGCCATCCACTACGACCTTCTGCCTGCAGTCCACAGCATCGAGGCTCTGGGAAGACTCTCCCAATCCGCAGCGTCCCTGGGTATGGAGGCCCGATATCACCTGAAGGTGGATACCGGAATGGGCAGGGTGGGAATCGATTATCGTCACTTGGGCATGTTCCTGGACCACGCCATGGAGCTCCCCGCGGTGAATCTGAAGGGCGTCTTTACCCACCTGTCCTCCGCCGACGAAGATTCCAGTGACTACTCCTCCCTGCAGCTGGAAAGATTCCGGTTCGCCTTGACGGAAATGGAGGAGCGAAACATAGAGGTGGACATGGTCCATGCCGCCAACAGCGCGGGCGTGCTCTTCCACCCCGAGTCTTGGTTCGATGCGGTAAGGCCCGGCGTGGCACTCTACGGCATCAACCCGAGCTCCCTGTCCCAGGACCCGGTGCTCAAGCCGGTCCTCTCCTTCAAGAGCAGCGTCTCGCTGCTGAAGAACGTGCCGGCAGGCACCCCCATCAGCTATCGTAGGACATTCGTAACGGAGAGAGACAGCATCATCGCCAGTGTCCCCGTCGGTTACGCTGACGGTCTGAGCTTCCTGCTGTCAAACAGGGGCTCGGTGATAGTACGGGACCGGATCGCGCCCATAGTCGGGCGGATTACCATGGACACGACATTGATTGACGTGACCGACGTTCCGGGTGTGAACTTCGGCGAAGAGGTTATGCTGATGGGGGAAGGGGCCTCGGTGTGCATCACAGCCGAAGATATCGCCGAGACCATAGGTACAATCCCCTACGAGATTCTCTGCAACATTAGCAAACGCGTCCCGAGGGTAACGGTGGGTTCACCGCTCACCGCCAGCCTCGACAAACAGGAAGCGGCCATCCCGACGGGATAACCGAGAAGGGAGAAGGGACTATGAGGTTTGCGACGTTTACCACCGTGGCCGACGCGGCGGGTGAGGCCACGACAGCGGCGGACCTGCTGGATAACCTCAGAGAGCAGACCATCCTTGCTGAAGAGATGTGCTTCGAAGCCATGTGGCTGGGAGAACACCACTTTGGCCCCTACGAAGCTGGTGATATCCCCAACCCCATCCTTCTCGGCGCCGACCTTGCGGCCCGGACATCCAGGATTCGCATCGGCCAGATGGCCAACATCGCCCCTTGGTGGCACCCGATAAGACTTGCCGAGGATGTAGCCATCCTCGACAACCTGACCCGAGGTAGGGTGGATGTAGGGTTTGGTCGTGGAATATGGCCCTACGAGGGCCCCCAGTTCCACCCCAATGCCGACCCCCGAAAGGACCAGGAAAACCGCACCCTCTTCCGGGAGGTCATCGAAGTCGCCAAGGAGATCTGGGCCAACGAATACTTCTCATACAAGGGCGAAAACTTCACCTTCCCCGCCGAAGAGACCCGGTTCAAGCACCCTCTCTACCCGCCCAACGACGTTTGGCTCGATGGTGACAAGGTTACTAAGCTCCGAGTTACCCCTAGGCCCTATCAGAAGCCCCACCCACCCCTCTGGATGACGGTCTCTACTGACAGGTCCGTGACCACAGCTGCCGAACTGGGCCTGAAGGCCTGCTACTGGCAGCCGCCGCCCTTGAGAATAAAGCAGCGAATGGAGCGTTACGCGGAAGTCAGGTCGGAGAAAGAAGGGCGGCTGTTCGCCTTTGGAGAAGATCAGGCGGTGATGCGCACCACCTACGTGTCCGATTCCATGGAACAGGCCCGACGCGAAGGCGAGGCCGGCGTCATGTCAGGATTCATATACAATGATCCCTTCCGAGGCCGGGAAGTCTTCGCCGACCCCGATGAGGAGCTGGACCCCGGCACGAAGATGAGTTGGGACTTTCTCGAACCCCGGTCCCTGCTGGTCGGCTCCCCCGACGACGTGATAGAGAAGATCCACGAGATGCAGGAAGTCTGCAACCTGGACTACCTGCTGGTCTCCTATTCCCACTTCGGAATCCCGACCAATAAGGTGCTCAGGAGCCTGGAACTCTTCGCAACCAAAGTCATGCCCTGGTTCGCCAGGAAGGACGCCCAGAAGGAAGCAAAGGCCCCCGTAGCAGCTTCCTGAACCCACTCCCGATCCTCCCGGAGCGTAGAAATGACATCACAGCGACAACTCATCGACTGGCACACCCACGTCTGGCGGTCGGACCACATGACCTCCCAGGCCCGGGCGGACATGAAAAAGCATGGAGTGATCGGCGGCGAGGCCTCTCCTGAGGAACACAAGAGACTGGTGGTGGACGGTGGCGCCGAGAAGTTCGTGGTGATTAATGCGCCCGTTCGCGCCCACAAGAGGATACCCAACGATTTCATAGCAGATTATGTTTCCCAATACCCCGGCAGGGCTGTCGGGTTTGCATCCGTAGACCCGAATGATCCCACCGCCCCGGAAGACTTTGAACGGAGCGTCACGGACCTCGGTCTCCAGGGCCTGAAGCTCTCACCCGTATACCAGGGTTTCGACCCCTGGAGCCCCGAGGCCTGGCGGCTCTTTCACATTGCCAACAAGTACGATACTCCGGTCATGTTCCACATGGGCGGCGCCTACGACCCCAATGGGGTGCTCGACTGGGGAAACCCCTTGCGCCTCGACAAGGTCGGGAGGGCGTTCCCGGACCTGTGCATCATCGTTGCTCATTTCGGACAACCGAACATGCAGGAAACCGTGATGCTGATGCGGAAGAACAAGAACGTATTCGCCGACCTCTCGGCCAGGTTTCACCGCAAATGGCAGCTCTACAACGGCCTGTTGGTAGCCATCGAATACAAGGTGACCGACCGCATCACCTTTGGCTCCGACTTCCCGGTAATGAGCACCATGGACGCCGTCAACGCCTTCAAGAACATCAACAACTGGGGAGAGGGCATCACCCTTCCCAGGATCCCCGAGGACCTGATAGACGACATCATCTACAACCGTCCCTTCGACCTGCTGCGCTTCTAAAGGAGCATCCAATGGCTGATAACAACCTGGAACCGAAGGACTGGGCATTTTCGGAAGAAGAGTTCCGGGGCCGCGTGGCCCGGGCCCAGGAAGCTATGAAGCAGGCCGGTATTGACTGCGCCGTATGCGTCGGCCCCGAGCTGCTTTACTACTACTCAGGCTACGACGCCCATACCTTCTTCCAGTTCCAGGCCCTGGTCTTCGGCCCGGATGATGACGAACCCACCCTGGTAATGAGGGACGTGGATTTGGGTCGAGCGGAAGTCACTTCATGGGTGACTGACCTCAGACTTTACCGGCACGGCGCGGATGACCCGGTAGAGATGGCTGCAAGTGCAGTCAAGGAGCGATTGGGAAGCGGGACCAGGGTTGGCGCCGACCTCAAGGCCTACGCCTTTACGGGACTGCACGCCATCCGGCTTAAGGAAGCGCTCGCTCCTGCCGTCCTGGAGGACTTCACGCAGGGCCTGGACGGCGTCCGGCTGTCCAAGTCCGACGCAGAGATGGTCTACGTCCGAAAGGCTGCCGAGATTGCCACCGTGGGATTGGACCGGGCCAGGGCCGTCGCCCGACCCGGCATCACGGAGATCGCCCTCGCCGGCGAGGTTGAGACCGCTATGCGCCAGGCCGGCACCGAGTACCCGGGGATGCCTACCTGGATTCACTCCGGGACCAGGCGCATAGGTCACAAGACCCCCGACCGCCGGGTACTGCAGAGCGGCGACCTCATATCCATGGAGTTCGCTGGTGTCTACCGTCGCTATCACGCCGCCACCATGCAGACTTTCGCAGTAGGAGAACCGAGTCAGGAAGCCCGGGATGCCTACAACATCGCATTGCGGGCCATTAGGGCCGGATGCAAGAACATCGAGATCGGTAGAAGAGTCACTGACGCTGAACAGGCCGTCGTGGACTCCCTGGTCTCGGACGGCTTCGACCCCTCGGTGCGTGCCCGGTTCGGCTATGGCGTCGGGATCGCTTATCCGCTTACTTGGCTGGAAAGCCTGGACATAACCTTGGAATCAGACCAGGTCTTTGAACGCAACATGACCTTCGTGCTGCATACCAGTTCCATCGACCCGGACAGGCACCAGCACATCCTGGTGGGCGGCGCCTACGCAGTCACCGACAATGGCCTTGAGGCCATGAGCGGCGGCGATTTCGAGCTGCAGGTCGTCTAGGCCCTAGTTGCCCTTCCAGCGTTCGATCCCCGTGGCATCGCTGACAGCTTGTATCAGCGACTCTATCTTGTCGTGGTCGGGCGTGGTGTCGGTAAGCTGATAGACGATCAGAGGCCTGTTGGGTATACGGCACTCCAGTTCCACGCACTGGTCGGCCTGCTGACCGTACCTTCCCACCCGTAGTGAAAGCTGCTCGAAGGGATGGCTCTTCTTGGAGCCCATTATGAACCACTTCTTGTCGGCAATTGTGACCGTCTGCTTGTTGCGGTCGAAGAAGTAGTCCAGCCTGTCTCAGAAGTTGGGGAGTGGTGAATGGAACCTTGTTAGGTGTACCTTTGAAGCGACATCGACGAAGGAGAGATGGAGATGCCGCTTCGAGATATGGACCGAGAACAGATGTGGCTGTTGCCCCCGACTCTTGACGATCTGTTGCCGTTAGACCATCCAGCCCGATTCGTGGCCGAGTTTGTGGACGCACTGGATAGGGAAGGCTGGGCTGAACTCGGCGTGGAGATAGACGGCGACCCGATGGGAGCGCCGGCCTACCATCCCCGCGCTTTGTTGAGCGTGTGGCTGTACGGTTTCATGACCGGGGTGCGCTCCTGCCGCAAGTTGGAGGCGGCCTGCCGGGACCAGATACCGTATCTGTGGCTGACCGGCTGGCAGCATCCTGACCACAACACCTTGTGGCGGTTCTACAAGGAACACAGGCAGTCCATGAGGAAGCTGTTCGAGCGCACTGTGCGCACGGCGGTGACGATGAAGCTGGTGGATCTGGCGGTGCAGGCGGTTGACGGAACTAAGGTGGGGGCCAATGCGGCAAGAGATAGGACCTACGATGCGGGGGAGTTGGGTCGGTTATTGAACAGGGTGGAGAAGGCGATCTCCGACCTTGAAGCTCAGAACGAAGCAGGTGAGGATACCCCCGCATTACATCTGCCGGAAGAATTAGCCAACAAGCAAACGCTGAGGGAGCAGATTCGTCATGCGATGGACGAGTTGGCTTCTGAGCGGAATCGCAAGCGCATCAACCTCACCGATCGGGATGCAAAACTCATGAGGACCCGTCAGGGCTTCATGCCCAGCTACAACGCCCAAGCTATGGTGTCACCGCTGGCACCAGGCGGACAGACGACCGGCATGCTGCTGACCGCCGTAGACGTTGTGGACCAAGTCAATGACGCCCTCCAGTTGACCCCGATGATGGAACAGGCAGAGGGTGTTACAGGAACCAGGACTCCGTTGACGTTGGCAGACGCCGGTTATTGTGGAGGCCGGAACCTGGAGGCGAGTCACCGTAAAGGTCAGCAAGTGGCAATGCCGGATATGGCCCGACCACTGGACAATCCCTATCACAAGGACCGATTCACCTATGACGAGGGCAACGACAGGTACGTCTGTCCTCATGGAAAGATATTGCGCTTCTCCAGCTCGTCCACAAACGCCGGAACGCCGGTCCGGGTATACCGAGCAGCCTCTGCCTCGGCCTGCCGCAGTTGCCCCGCATTTGGGGTCTGCACCAAGGATTACCCACGGGGACGCAAGCTAGAAATCGGGGCACGCGACCATGTACTGCGCGCTCACAGAGAATGGATGTCTACCGAGGCAGCCACGACGGCCTACAAACGGAGGAAGTACCTGGTCGAACCGGTCTTCGGGATCTTTAAGGAACAACTGAGGGCTCGGAGGTTCCTGTTGCGTGGCCTTGCCAACGTGAAGGCCGAATGGACGGTGCTTGCCATCGCCTTCAACCTCCGCACTATCTGGAAGGCGTGGAGACCCGGAGCCGACCCCTCCACTCAAGTATCCGCGGCCTAGTGCCTCTCCCCACTCTCTCACAGCAACTGCCGCTACTACACAACTCTCACCCTTCAATCCAGCATTCCCCTATCACTTCCCGGCTGGGGTCGTAAAAGCGAACCCTGGTCTAAGCGGCATCTTCATCTCTTCGTAGATGTCGCGTCGGAACAGCTGCCGGGGCGCTATCCGTCACTTCCCACTTATGGGACAGCCTCTAGTCACGCCGCGACAGTAATCCGTGAGGAGGAGTGACGGTCAGGGTGTCTCCACTGCCGGAAATCGTACCGATTGGGTCTACCATATTGAGGGAAGAGGACTCTGCCATGACGGCCTCCATCCAGCTATAGAAGCGATAGGTTAGGATGTCACGGATTCTAAATGCTAGAGGGGATTGCGGGCAAGGGTGGAGTAGAATAACTCCCGACAACCCGGTACATAGGTTGAAAAAGGGCGTCAAATGACCAATCCCGAGCCTTCGGGAGTAGAAAGAGTCAGGGCGGCATTGCTGGAAATGGGCCATGGATATGAGCCCGTGGTTCTGCCACAGTCGGCGGGCACCTCCGCTCAGGCCGCCGACGCCCTTGGCTGTGACGTTGCCCAGATCGCTAAGTCCCTCGTCTTCCGAGGTCGGGAGTCGGGGCGTGGGGTGCTGGTCGTTGCCAGCGGCGCAAACCGCATCGACGAAAAGCGCCTGGGCCGCACCATCGGCGAAAAAGTCCAAAAACCGGACGCCGACTTTGTAAGAGGGGCCACGGGCTACTCTATTGGAGGCGTGCCGCCCGTCGGCCTCGCCCAACCGCTCGAGACCATAATCGACGAAGACCTGCTCCAATTCGACGTCGTCTGGGCCGCCGCGGGAAACCCCAGGGCCGTCTTCTCCCTTGACCCGAAGACTCTGGCGTCCATGACCGGCGGTCGGGTGACGAGGATTAAATAGTGAGTATGGCGAGAACATGAAAAGGCTGAAGCTCATAGCTACGGGTGGGACCATCGCCTACAAGTTCGACGAGGCGGTGGGTGCTTCCGTGCCCGCGGTCACTGGCGCAGATCTGATCGAGGCCGTTCCTCAACTCGCCGATCTGGCCGAAATTGATGTCCTTCAACTTTCGAATGTGGGCAGCCCCGTCCTGACCCCCGAGGACTTCCTCCGTTACGCCCGTGAATGCGCCCGCGTCGCCGGGTCGGGCGAAGCCGACGGCATAGTCCTCACCATGGGCACCGCCACCCTCGCCGAGTGCGCCTACATGCTCCACCTCCTCCTGGATCAGGAAATTCCGGTCGTGGTTACAGGTGCCATGCGGGTCCACTCCCACCCCAGCCCCGACGGCCCAGGCAACCTCCTCGATTCCGGCATAGCAGCGATCTCTGCCCAAACTCGGGGGTGGGGCGTCCTCGTCTGCGCCAACGGCGAACTCCACGATCCCCGAGAAGCGGTCAAGAGCAATTCCATAGACCTCGCCGCCTTCAGCTCCCCCGAATTTGGGCCTGTGGGATTTGTCAGGAACGGTCGCGCAGAAATGTTCCGACGCCCAACCATCAGGGAGCACATCCCCGTCGATGATATTCGGGCAAGGGTTTCTATAGTCCAGGCGGTGGAAGGTGACGACGGCAAGCTGGTGGATGCCGCTTCTGAATTCTCCGATGGCATAGTGCTGGTCGGCTTTGCCCCGGGCTGCGTACCTCCGACCATGATGCCCGCCATTGAACGGGCGGCGTCCAAAGGTGTTGCCATGGTGCTCGTGACCCGGTCTTATAGCGGTTCCCTGGGGGTTGGTGTGTATGAGAGGAGCGACGGAGGGATAGAGCATCTGATGGCACTTGGAGTCCTGCTTGGTGGAAGCCTTCGGGCCGCCAAGGCCCAGATTAAGCTGATGCTCGCCCTCAGCGCCACCCGAGACCCGAACCGCCTTCAGGAGTTCTTCCCGAACATTTAGACCCCGTCCCCGAGGAGGCACAACATGAGCATGGACCTGGTAATCAGAAACGGCAACATCGTCACTGCCGATGCGAATTACACCGCCGATATCGGGGTGAGGGGTGGGGTAATCGCCCAGATTGGCGGCGCGATGGACGGAGGTAGGGAGATCGACGCCTCAGGAAAGCTCGTAACCCCTGGAGGCGTCGACGTTCACGTACACTTCGAACCCGATGAAGAGCTCGGCCCCGATTGGCGGGGCATGGTAGACGGCTATTACGAGGGCTCCGCAGGAGCCGCTATTGGCGGCATCACCACCTTCGGAAACATGGTCGCACCCCTGGGCGACGAGGGAGAAGGGAACGGGGACGAGGGTCTCTTGGAAATGCTCAACCGGTCCGAGGCCAGCGCCCTCGCCAACTCCGTCCTTGACTTCACCCTCCACCCTATCATCTACCACCCCACCCCCGAGATCATCGCCGAAATCCCCAATCTCGCCGAGAACGGCTACTTCAGCATCAAGATTTTCACCCTTTTCCAGTTCGATAGGCGGGTCAAGGACTTCATCAGGGCCATCGATGCCGCCCACCAGAACGGCATGGTCACCATGATGCACTGTGAAGACCAGCCCATAAACGGCTACCTCGCCCGACGCCTCATCGGTGAAGGCAAGCCCGGCATCAAGTACTACAACAACAGCCGCCCGGACTACGCCGAGGCCATAGCAACGGCCAGGGCCGTGGCCATAGGCCGGGCTACGGGCGCAACTATCTACGTAGTCCACCTGTCGTCGAAAGCAGCGCTGGACGTCACCCGATGCAACCCTGCCGAGGGACAGCGCGTCTACGTCGAGACCCGCCCCATCTACCTCCACCTCGACGAGCGCAGCTATGAAGAGCCCAGCGCCGAAAAGTACACCGGATGGCCCCCTCTACGAGACCCCGCGGACGTGGAAGCCTTGTGGCACGGCATAAACGCTGGCGACATACAGACGGTCTGCAGCGACCACGCACCCTGGAAGTGGGACCAGAAGCTGAATCCCGACCTGAACGTCAGCAACTTCCTCCCCGGCATGGCCAACCTCGAGACCATGCTCCCCATGCTCTACGACGAAGGAGTGCGCACGGGCCGAATAACTGCCAACAAGTGGATAGACCTCGTCGCAACCACCCCCGCCCGACTGTTCGGGATGTTCCCGCAGAAAGGGACCATAGCCGTGGGTTCGGACGCCGACATCGCAGTCTGGGACCCCGATCGCACCCGCACCATTCGCGGTGAGGAGATGGCTTCCAACGCCGGCTTCGACATCTACGAAGGCCGCGAGATCAAGGGCTGGCCCGAATACACCATCTCCCGCGGCGAAGTGATAGTCGAAGACGGCGAACTGGTCGGGGCCCGGGGCAGGGGTGAAAGAGTGATGCGCAACCCGCATCAGCCTTTATGAGACTAAAATCTCTATCCGGCAATGGTCGCTTGGCCCCCATTCTTCGGGGGAATTAAGCGCTCGTACTGAAATTGTGTCCGCAAAGCCCTTTGATGCGAAAACATAATCCAACTGCCGGGTCGCAGCTTCAGGCTTTCGGGCTGTCGGGTGGTAGGTAGGAACGTTTCTACTGTCAATAGGCAGCTCGTCAGGCCAGGGGTGGGCCTGACGACCATTGGGCGCCTGAGGCCCGAGGAATGTAAGGCCCAGCGCCTCCATCCTATCGAACACTGTCTGATAGCGCCGAGCCCAGTATGTATTGCCGCCTTCTGCATAACCATACATAAGATTGAGATCACCGGCTGCAAGGATGCGATGCTTGAGTGGATCCTCCTGACCAATGAAAGCGGAGAGATCGGAGATGATGCGGTGAACCGTGGCATCGGAATATATCCAACTGCTTTTGGTCGATGAGTGAGTTCTCAGCCAGAAGCCATACATTGACACCACAATAAATGGTTCGATGGCCCCGACGCTAGGCGTGACTTTCGCAGCTGTTATCGTTCCTATGCCGCTAACGGCTATCTCATCAGGCTCGATGGGAGCTGTCGGCCCAACCTGCTTGAACCACTCTACCTTCACCCTGCTCGATAACCGTACAACCATCGGCCAACGGTCATACAATGCCTTCCATCGCCCGCGCCACCAGTCGGAGTTCCACCAATGCGAGTCCCACGTTTCTTGGGGGCCTATATCTAGTACGCCGGTGTCTACTGACGGTGGGAGTTTGGAGCCTCGCAACCGGACCACATCATCCGGCGGCGGCGTGGCCTCCTGCAGTAGGGCAACATCGGCGTCCGACTGTGCCAGTAGACGCCACGGCTGCTGGCGTTTGGCGATATTCCAGCTGATGACCTTGATCATCGACAGGAATGGACCGTCCTAACCCTCAGTAATCTCCACGCTCTCAATAACCACGTCATCGGAAGGCCGGTCCCGAGGCCCCGTGTTGACCTGTGATATTGCCAGCACCACGTCATATCCCTCCGTCACCTTCCCGAAAATCGTGTGATTCCCGTTCAGGTGGGGCGTCGGGGCCACGGTGATGAAGAACTGGCTCCCGTTTGTCCCGGGGCCCGCATTGGCCATCGCCAACAGGCCCGGCTCTGCGAAGGTAAGCGACCCGACTATCTCGTCCTGGAATCGGTAGCCGGGGCCTCCCGTACCTGTGCCCGTGGGGTCCCCGCCCTGGATCATGAAGCCTTCGATGACCCGGTGAAAGATGACCCCGTCATAAAAGTTGTCGCGGGCTAGAAAGACAAAGCTGTTCACGGTGATAGGAGCCTCGGCGGCATAAAGTTCAATCGTGACGTCTCCGTGGTTCGTTTTGAGCTTGGCGGTATAGGACTTCTTGGAGTCGATGGACATTGCTGGGGGACTGCTGTACTGCTTGATGGTGACTTCTCCTGTGGTTGAAGTTTGTGGTGCAGGTGTCGCCGTAGGGGGCTCGGAACCCGAGCAAGATGCAATGACTAGGACGACAACCGACAAAGCTGTCAGTAACAGAACGGGTTTCTTCGCTGGATATCTCATTGCTCTATACGGTCATTACACTTGCTGGACCTAGTCCAGGATCTTGTTCTCGCCCGGGAGCAGGACGGAGATCTGCGAAAAGGACGAGTCTTCGGTTGCCCCGTGCCAATGGATCTCACCGGTGGGAACATGCACTACGTCGCCCACGGTCACTACGTTCTCTTTATCGTCCGTGGCCAGGATGCCCCTGCCCCCCGTCACGACGATTACCTGGTCCGACTCATGCGTGTGCCGCTTTGTCCGGGCCCCGGGGCTGAAGGTCACGTTTCCGATCAGCATGTGATCGGAGACGTCTTTCGTCACCATCCGCTGCGTCGCCACCGACCCCACGAACATCGGGTTTTCCCCCTCGACGTTCTTGGGCATTTCGTTCATGTTGAATACTTGCACGCTTCCTCCTTGTTGACGACGCCCGGCATTATCGGTTCCGGGCGCCGGGCCTAATGTATTTGCCTCGGCGTAGAATTGCAAGACCAGGCCCTCCGCTGAACCCCCGCTGAACTAGCCAACCCGTCGAATACCGGCTGATACAATAACCGCCGGAAGGCGCAGTCGACTTGGAAGACGAACGATACGACGTAATAGTGGTCGGTGCTGGGAATGCCGCCCTGACTGCGGCTCTTTCTGCCCGCGAAGCCGGGGCCCGGGTCCTGGTGCTCGAAAAGGCCCCGAAAGCGGAAAGGGGCGGCAACAGCCGTTTCAGCGGCGGACTATTTCGTTTCGCATACAACTCCATCGATGACGTTAAAGGCCTGCTTCCTGGGAGCGAGCATGAAGCCCGGGTGGAGGTCGGAGAATACCCCGCCGACCCTTTCTACACTGACTTGATGAAGGTGACGAAGGGTGAGGCAAATCCGGTGCTTTCCAGGAAGGTTGTCGACGAATCCCTCCCCACAATGAAGTGGATGTCAGGCCACGGCATCCAGTGGGCATGGACCGGCCTCTGGTCAGTCGCCGGGTCGGACGGGGTGAAGAGGTACAACCCCGGAAGCGTGCTGGAGGCAAAGGGTCGGGGTGTGGGACTCGTGGCCGCCCTTTTCAAGGCCGTAGAGCGCGAAGGCATCGAGGTTCGTTACGGTGCAGCTGTAACCGGCATTGAAGTGGGTAGATCGCCGGGCCGCGTCACTCTCCGACTGGACGGTGCCCGGGGAGTTGAGCAATTATCCGCCAGGGCCGTAGTGCTCGGCAGTGGCGGCTTCGAGGCCAGCCCCGAAATGCGCGCCCGACACCTCGGCCCCAAGTGGGAAAACGTCAAGGTCCGCGGCACCCGCCACAACACCGGCGAAGTCCTTGAGGCGGCCATCGAGGTTGGAGCCTCGGGCGCCGGGCAGTGGGACGGTTGCCACGCCACACCCATCGACGCCTTCGCCCCCGACGTCGGTGACCTCAAGCTCACCGACTCCACCAACCGTCTCTCCTACCCTTACGGGATAATGGTTAACCGAGACGGGCGTCGCTTCATGGACGAAGGCGAAGACCTCGGAGCCTACACCTATGCTAAGGCAGGAGGCCTCATCCTTGAACAGCCTTCAGGTGTGGCCTTCCAGATCTTCGACAGGAAGACCGTTCACCTTCTCGAACCCCGCTATCAGACCGCTGAACCCGTTCAGGGCCACACAGTTGATGAGTTGGAGGACGATCTGGCTCTGCCTCCCCAGTCCCTGCTCAACACCGTCCGGGACTACAACATGTCGGTCTTCAAAGGCCCCTTCGACCCCGCAATCAGGGATGGAAACGCCACCGTTGGCCTGACTCCTCCAAAGTCCAACTGGGCCCTGCCCCTCAACTCCCCACCCTTTTCCGTCTATCCTGTTACCGGCGGCATCACTTTCACCTTCGGCGGCCTGAAAATCGACACCAATGCCCGTGTCCTCGACACCTCCGGCGCCCCCATGCCCGGCCTCTATGCCACTGGCGAAATTACCGGAGAGTTCTTCTATCACAACTATCCCGGCGGCTCCGGGCTGATGCGGGGAGCGGTCTTCGGCCGCATCGCCGGCAGGGAAGCCGCAGGGCATTCACTGGGGTGAGGCCAGAAGCGAAATGAACGAGACCCGGCGCCTTGCCCAATTCGTCCATGACACCGGCCATGATGACCTCCCGAGAGAGGTTGTTGAGGTGTGTCGAGTATTCCTCCTGGACAACCTCGCCAGCGCACTCGTCGGGGCCCGGACCCCGTGGGCAAAAATGGTGCAGAGCCTGGGTGAAGAGAACGGAAGCCAGGCAAAATGCTCGATACTGGGCATAAACAAGTCGGTATCGATGCCCTACGCGGCCCTTGCCAACGGCACGGCGATCGCCGGCTTCGAGACCGACCAGGCCTACTATCCCGGATCATGTCATCCGGGGGCAGTAGTCCTTCCCGCCCTTCTTGCCGTCGCTCAGACTCAGCCCATCGATGGTAGGCGGTTCCTGGAATCCTTCGCTCTAGCCTACGAAGCAGTCTGCCGCATAGGTCGGGCGGCGGGCCGCGCTGTCGAGGACAAGGCCGGGTTTCACGGGCCGGGCACTAACGGCCCCTTCGGCTCCGCTATGGCGGCCGGCAAAGCCCTCGGCCTGGATATCGAATGCCTCGTGAACGCCCTTGGAATCGCAGGCTCCCACGGTGCTGGCATCATGGAGTTCGCCCGAGAAGGCGCTATGACCAAGCGACTCCACCTCGGCAGAGCCGCCCAGACCGGCCTGGAAAGCGCCCTCCTCGCTCAGAAGGGCTTCACCGGCCCCTCCACCGTCCTCGAAGGCGAGCGTGGTTTCCTAAATGTCTACTCCCCCACCCCCCACCCCACCCTCCTCACCCGTGACCTCGGCAGCGAGTGGGTACTCTTCGGCGTAAGCTGCAAGGCCTACGCTTGCCACCTCTCCTTCCATCCGGTGATCGATAAGGTAGTTGGATTCAAAGAGGAATCGGGGCTGAATGCGAAGGAGATTCAAACAGTCCGCGTAGCGACAAACCCTACAGTCGTCCGAAAGCACGGCCAGAAATCCCCAGCTACCATTCTCGGGGCCCAGTACAGCCTGCCCTTCTCCCTTGCCATCGCCCTCCTCCGAGACATCAAAAACCCCGCCGTCTTCAACGAATCGACTGTCGCCGACGAAGAAATCAGGAGTCTGGCGGGTATAGTCGAGCTTGAATCGCGTGAGATAGATAACGGCCCCATGGCCTCGATTATCATCAAAGCCAACGGGCAAAGGTCTATCCTGGAGGCGACCGACTGGAAAGGCGCCCCGACCAACCCCTACTCCTTCAAGGAAATCAGCGATAAGTTCAGGACCTATGCTTCCGGTGTCATTGATGCGGAGAAAATCGAAGAGGCAATCACTAAAATCGCAAGACTGGAGGATGAGCCCGACACCGCCATCCTCGCCCGACTCCTCTCCCCCGCAACCTAACCCTGTCGCCGAGGATACGATATGAGCAAAGGCAAAGACTTCCGACGCCTCTTCCAGGAAAACAACTACGTCTACAGCACCGGCGTAACCGGAGCCCTGGATGCTTCGATTGCGGAAAGGGTCGGGCTCAAGTTCGTCTACATGAGCGGCTACTCGACCTCCCTGGCCCTCCTCGCGAAGGCCGACCTCGGATTCCTCTCCTCCACCGAAATGGTCTCCCACGCCGCCCAGATTGCGGACGCCACCACGCTGCCCGTCATTGCGGACGCCGACGATGGCTTCGGCAACGCACTCACCGTCATGCGCACCGTGGAAAGTTACGAAAGGGCGGGTGTAGCCGGAATCCACATCGAAGACCAGGTCGCTCCCAAGCGTTGCGGCCACCTCGCGGGCAAAAGGGTGCTGCCCCTGGATGAAGCCGTAGGCAAGTTCAAGGCCGCCCTCGCCGCCCGACAGGACCCCGACTTCCTGATCATCGCCCGTACCGACGCCCGGGATGCCGAAGGTGGCACCTTTGACGAGGCTGTTCGCCGAGGCAAGACCTACGCCTCCCTGGGCGCAGATATGGTCTGGTCGGAGTTCGGCGACCCTGACGCCATCGGCGAGTTCGAAAAATTCGCCGAAGAAGTGCAGATGGAACGACCCGGCATCCCCTTGGTCTTCAACTACTCGTCATCCCTCAAATGGGGCAGCAGTAGGAACCGGGTGTCGTTCCGCCAGCTTTCCGACATGGGCTACAAGGTCATCTTGGTCAGCATGGGCTGTGTCCATGCCGCCATGCACGCCGTATGGGACTTCATGGCTGACCTGAAGGAGAATGGAGAACAGGCCCAGTTCCGTCAGGAAGAAGCCATAAAGGGCCACCCGACGGAAGACCACCACGCTATGGGCAACATCGCCCTCTACGAAAGGCTGACTAGGGACTACGTCCGATAGCTCTCACGCAAGCCGAGGCACGATGATGAAGTCGTCGTGCACTTCCCGCCGGGCTTCGTCCCCCATCCCCTTCACCGCCTCCGACAGCTCCCTGAGATGCTCGATTCCCATTTCCAGCCGGTGCTCGTTCGGGTGCGTCGGCGCCGACTGCTCGTAGTCGACACCCGGCTCCCTGGTCATCTCTATGTGACAGCCCAGCACCCAGGAAACAAAGCGGGTGCCGGTGAACTCGATCATCCTCTTAAGGCTGGCCCTATAGGCCGGAAAGTCCCGAACGTACAACCGACCCGGGTACAGGAAGTCGTTGGTTATCAGGATGGCCGTATCCCGATCATAGGTCGCGATTCCCGCCACGTCGTGGCCCGGGATCGGGATAAGGTCGATAACCCGGTTCCCCAGGTCAACCGTAGCTGAAGTCTCGGGCCAGGGCTTCATGTCGAAGAAATCCGCCACCTCCTCGGGCGTGTGCCCGACTATCTTCGTGTTCCCCCGACCCTCGAACTGCCAGTCCCCCGCAAGATGGTCAAAATGTGAATGTGTATGCGTCACGATGAGCGGAAAATCTCCGCCGACAAGCCCGTCAACCGTCTCCCTCAGGGGGAGCTTCCCCGGCGCCCCTGTATCGAAAAGCATCGCCCGCTCCGACCCCGTAAACAGGTACATGAAAGGCGCTTCCCAGTGGTCAAGGAGAGATTGTCGCATAATCCACATGCCTTCAGCGTGGCGGTGGACCTGAAGCGCAGGTTCGTTGGGGTCCAGCCCGTCGACCCAGTGTTCGGGAAAGGGAGTGGATTGTTTGGTTGTCATCTCCATTCCTCCTCAAGGCTCAATCGCAAGGTAAGCGTTCACATGCCGTTATCTTATCGGGGCTGCGGTAAGGATGCTACCGTGACCCGTGAAAGTCGGGACACGAGGGCCAGTTTAGTGATAAAGTCGGGCCGCAGGGCCCGGTTCACGACCATTCTGTGAGGGACGCCAAATGCGCTTCGATAGCACGCCCTACTACCACGTCGGGGAGCCCTACTACGCCATCGGCTGGGACGCTCTGATGAAGGAAGTGCGGGAGGAGGCCCGACTCATAGAAGACGCAGGCTTTACCACCATGTGGTTCGCCGAACACCACTTCGCCTGGGACGGCTACTACAACGCCGCCCCCAACCCCCTCCTCGTTGCTGGAGACCTTATCCCCCGCACCACCACCCTCCGCTTCGGGGCCCTCGGCACCGCCCTCCCCGACCGCCACCCCATCCACGTAGCCGAAGACGTCGCCATGCTTGACCTGATGAGTGAGGGCCGCATGGAGTTCGGGATCATGCGCGGCGCCAACAACCGGGCCTGCATCCAGTTCCACCCCGACGCCGACCGCCGTAACAAGGACGTCAACTACCGCCTCTTCGCCGAATGTCTTGAAATAATCATCAAGGCCTGGACTGAAGAAGCCTTCACCCACGAAGGCGAGTTCTACACCTTCCCGGCCCCCGGCTGGCGTGAGACCGTTAAGGAGATTACCGGCAAAAGCCCTCTCCACTTCTCGGAGGACGGCGAGATGGTCGCCCTCGGCCTGCACCCGAAACCCTACCAGAAGCCCTACCCCCCTATCTGGCAGATGGCCGACGCCCTGGACTCCCACCTATTCGCCGCCGAGCGAGGCTTGAACGTCATGTGCTACTCGCCGCCCGTGGCGACCATCAAGGAACGGTGGTTGGCCTATAGGGATGCGGCTCGGGCGGCGGGCCACCAAGTGGACTTTGGTGAGAACCTCGCCGTGATGAAGCCCTGTTTTGTGGTCAAGAGTATGGACGACGAGGCCCTCGCCGCCGCCCGGGCTGGTACCAATTTCCTCTTCGACCGATCGCCTCTCGCCAAGGTCGGCCGCCACATCTACATCGCCGAGGGCGAGACCCTGACGGCTCAGGACAACTCCGACGACTGGTTCGACTTTCTCCGCCGCAACGGCCACCTCTGGGTCGGCACCCCCGACTTCGTCATTGAGAAAATCTCGGAGCTGGAGTCGGAATTGAACTGCAATCACGTCGGCCTGTTCTTGAACATCCCGGGCCTCAGCTTCCGGCAGGTTATGGACAGCCTCTCCCTCTTCGCAGAACACGTCATGCCGGAATTCCAGAAATCATCCCCAATGGTCGGGGCCCGGGCCGCGGGCTAACCGCCAACTAATTCACGGAGGACATCAATCAGTGCAAAGTACAGCCCAGACCGTAGAAGACTACCTCGCCGAGTTGTCTCCTGAGCGACAGCACGCCATGGGCGAAGTCCGTAAAGCCATCCTCGACAGCTTGCCGGAGGGCTTCGAAGAGATCATGGACTTCGGCATGATCGGCTACGTTATCCCCCTGGAGACCTACCCCAAGACCTACAACGGCCATCCCCTCCAGTACGCTGCCCTGGCCTCACAGAAGAACTACATGTCCCTCTACCTCATGTGCATCTACGCCCACGAGGAATCGAGGATGTGGTTTATGGACGAACTGGAAAAGCGAGGCAAGAAGCTCAACATCGGCAAGGCGTGCATCCGTTTCAAGAAATTGGAAGACCTGCCCCTGGACCTGGTGGGAGAGGCCATTGCCCACGGTTCGGTGGAAGGCTACTTAGAGATCTACGAATCTGCGCGCAAGGGCCGCAAGTAACCCCCGAGTCCCCACAAGGAGCCCCGACATGGCCGACATTCTCGTCACCGGCGCCACCATCATCACCATGGACCCCTCCCGACGTGTCATCGAAGATGGCGCCCTCGCCATCGAAGCTGATCGCATAGTAGCAGTCGGCCCCCGGGCCGACGTCGAATCCCAACACCCTGCCCCTACCGCGATAGATGCCCAGCGAATGGTCTGCCTCCCCGGCCTCATCGACGTTCATGGCCATGCCGGCCACGCCCTCGTCAAGACCATGGACCACGACTCCTTTGGCCGTTGGCGGGAGACCGTCGAGCTAATCTACGCCGAGGGCACCGACGAAGAATTCTGGTACGCCGAGGCCTCCCTGGCCGCGCTGGAAAGGCTGAAGTTCGGCACGACCTGCGGCCTCAGCTACTTCGGCGGGGGCCGCATGCTCATCCGCACCGACGACCCCGTCTACGCCAACCGCCACTGTGAAGCCGTTTCGGCGGTCGGGATCCGGGAGTTCCTCGCCGTAGGCCCCAGCTCCCCACCCTTCCCCCGGCGCTTCACCAGGTGGGACACTAACGGTCAACACGAGTACATGGCCGACTTTGACCAGCAGATGGCGTCGACCGAAGAAATCATCAAGTCCTGGAACGGCGCCGCCGATGGCCGGATGAACGTCTGCCTAACCTCCTCTACCATGAACATGACCCGACCTCCTTATGCAGGCAAACCCATGGACGAGCTAAGGGTCGAAGCGCGCGCAGTCCGAGACATGGCAGACAAACTCGGCGTCCTCCTCACCCAGGACGGCCATGCCGCCGGTACCATTGCCTTCGCCCACAGGGAGCTGGGCATTCTCGGCTCCGACGTTATCCTGTCCCACAGCGTCGGCCTCACTGACGAAGAGATAGCCATCTGCGCCGAGACCGACACCAAGATCGCCCACAACCCTAGCTCCCCCAATTCCTACCCCGCCCGCTGCCCCGTCCCCCAACTCCTCGACGCTGGAGTCACCGTGGCCCTCGGCTCCGACGCCGCCTCCCCCGACATGAACTACGATATGTTCCGCCACATGTATTCTTGTATGCGCCAGCACCGCGCCCAGTTCGGCGAGGGCGCCTACATACCCCCCGGCAAGGTCCTCGAAATGTGCACCATAGACGGCGCCCGCGCCCTGGGTTTGGACTCGGAAATCGGCTCCCTGGAGGTCGGCAAGAAGGCCGACCTCATCCTTCTGGACATGGACAAGCCCCACCTCTACCCCCTCAACATGCCCGTGCACCGGATCACTAACTTCGCCGGCGGCCAGGACGTCGACACCGTGATCGTCGATGGCAGAATTCTAATGCAAGGCCGAGCCGTCAAAACCGTCGACGAATCCGAAGTCCTGGCCCGCGCCCAATCCGCCACCGACACCATGCTCGAACGCACCGGCCTCCACCCGAGCCTCGGCATGGGAGAAGGCTTCTGGGGCCAAAGCCGCTACCCCCGGGCCTGGGACGTATAGGGTGACTGCTGTCTTCTTCAAGTATGAGGTGAAGTCATGGAGTACTCGGTTATAGTCCATCAAGCCGAAGAAGGGGGGTTCTGGGTGGAAGTTCCGGCTCTGCCGGGCTGCTACTCCCAGGGTGAGTCGGTCGAAGACACCCTGCAGAACGTAAGGGAGGCCATAGCGTTGTACCTGGAAACCTTGAGAGACGAGGGTCAGGATGCACCTAGGGATGCCGACGTAGTCTATCAAGTAAGCGTGGCAGTCTAGTCCGACCCGTGATAACCGATCCCATTCCAAAATTCACCGGCCTCCACCCGAGCCTCGGCATGGGAGAAGGCTTCTGGGGCCAAAGCCGCTACCCCCGGGCCTGGGACGACTAGGATTGGCAGCCCCATTATTGCCGTATAATGCTTCTAACTCCCGCTCCCTGCATCGCAAGGCGTAAGTTATCTACTGGGGTTGTCTGCGGCAGGGCTAAAGGCATGTACGCTTCAATGTTCTTTCAGGAGGTGCACCGATGATAGAAAAATTCAGTATTCTCTACGCAGGCCACGTCAACGTCGATAATCTCGGCTATGAGGGCACCCCGGCCAACGACCGCTTTCTATCCGACGAAGACCTCGCCTCAGCCCTCACCATCACCGACCAGATAGCCCAGACCGCCGACCGCCTCGGCTATCACACCCTCTGGCTCGCCGAGCACCACTTCCAGCGCGAAGGCTACGAATGCCTCCCCAACCTCCTGCTGCAGAGCGTGCACCTGGCCCACATCACGAAGAACCTGAAGTTCGGCTGCGCGTTCAACGTTCCCCCCATGTGGAACCCCCTCCGCCTCGCCGAGGACTACGCCCTCGCCGACCACCTCACCGACGGCCGTGTAATCTTCGGCGTCGGGCGCGGATACCACACCCGGGAAGTCGAGTCCTTCGGCGCACCCATGCTCGACAGGGACGCCAACAGGGACTACTTCGAAGAGCAGGTCGAGGTCATATTCAAAGCCTTCAACAACCGCTCCTTCTCCCACCATGGCAAGTACTTCGATATCCCCCCCAGGGTCCCCTACCGAGGCTACGAGCTTGAGGAAATAACCCTCGTCCCCCGGCCCAAGCACCTCCCCGTCGAATGCTGGCAGCCCATAGTCAGTTCCAACCAGCGCGGCATCGACTTCATGATCAAGCACGGCATAAAGGCCATCTCGGGCGGGGGTGCTGCACCGGGCGGCGCTTCCCGGAGGGTGGTGGAGCTCTGGAGAGACTCCCTCGTCAAAGCGGGGCGTACGGATGCCCAGCTCGGAGAAGACCTGATTATCGGCGAAAAGTTCCACATCGCCGACAGCCGTGAGCAGGCCATAAAGGAAGCCCGACCCTACTTCGAGGAGAACACCAAGATGTTCGGCCCCCTGGGCTTTGTGGGTGGGTTGAGCGATGAACAGAAAAAAGGCCTCGAAGACCCGACCCAGGAGCTCTGGGACAGCCTCCCGACCATCGAGGACGAGATACGCACCGGCAACTTCCTCTGCGGCACCCCCGACCAGATAATCGAACCCCTGAAGCTGCTGGAAGAACTCTACCCCGGCCTCCGGGAAATCAACATTCAGCCCATGATTTCCACGCCCTCCCAGGTCATTCTTGAGCAGCTTGAACGTTTCGCTGAAGAAGTAATGCCTGCCTTTATCGTCAAGCAGCCCGCCGCCGCCGGATAAGTTGCCGCCAATCGAACAGACTTTGACTCCACACTGAACAGCCGTAGCAGGAGTGCCAAGGCATGAAAATCTCCTACTTCCACCTGATGCCCTATCAGGACCTCCCCCGAGACTTCGAGACGAAGTACCGTAGCGCATGGGTGGACCTCCCCAACGAGCACTTTGACCCCGAAAAAGGCGGCCAGTACTACCGGGACTACATCGCCCAGCTCCAGCACGCCGACTCCCTCGGCTTCGACGGCATATGTGTCAACGAGCACCACTGCAACGCCTACGGCCTCATGCCGTCGCCCAACCTGATGGCCAGCATCCTCACCCAGACCACGTCCAATGCGGCGCTCATTGTTCTCGGGAACAGCCTCGCTCTCTACCAACCCCCTCTCCGCGTCGCCGAGGAGATGGCCATGCTGGACATAATGAGCAACGGCAGGCTCGTCGCAGGGTTTCCGGTGGGTACTTCCATGGACACCACCTTCTCGTACGGTCAGGTGCCACTGCAGTTGCGGGAACGCCACTCCGAAGCCCATGACCTGATCATGAAGTCCTGGTCCGAACGCAAACCCTTCGCCTTCAACGGCAAGTACACCAAGCTCCGCTACGTCAACATCTGGCCCCGACCCCTCCAGCAGCCCCACCCCCCCGTCTGGATCCCCGGCAGCGGCAGCCTCGAGACCTGGGACTGGGTCCTCAACCGCAACTACGTCTACTGCTACCTCAGCTACTTCGGCTACCAGAGGGCCGAAAAAGTGGTCGAGGGTTACTGGAACACCGTCGCCGAACGGGGCATCGACGACAACCCCCACAGGTTCGGCTTCCTCCAGCTCGTATGCGTCTCCGAGACCGATGAGCAGGCCGAAAGAGACTACGCCGAGCACGTCAAGTACTTCTACCAGAAGATGCTCTGGATTTACCCGCCCTTCGCCGAGGCCCCCGGCTACCGCTCTATCTACTCCATGCGGAAGTCCGTCCGTGCCCAGACCGGCAAGGAAGCCGCAAAAGCGGCCCTGGAGATGGGCTGGAAGGACTACGTCGAGAAGGGCCACGTCATCGCCGGAAGCCCCAGCACCGTCCGCGAACAGCTCACCGACGCCGTGAAACGGCTCCGCATCGGCCACCTCATGTGCCTCCTCCACATCGGCAGCATGCCCGACGAAATAGCCCGCAAGAACACCGAACTCTTCGCAAAAGAGGTCATGCCGGGCATGCAGGGCATCTTCAGCGAATACGAAGACCCCTGGTGGCCCCAGGCTCTGGGCAAGCCCGCAGCCGCGCCGGTGGTCGGGTAGAGAGTTTCGGAGAATGGCGTTGGTGGACTTTAGGGAGTCAATGTTCTCCCTGCGAAAGGGAAAGTTCGATATCCAGATGGTCGATGGCGGCTCGGGCCCCGACCTCCTCTACCTCCACGGCGAACAGGGCTTCTCTGGCTGGGCACCTTTCCTCGACTCCCTCGCCGAGACCTTCCACGTCTACGCTCCCGCCCACCCGGGCGTCGGCGATTCCGTTGGCCTGGAAGGGCTTGACGACCTTTGGGACCTCGTCCTCTTCTACGAAGAGTTGATGACTGCGTTGGGAATCGAAGGCGCAGCCGTCATCGGCCACTCCTACGGCGGCATGGTGGCCGCGGAGCTGGCGGCCCACCGCAAGGGCCTTGTGTCCCGGATGGCGCTCGTTTCCTCCCTGGGCCTGTGGCTCGACGAATCCCCCACCCTCGACTTCTTCACCCTCACCCCTTCCGAGGAAGCCAGGACCTTCTGGTTCGACCCCGAGTACCAGGCCGCAAAATCAACCTTTGTCATGCCCGACGACCCCGAAGCCCGGCAAGAGGCCATGATCGAACGGGCCAAGACCCTCTCCTCCATCGGTAAGTTCATCTGGCCCATACCCGACCGCGGCCTGCCGAAACGGGCCCACCGCATTGATGTCCCGACCCTCCTTGTTTGGGGAGACTCCGATGCCGTCGTCCCGCCCGAGTACGCCGAGGCATTCCGCACCCTCATTCCCGGCGCCGAGCTCGACATCATTGACAACTGCGGCCACCTGCCCCAATACGAACGCCCCGACCGATTCGTCATTTCCGTCGCTTCGTTCCTGAGCCGCTAGACCCAAGGAGATTCAGAATGGGCAGCTACCAGGTAATTTCCTCCGATTCACACATCATGGAGACCCCTGACCTCTGGTCGGAGAGGATAGATAGCCGGTTCAGGGAGAGGGCCCCCAGGGTCGTTTCGGAGGAGAATGGCGACTGGTGGTACATAGACGGCCACCGCACCAACTCCTTCCAGGGCGGTTCTTTCGCCGGTGTGCGGTTCGATAGGCCGGAAGACCTCAAAATGTACGCTCGCTGGGAGGAAGTGAGACCCGGGGCCTTCAGCGTGGACGCAAGGCTCAAAGATCTGGACGTGGATGGCGTCGACGGTGAAGTTCTATACCCTACCGAGGGCCTGCTGGTCTACAACGCCGGTGACCCGGAGCTATTGACGGCAGTTTGCACCGCGTACAACGACGCCATAGCCGAGTTTTGCAGCCCCGCTCCCGACCGCCTCAAGGGCATCGCCATGATCAACGTCGATGATATCGATAGTGCGGTCAAGGAGATGCACAGGAGCCGCAGGATGGGATTGGTCGGGGCCATGATTACCGTCTACCCCCCCGAGGACAAGTCCTACGACCGGCCCGAGTACGAACCCTTCTGGTCTGCAGCAGAGGAGTTGGGAATGCCCCTCAGCCTCCACGTAGCCACCGGGAGGCCGGGGCCCGGGCAGGAGTTCCAGGACCCGACCAACGTCCGCCCCGCATTCTTCGCCACCGCCGACTACTGGGTCCGGGTCTCCCTCGCCCACATGGTCTTCTCCGGAGTCTTCGAGCGACACCCCGACCTGAAAGTCATATCGGTCGAACACGAGGTTGCATGGGCACCCTTTTTCATTGAGCTTCTGGACTACACCTACACCCAGCGCGCCCACCGGGGCCCGGGCTGGGACCGCTTCAAGGCGGGTGTCTTGCCCAGCCACTTCTTCCGCTCCAACATCCTCATCAGCTTCCAGGAAGACGGCCGCGGCATCAAGGACCGCGACGCCATAGGCGTCGACAATCTCATGTGGGGCTCCGACTATCCCCACACCGAGTCAACCTTCCCCAGGTCCCGCCAGATCCTCGACGAAATCCTCGCCGGCGTCCCCGACGACGAAAAGGCCAAAATCGCCGGCGGCAACGCCGCCCGACTCTACAACTTCAACTAACCCTCCTCCTCTCCCTTACAGGCCCTAAGAGCCTGCCCCGAGTCCCTCGAGGGGGAGAGGGGGACCAAGGGGCTGAGAGCTCCCCCTGGGGGCCGGGGGAAAAATCTCCCCGAAATGCTCCCAAAGCCTCTTGACTACTGCCATATACGTTCTATACTAACGTTCAGACCTAATGTCTACATCCAAACTTCACAACAAGACCTTGTCAAACAGGGGGCCCGCCAGAACGGGCCCCTGCCGCCCCCAAAAAGGGGCGCCTGCTCAAGAGGCGGTTGGTCTCCTCAAGCCCGACCCCCTCGCGGATGCCCGCGGCCGCAGACCGCGGAAGAACCCCCGTACCCGGGCCGCCTGCCAGGGTGCGGATGCCTGCGGCACTGAGCCGCGGAAGAATGCCCGCTCCGCCTCACCGGGCGTAGAAGCGGATGCCTGCGGCACCGGGCCGCGGAAGAGTCCCCACTCCGCCTTACCGGGCGTAGAAGCGGATGCCTGCGGCACCGGGCCGCGGAAGAACCCCCGCTCCGCCTTACCGGGTGTAGAAGCGGATGCCTGCGGTGCTGCGCCGCGGAAGAGTCCCCGTACCCAGGCCACCTACCAGGGCACGGATGCCCGCGGCTCCAGACCGCGGAAGACTTCCCGCCCCGTCGGGCGCGGCCGAAGGCCCAGGGGCCGACGCCCCAACCGACGCCGCTCCCTGTCCCATGTCCCCGCCTCCCTGCCCCGATTGTCTACCGACAGCCCGGACATCGGAGGCGAAATCGCCCTCCTCCGCTCGTTGACCAACCGCCTCTTGAGCATGCGTCCCCTCGACTACACCCAGATCAACCGATGCCTCCGACTCATCATCCGCGCTTACTCCGCCCGGGCCAAAGCCCCCAAACAGCTCACCGACGAAGAGCAAATCGACAACCTCATCAAGAAGGTCTTCCAGGACAACGTAGACAGGGGTGACCTCGACTTCCGAGACCTCGTCCCCGTCCGCATGGCCCGGCCTGGCGACAAGTGGTGGCCCTGGAGAATGCTCCTCCCCCTGAAGGACCGCTGGCGCTACGGCCTCATCGACCCCGACGAACCCTGGCCCCAGGAAGAAAACCAAAGGCTCGCGGAGAGCGAGGCCATGCAGAAGTTCATCGCCGAAGCCTACCTCAACCCCGACTTACTCAAAGGCCTCGACACCGAAGACGAGGACCCGGACCCCGATGACGAAGACGACGACTATGACCCCGATGATGACGAACCCGACGACGATGAAGACCCCGACACCCTCCCCTCCCCCGTAGGGGTGCCCCTCGTGGGTACCCTGGACGCCACCCACATCGATACCCTCCCCTCCCCCATCTCCGTCATTCCCGACCCCGATCGGGAATCCATCCCCGGCGGTGGGGCCGCTCACGCTGAGGCCCTCGAAGTACGAGCGGGGGGAGGCCCGCATACCACCGACCCGTCACCCCATAACGAAGACCCACCCCCACCTCCCCAACCCCGCATCGCCCGGGGCCGCCCCCCTCCCTGACCCCCTCCGTCATCCCGCCCCCGAGCCGGCTGCAAGATGCGCCCACGGCGTGAATCCATCCTCGCCCCTTCCTTATGCGTCATCCCCTCCCTTCTCCCCAGTATTAAACTAGAGGCAGACGTTGGCGCTTCAGCGCCAACCTCTGCCTCTGTTCTTCCTTCCCCCTCTCCCTTAAAGGCCCTAAGGGAGAGGGGGATAAAGGGGGTGAGGGTTCCTGTTCCTATCCCGCTCCTTAAACAATCAAACCCACGCCTGAAACCCCAAAACAATCAAAATCCCACCCCCTGCAGTAGGGGACACTCAAGGCTGCAGCGCTACACCCCTTCTGGCCGGCGCGCCAGCGCAGCCTCGATAGCAGACACCAGCGCCATCGCCGACTCCGGCGTCAGCTCAACGGCAACCCTAGCGCTCATCCCCCTGTCCTCGTTCATAAAGCTGATGTTCAGGGAGTGCTCCATCGGCAGGTGATAGGGGTGGTCATAGGCAACGCTGGCCTCCTTCAGCGGAAACCACCCCTGCTGCCCCTTCCCGCTCCCCGACACCGCAACCTTCTCGACAATCATCGTGCACATGTTTCTCTCCAGCTTGGCTGAATCAGGCGTCGAACAACAGCGGCCGCTAGCCCAGGTGCTTCCCGAAGAACTCCCAGATCTTGCCCCAGCCATCGACTGCGTGCTCGGCGCGGTAGGCCGGGCGGTGGTAGTAGAAGAACCCGTGGCCCGCGTTCGGATACCTGTGGAACTCGTAGTCCTTGCCGTGCTTCTTAAGCTCGGCCTCGTGGATGTCCACCTGCTCCAGCGTCGGAGACTGGTCCTCCTCCCCGAACAGCCCGAGGACCGGGCACGACACGTTCGCCGTGTAGTCGATAGGCGCCACGGGGTTCTTGTCATTCAGCTGGTCGGGCGTCATCACCACCTGCCCGCCCCAGCAGTCCACCGCCGCATCAAACCCCGACTCCCGTCCCACCGTCAGCATCACATGTCGCCCCCCGGAGCACGTCCCGAACACCCCGACCTTGCCATTGTGATAAGGCAGGGCCCTCAGTTGCCTCATTGCCCCCACTATATCCCCGACAGCCTGGTCGTCGGGGACTCCCCCGTCTCCCCACACCCTCGCCCCCACGTCTTCCGGGTCGCCGTGACCCTCACGGTGATACAGGTTCGGAGAAATCGATAGGTAGCCGTGGTGAGCGAACCGGCGCGTGGCCTCTCGATACCACTCGTCCCAGCCGGGCAGGTGGTGGATCAGCACCACACCCGGGAACGGCCCACTTCCCAGCGGCCGAGCAAAGTACGCGTTGATGGCATCCCCGTTGTGGCCCTGCATGGTTATGGTCTCGGCCAGCATCCCTTCGTACATATCGGTGGTATACATGATTATCCTCCTGTTTAGCCCCTCGGCTATCTCTTTACCGGGTAGTTTGACAGTAGTGCACTTGGTCGAGCCTCTCTGCAGTCAGGCAAAGCACCGTCGATTTTAGTGACATTTCTCCCCATGGGTTGGACTTGCGCCTCAGGGACATTCTATAGATAGCAAGGCTGCGCAACAATAAGGTAGCGAGGTGTGTGGTGGCGCAGTGTGCCTTGGACGGCTAAGATTGACACCCTGGAATCGAGGCAAATCATAAAGGCAAAACATTGCAATTAGGCATGGTCGGCCTTGGCCGCATGGGCGCCAACATGGCGCTGCGCCTCATGCGAGGCGGCCACAACATAGTCGCCTATGACCCTGACCCCGATGCCGTACGCTACGTCGAAACCGAGGGCGCCGCAGGCGTCGGCTCGCTATCCGAGTTGGTAGGCTGGTTGCCCCGGCTCCGCGCCGTATGGTTGATGACCCCCGCCGGAGACCCAACCGAGACCACGGTCCGCACCCTCTCGGAGCTCCTCTCCCCCGGAGATATCGTGGTAGACGGTGGCAACGCCTTCTATAAGGACAGCATCCGACGTTCCGGGCTCTTGAAGGAGAAGGGCATACACTTTCTGGACGTCGGTACCAGTGGAGGAGTCTGGGGTCTCGAAGAAGGCTACTGCCTGATGGTCGGCGGCAACGAGTCCACATACAAGACCATGCTTCCTGCCCTCCAGACCCTTGCCCCAACTGGAGGTGTTGGGCTGGGGCATGTCGGGCCTGCAGGCTCGGGCCACTTCGTCAAAATGGTCCATAACGCTGTCGAATATGGCCTCATGCAAGCCTACGCCGAAGGCTTCGAATTGATGTCGGCCAGCGACAAATTCGAAATAGACCTCGAGCAAGTGGCCGAAATCTGGCGATACGGCAGCGTAGTCCGCTCCTGGTTGCTGGACCTGACCGCCCGAGCCCTGAAGGAAGACCCGGACCTGGAAGGCATAAGGGCTTACGTAGAGGACACTGGCGAGGGTCGCTGGGCGGTCCAGGAGTCGGTCGACTTATCGGTGCCCGTACCCGTCATTGCCGCTTCGCTCCAGGCCCGCTTCCGTTCCCGGCAGGATGGGCCCCTGGGGGCCAGGCTATTGGCTGCCCTGCGCAAGGAGTTTGGTGGACACCAGGTCTTGAAGTCGAATACCGAAGGATGAGTATGGAAGAGCTATACAGGCACACAGCCCGTCAGATGGTCGAACTTCTGCGGACAAGGCAGGTTAGCCCACTTGAAGCGATAGACGCCGCCGTGGCTCGCATCGAAGCGACCGACGGGCATTTGAACGCTCTGCCTACCCTCTGCATCGAACGGGCCCGGGAACACGCCAATAAGCTAGTTGCCCAGCCGCCCGAAGATACAGGTCGGGGCCAACTGCACGGGCTCCCCATTGCTGTGAAGGACCTGGTGGATGTTGCTGGCGTGCGTAGTACCAAGGGATCGCCCATCTACGCAGACCGGGTGCCTGACGAATCGTCCTACTCCGTAAGCATCCTTGAAGGTAACGGCGCGGTCGTGATAGGCAAGTCCAACACACCGGAGTTCGGGGCCGGCGCCAACACCTTTAACGAGGTCTTCGGCAAGACCCGAAACCCGTCGGACACCCGTATGACGTGCGGCGGCTCATCAGGCGGGTCTGCCGTAGCTTTGGCTGCGGGACAAGCGTGGCTGGCCACGGGTAGCGACCTCGGCGGGAGCCTGAGGATTCCTGCCAGCTTCTGCTCGGTAGTGGGCCTTCGCCCGAGTCCGGGCCGCGTGCCTGAGGGCCCCAAGCTTTTGCCATTCGAGACCTTGTCCGTGGATGGGCCAATGGGCCGAACGGTTGGCGACGTTGCCCTGATGCTCGACGCCGAGGCGAGACATCATCCCGGTGACCCGCTGAGCTACCCTGCTCCGGAGACGCCCTACGTTGAAGCTGTGGACAACCCGGCTCCTCCGGCCAGGATAGCCTACACCCCCGATCTAGGTATTGCTCCCGTAGCTGGTGAGGTCAAGGATCTTTGCGCCAAAGCAGTAAAGCTCTTCGAAGGCATGTCTGAAGTAGAAGAGGACACCATCGACCTGTACGATGCCCGAGACACCTTTCAGACCCTGAGGGCTGCCCAATTCGCGGCCAACATGAGGCCGCTTCTTGAGTCTAATCGCGATCAGTTGAAGCCCGAGGTTATCTGGAACATCGAGAAGGGCTTGGCCCTGGATCGTCGGGAGGTGGAGAACGCCCAGGCTGCCCGAGGAGCGCTTTTCCACAGGGTCACTGAGTTTTTCTCGAGATATGACTTGCTGGTCTGCCCGACGGTCTCGGTCCTGCCTTTCGACGTTAACATTCGTTACTTGACTGAAGTGGACGGCGTGCAGATGGACAACTACGTCGACTGGCTCCTCCTGACCTTCGCTCTGACACTCACGGCTTGCCCGGCCATCTCCGTCCCCTGTGGGTTCACTAAATCGGGGCTTCCCGTCGGACTTCAGCTAGTGGGCCCCCCGAGAGGCGAAGCCTCGTTGCTTTCGGCAGCAGCGCTTTTCGAAGAGGCGGCAGGATTGGCGGCAGAGGTGCCCATCGACCCGGTTGTTAGGCACTAATGGCTAGGGGAAGACTTCTTCGTAGAGGCGGAGGAAGTTGCCGCCCATAATCCCCTCAACTTCCGAAGGGCTGAACTCCTGCTCCCGAAGGCCGTTGGTGATGTTGGGGATGTCGGCGGGGGTCTGGAACCAGGAAGGCCACTCGACTTCCTCTCCTCGCCAGTCCTCTGCGAGGAAGCCCTGAGAGCCAGCAAGGCAGCGTACAATCCGCGATCAAGGTCCGCTGGTCGACTACAGGGTCAATCCAAGGTCGATCACATAGGAGCTCGGTTGTGCACTTTCAACAAGGCATCTTGACATCACCAAGACTGGGCATCAGGATAAATCCGTGAGAACTACGCTGATATTGGACAACGACTTGGCCGAGGCCTTGCAGGAACAAGCACGGTTGCTAGGAATCTCCTTCAAGCAGGTGGTCAACGATACGCTGCGGCGTGGTCTTTCGCCGAAGGCACAGGAGGAAAGGCCGGTCTTTCGAGTCAGACCACTGTCTGGGGGATTTCGGCCAGGTGTTGATCCGTTGAAACTCAACCAGCTTAATGACGAGCTGGAAGTTCAGGAATTTCTGGACAAATTTAGCGGATGATCATTCCTTACCTAAACCTGCTGCTTTACGCGTACACCGATGATTCTCCGTTACACCACAGCTTGCCTTGGACTTCGTAGAGGAGTGGGTCCGATTCCCGCACGTGACTACGATCAATCTTGGAAGCAGTCATTTGGACCATCTTCGGAGGGACCTTGTTGCGGCAGGTGTCGGGGGCAATCTCGTGACTGATGCCCATATCGCCGCCGTAGCCATGGAATATCAGGCAGAGGTCCATTGTAACGACGCCGACTTTAGCCGATTCCCGGGCCTTCGGTAGCGCAATCCATTTAAGTAGTCGAATGAGACTAGAGCCTGGTAAGTGACCATGTCCAAATTGCTGGAAGGCATAAGAGTCTTGGAGCTTGGTAGTTTTGTTGCCGTACCCGCTGCCGGCACAATTCTTGCGGATCTCGGAGCCGAGGTGGTGAAGGTGGAGCACCCCGTCACCGGTGACCCGGGCCGAGGTTTCGATGTCAACGCCAAGGGGGTCATCACCCACGAGGGTGGGCTGAACATATCCTTTGAGCTCCTTAACAGGGGCAAGAAGAGCATCGCCGTGGACCTGGCAAGCCCGTCAGGGCAGGGGATCATCCATCGGTTGGCCTCGCACTTCGACGTGGTGGTCACAAACCTGACTCCTCATCGACAGGAGCGTTACAGGGTCCGTTACGAAGACCTGTCTGCTGTCAACGAAGGGCTGATATACGTGGTGCTTACAGGGTACGGAATGGAGGGCCCCGAGAAGAATCGCTCAGGGTTTGATTATGCAGCCTTTTGGGCGAGGTCGGGACTGATGGGCATGTTGGGCCAGGTGGGGAGCCCTCCCGTGCAGGAACGGCCCGCAATGGGCGATCTGACTACTGCTCTTGGCCTGACCACAGCAGTTGGGATGGCGTTGTTCGAACGGACTCGGTCCGGCAAAGGTCAACTTATCGAAACGTCACTGTTGCACACGGGAATGTGGGTGATGGGCCCTGATCTGATCGTTGCGCTCAAGGACAGGGAACCGGTACGCCGCAACCTCCGAACGGACGTCATCAACCCGATTTTCAACTTTTACGAGGCAAAGGACGGGAAGTGGTTGCAACTGGTTATGGTCCACGGAGACAAGTACTGGCCCAGCTTTTGCCGCGCCCTTGAATTAGAGGAACTCATCAACGACCCGAGGTTCGACTCCCTACAAAAGCGATCTGAGAACAACGTTGAACTTATCAAGCTGCTTGACGATATATTCGCCAAGAAAACCCGCGATGAATGGGCGGAACGCCTGGAAGCCGAGGACTGCATGTGGGGCCCGATCCAGACCCTGGATGAAGTAATCGCCGACCCCCAGGCCGCGGCCAACGGCTATTTCCTGAATTTGATGCACCCGTCGGAAGGGGAGTTTACCTTGGTCTCGCCACCAGTGAAGTTCTCACGGACGCCCGGAGAAACACCAGACGTAGCCCCCGAGTTTGGGCAGCACACCGAAGAGCAGCTACTCTCAGTCGGCTATAGTTGGGATGATATAGACAGGCTGCGAGATGAGGGTGCCATAGTCTAGCTGAGCAATGAGAAAGGGGAGGGCCTCGGAGTGACCCTCCCCTTTTTGCTCATTTCCGGGTTTGCCCTGTCGCTTTAGCCGCCGTTCTTGTTCTTCAGCGCTTCAGTGACTGCACCCGGGTTCATGGGGGTGGAGGTGAGGCGCACGCCGACTGCCTTGTGAATGGCGTTGGCAATCACCGCAATTGGCGGAACGATGCTGGCTTCACCAACACCTCTAACTCCGTATGGGTGGCCGGGGTTCGGGCACTCCACGATTACCGTGTCGATCATCGGGAGGTCCAGGGAGGTGGGCATACGGTAGTCCAGGAAGCTGCTGTTGGTGAAATCTCCGTCGCTGTAGTAATACTCTTCGTTCAGAGACCACCCGATTCCCTGGACGGCGCCACCCTGCATCTGCCCTTCCACGTAGCTGGGGTGAACGGCCTTTCCGGCATCCTGGAAGGCGGTGTAGCGAAGCAGTTCCACTTTTCCGGTCTCGGGGTCAACCTCCACGTCGGCGATGGCGCCGGCGTAGGAGCCGCCGATTCCCGAGGGATTTACGGAGGCGCTGCCCACAACAGGGCCGCCCACCTCTCGGGCCCGACCAGCCAGCTCCTTGAAGGTCATCTTTAGCTCGGAATCGGACTTGGAGCTGATTACGCCCTTCTCGTACTGAATGTCGCTTTCTTCAACTTCCCAGAGTTGGGCAGCCCGCCCGATCATTTGCGTCTTGACATCCTCTGCAGCGCCACAGGCTGCGAGACCCGTGGCGAATGTGGTGCGGCTGCCGTCCGACTGAGCGGTGAATCCGATGGAGTCCGTGTCGACCACCGCGGGATTTACGTCTTCGGCGCGGATGCCGAGGACTTCGGCGGCCTGCATTGCGATGGATGCCCTGGTCCCGCCAATGTCTGCGGAGCCCTCCAGGAGGTTGATGGTCCCGTCATCGTTGACGCTGATGGTGCAGGCAGAGGGCTCGCCGATGTTGAACCAGAAACCGAGCCCCACGCCCCGACCACGATTCGCGCCCTCCAGCGGGGCGCTGTAGTGGGGGTGGCTCTTTATCGCTTCCATGATTTCCATGGACCCGATTCTCGGGTTGATGGGGCCGTCGATTCGGCGGGTGCCTTCCTTGGCTGCGTTGGCCAGGCGGAGTTCTACAGGCTCCATGCCCAGTTTCTCGGCTAGCTGGTCGACCAGCTGCTCGCTGGCGAAGGTGGCGTTGGGAGCTCCCGGGGCCCGGTATGCCGCGGACTTCGGCTTGTTAACTACTACGTCGTAGCCTTCCGACATCTGATTGGGGATGTCGTAGGCGGCGAATATGCACATGGTGCCGCAGATGACCAGAGCGCCGGGATATGCGCCGGCATCGTAGGCCAGGTAGGACTCGCAGGCGACCATTTTGCCGTCTCTTGTGGCTCCCAGCCTCGCCTTTACGTAGGAGGCGCAGGTCGGGCCGGTGGCCTCGAAGACTTCTCGTCGGGACATGACGATTTTGACGGGATGGCCAGACTTCTTGGAAAGGAGGGCAGCGACCGGCTCTATGTAGATCTCGGTCTTGCCGCCGAACCCCCCGCCGATCTCCTGGGTGATTACTTTGACCTGGGAAACGGGAATGCCGAGGATATCGGCGGTGCGGTCCCTTACGAGGAACCCGCCCTGGGTGCTGCAATAGACGATGACTCGGCCGTCCTCATTCCAGAGCACGGTGCAGGGGTGGGGCTCGATGTAGCCTTGGTGGACTGTCGGGCAGGTAAATTCGCCTTCGACAATCACGTCGGCCTCTGCGAAGCCCTTTTCAATGTCGCCCTGCTCCAACTTGTAGTAACTGGCGATATTGCCCGGCTTGTCGGCCTTAGTTCCGCCTATGTCGGCGTACATATCGTCGTGAAGGAGAGGGGCGCTGTCTTTCATTGCATCGCGTGCGTTGAATACGCCGGGGAGGACTTCATAGTCGACTTCAATGAGTTCGGCGGCGTCTTCGGCGATGTGGGCGCTGGTGGCGGCCACGGCGGCAATGGCGTGGCCCTGGTATAAGGCCTTATCGCCGGCCAGGATGTTGTTCCGTCGCCACCTGAGGCCCTGGTCGTCACCTGGATCGGGGAGATCCGCGCCGGTGATTACGGCCTTTACGCCTTCCAAAGCTTCTGCCTTGCTGGTATCGATAGACTTGATTCGGGCGTGAGCATGTGGACTGCGCAAGATTTTCCCATGCAGGGGTACGGTCTTGGGGAAGTCGGCGCCGTAGTTCGCCCGACCCGTTACCTTGTCGGCACCGTCGTGGCGGATAGGCCTGGACCCGACTACGTCGTAGTGGGTATTCGCCAGTACAACATTCGGCTCATAGTCCTGCTTGGATTTGGTGGTGGTCATGTTGCCAGCTCCTTATTGGATTGCTATCAGGATACCATGTCACGGCTGCGCAGTAGTTGGCCCGGAAGGGCGCCTGTGCAGTCGTTTCCTTCGAATGTTACTACACCGTTAACCAGTGTGTATCGTAAACCGGTGGGTTTCTGGATGATGCGGCGTTCACCGCCGGGGAAATCGTGGGAGTGGACCATCTTGTCGTAGTGGAAACCGAGCTCATCCAGGTTGTAGACCATGATGTCGGCCCAGTCCCCGACCCTTAACGTGCCCCGGTCCTTGAAGTCTGCGAACCAGCCGGGGAGAGCGCTCATCTTGTAGTGGCCCTGCTCCAGGCTCATGATCTGCTTGTCCCTGATCCAGTAGGTCAGAAATTCCACCGGCCATGTACTGGTCGTCAGGTACCGGGTGTGGGCGCCGCCGTCGGAGACGGAAACGTGGCCGTAGGGGCTGAGGATGTTTTCGTCAAGAGGCCGGGGGTCGACGGGGTGAGAGAAGACGGTTTCCAGGCCCTCGTCCAAGGCCAGGTCAAGGAATGCGTCGACGGGATGCTTGCCTTCGGCTGCCGCTATTTCGGCGATGGTGCTGCCGTCATATTTGTAATTTCGCTCGTGGACCGTCTCCAGGACCGTTACGCGAGTCCAGTCGGTGCGCAGGAGGTTCTGCTCGTCGGCGCCTTTCTTCATGGCTGTGCGGATGTCCGGGTCTTTGAGTTTAAGGGTGCGCTCTTCGATTGATCCGACGAGGGGATCTACCCAGCTGGGTATGGAGTCGAAGAGGTTGTACTCGGAAAGCTGGAATTCGGCGTTGATCTCCATCACCAGTTCCTGGGTGAAGAGAGGCAGACCCTCGGCGCGAGACCTATGCACCCATTCATCCCTGGCGGATTCCTGTTCCAAAAGAACGTGGAGGGGCCGGCCACTTACGCGCATCAGCTGTGTGAGAAGTTCCCGCTGCTTTTGAGGGCTCTTCTCGGGAGGGAGGCCGCCGGAATTGGCGATTGTCCAGCCGATGTGGCCGACAGCAAACTCGCTGAGCACCTCGGAGAGGGCGATGTATTCCTCATTGGAGGCCACGTGACTCGGGAGCCAGGAGCCGTCTTCGGGTCGGTCGCCGGTGTTCATGTCGGTTGAGAAGCCGAAGGCGCCTGCTTGCATCGCCTCGTGGAAGATACGTTTCATCTCGTTGAGCTCAGCATCGGTAACGGAGGTGCGCTCCCGAGACTCGAGCATACCCAACACGTAACCCCTCAAAGGCGAGAAGGGGAACACGGAGCCGACGTTGACCCCCAGACCCTGGCTGTCGAGGCTGTCGAGGTACTCGGGGAAGGTCTCCCAGTCCCACCGCATTCCCATCCGCATGGACTCAAGCGGGATGGCCTCGATGCGGTTCATCATCCGCATGTTCAGTTCCCGGTCCTCAGGCCTAGTGGGCGCGAAACCGAACCCGCACTGGCCTATGGTCAGGGAGGTCACACCGAACCATCCTGAAAGGGAGCAGTAGGGGTCCCAGTTGAGCTGGGCGTCGTAGTGGGTATGGAGATCAATAGCGCCGGGCGCTACTATGCAACCTGTAGCATCGATTTCCTGGGCGCCTCCTGCGAGGATGCGGCCACTGATGCGAGCCACCCGGCCGTCCTTGATAGCGAGGTCTCCGCGGTACCGGGGGATGCCGGTGCCGTCCACAATGGTCCCGCCTCTGATTACGACGTCAAATTCTTTCAAGGCGATGCCTCCGATGATCGTACTTCGGTGTGGCCGGGGGTTCAGGGGCATTATACAGGCCGATGGGGCTTAGTACACCTGATTGTGTGCGTTCGGTGGAGAAGAGGTACAGTGGCTTCGCATTCAGTTGTGGGGTTTTCATTTTCGTTCTGTCTGTTTTGGAGGGGTGGGCGATGGAAGGCCCGGTATTCAGTTTCAGGGGGCGGGAGGCCAGCCTGGTTCAGCCCCGTGTTCCTGTGTCACATGGCAGACAAGCGAGGAGACCTCGCCTGAGGGCGTCTCTACCACCAGTTTCTCAGTTTTCCTGACCCACTCGGAGGGGTGGGGAGGTGTTTTCTCGCTGCCGTCGCTGGGTTAAAGGGAATCTCCGAGGGGAACGACGGGGGAGATTTTCCAAGGGCCATAAGGCCCGAGTTTTTTCGGCAGGGCTCCTATATGAGGGGCGTGCCGCTTAATGTTGTGGACCTTCCATCGCCTGGATGGATGGGGAGGGAGGTACGTGACCCGTGGTGAGGGGGTGACGCTCTTGGCTTGGGCCTCGGGCCTGCGCGAGGGCCTTTGGGATGGGCCGGGGCGTTGAGTCCTCGGGTGGGGTCCCGGGGGCTTCCCTGGATTTTTGGATCCTCCTTACGGTTGGTATCGGGTCTAGACTTAGAACAAATATAAAGCTCAAATGTTTACATGTCAAGGGGCAATGTCACATTTGGGGGATATCCCCCCGGCCCTCCAAGGGAACCCTCACCCCCTTGGTCCCCCTCTCCCTTAGGGCCTTTAAGGGAGAGGGGGAAAGAAGAACAGAGGCCCACGTGGGTGCATCGCACCCACGTGGGCCTCTAGTTCAGTACTGAGGAGACAGAACCCCGCCCCAGATTCCTCGCGGGGCATCGGAATGACAGGGGAGGGAAGGGGGTGTGTGGCAAAGGATAGGGTGAGTTTAGGGAGGGGCGCGGCAGATTCCTTGCGGGGCATCGGAATGGGAAGAGAGGGGCTCTGGATTTTGGGGGAGGACTCAGGCAGACAGGGGGACGGGCCCCGACAATAGCCTACCGAAACCCTCTATGGGCGCAGTCAAACCAAGCTTGCCGAAAATGGCCCAGATGTTGGCCTGGTTTGACGTTGTCGCCGGTTTGCCGGTCATCTGTTCCAGCCTGTCGACGATCTCCAGGGCGCGCCACGCGGTACAGGAGCAGAAGGTGCCGTCGGCCTCGGGGTGGAGGGCCTGTACCGAGAAGTCGAGGATGTCCTCCGGTTCGCGGTCGTCGATCATCCGGCCATCGGCTTCACGGGTCCAGTCGTCGGCTTCCAGGTTCAGAACCTCGAACCCCGACTTCTCCATGTAGTCCCGCAGCCTGTCATTGTTCCATTTTGGATAGGGCGTTGTAATCGACAGCTTCCTGATGCCAAGTGAGCGCAGGGCCATGGCCACGGAATGCGTTGTCACCGCCGCCGGAAGCCCCGACTCGTCCTCGATCATGCGAATCAGTTCTTGATCCCAGCCCGGGCCCCGGTAGAAGCTGGAAGTCGTCCCCCCGTAGGCGATGGCGTCCATCCGGGCAGTTGTCAGATACCGGACAGCATTCAGGACTTCCGAGTTCATGCGGTCCATGTCGTTCTTGCCGAGACCGTTTTCAGGCAGCCACATGCGGTGGCTGTGGAGGGTGACGTTTGGCGGCGCGGTCATGTAGAAGTCCGGTTCGTATGTGGCGTCGGAGGACGGGACTATGAGGCCGATTCTTATGCGTGGTGGCATCGATGTCCTCTTCGGGCTCGTTTGAAGTATGTGACTCCGGGATTCGGTGTTCCCCGGTGCAAAATAACCAACCGGAATGGGACTTGGTCAAAAGCCTGCTAAGTGAGGCACTGGGTAACTGTACAGTCCAGAAATCAACATGTCTAATGAGACTAGCAGGCGGGGCAAGCAAGCCTTCGGCCTCAATCATCACCTTTGGATGTTAATATAATCATAAGACTGACTGTGGAGTCGCAGTGACGGTCGAGGCTGTGCCATGCAGAGGACTATAAGGGCAAAGTTTAAAGACGGACACATCGTACCGATGGAACCCCTGGACGTACCGGAGGGGGAAGACCTGCTTGTAACCTTTGAGGATTCAGCAGCTGATGGTGTCGAAGCGGAGGATGCGGCCCTGGCTCGGGCTATCGACGAGGGACTGAAGAGCAAGGTCGTCGACAGGGCCCAAGTAGTCCGAGTCCTGCAAGGACAGGATGGAACTTGAGTTCCGGGCCAGCTTCATCCGAGACCTGAAGCGGGTGCGAGACCACACCGTCCTTGAAAGAACCAGCGCTTTAATCGAGGAACTCGAAGCCGCAGAGTCTCTGAAGATGCAGGCTTAAAGGGTAGCTGGCACGCCGCCTACACCCCCGACGGCAGCCTGTAGACCTTCGCAGCCGTGTCGTGGAAGAGGGCCTGCCTTTCTGTCGGGGAGTAGTCTTTCGACAGGCGCTTGAAGGCGTTGAAGACTACGTTGTAAGAGAAGGACCACTTGTCGACGGGGAAGTTGCTTTCAAACATGCAACGCTCGGGGCCGAACTTTTCGATACAGTAGTGGAAGAAGGGGGCCATTTCCCGGGCAGCCTCTTCCGATCCAACCGGTATTTCCCGCGTGTGCCAGTCGAAGCCGTTGTTGATCATGCCCATGCCACCGAGCTTCATGTAGACGTTGGGACATTCAGCCACGGCTGCGATATCCCGTTTCCACGCCGACACAACCTCATCTGACCGGGCACCGTAAGGCCCGATCCGCATGAGGCCTCCGATGTGGTCGGATATTATGGTGAGGTCGGGGACGGCCCGGGCAAGGGATGCGAGCTCCGGCATCTGGCCGGAATACATCCAGGACTCCATGGTGAGGCCGCGCCTGGCTAGCACCCGGGCCCCGGCCCTGTAGGTGTCGCTCAACATCTGGTGGGGAATCTTGTAGAGGGCTGCGTTGGGGACGCTGGGGTCGTCGTCCCAAGTCACCGAGTGGCGGATACCCCGAAACCTGTTTGGGCTGGCCGCTTCCAGCCTGTCCAGCACCCGATTTACATCGTCTCCCAGGTTCAGGTTGGCGTGCCCGACAATGCCGTCGGCCATCCGGCACGGCCCATAAAGCCCGCTGGCGCTGGCTGCGGCGAGCCCCTGGGCAAACTCCACTTCGCCTACTGGCCGCAACTCCTCCGGGGCGTCGGTGCGGTACATGGCCCGGGCCTCGACGAAGACCGTGGCGACTATGTTGTGCCCCGAGCTTACGTCTTCGAGCAGGTCGGGGAGGAGATAGCGCTGGTAGGGCATCCTCTCCATCTTGAAGTCCCAGAAATGGTGGTGGGGATCGATGATGGGGAGGTCGGGTTCCAGGGTCGGTTCCTGGGTCAGGGCGAGCCAGTCGTTGCCACCGTAAGGCATGGGAATCCTCCGGGAAGGGGTAGTTGGAAGCCATGATACCAGACCGCCGTCGGCGTGCAGTCAGGTTTCTCGGGATTCCCTGACGAGGAGGACGATCGGGGCGAGGAGGGCGGCTACGGCGGCGGTCATCAGGAAGCCGGGCCCGAGGGACATATAGGAGTCCCGGAGCTCTCCCATGACATAGGGGCCGAAAAAGCCTCCAACCTCGGCGGATGCGAAGAACAGACCCGCGGCCACCCCCATTTTGGCGGCGCCTACTCCCGGTGTTTCCATCAAGAGCAGTGAACACATGGGAAGCATGGGCTGGGCTGCAAAGGTGAGGGCCATCAGAGAGGCCACGGCGCCCGGGCCGGGGAGGAGTACCATGGCGGTGGCGGCGATGGCGCAAATCACCAACTGCAGGCTTGTGATGCGGACTCGGGCGCCCCTTTTGACGAAGCCGGGTATTGCGATCAGGCCGATGAGGCCGATCGCGGTCGCAAGGGCAGCCCACAGCCCCCCTTCATCCAAGGTCATACCCTTTTCTTCCAGGATGGCCGGAGCCCAGCTGGAGTTGCCAACGTGGACGACGAAGGTTCCCATGGCGAGGACGAGGATGACCTTCACGTTCCAAAGGCGGAGCATGCCCGTTATCTCGCTCCAGGCAAGGGAGCGGGTGGCGACGGGGGCGTTGGAAGGTCGGGTGTCGGGTTCCCGGGCGAAGATGATCCAGGCCAGGGCGATTACAGCAACCAGGATGCCGTAGACGAGGGAGATGCCGCGCCAGGAGCCGGTGAGGGGCTCGACGACGGTGTTGGCGGTGGCGAAGGCGAGGCTTATACCCGACGCCGGGCCGGTGGAATAGATGCCGGTTGCTATGCCGCGCTCGCGGCCCTCGAACCAGACCGACACCAGCTTGGGGGAGCCGACGGAGACAAGGGGGCCGCCGAAACCGAACAGGCCAACGGTCAGGAAGAGTTGAATGAAGTTCTGGGAGAGGCCTCGGGTGATAAGGGAAGCCAGGATGAGAAGAACACCCAAACCGAGGGACTTGCGGAGGCCTAGTCTGTCGACCAGGACTCCCACGACAGGGGCGAAGAATATGTAGACGACATGCCAACTGCCATGAACCAGCCCCATCTGGGCAGAGTTCATGTTCAGGTCTTCCTGTATGGGGGTGACAAGGGGAGAGATGGTACCGAATGTAAGTCCGAAAGTGAAATAGAGGGACCAACAGAGGCCGACCATGAGCCATCGGGCGCGGGGCTTGGGCATCGACGTGGGATATGAGGGTTGGGTCGCTGCTGGAGTGATGGACGAGGCAGGCATGGGAACAGGATAGTAGCAGGGGTGGCATCAGTAGTCCATGACGCCCGATCTGGTGTAACGGGTGTCAGGCGGATTCTGATATCATCATTGCCGCCCGCTCGAAAACATGACGGTCAACGCGGCCAAGACGCTGGTCGTATCTCAGGAGGTTACATAATGTTGCAGTACAAGGGTCGGGAGATCCCCGAGACTTTTGCCGAAATAGTGGACCCGAAGCACACCGCCCTTATAGTCCACGAAATGCTTAACGATTTCCTGAACCCAAATGGCGAGTTTGCCAAGACAATACCCGACAACGGGCTGGTCAAGTGCCTGCCCGAGCAGGTCGGGCCAACGCAGAACCTGCTACGGGAAGCTCGGGCGGTGGGGGTGAAGGTGATCTACGTCGGGTGGACGAACTATCCGGACAACAGCACCCGCGCAGACCCTGAGATCCGCATGGCATACGACCAGATCATGGACGGGACCTACATCATGCAGCGATGCCTGATGGAGAACACGTGGGGCCACGATGTGATTGACGAGCTCAAGCCTGAACCGGGTGACCTGGTCATCAACAAGTACAAGAGAGACGCCTTCGCGGGGACGAGCCTGGAGGCGATTCTCCAGTGGAACAGGCTCAAGACTTTCATTATTGTCGGGATAGGGGTGCACGTCGGGATCGTGCCGACGGTGAGCAACGGGATGAACAAGGGCTACTTCGTAGTGACTCCCGAAGACTGCATGATTTCCCACGAGCCGGAGTGGGTGGAAGCGTCGATGAAGTTCTTCAATATGTGGGGATTCACCAATCCATCGACGGACCTGATCGCGGCCTGGAAGGGTGGGGTCAGCTAGATCTAGTGCGAGGGTATCCGCACCCTCATCTGCACGGAGACGGGCGCCCTGGCGCTGTAGGCCGTCTCGGGTATCAGCCACTCGTGGCGGAGCTGCCCGGTAGAGCCGAGCTTGTTGTACCCGGTCCTCGTAGTCAGCTCGGCGCCCGCCAGGCTGTAGTCCTTGCCAGGGCCCTGGTCGGATGAATTATGCGGGAGCTGCGCCGCGGAGCCGGCATCGACGACACGGACCAGGACGGCTCCCTCGGAGTCGGCATCCTCATACCACTCGACACGGCCAGGGGGGTCAAGGAGCTTCTCGTAACCGACGGGCACCAGCTCCTTCACCAAGGCATCCGAAACGTACCGCCAGTTGACCAACTGAACGCCGCTCCGTCGGGTCACCCTGTAGGAGGACTGCCACTCACCCTGGACTCCCTCGGCGCCGGCATCTCCCACCACGCAGACCAGGAAGCCCAGGAGGGCCACCATTGCCAGTATCACCGTGTAGACGTTTATGAACCTTCCCATTACCAGATCCTCCCTATCCATCGGGTTACCTCGGCCGAGAAGCCGACCGAGAGCATTATGTACGGGACGTCCCACTCGACCAGGCCGAGGGTCATGGCAACGCCGACAGGTCCCGCCAGGGCCACCATGATGAAGCCTCCCATCTCAACGGCCGCTCCTGCACGCTCCACGAACCCGGGCTTGGCGGGCCGGTGGGGCTTTATGGGGCGGATCGGCGCGGGGCCAACCGTCTTCTCCGCACGCCACCGTCGCAAAGCTCCCTGGTACACCGCCTCGGCAGACTTATAGCGCTCGATATCGGCGGCGTACTCACGCTCGGCCGCACGTCCACGCTCCTCGTGGGCCTCCCTGGCCGAAATTCGCTCACGCTCCTGTTCGGCGGGCACCACCAGGCGCTTGGCCATTATCACCACGAAGAAGGTCGAGATGGCCATGAGGGCCACGGCCATGGTCACACGGCCCCAGCCCAGCCAGTCGCCCACGCCAGCGGCGTCCTCGTCGATCGTCACCTCCTGCTTCTTCACCTCCACCTGCTGGACGTTGACGACCTCGATGCCGGGCCACCAGAGACCCACCTTGTTCACCCCAGGGGAGTACGCCGCCATGGTCTCAAGAACGGTGGCGCCGTAATCGCTCACGCTGCCCGAGGCGACCGCGAGGCGACGTGACAGTCGGGCCACGGTGACTCCCATCAATGAACCGGCGGCCTTGGCAAGAATCACGACAGGGATAACGGTTGCGAGGGTCGAGACGGGCAGATTTGTGAAGGACAGGTCGACCTGGGTCCCGGCGGAAGCGAAGAAGAGAGGGACAAATACGCCCTGGGACAGCCCGCGGATGGATGGAAGGATGTCGTTGCGGAGGCGCCGGGGAAGGCCGGAGTTGACCATTCCGAAAACGAGGGCGGCGAGGGCCTCGTCCATTCCGATCTCGTGGGCGCCCCAGACCACGATGAACATGCTGCCCACCATCAACGCAGACGCGAGCTGAGGCGCTCCGATGATCCGCCTAAGGAAGACGAGTACCCGGGGCACGACCTTTGCAGACAGCACCCATGAAGCGGCTACGAACAGGATGATCTCTCCGAGCAGGATGGCTATCTTCCAGCCGCCCAGTTCACCCGGATGCGAGGACTCTTCCAGAGCGAAACCGGCTACCAGAAGGCCGACGATCTCGACCATCACAACCGTCGTGAAAATCTCAAGGCCGACCGGCTCCTTCAACCGGCCCAGGTCTCCGAGCACGCGGGCGGCTATGCCCAGGCTTGAGAGACCCATCAGGGAGGCCAGGGTGACGGCGTTGGCAGCGGAGAGGCCTATCACGTAGAGGAATATGGCCAGATTAGCCGCGAAGGGTATGGCGAAGCTGACGAGGGCGGCGACGAAGAATCGGCCGCGCAGGGTCTCTACGAAGCCGGAAATGTCTATTTCGTCAATGCCGATTAGGAAGAAGAGGAACAGGACCCCAACCTCGAAAAAGAGCTTTGCCTCTTCACCTGGTTCAAACCAGATGCCCAAGACGATGCCCACAACGAGATAGGCAAGGAGGGAGCTTTGCTTGAATCGGCTGGCTGCGCCTTCGAGTAGCTTGGCACAGAGGAGGAAGAGACCGATTATCAGGAAATCGGTGGTCATGCAGCGAGGCTGGGCAAGGCGGAAGCGAGGGCTTTGATGTGCTCAGGGGTGGTGCCGCAGCAGCCACCTATGGCCCGCGCCCCGAGCCTGGCCCACTCTTTGGCGTGGGCCAGGTACTGGTCGGGGGACATTGACTCCTCGAAGTCCCAGCCGCTGCCTTCGTAGACGGCGCCCTGCGCGTAGGCTCCCAGTGGCATCTCCTCATTCCCATTCAGCGCCTTGAAGGCCGCCGTAATTTCAGGAACTTGAGAGCAGTTAGCGAACATCACCGAGGCACCTGCCTCTTTGACGGCAGATTGCGCATCAAGGATGCTCTCACCTGACTTGACTTGTCCCTGCTCATTCACGACGAATCCGGCCCAGGCGGGCATCCCAAGCTCTGCGGCGGCGGTGACACCTGCAACTGCTTCGTGGATCTTCGTGCAGGTCTCTACGAGGATTACATCGACTCCTGCCCCTGCCAGCACCCTAGCCTGGTCACAGTAGTCGGCCAGGCACTTTTCGTAGGGGTGTACGGCTTCAGGGGTATAGGACTGGCTGAGAGGGCCGAGGGAGCCGGCGACGACGATTTCTCGATCGGGGAAGCCGGAACGGGCATCCACGGCGGCTTTGGCAGCCAACTCGTTAATGCGCACCATCCCGGACTCGTCCCAGCCGATACGCGCTAATTTGCCCGAATTACAGATGTAGGTGTTGGTGATGATTACCTCTGCGCCGGCTCTAATGAAATCTTCGTGGATCTCTTGAATCGCATCCGGCGAGTCCATCATGGCTGCAACAGAGAGCTCCGAAGAACCGGCCGCGATGCCCCGACGCTTGATCTCTGTGCCCATGCCGCCATCCAGGATGACACATTCGCCACGGGACAGCTTAGCGGCCGCTGTGGTCAGCACCATATCGCCCCCGCTGCCCTAAGACCTCATTTCCTCCAGGACGCTTCTGACACCCTTTTGCAGGTCTTCGAAGACCTCCAGAACGCTGCGACGAGCGTCAATGGTCTCGAAGCCGTATTGGTCGGCGAGGCTGCGGAATTCTTTGATAAGGGCGCCCTGATACCGGACAAAGCTCGCATACCTATCAGGCTCTCTCAGGAAGTCTTCCCCCGACTCCCAGTGGTCCAGTTCACGGTTAGCCATGACGCGGGGCAAAAGGTGCTCCACATCTACGTCAAGGAAGTAGATCTGATCAGGGACCATGGCGAATTCCAGGACGTCATCGAGCCATTGCGCTGGAACGCCCCGGACGCGGGACCTTGCCATGATAGAGAAGATGTACCTATCGCCAAGGATGACCATTCCGGCTTCCAGAGCGGGAATAATGCTCCTCTCCATTCGGTCCCAGAAGTCGGTGGCGTAGAAGAGGTTCAGGGTGAGGTGGTCAAGTATGTGCCCGCGCTTGGCACGGTCTATGCCGCTGCCAGTTAGGTCTGAGCGCCGAAAGCCGGTATCGGAGACTGCGAAGCCCTCGGTTTCCAGCCACTCTTTGAGCAGGCCTATCTGGGTGGACCTGCCGACGCCGTCCGTGCCCTCGATGACGATGAGCCGGCCAGGAAGAGGCTTGTCTCCCAGGTTGAGCGGAGTGTGACCGTAGAACTTTGGAGTCTTCATAATCTAGTCCTGATGCTGGTTGGTAGAGACGGCAACCGTGATACCAGACCGACGACCTATCCCTCAGTGAGAATGGGGTCGGTCAGACGTCGATATCCTGCCGGCGGGAGGTACCGACCACTCAGGCCGGTGCTTGATAAGGCGTCGGGGACCGTGTGGTTGTCGAACTGCATGATGCCGGGGAGCAACGGTTCGACGTATTCCCGCACCTTCTGCTGCTGGACGGCTATGGTCTCGGTCGCGTCTATCTTTATGAGGCCATATTCCTCGGTCAGCCTGTCATACTCCTCCAAGAGGCGTCCCTGGAACATGCGGAACGATTCCTCCCGGCTGGAGGTCAGGCCCAGGTCCGAACCTGATTCGTAGTAGCCCAGCTGGTCTCTGCCCGTGACGATTCTCCGGATAGATTCATCCAGCGGGACCTTGAAATAGAAGGCCAGTGAAGGCTTGATTGCAAAAGAATAAACTCGACGTAACCAATCACGATTAACGCCCCGTGCGGTATCACGGGCCAGAGCTGTATAGACATAACGGTCAGCAAGCACTATGGTGCCCGACTTCAGAGCGGGTATGACCTGCGTATACACGCGGTTGGCAAAATCAGCAGCGTGGATCAGGCTGAAGGACATGGGGGTGAGCTTTTTTTCCTGCTTGCCGCGTTTAGTAGTCCTCTTGACTATGGGCGAAGAGTTCCATTCGGTGAAAACCGTGACGTAACCGAGCCGCTTCAGCCACTTGCCAAGCAGGTCAATTTGAGTGCTCTTGCCGGAGCCGTCGATTCCCTCCACGATTATGAGTCGGCCCGGATATTTACCATCTTGCGGGTGGCTGCCATAGCGCTGGCCCATTTGGAAGCTAGCGTTGAGGTTGTTCTCCGTCATTTCTTACCTCTTACAATGCGCAAAGGCTCATTAAACTCTTTTTCCCAACGTTCATGCAGATGCGGAGCCGAGGCACGGGCCCAGGCTGGCGTCGCTATGGTAAATACCGCACCTGCCGCGTTGTTGGCGTCGGGCTGCTCCTGCGAGATGGTAACACACTCCGGAGGATATTCAGGGGCCAAACGACGCTCAATTTCATCTGTGGCCAAAAGGATGGCGGCAGCCTGCCCCAAGAACCGCTTGTCCGTGGCGGTGAGAACGGCGGAATCCAGGAATGGTTCGACGAGGGCTTCGTCTCCGGCGGCTAGCAGGATAGCGGCGATCTGGGCGCACTCCCTGTGAGTGAACGCGGGCAAGTCGGAGCGGGTGACGAGGGCAGCGGCCCTGTCGTAGCGGTTGTAGAAATCTATTGAACTGCCAACGTCCAGGAGGAGAGCTGCGCAACCCAGCGATGAAGTCAGAGTTGAATGTCGGCCGCCCCACACCGCCACGGCGATGCGTTCGGCGATGTCTGCCCGACGTGGCCCGCGTCCCGAAAATCGAGGAGCAAACCGACGCAGAAGATCGGCAAGGCCGTCGGAACGGACTTTCGAGCGCTTAGGAAGAGTGACAATTTTTTTCTTCCCTATAGGGCCGGGGTGTCGGGCCAGACCCTCCCGTAATCCCTGCCCTGACACTATAAACTTCTTCGCCCCCGTGTAGGCGAGAAGTGCATGTGCAATCACCACGCCACCCACTATGGAATGGGTACGGTCGGGGTTCATGCCGGGTATGAGAGCTCTCTCCTCCCGTGTTGCTGATGCCAACATATCCATCAGAATAGAGAGTCCATCTGCGGTGATGCTATAGCCATGCATCTTGGGAACGGGATGGTTAGTGCGGCGTCTGTCCAGTTTTGCCAGGAGCCGAATCGAACCTCCTGAACCAACCAGGAAACCTTTCTTGTCAAGCGGAGGTATGTCAGCCTCGGCCAGAAGATTTACGGTGTGCTCAGAGGCTGCTTTGAGATCCTTCGGCGAAGGTTTGTCCGTAAGCTGGAACTGGTTGGCAATGCGCAGGCTGCCAATGCGCAGGGATTCGAGGCTTTTGATGGAGCGGCGGGCAAATCGCACTATCTCCGTGCTGCCTCCCCCCAGGTCTGCGAGAAGGCCTCGGGCCACGGGTAGGCCGTGAATAGCTCCGATGAAGCAATAGGTGGCTTCCTCGTATCCATCAATGATCCTGAAATCTATCCCGTATCTTTTGCTGGCCTGAGAGGTAACGTCTAACGCGTTCAGGGACTCTCGCAAGGCAGCGGTGCCTACGGCGTTGACTTCCTTGATGCCGTATCCGGCGCAGACCTGTGCGAAATCCTCAATGGCGCCTGACAGGCCAGCGACTCCCTCGGGGTCCAACATCTCATCAGCGTCGACGTGGGACATCAAGTTGAGATTGAGGACCTGTTGGGCCACGGGTTCGACTCCGCCCCCGGGGTTGAGGTGAATTATTTCGGCACGGGCGGAGCCGGAGCCAATATCAATTACTGCCGTAAGGGAGCCTGAATTAGAAGGCTCGATTGCGTGATCGACTCTTGAAGGAACGGAATCCGATCGGGGCGGCGATGCGTAGGGTAGGGGACTCAAAACCTGGCTGTTATTGTGGATGGTCCTGTGGTGAGAGGTCGGTGTGCAGATATGTAAAGGGGTATAGCAATCTCGGATTAATGATAGTACAGAGGCTTTGTGGGCCGCAATGAGGCGATGGCAGGCACAGAGATAGGGCAGTGGGCTTGTGACTCTTTCGGTGGGCCGGAGACGGAGTGCAAAAGAAGTTGCCGCATGATATAACAGCACTATTCCCCTGGCTTGTATGTAATGCCTTCTGTGTACTGCTTTCGAAGCATTCTAATCCTTTTTGGTATGATATCGTTATTCGGCGTATTGGGGCCTTGGCATTCATCGGCCATATCAGCACAAGCGGAGGAAGGCGCTTGGGCGACGATAGAGGTGACGGGAATCACCAAGGGTTCAGCTACCGTAACGGTGTCACTTAGTGAGGGAGCTAGCGGACAAAGTCTTCACCTTCATTTTCGTACGACTCCTGACGGGCCTTGGATAGGTAATGACGAGATCCGGTTTACCGGTGGAGTGGCCGAGGTCATATTGTCCAAATTGCTACCAGGGACTGAGTACGAGGTCGAAGTGTCCCGCGAGAGCATGTTCCTGCCGGAAGAGAGTTTGTCCAAGGCATTTGCCACTCTACCGCCCGATCCCTTTGTATCACGGGTGGACGTGGAGGGCATCACGAATTCTGAGGCGGTGCTAGTGGTGACGATTGCTCATCCAGGTTCCGCAACCAACACAGTGTACGTTCAATACCGTGCAGACGATGGCCAAGTTTGGAGCAAACTGCCAGGATTTGAGGCGAACAGTGCGGGCATCGGGAGGGTGAAGCTGTCCAATCTTACTCCTGGAACAGGCTACGAGGTGGAAGCCTCCCTGGGAGATAAATTCATAGCCGAAGAGACTGAGCCTGCTTCTTTCAAGACCCTTTTGCCCAGGGTTGGAGATGTTACTGTTCGCGGTATATCCACTTCTCGGGCGACGATTGATGTCACTGTCTTGGAGCCGGGACAGGGGACTCAGACAGTCCACCTTCGTTACAGGACAAATTCTGAACGCCAGAGTCCGTGGAATACCGAGCTAGCCGTGTCAACGGTCGGAGATTCGACCAGCTTTGAATTGACGAACCTGGCGCCGGGTGTCTGTTACGAGGTGCAAGCATCGCTGGATAAAGATTTTATGCATGGGGTTGTAGCTTTGACTTTTTCCACCGCCCCATTGCCCAGTCTTGGCGCTGTGAATGTAGTCAGTGTTTCGGAGAGGTCAGCGCGCATTGAGGTGACCGTTCTTGACTCCGGCGGGGGCGGAGTCGGGGTGTATTTGAGGTACCGCGACTCTCAAACCCGAACATGGAGCGCAGCGCTACACACAGTTTCTTTCGATGACAGGGTGGAATTCGAAGTGTCGGGACTCGAACCGGAAACCGAGTACGAGGTGGAGTCTTCGCTTGACCCGGATTTCGAGGCTGCTCTGATGCAAACTTTTGTCACCGAGAAAGAGGTAACTAGGGTGGCTGCGGTTACACTGGGGAGGGTGACGCGTTCTTCAGCAGAACTCACCGTGGAACTTGCGAATACCAGGGGAAGAAGTACGGTTTATGTTCGGTATAGGTCACTGGAAGTGTCGGACTGGGAGCCGTTTAGGACGGTTAGCAATTCCTCGGGGGTTGGGCGGTTAGTCCTGAATAACCTTGAACCCGGCACTCTGTATGAAGTCGAGGCTTCACTGGAGCCAGATTTTTTGTGGCCTGGGACCTTCTACGCTAACTTTACGACAGAGCGAGGGGCCCGACTTTCTGCGATTCGCCTCGAAAACGTAACGGACACTAGAGCCGCTGCAGTTGCAACGGTGGAGAGGGTGGAGGGCAGCACTCCCGTTCATTTGCGCTACCGCACCTATGGGGCTGGAAACTGGAGTGACCGTTTGACCAGAAACACCGCCAGTCCAACTGTAAGCTTCAGCCTGACAGAATTGCTTCCGGGTACCGCATACGAGATTGAGGCGTCCTTAGATTTGAATTTTCCGCCCTCGAAGACTATGTACCAGACCTTTGAGACCGACCCCGCGCCTGAGATTTCGAGCCTTAGAGTCAGTGATATTGCTGAAAGCGGGGCGAGGGTGTTGGTGAATATTTCAAGGCCTCAGCCACGCATGACGATATATTTGCGTTACCGCACTGAGAAGGACGTGGCGTGGAGTCGAACTATTTCAAAGGCCGCCTCTTCCAGGAGTGCCAGCATCCTGTTTGAGCGGCTAATGCCGGAAACCAACTATGAAGTCCAAGTCTCCCTTGACACCGACTTTCAGGAGGCGAAAACGGCTTTCTTCACCACAGAGAAAAGAGAGCCGAGCGTTTCAGGGATGGAGGTGGAAGATATCGCCGAAACAAGCGCTACGATAAGCCTTTCCATCTCTGACTCGCCGGGCAGCGTGACTGTGTATCTGCGGTACAGGAAAGTGGGATCATCGCGATGGATCAAGCCGGCATCACGTACAGCGACCACATCCAACATTACATTTGAGTTGGACTACCTGACGGAAAACACATCCTATGAAATCGAAGCCTCGTTGGAGGGTAATTTTCCAGTTGGGAGCAGGGTCCAGGATACATTTACGACCAGGGCGACGCCGCGGGTGAGTGATGTTCTGGTGGAAGAGGTGACCGAGACGGATGCCTGGCTATCAATAGGATTGTCGGGTTCCTCCGGTACGAATGAGGCATTGCATATCCGCTATCGGGAGTTGCCTGATGGGGAATGGCAAGGGGGTCGGATTCAGGTGGAAGATGCGGAAACGATGGTCCTGATTTCGAATCTTTTGCCCGACACGGAATACGAAATAGAAACTTCAGTTGGTGAGGCTTTCAACAAGGCTCATACCAAGTCCAAGAAATTCAAGACCATAGCCCGGGAACCGGCTGTCGTACCGACTGCCAGACCTTCGGTCTCCACTGCTGACGCCGCGCCGCGAGAATTCTCTTTTGCTATGCCTGAAAACACTTCCAGTCCGGACGGGGGCCGACTGAGTATTTGGAGCTCAACGCCGTCCGCAGGTATGGAAGTGGCCATCGAAGAGGACCTCGCATGGCTCTTCGTGGAGCCTGAAGCAGGAATGGCCGTTAAGCCCGGGGAACTCCTGATTGTAGAGTTGAGGGTGGATGCCTCGGGGCTGGGGGCTGGGGTCTACACCGGGGAAATCGAGATTATTGGAAATGCCGATAACCTGCCGCTACGCATTCCCATAACTCTTACCATAGCAAGCCCGACTCCCACATCGGAACCCTTCATTGGGCCAACACCCACGCCGGTCTCGACTCCCTTACCACGGCCGACCTTTATGCCAGAACCCACACCCCTTCCGATTGCGACTCCGACTTCCGCACCCCTAGAAAGCCCCTCGCCATCTCCAAGCTCCGTACCGGCACCTGGGGAACTATCCACGCCGACCATGTTGCCTGTTCCTACCATTCCTCTAGATGATCAACCGGCCTCAGAAGCTACACCATCGCCATTGCCAACGCCCACTCCTACGCCGGCGGTGATAATGGAGGGGGATGACGGATTGCCAGCCTTCACAATTTCAATGCTCGTACTGGCGGCTGTCTGTACTTTGGTCGTTGGATTTTTTGTTATTCGCCGTTCGGTGAGTAAGTAGGAGAGCACGATATCGACAACTTCGAATGTGCTAACCTGTCGGGAGCCGAAATAGCCTGGAAGCTCCCTGGTTAGCATGGACAACGTAGAGACTCTTGCCCGAAAGCTCATATCCATCGATTCCCAAAGTCACGTTAGCAACACACCGCTTGCCGAGTTCGTTGCAGAATACCTGGAACCATTTGCTAACGAGATAGAGCGGATTGAATACACGGACGAGGGCGGGCGTAGGAAAGTATCGCTGGTGGCCCTGGTGGGTAAGGGAACCGGAGGCCTGGCCCTTTCTGCGCACATGGATACGGTGCCGGGGCTCGGATGGAGGCTGTCCCATAAGTGGGAAGTGACGGATAGCGCCCCGGCAGCTGTTCCGACGCGACATCTACGAAGAGATGAAGATGCCGCTTAGACCAGGGTTCGCTTTTACGACCCCAGCCGGGAAGTGATAGGGGAATGCTGGATTGAAGGGTGAGAGTTGTGTAGTAGCGGCAGTTGCTGTGAGAGAGTGGGGAGAGGCACTAGGCCGCGGATACTTGAGTGGAGGGGTCGGCTCCGGGTCTCCACGCCTTCCAGATAGTGCGGAGGTTGAAGGCGATGGCAAGCACCGTCCATTCGGCCTTCACGTTGGCAAGGCCACGCAACAGGAACCTCCGAGCCCTCAGTTGTTCCTTAAAGATCCCGAAGACCGGTTCGACCAGGTACTTCCTCCGTTTGTAGGCCGTCGTGGCTGCCTCGGTAGACATCCATTCTCTGTGAGCGCGCAGTACATGGTCGCGTGCCCCGATTTCTAGCTTGCGTCCCCGTGGGTAATCCTTGGTGCAGACCCCAAATGCGGGGCAACTGCGGCAGGCCGAGGCAGAGGCTGCTCGGTATACCCGGACCGGCGTTCCGGCGTTTGTGGACGAGCTGGAGAAGCGCAATATCTTTCCATGAGGACAGACGTACCTGTCGTTGCCCTCGTCATAGGTGAATCGGTCCTTGTGATAGGGATTGTCCAGTGGTCGGGCCATATCCGGCATTGCCACTTGCTGACCTTTACGGTGACTCGCCTCCAGGTTCCGGCCTCCACAATAACCGGCGTCTGCCAACGTCAACGGAGTCCTGGTTCCTGTAACACCCTCTGCCTGTTCCATCATCGGGGTCAACTGGAGGGCGTCATTGACTTGGTCCACAACGTCTACGGCGGTCAGCAGCATGCCGGTCGTCTGTCCGCCTGGTGCCAGCGGTGACACCATAGCTTGGGCGTTGTAGCTGGGCATGAAGCCCTGACGGGTCCTCATGAGTTTTGCATCCCGATCGGTGAGGTTGATGCGCTTGCGATTCCGCTCAGAAGCCAACTCGTCCATCGCATGACGAATCTGCTCCCTCAGCGTTTGCTTGTTGGCTAATTCTTCCGGCAGATGTAATGCGGGGGTATCCTCACCTGCTTCGTTCTGAGCTTCAAGGTCGGAGATCGCCTTCTCCACCCTGTTCAATAACCGACCCAACTCCCCCGCATCGTAGGTCCTATCTCTTGCCGCATTGGCCCCCACCTTAGTTCCGTCAACCGCCTGCACCGCCAGATCCACCAGCTTCATCGTCACCGCCGTGCGCACAGTGCGCTCGAACAGCTTCCTCATGGACTGCCTGTGTTCCTTGTAGAACCGCCACAAGGTGTTGTGGTCAGGATGCTGCCAGCCGGTCAGCCACAGATACGGTATCTGGTCCCGGCAGGCCGCCTCCAACTTGCGGCAGGAGCGCACCCCGGTCATGAAACCGTACAGCCACACGCTCAACAAAGCGCGGGGATGGTAGGCCGGCGCTCCCATCGGGTCGCCGTCTATCTCCACGCCGAGTTCAGCCCAGCCTTCCCTATCCAGTGCGTCCACAAACTCGGCCACGAATCGGGCTGGATGGTCTAACGGCAACAGATCGTCAAGAGTCGGGGGCAACAGCCACATCTGTTCTCGGTCCATATCTCGAAGCGGCATCTCCATCTCTCCTTCGTCGATGTCGCTTCAAAGGTACACCTAACAAGGTTCCATTCACCACTCCCCAACTTCTGAGACAGGCTGGCCTGTCGCCTCGGCCGGTTCGACATGTCTGCGGGATGGCTGGCACGCGGCTACACCGCAGCTACGACACGCGCCGGATGCTCCTATAGATGTTGTTAGTGCTAACTCTAAACTGACCCAGTAGCGCTAATTTGGAATTGACCCACCCCGATAGCGGACGCATCTTCGTCGGGAAACCGATTAGGAGGTGCAGCAAGTCAAATGATAGGAGGTGGGTTAGTGAGAGAGTTATACGAGTTGAAGGGCGATGGAAGCTCGATCCGAGGGATATCGAGGGAGTTGGGGATTTCCCGGAACACCGTGCGCAAGTACGTGCGCTCCGACGAGGTGCCCAAGGCCAAGCGGCGAGAGAAGCAGGGGTCGAAGCTGGACCCATACAAGGGTCACATAGATGGTCGGCTGTCGGCGGGAGTGGACAACTGCGTGGTGCTGCTGCGGGAGATCCGGGAGTTGGGCTACGACGGCAGCTATCCGACGCTGACCAACTACGTGCGGCCTCGGCGTCGGCCGCGTCAGCCCCGTGCGACGGTGCGGTTCGAGACGGCGCCAGGCGAGCAGGCACAGGTGGACTGGGGCAGCTTCGCCTATGTCGGAGAGGACGGGCGCAAGCACCGGGTCTGGGCCTTCGTGATGGTGCTGAGCTGGTCTCGGACCATCTACGTGGAGTTCGTCCGGCGCGCCGACGTGGCGACCTTCATCAGGTGCCACGTGAACGCCTTCGAGTACTTCGGTGGTGTTCCCCGCCGCTGCCTGTACGACAACGCCAAGGTGGTGGTCCTGGGGCGTGACAGGGAGGGCAGGCCGGAGTGGAACAGCCGGATGCTGGACTTCTCACTGCGAATGGGCTTCGACCTCCGTCTGTGCCGACCCTACCGAGCGCAGACGAAGGGCAAGGTGGAGAGCGGCGTGAAGTACGTCCGGGGCAACCTGTGGCCCGGTGTCCGCTTCACCGACGACGCAGACATGAACCGCCAGGCCCTGGAGTGGTGCGATGCGGTGGCCAATCGGCGAGTCCATGGGACGACGCACCGGGTCCCCCGAGAGATGCTGGCTGAGGAGCTCGCCCACCTGGGCAGCCTGCCGCCGCGTTCGGGCCTTGCGCCCTACATGCGGGAGGAGCGGAAGGTGGCCAGGGACGGCTACGTCCACTGGGAGAGGTCTCGCTACGGCGTGCCCTGGAGCTGGGCGGGTTCGACGGTCCAGGTGGGTGTGCGGGCCGGTACGGTGGAGGTCTGGTCGGGCGACGTGCGGCTGGCGGTGCATCCCCAAGCCCAGCGGACCGGTCAGCGCCTCACACTGCCGGGCCAGTGGGACGGACTGCCCGGCGGCGATGATCGTCCTCGTAAGGAAGCCGTGGCGGTGCAGATCCCTGTGGGCCAGGTGGAGCGCCGCTCCCTGGAGGTGTACGAGTTGGCAGCGGTGGGAGGTGGGCGATGATCGCGCTGGAACAGGCTCGCCAGCACCTGGAGACGCTGGGCCTCAAGCAGGCCGTCGAAGCCCTGGACAACTCCCTGGACGCTGCGGCCACCAAGAAACTGACCTACCCCGAGATGCTGGCAGAGCTACTCGGCGTGGAAGTGGCCGCCCGGAAGGAGCGGTACATGTCCACCAGGACGAAGCTGGCTCACCTCCCCTTCCACCGGACCTTGGAGCAGTTCGACTTCTCGTTTCAGCCCTCCATCGACGAGCGACAGGTGCGGGAACTGGCCGGCCTGTCCTTCGTCGCCGAAGCCACCAACCTGCTGCTCCTGGGACCGCCAGGTGTGGGCAAGACCCATCTGGCGGTGGCCCTAGCGCTCAAGGCCATCGAGAAGAGCCAGGGGGCCTACTTCGTCCGAGCCTACGACCTGATGGAGGACCTGAGGAAGGCCAGGGTGGAGAACAACCTCCAACGGCGCATGCGGGTCTACCTGTCGCCCAAGCTACTCATCGTGGACGAGTTCGGCATCTGGCCTTACGACCGGGACGCCTCCACCGCCTTCTTCACCCTGGTGTCGGCTCGCTATGAGCGGGGCAGCATCATCCTCACCTCCAACAAGGGCTTCGCCGAGTGGGGTGAGCTTCTGGGCGATACCGTCATCGCCTCGGCCATCCTGGACCGGCTGCTGCACCACAGCCACGTCCTCAACATCCGAGGCGAGAGCTACCGGCTTAAAGGCAAGAGGCAGGCCGGACTCTTCGCCTCCCATCAACTGCTATCGACATCGCCTGAAGCCGCTAGCTCCGGCGACGTCTAAATCCCAGAGGCACTCTTGCTTGCCAGAAAGGAGGCGACTTAACGACAAGGTGGGTCAGTTCTAACTTAGCGGAAAAGGGTCAAATCTAACTTAGCATTGACAATGTCAAGCGACTGCGATGAACTCTTCGCAGGCTGGCCGCTTCACGTCTCGCAGCTCTTCCCCACTGACCGACTTCACCTTGGGCGAGCTGCGTCTTCTTTCACCCCGGTCTCCCATGCGTTTGCATCGCTGGCGGTCCGGGTGCGTCTTAGGAACGGAGTCAACGGCACACAACATTGAGCAAGGAGGTAACGCACATGGACGAATCAAGGGCACAGGACAACGGAGAAGGAGGTACGAGCATGGCGGAGCAGTACGTCGGACCCAGCGCGGCGCGGATCGCAGACCTGCTTCCGCATCGCGTGAGTTTCCACAACGGGTGGTTCTGGACCAGCACGGCGGTGTGCCACGGCGGGAAGTCCGATGGGCTGGCGTTTCGGCAGAGGCCCGACGGCAACGGCATCGACGTACGGTGCCACACACGGGGCTGCGGTCGGGCGTGATGGTCACCGAGCTTGAGGCCCTCACCGGTCTGCCGATCTGGACGGCCTGCGAGCCGGTCAGGGACGCGGCGGTTGGGGCTGAGGCCAAGAAACCCTGGTGGAAGCGGAAGAAGGTCGTGGTGGCCGGGGTCGTCGCCCTGGTCGTCGCCGCGCCGCTGCTCACCCTCGACCTGGAGCTGTTCTTCCTGAACCTGTTCGGCCTGGGCATCGGCTGGCTGCTGCTCAGGCGGTTCATGCCCCGTCGTTCGGCGCGGAGGTTCCGTCGCTGACGGCTTCGGGCTTCTCACAACCCATCACAACACGCAGGGGTCGCTCTCTCCGAGGGCGGCCCCTACTTCTTTGCCCGCAAGCGGGCGTAACGGATTCAAGGCAACACACAGGCACGAAGGAGGTGCGTAATGACGACGGCAACGGCAGCAATCGGCACTTGGACGATGGAGACCACAGAGACGATGCGGCCCAGGCGCAGCCTGGAGGAACTGGTGGACCGGGTGTTCGCGGCGATGGGATTCACGGGGGAGACGGAGACTCAGCCGGTTGAGCGGAGCGCAACCCGCTCCATCCACGAGGCGAGGCGGCTCAGGCAGGCCGGGGACATCGACAACGCGCTGGCAGTGCTGGGAGACGTGAACGTGGCTGGGGCCACGCCGAGGGAGGTCCGCTGGGCCTTCTCCGAGTGGAAGCAGATGGTCAGGCGGCGGTTCGAAGACCGGGGCGCCGTGCTCTACAGCCAGGGCACGGGCAGGGCCTCGGCGCTGGTTCCCCACGGCGACGGGACGCTGGAGGTGGCTGCGGTCCTGGGAATGCGCTGGCGGCCCGGCAAGGTCGTTTCGGGGCGCAGCCTCCGGGGCCTCCAGCCTCTCGTATCGAGTACGAGGCAGGCTCTAGCGAAGGCTTGCCCTTGATCCGGCTCTCCGCACCCTCCTCGGTCGCATCGGCGGCGCGGTTGTTCTTGCAACCTGGGCGAGGACGCGCTGCCTTCTTACACCTGCTTGCTTGGGCCGAGTGCGCCGCTAGCTAGCTCTCCCCTCGTCCCGACTCTCCACATCGTTTGCCACGCCGGAGCCTGACCAGTACAGCGACACGGAGGACGCCGCAGCCGGCCATCGGCCACAACGACAACACAAAACCCACGGAGACAGTCCCGGCCATTCGGGACAACCAATTCAGAGCGGGACTGTCTCCACCCCACGGGGGTGGTAGGCCGTCCCGCTTCTTCATTGAAAGGAGAAGCGACATGACGACGGCAACCACGACGAGGACCAATCGGACCAAGGACACGGAAACCACGCCGGATGCGGCGGCGACCGCCGAGCGCAGGGGCAAGCCCGAGAGCGAGCTCAGGGCCGCCGCCAGGAAGCGCGGCCTCACCTTGAAGGAGCTTGCGGCCCTGATGGGCGTCAGCGCAAGCCACCTCTCCCAGGTCGGCACAGGCAAGAAGCCCTGGACCCCCAACCTGCGGGAGAAGGCGATGGCCGTGCTGGGAGAGGTCCCCGGACAGGGCATCGTCTACCGACAGACCCGCGAGGTAGATGCAGAAAGTACCTTCATCCGGGAGCGCGCACGCGAGATAGGAATCACCATGCTGGAACTGTCCGACCGGTCGGGAGTGAGCTACGGCTACCTGACGCAGGTGGCAAGGGGACGCCGGAACATGGGACCCAAGGTGCAGGCCAGCATCGAGTCGGCGCTTGGGGTGGCGGCCAGGGTCGCCCCCGCACAGTGCGCCAACCGCCAGGGCGACGTGATCGAGGGCGACGGCAGCAGCTTCATCAGGGAGACCGCCCGCGCCCTCGGACTAACCATGAGGGAGCTGGCCGAGAAGGTCGGCGTGTCCGCCGGGTACCTCAGCCAGGTGTCCAGAGGGCACCGTAGCATGGGGGTGAAGCTCCAGGCCAGGGTCGAGGCCATGCTTGGGGGACGGGCGAAGGTCGCGTCCGCCCAGTGCCCCAACCTCGACCAACAGGCCGTCTGGGACCGGATGAAGGAGCTCGACGTCAGCCAGAACGAGGTGGCGCGTAGGGCGGGCATCAGCTCCGGTCACCTCTCCCAGATCATGAACGGCAGAAGCACCCCGTCAGCCGTGGTCCTCAGGAAGTTGCACGGGGCGCTGTTCCGGCGGGCGGAGGACTCGGAGCGGGTGATGCCCGCGGCCTTGAAGGTCCTGGGCTGGAAGAAGGGGGAGCGCAGCGGGATGGTGGTGCACGGCGCTCGCGGCAGGGACGGCACGGCCAGGGGCGGCGCGGTCCGCGTCGGCGGTCGCGTGCCCTGGGGAGCGGAGGTGGAGTACGCCTTCCGCGCCGGGTACGACGGCGCAGGGAAGGTGTCCGTGGACCACGTGGTCGCCCCGGGCTACGCCGCACTGCTGACACAGCCCCAGGCCGGAGCCGCGTAAGGGAATCCGCAGCATGGACGGCCCAGACGGAGCCGCACACAAGACGAAGGCTTGCTGGCTGACGGAGCTTCGCACTCTCAAGCAGACATCCAGGACGTTTGCCGGAACCCAAGCCCCCGGTGGGGGCGTAGTGCGTCTTCTGTAGACCGCCCCAGGCGGGGCAGCGCAGCGCACTTGGGTTCCGGCGGCGTCCTAGGGTCATCACAAATCAAGGGGACGACACCATGAACCTCGGAGACTTCATGGACACCTATCGCGACGCCGTCGCCCAGCGGGTGGTGGCGTCCTACCCGCCGCTGTACCGGCCCCCGCATCAAGTGCGGGACAGGCTCTCGGAGAACGGCGGCGAGTTGCCCCGCCTGCTCAGGAATCCCTGGGGGCGCAGGCCGACGCCATCAGGGGCGCGGCCCTCTCCCTACAGACCCACCCGGTCAGCCGTACGCGGTGCAGTAAAAAGGCGACATGCCATGGTCAGCGTGATTGACGGATTCTTGCCCACAGCCGGAGCGTCCCGCCGACGCTAACCGCCGCCAGCGTGGCCACGATCAGGCCCGTCTTCACCACGGTGAACACGGCGGCCAGCCAGGTCAGCGGAGAAGGCTCGCCGTCGTAGCTCAGGGCGAGCGCAGCGACGGTTGTATTCTCCAGCACATCCGCAAGGGCGAGGGCCAGCGGCAGCAGATACAGCGGCGCCCCGCCTCGAAAGAGCCGGAACAGCAGGACGGCGAACAGCAGGCCGTACGAGACCGGGAAGACCATGTCGACGGTGAGCGCGGCGGTCGCATAGACGACCCTTGCGCTGGCGTCGAGCCGGTCCAGAGCGTCGAAGAGGGCCGCCGCCTCTGCAGGTGTGTACCAGCCCCGACCGTCGAGCAAGTCCAGTCCTCCCAGCCGCGCCTGCCGCCAAGCGAGTCCCGCCACACAACCGACGACGCCAATCAGGGCTGCGACCGTCATTCGCCAGGTTGCGAATCGCTCCACCATCCTGCCCATATGCAATGCCTTCACCTCCGCTAAACCGGGTGCCTCCTCAGGACCTGCCCATCACCCGCCCCGTGGTGCAGAGCAAGGGGGCCTGGGCAGTGTTGCCGCAGGCCCCCCTTGCATCCTCTTGCCGGTCCGGCCGGGCCGGACTAGTCGTCGTCCACGATGGTCATGGTTCCCACGGCGTCGGGCGGGTAGAGGGTCCCGGGCAGGTACGCCTCCACCACGAAGTACTCGTCCGGCTCCTCATCGTCGTCGTACTCCAGCCACACCTCCGCCGTCAGCTCCGTCACCCCCGGCGCGAACACCAGCTCACCCTCCGTGTACTGATAGTCGGTCATGTGCGCCCGGTCGTCCAGCAGGTGGTACGCAGGCGCGGTGTTCCATCTGATCCTGATCTCCTCGGTGGACGCCTCGGACAGCCGCACCCGGAACTCCAGCACGTCGCCCTCCACCGCCGACGCGGCCTCGACGGTGACGGTTATCTCCACCTCAGGGGCCGCGTCGTCGTTGTCTGCCACGCCGACCGTGGCCGCGCCCTGGGTCGAGGACACCGTGTAGCCGCTGCCCGCGTTCACCGTGGCCGTCACCGACCCGTCGGTCTCGTCAGTAGTATCGTCCGTGGTGCCGACGGTGAGGGTGACGCTGCCCGTGGTGGGTATCGTCACCGTGCGCCGGCCCGTGGTCGCGCCGTAGTCGCCGCTCTGGGAGACCGTGACGCTCACCGCCAGGTTGGACGCCGGGGCCGGGATGGCCGTCACCGTGAAGACGGCGTCCCCGCCCTCGGTCACCCCGCTGCCAGCGGTGACGCTCACCACCGGCGTGGGGGCGTCGTCGTTGTCGGCCACGCCGACCGTGGCCGCGCCCTGGGACGAGGACACCGTGTAGCCGCTGCCCGCGTTCACCGTCGCGATGACCGAGCCGTCGGTCTCGTCAGTAGTATCGTCCGTGGTGCCGACGGTGAGGGTGACGCTGCCCGTGGTCGGGACGGTCACCGTGCGCTTCCCCGTGGTCGCGCCGTAGTCGCCGCTCTGGGACACCGTGACGCTCACCGCCAGGCTGGACGCCGGGGCCGGGCTGGCCGTCACCGTGAAGCTGGCGGCACCGCCCTCGGTCACCCCGCTGCCCGCGGTGACGCTCACCACCGGCGTGGGGGCGTCGTCGTTGTCGGCCACGCCGACCGTGGCCGCGCCCTGGGACGAGGACACCGTGTAGCCGCTGCCCGCGTTCACCGTCGCGGTGACCGAGCCGTCGGTCTCGTCAGTAGTATCGTCGGTGGTGCCGACGGTGAGGGTGACGCTGCCCGAAGTCGGGACGGTCACCGTGCGCTGGCCTGTGGTCGCGCCGTAGTCGCCGCTCTGCGACACCGTGACGCTCACGTCCAGGTTGGACGCCGGGGCCGGGCTGGCCGTCACCGTGAAGACGACGTCGCCGCCCTCGGTCACCCCGCTGCCAGCGGTGACGCTCACCACCGGCGTGGGGGCGTCGTCGTTGTCGGACACCGCCACCGTGGCCGCGCCCTGGGACGAGGACACCGTGTAGCCGCTGCCCGCGTTCACCGTGGCCGTGACCGACCCGTCGGTCTCGTCAGTAGTATCGTCCGTGGTGCCCACGGTGAGGGTGACGCTGCCCGTGGTGGGTATCGTCACCGTCCGCTGGCCCGTGGTCGCGCCGTAGTCGCCGCTCTGCGAGACCGTGACGCTCACGTCCAGATTGGACGAAGGCGCCGGGCTGGCCGTCACCGTGAAGACGGCGTCGCCGCCCTCGGTTATCCCGCTTCCAGCGGTGACGCTCACCTCAGGCGTGGGCGGCGGTGGCGTCTGCGCTGACGCCGCCTCCAGCGCCGTCAGCTCGGTCACCACCTCGTCCCACACGGGGCTGCTGTGTTTGTCCGCCATGTCCTGGGCCTCGGACGCCGTCATCGGGCCGCCCGTGACGCCGGCGCCGTCGTGCTCGCCGAAGGCGACGAGCACCCGGTTCCAACGGTTCACGTGGGCCGTCCCGTGCTGCGTCTGCGACGCCAGCTCCCTGACCTTCGCGATCACGTCCGGGTCCACCGTGTAGCCCGTCTGCTCCTCAACGACCGGGTCGTCGTTGTCTGCGACGCCGACCGTGGCAGCCCCCTGGGACGAGGACACCGTGTAGCCGCTGCCCGCGTTCACCGTGGCCGTCACCGACCCGTCGGTTTCGTCAGTAGTATCGTCCGTGGTGCCGACGGTGATGGTGACGCTGCCCGTGGTGGGGACGGTCACCGTGCGCTGGCCCGTGGTCGCGCCGTAGTCGCCGCTCTGCGACACCGTGACGCTCACGTCGAGGTTGGCGGCGGGGGCGGGGTTTGCGCTGACGGTGAAGCTTGCGCTGCCGCCCTCGGTGATGCCGCCGCCCGCGCTGACGCTCACCACCGGCGTGGAGGCGTCGTCGTTGTCGGACACGGCCACCGTGGCCGCGCCCTGGGACGAGGACACCGTGTAGCCGCTGCCCGCGTTCACCGTCGCGGTGACCGAGCCGTCGGTCTCGTCGGCGTTATCGTCCGTGGTGCCCACGGTGAGGGTGACGCTGCCCGTGGTGGGTATCGTCACCGTGCGCTGGCCCGTGGCCGCGCCGTAGTCGCCGCTCTGGGACACCGTTACGCTCACGTCCAGGTTCGCGGTCGGGGCCGGGCTGGCCGTCACCGTGAAGACGGCGTCGCCGCCCTCGGTCACCCCGCTGCCAGCGGTGATACTCACCTCGGGCGTGGGCGGCGGCGGCGGCGTCTGCGCCGCGGCCGCTTCCAGGGCGGTCAGCTCGACGACCACCAGGTCCCAGACGGGGCTGCTGTGATTGTCGGCCATGTCCTGGGCCTCGGACGCCGTCATCGGGCCGCCGGTGACGCCGGTGCCGTCGTGCTCGCCGAAGGCCAGCAGCACCCGGTTCCAGCGGTTCACGTGGGCCGCGCCGTGCTGCGTCTGCGACGCCAGCTCCTTGACCCTGGCGATCGTTCCCTGGTTGACCGTGTAGCCGCCGTCGTCGTCGGACACGACCACGACGGCCGTCCCCTGGGACGAGGACACCCGGTAGTCGAGGTTGGCGCTGGCGTCGACGGTGACCGTGACCGATCCGTCGGGCTCGTCCACCTCGTCGTTGGTGGTGGCCACCGTCAGCGCGGCGTAGCCCGCCGACGGGATGGTCACCGTCCGATGTTCCATGGATATCCCGGAGTCGTCGCTCTGCGACACCGTGACGCTCACGTCCAGGTCCGCAGCCGGGGCCGGGTTGGCGCTGACCGTGAAGGTCGCGTCCCCGCCCTCGGTCACGTTGCCGTCGGCGGTCACGCTGATCAGCGGCACGGACGTGTTGGGCGCGGGCGTCTCGAAGTCCACCGTGAAGGTCTTCGGCGTCGCGCCGGCGGCCAGGGTCCGCACGGTGATCTTGTCCAGCTGGGTCGTCCCGTGAAGGACGGAGACCACGTAGTGCGACTGCGGGTCGAGGCCGGTGAGCTGGTGCTCGGTGGCGGTGGTCGTGACTTCCGTCAGGACCGGGACGCCCGTGAAGCTCTCGTGCCAGACGACCAGGTAGGACGCGCCGTCCCCCTGCGGCTTCCAGGCGACGGTCGCCGTGGTGTCGGAGACGCGCTTGAGCTGCACCGGCGGCGGCGGCGGCAGGTCGTTGTTGGCGATATAGACCGAGGCGTAGCTCCTGAACCTGTTCAGCCGGTAGCCCTCGCCGAACTGCACCGTCGCGCCGAGCATCCCGTTGGAGCCCCAACCGGTGTCGTCGACGGTGGGGATGGTGAACGAGACGCTGCCGCCGGTGGGCACGTTGACCGTGCGCTCGCCCAGGTGCTGGGCGGCGACCACGGAGCCGGGGCCGGCCACGCCCACCCTGACGTCCAGCGGCGCGTCGGGCGCGGGGTTCACGGTGACCGTGTAGACCGCGTCCTCGCCCTCGGTGATGGTGCCGCCGGCGGCGCTGATCGACACCTCGGGCACACGCTCCACGATGACCGACGTGGGCTCCGCCTCCACCGGCGAGCCCGCCGCAAGCGTGGTGAAGCGAATCACCGGGCTGGCGGTGCTCAGCTGCGTCGCGCCGTGGTCGGCGTAGTAGACCACCGCCCGGTACTCGGTGTCCGGCTCCAGGTGGCGGATGTTCCAGGCCGGGTCGTTGGGCTCGGCCCCGAACCAGGCCTCGTCGGCCGGGACGCCGGGGAAGGGCGACGTGGTGGACCAGTAGCGCACCTCGTAGCCCTCGGCGCCGACCACCTGAGGCCAGCTCAGGTCGATGCCCGTGTCGGACAGGTTGGCGTAGCTCAGGTCGCCCACGCGCTCCACCACCGGGTCCGGCAGGTCGCCCAGCAGCCGCTGGCAGCCCACGCAGGAGCCCAGCGTGCGGTGGAAGCTGAAGCTGTCGGTGCGCACCGTCTTCGGCGGCGTCTCCGTCGAGATCTGGTTGTCGCTGCGCTCGTACAGCTTGTAGCCCTCGACCTGGAAGGTCACGTTGCCGACCACGTTGGCGCCGACGTGGACGTCGACCTGGACCGGCGTGCGGCCGACCGTGACCGAGCCGGCGCTGACGGCAGAGTCAGTTCTGAAGGTGTGCAGGTGCGATGCGGCGGGGCTGGTGAACCAGACCCGGTGGGACCGGAAGTACTCCGACGTGCCGCTCCGCAACAGCGGCTCGGCGAAGTCGGCGCTGATGGAGAAGCGCTTGTCCTGGTCCGCCGGCGGGTCGTTCTTCGTCCGCACCCAGAAGTAGTGCGCCTTGCGCCCCGTGTTCAGCGAGGCCGGGAAGGCCAGATTGAGCCCGCCGTCCTCGATGGACGTCCAGGTGGTCCCGTCGTCGATGGAGAACTCCAGGGTCTGCTCCCACTCGTCGTCGTCCCTGATGATGAGCGGCACCTGCACCTCGGGGTAGTCGAAGCCTCCCACCTGGTACAGCACGCCATTTTCATAGAAGTTGTGGCCGACGGCGTGGGGCCGGTGGATCAGGAACGTCCCGTGGTCGAAGGCGTCGCTGTCCTGCCCCGCGGCGAGGCTCACCGGACGCCACTTGTTGGCGTCGCTCTCGTAGACGGACTGCGACGAGAAGGGGCAGCCGTCGTGCCGGTCCAGCAGCGGGCCGGCGGTGCTGCCGTAGCCGAAATGAATCCCATCCCGGCCAAGCCCTTCGACGATGGGGTCGCCCAGGTTGTAGGGGCTGCGGCTCCCGGTGTGGCACATCAGCCGGTCCCGGTCCGGTTTGCCCGGCCCGATGTAGCCGCCGTGGTGGCTGAGCGGCTCAGCCACCTGGCTGGCGACGTAGAAGTGCCGGCGCTCGTGGGGGTCCACCGCCTGCCACTGGTAGGTCACCGCCGGGCCGCCCTCGGTCAGCGTGATCGTCGGCGGCGGGTCGTGCCTGTTGTAGTTGGCGATCACCCAGCCCGTCGAGCACGTGTTGCCCGACACCGTGCCCGCGCAGGTGCGGAACTGCACGAAGGCGTCGGCGGCCCCCAGGTTCAGGCCGATCTTGAGCGCCTCGGAGTGGGTGCTCCAGGAGACGGCGGGGTTGGGGTAGAGCGACCAGGAACTGTGGCCGTCGCCGATGCTCCAGCCCTCGGGCAGGCGCAGGCCCCGCAGGCGCTCGGAGTTCGACGCGGTGGCGCGAAGGGTGTACGTGCTGTTGGGCTGCACGGACGCGTCGTATACGTACACCCAGTAGGTGGTGTTCGGCTCCAGCCGCAGCCCCGAACCGTCGTCGCCCTGGTAGGTGAAGGTGAAGGTCCGATCGGCGCTGCCCACCGGCATGGAGGGGCGCGCCAGGTCGGCCAGGACGTCGGCGGCGGTACTGCCCGGCGAGCCGCCGGAGCCGGCCCAGATCTGTACCCTCAGATCACGGGCGGCGTTGGAGTCGCCGATCTCGGCAAACTCGACGTCGACGCTGTTGAGGCGGTAGTGGCCGCCGTTCTTGCCCGTCGTGAACGACTGCGCGCGGTCACGTACGGTACTGGCAGTCGTCACGGTCAACGCCGCGCCGTCCGCCTGGCCCAGGTTGCTCATCACCGCCGGCTCACCGGGCGGCGCGTTCACCGGCGTGGGCTCCACCCGGAACAGGGGCGAGATGCCGTAGAACGCGTGGTCCTGGGTGCTCGCGATGGTGTTGTAGCTGATGGGGCCGGTGTCCGCGTCGGTGGTCGAGAACCGTCCCCGCCGGGCGTTGCTGGCGCCCAGAGGGTTCGCCTCCTTCGCACCGTCGGTCCTGGTGCCCGTCCACGGCCAGTCGTTCGAGGTGCTCCTCTCGCCGCTCTCGAAGCGCCGGTCCGCCATCGCCCAGTTCTCCCAGGTGTCGGACCAGAAGCCGGCGTTGTTCGCCGCGACGCGCTCGCCGTTCAGCCACCAGACCTCCGCGTCCGTGTGCCCGGCGTTGTTGGGGTTGGTCCGGGTGTGGTCCCGGGCGTCCACCGCGGCGGTGGAGCCCACCACCCGGAAGTGGTCGGCGTAGCGCCGGACGGCGGCGTGCCCGTCGCGGGCCGCCTCCCGCACGTGGGCGTCGTAGACGCCGATGTCGGCGGCGGTGGCGTCGCGGTGGTCTTCGGTCATGAACAGCAGCCGGAACGTCTCGCCCGCGCCCAGACCGAGCGGCTTCAGCGGCCAGTCGAAGGGCACGGTGTAGGAACCGTCCGCGTGGGGCAGCAGCCGGCCGTTGACTCCCATCGACAGAGTGGAGCCGCCGACCAGGGTGATCCAGTTGCCGCCCCCCTGCGCGCGGATGCGAGCGTCGTTGTTGATGCTCCAGCCGGGCGCCGCGCCCTCGTCCTCGGAGTTGCTCTGCGTGAACTTCACCTGGCTGTTGCCTTCCGTGAGTCCGGCTGCGTCCAGCACGACCCAGTAGCGGGTGTCCGCCTCGAGCGCGACGCCCGGGTGCGTGAAGCTGTACGTGCCGGCCTGCCGGTTCACGAAGGCGGGATTGGCCAGGGTCCCCACGACCGTGCCGGGAGCCCCGTTGGCACCTTTGTGGACGGTGACCGTCAGCTTGGAGCCGAAGTCCTCGGTGGACCGGTTGAAGGCCACGTCCACGCTGGTCAGGGTGTACCCCGAGGGGTTGCCGCCGGTGTCGAAACCCTGCGCCAGGTCCACGTGCAGGCCCTGCACCAGGCCGCTCGACTGGCCGGTGTTCTTCACCAGCGCCGGGTCGTCGTCCCGCACCCGGACCGTCGCCGTCCCCAGCGACGTGGCCAGGTCGTAGTCCGACCCGTCCACCAGCGTCACCGTGACCGAGCCGTGGGCTTCGTCCACGTCGTCGCCGGTGGTGGGGATCTCCAGCGTCGCGGTGCCCGAGTCCGGGATGGTGACGCTGGTGGGCAGGGTCCCGTACCCGAAGTCCCCGGTCGTGGCCACCGTCACGCTCACCGGCAGGTCCGCCGTGGGCGCCGGGACCGCCGTCAGCGTGAAGCTGGCGCTGACGCCCTCGGTGACGGCGCCGCCGCCAAGGATGCTCACCCTCGACGGCCGCGGCTTGCTGACGCCGTCGAGGCTGATCTTCAGTGACGATACGTTGGGGGTCCACGCGCCCGTCGAGGAAGCCGTTCTCGTCCCAGCGCCGTCGGCGATGCTCCAGCCGGCCAGGCCCCCGCCGTCCTCGGCGTCCGAACCCGTCAGGCGTACCCTCGAAGAACTCTGGCCAGCGTCCATGTCGATCACGAGGAAGTAGGTGGCGCTCCCCTCAAGGTCGATGCCCGCGCTGCTGGTGAAGGTCAGCGTCTGGTCCGAGGTGGAGGCGGGGAAGCTGGCGGGGTTGGTCAGGGTCCCCAGCGAGCTGCCCGGAGACCCGCCGGAGGCGGCGTGGATGCTGGCGGTCAGCGCCGAGGAGCTGAAGGCGCTGTCGATGGTGGAGAACTCCACGTCGACGCTGTGCAGGGTGTAGCCGAAGCTGTTGGAGCCGCTGGTGAACGCCTGGTGGAAGTCATTGCCCAGAAACGAGGTGCCTCCGTCCGCCTGGCCGGTGTTGGCGACGAAGGTCTCCGTCTCGACCGTCTCGACGGCCGTGCCGTGGATGGTCATCTTGCGGGACTGGCTGAACGAGGTCCAGGCGCCCGAGGTGTTCCAGGTCCGGTAGTGGCCGTCGTCGGCGATGGTCCAGCCGTCCGCGCCGCCGGCGTCCTCGGCGTCCGACGCGGTGTTCTGGATGGTGTTGGCGCCGGGCAACAGGACCAGCGTGACGTCCAGCACCGCCCAGTACGTGGTGTTCGCCGCGAGCGCCACGCCCGAGTGCGTGAAGCTGTTCGTGCCCGCGGCGATCGTGCCGGGCTTGGTCAGGGTGGCGACCACCGCGCCCGGCGCTCCGCCGCTGTCGCTTCTGATCTCGGCAGCCAGCTTCCCCGCCAGCGCGCCGTCGTTGATTTGCGGAAACGAGAAGTCGACGCCCGTCAGGGTGTACCCGCCGGCGTTGGCGCCCGTCGTGAACGCCTGCGCGTGGTCGTGCTGTACGAAGTTGCCGGTGCCGCCGTTCGCCTGCCCGAAGTTGCTCACCAGCGGCGACGGCGTCTTGCTGATACCGCCGAGGCTGAGTTTCATTGACGAGGCGAAGGTGCTCCACGCGCCCGTTGTGTTCCACGCTCGTCTCGAGAAACCGTCGCCGATGCTCCAGCCGGCCTGGCCTCCGCCGTCCTCGCTGTCCGAACCCGTTAGGCGCATCAACGAAGCAGACTCGGCACTGCTTAGATCGATCACCAGGAAGTACGTGGTGTTCGCCTCAAGGTCGATGCCCGTGCTCGTGAAGGTCAGCGTCTGGTCCGAACTGGAGACGGGAAAGCTGGCGGGGTTGGTCAGGGTCCCGAGGGAGCTGCCCGGAGACCCGCCGGAGTCGGCGTGAATGCTGGCGGTGAGGGACGAAGAGCTGAAGCCGCTGGCGATAGCGGCGAATTCCACGCCGACGCTGCGCAGGCTGTAGCCCGCGCTGTTGCTGCCGGTGGTGAACGCCTGGGCGAAATCATATTCCAAATGTGTCCCAGCTAGGCTTGACTGACCGGTGTTGGCGACGAAGGTCTGCGTCGCCTGCTGCGCAGAGGCTGTTTCAGTCCCTCCAGACAGCAGCACGAACAGCGCCGCCGCCAGCAGGGTCAACGTGAGGAAGGTTCTGGCGGGGCGCCTCAATGAAAGAGAACCCCACGAAATGCGGGGGGGGGGTGAAGCTCCGCAGCGCGTTGGTCATGTCGTCGAACCTCCTGTGTCGCCCGACTTATGCCGCGACGCCGTGCGGGCGCTGGATCAGTAGTATTTCTAGCTCATGTCAATATGTGTCGCAAGCGACCAGCAGATATCATCCGCCAATCTGGGGTTGGTTGTCAATGGGGTCCGGGTTGGATTGGGGACGGAAAGGGCGGGCGGAGCGCAGCAACATACCGTGTGGGGACTGGCGGACAAGGGCGACTTGGCGAGACCCCTCGGAGGCAGTCGTTACTGTGGCGTAGCCTGGATGAGGACGCGTCCGCCTCTCTGGACCCGGATATTCAGGTCGTGGTCATCCAGCAGCCTCATGCCGACCAGTGGAGTGGAATCGGCGGCGCTGGCCCTGGTGTTCCGCAGGCTGTCGTCCCACAGCACGGCGACGTCATAGACATCGAAGAAAGCTTCGCTACCGTCGGCCAGAATTGCACGGCTTCGGTCCCGATAGGCCAAGCCCAACTCCCTCACCAGGTCTGAGGGCAGGGTCAGGAAGCCATTGTATCCCGTGTCTATTACGGCTTCGACTTCCCGTGACCGGCCCGTCGGCCCTTGCACTGTAAGACCGACGACGGCTTCGTAGGCGGTGTTCACCGTTCCATGGATCACTCAGTCCTCCGCAGCGATCCGCCCCCAAAGCTGTAGAGCGCCCTATAGCCGACCCGCAGGCACCAAACGTCATAGGCGTCGGGCCGCTGGGATTGCAGCCGGTCCGTAGCGGCAATCTCGTCCGCTCCAATAGCCCAGCTTCCACTCTCCACGTCTATGGCGACGACCTCTCCAACATGGTCCTCCTCGACCTGCCGCCGGATGTCTCGCTCGTATATCTGGTCGCCCAACCGCGCCGTCTCTTCTTTAGGACGGCTCGGCGGTGTCGTGGGCTTGGCGCGCTGGCTGGGTACCGAAGTCTCTGCGTCTCTCATGCCTCCTCCCTTCAATGAGCGTTCCCTCGTTCCTAATTCTACCACTCTGCGGGAGATCCGGACAGCCAGAAAGGGCGGTGCCACAGGGGAAGACAGACCAACCAGCTATGGCCTATACTGCGAGCCTACAGACTTCCCAGTCGCATCTCGAAAACGGTTCTGCCTACCGTCAAAATAGGCCCACCAAACATTTCACCATGCCCGCGGACCGATGTGCGTCGTCGTCGTTGCGCCGCGTGGAAGGTCTCACCTACATCTTCACCGAACCCCGCGTCGGCTACAGGATACCCAAGAGGGAGGGGACGGAACGGGGGAGACGTAGGCTGAGGCACTGTCAAATCTTCCGTTTATCAACCCCTCCACATCACACTACGAGAATGGCGAGCCCTCGGTGTACCGGCACGCCACCGAGCCACATCTCGAAGGTGGTAGCATCCACCGCAAGCGGTGATGGCCCGTCCTTGCACGATATGGGCTCAGTGGACCGGGCAGACATCCATTCTGGTAGCCATCAGTATTGATGCCGTAAGCCCTTATTCATGCATCCATGAGCAGGTGAACAAGGTGACTGATACTACTACTAGCTACTACGATCTGAGCGTTGAGGATACCTGGATAGAGTACCTTAGAACCAGGTTGCCGTACTCCTTCAATCGCATAGAAGTGAAGGGAAACGGTCAATCTAGACACTTCGTGCTGTCGGAACCTGTACTACTAACGGATTTCAATGCAGCTGAACGCCACAATTTTTGGAGACGCGGAAACGTCTACTACATGTCGGGAAAACTCTTGGACTACTATTCGATGTCTGAAGTCGGCCGAGGCTATCGAATGGCAGAGGTCATGCAACTTCTAACAGACTCCGGCATTTCGCCGTACAGGTGGCCCACCAATGCATTTGCCTTCTACAACTCGATGCAAATGGAGAAGGTCTGGGGATTTGCGCAAGCTAATCATCTTGACAGAGAACGGGTGATGATGACAAACCTCATACTGGCAATAGAATTGTGTCTGAAGGCAGTTGTGACTCATGCCACCTTTCATAAGACGGGCACCTTCAGATTCGACGCGGGGCACGACGTTGCCAAGCTATACGAAGCCCTGCCCGATTCACTCCGAGACGAAGTAGCCGCGGAGTCCGAGGTGTTCGCCGAGGAGTACGTGGCATTCAGGGCAAATGTGGAGACCGACATCCGGCGAATCTATGGTCGGCGTCCCTCGCCGCAACATGCCCATCCCAATAGAAAAGAGCAAGCTGAAGCTGAATGGAGAGAGTTGGCAGAAAGAATTAGGGAGAGTACCTACACGGCCTTCGTGAACAGCAACGATCCTGGCGCGGATAACAAGTACCTGCACCAAGGTTGGTTCGAGGAAGCCCTGCATCAAGTGAAGCTGGTCAAGAACCCTGGAGACATCAGCCAATACTTTCGGTATGCACCCCACAAGGATAAGGACGAGCTGCCCACAGACCTCATACATTGGATCCTTCTGTTGGGCCGCTTCATGTACGAGCACCTCTTTCCGGTGCCACGGTCGGACAATGGGCCTTATTCAGAGTTTCCCGGGTCGGCTAGTGGCTGAAGGCTAGTTGTCCCAGACGACCCAAGACCGTCACCCTCTCACTGCCCCAACAAAAGGAATCGCAGGCTCGTTAGGTGTTGAAGGAGAACCACCCATCCATAAGCGAGTTGTTTAGACAGGTCATCCTTACCTACAGGTTCAGAACGAAGCTCAAGCTGGATGCTCTTCATTTTGTCGAGTCTGGTGTGGGTACGGGCGTACCGAACTACGAGCTCCGGCTCATAGGCCCCCGAGCCACATCTCGAAGGCGGTGCCAGCTACCGTCCATTTAGGCCCACCAAGAGCCTGGACGGGTTAGAGTGTAGCCGCGTCCCATACGGGGCAGTCCGGTCGAAGGTAGCTAGGTCTGCATTATCTGGACCAGATTGCCGCAGGTGTCGTCAAAGACCGCAATAGTGACGTTGCCCATTTCTGTCGGCTCCATCGTAAAGGCTACGCCCAGGGACTTCAGTTTCTCATATTCTGCGCGGATGTCCGTAACGCCAAAGGACGCTGCCGGGATGCCCTGCTCAAATAGCCCTTTCTGATATGCCTGTGATACCGGGTTTGCATCTGGTTCAAGCAGAAGCTCGGTCCCATCCGGGTCGTCGGGCGAGACGACGGTAAGCCACTTGAATTCCCCCACAGGGACGTCGTGCTTCTTCACAAAGCCGAGGGTTTCCGTGTAGAACCTCAAAGCTTTGTCCTGGTCACTTACGAAAACGCCGGTGAGAATAATGCGCATATCTGGCCTCCTTTTCTTTTTGTAGTGTCACTTGAGCCATCGGTCCATGACAGCCCTGAGGGGTTTATCGTTGAAGACAAGCATCCGATACTTGCCGCGCTTCTCTGAGCTTACGAGCCCCGCTTGTTCCAGGAGATCAATGTGCTTGGCCAGGGCCTGTCGGGAGATGGCGACGTTGTGACGCATGATCAAGCGCGCCGTGAGTTCGTAGAGCGTCTGCTCCTTGCGCTCAGAGAACTCGTCCAGCATCAACCTCCGTATTGGATCCGCGAGTGCCCTGAAGACCTGGTCTTTATGCATGGACGCATACGATACGCAACCATAGGGTTGCATGTCAAGGGGCGATCCCACAGGCCGGCAGGAACCACATCCCCAGCCAGTCGCAGGAGTGCATATAGCGAACTCTCAGCCAAAGGTTGGCGGTACAGGACACGTCGGCCCACCCGAAGAGAGGCCCGGACTCTCGGTCATGATAGTGGTCCCGGGGCTCACAGCCCGCCGAGCCAAATCTCAAGGACGGGTCTGTCTACCCATGCACGTTGGCGAAGACGTCGAAATCTAGCCCTGTTGCGAATTTCCGGCGCTGGCCGGATGTGCACCTTGCGCACTGTCCCCCACGGGCTCAAGGCGCAGCCTCAGCCCCAATGCGGTTGTGACCTTCAACAGGGTTGCCAGGGTAGGGTTGCCGCCGTCAGACAGCGCCTCGTAAAGGTTGCCGCGGTTTAGACCGGTGTTGCGGGCGAGAGCGCTCATGTTGTGCGTCTGAGCGACATACCTAAGCACTGCCCGAATCACCGCACCGTCACCAGTGTCTTCCTCCGCAGCCGCGCGGAGAAGTCGTCGGAAATCCTCTTCGGTCTTTACATAGTCCGCTGGGTCAAATCTTCGATATTCTTCAGACATTAGCCCCTCCATTCCGTCGCCATTCTCTTGGCCCGTTCGATGTCTCGCCGTTGGCTGTCCTTGTCACCGCCGCATAACAGGATGATTAGTTCGGCTTCTCGCGTGATGAAGTAGATTCGGTATCCAGGCCCGTACTGAATCCTCATCTCGGATACGCCGCCACCTACAGGTCTCACGTCTCCGAGATGCCCGTCTTCGGCTGCCAGCAGTCTAGCGATTATGCGATTTACAGCCTGGTAGTCTCGCAGCCTGCTCAACCACCGGTCGAAGGTCGCGCTTCTCAGGACCGTGTACATGGTTCTATTGTACGATATATCGTACAGCGCTGTGCAATGAATTCAAGTGTGGAGGACGCAATGGCAACGCTTTCCGCCCCCAATGCCTCCTTGTCAGCATGGCGGGGAATTGCCCGATGGTCCTACAGCCGGGCCTCCCAGCGGAGAGTTCGCAGCCCACAGCCCTATTGAGCGAGGTTGATTGAAAGAGGTGTCGATTGCTCCATAGGCGGGCATAGCCACATCTCAAGAATGGCATCGTATACCGCCCCCTCAGCTTCACCACGTACCTAATGAGGGGATGACCGCGCTGCTGCCGTAATGACCGGCCAGCGTCCAGACCGGTGACCTGGTTGACCTCTCCCCGAGGTTAGTCTTCTAACATGTAGGCGCCCGTTTCCCAAACCTTCTCATCGCCGCCCGGGGCCCAGTTTACGATGATGGCTCTCAACGGTTCTTCGCTGGTCACCCGCATTGCGTGCGACATACTGGGAGGGCAAAAGGTCACTGTTCCAGGTCCGGCATTAAAGGTCTCGTCTCCCCACTCACATTCGGCGGTCCCACTCAGGATGATGTAGATCTCGGGCCTGAGGTGGGCGTGGGCGCCATAGTATGTCCCGGGCTCCAGCATGAACGCCGTAGCTGCAATATCCCTGGCTGCTATACCCCCGTCCCGGCCGATAAGCGGCTTCGAGTACATCGCCTTCAACAACTCTTTGGGGTAGTTGCTGTACGAAGAGAAATTTTCGAGCTCATAGTCCTTGATGTAGTACTTGCCTTTTTTCTCAGTTGCCATCTTTAAACTCCTTGACGGGTGCTGCCGTCTCTTCGGAAACGCTGCCTTAGGTGGCGGGCATTGCTAATGGTACACCTGAAGGGCGGGGCAAGACAGTGCGTAGAGAGCGTACCTCTGGTCTGCCTGTCGTGACTGTATGACAACCTGAATGGACCAGGTTCAAATGAAGTCAAGGATGACGGTAATTTTGACTTGACAAGTCGGCTTAATGGAATGGATGACAGCGCCTGATTGCCTTCCCTGCGCCTCTGATATACTGCCTGGCATGTTCACGGGCATGTTCAGATCGCTGAAGATGTTGTGGAAGTACCCCGAACCCTGGAACGTTCGGCTTTCGCTGTTTTCCCAAAATGTGCTCACAAAGATCCGCCGTCGGAGCCGATGCTGTGGGAACCTGGGGCAACCGGGATGCTGAGTGGAGGCTAATGGGGCCCTCGGTGAGGGCCACCCGCCACACAGGCACTAGCCAAGACTTCATTGCGCTGCGAATTCCTGCCAATCGACCCTTGGGATAGTATGCACGCCGATCAGCGGTTAGTGCTTCCACGGGAGGACTCTCATAGTGATAGATGGTCGGGCCTTAGCGGAGGCGGAGGGCTGGGGGCCGCCGTTCCCCCTTGCTGAATATAAGGGGCGAGTCGAAAAAGTCCGAGAAGAAATGACTCGCAGGGGGATTGACGTCCTGCTTGTCTCTTCCCCGCCCAATATCACCTACCTGACGGGCTATGACATGATCTGGTACTACCTGACCAGTCCGGTGAGCGTAGCGCTGCACGCAGACTCGGGTCAGACGTGCTTCTTCGAGGTCCCATACCATCGACCAACCGTCGAATGGCATGCCGTCGTGGACGACGCCGTATTGTTCGGGGAAGGACAATCGCCGGTCGAGGACATTGCCAGCGAGCTGAAGGCGCGAGGCTGGCTAAAAGGCAACGTGGGTGTGGAGGACTGGAGTCGGGCGCCGGGGGGAGTGGTAATCAACCAGATAAAGCAGTCGTTTTCTGACGCCGGGGCCAACGTAGTTGACGGGTCCTGGGTTGTGGACAGAGTGAGGTTAATCAAGTCCAAGGCGGAAATCGAGGTAATGAATAAGGCGGCGTCGATAGCCGATACGGCGATGGAGACGGTAAAGGAGGCCATTCGGCCTGGAGTAACCGAGATAGAGTTAGCGGGGGTGGTTCTGCAGGCGATGATGAGGGCGGGAGGGGGAGACCCGGCAATTCGTGCGGCAGTCAGGTCGGGGCCGCGCTTTGCTGCGCGACATTGCGCCCCGAGCCACAGAAAGTTGAAGATGGGCGACCTTGTATGGATCAATCACTGCGGCTCATATCACCGCTACCACGTGGATCTGGGTCGGCTATTTTCGCTGGGAGAGCCATCGGCGAACTGGCGAGACCTTATGAACAAGACCTGCGGAAGCGTTGATTACGTGAAAGAGAGGGTGAGGCCGGGGGACTCGACGGGGGTGGTCCAGAGGGCGATGGACGAATACATCAACTCGGTGGGCCTTCGTCAGTATGCCGCATACATCAGCGGTTACAACATGGGCATCGCCATTCCACCGGACTGGGTGGGGCACACATTTATAGACCCGGAGGCGGGATTCGAGACTGCGCGCTATGATCCGGGCATGATTACCAACTACGAGAACCTGTTCACGGTGTTGGACCCTGTCTGGGCCGGGGGCACGGGCGGGGGTTTCATAGAGACGATACTTATGACCAATGAGGGACTGGAGGTGCTTTCTAAGCTGGACAGGAACGTTACGGTTATCGAATGACCGGCAGGGTTGTACCTCTGCAAGTATCACTACACGCGATCTCGGGCCTTCCTCTACAAAGCACTCCTCACTCGATATCAGATTAACCCTTTTAGTCCAGGAAGCGTCTGACACGTTATAATTACGTTATAGTTGTAATCCAACTTTACCGTAGGCAATACGATAGCTAGATAAGAAAACATTGCCCAAAACAATGAATCAGGTTGACAGGGATTTGTGAGTGCTATTCCGGAAGGTGTAGTATACGTGCGTTATAGACCTGTTATAGTGCGTGACCTATGATTTGTGACACTGTGCGAAAAACAGCGGTGGGTGATGATGGAACGCATCTTTATCCGGTCGATTAATCGTTGCCTGAGCTAAGGGCCCCGAGCTATCAATCCAAAAGGCGGAGCACGTTGAATACTGATTCTCTGATAACTCTTCTGGACTCCCTGCACTCCGGCGCCTACGCCGTATCCCTAGACCAAACAATTATGTTTTGGAATCGGTCAGCGGAGCGTATCCTGGGACTCCGGTCTCGAGAAGTCGTAGGGCGGCGGTGTTACGATGTGCTGCAGGGCACGACGTCGGGTAGTTTGACTCCCGAGTGTGTCGGGGGATGCCCTTCTATTCGGTATCTGCGTGCCGGCTTGGTGCCAGCCACAACGAGATTGAGGATGCTAACGGCCTCGGGCGAGCGGAAATGGGTGTACGTGACACCATTGGTAATTGGGGGCGCGCTCAGAGATGCACCTGTAGTGGTCCACTTATTTGACGACAGCGCGGAATCGGAGGGGCTGGACAAGGCAAAGGATATCTTCAGAGACACTCTGACGGAGAGCGGGTCAGAAGTGCTGTCTTATCAGCCGCCTGCCTCAGTCGCGGCAGGAGAGGGGTCTGACCTGTCTCGTCGTGAATTGGAAGTTCTGCGCCTGGTGGCCCTGGGATGGGAAACTCCGAGGATTGCCACGGACCTAGGGATCAGCCGACACACGGTACGCAACCACATACGGAATCTGCGTCACAAACTCAATGCGCCCACCAAGCTGGACGCGGTGGTTAAGGGAATTCGCATGGGGATTCTGCCCATGGGCAGACAGTCCTAGCAATACATGCCCTTTAGCTGCGAAGCCACGGGTTCGGTGGCTGGCAACCGGAACGTCTCCGCCAACAATCTATGGATGAATGCGGCACTGTTTTCGCGGGAGGCCGGGCCGTCACGAGGACCCCGAGCAGAGTGAACTACCAACTCGACGACTTCAGCCCGCTGTCATAGGCTCGTCTGCAGCAAGTCAGCCGCTCTTCTGCATGGCCTTGTGTTGCGGTCAATCCGCTTGACGCTTCTCTCTGTTTCCTTAGAATTGCGCTAGTCCAGATTGAACGACCCAAAGCCCCAGGATAGTGCCCCAGGAGGGAAATCCCGTGTTCTTTGTTCCCAAGGTGATGAGCACGCAACACCCCGACAATGCGGCCCCCGCGCCCTTTGCGGATGAGGAAGGGGTGCTGAGGGCCAATGGAGAGGTAAACGAAGCGTTCCAAATCTTCTCGTTGGGGTGCGATGAGCAGATGTGGGACTCGGAGGGGAAGGAGGCCGACAATCACGTCGTCCAGAAGCTGCTAACGGGGTACCCGGAGTTTTTCAGAGAGAGGCGGCGCCTGGGTCGGGACGTTGCGCTCACACTACGAGTCCCCAACCCGGGCATAGAGAGGGACATGCGTAAGTCGATGGTGGAGGCTCTGCAGAGCGTACCCTCGGCGTGGGACATTGCGCATAGCTTCTACGGCGAAATCGGGGACGATTCGGCACCAATTCAAGAGGTGATACTGCCGTTTACAACATCTGCAGAAGAGATCTCGCTGGTAGAGGCGTACTATCGGAACATAATCGTTGGGCAGGAGGGGCAGACGCTGCCCAATGGCAACCTGGTAAAGGACTGGGTGGGGGAGTTTTATCCGAAATGCCTGCGAGTCATTCCCCTGATCGAAGACATGGAGCACCTGTTCAACTGCGACCGCATCCTGGAGGAGTACCTGGAAGGAAGGGACTTGCCGGGTCAGAGGGTGTTCTTGGCCCGCAGCGATCCTGCGCTCAACTACGGCATAGTTGCTGCGGAACTGGTGCTGAAAGTGGCGCTGGTGCGGCTGCGAGAACTGGAGACGCGTATCGGGGTGCCGTTCTTTCCGATAATCGGGGCGGGGTCGGTGCCTTTCAGGGGCCATTTGACGCCGATAAACGTAGAGAGGGCGTTGAGGGAGTATCCGAGCGCGTACACGTTCACGGTCCAGTCCGCCTTCAAGTATGACTACGACATGGAAGAGGTGAAGAGGGGAATCGACCAGCTCCGGGAGCACAGACCCTGGGAGCCCGTGCCGGTAGATGAGGAACGAGCCATGCGGGTGATTGACAAAACGACTGCGGAGTACCAGGAGCGAGTTCGCGACTTGCTGGAAGTTATCAGCACAGTGGCGGGACACGTGCCAAGACGACGGGAGAGGAAACTGCACGTGGGGCTGTTCGGGTACGGGAGGTCGTTGGGAGGGTTTGGTGGAGCTACGCTGCCTCGGGCGATAGGCTTTGCGGCCTCTCTGTATTCAATAGGGGTACCCCCGGAGCTGCTGGGGCTTGCGGCCCTGGACGAGGATGACCTTGCGTTCGTACGGGAGACCTGTCCGAGCCTTGACGAGGACTTGCGGGCAGCACTGCGGTTCGCCAACGAACGGCATGTAATGGAGCTGCTCGGCGAGGGCTACATGCGGATAGTGGCGCAGTTCACGGACGAGCTGGACCGGGTCCACGAGGGATTGACGGGGGCAGTCTGGGCGGGCATCAGCGGGGATGCGCCGGTGAACATCCAGAACTACGTGCAGGAAGCCGCACACCTAAGGCGCTTCCTGGGGTGAAGGGGCCGGAGATCAACCATCGTTAGTCGCCCCGCCAAAGTAGTGGTGGTCCTGGCAACCACGGTTATGGTTGCTATGGGGTGTAATGCAGCCCCGAAAGGCGAGGGGCTCGTCGCGACGGCTGAACTACGCTCGGGGCGAGAGACATTCGCATCGGTGTGCGCGGCCTGCCACGGGGTCGGGGGAGAGGGCCAAGCCGACTGGCATATCCGCAAGCCGGACGGGACACTGCCAGCGCCACCGCTCAACGGCGAAGGTCATACATGGCACCACGGCGATGGCCTCCTATATCGCATAGTCAACGAGGGCGGGCAACTCTGGGAAGACCCGGACATACCCCAGTTCAAAAGCGGGATGCCCGCATTCGGCGGGCAGCTGTCTCACGAGGAGATAGTTGACGTAATTGAATACGTCAAAAGCCTCTGGGCTGATAAGGAAGTACGTGACGTATCGATTATCGAGCACCAAGCCCTAATGAGCGAGACTGACCCTTTCCCTACGGCTAACGCCCAGTAACGATCTCAATGGCATTGTGCCCTTAGAGTTGTTGCTGTCAGTCAGCATTGACCGGCGTTCAATTCCTTCTAGGCAGGTCCTGCGACGGCGCCTTCTTCCTCTTCCACTAGCATCTCTCCCTGAATAGCACCGGGCGGGGGCTCCAAGGGGAGGTCAACAATCATGGTGGTGCCGACCCCGTCCTCGGTTTCCACCCGAATGGAGCCGCCGTGTCGTCTCACGATGTCGTTGGAAATTGCCAAGCCCAAGCCGGTGCCCTGGTCTGTGGGCTTGGTAGTGAAGAACGGATTGAAGATCTTCTCCACGACGTCGGGAGGCATGCCGGTGCCGTTGTCTCCTATGCGAACTTCTATTCCGTCTTCTTTGCGCCTAGTCGTCAGCGACAGTATTGGAGCGTATCCACTTTCGGCTTCCCCATTCCCCTGGGCGGCGCGGCGCCGTTGATCAGTGGCGTAACAGGCATTGCTCACCATGTTTAGAAATACACGGCCGAGTTCCTGGGGAACTGCTTCTATGGTTCCGACTGCAGGATCGTAGTCCTCCTTGATTTCAACCTGGAAATCCTGGTTGGTGCCACGGGCGCTGTGGTATGCAAGCCGAGAGTGCTGTTCCAGCAGGGCGTTGATGTCGGTAGGCTGCCAGTCTCCGGAGTCTCTGCCCATGCGCAGCATGTCGTGGACTATGCGATTGGCACGTTCGCCGTGGGAGCGGATCCGGGTGACGTTGCTGGTAAGGTCGCCGGTAATCTCTTCGACGAGGTCTCGCTGCTCGTCTGGCAGCACTACACCTTCTTCTTCCAGGATCTCCTTCAGCTCATCGATCAACTCTCCCGAGGCCTCCGAGAAGTTGTTAACGAAATTCAACGGGTTCCGGATCTCGTGGGCGACGCCTGCGGTGAGTTCACCAAGGGCTGCGAGCTTTTCCCTCATCACGATCTGGTCCTGGGCCTTCTGGAGCTGGGCCAGGACGCCTTCCAGTTCTTCGTTCTTGTCCTGGAGCTGGTTGGCCAGCTTTTCCACCTCGTTGAGGCGGATGGCTTCGAGGGCATGGCGTCGGAAGACTTCCAGGGCGGCGGCCATGTCGGCCACTTCGTCCTTGCCCTTGATTTCGACCTGGGCCTCAAGGTCACCCTGGGCCATACGCCGCATCCAGCTTGAGAGCAATCCGATGCGGCGCATAAGAGATCTGCCGATGAAGAGCCAGATAATGAGCAGTGCCCCGACGATACTGAATGCACTAATCACCAGAAGCAATGTCCTGCCCGTGAAGATTGCCTGGGTAGAGGCGGCCGTTGCGGTGGCGGCGCTGGCCTCGGCGGCGCTTACGAGGCTGTCGACTTCGTCAATGAGATCGACGGAGATCTCCCGGTTGAAACCGAGGAGTCCCGCTTGCAAGTCGGCGATTTCCAGCTCTCGGGCGAAGACGTTGAAGATGCTCTCCTCGCTGGTGCCCAGCTCGAAGAGCCTAGTGTAGATTGGTGAAGCCTCATCGTAGAAGTCCAGAGCCCTCTGGGCCTGGAGGTTGCGGTCTATCCTCTCTACGGCGGCCTCAAACCTTTCCCTGAGCGGTTCTATGAATGATTCGTCGGAAAGGGTGAAGGCGTTGGCAAGGAGCTCGGTGGCGATATTGGTGTCGGCCTGCAGCTCAGAAAGGCGCCGGTATGTGTTTACCTGGTCCTCTGAAAGATGTACGGACCGGGAGGCCGGGGATTCATCTACGGCGACATGTCCCGTGAGTACGAAGAATAGCTGATCGTCAATGGCGGGCGACAAGAGGTCATCCAACCGGCTACGCAGACTGGTGAGTTCTTCCTGCAGAGCCTGCCTTTGTTGAGCCAACTGGAAAACCTCGGCCATACTGAACTTGAGGTCATCGATGTTGGATTTCAGGGTGTCGCCGTGAGCCCTGATGACGTCTGCCCGGTCCTGGCCTGCGCTTTCGCTTCCCTCCAGGACGGTCACCTGCTCCTCAAACAGGAGAAAGGTATGGTCGATATTGCTGGCGCTGACGGCCAGTTCTCGGGGGTCGGTGGCGGTGGTGAGGCTAGGGGCGGCGGCGACGAGGGTGCCGCTGTACTGTGCGACCTCGAAAGCGGCGGCAAGCTCCGGCACGCTGCCCTCGTTCACACGGCTTTGCACCTCTCCCACCCTGTTAAAGGAAAACCAGCCCACCAGACTGGCCGCAATGGTGAGCATCACAGCCCCGCCGATGGCGAGATATAGTTGGGTTGATATTCTGAACCGGAGGGCCAAGGCCCTTTTTAGTAGCTCGACCACTCTTTCGCCTCACTCAGTGTGTCCACGGCATGATACGCTCCGTCGGCGCCTATCACCGTGAGGAACACCTTGTCTGAGCCCTGGTTATCCCCGGGGCCGAACCGCAGCTCGAACCCTTCCAGGTCTATCCTTTCGGAACCAAGGATGCTGTTTACGAAACATTGCCTGTCCACGTCCCTGCCGCACATTTCTAGGCCAGCTATGGCCATGCGACCGGCGAGATATCCCTCAAGCGATACAAATCCCGGAGAGGTGCCGGGTTGATAGGCGTCGAGGGCGCTCTGATAGGAAGCGACGACGGGCAGGGAGGAGTCCCAGGGAAAGGGTACGACCTGGGTGACGATCACCCCGGCTCCATCGCTTCCGAGTTCCTGCTGAAGTGCGTTACTGCCGACAAAGGATACGTTCAGGTACATGGCGTCAAGGCCGAGGTGGCGACCCCAGAGAATCAACTGGGCACAGGGTTCATAGGCGCCGATCATAATTACGGCCTCGGGCTCGCCCTCCATCAGATCGAGCAGGGCCGTCTTTACGGCGGTAGTGTTGCGCTGGTAGAGGCCCACGGCCACGGGTTCCATCCCGTGGGGCTCCAAGGCGGCCAGGACTCCGCGATACCCGCTTCGGCCATAGGAGTCGTCCTGGTACATCACGCCGATCCTGGTGATACTCAGGTCTTCCATCAACCGGGCCACCATCTCCGCCGTTTCCTGCTGGTAGGACGAGCGGAGGTTGATGATGTTCTGCCATCCGGGGTCCCGAAGGAAGCCTGCGCCCGTGAAAGGGCCTATGAAGGGTACGCTGGCCAGGGCGGCAATCGGGGTGGCGGAGCGGGAGGTCGGAGTGCCTACTTCACCGATGAGAGCGAAGACGTTGTCCTCTTCAATCAGCCTGGTAGTGTTGGCAATCGAGGCCTCGGGTTCGTAGGAATCGTTGTAGGAGACCAACTCGAGCCGGCGTCCGTGGACTCCGCCATTGGCGTTGGCCTCGGCGAAGGCGGCCTCGATACCGAGGCGCATGTTTATGCCCAGTTCCTGAGCGGGCCCTTCAAACGCTGCGGACTGGCCAAAGAGCACGCTGTCCTCCGAGACGCCGGTGATAACTGCTTCAACGGGTGGGATGGTGGGAGTCGGGGAGCTGTCAACGCTGCCGTTGGGGCCGGCACCATTCTGCGAGTCTCCGCAGGCCGCGATCACGAGCAGCATCGCAGCGATCAAGAGAAGCACGGCCATGAAGCGACGGCGGGTGTCAGGCAGGGTGCTCATGATTGCGCGCTTGCTTAGTCGAGACGTGTACGATTTCCGAGGGCTTTAGCATTGGGATCAAACCTTGAAGCACCCCAGAGTCAAACAGGTTATATCATCGAACTGGGGGGCATCCTGGGCGAAGTCGACCACGGCTTTGACAACCTCCATCCCCACCTCTTCCGCGTCGGCGGGCGGCGCCTCGGTAAAGATACTCCGCACCCTGTTGATGCCAAGCTGGATGCCATCCATGTTCATTGCCTCGGTGACGCCGTCGGTGTAAAGGACTATGGTGTCGCCGGGCGACAGTTGGACGGTTTCCTGTTGATAATCGAAGTCTGGGAGAATGCCGAGAGCGATACCGTTGGTCAGGGGCAGAAGGGTGGAGGTGCCGTCGCTGCGGACGAGGAGGGGGGCGTCGTGGCCGCCGCTGGAATAGGTAAAGGTCCTGGTTGTCGGGTTGTATATGGCGTAGAGCATCGTCACGAACATCTGGGCGCTGTTATCCTCGTGGAGGAGGTTGTTTACCTCGGAGAGCACGGCACCCGGCCCCTCGACCCCGATGGCGGCGCCCTTCAAGAGGGTTCGGCTGGACATCATAAACAGGGCAGCGGGAACTCCTTTTCCAGAGACGTCAGCTATGGCCAGCCCGACCTGTTCACCTTGCAGTCGCATCACATCGAAAAAGTCTCCTCCCACTTCCCTGGCGGGCTGCATGGTACCGAACACCTTGTAGGTATCTGAAGATGGGAAGGAAGTGGGGAGAATTGACTGCTGCATGGTGCTGGCGACTTCGAGCTCATTCTGGATGGCAACCAGCTTGTCTCGGGCATTGAGGGCTTCTCGAAGCTCTTCGACATGCTGAAGGGTGCGGTCTATGGTGAAGCGGAGGTCGTCGAAGTCCACAGGCTTGGTTACGAAGTCGAAGGCGCCGCGGTTCATGGCGGTGCGGATGTTCTTCATGTCCCCGTAAGCGGAGATAATGACTGACCTCAAGTTGGGGCTGACCTTGGGTATCTGATCCAGCAGCGTGAGCCCGTCCATCCGGGGCATATTGATATCGGACAGGACCATGTCGATGTCCGGGTCCGCTTCGAGCATTTGGAGGGCCTCGACGCCGTCCCGGGCGAAGGTCATCTTGTAGCGACCCGAGCGGATGTCCCGACGCATGCGCTGGAGCATGAGGGGTTCAAGGTCGGGCTCGTCGTCGACGACCAGGATGTTGTAAGTTTTCGGCTTATCGTCGGAAGTCATGGCCAATGCAGGTCACGGGCGGGAGCGCGTGAGCCTTTCAACTACGTAATCTGCCCTTAGTTTCGGCGTCAGGCTTGACGTTTATCTCCCTTGCTTGGTCGGACGATCCCCGGCACTCGGACTCGGGCTGCATGGGTGAGGGCTGGGAAATTTGAGGGACGCCACACACTTTAGCCGTGACAGTCTACAACATAGCCTTGAAGTGCGACAATCTGTAGCCATGCCAAGTGCAGTGATAGCATGTTGCGCGCCCGCAATCGAGAGTCTAGAGTTTCAGGGTGACGTAAAATCCGCGGTTTGCGGCCTCCGGGAAGGGAGCAAAAGGATGAGATACGATCAAATCATCGTAGGTGCGGGGTCCGCGGGCGCTGCCCTGGCAGCGCGGCTTACCGAAGATGCCGACCGCTCGGTGCTGCTGCTGGAGGCAGGCGGGGACTTCCCGGAGTTCGAACGGATACCGGAAGAGGTCAGGCTGGCTTACGGAAGCAAGATCCCGGTGTGGGACTCCGACCACATCTGGAATTTCAGTGCACGGGCCACGGATTTGGCGCGGATAGACATACCTCGGGGGAAGATTACGGGCGGGTCCAGCGGGGTAAATGGGGCGCAGTTCCTGAGGGGCGTCCGGGAGGACTATGACCGGTGGGCGGAGTGGGGAAACGAGGAATGGTCTTTTGAAAACGTTCTGCCCTACTTCAAGCGGATGGAGGCGGACCAGGACTACCGTGACGACTACCATGGGAACGACGGGGCCATCATGTGCCGTCGTTATCCTGAGGAGGAGTGGCCTCTTCACGCCCACGCCTTCTACGAGGCGTGTCGGGATGCGGGCTTTCCGGACTGCCCCGACCACAACCGCCCGGACTCGACGGGCGTAGGGCCCCTGACGTTTAACATCATAGACGGGGTCCGGATGAGCACGAACATTGGGTATCTCAATCCTGCGCGACACCGGCTGAACCTGACCCTCCGGGCCAATTGCCACGTGCACGGGATAATCTTTGATGGGAACCGGGCTGTGGGAGTACTTGTCATAAGCGGACGGGAGATGTTTTCGGTGTACGGTGATGAGATCGTACTGTGTGCGGGGGCGGTGGGGACGCCTCATATCCTGCTGCTGTCGGGGGTAGGGCCGGGGGGGCAGCTGAGAGAACTCGGGATTCCGGTGGTGCAGGACCTGCCGGGGGTGGGGAGAAATCTCCGGGACCATCCGGATGTTCCCCTATGCTGGATTACGAAGGAAGATTATCTGCTGGACGTGAACCAGACAACGTCGGGGACGGTGACACTGAGGTACACGGCGGAGGGCTCGCCTTTCGTAAACGATATGATCGTCTATATGGCGAACTACCTGGCTGCAAGGCCCTTCCGGGGCCTGGATGAAAAGGACCCCGTGGGCATTGGGGCGAGCCAGTGCCTGTACCTGGCGCTAAGCGAGGGGGAGTTGAGGCTGCAGTCTACAGACCCGAGGCAGCAGCCAATACTTGACTATAACCTCCTGGATGACCCCTTCGACCGGAAGAGGATGCGCGACGGGCTCAGGCTGTGCGATGAACTGTTCCGCCACAAGGCCTTCGGCGACATAGTCGAGAGACGGGCGGGGCCTTCAGATGAGGTTATGGAGTCGGACGAACTGCTTGATGAGTGGATGAAGGCGGAGGTGGTAACGGCGCATCACATCTCGAGCACGTGCAAAATGGGCCCGTCCAGCGATCCGCTGGCGGTGTGCGACCAGTATGGTCGGGTGTACGGGCTGGATGGACTGCGTATTGTCGACGCGTCGATCATGCCGGATACGGTGCGGGCCAACCTGAATGTCACGGTGATGACGATGGGAGAGAAAGTTGCGGATTTCATAAAGCAGGGCAGCTAGAGAGTGATTCGCACCGGTTCGGAGGGACTGTTTACATAGAGGTAAACGAGGATGAACTGAAGGAATTTCAGAAATTTGTCGTTGACCGGGGTGGGGGGTGGGGCTATAATCGGGGCGCGGGTCCCGACCCAGGAGTTTGAGGGAGAGACCGTATCCGAGACCTTCGTGACCGCATACCGGCATTGCGATCAGATGGTTGACAAGCCGAAAGAGGCGTGTGGACTCTTCGGGATTTACGCTCCCGGAGAAGATGTAGCCAGACTTACGTTCTTCGGCTTGTTCGCTTTGCAGCACCGAGGCCAGGAGAGCGCGGGCATTGCCGCGTCCAACGGTCGGGGCATTTCGGTGCACACTCACATGGGCCTGGTCGCCCAGGCTTTTGACGAGCAAGCCCTGAGCAGGCTGTCGGGGCACGCCGCCATCGGTCACACCAGGTATTCGACCATGGGGTCGAGCCATATCTCCAATGCGCAGCCCACGCTCGTGGATGGCCCCTATGGCCAGGTGGCTACGGGACACAACGGCAACGTGATCAATGCCGGGGAACTGCGGATTGAGCTGGAGGATAGAGGGATCAGGTTCGAGGGGAGCACGGACAGCGAGGTGATGGCGCACTGGCTGGGGCAGGCCCCGGGGGCCACGTGGGCGGAGCGGATCCGCTATTGCATGAACCGCTTCCAGGGCGCCTACAGCATGGTTATGCTGACCAAAGACCAGCTAATCGGCATCCGAGATCCGATGGGTGTCCGGCCCCTGTCGCTGGGGAAATTGAATGGCGGTTGGGTTATAGCCTCGGAGAGTGCGGCGCTGGACCATATCGGTTCAGACGTGATACGGGAAGTGGAGCCCGGCGAGATGGTAACCATCGATGCGTCGGGGGTGAAGTCCGAGCAACTGGTGGAACGGGAAAAGCACGCGCTGTGCATATTCGAGCACATCTACTTTGCCAGGCCCGACAGCATAGTCGGGGGTAAGCTGCTTTACTTGGCGAGACAGAGGATGGGGGCGCAGCTGGCAAGAGAGTGGCCGGTGGATGCGGACATGGTTATCGGGGTGCCGGACTCGGCGGTGGCGGCGGGGATAGGGTATGCAAAGGAGTCGGGGATTCCACTGGGCGAGGCAATCCTAAAGAACCGGTACGTGGGCAGGACGTTCATCCAACCGGACCAGAGGATCCGGGAGCTAGGGGTACGGCTGAAATTCAACGCTATGAGAGAAGTGCTGGAAGGGAAGAGGGTGGTGGTAGTGGACGACAGCATAGTACGGGGCACTACGACGCCCCACGTAGTCAATCTGCTGAGAAAGAACGGGGCGACCGAGGTGCACATGCGGATATGTGCACCGCCGATACAACACCCCTGCTTCTTCGGTGTTGACCTAGCGACCAGGGCCGAATTGCTGGCTGCGAACAACAGTGTAGAGGAGATCAGGCAGCATATCGGGGCGGACACGCTGGGTTACCTGAGCCTGCCGGGGCTGGTGGAGGCGGTGGGGATGCCGAGAAACGAGGTATGCACCGCCTGCTTCTCCGGAGACTACCCGATACCGGTACAGCTTGAAATGGACAAGCTGGCCCTGGAGTCGCGCCAATAGACGGCATGATCTGCCTGGGCGGACATCAGCAAATGACTGCCCGTCCTCTTTTGAGAGAAGTTCCGGAGATTTCCAATTGACCACTGACAGCAGCTACCGGGCCGCGGGCGTAGACCTGAACACGGCGGCACGGGCCACGGAGAGAATCTCCGAGCACGCAAGGTCTACATTCAACTCTCGGGTGTTGGGCGACATCGGATTCTTTGGGGGGTTGTACCACCTGGAGAATTACCGTGATCCGGTGTTGGTGTCGAGTGCGGATGGCGTCGGGACCAAGGTGCGAATCGCTGCAATGCTGGATCGGTACAACACTGTCGGGGAAGACCTGGTAAACCATTGCATCAACGATATCCTGGTAGGCGGAGCCAAACCCCTCTTCTTCCTGGACTACATAGCGATGGGGAAACTGGACGAAGAGGCGGCGGAGGCGCTGGTATCGGGGTTGGCGAAGGCGTGCCGGGAGTCGGGGGTGGTGCTCATTGGAGGTGAGACGGCGGAGATGCCGGGCGTGTACGAGGGCAAGGAGTTCGACCTGGCGGGATTCATTGTTGGGATTGTGGAGAGGGATGAGATTATCGACGGGTCGACGGTAGGTGAGGGGGATGTGATTGTAGGGATTCCGTCGTCGGGACTGCACACGAATGGATATTCCCTAGTTCGGAAGGTTTTTGGACTGGACGAGGACCCGTCAGAACTGGAGAAGTTCTACCCGATGCTGGAACGCACGCTGGGCGAGGAGCTCCTGGAGCCTCACAGGTGCTATCTGGGTGAGGTGAAGGGCCAACTGGACAAAATCAAGGGGATGGCCCATATCACGGGGGGAGGGTTCAGGGAGAATGTGCCAAGGGCGCTTCCGGGAGGGTTGGGGGCGCGGATAGACGCATCGTCGTGGCCCGCGCCGCCGATTTACAGGCTTATCCAAGAGGTGGGAAGCGTTAACCATGACGAGATGTTCGATGTGTTCAATATGGGGATTGGGATGGTGGTCATGGCATCGGGGGGGGACGCTTCTAGTTTGCTAAAGGGAATCGAGGGTTCGGTGGTGATTGGGGAGGTGGTGAAGGACGAGGGGCCCGAGAGGGTAACGATCAATTGAGCATGAGAGCGGTAATCAGCGTATCGGACAAGTCGGGGCTGGGGGAGTTTGCGCGGGCACTGGCTGGGCTTGGGGTTGAGATTTTCTCGACGGGGGGCACGCAGAAAGCCATAGCTGAGGCCGGTGTCCCGGTGCGGAGCATAGCGGAGATGACGGGCTTTCCTGAAATCCTGGATGGTCGGGTGAAGACCCTGCATCCAGCGGTGCACGGGGGAATCCTAGCGAGAAGGGATGTGCCAGACCACCTGGGACAGCTGGAGTCACACGGGATTGGGTTGATAGACGTAGTAGTGGTGAACCTGTACCCGTTTGTCGAGACTATCAGCAGGGAGGGTGTGGACCTGACGGAGGCACTTGAGAATATCGACATAGGGGGGCCGACGCTGGTCCGGGCGTCGGCGAAGAATTTTCCGCACGTGCTGGTGATAGTCGACCCGGAAGACTATGAGGAGACGGCAAAAAGACTAGGAGACGGGATGCTGGATGAGGGCTTCAGGAAACAACTGGCCCGGAAGGCTTTCAGGCACGTGGCCCTGTACGATACCGCTATAGCCGACTACCTTTCGGAAGGGCCAGGGGACTTTCCCGAAGAGTTAACTATCGGCATGGTGAAGGCACAGGGCCTGCGTTACGGGGAAAACCCTCACCAAAAAGGCGCTTTCTATGCGGGTACTCTCGCTCGGGGGGCGGGCATTGCCGGGGCGAAGCAGCTTTGGGGCAAAGAGTTGTCCTTCAACAACATCGCTGATGCGGATGCGGCGTGGAGTGCGGCGTCGGACTTTGACGGTCCTGCGGTGTCGGTGATCAAGCACATGAACCCGTGCGGGTTGGCGAGCCACGAGGACTTGACGGAGGCCTACAGGCGGGCGCTGGCAGGGGACCCGGTGTCGGCGTTCGGGGGGATAGTGGCGTGCAACCAGAAGATTGATGGTGAGACAGCCGAGGAGATATCGAAGGTCTTTTACGAGATCGTAATTGCGCCGGAGTTTGAAGAGGACGCGCTGGACATATTGAAGAAGAGGAAGAACTTGCGGATCCTGGAGATGGGGTCGGCTGGAGGGGGAGTGGGCTTGGAGGTGAAGACGGTGGAAGGTGGATTTCTCGTGCAGACGCGGGATACGGGGGGAGATGATCCATCGGGCTGGAGATGCGTGACTAAGCGTCAGCCTACGGATGAAGAGATGAAGGACCTGGAGTTTGCGTGGAAGGTGGCCAAGCACGTGAAATCCAACGCGATAGTTCTGGCCAAGGATAGGTCGCTGGTAGGTATGGGTGCGGGTCAGCCCAACCGGGTGAACAGCGTACACCTGGCACTGAGGGCCGCCGCCGAGCGAGCTAAGGGGTCGGCGCTGGCGTCGGATGCGTTTTTCCCGTTTGCGGACAACGTGGAATTGGCAGCGGGGGGTGGGGTGGGGGCCATAGTGCAGCCTGGGGGATCGGTAAGGGACGAGGAAGTAGTCCAAACAGCGGACACTCTAGGGATAGCAATGCTCTTCACCGGGGTACGGCATTTCAAGCACTAGGGCTTACAGCTGCCGAGTGCAACAGACTGAAAGAAGTAAAAGCGTTTGAGAAGCGTTGACATAATCATTCCTGTATATAACGAAGAGGCGACCCTGCCGAAGTGCGTGGCAACGCTATCCGAATTCGCCGAGAAAGAACTCCCTTTCTGCGATTGGCGGATAGTAGTGGCCGACAACGGTTCTGTAGACTCAACGGGGGAGGTGGCGGAGCGCCTAGCGAGCGAGAACCAGAAGGTTGCGCTGGTGCACCTGACTGAGAAGGGTCGGGGGAGGGCGCTGTTCAAGGTGTGGATGGAAAGTGAGGCGGACGTAATCTGCTACATGGACGTCGACCTTTCGACTCGGCTTGATGCTTTGCCCGCACTGGTGGGATCGATTGAAGATGGTAACGACGTTGCGATCGGGACCCGGCTGGCGAGGGCCTCGAGGGTAGAGAAGCGGAGCGTGAAGCGGGAGTTTATTTCGCGGTGCTATAACCTGCTGATCAAGCTGATGTTTCAGACCAAGTTTTCGGATGCGCAATGCGGGTTTAAGGCGATAAACCAGAAGGTCTCCAAAGAACTGGTGCCATTAATCCGGGACAAGGGTTGGTTCTTCGACACGGAACTCCTGATCCTTGCGGAGAAGAATGGTTACCAGATGAAGGAGATCCCCGTACACTGGGTGGACGATCCCGACACTCGGGTCAAAGTGGTCTCGACGGCCTGGAAGGACTTCAAGGGGCTGCTGAGGCTGCGATTCGGGGGTGTGCCGAAGCCTCGATTCCGGGTGAGCGACACTGATTCTTGAACAGGTTGGGGTGGGGGGTTAACATCTCTTGTAGGATGGCAACAGGCCGCTAAAGGAGGAGGACATGTCAAACGCAGTGCTGGTAGTGGACATGGTACGCGGTTTCTGCGAAGAGGGTGGGAATCTTTATACAGGGGAGACGGCGCGGAAGATTATCCCGGTCGTGAGAGAACTTATAGAGCGAGAGAGCAGGAATGGCAGCAAGATTATCTTCCTCTGTGACAATCACGCGCCCGACGACCTGGAATTCGAGATGTTCCCCGAGCACTGTGTCCGGGGCACGGCTGAGACGGAGATAATTCCCGAACTGGCGGGCCTAGAAGGGGACGTGATTCCGAAGCAGCGATATAGCGGTTTCTTCAACACGGACCTGGACGAAAGGCTCCGGGAGCTAGAGCCTGAGAAGGTTATTGTCTGCGGGGTGTGTACCAACGTTTGCGTGATGCACACGGTCGCAGATGCCCGAAACCGGGACTACCGGGTGGAGGTGCCGGCTGATGCTGTGGCGACCTATTCCGAAGAAGCGCACCGGTTTGCCCTGGACCACATAGAGAAGGTACTCGGGGCGAGGGTGGTGCAACCTCAGGCCGTCGGCTGAGCGGATCCAAACAAAGCAATGGCAATTATTCAGGACGATATTCCGCTTTCCTCCGACATTAGCATCCGTTCAAAGTTCCCGCTGCCCGACTGGGTAATTTCAGGGGAAACGACGGACATTTACTTCCGTCGGGCGCAGGAGGTGCTGGAGGCCGAGGGTCTGAACCCGACGGTTACGGTTGAGTTCTTCACGTCCAAGCCCGGGGTGCTCTGCGGAATAGATGAAGCTTTGCAGCTGATAGAAGAGGTTGTGCCGTCGGGTGAGAGGGAGGTAGAGGCGCTGGAAGAAGGGTGGAAGATCGAGCGGAAGGAGGTGGTACTGAGGGTCCGGGCGCCCTACCGGCCGTTCGGGTTGTATGAGACGCCATTGCTGGGGATTCTTTCGCATTGCACGGGATGGGCGACAGCGGCCCGTGAGTGTGTCAGGGCTGCGGAAGGCAAGCCGGTGGTGAGCTTTGGGGCTAGGCACGTGCACCCGCTGGTGTCGGGGAGGATGGAGTATGCGGCGGTGGTGGCGGGGTGCGTGGGATGTGCGTCGATTGACGGGGCGGCGCTTGCTGGGATCGAACCGACAGGGACGATGCCGCACGCCCTGATCCTGGTGGTCGGGGACACGCTGGAGGCGGCGGAGGCGTTCGACCGGAGCCAGGGCCCCGAGGTGCCTCGTATAGTCCTGGTGGACACGTTCAAGGATGAGGCGGAGGAGAGCCTGCGGGTGGCCCGGGTGATGAGGGACAGGTTGACCGGGGTGCGGTTGGATACGCCGCGGGAGAGGGGTCGGGTGACGGCGGAGCTGGTGAAGGAGATAAGAGCTCGATTGGACCTGGAGGGGTTTGAGTCGGTGAGGCTCATAGTGAGCGGGGGGCTGGACCCCGAACGGATACGTTATTTCATTGAGAACGATGCGCCGGTGGACAGCTTCGGGGTGGGGGGATACATCAGTAACGCTGGGCCGATCAATTTCACGGCGGACATCCACGAGGTGGAGGGGAAGGCGATAGCGAAGAGAGGTCGGATCCCGGGGCTGACGGAGAATTTGCGGTTGAAGAGGGTGATGTAGGGGCGTTTATGGGAACCAACTATGGACCTTTAGCGGATGCCCTGACAGAGTTCCAGAAAACCCAAATGCGATGACAGAATTCTTGACTACTGCGAAAACGACTGTAGCGATTGAAGACATAATCAGGCAGGCTGATGAGTGGGTCCTACTCATCAGCCCATATTTAAAGTTTGACGAGAACTTCAGACGGCGTATTGAAAACAAAAGCGGCTCGGCTAATGTCACCGTCATATATGGTAAGAAAAAACTGCAATCTAAAGAAGACAATTGGCTCAAGGCACAGAAGTGGATCGAGACGAGGTTCTGCAAGACCTTGCACGCGAAGTGCTACCTAAATGAGAAGGAGGCGGTTCTGACCTCTATGAACCTCCACAAATTCTCCCAGGACAATAACAATGAAATGGGGATACGCGTTTCTAGAGAGAATGACCGGGAGCTTTACGAAGAAATTCTTGAAGAAGCGAGGGACATAGAACGAATCAGTGAGGTGGTTGCACATGCCAAGAAAAATAAAATCATTAAGGAAGCCGCGGCAGTCTATTCAGTAGCCAAGCAAAGTACCCCAAAAAGCCAACTTCAAACAATTTCACCAAGCGCGGGCTATTGTATTCGTTGCAAAAAAGACCTAAATGCGAATCCAAGTAAACCCTATTGCGATCCTCATTTCAAAACTTGGAACAAATTTAAGAACGATAAATTTGAAGAGAAACACTGTCACCTTTGCGGCAAGAGATGGAAGACCAGTCGGGCGAAACCTGTATGCAAGCCTTGCTGGGATAAGCACACAGAATTCGTGGAGACCGCGTTATATGCGTTAAAGCATGTAGCAGACTGACAGGCCTAGGAGAAGAGTGGGGGTTTTCTGTGGCGGTGCTTGGTGCGGAGAGGGGTGAGGTTTTCGGTCCGGGGTCGGGGGCGAGGAGCTACTCTTTGAGGCCGGCAGCAGATTCCTTCTTGGAGCAAGCTTCGGAATCGGTTTTCTCGAACTGCAACTTTAGCCCCCTTTGAGTTGACTCCGTAATCTTAGAATGGTCGCAGGTGCGGTGGCCAACTAGCCAGATGATTTGGTCTCCGGAGAGGACTATGGGGATGGAGTCGCGGAGGTGGCGGGGGACTTTGGCGTCGGTGAGGAAGTCCTGGAGTTTTTTTGAGCCGGACATGCCGAGGGGGGTGAAGCGGTCGCCGGGCTGACGACGTCTTACTGTGAGGGGCCCGGATAATTGGTCCATGTCGAAGAGGGCTGAGCAGGGGTCGGGGTCAGGTACGGTTGGGACGGTTTCGTCGATGACTGCGGTAATTCTCCAGCCGGGGATTAGAGTCTGGCCGGGTATGGCGATGAGTTGAGGTGCGTCAGGGAGGAGGATGGATTCCTGCCTCCGCAGGAATGACGGAGGGGCAGGGTTCCGGCTCAGGTAGAGGTTTTCGTAGCCAAGGGTGGCGTGAACTCCTTTAGGCAGGTTCAATTTCGCGCCTGTGTCTGCCGTGAGAAGGGAGTCGAGGGCCTCTACGTGAACGGCCTCAATGTCAATGGGGCTGCCGGACAGCGACTCCAACGCCTGTGAAAGGATGCGGCGGCGCAAAGCAGGGTGGATTTCGGACAGGTCCCGGCGGGAGATGGATAGGCTGGATTCGCCGCGTTCCACAAGCTTCGCTGAAATCTCGTCGACGTGGGACTGGATAAGGGAGAGGTCAAGGGCAGCGGATTCGGCTAGGCGGATGAGGGAGTCGGAGATGCGGGAGTTGTATTCTCGAAGCAGGGGCAGGAGATCCAGCCTGATGCGATTCCTGAGGGTCTCGGGGAGGAGGTTGGTGTAATCGATTCGGGGTTCGAGGTGCAAGGTATTGCAATAGGCCTCGGTCTGGGCCCGGATCACCTCCAGGAGGGGACGGTACAGCGAAAAGGTGTGGCCTGAGACCGAAGTAGCCTCGGAAACCGGCTTCATTCCGACGAGGCCGCGGAGCCCCGTTCCCCTGATCAGGTGGAGGAGGACGGTCTCGGCCTGATCGTCGGCAGTGTGGGCGACGGCAATTCCGAAGGCGCCTTGCTCCTGGGCGACGCGGGCGAGGAAGTTGTATCGGGCTTCACGGGCTTTTTCTTCCAGGGAGCGGCTATGACCACCGGGACGGGACTTGACATTTTCCTTGGCCGTGGAGAAGGGGAGGCCCAGGGATTCGGCCTGGGCCCTTACGAAGTCTGCGTCGGAATCGGAGGCGGGGCCTCGGAGGCCATGGTTGAAGTGGGAGACGTGGAGGTTAAGACCTAGCTTGTGTGATAGACGGTGGAGGGCATAGAGGAGGGAAAGGGAGTCGGGGCCGCCAGATACGCCGATGACCAGGGGACGAGGGGCACGGGCCAAGTCGTAAGCAAGGATGAACTTGCGGACGCGGGACTCCAGGGTGGAGATGGCTCGCCTGTTTGCTGGCATGACTGCAATCTCCTACGGAGCCTGTTACTCAAGCCCCGATAGATGGCACCTGTCGTTCAGGGAGCGGAGGACGGGGTCACCATTGGAGAAATCGAGTTCGGTTATGGCTGCGAGGTCCTGGCGTATGCGCTGGAAATTGCGCAGGTCCATTCCCAAGGCCTTAAGGAGGATGCTCTGTATAGCGAAGTTGTGGCTGACGGCGACAACCGTGCCCGTGGGGTGGCTGTCTCGGATGTGGAGGATTGCGTTCCAGGCACGTTCCTGGAGCCCGATGATGGACTCGCCGCCTGGCATGGTGAGGGCGCCGACGTTGATCCGCCATTGTTCCAGGATGTGAGGATAGCGTTCACGGAGGTCGGGGCCCTGGAGGCCATCAAGCTCGCCGATGTCCAGCTCCCGGAGGTTTTGGACGGTATCGACGGAAAGGGCATGGGCCTGAGCTATCGGAGAAGCAGTTTGCAGGGCACGGGTCTGGGGACTGGAATAGACGACGTCCAGACTCTCAGAGGAGAGACGGCGTGAGAGGGCTTGGGCCTGGGACTGGCCCACCTGGTTGAGGGGGGCGTCGCTGGCACCCTGGAAGCGGCCTTCCTTATTGGCGTCGGTTTGTCCGTGTCTTACGAGGATGATGCGCATTTCGAGATTCAAGGAGGAAAGGAGGAGCACTCCTAGCGCTTATAGACGAGGAGCTTTTCGATCTTAACACCCTTCATTTCGGCGACGGTGATGCGGCGACCCTGGAAGCGGAAGGTCTCGCCTTCGGAGGGTATGTGGGAGAGCATTTCGAGGGCGAAACCGGCGAAGGTCTCGTATTCGCCGTCGGGGATGCTGAGGCCGAGGGTCTCATTGGCCTCGTCTATGGGCATGCCGCCGTCAACTTGAAAGGCGCCGGACTCGAGCTCTTCTACCTCGTCGCGGGTGGTCTCGTCGTCGGCGACCCGGCCCATGATGGAAGCGACGAGCTGCTGGTTGGTGACCAGACCCGAGACGCCACCGTATTCGTCGACAACGAGGTACATCTGATGGCCGGAGGAGCGCATTTCGAAGAAGAGGTCGCCGAGGCGCTTGGTCTCGGGGACGAAGGGGACCTGGCGTACGAGCTCGATTAGCTTGCTTTCGTACTGGACCTGACCGTTGTGGAGGGCGCGGATGACGTCTCGGGTGTGGAGCAAGCCGACGACGTTGTCATAGGACTCCTTGTAGATGGGGAATCGGGAGAGAGGGGAGGACTCGTACTCGTCGAGGAATGCCTTCAGGGTGATGTCTTCGTCGAGCCAGACCATCTCCGTGCGAGGGGTCATAACTTCTTTGACCAGACGTTCCCGGAAGACAAGGACGTTCTGGAGCATCCTGGCCTGCTGACGGTCCACGGCACCTACTTCCCGGCTTACGTGGATAACCGAGCGGAGGACCTCGGGGCTGACCAGGGTGCGGGAGCCGACGCGCCCGCCACTCAGGTTGATGATGGCGCGGCCAATCAGCTGTAAGCCAAAGGAGATGGGCATCAGGAGAATTTCAACCAGGGCGAAGGGCCTGAGGTAGGTGAATGCGAGCCATTCGGAGTGACGGCTGGCGAAGGTCTTGGGGATGACCTCGCTGAATATGAGGAGGAGGAAGGTCAAGCCGGCGGTTGCAACTATTACGCCGGTATTCTCCCCCAGCCAGCTCACGGCGAGCGCCGTTCCGACGGAGGCGGCGGCGATGTTGACGAGATTGTTGCCGAGAAGCACCGTTGACAGGGTGCGCTCGGGGGCATCCAGACGCTCTAACATCTTTTCGGCGCCGTGGCGGCGCACGTTGACGAAATGCAAAATCCTCACGCGCTCCAGGGACATGAAGGCCGTTTCCGAACTGGAAAAGAAGGCCGACAGCACCAGGAAAAGGGCGATGAGGGAAATGCTGATGATTGTGCCCTCGGTTGTCATTGTTGGTCTCCTGTTGGCCGCTGAATGGCGGCGTATCTGGACATTATATCCGGGGCAGCCTACCGCTCGAAGAACAAGGAACCTGAAGTCTGCTCAATCATCTTTCCAGCTGACATTTGTTAGAATCTTCACTGCGGCTCTTGGAAATCAACCGTATGGACCTATCGGGCCTGATCGAGTGTGTGATCCGGGACCCTGCTGTCAGGGGCCTGATTCAGACAGTCGCGTCCAGAAACCCGCTTTCGGCAGTTGTTCTGGATTCGGCCAAGCCCTGCCTGGTGGCTGCGCTGAGGCGAGAACTGGGCAGGCCTATCCTGGTGGTTACGGCACGGGGTGGGGGTGCGGTGGCGATGCAGGAGCAGATATCCCTCTGGTCTTCTTCCGGTGAAGAGGTGAGTCTTTTCCCGGAGCCCGACGTCCTGCCCTACGAGGCTCGGGGGTGGGACCCGGCGGTGGCGCTGGACCGGATAAGGGTACTGGACGTGCTGGTGAACGAGTCGCGTGGGGCTGGGCCGGTAGTCGTGACCAGCATTCCTGCAATTGCACTGAAAACCCTGTCCCGAAAGCGCTATGCAGACCTTTGTTTCGAGGTGCGGGCCGGGGGTAGGATTGCGCAGCGAGAGCTTATCGAGCGGCTGCTGGCTGCTGGGTATTATTCGGATGGGCCGGTGGAGCTGCCGGGTACGTTTGCAAGGCGCGGCGGGATTATCGACGTTTATCCCCCAACGGAAGACCGGCCGGTGCGGCTGGACTTCTTCGGGGATGAGGTTGAGAGTGTGCGGGGGTTTGATCCGGGTACGCAGGCCTCGACAGAAAGCCTGAACAAGGTGAGGATAGGGCCGGCGAGAGAGTCGCTGCTTGATGAGGAGTCAGAGGTAGGGTGGAAGGACATTGTGGAATTGATAGACCTATCCGGATGTACGGCGGAGACAGTGGCTAACTTCAGGAATGAAGTTGAAGGGTATGTGTCGGGGGTGGGGCTGGAAAGCAGGGATGCTTACTTGCAGCTGTTCCAGAAGGGGAGTTTCCTGGAATACCTGCCTAAGGACACAGTTGTACTGCTGGAAGGCGGGGCTTTACTGGAGAGCGCGTATGTCGAACTCCTGGAGCAGGCGGAGGAGGTACGGGCAGGCCGAGTAGACAAGGGAGAACTGCCGAGTGCGATCCCGGCCGCATTCCCAGAATGGAAAGATGTCCGGATGTCGTTGGAGGAATCGGGGACGGTGGTGCGGCTGGAGGGGTGGGATAGGGCGGGGGAGCCGGATGCAGGGATGATGGATTTCGCACCGACTCCGAATTTCGGCGGGCACCTTCGATATTTCTTGAGAGATTTGCGTGGGATGCTGGAGGAGGGGTGTCGGGTTGCGATTGTGAGTCACCAAGCGGAGAGGTTAGCCGAGCTGCTGGCCGAGGTGGATGTGTTCACACCTGTCTTGCCCGGCATTAAGGATCTCCCCACTCCAGGCGCACCTCTGCTAGTAAAGGGGTCGGTGGCCGAGGGTTGGACGTTGAAAGGTTCGGGCAGGGAGAAGCCGCTGGTCCTATTCACGGACAAGGAGATATTCGGGTACGTGAAGCAGCGGCGGACGTCAAGGCGGAGACCGGTCAAGAAAGAGGCTTTCGCCTCGGAGATAAAGGTCGGGGAGTACGTGGTACACGTCGACCACGGGATCGGGCGGTTCGTAGGGGTGACGACGATGAAGCGGGACGAGGGAGAACGGGAATACCTCACCATTGAGTATGCGGATGCTGCCCGGCTGTACGTGCCGAATGACAGCGTTGACCGGGTGGCGCCGTACATAGGGTCAGGGGAGGGGCCACCGGTGATGAACCGGCTGGGGACACAGGAGTGGAACCGGGCCAAGAAGAAGGTCAAGGAGTCGACGGAGAAAATTGCTCGGGAGTTGCTGGCCCTGTATGCGAAGCGGGAGATGAAGAAGGGGTATTCCTATTCGCAGGACAACTCCTGGCTCCAGGAGATGGAGGCATCTTTCCCATACGTGGAGACCGCGGACCAGATGGAGACTATCCGGGACGTGAAGCGGGACATGGAGCAACCCAGGCCTATGGACCGGCTGGTGTGTGGGGACGTGGGGTACGGGAAGACAGAGGTGGCGGTAAGGGCGGCTTTCAAGGCTGTCCTGGACGGCAGGCAGGTTGCAGTGCTAGTCCCGACCACCGTACTTGCTCAGCAGCATCTGCAAACGTTCAGGGAGCGGCTGAAGGCTTTTCCGGTGGAGATTGAGGTACTGAGCCGGTTCAGGTCAGTGAAGGAGCAGAAGTCGGTGCTTGTGAGGCTGGAGGAGGGCAGCGTGGATGTTTGCATCGGGACGCACCGGTTGTTGCAGAAGGACGTGGAGTTCAAGGACCTGGGTCTGGTGGTTATCGACGAAGAGCAGAGATTCGGGGTGGCGCACAAGGAGAGGCTTAAGAAAATGCGGGAAGAGGTGGACGTGCTGACCCTGAGCGCCACCCCGATCCCGAGGACTTTACACATGTCCCTGGTTGGGGTGCGGGACATGAGCACCATGGAGACGCCCCCAGAGGAGCGGCTGCCGATCAGGACTTACGTACAGGAATACGACGACGATTTGGTGCGGGAGGCGATACTGCGCGAGATGGACCGGGGCGGCCAGGTCTTTTTTGTGCACAACCGGGTGCAGAGCATCGAAGTGCTAGCGCAGAGATTGCGCAAGCTGGTGCCAGAGGCCCGGGTTGCGGTGGGGCACGGCCAGATGAATGAGACCCAGCTGGAAAGGGTAATGGTGGACTTCGCAGACCGGGACTACGACGTGCTGGTTTGCACTACGATTATCGAGTCGGGGCTGGACATGCCCAACGTGAACACGATTATCGTGCACCAGGCTGACAGGATGGGTTTGTCCCAGCTGTACCAGCTGAGAGGCCGGGTGGGCAGGGGGGCCGACCGCGCGTACGCCTACTTCTTCTTCGACCGGTACAAGGCCATAAGTGAGGTGGCAGAGAAGCGGCTCAAGGCGATACAGGCGGCGACGGAGCTAGGGGCAGGGTTCCGTATAGCGATGAAGGACCTGGAAATCAGGGGGGCGGGGAACTTGCTGGGGGTGGAGCAGAGCGGGCACATTGCCGCAGTGGGGTTTGATCTGTACTGTGCGATGCTGGGTCGGGCGATAGAAGAGTTGAGGACGTTGGGCTTTGACGGAATGGACGGGAATGGAGCTTCGAACCTGGTCCTCCCGCTGGACTCCCAAACGGCAGTTGACATCCCGATACCCGCGTACCTGCCGGAGGACTATGTACCGGGTCTTGAGGTGCGATTGGCGTTGTACCAACGGTTGGCCAGGCTTCGGGAACTCGAGGGAGTGGATGCTATGGCACGGGAGATGGAGGACAGGTTCGGGGCCCGGCCGACGGAGGTGGAGAACCTCCTGTATCTACTAAGGCTAAAGCTGCTGGCTTCTGAACGGGGTATAACGAGAATAGCGCGTGACGGAAAGCAGATCGTGTTGTATCTGGGGCCGGAGGCGCGGGTGAACGGTAAAGACAACAGCACAATGGGGAGGAGGGTCAAGGTGGGAAGCAGGCAGGTGCGGATCGATGTGGAGTCGGGGGTGGGGGGATGGCAGAGGATTCTTGAGGAGGTTGTGGAGCGGGTCTATGTGGTGGAGGGGAGGGAGCTTGCGGGCACGCGCAGTTGAATAGACTCTTGGTTTCTGTACCTAAGGTTCCACCGACGAGTATGTTTGCGATCGTTTTCACCCTCACCTCAACCCTCTCCCGTCAAGGGAGGGGGGTTAGGCAGTAGGTTTTGCCGCCTCGGAGAGTATTGGAACATCTCAATAGCCTCTCTCGGATATTGAGGGCGGAGCGGGTGGGATTGTTTACGGACTTTGATGGGACACTGACACCCATCTTCGAAGATCCACGGGACACGGTGTTGGACTCAGCCATTAGGGAGAGTTTGAGTGTGCTTTCGGGGAGGCTGGAGATGGTGGCCGTAGTATCAGGGAGGAGGGTAGGATATCTGAGGGGGGCGGTGGGGTTGGGGGGTATTACCTACGTAGGCAATCACGGGCTGGAGGTGTGGCCGATGGGGAGGGAAGCCACGGAATCGCGGGCTGAGACTGTTACAGGACTCGAAGAGGATGTGGCAGTCGAAATCTCCGAGCTGGGCGTAGGTGGGCTGTACGTGGAGGGTAAGGGACCAATCGTCTCCGTGCACTACCGCAACGCTTCCGAGCCAGACTTGGCAAGGTCACTGGTGCTGGCGATGATGCGTCCATTCGCCGAGACTCGGAAGCTCAGGGTCAGAGAAGGGAAGATGGTCGTGGAACTGGCGCCCGATGTTGATGTCAACAAAGGCACTGCAGTCAAAGAGTTGGCTCGGGGGACGGGGCTGACCGGGATCATAGTGCTGGGGGATGACGTTACAGACTGCGACGCATTCGATGCGGTGCACACATTGGCGGAGACGGAAGGACTCGGGGCGGCGGCGGTGGCAGTTGTGGACGGGGAGACACCTCCAGACGTTATTCTGAAGGCCGATTTCTGGCTGGATGGGAGGGGGGAGGTGGAGGAATTCTTGCGGTGGATGGCCTATGACTCACCGAGGGCGGAGAGGAAGCTGTAGGACCAGTCCTCGGCGGTGTGGCGGCTGATGCCACTAAAGAGGGACTTCCAGCGACGCAGGCGCTCTTCCTCGGGCATGGTGAGGGCGCGGTAGATGACGGAAGCGGTGCGCTGGGTGTCGTAGGGGTTGACCATGAGGGCGTCCTGCATGGACTCGGCGGCGCCGCAGAAACGAGATAGTACGAGGACGCCGGGGTCGGAGGTCTGGGAGGCGACGAACTCCTTGGCAACGAGGTTCATGCCGTCCCGGAGCGGAGTTACAAGACAGGCGTCGGCTTTCCGGTAGAAGTGGGCGAGGTCCTGTTGAGAATAGGATCGGTGAAGGGGGAGGATGGGCATCCAGTGGGCCTCGCCGAATTTTCCGTTGATCTGGCCTACGAGGGAGTCGAGCTGGGCGCGTTCGTCGGCGTATTCAGGGACGTTGACCCTGCTCGGAGCGGCGATCTGGACGAGGGTTACGCGGCCTCGGAGGTCGGGGCGGGTATCCAGCAGTCGGTCGATGGCCTGCATCCGTTGGGCGATTCCCTTGGTGTAGTCGAGCCGGTCAACGCCGAGGAGGACTTTCTTGTCTCTGGTGAAGTCGTCCAGAAAGCGGGTGACAGGGGTTGGGGTCCGGCTGGAGGCCATCTGCCGGAAGGCTTGGGCGTCGGTGCTGACGGGGAACGGCCGTATTTTCAAGGCCTGGCCGCGGTAGTACACCCTGTCGCCGATAAGGGTGGCGCCAAGCTCGTCGCCCATGGACTCTTCCAGGTTATAAGCGTATCTGCGGGTCTGGAGGCCTACGAGATCGTAGGCAAAGAGTCGGGAGAGGAGCTTTCGGGCCCAGGGAAGGATGCCGAAGATCTCGGAAGGTGGGAAGGGGCTGTGCAGGAAGAAACCGATTTTTCCGGTCCACCCCAGCTTCCGGAGGGCGTGGCCGAGAGGGAAGAGGTGGTAGTCGTGGACCCAGACGAGGTCGTCGGGACTGAGGAGGCCTATAAGGACATCGGCATATTTTCGATTAACGTCTCGATAGATGCGGTAGCTATCGTGGCTGATGGTGGCCTTGTCGGGGAAGGAGTGAAGGAGGGGCCAGAGGGTCTGGTTGGAGAAAATGGTGTAGAAGTGGTCGACCTCCCTGGGGGAGAGGGAAACGGAGGCGAGCCTGATACCATCGACGTCGGAGAGGGAAGGGGATACAGGTCCAGGCGGGCCGTCAGGCAGGCCGTCCCAGCCCATCCAGAGGCCGCCGCGGCTCAGGAGGAGGGGTCGGAGGGCGCTGACGAGACCACCGACTGGGAGATTGCGTCGGTCTTCCGGTGTGGAGGGCACGGCGACGGAAGGCGCCCTATTGGAGACAACGACTACCCGGCCATTACCGCCCATAATCCTCCGAGTCGTGGTGCGGTCCCGTGGCTAAGGGATTGAAATTGGCCCACTGCGGTCCGTCCCGACTAACCAAACATACTCTAGGTGAGAGAGGGATGGGGTGCAAGGGGTTAGGGGATGGATGTCAAGAGTGGCAGGCTGGGCAGTTCCACAAGGTTGGCGATAACTGCGCAGTCCTGGTGGGTAGAGAGGCCCGTTCTGTCGATGAGGACTGGCGTGATGCCCGACCCTCTGGCCCCGGCTACGTCTGAATAGTATTGATCGCCGACGTGTATGGCTTCATCGGGTTGGACGCCGGCCTTGGAGAGGGCGAGTTCAAAGATTGCGGGATGGGGCTTTTCGGAGCCGGCTTCCTTGGAGGTTACCCAGAAGTCGAGGGAGTCTGCGAGGCCGAGTCGGGTACAGGTGCGGTTAAGGTCAGAATAGATGTTGCTGATCATGCCGACGATGAGGCCTCGGAACTTGAGGGTGTCAATGCAGGGAAGGGCGTCGTCGTAGAGCGCGAGGTGGTAAGGGATGGCTCGGATCGCTTGAAAAATCTCACCGGCGAGTTGCAAAGGGACTTCTACACCCGCTCCACGGAGGATAAGGCGTTCGTATTCGGCGAAAAAGTCCCACTGTTCCTGTTCAGTTCGCTTGGCCAGGTGGAACTTGGCGTTTTCCCGGGCCATATAGTCGTCGGCTTCGACATATCCAGATATGATGCCTGCTTTGTCGACCTGGATGCTGTATTCGGAGCAGACCTGTTGCTGGAGGTCTTCGCGAAGAGGGTCGAAGTGGGCCAGAGTGTTATAGAGGTCGAAGAAGATGGCTTTCAGCATTGGGAGGCACCAAGGCGTATCAGGAATGTAGAGGTCGAGAGTATACAACGCTGGCTATAATTGGACTTGGGCCAGATCGACCTAGCTTATGAAGGACGGGCGAGGCATCAGTCTTTCAACGTTTATAGCCACCGGCAAGGATTCCTTCCTGGACATGCTATTTCCGAAGCGCTGCGTGGCGTGTGACCGGCATGGAGCATTCATCTGCGGGGGGTGCGAGTCGGGGATGCAGGTGATCGGGGCGCCGCGATGTCACAGATGCGGGAATCCGGGCCCTGGCCCGTGTCTCTGCATAGCCGCAGCGGACCGTGTCTGGCCCCTGGACGGGATGAGATCGGGGTTTGAGTTTGAGACCCCGGTAAGGGAGGCGATCCTGGCTTTGAAGTTTGCCAACCTGCGGTCGGTAGGGAGCATCCTGTCAGCGTATCTGGCGGGGACGCTGAGAGAGGACGGCCTGAAGTTTGACGTGTTGATGCCTGTACCTCTACACAGGCGCCGGATGAGGCAGAGGGGATACAACCAATCGGAGATTCTGGCCGCAGGACTTGGAAAGGAGATGGGCATCGAGGTAGACAAGGGATGCTTGCGACGGGTGACGTATCTCGGGCCGCAAGCCCGGGCTTCGACTGCTGATGAGAGACGGGCCAATGTGGCTCAAGCGTTTGAATGCAGGCCAGGTGGGGTGGAGGGGAAAAGGGTGGCTGTCATCGACGACGTGACGACAACAGGGGCGACGCTGAGGTCTTGCGCAGCGGCGCTGAAGAGGGACGGTGCAGTGGAGGTGTGGGGAATTACGGTAGCCCGGGAGCTGTAGGGAGCCGGGATGGGAAATTCGGTGTTTGCAACATTTGTCGGAGGGTGGGGGGAGAGCGAACCGGAGCGGGCATTGGCATCGGCACAGTGTGCAATTGCTCTACATAACATCGAACAAGTTATTGCTTGTGACGTTTTTGATCAGCATGTAATCGTTACAGATGAGCCTGAGCTACTGCACATAACGTGCGCCCAACCAGAAATTGAGAGATCTCCGGATCCCTTTCATTTCGGGCGGTGTCTGAAGGATGTTCTGGATGGTTACGATGCGGACAGGGCTTGCTGTTTGGGGGGCGGTTCGATGGTGTTGGCGTCAGGGTCGGTGTTCCGGGGGGTGGGGGAGCGGTTAATGAAGGGAAGAAACATCGTGATCACCAACAATTTGTACTCGGGAGACATGACGGCATTTACACCAGTGGACGCCCTAGAACAGATCCCGTTACCGGAGATAGACAACCCCCTGCCCCGACTGCTGAGGGACTACGCGGGCCTCGGGGCGGTGGCGTTGGAGAAGGGCATCGAGACCATGTTGGATGTGGACACACCCACCGATCTGGCAGTGCTTTCCCTTTATCCTCACCTTCCCGATGGCATTAGACCGGCAATGACGGCAACAGAGCTGCAGAAGGGTCAACTAAGAAGGGTGATGGCCTGCTTCACAGATAAGGAAGCCCGGGTCACGGTGACGGGTCGGGTGAACAGCTACGTATGGTCCAAACTGGAAACGGACACGGCGTGTCGGTGTCGAGTGGTGTCTGAAGGAAGGGGTATGAGGGCAGAGGGGTCGGGTGGGGGTGGCAGTTCGGTCATGGGTTATATATTGGAATCGGCTGGGGTGAAGGGATTCTTCGATAAGCTGGGGGAGATGGGAGACGCTGCATTCCTGGACAGCCGGGTGCTGTTTGCTCACATGGGCAAGAGATTCAGCACTGCTGACAGGTTCCATTCGGACATGCTGAAGCCCGACGAGATATCCGACCCCTGGCTGAAGGAGTTCACCCTCGGGGCGATGGAGGCGTCGATACCGGTTGTGTTGGGAGGGCACTCATTGGTGTCGGGAGGGTTGCTGGCGCTAATCGACGCTGCTTGGGAGGGGTTTGTGAGTGATTCGAATTGACGAGTTTCGAAGGCTGGAATAAAATTTACTGCTGACGGAAAGAGACATAGGGCCCTACGGCACGGGCGGGTCCAGGCTCCCGAACAGGCAGGCACTCTCTTCAGGAAGTGCCTTCTTTGTTGGGAATTGGCGGCGGCCCCGGGCCCCGGAAGCAGAGGCGATAATGACGATGCTACTGGAACAGGACGCTGAGATAAAGCGGATCATAGATGCGGAGGCGGAGAGGCAGAAGCGAAAGATAGTGCTGATTGCCTCGGAGAACTACGCGAGCAAGGCGGTGCAGGAAGCGCAGGGGTCGATCCTGACCAACAAGTATGCTGAGGGATATCCCGGGCGAAGGTACTACGGCGGGTGCGAGTTCGTGGACGAAGCCGAGAGCCTGGCCATCGAGAGGGCGAAGCAGCTTTTCGGGGCTGAGCACGTGAATGTTCAACCACACGCAGGGGCCCAGGCAAACATGGGGGTGTATTTCTCGCTACTGGAGCCCGGTGATACGGTCATGGGCCTCAGGCTGGACCAGGGCGGGCATCTGACCCACGGCAGCCCTGTGAATTTCTCGGGGCGGTACTACAACTTCGTGTCGTATGGGCTGGACCCGGACACGGAACTAATTGACTACGAGAATGTGGCGAATCTGGCTCGGGAACATCGTCCAAAGATAATCGTGGCGGGGGCCACGGCGTATCCACGGACCATCGACTTTGCCCGATTCCGGGAGATTGCGGACGAGGTCGAGGCCCTGCTGATGGTGGACATGGCCCACATTGCGGGGCTGATTGCCGCGGGCGTGCACCCTTCGTGCATACCGCACGCCCAGGTTGTGACGACTACGACGCACAAGACGCTGCGCGGGCCCCGGGGGGCGATGATCCTGTGCAACCAGGACTTGGCGAGCTCCATTGACAAGGGTGTGTTCCCGAGGATGCAGGGTGGGCCGTTCATGCATGCAATAGCGGCCAAGGCCGTGGCATTTGGGGAGGCCCTGAGGCCCGAGTTCAAAGTGTACCAGCAGCAGGTGGTGGATAATGCGCGCATCCTGGCCAACCAGCTGCAGGAACTGGGTTTCAGGATAGTTTCAGGAGGGACGGACAACCACTTGATGCTGGTGGACGTGTCTACGTTCGGGTTGACGGGTAAGGAGGCGGAGGAGGCGTTGGATGCGGTGAACATCACGGCCAACAAAAACGCTATCCCAAACGACCCGAAGCCTCCCCGCATTACCAGTGGACTGAGAGTCGGGACTCCGGCGGTTACGAGTCGAGGGTTCGGGGCGAACGAGATGGCGGAGATAGCACGGCTGATGCACCGCGCAGTGACAAACATCGAAGACGAGAGGGTGAAAGCAGAGGTGACGGATGCCGTCGGGGCATTGACGTCACGGTTCCCGGTGCCGGGTATCGACTACTAGGCCTAAGCGGAGTAGCATGCACACCTATGCTATAATGCACGGCGGCAAAAGACGGGATTCTATATAAGAGTTGGAGTTCGCACTTGCAAGGTTACGAGATCGTGACCATCGTCGATCCGCAAATAGCGGACGAGGATGTTCCCAAGACATCAGATAAGATCAACGAATTCATCACGTCCAGGGGCGGCGCCGTGGCCCGGGTGCAGCGGTGGGGAAGGCGTCGGCTGGCGCACCCAATCAAGAGACAGGTGGAAGCCCATTACCTGCTGACTACCTTCGAGCTTGATCCAGCGAAATCCTCGGAACTGGAGGCAGACCTAGTATTGGCCCAAGAGGTGCTGAAGCACATGGTGGTCAAGCTGGATGACGAGGAGTTCCAGAGGGCTTCCGAGGAGCCGCCTCCACCACCAGTTGTGGCGGAACCTCCGGTCGCAAACACCGAATCTGCTGATACGAGCGATGCTCCGGCGGCCGAGGCATCAACAGCCGAAGCGATGCCGGAAGACTCCGGTTCTGAGGAGGCTGTGGCGGAGGCTACAGCACCAGTAGCCGAGGACCCTGCACCTGAACCAGCTGCTGAGGAAACTGCAGAGCCGGTGGCAGAAGAAAGCTCGGAAAGTGATAAGGGATCGGGGGACGGGGGAGGGGCTGAGGCAGAGTCGGAGGATAAGGAAGGGTCATAGCCATGGTGGGCTTGAACAAGATAATAGTGATCGGGAATCTGGGCACCGACCCTGAGATGCGGTACACGCCCAACGGCAATGCGGTGACGTCCTTCCGGCTGGCGGTGAGCAGGTCATATACGACAAGGGACGGGGAACGCCGGCAGGAGACGGAGTGGTTCAGGATAGTGGCTTGGAACCAGCAGGCCGAGTCCTGTAACCAGTTCTTGCAGAAGGGCAAGAAGGTCTACGTCGAAGGCAGGCTGAAGAGTGATACCTGGGAGGGTCGGGATGGCCAGACGAGGTTCACTAACGAGATTATTGCTGACCGGGTCCTGTTCCTGGACCGCCAGCCCGTAACTACTATGCCGGGAGAAGAGTCTTACGGTGATGATGGCGGGATGGATGCGGAGGACCTGCCGTTTTAGGGCCGTTCACCAGTTGATGATTTGACTCAGACAGTCGAGCTGAGTGACAGCAGCAGAAAGGGATAAGCCAAAGTGGTTCAGTCAAGGCCGAGAACGGGTCCACCCAGGGAGAGGCGAGGAGGCAGGCCGTGGTTTGCGCGCCGCCGGAAAGTCTGCTCTTTCTGCGTCGACAAGGTGAAGAGCATCGACTACAAGGACCCTGTGAAACTGAGGCGTTTCATTTCGGACAGGGCGAAAATAGAGCCCCGACGAAAGACGGGTACGTGCGCAAAACACCAGCGCATGCTAACCAGGGCCATCAAGAGGGCCCGTACGATAGCCCTGCTGCCCATAGCGGCCAACCACATTCTGGACACCGGCCCGATAGTCGTCTCCGCATAGGGAGGCGACCTGACTTGACAGACATGTCTCCAGGGATGATATCCGAGAGACGTGGATCCTTCTGACAATCCAACTGATCGCCACACATGAGCACCCAACCAGTTGCCCCATCGAAGAAGATTGGGATTGGACTAATGGGCGTCGGGGTGGTGGGGAAGGGGGTGGCGGCCCTGTTGAACGAGAAGGCTGGGGCGCTGGACGCGGGCCCCGGCCGATCCCTGGAGATTCGTAAGATTCTTGTCAGAGACCTCGCCAAGTCGCGACCCGGCTTTTTGTCTTCTTCGCTTTTAACCACGAACCCGGACAATCTGCTCCGTGACCCGGATATAGACATAGTTGTTGAGGTGATGGGTGGGGAGGAGCCGGCTCGGGGGTATATCAGCGAGGCGTTGTCCCAGGGGAAGCACGTGGTGACGGCCAACAAGGAGGTGATGGGGAAGCACGGACCGGACCTGTCGGGAATGGCCCAAGAGAAAGGCGTAGCGCTGCTATACGAAGCTAGTGCGGGGGGCGGGATTCCCCTTATCAGCACACTGCAGCATGATCTTTCGGCCAATGAAGTCCAGGGCATTACGGCTATCATCAACGGGACGACAAACTACATCCTGACTAGGATGTCCAACGAGGGCATCGAATACGGGGAAGCGTTGGCCCAGGCCATGGAACTGGGTTATGCGGAACCTGACCCATCGGCGGACATTGAAGGGACAGATGCGGCGCACAAGCTGGCCCTGATTGCCAGCCTGGCATTCCACTCTGAAGTACGTTCTTCGGATGTATATTGCGAAGGGATATCCCGGCTCGCGGCTCGGGACTTCCAGTACGCCCGGGAACTGGGCTATGCAATCAAGCTGCTGGCCATTGCGAAGAATGACGGGGAGTCGATCCATGTCGGAGTTCACCCGACGCTGATATCCGAAGACCTGCTCCTGGCCAAAGTGGACGGGGTGTTCAATGCCATCCAGATAGATGCCGACGTGGCAGGCCGCATTCTGCTCTACGGACGGGGCGCGGGCCCCGAGCCGACAGCCAGCGCGATAATCTCGGACGTACTGAGAATTGCGAAGGCGATGTCGATGGGGCAGGCGAACGGATGGCCGGCGTCGGTGGCTGCTCCGAAGGCGATCAAGCCGATGGAGGAGACCGAGAGCCAGTTCTACGTGCGCATGACGGTGGACGACACTTATGGCGTGATGGCACAAATTACGCACATTTTCCAAGAGCTGAAGATCAGCCTGGCTTCAGTGATCCAGAAGCGGTCGGATCCGGTGAACAAGACTGCGGAGATAGTATTGATGACCCACCCGGCGCCCGAGAAGGCGATGAGGAAGTCGGTGAAGATGATGGAGGGGCTGAACGCAGTGAGGGAAATTGGCAACGTGGTCCGGGTGGAAGGCTAGGGATGGGGATACGGATGGGACAGGGAGTCCTGGGCAGATACGGCGAATATCTCCCGTTAACGGATAAGACGCCGATGATCACCATCGGCGAGGGGAGCACACCCCTGGTGCGTTCCAGGGTCATTGAGAAGGAGCTGGGGGTCGGGGAGCTGTATTTCAAGCTGGAGGGGTGCAACCCGACAGGATCGTTCAAGGACAGGGGTATGGTGGTGGCAGTGGCCAAGGCACTGGAGGCGAAAGCGGAGGCGATAATGTGCGCCTCTACGGGGAATACGAGCGCCTCGGCATCGGCTTTCGGGGCCCGGTTCGGACTGGCGACCTACGTCCTGGCACCGAAAGGAAGGATAGCAAAGGGAAAGCTATCACAGGCACTGGTGCATGGGGCCAAGCTGGTAAGCGTGGACGGCAATTTCGATGAAATCTTGAGAATAGCACAGGCCTTGACTGACAAATTTGAAGTGGCTTTCGTCAACTCTCTAAACCCTCACCGAATAGAAGGGCAAAAGACAGCGGCGTTCGAGATTGTGGATGAACTGGGGTCGGCGCCCGACTACCTGATGGTTCCGGTAGGCAATGCGGGAAACATCACAGCTTACTGGAAGGGATTCAAGGAGTACGCCGAGCTCGGAAGGGCATCGAGCAGGCCGCGCATGATGGGCTTTCAAGCCGCCGGAGCGGCGCCAATAGTTGAAGGAAAGCCGGTGGAAAACCCTCAAACTGTGGCCTCTGCGATCAGGATAGGGAATCCAGCTAGCTGGGATGGTGCACTGGCGGCGGAGAGGGAGTCAGGAGGGGCCATTAGCAAGGTCACTGATGATGAAATCCTGGATGCCTACGGTGCAATGGCAGAGAAAGAGGGGATATTCGGGGAGCCGGCGTCTGCGGCCTCTGTGGCGGGGCTGTATAGTATGGTGGGAGATGGGCAGGACCTACGGGACTCTTCGGTGGTCTGCGTAATCACCGGAACCGGTTTGAAAGACCAGGAGATAGCGTTGCAGAGCCGGGGCACATTCTTGGAGGCGCCATCGACAGTAGATGGGGTGGAAGGGGTGTTGGGGTTGAGCCGGGTTCGGGCCTCCGCTTAGGAAATACAGTTGATAGACAAGGAAGCGATACAGGGTGCGGTCGAGCGGATAATATGCGGGCTTGGGGTTGAGGGGACCAGCGATGGGTTGAAAGACACTCCCGCAAGAGTGGCTGCGGCGTACGAAGAGCTGTTTTCGGGGGTGGGTCGGGATCCGAGGGAGGACCTGGCTGCGTGTTTCATGGAGGAGCACGAAGACCTGGTGATGGTAAGAGACATGCCCCTGTACTCCATGTGTGAGCATCACCTGCTGCCATTCTTCGGCACGGCACACATCGGATATTTGCCCAGCGGAAAGGTGGCAGGCGTGAGCAAGTTGGCCCGGGTGGTGGAAGTGCTGTCACGGAGGCCGCAGATGCAGGAACGCCTGACTGAGCAGGCGGCGGACACGATATATGACGCAGTATCCCCTGACGGGCTGGCGGTGATAATCAATGCGGAACACCTGTGTATGACCATGCGTGGAATACAAAAGCCCGGGACCCGGATCGTTACGCTGGCCGCGAGGGGAAGGTTTGAAAAGGGGCGGTTCAGCAAAGAACAACTCATTTCGATACTCCAGGGGAGTTGATGTCGGGGCTGCGTATAGAGCGGGAGACATTTTCGGGGTTGGGGCCTCGGTGGGAGGAGTTGTTGGAGAGGGCGGCAGCGAACAACATTTTCCTCAGTCCACAATGGCAAAGTCTCTGGTGGAACTCACTAGCGGATGACGAGGAGATGATGCTGTTAGCCTGTCTGGACGAGAACGATCTGGTAGGAGTGCTGCCCCTCAAGAGAAAAGAGGGGCATCTTTCATTCATTGGCAGTGCAAACGTGTGCGACTACATGGACTTCGTGGTAGCGGAGGGTCGAGAGAAGGAGGTGCACCAGGCTATTGGGGAATACGTGCTGGGTTTGGAGTGGAAGACGCTGGAACTCAATGGGGTTGATGGCAAGTCTGCGACGATGACGCACCTGGTCGAATGTCTGAGGGGTTGTGGGGTGGAGGTGACGGTGAGGCCGGAAGAGGTGTGTCCGACGGTGAAGCTGCCCGGGAGCTGGGACGAATATCTGTCGAGACTGAGCAAGAAAGACCGGCATGAGCTGCGCCGGAAGCTGCGTCGTCTTTACAGTGCAGGAGACGTGAGATATCATATCGCCGCTCAATGTGACGAATTTCCCAATGACTTGGAGGTGTTTCTGAGGCTGCTGGAGGGCAGTCGGGCTGATAAGGCTGCATTCATGACGCCGAGGATGAGAAAGTTCTTCGAGAACAGTCTCAACGGGTTGGCAAAGACGGGCTCGGTGCGGCTCAGCTTCCTGGAGGTGGACGGAGAGCGGGTATCAGCGACCGTGTGCTTCGACTACGACAACCGGTATTTCCTCTACAACAGCGGGTTCAATACGGAGTATTCGCACCTGAGCGTTGGGCTTCTTCTGAAAGCGTTGTGCCTGAAGACAGCCATAGAAACGGGCAAGACAGAGTTCAATTTCCTGAGAGGCTCCGAGCCGTACAAATATCACCTGGGGGCAGTTGACGAAGTTGTATACACGATATCAGCAAACCGCTAGGGAGCCGTACTCCTTTTCCATTCAGTACGTTCATTCATGTCCATGTCCACGGATACTCTGCGGGTAGCGCTAGTCAGCGTCCACGGTTGTCCCCTCGCCCGATTGGGAGAGAAGGACACCGGGGGCATGAACGTATACCTGCTGCAACTGACCAAGGAGCTGGGCAGCCTGGGCATCACCGCCGACGTATACACCCGATTCCACGACCCGAACGATCCCGAGATAGTTCAGCTGGGCCCCGGGGCACGGGTCATTCACGTCAAAGCGGGCCCCTGGTACGAGACCAAGGACGGGATTTATCCTCTGCTTCCGGAATTCGTAGAGAACATGCTGCGCTTCCAGCGTGAGCGCGGGCTCTCTTACGATCTATACCATAGTCATTACTGGCTGTCGGGGGAGGTGGTGGCGAGATTGAACCGGCGGGAGAGGCTGCCACATGTTGCGAGTTTCCATACGCTTGGGGAAGCGAAGGTAAGGGCTCGGGCGGAGGAGAGCGAGAGCGAAGTGCGAATACGATCGGAAAGGGACATTCTGCACAGGGCTGACCGCATCGTGGCGGTGAGCGAACACGAACGGGGCAACATGATCGACTTCTACGGGGCCCCGGGGGAGCGGATACAGGTGATCCCGTGCGGTGTGGACATGGACATCTTCAAGCCAATGCCCAGGAGCCAGGCGAGAGCGGAGCTAGGGTTGGGCAGCGAAAAGGTCCTGTTGTACGTCGGGAGGGTGCAGCCTCTCAAGGGGCCCGAGTTTCTCCTGGAAGGAGTTGCGAGGCTGGGGGTGCGGTCCGGGTTGAAGGTGTTGATCGTGGGGGGAGCCGTGACAGGCGACGATGAAGTGGACAAAGTAAGGCGCCTGGCGGAGGAATTGGGAATCGGGCGGATGGTCTCCTTTGAAGGGACAGTGCCCCATAAGAAACTGGTGCATTACTACAACGCCGCAGACCTGTGCGTTGTGCCATCTTTCTACGAAAGCTTCGGGCTGGTGGCGGCAGAGGCGATGGCCTGTGGCACGCCGGTGGTAGCCACAGCGGTCGGGGGGTTGCCGGAGACCGTGAAGGATGGGCTGAACGGCTGCCTAATCCGGGAGCGAAGGCCGGAGGCGCTGGCCGAGAAGGTGAGCTTGTTGCTGGATGATCCGCAACTACGAGGCTTGCTGGCATCGAAGGCACGGGAGTCGGTGGCGGGGTTGGACTGGCCGCGGGTAGCGGGTCGGGTGGCGGGGCTTTACGAGTCGGTGTACCGGGCGGTCAACTAGGGCCGACTAAAGGATCCGCTCGTACCAGACGGTCACGGCCTGTCTCCTGAATCCACCGGCACGATAGATCCTGTGCGCGCTCGGGTTGAGGCTGTCGACGGTGAGGTCGATGCGGGAAGCGCCCGAATCTCTCAGGTACTGGACGCCGGCCCGCATTATCGAGGTGCCGAGGCCCTTGCCCCGGTATTCGGGGTGGGCACCCATCATTCCTATCCAGCCCTGGGTGCTCTTTTCACTGCGTTCCAGCCGGGTCCAATTGAAGCCGATGGTGTTGTCGCCGTCCAGTACGAGAAGGATGTCGTTGAAGGAGAAGAGGCCCATGCGGACCTTGTAATAGATGTCCTCGGGGCGGTTGGGGCTGTAGCCCCAGTGTTTGGCGAAGGAGAGGTTCTGGATGAAGCGGAGCCGGTCTTCGTCGCCTTCACAGAAGTGGCGGAGCTGGAAGCCTTCGTAGAGGTCGGGGTTGGGGACGGACGTGGGGTCGTTGAGCTTCATCTCCCAGAACTTGCGGATGAATCGGAAGCCGCAGCGCCTGGCAAGTCTTCGTGCGTTGAGTGCTGCGTATGGAACGGCCATCTGGATGATTTCGTAGCCGAGGTCGGATGCCCGATCAGCCGATGCTTCGACGAGTCGGGTGCCGGCGCCCTGGCGAAGGTGGTCGGGGTGGACGGCTCCTTCGAGGACGACGCGTTTCAAGGGCGGCTCGAGGTTGGCGATGAGGTAGCCGATGGGAGAGTCGCCATCGAGGGCGAGGAATACGTCACGCTCCGGGTCGATGGTGGGTTGACCTAGCCAGACGGAGAGGTTGTCGAGTGAACGGCCGGCCCACCAACCCTTGTCGCCGTGGATGGAGTTTGTGAGAGACCAGAGGCGGTCCAGGTCTGAGTGTTGGTAGCTTTTGACGGTGATTATGGTATGGGCCTCCTTATGTGATTTGACGCTGGATGTGTAATTCTCAGGTTACATATTGGGGGGTGGAGGGGCAAGGGGTTGGCTCCGTCGATAGGCCGGAGGAATACGGGGTCGTTGTCCAGTTGTGGGGGTGGGGTTTTGATTGAACGTTGATTGAACTCGTAGCTGGTTTGATTGAACGATGCCTAGAGGGATTTCTGGGGATTTCGCGTGTCGCTGGGGGCAAGGAAGATGGGCGAGTTTTTGATTGTTTTGCGGTTTCAGGCACGGCTTTGATTGTTTAAGGAACACGGAGGGAACCCTCACCCCCTTTATCCCCCTCTCCCTTAGGGCCTTTAAGGGAGAGGGGGAAGGAAAAACAGAGGGAGCAGTTGGCGCGCCTGCGCCAACTGCTCCCTCTAGTTTCAATACTGGGGGAGGAAAGGAGGGATTCTTGACCGGAGTCGGGGACGACAGAGAGGGGCGCCTCAGTCTCAGAAGAAGGAAGGGAACGCTCACCCCCTTGGTCCCCCTCTCCCCCTCGAGGGGCTCGGGGCAGGCGCTTCCCTCTAGTTTGGTACTGGGGAGCGGGGAGGGGGCACCACCCCAGATTCCTCGCGGGGCATCGGAATGACAGTGTGAGGGGTGTTGGTTTGTGATTACAATCCCACACGCTGGGGAGGGGATCACCCTCACCCCAGCCCTCTCCCCTCGAGGGAGAGGGGGTAGGACTCCTCCCCTCGACTCCGCCCGTGGGGTGGATTCTAGATCGGGGGCGGGAGTGACAGTGTAAGAGTCGGGGCGGAGGGAGAGGGGGAGGGGGAGGGGGTGGAAGGTCCCGGACGGTTTGCGCAGGATGTCGGCGACGCCTGTTCCGATGCGGGGTGTCCGCCCCCGGGGACGGTCCACACCAGCGTCGATTCTGCGACAGCCCCACACTTCCGATAGGATGTGGACGAGACGCGAGATATTCTCGCTCTGGGGCAGCCTCGTCCACCGGAAGCGCTCTAGCACCCCAAGGGGTGAGAGCATGGACCCGTGACCGCCGTTCATAGACCGGAACTTGCCGATGGTGACGACGGTGGAATCACAGCCCCATACTTCCGAGAGGATGTGGACGAGACACGAGAAAATCCCGCTCTGGGGCAGTCTCGCCCACTGGAAGTGCTCTAGCACCCCAAGGGGTGAGAGCGAGGACCCGTGACCGGCGTTCGTAGACCGGAACTTACCGGTGGTGACGACGGTGGAATCCATAAACGGTCTGTTTGTTTTGAGTCGGGCAACCTCCGACTGCTCGGATTGGCCGGCAAGGTGTATGCCGGGGAAGTCCAAGAAGGGCGCTATGGCCCGATGGAGCAACATTACACCGTGCTCCTTAGCGTCGCCTGACGGGGCGAAACCGTTGCGCCCAGAGAGTGGGGCGCGCACTTGGCAGCTCATAGAGAGGGCATGCCGTGATTTGTCCGGGAACCTTCCTTGCAGGGGGCGGGACAGTGATTGATCGCTGCGAAGGCCGAGGCGTTGGGCCTTTGGGCAGCGCTTGTAGTGGGTGTTGGGGTGCAGGACGGTAAAGGGAAAGGGAGTGGGGCTGAGGCGCGTGCCGGGGGCCGGGCGGCGGAATGCTGTTCGGCTGAGACGGGGCCTATGTAGGCCGGTGCGGCTCATGGGACTCCTTTGGTCCTGCATTGTGATGGGCGCCGAGGTGTGAGGTCGGCGGCCTGGAGTGTAGTATAGCACGGAGGTTCAGGTAGGGCAAATGTCCAATTTCAGGGGGATGCCCTTCGGCCCCACAGGGGAACCCTCACCCCCTTGATCCCCCTCTCCCTTAGGGCCTTTAAGGGAGAGGGGGAGAGAAGAACAGAGGGCTACGTGGGTGCTGCGCACCCACGTAGCCCTCTAGTTCAGTACTGGGAGAGGAAGGGGGAAGGAGGTAAAGGGTATGAGTGGGCAAATCCTAGATCCCTCGAGGGGCATCGGAATGGGATGGGAGAAGGGGGGTGGCCGTAGACTGAGGTGGAATATTGGCGGGGCGAGGGCCACGCTCCGCTCATACTTCGAGTGGCCTCAGCATGAGTGGCCCTGCCCCAAGGCGACCCGCCGGTCGCCCCTACGGGAACCCAACCCCACTCCGCGGGATGGATTCCCGATCGCAGTTGGGAATGATGGTGTAGAAGGGGATGGATTCACGCAAGGGACATACGCCCATGTGCATCTTCGACATCTTCGGCCCGATCGGGGTCGGGGATGACGGGATAGGGTGGGTGGATATGAAGTGGGCGTGTGGTCGGTCTACGCCTCAGATTCCTCGCGGGGCATCGGAATGGGATAGGGGGAGGTGGGGGAGGGATGAGGGATAAGCAAGGGGGAATTGTTGGGATTGACAGGGGTGTCGGGGTTGTAGGAAAGTAGCTTGCCGACCCGGGTTGCGAGATCCGGGCATCGAAACCCATTCCCAGGAGCAATTCAGCCGATGATTCCCACCCCCAACACCGTGCTAGTAGTTACCCCTCACCCAGACGATTTTGAGTTCGGGTGCGCAGGGATAGTGACCAAATGGATAAAGGAAGGAAGTCGGGCGATCCTGGTGGTGGCAACGAATGGAGACAAGGGCACGGATGACCCGGAGATGACGTCGGAGAAGCTGGCGGCGATACGGCGGGAAGAGCAGCTGGATGCGGCCCGGGTGCTGGGGCTAAGCGAGGTGGTGTTCCTGGACTATCCGGACGGAGGGCTGGAGGACAGTACGGAGTTTCGGGGGAAGCTGGTGAGGAACCTTCGGCTATACAAGCCGGAGGCAGTTTTCACTACCTATCCGCACCGGAGGAGTTTCTACCTGCACCGGGACCACCGGATGGCGGGCCAAGTAACCCTGGATGCGGCATTCCCCTACGCGAGAGACAGGCTCCACTTCCCGGAGCACTATGAAGAGGGGCTCGAGCCGCACAAGGTGAAGCACATCCTGTTCTGGGGAAGTGAGGACCCCGACACGCATTTCGACATTTCCGAGACTATAGATCTGAAGATAACGGCGCTGAAGTGCCACAAGAGCCAGGTGGCCGATACGGAAGACTGGAACGTGGCAGAGAGCGTGAAGAACCACGCCCAGAACCTGGGTCGGGACAAGGGGATCCAATATGCCGAGGCGTTCAAGGTGATGAACCTGCGGGGCTAGGGCGCCGATTGTTCGATCTGCACAGCCATATTCTGCCGGGTCTCGATGATGGGGCCAAGACCCTGGAGGAGTCCATGGCGATGCTGCGTGTGGCGGCGGCGGACGGAACCAGGGGGATGGCGGCGACGCCCCATGCGAAGGACGTGCGGGAAGCCTACGCGCTGCCAAAGGTCTCCGAGCACGTGGACACGCTGAACCGGCTGGTGAGGGACGATGGGATTGACATAAGGGTATTTATCGGGATGGAGAACCACCTTTCGGAAGACCTGGCTGAGCTAGCGGCTTCGGGGGAGGCCTTTTCCTATAACGGTGGTCTCTACATCCTGGTTGAGCTCCCGTTTGACTTGCTTCCCGACTATACAAACGAGGTGCTGGCTCGACTCCAGGGGCAGGGGCTTACGCCGGTGATAGCGCACCCGGAACGGCAGGCGGACATCATGAAGAATCCTTCAATCATGGGGGAGTTCGCCGAGCGGGGGATGCTGGGGCAGGTGACGTCGACGTGCATACTGGGGAGGTTCGGAGATGAGGAGCGGGACGTGGCTGAGACTCTATTGAGAAATGGCTGGGTGCATTTAATCAGCACGGATTGTCACAGGCCCACGGGGCCGCGGGCGCCGAAGCTGGCGGAGGCGGTGACGGAGGCTGGGAGGATTGTCGGGCAGGGGAAGGCGCGAGCCATGGCGGTGGACGTACCCGAGGCCATACTGTCGGGGAAGCCGTTAAGAGATCTTTGAGTAACTCTGAGTCGGGGGAAGGGGACACCCCACCCATTCCGCTCTTGAGACCCTTCGACTCCGCTCAGGGCGAGCGGAATGCCCCACCCGCGAAGGATGGAGTCCCGATCGGGATCGGGAATGGCGGTTATGCAAAGATCTCGCTAAGTCTTAGTTGAAGCCGAAGAGTCCTGCGACGTTTTCGCAGACGATTTTGCGCTGCTCATCCTGGGGGACATCTGCGAGGATCTCTGCGAGGACTTCACGGGACTTGGGCCAGGTGGACTCGGCGTGGGGATAGTCGGAGCCCCAGGTGAGGCACTGTACGCCGATGAGGTCTCTTAGCTGGATTCCGATGTCGTCCTGCTGGAAGCTCATGGTGACGTTGCTGTGGAAGAAGTCACTGGGCATGGCGTCGCCCTGGAAGCGGTAAGGCGCCGTCTGGCTTAGTTCGGAGTAGAGCCAGTCCATTGTCCTCAGGAAGTAGGGCGCCCAGGCGAGCTCATGCTCGACGATGGCGACGTTCAGGTCCGGGTGCCTTTCGAAGACTCCCGAAAATATCATGGAGGCTACTGACTTCCTGACCCAGTGGTCCTGGTTGACGCTGAATGCAGCGGCGCCTTCCTCGTCGCCGTTGACGGTGAATACGCTAACCTGCCCGGGGCCCGGCCTGTTGGAGGCGATGTGCATGCTGAGGACGATGCCGAGGGACTCGGCGGTGGTCCAGAAGGGTTCGTAAATGGGAAGCTCGTATTGCTTGTCGTCGCCGGGATAGGTGGTAATCATGGCGCCACGGAAGCCCATGCTGGCGCACCTCTCCAGCTCTCGGACGCCCTCTTCCACATCGTCCAAGGAGATGAGGGCGTTGCCTTTGAAGAGGCCGGGGTTGGCGGAGCAGAAATCGGCGAGCCAGTCGTTGCTGGCGCGGAAGGAGGCGGCAAGGAGGTCAGGTTGGAGGATGGTGTAGAGCCGGGCGCCGATGGTGGGGTATATGACCTCGCCGTCGACACCGTCGACTTCCAGGTCGTCCATACGGGGGGCGGGGTCAAAGGCGCCGGGTCGGACGTCTTCGAGGGCACCTTCGAAGGTGATGGCCTCGGGGTCTTCGTAGCGCTGGCCGGCCTGGGAGGGTGCGCCGACGGAGCCGAGGGGCTGGTCCCCTTCGACGAGCCAGCGGGCCATGCCATCGTCGTCGATGACCATGTGGGGGGCTCGATCCCTGTAGGCGGGATCGATGCGGGAGGTCCAGAGGTCGGGAGGTTCTACGATGTGGGAGTCGGAGGATATGACTTCCAGGTTAGGCATGGGTTTCACCCCCTTTGCAGCAAGATAACGAAAGGTCACGTAAAGTAAATGGTAGGAAAGTGTTAAAGCGAATGTCAATGACTACGCGAGGGCAATCGTTGACACGCCGTTTCGAGCAAACCTATGATTTCGGTCAGTCCAAGATGACCCCGGAGGCAAAACGATGTCACCTTCAGAGAACGCAGGGAGAGTCCAGTCGGTACTGGGCGACATATCGCCGGATGAACTGGGCGTAACGCTCACGCATGAGCACATATTCATTCACTTCAAGCCGCTTTACCAGGAGCCGGGGGAGGGGAGCCGGAAGGGTGTGGCAATGAACCCGGTAACTATCGACGACCTGGGATGGATCCGGGGCAACTGGGCGATGAACTATGCAAACCTCGGGCTGTATGACGAGGAGCTTATGATCAAGGAGGTGACCCGATTCTACCGGGCGGGGGGTCAGAGCCTCGTGGACGCGACGAATCGGGGAATCGGGAGGGACCCGCTGGCGCTGGCGCGGGTGTCCCGGGCGACGGGGCTGAACATAGTCATGGGGTCGGGGTACTACATAGAGCCGTTCCAGCCGGAGGGATGGACCGACATCGATGAGGAGCAGATGTTTGAGGAGATAGTGGAGGACGTAACGGAGGGTGTGGGGGACACGGGGGTGAAGTCGGGGATCATTGGGGAAATTGGGTGTTCATGGCCGTGGACGGAGACGGAAAAGAGGTCGGTGAGGGCCGGGGCACGGGCGCAGGTGAAGACGGGCGCGCCGTTGCTGATACATCCCGGGCGTCATCCGTCGGCGCCGATGGAGATTGTGCGGGGCATAGATGCGGCGGGTGGGGATGTGTCAAGGACGATCATGAGCCACGTTTGCCGGACGATATCCGACTACCCGACCTTGAAGGAGCTGGCAGACACGGGGTGTTACATCGAATACGACCTGTTCGGGGCTGAGCAGGCCTTCTATCCGCTGGCGCCTTCATTCACTATGCCGAACGACGGGACTCGGGTGGACAACATCATCCGACTTATAGAGGATGGACACCTGAACCAGGTAGTCGTGGCGCACGATACGGCGTGGAAGACGAGGCTGCACAGCTACGGGGGGCACGGTTACGCGCACCTGCTGGAAAACGTGGTGCCGATTATGCGGGGCAAGGGGATGAGTCGGGGGCAGATAGACGCGATATTCGTGGAGAACCCGAAGCGTGTGCTGCAGTTCGTCTAGGGACTAGAGGGATCTCCGCAGACGACTATTTTGCGGGCGGTGAAGTCCTCGATTTGCTCCGAGGTGTAGCCTAGCTCGGTGAGGACGCTGGCCGTCTGCTCTCCGACTACTGTGATGGGGCCCAGGTTGGTGTCTGGGGTCTCGGAGAAGTTAATCATGGGGCCGTAGCGCTGGTATTTGCCGAGGACGGGATGCTCCTGATCGACTATCAAGCCGGCTTCCTTCATACGGGGATCTGTGTTGACGAATTCGCTGAAGTCGTCGGGGTAGACGGTAACGCAGGCGACGCCCTTGGGAACCAGGAGGTCCTGCCATTCGGAGGCGGGTCGAGTCTTGAATACAGGTCCAAGGGCAGCTATGAGGGCTTCGTCGTTTTCGAGGCGGGAGTGGGGGGTGGAGAATCGGGGGTCTTCAAGCAAGTCTTCTCGGGTGAGGGAGAGGCAGAGGGTTGCCCATTCCTCCTGGGTATCGCAGGCGAGGAAGATCCAGCCATCTTCGGACCGGTACATTCGGTAGAGGGCATGGATGCCGAAGAGGTCGGGGTCCGGGAGCCGGCGGGAGGGTTTGCCGGGGAACTGGACGTAGTCGTCCGAATTGACGAAGAGACCAGTGCTGACCATGGTAGGCTCGACGTATTGCCCCTTGCCGGTCTTCTTCTTGACGTAGAGGGCCATGAGCAGGGAAACGGCGACGACCATGGAGGCGCTGACATCAGGGTTGGCTTCGTTGGAGACTGAGAGGGACTTGGCTATTCGGCGGGTCTCCTGGTAGGAGAGGTCGGAGTCGGGGGGAGGGGGGGTACCGAGCCCCGCCTGGTAGAGGGCACCACCCGCCACGGCCCCGGGAATGGGGTGCATGACCGAGCGGTGGGAGTAGGGTCCTTTAGAGCCGTAGCCCGCTCCGTACAGGTAGACAAGGCCGGGGTTGATCTTGCTGAGGGTGTGGTAATCGATGCCGAGGCGATCGGGGACGCCGGGGCGGTAGTTGTGGACGACGGCATCGGCGCGTTCGATGAGGCGGTAAATGATGTTGCGGCCCTCTTCGGTTTTCAGGTCAACGGCGACGGACTCCTTGCTTTGATGGGTTCTCAGCCCCATCAATCCGAATCCGCGCCAGGGTTCGCCGCCGAGGGGTTCGACCTTGATAACGCGCAAGCCCAGGTCGGCGAGGATGGAGGGGCCGAGAGGGGTGGCAATCCAGGAAGCGAAATCGATGATGGTGAGACCTTCCAGGGGTTTTCGGGGGTGAGTTCCGTTAGGTGTAATGGAAGCAGATCGGTGGCCGTTACGGGAGAGGTCGAGAATCTCGTTGGTGTGCTGGCCGGGGGTGGGGGCGGGGCGGGTGATGGAGACCGGGGTTTGGGTGAAGGTCGCAATGCGACTTGGCTGTTTGATGAGGCGTCCATCGGGGGTTTCAACGGTCATGGTATGGGCGTTGGCAATAACCTGAACATGGCCGAAGGCTTCATGTGTTTGTCGGAAAGGCTCGGATGCGGCATCTACATCGGTCATGAATGTGTGGGTCCATTCGTCCAGCGTGCGTTCCTCCATCCGTTTGAACATACGCTGGTATAGCTCCTCTTCAACCTCCCTTGAGTCGGTATTGGGGAAATGGGAGAAGCGAGAGTCGGCGAGGTAGTCGCCCAGTCCTATACCGATAACCCAGTTGTAGAAGAGGTGCTCCATGGCGTTGGCCATCTGGAGCCAATGGCCATCACCGGTGGGACAGACGAAATACTGGGGAGTGGGTTCGGTATCGGTATAGCCGAGCTGTGGGTTGAGGCCTCTGTGTTCCAGCTGCCACATAAGCCAGTACCAGTCATAGGCGATGAGGGACTGGAGCAGGCTAGTCTCGACTTTCTGGCCCCGACCCGTTTGCTCCCGGACCAGGAGACCGGAGAGGATACCCTGGAGGGCGAGCATGCCAGCGCCGAAGCTGGCGACGGGAAGGGCCCCGAACTTTGGCCCCTCGCGGTCAAGCTGCTTGCGGAAAACGTAAAAGCGGCCGGTGTGGGCGGCTACTACGGCATCATAGCCCTTGACGCCTTCGAGGCCCTTTAGCGGGCCGAAACCGGAGACGGCGCAGTAGACGAGACCGGGACTGACTTCTTTTAGAGTTTCATAGTCCGCGCCGAGGCGCTTGTCGGCGCCGGGCATGAGGGTGTGGAGGAGCACATCGCTCCTGGCGGCGAGACGTTTGAGGGTGTCCCTGCCGTCGGGGGTTTTGAGGTCGAGGAAGGCGCTCTTCTTGCCGCGGTGCCAGAGTGGGGATGCGTAGTGCTGCCAGGTGGGGTCGCCGCCGGGGGCCTCTATTTTGATGACTTCGGCACCGGCGTCGGCGAGGAGTAGGGTGGCAAGGGCGCCGGTCCAGGTGCGGCTGAGGTCGAGGACTCGGAGGCCGGAGCAGATTTCGGAAGTCATGGGTGGATGACTCTATCGAAAGCCGGTAGCGCTAGTTAAATCCGTATAGCCGGGCGGCGTTGGAATAGCCGATTTTCTCTTTTTCTTCGTCGGTGCAGTCGGAGAGGATGTCGTTGAGGACCTGTCGTGAGCGGGGCCAAGTGGACTCCCGGTGGGGATAGTCGGAGCCGAACATGATGTTGTCCACGCCAATCACGTCCCGCAGGGCGATGCCAAGGCCGTCTTCCTGGAAGGAAACGAACATGTTGTCGTGGAAGACGTCGCTGGGGAGCCGGCCATTCTTGAAGGTGATCTCGGTGACGTAGCGGTGCTTTTCGTAAGCCATGTCCATCATCATGATGAAGTAAGGGGCCCAGGAGAGCTCGTACTCGACGACGCCGACCTTCAGCCTTGGGTGGCGTTCGAAGACGCCTCCGAACATCATCTGGGCGATGGACCTGCGGGGCCAGTAGTCCTGGGTGGCCCGGAAGGCGGCGGTGCCGGCGACTGAGGCGTTGTTGGCGAAGGAGCCGATGCGCGCAGGCCCCGGGCGTGCGGAGCCGGAGTGGATGCCCACTGGGAGGCCGGCGTCTTCAAAGGCGGCCCAGATGGGGTCGAATTCGGGTTGATCGTAGTGTTCGTCCTCGGACTGGTAGGCGGGTATAACGAAACCGGAGAGGCCAAGTTTGGCGCAGCGCTGGACCTCCTCGACTGCTTCGGGGATGTTGTCAAAGCTGATGACGGCTGTGCCCTTGAGCTTGTCGGGGTGGGCGGCGCCGAAGTCGGCGGACCAGTCGTTGAGGGCCCGGAAGCAGGCAGAGAGGAGGTCTCCACGGACATCAACGGTGAAGAGACGGGTACCGATGGTGGAGTAAACGACCTCACCGACAACGCCATCGACTTCCATGGCCTTGAGGCGTTCGTCGGGGTCGTAAGCAGCGAGGGGGGACTCTTCGTAGGAGCCTTCGATGGAGAGATTGTCGAGGTCGGTGTAGCGGCGTCCGGCCTGGGTAGGGCCTCCGACGGAGCCGATGAGGATATCGTCGCCGACAACCCAGTTATCCACGTTGCCGTTCTTGACGACGCGAGGGGCCTTGTCCCGGAAGCGGGGGTGGGTGCGGGTCTGCCAGAGGTCGGGGGGTTCTACGACGTGGGAGTCGGCGGAGATGAGCTGTTCAAGGGCCACGGGCGGACCTTCCTCTCTAAGCAGGTGCCGAGGGCGTCGATTAGGCGGATATTACCATACTGGGACAGTAGCGTAACTGTAGAGCCATGTCTTTCGGTCACACGTCTCAGTCCTGCGCCACCCCCCGCTCATACTTCGAGGGCCTCAGCACGAGCGGCCCCACCACCCGATGGGCAAATTGTGCCAAAGTCTCATAACTGGTGACCGCGATTCCAAATCGGGAGACTAGCCGGAGCGGCGTTTGTGGGCGAGGGCGGCGATCGCTTCGACGACGACCCGGTGGGCGTGCTCGGCGGTGACGGCGCCGGGGCCGTCGTAGGGAGGGGAGACCTCGACGACATCCATGGCTACGAGGTTGACCCGTGAGACGATATTGCGGACGGCACGGAGGAGTTGGCTGGGGCTCATGCCGCCGGGCTCGGGGGTGCCGGTGCCGGGGGCGAAGCCCGGGTCAAGGACATCGATATCGACGGAGAGGTAGATCAACTCGGGGCCGTCCAGGGCCTCGTTGATTGCCTCGTCCATGACTACGTCGAAGCCACGCTCATCTAGCTCGGTCATCAGATGCCACCTCATGCCCTGCTCCTCCATCCAATGCCAGACCTCGGCAGGGGGCCAGTAGCCGCGGAGGCCGATCTGGACGAAGTTCTTCGCAGGAACGGCACCGCTTTCGATGAGACGTCGCATGGGGCTGCCATGGGCGATGAGGCTGCCACCAAAGCTGTCGGGGGCAGTGTCGGCGTGGGAGTCGAAGTGGATGATGCCGACCTTGCCCCGGCCCCAGGCGTCGGCGACGGCGGTGGCGGCTGGGAGAGTAATGGAATGGTCTCCGCCGAGGACGATCGGGAGGGTTTTGGCGGCGAGGACGTCGGCGACTTTACGGTTTATGGCCGCGTGGGCGAGTTCCAGGGAGTGGGGTGAGCAGTTGGCGTCGCCGAAGTCGACGACCTTGAGGACAGCGAAGGGCTGCACCTTGAGGGAGACGTGGTACATGGGCTCGACGGGGCTTCCACCGACGTAGCCCGCGGCCTGACGGATGGCCCGGGGTCCGAAGCGGGTGCCGGGCCTGATGGTGGTGCCCATGTCGAAGGGGGCGCCCATGATGGCGACGTCGGGGGAGAGGCGCTTCAGTTCCTCGGGGTCGGTGACATAAGGGAGTTTGAGGAAGGAGGGTAGGCCGACAAATAAGGGTTCTGCCTCGGGAGGGGGTTGGGTAGTCATATATTCATTCCAAGAGGAAACATGGTACTGTTCTCACGGTGCATGACAAATTGTGCGCATAGCTCAATGTAACATCAAGACCTAGAGCATCTCCCTGACCATTTGCCTGGCATGGACCATGTCTGCAGCCAGCCTATCATCCGATATATCGGCAAAACCTGACAACATGGCAGATGCCTCACCCCGTACCCCGGCGATGATTGCCGGCTTCCCGGCAACCATCTGTCCAATAAGTGTCCCAGCGGTATCATCCACATAAGTAGTCTTGCTGAAGTCGAAGATAACGGCCTCGCTGACCTTGATGTCTCTTCTTAGAATTCGCTCCATCGACCGGGCGGAGGCCACAGACACCCTGTCCGGCAGGATTACCAGAGCGACTCGGGAAGAGAAGGCGTCGGCGTCGGGCCAAATGATGATGTCAAGCAACGGAACGGATATGAGACGATCCAGTTCCTGCCGTTCAGACCGGGCGGCGCCCACCAAAGCTGCCACCACCAGGCCTATCAAGATAGCAGTGACGAAGTCGACCAGCACCGCGAAGGCCACGGTAGTGAGCATTACGAATGCGTAGCCGAGAGGCATTCGCCGCAGCCTCCGCAGATATCGCCAGTCAATGATGCGGTAACCATTAACCATGATGATGCCGGCGAGGGCGGCCAACGGAATGTGAATGGCCTGGAGGACCAAGAGGGACAACACCAAGAGAGAGGCGGCAGTAATGCCAGCAATCATGGTCCTGCCTCCGGCATGGGCATTTATGAGGCTGGTTGAGCTGACGCCACCCGGGGTACCGCCGATCAGCCCGGCGGCGACGTTGCCGAGTCCTTGCGCCATCAATTCCCGGTTGGGCCTGTGCACTCCGCCGGTAATCGTATCCGTCTGCAAGGCCGTCAAGAGCGTCGTGGCGGCGGAGAGTAGCGCCATGGTGAAAGCAGGCGTAATGACTGCCGCATCGAACACCGGCAGGGTCAGGTCAGGCAAACCTCGGGGGATATCCCCGATTACAGGGGCGTTCTTCAGCCAGAGTATGCCCGCCAGGCTTCCGGCGACCAGGGCGGCGAATTGGGATGGGGCATATTTAGATAGCTTACGGGGCCAAAGAAACCCAACGGCTATGGTAATGATGGCGATTGCGAGGGCCTCATAGTTCACGGAGGCGCCAAGCCACTCCCCGGCATTGCCGACGATGCCGCCCGGAGCCGTAGGCAGCCCCAAGGCAGGCAAGACCTGCGTTGCGATGAGAAGGATGCCAGCGGCGGTAAAGAACCCCGAAAGAAGGGAATGGGGAATATAGGTAATGAACCGCCCGAGGCGCAATACGCCGAAGGCCACCAGGAACAAGCCTGCCAACAGGGCGGCGGTGAACGCGCCCTCCAACCCGTAATCGGCGACTACCGGGCCCATGACCACAGCGACAAACACGTTGGGGCCCGATATAAAGGCCCTGGTGCCCCCGGTTACGGCTGCCAGAAAACCAATGGCGATGGCGCCATAGAGACCCGAGGCAGGTCCGACTCCGGCAATGATGCCGTAGGCCATGGCGGTGGGAATCAGAATCACGCCGACTACAACGCCCGAAAGCAGGTCAGTTGTTATAACCTTCAGATTCATGGGTGCGGATGTTAGGGAGGCCTAAAGTCACAAAAGCAATTCGGATGCGCCTTAGCTCCCACTCAGGTTGGCGCTTGAAAGTGCCTACACAGGGATTATCGATTTGGACACAGGTGGCAGCATTCCAAGCTCTATTGAATAGATCTCAGAATGACTTTGTCATTCTATGGGAACCGGACTGAAACCCACAAGAATGGGTTCTGTTGACCGTACGGCTGGGTGGGGTATAAATTAGCGTTGTTCTCAGCAACCGGAGGTATACATAATGGCAGCGTCCAAGCCGGGCTACATCAACTCTTACGTGGGGTTCCCATCTTTCTTCGGGGCGCCGATTATCGGTCGGGAGGACGTGCAGGAGGGGATGACGGTGGTGGCGGGGGTGCCGATAGACGAGGGGATAAACATCGGGAGGAAGGGTGCGAGGTTCGGGCCACGGGGCATAAGGGAGGGCACGTACAAGTACCGAATGGTGCAGGAGATGGCGGAGGACAGAACGACGGTGGACCTGGACAGCCATCTGGGTTTCCGGTTCAAGGGGGACGGGCTGCTGGCAGACATTGGGGATTTGGACATTTCGCCACAAGACATAATGGTGACGACGGAGGGTGTGGCGTCCGGGGTGAGCGATATCGTGCGTCGGGGCGGGTCACCAGTGATCCTGGGCGGTGACCACTACGTTTGCTACCCGGGATTTCTCGGGTTTGCGCGGGGGATGGTGGAGAGGCAGTCGAATCCGAGGATAGGATACCTGCACATCGACAGTCACCCGGACTTCTGGGACGAGCTGCAGGCGGGGAGCCGATACAACCACGGGACCTCAGCACGGCGGATCAGTGAGAATGCCACGATAAATTACAAGAACATGGCGTGGCTCGGGCTGAACGGGGCGGTGCTGGACGCGGAGCAGTATCGCATGTACAGCGACCACAGCCTGAAGATGGTCACCGCCCGGCAGATGCTGGACAAAGGGATAGAAGAGGCGCTCAAGGAGGTGCTGGAGGTGGCGGCGGACAGCGTGGACGCGGTTTACGTGAGCGTAGACATAGACGTTGTGGACGGGTCGGAGTCGCCTGGGACTACGGCTTGCGTGTACCAGGGGATCAGGGCGCGGGAGTTTCTTTCGCTGATGACGGCGCTGGGACAGTACGACATTATCAAGGGCATCGACCTCTGTGAAGTTGCGCCGCCCCTGGACCCGACGGACAGGACGATGCACCTGGCGGCGCTTGGTTTGCTGGCGACGCTCGGGCCCCGGATGTTCGAGACGATAGACATGAAGACCGGCAAGCCAACGGGAAGCGGAGGGTTCTCCTACTAGGGACTGCCCATGGCAAAGATGCTCTTTGTGGATGTGGACGGACACATCCTGGAACCGGCGAATCTGTGGCTTGACTACATAGAACCGCGGTTTAAGGACCGGGCGATGCGCGTCGATACGGACCTGGCGGGGCTGGAGTGCTGGAGCGTGGACGGTGAGCCGATACCGTTCTTCTCGAGTGGAACGGCCGTGGATGCAGCTACGATAGGCAAGGACCAGAAGTGGCGTCGGGAGAAGATTTTCGACAGCCACGAAGTGAACTGGGACGACGGCCTGGAAATGAATCCACCGGCGTGGAAGCCCGACCGGCGAATCGCGATGATGGATGATGAGGAGATAGACGGCAGCTTTCTGTTCCCCACGCTGGGGCTCACGCTGTCCCGGATAGAAGACAGGGAACTGAGTGCGGCCCACTGCAGGGCGTATAACAACTGGATCAGGGACTTCTGTGCAGATGGGAATGGTCGGCTGTTCCCTGCTGTGACGCTGCCCTGGGGGGACGTTCAGCGGGCCGTGGGTGAGCTAAAGAGAACTTCGGAGTTCGGGGCGAGGGCGGTGCAGGCCCCCAATACACCACCGAATGACATGTCCTACGGGAGGCTGAGATGGGACCCGCTCTGGGCGGAGCTGGTAAGCCAGGGGCTTCCTGTTTCGCTGCATGTTGGGAATGCCGGCACTACGTCGGGGAGCATCCTGTACCCGGAGTTCTCATTGCCAAGCTGGTGGGACCTGGTCACGGGGCCAATCGATTCCATGCTGAGCTTCCTGAGCTTCTTCCAGGGCGGGGTGTTCGACCGGTTCCCAAAGCTGAAGGTTGTTGTCCTGGAGTCAGGGGCGGCGTGGCTGCCGTGGCTGCTGATAAGGATGGACGATATGCGGGATGTAATGGGGTTCACGACGGAGTCGAAGCGGCAGCCTACGGAGTATTTCTCAACGCAATGCTGGGTCTCGGTGGACCCGGGGGACGAGCTGGGACAGTTCGTAATCGAGCAACTAGGCGCAGATAGAGTCCTTTGGGCGTATGACTACCCTCACTCGGACGGGGGCAAGGACCCGGTCCGGAATCTGAGGAAGCTTCTGCAGGGATTTACGCCAAGGGAGCGGAGATTGGTGTCGGGGGAGAATGCGGTGGGGCTCTACGGGCTCGAGTAGACATAAACGCAGGATACATTGATTTCGAGGGGCTATACTGGGGCTTCAATTAGCAGTGTTCAGACCAGGAGGTAAACGGGAGTGAACAATTCACCGATCATCGACGTGGACGGTCACATACTGGAGCCGTCAGACCTGTGGGTGAACAACATTGAGCCGAAGTTCAAGGACAGGGCGATGCACATGGGAGTCGGGGAGGACGGGCTGGAGCAGTGGTACTCAGAGGGAAAGGGCGACGTGTTCCTGAATCACGGTACGAGCGCCAACATGGCCACTGTCGGCAGGACCAAGGAATGGAGACAGAAGAACATTTTCGAAAACCCGTCGTTGACCTGGGAGGAGGGGCGAGAGATAAACCCCGGGGCCCGGGACCCGGACGCACGGGTCGCATTGATGGATGAGGAAGAGATCGACAAGAGCATTCTTTACCCGTCGCTGGGGCTGAGCTGGGTTGCAACGAAGGACCCCTCCCTAGCTGCGGCCTATTGCCGAGTTTATAACGACTGGCTGGTGGACTTTTGCAGCGAGCATCCGGACAGGTTATACCCGGCGATAATTCTTCCGTGGACGGACGTTGACGAGGCGGTGAAGGAGCTGAAGAGGACGGCGGGAGTCGGGCCGAGGGCGGTGATGTGCCCGGCAAGCCCGCCCCATGACAGGTCGTATGGGTCTCGGTACTGGGACCCGCTATGGGCGGAATTCCAGGATCAGGACATGCCTCCGGCGCTGCACGTGAGCGCGGGAGGCACACCGTCGAGCAGCCTGCTATATCCCGACATCACGATGCCTTCGTGGTGGGTATTCTCGACGTCCCAGGACATCCAACTGAGCTTCATGAGCTTCTTCCAGGGCGGCGTTTTCGATCGTTTCCCGAACTTCAAGCTGGTAGTGCTGGAGTCGGGGACGCTGTGGATGCCCTACATCCTGGACCGGATGGATGAGAAATACGAGGTGATAGGCTTCACCATGGAGTCGAAGGAGGAGCCGAGCACGTATTTCAAGACCCGGGGGTGGATATCCATGGAGCCGGAGGACGAGTATGGGGCATTGACGGCGGAGCTACTGGGAGCGGACAGGATACTCTGGGCCTACGATTATCCGCACTCAGACTCGTGGACGGGGCCGGTGAAGACGCTGAGAGAGTCGCTCTCGAGGCTGCCAGAGGAGGACCAGCGCAAGGTGATGGGTGAGAACGCCCTGGACCTATACAAGATGAACTAAAGGCCTGAGTCCTAGAGGTAAGACTCCAGCCAAGCGAGGGTTAGTTGGAGGATGCGGTCCATGTCCTCGGGGCGGCGGAGGGCATGCTCGGCGCCCTGGATGATTTCGAGCATTTTGGGCTTGCGGGCGTGGGCGTAGAGTTCGCGGGCCTGTTCGACGGGGACGTCATCATCAAGGCTTCCATGGATGATCAGGACGGGTCGGTCCAGCTCGGCTGCAGCCTTGCATAAATTGTATTTCGCTCCGTCTTGGAAATAGTCGAGCTTCAGCCTCTTCCCTGAGGGCAGAGAGAAATAGCCCGTGGAATGACATTCGGCAAGGTGTTCTTCCGTGGGTGATTGGGGTCGGGAGGGAGTGGCGAGGAGGACGTAGACTTTAACCCTCTGGTCCTGGGCGGCGACGGGGACTTCGCCGCCGAAGCTGGACCCTAGGACGGCGATGCGGTCGGTATCGATGCCAGTGTTTTGGAGGAAATCCAAAGTGGCACGGTAGTCAGCGATGCGGGCGGACAGGGTGGTGTCCTCGAAGAGGCCGTCACTAGCGTCGGGTGGGTAGCCGCAGCCTCGGTAGTTGAACTTGAGGATGGCATATCCACGCTCTATGAGTTTAGGGGCCAGGAAAGACCACTTGGTGCCGTCCTTGCTGGCTTCAAAGCCGTGGGACATGAGGATGCATGGGGCGTTGGGAGCGGGGATGGCGAGGTCGCCGCGTAGGGTATCGCCGTCTACAGAGAATTCGACGCTGTTGGTTTGCATGGCAGTGAATGGAGAGACTGGAAGGTTGGAGGCGAGGGCAAGGATACCATTTCCGGCCTCACATTGCGGGGTGGAGAGGGGTGGGATAGAATTAGCTATCGGGGCTCGTAGCTCAGCGGCAGAGCGGTCGGCTCATAACCGATTGGTCCCTGGTTCGAATCCAGGCGGGCCCACCACGCTTGACGGTAGACAGAACCGGGGCGTGGAGAGCCACCTCCTCTGTGTCCCTTCCCCCTATCGGAGCATCCTCCGGCATAGGGATGGAGTAGCGCAGCAAAGCATTGCCAGGCATCACCACGATCTCCTTCACGAAGGATTCGATGAAGGCCCTGCGCTCGGTCAACTCGCTCTTGTTGAGGAACACGCTCATGTCCAAGGCGTAGGCCGTGATGGTCTCCACGTCGTCCAGGATCTCCCTGCGCTGCGAGAGCATCGCCCTGGCCTCGGTAGCAGACGCCTCCAGCTTCTCCTGGCGCTCCCGGTGGTCTCTGATGCGGAGCTTGAAGTCCTCGATGTCCAGGTCGGTGGTCTCCGCGAGGTCGTAGAGCCGTCCCAGCCTACGCTTCACGTCCTCAAGCTCCGACTCGATAGTCTGAAGCTTCTGGCGCTGCTCCTTGGCGATGCCGTCCATCTCCTCGTCCACCAGCTTCACCAACTCCCGGATGTTGGACTCGGTGAGCACGTTCTCCCTGATCTTTCCCACCACCATCTCCTCGAAGCGCCGTGCGTTGAGCCTGGGGGTCTCGCAGGCGTGCCTGCCCCGCTTCATGATGGACTGGCAGACGTAGTAGGCGTACCTCCCGCTCTTGGCGTCCTGGCCGCTAAGCGCCCCGTTGCACGTCCGGCACCTGACCAACCCGCTGAGCAGGTAGGTGCTTCCCACACGTCGGGGATGGGCCTTCCTGGGAGCCCGTGAACGCATTCGCTTGTTGACCCTCTTGAATTGGGCTTTGGTGACGATACCGTGGAACGCCTTGTCCACCCTGACCGGCTCGGCCTTATCCTTCCCTCCGACGCCCCAGAGGAGGGTTCCGGTGTAGGCTTCGTTTCGTAGGATGATGTGGACGCCGTTCTTGGACCAGAGCCTCCCCGTGGGGTTGGCGATGCCCTCGGCGTTGAGGGTCTGGGTGATGTCCAGGATGCCCCGGCCCGACTCGGCCATGGAGAAAATGCGCTTGACCACGGGAGCGGTTGCGGGATCGGGTTCCAGGGTGGGGCGTTTCTTGGCCCCGTCCTGCACCATGCGCTTCTGATAGCCGTAGGGCACCCTGCTGGCGACCCAGAAGCCTCTTGATGCGGCCTCCCGCATTCCCCGGCGAACTTCTTCGGCAAGATTTTCCGAGTAAAATTCGTCCACCGACTCGATGATGGCCTCCATGAGCCTGCCGGTGGCGGAGTCGTCGGCGTGCTCGGTGATGGAGACGACGCGGACTCCCTTGCGCCGGAGCATGGACTTGAAGGCGACGGCGTGTTCCCGCTTGCGGGTGAACCTCGAAAACTTCCAGACCAAAATCTCTCTGAAAGGGGCCTCGGGCTTGGCGGCCTCGTCGAGCATCTTGCGGAACTCCGGCCTGTCGGCGATGCGGCCGCTCTCGGCCTCGTCGATGTACTCCCTTGCGACGACGTAGCCGTTCTTGTCGGCGTAGTCCCTGAGTGCCCGCAGCTGGGCGGCCACGGACAGGTCCACGTCCTGCCGGTCGCTGGACACCCTGGCGTACAGGGCCACGGGTATCAGGTCGGTTTGTTCACGCATTGGCTTCTCCTTGCTATCAATCATACGGTTCGGTGTCTCAAAGAGCGGAGGCCGCTCACTGGGCTGGACTCGCCCCCCCAGCACTCCGTCAGGGCCTGTTCGGCATCGATGGACGGCACCCCGGCGGCCGGCTCCGCACTCACCAACGCCACCCCCGTATCGTGGAAGCCGAGGTCGGTTGCGGGCTGCGGCTTCTGTCCGGTCCTGACGAACTCGACCACGGCCTCAATGCCCTGCACTGCCATCCGAACCGGATACTGCATGGCGGTGGCTCCAAGCTCCCCGGCGGCGACCCTGCTCACGCCGGAACAGGCCCCGTCGATGGTGACGATCAGCACTTCGTGCTCCAGCCCCATGGAACGGAGCGCTGTGTATGCGCCCGCAGCCGCGGGCTCGTTGATGGCGTACACGAGTCGTATCGACGGGTCCATGCGCATCAGGCGCTCCATCGCGCTGCGCCCGCCTGCTTCCGAGCCCATGGTGGTAGCGCTGCCGGCGATGCGCGGGTCATCCTCGTCATATTTCCTCTCCGGGTCCTTGATGTCGATGCCGAAGCCGTGGAGGAAGCCCTGGTTGCGCATCACATCAACGGTGACCGGCGTCTCATAGCCGTCCAGCGTCGCGATCCGGGTCTGAGCCGCCAGCGGCCCCAGCCTTTGCCGAGCCCAAAGGCCGATCAGTTCACCGGCCCGCAAGTTGTCGGTGGCGAAGGTTGCGTCAACCGTGTCCGGCAGGTCGAAGGGGGTGTCGAGGGCGATCACCAGCACGCCCTCCGAACGCGCTTGCGCGACCGCCGGTTCTAGGGCCAGCGGGTCCGACGGGGTGATGAGGATGCCCTTCGCGCCCGACTCTACCAGCTCCTCAATGGCCGCTAGCTGCGCCTGTGTATCCCCGTCGTAGGCGCCGCTGTAGGTGCGCAGCTCGACGCCAAGCCCCTCGGCGCGCTCAAGGGCCGCCTCGGTCATGGTGACGAAGAAGGGGTTGCCCTCGGTCTTGGTAATCAGCCCCACGATCACACGCTCGGACTCGGTGGAAGCAGGTTCCTGAGCGCAACCGATGAAAGTCACGACGATAAGGCAGAACGACATGGCGACGAAGGACGGCACCCTGGCAGACATGGCAACAGGCGTGCGGCCATTCGTCCGATTCATAGGTACGTTCTGCTCTCGGTTCATTGCTGGTCGTCCCGGCGTGAACGCCTTCGCTGCATCCGCTCCTGGATGCGCCACTCCCTTTCTTCCATGTACAGGCGGATGGCCTCCCGCAGCACTTCGCTCACGGTGCGGCTCTCGTCCTTCACCACCTGCCGCAGGTGCTGGGACATCTCCGGGGGCAGGGAGAAGGTGATGGTGTCGGTGTTCCTCGGCTTGACGGGCAACGTACGCTCCCCATTTTTGTCCATTGATATAGTGTAGCGTCTTACTCTTATCATCCCGCAACCGAAGCCCTTTCGTCAAGGGAGAGATGGCAGGAATTGCCCTGGGATGCCTTGAAACTGCGGCATTGCAGCGACACTCCAGCTACATCGATGCGAGCGATCCGGCGGCGCTGGTCGAGGCTGTCGCCGGGGCGGCCTGGGGCCGTCAACTGGCCCCTTGGAGGCTGGATGTAATGTCCTACCCGTGTACAAGGATTCGGCTCAGTTCCCAAAATGCAAGTCGGGGGTGTTTCCAAGCTGAAAGCGGGGGAGAGAGAGGGGAGGTTGGCAAGGGAGCAAGCAATGTTTGGTCGGAGCGTGTTCCACGGATTCCGGCGGAGTTGCAGAAATGCAAGTCGGCAAAATAGCCACATTGGAGCGAGCAATGTCGATGCCCTCTGAGGCGGCGGCAGCGAGATTATTGACCGGTCACCGTGTCGAGAGCGTCGATCAAGACGAGAATGGGATGGTCGGTGATCCCGCCGGTTCTGCAACGAATTGTACTTTTGGGAGCTGTTGGGGGCTGACACGGTGAGTGATGGGAATGCCCTTCTGGCCCCTATAGGAAGTCCTGGGAACGGCTCGGTGGGGAAGTTTGAACATGCTCCGGTGGCAAGTTGCGGCTGAGTCCAGGTGCTCCGAGTAAGACTGCTGTAGGCAGGAATCGTAGCTGTGAGACGAGGGAACCAAAGGGGTGTGACGCATTGGCGAAAACGGCCTGATGGGTCAGTTCTGCAACGGATTGTACTTCTGCGGGCGTAAGGGGAGATGCGTGACCGGTCGCGTCTGCAAGTTGTCCCAGCAAGGCTGCTGGGACAGCCCCTATTGGAAGGGTTAGGAGCGGAAACGGCGGTCATTGCGCAGCCTGATGCATCAGGGCCTGCGAGCGTATTTCGAGGCAGGATCGGAGCCTTCGAGCCGGCGGCGGCAACGGAGAATCGGCGGGCCGTCGTTCATGGGCTGATGCGTCAGACTACAATCGCCCATGGGAGGTTTTCGCCCTGAGAGGGCTGTAAGGAGAATCGGGGTACATTGCAGAATACAATCTGGGTGACATTCGTAGCTGAATGAAGGGGAACCAGGGCGAAGCGAAGGGAATCCATCGAGCAGTTTTACTGCGGGTCGGTGCTAAGTCTATTGTACTGATTGTATTGCACTTCATTGTGGTTTCCCATTTGATCTCGCCCACATGGTTGACCACGATGAGCCGGTTCATGGGATGTTGCGAAGGATTCAGGAGACGGCGTGAAGGCCCTATCGGAGAGGCCCCTACCGGACCTGCTGGACGCTCCGGTGAATGACCGGGGCAAGGTGGCTGCGGCCGAGGCCCTGGGGGTGAACTACCGCACTATGGTGACCTGCCACGAGTCTCGTCACGTATCGCGGCGGATGCGGAAGGCGTTGGCGGAGTTCAGGGACAAGCACGGTGACGGCGGGGATGAGCAGGACGATGACGCCGGTGACATTGTAGGGAAGGTAACGGCGTTGGAAGAACGGGTGGCGGCGATGGAGGAAGCGCATGGAGCATTGGTGGAGACCGTCGAGGCCCAGGCGAGACAACTGACGGAGTTGGAGCGCAATGCTGGAGGGTCGGAGGGCGGGGCGGTGGAAGAGAAACGGGACCTGCAAAAACCTAATGCGGCGGATTATGACGATGACGGGCAAGGAACACAGTGGCGGCCTCCACGACGGGAGCACGGCCTTCCCGACGCCGGAGTGGTCACGTTGGAGGAACAGCCCGACGAAGGGCACGCCTTCGGCCCGGCTGCCCCGTTGGTGGCGGAATGGCGAGGGCTGAGGAGTGTCGGTGAGGCGTCGGGCGGTCGGGTTGACCGGGCGAAGGCTGCGGTGCGACGGTGGGAGCTGGAGGTCGCCATGCTCGGAGACTACGGCCTGACGCTGCCGCCGGAGACCGCACCCCTGGACGCATCGCGCAGGGAGGACCACCTGCGGTGGCGGAAGGAGGCGCTGGCAGCGGCCTTGGCGAAAGCAAGGCGGCTGCGCTGGCTGAGGCGAGCACTCACCCTGGGTCTGCGATGGGGGTAGCCGACTGAAGTAGCTCAAGGCGCCCTTCGCCGTCGGCCAGCAGATCGGACAGTCCGCGGTGGACTCGGCTCTTTCCAAGCGATGGACGGAGGTGGTAGAATGCAACTCGTAGAAGAATGCTCTGTTGGAGGAGCCTCGGAGTGGATGCGCCGGTGTCGGTTGGAGATGGCGCAGGCTCCGGGCCGATTGTCGGGTGAGATATGACGACGCCAGACACATTCACCAAAACCGCAGAAGTGCAAGGCGGCTTCCGGCTGCCCGACCCGCCGCAGCGGGAACCGGATGAGATGACGCAGTACGACCAGCTCTTCAAGTACGGCTACTCCCACGCCCTGGCAGTGCATCTGGGCAACCCGGAGACCACCCTGGTGGAGGCGGACCGCTGGATAGTCGCCAGGCCGGAGTTCAACAAGGCACGCGCCCGGCGTCCCGACCTCTTGGTGGCCTTTGGTGTTGATCCCGAGGTGTATCGCCGGAGCAACGGGTACATCGTCTCGGAGCAGGGGAAGCCGCCGGACTTCGTGCTTGAGGTGGCGTCGGAGAGCACCGGAGCAATGGACGTGGGGGCCAAACGGGTGGACTATGCCCGTTTGGGCATACCCGAGTACTGGCGGTTCGACGAGACGGGAGAGTATCACGGGGCGAGGTTGGCCGGTGACCGGCTGGTGGAGGGCCGATACGAACCCATACCGATAGAGACCGTGTCCGATGGAGTCCTCCAGGGACACAGTGCCGTGTTGGGCCTGAATCTGCGATGGTCGGATGGTGAGCTGCTGTTCTACGACCCCGCCACCGGGGAGCCCATCGCCACCTTTGAGCGTGAACGAGCCCGCGTCGAGGCTGCTGAAGCCCGAGTCCGGGAGTTGGAGGAGCGGCTCCGTAGCCAGGGAGCGTAGCCTCACTGCCGGATCAGTAGGGCAAGGAGCAACAACACCGACCTTAAGGTTATCGAATGAGCGGATTGGCAGTCCAACTCACCCAAATTGCGGTCGCATCGGCTACCTTGTCTTGGGTCTTGCCCAAGACATTGGGGCGTAACCCTCGCCGCAGGCCTTTGAAAGCCTTGGAGCCCCCCCCCCCCCGCCTAATAGCTATTCTGTTTCCGGCCTGCGCGATGATGACATGATGAGCCGCGCCGCCGGGTTCCGACGCCTGCTCTCCTTCCGTTCCTTGCTGGCCGTGGCCGCGGTGTCGGCGCTGCTCCTGACCCTGCTCCATGCGCAGCAGGCGCAGGCCCAGTCCGGCGACCTGAGTCTCGCCGTGACCGAGCGCAGCGAAAGCAGCCTGACGGTGCAGTGGAGCCAGCTTGAAGACGTGGTTACCTATACCGTCATCCTCCTCGGGGGTGACGAGTTCCAGGTGCACACCGCCTCACCCGGAGAGGACACCTACGTCTTCACCGGCTTGCAGGCTGACTTCCAGTACGAGCTGAGCGTCAGTGCCTTCCGCAGCGACGCCACCAGTGCCGGCGAGGTTCAGATCAGGGCGCGCACACTGCCGCCCATCAAGCCAGAGCCGACGCCGGTGGTGGAGCCCGAGATCGTCCCCCAAGTAAGCGTGACGGCTGGCCCTGAAGTTACCGAGGGCAGCGACGCCGTATTCACGATAACGGCAGACCCGGTGCCTGCCGGTGACATCACTGTGGAGCTGACTATCACTGCCGGCGGCGACGTGATCGGCGACGGAGAGACCGGCCAACGGACCGTGACTGTTCCGGCCAGCGGATCAGCGACCTACGCCGTGTCCACCGTCGACGACGGCGTGGTCGAATCCCCCGGAACCGTTACGGCGACGCTTGTCTCCGCCAGCGGCGGCTACGCCGTCGCGGATGCACCCAACGACGCGGCAACCGTGACGATAACCAGCGAAGACTGGCTCCTCCGCACTCCCACGATCAACTTGGCCCGGCCTAGCCCCGGCATTACTGAATATATACCAACCGACTTTGTGCTGCACGTATTCCCTGCACCGGACAAGCCGCTGCTGATCAACGTGAGATTGTCGCAGGAGAACGATTTCTACGATCCCGTGGACCTGGGGCTGAAACAGCTCCTAATTCCGGCCAAACATCACTCCCTGGTGCATAAGATCACTCCGATTGACGACAGCGTGGCCGAGCCCGACGGCAGCATCACCCTGGAGCTGCTGCCGGGAGCGGGATATCAGCTGGGCCCTTACAAGTCCACCACGGAAGTGATCATCGATAGAGACCTGACCGAGGAGGAGCGGAAGAACTACACTCCGGAAATCCAGGTCGTCGGGACGGTCGTCACGGGGGGAAGCTACGAAGGCAGCGATTACCGGTTCAGGTTCACGTCGAAAAGATCCCTGTCCAGTCCGCTCCCCATCACCGTTGAGATCAGCCAGATTGGTGATTTCGTGACGCCGGAACACCTGGGCAAGCGCCAGTTGACCATTCCCGCCGCCCCTTCACACGCCTACTTGATCGTCCCCACGGTGGACGACCAAGTTGACGAGCCGAACGGCCGGGTGGTGGCACGGGTTCTGCCCGGCGACGGCTACGTGGCAGCTGGGTGGTACGACGGAGAGGAACACAGCGGGAGTGACTACGGCAGCCAGTGGATCCAGGACAATGACGAGGTGGAATTCACCCTCGCCACTGGGACGGACATCAGCGAGGGCGGCGAGGCGGAGTTCACCATTAGCGCCTCGGAGTCGTCGCCGGCCCGAACGGAAACCATCAAGGCCCTCGTCAGCCAGAACGGCGACTTCGTGGGCGCGTCCAACGACCTGGGCCTGCGTACCCTCACCATCACCACCGGGCAGTCCATCACGCTGCGCGTAGCCACCGACGACGACAGTGCCGATGAAGCCGACGGCTGGGTGAGCCTGTCCATCGAAGGCGCTACGGCGCAGGTCGTCGTATCCGACGACGACGGCGGACAGGTCGCGCAGGTCGGGGATTGCGCAGCCGATGTGTCCACCACCTGCACAGCGCGCGTAGACGGCAAGGTAGGCGGCGTTTTGGATTCCGGCCTCGACGAAGACTGGCACGGCGTCAGCCTGACCGCAGGCCGGACCTACTGGATGAAGGCGTGGGGGTTTGAAGCGGGGGTGTTCTGCATACACGACGCCTGGGGCGATTGCACGCAAGAGCGCTGGGGCTACTTGGACGATGGCTTCGTTTTCACGCCAGAGAAGAGCGGGACCTGGTTCATCGGAGTCCGACCATCGGGAGTTATAGGGCAATGGCCCCCGACCCCGAATCAGACTGTCCCGCCCGGGTTGCTGGAAGTGGAACTGCAATCGCTAGCCGAAATCGCGGAATATGAGAAAGCCTACGTGCTGGAAGTGGCCACCGTCGCCGACGATTACCCCGCCGACGCGACCACCACCGGTCAATTGAGCGCCGACGGCAGCGCGGCCACCGGCCGCAATGAAACCCGCGTGGACGTGGACTGGTTCCGGGTCAGCCTGAGCACCGGCGTAGAATATTACATCTACGCCGATTCGACGCTGACCAAGTCGGGACTGGCGCACCCGCTCCACGCCAGGGTCGAAGGGGTGTACGACGCCGACGGCAACCGCGTCGCCAGCGGCGTAGAATCCCCACTGGCGGCGACGGCCCCGGACGCTGTCGTAACTCCGGACGCCGATGGTACCTACTACGTCGCCGTCACGGGCAACTTGTACAACTACCGACTTGCCCGGCATCCTGCCGCGGACACGGGCGAAAGACCTTTTATCGATACCCCCTATTCTCCTGGCAGTAGTTTCACTGCATCCATCGAGTACGCAACCTGCCTGCTGACTGCTCTCGACTGTTATGATAGTTTCTGGGGATTAAGTTTGGGCAACGGGGTTGAATCCTCGGATTGGCACAATGGCGGTGTCCCCTACCAGCTGTCCGTAGTCACTGGGGAGGACGACTACGCGGACCACCGGGACACGACCGCCAGCGTCGCGGTCGGTGGGTCGTTGACCGGAGCCATCGACTACCCGGGCGACGTGGACTGGGTCGCGGTCACGCTCCCGCCTGGCAGCCTGTATGAATTCAAGGTTGAGGGTGTTGCCGCCAACGGCAAAGCGACTTTGCCGGATCCCCATTTCACGGATTTGCTTTACGCGGCGGGTGGGCGCTTCCGTGGTATGCGCAGCGCGGTATGGCGTTGGTCGCAGCATGACGTCGGGAAACCGGTGGATGTCGTAAACACGGACGATATGGGCTGGCACCGGCCCCCTGCGAGCCGCCTGTTCTTCCCCGGTTATGAGAACATCTATTTCATCGGCGTGACCTCGGCGGAAAACCGCGAAGGTGTTCTGGATACCGGCGCCTACCGGGTTAGCGTATCCATCGTCCCGCAGGACCCGGAGGGAGACGACAACTCCACGACCAGCGCCCTGACCGTTGATGGCGGAGCCGTCGAAGCGCATATCGATTCCGGCGGAGACGTGGATTGGTTCGCCGTCCAGCTCGAGGCCAGCCGCAACTATATGCTCGGGGTATCCGTGCACTGCCCGTACACGGACTGCGGTTGGGCCAGTGGCACGGACCTTGAGGTAAAGCTGGTTGACGCCAACGGCAAGGCAGTGTTACCACCCGGCCTGGGCAGTGACGATGGCATTTATGACGAAAGCCACGAAGGCGTTCAAATTGAGGCCTCGGGCACGTACTATCTCGTGGTCAGGACAGGCTTTAATTTCCACTGGTCCGGCCAGAAGCTCAAGTACAACGCGTGGGCCAGCCTGCTCCCGGATGATGAGGCGACCGACGACATCCATACCACCGCCGTGTTGCCGCCGGCCGTAAAGCAGTCCAAGCGGGGGGAAATCCAGTACCCGGGCGACGTTGACTGGTACCGGGTCACGGTGCAGGCCGGTTGGTCCCATACCTTCACGGCGGTCTATAATCCCGCCCACCGCGTTGCCTACTACGGAGCTGAGGTCACCCCCAGCCACCGGGTTGACGGACTGTTTGATTCAACTGGCGCGCCGGTCTATGACAAAGTCTACTTCTACGATGAGCGGGGGATCAAGCAAAAGGCTTACGCGCACACAAAACGGAGCGGCAGAAGCTGGCGGGAGCTCATTTTCGAGCCGGATGCGGACGGCGCCTATTACGTGGCGGTCTCTGGAAGCCTCGGCCCGTACCAGGTGAGACACCGGTCCGCGGTTGCCGCCGCCGTCCCGGTCCTGTCCATCACGGCCGACGCAGCGTCGGTCGCCGAGGGCGGCAGCGCGGAGTTCACCCTGACGGCCAACCCTGCCCCCACGTTGGACCTGGCGGTGAGCGTCACGGTGTCGGCCAGCGGCGACTACGGGGCAACCACGGGGAAGCGGACGGTGACCGTCAGCACGGGCGGGAAGGCCACGCTGACCGTCGCCACCACCGGGGACGACGCCGACGAACCCGACGGTTCGGTGACGGCCACGCTGGATACTCCGGCCACCGACGCCGGCTACAAGGTGTCAGCGGCCCAAGGCGCAGCCACGGTCACCGTCTCCGACGACGACGGACCCGCCCTGCCGGTGATCAGCGTGACCTCCGACGGCGACGTGACCGAGGGCTCAGGCGCCAGCTTCACGGTGACGGCCAGCCCGGCGCCGGCGGCGGACCTGGACGTGAGCGTCACGGTCTCCGCCGACGGCGACTACGGAGCCACGACGGGACAGCGGACGGTGACCATCCCGGCGGCGGGCTTCGTCACGCTGGCGGTGGCCACCACCGGCGACGACGTTGACGAGGCCGACGGGTCGGTGACGGTCACCATCGACGCTGACCCCGACCAGGACGACTACCTGGTGTCCCAGACCCAGGGGGCTGCCACGGTGGCCGTCTCCGACGACGACGCCCCGGCGGGAGCGGACTACACCGACTACCAGACGGTGGTGGACTACCTCATCGAGGTGCGGGACAATCCCGAGAACGCGGCCGTGAAGGGGAACCCCGCGCACATAAAGAAGTGGAACCGGGTCCTGGCCGCCGTCGGCTACGACAGCGGCGAGTCGGCGATGCCGGCCTCCGAGATCCACGACAACGCGGCGAAGTGGTCGGACAGCCCGTTCCACGCGGCGTCGGTGTACCTGACGAGCCTGGAGCAGCAGCAGGGCCAGCTGCAACAGCAGACGCCTGAGGTGGGCGTCACCGGCGGCGGGGCCGTGACCGAGGGCGGCGACGCCGTCTTCACGGTGACGGCGAGCCCGGCCCCGGCCTCCAACCTGGGCGTGAGCGTCACGGTGTCCCAGAGCGGCGACTACGGCGCCACCACGGGCCAGCGCACGGTGACGATACCCACCACGGGCAGCGTCACCATCACCGTGGGCACCACGGACGATACTACTGACGAGACCGACGGGTCGGTGACGGCAACGGTGAACGCCGGCAGCGGCTACACGGTGTCCTCGACCCAGGGGGCGGCCACGGTCGGCGTGGCGGACAACGACGCCGCCCCCACGCCGGTGGTGAGCGTCAGCGCGGGCAGCGGCATCACCGAGGGCGGCAGCGCAAGCTTCACCGTCAGCGCAAACCCCGCCCCCGCCGCCAACCTCGACGTGAGCCTCACGGTCTCGCAGAGCGGCGACTACGGCGCGACCACGGGCCAGCGCACGGTGACGATACCCACCACGGGCAGCGTCACCCTCACCGTTGGCACCACCGACGATACTACTGACGAGACCGACGGGTCGGTGACGGCCACGGTGAACGCGGGCAGCGGCTACACGGTGTCCTCGTCCCAGGGGGCTGCCACGGTCGGCGTCGCAGACAACGACGACCCGGTCGTTGAGGAGCAGACGGGCTACACGGTGGACCCGGACGTGATCGCGAAGGTCAGGGAGCTGGCGTCGCAGACGCAGCACGGGACGGCCCACGTGAACCGCTGGAACCGGGTGCTCGTCGCCTTCGGCGAGCACGACGGCACCGGCGTCACGGGCGGCCCGATGACGGCGGCCGAGGCGCAGGATATGGCGGACAAACACAGCAGCCCGGTGTGGGACGAGGTGGTTGCCGAGCTGACGGCGCTGGAGGCGGCGTCAACGCAGACGCCACCGCCGCCCACGCCTGAGGTGAGCATCACCGCTGGCAGCGGGGTGACCGAGGGCGGCGACGCAACCTTCACGGTGACGGCCAGCCCGGCCCCGGCGGCCAACCTGGACGTGAGCGTCACGGTGTCGCAGAGCGGCGACTACGGCGCGACCACGGGCCAGCGCACGGTGACGATACCCACCACGGGCAGCGTCACCCTCACCGTCGGCACCACGGACGACAGTACTGACGAGACCGACGGGTCGGTGACGGCAACGGTGAACGCCGGCAGCGGCTACACGGTGTCCTCGTCCCAGGGCGCGGCCACGGTGGCCGTGGCCGACAACGACGACGCCCCCACGCCGGTGGTGAGCGTCAGCGCTGGCAGCGGGGTGACCGAGGGAGGGGACGCAACCTTCACGGTGACGGCCAGCCCGGCGCCTTCGTCGAACTTGGACGTCAGCGTCACGGTGTCCCAGAGCGGCGACTACGGCGCGACCACGGGCCAGCGCACGGTGACCGTCCCGACTTCGGGCAGCGTCACCCTCACCGTCGGCACCACCGACGATACTACTGACGAGACCGACGGCTCGGTGACGGCCACGGTGAACGCGGGCAGCGGCTACACGGTGTCGTCCACCCAGGGCACGGCCACGGTCGGCGTGGCCGACAACGACGCCGCCCCCACGCCGGTGGTGAGCGTCACCGCTGGCAGCGGGGTGACCGAGGGCGGCGACGCCACCTTCACGGTGACGGCCAGCCCGGCCCCGGCGTCCAACCTGGCGGTGAGCGTCACGGTATCGCAGAGCGGCGACTACGGCGCGACCACGGGCCGGCGCACGGTGACCGTCCCCACCACGGGCAGCGTCACCCTCACCGTCGGCACCACCGACGATACTACTGACGAGACCGACGGCTCGGTGACGGCCACGGTGAACGCGGGCAGCGGCTACACGGTGTCGTCCACCCAGGGCACGGCCACGGTCGGCGTGGCCGACAACGACGCCGCCCCCACGCCGGTGGTGAGCGTCACCGCTGGCAGCGGGGTGACCGAGGGCGGCGACGCCACCTTCACGGTGACGGCCAGCCCGGCCCCGGCGTCCAACCTGGCGGTGAGCGTAACGGTGTCCCAGAGCGGCGACTACGGCGCCACCACGGGCCAGCGGACGGTGACGATACCCACCACGGGCAGCGTCACCATCACCGTGGGCACCACCGACGACAGTACGGACGAGACCGACGGCTCGGTCACGGCCACGGTGAACGCGGGCAGCGGCTACACGGTGTCCTCGTCCCAGGGCGCGGCCACGGTGGCGGTGTCGGACAACGACGCCGCCCCCACGCCGGTGGTGGAGGAGACGGACGAGGCCGTGCTGGCCGACTGCGGCGACAGCAGGCCCACGGTCCTGATCAACAACCCCACGGCCAGCCGCAGCGACGCGACGGTGGAGTTCGAGGTGAGCCTCGACTGCAAGCCGAGCGGCTCGGTGACGCTGCTGCTGTCGGTGCTCCGCAACGGCGATATCAGCAGCGATCCGGTCACCTACGCCGCCCTGGACGGCGAGGAAACGTCCATCACGGTCACGGTGGAGATCAGGGACTCCCAGGAGCTGGGCCTCACCCTGGCGTGGAGCTCGGGCGTGGCGAACCGGACCGAAACGACCGGCAACGTGGAGTTCACCGACTAGGCCGGGACATACGAATCGGCAAGAGGACAGAAGGGGGGCCTGTGGCAATGCCGCAGGCCCCCCTTGCTCTAGTTGCGGGGCGGCTAGGTAATATACTAACGTGGGTGTCAGGATCGCCGGAGTGAAGTTGGATCACCCATCCACAATTCGAAAATGGTTCTGCCTATCGTCAACTCAGGCCCACCAGAGACTCCCATACTGCGAACTTTCCGTCCCAGGGCGACCTCGGCAAGGTCGGCCCCGCCTATGGGAGAGTCCTCCGGGGTGGGGATTGTGTAGTGGATCGTGGCCCTGCCGGGCCTAACCTCGATCTCGCTGACGAAGGACCGGATGAAGGCCCGTGACTCGGTGATCTCGCTCTCCCTGAGGAACTCGCTCATGTCCTGGGCGAAGGCGGTGATGGTCTCCACCTTGTCCAGCGTCACCCTTCGCTTCGACAGGACGGCTCTGGCCTCCTCAGCGGCGGCCTCCAGCTTCTCCTTGCGCTCCCGGAGCTCCTTGATGCGGTCCGTGGCGTCGGACATCTCGATCTCGGTGGTCTCGATGACCTGCCAGATGCGTCCCAGCCGACGCTTCACGTCCTCAAGCTCCTCGTCGATGACCTTCAGCCGCTTGCGGTGCTCCCGGGCCACACCGTCCATCTCTTCGTCCACCATCTTCACCAGGTCCCGGATGTTGGACTCGATGAGGATGTTGTCCCGGATGTTCTCGACGATGAGGCCCTCGAAGCGCTTGGCGTTGAGCCTTGGGGTTTCGCAGGTTCCCCTGCCCTTCTTGAGCAGGGAATGGCAGACGTAGTAGGTGTATTTGCCGCCCTTGGCCTCGGCGGCGGTGAGGGCCTTGCGGCACCGCCGGCACTTGACCAGCCCACTCAGCAGGTAGGGGCTGGAGGCCCGGCGGGGGTGGACGACCTTGGGGGCGCGGGACTTGAGCAGCCGTCTCACCTGCCGGTACTTGCTCTTGGAGACCAGGGCGGGGAACGCCTTCTCCACCCTGACTGGCTCGGCTTTGTCCTTGGACTTGGTTCCCCACACCAAGACGCCCGTGTAGGCTTCGTTGGTCAGCATGGTGTGGACGGCGCTCTTGAGCCACTGCTTGCCCCTGGGAGAGGGGACGCCCTCTGCGTTGAGGGTCTTCGTGATGTCCAGGGAGCTTTGGCCCTGGAGGGCCATGTCGAAGACGCGCTTGACCACGGCGTCGGCGGGCGGGTCGGGCTCCAGCCTGGGGCGCTTCTTGGCCCCGTCCTGGACGTAGACCTTGCGGTAGCCGTAGGGTGCGAAGGTGGCGACCCAGAAGCCACGTGAGGCCGCCTCCCGCATTCCACGGGAGACCTCCTCTGCAAGATTGGCGCTGTAGAACTCGTCCACGGACTCGATGATGGCCTCCATGAGCTTGCCGGTGGGGGAGTCGTCGGCGTGTTCGGTGATGGAGACGACGCGGATGCCCCGCCTCCTGAGCATGGACTTGAAGGCGACGGCGTGCTCCCGCTTGCGGGTGAATCTCGAAAACTTCCAGACCAAAATCTCCTGGAACGGGGCCTCGGGCTTGCCCGCCTCGTCCAGCATCTTCTGGAACTGGGGCCTGTCTGCGATGCGGCCGCTCTCGGCCTCGTCCACGTACTCCCTTGCGACGACGTAGCCGTTCTTCTGGGCGTAGTCCCTGAGCGCCCGCATCTGGGCGGCCACGGACAGGTCCACGTCCTGCCGGTCGCTGGACACCCTGGCGTACAGGGCGACGGGTATCAGGTCAGTTCTCTCGTTCATCGGTCTCGTCCTCCTCTCTATGTTCCTCTAGGTCTTGGAGATTCCTTCAACCGAACCGTCGGCGTTCTCCACGGCGATCCGAACGATCTCGACAACCTCGTCCAGAAAAGCCTGCGTGGGCGGATCCATGACGGAGCTGATTGACGGCGCTGCTGCTTCGTAGATGTGCGCCATCCGATCCGCTCGTTGAAAACTGGACCCCGCGCCCCTGAACCCATAGGCGGCTTGCCACTCGCTGGGATGAGATCGGATTAGTCGCCGCTCAGCGAGGGCGCGGATGCCGCCGAGCACCTCTTGGCGTATCTGATCAATGGCGGCCCTGCCCTCATCATCATCTGCCGGAGCTCTGGTCCATCCGGCGGGTTCGTTCAGCCAATGGGATGCACTCTCTTGAAGCTCCCTGATCAGATCGGCAACCGGCCTCAGGGTGTCATATTCGTTGTCCCACAGGTTGGCAATACGTCGGCATAGCGCTTTGACCCGAGCCCAGTGTTGCTTCTTGGTGCCCTCATGGTAGCTGAGGCCCAGCCTGCCCCACCAGGGACCCTTAAACCCATCGGTGGCGTCACGCAGAGCGAGTTCCAAACGAAGGACGTTGTAAATCGGCGCGGCTGTTACCGGCTCGGGAGGCTTCGCGGCCTCCTGCATTTCGACCAAAAGCTTGTGCATCTGGTCGAGGATGGGGGTTGGGATGCTCTCGGTGGGTCGATTCAATCCTCCAAGATAAAAGTTGCGGCTGTCCAGTCGACGCTCCAGTATCTCCGTGACCGGCGCCCCCAGCGCATCCCGCATCCCGGACAGGGCGTTGCCGATTGAGGCCTGGACGTGGTTGACCTTCTGGGTATAGCTGCGGAGATTGTCGCCCCGTACTTGGTCGAAATGCGTGAAGACAACACCGAGCTTGTGACCGTGGCCACCGGTGCCGACGGAGCGCAGGAGTTCGAGGGGAGCAGCCTGCATAGGCGATTGAGCGTTGTCTATCAGCAGGATCATGTCTGCCTCTTGGAACCTGTCGGTTACCTTGGTGGAGATGCTCGTTGCCTCCCTAGCTGAGTGACCAAGGCCTTCGCCGTCCAGCAGAACCAGCCGGCGGTCACCGTCTTGCAGTTTAGTCGCAGCGGGTTGGAATGGGCCGCTTACGCGGATGCCGTCAACCAGAGGCGTCAGCAACCGCCCAAATTGCTGGGAATGGTTGCCAGTGAACCATCTCACCTGTCGTAGAAAGGCAGTTCGGTCACCCTCTTCGTAGTACCATAGTATGGGCCACCCCGTTGCCTCTCGCTCAAAGTCGCCCTCTGCAATCAGACCAAAGCGTTCCTCGATGGACTCCATGATGTCCACGGAGATATCCGTGAATCCCTGATTTTCGTACAGCGCATCGGTGAACTCTTCTATCCACGCGTCCCTTCGCGTGGCGCTATCCATGTCATCGTACTTGCCGCTTCTCGGCGCGATCTGTTCTTGGACCGCCATTGCGATTTCTCTGATGCGAACGACGTACCCTCTCAGGTGCTCATTGTTCTTTGTCAACTCGCCAACGGCGACAACTTCGTCATCTGGCAGCGTCACCGCGGGACCCTCTTCATCTTCGAACAGGCGATCCATCTCATGGTCTGGTGACTCTTGCTGCCATGTGCCGAGTGGATATGAGAGACGAAAGCGTTGTTCGGGATGCTCCAACAGTGCTCCGGCGATGCCCTCATCGTCTTGACCTCGAATTACACTGGCGCATGCCTCTTCGAGGCACTCGTCGACAGCTCCCCTTACTTCGTGCTCGTTCATGAACGTGATCACAGACTTGAAGGGGCCTGTCGCCGTGGTGATAATCTCAATGTCAGCAGTTGTGGTCTTTGCCGTTGACGTAGAGGGGAAACGGTCCCGCGTGTGGTCGGAGCCGATAAGTTGGCGCAGTAGCGTGGTCTTGCCTGCTCCCGTCGACCCAACGAGCATGACACGGGCATAGCCGTCATCAGGCGTCGGCAGAGGAAGCATCTCTTCCCTGCGCTCCTTGGACTTGATCTTGCCGACCTCAATGCCGTCGAAGAACGCTGAGACGACGATGGCGTCGAATCGCTGCGACGCCTCGGTGCGTCGGTCAAGGGACCACCAGGATGGGTCAGCGAGGATTTCATTGAGATGCCCGACCAGATGGTCCGCCGTGGAGTCATCTGCCGTGCCAAGACCTCGACGCACCTTCAGACCAAACTTGCCCCGGGCGTCGGTCCTGCGCGGATGGTTGAATGTTACGCTCCAACCGGGACGGTTAGAGCGCGTCTTGCTGGCCGTGTAGATTGTCGTCGTCATAGCCCCTCCTTGCGTTGTTCTGTGTTGTACGAACCATCGCATTATGGACCTCAATTTCTGGAATGTCAAGTCCTTGGGGAACAACTGAGAACAACCTCCTCTATCTACTGGGGAATTGCCCATGGGCAGCCCGCTTGTGCGGAAATGAGTGATACGTCAAGCCCATCGGGGCACCTGGGGCTGGCGAGTCCTGCGACGGGGTTCGGCGTCGAGGCAGGTCGCCGGGATTTGGTGCTCTGCAACGAATTGTACTTTCGGGAGCTGTTGGGGGCTGACACGGTAAGTAGTGGGAATGGCCTTTTGTCCCCTATAGGAAGTCCTGGGAACGGCTCGGTGGGACAAGTTGCGGCATGTTGCGCAGTCTTCGGCGTCCGTGTGTGGGACGCAGTGGCCGGGCGGCTGTAGGCAGGAATCGTAGCTGAGGGATGATGGTGACGGGGGGTGTGATGCAGCGGGGAAGACGGCCTGACCGGTCGGTTCTGCAACGGATTGTACTGTGGTGGGCGGTAGCGGAGATGCGCGACCGGTCACGTGGGCAAGTTGTCCCAGCAAGGCTGCTGGGACAGCCCCTATTGGAAGGGTTCGGAACGGAAAGGGCGGTCATTGCGCAGGCTGATACGTCAGGGCGAGGGGCCTTCTGTGGAGGGAATACGGCGGGGGCAGTATCCACGAGTCGCCCAGGACGCCATGCTCGGCAAGGGTCTCGGTGTTGCTGGTGACGATGGGCACGTCGTCCTCTGCGTCGGCGATGTCGAGGAAGGCGGTCTCGCTGTCGGGGGACTCGAAGACGAAGAGCACGTGGGGCAGGTGTCCCTCGTGGTCTCTCTTTGCCCAGCCGCTGGTGAAATAACGTCGGTAGGACCTCAGGCGTTTGGGGATGCGTTTCGGCGTGGTGGCCCTCCGCTCGAACTCCAGCAGGTAGGGACGCCACTCGCCCTTGTACTCCAGGGTGAAGGAGGCGTCGGGGTGGATGGCGTAGGCGGTCTGGTCGTGGCGGTATCCGATGCTGGAGCGGTGGGTGGGAAGCAGGTCGAACAGGTCGTGGTCCGGGGAGTTGGCGACCTCGGCTGAGAGGGCGGAAGCGAAGCCGACGACGCCGGCGTGGTGGCGCAGCTGGGCGGCCAGGGCGCGCAGGGCTGTCCCGACGTAGACGGAGGGCTTCCTGAGGGTGAGTTCTGGGCTCCAGCGGTCGAGGGTGAGGCCGACGGCGGCCCGGTCCCGGCGGGCCAGGTGCGTCAGTCCCTCGTCGGTGAGCACGAGGAGGGAGCCGTCCTCCCGCACTAGGCCGTGCTCACGGAGGGCGCGGAGCACCTGGTTGACCCGGCGCAGGGTGACGCCGCCCATGAGTCCCGCAAGCTGCTCACGGGTGCACAGGGGCCATGCCGACAGCAGGTCCAGGGCGTCCTTCCCGGCGCGGGTGAGTTGCGCCGATGGGGATGACGTGAGCTGCTCGCCAGGCTCCGGCATGGCGGCCTTCACACTGGAGGAGTAGAGGTCTTCGAGATCGGGCCTCGGGTTGTCGCGGAAGGACGAATGGGACGAGTCCAGCAGCCGATCCATCCACGCCAGGATGCTCCCCAGGGACGCGCCAGGGTCTATGAGCACCGGCGGGTCATTGTCCCGTCCGTCTCCGCACTGTTGCCAGACGGCTCCGGTGTGGTCTCCGGCCAGAAGCTCTCCTTCCGTCGCCGCAAAGGTCCTGCGGTGCTCCGACGGGTCGCCCAATGAGCGGATGGCCCTTCGGGTGGCCTGGTCAGCATGGGTCAGGACGAGCGTGGCGAACGGCCTCTCGCGGCTGGGGAGATGCTCGACGCTCCTGAGGCGGTAGCGCAGGTTGGAGGTGGGCAGGGTCGCACCCTGGCGGATGACGCCGATGGAGCGTCCACCGGACAGGGTGACCAGCATGTCGTAGGGGCCGCTGCGGTAGTGGTCCACGCGCACGGGCTTCTCCTGCGGGTCTGCGTCGGCGATCATGGCGGCGACGCGGTAGAGGACGGCCACGGCGTCCATGCGCTCGGCCAGCAGCCGGAACCATTGCCTGGACACGGGGTACTCGCTGAGGAAGTAGTCCGTGCCGTGCTCGATCCGCCCTCCGGCGACGATGCCCTGCTTCGTGGGGAAGTAACGGCGCTGGGGGCGGGAGCCGAGAACGCTCAACTGGTGCGACACGGAGTCCACCAGGCCCCGCTTTGCGAGGTTGCTCAGCCGGTCACGCAACGTGGAGGCGGGGACACGTCCGAAGCGGGAGAGCTCGTCCACGGTGGCCAGGGGCGTGGCGCAGACCAGCCGCAGAGCGTCCTCCAGGGTCTCGGACAGGCGCTTGGGACCGGTCGCCGCTGGGCCGCTGTCCTTCAGCCGCCGCCTGGCCTGCGCTTGGAGTATCAGCCGCTCCTCGGCGTCCTCCACCGCCTCTGGTCTGTCGCCCACTTGCTCCAGCACCGCGCTGGGGATAGCGCGCCCGGCGTGGCCCCGGTCGAGGAAACGCCACAGGGTGTGGCGGGAGACGCCGAGGGTCTCGGCCGCCTTGGGCCTGCCATGCAGCACGGCGTAGGTGCGCACGTAGTCCCGGACCGCCCCGTCGAGGTCCGCTCCAGCCTGCGCTGCGCCGTTGACTCTTGCTTCTTGTGGGTTCGTGACTGCCAATCCGATACCTCAACTTGCTGATGTCCCAACATCCCATCTTGAACGGGAAATTGCTCGCATGTAATGCCTTGCAGGACGTTGTATTGAGGTGGGATCTGTGATAGAGGCAGGGCCGTGAACCCGATGCCCTGAGCCGCCGCCAGGGTGACGCGGCATTGAGGATGCGGGGCTTGCTTGATGGCGGTTCATCCGCCGGACCCCTTCTCTGACGGCGGCTTCGTGGACGGCGACTCTGCCTTGGGTATCTCACCCCGCAGATGGGCGCGGACGATCATCCGGGCCAGGATGCGCAGCCCGCGTTGGAGCTGAGCTCGCTGCTCGGCGGTGTAGGGCTCCATCGGCCTGTCGATGGAGGGATCGGAAGCGTCTCCTCCGCTCCTCTTCCTTTGCCCGTTCCTTGTATCTTCTCTATTGCTCTCTCTCATGGGTCACAGTCGCAGCGGCGGTTCGTCGGGCCGCTGGCCTCTCGTCTACAGGTGTCCTGGGTGGCCTCCGGGCACAGACGGACCGGCGGGCGGGCTACCGCCCGGTCTTTACGTCAGTGTGGGCGACCGGAATGGCGAGCGTTATCCCCTGGAAGGGACTACATCGGCGTAGTGGCTTCCAGGGGACTACGCCGATGTATCCAGTGATGGCGAGTCGCAATGGGCCGAGCCCGCCCTCCGGGCTGAGGCCGGGGAGACCGCGGCGTCACTGGGGTTGTCGGTCTCCCTGTCGAACTCAGCGCCAAGATGTTCACCTCCTGCGGTTTGCTGCGGGTCACCGGACCGCAGCCCTCGCCAGAGAGTGTGAACGACCGGGACGCCGAAGAAGACCTCACGCATGGTGGCGCCACGGAGGGTCTCCAATCGGGGAGCCGTTTCTTGCAGTGTTGGGGTGTACAGGAAATGGAGTTTGGTGACGAAGTGGTCGAAGTCGTGATGTCGTAGCTGAATCAGGGGTAAATCGGCCCCTATGGGCTGTAACCGGCAAGCAATCTGTTGAAAGGCCCCAGTTCGGTCTCCGATGACAAAGGAGGGCTTGAGGCGGGGGTGTCTACACCGGAGAAAATCGACGGTCCGATGACAAAAGCTGCCCAAAAATGAGCTTGAGGCGGGGGTGCATTACGCTGGGATGGACGCCGGACGGGACCGGGTGCGGTTCCCGGCGGGATGAGCCGCCCAGGCGGCTGGAGCTTCGATGTCAGCGCCAACTCGTTTACCTCCCTGCGATTTGCCGCGAACCGTTGGATCGCAGCGCCTGCAAGAGAGTGTGAACAACGGACGGGCGATCCGTAACCTCCCACGGGCAGGTGCGGAAATGCACCTGTCCGTATGCAGGTGCGAACATGCTCCGCCTCCCGAGGGCTTGCGAAGCCTGGGCCGCAGGAAGGGCGAATGGACATGCGGGTCAGGATGCGCAGCGTCTCTCGCCGCTTGACGGTGTGCGCCGCCGCCGATCCATCCGAAGACGTGGCGACCCTCCTTGATGGCTTCCTTCTATCGGCCCCTCTCATCCCGCTCCTCCGTGTCGGTCTCCGGTGGGATTGCAGACTGGCCTTTCCGCCCTTGACGCCGGTTCTGTGGCGTCCTTAGGCGAGTTTGCGGATCTGGGAGAGCGAGCGGTATCCCTCGGAGGGGATTACATCGATCATTCGCGTGTCCCGTATCGCATGATTTCTATTGACAGAGCTAGTGAAGCAATATACGCTAGTAAGCGTACACAGAACACTAACCGTGTCATTGTAGGAGTGCGCAATGCCTTTGGGCGACCTGATCAATAGGGGCCGGATAGCCAAGCAACTCGGTCTACGAGCTCTAGCTAGACAGATTGGCATTGCCCCATCCTACTTGGCTGATATCGAGAATGACCGTAGGGTTCCTTCAGAGGGAGTGCTCCGCAGTATTTCGGAGACACTTGATCTGGACTTCGACGGATTGATGCAACAGGCAGGACGATTGGGGGAAGGAGTTGAGTATTACCTCCGCCAAGAGAAGCTAGCAGGTCAGCTTTTCCGCAAAGTGGCCGAAACTAACCTTGACCGAGAGGGTCTCCAGAAGCTCTTGGACAGGCTTGAGCAACTGGGGCCTCCAGAGGATGAGCAATGAAGGATTACCGAAGCCCAAATGGAGAGCGGCGGCTCTGGTTTGAAGAGAGCGAGATTGAGGAGATCATGACACATGAGCTTCAACAGTGTGAGATGTTCCCAAGCGCTGCTATTCCTCTGGTGGATGTGGAAGCCTTCTTGGAGTTGCATCTTCAAGTTAGGCTTGACCTATATTGCGAACTACGTCCTGGTTTGCTGGGAGTCAGCACATTCATCGCCGGGCAGCAGCCCGTGGTTGAAATCAATCGGGACCTCACAGAGCAAGCGAACGAGAATGCCAGCCCAACTGGGCTTCTAGGGAGGTGGCGGGCCACGTTGGCACATGAGGCCGCCCACGTGATCCTGCATAGACAACTCGTCGAGCGACCACAGGGACAAGGGACACTGTTCTCTCAAGGGGTGGAATCGAAGGTGGAGACGACTACGACGAGATGCCTAGAACGTCACATCTGGTTTGCCCGGGGCACGGGCGACTGGAAAGAAGTACAGGCCAATCTGGGAATGGCAGCCTTGCTAATGCCAAGCGGTCCATTCACCGACCTAGCGAGACTCATTGTGGGAGCCAGACCAGCAAACGATCTTCTAGCCTATATTCCAGCAAGAGACACGCAAGCGTACGCTGGTCTGATCCGAGAGTTGTCTAGACGATGCCAAGTCTCTCAAGAAGCCGCCGGTATTCGTCTGAGCACTCTGGGATTGACTCGTTCTTCGAGTGAACCAATGTTGGGGTTGGCACCATAGACTAGAAGGGAGTGTGTATGAGCGGGAGTAGGCGTTGAGAGCAGTGGCTTAGGGTAGAAGCCGGACGAGCCTTTCCAGAATATCACGGAGGTTTCCCATGACAACAGGAAGGTACGAATTCAAAGTCAACGGGGTTGAGTTCAGGACGGACACTCCTGAGCTGACTGCATCCCAGATTCTGGCGATTGCCATTGAGGGCAAAGCGGTTCCTAATCCTAAAGGAGCAGACACATACATTCTGCGCGGTGACAAGGGTGAGTACCAGGGAGGTACCCGGATTGACCTAACGGTCGACAACGTGTTCATAACCGTGCCGACAGGACCCACGCCTGTGGCATGAGTGGAGGTGAGGCTTGGCACCCAACGACATAAGTCGGGTCCAGTCAGAACTGGAGGAGTTAGGATACGCTCCTACACTACACAATTGGAAGCATGGTGTCGTTGTCGAATTCGACTACACCGTCGAGGTTGGCACTCACACGGGACAGATGTTTAGGCTCGGTATGAGCTTTCAAGAGCAGGGCTATTCGGAATACCCTCCTCACTGGATACACGTGAGCCCTCCTGTGGATGATGGCCTGGGTGGTGTACAGGAGCGATACCAAACTGCGGATGGTCGGGAGTGGATTGCCTTAAGCAGACCCCCCAGCGATATATGGGACAATCTGCCGGTCAAGAACATGAGGCACTACCTTGACGAGCATATACGGCGATTCTGGAGTCGGATGTGATCTTTGACGTTGCTATGCTCGCTGAAGTTGATGGAGTGGCGATAGGTCACTTGCTTCAGCATTACAGGCACGGCGAGGGCCAAGAAGACTTGTGCTTCGCTTTGTGGCGACCATCGATAGGGAGCAGTAAGTACTCCGGGATCATCTACCGGGTCATCCTGCCTCAGCATGAAGACCGTGAATTGCACGGCAACGCCAGCTTCCAGCCTGCATACCTCACTCGGGCTCTTGATATGGCACGACAAGAGAAGGCAGGGTTGGCATTTATGCACAGCCATCCCAGTCAGGGATGGCAGGGAATGAGTGGATCTGATGTGAGAGCCGAACGAGATGTTCTTGCGTATCCGGCTGGCGCTACTGGACTTCCACTGCTTGGCCTCACTGTCGGTACCGACGGCTACTGGAGCGCTCGATTCTGGGAGCGGGCCGAGGGAGAGATGATGAGGCGGGAATGTGAGAGGGTCAGAGTTGTAGGAGCCGATTCTTATCGAGTGTACTTCGACAACAGAATTTTCCCGCCACCTGATCGAAGTGAAGTTCTCAAGCGCACCATCGACACTTGGGGAGAAGAGGCCCAACAGAACATCGCACGCCTGAAGGTAGGGATTGTTGGTTTGGGAAGCGTGGGATGTATCGTCGCTGAAGGCCTTGCCAGAATCGGCATATCAAGTTTCACACTGATCGACCATGATCTAGTAGAAGAACACAATCTCGACCGGCTACTATACTCTACGGAACGTGATATCGGGACACATAAGGTTGATTTAGCGAACCGGAAGATACGACGACACGCTACAGCCAAGGACGTCCAAGTAATTGCCTTGCCAATGTCGATTCGAGAGCGAACCGCCTACAAGGCAGCCATTGACTGCGATCTACTATTCAGTTGCGTTGACCGTCCAGTCGGGCGAGATGTGCTCAACTATATTGCTTATACCCATTTGATTCCGGTTATAGATGGGGGCGTGGATGCTGGTCCTCTCAACAGCCATCTTCTCCTAACACACTGGCGGGCTCACTTGGTAGGTCCGGGTAATCAGTGCATGCGCTGCATCGGTCAATACAGCACGAGTGATGTCTCAATGGAGTTGGACGGATCACTTGATGACCCTTCTTACATTACTGCTTTACCAGCCGAAGTTCGGATGAACAACCAGAATGTATTCCCTTTCAGTCTTGGAGTAGCAAGCATGCAACTGAACTTGATGCTCAGGTATATCCTAGCCCAAGACTGGTGGCCCGCCATCAAGCAACAGGACTATCGATTTGTTACACAAGATATTGGTTTCCCGACCGGAAGTTGCCGCCCAAATTGCGAGTTTCCTTCACGGGTTGCTTTGGGAGACTCAATTGCTCCATTCTACTTGGTGGAAAAGACAAAGACTCACAGATACTCCCCGAAGTCAATTCTGTATACATGCCTTAGCCGGGTAAGAGCGTTTCTGAGAGGTAGGCGCAACTGATAGTGCATACCTATTCCAGTACACTAAGGGCCGGTGGTAGAATACCCTGAGGAGTATACCATGCCTCCACGTAGGAGATCACCACAATCCAAGCGTCCCATTGAGTCCTATGACCACCGGGACAAGGAAAGACTGAACAACCCACCCGTCGGACTAGTCACGCCGGAGACTGACCGGGACGCGGGACGGAAGACCTACGCCTACGACCCCCATCTGGACCCGCAGCTCCAGTGGGCGGGAAAGGCGGAGCATACCTCCTTTCAGGTTCCCACGGTCTCTCTCCATGTACACGAGCGCATCGACCCCCGCACCATCATTGAGGCTACCCGCAGGCGCAACGGCAACGGCGCTCCGGTACAGGGCAGTCTCTTTGAGCTGCCGGAGGAGAACCCCCCGGTCCGCAACGCCATCGAGTTCTACCAGCACCGTCACAACTGGACCAACCGCCTCGTAGCTGGCGATAGCCTATTGGTGATGAACAGCCTGCTGGGGAAGGAGGGCATGGCCGGCAAAGTGCAGATGGTCTACATCGACCCTCCTTATGGAATCCGGTATGGCTCTAACTTCCAGCCTTTCGTGAACCGTCGAGACGTGAAGGATGGCAAGGATGAGGACCTGACCCAGGAGCCGGAAACCATTAAGGCCTTCCGCGACACCTGGGAACTAGGCATCCACTCCTATCTGTCCTATCTACGGGACCGTCTGCTGCTAGCGCGGGAGATGCTAAGTGAGACAGGTAGCGTTTTCGTGCAGATTTCCGACGAGAACGTCCATCTGGTTCGAGAACTCATGGATGAGATTCTTGGCCCCGAACAGTTCATGTCTCTTATATCGTTCAGGACAAAGATCCCACTGAACGCAGCCTTCTTGCCCAATATAGCAGATTTCTTGATTTGGTATGCCAAAGACAAGGATAAGGTAAAGTTCCGACGGTTGTTCACAACTCGTAATTTCGGTGAGGAAACACAATTCTCTAACGCACAGCTGGAGGATGGCGCTGTAACAAAGGCATCTGAAGTGCCCGAATCTGAAATCGAGTCTACTCGCTACTTCACCCTCATTGATCTCATGGCAACCGGTTATACCGAATCATGCCACTTTGAGTTTTTCCTAGAAGGAAGGAGAGCGTACCCCAACCCTACTACAAGCTGGAAGACTACACCTGAAGGAATGCAGCGACTGATTGCCGCCAACAGGGTCCGATGGCAAAGGACTGTGCCAAGATATGTCTTTTTCGCAGACGACTACCCTGTCATGCAAATCACCAACCAATGGACAGATACGCAGGGGGCAGTTGGCAAAACATTCGCCGTCCAAACCTCCTCAAAGGTCATTGAGCGTTGTCTCCTGATGACTACCGACCCTGGCGACTTGGTGTTCGACCCTACCTGCGGCTCCGGCACCACCGCCCATGTCGCCGAGCAATGGGGCCGTCGCTGGATCACGTGCGATACATCCCGTGTGGCGATAGCTCTTGCCAAGCAGCGATTGGTGACCGCCCTTTACGACTACTATGAGTTGGCCCATCCAAGCGAGGGAGTGGGTAGCGGCTTCAACTACAAGACTGTCCCCCACATCACTTTGGGTTCCATCGCTAACAACCCCGACATCAAAGAGGGCATGACCCAAGAGGACATCGACAAGGCCATCGCCCGCCACGCTCCCCAGGAGACACTGTACGACCAGCCTTTGGTGGACACGGGCAAAAGGCGGGTGACCGGTCCCTTCAGTGTCGAGGCTGTCCCCGCACCGGCGGTCAAGCCCATCGACGACATTGACGTTGCCGAGCCGCTGCCCGCCGATGACACGGTGGCCCGCTCTGGCGAAACACTGCGCCAGTCAGACTGGCGGGAGGAGCTGCTAAAGACGGGCATCCGTGGTAAGGCAGGGCAGTTCATTCGCTTCGCCAGGTTGGAGCCTTTGCCGGACCATCGCCATCTACACGCCGATGGCGAGTCGTTGCCCAACGCCGACGGCGCCCAGAGCATTCGGGAAGGCCCAGCGCGGGCATCACAGCGTGTTGTCGTATCTTTCGGACCTGAGCACGCGCCGTTGGAGCCGCGTCAGGTGAACCAAGCCTTGCAGGAAGCCGAAACCCTAAGGCCGAGTCCTCGTATCATCGTCTTCGCTGCCTTCCAGTTCGACCCCGAAGCAGCGAAAGACATCGACGAAACCAACTGGCCCGGCATGACCCTGCTGAAGGCGCAAATGAATGCTGACCTACTCACTGAGGATCTGAAGCGCAAGCGAGCGAGCAATGAGAGCTTCTGGCTCATCGGCCAGCCGGATGTGCAGGTTGAGGCCATCGCTAATGGTAAAGACGCGGGAAAGCGCCGCGTTAGTGTCCAGGGGTTCGATTACTACAACACCAAGAGCGGCGATGTGGAGTCGGGTGGACAGGACAAGATAGCGATGTGGATGCTAGACACGGACTACGACGGTCGCAGCCTTTATCCTCGGCAAGTGTTCTTTCCCATGTCTGGCAGCAACGATGGATGGACTCGCCTGGTCAGGAACCTCAAAGCGGAGATAGACGAGGAGCTAATCGAGGCTTATCGGGGCACCCTATCTCTGCCCTTCGAGCCGGGAGAGAATCGGCGGATAGCGGTCAAGATCATCGACGACCGGGGTATCGAGAGCCTGAAGGTGATTGGGTTGGACGCCGAACCTAAAGTAACGAAGTCCAGTAGAACTCTGGAGGATATTTTCGTAGCGCGCTTCAATGACATCCCTCAAGAGGAATGGGATCGGCTGCCGCACGACTTGATTGACAACCTGGATCACTACACCGCTGGCGCGGATCGTCGATGACTGAAATCTTCGTGGACACCGCATATCTCATAGCCCTAGCCAGGCGTCACGACCAATGGCACGACACGGCGCTCGCCGCTCGGAATAGACTTGGTGAAGTACCCTTGGTGACGACAGACGAGGTGCTCACTGAGTTCTTGACTGCGATGTCGAACGCCGGTCCGGGGTTGCGAGGGGACGCCGCGGGTACGGTCAGAGAGATCCTGGAGGCCGGCGCAATTAGAATTGTAGCTCAGACACGCCAGTCCTTCCTTGAAGGGCTCGACAGATACGAGAAGCGTCTCGATAAAGACTATAGCCTTCAGGACTGCATCTCTATGAATGTGATGGAGGCAGAGGGAATTACCGAGATTCTCACCAGCGACCACAACTTCGAGCAGGAAGGCTTTACCATCCTGATGAAGCAGGACAGGTAGGGGCCGCGATGGAACAGTCAACGATAGACCGGCTCATCATCAACAAGCCGTATGAGGAGCCGAAGGAGTACTGGAACTACAATCGGGAGACACGTAAGTTCTGTCGGAAACCTGGCCGCCGTCCTGCGGGCTACCTGATAGCGTCTGGGGACTCCAAGACTTTCGACGATCCAGGTGTCTTCGTCGAAATCCCTCTGGTCAACCAGATACGGCCGCGGGTAAAGGATTGGAGTGACGCCGGGTATCCTGGCGTCACCGCCATCACCAAGCGCCTGTTGGAGCACTGGACAGACCCGGAAGAATTCGAGAGCCGTCGATTCTTCTTCTGTCAGATCGAAGCTGCCGAGACGCTCATCTGGCTCGCCGAAGCCCCAGACAGCGAGAAGGTAGGCATCGACATCCCTGGCGACGGTGGAGAGTTCTGGCGCCTATGCGCCAAGATGGCCACCGGGACGGGCAAGACCGTTGTAATGGCGATGCTCATTGCTTGGCACATCTTGAACAAGGTCTCATATCCCCAGGACACCCGGTTCGCCAAGAACGTGCTGGTGGTTGCCCCTGGACTCACCATCAGGAGCCGTCTTGCGGTCCTGGAACCATCCCACGAGGACAACTACTACGAGGCTTTCCGTGTTGTACCTTCATCCCTACTGGACCGGCTCCGCCAAGGGAAGGTCATTGTCCGAAACTGGCACGCCCTCAACTGGGAGACCGAGGATCAGATTAGGAGAAAGCGGAGCGTGGACAAGCGCGGGGCAAAGAGTGACGAAGCCTACGTTCGCGATGTGCTGGGCGACATGGCCGGAGCACGAAACCTGCTAGTCATCAACGATGAGGCGCACCATGCCTGGAGAGTGCCCGCCGAGTCCAAGGTGAAGGGCGTTGCCAAGGCGGACATCGAGGAGGCGACCAAGTGGGTTGGCGGCCTGGACCGGATTCATCGAGCGCGGGGCATCCTCACTTGCTTTGACTTCTCGGCCACACCCTTTGCTCCTTCCGGCAAGAGGAGTTCCGAAGAAGCGCTGTTCGACTGGATAGTAAGTGACTTTGGACTGAACGACGCCATCGAGTCCGGGTTGGTCAAGACGCCGAGGGTCGTGATTCGGGACGACACACCGGTTGATGCCAAGACCTACAGGTCGCGCCTCTACCACATCTACAACGACCCGGAGGTGAAGGACGATCTGAATCGCCGTGCCCAGCCCCACGAACCGTTGCCCGACTTAGTGACCAATGGATACTATCTGCTTGGCTATGACTGGAGAGAGGCCGCCAGAGAGTGGCAAGAAGCCAAGCTCAAGACACCACCGGTAATGATCACCGTCGCCAACCGCACTGAGACCGCAGCCAGAGTCAAACACGCCTTTGACCGCAAGCGAGTCCTTATAGACGAGCTCTGTGACCCGGACCGTACGTTGCACATCGACTCCGGCGTTCTGAAGAGAGCCGAAGAGTCCGAGGAACCGATAGCCGAGATCATGCCGGACGATGAGGATGAATCTGACAACGGTGCTGTCAGTCCCAAGCTCACTAGAGACCAGATGGCCGAGCAGTTGCGAAAGATGGTGGACACCGTGGGACGGCCCGGGCAGCCCGGTGAGCGGGTACAGAACGTCATTTCAGTGGGAATGCTCTCCGAGGGCTGGGACGCCAAGACCGTGACACACATCATGGGTCTGAGGGCCTTCACCAGCCAACTGTTGTGCGAGCAGGTGGTCGGGCGAGGTCTCAGGCGCACGTCTTACGATGTGAATCCAGAGACAGAGATGTTTGACCCTGAGTACGTCAACATTTTCGGTGTGCCGTTCACCTTCCTTCCCCACGAAGGGGGCGAGAGTGGGCCTCCGAAGCCTCCCTCACCCAAGACGGCTATTGAGCCAGTACCGGAAAAGGCCCCGTTCGAGATCAAGTGGCCCAACATCATCCGCATTGAGCATGTCTATCGCCCCAGACTGACCTTGGATTGGAATCAGGTAGAACGTTTGGAGCTCAATGCCAGTGAAACGGCGCAAGTGGCCGAGCTTGCCCCGGTAGTGGATGGCAAGCCCGACGTGTCCAAGCTGACCAGCATCGACCTAGAGGCGTTGGCCCACGAGTACCGGACTCAGAAGATAATTTTCGAGACCGCACGGGACGTGTTTGACCTGATGAAGCCGTCCTGGGCAGGGAGCCGTGAGTCGCTCATCGCCCAGTTGGTGAAGCTGGTAGAGCAGTTCCTTCTATCGGGCAGCCTGGGTATTACTCCTCCCCTCTTCTATCAGGACGACATGCGCCGTCGCCTTATGATCACATTAAACATGACGAAGGTGGTGCAGCACGTATGGGATGCTGTCCGCGTCGAGAACACGGAACGACTTGAGCCGGTGTTCGACCGCGACCACCCAATACGCTCTACTGCGAACATGGCAACCTGGTACACAGGCAAGCCGTGCAACCTAACGGACCGCAGCCATATCAACATGTGCGTCTACGACAGCACTTGGGAAGCCTCGGAAGCTTTTGAGTTGGATTACAACCGTCTAGTGAATGCCTGGGTCAAGAACGACCACCTGGGCTTCGAGGTGCTCTACGTCTACCGTGGTGTGGTGCGGAAGTACCGACCGGATTTCATCATTCGCCTGAGATCAGGAAACACGCTGATCCTGGAGACCAAGGGGCAACCAGATGAGCAAAGCTACTCAAAGCACCGCGCTCTGGAGCAATGGATTGAGGCCGTCAACCAGCACGGCGGATTCGGCCGCTGGTCAGCAGATGTTTCTTATAGCCCAGGGGACATCAAGGACATCTTGGCGAAGCACGGTGCTGTCGAATGATCTGGGCACCCAATGTGGAGAATGCATCAGAAGTCGTTAAGGCAGCGTTGGCCGATATTGAGGCCGACGAAAGGCAACTGATCGCCAGTTCAGGTGAGATGTTCAAAGCCGACGGTGGTGCAGTTTATGGATTTGACCTCTTAGCGAATGCTGCCATAAATCGCGCCTTGGCCCTGTCTTCAGGCTTCAGGACATTGATCCTTGAACGGAATCTCGTTTGTGCAGGATCCCTAGTCCGGCTGCAACTGGATACCTCGCTCCGCCTATACGCCGGCTTCATTGTAGAGAAGCCACATGATTTCGCTATCAAAGTATTCGCGGGTAAGAACATCAGAAGGTTGAAAGACAAAGATGGCAACTCCATGACTGATCGGTACCTGGTTGAGAAACTGGCGAAGCAATATCCTTGGATCGAATCAGTTTACGAACGGGCGTCAGACTACGTGCACCTGTCTGGTACCCATATCCTAAGTTCCGTGGAACTCATCGACAAACAGTCAGATGTTATAGGCTTGAAGGCTAGCTTCCTCGACAAGCCACTTTCAGACGACATCTATATTGATGCCATAAATGCATTCAGGCAATGCACACGCATCGTTGCTGACCATATTGAAGGTTGGATATGGACCAAGAATAATCCGGAAAAGATTGCCTCATTAACGGAGATGCGAGAACGGGAAAGTCATGGCATCTAGTTGGAGGCTCAACTTCTTCGCAATGGTTCTTGAACCGAGGTCGCATCCCTGCATACGTATGCATCCCCAACTCAACCATCGACGCTCGGCTCACAGGTTGCAAGGCCGGATGAATGCCTAGTTCTGTATGACTTCGCCGTCTGCTTAGGGGATGACTAGATTGGGACTTCCCATCGAAAAGTTCGCAGTTTAGTAGGCTTTGGCCCACCAGACTTGATAAAATCAAGAACCTTCGCAATTTCCTTCAAGCTGGAGGTATAGTCGAGGCCCAGGAGTTGGAGGTGGTCAGGTGAGATGTATCGTCCTCATTGGACTGCTAGCCATTCTTCTGTTCCTCGTGGCAGGTTGTGGCGATCGCTACTCTACCCCCTCGCCCAGCGCTACTCAAGAGCCAACGAACACCAGCACCTCGACGCCTGCCATCGGCGGCGCCAACGCGTCCCAGTCACTCAGCGACGATATAGAGTTGGCTGGAGAGACCACATGGACCCTCGAATCGTTAGACGGTCAACCAGTCCTAGAAACGTCTGTAATAACGCTGAGGATTGGTGACAACTGGATTGACGGTATTGACGGATGCAACTCCTACGGCGGGCGATCCGAGGAGCGTACGCCTGTCGCCGGTGCAGAGGGGGTGTTCTCAATACCACCCTTCGGAGTCACTGAGATGTTGTGCCCCGAGCCCGAGGGTGTCATGGATCAGGCCGATGCATATATGGAAGCCCTCGTGCAGGGGGAGAGGTTCCGCATCACTGATGACCGGCTGGAGATCCTCGACGGCGGCGGAGCGAGAAGACTGATTTTCGTCAGGCGGGCGCCGCTGCCCGGGAGTCCCATTGACCTGAAAGGCACTGCTTGGCGGCTCCTCATCGAGGGTGATGCGATGGATGGCGTTCGCGTACCGACCCTGAGCTTCTTGGATGATCGGTTGGTCACCGGAGCGACTGCCTGTCGCAGCTACGTTGCGACGGGCCAAGCGTCCGAAGGTGCTCTGAGGTTTCCAGGGAAGAGAATGTTAGGGTCCTCGCAATCATGGCAGTCGTGCGTAGAGCAAGAGCGGACTCTGGAGGGCGAGTTCACCGACTTTCTGACGTGGGCGAGGGAGTATTCGGTTGATGAGGAGGGAGGAGCAAGTCGCCTCAGAATCTGGAGCATCAGGGGCAAGACCCTGACCTTTGAGCCGCTGCCACAGGCCGAGGACATCTCCGACACGGATTGGTCCCTTACGGCGTTCGTCGAACTCATGCTCGACTCCGGGATGTGGCACCACCGGACTGCCGAGGTGATCCAGGGAACCAAGATTACGATAGATTTCGACGACCACAGCATCAGCGGGTTCACGGGGTGCAACTCTTACAGGGGTCCGGCAATGTTCGAAAGCGGATCGGTCACGGTGGATCGACAGTCCTTCTACTCTACGACGAAGCTATGCGAAGTGCCGGAGGGCCTGACAGAGCAGGAGAAGCGCTACCTCTCTCTAGTACAGCGGGCCACACGGTATGGCATCTCTGGCGACAGTCTGTTCATGCAGACGGATGACGACGTGCTCCTGTTGTTCCAGGCCGAGGAGATGGCGGAAACGCCTGTTCCGGCTGCGGCTCCAGAGGCCACACCAACCGCGATCCCGACTCCAGCGTCGGAGCCAAGCCCAGGGACCTTGTCGGCCAGAGACGTCCTAGACTCAATGACCGCTGCCATGTCGGCATTGGACTCCGGGTATATCGAGATAGAGGTGACGACGAAGCTGTCGGCTGGGGACGGGTCGCAGCAGACCGTAACGATGGAGATAGTAGGTGACTTCCAAGCCCCTGATCGAAGCCGGGTCAACATGAGCATCGACACCGACGACGACAGCGCGGAGTTTGAGATAATCACCATTGAGGACAAGACGTACCTGAAGCTGCCCGATTTCGACAGGTGGGCTATCAGCACCGGTTCCATCACTCCGTACGGCGATCTGTTCTCATTCGGCGCGTTCAGCACGGACTTCGACGCCGGGGTAGTCGCGTCCTTCAACTCGCCGATACGGGAGGTTTTTGTGGGTGAGAGTGTCCACTACGTGAGGGGGCCGGTATCGGGGTATGCCCTGGCCGACCTGCTTGGCATGGTCGAAGATACCGATGGCGAAGACGTGGCCGAATTTGGCGAGGGCGTGGTCGAATTCCGGATTGGAGTCGATGACTTCCTGGTCCGGAAGATGGTGATCGAGGCCGAACTGCCAGACGAGGAAGGCACGCTAAGTATGCAGGTCAACATGACGCTGTCCGATTTCGGCAAGCCTGTTGATATCCAGGTGCCCGATCCAGAGACGGGTGCCGACCAGCCGGGCGATCAGACTGGGGCAACCACGGAGGTTCTGGAGAACGGCTGGATCAGAGTTGACTTGGCCCAGCAGGGTTTCGGGTTCGCCATTTCGGTCCCGCCATTGTGGGAGTTGGACACGACGAAGGATGAGTGGGGCAACCTGCGAAGCGGCCTCTGGCTCCAAGGCAAGGACACGTCGGGGCCGGACTCCGAGGGTCTCCGTTTGCATTTCGTACTACAGATCGACTTGTTGTTCTCTGCGTACGCCGACTTGGAGGAGTACACGGATATCTACATAGCAAACACCGCCTTCTTCGCGGACATTGATGAGCTGGACATCGAGAGCGAGAAGGTCAGCTTGCCAGCAGGAGACGCTTTCGTTCAGAGCTTCTCAAACATCTCACCGACACGCGGCATCCGGCTATCGCACGCTCAATACATCCTGGCGTATGGCGAAGACGCCTTCATCATCACCTTCACTTCGCCGTCGGAAATCTTCGATGAAGTGAGGCAGGTCCTTGAGCAGATCGCCGAGACGATAGAGTTATACGACCCATAAAGTGAGCTACCGCCTAAAACCTTCACAATTTTCTTCAAGCTGGAGGTGTAGCCGCAGCACCTATAGAGCCCAGTGGAGGCTGAGAGTGACCGTCGGTGCCCATCTTCGTCAGCAGCGCTTTCGTAGCAGGGGCTGGCATACTGTATTCGCGACTGTGCTCCTAGCTGTCCTGGTACCCGTTGTCCTGGTGGCGTGTACAGATGAATCACTACCGCCGCGAACTCAGCCTCCGGAAGCCAGTCCCACTGCGACGACGAAGGAGACCGGGGTCTTGGTGCTGCTACCCGGCGAGGGCCCGAGTCCGACCGACATTGCGTGTCTGATGCAGGAGTTGGAGGGTACATCCTCCGGTGAACGCATCGTCGCTGTCTTATCGGCCACCGACGCCTCTGGGAAGAGGCTAACGATGGAGGAGAGTGAAGCCCTAGCTCGGGCAGCGGAAGGCTGTGGCATCGAAATAGAGTTTGTCCTTACGAGACCGGAATCGACTGCTGCGCCATCCACTACGCCGACTCCCACGGCCATTCCTGCACCCGTACCCACAGTCACGCCCAAGAGCGCCCGCGATTTGCCGACGCTCACGCCCTTCCCTCAGACCACTAGCTCGGATGAATGGCGTGGCCTTGTGGTCGCCCCGGAGGACCGCTGCTCCCCGTACGACTCCGACGACTACCCTTATTCGCAGTCCGTCGAGCGTCGTATCGTCGCCAGCATGGGCGGCATCATCTACGGCCCCTATACGGGAATGTGGTTCGATAGCACATCCGAGACTGACATTGAGCACATCGTCGCTCGCTCCGAGGCCCACGACAGCGGCCTCTGCGCTGCGAACGCCGCAACGAGACGACAGTTTGCCGCCGACCCTATCAACCTCACCCTGGCAAGCCCCTCGGTCAATCGCCACCAGAAGAGCGCCAAGGACGCCGCCGAATGGGTACCCGATCTGAATCAGTGCTGGTTCGCTGATCGCGTCGTCGAGGTTCGGAAGAGGTATGGCCTGACCATCGACGAACGCGAACGCGACGCACTGGAGAACATCTTGTCGGATTGCACGTCCGCGGAAATGATTGTGCGAGAAGCTCCCTTGGCCCCTACGCCGACTGCCGTTGCGCAAGGAAACGAAGCAGCCAACAACGCCCTTGAGATGTATGACGACAACGGGAACGGTCACATCACCTGCGCAGAGGCGCGCAACCACGGCATTGCTCCTGTGCGCCGTGGACATCCCGCATATGAGTACATGAACGACGCCGACAACGACGGCGTGGTCTGCGAGTGATGAGGCGGCTCCCGGTCCGATAGCAGCGAAGCTCAGAGGCGCGAGAGAGCGCCCGCGGACGACCTGAGCGAGACCCCCAAGTATTGACTTAGGACGGCTTAGTGTGTAACCATGCTACACACCCACTTTGGTCAATAGGAGGGCGATATGGCCAGGGTTCAATTGGTGATGCCGGACGCCGACCGAGACCGTTTCGTCGATCAGGCGCGGCGCGAGGGAATGTCACTCAGTGCATGGATGCGGGCAGCCGCACGAGAACGCCTCGAAACACGCCAGCAGGTCAAGCTGTTCGAATCTCCTGAAGACGTTAGGGAGTTCTTCCGGTCCCGCGCAGCGCTGGACGGTCCGGAGACAGAGCCGGACTGGAGCGAACACCTGCGAGTGATGAACGAGTCGCGGGCGGCAGGGGTCACCGGCACATGATCTTCGTAGACACGAACGTCTTCATGTACGCAGTGGGACAGCCCCACGCACTCCAGACGCCCGCCCAGGACTTCTTCGTCGAAGCCAACCTGAGCGGCACGCCGCTGTGCACGTCAGCGGAGGTGATGCAGGAACTAGCCCATGTTTATCTGCCCACGGGAAGGCTGCAATCCTTTGATGCGACGCTGGAACTGATGGCGAGCGCGGCCGTTGAAGTTTGGCCGCTGGAAGAGGATGACGTAGCTCTGGCCCGCCAACTACACGAGCAGCACCCCACCTTACAGGCCCGGGATCTCTGCCATCTAGCAAGTTGCCGACGGCGCGGCGTCAGGGACATCAAGACCTTTGACCAAACATTCGCCGCTGTATTGGGCCATCCCTCAATCCAATAGAGGCCGAGCAGCTGGGTAGGCCGCAGGCTGGTTGATTCAACATGCCTAGACAGACAGAACCGAACGCCAACAACGCCCTGGGCGACATTCTGCGAGGTATGATGCCGGGCTGCGAAGTCCGCTCTGAAAACACCCAGACCTTCATCGACTATCCGGGCCGCCATGCCGATGTGCTGATCGTCGCGCCGGGCCGCTCCCCGGTGGTGGTCGAGGCCGAGTTTGAACCGGCTGCTGAAGTAGAGAAGGACGCCTCCGAACGATTGGGGCTTCGCGTGGAGGGGCAACCTCGAACGGTCGAGGCGGCCATAGCGGTGCGCTACCCACAGGTTGTGGAGGACGCCTACGACGTGCGCCAGGTCCTCTCCGAAACCCGTCTCTCCTACTATGTCCTGCACCAGGACGGCCCTCGCTTCCCCGAATCGGGCTGGCTGGAAGGTTCAGTGACCGACTTGGCAGACCTTGCTCGTCTGGTGTCCGTCCCGCAGAAGGCGGTTGAACAGGCGGCTGACACGCTTGAGCACGGCATCGGGCAGGCAGCCACCCGTTTGGAGGAAATGGCGAAGCTGCGCCCTAACGTCACCCCTGTTATCGCCCGCCTATTGGGAATGAGCGACGTTCCCCAGACCCGCCGCATGGCCTGCGCCATTATCGCCAACGCCATGGTCTTCCATCAGCGCATCGCGGGGATACACGAGGGTGTGAAACCTCTGCGCTTGGTGTGCGGTCCCAGCGTCGCAAACCCGCAGGGCGAAACGCTTACAGCCTGGGAAGATATCCTGAGGATCAACTACTGGCCCATCTTCGCCATCGCCAAGGACATCTTGGAGCAGCTTCCCGGAGACGCCGCCACCAACATCCTGCGGGAGTTGTTGGAGACTTCCCAGGAAGTTGAAGCCACCGGCGTCGACAACGCCCACGACCTGACCGGACGCATCTTCCAACGGCTGATCGCCGACCGGAAGTATCTGGCCACCTTCTACACGCTTCCAGCTTCGGCCGCGCTGCTGGCCCGGCTGGCAGTGGCCAAGATGGATGGAGTGGACTGGGCCAACGCCGAGGCCATTGGCAGGCTGCGGATCGGGGATTTCGCCTGCGGTACCGGTGCCCTGCTTTCGGCGGTGTACGAGCAAGTTGCTTCCCGCCACGAGCGTGCCGGGGGTGATTCCGCAGCCCTGCATCCAGTGATGATAGAGGAGGTCCTGTACGGCTGCGACGTCATGCCCTCGGCAATTCACATCACCGGCTCCACCCTGTCCGGTATGCGGCCCAACGTGGGATTCAAACAGTCCCGTCTCTACACCATGCCCTACGGAAGACAGAAAGACAGCACGGTGAAGATAGGTTCCTTGGAGTTACTCCAAGCCTCCACAGCCCTCACCTTGTTCAATACCAGCGACCCCGCCCTGCGCACCGGCAGCGCGGGCGAGGAGACTGCCGCTCAGATCAACGTGGACATCCCGGACGCGAACTTTGACTTGGTGATAATGAATCCACCCTTCACAAGGGCAACCAACCACGAAGGCGCCCACGCGGATATCACAAACCCCGCCTTCGCCGCTTTCGATGCCACGCCTGCCGACCAAACAAAGATGGGAGACCGGATCAATCAGTTAGGGAAGGAATCCTGCTATCACGGCAACGCTGGAATTGCTTCAGCATTCGCTGCTCTGGCCGACAAGAAGCTCAAGGCCGGTGGAGTCCTTGCCCTGGTCTTGCCCCTGTCCGTGGCGAACGGCCTGTCGTGGAAGGGTCTTCGAGCAATGCTTGCCAGCGATTATACGGATGTAACAGTCCTCAGCATCGCTGAGAATGGCCGTGAAATGTCGTTCTCGTCCGATACCGGGATGGCAGAGTGTCTGGTAGTTGCCCGCAAGGTTAGGCCAGATGAAACACCTGACCCCAGGGCGAGCTTCTCGTCCTTCGGTGGCAGGCCGCGGGGGTTTGCCCACTCCAGTTCGTTGTCGAGCAGCCTACGGAATGGTCGCAAAGTGAGGCGACTAGAGGACGGGCCGTATAGTGGAACGCTGCTGATGGTCGGTAATGAACAGGCTGGCGAGTCCGTAACTGCTCCGATAGGCAAGAATGGAGCGGGTTGGAGCGCGGTGCGCCTAGCCGACTATTCTCTAGCACAGACCGCTTATGCCCTGTCTCAGTCCCAGATCTGGCTGCCCGGGAGCCCATCCCAGGTTGAGTTGAAGATGGCCTTGCTGAGCAACATCGGCAAACTCGGTTTGGTACATCGCGACATTACTGGACCGGCTCCTCGCGGCCCCTTCGACAAGGTTGCTCCAAGCCCTACAGCCACCTATCCTGCCCTATGGAACCACGATGCGAAGCAGGAAACTCGCATGGTCTGTCTTCCAGATTCCCAGCTACTGGCCAGAGTGGGGATGGAAGACAAGGCGGCTGATGTCTGGGCTACAGCCGGACGCGCTCACTTGAACCTTGACTTCACCTTTGGCTCCCAGGCTCTGACTGTCGCGTTCACGGAGAGGGAATCCATCGGTGGGAGGGTATGGCCAAATGTTATCTTCCCCGACAGTAGATTCGATAGTGCTTATACGATATGGGGCAACTCCACGTTGGGGCTCCTATCGTACTGGTGGCACTCCAACCGCCAGCAATCGAGCAAGGCTGGCATGACTATCCGTCAGGCCGAGTCACTAGCTGTGCTCGACCTCCGCGCTCTCACCGACGAGCAATTGCTCATGGCTGAAATGATCTTCGACGAGTTCCGGGACAAGGAGTTGAAGCCCGCCTACCTCGCGGACGCTGACCCTAATCGAGCCCTGCTCGACCACCGTGTGGTCTGCGACCTGCTTGGCTTCGACGAGGATGTGTACGAGGGAGTTCGGAGGCTGTCGGGCAAATGGTGCGCCGAACCGTCCGTTCACGGCGGGAAAGCGCGTCCAAGGGGTGCCAAGCTAGTCTTCTAGCCATACTATATGTCTAACAAGGGCTTCAAACGACCTTACAATAGCCTTCTTGGATTGATCTGGAGGCAAGAGAATGTCTGACCAAGAGGAACGTGAAATCACTGCCGCTGATTTGCCCATGACTCTTTACTTAAATCAACGGATGACATTCGATCTCCTTGCCACCCTTGAGGGAGGTTTCTCTAACTTTGCAACTGTTCAGACAACATCCTCTGGGGAAACAACAACAGAGTTGTCTGGAGGAGCGCAGCTCGGCGTCAGCAATGTCTTTGCCTTCCTCGGTATGCAATTGGGCGGCCATGGTTCCCGACAGGCAGGGCAGAAGCTAAGCGAGAGCACTACAGAAAACATTGTTCACACGCCTGTCTCTCTTTTCGCCCGGCTCAGGAAAGAATTGCAGGACCGTGACTTGGTTCGCAGTATGTCGACCTCATTCAATCTTGACGAGTTGCGCCCCAGTGACTTTGTGGAATTTGAAGCGACCCTTCGGCGACATCAATTGATAGTGCAACTTTCGGCGTTCGCTGAACTAATCCCATTGATGGGTGCCTTCGAAGAGTCATCAGGCTCGAAGAGTCCGCGTCAACGCAGGCAAGATAAGAGCACGGCATCGCAGACTCTTAAGCAAGTCAACTCGTTGTTGAGCGCATTAACAAGCGGTGAGTCGCGGGACCTCGTGTCTAGGATTGGTGAAACCAATGTAGTCATCACTACTGAACAGCAGTACTTCAATGATCCCACGATGAACGACATCATCGATGGAACCTTCCATGTATTCGGTAAGGCTACTCGTGTCATTCCAAGGGGCGATGATGCAACCATAAGCCTTCTCAGAAAGGCCCCACTAGGGCAGTTCAAAGCCATTCTGCCAGCTATTGCTGAAGCAACGAGTCAGCTTGAGAGTCTGGGTCCTTCAGGGGATACAACCACTGAGATTAAAGGTCCGGCAATCCAAGTCATGCCTATTGCCATTTTCTCCTGAACCCTGAAATCCGCTTGCCAATGTCACTTGTTGCGATCAACGTAACAATTCGGCCGCCAATTGTTGGGACGACTGATGCTGTCCCATGCACCGGCACTGTCATGCGATGGTTGCCTACCGTGCAGGTTCTTTCCTACGTTAGATACATGGCACTCTCTGACCGACAACTGCTAGACGCCCTGAGCCGGATGCCCTTCGTCGAATCGACGGATCTGGCGCTCATCCTGGGCGAGCCCCACGCCACCGTCCACCGCAGGCTGTCCGAGCTGCTGGCCGACGGCCTCGCGGGGAAGGCCACCCACGGCACCGTCCACCTGCCCTCGAGCGGGAGATACTTCATCACCGCCAACGGCATCCAGGAGGCCGCCGACTTCCTGGGTTTCGACACGCCCTCGGAGTTCGTGCGGGCTTACCCCATGTCCAGGGAGTGGCTCACGCTGCTCATACGCCGGATGGACGCCGTGGCCGCCGTCTACCGCCTGGCCGCCGCCATGTCGCCCGGCACGGATTCACATCAGACCCGCGTGGAGTTTCACCGCAAGGGCCGGTTCGACGCCACCATCACGCTCCACGACGGGCGAGACTTCGGCGTGGTGCGTCAGGGTCTCGGCCTGCGCAGGCGCTCCCTCCACGACCGGCTGCGTGCCCTAGCCCACTACGACGCCGGCCGCCGCCCGGACATCGTGCTCATCCTGGTTCCTAGTGTCTGGGAGCGGCGGCGGACGGGGAGGTTCTGCGAGGGGGTGTACCTGACGGACTTCTTCATCGCCGTGGAGTCCCGGTGGGCACTGGAACGGCGGGACCGCCGGGTCTGGCAGGAGACCACGGGGCTGTCCGGGCATTCGTACCTGACGCTGGAGCGGGTGATCTCCCGGGGCACGCCGGGCAGGAGACGACGACCCCTCACGGCGTCGCCGGAGCGGAAGCGAGCTTCCCTGCCCGACCCCGAACGCATGGTGGGGGATTCGCCCGCCTTCGGTATCAGCCCCGCCGAGAAGCGGACGCTGGACCTGATCACCGACCACCCCATGATCCCCCGGGAGCACCTGGCGACCTGGCTCGGCGTCTCGGAGGGAAGAATCAGTCAGATGATGCGCAGCCTCGTGAAGACTTGGGGCCTGATCGAACGTCACGGCAAACGGGGCGAGGTTCGCTACACGCTGTCCGACGAGGGGATACGCTACGTGACCCACCGGGACCGGGCCGAGCTGCCCACCACGCGGGGTATCTGGAGCACGGAGCTGACCACGGACAAGGAGGGACGCAGGCGTCACGCGGGACACCGCATCGAGACGTGGGAGCGGCAGACGAAGCACGCCGACGGCATCACTTGGTTCCTGTCGAAGCTTGCGGCCGAGGCCAGGGAGAACCCCGACAGCGATCTGGTGTGGGTTGTGCCCACGGCCAGGTCCGACCGGGCCTACAACTGGGGCCGCTCCGCCATCGCCCCCGACGCCGTGGGGCAGCTGGTCGCCGGGGGCCATCCCGTGCCCTTCTACCTTGAGCACGAGCTCAGAGTCCGCCACCCCAGGGGAGTCATGGCACGCCTAAGTCCCTACGAGGACTACTACTGGTCGAACGAGCACAAAGAAGACCAGCCGCCGTACCCGGTCACGCTGTTCGTCGTGGACACCGAGGAGGTGGAGGAGACCTACGTGAGCACCGCAGGCCGGATGCACCGGATGTCGCTGCCCGTCCTGGTATCCTGCATCCCTGTGCTTAGCACCACGGGGATACTGGGGGAGTCCTGGCGCCCCCTGTGGGCGCCGTCCTCCCCCCGGCTGAGGCTGTCCCAGCTGCGTGATTACGTGTACGACCCGCTGTACCACCGGATGCGTCCCACCCGTCCTGTAGAGGCGTCCAATAGGAGGGGACATAGATAGCGTCGATGCAACGCTATCCGCCCTCCCTGCGGTCTGGGAGCCGCAAAACGGTGCAAGTTGTACCTCCGGCAGGGTCTCGAAATACGCCAGACCGGTCATATTCCTCTGTTTCAGCTACGAAAGGGGCTGCACAGACCTCGACCGGTCAACGGCCAAATGTACAAGTTGGGGAGAAGCTGTGCTAAAGTTGGGGAGCTCGCCGAAGACGCCAAAGTTGCACTTTTACCACCCTGACCGGTCAGCATTTTGAACGGGATGTAGGTAGGGACGCGGCTGTGAAGCGTCTTTGAGGAGCAAAATCGGCGTATTGGCGGCGTCTGCGGCCCATGCTGGCCCACCGGATATTGCAGGAATTGAGGTGGGGGTGCATGACGCGAAAAGGGGTGATGGGCAGGAGCGGACATTTCGGGCCAGCCACGTTCGGATTCATGCAACATTTCGGGGTTTGGGCCGAAAATGGTGACCGGTCGCTGTCAAGGACCGGTTCCACCGAAAATTGCAGAAGCGGCCCACCCCGATAGAAGGCGAATATGACATCTCGGAAGCTGACGGAGAGATCGAGGGCCGGAGACGGCAAGCCCGACCAGAAGTGGGTCGTGGAGTACCTCGTACAGCGGGAGGGTCAGCGCAGGACGGCGGCCCTCCTGGGGGTGAACCGGAAGACGGTGGCGCTGGCGCTGGGCCGTGAGCGGCTGACGGGGAGGATGGCCCTGGCCGTGCAGCGGTTCATGGCCGGCCTGGACGATCCCGACGGGGAACTGGCGACGCCCCTGGACAGGCTGGAGGCGAGGATGCGGCGTGTGATCAAGGCCGTGGATGATCTCAGGGAGCGCGTGGATGACCTGACGGAGCGCGTGGAGGCCCTAGAGGCGGTGCAGCAGGAGCCCGATACCGAGGGCCGGGGGCTGGGCCTGTTCGACTGGTGGCGGCGGCGCAGGCCGCAGGGTGAGAACGAGAGACATGGCTGAGCGGGTGCGCTGGATTACGAAGGCGGAGGCGGCGCGGGAGATGGAGGTCTCCATTTCGACGCTGGACCGGATGATACGGCGTGGAGAGGTCGAGGTGCGCAGGGAGGGCCGGAGGGTCTACGTGGAGATGGAGGGGCCGGAGCGGGTGAGCGACGAGGAGCTGCTGCGTCGGGCTATTGGGCGGGAGGACAGGCTTCAACGGAGGCTGGTGAAGCTGGACCAACGGGCGCAGGCGTTGGAGCGGGAGCGGGACGAGGCCGTGTACGCCGCATCCGCCGACCGGCAGGCGCTAGAGGAGGTGGAGGAGGCGTATCAGAAGGAGCGGGCCGCCCGGAGAAGGATGAGGCGGTTGGCCGTCAGGCTTGGGTTGGCCGTGGTCGTGTTGCTAGCCGTCGTGGGCCTGCTCGTGTGGCGGCTGGTGGCATAGGGTATAGCGCATGGCCGGAGATGACATCGGACACCAGATACGCATCGCCGCCGAGAGCACTAGGCTCTACCGCCTATTCGCTGTTGGACCGACGCGTGTGTCGCTGACCGACGAAACGCTCACCTTCGAGGGACGCCTGGGTGGAGCATCCGACGAGGTGCCCGTCGGAGCCATCGACTCAATCACGGTCTCACCATCGTTGTTGTGGCATCGGCTGACCATACAGTTGGGAGATGGGACCGAGCGGTCAGTTGGAGGACTTGACGAGAGCAGAGCTGCACGGGTCCGGGACGCGGTGTTGGCGAGCACCGTCGAGGTCGCCAAGGCTTTGAGCCCTGAATTGAAGTGGCTCGATGAGCAGGTTCGACAACACTTCGCCGCCGACCGCTACGCCCGATACAGCGACTGCCGGAAGCTTCACGAGTCTCTAGCGCCGGTTCTACGGCAATGCAAGGCACTCACCCGTGGACGCCTGAACCAAGAAGCGTCAGAGACGGCGGAGCGGCTTTCGCCCCTAGAATCGGTTGCGGGGTTCGAGGCGGCAAGAAGGCGTGCGAACAGCCTGTTCATTTCCAACGCCAAGCCCTCCGTACAGCAAGCCGCATCCGAGACGCTGGGTAACCCTCTCACGGATGAACAGGCCGAAGCCGTCGCCACCGACGAGGACGCGACCCTTGTGCTGGCGGGCGCGGGAACGGGCAAGACCGCGGTCATCGTCGGCAAGGTCGCCCATGTCGTTCACAATTTGGGTGTTCGCCCGAACGAGGTGCTGGTCCTGGCATTCAACCGCAAGGCGGCCGATGAGATACGGGGACGGCTCAAGGGCGACCTCTCCGCAGCGCACGTCCACACCTTCCACAGCTTCGGTCGCCGCGTCATAGCCGAGTCCGAGTCCGCTCCCACCATATCGAAGCTGGCCGAGGACGAACTGGCGCTGAGGCGCGCAGTTGACAACATCATCGGCGAGCTACTCAACGACCTGGAGCAGTCGAGGGCTGTGATCGACTTCATCGTCTACCACCACGCGCCCTACAGATCGGCCTTCGAGTTCGACACCCTTGACCAGTACGAGGAGTACGTCCGCGAAGTCGATTTGCGGACCCTGAGCGGGGATCTGGTCAAGAGTTTCGAGGAACTGTCCATCGCGAACTACCTGACGGAACACGGCGTCGAGTTCCGGTACGAAGACCTGTACGAGACAGCGACGGCGACGAACCAACACAGGCAGTACCAGCCGGATTTCTTCCTGCCCGGCCACGACATCTACATCGAGCACTTCGCACTCAACGAACATGGACGCCCTCCCCCCGGCTGGAGAGGGTACGTGGAGGGCGTCGAGTGGAAGAGGAACATCCACCGTCAACACGGCTCGACGCTGGTGGAGACCTACAGCTGGCAACACCGGCGGGGCATCCTGCTTGAGACGCTGCGCAAGCGCCTCGAAGAGGCAGGGGTTAGCTTCGAGCAGGTACCTCGCCAAACCCTGGTGCGGCAACTCGGCCAGGAGCAGACGTCGTCGCTGGCGGGGCTGCTGGCGACCTTCCTGAATCACGTAAAGACCGGCGGCCTCTCGCCCGAGACGCTTCGCGCCCGCGCTCGCGAGAGCGGGGGCCGTTGGCGCAATGAGAGCTTCCTTGCCGTTTTCGAGCAGGTGCGCAACCGCTACCAGAAGCTGCTCTCGGACCAAGGGGAGCTGGACTTCCACGACCTCATCAACGTCGCCGCAGGGCATATCCGTGAGGGCCGATGGAAGTCTCAGTATCGTTACGTTCTGGTGGATGAGTTCCAGGACATATCCGCAGGTAGGAAGGCGTTCATACACGCCCTCCGGGACCAGGACGTGGCCTACTTCCTGGTGGGCGACGACTGGCAGTCGATCTACAGGTTCGCGGGGAGCGACGTCGGTCTCCTGCGCGACTGCGGAGACCTGCTCGGCCACGTGGAGGAGCGAACGCTGAGCCTGACCTTCCGGTTCGCCGACGGCATACTCGGCCCCTCGACCGAGTTTGTGAAGCGGAACCCGGAGCAGACCCAGAGACCCTTGCTGTCCGCCAGCGGAGCGGAGGACGAGGGCGTCACCATCGTCGCCGACGCCAGTCCCGCTGGCGGCGTTGCTCGGGCGTTGCAGGACATCGAGGCAAGGGCGCAGGGTGAGCCTCGCAGCGTCCTTGCGCTGGGGCGCTACCGGCAGGGCCGCGAGGTGGTCCAGTCGATTCGGCGGAGCAGGTCGCTACGAGTGGAGTTCAGCACGGTTCATGGAGCGAAGGGCCGCGAGGCCGACTACGTGATCCTGCTCGACCTCAACGACGGTCGTTATGGGTTCCCTTCGAAGGTGGAGGACGATCCGCTGCTGGAGCTCGTGCTGCCCCCGGTCTCGGGGGGAGCTTATCCATTTGCGGAGGAGCGGCGGCTCTTCTACGTGGCGATGACCCGGGCGCGGAACGGCGCATACCTGGTGACCGACCCTGTGCGGCCATCCCAGTTTGTGACGGAACTGTTAAGGGAATCCGACGACCTGCGGCAGATCGGCGAACTCGCGACGAAGTGTCCGCGTTGCGGCAGGGGCGTGCTCCAGGTGATCAATGGCAGGCGCGGCCGCTTCTGGGGCTGCACTGGGTACCGGTCCACGCCGCCATGCCGATACACCAAGGACATTGAGGGAGAAACCGCCCATAGAGGGCGGGAATAGCGGGGCTGAGAGAAGCCGCCGCCTGACACTTCGACTCTCCCTCGTCGTCCTGAATGACGGATTTACAGGCTCTCAACCGCTGCCAGGGTTGTCGTGAATCGGTTGCGTCAAGGTATCCTATGGCCTACAATGGGGATGGAATGCAACTTCCCCCACACGGGGGTCTACGGAGGGTTGAGATGATACGACAGCGATTGGGTCTATTGGCCGTGCTAGCAGCTGTTGCGGTAATGGGGCTGGCTGTAGCCTGCACCGACGATTCGTCCGCCGTCGAGGACGCGATGATGGAAGAGTTGAGCGCCATTAGCGCAACGACGGACCAGCTATCCCAATCGTTGGCACAGGCGCAGTCTGCGGCTGCTGATTCTGACGGAGGCATACTGGTGACCGGGGAAGGCCGTCTCAGCGTGGAGCCGGACCTGGCGGTGCTCAACATTGGTATTGAGGCGCAGTCAGAGACGGTCTCTCAGGCGAGAACCGATGCGGCTCAGGCAAAGTCGAGGGTTGTGGCAGCCGTCAAGACGCGGGGCCTGTCCGACAAAGACATTCAGACCACGTCGTTCAACATTAGACCGGAGTACCGGTACGAGGAGATCGAACGAGACGGCAGCTACGTGAGTGAGCGGAAGCTCGTCGGCTATGTCGTCAGCAACTTTGCAATGATCAAGATACGCGACCTGGACGCCGTCGGTCCGATCATCGACGATGTGGCGGAGGCCGGGGGAGACCTTGCCAGGATCAACGGAATCAGCTTCACCGTGGAGGACCCGAAGCCCTTCATGGAGGAACTCCGGAGGGAGGCATTCGAGGAGGCGAAAGCCAAGGCGGAGCAGCTTGCGGGCCTAGCAGGCGTGACGCTTGGCCATGCCCTGTCGATAAGCGAGTCCGCCGCGGCGGACGGCTTGCCTGGCTCCGATCTTGATTTCCTGCGCCAGATAGCTGCCTACGACTACGAGAGCAGCCCCATCAGCGGTGGGGAGACGGAGCTTCGTCTGACGGTCAGAGTACGGTTTGCCCTGGAGCCGTAGATGAACGCAATGGAAGCAAGGACGGCGGCAATGACAAGGACGAAGACCAAGCGATGGGACCCGTCGGAGCATCTGGAAACCGCAGAGGAGATGGCAGCCTACCTGAGCGCCGCCTTCGAAGAGGACGACGTGCGGCTGATCCTGGCAACGCTGGGGGACATCGCCCGCGTCCGGAGGATGGCGGTGGTGGCGCAGGAGACGGGGCTGGGCAGGGAGAGCCTCTACAAGTCGCTGTCCGCCGACGGCAACCCGGAGTTCGTCACCATCTTGAAGGTGATGCGCGCCGTGGGACTCAGACTTCAGGTCGCAGTGGTGCCTGGAGCGAACGACGCCGCCTGAGAGCGTCGCAGTGACGGACGACACGACTGAGGGAACAGACGATTCCAGAGGAGGACGACATGAAGAAGCAGCACCTACAGCCCCTGACGCCGGCGGCCCTCTACGCCAGGGTGTCCAGCGACCGCCAAGACGTGGATCTGTCCGTGGCCGCACAGCTTAGGGCGCTCAAAGAGTACGCCAAGGCCAACGGCTACTCCGTGGCCAGGGAGTACGTGGACGAGGCCGAGAGCGGCCGGGTCGCCGACCGGCCCCAGTTCCGGGAGATGATCGCAGAAGGCTCCAAGCCCCAGGCTCCTTTTGAGGTGATTTTGGTCTGGAAGTTTTCAAGGTTCACCCGCAAGCGGGAGCACGCCGTGGCCTTCAAGGCTCAGCTGCGGCGCAAGGGCATCCGCGTGGTGTCCATCACCGAGCAGGCCGAGGACAACGCCACCGGCAGGCTGCTTGAGGGCATCATCGAGAGCGTGGACGAATACTACAGCGAAAATTTGGCGCAGGAGGTCGTCCGGGGGATGCGGGAGGCGGCTTCGAGAGGCTTCTTCCTGGGCTCCAAGGCCCCCTTCGGCTACCGGAAGATCAAGGTGCAGGACGGGGCGAAGGAGCGCCCCTCGCTGGAGGTTGACCCTGCCACGGCTCCTGTAGTGAAGGAGATATTCGAGAAGTCTCTGAGCGGCCACGGTCTGAAGGAGCTGTGCAAGGAACTGAACGACCGGGGCGTCACCAACCGGGGGAAGCGCTGGTACAAGGGCGGTCTCCACTACGTGCTGCGGAACGAGGCGTACACCGGAACAGCCGTGTGGGGGCTCAAAGGCAAGGGAGAGAAGGCCCAGGACCCGGTGAGGGTTGAGGGAGCGTGGCCCGCGCTGATTTCACGGGAGCTGTTCGAGGAGGTCCAGCAGGCGATGAGCGAGCGCGCCCCGAAGGTGCAGAGGCCCGCCAGGGTGGGAAGCCCGTATCTGTTGAGCGGGCTGCTGAAGTGTGGGGTGTGCGGCAGGCTCTACTCGGCCCAGGGAGCCAAGAGCGGCCAGTTCGCCTACTACATCTGCGGGACGCTGTTCCGGGAGGGAGCGGGGACGTGCAGCGCCCGCTACCTGAACGCTTCCAGGGTGGAGGAGTTCGTGGTGGAGAAGATCAGGGAGCGCATCCTCACCGAGGAGACCATCGTGGAGCTGGTGCAGCTTGTGGCGGAGGAGATCGACGCGATGGCCGGTGAGCTTGCAGGGAGGCTGGAGTCTGTGGAGGCGGAGCTGTCCGACGTGCAGAGGCGTCTGGGGAAGCTCTACGAAGCCATCGAGACGAGCGACCTGACGCTGGAGGTGCTGTCGCCCCGCATCATGTCCCTGCGGCACCGTGAGGAGCAGTTGGAGGCTGCCAGAGAGGACGCCGAGACCCAGCTTGAGCAGCGGAGAGTCGATCTGCCCGACACCGAGGAGATCGCGCGGTACGTGGCGGACTTCCGGGAGTTCCTGAAGGAGGGAACGATACCGGAGCGCAAGGCCCTCATCCGCAACTTCGTTGAGGGCATCGAGGTGGTGGGAGACGAGGCGACGCTGACGTACACGGTCCCCATGCCGAGCGACGGCGTGACCCGCGAATCGGCGTCGGTTCTTGATTTCGTCCAGTCCAGCCCACCATACTTGACGGTAGACAGAACCGGAGCGTGGAGAGCCACCTCCTCAGCGTCCCTTCCCCCTATCGGAGCATCCTCTGGCATCGGGATGCTGTAGCGCAGCAGGGCGTTGCCCGGCATCACCACGATCTCCTTCACGAAGCTCTCGATGAAGGCCCTACGCTCGGTGAGCTCGCTCTCGTTGAGGAACACGCTCAGGTCCCGGGCGTAGGCCGTGATGGTCTCCACGTCGTCCAGCACCTCCCTGCGCTGCGAGAGCATCGCCCTGGCCTCGACCGCCGATGCCTCCAGCTTCTCCTGCCGCTCCCTGTGGTCCCGGATGCGGGGCTTGAAGTCCTCGATGTCCAGGTCGGTGGTCTCCGCGAGGTCGTAGAGCCGTCCCAGCCTGCGCTTCACGTCCTCAAGCTCCGACTCGACGGTCTGAAGCTTCTGGCGCTGCTCCCTGGCGATGCCGTCCATCTCCTCGTCCACCAGCTTCACCAGTTCCCGGATGTTGGACTCGGTGAGCACGTTCTCCCTGATCTTCCCCACCACCATCTCCTCGAAGCGCCGTGCGTTGAGCCTGGGGGTTTCGCAGGCGTCCCTGCCACGCTTCATGATGGACTGGCAGACGTAGTAGGCGTACTTCCCGCTCTTGGCGTCCTGGCCGCTGAGTGCCCCGTCGCACGTCCGGCACCGGACCATCCCGCTCAGCAGGTAGGTGCTCCCCACACGTCGGGGGTGCGTCTTCCTGGGAGCACGGGAGCGCATCCGCTTGTTCACCCTCTTGAACTGGGCCTTTGAGATGATGCCGGGGAACGCCTTGTCTACCCTTACCGGTTCATCCTTGCTCTTCCCGCCGACGCCCCAGAGGAGGGTTCCGGTGTAGGCTTCGTTGCGGAGGATGATGTGGACGCCGTTCTTGGACCATAGCCTGCCCGTGGGGTTGGCGATGCCCTCGGCGTTGAGGGTCTGTGTGATGTCCAGGATGCCCCGGCCCGACTCGGCCATGGAGAAGATGCGCTGGACCACGGGAGCCGTGGCGGGATCGGGTTCCAAGGTGGGCCGCTTCTTGGCCCCGTCCTGCACCATGAGCTTGGCGTAGCCGTAGGGCACCCTGCTGGCGACCCAGAAGCCTCGTGATGCCGCCTCCCGCATACCCCGCCGAACCTCCTCGGCAAGATTTTCGCTGTAGAATTCGTCGACGGACTCGATGATGGCCTCCATGAGCCTGCCGGTGGCGGAGTCGTCGGCGTGTTCGGTGATGGACACCACCCGGACGCCCTTGCGCCGCAGCATGGACTTGAAGGCGACGGCGTGCTCCCGCTTGCGGGTGAAGCGACTAAATTTCCAGACCAAAATCTCCGTGAACGGTGCCTCGGGCTTGCTGGCCTCGTCCAGCATCTTGCGGAACTCCGGCCTGTCGGCGATCCGGCCGCTCTCGGCCTCGTCGATGTACTCCCTCGCCACGACGTAGCCGTTCTTGTCTGCGTAGTCACGCAATGCCCGCAGTTGGGCGGCCACGGACAGGTCCACGTCCTGCCGGTCGCTGGACACCCTGGCGTAGAGGGCGACGGGAGTCGGGGTCTCTGTGCGGTTACTCATGCTCGTCCTCCTCGTGGTTCATTCCTCTTCGTTCCTACGTGAGCGCCGTCGCTGCATCCGCTCCTCTATGCGCCACTCCCGCTCCTCCATGTAAAGGCGGATGGCCTCGCGGAGCAACTCACTCACGGTGCGCTGCTCATCTATCGCTACATCCCGTAGGTGTTGGGCCGTCCCCGGCGGCAGCGAGAAGGTGATGGTGTCGGTGTTCCTGGATTTGGTGGGCATAGGTCCTTTCGCCTGTCTATCGCACTGAGTCTTACTCTACACTATCGTCCAACTGGCATTCAACCTCCGACCCGAGGCGGGGGCGTCCGGGGGACCCCATCCAGGGTCTTCGAAAATCAAGGCGGTCGGCGCAGTCCAGGGGGTGTACACGAGTTTAGGTTTTGTCGGTGATGCATCAAACGGGTCGTGGGCAAGCTGGAACTGGGGCAAATCGGCCTCCTATAGGGATAATCAGTGAACACTTTGATGAAAGTCCCAAGTTCGGTTGGAAATGACAGAAAGGTGCTTGAGGTGGGGGTGCATGACGCGGTGCCATAGTGTCCCCCCATGACAAAACGGAGCAAAAGAGGCGCTTGAGGTGGGGGTGCGTGACGTCGACCGGATCGGCATATGGAGGCGGTTTTTCGTATCCCTGAAGACTATGGCGCATCCGTGATCCGGGGCATGCTGTGGTGACCGGTCAGCCCGTCGAGAGCGTCCAACAGGTCGAGAAGGTGATGGTCGGCGGTCCCGCCGGTTCTGCAACGAATTGTACTTTTGGGAGCTGTTGGGGGCTGACACGGTGAGTGAGGGGAATGCCCTTTTGTCCCCTACAGGAAGTCCTGGGAACGGCTCGGTGGGGAAGTTGGAACATGCTCCCGTGGCACGTTGCGGCTGAGTCGGGGTGCTCCGGGTCGGGCGGCTGTAGGCAGTGACCGTAGCTGGAGAGCTATGGTGGCGGGCGTGCATGACGCAGCGGCGAGAACGGCCTGACCGGTCGGTTCTGCAACGGATTGTACTTCTGAGCGCGTAAGGGGAGATATGTGACCGGTCATGTATGCAAGTTGTCCCAGCAAGGCTGCTGGGACAACCCCTATTGGAAGGGTTCGGAACGGAAACGGCGGTCATTCTGTCCTCTGATACGTCACGGAAAGCGGCCTTCTGTGGAGGGAATACGGCGGCGGGAGTATCCAGGCGTCACCCAGGATGCCATGCTCGGCAAGAGCCTCGACGTTGGAGGTGACGATGGGCACATCGTCCTCTGCGTCGGCGATGTTGAGGAAGGCCGTCTCGGAGGCGGAGGACTCGAAGACGAACAGCACATGGGGCAGGTGTCCCTTATGGTCTCGCTTTGCCCAACCGCTCATGAAGTAGCGGCGGTAGGACCTCAGGCGTTTGGGGATGCGCTTCGGCGTGGTGGCTCTCCGCTCGAACTCCAGCAGGAAGGGACGCCATCTGCCGTGGTACTCCAGGGTGAACGATGCGTCGGGGTGGATGACGTAGGTGGTCTCGTCGTAGCGGTAGCCGATGCTGGAGCGGTGTGTCGGCAGCAGGTCCCACATGTCGTAGTCCTGGGATTTGGCGACCTCGGCGGAGAGGGTCGAGACGAAGCCGACCACACCGGCGTGGTGGCGCAGTTGGGACTTCAGGGCGCGCAGGGCCGTCCCTGCGTAGACCGAAGGGTTGGAGTGTGCAGGTTCGGGGCTCCATCTGTCGAGGGTGAGGCCCACGGCGGCCCGGTCACGGCGGGCCAGGTGCGTCAGCCCCTCGTCGGTGAGCATGAGCAGGGAGTCGTCCTCTCGCACGAGATCGTGCTCACGGAGGGAGCGGAGCACCTGGTTGACCCGGCGCAGGGTGACGCCGCCCATTAGTCCCCCGAGCTGCTCGCGGGTGCACAGGGGCCATGCGGAGAGCAGGTCCAGGGCGTCCTTCCCGGCGCCGGTAAGCTTTGTCGAGAGAGCAGACGTAAGCTGCTGAGTAGGCTCCGGCATGGCGGCCTTCACTCTGGAGGAGTAGAGGTCTTCGAGATCGGGCCTCGGGTTGTCGCGGAAGAACGAATGGGACGAGTCCAGCAGGCGCTCCATCCAAGCCAGGATTTCCGCCAGGGATGTGTCGGGGTCGATGAGCACGGGAGGGTCCTCCCCCAGGCCGCTGCCGCACTGCTGCCAGACAGCGCCGGTGTGGTCTCCGGCCAGAAGCGCTCCTTCGGTCGCAACGAAGGTCCTGCGGTGCTCCGATGGGTCTCCCAATGAGCGAATGGCCCTGCGGGTGGCCTGGTCCGCGTGGGTCAGCACCAGGGTGGCGAAGGGCCTCTCCCGGCTGGGGAGACGCTCGACGCTTCTGAGGCGGTAGCGCAGGTTGGACGTGGGCAGGGCCGCCCCCTGGCGGACGATGCCGATGGAGCGGCCGCCCGACAGGGTGATGAGCGTGTCGTAGGGGCCGCTGCGGTAGTGGTCGACACGCACGGTGTCTTTGTGGGGGTCTGCGTCGGCGATCATGGCGGCGACGCGGTGGAGGACGGCCACCGCGTCCATGCGCTCGGCCAGCAGCCGGAACCACTGCCTCGACACCGGATACTCGGTGAGGAAGTGGTCCGTGCCGTGCTCGATCCTCCCTCCGGCGACGATGCCCTGCTTTGTGGGGAAGTACCGTCGTTGGGGGCGGGAGCCGAGCACGCTCAGATGGTGTGGCACGGAGTCCACGAGGCCCCGCCTGGCGAGCTTGTCGAGGCGTTCTCGCAGGGTGGAGGCGGGAATGCGTCCGAACCGGGCCAACTCCTCCACGGTAGCCAGGGGTGTTGCGCACAGCAACCGCAGGGCGTCCTCAAGGGCTTCGGACAGGCGGATGGAGCCGGACGCCGAGCCATTCGCTCGCCGCCGGGTCGCCTCCCAGAGACGCGCCTCGACGATCAGACCCTCCCTGACCGTCTCCACTTCCTTGACGGTTCGGCCCACGCTGTTCATGAGCGCGCGGGGAATGGCTCGTCCCGTGTGGCCTTGATTGAGGAAGCGCCACAGGGTGTGGCGGGACACGCCGAGGTCCCTGGCCGCTCGGTCGCGTCCATGCCACGTAGCGTAGGTGCGTACGTAGTCCCGGACCGCCCCATCGAGGTCCGCTCCGGCCTGCGCTGCGCCGTTCGACGCTTGTGTTCGTGGATTCGTGACTGCCAATCCGATGCTCCAGCTTGCTGATGTCCCAACATCCCATCTTGAACGGGAAATTGCTCGCATGTAATGCCTTGCAAGCCATTGTTATGGAATGGGTTTTGTGGTAGCGGCCGAGGTCACGGAGGATGTTCACGCTCTCTCAAAGGGCGCGGGACTCCACTCCGACCGATCCGCCGACCTTGTCTTGGCTTTCCTTGATGGTTGCCGGACAGGGGGCCTCCAATTAAGTCTGGGAATGTTGAGAGGGCTTGCCAACGCCCTATAACGGGTGTCATGCGCGTCACCTCTAGGCCACCGGATTCCGGTGCCTGCACGAAGTGGTTGAGAAAGCGACTCATCCGCTAGCCTCCTCTTCTAGCGGTGCCTCTGACGATGCCGAGACGGCTTGGGTGGCTTCCCGTCGTAGGTGGGCGCGGACGATCATCCTGGCCAGGATTCGCAGCCCGCATCGCAGTTGCTCCTGCTGCCCAGCCGTGTACGCCACCGCCGATCCGTTCGCGGACGTGGCGGCGCACTCTGACGGTCTCTTTCTATCGGCCCTACTCATCCCGCTCCTCCGTTGTCGGTCTCGGCGGGATTGCAGATTGGCCTCTCCGCCGTCAATGCCGGATATCCGGCGTCCTGAGACCAGTCTGAGGGCCTGAGAGAGCGAGCGTTATCCCTCGGAGGGGACTACATCGATGTAGTGGGCCTTGCAAGCCCCTTGATGTATCAGCCCCGTGATGGGCCACACGCCTGTGGAGGCCTACGTGATGTCAGTGGGCCTTTCACAGGGGAAGTAAACTCGTGCAAGTTGCAGATTCATGCTGGCTCAAAGCTGGAATCGGAAGGGCACGTCTCTCTACCGGACCAAGACAGCGAACATTTTGTGTCAGCGGCCGGTTGCGAACGGATTCGCAAACCTACCGTAACGGAAACGACGGAGCTTACAGGCGGGGAAATCGGTAACCCCAATGCGATCGTGCTAGTCGCGCGGCTGGCTCATGTCCTCTTCCAGCGATACCGCAGAGTGTACCCAGGAACACAATCTACTACTAAGAGGCCTCTCTTCTTGAGAAACTGCTGGGCGTTCTGAACGTCATGCTTCCAGTTCCCCTGACACCATTGAGGTACGCGGGCGTATATACTAGGGGGTATAGATCCTCCGTTAACAAGCCGTCCTTATGCCTAGTCAGGCTTAGGACATCCAGAACCGCTTTGCGGAATGCCTCGTTCCTTGTCATGTCACCCCCCAAGCCGGTAGCGGCGATTGATCCGCCTCGCCATTCGAACAGTGTAAGTGATGCAACTGAGATCGGCTATGACCCCTTGCTTCATGCGTCTAGCTGTGCTGGTGTGGACACTTGGTGTAACCTGGTACCGAGTAGACTCCCGCTGGAATGCTGATCTGCTTGCCGACATTGATGTATGGATTGCTCCGCATGGCTTTTTCATCGTTGATGACGAAGTAGCCATTGGTGTCAAAGAACACCGCCGGGAAACTATCAGGCTTCTGGTACGGTATGCCAGTTTTCGAGAAGTACCCTTTCGCGCAGTTGAGGCCATGTTCCCTCAAGAGTCGAGGTCCGATTCGTTGGTGAGTGCGTCCCTGTGATTGAGGACCATGAACCGCATTCTCAGGCGTGTTGCGTAAAGTTGGACTATCCTCCCTAGGTGGCGTAGTGCCCGAGTGTCGCGATTGGTCCAATCCCAACACGATCCTCAGGACGCGGTTCGGAGTACCAGGAGAAAAGAGAGCCAATCCTTCTTCGGCAGCTCGCTTGGCCAATATCTGTTCAACCTCTCCATCTACTTGGATCGAGATCTCCACTTGCAACCTCCTTGGCATAGGCATGGTTTTACCATACCATGCTGTGGGCCAACGAGTCAAGCTCCGCGCCGTTGGTTCACTTAGCACTGGGTTGATCCTAAGCGGTGCCGGGCGATCGGTGAGTCTGTCATCTTCCGTCGGTGGCGGGATCGAGGAGAGAGGGAACCCTGCTAGGCTGTGAACAGGTGTATTGACTATGTTTCCGTGTTTTCCATATTATGGAACCGAGTAGCCATCTAGGGGAGGGCCAGCGATGACCACCAAGAAGAAGAGACTCACCCTTGACTTGGACCCCACCTTTCAGCGGCGGCTGAAAGCCATCTCCGCGCTCAAGGGCGTCAGCATGCGGGGGTACTGCCAAGCCGCCATCGATCGGGAATTGACAAGGGACGAAGCCAACGGCCTAGGCGATCTGTTGGTTGACAAGCCGGACCACGAGATGTTCGCAGAGCTCCAGCAGGAGATATTCGGGGACAAGACACTACCTGGGAACTCAGCCGACCTGATAAGAGAGGCCCGCGAGATTAGAGAGGCCGAGATGGAGCGATGGGCATGAGCGGGCTTGTCGTCGTCGATGCGAGCTTGGCTGTCAAGTGGTTGGTGAGGGAGGAGCACACCGACCAGGCTCTGGCGATTCTCCGGGCGTGGCATGACGATGAGGTAACCCTGGCCGCTCCTTACCTGCTAGCTTTCGAGGTCGCCAACTCTCTCCATCGTAAAGTGGTTCGGGGCCAGTTGAGTGTCGGAGACAGCACCCGAATGATCCAACGACTGCTCAGCTCGAGGCTTGAGTTGCATCAGACTGACGGGCTTTACGCGAGAGCCCTAGAGTTGGCAAGCGAACTCCAGCAAGGGGCAGTCTATGACGCCCACTACTTGGCGCTTGCCGAGGAATTTGGCTGTGAGTTGTGGACTGCCGACCAGAGGTTCTACAAAGCAGCAAGTCAGGAAGTCAACATCGTCCGCTGCCTAGGAAATCCCGGCAATCCACCTACTGGCGAAGGCCGGGGACCGTAATGGCCATCAGAACGGAGATACTACCGTCGCCATCGTCGTTGGCCTTCTTGAGGCGTTGCTTTCGGTTCGTCAGCGTGGAGTGGCCCCATGCTGAACGCGAGCGGTTGCCTGATGAGGGCTTCGAACAGCGGTTCCGCGAAAGTTGCGTCCAGAATCTGGATGGATGGATTATCTCGGAGCAGCGCGAATTCCACCTTGGGGCAGGGCTAATTACCGCGTCAGGCGTATCTCATGAGATAGACATCGTGGCCCGGTGGTCAAACGCAACCACTATATTGGAGGCAAAGAATCTCGGCGGTATGCCTGGCAAGAACGACATCATTGTCTTCTTCGCCAAGATCATTGATTATCTGCTTGCAAACCCTGAGCTAGCTCTGTACGACCTTTGTTTAGCATTCATGTCTAGGAATTCGTTCGAATCAAGTGCACTGGCCACCTGTTTAGGTCTCGGAATACATCCGGTCTCATCGGACATACGCCCACTTCCAGTCCTAGTGGATAATGCGATTCGCATGGAATCGGAAATACGGAGTGGGTTGGCTGTGCCGAGTGAAACGCTTGAACGATTTGAGGATTTGTGCGCCTCGCTCAACAATTTAGGTTCCAGACTACACGAGGTCTGGCCTGACAATCGATTTGGTTATCTGTCTGAGGATAGCATTCTCGTTAAGGCAGTCACTCCGTTGCCCTCGCATGAATTGGCCAGCCAACTTCGGCAAGTCAACAGCGACTGTATCGAACTTATCAATACATTCAGGTCTGTATCCTCCTGAGGTATAAAGGAGTATTTGACTATGAATATAAGCAGCTACAACATCACTGAAGTCGGATATCACTACATAGGCTTGCGTGTGCTTGATGGTATGGGAACCTCAGCCCAGCGCAGCCAGCAAGTGGAAGTCATATCCAGAAACGTCCGGAAATTTGTGAGCGACAGAGCTTTGCGTCTCATGCTGCCAGATCCCAGGGGAACATTCCTCACGGTAGGCCAAAAGATCTGTGAGGAACTGGTTCACTTCCGATTTGCCCTCTCGGAACGTGGCGGCCCTTACGAATTGACTACCACTGGCCGGGATGTTCTCGGTTTACTGAAAGAACAGCGGTACCTAGAGCTCCGTAAAGTGATGGCTTCTGTCCACTTAAGAACCTACGCCAATCTGCGTGCTATAGTACAGGCCCATCTTGATGGTGGAGCGATCTGGCAGCCCGTCGTGAGCTCCGTCCATGTCGACCAGCCGGGATATTTGCAGGGACTGCTTGAGCCTACTTTCGAGCGAGATGCGTCTGCCGCACTGGCTAAGGCCCTTGATCAGAACGCGTTGCCACCTCCCAAAAAGATAGAGGACATCTTACGTGCCAAAGTCATCACACATACGATGCCTGCGCAACGTATGAGGGTGGCCCTTTTCCGAGCCATCTGTGACCGCTTGGTTAGTCTCAGGCTGCTCAACAAAGCGCGCGCCGTCCGCCAGAAGTGCGAATTCGAAAAGACTTATTCGCCTTGTGTGGTGCAACATCCGATGAAACCCTGGTATTCGCCTTTGCAAATACCGCTGAATAATGGCGAGGCGTACCGGATATTTGTGTCCGAACCAGAGGCAACCGATCCCAATTACCAAGATGCCCTGTTGTCTGGGATTGACCAAGCTCTCTCTGAGATGTCTCCAATAGGAGGGTACTACGACATTCCAGACCTCCGTGACATTGTGTGCGAATACCTGATGATCCCGGAAGCCGCTTTTGACGACGGCCTGAATTGCTTGCTTGACCGACAGCCAGCAGTTTTGTCGGTGGGCTTACAGTACGACAAGATTACTGCTAGGCGGAGACCTCTCGTCCGAGGCCGTCAAAACGCTCAGCTGCACAACTTGATAAGGAGAATCTGATGCTCAATCTCCCCAGAAGACAAACTGCTCCGATTCCGTCTCCATATGGACGGTTGGGACTCACCGACTTACCTTTCCCGTCTGAGCCGCTGTTGGACCCATATAGCAACGACCCTCGTCGTAATGGTTCCATCTACGCCCAATCTCCGGTGAAAGATGCCATCGAGAAATTCGACCAATTGCTTATCCGCCCCAATGACTTTCTGAACCGCGCGAAGATCGCGTCACTGTGGGCTGCTGGAGATAGCATAAGCGGTCGCGGAATGGGGAAGACCGCTCTGTTGCGATTCTTTCAGCAACGGATTAACTCGGATTGGGGCCTAACTCAGTTTGAGGGGCAGTTCTCAGCAGCGGTCATCTATGTGGCGTTTCCAGACCAGGTGGACCGCCGATGGATGGAGCAACTGGCGTGGGCTGCTCTTGTGGACACTTGCCAGAACGGGGTCCTAGATGTGGCAAGGGCTGCTCTACGCCGTGAATTCCTTACCGATGATCAAGTGATGTCTGTGATCGACGATAACGGAAACACTGACTGGGGCAGGCTGCTCAACGATGCTGTTCTCGCAGACAACGGCATACCTACCGGTGAGTTGGATCATAGTTTAGAGGCTCAATTGCTCAATGACGGAGTGGAGAGAGGACCAGCACGAGCTTTGGCAGCGGGCACATTTGAGGAGTTCCTACGCAACTTACGCAGAGACGGAAATCTTCGCCCTTACTACATCCCGCGCGATACAAAGGGTCTGGACTATTCCCGCGCGCTCTTCTTCAACGACATCGTACGTTATCTCCGTTCTGCTGGTTTTGCGGGAGGCTACCTGTTCGTAGACGACATCGAGAACTTGACCGACCAGATGGCGCGTAGACATCGAGTCGAATTTGCCAAGGAGTTTGGTCTCTGCACGGTGCGCCCGGGGTACGCAAACACTGAGTACGGGTTCTTCTCATGTGTGCTAACCACTCATCAGCAGTCCGTGGCGGGGATATCTCAAGCTTGGAGTGAAGCTGGTTTAGCAGCAATGGCTCGCCTAGATCCAGGTGCGCCCACGTCAGTAGAACTCCCATTGCCGACGCCAGATCAAGCCAGGGCTATCATCATTGCACACTTGGACCACTTCCGCGTCAACGATGAAGACAATGGGACCATAAGGCCCTTCACTGAAGACGGATTGCAAGCTCTGGTTGGGGTTAGCCAGCATCCCCGTATGCTGCTGGCTAACGGAGCACATATTGTAATGCAAGCCGTACAAGGCGACTCAACCGATATAGACGATACCTTGGTACAGGAGGCGTTGAGCGGTATGGCAACTTCCTCTGGCCCAGACTATACGGAAGGACTCGAGGGAGTTCTATGATTCCCTAGGCTCCCTATCCATTGTGAAGGAAACGTGGGAGTAACTGACAATCATCAAATAGCACAGCCACGAGAGCTTGGGGCGTTGAATCCAAGCTTGATTTCCTACAACATGGGTGGGGCGGCTAACTGGACGAGTTCACAATCCCATCCAAAGCTCGAAAACAGTTCTGCCTACCGTCAACTTAGGCCCACCAGACTTGATAAAATCAAGAACCTTCAGCCTGTGCTTCAAGCTGGAGGTGTAAGGACGGGCTCAGGGTGTCGGTAGGTACACGGTCACGGAAGAGAATCCGCCACGTGATATTGGTCGGCCTTGTAGTGATCCTGGCGGCAGGTTGTGACGAGTCGTCCACGCCGACCGATACCTCCACACCGGTACCTTCAGCGACGCCAACGCCGGTACCCTCGGCAACGCCAACACCCACGCCGACCGACACCTCCACGCCGGTACCTGTGGCCACGAACACACCCACGCCGACCGATACCTCCACACCGGTACCTTCAGCGACGCCAACGCCGGTACCCTCGGCAACGCCAACACCCACGCCGACCGACACCTCCACGCCGGTACCTGTGGCCACGAACACACCCACGCCGACCGATACCTCCACACCGGTACCTTCAGCGACGCCAACGCCGGTACCCTCGGCAACGCCAACACCCACGCCGACCAACACCTCCACGCCGGTACCTGTGGCCACGAACACACCCACGCCGATTCCTACTACCACACCGGTACCCACGTCTACTCCCGTTCCGACGCCAACCACCACGCCAGTGCCTCCTACTGCCAAGTTGCCACCCAGCCCAATAGCGGGTTTGGAGCGCGGCGGGTGGCTGGAAGAGTACAGGCCGACATTGGCCGACCAGATCAAGGCGCTGTCCTGGGTCTCAGACGGCGTTCACGATACGGAGCGCGAGGCTGCTGAAGCCTTGATTGCTATTGCCGTGTGGCATCGCGACGTGTTTTTCAATCTGACGAGTAAGCGATGGGTCCAGAGCCTCATCAACACACACGAGGCCGCCGCCATTCACGAGATTTACTCAATTGCCAATTACGCCCCCGCACTAGCAGACGCTGTGCTGGAGAAACCATGGGTGCAGGATGACATCACCCGGGACGAAGCCGTGGTAATTGACCGTCTGGAAAGCACCGTAAGAGCCGAGGACGAGTTCCTGCAAGAGCAGGTGATTCGCAAGGTCGTCGAAATCCTGGACATGCCATTCTTAGACACAGTTGAGAGTGCCGACGCTTCGGCGGTACGCGCACTGGAGAGTTATGAGGACGCAGGGTCGGCTGAGTTTCTGGAGCTTATGAACCACCCCACACTCAGTGACGGCATTGACGATGAAGAGGCAAAAACTGTTGCCTTGCTGGGCGGTACCAACAGGTATAAGCCGGAACTGGTGCCTGTCCTGCTGGACGGGACCAGCGTCTTCAAGGAGGAACGCATCATCAACCTACCCCACTCTGGTGAAGTGTTGCTGGCAATCATCCGGTTCCACGACCACACAGGGCCCAACATGGATTACCTGGAACACGCGGTGCGGCACCATGAGGGTTTCATGGGCGAGCCGCTGCCGACCAACTACGTGGCATGGTACTTTGTGGACTACACTTCCAGCGGATGGCACGAGGGTACTCACATAGCATCCAATCCGGAGCGCGACCCCGCCCTCGGTGAGTATTGGCGCGCGCCGAGGCACGCGGCCCATGAAACAGGCCATTACTACTGGACGGCTTCTCAGGCATGGATTGACGAAGGTGCAGCGGATATGCTCGTCATACTCTCCGAGAATGCACGCGCCGGGCGACCACTGGTTCACAACCGGGAGCAATGCACGTTGTTCAACACCATCAGTGAGGTTGCCGATGCAGAAAAAGGCAGCGACGCGTATGACTGCTCCTACCGGTTGGGACAGCGACTGTTCCTTGACCTGTACCATGTCTTCGGTGAAGCAACTTTCCGGCAGGCATTCCGTAGCCTCTACTTGAAACGATTACGTGATGACCCCACCGACGATTGCGAAGGCACCCAGCTGGGCATTTGCCACGTGGAATCGACCTTCAAGTCTGGTGTGTCGGACGAGGTCGTTGCAAAGGTTGACAAGGTCATCGGCCACTGGTTCTATGGAAGAACGGGTACCCACGATGGGGACCGGGCGGTCTTGGCGGCGTTGCACAGCGAGATGGGAGGGAGCAACTGGACCAACAACGCCAACTGGCTGAGCGACGCCCATATCGGGGAGTGGCATGGCGTTGCTACCGATGCCGACGGGCGTGTCATTGAACTGAATCTCGAAGGCAATGCCTTGTCGGGCCAGATCCCGCCGGAATTGGGCAATCTTGCCAACTTGAGGGAACTTCTGCTCGGTTACAACCAATTGCGTGGACCGATACCGCCGGAATTGGGCAGCCTCATCCAATTGACCCGTTTGGAATTGGACCACAACAGTCTCACCGGGGCAATACCGTCCTCCCTGAGCAGCCTCACCCAATTGACCCGTTTGGAATTGAACGACAACGCTCTGACAGGAAATATACCTTCCTCATTTGGAAACCTCACTCACCTAACCCGATTTGAACTCGATGGCAATAGTTTGTCCGGGGATATACACCCTTCTCTGGGCAACTTAACAGCGTTAAGGTTCCTGAGGCTGGCCGACGGAAACCGCTTTTCAGGTTGCATACCTTTGAGGTTGCATACCGTAGCGGACAAGGACCTAGCTAACTTGGGTTTGACAACTTGCTGAATTAGCAGCCTATCGTGGATTGACTTGAAGCCTGTCGGGACAATACCGCAGGGAAAAATAACAAAGTACGTCACGTCGAGACTCTAATCATCAGGGGAGGTTGAGGGCGAGTTGGCTAGTAGGCTCCTGGGGACGGGCTTCGACGCTGAAACCTGCCAAGCTCTATCGTTTATGCCTTACGCTCTTCGCAAGCCTAGACCTGATTCTCATACGGAGAAGTTTCGTACTAAGAGCACTACAACGCATACAGCTAGTACACCACTAGACAAGTACGCAATCCAATCGTCGTCGGCGTGTAGCCAGCTCCACTGAAACCCAAGTGCCCTCTCGCAGTAGTGTAAGCACGCCTTCCAGGACCAGAGCAGTGATCGCGATGCCAAGCAAGCCGACGCACAGCCGTTCCAATGCGTCCATCAGCGTACACCTTGTTCGCTCACGATGCCTCTATCCGTGATGAGAAAGCTAAATGGGTCGATGGCCTGACTTGGGTAACTCATTGATGGTGTGTTCGATGTCAGCTTGGGCTTGTCCTCGACGATTTTGTATTCGTATTTGTCATCGTCCGGCCCCAATTGGTCTCGACCCCCGGTTGCCAATTCTCTTGGCTCTCTTGCACTTGAACATTCTCCCCGAGTTCCTCAGAGATGCGCTTCACCCCGGACTCGATCTCGCACGCCCAAATGACCCTCCACTTCCATCCAAGACTATCCAGAGCAGAGCGTGCCTGAGCATCCCTTTTCGCATTTCTTTCGATCTTCGTCGTCCAGTAATCCGTGTTGCTCTTGGGCATCCTTGATCTCTTGCATCCATGCCAGTGCCAGAAGCACCCATGGACAAACAACGCGACTCGATGGCGAGGGAAGACCAAGTCAGGACAGCCGGGGAGATCAGCACGGTGGAGTCGAAAGCGATGTCCCGCCCTATGAAGAGCCTTTCTCACTTCCATCTCGGGTCTAGTGTCCCGTGACTTCACCTTGGCCATAATCGCGCTTCGCTCGCGGCTGTCTATCTGATCGGCCAAGAGTTAAGCCCCTTAGAGATTCTCGGGTACCCTTATCAGCAAAGACCTGTCGGCTTCCACGGCCTCCACACGTCTGTTGTACTGCTCCAACAATGTCTTGAAGCCTTCGGCCAATCCTCCTTTGCCGAATCCTCCTAGTTCTTCAAGATTCTGACCAACGAACGACTCGATAGCGAGAATCCCTACCCTATCTTGTACCTCAATAGCCTCCGCCATCTGGCGAGCCGCTTGAAGCCTCGTATCGAGCACCAGGAGCATGGGCCGATAGCCATTCCGGATATTCTCCTCGCATTTGTTCAAGACCGGCGGCATCGGCGCAACCGTTACGTGAAAGGCTGTGTCGCCCACCACAAAATCCCCTGGCCGCCCGAGTTGCCTGTCAGCGGTCGTGTAAGAGAAATTCTCTATCTCCAAATCAGGGTATCGAACCGCGAGCTTGGCCCCAACCAAGTGCTGGGCGACTGCGCCTCCCTTAGAGCCCGCAGCTGCCAAAATATCGGCTACAATCTGCGGCGATGGCTTATTCAGATTCACCTCAACCTCAATTGCTTGCTGGTCAAGATAGTCCTTCACCCGCCCCACCAGCCAAGCTTGTAGAGAATCGATGACCTGCCCGCGGTCTGACTCGGAGAGATCAACCAACGCCGCCGTCTCATTCAGTACCGCCGCAATGCCTTCAGCAGCAGGAACCGTAGCCCTTGTGGTTCTTCCTCCCTCGCTGGTGAACCGTCTATCCTCGCCGTGCCTGCTAAGTATCAACTGGATGAGGGAACCACTTGTTCGCACTTGATTCCCAGGCGTTATGTAATTGCTCCTACTCAGCGGGTAAGCGCCTCTCATCCGTTCCAAGACAGCCAGACCGGCGCATATAACGTAGGTGTTTGGTTCTACACTAGGAGATGGCCTGTGACCGTCGAACCACGACCTAAGTGTGACAAGTGCCTCACTGTAAGCTCGTTGGCCAGTCATGGCGACACCGACGTCCGTCTGCGAGCGACGGCCTCAACAGTCTCTCGACTGGACAACCCGGCGCGGCTCCGAGACCCGTTATCCTTGGAGTGCTCATCAGCAGGTAAGTCCCGGCACAATCTCGCCAGATGGACAAGTAGCCGATTAGAGAGCCAACGAACCACCGGGACCGCCACGCCGTCGCCAATTGCCCTATAGGCGTCGTTGTACTTTGACGGAAGCCAGAAGGAATCTGGCACTCCCATAAGGCGCGCAGCCTCCCTTGGTGACAGTAGCCGAGACCTAATGCGGCCGTTGTCCAACACAAGGACGATCTGACGGCTTGAGCCACCCTGTGGTGTTCTCAGGCATCCCGCGACGCCGTCGAACCTTGCTTCAGCTCTTTGAACTCCCTCCCGTATCCTCTTGTAAACGAAGCCTACCGATTGACCATTCTCAATGGCACTTTCCGTCTTCTTCCGATTCACGTCTGTCATCATAGCCAACAGACGCTCCGTCTCATCAGGCTCATGCCATGCCACGCTTGTAGGAGTCTCTTCAACCATGTCCTCGACGGCAGGAATAGAGCAGGTGGGCTCCGGCAGATTCCACCAACGCCATGATTCTGTGAGCGCCTCCGGCAACTGCTCATAGGCAGACCTAACGGACTTGGGGAACCATGGAACAGTCTCGTCGGCCTCTTCATTCACCAATAGGGAACAATCAACGCGGGAGTCTATGGCGACTACGAATACTCTTGGTCGGGACTGAGGAAGGAATTGGCGAGCGTCGATCACAAGAGGACCGAACTGCATGCCCAGCGTTGCCAGGGACTCACAGAGAATCGGAAAGTCGTCCCCGTAGAGCATCCCGACGACGTTTTCGATGACTATGAGGGGCGGTCGCTGCCCCCGGTCAAGTGAATCACGCATCAGCCTCCAGAACTCCCAATAGGTCCCACTGCGCTCTGCCTTCATGCCCCTTCTAGAGCCCGCTAGCGATAAGTCTTGGCAAGGAAAGGACGCCCAAGCCATGTCAGTGTCAACGGGTAGTGAGTCAGTGGCTACGCTTGCTACGTCGCCCAGCACAAACTCTCCAGCGCCGAATTCGGCCTCATATACTTCCTGCTTTCGAGCGTCAATGTCGTTCGCCCATGTGCATGACCAAGAAGGCTCTAGGCCAAGTCGAACAAGTCCAGCTCCTGCAAAGAAGTCCACAAACGTCAGTGGCTCACTGAGCGAGCGGACTGCTGTGTCCGCCCGATCCTGGTCGGCAGGTATGCCGTTGACTTGATGGGTCGAGTCCATATCAGTACGCGGCCCGTTCATTCGCTGCTCACCGATCATCTTTATCTTTCCTTTGCTTTCGGTGACAACGCCAGGGGACATTCGACTTCGAATGAATGTCCAGCCACGTCATAGCAACCTACGCTTCGCGCCGGGCCGAGGATCGTAGGTGTTTGAGAACACATCCAAGACCTCCCGACGTATGAGCCAAGTGTTGCGGAGCTTCTCAGCAGGCAAGTCGCCCTGCCGACACAGACGCTTGACGGTCTCTGGATGCACCTGAAGTCGGCGCGCAGCTTCAATGGCGGTAAGATAGTTTTCGAGGGTCATTCAGTTACCGATCCATCAGGATATTGTTGTGTCGCAACAATACCCAAGTCGCTGTGGCGCGTCAATAGGCGCTGCCACGCGCCCGTTGCCCGCTGCCCTTGGCCTTCGTTACGCTCAACGCATGTCTTTATCCGACCACCATCTGCTCGACACTCTCAGCCGGATGCCGTTTGTCGAATCGACGGAGCTGGCGCTCATCCTAGGCGAGCCCCACGCCACCGTCCACCGCAGGCTGTCCGAGCTGCTGGCCGACGGCCTCGCGGGGAAGGCCACCCACGGCACCGTCCACCTGCCCTCGAGCGGGAGGTATTTCATCACCGCCAAGGGCATCGGCGAGACCGCCGAGGTCCTGGGTTTCGACACGCCCTCGGAGTTCGTGCGGGCTTACCCCATGTCCAGGGAGTGGCTGACGCTGCTCCTGCGCAGGATGGACTCGGTGGTCGCCGTCTACCGCCTGGCCGCCACCATGTCTCCCGGCTACGACGGGCGCAAGTCCCGCGTGGAGTTCCACCGCAGGGGACGCTTCGACGCCACCATCACCCTCCACGACGGGCGAGACTTCGGCATCGTGCGCCAGGGCCTGGCCCTGCGCAGGCGTTCCCTCCACGACCGGCTGCGTACCCTAGCCCACTACGACGCCGGCCGCCGCCCGGACATCGTGCTCATCCTGGTTCCTAGTGTCTGGGAGCGGCGGCGGACGGGGAGGTTCTGCGAGGGGGTGTACCTGACGGACTTCTTCATCGCCGTGGAGTCCCGGTGGGCACTGGAACGGCGGGACCGCCGGGTCTGGCAGGAGACCACGGGGCTGTCCGGGCATTCGTACCTGACGCTGGAGCGGGTGATCTCCCGGGGCACGCCGGGCAGAAGACGAAGGCCCCTCACGGCGTCGCCGGAGCGGAAGCGAGCTTCCCTGCCCGACCCTGAACGCATGGTGGGGGATTCGCCCGCCTTCGGTATCAGCCCCGCCGAGAAGCGGACGCTGGACCTGATCACCGACCACCCCATGATCCCCCGGGAGCACCTGGCGACCTGGCTGGGCGTCTCCGAGGGAAGGGTCAGCCAGATGATACGCAGCCTCGTGAAGACCTGGGGCCTCATCGAACGTCACGGCAAACGGGGCGAGGTGCGCTACACCCTGTCCGACGAGGGCATTCGCTACGTCACCCACCGGGACCGGGCCGAGCTTCCCACCACGCGGGGCATCTGGAGCACGGAGCTCACCACGGACAAGGAGGGACGGCTACGACACACAGGCCACCGCATCGAGACGTGGGCGAGGCAGACGAAGCACGCCGACGGCATCACCTGGTTCCTCTCGAAGATGGCAGCCGAGGCCCGTGCCGACCCCGACAGCGCGCTGGTGTGGGTGGTGCCCACCGCCAGGTCCGACCGGGCCTACAACTGGGGCCGCTCCGCCATCGCCCCCGACGCCGTGGGGCAGCTGGTCGCCGGGGGCCATCCCGTGCCCTTCTACCTTGAACACGAGCTCAGAGCCCGCCACCCCAGGGGAGTCATGGCCCGCCTGGACCCCTACGAAGACTACTACTGGTCGAATGAGCACAAAGAGGACCTGCCGCCGTACCCCGTCACCCTGTTCGTCGTGGACACCGAGGAGGTCGAGGAGACCTACCTCATTACCGCCGGCCGGATGCACCGGATGTCGCTGCCCGTCCTGGCGTCCTGCACGCCCGTGTTGTCCACCACTGGGGTACTGGGGGAGTCCTGGCGCCCCCTGTGGGCGCCGTCCTCCCCCCGGCTGAGGCTGTCCCATCTGAGTGATTACGTCTACGACCCGCTGTACCACCGGATGCGTCCGACTCCTCCTGTAGGGGCGTCCAATAGGAGGGGACATAGATAGCGTCGATGCAACGCCATCTGCCCTCCCTGCTGTCTGGGGGCCGCAAAACGGTACAAGTTGTACATCTGGCGGGCTCCTGTGTCAATGCTAAGTTAGATTTGACCCTTTTCCGCTAAGTTAGAACTGACCCACCTTGTCGTTAAGTCGCCTCCTTTCTGGCAAGCAAGAGTGCCTGTTGGATTTAGACGTCGCCGGAGCTAGCGGCTTCAGGCGATGTCGATAGCAGTTGATGGGAGGCGAAGAGTCCGGCCTGCCTCTTGCCTTTAAGCCGGTAGCTCTCGCCTCGGATGTTGAGGACGTGGCTGTGGTGCAGCAGCCGGTCCAGGATGGCCGAGGCGATGACGGTATCGCCCAGAAGCTCACCCCACTCGGCGAAGCCCTTGTTGGAGGTGAGGATGATGCTGCCCCGCTCATAGCGAGCCGACACCAGGGTGAAGAAGGCGGTGGAGGCGTCCCGGTCGTAAGGCCAGATGCCGAACTCGTCCACGATGAGTAGCTTGGGCGACAGGTAGACCCGCATGCGCCGTTGGAGGTTGTTCTCCACCCTGGCCTTCCTCAGGTCCTCCATCAGGTCGTAGGCTCGGACGAAGTAGGCCCCCTGGCTCTTCTCGATGGCCTTGAGCGCTAGGGCCACCGCCAGATGGGTCTTGCCCACACCTGGCGGTCCCAGGAGCAGCAGGTTGGTGGCTTCAGCGACGAAGGACAGGCCGGCCAGTTCCCGCACCTGTCGCTCGTCGATGGAGGGCTGGAACGAGAAGTCGAACTGCTCCAAGGTCCGGTGGAAGGGGAGGTGAGCCAGCTTCGTCCTGGTGGACATGTACCGCTCCTTCCGGGCGGCCACTTCCACGCCGAGTAGCTCTGCCAGCATCTCGGGGTAGGTCAGTTTCTTGGTGGCCGCAGCGTCCAGGGAGTTGTCCAGGGCTTCGACGGCCTGCTTGAGGCCCAGCGTCTCCAGGTGCTGGCGAGCCTGTTCCAGCGCGATCATCGCCCACCTCCCACCGCTGCCAACTCGTACACCTCCAGGGAGCGGCGCTCCACTTGGCCCACAGGGATCTGCACCGCCACGGCTTCCTTACGAGGACGATCATCGCCGCCGGGCAGTCCGTCCCACTGGCCCGGCAGTGTGAGGCGCTGACCGGTCCGCTGGGCTTGGGGATGCACCGCCAGCCGCACGTCGCCCGACCAGACCTCCACCGTACCGGCCCGCACACCCACCTGGACCGTCGAACCCGCCCAGCTCCAGGGCACGCCGTAGCGAGACCTCTCCCAGTGGACGTAGCCGTCCCTGGCCACCTTCCGCTCCTCCCGCATGTAGGGCGCAAGGCCCGAACGCGGCGGCAGGCTGCCCAGGTGGGCGAGCTCCTCAGCCAGCATCTCTCGGGGGACCCGGTGCGTCGTCCCATGGACTCGCCGATTGGCCACCGCATCGCACCACTCCAGGGCCTGGCGGTTCATGTCTGCGTCGTCGGTGAAGCGGACACCGGGCCACAGGTTGCCCCGGACGTACTTCACGCCGCTCTCCACCTTGCCCTTCGTCTGCGCTCGGTAGGGTCGGCACAGACGGAGGTCGAAGCCCATTCGCAGTGAGAAGTCCAGCATCCGGCTGTTCCACTCCGGCCTGCCCTCCCTGTCACGCCCCAGGACCACCACCTTGGCGTTGTCGTACAGGCAGCGGCGGGGAACACCACCGAAGTACTCGAAGGCGTTCAGATGGCACCTGATGAAGGTCGCCACGTCGGCGCGCCGGACGAACTCCACGTAGATGGTCCGAGACCAGCTCAGCACCATCACGAAGGCCCAGACCCGGTGCTTGCGCCCGTCCTCTCCGACATAGGCGAAGCTGCCCCAGTCCACCTGTGCCTGCTCGCCTGGCGCCGTCTCGAACCGCACCGTCGCACGGGGCTGACGCGGCCGACGCCGAGGCCGCACGTAGTTGGTCAGCGTCGGATAGCTGCCGTCGTAGCCCAACTCCCGGATCTCCCGCAGCAGCACCACGCAGTTGTCCACTCCCGCCGACAGCCGACCATCTATGTGACCCTTGTATGGGTCCAGCTTCGACCCCTGCTTCTCTCGCCGCTTGGCCTTGGGCACCTCGTCGGAGCGCACGTACTTGCGCACGGTGTTCCGGGAAATCCCCAACTCCCTCGATATCCCTCGGATCGAGCTTCCATCGCCCTTCAACTCGTATAACTCTCTCACTAACCCACCTCCTATCATTTGACTTGCTGCACCTCCTAATCGGTTTCCCGACGAAGATGCGTCCGCTATCGGGGTGGGTCAATTCCAAATTAGCGCTACTGGGTCAGTTTAGAGTTAGCACTAACACCTGAAATACCCAAGACCGGTCATATTCCCCTAATTCAACTACAAAAGGGGCTGCAACGTCCTCGACCGGTCAACGGTAAAAAAAGCAAGTTGGGGAGAAGCTGTGATAAAGTTAGGGCGCTCTCCGGAGACGCCGGAATTGCACTTTTACCACCCTGACCGGTCAGCCGATCATGGGGGATGTAGGTACGGATGCGGGTCTGAAGCGTCTATGAGGAGCAAAACCGTCGCTTCGGCGGCGTCCGCGGCCCATGCTGGACCACCGGATATTGCAGGAATTGAGGTGGGGGTGCATGACGCGAAATAGGATGGGTAGGAGCGGACATTTCGGGCCACGCAGGTTTGTATTTGTGCAACATTTCGGGGGTTTGGCCGAAAATGGTGACCGGTCGCTGTCAAGGACCGGTTCCACCGAAAATTGCAGAAGCGGCCCACCCCGATAGAAGGCGAATATGACATCTCGGAAGCTGACGGAGAGATCGAGGGCCGGAGACGGCAAGCCCGACCAGAAGTGGGTCGTGGAGTACCTCGTACAGCGGGAGGGTCAGCGCAGGACGGCGGCCCTCCTGGGGGTGAACCGGAAGACGGTGGCGCTGGCGCTGGGCCGTGAGCGGCTGACGGGGAGGATGGCCCTGGCCGTGCAGCGGTTCATGGCCGGCCTGGACGATCCCGACGGGGAACTGGCGACGCCCCTGGACAGGCTGGAGGCGAGGATGCGGCGTGTGATCAAGGCCGTGGATGATCTCAGGGAGCGCGTGGATGACCTGACGGAGCGCGTGGAGGCCCTAGAGGCGGTGCAGCAGGAGCCCGATACCGAGGGCCGGGGGCTGGGCCTGTTCGACTGGTGGCGGCGGCGCAGGCCGCAGGGTGAGAACGAGAGACATGGCTGAGCGGGTGCGCTGGATTACGAAGGCGGAGGCGGCGCGGGAGATGGAGGTCTCCATTTCGACGCTGGACCGGATGATACGGCGTGGAGAGGTCGAGGTGCGCAGGGAGGGCCGGAGGGTCTACGTGGAGATGGAGGGGCCGGAGCGGGTGAGCGACGAGGAGCTGCTGCGTCGGGCTATTGGGCGGGAGGACAGGCTTCAACGGAGGCTGGTGAAGCTGGACCAACGGGCGCAGGCGTTGGAGCGGGAGCGGGACGAGGCCGTGTACGCCGCATCCGCCGACCGGCAGGCGCTAGAGGAGGTGGAGGAGGCGTATCAGAAGGAGCGGGCCGCCCGGAGAAGGATGAGGCGGTTGGCCGTCAGGCTTGGGTTGGCCGTGGTCGTGTTGCTAGCCGTCGTGGGCCTGCTCGTGTGGCGGCTGGTGGCATAGGGTATAGCGCATGGCCGGAGATGACATCGGACACCAGATACGCATCGCCGCCGAGAGCACTAGGCTCTACCGCCTATTCGCTGTTGGACCGACGCGTGTGTCGCTGACCGACGAAACGCTCACCTTCGAGGGACGCCTGGGTGGAGCATCCGACGAGGTGCCCGTCGGAGCCATCGACTCAATCACGGTCTCACCATCGTTGTTGTGGCATCGGCTGACCATACAGTTGGGAGATGGGACCGAGCGGTCAGTTGGAGGACTTGACGAGAGCAGAGCTGCACGGGTCCGGGACGCGGTGTTGGCGAGCACCGTCGAGGTCGCCAAGGCTTTGAGCCCTGAATTGAAGTGGCTCGATGAGCAGGTTCGACAACACTTCGCCGCCGACCGCTACGCCCGATACAGCGACTGCCGGAAGCTTCACGAGTCTCTAGCGCCGGTTCTACGGCAATGCAAGGCACTCACCCGTGGACGCCTGAACCAAGAAGCGTCAGAGACGGCGGAGCGGCTTTCGCCCCTAGAATCGGTTGCGGGGTTCGAGGCGGCAAGAAGGCGTGCGAACAGCCTGTTCATTTCCAACGCCAAGCCCTCCGTACAGCAAGCCGCATCCGAGACGCTGGGTAACCCTCTCACGGATGAACAGGCCGAAGCCGTCGCCACCGACGAGGACGCGACCCTTGTGCTGGCGGGCGCGGGAACGGGCAAGACCGCGGTCATCGTCGGCAAGGTCGCCCATGTCGTTCACAATTTGGGTGTTCGCCCGAACGAGGTGCTGGTCCTGGCATTCAACCGCAAGGCGGCCGATGAGATACGGGGACGGCTCAAGGGCGACCTCTCCGCAGCGCACGTCCACACCTTCCACAGCTTCGGTCGCCGCGTCATAGCCGAGTCCGAGTCCGCTCCCACCATATCGAAGCTGGCCGAGGACGAACTGGCGCTGAGGCGCGCAGTTGACAACATCATCGGCGAGCTACTCAACGACCTGGAGCAGTCGAGGGCTGTGATCGACTTCATCGTCTACCACCACGCGCCCTACAGATCGGCCTTCGAGTTCGACACCCTTGACCAGTACGAGGAGTACGTCCGCGAAGTCGATTTGCGGACCCTGAGCGGGGATCTGGTCAAGAGTTTCGAGGAACTGTCCATCGCGAACTACCTGACGGAACACGGCGTCGAGTTCCGGTACGAAGACCTGTACGAGACAGCGACGGCGACGAACCAACACAGGCAGTACCAGCCGGATTTCTTCCTGCCCGGCCACGACATCTACATCGAGCACTTCGCACTCAACGAACATGGACGCCCTCCCCCCGGCTGGAGAGGGTACGTGGAGGGCGTCGAGTGGAAGAGGAACATCCACCGTCAACACGGCTCGACGCTGGTGGAGACCTACAGCTGGCAACACCGGCGGGGCATCCTGCTTGAGACGCTGCGCAAGCGCCTCGAAGAGGCAGGGGTTAGCTTCGAGCAGGTACCTCGCCAAACCCTGGTGCGGCAACTCGGCCAGGAGCAGACGTCGTCGCTGGCGGGGCTGCTGGCGACCTTCCTGAATCACGCCAAGAGCGGCGGCCTCTCGTCCGAGACGCTTCGCAGCCGAGCCCGTGAGAGAGGAGACCGCCGGCGCAACGGTAGCTTCCTTGCCGTTTTCGAGCAGGTGCGCGACCGCTACCAGAAGCTGCTCTCGGACCAAGGGGAGCTGGACTTCCACGACCTCATCAACGTCGCCGCAGGGCATATCCGTGAGGGCCGATGGAAGTCTCAGTATCGTTACGTTCTGGTGGATGAGTTCCAGGACATATCCGCAGGTAGGATGGCGCTCATACACGCCCTCCGGGGCCAGGACGTAGCCTACTTCCTGGTGGGAGACGACTGGCAGTCGATCTACAGGTTCGCGGGGAGCGACGTCGGTCTCCTGCGGGATTGCGGCGACCTGCTCGGCCACGTGGAGGAGCGGACGCTGAGCCGGACCTTCCGGTTCGCCGACGGCATACTCGGCCCCTCGACCGAGTTTGTGAAGCGGAACCCGGAGCAGACCCAGAGACCCTTGCTGTCCGCCAGCGGAGCGGAGGACGAGGGCGTCACCATCGTCGCCGACGCCAGTCCCGCTGGCGGCGTTGCTCGGGCGTTGCAGGACATCGAGGCAAGGGCGCAGGGTGAGCCTCGCAGCGTCCTTGCGCTGGGGCGCTACCGGCAGGGCCGCGAGGTGGTCCAGTCGATTCGGCGGAGCAGGTCGCTACGAGTGGAGTTCAGCACGGTTCATGGAGCGAAGGGCCGCGAGGCCGACTACGTGATCCTGCTCGACCTCAACGACGGTCGTTATGGGTTCCCTTCGAAGGTGGAGGACGATCCGCTGCTGGAGCTCGTGCTGCCCCCGGTCTCGGGGGGAGCTTATCCATTTGCGGAGGAGAGGCGTCTCTTCTACGTGGCGATGACCCGGGCGCGGAACGGCGCATACCTGGTGACCGACCCTGTGCGGCCATCCCAGTTTGTGACGGAACTGTTAAGGGAATCCGACGACCTGCGGCAGATCGGCGAACTCGCGACGAAGTGTCCGCGTTGCGGCAGGGGCGTGCTCCAGGTGATCAATGGCAGGCGCGGCCGCTTCTGGGGCTGCACTGGGTACCGGTCCACGCCGCCATGCCGATACACCAAGGACATTGAGGGAGAAACCGCCCATAGAGGGCGGGAATAGCCGGGAAGAGGAACCCGCCTTCTTCCGACACTTTGGACTCTCCTTTAGCGTCCTGCCCGCACGATTTGCAGGCCCTCTAGCGATGCCGTAGTGTCGGATGTCCCTTGCGCCCTAGGTATCCTATGGCCTACAATTGGGGAGGTGGGCAAACTCCACCAAACCGATGACCACGGGGGGTTGAGATGATAAGAAGGCGTTTGAGCCTATTGGCCCTATTCGCGATAGTCACCGCGATGCTGGCTGTAGCCTGCACTGACGATTCGTCCGACTTCGAGGAAGCGGTGATGCAAGAGTTGACCGTCATTAGCGCGACGACGGACCAGCTATCCCAATCGTCGGAACAGGCGCAGTCTGCGTCTGCTGATGGGGGCATCCTGGTGACCGGCGAGGGACACCTCAGCGTGGAGCCGGACTTGGCGATGGTGTACATCGGCATCGAGGCTCAGTCAGAGACGGTCTCTCAGGCCAGGACCGATGCTGCTGAGGCAATGTCGAGGGTTGCGGCAGCCGTCAGGGCGCGGGGCCTGTCTGACGCGGACATTCAGACCGTATCGTTCGATATCAGGCCGGAGTACCGGTACGAGGAGATCGAACAGGATGGCAGCTATGTGGCGAGGCGGAAGTTCGTCGGCTACGTCGTCAGCAACTTTGCCTCAATCAAGGTGCGCGACCTGGACGCCGTCGGACCCGTCATCGACGATGTGGCGGAGGCCGGAGGCGATCTCGCCAGAATCGATGGGGTCAGTTTCACGGTGGAGGACCCGAACCCCTTCATGGAGGAACTCAGAAGGGAGGCTTTTGAGGAGGCGAAGGCCAAGGCCGAGCAGCTTGCGGACTTGGCTGGCGTCAGACTGGGGCAGGCCCAGTCCATTAGCGAGTCAGTCGCATCGGACGGACTGACTGGCACCACTTTTGGATTGCGCGAATTCACATTCGTAGACTCTGAAAGCTTCACCCCCATCAGCGGCGGGGAGACGGAGCTTCGTCTGACGGTCATAGCCCAGTTTGACATAGAGCCGTAGATGGACGTGGCAGACGCAAGGACGGCGGCAATGGCAAGGACGACGACCAAGCAATGGGATCCGGCGAAGCATCTGGAAACCGCAGAGGAGATGGCAGCCTACCTGAGCGCCGCCTTCGAAGAGGACGACGTGCGGTTGATCCTGGCAACGCTGGGGGACATCGCCCGCGTCCGGAGGATGGCGGTGGTGGCGCAGGAGACGGGGCTGGGCAGGGAGAGCCTCTACAAGTCGCTGTCCGCCGACGGCAACCCGGAGTTCGTCACCATCTTGAAGGTGATGCGCGCCGTGGGACTCAGACTTCAGGTCGCAGTGGTGCCTGGAGCGAACGACGCCGCCTGAGAGCGTCGCAGTGACGGACGACACGACTGAGGGAACAGACGATTCCAGAGGAGGACGACATGAAGAAGCAGCACCTACAGCCCCTGACGCCGGCGGCCCTCTACGCCAGGGTGTCCAGCGACCGCCAAGACGTGGATCTGTCCGTGGCCGCACAGCTTAGGGCGCTCAAAGAGTACGCCAAGGCCAACGGCTACTCCGTGGCCAGGGAGTACGTGGACGAGGCCGAGAGCGGCCGGGTCGCCGACCGGCCCCAGTTCCGGGAGATGATCGCAGAAGGCTCCAAGCCCCAGGCTCCTTTTGAGGTGATTTTGGTCTGGAAGTTTTCAAGGTTCACCCGCAAGCGGGAGCACGCCGTGGCCTTCAAGGCTCAGCTGCGGCGCAAGGGCATCCGCGTGGTGTCCATCACCGAGCAGGCCGAGGACAACGCCACCGGCAGGCTGCTTGAGGGCATCATCGAGAGCGTGGACGAATACTACAGCGAAAATTTGGCGCAGGAGGTCGTCCGGGGGATGCGGGAGGCGGCTTCGAGAGGCTTCTTCCTGGGCTCCAAGGCCCCCTTCGGCTACCGGAAGATCAAGGTGCAGGACGGGGCGAAGGAGCGCCCCTCGCTGGAGGTTGACCCTGCCACGGCTCCTGTAGTGAAGGAGATATTCGAGAAGTCTCTGAGCGGCCACGGTCTGAAGGAGCTGTGCAAGGAACTGAACGACCGGGGCGTCACCAACCGGGGGAAGCGCTGGTACAAGGGCGGTCTCCACTACGTGCTGCGGAACGAGGCGTACACCGGAACAGCCGTGTGGGGGCTCAAAGGCAAGGGAGAGAAGGCCCAGGACCCGGTGAGGGTTGAGGGAGCGTGGCCCGCGCTGATTTCACGGGAGCTGTTCGAGGAGGTCCAGCAGGCGATGAGCGAGCGCGCCCCGAAGGTGCAGAGGCCCGCCAGGGTGGGAAGCCCGTATCTGTTGAGCGGGCTGCTGAAGTGTGGGGTGTGCGGCAGGCTCTACTCGGCCCAGGGAGCCAAGAGCGGCCAGTTCGCCTACTACATCTGCGGGACGCTGTTCCGGGAGGGAGCGGGGACGTGCAGCGCCCGCTACCTGAACGCTTCCAGGGTGGAGGAGTTCGTGGTGGAGAAGATCAGGGAGCGCATCCTCACCGAGGAGACCATCGTGGAGCTGGTGCAGCTTGTGGCGGAGGAGATCGACGCGATGGCCGGTGAGCTTGCAGGGAGGCTGGAGTCTGTGGAGGCGGAGCTGTCCGACGTGCAGAGGCGTCTGGGGAAGCTCTACGAAGCCATCGAGACGAGCGACCTGACGCTGGAGGTGCTGTCGCCCCGCATCATGTCCCTGCGGCACCGTGAGGAGCAGTTGGAGGCTGCCAGAGAGGACGCCGAGACCCAGCTTGAGCAGCGGAGAGTCGATCTGCCCGACACCGAGGAGATCGCGCGGTACGTGGCGGACTTCCGGGAGTTCCTGAAGGAGGGAACGATACCGGAGCGCAAGGCCCTCATCCGCAACTTCGTTGAGGGCATCGAGGTGGTGGGAGACGAGGCGACGCTGACGTACACGGTGCCCATGCCCAGGGACGGGGTGACCAAGGAGTCGGCCTCGGTTCTTGATTTCGTCCAGTCCGGCCCAGTGAGTGAGACTGGACGCTGGATGAGAGTTGAATTAGTCGGAGAAGTAATCGCCGGGACCTTTGAGAGGGGAATCAGCCAATATCCGAACATAGGAGATACGGTTCATCTGGCAGTTGAGGAACACTTGCACCGAATCTACGATATCCGAGGCCAAGGATACGTTGTAATTGGCACTCTCGCCAGTGCCGAAAGCATTTCTGCGAAAGTTGCGCTTGATGAGCTGGTAACACGGCATTCCGCTATTCTCGGCTCAACTGGTTCCGGCAAGTCCACGACTGTAGCCAGCCTACTACGAGCAATTACGGCATTCGGTCCAGACAGCAACGCATATCCGAACGCCCGGATTCTAATGCTCGATATACATGGGGAATATTCGACTCCTCTCGCCGATGTATCTAAGGTATTCAGCGTTGAACCCCAGCACGGGGAGGAAAAGCTGTTCGTTCCCTACTGGGCACTCGACACTGAGGACTTGCTAGACTTTCTGACCGGGAGGCTGGAAGGGAACAGAGAAACGGCATTTACCGACAAGATATTTGAATTGAAATCTGCATCGCACTCCGCCCAATTGTTTCCTGGTGTTCAATCCGGCTCAATAACTGTTGACACGCCTTTACCATTCAGTTTGAAGCGACTGTGGCATGAACTTATTGACTTTGAGATCGCAACATTTGAGGGGAAAGATCGCGACGAGTCTACTCGGCAAGATCCTGGAGACCCTAATACGCTCACACCCCCGAGATATAAACCTCATGCCATGGGTGCAACAGGTCCATTCCTAAACCAGCAAGCGTTCGGCATACAACGTCCTCTGAACCTCTTACGTTCCCGACTGCTTGATCGTCGCTATGACTTCTTGTTGCGCCCCGGGCCGTGGGAACCCGACCTTGATGGTACGGCTGAAAGGGATCTTGATTCACTACTGTCTGACTGGCTTGGAGGTGACAAGCCCATTACTATTCTCGATCTGTCTGCAGTGCCTAGCAGCGTGCTTGAGCGTCTGATTGGATCAATTCTGAAGATCATTTATGAGGCTCTGTTTTGGAGTAGAGAGAAGACAGAAGGTGGCATTCAGCGTCCTTTGCTTATTGTAATGGAGGAGGCTCATAGGTATCTCTCAGATATATCAGAAGGTACAGCGTCAGATATGGTTCAAAGGATCGTAAAGGAGGGAAGAAAGTACGGTGTAGGTGCAATGATAGTTAGCCAGCGACCCTCTGAAGTGAACGAGACCATACTTTCGCAATGTGGCACCTTTTTTGCGCTGCGCCTCTCAAATCCATCTGATCGCGATAGGGTCCGGGGGACACTGCCAGACGGTCTTGTCGGCCTCTTAGATGTGCTACCGATTCTCCGTACGGGAGAAGCTATCGTCACTGGCGAAGCGGCTAAACTGCCCATGCGCTGTCGTGTAAGCCTTCCGGCTAAAGAGAACAGGCCACGTAGCGAAGACCCGGAAGTGAGTCGTAGTTGGAACCTACCGAGACGTAAAGAGGGTTACGAAAGGGTCGTGGCTTCATGGCGTGCTCAGAGCCCTCTAGCAGTTGCTAATCTCCTAAACATCAGCCGAACTCCGGTCGAAGATGAGTCTGATCAGGAATGAAGGAACGTCATGGATAGGCGTCAAGTAGCATCATCAAACGTGCGCACAATTGGATACGATGAACAGACCCAAACGCTTGAGGTCGAGTTCGTGAGTGGTTGGGTATACCAATACTATGGTGTTCCTCAACACATGTATGAGCAAATGATGCAAGCATCATCCAAAGGGAAGTTCCTGAATCTCTATATCAAGAATGCTTTCCCTTATTCGCGGGTTGGATAGAGGGGTATGCAATTGACTGACATGGCGAATGTCATCAGCCGCAAGAAACTCATAGAGGTCGCTCTCCCGTTGGACGCCATCAACGCGGCGTCGGCGCGAGAAAAGTCCATCCGACATGGGCACCCTAGCACCTTGCACCTGTGGTGGGCGCGGCGACCTCTGGCGGCAGCCCGGGCAGTGCTGTTCGCCCAGATGATTGATGACCCATCCTCACGCCCTGAGTTGTTTCCCACCGAGGACTCCCAAGCCAAGGAGCGGAAACGGCTGTTCGGTATTATCGAGGAGTTGGTGAAATGGGAGAACACTACCAACGAGACGGTCCTGGAAGCGGCGCGTGAGGAGATTCGCAAGAAGTTGGCGGCGGACCTGCGAAGACAACATAGGCAACCCTAGGGCAGTGGAATTGTTCGACCCCGTAAAACTTCCTGCTTTTCACGATCCATTCGCCGGAGGGGGCGCGATACCCCTCGAGGCCCAGCGCCTAGGCATGGAAGCCTACGCCAGCGACCTGAACCCGGTTGCGGTGCTCATCAACAAGGCTATGATCGAGATTCCGTCCAAGTTTTCAGGTAAACCGCCAGTAAACCCGGATGCCCGGAAGGGCTGGGGCTCCGTAGGTGCGCAATGGAAGGGCGCGGCGGGCCTGGCTGAGGACGTTCGCTACTACGGCAAGTGGATGCGCGACGAGGCGGAGAAGCGCATTAGCTACCTGTATCCCAAGATTGAGATCACGGCGGAGATGGCGCAGGAGCACCCTGACCTAAAGTCATACGTGGGCCGCAAGCTCACTGTCATCGCGTGGCTCTGGGCGCGGACTGTCAAGAGCCCAAACCCGGCCTTCGCCAACGTGGATGTACCCTTAGCCTCCACCTTCGTGCTTTCGACCAAGAAGGGCAAGGAAGCCTACGTGAAGCCGATGATTGAGGACGGCGGCTACCGATTCACGGTCAAAGCGGGCAAGCCGCAGGAAAGGGCCATGAACGGCACCAAGCTGGCTAGGGGCGCAAACTTCCAATGCTTGATGTCTAAGACACCAATAGCAGCCGACTACATCAAAGCTGAAGGCAGGGCTGGGCGCATGGGCGCTAAGCTGATGGCAATCGTCGCCGAGGGTGACCGCAGACGGGTTTACTTGGCACCCACACCAGAGCATGAATCAATCATTCAGAGTGCGGAGCCCACGTGGATGCCCGATGTCGAAATCTCTCCAGACAGACGTTCAATGTGCACGCCGCTCTATGGGCATACACACTTTAAACACCTCTTTACTGACCGTCAGTTGGTGGTCCTCACTACCTTCTCCGACTTGGTGGCGGAAGCACGGGAGTGCGTCCAACGCGATGCCGTAGCGGCGGGTATGCTGGGTGAGGACAGGTCCCTGCAGGACGGGGGGGAGGGGGCGAGAGCGTACGCCGAGGCTGTGGGGGTGTATTTGGGATTTCTCGTTGACCAATTAACAAATCACTCGTCGACGATTTGCGGTTGGCATGTCAATAACACACAGTTGCGTAATACTTTCGCAAGACAGGCAATCCCTATGACATGGGACTATGCCGAAAGTAATCCACTTTGTAATTCTACAGGTAGCTTTAACAACTTGTGTGAGCGTCAAATCAAGGGATTCACAACTCTAGGAAACGGCGCATGCGGTACAGCTTCTCAGTTAGATGCAGGTCAGAATGAGATGTCTGTGGGGAAGGTCGTTTCCACAGATCCACCCTACTACGACAACATCGGTTACGCCGACCTCTCTGACTTCTTCTACGTCTGGTTACGACGCTCAGTCAGGCCAACATTCCCCGACCTTTTCGCCACGCTAGCCGTACCGAAAGTGGAGGAACTGGTGGCCATCCCATACAGGCATGGCAGCAAGGAACGGGCAGAAGCATTCTTCTTGGATGGCATGACCCTAGCGATGGAGCGCTTGGCTGACCAGTCCCATCACGCGTTTCCCGTGACTGTTTACTACGCCTTCAAACAGTCGGAGAGCCGAGGCGATGCCGGGGTTGCCAGTACTGGCTGGGAGATTTTTCTCGGAGCGATGATCCATGCCGGCTTCGCCGTCACAGGCACGTGGCCAATGCGAACAGAGCTTGGGAATCGCATGATCGGCATCGACTCCAATGCCTTGGCCTCCAGCATCGTCATCGTTTGCCGTCCACGCCCAGTCGATGCGCCTGTTGCCACTCGTCGGGAGTTCGTTGACGCACTGAAGTCCGAGTTGCCGGAAGCACTGCGTCAGATGCAGCAAGGCAACATCGCCCCTGTGGATTTGGCCCAGGCCGCCATCGGGCCGGGCATGGCAGTCTTCTCCCGCTACGCCCACGTCCTGAACGCTAGCGGCGATGCGCTTGTCGTGCGCGAGGCCCTTTCCCTCATCAACCAAACTCTTGACGAAGTGCTCGCTGAGCAGGAGGCCGACTTCGACGCCGACACCCGGTGGGCGCTGGCCTGGTTCGAGCAGTCGGGGTTCGATGGTGGCGATTACGGCGTGGCTGAGACGTTGTCCACGGCAAAGAACACCAGCGTCGCGGGCATGATGGAGGCCGGGATACTACATTCGGGCGGGGGCAAAGTCCGCCTGCTCCGGCCTCACGAGTTGCCTGAAGACTGGGTTCCGGATAGCGACCGGATCATCGTATGGGAGGCCGTACACCATTTGGTCCGCGTGCATGACAAGGAAGGCGAGGACGCAGCCGCCTCGCTTATGAGCAAACTTGGCCCAGAAGCCGAGGCGGCTCGCGAATTGGCCTACCGCCTCTATCGCATCTGCGACCAGAAGAACCGGTCTCAAGAGGCCATTGGCTACAATGCGCTCGTGCAGAGTTGGCCGGAGGTCGCGCGTCTTGCCCATCAAGTTGTCCGCCCCACGCAGGGGAGAATGGGGTTGCCCGATGACCGCTGAAACGATCATCTCAACAATGGTGGAACGCATCGTCGGACGGTTCCAGCCGTCTCGCGTCGTGCTCTTTGGTTCCTATGCCCGTGGCACCGCCATAGAGTCGAGCGACGTGGACCTGCTCGTTGTCATGGGGAACGGGACGGACAAGCGCCGTACGGCAGTGGAGATACGGCGGTCGCTGGGAGATCTCCCCGTCAGCAAGGACATCGTCGTTGCCACTCCGGACGAGATCACGAGCAGGGGTGGCGTTGTGGGAACCGTGCTCCACGCGGCGCTGCGGGAAGGGAGGGTCGTCTATGAACGACCCTAACCCTGTGATGGAGGAAGCGCGACGCTGGCTGCGGTTCTCCGAGGAGGACCTGAGTGTGGCGGCGCGACTCATGTTGGGCGCTCCCACCGCTCCCCGGCACGTTTGCTGGCTTTCGCAGCAGGCAGCGGAAAAGTCGCTGAAAGCAGCCTTGATACTGGAGGAGGTCGATTTTGCGTTCACTCACGACCTGGACGCCCTTCGCAACCTCCTGCCGGACGATTGGACTGTGCGGGATACGCACGCTGATCTGGCTGAGTTGACGGAGTGGGCAGTCGAAACCAGGTATCCCGGCGATTGGCCGGAACCCAACGATGACGATGCGATTCGGGCAATGTCTCAGGCCCGCGCCCTCTACGGCTCCATCGTGGCGGAGTTCAGGAAGCGCGGAATACTCACTGCGTAGGGCCGAAGGAGGAGGTGTATGGCTGTAACGAATAGAGATCGGGTAGGCAGCGCAATAGATGCGCTCAAAGCGGGACTTGCCCCCTTCGTCGCCCGCGAATTCATCAATCACCACAAGGGGCGCTCATCAGCAGTATTGCAGCAAGTCCTCGGGGAACCTGTCACGGATGCCAAAGGACGCCTTGCTGGGTTGGACGTCGCCGGTCTCCTGCGAGTGATGTGGGACTCTTGGAATGAGGTCTACCGAGACACCCTCGGCCATGCCGAACGGAGCTTGGTGAGTGAACTGCGGGAGGTTCGGAATCGCTGGGCGCACCAGGAGGCATTTTCCAGCGACGATGCCTACCGCGCTCTCGATTCGACGCATCGGCTCTTGACGGCCGTCTCCGCCTCGGAGACCACCGAGGTCGAGAGCATGAAGATGGAACTCCTACGGGTGCGCTTCGACGAACAGGCGAGGACACAACGGCGGAGGTCCGCTGGGACCCCCATTGAGAGCCAGGCAGCGGGCAGTCTCACCCCTTGGCGAGAAGTGGTCAACCCCCATCAGGACGTTGCCAGTGGCCGATACCAGCAGGCCGAGTTTGCGGCGGACCTCTGGCAGGTGCACCTAGGGGAGGGAACTCCCGAATATCGCGACCCCACTGAATTCTTCCGACGTACCTATCTCACGGACAGCCTGAGCCAGTTGTTGGGCGGTGCCGTACAGCGACTGGCGGGTATCGGAGGCGACCCTGTAGTACAGCTCCAGACTAATTTCGGCGGCGGCAAGACGCACTCGATGCTGGCCCTCTATCACCTCTTCTCTGGCACGACGGTCACCGGCCTATCCGGTATGGACTATGTTCTAGGGCAGGCCGGTGTTCCATCTCTGCCCTCGGTGAACCGAGTCGTGCTTGTCGGCAACCGAATTTCGCCGGGCAGTCCCAACACCAAGGACGGGCGTCCTGGAATACGGACATTGTGGGGAGAAATCGCCTGGCAACTCGGCTTGTCGGCAGGCGGCGAGACAGAGGCGCGCCGGGCCTATGAACGCGTCCGGGCAGATGACGAACACGCCACCAACCCAGGTGACGCGCTGCGAGAGTTGCTGAACGAGTACAGCCCTTCCCTCATCCTGATAGATGAATGGGTGGCCTACGCCAGGCAACTCCACGACGAAGGCGACCTCCCCGCTGGAAGTTTCGAGACCCAGTTCACCTTTGCTCAGGCACTGTCGGAATCGGCAAAACTGGCAAAGGACTGCCTCTTGGTCATCAGCCTTCCGGCCTCGGATTCTAGCGACTCAGCCCTTGCCCAAGCTGACGATGCAGAAGTAGGCGGCTTGAGAGGCCGAGCCGCACTCACTCGTCTGCGCAATGTCATCGGGCGGGTCGAATCGTCGTGGCGTCCGGCTAGTGCAGAGGAGAGCTTTGAGATCGTGAGGCGGCGGCTGTTTCAGCCCATAACAGACCCGTCCCACTTCGCAACTCGCGACAACGTAGCCCGAGCGTTCTGCGATCTTTACCGGACGAATCACCAGGAATTCCCTCCGGAATGCGCCGAGCCCGACTTCGAAAAGCGTCTGAGGGCAGCGTACCCTATCCATCCAGAGTTATTCGAACGCCTCTATAGCGACTGGTCAACCTTGCAGAGCTTCCAACGCACGCGAGGCGTGCTGCGGCTCATGGCGGCAGTCATCCACAGCCTGTGGGAGAAGGGGGACCGCAACCCCCTAATCCTGCCGGCGAACGTCCCCTTGGACGACTCCCGTGTTCAGTTTGAGCTGACTAGATACCTCCCTGACAACTGGGTGCCTGTCATAGAGCGTGACATAGACGGCGCCAACTCTCTCCCACTCCGACTTGATGGTGAGGTACCTAATCTGGGCAGATACAGCGCTTGCCGCAGGGTAGCCCGTGCCATCTACTTAGGGTCAGCCCCCATCCCGGCAGCAGCCAACCAAGGCATCGAGGACCGGCGTATCAAGCTCGGGTGCGCAATCCCCGGAGAGTCCCCCGCTGTATTCGGAGACGCTATGCGACGGCTTGGAAGTGCCGCCACGTACCTGTACCAGGACGGGGCTCGCTACTGGTACTCGACTCAGCCGACCGTCGCCAATCTTGCCGAGAGCCGGGCAGAGGAATATCGGAGGAATCGCGACCCGGTAGACCAAGAGATAGACAAGCGGCTTAGGGCAGATCTGAGTATCCGGGGCGATTTCAACAGAGTGCATGTGCTCCCGGCGTCGGGGCACGACGTTCAAGACGACCAAGACGCGAGCCTCGTAGTGCTTGGCCCAGCCTATCCCCACACTCGCGAGGGTGGGACGAATGGCAAGAACATCAAGGCGAGCGAGTCGAATAGCAAGGCCGTCACGGCTGCCAGTTCCATATTGGAATCACGGGGAAACACGCCTCGCCTGTTCAGAAATGCTCTAGCATTCCTAGCTGCCGACGATACTCGTCTCCAAGACTTGGAGGATGGGATCAGGCGGTATCTGGCTTGGCAGTCTATTCTCGCCGACCGCGAGTCTCTTGACCTACCGCCACATCAGGTGCGGCAGGCTGAAACGCAGAAGACCGCCGCCGACAGTGCTGTAGGCGCTCGTATCGGCGAGACCTATCAGTGGTTGCTGGTTCCTGTCCAGCATACCCCGCAGGCGAACGTGGAGTGGCAAGCTATCAGATTGGCTGGCCAAGGGCCTCTAGCAGAGCGAGCGGGCAGACGGATGCGCAACGATGAGTTGCTGGTGACGACCTTTGCGGGCACCCGTCTGCGAATGGAGTTGGACCGCATTCCTCTCTGGCGCGAGGATCATGTTGAGGTGCGTCAGCTGGTGGAAGACTTTGCCCGATACTCCTACTTGCCGAGGCTTAAGGACCCATCGGTCCTGCTTGAGGCGATACGCAACGGCTTGGCATTGATGACGTGGGAGCAGGACTCCTTCGCATACGCCGATGGCTATGACGATAGCGCGGGAAGATACAGGGGTCTTCAGTCCGGACCCCGAGGCGCACTCGCCGATGACGACTCTGGCCTAGTTGTTCATCCCAAAGTCGCCCGAAGTCAGATGGATTTGGAGACTGCATCTCCTGCCACTCCCGCCGAAGGGGGTGGCCCTACTTACGTGCAGGAACCGTGGCCGGGCGGAAAGGTGCGAGAGACCCCGGACACGGATCCTCCCGCGCCTACTCCCCAGCCTTCGGCCCGACGTTACCATGGGTCGGTGAAACTGGACCCCACTCGCGTCGGGAGAGATGCGGGCCAAGTTGCCGATGAAGTGATTGCTCATCTTGCGGGCCTGCTTGGGGCGGACGTGAAACTGACTCTAGAAATCGAAGCCAACATACCGGACGGCGCGCCGGAACAAGTCGTGCGGATAGTCACCGAGAACAGCCGCACCCTGAACTTCGCTGACAGTGGCTTCGAGACCGAGTAGATGTGCTTCGCTGACAAGGTCGAGCCAACCTGCTCCCGCGGCTGTCTCCTTGGGTAGCACAGGGAGAACCTAGGGTGGCCATCCCGAATCGTCGGCGTCGTGGTGGTCGAGGCGCGGAGGTACGAAGTGTGGTACCGCGAGTCTCTCCAAAGCTGCGGACGTATTGAAGTACTAATCTAGGCCGGGCAGCCATGCTCCCTCTTACGAAGGATGACACCTGCCGTGTCCATGGCGAGGGACAGGCAAGCGGGTCATCCGCTGTACCCGGACGGCGGGGATGCTGGCCGTCACTCGATGATCTGCACCTTACGGCTTGGCGGCATTGGTCTGGCCGGCAGCTGCGGCCCAGGCCAGTGCGGTGAGCATCCGCCCCGGGTTCAGTATCTGCCAGACGACTCCGTTGTCGACGAAGTACCCGTTGGCGAAGACGAGAGCGCCCAGCGCGGCAGAGACCACCGCGCCCGCGCGCCCCGCAGCATGGCCGGAGCGCCATAGAGCCACGGCCGCCACGCTGGAGGAACCGATGAACAGCGGGTTCACCGTGCGCCACACGTTGCCCCAATGGTCGTCGAACAGGTCACTATAACCGTTGGCGAGCACCACCAGGGCTAGTATGCCCAGCGCGAGGCTGCGCACCCAGGGGACATAGCGTGTGCTGGCCCAGACCCACCAGACGCCGGCGAACCCCATTAGCAGCGGGCCGATCTGCCACAGCTTCCAGGGCCAGTAGGGAACGGACATATGCTCCGGGTCGACGAGGACTGTCCTCTCTGTCCAGGCAAAGATGGCCAGGGCGACAAAGGCCGAAGCTGCCACGGCAGGGATCGGACCAAGATCTCTAGGGGCTATTAGCTTGAACATAAGCCGGGTCTGCTCCTACGTGCGGTTGGCATTACATCTCCGATTCTAGGAGTGGCTCTCCCTTCTCGCGATACCATATCAGTTTCTACACTCCTTGAAACAGTTCTTCCGAGGGGGTATTGACACCGTAGCTGATACATGGTTTCATCTGGAGTTCTGTATCATTGGAAATCGCAAGAATCAAATTGAGAGGAAGGATCCATGAGCAATCGGAACGAGGGACGGAGGCTGGATGAGACGCCGGAAGGGTCGCAGCTCCACGAAGTCGCAATCGTGGGTGCGGGGGCGGCCGGGCTGGGATGCGCGGTTGCCCTCAAGGAGTTTGGCGTCGACGACGACATCATCATCCTCGACCGCCATGAGGTCGGCGCCTCGTTCCGGCGGTGGCCGCAGGAGATGCGCTTCATCACTCCGTCGTTCACTTCTAACTCGTTTGGGTTGCTCGACCTCAATGCGATCGTCCCCGGTACATCGCCCGCGTACACGCTCGACCGCGAACACCCCAGCGGAGTCGCTTACGCGATGTACCTCGACAATGTCGCCAAATACTACGAGCTCCAGGTGAAGCCTGGCATAGATGTCTGCTCCGTCGCAGTCGAGGATAACGGAACATTCACGCTCACGACGACCGACCAGCCGGTGCGGGCAAAACATGTCATCTGGGCGGCCGGGGAATTCCAGTACCCGAACCGCAATTCGTTTGTGGGTGCAGAATCCTGCTGCCATTCGTCCGATGTCCGAACATGGCAGGATCTCGAAGGTGACCGTTTCACGGTGATTGGCGGCTACGAGAGCGCCGCAGACGCGGCCGTCTCGCTGGTGCAGTTGGAGAAGGATGTGACCGTGCTGGCGCGGGATGCGACATGGAACAGTGACCACCCGGATCCCAGCGTCTCCCTCACCCCGTTTTCCCGCGAGCGTCTGGAATGGGCCCATTCCACGGGCTCCGTGAACCTCGTCGGCGGTGTCGACATCACATCGGCGCGTGTGGATGGTGACACGTGGGTCGTACAGGCCTCGGACGGCCGCGAGTGGGCGAGCGAGACACGCCCGATTCTCGCCACCGGCTTCATGGGGTCCCTCAGCCGCCTCGACGGCTTGATCGAGTACGATGAGGACGGCGCCCCCGTCGTCACGGAAGAGGCAGACGAATCCACGCTTGCGCCTGGCCTGTTCATCTCCGGCCCGGTACTCGAGCACCGGGGCGTGAACTTCTGCTTCATCTACAAGTTCCGCCAGCGCTTCGCTATCGTCGCCGATGCGATCGCACAGCGCCTCGGAAAGGACACCACGGAAGCCGTGGCGGCCCGCCGAGCGGCGGGGATGTACCTGGACGACCTCTCTTGCTGCGAGGAGTCCTGTGCGTGCTGACCGACATGGCTTCGATGTCGCGGCGCGGATTCTTCGACCACGCGGTCGCAGGTCCCACGATAGCGGTCGTCCTCCTGATCCTACCCGCTCTGCTCGCCGTTTTCGGCGCCAACCAGGCGGCAGCCTGGCTTGATCCGCTGGCCGTGGCGAGCACGACACCCCTAGCTGAGAGGATAGAAGGCTGGCCGGGACCGCTCGAGGCTGTGCTCGCCGGTGACTACGGACTGCTCACGATGGGGCCGTTACTGTTCGTGTGGGCTGTCCCCACGGTGCTGGTCTACTCGGTGCTGATCAGCGTCTACAGCGCGAGCGGCCTCGCCGACCGGATCGGGGCGGTGCTCCATCCCGTGTTGCGGCCGGTCGGCCTGCACGGGCGCGACGTGACACGAGTGCTGATGGGCTTCGGCTGCAACGTCCCGGCGATCGTCTCGACACGCTCCTGCTCTGCCTGCACCCGGCCGACGACCGTCGGCGCGATTTCCTTTGGGTCCGCCTGCTCGTACCAGCTCGGCGCGACGCTCGCGGTTTTTGCCGCCGCCGGCAAGAGCAGTCTCGTTGTGCCGTACCTAGCGCTGCTCGTCGCGGCGACGCTCGTCTACACGCGCCTCATCAGTCAGCCTGCCGCGCGGTCGACACTCAACACACTGCTCATCGAACCGCGCACCTTCCTCACCCGGCCGTCCTTCGCGGCAGTCGGGGCGGAGGCACAAGGGACGGTTTGGGCATTTTTCCGCACGGCGCTACCGACCTTCTTCGCGATCGCTATGGTTGCCTCGCTCCTCAACTGGTCGGGCGCGCTCGATGCAGCTGGGGGCTTGCTGGCGCCGGCGATGGCCGTTTTCGCACTGCCGGCGGAAGTGGCAATGCCGACCATGCTCGCCGCTGTCCGAAAGGACGGCATACTGCTCTTGGCCGAGGCCGGCACCGTCGCTTCGTTGAGCGCGACCCAGCTGCTGGTTGCAACATTCCTCGCCGGAACGGTGCTGCCATGCCTAGTCACCGTGTTCACGATCGGGCGCGAACTCGGGCTACGGTTCGCGGGCAGGCTCATCGTACAGCAGTCCGCCTTCGCCGTCACGGTCGCCGCCACGGTCGGCTGGGCCTCAGCTGCGTTCAGCGGGTGACGATCCACATACCCTCTCTGCCGCAACGCGTGGGCCTATTTCTTGCTGGTGATGTGGCTCCTGCCAGCCTGGAGAATCGCCCCTTGACATGCAATCTTGTGGTTGCGTATTGTATGCGCACATGCACAAAGACTTGGTCTTCAAGGCGCTCGCGGACCCGACACGGAGGTTGATGCTGGACGAGCTCTCGGAGCGCAAGGAGCAGACGCTTTACGAGCTCACGGCGCGCCTGATCATGCGGCATGAAGTCGCCATCTCCCGACAGGCCCTGGCCAAGCACATCGATCTCCTGGAACAGGCAGGGCTCGTAAGCTCGGAGAAGCGCGGCAAGTACCGGATGCTCGTCTTCAACGATGAGCCCCTGAGGGCTGTCATGGACCGATGGCTCAAGTGACACTATGAAAAGAAGAGGAGGCCAGATATGCGCATTACACTGACGGGCGTCTTCGTAAGTGACCAGGACGAAGCTCTGAGGTTCTACACGGAGACCCTCGGCTTTGTGAAGAAGCATGACGTCCCTGTGGGGGAGTTCAAGTGGCTCACCGTCGTCTCGCCCGATGACCTAGATGGGACCGAGCTTCTGCTCGAACCAAATGAAAACCCGGTAGCACAAGAATATCAGAAAGGGCTATTTGACCAAGGCATCCCAGCGGCGTCCTTTAGCGTTACGGACGTCCGCGCGGAGTATGAGAAACTGAAGTCGCTGGGCGTGGCTTTTACGATGGAGCCAACAGAATTGCCCAACGTCACCATTGCGGTCTTCGACGACACCTGCGGCAACCTGATCCAGATAATGCAGACGTAACTACGATCGACCAGAATACCCTGTTGGGACGCGGGTGCAGTCCAGCCTGTCCAGGCACTTGGTGGGCCTATTTTGACGGTAGACAGAACCGTCTTCGAATTGAGGCTGGGCAGTCTGTAAACCCACCGAAACGATGTTGCGTGGTCTCTCTTGGGCTGCCTACCAGCGTTGCGCCTATCGTGGCTTCCAGCATATTCAATGGGGCGCACGCATTCACAATCCCAGCATTTTGCGTCACTCGTGACTGCCTCTCAGCAGGGCGACGAATCCAGCCTGCTCAAAGTCTCGGTCGTAGGCGAGCGCCTCAGTCAGGTCACGTTCTTCCATTATGAGGAAGCTCGCGCAGTCCGTTAGGCTCCAGGTCTGATCCTGGCGTGCCTCGTATCGTCCCACCGCTGTCCAAAACTGGTCCTCAGTAAGCCAGACAACCTCAATGCTTGGTCTGCCACGAAGACTCTTCGCCCATTCAGTTGCACGCTGTCGCATGTACTCGCCACGGGTCGATGCGAAATTGAGTACCTCGACCACAACCATATGGGTCGTGACCAGTTGGTCCGCGATGGATTCTGAGCTCAAGTCGAGTGCGCGGGCGTGAAGGTCGTCTCGGTTGTCGAGTAGTGCGATCCAATATCCACTGTCAGCGAACACCACACGCATTACGGTTCCTTCTTCGGATGACCGTACATGTAGTGTTTGTAGTTGACAGAGCCATCGGTGGGTCGGTCTCGTCCGTCATCCGGGTACTTCTCAATGAGGTGCCTGGCCAACATTGACATGTCTCCGATAGCATTCGCGCCCTTCGCCGCGGCTTGAACGGGAATCTCCTCAATCACCAGGGCCACTTCCGCTCCCTCGGCAATGTCCAAGGGCTCCAGGGGCGTGAGAACGCCGTTGGAGTACTTGGCCTTCACGTTCGCAATCATGACGCTCCCCTCTGACATGGCTACGGCCTTCGGGCAACTCTCAGCGTCCTATGTGTGCTCAAGACCGTTCTGCCCTCATCATACTCCTGATGGCTGCTGATCATCAATGGAAACGCTGCCTTTTCTTGGTCGGCGCTATTGACAACATCCGCTTCGGTGGTTTAAGGTAATAGGTGGATAGTAATGATACTATATCTCAATTATCAACGTAATGGTGGCCTTGCCCACTGTCCGTGTCGAGACCGTACCTCGTCAATTGGACGCATACGAAGCTCAATACCAATGATCCGAACGTACTCCACGGTTGGCGACGACGGGAACAATGATACTAAGACTCAACACGATGGCGGAAACGATAGCTGACGATTGTGATATCAGTCGTCCCGCACGGAGCAAAACCAGTGTAGAAACACGCACCCGTCTTGGGCGCGAGGCAAAGAACAACGAACCAACTCGATCTAGATTTCGAAAGCAAGGAAGCTAGGAGAATCGATGAACAGCTTTACCAACGCATCAATGCCCCTGAAACTCTTCGGCGTCGTCTTGGCGCTGGCCCTAGTAGCGGTGGCCGCCCTGTTGGTCACCCCCACCTCGGCGCAAAGCCCGGACAACACCTACGACGACCCGCAGCCTTGTGGGTTCGGCCAAGGCGCATCCACTGCATTCCAGGCCGAACCGCACGAGAAGACCACCGGCCACTACGCACTCTTTGACGCCTACTGGGAGGATACGGGGCCGGATCAGGCGCAGACCCCAGGGCTGGACCCTGACCAAACCCCTGACAACACCGGCATCCTGCACACCAACGAGTGCCCGCCGCTGTTGACCACCGAAACGCAAGACCTCCAAACCGTAACCACCCTGACCGACTCCGGCGTCGACATCGACGAGCTCATAATCCACGTCGAGAACTCGCGTCAGGCGACTGTGGTGGAGGGCAATCCGGATGATTTCAGCACCCACCATTTGCGTTTGGACCAGTACCCAGGGGTTCGTGACCACGCCAATGTTGGTGAAAAGGTCTGGTGGCTGCGGCTGGACGACCCCGACCTCAGCGGGGACCAGAAATCCGACCTCACCCTCGGATTCTCGACGCACCGATTCGACAAGAAGTACTGGACCAAGGTTAGCTACGAGTTCAGGCTCTTGCGCAACCCCGGCATTGCCCCGAGCGAGCATCCCCACCTCCTCGCCTACCGGGCGCGCCAGTCGGGTGTGCCCGGCGCGACCAAGGTCTGGGACAGCGCTGAGGCAGGCATCGCATCCATGGAGATGGCGCCCGGCGAACTCATCAATGACCTACAGTGGGTCTTCACCAAGCCCGGGACCTACGAAATATCTGCTCAACCCGTGGGGTACGTGCGCAACAAAAACCCTCACGCTGAAGGCGATGAGGAGTACGACGCGAACTGGAAGGCGATCAGTGCAAACGTCACCGAGGCCGGCGAGGTGAAAAAGTACGTCATCCACGTGGGGCCTCTCGTCGAGGTGGAGCCGCCACTATTGGGCGTCAGCCGCAGCGTGCCGGAAAACTCCCCGGCCGGGACCAACGTCGGCGACCCGTTCCTGGTCTACTCGGAAGCGAGTGATCTGGGGTACAGCCTCTCCGGCGTCGGCCACGAAAACTTCGTAGCAACGGCCACGACCGACGCGGACCCCTACGGCGTCCAAATCAAGGTGGCCGAGGGGGCCAGCCTGGACTACGAGACCAAGGCCACCTATGACCTCACCTTGGGAGTGACAAACAAGATCGACCACGAGAGCAATCCCGACCCCACCGTAGACGACACCCTGGTGGTGCGGATCAGTTTGGACGACGTCGCCCCCACCGTGAGCCTTGCAGTCGATAATGCCAGCCCGGCGGTGGGTGACACGGTGACCTTTAGGGCGGTGTTCCAACACTTCGAAGAAGTGGGAGAGTATCTGTATGATTTCGACAGTCTGTCGAATTCCGATACCCTCACTGGGCGGGTTACCACCAACAACGCCATTGTGTACACCACCACCCGAAATAGCGCCCTAACGGAAACTTTCACCTTCAGTGCCACTTACGACGTTGATGATGATGGCTCGAACCGACGTGTCATTCACGCCGAGAATGTCACCGTCACCTGGGGCAACCCGTAGTATCGGATGGCGGTTGCTGTGGCCCTTAGGCTTGTAACGCTGTGCCTGTTTGCAGCGCTGGTCGCCATCGCGACCAGCGCTGCCGAGCCCGCTTTTGCTGCCCCCTCGCCCCCGGCGAGCAGCATCTCCCTGGACAGTCTGCCGAAGCCAAGAGGAACCTCAAATGCCTGGTGGGAGCTCTTCGTGCGCAACGATCCAGTCCCCGGTCACCCACCGGCGGCGGCTTATGATGTAGTCGTTCGCATTACCGCCACGGCCAATGGTCAGGAGTACAAGCAGCACACAACTGTTAGCAACCCTTCATCCGGGTACATTGACCGGGACCGTGGAGTGTGGGTCATCCCCTTTATACCACCGGGGGGCAGCGCTGACGTGATCATTCAGCCCGCAGCATTCTTTCCTCGATTCAATCAGGATACACCAGTCCGCCTGCACGCTGAATTGGTTTCACATCGTTACCTCGCCAGCGAAGCAGGCAGCCAAGGGAGTATTGAAACCGAGGATTGGTACATTAGGGCTGCGAATGCTTATCTTTTTGCATGGCCAGGTGCAGAAGTAGGCGTAAGAGTTCGCAGCCTTAACAACAGGGTTCCAGCGTTAGGTACGCAGACCACGTTTGATGTTCGTGCGATTAATGTACCCTACAATGACCCAGACCCAAGAGTTCTAATAGTACCAAGCAAGCAGATTGGCAAAGTATGGGATGTGAAGATCAAGATCGATCTTTCGCCGGGGTTGTCTTTAGCTCCCGGATGGACTGCGCCGACCGGCACATCCTTTGACGCCGAAAGCGGTATCTGGAATGTGGGGTTAATTAGTGGCGCAAATACCGGTACGACAATGTCTTTGCCGGTACTCCTCGCCGCGGATAACGTTCCCTTGGAGCAGCGGTGCCTGACGGCGACGGTGGTGAGCTCCACACCCGACTTCGAGCTGGACCCGGGGGTGCTGGTGAACGACTTCTCCACCGAGTGCCTGGGCGAAGATCCGATATTGAACGAGGGCGATATTGCTGTTTTCAAGTACGTTTCCTGCGTTGGCCGCACATCTTACCCCTGCACCAGCGATGACACACTGGAATTGGTGGCAAAGCATGAAGCGGCATTCTGGCAGCCTGAAGATGTCATTGTCCAAGTCAGGGACGTCCAGGGAAGGGTTGAGGCGGGATGGAGCACCGGCAAGACGGCAAGGCACCTTGCTTCTGTTCCTTCGATCCCTGGTGTTGGTGTCATCTTCGAAGTCATTGATAGCGGGTACAACGCATACACTTTTGCAATTAGCGACGTGGTGCCAAAACAACGGCCCGGCAAATTTACAGTTGTGGCCGGCAACCAAGGAAACATTACCATCTTGGACGCCGACACAATGCTGTCCGCGGGACCGTACAACCTTAATGAACCAATTCCCGCATTAGTAGTTTTCGGCACTTTGGGCACATATAAGGTAAAGATAACCGTTGGGGCTACCAAGTCGGGGACGGCGTACACCGACAGCGGCGTCTACACCTTCCACGTGGGGCCGATAGCGGAGCTTGCGGTGCGGGACGGCGGTCGCAGCCCACTGGCGGCGCCGGACCAGCAAGCCTACACCATCCTCGCGGCCAACAACGGACCAGACGCGGCCTCGGCTGTGGTGGTAACCCTCACAGGCGTACCCCAGGGCGCGGAGGCCATCGTCAGTGGCAGCACCAAGCGCGTGGACGACGAAGACGTCAGCGGCAGCGATGGAAGGTACGCGCAGGGCGACTGCGTAGACGGATTCTGCGAAGCCACCTGGACCATCGGAAAGATGTCCGTTTCCTCTGGCAGGACCTCCATCGGCAAGATGCCCTTCCCCACGCTGACCCTGATCGCCCCGGACGGCGCGTCCACGTCGGGCATTGAGGCCAGCATCGAAAGCACCGAGCCCTACTCGGTTACCATCGACGGCACGGTCCACTCCACCGCCTACTTCGACTACATCGATGAGAACAACAGCGCTCACATCGCTGCCCGGGCCGGAGCCGGCGGGCCAGTGCCGGGAACGCCACAGGACCTGCAAGCGCAGTTCTACACCGTTCCATTCACGACCGCCCTCGTGTGGTGGACCGAGCTTGAGTCGGTGAACAGCTTCCCTGTGTCCCGCTACGAGGTGTTCACGGAGCGGCCGAATGGTGGAGCCTGCCAGGCGCCGAGTACGGACCAAGCGGGAGAGCGGCTCACGGGAACGACGTACGCGGACCGCCGTGCGAAGGAGGGCGAGCTCACGTGCTACTACGTGCGGGCAGTGAATACTCATAAAGTTCCCGGCTACTGGGCGGGGCCGGTGATGGCGACCGGCGACAGCCCGGACCAGCCGCGGCTGTCGGTGCAGGGAGGCGATCCAGTCGACGAGGGCGACGCCGCCCAATTCACGGTCAGCGCCTCCCCGGCCCCCGCCGCCGGAGACAGTCTCACCTTTGGCTACACGGTGATCCAGCGTGGCGACTACGTAGCCGACAGAGAGTTGGGCCAGAAGCATGCAACCATAGGCAACAGCGGCCGCGCCACCATAACCGTCCTCACCGTGGGGAACGATACCGACGACGCCGACGGGGAGATATTCGTCACCCTGAACAACGGCGAGGGCTACACGGCGTCTTCGGCCCGGTCGGCCAGCGTCGTGGTGAGGGACGACGACAATCCCGAGGTGTCCTTCGCCGACGACCCGGCCACGGCCACCGTGAGCGAGGGAGATGGCACTTACGACGTGGTGGTCAACCTGGTTCCGGCGCCCCATGCCGCCACCAGCATCAACTACCAGATCGGGGGCGTCGCCGAGGCCGGCGAGGATTTCATGATCGGCGGCCTGAGCAACGGCTTTGGGTCGGTCTGGGTCGGGCCCGGGCAAAGCAGCGTTCCCATCCGGGTGCGGCTGAGCGACGACGGCACGAGCGAGGATGATGAGTGGGTGGACATCTACCTGCGCGCGGGAGAGAACTACGACGTGGGAACTCCGTCCCGCTACACGCTGACCATCACCGACAATGACGGCCCCGGGGCGCAGTTCGCCCGGGCCGATAGCGAGGTTGGCGAGTCCGACGGGAGCGTGGGCGTCACCGTCAACCTGGTCCCGGCGCCCACCGAGGACGTGACCATCAACTACACCGTTGGCGGCGGCACGGCTCAGAGCGGCGACTACAGCATCGAAGGCTTAACCGGCTCTTCCGGGTCGGTGACGGTCTCCGCCGGGATCACCAGCGTCGACATCCCTGTAACCATCAACAGCGACAACGACTCCGAGCGCGACGAGACGGTGGTGCTGACGCTGGGGAACGGCTCGGACTACACCGTCGGGACGACTCGGACGCACACGCTGACCATCCTGGACGACGACCGGACGCGGGCGGAGTTTGCCTCCGCTGAATCCACCGTCGTCGAGGCGGACACCCCGCACCCCGTGCAGGTCAATCTCCGCCCCGCCGCGCCCGCGGGCGGCCTGACCCTGAGCTATGACGTGAGAAGCACGGCCACGCGCAACCGGGACTACCGCGTCCCCAACACGATGCGGGTTTCGGAAGGCGCTACCAGTGTTGACATTCTGGTGGAGATCATCCACAACGGCGAAAGCGAGCCGGACGAGACGGTGGAGCTGACGCTGCGGGTCGGCTCGGGAAACAACGTGGGCGAAGAAAGCGTGCATACGCTGACCATCACGGACAACAACCTGCCTATGGTCGCCTTTGAGACGGCGGAGGCCAGCGTGAGTGAGACGGGCCGCACGCACCGGGCGGTCATCACCCTGGACCCGGCGCCCCACGAGGATCTCACCATCGGCTACACCGTTGGTGGCACGTCCACGGAGGGAGTGCACGGCCAGCACGGCCCAGGCGACGACTTCACCATCAGCAACTCCGGGACGGTCACGGTCCCGCGCGGGCGGAACCAGGTCTTCGTGCCGATAACCATCGTCAACGACTCAGACGCCGAGGGCGACGAGACTCTGACGCTGACGTTGACCGGCGGCGACGGCTACGCCCTCGATACGTCGGCGAACATCTACAAGCTGACCATCCTGGACGACGACGCGCCGGAGGTATCGTTCACGGCGGCCTCGGGCGAGCCGGACGAGGGCGCCGGCACGCACGTGGTGCGGGTCAGGCTGGACGGGCAGACGGACAATCCGGTGACAGTGGGCGTCAGCGTCAGCTTCCCGCCCAATATCGGCTCTGACAACACCGATGATGACCACAGCGCCATTCCCGGCAGCGTTACGATTCCGGCGGGGACGCTTGAAACCGAGATTACGGTGACCATCACCGACGACAACCTCAACGAGGCCGACGAGGTGGTCGTCCTGACTCTGGAGCCCGGCACGGGGTACTCCCTGTCGCAGGACAAGCCCACGGAGTACACGCTGACCATCGTGGACAACGACGCGGACGAGAACACCCCGGTGGCCAGTCGCGACCATCCCCATGCCCACGGGCAGGGCTCGACACAATTTGAAGTCTACGAAGGCCATACGCGGATCCCGACGTGGTACGTGACCGGGAACTTCGCGGGGGATGTGATCTTCCAGTACGTCGGCGGAACGGCGACCCTGGACGAGGACTTCCGCTTGTTCCGCATACAGGGTCAGATCGAGAAGGTGGGCGACACCTTCACGGTCCGGTCCCTTGAGTCCCCCCACGACTCCGACAGGGAAGCGGGCCTCCGTTGGGCCAGGTTCACGTTCGACCCGATACGAGACCAGGAGCGGGAAGGCGGCGAGACGGTTATCCTCCGGGTGTTGAACGGCCCAGGCTACACCGTCGAGGAGCCCACCGAGCTCACCATCACCATCATTGACTAGAAGCAACCGGCCGGCGTCCCCACGGGGCCATGGGCTGAAGGCGGCAGTTCGGCTGCCGACCATTGGACGCCAACGCGCCGGTGCTGATGCGGACTTGGTGAAACGCAAAGAGAGCGGGATACATGCCGGTAGAGAGGGAGGCCATCCAATTCGGATAGCCTCCCTCTCTTGTACCTAAGCGGTCGCCGCCCCCGGCCGCATCAACAGTGCGGAGTAGCCCGGCGCCACCACGTGATCCACGGACACCTTCCCTGCGCCGTCGTACCCAGCGCGGAAGGCGTACTCCACCTCGGCTCCCCAGGGCACGCGCCCGCCGACGCGCACCGCACCGCCCCTGGCCGTGCCGTCTCTACCGCGAGCGCCGTGCACCACCATGCCGCTGCGCTCCCCCTTCTTCCAGCCCAGCACCTTCATGGCCACGGGCATCACCCGCTCTTCCCCCTGCCTCCGCTGGAACAGCGCTCCGTGCAGCTTCTTGAGTACCGTAGCCGACGGGTTGCGCTGGCCGTTCATGATCTGGGAGAGGTGGCCGGAGCTGATGCCCGCCCGGCGCGCCACCTCGTTCTGGCTGACGTCGAGCTCCTCCATCCGCTCCCAGATGAACTGCCGGTCTACGTCGGGGCACTGGGCGGACTCGACCTTCGCACGTCCCTCAAGCACGGCCTCGACCCTGGCCTGGAGCTTCACCCCCATGTTTCTGTGGCCGCGTGACACCTGCGACAAGTACCCGGCGGACACTCCCACCTTCTCGGCCAGCTCCCTCATGGTTAGTCCGAGGGCCCGGGCGGTCTCCCGGATGAAGCTGCTGGCCTCACTCTCGATCACGTCACCCTGGCGGTTGGCGCACTGTGCGGGGGCGACCCTGGCCGGAGCGTTCAGGACCGACTCGATGCTGGCCTGCACCTTGGGTCCCATGTTCCTGCGGCCACGGGCCACCTGCGTCAGGTAGCCGTAGCTCACCCCCGACCGGTCGGACAGTTCCAGCATGGTGATTCCTATCTCGCGTGCGCGCTCCCGGATGAAGGTACTTTCTGCATCTACCTCGCGGGTCTGTCGGTAGACGATCCCCTGCCCAGGGACCTCTCCCAGCACGGCCATCGCCTTCTCCCGCAGGTTGGGGGTCCAGGGCTTCTTGCCTGTGCCGACCTGGGACAGGTGGCTTGCGCTGACGCCCATCAGGGCCGCAAGCTCCTTCAAGGTGAGGCCGCGCTTGCGGGCCGCCGCCCTGAGCTCGCTCTCGGGCCTGCCCCTGCGCTCGGCGGGCGCCGCCGCATCCGTCGTGGTTGCCGTGTCCTTGGTCCGATTGGTCCTCGTCGTGGTTGCCGTCGTCATGTCGCTTCTCCTTTCAATGAAGAAGCGGGACGGCCCACCACCCCCGTGGGGTGGAGACAGTCCCGCTCGAATTGGTTGTCCCGAATGGCCGGGACTGTCTCCGTGGGTGGATTGGTTGCTGTGGCTGATGGCCGGCTGCGGCGTCCTCCGTATCGCTGTACTGGGCAGGCTCTACGTGGGGAAGCCGTGTGCGGGCAATGTCAATGCCCGTCGTGAATTGGGCATAGTTCCTCCTGGGTGGGTTAGTGGATGGGTGGTGCGGGACTGGGTCCCGCAAGCAAGGGGCGGAGCGGTCAGGCTCCGGCGTGGCAAACGATGTGGAGAGTCGGAACGAGGGGAGCGCTAGCTAGCGGCGCACTCGGCCCAAGCAAGCAGGTGTAAGAAGGCAGCGCGTCCTCGCCCGGGTTGCAAGAACAACCGCGCCGCCGATGCGACCGAGGAGGGTGCGGAGAGCCGGGTCAAGGGCAAGCCTTCGCTAGAGCCTGCCTCGTACTCGATACGAGAGGCTGGAGGCCCCGGAGGCTGCGCTCCGAGACCAGCTTGCCGGGCCGCCAGCGCATCCCCAGGACCGCAGCCACCTCCAGCGTCCCGTCGCCGTGGGGAACCAGCGCTGAGGCTCTGCCTACGCCCTGGCTGTAGAGCACCGCGCCCCGGCCGCTGAAGCGCCGCCTGACCATCTGCTTCCACTCGGAGAAGGCCCACCGAGCCTCCCTCGGCGTCGCCTGCGCCACGTTCGCACTGCCCAGCGCCGCCAGCGCCCCGTCCACGTCCCCCGCCTGCCTGAGCCGTCGGGCCTCGTGGATGGAGCGGGTTGCGCTCCGCTCAACCGGCTGAGTCTCCGTCTCCCCCGTGAATCCCATCGCCGCGAACACCCGGTCCACCAGCTCCTCCAGGCTGCGCCGGGGCCGCATCGTCTCTGTGGTCTCCATCGTCCGATTGCCTATTGCTGCCGTTGCCGTCGTCATCGTGCACCTCCTACGTGCCTGTGTTTGTGTTGCCTTGAATCCGTTGCGCCCGCTTTCGGGCAAAGAAGTAGGGGCCGCCCTCGGAGAGAGCGACCCCTGCGTGTTGTGATGGGTTGTGAGAAGCCCGAAGCCGTCAGCGACGGAACCTCCGCGCCGAACGACGGGGCATGAACCGCCTGAGCAGCAGCCAGCCGATGCCCAGACCGAACAGGTTCAGGAAGAACAGCTCCAGGTCGAGGGTGAGCAGCGGCGCGGCGACGACCAGGGCGACGACCCCGGCCACCACGACCTTCTTCCGCTTCCACCAGGGTTTCTTGGCCTCAGCCCCAACCGCCGCATCCCTGACCGGCTCGCAGGCCGTCCAGATCGGCAGACCGGTGAGGGCCTCAAGCTCGGTGACTATCACGCCGCGACCGCAGCCCCGTGTGTGGCACCGTACGTCGATGCCGTTGCCGTCGGGTCGCTGCCGAAACGCCAGCCCGTCGGACTTCCCGCCGTGGCACACCGCCGTGCTGGTCCAGAACCACCCGTTGTGGAAACTCACGCGATGCGCCAGCAGGTCTGCGATCCGCGCCGCGCTGGGTCCGACGTACTGCTCCGCCATGCTCGTACCTCCTTCTCCGTTGTCCTGTGCCCTTGATTCGTCCATGTGCGATACCCCCTTGTGTGTTGTGTGCCGTTGACTCCGTTCCTAAGACGCACCCGGACCGCCAGCGATGCAAACGCATGGGAGACCGGGGTGAAAGAAGACGCAGCTCGCCCAAGGTGAAGTCGGTCAGTGGGGAAGAGTTGCGAGACGTGAAGCGGCCAGCCTGCTCGGAGCGGCAGACCGGCGCGTGTCGTAGCTGCGGTGTAGCCGCGTGCCAGCCATCCCGCAGACGTGTCGAACTGGCCGAGGCGACAGGCGCACTTCGACCAGTTTGCCGGGGACGAGGCGCTCATGCGCACCCGTCCTCCTTGGCCCAACGGATGAGGCGATCAACCCCAGCCGTCAGACCTATGCCCAGCGGGTGAAGGATCAACGTCAAACTTCAACCGCCGGACTGAGCCGGGGACGGAGGCCCTTGCGTCAACTCCGTCGAATCGGCCCGCGCTGGTTGCGAAGGACCAACGTCAAACTCCGCATTGCCAGCATTCCCTCTTGGGCGAAGCCCGTGCAACAGGGATCACGCACCCAGGTTTCTATGGTCGGAAACCTTGGAGAAAGCCAAACAGTGGGGTCATTATCGCAGGTCTCCGACGCCGAAAAGACCCCACGCATGCCCCCACCCTGAGAATTGCTCTGGGGTTCACTCCCGCATCGGCAACGCCGGGCGCTACTGCGAGGGCCGCCGCCACCTCAGAGTGAGCGCCCGCCACACCTTGGTCACGACCTCGCGCCTGGCCCGCGCTCTCCGCGTGTCGAAGAGGGCCTTCCTGCGCCAGCTGACCTGGCCGCTGCGGTCGAGGCCGTGCAGGGGCTGCTTCTCCGGGGGGAGCGTCATCCCGTGCTCCTCCAGCAATGCAAGCTCCATCTCCAGCAGCCGCTCCCGCTCCACCAGCCAATCAAGGCCCTTCCCGTCGTTGGGGTGAGACTCCTTCAACGCCCGCCACCGGACGATCAGGGACCAGGCGTCTCCGAAGACCTCCTCGTCGTCATCGGCGGGCTCAAGGGTCACCAGATCGGGGTACTCGCGCCGCATCGAGGACTTTGACGCAGGACTTCCTTCGCTCACTGACCCTGCATCCTCTCCTTTATCAGCGCTCTGCTCCGAGGGACCGGCGCCGGCGTGACCGGCCCCGGTCGTCTTCGGACTCACTGTGCCCTCCTTTGCGAGAGCCTCCACCGCGCCTTCCACCCTGGACAGCCGCCTGCGCGCCTCCTTGCCCAGCGACTCCATCCCGCTCTCCAACTCCCCCAGGCGCTCCTCCAGGGCGTCGTTGCGCTCTCGCTGACGGGCCGCCGCAGAACCCACGCCCTCCTGCAAGGCCCGCTCCAGGGACTCCCGCATCCGCCGCGACAGCCTCCCCGTCCTGGCGCTCTCGGCCACCGTGCGCTGGTCGATCTCCAACACCCGCGCCGCGCCCTTGTATCCCCGCTCCCGCACCAGCTCTTGCAGCAACGTCATGAGCCTCATGTGGTACATGTTCTCCACGTCTCTGCTGTCCTCGATGCCGTGTTCGGTCGTCTTCATGGCAATTTCCTCCTTCTCCGAAAACTCGTTCCAGCTATGAATTCCGCCAAGTCCGTGATTCGCCCGATCTCTCGCCTCGCGTAACGCACCCCCACCTCAAGCGGACTTTTCGGCCGTTTTTGTCATCGGGCCGTCGATTTTGGCCGCGTCATGCACCCCCACCTCAAGCCTCTTTTTGTCATTGGAGACCGGACTCCGCCCTTTCATCAGATTGCTCACCGTTCACCTCCTGTAGAGGGGGTTTTGCCCCTGATTTAGCTACGAAATCACGACTTTGACCACTCAGTCACAAAAGTCCATTTCCTGTACACCCCCAATACTGCACGAAACGGGCCTCAGATAAGAGGGCATGGATGGTGCCACCATGCGTGGGGTCTTTTTCGGCGTTTGATTTGTTCACACTCTCCTGCGGCGGCCCAAACCGATAGGCCGCACGAAACCGCACCGAGGTGAATGTCTTGGCGCAGAAATCGAAACTCCGGTCGGCAAGACGGCTGATCCCCCTGGCCATCGCGCTGTTCTTGGCGGCGCTGGTGGCCATACCCACGAGCAACCTCGCCCTGGCCCAGTCGCCGCCCGCCGGCGACATCACCCTCGTCAACACCGACAGAGAATTCGTCGAGCGCAAGAAGGGCGGCGAGTTCGTCGCACGGCCCCTCTTCGACCGCAAGATAGCAGACCTCTTCTACGCCGTTCGCGACGCCGACACCGGCGACTGGATATCCGCCATGTACCGGGTCAGGGGCGGCGAGAAGAAGCGCTCCGACGGCTGGGAGTACTCCTGGGAGTATCCCAGGCTCGACGAGCAGCCCGACCTCGACCCCGACAGGGCCTACCTGCTGGTCATGCTGGCTCACGCCGAGGACGGCAAGCAGGGAGACTTCTACGCCGTCGTCCCCATCCACCAGCCGGGACGCATCTGGGACAAGATTCTGAGCGCCCTCAACCCCTCCCGCTGGGCCAGGGCCTTCGCCGGCTGGGTGATCGAGGGAGTCCACGGCACGCTGTGCGGCGTGGTGGAGCGGGCCTCGGGCGAGGACGCCGACAACTGCCGGGGCGGGAGTTAGCCGATGAGCGACATCCTCACCGGGACTCCCCCCGACCTCACCTACGCCCACGACCTGGTGCAGCAGGCGTGGATGGTCGTCTGGGCCATCACGTCGGGCGCCCTAATCGTGATCCTGGGCTGGATGGGGCTGTCCCTCATCGTGTCCGAGCACCTCGGAAGGTCTCAGACAGGTTGGCGGGAGATGGTCCCCCGGCTGGTGCTGGGGCTTGTGGCCGCCGCGTCCTCCCTGTGGTGGTGCGCCCTGGTCATCGACGTGGCCGACGCCGTGTCCGGCTTCGTCGCGGTATCTCTGAACGTCACCGCCGGGGACATGCTCAGGTCCACCCTCAAGACCCTGCTCACGGCGGTTCAGGCCGGAAGCGTGGGCATGGCGTTGCTGCTGGCCCTTCTCTACCTGGTCTACGGCTTCTTCGTCCTCTACGTCATCGTGCAGATGATCCTGCGCCTTGCGTTGATCGACATCCTCCTGGCCCTGGCCCCCATCGCCTTGGGGCTGTGGATTCTGCCGCACACGGCGGGCTGGGGCCGCCACTGGCTCAGGCTCTTCATGACGACCACCTTCCAGCAGGCGATCCAGCTCATCGCGTTGGCGTTGGGGTTCGGGTTCCTGAACGAGGTGGCCGCCATCGCGGCCTTCGAGCCGGTGCAGGACCTGGCCTGGAAGCTCTTGATGAGCCTGGCCTTCGTCTACATGGCAACCCGGGTGCCGTCCCTCTTGGGCAACGCCGGCACCTTCGACTCCTGGCTTTCGATGCTCTACTTCGGCATGAACCTGCCCGCGTCCTTCGTGCGCTCTGCAAAGACCATCGGGCTGATGGCCGGGGGAGCGGCGGGCGGGCCGGGAGGCGTTGCGGTCGGAGCGGTTGCTGCCAGTGCGGGGCTGTCGGCTGCGGCTGGCGGCCTCAGCTCGGCGGCTTCCATGGCGACCCCGTCGGGCGGCGGAGACATGGGCGGCGAAGCCCCCAGGAGCGCGAACGAGTAACGACTAGCAAATCCACAGGCGCGGACGAGACAAGCGCCGACCGATACCACGACGGAGGCGGAGCGATGTGCATGTGACGGAGCTGACAGACACCAACCGATAGAGACGAGCGGAAGGCTCGAAGAACGAAGGGAGAAAAACGAATGGAAAACCTGACACAGACCATATCGAACCTGGTGGGCATCCTGCTGGGGATCGTGGGAGTCGTGGGCGTGGGCTTCTTCATCTACGGGGCCTACCTGTACCTGACGGCCAGCGGAGCACCCCACCAGATGGAGCGTGGCAAGAGCGCCATGATGACCGCCCTCGCGGGCATCGTCCTGGCGATGGTGGCCTACGGGGTCGTCGAGCTGGTGATGAACGCGGTGGTGGGCAACCCCGTGGAGATCGATGTGCCCAACCCAGCCACACCCACCCCCGAGGAATAGGTGAAGGGAGAGAAAGCAATGAGAGAACACGAGGTACCGACCCATGTGCAGGCCGAGGACAGGGTGCTGCTGTGGTTCACCTTCCCGCAGATCGTGGCGGTGGTGGCGGTGTGCGCCCTGTCCTACGGCGCATACCGCTACGCACCCGTTGGGCCGTCCGAGGTGCGGATGGGATTCGCCGTCCTGTTCGGGCTGATGGGCATCGCAGTAGTGGTGGGAAAGATAGGAGGTCGGCGGCTGCCGCTGGTGGCCGCCGACCTCCTCAAGTACCGGCTTGGGGCACGGGTCTACGCCGGGCCTGTGTCCGGGCTGGTGCGTCCTGAGTCGCCCGCCCCGTTGCAGCCGGTGAAGAGCGGCCCCGGCCCCCTGCGGCTGATGGCAAGGCGGGCCGGAAAGGCCCTCAAGAGGCTGCGCCGCCGCAGGAAGCAGAAGCGCAACGGGGAAAGAAAACCCTTCCGTCCCCACTGCTGGTTCGGCAAGCGTCGTTCCCGCAAGGCGGGCCGCGACAGCCAGGGCCACGGACCAAAGGGTTGGATAGCGGTCATGGCGGTCGTCGCAGTGGCGGCCGCCGCCACGGTTCCCCAGTCGGTCCTTGCCGACGGCCACGAGCCGTGGCGCGACGAGATCGACTTCGAGGTGACGGAGCCTGTCGAGGGTAGGCGGATATTCGTCGAATCCCTCGCCGTCTCCGGCGACCGGGCCGCGGTGACCCTGAGGGCGGCCACCGACCTGGACATCAGGGTGAGAGCCTTCGGCGGCAGCCAGGGCACGGCCCTGCGCTTCTGGGGTTCGGCGATGCTGACGGAGAGGGAGAGCATCGACTATTCGCTGCCCCTCAACGGACCAATGCCCTCCTTCACCGTTTCCTGGGAGGACGCGCTGGGACAGGCGGGGGCGCTCACCGTCGAGAGCGAGCAGATTCCCTATCCCTTGCCAGTCGTTGAAGGCGAGCTATGCGATCTGCGCATTACATCCCTGGGCTGGACGCCGGGGTCCGTCACCGGCGTCGTCGAGTCCGACTGCGTTGATGCCGTCGAGCACCTAGTCGAGCTTCAGACGGTGGCCGGACATGAGAGCGTCACCGAGACGGCGCTCATGGACGCCGGGGTGACTGCCATCACGGGAACGATCGTTGCCACGACGGGAGCATCGACCGCGAACGTCGAATTCGTCCCCGGCGGCGAGACGAGCTTCCGGCTCGCCGTGCCCACAGGCGAGGCGATTCACGCCGTGAGCGTGGACGTGAGCCTTGAGGCTAGCCTACGCATCCCCATCCCTCCGCTTACGACGCTCACCCACCACCCGGAGCGGACGGAGAAGCGCACCGAGACGGTGAGCCTGTACAGGCCGGGGACGACCCAAACCGTCAGCGAAACGGTCACCGTCACCAACGATGACGGAACGACCACGGAGCACACCGTCTCCGCCACCTTGTTGGTGCCCGGCGAGACGGTTCAGAAGGACGTGACCCTTACCATCGTCCACCCCGAGCACGTCAAGGCCGAGACGACCGACCGAGAACCCCTCACTAGGACAAGGGAAGAGTCCCTATCCCTGGCCTCGGAAATCGGGTCCGACGACGCCTTTGCGGCGCTGACTCTGCCGGAGCCTGAGCCTGAAGACCCGCCCGCCGAGCAGACGCCCGGCGGCGACCTGACCGACTGGTTCCGCCGGTTGGGATGGGAGTGGCCCTGGTGAGGCGATTCCTGACGGCAATCCTCCTTGCCGGGGCTGCGTTGGCGACCGTCGGCGCGGCCCCGGCGGAGAAGGAAGCGATGCTGGCCGCCTTCGATGCGGTGCTGACCGCGATGGCCTACGCCGCCGCCGGACTCGCCGTCTTCGCCGTCGTCTGGGCGGGGTTCGTCCTGATGGCCGAGGGCGCGGAGGAGCGTGGCGGCGGCAGGGCCAAGACCGCAGTGGTGCTGGCCGTCATCGGCCTGGCGCTGGTTCTGTCCGCCAAGGGCGTCGCCGCGCTGCTGAGCCACGGCGTCATCCCCATTCCAGTCCCCTAGTGAGAAAAGGAAGCGAACGAAGTGAAAGAGTTTTTTCTGAACCTGATGAGAGGCGGAGAGCGGCATCCCTCAGAGGAGGGCGATGTTCAGACGCGCAATGCGAACATCGAAACGAAGACCCGTTCCACGTCGGAGCCGCCCGCGCCGAAACTCCCGCCCGACCTGCCCCTGTTCTTCATGCTGTCGCACGTCGAGGAGGGCGGCCCGGTGCGGCTGGACGGGGTGAAGGTGGGAGTGTGCGAGGTGATGGGGCTCGAAATCGACGAGCCGAAGCTGGGGGCCTTCGCCGGGGCGCTCAACGCCCTCGACTTCCCCGTGCAGTTGCTCATTCGCCAGCACCCTCCACGTCTTGGCGGGCTGAGGGAGAAGCTGCAAGAGGCCCAGCCCGACGACCTTCCCCAGCAGACCAGAGCCGCCGCCGAGTCGCTGAACCGGCTGCTGACCGACCTGGAGGCCCGGGACGGCATCCTGGACCGGCGCTTCTACGCCGTCTGCGAGCACGCCCGCATCGACGAGCTGCGGGGTCTGCTGGCGAGGGCCGGACTCTCCGTCCACCCCCTCAGGGGCAGGCAGCTTCGAATGTTTTTTGTTTCGGCGGCCTTAGGTGGTTCTCCGACCGAGTACGACGAGGAGACGACCGTCAAGGTGCAAGTAAAGAGACGCGAGATGAGCATCGGAGACCGCCTGGCCCGCTCCCTTCACCTGGGCAAGTGGCCGAGATCGTTGGCCCCGGGGTTCCTGCAAGGACTCATGGCGGCGGGAGCGCCCATGGACCTGTCCATTCACCTGGGGTCGATCCCAGCAGAGCAGGCGGCCCGCACCCTCGAATGGCAGAAGGTCAGGTTCGAGTCGGCGCAATCACTGTCGTTCAAGCGGGGGCGAACCATGTCGCCGGAGGCCGAGATCGCCCTGGAGGACGTGACAAGGCTCAGGGACGAGGTGCAGAGGGGCAGGGAGCGCCTATTTCACTCCTCTTTATCCGTGACCCTCCACGCGAAGGACGAGGCGTCGCTGAAGGAGATGACCCAGAGGGCCAAGGCCCATTTTGCCGCCACTCTCGGCAAGCTGGACAACCTGGCCTTCCGCCAACGCGAGGGGCTGCTCTCGACGCTGCCCCTGGCCCTGAACGCCGTGGCCGAGTGGAGGACGCTGGACACATCGTCTCTTGCTCGCCTCTTTCCCTTCTCGCCGCCCGACCTGGATACCCGCAGCGGCACCCTCTACGGCATCGACATGCGGGCCTGCTCCCCGGTGGTCTACGACCCCTGGGACGGCACCCACCTCAACTGTCAATGCTAAGTTAGATTTGACCCTTTTCCGCTAAGTTAGAACTGACCCACCTTGTCGTTAAGTCGCCTCCTTTCTGGCAAGCAAGAGTGCCTGTTGGATTTAGACGTCGCCGGAGCTAGCGGCTTCAGGCGATGTCGATAGCAGTTGATGGGAGGCGAAGAGTCCGGCCTGCCTCTTGCCTTTAAGCCGGTAGCTCTCGCCTCGGATGTTGAGGACGTGGCTGTGGTGCAGCAGCCGGTCCAGGATGGCCGAGGCGATGACGGTATCGCCCAGAAGCTCACCCCACTCGGCGAAGCCCTTGTTGGAGGTGAGGATGATGCTGCCCCGCTCATAGCGAGCCGACACCAGGGTGAAGAAGGCGGTGGAGGCGTCCCGGTCGTAAGGCCAGATGCCGAACTCGTCCACGATGAGTAGCTTGGGCGACAGGTAGACCCGCATGCGCCGTTGGAGGTTGTTCTCCACCCTGGCCTTCCTCAGGTCCTCCATCAGGTCGTAGGCTCGGACGAAGTAGGCCCCCTGGCTCTTCTCGATGGCCTTGAGCGCTAGGGCCACCGCCAGATGGGTCTTGCCCACACCTGGCGGTCCCAGGAGCAGCAGGTTGGTGGCTTCAGCGACGAAGGACAGGCCGGCCAGTTCCCGCACCTGTCGCTCGTCGATGGAGGGCTGGAACGAGAAGTCGAACTGCTCCAAGGTCCGGTGGAAGGGGAGGTGAGCCAGCTTCGTCCTGGTGGACATGTACCGCTCCTTCCGGGCGGCCACTTCCACGCCGAGTAGCTCTGCCAGCATCTCGGGGTAGGTCAGTTTCTTGGTGGCCGCAGCGTCCAGGGAGTTGTCCAGGGCTTCGACGGCCTGCTTGAGGCCCAGCGTCTCCAGGTGCTGGCGAGCCTGTTCCAGCGCGATCATCGCCCACCTCCCACCGCTGCCAACTCGTACACCTCCAGGGAGCGGCGCTCCACTTGGCCCACAGGGATCTGCACCGCCACGGCTTCCTTACGAGGACGATCATCGCCGCCGGGCAGTCCGTCCCACTGGCCCGGCAGTGTGAGGCGCTGACCGGTCCGCTGGGCTTGGGGATGCACCGCCAGCCGCACGTCGCCCGACCAGACCTCCACCGTACCGGCCCGCACACCCACCTGGACCGTCGAACCCGCCCAGCTCCAGGGCACGCCGTAGCGAGACCTCTCCCAGTGGACGTAGCCGTCCCTGGCCACCTTCCGCTCCTCCCGCATGTAGGGCGCAAGGCCCGAACGCGGCGGCAGGCTGCCCAGGTGGGCGAGCTCCTCAGCCAGCATCTCTCGGGGGACCCGGTGCGTCGTCCCATGGACTCGCCGATTGGCCACCGCATCGCACCACTCCAGGGCCTGGCGGTTCATGTCTGCGTCGTCGGTGAAGCGGACACCGGGCCACAGGTTGCCCCGGACGTACTTCACGCCGCTCTCCACCTTGCCCTTCGTCTGCGCTCGGTAGGGTCGGCACAGACGGAGGTCGAAGCCCATTCGCAGTGAGAAGTCCAGCATCCGGCTGTTCCACTCCGGCCTGCCCTCCCTGTCACGCCCCAGGACCACCACCTTGGCGTTGTCGTACAGGCAGCGGCGGGGAACACCACCGAAGTACTCGAAGGCGTTCAGATGGCACCTGATGAAGGTCGCCACGTCGGCGCGCCGGACGAACTCCACGTAGATGGTCCGAGACCAGCTCAGCACCATCACGAAGGCCCAGACCCGGTGCTTGCGCCCGTCCTCTCCGACATAGGCGAAGCTGCCCCAGTCCACCTGTGCCTGCTCGCCTGGCGCCGTCTCGAACCGCACCGTCGCACGGGGCTGACGCGGCCGACGCCGAGGCCGCACGTAGTTGGTCAGCGTCGGATAGCTGCCGTCGTAGCCCAACTCCCGGATCTCCCGCAGCAGCACCACGCAGTTGTCCACTCCCGCCGACAGCCGACCATCTATGTGACCCTTGTATGGGTCCAGCTTCGACCCCTGCTTCTCTCGCCGCTTGGCCTTGGGCACCTCGTCGGAGCGCACGTACTTGCGCACGGTGTTCCGGGAAATCCCCAACTCCCTCGATATCCCTCGGATCGAGCTTCCATCGCCCTTCAACTCGTATAACTCTCTCACTAACCCACCTCCTATCATTTGACTTGCTGCACCTCCTAATCGGTTTCCCGACGAAGATGCGTCCGCTATCGGGGTGGGTCAATTCCAAATTAGCGCTACTGGGTCAGTTTAGAGTTAGCACTAACACAACGCCAACACGGCAGTCCTCGCACGGTCGGGCAGCGGCAAGTCTTTCGCAACCAAGCTCGGAGTGCTCAGGGGATTGACGCGCGGCGTCACCGCCTACGTCATCGACCCTGAAGGGGAGTACGCGGACATGGCTCGCGCCGCCGGAGGCAGGGTGCTGTCTCCCGGAGTGGAAGGCCAGGGCATGAACCCTTTCGTCATCGACCGGGGAGACGACGAGGAGCTGCTCCAGAGGATCGGGAGCCTGAGAAGGCTCATCGAGGTGATGGTGGGTGAGAGTCTCGGAGCGGAGCGCAGGGCCTCCCTGGACCACGCCCTGGCGGGCTACTACGCCCAGCACCGCGAACGCACAGGCTTCCGCGATTTCTACAAATACCTGGAAGGGCAGGCCCCGGACATAGCCCACCTGCTGAGGCCCTTCGCCACCGGCAGCCTCCGCAACCTCCTCTCCGACGAGGGGGACGACCTGCTGGGGAGCGAAGCACTCGTCACCGTCTTCGACCTGCGTCTCCTCGAACCGGAGCTTAGGCCCGCAGCGGCGATGGTCTGCACCGAGACGGTGTGGGCGGCGGCCGCCCAGAACCCCAAGCCGAGGCTGCTGGTGGTGGACGAGGTGTGGAGCATCATGCAGCACCCCGAGGGCGCGGCCTTCATGGTGTCTATGGCGAAACGCGCCAGGAAACACCGGCTGGGGCTTCAGTTCATCACCCAGGACGTCCAGGACCTTTTGTCCGAGGACTCGTCGAGGACCATCACCGGCCATTCGGGGAGGGCGCTTCTCCAGAACGCCGCCTTCAAGCTGCTGTTGCAGCAGGACGCGGCGGCCATAGGCACCGTGGGCGACGCGTTCGACCTGCCCGAAGACCTCCAGCGCTGGCTGCTGTCGTGTCCCCGTGGGGACGGACTGTTGCTGGCGAAGGGACACCGCTTCCCCGTCCGCATCGAGGCCACCCCGGAGGAAACGGAGGTCATCAAGTGGAGACCGGGCGGACACCGACAGAGAGGCGAGAACGCAGAAGAGACCCATACGTAGGGAGGAGTAACAGAAATGAAACAGAACCCGATACGCAAACTATTTGGAAGCGACGACAAGACCCCGGCGCTGCTTGCGGTGACGCCGCCGAGGACGGGCGAGCGGACGTTGCTGGGCGTGGAGAACCTCCTCCAGTCAATCGCGGTGCCTGAGCCCTTCTCTTTGGAGCTTGCCGGGGACATGGACGGCGTGACGCTGATGGCCCGGTGCATCGACGACCGGGTGGTACGCGGCCAGATCGCCGCCCACTACCCCCAGGCCAGGATAGAGAAGGTGGACCCAAACAACGATCCCTTGCGCCTGGGAGACGGCGAGCAGGCGTGGTCGATGACGCTCAGGGCCGACGGCCCCGAGTACGTCCCCCTGCGCACCTTCCGGGACGACGACCTCCTCGACCCCGGCTCCGACCCTCTGATCGCCCTCATGGGCGCGCTGTCGTCCCTCTACGAGGGGGAGCGCGTGGTGGCTCAACTCAAGCTGAACTCCCTCGGCCCCGACTGGTCCCAGCACCACATGGAGAAGGCCCACAAGCGGCCCGGCCAGGAGCAGCGGGAGCCGTCCTACACCTACCAAACCAAGCCCCTCCAGATGGACGGGGTGACCATGGCCGTCCTCGGCGTCGGCGCTCTCGCAGCCCTCCAAGGCTACCTGTGGGTGCAGGACGGCGAGACGTGGAAGACGGTGCTGCTTGGCATCGGAACGGCCCTGGGGCTTGGCATCGGTGGCTGGGCATGGCACCGCTTCAAGAAGGCGAGGAACCGGGTCGAAGACCCCCTGCTCATCAGGGAGAAGGTCTCCCGCATCGCCTTCGACGCCGAGATACGGGTCACGGCGATCATGCCGGACGACACGGGGCGCGAGCGGACCGAGGAGCTCATGAGGAGGGTTGCCGCCGCCTACCGGCACTTCGACAACCCGGCAGGGGCGAGGTTCAAGGTGAGCAAGGTAAGGCCCGTCGCTCCCGCCCCGGAGAACCTGCATCCCACAGGCCCCGGCCTGTTCGGCAGGCGCAGCGTCCTGGGGGTGCGGGAGGCCGCCTGCCTCTGGCACCCGCCGGGAGCGGGGAACGAGACGCCGTTGGTGGAGCGGTCTGGCGCGCGGGCGCTCAGCCCGTCGGCGAAGGGAGTCAGGGGCGGTGCGCTGGTGGGCGACACCACGGCGGGTACCAAGAGGGAGATCAGATTCCCCGACGACCTGCTGCGCCGTCACCACCTCTACGTGGCCCGCACCCGCATGGGCAAGTCCACGCTGATGCACCACGTGGTCGCCCACAAGATGCGGGAGAAGGCGGCGGGCAGGGACGAAGACGCCATCGTCGTCATCGACCCCCACACCGACCTGGTGGCGGGCATCCTCGAACACGTCCCGAAGGAGATAGCCGACAGGGTGAGGCTGATAGACCTGTCGGACGCGAGCCGTTCCCCCGGCGTCAATCTGCTGGACACCCGCATATTCGCAGACCGCGACCGCACCGCCGACTCGGTGGTGCGGGTGGCCAAGGGCCTCTGGGACCAGTGGGGGCCGAGGATGCAGTCGATCCTGGAACAGACCGTCAAGACGCTGCACGAGGCCAACGAGCAGATGGAGGCCGAGCAGCAGTACACCATCCTCGACGGCCTGAAGCTGCTCTCGGACGATGAGTTCGCCAAGCAGGTGCGCAAGAGGGTCTCCGACCCCTACCTGCTGGAGTGGTGGGCCAGGGACTTCGGCAAGTGGGGCCGCCAGTACAAGGCGGAGGCCCTGGCCCCCGTCCAGACCCGTCTCTCCTACTACGCGTCCTCCAAGCGGGCGAGGGCCATCCTCGGGCAGCGCCGCTCCACCATCGACCTGAGAAGGACCATCCACGACGGCGGCGTGCTGCTGGTCTCCACCTCCCAGGGAACGGTGGGCAGGGACGTGGCCGCCCTGGTGGGCGCGTCGCTCCTGAACCTGGTGGACGCCGTGATACGGGAGCAGGGAAGTCTATCTCTCAGGGAACGTCGCGGCGCGCTGGTCGTCGTGGACGAGATGCAGTCCATGCCCGGCGTGGACTACGAGTCGATGTTGTCGGAGCTTGGGAAGTTCGGAGCGTCCTTCGTGCTGGCGACCCAGAGCCTGGCCAAGCTGGACGACCTCTCCCGCACCATGCGCGACACCATCCTCGCCAACGTGGGGTGCCTCGCCGTCTTCCAGGTGGCCGGCTCAGACGCCAGGACCCTGGTGTGGGAGCTTGGCAAGGACCGGGTGTCCGAGGACGACATCGTGTCCCTGCCCGTGCACCACTGCTACGTCCGCGCCACCGTGGGCACCGAGCGGATGCCCGCCTTCTCGATGGAGGTGCGCAAGCCTGAGGAAGGAGACCCATCGGTCGCCGACCGCATACGTGCAGCTACGCAAGGCTACACCGTCTCGGCCCGCCAGGGAGACTACGCCGACGCCGAGGGCCACGAGAAGGTGGACGAATTTCACAAAGGCGTCGAGGCATTGGAGCAGGCCGAACGGGAGGAGAACGACGAGCAGGCGACCGAGAACCACACCGACGAAGAGGACGAGGAGGTCGGAGAATGAGACCCGCGGGACTGGAAGCTCAGATCATCCGCATCCTGGCCGACATGCCCTACCTCAATCGCCGGGAGATGGTCCCGGTCACGGGCCGGTCCAAGGGCGCGGTCCACGAGGCCGTAGAGAGACTGCAAAATGGCGGCCTCTGCGACTCCGTGCTCCACGCCGTCGATCCCTTTTCCCCTTCCCGCAGGTTCCACCTCACCGGGGCGGGGCTGCGCAGGCTTGCAGATGAGGACGGGATTTCGCCGGACAACCTGGTGCGTACACACCCCCTCTCCGCCGAGTGGCGGCGAAGCCTGATGGAGCGCATGGACGCCCTGGCTTCCATATACCACGTCGCATCTCTCGCTTCCGACGTTGCCTACCCCCTGCGTTTCCGCTGGTACCGCTCATCCAAGCTGGACGCGGGTATAGAACTTCCCGACGGCAGGACCGTCGGCATCGTGAGGCAGGGACTCACCGCCGACCGCTCGGTCTTCGCCCAGCGCCTCTGGCGACTGAAGGACGAACCCATGCCCGGAGTCGTCCTCGTCCTCACGATGGACGCCGTCCGTCTCAGGCACGCCCGCAGGATGCTCTCGACCACAGACGTTCCGTCCCTCCTGGCCGTCGAACGCGAGACGGTCATGGCCGACGTAGACGCCCCGATCTGGACTCCGGCCCAGGTCCACGCAGCCGTGAGCCTGCGCTATTCGTTGGACAGGACCGACCCCCGCGGCGCGTTTCCGGGGGAGCCGCAGCCCGGACTGGCGTCGGTCCCTGCCGACCTGCCCGTCATGGGAACGGTAGCCGACATGGCCGACCACATGCTGCCCGTGACGCTCAGACCCGCCGAGAAGCGCGCCCTCGACCTGGTTTTCGACTGGCCCTGGATCGCCCTCGGCGAACTCGCCGGTCTGTTGGGCGTCTCGCCCCAGAGGGCTTCCCAGATCGTCAATCCACTGGAGGGCTTCAGCCTCGTCGTCAGGCCCCGCGAAGCGGAGGGACGGCTGGCCCTCACCGACCGGGGACTGGCCCTCCTCGCCCGCAGGGACAGGACCTCGGTGGCGGCGGCGAGGAGGAGATTGAGCGTCGCCCCGGAGGACGCCAAAGGGCCTTTCGAGTGGCGCAACCTCACCGGCAGCAGGAGCCGCCAGCTTCTCAGGAACATCGAGCACACCGAGGCCGTCCACGTCTTCCTGTCCGCGCTTGCGGCCCAGGCCCGGCACCTGGGCTGGGAGATAGCGCAGCTCGACCCGCCCAGGAGGGCGTCCCGCCACTTCCGCCACGACGAACGGATGCGCGCCGTCTACCCCGACGCCTTCGGCGTCCTGCGCAGGGGCGAAGAGACGTGGGCCTTCTTCCTGGAGTGGGAGCGAAGGGCCGTTCGGCCCTCGACGATGGCGACGCGGCTCGCCCCCTATCTGCGCTACTACTCGTCCCACAGGCCCACCGACGACCACGGGGCCAGACCCGCCGTTCTCATCGTCTTCGACGACGACATCGCCGCCACCCACTTCCTGCGCGTGGCGAGGGAGCGGATGCAGGCCAGCCGGGTCACGGTCCCCCTGTGGGTCTCCCACAAAGAAGCCATCGACTCCCTGGGACCGCTGGGACGCGCCTGGCGCACCCCGGACGCCGCCTGGGAGCCGCCCCAGTCCCTGCCGACGGAAGCGAAATGAACGACGCAGGGAGCGTCGCGAAAACTCCCGCTCAATACCCGATAGGAGATGGAAAGCCGATGCGTTCACCGGATAACGATATAGCAAGAGGCCCCCGGAGGAGCGGAGGACGGAGCGCCGTCCGGCTCGACGCGGCGGCCCTGGGAGACGGCTCACTTCGGTGATCACCTCCCGGAACCGGCCCGCCGGGGTCGATACAGACAGACCCGGTCCCATGTCGAAGTCGGCGCGTGGGGAGCGACCGCCCTCCGGTCGCATCCGCCGCCGGATGCACATGGCCTTGGGAACAACAACCCAAAGCTTTATGACATGGAGGATAGACATGACCAACATCGATCACATCGACGGATGGAGCGAGATGGAGCCCCTTCAGGGCGCCGACATGCCCGAGGACTTCCCCCAGCGGCTCGTGCGCCTCAAGGAGGCCAGCGGCCTCTCCTGGCGCGGCCTGTGCAGGGTCACCGGCATCGACTACAAGCTGCTGCGAAGGTGGCTCAAGGGCTGGGCGCCCAGCGGAGGCTCCATGCTCACCCTGGTCATCTTCGCCAACCGCATCGGATGCCTTCCGATCCTCCTGGGGGAGGAGCTACGGATGACCCACTTCAGGAGCTAGCCGGCACCCCCCGCCGGCGCCCTAACCGGCGCATCGGCGGCGCGGCGGGGTAGGACACCACAACGCCGCCGGGCGCTCGCACCCATCCGTCCGTGCCCGGCGGCCACCCAATACACCTGTAACGAGAGGCCAGCGGCCCAACGAACCGCCGCTGAGATTAGGCAACATGAAAGACACCAATAGAGAAGATACGAGGAACCGGCAAAAGAAGAGGCCGGGGAGGGATGCTCCCGAGTCATCCTCCGACAGGCCGGTGGAGTCCTATACTCCTCAGCAGCGGAGGACGATACGCAAGGGGCTGCGCATCCTGGCCAAGGTCGCCGTCCGCGCCCACATGCGCAGGAACGCGGCTCACTCAGAGGATGACGGCGAGGGCAGGCGGTGAACGTCCCGCCCAACCTTGTCCCCGGCAGACTCGTTGGAGATGGCCGCGTGAAGCTAGCATCTTGGCATAGCACGAAAGCCGTGCTATTATGTACTTATGATTGTCTCATTCAGAGACGGCGGTACAGAGGACATCTTCAACGGGCAATCCACTCAAGCGGCCCTGCGGGCATGTCCCATGCCGATATGGGGAGTGGCTCATCGAAAGCTTGACCAGATCGATTCCGCCTCCGTTCTGGGAGACCTCAGAATACCTCCCGGCAACCGCCTGGAACGGCTGGCCGGAGATCGAAGCGGGCAACACAGTATTCGCGTCAACGACAGGTATCGAATCTGCTTCACGTGGACACCTGCCGGACCCGCCGACGTCGAAATCACCGACTATCACTGAAGAGGAGAATGAGCATGGTACGCATTCCCACCGATCGAGAGCCTACGCATCCGGGCGAGATGCTTCTGACGGAGTTCCTGCTGCCCCTCGGAATGACTCAGCGCGACCTGTCCAATGCCATTCACGTGCCCTATCAGAGGGTCAACGAAGTCGTCCGAGGGAAGCGGGGGGTCACGCCAAGCACCGCCCTGAGGCTCTCTAGGTTCTTCGGCACTTCGCCCGGCTTTTGGATGAACCTGCAACTCCGTTGGGACCTCTACCACGCCGAGCGTTCCGAGGCTGAACAGATCGAGGGCATCCTTCCGCGTGAAATGGTCAGCGCGCTTGGGGAAGACACGGGTTCGATGACGACGATGCCGGGTGTTGCAGGCTAGTAGTGGCCCACGGGAACGACAGGAAACAGGAGGAGGACTCACAGATGAACAATAGAAGCGACTACACCCCCGTGGCCCTCTACGCCAGGGTCTCCAGCGACAGACAGGACGTGGACCTGTCCGTGGCCGCACAGCTGCGGGCGCTCAGGGAATACGCCCATAAGAACGACTACGTGGTCGTCCGCGAGTACGTGGACGAGGCCGAGAGCGGGCGCGTCGCCGACCGCCCGGAGTTCCGCAAGATGATCGACGAGGCCGCCAAGCCCGAGGCCCCGTTTAGAGAAATCCTTGTCTGGAAATTTAGTAGATTCACCAGAAAGCGCGAGCACGCCGTCGCCTTCAAGTCCATGCTCAGGCGAAAAGGCGTCCGCGTCGTCTCCATCACCGAGCAGGCCGACGACACCGCCACCGGCAGGCTCCTTGAGGGAATCATCGAGTCGGTCGATGAGTTTTACTCGGAAAATCTTGCGGAAGAGGTTCGCCGTGGGATGCGGGAGGCCGCTTCCAGAGGCTTCTGGGTCGCCAGCCGGACGCCCTACGGCTACAACCGCGTCATGGTGCAGGACGGAGCCAAGAAGCGGCCCACACTGGAGATCGACCCTGACACTGCTCCCGTCGTCAAGCGCATCTTCGACATGGCCGAGTCGGCCACCGGGATGACCGAAATCACCCGCACACTCAACTCAGAGGGCATCGCCAGCGCCACCGGCAAGCTCTGGTCCAAGAACGGCGTCCACTTCATCCTCAGAAACGAGGTCTACACGGGCACGCTGCTCTGGGGCACTACAGGGAAGGTCAAGTCCGACCCCGTACGCATAGAGAAGGCGTTCCCCGCCGTCGTCTCCAAGGCCCAATTCAACCGCGTCAAGCGGCTCATGCGCTCCCGCGCGCCGAAGAGGACGCACCCTCGCAGGGTGGGAAGCTCCTACCTGCTCAGCGGGCTGGTCAGGTGCAAGTCCTGCAACAGGGCGCTCTCAGGCCAGGACGCCAAGAGCGGCCAGTTCGCCTACTACGTCTGCCAGTCCATCATGAAGCGGGGCAAGAACGCTTGCACGACCCCCAGGCTCAACGCACGACGCTTCGAGGAGATGGTGGTGGAGAGGATACGGGAGAACGTCCTCACCGAGTCCAACATCACCGAACTGGTCAAGATCGTGGACGAGGAGATGGATGGGGTGGCAGCGGAGCAGCGGCAGAAGCTGGAGACCATCGAGGCCGAGCTTGATGAGGTCAAGCGCAAGCTGGGCCGCGTCTGGCACCTGGTGGAGAACACCGACCTCGACATGGCCGACGCCTCGGAACGCATCAGGGAGCACCGGGAGCGTCAACAGTGCCTTGAGGACTCGGCGGCCGAGGCCAGGACCATCCTCTCCCAGCGCAGGGAGGTTTTGGACGACGTGGAAACCATCGCCACCTATGCCCAGGACATGAGCGAGTTCCTGAAGGAGAGCGAACTGACCGAGCGCAGGGCCTTCATCGAGTCTTTCGTCAAGGAGATCGTCGTCATGCCCGACAACGCCCTCCTCCGGTACACCATCCCCATGCCTCAGGATGGACCGGTAGGAGGGAAAACCGCCGAGGAGATGGACCTGAACGGCTCGGTTCTGTCTACCGTCAAAAATGGTGGGCCGGACTGGACGAAATCAAGAACCGATGCCGACTCCCGCCTCACTCCGTCCCTGGGCATGGGCACCGTGTACGTCAGCGTCGCCTCGTCTTCCACCACCTCGATAGCCTCCACGAAGTTGCGGATGAGGGCCTTGCGTTCGGGGATCGTCCCCTCCCTCAGGAACTCCCGGAAGTCCGCCACGTACTCCGCTATCTCCTCCGTGTCGGGAAGGGCAACCCGCCGCCGCTCAAGCTGGGTCTCGGCGTCCTCTCTCGCAGCCTCAAGCTGCTCCTCACGGTGCCGCAGGGACATGATGCGGGGCGACAGCACCTCCAAGGTCAGGTCGCTGGTCTCGATGGCCTCGTAGAGCTTCCCCAGACGCCTCTGCACGTCCGATAGCTCCGCCTCGACTGACTCCAGCCTGCCGGACAGCTCTCCAGCCATGGCGTCTATCTCCTCCGCCACCAGTTGCACCAGCTCCACGATGGTCTCCTCGGTCAGGATGCGCTCCCGTATCTTCTCCACCACGAAGTCCTCGACCTTGGGGGCGTTCAGGTAGCGGGCGCTGCACGTCCCCGCTCCCTCCCTGAACAGCGTCCCGCAGATGTAGTAGGCGAACTGCCCGCTCTTGGCTCCCTGGGCCGAGTAGGGCCTGCCGCACACTCCGCACTTCAGCAGCCCGCTCAGCAGGTACTGGCTCCCCACTCTACCGGGCCTCTGCACCTTCGGCGCACGCTCGCTCATCGCCTGCTGCACCTCGTCGAACAGCTCCCGCGACACCAGGGCAGGCCACGCTCCCTCCACCCGCACCGGGTCCTGGGCCTTCTCGTTCTTGCCCTTGAGTCCCCATACGGCTGTTCCCGTATAGGCTTCGTTCCTCAGCACGTAGTGGAGTCCGCCCTTGTACCAGCGCTTCCCCCGGTTGGTGACGCCCCGGTCGTTCAGCTCCCTACACAGCTCCTTGAGGCCGTGACCGCTCAGGGACTTCTCGAATATCTCCTTCACTACAGGAGCGGTGGCCGGGTCAACCTCAAGTGAGGGGCGCTCCTTCGCCCCGTCCTGTACCTTGATCTTCCTGTAGCCGAAGGGGGCCTTGGAGCCGAGGAAGAAGCCTCTCGACGCCGCTTCCCTCATCCCCCTGACAACCTCTTCCGCAAGACTCTCCGAATAGAATTCATCCACCGACTCGATGATGCCCTCCAGCAGCCTGCCGGTGACGGTGTCGTCGGCCTGCTCGGTGATGGAGATCACCCTGATGCCCTTGCGCCTAAGCTGGGACTTGAACGCGACGGCGTGCTCCCGCTTGCGGGTGAAGCGCGAGAATTTCCACACCAAGATGACCTCAAAAGGAGCCTGGGGCTTGGAGCCCTCCTCGATCATCTCCCGGAACTGGGGCCGGTCGGCGACCCTGCCGCTCTCGGCCTCGTCCACGTACTCCCGTGTCACGGAGTAGCCGTTGGCCTTCGCATATTCCTTGAGCGCCCGCAGCTGGGCGGACACGGACAGGTCCACGTCCTGCCTGTCGCTGGACACCCTGGCGTAGAGTGCCGCCGCCGTCAGCGGCTGTAGGTGCTGCTTCTTCATGTCGTCCTCCTCTGCAATCTTCTGTACTTAGGGGAGGCCAGCCTTAGGCCAGCCCCCAGGGGTAAGATTCACCTTTGACATATGAAATGGAACCGTCCAACCTCACCGTGATTACGGCGTCGAAGGCCGATAGGTCGCACCCATCCCAGGCTGCGGACTCCGTGCCACCGATAGAATCTACGATGTCCACTAGTAAGAGGCAGAAGCGAGAGTATTCTGGGCATTCGGCTCGCTTACCTGCTTTGTCGTTGACCTCCTCCTGTAAAACTTCACCGACCTTGTCGTTCGTTATGAAGTTCCGGAAGACATTGTTCCGTCCCCTAGCGTCCAGTTCTCGATTCACCTCCACATAAGAGACCATGCCAGATTCTACGCGTGCAACCTCAACTGCCCATTCCTGCCCTTCCACGAGGAGTTCAAAGTCGGGAAAGCTATTCCCGAGAGGTTCGTATCGATATTTCAGGTCTTCTTGTGAGATGCCGAAACGCGAACATAGGTCAACACGGAGTGAATGGAGAGCGAAGTGCTCCATGTCTTCCTTGGAAGCATACGCGGGCGAGAATCGAAGCCCGTCCAACCGGTCGCTTTCTACGAGACGCTGTACGGCAGGGTCCGTTGGGTTGACCAGGCCGATGACGATGCTGTCTTGACTCATGTATTCGTCCTCGAAGAGGTCTACCCTGAACGCGAAGGTTTCCTTCATGTGGTGAACGCTCAATAGTTTTCGATTGTCGGTAGACAAGGGAAGATGAGACAGGATTGAGGTCAACTTCTCCCGCTTCATTGGGTGATAACGGATGAGTACGCTATCGCATCCATGGACCCAGTCCATGTCATTCTGGGAGATGATGTGTGACACCTCTTCCCTCAGAAATCCAAGAGTCAGTTTTCTCCCGTTGGCTGGGGTATGTGGGACAGACTCGGAGAGATCTTTGGATTCTAAGGCGGCCCTCAAAGAGTTCGACGCACGCCGGTACTCATTGACGGTGCTTCCCTGTTTACCCGGAATCAAGACAAACTGATACCAGGGCAACTTCTGGTATTCAGGGTCTTCCTTCTTCACATACTTGGTCGGAAAGGCGGATGTCATGAAGTTTTCCTAATCTCGCTGGGGGTTCCGAATCGTGGTTCGCAACTTAACTCACCAGGACGCCTATCGTGGTGCCAAGGGCGCTGGCGATGCGTACCAGGGCCGAGGCCGATCCGGGTTTCAGCCCGCGCTCAATCTCGGAGAGGTACCCTGAGGCAAGGCCGGTCCTCTCGGACAACTCCCTCAGGGTCATGCCCTGGTGGTTCCGAAGCGCCTGGATGGGACCCTTCCCCCGCATGATGTCGAGAGCGACCTCGTGAGGGACGCGCACGCCGTCGTCGGCGTCCTGGGCAGCCAGCATGTCCTCAAGCTGGCTGTTGCGCTCGATGAGAGCGTCGTACTCCCTTCGAGTCAAGGTTACGGTCTGTTCGCTAGTCATAAGCCTCCCTCCTGTGTCGAACTCTCAGGATTATGAGGGTTGAGGGCTCGCCATGTTCGGTGGCGAAGATGACGCGGTGTTGGCCGACCCGCAACCGGCTGTAGTCACTGCCGGTCAGCGCAGTCACCTGTCTGGCGAGAGAGGCGGGGTTCTCGGCATATTGCTCAACCTTGCCGATGATGCGCTCCCTGTCCCGCGCGGCGAGACGGCGCATATCCCTGATGGCCCGCGTCCCCCATTCGATTTGCATTCCCTCATACACACCCTCTATATTCGCAAATAGAGAGCAGTGAGTCAAGGGCGCACCCACGCGGGCAGCGTCTCTAGTTTCAGCTAGAGTGATTTCCGAAAGCCGCCTCATCCGCCACTTTCGCAGGACGGTCAGCAACCGGCGCAGTGCTTGAATCTCGTATTTCGCTCGCTCTGGTTGCATACCCTCACCCCAGGCAGCATTCTCCCTTCAAACTGAGACACTACCCTCACGCGACCAGCCGCCACGTGAGCAGACCAACGACCACGAGCAGCACGACAACGGCCAGGCCGAGCCTGACGGCCAACCGCCTCATTCGTCTGCGGGCATCGCGCTCCTTCTCGTACTTCTCCTCCATCTCCTCAAGCGCCTGCCGGTCGGCGGCTGCGGCGTACACCGCCTCGTCCCGCTCCCGCTCCAACGCCTGCGCCCGCCGATCCAGCTCCAGCAGCCTCCGCCCAAGCTTCCCCTCACGTGCCAGAGCCCGGCGCAGCAGCTCCTCGTCGCTCACCCGGTCCGGCCCCTCCATCCGCACGTTGACCCTCCGGCCCTCCCTGCGCACCTCGACCTCTCCCCGCCGGATCATCCGGTCGAGGGTCGAGATGGAGACCTCCATCTCCCGCGCCGCCTCCGCCTTCGCCACCCAGCGCACCCGCTCAGCCATCGCTCCCGTCCTCGCCCTGCCGCCTGCGCCGCCGCCACCGGCTGAACAGGCGCAGCCCACCGCCCTCGGCGTCGTCTTCCTGCTCCCGCGCCGCCTCCAGGGCCTCCACGCGCTCCGTCAGGTCATCCACGAGGTTCCTGAGATCATCCACCTCTCTGATCGCCTGCCGCATCCTCCCCTCCAGCCTGTCCAGGGGCGTCGTCCTCTCCCCATCGGGATCGTCCAGGCCGGCCATGAACCGCTGCACGGCCAGGGTCATCTTGCTCGTCAACCGCTCTTTGCTCAGGGCCAGGGCCACCGTCTTCCGGTTCACACCCAGCAGGGCCGCCGTCCTGCGCTGACCCTCCCGCTGGACGAGGTACTCCACGACCCACTTCTGGTCGGGTCGCCCGTCTACGGCCTTCGATTTCATCTTCGACTTCCCAGAGGTCATCTTCGTCCTCTACCGAGATGGGCCGTTTCTGCAATTTTCGGTGGAACCGGCCCTTGACAGCGACCGGTCACATTTTTCGGCCAAACCCCCGAAATGTTGCATAAATCCAAACCTGCGTGGCCCGAAATGTCCGCTCCTGACCATGCCCCCATTTCGCGTCATGCACCCCCACCTCAATTCCTGCAATTTCCGGTGGGCCGCCCTGGGCCAAAGACGCCGCCGACGCGCCGGTTTTGCTCCTCATAGACGCTTCAGACCCGCATCCGTACCTACATCCCCCATGATCGGCTGACCGGTCAGGGTGGTAAGAGTGCAATTCCGGCGTCTCCGGAGCGCGCCCTAACTTTAGCACAGCTTCTCCCCAACCTGCATTATTTGCCGTTGACCGGTCGAGGACGTTGCAGCCCGTTTCGTAGCTGAATCAGGGGAATATGACCGGTCTCGGCTATTTCGAGGCCCCGCCGGAGGTACAACTTGTACCGTTTTGCGCCCCCCAGACGCCAGGGAGGGCAGACAGCGTTGCATCGACGCTATCTATGTCCCCTCCTATTGGACGCCTCTACAGGACGGGTGGGACGCATCCGGTGGTACAGCGGGTCGTAGACGTAATCGCTCAGCTGGGACAGCCTCAGCCGGGGGGAGGACGGCGCCCACAGGGGGCGCCAGGACTCCCCCAGTATCCCCGTGGTGCTAAGCACAGGGATGCAGGACACCAGGACGGGCAGCGACATCCGGTGCATCCGGGCGGCGGTGCTCATGTAGGTCTCCTCCACCTCCTCACTGTCCACGACGAACAGCGTGACCGGGTACGGCGGCAGGTCCTCTTTGTGCTCGTTGGACCAGTAGTAGTCTTCGTAGGGGTCCAGTCGTGCCATCACTCCCCTGGGGTGACGGGCTCTGAGTTCGTGCTCAAGGTAGAAGGGCACAGGATGGCCCTCGGCGACAAGATGCCCAACGGCGTCGGGGGCGATGGCGGAGCGGCCCCAGTTGTAGGCCCGGTCGGACCTGGCGGTGGGGACAAGCCATACAAGCTCACTGTCGGGATCGGAACGGGTCTCAGATGCAAGCTGCGAGAGGAACCAGGTGATGCCGTCCGTGTGCCTCGTCTGCCTCGCCCACGTCTCGATACGGTGGCCTACGTGCCGAGGCCGTCCCTCTTTGTCCGTGGTGCGCTCCGTGCTCCAGATACCCCGCGTGGTGGGCAGCTCGGCCCGGTCCCGGTGGGTCACGTAGCGTATCCCCTCGTCGGACAGCGTGTAGCGAACCTCGCCCCGTTTGCCCCGGCGCTCCACGAGACCCCAGGTCTTCACCAGGCCGTGCATCATCTGGCTGACCCTTCCCTCGGAGACGCCCAGCCAGGTCGCCAGGTGCTCGCGGGGGATCATCGGGTGGTCGGTGATGAGGTCCAGCGTGCGCTTCTCAGCGGGGCTGAGGCCGAAGGCCGGCGCAGCCTGCGTCATCCGCTCAGGATCGGGCAGGGAAGCTCGCTTACGCTCCGGCGACATGGTGAGGGGTCTTCGTCTCCTGCCAGCCGTGCCCCGGGAGATGACATCTTCCAACGTGTGGAAGACGTTCCCAACCCACCCCGTGGTCTCCTGCCAGACCCGGCGGTTTCGTCGTTCTAGGGCGGTCCTGGACTCTACGGCAACGAAGCAGTCACGCAGATAGACCTGCTCGCAGAACCTCCCCGTCTGCCTCCGCTCCCAGACGCTGGGAACCAGGCTGAGAATGACATCGGGGCGGCGGCTGGAGTCGTAGTGGGCCAAGGCCCGTAGCCGGTCGCGGAGGGAGCGCCTGCGTAGGGCCAGGCCCTGGCGCACCACGCCGAAGTCCCGCCCGTCGTGGAGGGTGATGGTGGCGTCGAACCGGCCCCTGCGGTGGAACTCCACGCGGGACCGCAGGCCGTCCGAGCCGGGGGACATCGTGGCGGCGAGACGGTAGACGGCGGCCACGGCGTCCATCCTGCGCAGGAGCAGCGTCAGCCACTCCCTGGACATGGGGTAGGCCCGCACGAAGTCCGAAAGCGTGTCGTAGTCCAGCAAGTCGGCTGTCTCACGTATGCCCTTCGCCGTCAGGTAGTATCGTGCGCTTGACGGCAGGTGGACGGTGCCGTGGGTGACTCTCCCGACGATGCCATCGTCCAGCAGGCCGGTCAGGGCGCGATGGACGGTCGCGTGCGGCTCGCCCAGGACAAGCGCCAGCTCCGTCGATTCGACGAAGGGCATCCGGGCAAGTGCGTCGAGCAGCTGGTGGTCAGTAAGGACCATAGCCCCACGGTAGCGATTGAGCGTCCTGGTGGGCAACTGGGACGTGTCAGCGCCGCGCTTGGCACCGACAGACTGCTGAGAAGCCTGACTCACAAGGAGTCACCTATGGCTAGTCGTGCTCGTAGCCAGCCCGCGCATGTCGTCTACGCGTCTCTTAGTTGAAGGCTTCTAGACGTTGAATCACCGCTACTTGAAGTATATACTTCCGAGTAGTTGGAAGGGAGGAGCAGCTTGAAAGGTACTGAAAATGGACAACGTGGAACTTTCCTGGTGACGGCGTATAGGTGTCGTTGTGGACACGAGTGGGTTCCAAAGAAACTGCGCAGCGCGGAACGTCCACGGGTTTGCCCAAAGTGCAAGAGCGCCAACTGGGACAGGCCCTATCAATTTCGGAGGGGAGGTGCTCCTAGCCAATCATGAGTACTCTTGAAGCACCCAACTCAGCCGACTTGGTGACTGTGGACAAAGGCCACATTCTTCTTGGAAACGCATTCGACTGGCTGGAGAAGGCCGAACGAAACTCGATTCACGCCGTGGTGACCGACCCGCCGTACGGGTTAGTTGAGTACTCGCCATGTCAACTCGAAAAGCTCCGCAACGGCAACGGAGGGGTTTGGCGAATACCTCCGGCGTTCGACAACGCCGCCCGCAAGCCCGTTCCTAGATTCACAGTGCTAAATGACGACGACAAGGAGCGTCTTGAGGCGTTCTTTGATCGCTTTGCTGCCCTGCTGATGCCGGTCTTGGTTCCCGGCGCTCATGTCTTCATAGCGACCAACCCTCTAGTCTCCCACTTCGTCTATCTGCCCTTCGTCAGGGCGGGCTTCGAGAAGCGGGGAGAGATCGTCCGTGTGGTTCAAACCTTGCGTGGTGGTGACCGTCCCAAGAATGCACACGTTGAGTTCTCCTCTGTCTCGGTCATGCCCCGGTCCTGCTGGGAACCGTGGGGCCTGTTCCGCAAGCCATGTGAAGGACGTGTCCAAGACAATCTGCGCAAATGGAAGACAGGGGGGCTTTCGCGTGTGTCCGACACTGAGCCATTTCGGGATCTCATTCAATCCTCTCCCGCTCGGGGACTCGAAAAGAAGGTAGCCCCTCACCCGACGCTAAAGCCTCAAGACTTCATGCGGCAACTTGCACGAGCTTCTCTTCCGTTGGGCGAAGGCGTAATCCTTGACCCGTTTATGGGTTCTGGCTCTACGATCGCGGCAGCTGCCGCTTGTGGTCTGGACAGCATAGGTATCGAGATCGACCCGGAGTACTTCAAGATGGCGCGTACAGCTATTCCTCAGCTAGCGAAGTACGTCCCTAACGGAAGCAGGCATAATGGTCAGAAATGACTGGTTCGATTCATCGGTGCCGCTTCCTCCAGGTCTAACTGTCGGCGCGATCCGCAGGTCTATAGACTATGTCGAGCGTGAGCTCGCGGAGTTGGTGGAAATCTACGACGAGCAAATGAACGTATTCAGCGCAATTGTCGGAATCTTCGGTACGCGAGCACTCGACTCGGTCAGCAACTACGAGAAGCACAGGAACCTCGACACCGCCCAGCAACGGTTTCCCGATCTGCGTCGAAGAGGGTCCGGTTCGAACCCCACGGCCAACGACTCATTGGAGAGTAAGGCAAGCAAGAGGCCGTGGGCGCTGCAATCGCATTTCGACCATCCTGGATGGTATATCGTCTGGCGATATCTTGTTGATCCTACCGAGACGTTAGAAGCTGGCAGGCCGGTCATTGTTTGGCGCGTGGACGTCGCATTCATCGATAAGGAAGATTGGAAGTACGAATCGAGCAGCGCAGGACCGGCGGGCGGAGGACGTACTCACACCTTCGGCCTGAATCGTCCGGCAACAAAATTGCGGGGCAAGGCTGTCTATCGACGGGGCGATGTCGCCCTAGTTGGTGGGAAGCCGATCCCTGCGAATGGCGACTAGACATATTGGATCAGGTGCCGAAGGTGGATGACCGAAGATGTCGCCGCGCTTTACGCCCAAGCCTAAGTTCGCAGCCATGACTTCGTGCACCAAGTTTAGGCCACCTTCGTCTCTCCTGGAATCTGGAAGCAACATCCGCCCGACAATGGGCATCCATCCACTTCCACCTAGCCTTGCCACTATCGGACCAGGAGCCGCCCCATCACTCGCAGACCACGCCGTCGTTGTCGGCGTCGTTCATGTACTCGTATGCGGGATGTCCACGGCGCACAGGAGCAATGCCGTGGTTGCGCGCCTCCGCGCAGGTGATGCGGCCGTTCCCGTTGTCGTCGTACAGCTCTAGGGCGTTGTTGACTGCTCCGTCTCCTCGCGCAGTAGCGGGGGTCGGTGTAGGGGCGGGAGCTTCTCGCACAATCATCTCAGTGGACGTGCAGCCCGACAAGATGCTCTCCAGGGCGTCACGTTCGCTTTCGTCGATGGTCAGGTGATATCTCTCCTTGACCTCGACGACGCGGTTCGCAAACCAGCAATGATTCAGGTCGGGGACCCATTCGGCGACATCCTTGCCGCTCTTCTGGTGGCGATTCACCGAGGGACTGGCCAGGGTGAGATTGATCAGGTCTGAGGCAAACCGTCGTCTCGTTGCGGAGTCCGCTGCGCAGAGGCCGCTGTCGTGGGCCTCGGAGCGTGCGACGATATGCTCGATATCGGTGTCCGACGTGCTATCGAACCAGCTTCCCGTGTATGGGCCGTAGACGATGCCTCCCATGCTGTCAACGATTTCTTGCTCCACGGACTGGGGATAACGGTAGTCGTCAGCGTCATATGTCGAGCAGCGGTCTTCTGGCGCAACCACAAGCCCGCGCCAGGTACCCAGACGATTGTGGGCTTCTGAACCAGTATTGAGGTCAATTTCAAGGACGCAGCCGGTCTTGAAGTACTTGTCGGTATCGAGAATCTCGACGTAGAACTGCCCTCTCGCGTTGTCTATGGCAATGACGTCCGACAACTCCCCCGACACTCCGCTCAGGCGAGTCCATGAGCAAGAGTCCAGCGCCCCAGTTCCCGCCATCCCTGCATATACGCCAGGTCGGATGTCTCGTCCTACGATGTGCGTGCCGATCTCAATCTTTGACAACGGCTCATCTGGTGTGGGCCAGTCATCAAGGTGGGTCATGGAGCAGCCGGTCTTGAAGTACTTGTCGGTATCGAGAATCTCGACGTAGAACTGCCCTCTCGCGTTGTCTATGGCAATGACGTCCGACAACTCCCCCGACACTCCGCTCAGGCGAGTCCATGAGCAAGAGTCCAGCGCCCCAGTTCTCGCCATCCCTGCGTATACGCCAGGTCGGATGTCTCGTCCTACGATGTGCGTGCCGATCTCAACCTTTGACAACGGCTCATCTGGTGCGGGCCAGTCATCAAGGTGGGTCATGGAGCAGCCGGTCTTGAAGTACTTGTCGGTATCGAGAATCTCGACGTAGAACTGCCCTCTCGCGTTGTCTATGGCAATGACGTCCGACAACTCCCCCGACACTCCGCTCAGGCGAGTCCATGAGCAAGAGTCCAGCGCCCCAGTTCCCGCCATCCCTGCATATACGCCAGGTCGGATGTCACTACCGACCTCGTACGTTCCAGGATCGAATCCAGCTTGGATGGTGGTCATCGGCTCCGGTGTTTCCGTGGGGGTTTGAGTCGATGCTGGTGTCGGTCTCGGTCCCGGATTGACAGTAGGAGGGATGCTCGTAGCGGTGGGGTCAGGCTTCGGTGTCGATACTGGCTCAGAAGTCATAGAATCGGAAGTAGTTACTTCTATGCTGATCTCTTGGCCTTCCACCCCTCCTAAACCAATTGCTCTTATGCGGTACTTGTGCTCTTCGCCGCTTCTGAGTCCCGCGTCGGTAAACATTGCCTCCGATACGAAGTGATGCTCGTCAAGGCCCAAGAATACGTCTCGGGTCACTTCATAACGTTCGACAGTAACCACATCGCTGTTTACTGGAGGTTTCCATTTGAGCGTGATTGAGTTCTCAGTAACACTGGCTACCTCAAGGTTCTGAATGACACCTGGAGGGGCGGCAGCAGAGGTGGGAGTGTCAGTCGATGCGGGCGTTGGCGTCACCAAAGGTGCCGACGTGGGGGTGTCAATCAGCGTGGGTGTTGGAGTTGCCGTAGGTGCCGGTGTGGAGGTGTCGATCGGCGTAGATTGCTCGTCGCTACATGCGGCCAGAGACATGACGAAAAGGACCACTACGAGGCTGATTAACATCACCGGGCGGGCTCTCTCCCGTGACCGTGTACGTATCGACGCCTCAAGCCTCTTCATTTAGACCTCCAACCTGAACCTCAACTGAAAGGTTCTTGATTTTGTCAAGTCTGGTGGACCGATGCTTTCTGGAACGGCCCTTGCACCAACTTCGGCGACTATACCGAACAGATCTTGGTACCCTTGAGGCACTCTGATGAAGCTGCCGACCTGCCCCACCTTATAGGTCTGCCCCCCGAATATGGACAAACCCGAGTCAATTGATTTAGCGAGGTGGACACTAAGGGTCGCGCCCGATACGACTGCGATAGTGCCAAGATAGGTAGGATCACGACTAAGCATTTGGGGACTCCGCTGCAACTTGTGAGTCCTTGCTGCCCGCCGTATCCTCTGTTTCATCTTGCGCTGGGGAAGTAAGTCTATGTGCCTGCGTCAATGCTAGGAACCTCGCAAGCATAGCAAAGTCTCCTAGGAGAAACTCTCCAGCATGCCCATCGGAAGAGGGCTTCCAGAACGTCTGCTGAATATCTTGCCATTCCTCATTGGGGGTCGCACCTGACACCCACTGTCCCTCAATGCTATTGATGATGGCACCATCACGGGCGTAAACGCTTAGGTTGGGACGAGACCTCGCCATAGAGATGACCGTCTGTTCTTCATCAAGCACTCTGTATTGAAACGCGAAGATAGCTGAATGAGCATTGGCTGCCATTGCTTCGTCCAGCACAGCACAGATGTGAGAATCAAAGAACGAGAACCCAGTGCATATGAGGAGGGTGTCTGGAGTCGTCAAGAATGTACGTAGCCTTTCAAAAAGAGCGGAATACGGAAGCCGTGATACCTGGTCATATTTGAGGTGATCAGGATAAATCAACCCCGTCGCTTCTCTCCTTCCGGTTCTAACCACCGTATCTCCAGACACTTCCCAGCCAAGAGAACCGTGAAGCTTCCACAGTAAGGACCATCGAGCCGGAAGGTCTTCGTTGGACACACTTGCGGGGTCAAAAACGGCCTATATGAACCACTAAAACCATCAAAGTAAGGGACTCTGGCCCGCTCAAAAGCCTCTTCCATCAGCAGATCGTAGTTTGGAGTAAACACCTCTATGGAATGTTTCCGACGAGTACCTGCAATCCAGGAGGCGACTTCCGAATAGGGATTAGGAGCATTCGGCAAGCTAGCACTGACACATCTTCCAATCTCATCACAAATGCGCTGGGCCATTGAATCGTAGGCGGTCGCATCCAAGCCATGTACGCATGAGCTTCCGATAGCCTGCGCGAGTCTCCGAACCTGTGTTAGGACGGTTTCAATGTTGATGGGCTCCTTTAGTTGGGGCTTCAGTTTGTCGATAACCTGGCGGTCTGTTTCACTCAATGCCTCAATAACAGAGTCGGTCAAGCCAGCTACGTCAGGCACTAAATCGTGACCACCGTGCTCAATAATCTGATTGTCTTGGTCTACACGAATGGCAGTCGGAGCACCAGCACCGATCAATATGCCGATACGTTTCCGACCCTGAGCGAGTGTCTGTCTCAGGTCGATCATATATCTATTCGGATTGTGTATAGTTACGTTCTGCATCGCTTAAGCTCGAACACTAGGCAAGGGAATCACCCCCGAAAGCTTCTGAGGGCAACCCTATCGTCTGCGCTAGGGGAAAGAGACTAGCCAGCCAGCTTCTATCCCTGCCAAGACCTTGCCTCTTCAGTTCTTGTTGTATCACGAAGGTGCCTCAGCTCGCGCCAGCAATTCCGGTAAGTCGTAATTCACGCTCGTCACCCCAAAGTCCGGCTCCCGGCGAAACGGCTGGCGAACGTAGTGGACCCGTTCTGTTTCTCCATTCTGGAACTCCACGATAGCCAAGATATAGTCCTCAGGCTTGTTGAGCGACGTGAGGACCTCGTTCTTAGTCACTGTCACCGTCGGCGCACCCTGAACTCTTCCCTTCACCTCGATGAACCGCAGCTTGCCTGTGCCGGGTACCCGGCTCTCGATGTCGTAGCCGAGCTTGTCCACCTCCCGGTCCACAGGCTCGAACCCTAGGTTGCGCTCCACCTCCATAATCACAGCCCTAGCCCGTGCAGCCGAGGCTTGGGTGTCAGGGGTCGTTGTAGACGTGCTGACCTCGCCCTTCATCTTGCGCAGGAGACCGGCAGGCACCACTAGCACTCCACCTAGCACCACGGGGGGCAGCGGAGAGAGCTGGCGCTCGCGTTGAATCTCATCCATCCGCTTCTGCAACCGTGCCTGAAGGTCGTCGGCTCTACGATGGGCTTCGGAGGAGTTGAGACGTGCATTTGGCTTTCCCGCCTGCTCTTGCATCTGGAGGTCTGCAGCCCGGTGGTCCCAGTAGGCTATTTCCTTGGTCAGGCGTTCCTTGACCGCGGCTTCGGTCTTCGAGAGAAGGCCCAGCTTCCGCGACCGTACCGATTCAAGATGACCAGGAACCAGATGGGACACGGCGTACCCCACGGCCTTGCTTTCGATGTCGCCGCCAATAAAGCCACACTCAGACCTAGCTACTATCTTCGCCACGGTAGGCTCATTGTCACCCAAGGGTCGGTAGTCGAGGTAAGGCGCATAGTCCTGTCCCACTGTCTCAAGCTCCGCATCCACTTCGATGTGGAGCATCCTCTTGGAGATGGTCCGCTGCTCTCCAGAGCGGGTGCGGCTTCCGTCTTGGATACTATGTTCCAAGTAGATGAGGGTACGCGGCTGGTCGCCGTCATCGTTGTCGTCCACCAGCACCGCGCTTTGGCGGAGCAGGTCACGGTGCCGCTCCAAGGTCAGGTCTATGGTGGCGTCCAGTAATGGATGACCGGGACAGACGAATGCTGCCGGAGGCTGGCCCTGGGGAGCCATCAGCGACTTCTCAAAAGTAATGCGCTCGTAGCGTTGGAGGACCGGCTCGCCCAGGCCAATCAGACGGTCGCGGTCACGCACCTGGGCCGGAACATGGGACACCTGATAGCGTCGGTGCTCACGCTCCGTAACCCTGCCCCCTAAACGGAGGAAGGCCTCCAGGAAGAAGGACTCGATGTAGTGTGGCTGGAGTCTTCTAACCTCCGCACGTTCCATCTCTTCCCGAATCCTGAGCACCTGGCTAGTATCCATCGATTCCTTTACGAGGGCAGACTCCTCAAGGAGGTCCTGGACCTGGCCTCTGTCAAATGCGTCACTGACCGCCTGTGTCAGCCTGGTTTGGACTTCAGGACGCTCCCCGTAACGAATGGCCTCCAACAGCAGCTCGCGCAGGGGCTTCCCGTCGAATTGCACCTTGCCCAAGACGTCGAATACTTGCCCACCCAGTGCTTTTCGGGCCTCCTCCAGCTTTTCCAGCAGAGTGTGGTAGACATCTCCTTCCCTGGTCTCCTCCGCGATCAGGTTCCACAGGTGGCAGACCTCAGTCTGACCGATGCGGTGGATGCGCCCAAACCTCTGCTCAATGCGGTTCGGATTCCACGGAAGGTCGTAATTCACCATCAAGTGGGCACGCTGCAGGTTGATCCCCTCCGAGGCGGCGTCATTGGCCAGGAGTATCTTCACCTCGGGGTCGTGCAGGAATGATTCCTGGATAGCCCGTCTGTCCTCCCGCCCTATGCCGCCATGAATCATCACCACAGCTTCCTGACGACCCAAGAGAGTGGTAATCCGCTGGTGAAGGTAGTTGAGGGTGTCTCTGTGTTCGGTAAAGATGACGAGCTTCTGATGGGGGGAGGGCGTGAATGATTCCTGATCCGCTGACGGTGCGTTCGTGAAGAACCTGTTGAGGAGACCAGCCAACTCCTGCCACTTCTTGTCTTCGCCGCTGGCCCGCACCTTTCCCGCCACCGATTCCAGCTGTCTCAAACTCCGAATCTCAGCATCAAGCTCATCTAACGTCCGCGCCGCCGTGGCGCGGTCCAGTATTTCCTCCTCGGCAGCGGTGGCCTCTTCATCCGGAGCGTCTTCCAAGTCCGCGATATCTTCGTCTTCCCATTCAGGGACGCTCGCCGATAGCGAGGCGGCGACTTCGGAGCCTCGCTGCAACAGCCGAAGCTCCCGGTGCCGGCTTTCCAGCCGTTCCTTACGTCTACGTAGAGACTGGTAGATGGCTTCCGGAGAGGATGCCAGCCGACGTTGGAGGATGGTCAGAGCAAACCCGACTGTCCCTGCTCGCTTATCGTTCTGAAGGGCCTCAGCCCGGTTGAACTCGTCCCGAACGTAGTCGGTCACCTCACGGTACAAGCGAGCTTCGCCGTCGGATAGCTTATAGGGAACTGCGTATGCGCGCCGCTCTGGGAACAGCGGCGTGGCATCGAACTTAAACAATCGTTCCTTGACCATGCGCCGCATCAAGTCTGAGACGTCTGCTGTATGCACACCATCCCTGAAGCGGCCCTCAAAACGGTCTCCATCAAGTAGGGACATGAACAGCTGGAAGTCCTCTTCCTTGCCGTTGTGTGGGGTCGCTGTCAGCAGCAAGAAGTGACGCGTGCGGGTCGAGAGCATCTGGCCCAGACGGTGGCGTTTGGTGTACCTGACTTCGCCTCCGAAGAAGGAGGCCGACATCTTGTGCGCTTCATCGCAGACCACCAAGTCCCAACCGCCCTCTCGGGCACGGAGCAGAGCTTGCACGTCCTCGTCCCGGGCGAGCTTGTCCAGTCGAGCTATCGCCAACGGCGTCTCAGAGAACCAGTTGCCCGTGCGAGCGGCCTCCAGCTTGTCGTTGGTCATAATCTCGAACGGTAGGTGGAACCGGCGATAGAGTTCATCCTGCCACTGCTCTGCAAGGCTTCCGGGGCATACAACGAGGCACCGCTCCAAATCACCACGGGCGACCAACTCTCTGATCAACAGACCAGCCATGATGGTCTTTCCGGCCCCTGGGTCATCTGCAAGGAGAAATCTGAGGGGTTGGCGGGTCAGCATCGAGTCGTATACCGCTGTAATCTGATGTGGCAGAGGCTCGACGATGGAAGTATGTACGGCGAGCACAGGGTCGAAGAGGTGGGCCAGTCGGATTCGCTGGGCCTCTGACACGAGACGGAAGAGGTGGCCGTCTCCGTCGAAGGACCACGGCAGCCCACGCTCAAGAACCTCCAAGCTGGGCTCGTCGTCCCGGTAGAGGAGGCGAGTGCCCACGTGTCCAGTAGCCGGAGCCTTGTAAGTAAGTTCCATGGCAGAGTCGCCGAACCACTTAACGCTGATCACCTCTGTAGGCCCGTCCGACAAAACTCCTCGGACAAGGGCGCCAGTTGTCAGGCTCTCAAGATCTGCCATCCTAATTCTTCCTGTGGGAGATGGTTTTCATCATACTCTGAGAGAAGTGCAAAATGCAGGCACTCGTCTGCAATGTGGTTAAGAGTGTTTAAGTCCGTGGCTACGAATACCACAGAAAGTCAGCTGACAGTCTTCTGTGCTTGAAAGCACCGAACCATTGGATGGGCTTCATTGGAACGTATGATACGGGAAGCGGTGCGGTCGTGCTTGGTCGCGGCTCACGACCGTGCCCACCAGAGTTTACGACTGACCGCGTGGCCCATCTAGATGTCGATGATCACCCGGACGCCGTAACAGTCGGCCAGCGACTCGAGGACGCTATCGCCACGACCGCACAGCGGACGGCTTCCACGATCGCTGGTGATAGCCGCTGCATCGGCATGGCGCTGAAAAAGCCTGACCGAGCAGCGGAAGGCTGAGGCGGCCTACTTCACCTGGACGACGAGTAGGTCGCACCCCTGCACCAACCGTCGACCGGCCTCCGTGTCGAGGACCGCGCGGCAGGTAGGGCCGTCTCAGACTATCACGCCGTCAATGAGTCGTCGGCTCTGCCGTCTCTCATGGTGTCTCACTTTTGCTGGTTGCCAACAGTGGGCGATCGGCCTCTAGCTGGCACGTGGTAGGACGACACGTTTCTCTCCAGTTGTCATTATCCTTCTGAGACAGGCTCCTTGGAACAGTCTTGGAGGCAGATCACGACGAGTAGCCGGTGCCTAGTGGCTCAGCGATGGCCAAGTAGGAGATCGTCGTCAGCCCTCTAATCACTCGTCGACAACTTCTACTTCATACACCTTGGTCAGGCCCAATTCAGACGTCCAGACTACGGTACAGGTGGAGCTAAGCTTGCCAATACAGTAGTTCTCATACTGCTCGTCGGTAACCACTCCATCATCTACTTCCACGCTGGCCGGAATAGAAACGCTGAACAAGCCTCTGCCCCTCAACCAAGTCTGTGACCAGTAGTCATTACCGTTCGGCCACGCCAAGCCTTCAACTCTGACTCCCCACACGATACTAGGCGCTGACAGTCCGCCGCCTCCAAGCCAGAGATACTCGTCTCCGCCCTCTTTCCAGACAGTTATGTTATTCCGCACTGTCAGGCTGCTGACTTCCAAGTCGTCCGGGATTACCGCGTCCGCACCAGCAGGGCCAGGTTCCCCTTTCTCGCCTGGATCACCTTTAGCCCCAGGCTCACCGCGTTCCCCCTGAGGGCCAAGGTCGCCCTTTGCGCCCGGGGCACCGCGTTCTCCTTGGGGGCCACGCTCGCCCTGGGCTCCAACTGCGCCCTGAGCGCCGACGGGACCCTGCGGGCCAACGTCACCGAGCTCTCCCTGAGGGCCGGGCTCACCGCGCTCACCTGGAGAGCCAGCAGAACCACGCGGGCCTACCTGACCCCGCTCTCCCTGAGGGCCGGGCTCACCTTGGGGGCCGCGTTCACCAGGCAGCACCTCGATCTTCTCAACTTCCGCTGCGACTTGTTCGCGGACCATCTCCTGTATGTCAGCCTCCGTTGGCCCGCACGCAATGGCAAGCACTACCACAAGGACGATCAATGGTGCTAACTTCAAGGGACTCCTCCTTTCTTTTCACTCCAGACGGAGGTCCAGGGCGGATGCACACCCCTAGTGTCCTGTTGTCCGTCAACTGACTGAGGTCGGCCTCTTGTAGAATCGATATATCCTAGGCCTCTAGCCCACGCATGAACGCTGATCCATCCGAATTCCCTAACTCCCTGCCAGTCCCCGGTATCCGCGAGTGCTCGCCGTGGGCAACGATGAACTTGCCCCGAATGGCGCGGGCCCCCCAACGTAGGTCATGACTCGAAACGGGAAAGCGGATCTCAATGCTCTCCGATACCGAACCAGCGAGTATCAACTCCACTGCCTCATCGGGACTGGATACCAGCCGCCCTTCGCCACCGTACCAAGCTTCGAAATTGCACCCCCTGGGGGGACACGCATACCTCCCAACGCGGTGTTGGTTGCAGTTTCATTATATAGGACGCGTATGATTTAGCAGTTAAGTTATCAGCCTTCTAAACTGCACTTGTTGTGACTTTAGTGTAAAGTTAGTAGTCTGGCCGCAATTGTCCAAGTCCTCCTCCTTGGTCTCCGGTCGTGGAAACGATCGGGCGCGACAAGTCCCAACCGAGGTCGGAGAGTGAATCGAGATGGTGACTTGGTACAAGAAATCCAATTCCAGCGGGAACGGCAGTCCAAGCTGAGCGAAGCTAGTGGCTGTCCGGGCTATGGCTAGAGCAGTGCTAGGGGAAAGAGGGAGCCTCCAACTATTGTGGTGTCTGTGTGGAATCGGAGCCCGGCGAGTCCGACACGGCCAACAAGTGCTCCGTTGCCGTAGTCGTCACCGTGCTGCCTCCCTCATCCGACCTGACGGTCGAAACCCTACCGGCGGACGATAAGGGACTCATGGCGGACCAATCTTTCACGCTGAGCGCCACCGTGCGGAGCCGGGGTGACGGACCCTCCGGGCCGACCACGCTCATAGATTTCAGAGGTTCGCCGGGGCTCGGCATCGATATCGGGACACCTCGAATGAGGACGTCGAGGCTATGAGTCCGCCTGCCCAACGCGATCGGCTAGTAAACGCGATCGGCTCATATGGGAGCCATCCGTCATCATTGAGAACGATAGGAGCGCCGCACTTTAGCCGAGCAAAGACAAGGTCAACGTCACTTGAGTCATCTCACCTGTCGTTGCGAAGGCAAGGTCGATCTCTTCTCCGAATTTCGCGACAACGAGAGTCAGGCAGGACCGTCACTCATGGAGCCTGTGGTAGTCGGTGTTCAAGCGCATCCGGTTTCGGCATCCTGTAGCCTACCCTAAGCTCGGTGAAGATGTAGGTCGGGTTGACGGCTTCGTCGCCCAGCTTGCGGCGCATGACGCTGATTGCGGTGCGCATAGGGCGCACGTCCCCGTCGCCATCCGAGCGCCATACCCTTCTCAGCAGGTGCTCGTATGTGAGCACACGCCCCGCGTTGGTCGATAGCTCGACGAGCAATCGGTACTGTATGGCAGTCAAGTCTACCGGATTTCCTCTGATGGTCACGAGGCGTTCGGCGTAATCTATGGTCAGATCCCCTACGACATAGGGGACTGCTGGCTCGGAAGTCGTCCGTCTACGCAGAGCCGCTCTGATCCGCGCAACGAGCTCGGTTGGTGAAAAGGGCTTGACTACATAGTCATCTGCCCCCATGTCGAATGCCCTGGAGACGAGCCGGTCCTGGCCGTAGGCGGACACGAATATAACCGGCACGTCGGCCTCGCCGATGACCTCTTTCATCAGTTCGATCCCGTCTGCTCCTGGCAGCATCAGGTCAAGCAGCACCAGATCGGGTTTCTCCTCCTCGACGAGGCGGGCCACGTCATCCGGGTCTCCGGTGGCGATTACCGCATAGCCCGACTTGACCAAGGCGTCGCGGATGTACCTGAGCGCCTGGTCGTCATCGTCCACAGCCAGGATGCGCAACTGCTCACGCCCCGCTTTGCGTTTGGGTCGTGTGGCGAGCTGGGGCACCGTTGCGGGCGACACGTATCCCGCCTCATCGACCGTGGGAATCGTGAAGGTGAATTTTGCCCCCAGGCCCGGCCCATCGCTCTCGGCCCAGATGCGGCCGCCGTGGGCCTCCACGATCCCCTTGCAGACGGCGAGTCCGAGCCCGGTGTCCCCTCCCTGCTCGTCTGCCTCGAACCGGGAAAACTTCCTGAACAGGTGCGGCAGGCTTTCCGCGGGGATGCCCATGCCCTCGTCGGAGACAGACACGGAAACCTGCAGGTCGCCCGGTGCGGCGCTCACGCTGATGGTGGACGACTCCGGTGCATGCCGTGCCGCATTGGCCAGCAAGTTGCCAAGCACCTGGATAATGCGAGATCTGTCCGCCATGATCCAGGGCAGATCCGGTGGGATGTCTATCCGAAGGTTGTGCCGGTGCCCGCCGATTCGGAAGGCGTTCCCGGCCTCGCCGGTGAGAATCACCAGGTCCGTCGGCTCCGGTGAGACCGGTAGGGTGCCCGTTTCAATGCGAGCAGCGTCGAGAAGGTCTGCGATCAGAGCGCGCATCCGGTCGGTCTGCTCCAGGATGATTCTATAGAACTGGCGTATCTCCGCAGGATGCATGCCGGAGGGCTCTTCCAACAGTGCGGATATAGAGCCCCTTACAGTGGCCAGGGGTGTGCGGAGCTCATGGCTCACCATCGCCAGGAACTCGGCCCGAAGTCTCTCAACCTCCTTGAGAGGGGTCATGTCCTGCATCGTCACGATGAGGCTCTCCACCTCACCGTCATCTGAAAGGATGGGGTTGCCGTTCAGCAGCACAGTGACACTCCGACCGTCGGGCACACTGAAGACCATCTCCTCCGCCCGCACCTTCTCTCCAGCCCTCAGCAACTGGTCTATGGGCACGTTGGCCAGGTTGTGTTCCCGACCATCCGCACGCCGGATCGTCAGGGTCTCTCGGAGATTCTCCGGTGGTTCTTCCGGGGCCAGCAACGCGTCGATGATCCTCCTCCACTCCTGGTTGGTGGAAACAGGGGTTCCCGTTCTGGCGTCGAAGACGGCGACTCCCACCGAGGTTGTACTTATCAGGGTTTCCAGGTCAGTCCTGGCGCGCTGTTCGTCCCGGTACCTGCTGGAGATAGAGATGACCATCGCCGCCTGTGAGGCGAACATGACAAGGGTCTCAACATCCTCCTCGCTGAACTCCTCATCCTCCCGACTATGGCCCAGAAATATGATTCCCACCGGTACGCCGCGATGTCTTATGGGCGCAGCCACACCGGCGAAGACGGTCATCGGCAGCCAGCCAGCCAGTCCAACCGATACTGCATACTCACAGTAGTTGTCCACGCGGAGAGGCTTGGAGATCTTGCTGAAGTGATCGAAGATCCTTGTTCCACCCGGCAACTCCAAGAGCTGGCGGTGCTCATCCTCCGTTGTCCCGGATGTTAGAACTGAATCCAGTCCACCGACTTCATCCATGCTTGCAATGACCCCGTAACGGGCATCGGTAAGATACCGCGCATTGTCAATTACCTCCTGGAGAACGGCATTGAAGTCCAAGCTCTCGTTGATGCGTACGCTGGCCTCGCTCAACCTGGACAGCCGTTCTCGCAGAGCCTGGTTTTCTTGCAACAGATCGTCTTCTCGATTCACTCCATAGCCTCGTTGGGTTTGTCGCGCCCGAGGGTCCCTCTACCTGGGCGCCAGACTCGGGGAACTGTGGGTAATCGGGGCCACACTATCATCTTCACATCAACTTCACAACAATTGCCGTGTGAAGGGCCGAGAACTTAATAGTGAGCTTACATCGGCTCCCTATAATGGAGTCGTGGGGCTGCGTACATTTTCGCAAGTGAGGGACAAGTCGGATTGCGGCCTGCGCTCCAGGACGCCGCGACGCCTCCTCTTGGTGTGGTCGGCCGAGACCGGGCGGGTTTGTCCGCGACTGGAGCCTTGCGTAACGCGAATGTCGCGATCTTGTGGTCAACCATCGGAGGGCCACGACTGGTACCGCACGATGTAGCCGCTTTGCGCGCGTTCGTGGAACGGGGTGGTGGCTGGTCATCGAAGGGTCTGCCATGCATTGGGAATGGTGGATTCGGCAGCATCATGGGCGGTCACGGGGGACATCTTGCTCAAAGGCACAGGCATCTCGTGGAACGTGAACGGCATCGACGATATCACGTCCGCTACCACGCGATTTGACTCGCTAGCTCCTAGTCCTGGTTGGGTGTGGGCAGAGTGGCTCGCCCGCCGACATCTCGAACCGGCCCAGATGACGTTGCTGCCGGGCATGTTCGAAAGTGCACTTGAGCTCGGTCGCACCAGGGAACTGGACTCCGCCGTCGTCCGCCTGGTGAATGAGACACCTACGCTGCCGACTTCGAGCGCGGGAGCGCGAGCCCGCCTGGCCGCCGAGGTGGCTGAGACCTTCGGTCCCTACGAGTGGCACGGGCCTCATCCGTGGGCGGCTGTGTTCCCCGGTCTCTCGGCACAGCACGCGCGCCGCTTTGACCGCACAGTTATTTTGGACGCCAGCGGCAGCGAGTTACCCGCTGACGCTTCCAGCGGTTGGCACCACCTCCCGCCAGGTCTCTATGCACCTTCCAGCACGCTCGTAGCGATCGAGATTCCAGCCAGCCACGCCACGGGAGAGCTACGAATGTCGATGGGCGAGCTGCAAGACGGAGTGATGTTCCTATGACTAGCCAAAGACTCCTCCTACTCCTGATCGCTGTCCTTGCGCTGGCGTCGGTCCTGGCACTGGTGGCGTGCGACGATACCGAGCCCACGGCTACGCATTCTGCCATCCCTACGGCGACACCCACCCAGACCGCAACGCCCACCACAGCGCCCTCACTCGTTCCTACCGCCATTCCGACGCCCACTCAGGCAGTGAAATCCACTGCAACTCCTGAACCAACGCCTGTGGTCTTGGGGGATTGTCTGCACGGCATGAAGTTGGATCCCGGTGATGGGTGTCGCTACACAGGCGGCGGTAGTCTCAGGGCCAAGGTTGTTCTATCAGTGCTGCAAGACGGCTCGATCTGCCGCGAAGGAGGGCCGGCCAAGCAGTTTGGGTTCACGATTAACAACCTGCGACTTTGCACAAACGGATTCGAAAGGGACGAGGCGTTCGGGAGCGACATAGCGGTGAGGAAAAACCCTGACGGGAGTTGGACCTTCTACGGGTCTAGCTCGGATGCCGCATCGTCCGGGCCGCAGACTCCCACACTGACTCCCGTTCCTTCTATTGACCCAGTCTCGCTCTCCGAATTCAACGACGCGAGCTCCTCTGAGCGGGAAACCATGTTGGCGGACGGCCGGATTCACAGGTGCCGAGCGGGCCTCGCGTTGCCACTTGACAGTTTCTGCATAGATGAGAGCGCGACTTCGTTGTCAAGTATCCGGTTCCTAGTCGGCCATCTCCCTGAAGGCGACGGGCTCGTTTTGCAAGGTAGTGCTCGCTTCCAGGTCGGCGAAAATGCACAACTCGGCTGGATTACTTACGAAAAGGAGGGAAGTGATCGCGTAATCACTCATCTTGAACCGGCGAACACGGCTGCTTCCGCGCCCGAATCGCCTACGGCGACGCCCACTGCAACGCCTTCACCCTTGCCTACTGCGCCAGCGGATGGCATATGCCGCGTGGGTCTGACGGTCAGGTCGGGCGAGATCTGTACCTACCCGGGAACCAGCGAGGACTTCTCGGTCGCTTCGTCCGGCCGTGGACGATTCCTGTTCTTCACTGCCGGGACCGGAATTGAAGCTCGCAACACGACCGTCAACGGTGTCACGTACAACTTCAAGGCCAGCAAGCAGAGTGACGGGAGCTGGATAATTGAGGCGGTGGGAGGGGACACTCCGGCACCATCTACGGCTACAGCTACGCCCGCAACGCCCTCTGCGCCGACGGCGACTCCGACCGCCACGCCCACGCCCGAGCTTGCCCCTGCAGGAGTCTTGATATTCATACACGAACTCTTTGGCATACACGTTGAGCTTAAGGTGCTGGAGGTTGAAAGAGGCTATGCGGGAAATGAGCGTTCTACATTTTGGTTGGAAGACGGGAATGAGTGGGTTAGGGTTGTCATTGAAGTCAAGAATCTTGGCGAGGACAAATACTCCAGTTTCTCGCGGCTAAACTTTGCTCTCGTGGATGCGAATGGTTCCGAATTGGGTGATACATTCGGAGCGCCGGACACGGGGAATCTCATATGGGACAAGGAGATTGCGCAGGGCGCAAATGTGCGGGGAGATGTCGTCTTGCAAGCGCCGATCAGCGAAAGCTATTTGGCCCTTGAGGTCAATCCAACACATTTTAGCCCCCGACACTTGCCGCTGACCGGCGGCCCTGCCCCTCAGATTCCAACCCCAACACCAGCGCCTCCTACTGCCACCCCGACTCCAGCACCGCCATGGGCGCCGAGAGTCCGGGTCGTCGACAGGGACGAATACAGCCTGACCATCTCATTGGTGACCCGGTCTTCGACCTACTTTGAGCTGCGTCGCCGCGATGAAGGCTCCAGGGAATGGACGGCATTGGGCAAACATGACATGGGCAACATATTCATCGACGACGGACTCGTCGCGGACTCGACCTACTACTATTCAGCGAGAGCCTGCAACGATGCCGGCTGTTCCGCATACTCCGATCAGCAAGGAGGGATCACGGAAGCATCGGGGGAGGTCGAAGTCCCCTCAACGCCGGTCAATATTGTTGCTACGCGCACTCGCTTTGTTAGAACATAAGGATCGCCGGTTCAAATCCGGTCACCCCGACTAACTCTCCGTCCGTCTACAGACGGTTGAACAAGCATAGGTTGTCGGCTGTGGGTTCAAGAAAAACGCTATGGGTGGCGCACTTCTCCAACTTACCGCCCTTCCCATTTTTCAGACTTGAGGTAATACCTTCACATGGAAAGCATTCCTTTTGTCGGAACGGGTTTTCAGCTACGAACGTGGCGGAGTGTTTCTTAGGGCGTTACTTTGTTAGGGCGGAGGCAGAGAGAGTACATTGCCTATATGTTCAGGTAGCTGGAACACCGTTATCCCTGCTTGAGCTAGACATATCCCTGCTTGAGCTAGAATAGGGCCTATCCCGCGGAGCATGGCTCCCAGCCGATACACGGCGTTGTTGAGGAAGCTGTCCCCTGTCTCTTCATAGTGCTCAATAGCCCTGAGCACTTCGTCCAGCGCTGTTAGAATGTTCTGCTTGTGGAAGCCGTCTAGGTCTGCTTCAACTACCTGTTGTCGCAACTCCTCGGCCTTTTCTTTCAGCCATTGTCGTTGGGCTGCCTCTGCCCACTCATATCCAAAGGTAGAAGGAAAGTCGTAGAGAGTTTGGTTGGGTATCACTGCCATTCTCACTGCCCGACGTAGGGACGTGCAGTCGGAGGAGAACGTGTCTGAATCTTCAGTTTGGATGGTCATGAATAGTAATTCATTAAATTCTTCCACGATTGTGTTGGTCGCCTCCGTCAAATGAGGAAGGTAAGTGATAGTTTTCTTTTGCCAGTCAGCAAGCAGAATCTGAAAAGCGGTCGCAGCGTTGGCATAGGTACTCCCACCTCCGCATTCCCCAGCGGTAATCATTGCGTCCACCCACACAGATGTCGGTACATCGCTATGGTCGAGGTCACATATGTAGTCCAGTATTCTAAGGATCCTGTCTTGTGTGGTCATGTTTGCCTTTCTAAATCCTAGGCTACCACAGAGGAAGCGAGTATTCGCCGTCGGTTGCCAGTCGAATCTACTCAGGTCCGACCTGAGATTCGCTAACGGATATCGCGGATGGGGCGGATCGCTTCTCTAACTGCGTCTATTACATTGTCGATTTCACTTTTCTCTAAAGGGTTCCGCGCACTTCGATTCATTCCTACGCTCCGAAGGCGGCTATCCAAGTCTTTTAGTGCATTTATGATCACTTTGTTCTCGCATTCTAGTTGCTCTATACGCGCTTCAGTTATCAATCACCTACCTCCCAGTTCTGTATGGAAAGCCAGCTATGCGATAATTAGGTAGTACTCAATTGTTTGGAGGTTTCCGTTGGCTTCTTAGACCAAGACTTTGCATCTTTCTCTAGATGTTTCATCAACCGGCCATTATGTATCTGGGGTAGCTATGACTAAGTCTATGAAGATGTACGTCGGCTTTGGAATGCCTTCCTCACCTTCTCTACATTGTCGCTCTCTAGTTGCATTCCCTCTAACCAATCTTCGGGGTCATCAACTAGCGCTAGTGTAGCTCCGCTTAGTTCATAGAACTTTCTGCCTACACAATGCAGCTCAGTGCTGTGTGATGTTCCTGGCCCGATAGAACGCTTCTTGGTGGCTAACTTAGTGCTGTTGCCAATTGTTACCACTTCACCATCTGCGAAATATGATGGCATTGTTCTCTCCTTCCGGAACACTAAAAGATAAGAGGTTGTTGGGGTACTATGAAGTTAACTTACTTAGGGGGACTAGGTTTTGGCTTCAAATAGCGCAAAAACTCACTCTTCAGCTTTGCTATATCCTGCGAGTCATTACTCTGAGGATAAGGATTTGCAAAGGTTGCACAATGCTTTCGGAGAGACTGTTCTAAGTCATCTATGCTGCATGCATCCTTACAAGCGGAAGCGAGGCTTTTCAAGAAGTGTTGAAGGCTTCGAGTGCTGAGTCGTGTTATCACTGGTTCGTCAGGTTTTCCGTAGGTTCTCTTGAAGTCATCTGCCATGCGTGGCCTCCTGTAGTGGGTAGATAGAGAATACCATAGACTGTCAATCTGTGGACAGCCGTGTTTTTGGTTGAGCCTCTGGGTTAGCCTTGCCCTTAGATAGTTTCGTGCTACAATAGGGCTGCGCCCACTACAGCGCCACTACTCCGTTCCACTGTCATGCCGCAGTTGGAGGGATATGGGTCTTCTGTGCCCTCCTTCCGGCTGCGTGGAGTGGAAAAGCTGTAGTGGGTTTGCCCTATCCCCACGGAAGGAGGGCTACCCATGCGGTTTGCTCCCCGTGTTGCCATACTGAGCGCGGTCCTGCTAATTGTTCTGTTTGCGTCGAACCCCGTTAGTGCTGAGTGCGAGCGTCTGTATCCAAGCGGCCTGAATCAAACCTGTCGAGCTGCACAGTCCCCGACAATCACGCAGGTCAATCTCGAAGTAGTCACCCTCACGAACGATGCCTGTCGCTTGGACATGGTGGTACAGGGAGACTTCTCCTCTTGGCATCAGGCAATTGAGAACGGGCGAGTAACTAAGGGGAGCGGCGGCACAAGGACTCCTGGTCGCTTCGGTGTGCCGTTCACTCTCCACTTCATGGAGTTAAGCCCGTCAACCCTACGTGCTACGTTTTGGCGGGACAATCCCAAGTCATACGATGACTTGAATCGTGAAGGTATGCCCAGAAGTTCTAGCTTCTTGTCGGAAGTAGACTCGTTCGGCTGGAGCGTAGAGGAAGCGGACACAGGCTATAGCTGGCGATTCCCTATCTCCCCTCCTTACGAAAGCGCGAACCTGCCAGCACTCTATCAAAAGTGTATGCAGGACATAGAGCTATCGAGAGAAGGGAAGGAGCGCAGGATCTACATCGACAAGCATGAGATAGCGATCTCGATGGCAAGGCAGTCAGCCCTAGCAGAGATAGCTTTTCTTGATGGCGAGATCATAATGATGACGCAAGCCCTTTCTGACATACAGGCGCTCATCACACAGGCAAGCGAGGCAATCAGTAACGCACTAGAAAAGAGGCGAAAGCTAATCACACTTGAGGAACAGTACGCCGAGACGATAAATGCGTTTTGGGCAGAGCAAACGCAAGCCTATATGACCTTTTCAACATGGGCCACAGAACGACTAAGCAACATCGACCAACAACTGGCAGAAGCCGAACAGTTTAGGACGACGATAGAACAATTGGAAACCGAATTTCAGCAGGAGTTGGCAGACACCAGAGAGCGCATCAGGCAAAAAGTGGAGGAGCTAGAAGCATTGGCAACACCTGAAACAGAGACTAATGGAGAGGAAAACTAGTGGCCTACCAGCATATGGTGATAAGAACGCGGGAGAGTAAGATACAGGAGCATCTAGACAAGTGGGGGCCGCGAGGATTCCGAGTAGTAGGACTCTACCGTCGTCGAGGCGTGAACATAGTTACTCTAGTCCTAGAGGCCAAGCTCTAGTGGATCTGCTCGATGTACTGGACTACTGGCAGGAGGAGGACGAGTGCCGACGCCTACTATTGAACCTTCGATGGCCTAACGGTGTCGCATGTCCACGATGCGGGAATCTACACATTAGCTGGATAACTACTCGGGGAACATTCGACTGTCTAGCTTGCCGGTACGTCTTTTCAGTCACCGCAGGGACTACCCTGCATAAGACCCACATCCCATTGAGCAAGTGGTTCGTTGCAACGTACCTGATGTGCGTGTCAAAGAAAGGGATACCCGCCGTTCAACTAGCGCGGATGCTCAGAATCTCAGATCAGGCAGCGTGGTACTTGGGCCACAGAGTCCGCCATGCTATGCACCAGACAGAACGTATCTTCGGTGGAATCGTCGAGGTAGACGAAACCTACTACGGCGCAAGGAACGACAAGTCGATAGTGTTGGGCATAGTCCAGAGGGGCGGAGGAACGTATCTAAAGGTCACGACCGACCGTAGTAGACGCACTCTGCACAAGTTTGTACTGGAAGCTATCGACCCAGAGATAGTGGAGGCAGTCTTTAGCGACGGATGGCCGGGATACAACGGACTGCCCTATCACATGGCCTCGAATCACTCGAAGCGCTACTACGGGGATAGCTACATGCACACCAACACGATTGAAGGCATCTGGTCCCTACTCAAACGGAGTATGAAGGGCATATTCCACTTCGTGCAGCCCAAGTACCTGGACTACTACATCGACGAGCTGGCATGGAAGATCAACAACCGTCACCATCCAGAGCTATGGACGCTGACACTGCAAAGGCTGGTAGCGTCTCGGCCTCTCAGCTACAGAGCGTTGACCAGACCGCAACTAGTGATTGGAAATTGACCCGCTAAACTGTACTTACGGCGGGTGTGAGACGTGACCGCCGTAGGGGACAAAAGGCGGAGTAGGGCGTCACGCAGCCGTGCCCGCGAGCTCTCCCCGACGTTGGAGGCCCCTGCCGGTGTACCCTTAAGCTGAGGGAGCCGAGCGGGGGCTTTCTACTCTTCCACCAATTCGTACCGGCCCATGTCCTCTGCATACTGCGCCATCGCCAACAGTGCCGCGCTTAGGACTTTGGCTTCACCGAGTTGCAGGGCATCCCGAAAGGGACGACGAGACCTCTCGTAGCCCGAAGAGAGGCGCACCCTGCTCAAATCTTCAAACATGTTGTACTCTAGCTTGACGAAGCCATCGCCCTTTTCTCCTAGCCCGTCGATCTGGAAGAGCATGCCTTACCTCCTGTCTGCGGAAGGTAAAGCCCGAAGTAACAGAATGACAAGTCCTACGGGGAAAACCGTTCCGACAAAAGTAATGCTCTACACGGAAACCCATTTCCTTGGAGAAGTAGAAAAGTACCCTCTAATCCCCTCTTGAGACTGAGCAAAGGCGAAAGTCTCAAAACGTCTCTCGCTCCTGCTCCGCTCAACCCCCCGACGAGTCTCGCAACCCACGGCCTTTGAGCAAGGTGGGTAGCGTAACTGAACTATTCGGCGTATCGTGTTACCTAATCGTTTTTCGCGCGATTAGGGAGCAAGCAAGTATGGCTCGTACGATGAATGGCGCAAGGAAGGTGTCCAGCCAGCGGCCCTCCTAGGAATCGAACCTCACTAGAGATTGGTGATCATGTTAGCGCATCCGCTTACGGAAATCGTCAACTTTATGCGATAACTAGGGGGGCCGCGTTGCTACGAAAGTTGATGTACGCCTAGCATTCGACGACGCAAGGGTAACTTGGAATGCGGTTATTGGGGCGACGTACTACGAAGTGTACCAGGGCACCCGGCTGGATGCGGAAGTCAGCGCACCGCAGACGCAGTATTACGATGGATCACCAAATTCTGGACCCTTCGGGTTTGAACCAACGAGTTACAAGGTCCGGGCATGCAACAAATCCGGCTGCTCTGACTTTTCCAACAGCGACACTGCATATTGAGCCGCCGAATAGGATTGCTAAGCAAAAGGCCTGGCGGCGCCAACCATGAGGGGAAGGCCCGCGACAGAAGAGACTGGAATGCGAAGGGTGGAAGGAGGGAGCAATCGCATGCTCAAGCCCGCAATGATTTTGCTGGTGCTAGCCACTGCGCTCCTGGCCATCCTGCCGACCGGATGTTCCGACGAGACTACCCCTACACTCATCCCCAATCCATCCGACACACCTGCTCCCACGCCCACGGCAACGCCCATATCCGTGCCGGCCGACACATCTATTCCTTCACCCGTGCCTACTTCCACTCCCACACCCGCTCAGACCGCAACGGCCACGCCCGCGGCGACGCCCGTCCCCGCGCTGGCCGACACACCTACTCCTACACCCTTTCCTTCACCCGTGCCTACTTCCACTCCCACAGCCACTCAGACCGCAACGCCCACGCCTGTTCCCACAGCCACCCCGACGGCGACGCCCACTCAGACCGCAACGCCCACGAGCACGCCGACGCCGATACCCAACCCCAGCATCCAATCGTTCGCGGCCATCCCTCTGACGATTGAGGACGGAGATTCAAGCACGCTGGACTGGACTACCACGGGGGCATCGTCTGTCACGGTCAGCGGTGTAACCGGACCGCTGCCCGTTGACGGCAGGACCGTGGTCAGGCCCGCTGCAACCACCACCTATACCCTGACCGCGACCAACGAGGTTGGAACGGAGGTTTCCAAGTCTGTCACCATTACGGTCACATATCCAATCGTTTCCCTGGACGTGAACGGGACGACCATTCTCAGTTCAATCGGCAGGACTTCTCAACTGTCAGTCACTGCCTCCCGGTCGGACGGATCGAGTCACGTGGTCGATAACTCGCTCGTGGAGTGGGGATCTTCGGATCCCTGGGTGGCGTCGGTGTCGGAGGGGTTAGTCACTGCTGTCGGGGGTGGCAAGACCGTCATTCATGCGGCTTACCAGGGCCTGACTGCGGAGATGGACGTCTCGGTGCGAATCTCAAGGAGGTCGACCGGCACCGTCCGCGTCCTGTACGCCATACCTTCAGACCGGGAATTCCTGCCGGAAGCTAGTGAAACAATCGCCGACATCATGGTAGACCTGCAGTCCTGGTATCGTCGGGAACTTCGCGGCCTGACGTTCTCAGTCTACGAGATAGTTCCTGAGGTGTGCCGTATGAGCGAGCCTGAAGACTTCTACGCACGTGGCGACGCCTGGAAGAATGTAGTGGAGGGGGTGCAACATTGTGGACCAGTGCAGCAAAACTCTCCAGGTTTTGTGTGGGTTCTGTACGTGGATGTGATGGAACCGTGTGATGAGACCCACGAGCTGGGCGCCGGTGGGGCGGGCCTCACTATTCTGGGGGACGTCAGGGATGGCTTCGTCCGAGGATCGTTCTACTTCTGTGGCGAAGGGCCGTATTACCGAACGTCAGAGCAATGGATTGGAGGACTTGGCCATGAACTGGGTCACGCGCTTGGACTTCCTCACCCGCCAGGGTGCGATGCGGGTCTTCCCACATGCGATCGAGAGGCACTGATGGGAAGCGGCAATTATGTGTACCCGGAAACATATCTGCGCGCAGACAACAAGGAAGTATTGATCCGTTCGCCGTTCATTGGTACCGAGCCTGTGCCAGGTCGTGACCCGGATGACGTCGCAAACGCTTCGAGCGTTAGCGGTGTTGCGTACGGGACAGGTGGTCAGCCGTTACAGGGTATTCGGGTCTCTCTGGTAGGCGAGGACTTCTGGAACTGGGGAGAGACTGGTGGTGATGGGTCATTCGTCATTCCTGTACCCGAGGGCGTGTCAGGTTCCTCTTTGCTCAGCGTTCACGCGGGCGAGGCTGGTGAGTGCCGATGGCTGGGCTACCACGGACCTGACGGCATCACAACGGCGCAACCACAGGCGACACGGGTCGAGATTGGCGGCGGAAATGTGTCCGGGATTGAGATTCGGCTCCCTGCAATCGGGAACAATCCGTGCCTTGGGGAGAGGAAGGTCGCGGGTGTAGTACTGGGCCCAGATGAGAAGCCAGTCGAGGGAATCTGGTTGGGGGCATGGTTGGGAACAGTTGGTGCATGGGTCCGGAGCGGGGAGGATGGAACCTTTGAGTTCTCTGTCCCGGAAGGCTGGGTAGGCTCTCCTATTCTGAGGATCCACGCCGACGAAGTTCCACACTTTCCAGACTGCGGAATAGTGGGATTCTACGGACCCGGTGGGTTTACGACGTGGCCCGAAGAGGCATCGCTTGAAATCGGCGGCATTGGAGCCCCGGGACTCGAGATTCGACTGCCGGCCAGTCCGGATGAGCTATGCCGTGGACAGACGGTGGTGGCTGGAACGGTCCTCGGACCGGACGACGAGCCGGTTGAAGGGTTCCGGATCGGGCTAATCGATGCAGAACCCAGGGGCTTCTGGCCACGAAAGTGGGGAGAGACCGGGCCCGATGGCACCTTCGAGATCCGCCTGCTGGCAGGCCAGTTCGGCTCATTTGTCGTGGGAGTTTACGCTGACGAGGAGGAGATCAGTATCGTTTGCAACCAGCTGGGATTCTATGGACCCAGCGGGTTCACTACTGTAGCGGATGATGCGACGCAGATAGAGGCCGGTCGTTCCGATGTGAAGGGCATCGAGATAGGGCTCCCGGCCAGCACGGATCAATTGTTGCCCGAAAGGGTGGGCGGCTACTACTGCGGGGAATGAAGTGGCCGGTCATCGCCACTAGATGTGGCCTAGTTTCGGGCTCATCGATTTGGCATTCGACAGGCTGATACATGGAATAGAACACATGCCCCCGGTTGTCTGTCCTCTTCGATCCTTACCCGGGGCCGGTAAACACTCGACAGAGAGAGGTAGTGATGCTTCCTATGACTAGTCGCCGACTCTCTCTCTTGCTGATCGTTGCCCTCGCGCAGGCGTCGGGCCTGGTACTGGCGGCATGCAGCGACGACGCCGAGCCCCCAGTCGCCCGCATGACCATCCCAACGTCCACTGCCACACCGTCAGCCGTTCCTACGGCAATACCCACTTCCTCATCCGTGCCTACGCCGAAGCCGACAGCCGCGCCTATGCCTACGCCGGAGCCGACAGCCACAGCAACCGCCTCGCCCACGCCAGTACCCACGCAGACCCCAACGCCCACCGCAGCGGCCACGTCAGTTCCCTCCGACACTCCCACGCCGACGCCGACCGCCACACCCACACCCTCACCCACGCCGACCCCAGCGACGACTCCTACGGCCGCGGCAACGGCAACACCGACGCCATTTCCGACCCCTGAGCCGAGTCCGACCGCCACCTCTACCGCGACACCCGCACCCACTCCAACGCCCGTTGCCATTGACATCACCCCGGTCGGCGGCGGTGTCTCCATTACCTCGGAAGACCAGATCATCGTGGAGCTCAAGACCGACGATATTGTGCCAGCAAATCCGTTCGACTTGGCCGGCCGATCCCTGGTCTTCACTCCCGACGGGAGCGGCGGATACTCGCGCTCGGTCCACGCACTCGCCTGGGAAGAGGACATCGGATCCCCGGAGAAGAACAACGCGGAGATCGAGTTGCCCTTTCAATTCAGATTTTCCGGCCAGGATTGGGGTTCGTTCTTCCTCAGCCGCTACGGCCTGGTCACCTTCGACGAGCCCTACCCCTTCCCTCGGAATGGGCCCGACCGATGGGGAACGATGTCGCAGATTGCCGCCCATATCAGCTCGCTCAACGCAATCAGTGCGCTCTACAAGCCGATGCTCGGAGGGTGGAGCCCCTGGGACGCCGATGAGGCTGGAAACACGCAGCACGTCTCCCGCAGACCGGATCGGGTCGTCCTCACCTGGATCACGGAAGATCACAGATTCTATGTCCACGGGCGTCCGCACACGGAGAAAACCCGTTTCCAGATGGTCCTGCACGCCGATGGCCGCGTCGCGTTCAACTACGCCCCTGAACCCGAAAACTCCGAGGAAGCGATCCGGGACGGCATCGTGGGGCTGTTCCCAGGAGCGAGCCAGACCGAGCTGATCGCAAGGATCTCCAGTGCAACGCAGTCCTCCGCTCCCGATCACCTCGACCTCTTGGAAATCGCCGTCCATCGCACCTCGCATCCGGACTTCGTGATGGTCGAGTTCACAACGAGGGGGCCCATCCGTCCTGAACCGAACCTGGAATTCACCTATTTTCTGTTTGTCGATGCGGACCGGCCTTGGTGGACAGACCGGTACCGTGACAGGGACGATCAAGATTTGTACTGGTCTGTGACGGTGGGTCCGGACGGCAACAGTTGGACGCGCGGTCCTGGCGCCGTCGGTTCACACTGGAGCGACAATCGGGTTTTCTTTACAGTTCGTTTGAGCGACCTCGGCGTCACTTCTGCGTCCGTCGTCGCCAACGCGGGGGAACGGAATGTCGCCACGAAGTCCTGGGGACGTCCCGGAAATGCCAACACCGATCCCGTGCTCATCGAGTTCCCCGTAGCGCCGGAACTGGAAACCGACCTGTCCCGCCCGGCATCCCGAAGCTCGGCGGCGCAGCACGAAGTGTTCCAACATGTCCACCCGAAGGACGACCTCATTCCGCTGGCCTGCCGAATCATCGATGCCCTGGGGGACGAGTTCGATCTCATTGTGTTCCACAGCCAGTTCCGAACCGACCATCAGTTCAACGGCTCCTGGTGGGGCTATTACCCCGGGAACGTGGCCGTCAAGGGGATCGGGCAGGAGAGAGTCCACCACAGGAAGTCCTCCTGCTCCGCCCGGATGCGTGGGCAGTGGAACTTCCCTATCTGGGTGAAATCCAGTTACGTTGCCAACATAGACGGCGCGGGCGAATACCTGGCCAGTCCCAAGGGCCTTTGGCACTTTGGCCATGAGTTCACCCACACCTGGACTGCGTCCGTTGGGTACTTGAATAACGGGGAATACGAGCCCCTGCACGACGGATCTCACTGGGTGCTGGCACTCCATACCGTGGCGCCGTTTCCCTGGGAGGGGCCGCCGCAAGGGTCCATCATGGGCGGGCGCTTCTGGCGCGAGAACAGCGACGGCACGTTCACGCCCGTTACGACCGGCTGGGGAGGACTCTCCTGGCTCGATCTGTACCTGGCGGGCCTCGCCACGCCTAGCGAGGTGCCGGACATGTTCATCCTAAGGAACCTTCAAGAAACCGGGGGCGGCTGGCGTGGCCCCCACACGGGAGAAAAGGAAGTCATCTCTATAGAGCAGATTATCGCCGCCGAGGGGCCGAGAGACCCGCCAGCGGCGCGATCGCAGAAGACGTTCAATGCCGGATTCGTCTACCTGACCCTGCCCGGTGAGCCTCCTGACCCGGACCTGTTGGAGTTGCACGCGCTGTTTGTTGATGGAGCGGTTGTCTACTGGCGCCATGTCACCGGCGGCCGGGGGAGCCTCACCACCAAGTTGGTTCTGTTGGAGGGATCGTGAACATGTGAAAACGAAGAGGCTAGGGAAAGCCGCCCTATAAGGTGGGCTGATCAACGCTGCAGTACGACCTCCCACCGAAAAGTTCGCAAATCGGTACGCCATGACCCACCACTGCAGGACTTTCCCATACCCTCCCCCATTGTCCCTGTATGTATCAGTAAGGCCCGCTGCGTAGCTGTTCTAAGTATCATCAGTCTCCGCCTCGGGGGAGATCGTCTACGCGACGGGTTCGGCCAGGGCGATGCTGCCTCTTGGCGCCGCCTCTTTAACAATCTCTCCAGAGGATAACGCTGACAGACCGGGGGAAGCGCGCTAGCTGATGGGCCACCACCATCTCTTCCCGACAGAGGGCTTGGACTGGCGCCGACGACCCGGAATCTCGATTCGGCTGCTGGCTGAACATCCTGAGCTGGCGCACGACCGTATCCAGTCGCCAGACGTCGAGGGGCTTTGCTCCACGACTCGAGTGTGCCTCAGGCACCGACTCGGCAGTCGACGATGTGGCGAGCGGCAGGCGCCTACACGTCCAAGTCGACGTCCTGTCAATGCTAAGTTAGATTTGACCCTTTTCCGCTAAGTTAGAACTGACCCACCTTGTCGTTAAGTCGCCTCCTTTCTGGCAAGCAAGAGTGCCTGTTGGATTTAGACGTCGCCGGAGCTAGCGGCTTCAGGCGATGTCGATAGCAGTTGATGGGAGGCGAAGAGTCCGGCCTGCCTCTTGCCTTTAAGCCGGTAGCTCTCGCCTCGGATGTTGAGGACGTGGCTGTGGTGCAGCAGCCGGTCCAGGATGGCCGAGGCGATGACGGTATCGCCCAGAAGCTCACCCCACTCGGCGAAGCCCTTGTTGGAGGTGAGGATGATGCTGCCCCGCTCATAGCGAGCCGACACCAGGGTGAAGAAGGCGGTGGAGGCGTCCCGGTCGTAAGGCCAGATGCCGAACTCGTCCACGATGAGTAGCTTGGGCGACAGGTAGACCCGCATGCGCCGTTGGAGGTTGTTCTCCACCCTGGCCTTCCTCAGGTCCTCCATCAGGTCGTAGGCTCGGACGAAGTAGGCCCCCTGGCTCTTCTCGATGGCCTTGAGCGCTAGGGCCACCGCCAGATGGGTCTTGCCCACACCTGGCGGTCCCAGGAGCAGCAGGTTGGTGGCTTCAGCGACGAAGGACAGGCCGGCCAGTTCCCGCACCTGTCGCTCGTCGATGGAGGGCTGGAACGAGAAGTCGAACTGCTCCAAGGTCCGGTGGAAGGGGAGGTGAGCCAGCTTCGTCCTGGTGGACATGTACCGCTCCTTCCGGGCGGCCACTTCCACGCCGAGTAGCTCTGCCAGCATCTCGGGGTAGGTCAGTTTCTTGGTGGCCGCAGCGTCCAGGGAGTTGTCCAGGGCTTCGACGGCCTGCTTGAGGCCCAGCGTCTCCAGGTGCTGGCGAGCCTGTTCCAGCGCGATCATCGCCCACCTCCCACCGCTGCCAACTCGTACACCTCCAGGGAGCGGCGCTCCACTTGGCCCACAGGGATCTGCACCGCCACGGCTTCCTTACGAGGACGATCATCGCCGCCGGGCAGTCCGTCCCACTGGCCCGGCAGTGTGAGGCGCTGACCGGTCCGCTGGGCTTGGGGATGCACCGCCAGCCGCACGTCGCCCGACCAGACCTCCACCGTACCGGCCCGCACACCCACCTGGACCGTCGAACCCGCCCAGCTCCAGGGCACGCCGTAGCGAGACCTCTCCCAGTGGACGTAGCCGTCCCTGGCCACCTTCCGCTCCTCCCGCATGTAGGGCGCAAGGCCCGAACGCGGCGGCAGGCTGCCCAGGTGGGCGAGCTCCTCAGCCAGCATCTCTCGGGGGACCCGGTGCGTCGTCCCATGGACTCGCCGATTGGCCACCGCATCGCACCACTCCAGGGCCTGGCGGTTCATGTCTGCGTCGTCGGTGAAGCGGACACCGGGCCACAGGTTGCCCCGGACGTACTTCACGCCGCTCTCCACCTTGCCCTTCGTCTGCGCTCGGTAGGGTCGGCACAGACGGAGGTCGAAGCCCATTCGCAGTGAGAAGTCCAGCATCCGGCTGTTCCACTCCGGCCTGCCCTCCCTGTCACGCCCCAGGACCACCACCTTGGCGTTGTCGTACAGGCAGCGGCGGGGAACACCACCGAAGTACTCGAAGGCGTTCAGATGGCACCTGATGAAGGTCGCCACGTCGGCGCGCCGGACGAACTCCACGTAGATGGTCCGAGACCAGCTCAGCACCATCACGAAGGCCCAGACCCGGTGCTTGCGCCCGTCCTCTCCGACATAGGCGAAGCTGCCCCAGTCCACCTGTGCCTGCTCGCCTGGCGCCGTCTCGAACCGCACCGTCGCACGGGGCTGACGCGGCCGACGCCGAGGCCGCACGTAGTTGGTCAGCGTCGGATAGCTGCCGTCGTAGCCCAACTCCCGGATCTCCCGCAGCAGCACCACGCAGTTGTCCACTCCCGCCGACAGCCGACCATCTATGTGACCCTTGTATGGGTCCAGCTTCGACCCCTGCTTCTCTCGCCGCTTGGCCTTGGGCACCTCGTCGGAGCGCACGTACTTGCGCACGGTGTTCCGGGAAATCCCCAACTCCCTCGATATCCCTCGGATCGAGCTTCCATCGCCCTTCAACTCGTATAACTCTCTCACTAACCCACCTCCTATCATTTGACTTGCTGCACCTCCTAATCGGTTTCCCGACGAAGATGCGTCCGCTATCGGGGTGGGTCAATTCCAAATTAGCGCTACTGGGTCAGTTTAGAGTTAGCACTAACACCGGAGCGTAGTTCCCGGTGGAATGAGTCGTCCTGCCGAACGGAGCTTCAACTTCAGCGCCAACTCGCTCACCTCCTGTGGTTTGCTGTGGTTCATCGGATCGCAGCCCTTGCCAGAGAGTGTGAACAAATCAAGCGCCGAAAAAGACCTCACGCATGGTGGCACCACGCATGGTCTGCAATCGGGGAGCCGTTTCTTGCAGTAGCGGGGGTGTACAGGAAATGGAGTTTGGTGACTGACTGGTCAAAGTCGTGATTTCGTAGCTGAATCAGGGGCAAAACCCTCTCTACTGGACGTGAGCGGTGAGCAATCTGGTGAAAGGGCGGATTCCGGTCTCCGATGACAAAAAGAGGCTTGAGGTGTGGGTATGTGACGCGGGCAAATTCGGCGGCCCGATGACAAAAGCGGCCCAAAAGGCCGCTTGAGGTGGGGGTGCGTGACGCCGGACGGGATAGATTCCGAAGCCGGAACGAGTTCCCCGTCAAGAACGAAGAGTCGATGAGGACGACCCAACACGGCGTCGAGGACGGCGGGGACTTCGAGAACGTGTACCACATGAGACTCTTGGACCTCCTGAAAGAGCTGGCGTGAAAGCTGGGCAACGACAGCACCGAGGCACGCTTCAACGGGCCGCAGCACTCCGCAAGAGAGTGTGAACAACGGATATGCGATCCGGAACCTCCCATGCGCAGGTGCGGAGATGCACCTGCACGCGTGGGGTTACGAAACCGCACCCTTCGCGCTGTAGCTGGGGTGTACAGGGAAGTGGTGTTGGGTTGGAAAATCCAAGTGAGGTCATTTCGTAGCTGGAGCAGGAGGAAATAGCCTCCTATTGGACGTAACTGGGAAGCACTTTGGGGGAAGGGCTCCTTCCGGCAGTGACTTGGAAAACCACGGTGTCAGAGTTGGATATTCCAACTGCGAAGACATGGGCCGGACTTGGAAGAGTCTCGAATGAAACTTGGATTCTCCAGGTGAGAAGGCTTTGGACACGCGGGAGAGTGTGAACAAACGAAAAACGCTTGGATACTATCCACGGTGTGCATCGCCAGTGATGCACCCTCCGAGGTCGTCGTGAATCGCCCTGACAGACGCAGTGGTAGGGGTGTACAGGAAACTGAGTTTTGTGAGGAATCGAAGAGTCGGTCGCGGCAAAGCTGAAATAGCCGTAAACAGCCCCCTACAGGACGTGCTCAGTGAACGACTTTTTGAAAGAGTGCGTTCAGGTCAATCTGCTCAAAACCCGTTGGATGGTGGGGGGCACGCATCGCGGGAAGTCGGCGGGTGGAGCGTAAAACGGGGCGATAAACACCGGGGACGTGGGGGAGTATGACGCCGGGCGGCAACCGGGGGCCAACGGCCTGGCCGGGATGGTGTGGAGACCGTGATAGGACCGGTCAATAGCTCCTGGTCGTCACTGGATGGGACTTGGCGCAAGGCCGCGCTCTCCGGCACGCGGAGGGCACGGGAGAATGGGGAGTGTATGGATACACTGAGGCGCTTGCTGTCCCTGTGGCTATGGTCGAAGTGACAGGCTTGACTATGCACAAGGTCGGATCGTCAAGGATGTGAACTTTAGTTGAAGTGGATATGAACTAAATCAACCGATCTGGGCCATAACGCCGTCAAAGCCTTCTCAACGCCGCGACGGTCTGCTAATAATGGTTGCACTGTTTGGCTTTCTCCAAGGTTTCCGACCATAGAAACCTGGGTGCGTGATCCCTGTTGCACGGGCTTTGCCCAAGAGGGAATGCTGGCGATGCGGAGTGACAAGCCCTTCGCAACCAGCGCGGGCCGATTCGACGGAGTGAACAAGCCCTCCGTTCTCGGCTCAGTCCAGAGGGCTGAAGTTTGACGTTGGTCCTTCACCCGCTGGGCAATCGTCCGGCGCATCGGAGTTGATCGCTCCGGTTGCTGGGCACAGGTCCAACGGCTGGGGTTGATCACCTCAACGTCGGACCCATGGGACTCGGTGTGCGTTCAGCGTCTCGCCCCCGGCAAACTGGTTGAAGTGCGCCTGTCGCCTCGGCTAGTTCAGCATGTCTGCGGTCAGGCTGGCAAACAGCTAGGCTACAGCTTCGCAACGCGCCGGTCTGTAGCTCTGAGCAGGCTGGCCGCTTCACGTCCCGCAGCTTTCCCGTTGTCGTTGTTCACCTCGGGCCGGACTGCGTCCTCTTCTCGTTGCGTCATCCTGTGGTTTGCGCCGCAGGTCAGACGCTTCCCCTCATCGCGGCTTCTTCCCGACTGACGATGCTCGTCCTGGGCCGAGCTGCGCCTTTCGCATTCCACTCCGTAACACGCGTCCGGCATTCGACCGTGGGCGGAGTGCGTCTTCCGTCGAACGATCCCATCACGCACGCACAACCCACGCCACGGATGCCGCGCGGGTCAACAACCAGAAGGAGGTGCACATGCACATTGAGTAACCGGTAGGCGAGGTCGAGGGCGTCGCAGTCTGCTTCGGCAGCTTTGGCGTCTCGACATACGGCCTGGAGTCCACTTCGTCGCTGACGATCGGGGCTTCCGGCTTCTCGCATACAAGACCCATAGCAGTTGGCGAGCACAGGGCCGCTTCTCTTCACCAAGAGGAGCGGCCCTTCTCTTTGCAAACACAAACCCACGGAGACAGTCCCGGCATTCGGGACAACCAATTCGAGCGGGACTGTCTCCACCCCACGGGGGTGGTGGGCCGTCCCGCTTCTTCATTGAAAGGAGAAGCGACATGACGACGGCAACCACGACGAGGACCAATAGGACCAAGGACACGGAAACCACGACGGATGCGGCGGCGCCCGCCGAGCGCAGGGGCAGGCCCGAGAGCGAGCTCAGGGCGGCGGCCCGCAAGCGCGGCCTCACCTTGAAGGAGCTTGCGGCCCTGATGGGCGTCAGCGCAAGCCACCTGTCCCAGGTCGGCACAGGCAAGAAGCCCTGGACCCCCAACCTGCGGGAGAAGGCGATGGCCGTGCTGGGAGAGGTCCCTGGGCAGGGGATCGTCTACCGACAGACCCGCGAGGTAGATGCAGAAAGTACCTTCATCCGGGAGCGCGCACGCGAGATAGGAATCACCATGCTGGAACTGTCCGACCGGTCGGGAGTGAGCTACGGCTACCTGACGCAGGTGGCAAGGGGACGCCGGAACATGGGACCCAAGGTGCAGGCCAGCATCGAGTCGGTCCTGAACGCTCCGGCCAGGGTCGCCCCCGCACAGTGCGCCAACCGCCAGGGTGACGTGATCGAGAGTGAGGCCAGCAGCTTCATCAGGGAGACCGCCCGCGCCCTCGGACTAACCATGAGGGAGCTGGCCGAGAAGGTCGGCGTGTCCGCCGGGTACCTCAGCCAGGTGTCCAGAGGGCACCGTAGCATGGGGGTGAAGCTCCAGGCCAGGGTCGAGGCCATGCTTGGGGGACGGGCGAAGGTCGAGTCCGCCCAGTGTCCCAACCTCGACCAACAGGCCGTCTGGGACCGGATGAAGGAGCTCGACGTCAGCCAGAACGAGGTGGCGCGTAGGGCGGGCATCAGCTCCGGCCACCTCTCCCAGATCATGAACGGCAGAAGCACCCCGTCAGCCGTGGTCCTCAGGAAGCTGCACGGGGCGCTGTTCCGGCGGGCGGAGGACTCGGAGCGGGTGATGCCCGTGGCCTTGAAGGTGCTGGGCTGGAAGAAGGGGGAGCGCAGCGGGATGGTGGTGCACGGCGCTCGCGGCAGGGATGGCACGGCCAGGGGCGGCGCGGTCCGCGTCGGCGGGCGCGTGCCCTGGGGAGCGGAGGTGGAGTACGCCTTCCGCGCCGGGTACGACGGCGCAGGGAAGGTGTCCGTGGATCACGTGGTCGCCCCGGGCTACTCCGCACTGCTGACACAGCCCCAGGCCGGAGCCGCGTAAGGAAGACGGCCCAGAGTGGGCCGCACACACAACGAGGCCCGCACATGCGCGGGCCTCGCATATCCAACAAGACGCCTGGGGGGCGTTGCCGGGACCCCAGCGCTCCCACGGGGGGCCGCCCTGCGGGTTCCGACGGCGTCCTCCGGTCACCAAGCATCAGGAGGACGACACCATGAACCTCGGAGACTTCATAGACACCTATCGCAACGCCGTCGCCCAGCGGGTGATGGCGTCCTACCCGCCGCTGTACCGGCCCCCGCATCAAGTGCGGGACAGGCTCTCGGAGAACGGCGGCGAGTTGCCCCGCCTGCTCAGGAATCCCTGGGGGCGCAGGCCGACGCCATCAGGGGCGCGGCCCTCTCCCTACAGACCCACCCGGTCAGCCGTACGCGGTGCAGTAAAAAGGCGACATGCCATGGTCAGCGTGATTGACGGATTCTTGCCCACATCCAGAGCGTCCCGCCGGCGCCTACCGCCGCCAGCGTGGCCACAATCAGGCCCGTCTTCACCAGGGTGAACACGGCGGCCAGCCAGGTCAGCGGAGAAGGCTCACCGTCGTAGCTCAGGGCTAGCGCAGCGATGGTGGTATTCTCCAGCACGTCCGCAAGGGCGAGGGCCAGCGGCAGCAGGTACAGCGGCGCTCCGCCTCGAAAGAGCCGGAACAGCAGGACGGCGAACAGCAGGCCGTACGAGGCCGGAAAGAGCATGTCGACGGTGAGCGCGGTGGTCGCATAGACGACCCTTGCGCTGGCGTCGAGCCGGTCCAGGGCGTCGAAGAGGGCCGCCGCCTCTGCGGGTGTGTACCAGCCTCGACCGTCGAGCAAGTCCAGTCCTCCCAGCCGCGTCTGCCGCCAAGCGAGTCCCGCCACACAACCGACGACGCCATTCAGGGCTGCGACCGTCATTCGCCAGGTTGCGAATCGCTCCACCATCCTGCCCATCTGCAATGCCTTCACCTCCGCTAAACCGGGTGTCTCCTCAGGACCTGCCCATCACCCGCCCCACGGCCAGCGCAAGGGGGGGCCTGCGACATTGCCGCAGGCCCCCTTCCGTTCTCTTGCCGGTCCGGCCGGGCCGGACTAGTCGTCGTCCACGATCGTCATGGTTCCCACGGCGTCGGGCGGGTAGAGGGTCCCGGGCAGGAACGCCTCCACCACGAAGTACTCGTCCGGCTCCTCATCGTCGTCGTGCTCCAGCCACACACAACAGCGCCGTCTTTTCCCGGTCTCCCAGGTACACCCCGTCCGTCCATATGTAGGCGTGGCGACACTCGTCGAGGCGACTACCCCGTCATTCTTGGTACTCAGCCTCCCAACGACTCTTGCAGTCTCACGATCGCTTGCTGGATGCGGTGTATAAGGGTAGTGGCAATCCAGTCTCGGTGGCGGACATGGATTGATACGGGAACGACAACGTTGCTTCGCTGCGCCTCTTGGCAATTGCTTAATGGGTGCGCGGAGTGTGCCGACGGCGCTGCCGCTTAGTCGTCGTCCACTATGGTCATGATTGCCTCTCCGTCACCCAAAGTGGCTCCATCCAGCGAATACTCATCCAGAATCACGGTGAAGTACTCATCCGGCTCATCTTTAGTGTCTTGTTCCAGGCATATCTCAAATGTTTTGCTGGTCTCTCCAGGAGCGAATACCGCAAGGTCGGTTGCGGACTTGTAATCAAGGCTGGTAGCGCGTTGGTCCGCACTGGCTAGGGGCAGGGTCAACCACCTTACCGTTACCTCTCTGCCCGATGCTGTGGAGAGGGTTACCTGAAATTCCAGCAGCCCGCCCTCCGTTTCCGACCCATCCCCAACGGACACGGTCGGCGAAGCGTCGTCGTCCGCTACGTTGACTGTGGCTGCACCGTGGGAATTGGACAGAGTGTAACCGTCGCCGGATTTCAGTGTCGCCGTAATCGACCCTTCCAAATCGTCCAGCAAGTCGTCAGTGGTGGCAATGGTGAGGGTCACGCTGCTGCCGGGGGAGACAACGACCGTCTTCGGCCCCGTGAATGCGTCATAGTCACCGATGGATTCAATGGCTACGTTTACAGAAAGGTCACCTGACGGTGCATCCGGATGCGCCTCACTGGCGCTGATGGTGAATACGGCGTCTTCACCCTCCGTAATATCTTGACCAGCAGTAATGCTCACTACCGGCTTGGGAAGGTCGTTGTCCAGTACGTTGACCCTGGCTTCGCTTTGAGAGGCATCCACCTGGTAGTCATCGCCCGCGATCAACGTAGCCGTTACCGAGCCATCGACTTCATCGTTATCATCGTCGGTGGTGGCAATGGTGAGGGTCACGCTGCCACCGGGAGATACAGTAACCGTCTTTGACCCGGTGAACGCCACATAGTCACCGCTGGTCTCGATGGTCACCTCTACCGAAAGGTCATCTGATGGCGCGCCGGGAGGCACCGCGCTCGCCTTGATGGTGAATACGACATCGTCGCCCTCGGTTATATCGCCATCTGCGGTAATGCTCACTACCGGCTTGGGGAAGTCGTTGTCCCTTATGGACACAGTGGCCGTCTTATCGGAGGGAGACATTTTGTACTCTTTGCCTTCCATCAGGGTCACGGTCAGCGACCCGTCGGGCTCGTCAACATCGTCATCGGCAGTGGCAACTGAAAAACTGGTTGTGCCACTGGTAGAAACGGTCACCGTTCTTGAACCGGCGGTTGCCCCGTAATCGCCGCTGGCCCCGACCATTACGCTCACCGGCAGGTTGCCCGTTGGCTTCGGGTTGGCCTTGACAGTGAACTGGGCCGTGCCGCC